>NZ_CADDWI010000009.1 GCF_902809845.1 Chelativorans sp. Marseille-P2723 | reverse complement strand
GCGCGGGCCTGCGGCTTCAGCACGCCCTGCCGGACGCGCGCGTGGTCTATGTCTCGGCGACCGGCGCCACGACGGTCCACAACCTCGCCTACGCACAGCGGCTCGGCCTCTGGGGTGGCGAGGATTTTCCGTTTGCGACCCGCGCCGAATTCGTCGAGGCGATCGAGGCCGGGGGCGTGGCGGCCATGGAGGTTCTGGCCCGCGACCTGCGGGCGCTCGGCCTCTATACCGCACGGTCGCTCTCCTATGATGGCGTCGAATACGAACTGGTCGAGCACCAGCTCACGGGCGAGCAATGCCGCATCTACGATGCCTACGCCGGAGCATTCGCCGTCATTCACAACAATCTCGATGCGGCGATGGAGGCCGCCAATATCACCGGCAGCGAGGGCACGCTGAACCCGCAGGCGAAGTCTGTCGCACGCTCCGCCTTCGAGAGCGCGAAGCAGCGCTTCTTCGGCCATCTGCTGACCAGCATGAAGACGCCGACCCTGATCCGGCAGATCACGGAGGATCTGGAGGCGGGCCATGCCGCCGTCATCCAGATCGTCTCGACCGGCGAGGCGCTGATGGAGCGGAGATTGTCCGAACTGCCGACCGAGGAATGGAGCGACGTCCGCGTGGACATCACGCCGCGGGAATACGTTCTCGATTACCTCGCCCATTCCTTCCCGGTGCAGCTCTACGAACCCTTCACCGATGGCGAGGGCAATCTGTCGTCGCGCCCGGTCTTTCGCGATGGCCAGTCGGTCGAAAGCCGCGAGGCCGTGGCCCGGCGCGACGAGATGATCGAGCAGCTCGCCAGCCTGCCACCCGTTCCCGGCGCGCTCGACCAGATCGTGCAGCATTTCGGGACCGACATGGTCGCCGAGGTGACGGGACGCTCGCGGCGGATCGTGCGCCGAGGCGAAGGTCCGGCAGCACGCCTCGCTGTCGAGAGCCGCGCTCCCTCCGCCAATCTTGCCGAAACCTCGGCGTTCATGGATGACCAGAAGCGCATCCTGGTCTTCTCGGACGCGGGCGGAACCGGGCGCAGCTATCACGCCGAACTCTCGGCCAGGAACCAGCGCCTGCGCGTTCACTATCTGCTGGAACCCGGCTGGAAGGCCGATGCCGCCATTCAGGGGCTGGGTCGCACCAACCGCACCAATCAGGCGCAGCCGCCGCTCTTCCGGCCCGTCGCAACGGATGTGAAGGCCGAGAAGCGTTTCCTCAGCACCATTGCTCGACGTCTCGATACGCTGGGCGCCATCACGCGCGGCCAGCGCCAGACCGGCGGGCAAGGCCTGTTCCGGCCCGAGGACAATCTGGAATCCAGCTATGCCCGCGACGCCTTGCGCCAGCTCTATCTGCTGGTCGTGCGCGGCAAGGTGGAGGGTTGCCCGCTGGAGCGGTTTGAATCTGCCACCGGTCTCAAGCTGATGGACAGCAATGGTCTCAAGGATGACCTGCCACCGATCACCACCTTCCTCAACCGTCTGCTGGCACTGACAATCGAACTCCAGGGCATCCTGTTCTCGGCCTTCGAGCAGTTGCTTGAGGCCAGGATCGACGGGGCCATCGCCTCGGGCGCCTATGATATGGGGCTGGAAACCCTGCGCGCCGAGAGCTTCACCGTCACCGACCGGCAGGTAATCTACACCCATCCGGCGACCGGCGCCGAGACCCGGCTCCTGACCATTGCCGAGCGCAAGCGTAACCGGCCGGTCACGCTGGATGCAGCGACGGCCGAACTTGACGATCCCCGCGCGAAGCTGCTGGTCAATGAGCGTTCCGGCCGTGCCGCTGTCCAGATCCCCACCACCAGCGTCATGCTGGACGATGGCGAGATCGAACGGCGCGTCCGGCTGATCCGGCCGATGGAGGCGCACAACGTCCCCCTACGCATGATGGGCGAGACCCATTGGGTCGAGGTCGACCGGGAGACATTCGGCGCGGCCTGGAGGGCCGAACTCGCCGAGGTGCCGGAGTTTACCGACAGCACGCTGCATATGGTGACAGGTCTGCTGCTGCCGATCTGGAAGCGCCTGCCGCAGGAGTCTTCCCGCGTCTATCGCCTTCAGACCGATGAGGGCGAACGGATCATCGGCCGCCGCGTCTCTCCCGCATGGGCCGCCAGCGCCTCGACCAGCGGTGTCCCCGCTGGTCTGACGCCCGATGCGGTTTATGCCGCACTGCTGGAAGGCCGCACGGTCTTCGATCTCGCCGAAGGATTGCAGCTGCGCCGCGCCCGCGTGATGGGTGCGAACCGCATCGAGCTTTCGGGCTTCACCGAGTCGATGCGGGAGCGCCTGCGCGCCTATGGCCTCTTCAGCGAGATCATCTCGTGGAAGCTGCGCTTCTTCGTGCCGGTGGGCGCATCCGGGCCGGAGATTGCGGCCAGGCTCCTCGACCGCTTCCCGGTCGAGCGCATCGGTGAGCGGGAGGCCGCGTAATGTCCCGTCTCGACGCCACTGATCTCGCGCAGCGTCTCGGCCGTCAGGCCGAGGCGGTCTGCCGCTTCTATCTCTCGAACGGGCGCAAGCAGGGCAATTACTGGCAAGTCGGTGACGTCCGCAACACCGCCGGGCGCTCGATGTTCGTACGCTTGCATGACAGCGCCAAGGGTGTCGCCGGGAAATGGACCGACCCGGCGACCGGCGAGCATGGCGACCTGCTCGACGTGATCCGGGAATCCCTCGGCCTGATCGACTTCGCGGATGTCGCCGAGGAGGCCCGACGGTTCCTCAGCCTGCCCCGTCCGGAGCCGGGGCCGCATACAGGCGGCCGACGGCGCCATCGGGTTCGTCCGAGGCCGCGCGCAGGCTCTGGCGCATGACCCGGCCGATCACGGGCAGCGTCGCAGAAGCGTATTTGCGCAAGCGCGGCATTACGGATTTACGCGGAGTCGCAAATCTTCGGTTCCATCCGAACTGCTACTGGCGGCCCGAGGGCGATGGTCCGACCGAGACCTGGCCTGCGATGATCGCCGCGGTCACCGACCTCAATGGCAAGGTCACCGGCGCGCACCGGACCTGGCTCGCCCGTGACGGCTCGGCCAAGGCGCCCATCGATCCGCCGCGCAAGGCGATGGGCGACCTGCTCGGCAATGCCGTCCGTTTTGGCGAGGCGCAGGATGTCATGGCGGCGGGGGAGGGCATCGAGACCATATTGTCCCTGCGGCAGGCCATGCCCCCGATGCCGATGGTGTCCGCACTCTCGGCCGGGCATCTCGCCGCCATCCTATTTCCGACCGATTTGCGCAGGCTATATATCGTCCGCGACAACGATCCGGCAGGTGACGGCGCGCGGGATAGCCTTGTCGGCCGGGCACGCGGGGCCGGGATCGAGGCGATCACGCTCTCGCCCGTGCTGGGGGACATCAACGAAGATCTCGTCATGCGCGGGCTGACTGCGCTTCGGGCGGAGGTGCGGGTACAACTCGCCCCCGAGGACGTCAGCCGCTTCATGGTCCTCACTGCATAGCCGGGAAGGGGTGTGATCGGGCGGGGTCCGGCTTGTCATGGCATATGGGACTGCACCATCACGGTCAGGGGACCGCGCCTCGGCCTTCGAGAGGGCGAGCGGCCCACAAACGGTCCGGCCCGGCAATGGCGGCGCCGGACTATTTTCCGCCGCCCCTTCGGGGCTTTGCAGCGCGAGGCAAAATAGTCTGGCTTTGCCATCGAGGCCCTCGCCAGGGCTCGGGCTGCCGGACCGGATCGCCCGTGGGCTTGTCGTCGCCATGAAGGCCGCGACGGTCGCGGTCCAGCCGAAGGACGCATCCCATGCACGCTCATGACGAACTCGAACCCGATCACAGCACCTCCCCGACGGGCCACGTCATCGAGGATCTCGAACTCTATGGCTATCGTCCCTCGGAGGACGAGGAAGATCCCCGGATCACCCCCGAGGATCACGTCATCCAGACCGCTGTCGCCGATATCTTCGACGCCCTGATTTCCAGCATGGCTGACACCAGCCTCGATTTCGACCTCGACGAGATCATGTGGTCCACGGTCAATACCTTCCACCGCGCCGTCGAGCGGATCGAGCGCAAACTGGACGACAACGAGCAGGCGCAGAGACGCCTTCAACGGGAACAGGATGGCTCGGAGGTCAAATCCGTCCAGCTCGAGACCCTGATCGGCATCGGCCAGAGCCTCATCGAGCGCCGCGACAGCATGGAGCTCTTCCGCGATACCGCCGCCGACATCTACCTGCGCACCACCGGCACGCCCTGGTCGCCGCGCTCCGGCTCACGGGTCAACCACCGCCAGATGACCGCGGCGATGATCGACAGCCGCGACTTCCTCGCCGCCAAGCGCAGGGCAGACAACGAGGTGCTGGTGCCCGCAGGGCCGAAGATCGCCTTCTCGGGTGGGGACACGGCCGACCACCGGCTGATCTGGGACAAGCTCGATCAGGTCCATGCCAAACACCCGGACATGGTCCTCCTGCACGGCGGAACGCCGAAAGGCGCAGAACGCATCGCCGCCACCTGGGCCAACAATCGCAAGATTCCGCAGGTTGCGTTCAAGCCCGACTGGGCGAAACACGCCAAGGCCGCGCCATTCAAGCGCAACGACCAGATGCTCGCCACCATGCCGATCGGCGTCATCATCTTCCCCGGAACCGGCATCCAGGACAATCTGGCCGACAAGGCCCGCAAGATGGGCATCCCGGTCTATCGCTTCGGCACGGGCAGCGCATGAGCGCTGCCCTCCAACATTCTCATGTCGAAGGCGCGCGAACGGACCTGCCATTCCGTCTCGCCGAGACACGCATGTTCATGCTATATTCCCGTTTGCGCCGTGGAGGTGGTGGCAGGCGCAACCGTTCAACCTTTTGCACGGAGCCGCCACCATGATCATTCTGGGCATCCTCGTTTCCATTGCCGCCATCGGCACGATGTGCTGGTTGCTGTTCAACCTCGCGGTCTTTGCGCTGCCGTTCTTCCTCGGCGTGAATGCCGGCACTTGGGCCTATGGCACAGGCGCGGGATGGCTCGGCGCAGGGCTCGTCGGCCTCCTCGCGGCTGGGCTGACCCTGGCCGTTGTGCAGGGTCTGCTCATGCTCGTCCGCCCGCTCTGGGCGCGCATGCTGATCGCCCTGGTCTTTGTCGCTCCCGCAGTCCTCGCCGGGTTCCATGCCACGCTTGGCATCGTCAAACTCACGATGCCGTCCGAGACCTGGCAGTTCGTATTCGCGATCATTGGCGCAATAGCCGTGGGCGTGACGGCTTTCCTCCGGCTCGCGGGATGGGCGGCCGCCGGCCCGGCGGACCGGAACCTTGCGCGCGCGTGACGACGCATAGCGGCGGCTGGACGGACAGCCAGGGCAGCGTGACACCGGCCATCCCCGTCAGCAGGCAGGTGGGGATGTATCGGAGTGTACGACCCGGATCGGCGTGAGGCCCGCGCGCGGCCGTAACGGGAGCGCAAGATGTCAGCTCCGGCACTCGCCTGCCGATCCTGAACCCGGCAATGGGGGCAATGCCGGTGGAACCGTTCGTGTGGAAGGCCGCGCAAGGCCTGGGACGAAGGGTGACGGACCGGCCGTGATGCCGGCCGGGTCTGTCTTTCCTGGAACCACTGGGGCGCCATCGTCTCCGTTTCATGCCCCGACTCTCAACCGCTCCAATCGGCCTCTTCAATGGCCTGATCTGGCCGAAGACCGGCTGCGCCTCGACCGCTTCAGCGCAACAGCGCCGTCACAACTTTCTTCCCCTGCCGGTGCAGGCACCGTCATTCCTCGCGGTGACAAGAAAGTTCCTCCTTTGCTGTCCAGCCCCTGCTGCGCGGGGGTGCGCCAGCGATCGTCTCCGTCCTGTCGATCGCCATCGAGGCCGCAATGGTGCGGGCTCGAAAACGGAAAACGGAGACTTAAAATGGCGACCATCGGCACCTTCAAGAAGACCGGCTCGAACGAATTCACCGGCGAAATCGTCACCCTCAGCGTCCAGGCCAAGGGCGTGCGCATCGTCCCCGACCAGCGCGCCACCGGCGAGAATGCCCCCAGCCACCGGGTCCTGGTCGGCCGCGCCGAGATCGGCGCCGCCTGGTCCAAGCGCTCGGGCGAGGGCCGCGACTATCTGGGCCTCAAGCTGGACGATCCGAGCTTCACCGCTCCGATCTACGCCAACCTCTTCGATGACGAGGACGGCGAGGGTTACTCCCTGATCTGGTCCCGCCCCAACCGCCGCAACGGCGACTAAGGCGCGCAAGGCCCCGGCCGACAGGTCGGGGCCTCCTCCCTGCTCGCAGGAAAGCCGTCACCCCGGCCGCTGCCGCCGAATCGATTCGGAAGCGTTGAGCCAGGACGCACGCAAAGCCGGGCTCAGGATCTGCGATTTCAGATAGAAGATCGGAACAGAACGACTATTATAGTCGTAGTTCTGGAATGCGCGCCGGTCGCGATGGGAGGTGATCATGCATGATCACCTCCCGACAGTCGCGGGCCGCACGCGCGTTACTGGGTTGGACGCAGGAGACGCTCGCAGATAAGGCCCGTGTATCATTGACCGCGCTCAAGCGCCTCGAATCCGAAAGCCGGCTCGAGGTCTACGAAACTACGCGCGATCAGGTTCGCCGGGCCCTTGAAGCGGCTGGAATAGTTCTCCTGTCGACCGAACGCGGACAGGGGGTGCTGCTTGTTCATGATCGCGACGAAAAAGGACGCCGGTAAAGGGTCGGGGAATACTTGGCCCGCGCGAGCGCGTCTTTCGCAGTCAGCTAAAACCTGTAGCCGCTCGCAAGCCATTCACCCGACGGCTATTTTGTCTCAGGGGCGGCCGGTATGTCCTCGATGATCGAGCCATTCGAGGATGATGCTCCCGATGCCGAGGAACTGACGGCCTACGACCGGACGCACATCAAGCTGTACATGCGGCTCCTGGACGCCGCCGCCGACGGCGCCGAGTGGACCGAAGCGGTGGAAGTCCTGTTCGGGATTGACCCTCGACTCGAGGCGGCTCGCGCGCGCCGCGTCCATGACAGCCATCTAAAGAGAGCGAGATGGATGACCCGAACCGGATATCGTCACCTCCTGTGGCAATCCGCGCCGCGGCACTGACCCGTCAGGCGGGGCCGTGAAGCGATGCCAAACCGGCATCGCTCATTGCCGTCCCTCGATCTTCCCGCATGCGGATGATGCTGGAATCGTTGAACAACTCGACCGTTCCGTCAAAGCGAGGAGGGGAGGATGCGGCCAGACACATCCCAATGGAGCGACAGCGATCGTTACGAGTTCTACGACAGCCTCTCGGTCGAGGGCCTTGCCTGGGAATGCCTGCGCCGCTCCGAACCTTATCAGGAGCATTTCGCCGAACTCGCCGCCATGAATGCGGAGACAAACCCCTACACCGATGACGCCCAGCATCTATGGGGGTTGCGATTTCCCGGCGCGACCGAGCCTTTCCGTGCTCGAACAACAGGTCGTCTGGTCGCCGCTCGTCAATCCGGCCGTTCTGCTCATCGACACCGCGCCGTCGTTCCTGCCGTCGCCGCCTCCGCTCGCGCCTGCTGACGGCCGCGAAGGCCCGGAGGGCCTGTACGCGATCCACGAGGCCTATACCGACGCGCAAATCTTGTATCTGGCCGGCTGCGACGTCGGCAGCGCATCCTCCATCGTTCTGCCCCTCGACAACGATCTACACGACCGGCTACAGGCCGTTCTCCGTCTCTGGCATGCCGCAAACGCAGGACCAGTCCCGCACGACGCGCGCGTGACACCCTATCAGCGACGGAGGATGCGCCAGATGATGCAGGCGGCCGATGGCCGCAGCAACGGCGCCACCTACCGGGAGATCGCGATTGCCATGTTCGGTTCCGAGCGCATCGCCTCGGAGCCCTGGCGAACATCCGCGCTCCGCGACACGGTCATCGCGCTGATTGAGAGTGCCTCCGCCCTTATCGAAGGCGGCTACCGCAGGCTGCTCCGGCACAAACGCAAGGCCTGAACCTGCCGCTCTGCCGGGGGGTGGGGATTCTTCGCGCCCAATCTTCCCCATCCACCCCGCCGATCTTTCTCCGCCACCGTGGTCGCAAATCGCCGCTGGTCCTCTGCGGCGTCCCGCAACCCCACGGAGGCTCGATCCATGCATCCTGATCCCGCCGTTCTGCCGCCACGCTACTTGCGAACGAAAGAGGCGGCCGCATTTCTCAGCCTGTCGGCCAGGACACTCGAGAAACACCGCACCTACGGTACTGGTCCCGCCTATCACAAGCTCGGCGGGCGCGTCGTCTATTCCGTCGATGATCTCAAAGCCTGGGCCGATCGCGGCGCGGTGACCTCCACCACCGATCCGCGCGGCCAGCTGGTTCCGCCCAAGCGGCAGATGCCGCCGGCCTCACCGCGGGCGGTCCGCACCGCCCGCTGATGACAGGACGGCGTCGAACCCTGTCGGAGCGCGGGCAGCTCGATCTGTTCAGAGCGCTTCCGGGAGATTTCGCGCCACGAGACGCGCAGGATCTTATGGCCTATCCCTTCTTCTCCCTCTCAAAGTCTCATCGCGTCGCGCCGATCGACTTCAGCGCGGGAGCCGTCTCGATCCGCGTCGAGGCGNGGATCGGTGGTGGAGGTCACCGATCCGCGCGGCCAGCTGGTTCCGCCCAAGCGGCAGATGCCGCCGGCCTCACCGCGGGCGGTCCGCACCGCCCGCTGATGACAGGACGGCGTCGAACCCTGTCGGAGCGCGGGCAGCTCGATCTGTTCAGAGCGCTTCCGGGAGATTTCGCGCCACGAGACGCGCAGGATCTTATGGCCTATCCCTTCTTCTCCCTCTCAAAGTCTCATCGCGTCGCGCCGATCGACTTCAGCGCGGGAGCCGTCTCGATCCGCGTCGAGGCGGTCCCCGATCACGGGATGGCGACCATCTGGGACGCCGACATCCTGATCTGGGCCGCGAGCCAGATCGTGGAGGCACGCGATGCCGGGCTGCGAACCTCGCGGCTCATGATGGCGACGCCCTACGAGATTCTCACCTTCATCGGCCGCGGCACCAGCCTGCGAGACTACCGGCGCCTGAAGGCCGCACTGGACCGGCTGCAATCCACAACGATATCGACCACGCTGCGTCAGACGGCCGAAGGACGCCGCCACCGCTTCTCCTGGATCAACGAGTGGCAGGAGCGGACCAACCACAAGGGCCGACCCGACGGCGTCGAGATGATCGTCCCGGACTGGTTCTACCAGGCCGTCCTCGACGATGCGCTCATCCTCACGATCGACCGAGCCTATTTCGATTTGACGGGCGGACTCGAACGCTGGCTCTACCGTCTCGTCCGCAAGCATGGCGGTCGGCAGAAGGACGGCTGGCGCTTCGACTTTCGCTATCTTCACCAGAAATCGGGCAGCCTGTCGCCGTTCAAGCGCTTCGCCTTCGAGCTGCGCGACATCATCCGGCGCCAGCCGCTCCCCGGCTACACGCTGTTCACCGAGATCGAATACGGCGGCCGGATGTTGCTGGCCTTCGAGCCCAGCCCAGCCTGTGGAAAACCTGTGGATGGCCTCGTGCCATCGGGAACCCGGACTATCGTGCTATCGGGAACCCAGGGCTCGTGCTATCAGGAACCCAAACGGGGCGTAAAGCCCGGAAATCGCTTCGAAAATCGCGCCCTTAACTTAGAGTCTAACGAAGAATCTAACTTTGAAGAGCGCAGACGCGATGTGCAAAAGCTCATCGTGAAGGTCGGCAATGCGCTGAAAGTAACGTCCGGCGACAAGCGCCATGCACAGGATCGGAGCGCCACCGCTGACACTTTCACCGTCCGTCGTCGCACTCCCACGGCGTCTTCCGACGACCCCTCGGGAGGCGCGTAATGATCCTCGCCTTGCTCAATCAGAAGGGCGGCGTCGGGAAGACGACGCTGGCGCTCGCCGTTGCGGGCGAGTGGGCCATGCAAGGACGGCGGGTCATCCTCGTCGACGCTGACCCGCAAGGCTCGGCGCTCGATTGGTCCGAGATGCGCGCTCGCGAGGGGCTGCCACGCCTGTTCAGCGTGATCGGTCTCGCCCGAGACACACTGCATCGCGAAGCCCCCGCGCTGGCCAGGGATGCCGATCTCGTCGTCATCGATGGGCCGCCGCGTGTGGCCGGACTCATGCGCTCAGCGCTGCTGGCAACGGACATGGTGCTGATCCCGGTGCACCCGTCGCCCTTCGACGGCTGGGCGTCCGCGGAAATGCTTGCGCTGAACTCGGAGGCGCGCGTCTACCGGCCGGAACTGGTGGCCCGCTTCGTCCTGAACCGATGCGGGGCGCGCACTGTGCTGGCGCGAGATACCGCCGAAACGCTCGCGGATCATGACCCACCGGCCCTGGCCAGTCGCATCGGTCAGCGCATTGCTTTCGCCGCCGCTGCGCAGTCCGGACGGATCGTCCGGGAACTCGACCATGAGAGCGCGGCCGCGCGCGAAATCTCCGCGCTGGTGGCCGAGGTAGCGCATCTCGGCAATCCCCGGAGCGCATCATGAGCGCCCGGGCAAACAGGAAGGGCTTCGCGACCCGGCCGGCCGATCCCGAACTATGGATCAAGGCCGGACCGCCCCCGAAACGCGACGAAGCGGCCACGAATACCGCCCGGCTAACCATCGACGTGACGCCCGAGTTGCGGGGGCGGATCAAGATCGCCGCCTTCCGGCGCGGCATGACCGTCGCCGACATGCCGCGCGAGCTCCTCGCACGGGAGTTTCCCCCAACCAGCGGAGATGGCGAATGACACCAAGCACCACATCCGGTCAGGCTCGATCCGCGCACATGGCCGACCGGTTCACTCGTGTTGAGCTGGTCTGGGTCGAGAAGTCGGTCGAACACTGGATCAGGTTCGGCATGGCTGCGCGTGAGGAGATCCTGGACCGCCGCCGGCGTGTCCTCTCCTTCCGGCCGGGCTCCTGCTTTGCGCTCGTACGCTGGGCCGCCAACGAACATGGAACGGTCGAGTCCCGGCTCGACATCCTGTGCGCCCCGAAGCTGGGTGAAGCCTATCAGACCGTGCCGCTCGTCGATCCCGGCGGCGTCCTTCTCCTGCGAACCCATGGCTGGCCCAAGGTGGAGCGCATGCTTCAGATCATCGACGCGATCGAAGCGGCGGGTATCGATGCGGTGGAGGTCTCGCCCGAACACTGGCGGCACGTCCACAACCGGCTCGCCGCCGGCGAACGGCCGCGTCCCTATGCGCCAGCCCAGCACCGCGCCTGGCTGAAACGGCGGAGCGTCCAGCCATGAGCCGCCGCGCCATTGTCTGGACCATGGCGGCGGCGGGCGCGCTGATTGTCGCGCCGCATTTGACCGGGCACGGTCCCCGCTTCATCTGGAATGCGTCGGCCAGCGCGCCGATCGGCCTCTACTCCGTTCGCCCTGTGGGGCGGCTCGAGGTCGGCGATCTTGTTGCGGTCATGCCGCCGGACGATCTCGCGGGCTTCCTCGACGCGCGCCGCTATCTCCCGCGCGGCGTTCCCCTGATCAAGCGCGTTCTGGCGCTCCCCGGCACCCAGGTGTGCCGGGATGGCGCTCAGATCACGGCTTACGATCACGCCTATGGCGAAGCCCGCGAACGCGACAGCCGGGGCCGCCAACTGCCCTCCTGGCAGGGCTGTCGGGTGATCGCCAATGGCGATGTGTTCCTGATGAACTGGGACACCGAAGACAGCCTGGACGGTCGCTATTTCGGGCCGCTCCCCCTCGCATCCGTCACCGCGCGCGTCGTGCCGATCTGGACCGACGAGAACGGCGACGGCCGCCTCGAACCGCAGGCGTCAACGCGGTGAACGCCTGCACGGGAGCGGACATTCCGCCCGTTCCCGGTCCACTCCGCCGCAAAGGAAAGGAACGTCCCATGCCGCAAATCGGTGAGTTCACCCGGCAGAAATCCGGCTTCTTCGGCCGCATCCGGACCCTAACGCTCGACAGCGAGATCGCCATCGTCGTGGTCGACACCGCAGGGGTGGAGAACGCGCCCGATCACCGTGTTCACCTCGGCCCGGATGAAAGCGGCCCGGAGGTCGGCGCCGCCTGGTCGCGCACCGGCGAGAAGGCCGGAGACTATCTCTCGGTGCTGATCGACGATCCCGCCCTGCCGCATCCGATGCGCGCCGCCCTGTTCCAGAACGGCGCCGACGCGACGTCGTGGTCGCTGCACTGGAGCCGCGCGCCCAAGCGCGACTCAAAGGACTGAGCGATGCCGCAGCTTCGCTTCCGGCGTCGCCAGGGTCATGCGTTCGGGCGGTTTCGCGCCGCCCGGCGCACGGCCTCCCTTCTCCTTCTCGGCCTGTCGTTACCGTTCGCGCCCGATGCACTGGCGCAGGTCCCGGCCGCACCCGCGGCTCATGCCGTTCTGCGCGATCCGAACGCCCAGTATGTCGCGGAAGCCTCGCTCCGCTTCGGTATTCCGGAGCACTGGATCCGCGCGGTGATGCGCGTCGAAAGCGCGGGCGATCTGCGGGCGGTGTCATCGGCCGGCGCGATTGGCCTGATGCAGATCATGCCCGATACCTGGGCCGGGCTGCGCTTGCGTCACCGGCTCGGCCGTGACCCCTTCGATCGTCGCGACAATATTCTCGCGGGTGCGGCTTACCTGCGCGAGATGTTCGATCGCTACGGCAATATCGCGGCCATGCTGGCGGCCTATAATGCCGGACCGGGCCGTTACGACGAATACCTCTCCGACGGTCGCAATCTGCCCGCAGAGACGCTCGCCTATGTCGCGACCCTCGCGCCGATCTTGGGCGCGGATGGGCCGCCCGGCACGGCTTCTGTCACGCCCGCACCGCCGCCCGATTGGCGCGAGGCGCCGCTCTTCGTGGCGCGCGATTTCAGCCGCGAAGCTGCGGACAACCCGCCGCAGCAGGGCGCCCATTCCCTCGTTCCCGGAGCGGATCCGGGCGCCGCGGAGGGCATTTTCGTTACCGCGCAAGATTTGGGCGATGCGCCATGACCCGCCGAACGCTCCATCGCGTTCTGGCGTGCGTTTGCGCATCATGGAGGGCGAAAGGGTCGGGTGCGGGCACCACGACCGGACGATGGCAGGATAAAAGGCCGCACATTGTGGGCCGGGCGGTCGGTTGTTTTTATTGGGTTTTCCAGCGCGTTTCACACATTGCGGCGTCTCAGCGCAATGTGCCGGAACCGCTCACCTGCCCGGAATTGCTCGGCTTTTCGCACATTGCGGGGCAGGGTCATGGCCGGTGAGCGCGAGTTTCGCATCCGCCCTGGCCGCATTCGTTCGACGCGGGCACAGCACGTGCGCCCCTTCATCGCCCAGGCACTCGCTGCGGCCAAGAAGGCCGGGGGAACGGTGTCGCGCTCCGGCCGCGTCACGTCCGGGGACCGCTCACGCTTCGGGCATGGGCAGCGGGCCAGCATTCAGGCCAATCGTTTCATCACCGCGCGGTCACGGGGAGCCGTGGTCAAGGCGCGCGTCGTGCGTCATTCCGGTCGCGCTGCGCCCCTGGGCACGCATCTCGATTACCTCAGCCGCGAGGGCGTGACCCGGGACGGGGAGAAGGCGCGTCTGTTCGGGCCGGAGACGGAGGCTGCCGACGGGCGGGCCTTCGCCGAGCGCTGCGGCGATGACCGGCATCATTTCCGCTTCATTGTCTCGCCCGACGACGCGCTCGAGATGTCGGATCTCAAATCCTTCACGCGCGATCTCGTCGGGCAGATGGAAAAGGACCTCGGCACGCGTCTCGATTGGGTGGCCGTCGATCACTGGAACACCGAACATCCCCATGTCCATCTGATCGTCCGCGGCGTTCGGGACGACGGGCAGGACCTCGTGATCTCGCGCGACTATATCAAGGAGGGGATGCGCGACCGGGCGCGTGATCTCATCACCATGGAACTGGGGCCGCGCACCGATCACGACATCCGGCGCGCCCTCGAACGGCAGATCGAGGCCGAGCGCTGGACCCAGCTCGACCGCCAGCTCGTCCGCGATGCCCGCGATGCAGGTGCGATCGACCTCGCGCCGCATCCCGACCGTCAGCCCGACGAATACCAGGCTCTCAAAATCGGCCGGCTCCGGAAGCTGGAAACGCTCGGCCTCGCCGAGCAGGTCGGTCCCGGGCAATGGTCGATCAGCCACGATGCCGAGGCAACGCTGCGCCAATTGGGAGAGCGCGGCGACATCATCAAACGCATGCACCGGGCTCTGACCGAGAAGGGGATCGAGCGTGGCGCCGCAGGCTATGTGCTTGCCGCCGAGAGTGTCGACGCGCCGGTCATCGGCCGGCTGGTCGAGCGTGGGCTCGATGACGAGCTGAAGGGGACGGCCTATGCGGTGGTCGACGGCGTTGATGGCCGGACCCATCACATCAAGCTGCCCGATCTCGATGCCGCAGGCGACAGCGCTCCCGGATCGATCGTCGAGCTTCGCAGCTTCGACAATGCCAGGGGGCAGCGCCGCGTGGCGATCGCCGTGCGTTCCGATCTCGATCTGCAAGCCCAGATTTCGGCGTCCGGCGCGACCTGGCTGGACCGCCAGGCCGTCGCGCGCGAGCGGATCGATGTTTCCTCCGGTGGCTTCGGCGCCGAGGTTCGCGAAGCGATGGATCGCCGCGCCGAGCGCCTTCTGCAGGAAGGGCTGGCGGAGCGTCAGGGGCGACGCATCGTCTTCAACCGCAACCTGATCGACACGCTGCGGCGCCGGGAACTCGATGCGCTCGGCGGCAAGCTGGCGGCCGAGACAGGCCTGCCGTTCAACCGGGCCGCCGGCGGCGAATATGTCTCCGGCACCTACCGGCAGCGACTGGCGCTGGCATCCGGCCGCTTCGCCATGATCGACGACGGCCTCGGCTTCCAGCTCGTGCCCTGGTCCCCTTCGCTCGAGAAGAATCTCGGCCGCCACGTCTCGGGCGTCGCGCGGGGCGACGGCGGCGTCGACTGGAGCTTCGGCCGTAAACGGGGCCTCGGGCTCTGAGACTCAAAGGAAGGAACCACCATGTCCGCGACGAGAATCCTCTGGGGCCAGATCATCACCGTCTTTCTGATCGTCCTCGTCACGACATGGGCGGCGACACAATACGTGGCATGGGAGCTCGGGTTTCAGGCGCAGCTCGGGTCGCCCTGGTTCCGGGTCGGCGGCTGGCCGGTCTATTATCCGCCCGCGATCTTCTGGTGGTGGTATTTCTATGAAGCCTATGCGCCGGGCATCTTTGCCACCGGTGGGATGATCGCGGCATCGGGCGGATTCATCGCCATTGCCGTCGCGATTGGTATGTCGGTCTGGCGAGCGCGGGAAGCAAGGAACGCGGAAACCTATGGTTCCGCCCGATGGGCGCGACCCGATGAGGTCAGGGCCGCGGGACTCCTCGATCCCGATGGCGTCGTGCTCGGGCGCCTCGATCGCGCCTATCTTCGTCACGACGGGCCGGAGCATGTCCTGTGTTTCGCGCCGACACGGTCTGGCAAAGGCGTCGGCCTGGTGGTGCCCACACTTCTGACCTGGCCAGGTTCGGCGATCGTCCACGACATCAAGGGTGAGAACTGGCAGCTCACCGCGGGCTTTCGCGCCCGGCATGGCAGGGTGCTTCTGTTCGATCCGACCAACCCGGACTCGTCCGCCTATAATCCGCTGCTCGAGGTTCGCCGCGGTGAATGGGAGGTCCGCGACGTCCAGAACATCGCCGATATCCTGGTCGATCCGGAAGGCAGTCTTGAGCGACGCAATCACTGGGAGAAGACCAGCCATGCCTTGCTGGTCGGGGCCATTCTGCATGTCCTCTACGCCGAACCCGACAAGACCCTCGCTGGCGTGGCCTCGTTCCTCTCCGACCCCAGGCGCACGATCGAAGCGACACTCGACGCGATGATGAAGACCGCGCATCTCGGAGAAGCCGGCCCGCATCCCGTCATCGCCAGCGCGGCGCGCGAACTCCTGAACAAGTCCGACAATGAGCGCTCAGGCGTGCTTTCCACCGCCATGTCGTTCCTCGGTCTCTACCGCGATCCCGTCGTCGCCGAGGTGACGCGCCGCTGCGACTGGCGCATTGCCGACCTGGTTGCGGGCGAAATGCCCACGACGCTCTACCTCGTCGTGCCACCGTCCGACATCAATCGGACCAAGCCCCTTGTCCGCCTCATCCTCAATCAGGTCGGGCGCCGTCTGACCGAAGATTTGCAGACCAAGGCGGGGCGGCATCGGCTCCTGCTCATGCTCGACGAATTTCCGGCTCTCGGTCGGCTGGACTTCTTCGAGAGCGCCCTGGCCTTCATGGCGGGCTACGGTCTCAAGAGCTTCCTGATCGCCCAGTCTCTGAACCAGATCGAGAAAGCCTACGGCCCGAACAATTCGATCCTCGACAATTGCCATGTGCGCGTGAGCTTCGCCACCAACGACGAGCGAACGGCCAAGCGCGTGTCCGATGCGCTCGGCACGGCAACCGAAATGAAGGCGATGAAAAACTATGCCGGCCACAGGCTTTCGCCCTGGCTCGGGCACCTGATGGTCTCGCGATCCGAGACGGCGCGCCAGTTGCTCACGCCCGGTGAAATCATGCAGCTTCCGCCCTCCGACGAGATCGTCATGCTAGCCGGCACCCCGCCGATCCGCGCGAAGAAGGCCCGCTATTTCGAGGATGTGCGCTTCAAGGAGCGCATCCTCACGCCCCCGGACCTGGTCCGATCCGGCAAGCCACAGTCCGACGACTGGAGCGCCTTGCCGGTGCCGCAGCGTCCGCTGTTCGACACGACCACGACGACATCCGGCGATCCGGATGAAGATCCGACTGGTTCCGAGCACCGGCAGCAGCCGGAGTTGAGCCATGCCAATCCGATCGAGAAGAGGAAGCCGATCGAGAACGAGTTCGATCCGCCTGATGAGGACGGTGAGGACGATGCAACCCGCAGCCGGCGCCTCACGCAGGTGATGGGGCTGAACGTGGCGCGTCAGGCGAGCATGGATCCCGGTGACGGGATGGACCTCTGACTGCCATGACCGCACGCAAGAAGAAATCTCCGGTCTCCGTCTATCTCGACCCCGAGATCATGACGATGTTGGCGGAATTCGCTGCCCGCCGTGGCCAGTCCCGATCGATGATCGCGGAAGCCGCGATCGCGTCCTTTCTGTCGCCGGATGCAGACGAACGCCGTGAAGCGGCCATCGTCAAACGGCTCGACCAGATCGACCGGCGCGTTTCAAGGCTGGAGCGCGATGTCGGGATCTCCGTGGAAACCCTGGCGGTTTTCGTGCGCTTCTGGCTCACCAGCACTCCGGCGCTGCCCGAGCCTGCGGCCCAGGCGGCGCGGGCGAAAGCGAGCGAACGCTATGAAGCTTTCGTCGGTGCGCTCGGGCGCCGCCTTGCTGCGGGACCGCAGCTCCGGCAGGAGATCAGCGAGGATGTCAGCCCCGCGCGGTCGGAACCATCATAGGGGCCGTGCAGCATGTCGGCGGTGCCGGGCAATCCCGCCGATTTCCTGTATTTGCACGCTACAGTACTACTCCGAAAGACAGTTGTTGAATCCACCCGAGTTCGGGTTCTTTTAATCGTCCCCGTCGGGGCAAGACCCAATTGTTCCCGGCCAGAACGGGGACAAGATGGTGGCTTCACATAACAATACAGAAGGACGCGCGCGCAGTTCGCGCATGCTGCGCACCGCGCTCGGAGCCGCCATCGCCCGCTTTCTGGACGACCCCGCGGTCGTCGAGGTCATGCTCAATCCCGATGGCCGCATCTGGGTGGACCGGTTGTCCGAGGGCCTGGCCGATACGGGGGAGATTCTGCCCGCAGCCGACGGTGAACGCATCGTGCGGCTCGTCGCCCATCATGTCGGCGCCGAAGTGCATGCCGGGGCGCCGCGGGTTTCGGCCGAACTGCCGGAGACCGGCGAACGCTTCGAAGGCCTGCTGCCGCCTGTCGTCGCCGCGCCCGCCTTCGCCATCCGCAAGCCCGCAGTCGCGGTGTTCACGCTCGATGACTATGTGGCTGGCGGCATCATGACAGCCGAACAGAGCGCGACATTGCGCGAGGCGGTGGCGACGCGCGCCAACATCCTTGTCGCGGGCGGCACCTCGACCGGCAAGACGACCCTGACCAACGCTCTTCTTGCCGAGGTGTCCAACAGCGCGGACCGGGTTGTCATCATTGAGGATACGCGTGAGCTGCAATGCGCCGCGCCAAACCTCGTCGCCATGCGCACGAAAGACGGGGTGGCGACGCTCTCCGACCTCGTCCGTTCCTCCCTGCGGCTTCGCCCGGACCGGATCCCCGTTGGCGAGGTGCGCGGCGCCGAGGCGCTCGACCTGCTCAAGGCCTGGGGAACGGGACATCCGGGCGGCATCGGCACGATCCATGCCGGCTCCGGCATCGGCGCGCTGCGCCGCCTCGAACAACTCATCCAGGAAGCCGTCATCACCGTGCCGCGCGCCCTGATCGCCGAGACGATCGAGCTGGTCGCCGTCCTCGCCGGACGCGGGTCCGCGCGAAGGCTTGTCGAACTCGCGCGCGTCGAAGGGCTCGGCCCTGACGGCGACTACCGCATCACCCCCGCAATCAGTTCAGAAGGGAAGTCCGAATGATCCGTCACGCCTTGCGCATTCGCCGTCACATCGCGACAGCCGCGGCCGTCACCTATGTCAGCCTGTTCATGGCCCCGGCCGCGCATGCGTCCGGTTCATCCATGCCCTGGGAGGCGCCGCTTCAGAGCATTCTCGAATCGATCGAGGGACCGGTCGCGAAGATCATCGCCGTCATCATCATCATCGTTACCGGGCTTACGCTGGCCTTCGGCGACACCTCTGGCGGCTTTCGCCGGCTGATCCAGATCGTCTTCGGCATCTCCATCGCCTTCGCGGCATCGAGCTTCTTTCTGTCCTTTTTCTCGTTTGGCGGCGGAGCGCTCATCTGATGGCGGCTGTTCTCGAACAGCTCGATGCCGTGCCGGGCTTCACCATCCCGGTTCACAGGGCGCTGACCGAACACATCCTGCTGGGCGGCGCTCCCCGTTCCATTGCGATCCTGAATGGAACGCTCGCCGGGGCGGTGGGCCTCGGCCTGCGCCTCTGGCTGGTCGGTCTGGCGATCTGGGCGGTGGGACATTTCGTGGCCGTCTGGGCGGCAAAGCGCGACCAGCTCTTCGTCGAAGTCGGGCGCCGGCATCTGCGCATCCCGGCTTTCCTGGCGGTGTGAGGGCCCGGCGATGATGAACCTGGCCGAATACCGCCGCACCGCCACTCGCCTGGCCGACTATTTGCCCTGGGCCGCATTGGCCGGATCCGGCGTGGTGCTGAACAAGGATGGCAGCTTCCAGAGGACGGCAAGGTTTCGCGGGCCGGATTTGGATTCGTCGGTCGCCGCCGAACTTGTCGCCGTGGCTGGCCGCATCAACAATGCCCTCCGTCGTCTCGGCTCCGGCTGGTCGATCTTCGTCGAGGCTCAGCGCAGCGAGGCCGCGACCTATCCCGAAAGCCTGTTTTCCGACCCGGCATCGGCCTTGGTCGACGCCGAGCGCAAGGCCGCATTCGAGGAGGCCGGCGCGCATTTCGTGTCGGGCTATTTCCTGACCTTCCTTTGGCTGCCGCCGGCCGAGGAGTCCGCGCGTGCCGAGACCTGGCTCTATGAGGGCCGCGAGCAATCGGGCGTGAACCCCTGGGAATTGCAGCGCGGCTTCGTGGATCGGAGCGACCGCGTTCTGGCCCTGCTCGACGGCTTCATGCCTGAATGCCGTTGGCTCGATGACCCAGAGACGCTCACCTATCTCCACTCGACGATCTCCACCAACCGGCATCGCGTGCGCGTGCCGGAGGTGCCGATGCATCTCGATGCGCTGCTTGCCGACCAGCCGCTGATCGGCGGGCTGGAGCCGCGCCTCGGCGATCAGCATCTGCGTGTCCTCACCATCATCGGCTTCCCCACCGCCACGACGCCCGGCCTGCTGGATGAAATGAACCGGCTGGCATTTCCCTATCGCTGGAGCACGCGGGCGATCCTCCTCGACAAGCTCGCGGCGACAAGGCTGCTCACAAAGATCCGTCGGCAATGGTTCGCCAAGCGCAAGTCGATCGCCGCGATCGTCAAGGAGGTGATGACCAACGAGCAGTCCGCGTTGGTCGACACCGATGCGTCCAACAAGGCCGCCGACGCCGATATGGCCCTGCAGGAGCTCGGGCAGGACATGGCGGGCATGGCCTATGTCACGGCCACGATCACGGTCTGGGATCCCGATCCGCGCATCGCCGACGAAAAGCTGCGGCTCGCCGAGAAGGTCGTTCAGGGCCGCGACTTCACGGCGATGGCCGAGACCGTCAACGCGGTCGAGGCCTGGCTCGGCTCTCTACCGGGGCATGCCTACGCCAATGTCCGGCAGCCGCCGATCTCGACACTCAATCTTGCCCACATGATCCCCCTGAGCGCCGTGTGGGCAGGGCCGGAACGGAACGACCATCTCGGTGCGCCCCCCTTGCTCTACGGCAAGACCGAGGGAAGTACGCCGTTCCGGCTTTCCCTCCATATCGGGGATGTCGGCCACACGCTCGTCGTCGGCCCGACCGGCGCGGGCAAATCGGTGTTGCTGGCGCTGATGGCGCTGCAGTTCCGCCGTTACGCGAAAGCTCAGGTCTTCGCCTTCGACTTCGGCGGGTCCATCCGAGCCGCGGCGCTCGCCATGGGTGGGAACTGGCACGATCTGGGCGGCGGATTGACCGACGGGTCGGACGCCTCGGTGTCGCTGCAACCGCTCTCCCGCATCGACGATGCCTATGAGCGGTCCTGGGCTGCCGACTGGATCGGCGCGATCCTGGCGCGCGAGGGTGTCGCCGTCACACCGGAGGTGAAGGAGCACATCTGGACGGCGCTGTCCTCGCTCGCGTCCGCGCCCCCCGGCGAACGCACCATCACCGGCCTCGCCGTGCTGCTGCAATCCAATGACCTCAAACAGGCGCTGCGACCCTATTGTGTTGGCGGTCCCTATGGCCGGCTTCTTGACGCCGAGACCGAGCACCTCGGCTCCGCCGACGTGCAGGCATTCGAGATCGAAGGGCTCGTCGGAACCGGAGCGGCGCCTGCGGTCCTGTCCTACCTGTTCCATCGGATTGGCGACCGGCTCGATGGCCGCCCGACGCTGCTCATCATCGACGAGGGCTGGCTCGCCCTCGACGATGACGGTTTCTCCGGCCAGCTCCGCGAATGGCTGAAAACGCTCCGCAAGAAGAACGCCTCGGTCATTTTCGCCACGCAGAGCCTGTCGGACATTGATGGCAGCGCGATCGCGCCCGCCATCATCGAGAGCTGCCCGACGCGGCTGCTCCTGCCGAACGAGCGCGCGATCGAGCCGCAGATCACGGCCATCTATCGCCGCTTCGGTCTCAACGATCGCCAGATCGAGATCCTCGCACGGGCGACACCCAAGCGGGACTATTACTGCCAGTCGAGACGCGGCAACCGGCTGTTCGAGCTGGGCCTCAGCGAAGTCGGACTCGCGCTCTGCGCCGCGTCTTCCAAATCCGATCAGGCCGCCATCGAGCGCGTCCACGCCGAGCATGGGGCCGACGGCTTCCTTGCCGCCTGGCTGCGCCATCGCGGCGTGGACTGGGCCGCCGACCTGATCCCCGGCCTCCCCAATCTCGTCCCGGGGCCGCCTTCGGGCCCGGAGGATGAGCAGGCAATAGGCATCTCGAGCCAAGCCGGGCCCCAAGACGAATTCTCAATCGATGAAGAGTTCAGCCAAGAGGAGATCGACCTGTGACCTTTCCCAAATTGCACCGTTTCACGCGTGTCTCGCTGCTCGCCCTGGCGCTTGCGACGCCGCTTGCGCCGGTGCTCACCACACCCGCACACGCCTTTTTCGGCGGGTTCGGTCGCATCGTCTATGATCCGACCAATCATGCCGAAAACCTGCTGACAGCCGCCCGATCCCTGGAGCAGATCAACAATCAGATCGCCCAGCTTCAGAACGAAGCGCAGATGCTCATCAACCAGGCCCGCAATCTCTCGAGCCTGCCGTTTTCCTCGCTCCAGCAGCTTCAGCAAAACATCCAGCGCACCCAGCAGCTCTTGAGCCAGGCCCAGAGCATCGCCTTCGACGTCCAGCAGATCGACCGCATGTTCCAGCAGGACTACGGCAAGCTCTCGATCTCGGCCACCGACGCGCAGCTGATCGCCGATGCCCGTTCGCGCTGGGAAAACACCCTTGGCGGGTTGCAGGACGCCATGCGCGTGCAGGCCGGCGTGGTCGGCAATATCGACAGCAATCGCAGCGCGATGTCTGCGCTGGTCGATCAGAGCCAAAATGCGGTCGGTGCGCTGCAAGCGACGCAGGCGGGCAACCAGCTTCTCGCACTGCAATCGCAGCAGCTTTCGGACCTCATCGCGGTGATCTCCGCCAATGGCCGCGCCACAGCCATGCTCGAGGCCGACCGGGCGACAGCCGCCGAACAAGGCCGCATCCAGCGCGAGCGCTTTCTGACACCTGGCTCGGGCTATCAGCCGGGCAACGCGCAGATGTTCAACAGCGGCAACTGATCCCGGGAGGGGGTCCCATGGATGGGAAAATGCTGGCCCGGATCGGGGCGATCATATTCATCGCCATAGCGATCACCGCCACGGTGATCGAGATGACCCGGGAAGAGGAACCGGCGCGGGTGAGGTCCGCGCCGGAGCTCCAGCCCGAGGCGGATCCTCTGCGCCTGACGCTTCGGCGATGCCAGCGACTCGGAGAAGCCGCCACCAGCGATGCCGAGTGTCTTTCGGCCTGGGCAGAGTCCCGCGACCGCTTCCTTGGCCGTTCTCCGGCGCCCGCCGCCCCAGCAGTCGAAGGGGAGCGATGAGCCGTGGGCGGGATGGGGGTCATCGACAATTTTCTCGGCGTCTTCACGAGCTATATCGACAGCGGCTTCGGCTTGCTCGGCGGCGAAGTCGCCTTCATCGCGACCACCCTGATCGTCATCGATGTGACGCTCGCGGCTCTATTCTGGAGCTGGGGTGCCGACGACGACATCATCGCCAGGCTGGTGAAGAAGACCCTCTTCGTTGGTGTCTTCGCCTACCTGATCGGCAACTGGAACAATCTCGCGAAGATCGTTTTCGACAGCTTTGCGGGTCTCGGCCTGCAGGCCTCCGGCACGAGCTTTTCCGCGGCCGATCTGATGCGCCCCGGCCGCGTCGCACAAACCGGCCTCGATGCAGGCCGACCACTGCTCGACGCGATCTCGGATCTGATGGGCTTCGTTTCCTTCTTTGAGAACTTCATCCAGATCGCCTGCCTGCTGTTCGCCTGGGCGCTGGTGCTGCTCGCCTTCTTCATCCTTGCGATCCAGCTCTTCGTCACGCTGATCGAGTTCAAGCTGACGACGCTTGCCGGGTTCGTCCTCATTCCCTTCGGCCTGTTCGGCAAGACCGCCTTCATGGCCGAGCGTGTGCTCGGCAACGTCGTCTCCTCCGGCATAAAGGTGCTCGTCCTCGCCGTCATCATCGGCATCGGCTCGACGCTGTTTTCTCAGTTCACCGCCGGTTTCGGCGGCGCGACACCTACCATCGACGATGCCATGGCGATCGTGCTGGCCGCGCTCTCCCTTCTCGGCCTCGGCATCTTCGGCCCCGGTATCGCCTCGGGCCTTGTCTCGGGCGGGCCGCAGCTCGGAGCCGGCTCGGCTGTCGGCACCGGGCTTGCCGCCGGTGGCATGGTGCTTGCGGGCGGCGCCGCCGCTGGTATGGCCGCAAGGGGAGGCGCGGCCGCTCTGTCGGGTGAAGCCGCGGCCGTTCGTGGTGGCGCCACCGCCGCGGGAGGCGCGACAGCCGCCTATAGCGTCGGATCGCTGGGCCAGTCCGGCGCGGCAGGTGTCGTCTCCGGTCTTGGCGGTGTCGCCCGGGCAGCAGGGTCCGCAGCCGCCTCNTGTGTATAAGAGACAGTCCATGGGCACCGTCGGCGGCGCAGGCGATGCCGCCGCCGCATCGGCCTCCGCTGGCGGTCCTCCGGCATGGGCGCAGCAGATGCAGCGCCGACAGGCGCTTGGCCACGGCACGACCATGGCGGGCCATGCCGTGCGCTCCGGCGACAGCCACGGCTCCGGCTCTTTCGTAAATCTTTCCGAAAGCGACCGCTCATGAATCTGTTCAAACGATCATCGACACATTACGGCAAAACACCTGAACCCGAGACCCCTTACCAGAAGGCCGCGCAGGTCTGGGACGAGCGCATCGGCTCGGCTCGCGTTCAGGCAAGGAACTGGCGTTACATGGCCTTCGGCTCGCTGGTCCTCTCGGCCGGCTTCGCCGCCGCCCTGGTCTGGCAGTCGGCGCAGGGGACGATCGTGCCCTGGGTGGTGCAGGTGGACAATCTCGGTCAGGCGCAGACCGTAGCGCCCGCAACCGCGGACTATCGCCCGACAGACCCGCAGATCGCATGGCATCTCGGCCGCTTCATCGAGCAGGTGCGGGCCATTCCGGCCGACGCAATCATTGTCCGCCAGAATTGGCTGCGCGCCTATGAATGGACGACCGACCGGGGAGCGGCGGCGCTCAACGACTATGCCCGTGCGAATGACCCCTTCACCCGCGTTGGTCGCCAGCAGGTGGCGGTTGAGGTCTCCTCGGTGATCCGGGCGTCACCGGATTCCTTCCGCGTCGCCTGGACCGAACGCCAATACGAGAACGGCCAACTCTCCACCACCGAGCGCTGGACCGCGATCCTGACCATCGTGATCCAGACGCCGCGCGACGCCGAACGGCTGCGTGCCAATCCGCTCGGAATCTACGTCAACGCCATCAACTGGTCGCGGGAGATGAGCCAATGACCCGCACGCCGATCCGTAAGTCCGGCTTTCCGGCTTTCCGCAAACCCGCGATCTTGGCCTTGCTGGCCGCGACGGCGCTGGCTGGATGTGCCACCAATCGGGTTCCTCAGTTCAGCTACGATGCCGACGTGCCGCCGCTGCCCGTCGTACAGGCACCTGTCACCGACGACCGGCCGCGTCCGCTGCACACGCCTCCCTCCTGGAACGTGGCGCGGGGCGGCAGCGTCGGTCGGTCCCGGCCGCACCCGTCATCCCGGCCGAGGCGGCGCGAAACTATCGCTACGGCCTGACCGGCGACAGCCCGCCGTGGCGGCCGATCTCGGTCTTTTGACGATGGTCGACGCGTCTACGTCGTCTTCCCGCGCGGTATCGTCCAAGGCGAGATGCCGCCGATCTTCGTGCTTGGCTCGGATGGCGAGCCGCAGATCGTCAACAGCCGCATCCACCAGAACATCCTCATCGTCGACCGCCTGTTCGGTGCAGCCGAGCTTTGCCTTGGGAGTGGCGAGCGCCAACAGACAGTCCGGATCGTCCGGATCGAACAGCGGCAGGCCGCCGCCCAGCCGGCCCGCGATACCGGAGACTCGCCATCATGACCGAGGACAGAGCCACCACTACCAGCACGGACGCCGCCGCGCCCATGCGGCTGCGCGCCGATCCGCCCCGTGTCACGCGACTTTCCCGCAAGATGCTCGCCAGCGTCGGCGCCGTTGCGTTGCTCGGCATCGGCGGGGCGCTTGTCTACGCCCTCCAGACCCGAGACATGGGGGCGAGCGGCGAAGAGCTCTATTCGACCGATAACCGGCCCACCGCCGATGGCTTGTCCGGCCTGCCGAGGGATTATACCGGCCCGGTCCTTGGACCGCCTTTGCCAGGTGATCTCGGCGGCCCGATCCTCGATGCGCAAAACCGGGGACAGCCGGTCGCACCGCCTGTCGTGGCGGCGCCGGCCGTCGACCCGGAGGAGCAGCGCCGGCTTGCCGAGGAAGAAGCGGCGCGCCTCAGCCGCGTTTTCTTCCAAACCGGTCCGGGCACGGCAACTGCCACCGGAGGTCCGGGACTGGCCGGTCTCGGCCTTGGCTCGCAAACCGGCGCGACGGCCGGACAGGATCGGCACACGGCTTTCCTCAACGGCCCTGTGGATCGCCAGACCGTTGCGCTCGATCGCATCATGGCGCCGGCGTCGCCCTACATCCTTCAGGCGGGAGCTGTTATCCCGGCCGCGATGATCACCGGCATCCGGTCCGATCTGCCCGGACAGATCACCGCCCAGGTCACGGAGAACGTCTATGACAGCCCGACCGGAAGCCTGCTCCTCATCCCGCAAGGCACCCGCATTATCGGGCAATACGATGCCGGCGTGACCTTTGGCCAGCGACGCGTCCTGCTCGTCTGGAACCGTCTGATCCTGCCCAATGGCCGCTCCATCGTGCTGGAACGTCAGCCCGGTGCGGACGCCAGCGGCTTTGCCGGTCTTGAAGATGGCGTCGATTACCACTGGTGGGATCTGATGAAGGCAGCGGGGTTATCGACCCTGCTTGCGGTGGGGACGGAGCTCGCCACCAGCGACGAGGATCGCCTGATCCGCGCCATCCGCGATGGGGCACAGGACACCATCAATCAGGCCGGCCAGCAGATCATCCAGCGCCAGTTGCAGGTTGCGCCGACGCTCACCGTCCGGCCGGGCTTCCCGGTCAGGGTGATCGTCACCCGCGACCTCGTTCTCGAACCCTACAGGAGTTGACCATGGCGAAGCTGAAACTCGGACCCATTGTCGAGGACAGACCAGTCAAGGTGACAGTGGAGCTGCCCGGACCGCTTCATCGCGATCTCGTCGCTTATGCCGAGGTCCTGGCGCGCGAGTCCGGTCAGCCTGCCGCAGACCCGGTCAAGCTGATCGTGCCGATGCTCGAGCGGTTCATCGCCACAGACCGGGGTTTCGCGAAGGAGAAGCGGAGCAGGTAAGGCGGCCGACTATGACAGGGACTACCTGCGATCAGGAGCAGTGGCCGCGATGATCTCCAGGAGAGTATCGACCACCACCAGCGCAGCGTCCTGCCTGATCTTTTCATCCGGGGCACGGTTTTGCAGTGCAAGCGAGACCGCACCGTGAACGGCTGCCCAGAACGTGAAAGCATAGCGCTTCGGGTCCGCTCCCGGCAGAAGGCCCTGCTTCTGGCAGGCACGAATGGCCTTCACCACCAACTCCAGAACCGACCGGCCGAGATCTGTCGAGAGGGGCCCCTGGTCGGCTGCGAGGCTCGGCGGTGGGGAAAACATCAGGCGGTACAGGGTCGGATTGTCGAAGGCGAACTCGGCATAGGCATGGCTGCATGCGCGCAGATAGGCGAGGGGTTCTGCCCTGAAGTGTTTGGCCCGCGCCCGCTTCTCTTCATAGAGCCGCTTGAAGCCGGCATCATGGACGGCGCGCAGCAACGCGTCCTTGTTGCGGAAATGCCCGTAGAGAGCGGGTGCGGTACAGCCGACCGCCTCGGCCACCGCCGCCAGCGGTACATCGAAATCGTCCCTCTCGCCAAGGAGCCGGATGGTCTCCTCGACCGCTTTCCGGGAAATGTCGAGGGCCGCATCCTTTTTCGGGCGGGGCATCAGTGCCGCCCCCGGCTGGGCCTGACACTGCTCAGCGCCAGGTCGCTTATCACGGAACACCGTGTCATCGCTTTGGCTGGCACACTTGCCGCTCTCCTGCTGGCGGGTTGCTGGCGGACACTTTACTTAATGACATTCATTTTCCGTTGACGTTGGCAATGTCAATCTGCACGATACCGCTAACTGAATATTGTTAAGTTTCTTGCGTGGGCGAAATATGACGACACGACGCAGGGAAATCCAGGCGGCAGGAGCATCAAGCGGCTTCGAGGGTAGGGCGCGACCATCCTGGCCGATGGATGGCATTGGCCGCAACCCTCGGGCAGACGGGAACCTGTGATCGTGGATGGGGCGGAAAATATCGTTCCCCGTCCGAGTGACAATGCTCCAGATGAAATCCTGATACCCGAGCTGCCGCGGAGCCGCATCAAGCTCCAACACCTCCGTTATTTCGTGGCGGCGGCAGAGCACGGCAGCTTCCGAAAAGCGGGCCGAGCACTCGATATCGAAGAGTCGGCCATCAGCCGCCGCATTCGCGACATGGAAGATGAACTCGGCGCGTCCCTGTTTCAGCGTCACGCGGGCGGAGTTCGCTTGACGCTTGCGGGCCAGCGGTTTCTGGGACCGGCGCGAAAGGCGCTCCGGCATATCGACGCCGGCGCCAGTGAAGTCGCTGCGGTCGGCCGGTCCGAGGAGGGACACGTCCGGGTCGGCGTCTTCTCGTCGCTTGCGTCCGGCTTCCTGTTCGACCTGCTGCGGCAGTTCGGCAAACTCCATCCGAATGTCCGGGTCGATCCCATCGAGGGAAACCCGGCGGAGCATGTCGCTGCCGTCCGGACATTGAATCTCGACGTTGCCTTTATAACAGGCACGAAGACCTGGGACGGCTGTGAGACCGAGCATCTGTGGTGCGAGAGGGTCTTCGTCGTTTTGCCTGACGATCATCGCCTGGCGGAGAAGGCAGAACTCGGATGGCCGGACCTGCTGTCGGAGCGGTTCATCGTTAGCGATGTTGCCCCGGGCCAGGAAATCCATGACTATTTGGTTGCGCATCTTGCGGGCCTCGGAAGCCACGCAGAGATTTATTCCCAACAGGTCGGTCGCGACAATATCCTGTCGCTGGTTGCTGTCGGTCGTGGCCTCACGCTGACGAGCGAGGCCACGATTGTCGCGCAGTTTCCCGGCATCACCTATCGGCAACTCGCTGGTGAGGTCTTGCCGTTCAGCATGGTCTGGTCCACCCGAAACGATAACCCCGCATGCCGGCGGCTGCTGAGTTTGGCGCGTACCATCGGACGAGATCTTGCACCGTCCGGCCTAATACCCTGAAACGAATGGCCGAGATCCATAGCTTGTTACCCGGTGGTCCAGCGGTGCTAGGCTCAGGACCTATTAATCTGGATTGAAGTGTGATTCAGATTCTCCATTTGGAGGGTCTGATGGCTGATTTGTTCTTGTTGAGCGAAGCGCAGATGGCGCGTTTGTCGCCGCACTTCCCGCTGGCTCACGGGGTGCCGCGTGTTGACGATCGCCGGGTGGTGAGCGGGATCGTCTATGTGATCCGGAACGGTCTGCAGTGGAAGGATGCGCCCAAGGCCTATGGCCCGCACAAGACGCTGTACAACCGCTTCATCCGCTGGAGCCGCCTGGGCGTGTTCGACAGGATTTTCGCAGCGCTCAGTCAGGCCGGCCCCAAGCCGGAGCGCATCATGATCGACGCGACCCATCTGAAGGCTCACCGGACGGCGGCGAGCCTTCTAAAAAAGGGGATGTTCCCCGCCATATCGGGCGCACCAAGGGCGGGCTGAACTCCAAGCTCCATGCCGTGTGCGACCAGGCCGGCAGGCCGATCATCCTCAAGCTCAGCGCCGGGCAGGTCAGTGACCACAAGGGCGCTGCCATGGTCCTGGAGGAACTGTCCGCCGCCTCGCATCTGATCGCCGACCGTGGCTATGACAGCGCCTGGTTCCGCCAGGCCCTCACCGACAAGGGCATCGAACCCTGCATCCCCTCAAGCCGCAGGCGCAAGGCGCCGTTCCCCTACGACAAGGACATCTACAGGCAGCGCCACAGGATCGAGAACCTCTTCGCCAAGCTCAAGGATTGGCGCCGCGTCGCCACCCGATACGATCGATGCGCCCACACCTTCTTCTCGGCCATCTGCATCGCAGCTACCACAATCTTCTGGATCAATGAGTCCTGACCCTAGGCGTCCTGGGTGACGTCCCGAGAGGTGGTGTAGCTGGGGTAGCGGGGTGGTCATCGGCGCTTTCCGGTAGGGTTTGGTTGTCGAAGCCAACCTTTCTGGAAGGAACACCGATGACCGACGACATGATGAACCTGCGCATGCTCGTGGAGAAATCCTTCCACGGCTTATAGGCATAAGCCGCCCGCGGCCCGTCGTGGTGGCCGACATCGCGCGTAGGTACCAGAATTCTCAGGCGCCCTGTCTGGACTTGCGTTCCAGGATCTCCCTGCGGGCGACATCGAAGGCTTCGCGGATGGCCAGGTTGACGTCTGCCGCCGGCTCGCCGCGGTCGACCCGGCGCTCCACGTCGATATCGGGACCCGGTACAGCAATCTTCAGGCGGACGGTGAACTCACGCCCTGACACCTTTCGACGGTCGCCGGCTTCGATGACGACATCGCAGCTCTCTATCCGGGCCCCGAGCTTTTCCAGGTCAGCGAACCTTTCATTTATCTGCTCTTCGACTGCAGGAGACGAGTCGAGATTGCGATAAGCGATCATAAGTCCGAGCATAGCTTGCTCTCTTCCTGTCGTGGTTCAACCACGACCTTTCTACATCGTAATGGTTTCACCAGGATGTTCCCGCCGCCCGGCTGGCTGACCTCGTCTCACGAATACCGCCGTGATCGCGCATCCGGTCAACAAGTCTGCCTTAACAGTGTCAGGGTCGCTCTACCCGTGCCACCTGATAGGTGCGCATGCCTTCCTTGCCACTCACAGAGACATATTCTCCGGTGATGAACCGTTCCTCCCCCAGGCGAAATCCGATCTCGTCATCGCTTTCTCCTTCGACATAGTCGAAGAACCACTGGCCGCCGGGCTTTCGCCGCAGTCGACCGATGCGATCTTCCTCGTTCGCGCTGAACCAACGGACCCGACAGGACTCCTGGTGAGCTTTCCACTCGGCAGCATCGAGGCGCCCCTCTGAATCGAGCGGAACAAGCAAATCATAGCCTTCCTCACTGTCACCCGACGGACGGCCCTTCTCCCGGGCCAGAAGAAGCCGCACATGCTTGAACTTGGGGGTGAGGCCTTTTGTGTCAGTCATCACGATCTCCTTCTTCCTCGACTCTACGGTCCGGAACCTTGCGCCACTGGTTGTCGATTTCTCCCGTCCAACTCGTGTCAGCGTACGACAAGAACCGGGATTTCCGTATGCGTCACCACTTCCGCGGTCTGGCTGCCCAGAAGGACGCGACTTATCCCGCGTCGGCCGTGGGACGACATCACGATCAGGTCGCAACCCTTGAGCTCGGCAAAGCGGACTATTGTTTCTGCGGGAAAGTCATCGACTTCATGGGCCAGTTCAAGCTTGACCCCGTGGGAGGCCGCGCGTTGGGTTATGGTGGCAAATCGGTCCTGCATTTCTCGGTCGACCTGCTGATCGTAGCGCAACACCGGATCTTCGATGCCGGCCTGCTTCGCAGCGGACACCGCGCGTGGCCCCAGGGGCTCTGTCACACTGAGTACCGTAACCTTGGCGTCAAGTCGGCTTGCGAGCACCAGGCCATGCTCGACGCCTTTGTCCGCCAATTCGGAACCATCGGTGCAGATCAGTATATGCTTGAACATCGCTTTTTCCTCAACGATCCAACGAGTTGGCACCGTATGCGCATATGCAAGGTTGAAGGCTCTCGCACTGATGCAGATCAAGGAAGTTCTGCCTTCATCGTGTGATCATTGGCGGAACTGCCTCCTTGAGGTGTGTTGAGGAGGGCCATTGCGGAGGCGCATTTGCCGCCGGCTTCAGCGACGGGAGAAACCGTTGAACATCTCTGAGCGGATCTCTTCGGAAGGTTGCAGCGATCATCGACGTGGCGCCGTGCTTTCGGTGCGCGGCAGCGTCGTGGATGCCTGGTTCCCGATCCTCCTCCCGAGTTCCACAGCGAGTTGCGCGCCGGAAATGACGGCCGCATCGTTATCGAAGTGGTCAACCACATCGATCCGGAAACAGTCCGAGGGGTTTCGCAGCTAACCCAAAAGCCGCAATCAGGCTCATAACCCGGGCATGAATTGAATTGCCCTGTTGGTTCGTAGAGCGGGGCAACAGCAGTCCATAGTCATCCCATGCCCCGGATGGTACCGGTAGGTCGCCGCCTCCGATTGGCAGTGAGTACAACCATGATGAAATATCTTCGCATACCGATCGCCATCGTCGCGGTCCTTGCGGCGATTGCAGCAATCGCCTGGTATGTCTGGGATCAGACGACCGGCGGATTGCCCGAAGGCATCGCCGTGGGCAATGGCCGGATCGAGGCCGAGCAGATCGACGTGGCAACGCGCACTCCGGGGCGGATGCTGAAGATCAATGTCGAGGAAGGCGCGTTGGTCGAGGCGGGCGACGTGCTGGCGATCATGGATACACGCGAGCTGGAAACGCAGCTGCAGCGGGCCGAGGCCGATGTGGCGCGAGCCGAAAGCCAAGTTCTCGAAGTCCGCGCCCTGATCGAGCAGCGCCGCGCCGATCTGCGCCTGGCAGAGGACGAGTATGAACGCGCGCGTACCCTCGCCGAGCGCGGGGTCAGCTCGCAATCGGCACTGGAACAGCAGGCGACGCGGCGGGCCTCGGCGGAAGCGGCGCTCAATGTCACGCTGGCCCAACTGAATTCCGCCGAGCGCGGCGTCGACGCCGCCGGGGCGCTCGTCAATCAGTATCAGACTCAGATCGCCGATGCGACGCTGACCGCACCAGCCTTCGGCCGCATCCTCTACCGGCTTGTGCAACCGGGCGAAGTGCTGGGCGGCGGCGGCAAGGTGCTGACGCTGCTGGATCTCAGCCAAGTCTATATGGAAATCTTCCTGCCCGCCGCCGAAGCGGCGCGCACCGCAATCGGTGCAGAGGCGCGCATCCGACTGGACGCGATCGACTATGCTATCCCGGCCTTCGTCAGCTTCGTCTCGCCCGAAGCCCAATTCACGCCCAAGCAGGTCGAGACCAGGGATGAGCGCGAAAAACTGATGTTCCGGGTGAAGGTGCGCGTGCCGGAGGAGCTGGTGCGCGCCTATATCGCCCAGGTGAAGACCGGGATTCGTGGGGTTGCCTATATCCGGCTGATGGGCGCTGAAGACGCTGCGTGGCCGGCGGAGATTGTCGGCCAGCCGATTCCGCCCGAGTCACTGCCGCCGGGCCTTGCTCCCGAGGACTGAGCGGGCAATGGCTAGCCATTCCGCCCCGGTTGTACGCGTCCGCAACGTCACGCATCGCTATGGCAGCGTGGTCGCGCTCGAGGATGTGACGCTCGATTTTCCTTCGGGTCGCATGCTCGGGCTGATCGGCCCGGATGGCGTCGGCAAATCAACCCTGCTCGGGCTTCTTGCCGGCGCGCGGAAGATGCAGGTGGGCGAAATCACCGTACTTGGCGGATCGATGGCAAAGGCGAGGCATCGCGCCGAAGTCTTTTCCCGTGCTGCCTATATGCCGCAAGGGCTGGGCAAGAACCTCTACATGGAACTGAGCGTCGCGGAGAATCTCGATTTCTTTGCCCGGCTCTATGGCCATGACGCGGCCGAGCGGCGTCGGCGGATGGATCGGCTGCTGCGCGCCACAGGGCTCGATCCCTTCCCGGACCGGCCGGCGGGCAAGCTCTCCGGCGGCATGAAGCAAAAGCTCGGACTCTGCTGTGCCCTGATCCATGATCCCGACTTCCTGATTCTCGACGAGCCGACCACGGGCGTCGATCCGCTTGCCCGCCGCCAGTTTTGGAACCTGATCGACGAGATCCGGGCGGACCGGCCGCAGATGAGCGTGCTGGTCTCCACCGCCTATATGGAGGAAGCCGAGCGCTTCGAATGGCTGGTCGCCATGGATGCGGGGCATATCCTTGCTTCCGGCGCGCCGGGTGAACTGCGTGCGCAGACCGGCACGGAAGATCTGGAATCAGCCTATGTATCCCTGTTGCCTCCGGAAAAGCGCGGCAGCGAGACTGGCCTGCATATTCTGCCGCGCCCCTCGCTGGGTGGCAGCCCGGCCATCGTCGCCAGGGGGCTGACACGCCGGTTCGGCGATTTCACCGCTGTTCGCGATGTGAGCTTCGAGATCGAGCGCGGCGAGATTTTTGGTTTTCTCGGCTCGAATGGCTGCGGCAAGACGACGACGATGAAGATGCTCACCGGTCTACTGCCTGCTTCGGAAGGCGAAGCCTGGCTGTTCGGCGAGCCGGTCGACGCGACCAATATCGAAACCCGAAAGCGCGTCGGTTTCATGTCTCAGAATTTCTCGCTCTGGGGCGAATTGACCGTGCGCCAGAACCTGATGCTACATGCGCGACTGTTTCATCTCCCGACCGAGGAAATCGGTCCGCGCATCGCCGCATTGCTGGCGCAGTTCGGCCTCGAGGCCCATGCCGACGCGATTTCCGCTTCGCTGCCGCTCGGCCTACGCCAGCGCCTGTCGCTTGCCTGCGCCATCATCCACGGCCCCGACATGCTGATCCTCGACGAGCCGACATCGGGGGTCGATCCGGTGGCGCGGGACGAATTCTGGGCGCTACTGGTCGATCTGTCGCGGCGGGACGAGGTGACCATCTTCCTCTCGACCCATTTCATGAACGAGGCCATGCGCTGCGATCGCATCTCGCTCATGCATGCCGGTGAAGTTCTGGTCTACGATACGCCGCAGAATCTGGCGCGCGAGGAGGGCTCATCCTCTCTGGAGGAAACCTTCATCCGCTACATCGAGGGCGCGATCGGGCAAGCGGAGGGCGAGACTGCGCCCGCGCCTGCCTTGGCGAAAGAGCCGGCGACGACGTCAATCTCGCTGGGCCCCCGACTTGGCCGGCTGTTCGCGGTCAGCCGGCGCGAATTGCTGGAGGTGATGCGCGACCCGGTCCGGCTGGCTTTCGCCTTTCTCGGCTCGATGATCCTGATGCTGATGTTCGCCTATGGCATTTCCTCCGATATCGAGGACCTGACATTCGCGGCTTTCGACCAGGACCATACGCCGGAGAGCCGAGCCTATATCGCCAATTTCCAGGGCTCCCCCACTTTCGTCGAACAGGCGCCCGTGACCAGCATCGACCAGCTCGAGGAACGGATGGCCGCGGGGGCGATCTCGCTCGCCCTCGAAATTCCGCGTGGCTTTGGCCGTGCTGTGACGACAGGCGCACCGAGCCGCGTCGCGGCCTGGATCGACGGTGCCAACACGATGCGCGCCGCAACGATCGAAGGCTATGTGCAGGGTGCGCACGCAACCTTCCTGACACAGCGCGCCGTCGCTGCCGGGGTCGGCGATCTCGCCAGACCCATTGTGGAGATGGAGCCGCGCTACCGCTATAATCCTGGCTTCGAGAGCCTGTACTCCATGGCGCCGTCGATTCCAGCCATCTTGCTGATGCTGTTTCCGGCCATATTGATGGCGGTCAGCATCGCGCGGGAACGCGAGATCGGCACGATCACCAATTTCCATGTGACGCCGACCGGCCGGCTGGAATATCTGCTCGGCAAGCAGCTGCCCTATGTCGGCATCGGCTTCGTGAACTGGCTGATCCTGACACTGATGACGATCCTGCTCTTCGGGGTGCCGTTGACCGGCAGCGCGCTGGCGTTGGCGCTCGGGGCGGTCGTTTATGTCTATGCCGCGACGGGGTTCGGCATGCTCGTCGCGGTCTTCACCCGCAGCCAGGTTGCGGCGGTGTTCGCAACCATGATCTTGGCAATGCTGCCGACAGTGCAGTTTTCAGGCCTCCTCCAGCCAGTCTCGACGCTGGAAGGCGCGGCGCGGGTCATGGGCCAGCTCTGGCCGACCAATTATTTCATGCAGATGAGCGTCGGCGCTTTCAACAAGGGCCTCGGCTTCGGCGAACTGGCGATCAACATCCTCCTTATCGCCGCTTTCGCGCCGGCCTCCGTCGGCATCGCCACGTTCTTTCTCAGGAAACAGGAGCGCTGATGCGCAGCCTCCGCAATATTTCCTGGCTTGCCGGCAAGGAATTGCGCACGCTCTGGCGCGATCTCCTGCTGCTTCTGCTGGTGTTCTACTCTTTCGGGCCCGGCATGTATGTCGAGTCGATTGCGGCGGGTGAGACGATCAGCAAGACGGCTGTCGCCTTTGTCGATGAGGACAATTCGGCACTGTCGCGGTCGCTACAGACGGCGCTCTATCCGCCCTGGTTCCTCCCGCCCCGCACCATCGAGGCGAGCCAGATCGACCCGATGATGGATTGGGGCGAGGTCATCTTCGCCGTCGTGGTGCCGCGCGGTTTCGAAATGGACATTCGCAGCGGGCGGCCCGTCGCCCTGCAGATCAATATCGATGCCACCAAGACGCAGCAGGCAGCCATCGGAACCGGCTATCTAACCGCGATCCTGACCCAGGAGGTGCAGCGCTTCGCCGCGCAACAGGACCTGGTGAGCGTTCCCGCCGTCGAGCTAGTGGTGCGCCGCTCGTTCAATCCTTCCGGCAACAATGTCTGGTTCGCGGCGATCGGCGGACTCCTGAATTCACTCTCCATGCTGACCATCGTGCTGGTTGGCGCTGCCCTGATCCGCGAGCGCGAACACGGCACGATCGAGCATCTGCTGCTCATGCCCGTCACCGCCATCGAAATCGCGCTCGCCAAGATCGTGGCGAATGGCGGCGTGATCCTCATTGCCTTCACCTTCTCGCTCTTCATCATTGTCGAGGGCGCGCTCGGCATACCGTTCGCCGGATCGCAGACATTGCTGCTGATGGGCACGGCGATCTACATCTTCGCGGCTGGCGCGATCGGATTGCTGCTCGGCACGTTGGCGCGCACGATGGCGCAGTTTGCGCTGCTCATCATGCTGGTGATCATGCCGATGATGATCCTCTCCGGCGGAATGACTCCAGTCGAAAGCCAGCCGGCCTGGCTGCAGCCAATCACCTGGCTCCTGCCCTCCCGGCATTACATGTCCTTCGCCGAGGCGATCTTCTATCGCGGCGCAGGGCTTGATCTCATCTGGACGGAATTCCTCTGGACCTTTGTGCTGGGCGCCGCGACGCTCATGCTGAGCCTCATCATCTTCCGTCGCTCGGTCACCGGAGGCTGAGTAGCGGGTGACTTTCAGCCGAGGGCCGAGTGTTTGCGGCGCGGGTTGTAAAAGCCGCTGATGTATTCGAGGTGGGTCATTTTGACCGCATGCGGCCCAAGGGGTTCCGTGACACCGAGCGCTGTGATCTTCGTACCGAGCTGGCCCGCGAGCACCAGACCATGCTCGACACCTTTGTCCCCAATTCGGAACCATCGGTGCAGAACAGTATATGCTTGAACATCGCTTTTTCCTCAATGACCCAACGAGTTGGCGCCTTATGCGCAGATGCAAGGTTGAGGGCTCTCGCACTGATGCAGATCAAGGAAGTTCTGCCTTCATTGTGTAATCGTTGGCCGAGCCGCCTCCTTGAGGTGTGTTGAGGAGGGCCATTGCGAAGGCACATTTGCCGCCGACTTCGGCGGACGGAGAAACCGTTGAACATCTCTGAGCAGATATCTTCGGAAGGTTGCAGCGATCATCGACGTGGCGCCGTGCTTTCGGTGCGCGGCAGCGTTGTGGACGCCTGGTTTCCCGATCCTCTCCCCGAGTTCCACAGCGAACTCCGCGCTGGAGACGATGGCCGTATCGTCATCGAAGTGGTCAACCATCTGGATCCGGAAACGGTCCGTGGCGTCGCTCTGACTCCGACGGCCGGTCTCGCTCGCGGCATGCCCGTCTTCGATATGGGTCATCCCCTTCAGGTTCCCGTGGGCGAGCGACTTCTTGGCCGCGTCGTCAACGTGTTCGGGGATACGATCGATGGCGGGGCGGAACTTGCGGGCGGCGAGTGGCGCTCGTTGCATGCGTCGCCGAAGTCGCTGGCCGAGCAGGGCACCACGAGCGAAATCTTCATCACCGGGATCAAGGCCATCGACCTCCTGGCTCCGCTGGAGCGCGGCGGCAAAGCGGGGCTGTTCGGCGGCGCGGGCGTCGGCAAGACAGTGCTCATCACCGAACTGATCAACAATGTTGCAGGCCGTCACCACGGCGTCACTGTCTTCTGCGGTATTGGCGAGCGCTCGCGGGAAGCGGAGGAGTTGGTCCGCGACGTGCAAGACGCAGGCGTGCTCGACAAGACCGTGCTGGTTTTCGGCCAGATGAACGAGTCGCCGGGCGCGCGGTTTCGCGTCGGGCACGCGGCCTTGACCGTATCGGAATATTTTCGTGACGATCAAAAGCAGGACGTGCTTCTGCTGATCGACAACGTCTTCCGTTTCATTCAGGCCGGTTCGGAAGTGTCGGGTCTGCTCGGACGGCTGCCCTCCCGAATGGGCTATCAGCCCACCTTGGGAACCGAACTCGCCGAACTCGAGGAGCGTATCTGCACGACGCGCGACGCGGCCATCACCTCCGTGCAGGCTGTCTACGTTCCGGCGGACGACTTTACGGACCCGGCCATCACGCACACGTTCGGCCACCTTTCATCGCTCATCGTGCTCTCGCGCGAGCGCGCCAGCCAGGGCTTCTATCCTGCGGTCGACCCTTTGCGCTCAGAGTCCAAGATGCTGACGCCGCCGCTGGCGGGCGAGCGGCACTACGGCATCGCGCGCAAGGTGCGGGAGACCCTGGCGAGCTACGAGGAACTGAAGGACGTGATCGCCATGCTCGGGATGGAGGAGCTGTCGCGGGAGGACCAACGCAGGATTCACCGGGCGCGTCGCCTGGAGCGGTTCCTAACGCAACCGTTCTTCACGACCGAGCAGTTCACGGGGCTTGAAGGCAAGATGATCAATCTGGAGGACACGCTAGAAGGGTGCGAGCGCATTCTGAACGACGAGTTCTCCGGCCATCCGGAAAAAGCGCTCTACATGATCGGTGCGGTCGATGAGGCAGGGAAGCCATGAACATGGCCGTAAAGGTCATCCTGCCATCCGGCATTCTTCTGGAGCAGGAGGCCGTGAAGGTGGTGGCTGAGGTACAGAACGGTTCCTTCTGCCTCTTGCCGCGCCATGTCGATTTCGCGGCAGCACTGGTTCCGGGCATCCTGGCGCTTGGCGGGCCGGATGGCAAGGAGACCTTTCTTGCCGTTGATGAGGGCATACTGGTCAAGCGCGGGGCCGAAGTGCTCGTTTCCACCGGAAATGCCGTGCTGGGGCGGCTGGGCGAGTTGCGGCGGGCCGTCAGCGCGGAGTTTCGCGTTACAGATGAACGCGAGCGGCAGGCCCGCCTTGCGCTGGATCATCTGGAGGCCAGCCTCGTGCGCCAGATCTTCGAGTGGGAAGGTGGCAGCCATGTCTGATCTACGAGACAAGGCGACGACAGCCGCCTCCCAACGATTGAGCGAGAAGGTGGGCGCAAGGGAGAAGCGCAGGATCCGGGCGCGGAACGCCAAGGATAGAACGATCTGGATCGGCGTGGGGACATTCGGCGTGATCGGCTGGTCGGTGGCCGTTCCAACCATCATCGGAATCGTCCTCGGACTCTGGTTCGACCGTCTCTGGCCAGGCGGCTTCTCGTGGACACTGGCCATGATCCTGGGCGGCGCGACGCTGGGTTGCCTCAGCGCATGGTACTGGGTCAGCCTGGAGGCCAAGGCGATCGAGGAGGAAGAAAAGGAAGCCGAACCATGAGTCCGTTTCTGCCAATGGCGCTGGCCTGGCTGGCCGGACTGGGCCTGGGACTGTTCTACTTCGGCGGCTTGTGGCTGACCGTGCAACGGCTTCCGTCCGTGAAATCGCCGATGCCGCTGGTCCTGGCCAGCTTCGCAGGGCGCACGGCCGTCGTCGTCGTCGGCTTCTACTTCGTGATGGACGGACGCTGGGAGCGCATGCTGGCCTGCCTCGCGGGCTTCATGATGGTCCGCCTGATCTTGGTTTCACGGATGCGGACGGAGTTAGACTCATACCTTTCCCCGCAGAAGAACGGAGGGTGAGTTGGACATCACGCCCGACGCCATCGTCTATTGGGAGGCGGGATCGGTCAGGATTACCGCCACCCTTGTATTCACCTGGCTCGTAATGGCGATTCTGGTGGGCGGCTCCTGGCTCGTGACGCGTCGCCTGAGCACGGAGACGACCCTGTCGCGGGGACAGAGCCTGCTTGAGATCGTGGTGGAGATCATCCAGGAGCAGATCCGGGACGTGACGCAGCAGGAACCGGCCCGCTACCTTCCCTTCGTCGGCACCTTGTTCCTGTTCATCGCCGTTTCCAACATCCTGGCGATCGTTCCAGGCTTTCACCCGCCCACGGGCTCGCTCTCGACCACCGCCGCCCTGGCCCTGTGCGTCTTCGTTTCAGTGCCGCTGTTCGGCATAGCGGAGCGCGGCGTTGGCGGATTCCTGAGGGCCTATCTTCAGCCGAGCGCATTCCTGCTGCCCTTCAACATCATCGGAGAACTGACGCGTACGGTTGCGCTAGCCCTGCGTCTGTTCGGCAACGTCATGAGCGGGACGATGATGGTGGCCGCGGCGCTCGCCATCGCTCCCTTGTTCTTTCCCGTCATCATGAGCGCCCTCGGACTGCTGATCGGCCTGATCCAGGCCTACATCTTCGCGATTCTGGCGCTGGTGTTCATCGCTTCCGCCAACCAGGCCCATCAGGAGCAGGCGCAGACCGCCTCAATCAACGAGAAAAGGAGAGACGGCCCATGAGCAGCGTGGAATTGATAGGCATGATCTCGATCATCATGGCCGGAGCAACCGTCGGCATCGGCGCTCCCGTCACTGCCATCGCCGAAGGCTGGGCCGTGTCGCGCGGCTTGACCGCCCTGGCCCAGCAGCCGGACGCGGCTCCCGTCATCACACGCTCGATGTTCATCGGCGTCGCGATGTGCGAATCCTCGGCGATCTACTGTTTCGTGGTGTCCATAATTCTAATCTTCGCCAACCCGTTCTGGAACCATGTGGTGGCCCTGACGGGAGGTCAGTAGTGGGTGTCGACTGGTTCACCCTTATCGCCCAGATCATCAACTTCCTGGTCCTCGTCTGGCTCCTCAAGCACTTCCTCTATGGCCGGATCGTTGGAGCGATGAAGGAACGGGAAGCGAAGATCGCCGGCCGTCTCGACGAGGCTGCGCGGCAGCGGGCGTCGGCCGAGGCCGAGGCGGAACTCTTCCGGGCGCGAAACCTTGAATTCGAGGCTAACCGCGAAGATATGCTGGCGCGGGCCGGGGACGAAGCCGAGGTCCATCGCGAGCAGTTGATGGAGGCTGCGCGCCGCGACGCGGAGAAGGCGCAGGTGGAGTGGCTGGAGGCGCTGCAGCGCGAACGGCAGGGATTGCTGCAGGACTTCCGCGAGCGTCTGGGACAGGAAGTCTTTTCGCTGGCGCGCCGCGGATTGAGCGAACTTGCCGACGCAGCTCTGGAGGAGCAGATCCTGAAAGTCTTCCTGGAACGTCTGCAAACGCTCGATCCGGCGGAGCGAAACGCTATCGCGACGGCGGTGCGCGAGGCGGATCGCGAGATCGAGGTCCGCACCGCCTTTCCGATCTCGCCGGAAGCGCGGGAGCGTCTGTCCCTGGCGCTGCAGCGCGAGCTGGACGACAGCGTCGAGGCGCGGTTCACGACCAGTGCGGATATAATCTGCGGCGTCGAACTGCGGACCCCTTCGCACCGCTTCGTCTGGAACGTCGATTCCTATCTCGAGGGCCTGGAGGCCAGCCTGTTCGAAGCCCTGGATGAGAACGCCGAGAAACATGCAAGGCTCCAGTAAGCATGCCGAGCGCCGCGGCTCGTCGGAGCCGCTGCGCGACTCCGTCCGCGAGACGCTGTCCCTCCTCGAAGAGGTGGTTGCGACGGGTCGTCCGGAACTGACGGCGCGCGAGGTCGGGCGCTAGACGAGCGCGGCCCCCTTCGGCTGCCCGAGCGGCGTCCTGTGGAGCGGCCTGCTCCCCCGATCCTGCGCCGCGCGCCCGTGGCAAGGCCACTGCAGACCGGCCTCAAGGTGATAGATTCGCTTCTGCCGATCGGCCGCGGACAACGAGAACTGATCCTGGGGGACCGCCAGACGGGAAAGACGGCGATCGCCATCGATACGATTCTCAACCAGCGGGGGAAGGACGTCATCTGCGTCTACTGCGCCATCGGTCAGCGCAGCTCGGCCGTGGCTAAGTTTCTCGAATACCTCCGCCGCTACGACGCCCTGTCCTATTGCGTCGTTGTCGTGGCGTCCGGTGACGAACCGCCGGGAGTGCAGTTCATAGCCCCCTATGCGGCGACCACGATGGCCGAGTTCTTCATGGAACGAGGCCAGGACGTTCTCATCGTCTATGACGACCTTACCCGCCATGCGCGGGCCTATCGCGAATTGTCCCTGTTGTTGCGCCGTCCACCGGGCCGCGAGGCCTATCCGGGAGATATTTTCTACGTCCATTCGCGGCTTTTGGAACGCTCGACCCAACTGCGCGAGGAATATGGCGGAGGATCCCTGACGGCGCTGCCGATCGCTGAAACGCAGGCCCAGAACATCTCCGCCTACATCCCCACCAACCTGATCTCCATAACCGACGGCCAGATCGTCTTGTCGCCACAGCTGTTCCGCAAGGGAATCCTGCCGGCGGTGGAGGTCGGACGCTCCGTCTCCCGCGTCGGCGGCAAGGCGCAGCTGCCTTGCTATCGCGCGGTGGCGGGCGAATTGCGGCTCTCCTATTCGCAGTTCGAGGAACTGGAGGTGTTCTCCCGGTTTGGGACCAGGCTGGACGAGGACACCGCAGCGATGCTGGATCGCGGTCGCCGCGTCCGCGAAATCTTGAAGCAGCCGCAATACAAGCCGCTTCCGGCTCCGGAACAGGTAGCCGTCCTGCTCGCCGCAAGCGAAGGCCTCCTCAACGCAATTCCGCTCGAAAGGATAGCCGAAGCGGAACAGGCCATCCGCAAGGCGGTCGTGGCGGAACTTCCGGACCTTACCGGACGCATGGCTTCGGGCGCCAAGCTGACGACGGAAGATCGCGACGATCTGCGCCGGGTCATCGGCGCCATCGTCGCAGACATGGGAGAGGCGGAGAATGGCGCAAACGCTTGAATTCATGCGCCGCCGCATCGAGAGTGCGGAAGATCTCTACGGCGTCGTGCGGGTGATGAAGGCGCTTGCCGCCGCCAGCATCCGTCAATGCGACTTGGCGGTGGAATCGCTTGCCGAATACAATCGCACGATCGAGACGGGGCTGCAGGTCGTCTTGTGGAATCGCCCGGAGGCGGTTCCGGCCAATTCCTTGTCGGGTAAGCGTCGCGGGATCATCATATTCGGCTCTGACCAGGGCATGTGCGGCTCCTTCAACGAACAGGCGGCTGCCTTCGCGATCGATGCGATCGAAGCCCTTCCGGAAAGGGAAGAAGACCGGATTGTCCTCGTCGTCGGGGCGAGGGTCGTCGGCCGGTTGGAGGATGCCGGCTGCGCGGTTCGCGAGCAGTTTCCGATTCCCAGCACGGTTTCGGGTATTGCTTCGGCGGTCCAGGACGTGCTGCTCAAGGTCGAGGAACTGCGCTTCCGGGAAGGGATCGAACAGTTTCTCCTCATCCATCACAGGCCAATCGCTCCCGCCGGCTGCGCGCCCGCCACGGTGCAGCTTCTGCCCATCGACGCGGCCTGGCTGAGGGGCTTGGCGGAAAGAAGTTGGGACTCGCGCTCCTTGCCGACCTTCACCATGGGTTGGCGCGAGCTGTTTTCAGCGCTGATCCGCCAGCATCTCTTCGTTTCGCTTTACCGCGCCTTTGCCGAGTCGATGGCCAGCGAAAACGCCAGCCGCCTGGCCTCCATGCAAGCCGCCGAGAAGAACATCCAGGATCATCTGTCCGTGTTGGCCGTCGAGTACCATCAGGGGCGTCAGCAATCGATCACGGAAGAACTCCTCGACATCGTCGCCGGCTTCGAGACCTTGACCAAGGAGGACGACCGCCGGACCAGGAAAAGCGCCGCGCGAGCGTCAGGATGACGCCGCTCCACAGGCGTTGAAGCGAATCAACCATGCCGTCCGCGATAAGCGGCGGAAGCTTGAGGCGTCATGGCGACGCCCGTCGAGCAATGCGGAGAACGCCAATGGCTGCAGATAACCAGCACGAAACGGTCGCTTTCCTGTCGGACCCCGGCACGCATGGGATCGCAGACAAGGTCGATATCATCGAGACGCACATCTCGCGCATCTTCCTAGCGGGCGACCGCGCCTGGAAGATGAAACGCGAAGTCAAGCTTCCCTATGTGGACTTCTCCACTCCGGAGCTGCGTCTGGAGAGCTGTCGCAGGGAGGTCGAGCTCAATTCGCTGACGGCTTCCGACCTCTATCTCGCGGCGCACCCGATCACGCAGGGCGCGGATGGCGCGCTCCAGTTCGACGGCGAGGGAATACTGGTCGACGGCGTCGTGGAGATGCGGCGTTTCGAGCAGGATTGCCTGCTCGACCGGACCGCGCTCGCGGGCGGGCTCACGCCGGAGATGATGGATGAGACGGCGCGCAAGATCGAGCATTTCCATCGTATTGCGCCCATCGACCGGACGAAGAGCGGATCGGCGCGCATGGCGGATGTGCTCGACATCAACGAAGCCGGGTTCGCGCAGAGCCGAGTCTTCGATCAGGGCGAACTGCAACGCTTCCATGGCGCGATGCGGGCGGCTCTTGCGAAACATGCCGAACTGCTCAATCGCCGTTCGCAGGCCGGCCGGGTGCGCCGCTGCCACGGCGACCTGCATTTGAGGAACATATGTCTGCTGGACGGCGAGCCACATTTGTTCGATTGCATCGAGTTCAACGATGAGATCGCGACGGTCGACGTGCTCTACGATCTCGCCTTCCTGCTCATGGATTTGTGGCGCCGGGGATTCGCCGACCTCGCGAATCTCGTGATGAACCGATATTTCGACCAAATGGATGATGAGGGCGGGTTCCCGCTCCTTCCGTTCTTCATGGCTGTGAGGGCGGCGGTGCGCGCGCATGTGCTCGCCACGCAGGCAGCCGGGGAGGGCGCGCAGGCCGGCGAGACCATCAAGGAAGCCCGATCCTATTTCCGCCTTGCCAACTCCCTGCTGTCGCGACATAGGCCCCGTCTGGTGGCGATCGGCGGCTTCAGCGGATCCGGAAAGACAACGATCGCGGAACGGCTGGCGCCGCATCTCGGCGCGCCGCCCGGTGCGCGGATCATAGAAAGCGACCGGATCAGAAAGGCCATGCACGGGGTTTCCGCAGAAACCCGTCTTCCGCAGGAAGCCTATCTCCCGGAAGTCTCACTGAAGGTCTATTGCGAGATGGCGGTGCGCGCCGACCTCATTCTCGCCGGCGGCGGCACTGTCGTCGCCAACGCCGTCTTCGAGCGCCTCGAAGATCGCGCCATGATCGAGGATGTGGCGACAGGAAACGACATATCGTTCCGGGGCGTATGGCTGACAGCGGAAGCGGATGTCCTCAGCCGGCGCGTTGCGGCGCGGAAAGGCGGCTCCTCCGACGCCACGGTCGAAATACTCGCGCAGCAGCTGGATCGAATGGCCGGCGCCGTAGAGTGGGATCCCGTCGATGTCGAGGGACCGCCGGACGCGATCGTCGCCTCCGTGCTGGAAGCTCTTGAAAGAGGCGGGCGGTAACTCGCGGCGGCCTCCTCGGCGTGCCGGCGCACACTCAGCGGAGTCTTCCCAGCAGCTTGTCCAGTTCGCGCACCCACAGGACCGAACTTGCGACGGCCGCACAGAACAACCAATCCCGCAGGTCAAGAGCGACCGTCAAGAAGGCCTGCTGCAGAACAGGCGCGTAGACCACCGCCGCATGAAGCAGGAGCGACAGGCTGACGGCCGCCCATAGCCATGCATTCTCGAAGAGGCCCGCAAATGCGCTTCGTGTTCCGGAGCGGGCGTTGAAGACGTTGAAGAGTTGGAAGAGCGTCAGCGTCGTGAAGGCCATGGTCTGGCCGTAGGCGACGGAGCCGGTACCTTTGATCAGGCCGCCGGGAAGGGCTGCGTCGATGACCATTAGCGTGCCTGCAGCCATGACGGCGCCAACCAGGACAATGCTGCGCCACATGCGGCGCGTGATGACGCCCTCTCCAGCCGGACGCGGCGGCCTGTCCATGATGCCCTGGTAGGCCGGATCGACGCCAAGCGCGAGGGCGGGAGCGCCGTCGGTGACCAGGTTGATCCACAGAATCTGGGTCGCCAGCAAGGGAAGGATGAGTCCGCCGTCCGCAGCGAGGAGGCCGAGGGCGTCGGCCAGCAGGACGCCGAAGAACACGGTCATCACCTCGCCGATATTGGACGAAAGCAGGTAGCGCAGGAACTTGCGGATGTTTTCGAAGATCGCGCGCCCTTCCTCGACGGCGCTGACGATGGTGGCGAAATTGTCGTCGGCGAGCACGATATCGGCGGCCTCCTTGGAGACATCCGTCCCGGTGATGCCCATGGCGACGCCGATATCGGCTGTCTTCAGCGCTGGCGCGTCGTTGATCCCGTCGCCGGTCATGGCGACGATGGAGCCGTCGGCCTGCAGCGCCTCGACGATCCGCAGTTTGTGGGTCGGATCGACTCGCGCGTATACGGATATTTCGCGCACGGCCTGTTTGAACTCGGCGTCGGTCATGCATTCGATTTCGGCGCCCGTGACCGCCCGGCGATCATCCGTGATGCCGAGTTCGGCGGCGATCACGACCGCCGTGCCCGGATGATCGCCTGTGATCATGATTGGACGAATTCCCGCCGCTTTCGCTTGCGCAACCGCCAGCCGCGCTTCCTCGCGCGGCGGATCGATCATGCCGATCAGGCCTAGAAAGACGAGATCGCGCTCCACCTCGGGGCTGAATTCCGCGGGCGGCGGATCTTGCGGTTCGAGTGATCGGAATGCGACGCCGAGCGTTCGCAGGGCCTCGTCGGCAAGCGCTTCATTGTCCTTCAGGATATCGGCCCGGCGTCCATCGCCCAGCGGCCGGACATCCTTCCCGATCAGTTCGTTCGAACACCGGGAAAGCAGCACGTCCGGCGCGCCCTTGGTGAAGCTGCGCAATCTTTCAGCGCGCTCCGTATCCGTGTGGACCGTGCTCATGAGCTTGCGCTCGGAGGAAAAAGGGACTTCGCCGATGCGATCGAAACGCTGGTCCAGCGCTTCCTCCTCAAGCCCCGCTTTGCGGGCGGCGACGATGAGCGCTGCTTCCGTAGGATCGCCCTGCGCCTCCCATCTGTCGCCGTGACGCTGAAGCACCGCATTGTTCGCGCGGTCTGCGGCCGCCAAAGCGCGCGCTACTTCGGCGTGGAGCGTCTCCAGGGAGCCGGCCTCGGGTTCGAAGCGTATTTTGCCTTCAGCCGAATAGCCTGTTCCGTTCAGGTGAGCCGCGCCGCTGGCGGTGACGATCCGGCGCACGGTCATCTCGTTCTTCGTCAGCGTTCCAGTCTTGTCGGATGCGATCACATTGGCCGAGCCCAATGTCTCGACGGCGGCGAGATGGCGCACGATGGCCTTCTTGCCGGCCATGCGTTGCACCCCGATCGACAGGACCGCGGTCACGATCGCCGGCAATCCTTCAGGCACTGCCGCCACGGCGAGCGCCACGCCCAGGATGAGGACATCGAACAGCGCGGAAAAACCGTCGATCTCGCCGACCAGGAGCACGGCGCCGATCGTCACTGCGGCGATGACGATGACGATCCTGCCGAGCGTTCGACCGAGGCGGTCGAGTTCAATCTGGAGCGGCGTGCTCTCTTCCGGCGCGCTGTCCAGCATCCCGGCAATGCGCCCCATCTCGGTCGCCATAGCCGTCGCGGTGACCACCGCAAGTCCATGGCCGTAAGAAACGGCGGTTCCTCCGAAGGCCATGCTGGAGCGGTCGCCGAGCGGGGACTCTGCCGCAACCGGCGCGGTCTGTTTGGAGACAGGCAGGCTTTCGCCCGTAAGGGTGGCCTCGGAGGTCTGCAGGCTCGCCGTCTCGATGATCCGGGCGTCTGCGGGGATCGTGTCCCCTTCCTCGATATAGATGATGTCGCCCGGCACGAGTCCCAGGGCGGGAATTTCCTGTCTTTCGCCGTCGCGGATGACACTTGCCTGCGGCGCCGTCATCTGCCGCAACGCCTGCACGGCCTTCTCCGCGCGGGCCCGCTGCACATAGCCCATCACCGCGTTGAGGATCACGATGGCCGCTATCGCGATCGCTTCATAGGGCAGCGCGGTATCGCGATCGAGAAGCCACAGCAACGCCGACACCAGCGCCGCGGCGATCAGGAGGAGAACGAGGATGTCGGTAAATTGCGCGAGGAACTTACGCCAAGCCGGAACCTGCGGCGCGGCCTTGAGGCGGTTAGGTCCGAAACGTCGGAGACGCTGCGACGCTTCCTCCGAGGTCAGGCCACACTCGCTGTCCGAGTTCAGCGCGGACAGCACATCGTCGGCTGTGAGCGAGTGAGGGGCCACGGCCTGCGCTTCGGAACTGTCGGAAGTCATCGGCGCGCATATCCCTTAAGGCAAGCAGGCGGTCCGGTTCCCTTGCTGGCATAGGGACGAACAGACGCGCTGTTTCGAGGACGGAACCCGGACGGAGAACCAGGGTCCGTCATCAGTTCCCGTCTTGCGGGTTTGCTCAAACGCCGCGGGCAGGCGGATTGGCGGTAGCGCTCACCAGCGTTCCGGCTCGTCCCTCGAGGATTGCGGCAGCATCCTCGAGCCTGCCGATTCCCGCAATGCGGCCCGGGCGGGAGGCGAAAGCGCGAGCAGCTTCGACCTTGGGGCCCATTGAACCGGCCGGGAAGTCGGCTGGGTCGATCTGGTCAGGCCGGACATGGTCAATCGCACGCTGCTGCGGCGTTCCCCAATCCGCATAGACGGCGTCCACATCGGTGAGCATCAGGAAGGCGTCGACGCTGAGTTCTTCGGCAAGAAGCCCGGCCGCCCGATCCTTGTCGATGACTGCCTCCACGCCCATCAGATCGTTCTGTTCGTCGCGGATGACCGGAATTCCGCCACCACCCGCGCAAACTACGACGACGCCGAGATCGACGAGCAGCCGCAGCGTCTCGATCTGGATGATGCGCTTGGGCAAGGGGGATGGCACGACTCGTCGCCATTTCCCCTGTGCTTCCTCAACCAGGGCCCAGCCATGGGCCGTGCGCGCCTTTTCCGCTTCGACGTCGTCGTAAACTGGGCCAATCGGCTTTTCCGGCCTGCCGAAAGCCGGATCGTCGCGATCAACCTCGATCTGGGTGAGAAGCGTCGCCAACCTGGTCGCCGCAGGCAGGGCGTTGGTGAGTTCCTGCTCAACGAGATAGCCGATCATGCCGACGCTTTCGGCGCCGAGAATGTCGAGAGGGTAGGGGGCCACCGCCTTGTAGGCGGCGGCCTGCAGCGCCAGCAAGCCCACCTGCGGTCCATTGCCGTGGGCGACGATGATGTCATGCTCGCGCGCCAGCGAAGCAAGCGCCTCGGCAGCCTTGCGAACATTGGCGCGCTGGACCTCGGCCGTCATCGGCTCGCCGCGCTTCAGCAGCGCGTTTCCGCCGAGCGCCACGACGACGCGCATCTCAGGCTCCCAATGTGGCGACAAGGATCGCCTTGATGGTGTGCATGCGGTTTTCGGCCTGATCGAAAACAACGGAAGCTCCGGATTCGAAGACCTCCTCCGTCACCTCCATGCTTTCGACGCCATATTTCTGGAAGATCTGCTCGCCGATCTCGGTCTCGCGGTTGTGGAAGGCGGGCAGGCAGTGCATGAACTTGGCGTGCGGGTTGCCGCTGGCGCGCATGATGTCGGAGGTGACGCGATAGGGCGTCAACAGTTCGATGCGCTCCTCCCAGACCGAATCGGGCTCGCCCATCGACACCCAGACGTCCGTATAGATGAAGTCGCAGCCGCGCACCGCCTCCATCGGATCCTCGGTCAGCGTAATCTTGGCGCCCGTCGCTTCCGCGATTTGCCGGCTCTCGTCCACGAGCGCCGCATCGGGCCAGCAGGCCCTTGGCGCCGCCAGGCGCACATCCATCCCGATCAGCGCGGCGCCGGTGAGCAGAGAGTTCCCCATATTGTTGGCAGCGTCGCCGAGAAACGCGAAGGCGATCTGCGAAAGATGCTTGCGCGTGAATTCCCGCATTGTCAGGAAATCGGCAAGCACCTGGGTTGGATGGAACTCGTCGGTCAGACCGTTGTAGACCGGTACGCCGGAATAGGCCGCGAGCGTCTCCGCCTGCTCCTGGCCGAAGCCGCGATATTCGATCGCGTCGTAGAGTCGGCCCAGCACGCGCGCAGTGTCCTTCATCGACTCCTTCTTGCCGATCTGGGTGCCTGTCGGACCGAGATAGGTGACATGGGCACCCTGATCATAAGCGGCGACCTCGAAGCCGGTGCGGGTGCGCGTCGAATCCTTCTCGAAGATCAGCGCGATGTTCTTCCCCTTCAAGCGCTGTTCCTCGTAGCCGCCATACTTGGCCTGTTTGAGCGCCGCCGACAGTTTCAGCAGGAAACGGATGTCGTCCGGCGAGAAATCGAGCAGCTTCAGGACGCTGCGTCCCTTCACGTTGACTGGCATCTCTCTTCTCCTCAAGCCGGGTCGCGGATCAGCGGGCAAGTCATGCAATGGCCGCCGCCGCGGCCGCGGCCAAGCTCCGAACCGGGGACTGTGATGACCTCCACGCCCGCCTTGCGCAGCAGCGTGTTGGTGTATGTGTTGCGGTCATAGGCGACGACGACCCCTGGTTCGAGCGCGACGACATTGTTGCCGTCGTCCCACTGCTCGCGCTCGGCGATATAGGCGTTGCCGCCGGTCTGGACGACGCGCAGCTTCGGCAGGCCGAGAGCCTCGGCAACCACCTGGGTAAGATGACCGGCCTCCTCGCGCACGTCGATCTGCCAGTCCTGTTCGCCGGGGCGCAGCGAATAGGCGGTGATGCCGTCGACCACTTCGGGAAACAGCGTGACGAGGTCGCGATCGCAGAAGGTGAAGACCGTATCGAGGTGCATGGACGCGCGCTCAATGGGCAGCTTGCAGGCGATGACGCGTTCTGCGGCGCCCTGCGCGAACAGCGCCCGGGCAAGCTGGCCAACCGCTTGCGGCGTGGTGCGCTCGCCAACCGCTTGCGGCGTGGTGCGCTCGCCCATGCCGACCAGCACGAGGCCGGCCCCGACCGGCATGACGTCGCCGCCCTCCAGCGTCGCCAGGCCATAATCGGCGTCGGGTTCGCCCCACCATACGGGGAAATCGGCATCGCGGAAATCGGGATGGAAGCGGTAGACGGCGGCGACATTGACCGTCTCCAGCTTGCGCGCATTCCAGCGCATGGGATTGAGGGTCACCCCGCCATAGATCCAGCAGGTGGTGTCGCGCGTGAACAGGTGGTTGGGCAGCGGCGGCAGGATGAAGTCCTCAGGCCGCAGTACGGGTGCAAATGCGCCTTTCGGCTCGACCGGCAGTTCCGCCTTGCTCATGCCGCCCATGAGGACGAGCGACAGGGCGTCGGCATCCATTTCCATAAGCGCCGCGCGCAGGTCGTCGGCCAGTCCGACGCCGACCGTGTTCTCGTTGATACGGCGCTCCAGCAGCCAGCCGCGCGCCTCGGCGTCCTGCATGGTTTCCGCGAGCGCCTCGCGCAGGAAGACGACCTCGGCGCCGCGATAACGGATGGCGTCGACGAAGGTCATGTGGTCGACGCGGGCCTGCTTGACCCAAAGCACGTCGTCGAAAAGCAACTCATCGCAGTTCGACGGAGTGAGTCGGGCCAGCGCAGCGCCGGGGCGGTCGACAAGCACCCGCCTCAACTTGCCCACTTCCGAGTGGACGCCATAGGTGAACGGCATTTTTCTCTCCTTCAGGAAATCAGTGTGGCGATGCTGAGGCTCGCCATGATGATGACGGTCAGGATGATGAGCAGCGGCCACATGAAGCGCAGCCACCGCTCATATGGCACCCGCCCGATGGCGAGCGCGCCCATGACCACCGCGAAAGTCGGGTTGATCAGGTTCACCAGTCCGTTGGCCGACTGATAGGCGGTGACCACCAGTTCGCGCCCGACATTGGCGAAATCGGCGACCGGCGCCAGGATCGGCATCGACAGCACAGCCAGCCCGGAGGACGAAGGCACGAAGAAGGACATCAGCACCTCGATCCAGTAGATCACGTTGATGAAGGCAATTTCGCCAAGTCCGGCGACCGAAAGTTCGGCCCAGTGCAGGATCGTGTCGCTGATCCGGCCTGCGTCCATGATGACGACGATGCCGCGCGCCAGCCCGATGATCAGCGCCACGCCAAGCAGGTCGCGCGCGCCGTTGAGGAATGCGTTGACGAAATTTTCTTCACCCGGCCGTGCAATCAGGCCGATCAGGATGGCTGCAGCGAGGAACAGGCCGCTCATCTCGCCCATCCACCAGCCGCCCCTCAGCACGCCCCAGACCATCACGACGAAGGTCGCCCCGAAGATCGCCAGTACGATCTTGTGCATGCCGGTGAAAGCCAGCGTCCCTTCCTGCTGACCGGAAAGGAAATGCGCCTCATTCTCGGCCTTGCGGTCGTATACGATCGATTTCGTTGGATCGCGCCGCACCCGTTCCGCATAGCGCATCACATAGGCCACGCAGGCGAGCCAGGTGAGGCCGAGAATGATGAGCCGCAGCGTCATCCCGCGCGTAAAGGGTACCCCGGCGGCGTCGGAGGCGATCACGGTGGCGAAGGCGTTCACCGTCGAACCGAGAACGCCGACGCCGGCGCCAAGCAGGATGATGGCAACGGCCGTGACGGCGTCATAGCCGGCGGCGATCATGATCGGGATCAGCAGCACGTAGAAGGCGAGCGTCTCCTCGGCCATGCCGTAGGTCGTGCCGCCGAAGGCGAACAGCGCCATCAGAACCGGGATCATCCATTTCTCGCGGCCCTTCAGCGCGGTCATCGCCCGACCGATGCCGGCATTGATGGCGCCCGTCGAGGCGACCACCCCGATGAAGCCGCCGATCACCAGCACAAACAGCGCCACGTCGATCGCGTTGGCCTCGTTGGTGGCCGGATCATAGAAGCCGGCGATCGGCGCCATGATCACCTCGAAGATCCCTTGCGGGTTCGGGTCGGTCGGCGCGTAGGTGCCCGCGACCGGCACTTCGCGTTCGAGCGCCGGATTGATGACCCGCTCGTACTGGCCGGCCGGGATAATCCAGGTCAACGCCGCCACAAATACGATGAGCCCAAACAGGATTGTGAAAGCGGTCGGAAAACGAAACTTCCCGCTCTGTGCAGTTTCGGAAATGGCGCTCATGTCGGCTCCCATCTGGTTTGACCCATCACAAGGCGCCACGCCTGATAGTCGACGCCTCGTATGATCTGATCTCTAGGACAGGGTGCGTTCGATTGATTTGATCTGTCGCAAATCGAGGACTTGATCTCGAATTACTCTAGAATTGCACGGCAGGCGCCAGCCGAGATACCGCGTTCCTTACGTCGGAGGTCGGGTTGGTGTGGTCTGTTAGGTGAAAGCTTTGACGTGCATCAATGACATGAGCGGAGCCGACTGCTTGCCTCTTGTGAAACAACCGATTGGATTCGGGTCCATTCAGGCGCCATGCAGTTCCATGGGATGATTTGGCGCCCCTGAAGAAGTTGTCAGCCCGTGTGCTGGCGATCAGCGGCTGACACAATGACAGGTCGGAAGACCATGAAACATTCACACCAATGAAGGGGGTGCTTGGCGCTATGTCTCTCGAACGGTTTCGAAGAACACGCATGGTGATTCTAAATGCGAGTTCGACAGCATATCAGGCCGCGCGCGCAATGGCGGACAACCATATCGGCGCGGTGCTCGTCAGCGATCAACGTGGCATTGCCGGAATCGTGACCGACCGCGATCTCGCGCTGGCCGTTCTCGGGAGCGATCTGCATCCGAAGACGACCCGTCTCAGAGACGTCATGTCCGAGGAGATAGCCGTCTGTGAGATGGGGGCCGGCGTCGAGCAGGCGGCGGAGCTGATGCGGGAGCACGGCGTCCGACGAATCCCCTTGGTCGAGGAAGGCCGCCCCGTCGGGCTCGTGACCTTCGATGACCTTGTTGTAAACAAATCCGTAAGCCCGGAAACATTGCGGGAAATCGTCGCCGCGCAGCTCGAGGTCGAGGCGCCCCAGAAGCCGGCGGGAATGCTGCATCCAAGCGCCGGCAGGTCGGCGCAATCGAGGGCCCGCGCTCTGATGCGAGCCAAGGCGCGCGCCGAGTCTTCTTACGGCCGCATGCTGAACGCGGTGGCCGAGGCTGCCGGACTGGAGCGCGATCCGGCCGAGCGGGCCTTGCTGATCGTGAGTTGCATGCTGTGCCGGCGTCTGGCTCCCAACGAGGCGCAAGATTTGATCGCCCAATTGCCTACGCTCCTTCAGGGGCGGCTCGACCAGTGCGCCGATGGTCCCGATCGTGCCGTCTCGACCAAAGCCATTGAGGACGAGTTGACCCGCTCCCTGGGACTTGCCTCTCAGCGGGCAGGTGAAGTCCTCCAGCAAATCTGCAAGGCGATCGCCGAGAGCGTCTCTACCGGGCAGATCGAGGACATCCGGGGACAGCTGCCCCAAGACATGGAAGACTTGTTCCAGCCATAGGAAACCGCCCGCGCAGACCTGATAGACATTCCGTGCGGGTTTCCTGTGTTTTCAGAAGGAGGGCTTCTCGGACATGGATCGCACCGACACCGTGATGCCGGCCGCTCTTGCGCCAACGGCCCTTTATCGTCGCGCTGACCTGTCGACGATACGTTTTGAAACGACCGCCGACATCGGGGCTGAGGAAGGGATCATTGGCCAGGAACGGGCTGTTGAAGCGGTGCGCTTCGGCAGTCGGATTAACAAGCCCGGTTTCAACCTCTTCGTCATCGGCGCGCCGGAGGCGCGAATGCGCGCGACGGTGCAGGCCATGCTGAATCGGCAGGCGGCAGCGGAAGACCCTCCCTCCGACTGGGTATACATCAACAATTTCGCAGAACCCCATCGGCCGGTCGCCATCGCTTTGCCTGCGGGTCGTGCGCCGCATTTCCGGGACGCTATGCGGGAGCTGATCGAGGACTTGAAGGTCGCCCTGCCGGTCGCGTTCGAAAGCGAGGACTACCAGACGCTGCGCGGCTCCATCGACGATTCCTTCCAAAAGAAGCAGGCCGATGCGTTCGCTGAGCTGGGTGCCAGGGCACAGGGTCGGGGCCTCGTCCTCATCCGAACGCCGATGAGGTTTGCTCTGGCACCTGCACGGGAAGGCAAGGTCGTCTCACCCGAAGAGTTCAATGCCTGGGACGATACGAAGAAGCGGGAAGTACAAGAAACCACCAGGGAGCTGGAAAAGGAACTGGAGCGCGTGGTGCGTCTTCTGCCTTCCTGGGAGAAGGAGCGACGCAACGAGGTTCGCAGGCTCGATCGCGACATTGCCGCCCGCGCCGTCAGTCAATCCATCGACGAGACAAGGGCCGGTTTTCGCGATCTTCCGGCCGTCCTGAAGCATCTCGACGCGGTGCAGGCCGACCTTGTCGACAATGTCGCCACATTTATCGGCAGGGCGGGGGGCGAAGAGGTGTTTGCTGTCGATCCTGCACTGGGAGGGCCGTTCGCTCGTTACGAAGTCAACGTGCTGGTGACCTGCGAGGACGCTGCGTGCGGCGCACCGATCATCGAAGAGTTGCACCCCACGCTGGGGAATTCAACCTCGTTGTGGTCTGCGACGATAGCGGCAAAATGGCTGGTGTCATCAGCAAGACCGATGTGGTGAGCCGTATCAGTCATTGCACCGGTTGCAGTTGCACGATGGCGGTGGCGCAGGTGATGACATCGGAGGTTGCATTCTGCCGCCCAGACGATTGGGTGAACGACGTATGGTCCGTCATCAAGGAGCGGCGTCTGAAAAACCTACCTGTTGTGAACCAGAACTCCGTGCCGATTGGAGTCCTTAACGCCAGGGACGTGCTTCAAGTCCTGCTTGAAGACGTAGAGTATGAAGAGCAGTTGCTGAGCGATTACGTCTCGTGCGTCGGATACCGATAACTGCAGTACGAGATCAAGAGCGATAGGGCGGCCTATTGCAGCCCACAAGGCCGACGCGCTTGGTCATGCATAAAGAAGATGACCCGAAGCTGCCGTTTTCACAATCGGCCATTCCAGAAAGCGTCTTCCATATCATGGCAAAGGTCGGCTGGAGACAGCCTGTCGCCCGGAGTTGTCATCCACCGCGACAGCACGGTTCTCCACTCTGGCAGTGCAGCGACCAGACGAATGAATGCCGTTGGATTCTGCTCCTGATGTTGTCATCCTGTGCGCCAACCTTGCGGCTTCTAGTCGAATTGACCCGACTGAATGAGAGGCAAGCTGATGCGCGCAGGGGAGGGGCATCATGCGGCGCTGTCGTGAAGACGGACGCGGATTTGGATGTGCAGCTTTCTGTTTCCGACGCGACGCAGCGCCCTTCACGGTAATTATCAAACACCCGCCCAATAGACGGCGAGCTGCACAGAAATTTGAATGTTTCCATGAGCCCAATCTTTACCAATGGGCTTTAGCACGTGCTTTTCTCGTTTTTGGGCAATGGACTGGCGAGAGACCGGGGCAGCCGGCGCACGACACGTAACTGGAGCCCACATCGACTAATCATACGGTCGATGGTGGCTGGGTCGAAATTCAGTCTGTACGAAGGCGACGGCGTCGCCGCCATGTCGACGACGAGATTGGGTTTAGACACCATCGGCCGCTTCTTTATCCTTGTTGAGCATCTACACCTGATGGTCGGCTACCTTGGCGTTGCTTCTCGCCATCAGCATAGCACGATCCAGTGCGTTTGAACGATCCCAGCGTCGCACAGCTTTGTAGGGCGCAAAAAAGTCAAGTTCCTATAATCGCCACGGTTAATTCTCGAAACATTGTGCGCTGCGATGTAACAAATTGTAACAACGACTGCGTTATCCAGGCCACTCCCAGATCAGGTGCTTAGAACCACACCCGGCACGGAGAACGAACCATGCATATCCTAGGCATTCATTCGTGATGGCAAGGGCCCGCGCATTTGAAGGGTTGCTAAAGACGCGCTAAGTTCTAGGCTTCTCCCTGGGAGGTTGGATGACTTCCCGACAACAGGGAGGATCGCGTGAGCCATTTCCTGGACCGCCTGACCTATTTCCGTAGGCGTCAAGACCCCTTTTCCGACGGCCACGGCATCACTACGAATGAGAGCCGCGAGTGGGAAGATGCGTACCGGAAACGCTGGGCGGCGGACAAGATCGTGCGCTCCACCCATGGAGTGAACTGCACCGGATCCTGCTCCTGGAAAATCTACGTGAAGGGCGGCATCGTCACCTGGGAGACGCAGCAGACGGACTATCCGCGCACGCGCCCCGACCTTCCCAATCACGAGCCGCGCGGCTGCCCCCGCGGCGCCAGCTACAGCTGGTACCTCTATTCGGGAACCCGCATAAAATATCCGCTCGTTCGCGCCCGGTTGCTGCGCGCCTGGAGGGAAGCGCGCAAGACGCTGACGCCGGTGGCGGCTTGGCGCTCGCCACGTCGTCCTGCGCGAATATTACGTCGACCGCGAAGTGCCCTACTTCGCCGACTACGCCCGCCGCTATACCGACTTCCCCTTCCTGGTAAAGCTTGTCGAGCGGGATGGCCGCCTGGTGCCCGACCGCTTGGTCAGGGCTGCCGATTTCGAGGGCGGATTGGGCGAGACCAACAATCCCGACTGGAAGCCGGTCGCGATCGACGAGATCAGCGGAGAGCCGGTTTGCCCGCTCGGCTCGGCGGGGTTCCGCTGGGGCGATGGCGGCAAGTGGAACCTGGAGGAAAAGGACGGCCAGGGCCGCGAAGTGAAGCTCCGCCTCAGCCTCGCCGGACAGGAAGATGCGGTGGTTCCTGTCGCGTTCCCCTATTTCGGGACCGTTGCGCCGGATACCTTCGTCGCCACCGGCCACGACGAGATCCTGATGCGCAACGTGCCGGTGAAGGAGATCAATCTCGTCGGAGGCAAAAGCTATGTCGCCTCGACCTTCGATCTCTTCCTCGCCAACTACGGCGTCGACCGTGGTTACGGGGGTGAGAACGCCGCCTCGAGCTACGATGAGGATATCCCGTTCACGCCAGCCTGGGCAGAAAAAGTCTGCGGTGTCCCACGTGACGCGATCGTCCAGGTGGCGCGCGAATTCGCGAGCAACGCTGAAAAGACCAACGGCCGCTCGATGGTGATCCTGGGGGCCGGACTCAACCATTGGTACCACATGGACATGAGCTACCGCGGCATCATCGCGCTTTTGGTGATGTGCGGCTGCGTCGGCAAGTCGGGCGGCGGCTGGGCCCATTATGTCGGGCAGGAGAAGCTGCGTCCGCAGACCGGATGGTTGCCGCTTGCTTTCGCGACGGATTGGCTACGGCCGGTCCGGCAGATGAACGGCACCTCGTTCTTTTATGCGCACAGCAACCAGTGGCGCTACGAAACGCTCAAGATCTCCGATATTCTGTCGCCGACCGCGCCTCCTGGCGACTGGTCGGGGGCGATGATCGACTACAATGTCAGGGCGGAGCGCATGGGCTGGCTTCCATCTGCCCCGCAGCTCGAGAGCAATCCGATCGAACTTGGCCGCAGCATCGCAGAGAACGGAGCAGACCCCAATAAAGTCATTCCCGAGGCCCTCAAGTCGGGTGAGCTGAAGCTTGCCTGTCATGACCCGGACAATGCTCGGAATTGGCCGCGCAACATGTTTTTCTGGCGCTCCAACGTGTTGGGTGCAAGCGGCAAGGGACACGAATATTTCCTGAAGCATCTCGTCGGCTCCCTGCATGGTGTTGTCGGCACCGACGATGAGCGCGGTGGCATCGAGAGGCCCGATGAAGTCGTCTGGCACGAGGAGGCGCCAGTCGGAAAGCTCGACCTGATCGTCAATATTGATTTCCGAATGTCGACCACGAGCCTGTACGCCGACATCGTGCTTCCCACCGCAACCTGGTACGAGAAGCATGATCTCAATACGACGGATATGCACCCGTTCATTCATCCCCTGACGGCGGCGGTAGATCCGGTATGGGAGTGCAAAAGCGACTGGAATATCTTCCGGGCGATCGCGAAGAAATTCTCGGAGGTGGCACCCGAAGTGCTCGGCGTCGAACAGGATTTGGTGATGACGCCGATCATGCACGACACGAAGTTCGAACTTGCCCAACCTTACGAGCCGCTCGATTGGAAAAAGGGCGAATGCGAACCAATCCCGGGCAAGACAATGAGCAGCATCGCGATTGTCGAACGCGACTACCCTTCGACCTATGCGCGCTTCACGTCGCTAGGCCCCGAACTTGAAAAGCACGGCAATGGCTCAAAGGGGTTGACCTGGGACATCAAGCATGAGGTGCAGTTGCTGGCGACGCTGAACGGCGTGACGCCGGACGGCGCGGCGGCGGGCCGTCCAAAGATCGATACCGACATCGATGCCTGCGAGACTGTTCTGATGCTCGCGCCGGAAACGAATGGCGAAGTCGCGGTGAAAGCCTGGGCGGAGCTATCCAGGGCGACCGGCCGGGATCACAGCCATCTCGCAAAAGGCAAGGAGGAGGAGAAGATCCGGTTTCGCGATGTCGTGGCGCAACCGCGCAAGATTATCTCCTCGCCAACCTGGTCCGGGCTGGAAAGCGAGCATGTCTGCTACAATGCCGGCTACACAAATGTTCATGAATTTATCCCTTGGCGGACGCTGACGGGACGTCAGCAAATGTACATGGATCATCATTGGATGCTGGCATTCGGCGAGGGATTTGTGACCTGGCGACCGCCGATCGACACCAGGTCGGTCAAGCAGGTTCTCGGAAAGCTGCCAAACGGCAACCCCGAGATCCAGCTCAACATTCTGACGCCGCACCAGAAATGGGGCATCCACTCGACCTATACCGAAAACCTCATCATGCTCAGCCTCAACCGCGGCGGGCCGACGGTGTGGATCAGCGAGGTCGATGCCAAGCAGGCTGGCATCGAAGACAATGACTGGATTGAGGCGTTCAATGTGAACGGCGCTCTGACGGCGCGCGCGATCGTCTCGCAACGCATTATGCCGGGCTCGGCGATCATGTACCATGCGCAGGAAAAGATGGTGAACACGGTCGGCTCCGAGATCACCGGGCAGCGCGGCGGCATCCATAATTCGGTGACCCGGATCAACATGAAGCCGACGCATATGATCGGGGGCTATGTCCAGTTCGCCTACGGCTTCAACTACTACGGGACCGTCGGCGCCAACCGCGACCAGTTCGTGATCATCCGCAAGATGAGCGAGATAAACTGGTTCGACAAGGCGGCCGACGACAGCGCCAGCGGGCATGCCACGGCGGATTGGGGAACCGGCCGCAGGTCGGCGACGACGACAGAGGTGGTGCCATGAAGGTCCGCGCGCAGATCGCGATGGTTTTGAACCTCGACAAGTGCATCGGCTGCCATACCTGCTCGATCACCTGCAAGAACGTATGGACCAACCGCGAAGGCGTTGAATACGCATGGTTCAACAATGTCGAGTCCAAGCCGGGCGTCGGATACCCGAAGGATTGGGAAAATCAGAACCGCTGGAAGGGCGGCTGGGTCAGAAAGAAGAATGGCAAGATCGTGCCTCGGCAAGGCTCCAAATGGCGGATTCTCTCCAAGATCTTCGCCAACCCGGACCTCCCTGAGATCGACGATTTCTACGAGCCTTACACTTTCGAATATGAATGGCTGCAAAAAGCGCCAGAACTGGAGGCCCAGCCTTCGGCCAAGCCTCGCTCGCTCGTGACGGGGGAGGTGCTGAAGAAGATCGAGTGGAGCGGCAACTGGGAGGACGACCTAGGCGGCGAATTCTCCAAGCGCTCGCAAGATTATAACTTTGAGGGGGTCGAGAAGGAAATCTACGGCCAGTTCGAGCAGACCTTCCTTATGTATCTGCCACGGCTTTGCGAGCATTGCCTTAATCCGTCCTGCCTTGCCTCCTGCCCTTCAGGCGCGATCTACAAGCGCGAGGAGGACGGCATCGTCCTGATCGACCAGGACAAGTGCCGTGGCTGGCGCATGTGCGTGTCGGGCTGTCCCTACAAAAAAATCTACTACAACTGGTCGACCGGCAAATCCGAAAAATGCATCTTTTGCTATCCGCGCATTGAGGTGGGGCAGCCGACGGTCTGTTCCGAAACCTGCGTTGGGCGCATTCGGTATTTGGGCGTCGTACTCTACGATGCAGATCGCATCCAGGCGGCGGCATCGGTCGAGGATCCGAAGGATCTTTATCCCGCTCAGTTGGGAGTATTCCTCGATCCCTATGATCCGGCCATCCAGGAACAGGCAAGACTGGATGGGGTGCCCGAGGCGTGGATCGAGGCTGCGACCCGCTCGCCCGTCTACAAGATGGCTATGGAGTGGAAGGTCGCCTTCCCGCTCCATCCCGAGTATCGCACATTGCCGATGGTCTGGTACGTGCCGCCTTTGTCGCCCATCCAGTCCGCAGCCGAAGCCGGCAAGATGTCGGTCAACAACGGCATGCCCGATGTGCGCTCTCTTCGGATTCCGATGCGTTATCTCGCGAATCTTCTTACCGCGGGCGACGAGGAGCCGATCGTTGCCGCACTGGAACGAATGCTTGCAATGCGCGGCTTTATGCGTGCGAAGACGGTTGATGGTCGCATTGATGAGAGCATCGCCGAAAATGTCGGTCTCACCGGTCCCATGATCGAGGAAATGTACCGCTACATGGCCTTAGCGGCCTATGAGGACCGCTATGTTATCCCGACCACGCACCGTGAATTGAACGAGGATGCCTACCTCCTGCGCGGTTCGACGGGGTTTGGCTTCAAGGAACCGACCAATGGATCCACGAAGCTTAACCTGTTCGGGGGGCCGAAGCGGACGCCGCGCAAACCCTACATGGACATCCCGACATGAAGCTAACGCTACGCGCATTGTCGGCATTGCTCGGCTATCCATCCGCCGAACTGAAGGAAAACATAGCCGAAGTCCGGGTAGCACTTCGCTCGGAAGCGGTGCTTCCTGATGAAGCCCTCGCGCGGCTTGAACCTTTGCTGCGCTCCTTCGAGACGGAGGATCTGCTTGACCTTCAGGTAGCCTATAGCGAGCTTTTCGACCGTTCGCGGTCGCTCTCGCTTCATCTATTCGAGCATGTTCATGGAGAGAGCCGCGAACGCGGCCAGGCGATGATCGATCTTGGCCAACAATATGTGGATCGAGAATTCATTATGGAGTCAAGCGAATTGCCTGATTTCCTGCCCATGTTTCTTGAATTCCTCTCCTGCTCATCTGCCAAAGAGGCTCGTGAATGGCTGAGCGAGCCGGCGCACGTTCTGGTGGTCATCGAGCAGCGGCTATCGGAACGGGGATCGTCCTATGCCGCCGTGTTTCACGCGCTGTTGGCGCTTCCCGATGCCAAGCCCGATCCAGCGGCAATCGCAGAGCTGCGTGACCGCGCAAAGCCGGAAGACGACAAATCCATCGACGATGAATGGGAAGAAGCTCCAGTCAATTTCGGGGCGCCTCTGCATGATGGCGGTGGGCCAACCGGGATAGTTGCAAAGATCCGGGCAGCACGCCGGGCGGTGACCGCGACGATCAAGGACTGAAGGGAAGAGAACCATGCGAGAATTCGTCAATTACCTGCTCTTTGGCTGGTATCCCTATCTCGCGATCACGGTTCTTATCGTTGGAAGTATCCTGCGCTTCGACAAGGGGCAATACACCTGGCGCTCGCAATCCTCGCAGTTCTTGCGCCGCCGACAGATGATGCTGGGCTCCAACCTGTTCCATCTCGGCGTGCTGATCCTATTTGTCGGGCATTTAGTCGGCCTGCTCACGCCCGCGGCCGTCTTCAGCTTCGTCGGCGTGTCTCACGGCTTCAAGCAGGTGACGGCGCTTACAGTCGGAGGGATTGCCGGGATATTCGCTTTCATCGGCTGCTCTCTGCTGCTTCATCGGCGGTTGTTCGATCCTCGTATTCGACGCTCTTCGTCAATCGGAGACATCCTCGTTCTCGTTCTCATCTGGCTTCAGCTTGTCCTAGGGCTCGCGACGACTATTTGGACCGTGAACGCGCTCGACGGTCACGAGATGGTGCTATTCATGGGTTGGGCGAGTGGGCTTACTCAGTTCAACCCAGGCGCGTCGGCGCTGATCATCGACACCGCGCTCGTCTACAAGATGCATATCGTGCTGGGACTGACGCTGTTCCTGATCACACCGTTTACCCGGCTGGTCCACATCTGGAGCGCGCCCGTCTGGTATCTGTTCAGGCCGGGCTACCAGATCGTGCGATCGCGCGCGAAAAGCGGCGCCAGCACCACTCCGACGCGAGGCCCCGCCGGCCTCGCTCCGAGCTTCGGTGGCGATTCCATCCCCCGTTCCCACAGCGAGAGTGCACAATGACCCATACCATACTCGATGCAAGGGCATCGGCCCGCACGCGCCGCGTCCATTCCGCCCCTGTGATGCCGGGGGCGTGCGAGAGCGGCGGCTGCGTCCATTCCGCCCCTGTGATGCCGGGGGCGTGCGAGAGCGGCGGCTGCGGCTCACCATCGCCCGATTCGCGGCTGCGGCCAGCGCCGCCGAGTTTCGGGACGGTGCTGGTCAACGGCGTCGAAATCGAGCCCGAAGAGATTGCGCAGGAAATCCAGCATCATCCTGCCTCTGACGGCGAAACGGCCTGGAAGGAGGCCGCGCGAGCTTTGGTGCTCCGCGAGCTTCTTCTGCAGGAGGCACATAGGCTCCATATCGAGCCTGAACCCGAGCAAGACGAGCAGGGGCGCGGCGAGACGCCGGAGGATGCAACAATCCGCATGCTACTTGATCGAGAGGTTGAGCCTGCAAAGGCCGGAGAAGAAGAATGCCGACGCTATTATGAAAGCCGCGTCGATCGGTTCCGCACGCCCGACCTGTTTGAAGCCTCGCATATCCTCATTGAACCGGAAGGAAAGGACGATGCCGCTTGGGCGGCAGCCGAAGGTGAAGCTTACGCCATCGCGGCCGAATTGGGTGATGACCCGGAAAACTTCGCCGCAGCCGCCCGGGAGTTCTCTAAATGCCCGACCGCGCATCAGGGAGGGTCGCTCGGTCAGGTGAGGCGAGGCGAACTGGTTTCAGCCGTGCAGCAAGCGCTGGAACGGCTCCCGGAAGGCACGACCGCCCGCGAGCCCGTGCGCTCCCGTTTCGGTTGGCATGTGCTGCGCCTGCAACGCAAGATCGAGGGGCGGACGCTGCCGTTCGATATCGTCATGCCGCGGATCGCAGATATGCTCGACGCCCGTGCGTGGACGGTCGCCAGCGCGCGCTATGCGGCGGAACTGGCGCGTTCGGCGGATATCGAGGGCGTACTGATGGATCCAGAATCGATCGGGGCGAGTTGATGGCAACGCTCGGCGACATATTGGGCTCGGCAAGGCGCTCGGCGGCGACGTTCGAGATATGGGCTGAAGCGGCCGATCCCGAACTTGCAGAGGCGGTGAAGACGGCGGCTATTGCGGATGGCGGGTCCCTGAGCGGTTATCTTCGTATGGCCGTCGCCGATTTCAGCCGTTTTGCCGACGAGGAGGCCTGGGCGCAGCTCAGCCGTACAGTGCGCGACAGCGACGATCCTGGAATGGCCTGCCTCAGGGTCATGGTGCGTTGGCGCATGGCCGCGCCTGTATGTGAAGACCACGTGTTTGACCCTTCGACGAGGATAGATCATGAGCACCGTCCCGCCGCCCCGGCCAAGCTCCACACCTGACGCTTCGCCGCTCAATCCGGCGATGAAGCAGGTGCATGACGCGACCTATGGCGCCGATCACCAGGGCACCGATCCAATGGAAAGCGTTTCCCTCAAGAAGGACGAGGGCGCCTATTGGCCAGTCATCTGGGCGGCCGCAACGATCGTTTGCGTGATCGTGGCGATCGTCCTCATCGTCTTCTGAGGGGTACAATGTCCTACACCTCCGGCGAGCAGGGTGACTTCACCGTCCTGTTGATCACCACGCTAGCATTCACGGTCTGCTTCGCAGTCTGGATGATGTTCGGCGTGATCGGGATTCCGATTCGCGCGCAACTCGGCCTCGATTCGACCGAATTCGGCCTTTTGACCGCCACGCCCGTGCTGACAGGAGCGCTGTTCAGATTGCCGCTCGGGATCTGGACGGACCGTTTCGGCGGGCGCCGTATCATGCTACTTCTTCTGCTCGGCTGTGCTGTGCCACTCTGGATCTCGGCCTATGCCTCCGCCTTGTGGCAGTTCCTTCTCCTCGGGCTCGCACTGGGTCTCGTCGGCGCGTCTTTCGCGGTCGGAACACCCTATGTCGCCCGCTTCTTTCCCAAGGAGCGCCGCGGCTTCGCCATGGGATTGTTCGGCGCCGGCACGGTGGGGGCCGCGCTCAACATGTTCGTCGCGCCATTCCTCATCGAGCAGTATGGATGGGAGATGGTACCGAAGGTCTATGCGGCGGCGCTGGTGGTCACGGCGGCGCTCTTCTGGATATTCTCCGCGCCCGACCCGGCGCGGTCGGACAATTCAACGCCGTCCATGATGCGGCAGTTGACGGTCCTGCGCGATCCACGGGTCTGGAAATATTGTCAATACTACTCGATCGTATTCGGCGGGTTCACGGCCCTTTCGATCTGGATGCCGCAGTATTTCACGACGGAGTACGGCTACTCCATCGCTCAGGCGTCGTTACTCGCCACAGCATTCGCACTGCCCGGCGGCGCGTTTCGCGCCCTGGGTGGCTGGTTGTCGGATCGCTTCGGAGCGCACGCGGTGACTTGGTGGGTGCTGTGGATCGCCTGGGTCTGCCTGTTCCTGCTCTCCTATCCCAAGACGGAACTGATCGTTCATACGATCGAAGGTCCACGGGGTTTCGGCATCGCCTTGCCGTCCTGGTTGTTTACGGCTCTGCTGTTTGTTCTCGGCATAGCCTTCGCCTGCGGCATGGCCTCGACGTTCAAATATATCGGCGACGAATTCCCGGAGAACATGGGCGTGGTTTCCGGCGTGGTCGGCATGGCCGGCGGCCTGGGCGGCTTCCTACTGCCTATCATGTTCGGAGTCATTCTCGACGGGCTCGGCGTAAACTCGAGTTGCTTCATGCTGCTTTACGGGATCGTCGCGGTATCTCTGGTATTGAATTATCTGACGGAAGTGCGTCGCGCGCCCGTAATGGGCGAGAGTGTAACCTCCAACGGCAGATAACCCCAAATCATCCGGAGAGTCTTGAACGTGTACCCGCCGCGTATCCCCAAGGCGCGAAAAAAATGACCTTCGCAGCTATCGGGGCAACCAGCATTGCTGCATCGCTGGCTGCTGCGAAACCAGCCAAGGCAATACTATGTGCATTCCGATAGGTACAGCACCGTGGTTATCCGACCGGCGAACCTTTGCGTCAGACGACGCCGTAATCGGCGACTCTGGTTCCAGCTACATGACAAAAATCATGGGCATGATGTGTTGTTGACATGAATCAGGAATATCGTCGCGAGAAACGCAAAGGGCTGAACCGTGAATCAGACTTCGGCTGAGCTGAAGATAATGGATCGCTATTGGCGTGCCGCCAACTACCTCTCCGTCGGACAAATCTATCTGATGGACAATCCGCTGCTGCGAGAACCTCTGCGTGCCGAGCACGTGAAGCCCAGACTGCTTGGACATTGGGGGACTACGCCGGGTCTCAACTTCATCTATGTGCACCTGAACAGGTTGATCCGGAAACGCGATCTCGACGTGCTTTACGTCTGCGGCCCGGGACATGGCGGCCCGGCCATGGTTGCCAACACCTGGCTCGAGGGCAGCTACAGCGAGATTTACCCAGACATCGGCCGAGACGCCGAGGGGATGAGGAAGCTGTTCAAGCAATTCTCCTTCCCCGGCGGTGTGCCGAGCCACGTCGCGCCCGAAACGCCCGGTTCGATTCATGAGGGTGGGGAGCTTGGATATGCGCTGGTCCACGCCTTTGGAGCGGCTTTCGACAATCCGGATTTGATCGTGGCCTGCGTCGTCGGCGACGGCGAGGCGGAGACCGGCCCGCTGGCCGCCGCCTGGCATTCCAACAAGTTCCTCAACCCACGGGTGGACGGCGCGGTGCTGCCTATCCTGCATCTGAATGGCTACAAGATCGCCAATCCGACGCTGCTGGCGCGTATGGACGTCGGTGAACTGAAGAGCCTCTTCACCGGCTATGGTTACGATCCCTTCTTCGTCGAGGGCAGCGATCCGATGGCCATGCACGGTTTGATGGCGGCCACGCTGGACGAGGCGATGGATCGCATCCGGGACATCCAGACTGGCGCCCGTAAGGAGGGATGGGCGGGTGACAGGCCCCGCTGGCCGATGATCATCCTGCGCAGCCCGAAAGGCTGGACCGGACCGAAAGAGGTCGACGGCGAGAAGGTCGAGGATTTCTGGCGCTCGCACCAGGTGCCCGTCTCCAATGCGCGCGGCAATGCCGCTCATCGCCAGATCCTTGAGGAATGGATGCGCAGCTATCGGCCGGAGGAACTGTTCGATGCGGAAGGGCGATTGCTGCCCGAAATCGCGGCGCTCGCACCCAAGAGAGAAAAGCGCATGGGCGCGCTTCCGCATGCCAATGGCGGCTTGTTAAAGAAGGACCTCGTCCTGCCCGACTGGAAGAGTTTTGCCATCGAGGTGCCGGAACCGGGCGGCAGGATCGCAGAAGCGACCCGCCTCATGGGCGCCTATTTGCGCGATGTCATCAGCCTGAACGGTGAAGCGCGGAACTTCCGCCTGATGGGGCCGGACGAAACCTCATCGAACCGGCTGGACGCCGTGTTTGATGTGACGGACCGTGTCTGGATGGAAGGAATCGAGCCCTATGACGTCCATCTTGCCCGTGAAGGCAGGGTCATGGAGGTTCTATCGGAGCATCTCTGCCAGGGCTGGCTGGAGGGCTATCTGCTGACTGGACGGCATGGCCTGTTTTCCAGCCTTCATCCACATCGTGGACTCCATGGTCAACCAGCATGCGAAATGGCTGAAGACCTCGGCGGAATTGCCCTGGCGCAAGCCGATCGCCTCGTTGAACTATCTGTTGACCTCCCATGTCTGGCGCCAGGACCATAACGGCTTTTCCCATCAGGATCCCGGCTTCGCCGATTTCGTGGCCAACAAGAAGGCCGATACGGTCCGGCTCTATTTCCCGCCGGACGCCAACACGCTGCTTTGGGTCACCGATCATTGCCTGCGGACCTGGAATCGCATCAACGTCATCACGGCGGGCAAACAGCCGTCGCCGCAATGGCTGAGCGCCGATGCGGCGGAAAGGCACTGCAAGGCCGGCGCCGGCATCTGGGATTGGGCCTGCACGGGCCCGTCCGGCGAGGAACCGGACATCGTGATAGCCTGCGCGGGGGACGTACCGACAATGGAGACGCTGGCCGCCGTCGATCTTGTGCGCACGGCGCTTCCGGAGATCAGGATCCGTGTCGTCAACGTCGTCGATCTGATGACGCTGCAGTCCCATAGCGAGCATCCGCACGGCTTCGCGGACGAGATCTTCGACCGCCTGTTCACCACGGACAAGCCCGTCATTTTCGCCTATCACGGCTATCCCTATCTCATCCACCGGCTGACCTACCGGCGCAACAACCACGACAATTTCCACGTTCATGGCTTTCACGAGGAGGGCACGACCACCACGCCCTTCGACATTGCGGTGATGAACCAGATCGACCGCTTTCATCTGGCGCTGTCTGCGTTACGCCGCCTGCCACAACTTGCCGAACGGTCGGCCCAATTCGGCGCCGCGCTGGAAAGGAAACTCGAAGAGCACAAAGCTTACGTCTGCGAGCATGGCGAGGACATGCCCGAAATCCGCGACTGGACCTGGCCTTATGGAACGGCGGCCGAGGCCGGCGACTGATGCGCGACGCGATCCTGTCGCTGAACACGGGTTCATCGAGCATCAAATTCGGCGTCTATGACGTCGGCGAAGCAGGCGAACCTGCAACGGCGGCACGTGGAGCAATCCGAACAGACAGAACACCGCGGCTCGTCGCCAGGTCGGTCGAAGGAGCGTCTTTGGTCGACCGTGAGGTTGGAAGGGAAGATGTCAGCGACGCAATCGACGCCCTCGTCAATTGGGTGGAGCAGGAGTTCGGCAAGCGGCGGCTGATCGGTTGTGGCCATCGAATCGTTCACGGAGGCACCGTATTCTCAGATCCTGTCCTGCTGTCGCCGCCGACTGTCGATGCGCTCGAGAAAATGGCGCCGCTTGCGCCGCTGCATCAGCCGCGCAGCATCGCGCCGGTCCATGCGATGGCGGAACTGCGCCCGCGGTTGCGGCAGGTTGGCTGTTTTGACACTGCCTTTCATCGCACGATCGAGCCGCCGGCCGGTTGCTATGCCCTGCCTCGCGCTTATGAGGAAAGAGGCATCCGGCGCTTCGGCTTCCATGGCCTTTCCTACGAGTATATCGCGTCGTATCTGGCGCAGGAGGGGAAAGCGGATCAGCGCACTGTGGTTGCCCATCTCGGCAATGGCGCGAGCCTGTGCGCTATGCGGCATGGCCATAGCCTTGACACCACCATGGGATTTTCCGCGCTGGACGGGCTTGTCATGGGAACACGTTGCGGAACCATCGATCCGGGCATCCTCCTTTACCTCCTGCAGCATGACGGCATGACGCCGGACAAGTTGCAGGACCTGCTTTATCAGAACTCCGGCTTGCTCGGCGTGTCCGGCATATCCGGGGACATGCGCGATCTGGAGCAAAGTAAAGATCCTCACGCCCGCGAAGCAGTCGAGCTTTTCGTCTTCCGTGCCGCTCGCGAGATTGCCGCGCTGGCAAGCACTTTGGGCGGCCTCGATTGTCTCGTCTTCACGGCCGGGATCGGCGAGCATTCCGCCACTGTGCGCTGGGGGATTTGCGACAGGCTCCGCTGGCTGGGCATTTCGATTGATGATGCCGGAAATCAGCGCCACGATCCAATCGTAAGTAATCCGACCAGCAGCGTGGAAGTCAGGATCATCCCGACCGATGGCCAGCATCGTTCGACCCAGCGCAAAAAGCCGCAAGGCCGGCCCGATGAAGAGGCGTTGACCTCCGACATCATCCGGCTCGCTTCCCGCTATGGCCGTTATGGCTATCGCAGGATCACGGCGATGCTGCGGTCTGAAGGCTGGACGGTGAACGCCAAGCGTGTCGAACGGATCTGGCGGCGGGAGGGGCTGAAGGTTCCCCAGAAGCAACCGAAGAAGGGGCGGCTCTGGTTGAATGACGGATCGTGCATCCGGCTTCGACCCGAGCATCCAAACCATGTCTGGTCCTATGACTTCGTCGAGGGTCGGACCCACGATGGCAGGAGATTCCGCATGCTCAACATCATCGACGAGTTCACCAGGGAATGCCTTGCAATCCGCATCGATCGCAAGCTCAACTCGACCGACGTCATCGACGCCCTGTCGGACCTGTTCATCCTGCGTGGTGTGCCCGGCCATGTCCGTTCCGACAACGGCCCGGAGTTCATCGCCAAGGCTGTACGGGAGTGGATCGTAGCCGTCGGCGCAAAGACAGCGTTCATCGAACCTGGAAGCCCTTGGGAGAACGGCTACTGCGAGAGCTTCAACTCGAAGCTCCGCGACGAACTGCTCGACGGTGAGATCTTCTACAGCCTCGCCGAGGCCAAGATCATCATCGAAGCCTGGCGGCGGTACTACAACACCGAGAGGCCACACTCGTCGCTTGGATACAAGCCACCGGCACCCGAGGCCATCATCTGGCCTGCGCCAGCAAGCGGAGCAGCACCGTCATCTGCCCAGGCAATAGCCCCAAGGCCGATCATGAACTAAGATTGAAACCGGACCACCCTATGGGGTCAGGCCAAAGCATGGCTGTTGCAGAAAGCAGCACACCGTCGACCGGCGCCACTTCGCCCTGGCGCACCAGAATGCGATCGCCAGGCTGGAGCGACTCGATCGGCACAGTTTCGAGCCTGCTATCGACGTAGCGGCTGGCTTCACGCGCCACGCGGCCCAGCAACGCCGTCATTTCGCGGCGCGCGCGGCCCTCGGCATAGCCTTCGAGAAACTGACCCCCAGCATACATCAGCGCGACGATATTGCCCGCCAGCGGCTCGCCAAAGGCGAGCGCCGCCGACATGGACAGGGCGGCGACAAGGTCGAGCCCAACCTCGCCGCGTCGCAGGCTGGTGACAATCTCGATAATCAGCCCGGTGAGGACAACGGCCGTTCCCGCTGACCATGCCCATCGCGACCACTCTTCGCCAGCAACCCAGGCGATAGATCCGCCAACCAGGCCGGCTGCGGCGACCGCGAGAAGGAAAGTACGCGCAGACGGCATCTGTATCGCCTTAAGCAAGGTGTTCCGGTTGAAAGTGAAGAAGGTGCAAGAGGTCTTGCTACCATCTTTTGCGACGAGGCCCGGCGGGTCGGAGGGTTGACCTGTCGGACCTCGCTGAATCGACCTGACTTGTCCCTCGGTTCCCACATTGCCGCGGTCGCGTGAGTTCGTCAGGCCGAGACCGGCTGTCTCATGCTTTTCGCAGTACAACGACGCGCCGCAAGCATGAACACGATCGCTCCGGCCGCGACTCCTGGCACGAGCGCAAGAAGAGCAGCGAAGGCATAATCGACAACGCCGCTCAACGCGCCGATGCCGGCGAGCGTCCAGCGGGGAACCAGGAAGAAGAATACGACCGTCACGACGAGCGCCGCCGCGATTGCCGCCATCGCCGGCCGTTTGGCCGGACGACCCGTACGGCCCAGACGGAACGTCATCATGATCACGCCGACAAGGAGGAGAATTGCCACGCCGGCGAGAATGAAGAGCCAGACGCCCATGCTTTCATAGAGAATGAAATAAAGCGTCACAGGATTGAAATCAGCCATTGTCCTTGCTCCTCACGCACGTCCGCGCAGCATGGCGCGGTAGGCTCCCTTGAGCCCCTTTTCCTCGATCACCCAGGAGATCCAGCGTTCCTCGAGCGGGTCGATGAACGGGAAGGAGGGGATCAGAGTGCCGTCATAGTCGAACTCGATCAGCATCGCCTTGCCGTAGGCGGTCACCATCGGGCAGGAGGTGTAGCCGTTATAGGTCGCGGTCGGATCGCGTCCGGCCGTCTCGGCAACGAGATTGTCCACGACAACAGGGACCTGCCATTTGACGCTCGCTGCTGTCTTGCCGCGGGGCACACCGGCCACGTCGCCGACTGCAAAGACATTGGCAAAACGCGGGTGGCGGAGCGTCGCCTTGTCTGCCTCGATCCAGCCATCCGCGGCGAGCGCACCGTCCTGCCAGGGCAGGGGACTGTTCCTGACGGCCTCAGGAGCGCGCATGGGCGGTACGACGTGAATGAAATCATAGTCGAGCGTGACGTCGCCGCCTTCGGTCCGGTAGGTGGCTTTCTTCGCATCGGGGTCGATTGCCGACAGCACATGATTATAGTTCACCGCGACGTCGCGGGCGGCAAACATCTCCTTGACCTTGTCGTTGACCGGCGGAATTGCGAACACCGCGCCAGCATGTGCGTTGTAGATCAGCTCCACATTGTCGCGCCGGCCTCTGCGGCGCGCCCTGTCGTCGGTGATGAAGGTGATCTTCAGCGGCGCGCCGGCGCATTTCATTTCCGTCGGAGGCCGGCCGAACAGGCCGACGCCGCCCTTGTCGATGAAAGTTTCGATCTCCATGAACGAGGCTGCGGCTGCCTCGGGTCCGGCATAGATCGAAGCGATCCCGTCCGTTCCGATGAGCGACTCGTCCATACCCTGGATGCCGCGATAATCCAGCATCAAACCCGTTGCCACGAAGAGGAAGTCGTAATTCACGCTACGACCCGAAGTGGTCGCGACCCGATTGGCGTCAGGATCGAACTCCGCCACACCCTCCTCGATCCACTCGATGCCCGGGGGGATGAAATCGGCGTTCCGGAAGGTCACGTCCGTCGGTTGCCAGAGACCGGCGCCGATTAAGGTGTAGCCTGGCTGGAAATGATGCTCGTGCTTGGCGTCGATGATGGTGATGCTTGCATTCTCCATCTGCCGCGACAATCTGGAGGCCAGCGACAGGCCGGCGGCACCGGCTCCCGCGATGACAATGCGGGCACGCGCCGACGAAATCTGAGCACGGGCTGGAAACGCGCCCAATGCGGAAAGCGCACCGGCCGCACTGACGCCAAGGAGTAGTTCTCGTCTGTTCATCTCTCACCTCCTCGCCGAACGGCAAAATCAGCTTTGTTCTAGGCTGCCGGGCCCAAATGTCTTTGCGTCCAGTCAAAAATCTGCCTGGCGGTCATGGCTCCGGAGGTGCGGGCAAGCTCCCTGCCTCCGCGGAACAGGATCATGGTCGGGATCCCGCGAATGCCGAGCCGTCCGGCGACCTCCGGTTCGTTATCGGAATTGAGCTTGATCAGCCTGACATCGGGCTCGAGTTCGGTGCTGGCCTGGGCGAAGGCCGGCGCCATCGCCCGGCAGGGCCCGCACCAGGGCGCCCAGACATCGACAAGAACCGGGATGTCGCTGCGCGCGATCTGGCGATCATACATGCGGGCATTCGCATCGACGGGATGTCCGTCGAACAGCTTCTCCTTGCACGATCCGCAGCGGGCCGCCGTGGCGTCCCGCCCGGTAGCAATCCGGTTCACTGCCGCGCAATGCGGGCAGACAACGTTACGGTCACCGTTCGTCATACATCCGATCTCCAGCGCGCCTTGCCGGGGCAGTGCCGTCGGCAGGGCGATTTCTCATTGACTATATATTCAAATCTGCGTAGGTTCGCAATAATGAAAATCGATCTTCAAATCATGGAAGCCGCCGCCGACGATGCCAGCGAATTGCTGAAGGCGCTTGCCAACCGGCATCGTCTCCTGATCCTGTGCCAGCTCATCGATGGCGAGAAGTCGGTTGGACAGCTTGCGGAGTATCTCGGGATCCGGGATTCGACCGTCTCCCAGCATCTAGCGCTCTTGCGCCGCGACCGGCTGATCGCCGGTCGGCGAGACGGCCAGATGATCTGGTACCGGATCCAGAGCGAGCCCGCGCGCAACGTGCTGACCATTTTGTACGAGTCTTTCTGCGAACCACGGGTGGCCAAGGCAGCTGCAGCCTCGGAGGGCCCTGCCATCGGGCGCCGCAAAGCGCCCCAGAACTGACTGGGGATTGTTTATGCCGGCTGAGGCACTTGCCCGTAGGAACGTATTCATCTTGACGGCAGCCCAAGCGCTCGGGGCCGCCAGCCCGCCGATCATCATTTCGCTCGGCGGCATCGTCGATCAGGTCCTGTCGCCGGATCCCGCCTTCGTGACCTTGCCGGTCAGCCTCTACAATCTCGGCCTTGCGCTCGGAACGATCCCCGCCGCGGTCGTGATGCGTCATTTCGGTCGTCGCACAGGATATTTGCTCGGTGCGGGGATCGGCATCATCTCCGGCCTCGTCGCGACACTCGGAGTGGTCGCAGCAGCATTCGTCGTCTTCTGCCTTGGCACCTTTCTCGCCGGTTTCTACGGCGCATACGTTCAAAGCTATCGTTTCGCCGCGACCGATGCAGCCCCCGACAGCTTCAAGGCACGGGCGATCTCTCTGGTAATGATCGGCGGGCTGATCGCAGCCATCATCGGACCGCAGTTGGTGATCTGGACGCGCGACGCGCTGCCAGCAGCGCCTTTCGCGGGCAGCTTCCTGAGCCAGGCGGTGTTGGCGCTTCTGGCGCTTCCCGTGTTGGCAATGCTGCGCGCTCCGAAAGTGGCGCAGGCCCGCCTGTCGATGAGCAGCGGCCGACCCCTTCGCGAGATCCTGCTTGCGCCTCGTTTCATGCTCGTAGCAGCGGCCGGCATCGTCTCCTATGGGCTAATGAGCTTCGTCATGACTGCGGCCCCCATCGCTATGGTCGGCTGCGGGTTTACCGTCGGGGAGGCCGCGCTCGGCATCCAGTGGCATGTGCTCGCCATGTTTGCGCCAAGCTTCATCACCGGCCATCTCATTGGTCGCTTCGGCAAGGAGAAGGTGACCGCCGCCGGACTGCTTCTTATCGCGGGCTCCGGGGCCGTCGCACTTTCCGGGCTAAACCTTTCCGATTTTTATATCTCGCTGATCCTGCTCGGCGTTGGCTGGAACTTCGGGTTCATCGGCGCAACCGCAATGGTAACCGACTGCCACACGTCAGATGAACGCGGCAAAGTGCAAGGCGCGAACGACTTCCTCATCTTCGGCTCCGTCGCCGCAGCTTCGTTCTTTTCCGGAACGCTGCTGACGGCGGCCGGCTGGCAGACCATCAACTGGCTGATATTTCCGACGATTGCCCTCGTTCTGGTCCCGCTTCTGTGGCGCATGAGCAGGAGAAAGCAGGAGGCACCCGGCACGACCTGACGACGGCGCACACCACGCAAGAAAGAATTCCGGAGAGAACTGTAGGTTCGAAACATTTTATTGATTGCATTTATTTGCAATCGTATGTACGTAAGGAAGAAGCCGGAATTGAACCGGAAACAATGACGAGGAACGGACATGACGAAGAATGTCGGTGGCGTCGATCGCACCCTGAGAATCATCATCGGCCTGGGGCTTCTGTCGCTCCTGTTGGTCCTCGAGAGCAACGCACGCTGGTGGGGACTGGTCGGCCTCGTGCCGCTTTTCACGGGCCTGTTCTCAACCTGCCCGCTCTATTCGATCTTTGGCCTGAACACCTGTCCACTTAAGAGAGGTGGCAAATGAAGCCGGTCCAGATCGACGAACGGCTTGCCGTTTGCGGCCAGATCAGTCCGCAGGACATCAGCGGTCTTGCGCAAGCCGGGTATGCGACAATCGTCAACAACCGGCCGGACGGGGAGGGCTTTCTGCAGCCGACCGCCAGCGCAATCGCCGACGCCGCCGAGAAGGCCGGACTGCGTTCGGCCCATCTGCCGGTGCGAGGGCCCGATATCACCGAACAGCTCGTGCGCGATTTTCAGAAGACGCTTGCCGAAAGCGCCGGACCCGTTGTTGCCTTTTGCCGCTCCGGCACACGATCGTTGACGCTCTGGGCAATCGGAGGGTCCTCGACGGCCGGATGGCCAAGACCGACCTCATGCAGTTCGGAGCCAGGCATGGTTTCGATCTGTCCGGAGGCGTGGCCTGGCTCGCCACACATGGCCGCTAGCACCTTCATCCAAGAGCAGCACGCAGAAAGAGAATTCCCATGGCACAGAAACCCGAAGTGACCGGCTTCTTCGACCGGCGGACCTGGTCGATCCAATATGTGGTCGCTGATCCCGAGACGAAGAAATGCGCGATCATCGACCCCGTCTATGACTTCGATGAGAAATCCGGCCAGACCGCATCGAAGAGCGCCGACCGCATCCTCGAATTCGTGAAGGAGAGGGGCTACACGGTCGAGTGGATCCTCGACACCCATCCCCATGCCGACCACTTCTCGGCCGCCGCCTACCTCAAGGAAAAGACCGGAGCGCCCACAGCGATCGGCGAGAAGGTGACTGAGGTCCAGAAGCTTTGGAAGGACTTCTACAACTGGCCGGATTTTCCCGCCGACGGCTCCCAGTGGGATCGCCTCTTTGCTGACGGCGACACCTTCACGATCGGCAATATCGACGCGAGAGTGATGTTCTCGCCGGGTCATACGCTCGCTTCGATCACCTATGTCATCGGTGATGCCGCGTTCGTACACGACACGCTGTTCATGCCCGACAGCGGCACGGCGCGCGCCGATTTCCCGGGCGGCAGCGCCAAGGTGCTGTGGAAGTCCATCCAGGACATCCTCGCCCTGCCGGACGAGACCCGCATCTTTACCGGCCACGACTACCAGCCCGGCGGTCGCGAACCGCTGTGGGAATCGACGGTCAGCGAGCAGAAGGCAAAGAACATCCATATGGCGAAATACAGGACGGAAGCGGAGTTTGTCGCCGCCCGCGAGGCCCGCGACAGGACGCTTGCCATGCCTAAGCTGATCTTGCACTCGCTGCAGATCAACACCAATGGCGGACGGCTGCCCGTACCCGAATCAAACGGACGCCGTTACCTTAAGATCCCGCTCGACGTGCTGAGCGGCGCGCCATGGGATTGACACGTGATTGAGCCGCTTTCCTGCGAAGCAGCCGACCTGAAGGCCAATGTCGAGGAGGCATCGGGCTTTCTGAAGAAGCTGTCCAATCCCGATCGACTGCTGGTCTGCTGCGCACTCCTTGAGGCCGAGCGCTCCGTTCGGGACCTCGAGGATCTGCTCGGCATCCGCCAGCCGGGCCTGTCGCAGCAGATCGCAGAGTTGCGCGAGGCAGGGCTGATTGCGGGTCGCAAGGAGGGCAAGCATGTCTTTTACCACCTCGCGGACCCGCGCGTGGCAGCATTCATTCACACCATGCACCGGCTGTTCTGCACGAGCGATGCCGCAAACCCGCAACGACGAGACTGATCGATGACTGAATTCACACCGGTTGCCTCCCTTTTTGGAGGCGCGCTGATCGGCGTTGCCGCCGTCCTGCTGATGGCCTTCCATGGCCGCATCGCCGGGATGACCGGCATCCTGTCTGGGCTTCTGCCGCCATTCTCGGACGACTGGACCTGGCGGGCGGCCTTCATTGCCGGAGCGATCGCCGCACCAGCCCTGATCATTGCCATTGCCGGTGAGCCGGTCATTCCTTTTGAGAGCGCGGTACCAGCGCCATGGCTCGTCATCGGCGGGCTGATCGTCGGCATTGGCGTCTATTTCGGCTCCGGCTGCACGTCCGGACACGGCGTCTGCGGGCTCGCCCGGGTGTCGCCACGTTCCATCGCCGCGACGCTCACATTCATGGCATCGACGGCATTGACCGTCTTCATCGTTCGTCACCTTCTTGGAGGCTTCTGATGATCCGGACCCTCTCCGCCCTTTTCGCAGGTCTCGTCTTCGGCGCAGGAATTGCGATTTCCGGTATGGCCAACCCGGCCAAGGTGCTCAGTTTCTTCGATGTGGCAGGCGTGTGGGACCCCTCGCTCGCGTTCGTGATGGGTGGTGCGCTCATCGTGACCGCCATCGGCTATCATTTCGTGCTCAGACGTCCGCAGCCCCTGTTCGATCGAACCTTTCATCTTCCGAGCGCCCGCAATATCGACCCCGCGCTCATCGCGGGTTCGGCGGTGTTCGGCGTCGGTTGGGGCATCACCGGCTTCTGTCCAGGAGGTGCCATCCCGGCTCTCGGCCTGGGCGAAGCCGACGCGCTGCTCTTTGTCGGCTCGATGTTGGGCGGCATCGCTGCGGCGCGCCTGGCGCGACACGCGATGGCAGTGCGGACGCAGTCGGACGCGGCCTGATCAGCGGAAGGTGATACGAAGATGGGCGGCCTTGCGAGGCGGATAAACGGATATCTGCCGTTGACGGATTGGGCGCGTACCTATGATCGGACGACGCTGGTCAGCGATCTGGTTGCCGCGGTCATCGTCACGATCATGCTTATCCCGCAATCGCTGGCCTATGCCATGCTCGCGGGGCTGCCGCCTGAAGTCGGCCTCTACGCGTCGATCCTGCCGCTGGTGGCCTACGCGCTGTTTGGCGCCAGCCGGACACTCGCGGTCGGGCCTGTCGCCGTCGTGTCGCTCATGACGGCATCGGCCATTGGGCAGATCGCCGCGCAAGGTACGACGGATTATCTCACAGCGGCAATCGTGCTGGCGCTGCTGTCGGGGGCGATGCTGGTGTTGATGGGTCTGTTCCGGCTCGGCTTCCTTGCCAATTTCCTCAGCCACCCGGTGATTTCCGGCTTCATCACCGCCTCGGGACTCCTGATCGCGGCCAGCCAGTTGAAGCATATTTTCGGCGTCCATGCGGGTGGCGATACCCTTCCCGAAATTGTTTTCGCGCTGGCAAGGACGGCAGCCCGGATCAATCCCTACACGGTAGCCATCGGTGTGGGCGCGCTCGCCTTCCTCTATTTCGCGCGTATGCGGCTGAAGCCGCTCCTGATCGGCCTCGGCATCGCGAAACGGCCGGCGGACCTGATGACCAAGGCCGCGCCGATTCTTGCCGTGGCCTTGACGATCTTCATCGCAGCCGCGCTCGACCTTGGCGGGGAGGGTGTGGCCCTGGTCGGCACGATCCCGCAGGGTCTCCCTGCATTCGGGCTGCCCCAGATCTCCATCGATCTGGTCATAACCCTCGCCGCACCAGCCTTCCTGATCAGCATTATCGGCTTCGTCGAATCCGTGTCGGTTGCGCAGACGCTCGCCTCGAAACGGCGACAGCGCATCGTTCCGGATCAGGAACTGATCGGGCTTGGCGCTGCCAACATCGCTTCCGGCCTTTCCACCGGCTATCCGGTGACGGGAGGCTTCGCCCGTTCCGTCGTCAATTTCGACGCTGGGGCCGAAACGCCCGCTGCCGGCGTATTCACGGCCGCCGGTATCGCATTTGCGACCTTGTTCCTGACGCCGCTCCTCACCAGCCTCCCGCAGGCTACCCTTGCCGCAACCATCATCGTCGCCGTCCTGTCGCTCGTCGACCTCAAGGCGATCCGCCAGGTCTTCGACTATTCGAAGGCCGACTTTTCCGCGATGGCGGCGACGATCCTCGTTACCCTGTTGTGGGGCGTGGAGCCTGGCGTGGTGGCTGGGGTAGCGCTGTCGCTCGTTCTTCACCTCTACCGCACGAGCAAGCCCCACATGGCGGTCGTCGGCCTGGTGCCACGGACCGAACACTTCCGCAACGTCGAACGCCATCAGGTCCAGATCGATCCGCACATCCTGTCGATCCGGGTCGACGAAAGCCTCTATTTCGCCAACAGTCGCTATCTCGAAGACCGCATTGCCGAACTTGTGGCCGAGCGTCCTGACCTGCGCCACGTTGTGCTGATGTGTTCGGCAGTCAACACCGTCGATGCCAGCGCGCTGGAAAGCCTGGAGGAGATCAATCACCGGCTGAAGGATGCCGGTATCACCTTCCATCTGACCGAGGTGAAGGGTCCCGTGATGGATCGTCTCAAGCGTGCCGCGTTCCTCGATCACCTGACGGGAACCGTCTATCTCAGTCAGTTCGAGGCGTTCCGCAGCCTCACGGAAGAACGAGACATATGCGGGCATGCACCGTCAGCCAGTGGTGACCACGACCTTTGTTCCTTGCCGATGGAAGCGCGTACGACGTCATAAGCCACGAATACGGACATTGGCGCCCTACGGACTATCTTCCGGGGTTGACCGATCCAGAGTTCTCACGGCTTCGATAAAGCATGGCCATTTTGAGCTGACGAGATGTGTTGAAGGTTCCTTGTCTTTCGCGATGTACACCTCAGGCGCTAGCAATGCAGACTTGCGCAATCACGTCTTTATATATAGAAGTTTCAGAAATTTCTGAACTCCGTGAAAGTCCGCCGTGAACCTTCCGCCACTCATTCAGGCTTTTGTTCTTCATTTCGGAGAGATGGGGAGTCGCTGGGGTATCAACCGCACGGTCGGCCAGATCTACGCCCTTCTCTATGTCTCACCGAAGCCGCTATGTGCCGACGAGATTGTCGAGGCACTCGGCATTTCACGCTCGAATGTCTCGATGAGCTTGCGCGAATTGCAAGCGTGGCGCCTTGTTCTGCTAAGCCACAAGCCGGGCGATCGTCGTGAGTTCTTCTCCGCGCCGGATGATGTCTGGCAAATCCTGCGCACGCTGATCGAGGAAAGAAAAAAGCGCGAAATCGATCCTACGCTTTCGGTGCTGCGCGAAATTCTGATGCAGGATCCGCAGGGCGAGAGCGAACGCTTCGCGCAGCGACGCATGACCGAGATGCACGGCCTGATCGAGCAACTGACGACCTGGTATGATGATGTCAAGCAGCTCGACACCCAGCGGCTCGCGACCTTGCTTGGGTTGGGTTCCCGCATCTCCAGGTTGCTCGATGCCAGCGACAAGATCGTCTCCGTGGGTCGTCGGAAAACAAAAGACGGGAAGGGGCGAGTGTGACCAAAGCCGGTTCCATCAGCGCGCCGGAAGATAGGCGAGCGGAAGCCGCGGTCATCGGTCCTTGCGATGCATCTCGCGGCGAGGGAGGCGCTGATACCGATCAGTGCCATGCGACCATGCGACCGGCATCGAATGCAAAAGCCCGGACTGGATCGGCTCTTCAAATCTTTGCGTCCACGATCTGGATTCCGCAAGCTTGGCTGCTCGCATCGGCAGTGGGGAACATCGGCGCCGGAGACGCCGCCGCTTCGGTCTGGTGGTATGCGACAGGCGTGTTTGTCCTCGGAGTGCTGAGGTCGGTTCTCGATGCCGCCGGCGCTCGCATAGCCTTTCGTCAGGCGCGTCATAGCCTGTCCGATCTTCGCCGCGATGCCCTGGCCGCTCTCGCGGACCGTTCGCCGATCGACCCCGCCCGTCCTGCCTCCGGCCTCGCAGCGAGCACGCTGGCCGAGCAGGCGGAGGCGATCGTACCACACGTTGCCCGTTTCCAGCCGGCGCGACTGCGTGCGACGATCATGCCGCTGCTGATCTTCGCTTGCGTCTTCGTCTGGTCCTGGGCCGCCGCCCTGGTGCTCCTCATCGCTGCACCCCTGATCCCGATCTTCATGGCGCTCATCGGCTGGCGCGCCAAGGCCGCGAGCAAGGCGCAACTCGTCGAACTGGGGAGCATGAACGCCTTCCTGCTCGACCGGCTGCGTGGTCTTGCCACGATCCGCTCGCTCGGAGCCGTCGACATGACCGCCCGCAGGCTAAGGCTCGATGCGGAAAATCTCCGGCTGCGCACCATGGCGGTGCTGCGGATCGCCTTCCTGTCGTCCGCGGTGCTTGAGTTGTGCTCCGCGCTGGGCGTCGCCATGGTCGCCGTCTACGTCGGTTTCCACCTTCTGGGACAACTCCCCTTTGGCGCCTGGGAGACGACGCTTTCCCTCAAAGAAGGTTTGTTCATTCTGCTGCTCGCGCCCGCCTTCTTCGAACCGTTGCGTGACCTTTCCACCGTCTGGCACGACCGGGCCGCGGGCGAGGCGGCCATGCAGGCGGTTCGCGATCTTGCACAGCAAGGCACGCTACTTCCCGGGGCCCAAGATGAGGATTTGCCATTCGGGCCGGCTCCATCTTCGCCGCCAGGTGTTCGCATCGAAAAGCTTCGCTTTCGCCACGCTTCCAATACCGAGCCTGTCTTCGACGGCTTCGATCTCGACGTCGTCCCCGGCGAGCATGTGGCGCTGCTCGGTTCCAGCGGATCCGGAAAATCGACGCTGCTCGCGCTGCTTTCCGGCTTTGCGCTGCCCGAAAGCGGCCGCATCCTGATCGGAGGAGAGGTCATGTCGCAGCGTACAGCTGCAGCGCTGCGCCGACGCATGGCGTTCATCGGACAACGTCCGCACATTTTCCCCGCGACACTTGCAGGCAATGTCACGCTGGGGCGACCCGGCATAAGCAGGAAGGTGGTCCGAAAGGCCCTGGATCTGGTGGGCCTCGGCGCGGTGGCCGCCAGGAGAGGGGCGGCGCCGGTCGGCGAGGGCGGTGCGCCAGGAGAGGGGCGGCGCCGGTCGGCGAGGGCGGTGTTGGCTTGTCGGGAGGCGAGGCCTCGCGGCTTGCGCTCGCGCGCATTGTCGCAGCCCCCGAAACCGGGCTGATCCTCGCCGACGAACCCACCGCGCATCTCGATGTGGTAACCGCCCGGCAGATCGCCGACGCTCTTCTGGCGCTGGCGGACGGCCGCACTCTGATCGTCGCTACGCATGATCCTGTGCTGGCGGCACGCATGGATCGGATCGTGCGCGTGACACCGGGGCGACTGGAGCGCGCGGCATGACCAGCCTGCGACCGATCCTCGTGCTTTTCCTCTCCGGCAATCGTTTCATGCCGGTTGCCGGTGCGCTTCTTTCAGCCGCCACGGCTCTGGCCGGAGTAGCGCTTCTCGGCCTTTCCGGCTGGTTCATCACAGCCACGGCGATCGCCGGCCTGTCGGTCACGACTGCGCTTGCCTTCGACGTATTCGCCCCGGCAGCAGGTATCCGCTTCCTCGCGCTTGTCCGCACCGCCGCCCGCTATGGCGAGCGATTGACGACGCACGATGCAACCCTCGGCGTACTTGCCGAACTGCGCGAGGGGCTGTTCCGGGGTTGGGCCCGGCCCGACATGGCCGCCGGCCTCATCAAGCGGCCGGCCCGCTTGCTGTTCCGGCTGACGCTCGACATCGACGCGCTGGATTCGCTCTACCTGCGTGTGTTGGTGCCGCTTTTTGGCGCGCTTGTCGTGGCGCTGGCAAGCGGTACCGTGCTGGGGCTGATCGAGCCGCTGTTCGGAACCGCGATTGTCTTTTTGCTCGTGCTGGCGGGGGCTGGAATTCCCACCGTTGCGGCCATTGCCGCGAAAAGGCCGGCGGAGCGACGGGCGCATGGCCTTGAAATCCTGCGCTCACACATCATCGACCTCGTCGCCGGTCATACGGAATTGATCATGGCAGGACAACTTGCTGCCCGGCAGCAAGATGCCGCCACGGTGGACCGCTATCTTGCAGAGAGCGACGACGCGCTCAATCGCATAGAAACCAAGACGGGCATCGCTTTCGGTATTGTCGGGACGCTACTGTTGTCGGCCACCGTCGTCGCCATGACGCTGCTTGCCGAGACAGGTTCCATCGACGCGCCAGTCGCCGCGCTCGGCATTCTCGTGGCGTTCGCGGCCCTGGAACCTTTCACGCCACTGCGCAGAGGCGCCCTTGAGCTGGGGCGCACACTGCTTGCGGCGCGTCGGATCGCGCCGCGTCTGGAGGTTCTTCCTCCCGAATCGGCCGCCCTCGGTCCTCCTGCCGGCCTTTCCGTCTGTCTGGCGCATGCAACGGTCAGGCATGCGGGCGCTTCCGCGCCGACGCTGCGCGATGTCTCGCTTATGATCCGTGACGGCCAGCGAGTCGCGCTCGTGGGACCGAGCGGCGCCGGCAAGTCGACGTTGCTCGCCCTCATTGCCGGGGAAATAGCGGCCGAACACGGTATGGTCGAACGACGGGTGGCAACGCTGCTGACACAGAGGACCGAACTGTTTCAGGACTGCCTGCGCGACAACCTTCGCCTCGCCGATCCGAAGGCCGACGATTCCCGACTGCTTGCCGCACTCGAGGCCGCAGGCCTCAGAGAGGATGTCGAAGCTCTCCCGGAGAAGCTCGATACGCGGCTCGGCGAAGGGGGGTTTGGTCTTTCGGGCGGGCAGGCGCGTCGGCTGGCGCTCGCTCGCCTGTTCCTGCGCGCTGGCGCTCGCTCGCCTGTTCCTGCGCGACGCGCCGCTATGGCTGCTCGACGAGCCGACCGAGGGGCTCGACGGGCCGACGGCGCGTGACGTCCTGATCCGTCTTGCAGCACGGGCCGAAGGGCGTTCGATAGTGTTGGCCACGCATATCCGGCGGGAGGCCGAACTCGCCGACAGCATTGTCATCATGGACAAGGGATCGATCACTACCATCGTCCGGCGCGGCGGGCCGGAATTTGCCTCCCTGCTCGAAGACTTGCGACCGGACTGATGGCGATTGACCGATATCAAAGACTGCCGGCAACACCTTGCGATGATGGGCGAATGGAGAATACTTAATGGACCTGGACATTGTAGATCTTTCGCGGCTGCAATTCGCCATCACCGCGCTTTACCATTTCCTCTTCGTGCCCCTGACGCTCGGCCTTTCTGTGCTGCTGGCGATCATGGAGACAGTCTACGTCATGACGGGGCGACCGATCTGGCGCCAGATGACTAAGTTCTGGGGCACGCTGTTCGGCATCAACTTTGTGCTCGGCGTCGCCACCGGCCTTGTCATGGAATTCCAGTTCGGCATGAACTGGAGCTATTATAGCCATTATGTCGGCGACATCTTCGGCGCTCCGCTGGCGATCGAAGGGCTGATGGCCTTCTTCCTCGAAGCGACCTTCGTCGGCCTCTTCTTTTTCGGATGGGATAAACTGTCCAGGGTCGGTCACCTCGCCGCCACCTGGGCCGTGGCTCTCGGCTCGAATCTTTCGGCGCTATGGATTCTCATTGCCAATGGCTGGATGCAGAACCCGGTCGGTTCCGTCTTCAATCCGCAGACCATGCGCATGGAAGTGAACGACTTCTATGCGGTGCTTTTCAATCCGGTGGCGCAGGCGAAGTTCGTGCACACGATTTCCGCCGGCTACGTCACCGCCGCGGTTTTCGTCCTCGGCGTCTCGGCCTGGTATGTGCTCAAGGAACGGCATTCCGAATTGGCCAAGCGCTCGATGACGGTTGCGGCCTCGTTCGGCCTTGCCGCGGCGCTGTCGGTCGTCGTTCTCGGCGACGAGAGCGGCTATCTGTCGACCGAGCACCAGAAGATGAAGCTGGCGGCCATGGAGGGCATGTGGGAGACCGAACCTGCGCCCGCCGCCTTCACCCTGTTCGGGCTTCCCGACCAGGAGGCTCGCGAAACCCATTATGCGGTCAGGATTCCATGGGTGATGGGCCTGATCGGCACGCGCTCGCTGACCGCCGAAATCCCCGGCATAGACGAACTGGTGGAGCATGCCGAGACACGCATTCGTCGGGGCGTCACGGCTTTCGACGCACTCCAGCAGATCCGGGAGACGAATGGCGGGGCCAATGTTGCACCGGAAGTGCGCACGGCCTTCGAGAACAATGGCCGCGACCTCGGATATGCCCTTCTTCTCAAGCGTTATGTCGACGATCCGCGTCAGGCGACTGAAGACCAGATCCATCAGGCGGCGCTGGACACGGTTCCCCACGTTCCAACGCTGTTCTGGTCGTTTCGCATCATGGTCGGTCTGGGCTTTTTCTTCATTGCCCTGATGGCCGTGTTCTTCTACCTCTCGGCGCGCCGCCGGCTCGACCGCTATCCTTTCCTCCTGCGCGTCGCCGTCTTCTCGATACCCCTGCCATGGATCGCGGCCGAACTGGGCTGGATCGTCGCGGAATTCGGTCGCCAGCCCTGGATCATCGAGGGCGTGCTGCCGACCGCCGCAGCGGTCTCCAATCTGGGGGCCGCGACGGTGCTCGCCACCATCGCCGGCTTCGTGCTGATTTACACGGTGCTGTTCATCATCGAGATGGCTTTGATGATCAGGGCGATCCGCCACGGACCGGAGCCCGATGACGAGCCCGAGGCCAAACTTGTTCCGACCTCGTTCGCTGCTGCGGAGTAGAACTATGATCCTGCATCAATATATCGATTACGAAATTCTCCGCGTCGCCTGGTGGCTGCTGCTCGGTGTGCTGCTCATCGGCTTTGCCGTGATGGACGGCTTCGATCTGGGCACGGGATTCCTGTTGCCTTTCGTGGCCAGAACGGATGTCGAGCGCCGTGTCGTCATCAATTCCGTCGGCCCGGTTTGGGAAGGCAATCAGGTGTGGCTGGTCCTCGGCGGCGGTGCGATCTTCGCCGCCTGGCCGCCGCTCTACGCCGTCTCCTTCTCCGGCTTCTACCTCGCGATGTTCGCCATCCTGTTCGCCCTCATCCTGCGCCCTGTCGGCTTCAAATACCGATCCGAGCGCGAGAGCGCGGCATGGCGTACAGCCTGGGACTGGGCTCTCTTCATCGGCGGCGGCGTGCCGGCGCTCGTCATGGGTGTAGCCGTCGGCAACGTCCTGCAAGGAGTTCCGTTTCGGTTCGAAAGCGATCTGCGCATCTTCTATGAGGGCACGACATTGTTTGAACTTCTGAACCCGTTCGGGTTGCTGGCTGGCCTCCTGTCCGTCGCCATGCTGGTCATGCACGGGGCGGCCTGGCTTGTTCTGAAGACGGAAGGCCCGGTCGCCGACCGCTCGCGTGCCTACGGAAGCATTGCCGCGCTCGTGACCATCGCCCTGTTCGCGATCGGCGGGCTGTGGCTCTGGCTCGGCATCGACGGCTATCGTATCACCAGCGAGGTCGTCACGACCGGCCCCTCCAACCCCCTCGCCAAGACGGTGGAGCGGGCGCCAGGTATCTGGTTCGAGAACTATGCCACCCATCCATGGATGGTGCCCGGCCCGGCGATGGGTTTTGCCGGGGCGGCGGGCGCCTATGCTTTTATGCGCGCGAGGCGCGAGGTTGCGGCGATCCTTGCCTCGTCCGTCTCCATCCTCGGCATCATCTCGACGGTCGGGCTGTCGATGTTTCCTTTCATCCTGCCGTCATCGATCCAGCCGCAGGCCAGCCTGACCGTCTGGGACGCTTCGTCGAGCCATATGACGCTCTTCATCATGCTGGTCGTCAGCGTGGTTTTCGTGCCGATCGTGGTCGCCTACACCGCCTGGGTCTATCGCGTGCTGTGGGGCAAGGTGGACGAGAAGTCGATCACTGACGGCTCAGGCCACGCCTATTGAACAAGGGAAATTCGCAATGTGGTATTTTGCATGGTTGCTTGGCCTGCCCCTTGCCGCGGCCGTCGCCGTCCTCAACGCTATGTGGTACGAACTGATGGATGATGCGGCAAAGAAGCAGGCGGTTACAGTCTCCGGAAGAGCAGGGAAGGCTGGCGAATGACAGGACGGCCCGACCTGGATGTCGGGCGAACTAGCCTGGTCTGGCCGTCAGTCCGCCGCCTCGTTTCCCCTTTGGCCGGGTCGGGGGGCTGAGGGTTGCTTTCTGCAATAGGCGGTGTGGAGCGCTTCGATCACCGTCAGGACCTGTGGCTGGGTAATGCTGTAGAAGACCGCCGTTCCCTCACGGCGGGCCTCGACGAGCCCGTCCGCCCTCAGGCGCATCAGTTGCTGCGACATCGGCACCTGCTCGATCCCTAGTTCCTGACGCAATTCAGCAACCGACTTCTCGCCATCCACCAGCGCGCAAAGCACCAGCAGTCGTTGGGGATGAGACAGGCTGCGCATCAGCTCGGCGGCGGATTCGGAAGCGGGAATCATATCCATAACATTCATGTTCTTGAATTTAAGTTCTTTGAATGTTATATGCAAGCCACGATTTTGCCTGCTGTGCGGACCGCAGGACCACTGCTGGCCGGCGGGTTTGAGCCGGATCAATGCGGGATGGCTTCCAGGGTCGCACAAGTGGGTTCGATAACAAAAGGATTACTCAAATGACGCTCGATCGTGCGGTGATGATGTTCGCGGGGTTCATGGTTCTTCTTTCCCTGGCGCTCGGCTTCTACGTGTCGCCCTGGTGGTATCTGCTGAATGCCTTTGTCGGCCTGAATCTCATGCAGGCATCTCTCACAGGCTTCTGCCCTGCGGCCATGGTCTTCCGAAAGCTTGGGGTGAAGACAGGCTGCGCGTTCAAGTAGTCCAACGAGCCGCCTCGTTACATTCAAAGTAGTTGCAGCAGTTGCGCATTGCCGCCTGAAAAAGCGATGAAATACATGATTCGAGCCGTTGTTCAATTTGCCGCAGCGCTTGCAGCGACTGCACCCTTTGTCGTCTCGATGTCCTTTGCCGCCGAGTTCCTCGTGCAACCGCTGACGGTTCCCGAGATGAAGGCCGTGTTCGGCCGCGTGGAAAGCCGGATAGTCGTGCCGGGACGCGCCCGGATAGGCGGTGTCGTGCAGGACGTTCGGGTTGGCGAGGGAGATCAGGTCTCCAAGGGCGACGTCATCGCGCTGATCGTCGACGACAAGCTCGCTCTGCAATTGAGGGCTGCCGACGCCCGCCTCGAAGCGCTCAACTCGCAACTCGCGAATGCGCGTCTCGAGCTGGAGCGCGCCGAACAGTTGCGGGCGTCCGGCACCGGGACCCAGACCCGTGTCGACCAGGCCAGGACGCAGTTCGAGGTCGCCACCAATCAGGCCGCTGCCGCGGTTGCGGAGAAGGCGGTTGTCGAGCAAAGCGCGAAGGAAGGTGAAGTCCTTGCTCCCGCAACGGGTAGGGTCCTCACCGTCCCCGTAACCCTCGGATCCGTCATCATGGCAGGTGAGGACATCGCGCGTATCGCACCCGGGCCATATTATCTGCGCCTTTCCTTGCCGGAACGGCATGCGGCCGAGATCGTGGAGGGCGCAGAGGTCGTCATTGGCGAGCGTGGACTGGTGCAACGCGCCGGCGAGCTCGAGACAGTCCGTTCCGGCCGCATCAGCAAGGTCTATCCGGAAATCGACGAAGGGCGCGTGATCGCCGACGTCGAGATTGAGGGCATCGGCGACTATTTCGTCAACGAGCGCACGCTGGTGTCCATCCCCGTGGGCAAGCGATCCGCACTTGCCGTCCCGCCCGAAGCGGTGCGCACCGTGCATGGCGTCGACTATGTGCGTGTCGCCACGGCCGAAGGCGAGATGGACGTCGCCGTGATCCTTGGCGAAATTGTCGGGGACGGCGACGTAAAGCACGTCGAGGTGCTGTCCGGCCTGCGCGTCGGCGACCGGGTCGTGCTGCCATGAAGCTTGGGATCGCCGGCGGACTCACCCGCGCCTTCATCGTTTCGCCGCTTACGCCGCTTTTCCTGCTGGCCGCACTTGCCCTCGGCCTGGTCGCCCTCATCACGCTACCGCGCGAGGAGGAACCGCAGATTTCCGTGCCGATGGTCGACATTCATGTCAACGCCAACGGCCTGAAGGCGGAAGATGCCGTCAAACTCGTCACGGAGCCTCTCGAAACCATCATCAAGAGCATCGATGGTGTGGAGCATGTCTATTCACAGACGGACGACGACGGCGCGCTCGTCACCGCCCGCTTCGAGGTGGGCACCGATTCCGATGCGGCCATGCTGCGGGTCCATGAGAAGGTTCGCGCCAACATGGACCGCATTCCGGTCGGCATCCCCGAGCCGTTGATCGTCGGCCGCGGCATCGACGACGTGGCGATCGTCGTGGTCACGTTGCGCCCGACTGCGCAGGCCGCCGGGCGCTGGACAGCAAATGACCTTACCCGCCTCGCCCGCGAGCTTCAGGTGGAAGTGTCGAAGCTGCCCGATATCGGGCTCACCTACATCGTCGGCGAACAGCCCGAACAGTTCCGCGTCGAACCGGACCCGGAGCGGCTTTCCCTCTTCGGCATCACCTTGCAGCAGCTTGCCGCCAAGGTCGAAGGCGCCAACCGCTCGTTCCGGATCGGCACGATCCGTGATGACGGCGGCCAGCACCCCGTCATCGCAGGCCAGACGCTTCAGACGTTACCCGAAATCGGCAACCTTCTGCTTACGGCGCGCGACGGCCGCCCCGTCTACGTCCGAGATGTGGCCGATATGGTCTTGGCCACCACGCCGGCCGAAAGCAGCGTGATGGACATTCGCAGGGCCGGCGAAGGACTTGAACGGGCCCCTGCGGTCTCTCTCGCCATCGCCAAGCGTCCCGCCACCAATGCCGTCGTGATCGCCGAGGAGATCGTGCACAGGCTGGAGCAGGTGCGCGGCCAGATCTTTCCGTCCGACGTGGAAATGACGGTCACGCGCAACTATGGCGAGACCGCCGACGAGAAAGCCAACGAGCTGCTCTTCCACCTCGGGCTGGCGACAGTCTCGATCGTCGTTCTGGTCGCGATCGCTATCGGCTGGCGCGAGGCTCTGGTGGTCGCCGTCGTCATTCCCACGACCATCCTGCTTACGCTCTTCGCTTCTTGGATCATGGGCTATACGCTCAACCGGGTTTCGCTGTTCGCGCTGATCTTTTCGATCGGGATCCTGGTCGACGACGCCATCGTCGTCATCGAGAACATCGCACGCCATTGGGCCATGCAGGACGGCCGCTCGCGCATCCAGGCGGCGATAGACGCCGTCGCCGAGGTCGGCAATCCGACGATCGTCGCCACGCTGACGGTGGTCGCGGCTCTCCTGCCGATGCTGTTCGTCTCAGGCATGATGGGGCCCTATATGAGCCCGATTCCCGCCAATGCCTCCGCGGCCATGCTGTTCTCGTTCTTCGTCGCCGTCATGCTGACGCCGTGGCTCATGATCAGGATCGGCAGGGAACACGCGGGACCGCAAGGGGAGGGCGCTTCTCCGGCTGCTCACGAGGAGGCAGGCGGCCGTCTCGGACGTCTCTATGTCGCGGTTGCCACGCCCGTTCTTGCAAGCCGCCCACGCGCCTGGGCGTTTCTGCTCGTGGTCGGGCTGGCGACTTTCGCCTCGCTCGGGCTTCTCTACACTCAGCATGTCACGGTCAAGCTGCTTCCGTTCGACAACAAGTCCGATCTCCAGGTCGTGCTCGACCTGCCGAAGGGCTCCTCCGTCGAAGATACCGACCGGGCGTTGCAATCCGTGGTGGACAGGCTTGTCGAAGTTCCGGAGATCGTTTCCTTCCAGACCTATGCCGGTACCGCCGCACCCTTCGATTTCAACGGGTTGGTGCGTCACTACTATCTGCGGGGCAATCCCGAGCAAGGACAGGTTGCGGTGAATCTCTCCCCCAAGGGGGAGCGCGGCCGGGCGAGCCATGCGATCGCGCTCGACATGCGCGAGCGGATCAAGGACCTCGATTTGCCCAACGATACTGCCGTGAAGGTCGTGGAGCCGCCGCCGGGGCCTCCCGTCATCGGGACCCTGCTTGCCGAGATCTACGGCCCGGACCCGCAGACCCGGCGCGCCGTCGCCGGCAAGGTACGGGAGGCCTTCGAGAGCGTGCCCTTCATCGTCGACGTCGACGACAGCTACCACAACCAGCCGGAGCGGGTGCGCCTCGCCATCGACCAGGACAATCTCGAATATTACCGGGTCGAGCAGTCGGATGTATATGACACGCTGCGCTACCTCTATGGCGGGGCAACCGTCGGCTATTCGCATCGCAGCGAAGGGCGCCAGCCGATCCCGATCCGGCTCGCGCTCCCGAAGGAACACGGCACGATCGACGAACGCGCGCTGGCAACCCCGGTTCCGGCCAACGCGCTGCCCGGCGGCCGCGGCGTGGTCGAACTCGGCGACGTCGTCACCGTTGCGCGTGAGCCTGCATCCTATCCGATCTTCCGGCACAATGGCCGGGCTGCCGAGATGGTGATGGCGGAGCTTGCCGGCGCCTATGAAGCGCCGATCTACGGCATGCTCGCCGTGCAGGAAGCGATCGACAGGATCGACTGGGGCAACCTGCCCAAGCCGGCGATCGTCCTGCATGGCCAGCCGGACGACGAGAGCCATCCGACGCTTCTGTGGGACGGCGAATGGGACGTGACCTGGGTGACGTTCCGCGACATGGGCGCAGCCTTCATGGTGGCGATCCTCGGAATCTACATCCTCGTCGTCGCCCAGTTCGGCTCGTTCAAGCTGCCGCTCGTTATCCTGACGCCGATTCCGCTGACCTTCATCGGCATCCTCGGCGGGCACTGGCTGTTCGACGCTCCGTTCACCGCGACCTCCATGATCGGATTCATTGCGCTTGCCGGCATCATCGTGCGCAACTCGATCCTGCTGGTGGATTTCATCCGGCACGCGCGCAGGCCCGACAGGCCGCTGATCGACGTCCTTCTGGAAGCCGGCGCGATCCGCTTCAAGCCGATCCTGCTGACCGCGATCGCCGCCATGATCGGTGCTGCCGTCATCCTCACCGATCCGATCTTCCAGGGTCTGGCGATCTCGCTCCTGTTCGGGCTCGCATCCTCCACAGCACTGACCGTGCTCGTCATTCCGGCGATCTACATCGTGCTGAGAGGAGGACGGAGCTCCATCGAGGCCGCTTCGCCACCCGATCCCCATGGGCCGGAGCATGCCGGTTTAGCATCGACATGACAAAGGAGACCGACTGTGAACTACTATTTCTCCCGGACGCTTCAATGTTCATTTGACGACGCCGTGCGGCGCACGACAGACGCGCTCAGCAAGGCCGGCTTCGGCATCATCACCGAGATTGACCTGAAGGAGACTTTCAAGAAGAAGCTCGGCGCCGACTATCGCAACTACCGCATCCTGGGTGCCTGCAATCCGGCGATCGCACACGACGCGCTTGAGATCGAGGACAAGATCGGCACCATGTTGCCGTGCAACGTCATCGTCCAGGACGCAGGCGCGGGCAATGTTGAGGTCGCAGCGATCGACCCGGTTGCGTCTATGACTGCGGTCGACAACCCCGCACTGAAGGCGCCAGCCACGAAAGTGCGCGAGATGCTGAAAGGCGTCGTCGAGAGCTTGTAGGCGGTTGCAAAGAGCATCGCAGAGTAGATCCGGGTATGATGCCAGGGCCAACGCTGCGACACGAAATGATGGAAGCGATCAGATTGCCTCGACCGCCAAGGCGATAATATTAGAAACGACATGCGCCGGCCTGCGAGCCGCATCGAGGCGATGCCAGGTGATCGCGCCCGCGTCTCTTTCGAGCTGACGCGACAGGATGTCAACAGTCGCGTCGGACGGCCCGGCGCGCCGCTGCTCCACGCGGCGCCACATCACTTCGGGAGAGACGTCCAGCCATACTCCGAGGAAGGGCACGCGCCGTTCCGCGGCCACCTTCTCAATGCGCAAACGATCCGGCGGTCGATCGAAGACTGCGTCTGCGACAACGGATCCGCCTTCGGCCAAAATGAGATCTGCTCGCCAGGCCATCTCCCGATAAACGCGCTCAGAGACCTCCTGTCGATAGGCCTTGTCAGGCAGACGCGTCTCAGGTGGCACGCCGTGTAGCGCCTTTCGAATGCGGTCGCTCTCAACGATACGCGCACCGGGCGCCGCGCCAATATGAGGGGCAAGTGCCTCGGCGACCGTGGTCTTGCCTGAGCCGCTCAAGCCGCCAATGGCAATGAGATGCGGAGGACGCTCTTCAAGAAGCTCGGTGGCAAGGTCAAAGTAAGCTCGTGCTTCGGTGCGCAAGGTGCCCGATGGATCGCGGCTCTCTTCCACCTGAGTGCCGGTGACATGAGCACGTACGGCGGCCCTGATTGCCATCAGGAATGGCAGAAGGACAAAACCATCCTCATTGTCTGTCTCGTCGAGATAGCGGTTTGCTACAAGGTTGGCCAGCTCCAGAAAGTCGCGGTGCCATAGGTCCATTAGCAGGAAAGCCAGGTCGTAGAGCACGTCTACCGTCGCGATCTGGTCGTTGAACTCGATGCAATCGAACAGGCAGGGCTGCCCGTCGAGCAGGCAGATGTTGCGCAAATGGAGATCGCCGTGACAACGTCGCACCTTACCGGCCGCCTCCCGCTGATCCAGCACGTCCGCATGACGCTTCAGCGCGCCGCGAAATGCAGCATCGAGATTTTCTACTTCCTTTTCGCCGAAAACACGACTGGTGGCGAACCCCGCCTTGTTGATGTCAAGCACCGCCGCGAGGTTCGCTGCGCCTCTCCCAGCATGAACGGATGGAGCCTGGGCGTGGAAGTGTGCGATCATGCGCGCCGTTTGCGTCATCAAATCGGGTGTGAGTGCGCCTGCTTCTGCCATACGGTCAAGCAGGAGCGCCTGGTCGAAACGCTTCATTTCAATAACGGCGTCAACCAGTTCGCCATCGCCGTCAAATGCAAATACGCCCTCCGCCTCGCGGGTGATGCGTTTGACGCCGAGGTAAAGACCCGGAGCCGTTGCGGAATTCAGGTCGACCTCCTTGCGACAGGCGGCGAGCCGCAATTCCGGCGTCGAGAAATCGACGTAGGGCAGTTTCACCGCACGCTTCATCTTGAAGGCGCGATCGCCGGCCAGGAAAATCCAGGAGATATGCGTTTCGATGGATCCGATCGGGGCGAGAGTTGCTGCTGAGATGGATTTCGCGAGAAAGGCAATCGCGCCTCCCTGGTCCTCTATGTTCAATAGATCCTCCTGGGCGGCCCGTCCGAACGCAGCGGATACGCCCAATGGACGCTCCAACTTCAGAATCTGATCGTGCCGATTGCTGACCTGGCGACAACCAACACTTCGCTCCCACATCCGGCCCCTTGTGAGCTAATTAACGCGTCATCAGAACGGCAAGAGGCGGTTCATCGACCATCGATCGTGTAACGCCACCGAATATGCGCTGACGCAGTCTCGAGTGACCATATGCACCCATCACAAGCAGGTCTGCCGCCGCGTCGATTGCGTGCTGGCGTAGGGTCTCGGCGACCGTCCTGCCTTGGCTCGGCAGCCGATCGACCGTCACCTTGACGCCGTGCCTCGCCAGATACGTCGCAATATCTGCTCCCGGCTCTGCGCCCTGTCCGCCCTCGTCCCCGATCGGATCGACGAGAACCACATGAACGGCATCGGCCGCACTTAGCAAATCCATGGCGCTTGTTACGGCGTTCGATGCCTCCAGGCGCGAATCCCACGCGATCATCACGCGCTTCGGTCTTAGACTTGCCTTTGAACCTTCTGGCGCCAAAAGCACAGGCTTTCCGGAAGAAAACAATGCTCCCTCTAGTACCCTGCCCTTCAGGACAGGGTGAGAAAGAAGTTCCGGCCCGAGCAAGACGATATCCGTATATCTTGCCCGTTGACCGATCGTCTCGTCCGCCCAGGTCTCTTCCTGATACTCGCTCGAGATGTCTGAAGAAACAGCGTTTGCAGCTAGAAAGGCCGATACTTCAGCGGTACGCTGCTGCAGTTTATCCATATCGGCTTGGCGTTCCTCGAGCCAGGCTTCCGACATCACGGCCGCATAGCCACCGATCGGCGGCGGCGCAGCCAGAGCCATGACGAGTACCGCCAGGTGCGCGTCGACTTCCTGGCAAAGTGTTACTGCCATCCGCAGATCGCTGTCGCCCAGGTCCGAACCGGTTACAGTGAGGACTGTCTTGAACTCCATAGAACTTACCTCCGATTGCGAGCTTACAATCTCTGAAATGATATCTGCAGACGTGTTGCCGGGGCATTCATTCCAACTCACTGAGCTTTACGCCTCTTTCGCTTCGCGGCCGTAAAGCTGGTCAACGAACACACGAAAGAAGATGTGCTCTGAATGATCAGATAGGGGAGGCGTCACCGGCTTGAGTGCGCCGGGCTCCCACCAGTCAGCATGCGTGCTGAGCAGCGACCAGGCATGATCTCGTTCCCTTTTGTGACCGATACGATCCGGCAATTCCTCAAAACGCCCTTCGACGTGGACACTTTTCCATTCTCTGCCTCGTCCCCATTCCTCCACGATGAGTGAGACCACGGGATTTGCCCGCATGAACTCTATTTTCTTGCCGGGCATCGAGAATGCGTAAAGATGACCGTCGGCATAGGCGAAATAGATCGGCACAACATATGGTTTTCCGTCCTTCGCGCATGCCAGGTGGGCTAGTCGACCATCCGACAGCAGCCGGGTACATTCGAGGTTACTCAAAGATCGAACATGCATTTGCTCTCGTCTCCCGATCTATCGACCAAGAAGCCTGCTCGCTTGTATGCTGGCCGGCTACATTGGTGGCAGATTTGCCGATAGTTAACCGTGATGAACTTCCACCCAAATGCCGACGGGCCATAGTAAGGCGGCAGAGGATTGTCTCGCGATCGCAATCGCAGATCCAGGCGGTTTCCTCGAGGCTGAAGCTCCAAACTTCCGTCAGCGATACAGCGACTCTCTCAGTCCGCGGAAGTCGCACGAACCGGGACACGAAGGCATCGTCTCCTGATAAAATCGGTCGCCTTTCAAAATTCATGATCGGTATCGTTTCGCGGCTCCCCTGCATTACGAATTGACGATACAGGGCGCGAAAAGCGGTGACTTTGAAGTCAAGACGATTCTTTTTGAAACGGCCGGACCAGATTTCGATCAAGGTCGAGCAGACAAGCTCGTCGGCTTGCTTGAGATCCTGGACGAGGCAAAAACCAAATGCTCGTAACGCAGGAAGCAGCGTCAGGAGACTAGTCTTCGGCTCGGCATGCATGATGCAGTTCTCACAGAAGCAACATTCCCTAAATTCAGCTCCATCATCACCACCGTCACTGCCGGACGCATTGAGCGGGATCAAATTGGATCGTGAAACTGCAACAGCAACCGAACCAGATGAACCAAATGAAAAGCGAATTGTTGCGCCGAGCCGGGGGCGGAATGGCTATTGCCGTCCGGTGCAGACGAAGGAAGTGTTCTCCCATCTCGGCTTACCATACATTAGAGGGTGGCCGTCTACGGTGCGCACGCTGGCACCAGCTGCCTCAAGGATGGCGTATGGCGCAGCAGTGTCCCATTCCATGGTGCGACCGGGCCGAGCATATAAATCGCCTTTTATCCATTGTAGGAACAATGCAACGCGATCAATCCATTTGCCTTGACATACATCAAAGTGTGGAGCGCAGGTCGAATGAAGCGCGGCCATCTTGATCCTTGATCCGCGTCAATTCGGATGCCTCATCACGGTGGCAGAATGCAAATGAAGCCAGAGCTCGGCAACGGTGCGTTACGCTAGTCACGTGGCCTGCTGCGATCATAGTGGCGAAGGATGGATTTCGGCCATAAGCGTCTATCGCCTGATGTTGCGATCATAGAGGTGATCCGGAAAGAGAGCCCGCATCAATAACGTTGGCCATGACGATAAAACCCGAGTGAAGAGATCTGGATCAATGACAATTACGCCTGAACAATGCAAGGCAGCGCGGATCCTTGCAAAGATCGATCGGAATACATTGGCGAGGGAGGCGGATGTTGCTGCTAACAGCATCAGCGCGTTCGAGTCCGGGGTTGCGATGACGGATGGTCCACTCACCGGAACTCTGCAAAAGGCTCTTGAATCCCTCGGCGTGATCTTTCTACCGGAAGAAAGCGGTCACGGCGTCGGCGTGCGCCTCAAGTTCGATCGCACTGGTGCAAAGCAGATCTCCCGCTGGGAGACGGAGGGAGGGGCTGCAGCGGACGACGACGTACCCTAAGTCGTCCGGATGGGTGGCTGCAGAAGCTTCCGCCAACTCAGGATCGGCTCCGGACAACGCCATGGTCGCTGCAACATACGCATTCAATCGACATATCGCCGACAGACTGCGCGACGATGCTAATCTCTTAGTGAGCCCTGGGGGAGGTAGGCTACCGCTCGCGTGCCTACCATCGCGCCGCCGATGTCTTGGCAACCCTTGATCGACCAGTCGATGAAATTCTCGCCCATGAAGGACGTGCCGGTCTGATCGCTCTGCCGACGATCGGCGTTGCAATCGCTGGTGCGATTGCCGAGATGGTGACTACCGGGCACTGGTCGCAACTGGAACGACTGAGGGGGATCTGGCGCCGGAGGCGTTGTTCCGCACGATTCCTGGAATAGGCAGGAAATTGGCAACGCGACTCGCAGAGGAAGGGCAGCTTGAGAGCCTGGAGGATCTGGAACATGCCTTGCATTTCGGCAATCTGTTCGTCGAGGGGCTTGGTCCCCGGCGCAAGCAGATGATCGCCGCCATTCTCGCGGAGCGCCTCGGACGTCCGCTTATTACCCGGAGCCGAAAGGCGAATTCACCGCCGCGCGCCTTGCTGCTCGAGATCGATCGCGCATACCGAGAGCGCGCGAGCTCGGGCCTTCTGCGTAAGATCGCGCCCCGACGCTTCAATCCGATCGCAGAAGCTTGGCTTCCCGTGATGCATGTGTCGCGGGAGGGCTCGGATTTCACCGCGCTCTACTCCAACAGCAAGCGTGCACACGAGCTGAACAAAACCGGTGATTGGGTTGTAATCCATTACCAACGGGACGGCGCTTCCGAAGGTCGCGTCACCGTGGTGACGCAAGTCCTCGATCCCGTGGGAGCCCATCGCGTTGTGCATGGCCTTGACGGCGTCTCAGGTGCAAAAGACGGCTGAGGTGCGCGGTACCGGATCCGGGCGCCGAAAAGCAACACCGGACTAGGAGCAACGCGATCTCGCTACCCTCATCCGGTGGGGTAGTGAGGTAACCAACAGACCGGGAGCATGCGGCGTGCAGGCGACGGATGCCCAGAATTAACACGCGGTGACGCAAGTCCGCGAACTGCTGTTCGCCAGACCTACGGCTTCCGGCCTCGACCATAAGGTTAGTCCTGCTGATCATAACCGTTAGTGCCCATGACCTTTCGCCACTCGAAGACGGGTTTTCCCCGGTTTGATCCGCGTCAATGAAGGCAGCCTTCAAAGGCGATTTCCTAAGGTCCTTGCTGGATCGAGCCAGACCCAGGCGAAGCGAGGCGAACGAAGGCGTGTAAACGCGATCGGCCGAGCGCTGGACCGAGATCGGCAATGACGTTCAGCGAGCGGGTCCGCTGCCTCCGGCTCTAACACCTTTTGGAATACCCAAAGGTGAAGGATCGGAGGCCGCGGTACCTGTGAAGTGGTTCGCTAACATCCAGGAGATCAGCAATGGCCGAAGCCGCCACCAACCTTCCCGTTAAGAAATCCACCGCGCCTGCGAAAGCCGAAGAATGGACGCCTTTTGAAAGCCTGCGTCGGGAGATCGATCGGTTGTTCGACGACTGGCGCCTGCCGTCCAGGGTACTCGGCTTCGAGGTGCCGCGCGCCTCGCGAGCCGTTTGGCAGGTCGCGCCAGCGATGGATCTTGTCGAAAAGAACGACGCCTATGAGATCACGGCCGAGCTTCCCGGCCTTGACGAGAAGGACGTCGAAATCAAGCTTTCGAACCATACGCTGACGATCGCGGGCGAGAAGAGCGAGGAAAAGGAAGAGAAGCAGAAGGACTATTATCTCTCGGAGCGGCGCTACGGTTCGTTCCAGCGTAGCTTCCGGGTGCCCGAAGGTGTCGATGCCGACAAGATCGATGCGAACTTCACCAAGGGTGTGCTGACCGTGAAGCTGCCAAAGACCACAGAAGCAAAGGCGGAAAAGACGATCGCCGTCAAAGCGGCCTGAAACAGCTGGGACGGGCGTCGGTGCGCTTCTACCTGCGCGCCGACGCAACGGATATTCCGGGACAAGGAGATCTCAACATGGCAGGTACATCCATTGCCAATTTCACGCAGGCTGCTCAGCAGGCCCAGCAATGGGTCAATGAACTTGCCGAAGATCTGGACTGGGACGAACGCCGCGCCTATCACCTGCTGCGGTGCGTCCTGCACGCACTGCGTGACTGGCTACCGCAGGAGGAGATGATCGACCTTTCGGCCCAACTGCCTTCCCTCATCCGCGGCATCTATTTCGAGGGTTGGAAGCCGCTCGAGACGCCCGTGGAAGATCGCAAGAAAGCGGATTTCATCAGCCGCGTACAAGATGCCTTTTCGGATGATTTGCTAAATGATCCCGATGCCGCGGTAAGAGCAGCGTTCCGTCTGCTGCATCGGCACATCTCGTACGGCGAGATTGTCCAGGTCAGGAACTCGATGAAGAAGTCCCTGCGCGATTTGTGGCCGGAAGACTGAGATTATGTTCCGGGATCGGCAAGAAGCGGGATGCAAATTGGCGAAAGAACTTGCCAGCCTCCGCCTCACCGATCCCGTGGTACTGGCCCTGCCGCGTGGCGGTGTTCCGGTCGCCGCCGAAATCGCAAACGCTCTGAAGGCGCCCCTAGACATCATAATCGTGCGCAAGGTAGGCGCTCCAAGCAATGCTGAGCTGGCGGTGGCGGCAATCGTTGAGGGCAATCCGCCCGATGTCGTTCTCAACCGGGAAATCGTTGAGGCATATGGACTAGATGACGCCGAATTGCGCTCTCTCGTTGATCGGGAACTCCCGGAACTGGGACGTCGCAACTGCCTATATTCTGGCGCTCGTCGGCCGCTATCGACAAAAAACAAAACCGTGATCCTCGTAGACGACGGTGCCGCAACAGACCACAATGAAAGTGGCGATCCGCGCGCTTAAACGCCGCTCGCCTCGCGAGATCGTGGTTGCCCTCCCGGTGGCTCCGCCGGATACGTTGACGGAACTGGCAAGGGAAGCAGACAGGGTCGTTTGCATCAGTAAACCCGCCCGGTTCTTGGCTCTCGGCTATCACTATCACGATTTCCCCCAACTCACCGACGAGGAGGTGCTGGCGGCACTCCGACGCGGCGCTGCCCACCAAGGGAGCGGAGCCGCTGCCGGCAATTCCTGATCATCTCGCCGGGCGCAAGCGCCAGGCGGTTCCAATCATGGCAGGCGGATGTCGGAAGTCCACGCCCTCGCGGCGCTCTCCAGCTTCACGCCGTCCGGCTCTGTCTTGCGGTCGGGGTGTCAACGGCGGTTGTCGGCTCGGCAGGCACGATTCCTTCGCGTCGCTGCAGCGGCGGAAAATCGTCCGGCGTTATCGTCTCCCGCTCCAGAAGAAGGCGGGCCCCGGCCTTAAGATCCTCCACGCGTTCCCGCAGCAGATCCCTGGCCGCGGCACCCGCTTCTTCGAGCATGCCGCGAATCGCAAGATCGACTTCGCGCGCCGTGGCTTCGGAGTAGTCTTTCGCGTAGAGGCGCGAACCGTCACCGAGCCATTGCTGTTTTTCCTCCTCGAGTGCGGGCAGGCCCACAGCCGGGCTCATTCCGAAGCGGGTAACGCTCTGTCGGGCCACGTCGGTCGCCTTGGCCAGATCGTCGGCTGCGCCGGTCGAAACTTCGCCATAGATGACTTCCTCAGCCGCCCGACCGGCGAGCAGCGCCGTCATACGCTCCTTCAATTCACTGGCTGTGATCAGGAAGCGATCGTCGGTCGGGCGTTGCAACGTATAACCCAAGGCACCAATTGAACGAGGGATAATGGAGACTTTGTGCACTGGGTCCGCCTTGGTCAGCGACGCCGCAACAAGGGCGTGGCCCATTTCATGATAGGCAACCCTCTCGCGCTCTTCCGGCCTGAGTAGCCGACCGCGCCTTTCAGTCCCAGCGACAGTGCGCTCGACCGCGTTGGTGAAGTCCTCCATCGTCACCTCATCAGCGTTGCGGCGGGTGGCGAAGATCGCCGCCTCGTTGACGAGGTTGGCGAGGTCGGCACCGGTGAAGCCCGGCGTGATGCTGGCGATATCGATGACATCCAGGCCCGGCGCGGTCTTCACGGCCTTCATATGCACCTTCAGGATGGCCTCGCGTCCCCTACGATCGGGGCGGTCGAGCACGAGCTGACGGTCGAAGCGTCCGGCACGGGTTAGTGCCGGATCGAGGATTTCCGGGCGGTTAGTCGCCGCGAGCAAGACGATGCCAACGCGGGGATCAAAGCCGTCGAGTTCGGCAAGGAGCTGATTGAGCGTCTGCTCCTTCTCGTCGCCTCCGCCATAGCCACTGAACGGCGTACGTGCTCGCCCAAGTGCGTCCAACTCGTCGATGAAGATGATGCAGGGGGCGGCCTGACGTGCCTGCTCGAAGAGATCACGCACACGCGCCGCGCCTACGCCGACGAACATCTCCACAAATTCGGAACCGGAAATCGAAAAGAACGGTACGTCGGCTTCGCCGGCGACGGCGCGCGCCATCAGGGTCTTGCCTGTGCCGGGCGGGCCGACCAGAAGAATACCCTTCGGGATGCGAGCGCCAAGACGCCCGTATTTTTCCCTGTCTTTCAGGAACGAAACGATCTCCTGGAGCTCGGCCTTTGCCTCGTCGACGCCAGCGACGTCATCGAATGTCACGCCGGTTTCGCGCTCGACATAAACCTTCGCCTTTGACTTTCCGATATTGACCAGGCCGCCCATACCCTGTCGATCCGCAAAACCGCGAAATAAAAACATCCACAGGCCGAAAAAAATCAGCACCGGCACGACCCAGGACAGGATCACGGTTAGCCAGTTGCTATCCGTGCCGCCGGTGACCGCGACGCCCGCCTTTTCAAATGCCTCGGCAGCATTTGGATCGACGCGGGCGGAAATGAACAGCGCCTTTCCCTCCTGTGGCTCCTTGAACTCGCCCTGGACGGTCGTCTCCGTAATTGTAACCGAGGCAATTCTGCCCTCGTCCACCATCCGCATCAGTTCGGTGTGGGACAACTGCGCTACATCGCGTGAGGCGAGCCACATCTGGAACAGGCCCAGCAGGACGAGTGCGAAGATGACATAGCCGATGTTGAAGGTCTGCTTGCGGCCCATGGGTAGGAATCTCGATGTTGCTCTGCTTGCGGGCTGTCACACCGTCGCAGATGTATCCTTGACGCCGATCAAATGTCCCCGGTCATTCAAATGGAGACCTGCGGACTGGACCGGTCAGGAACGCATCAGCTATTTTTCCAGGAGGTATCTGAATCGGAGAATACTGATGCAGGCGAGCGACATACCAGGACTGCAGGGACGCTTTCTGCAAGCTGTCTTCTCCTGCCGCTTCGAGGGCAAGGCTGGCTATACTCTTGCGGTTGCCGCTGTGCTCGCCGTTTTTGCGCTCCAGGTGGCACTGAGCGACATCATAAATGACGTCGCAATTTGCGTTCCATTCCTTCCTGTCGTCCTCGTCGCTGCGATCCTCGGCGGTCTGGGACCCGGAGTATTGGCGCTGGTGCTGTCTCTCGCCGGCATTGCCTATGTGGCAGGCCCGACACCCACAGCATGGCTACAGCTTCCGGTTCTCGGTCTTATTGGATTGGCAATCGTTTGGATGGGCGAAACCCTCCATCACGCACGTCGACTGATTGAGGATGCCCAGAAAGCGCTTGGTTCGCGAGAAGCGCACGTGCGTTCGATTCTCGATACTGTTCCGGATGCAACTGTCGTTATCGACGAACTGGGGAATATCATGTCGTTCAGCGCGGCCGCCATTCGTCAGTTTGGTTACACCGAGCAGGAGATTATAGGCCAGAACGTGAGAATTCTGATGCCTGAGCCTTATCGTAGTGAGCATGACGGCTATATCCGGCGCTATTCGATGACCGGAGAAAAGCGGATTATTGGCGTCGATCGTGTCGTGGTTGGACGTCGAAAGGATGGCTCGACTTTCCCGATGAAGCTCGCGGTCGGAGAAACGAAATCCGCAGACGGCCTCTATTTCACCGGCTTCATCCGCGATCTTACCGAGCGCGAGCAATGGCAGGCAAGGCTACAGGAACTGCAAAGCGAACTAGCGCGCCTGGCCCGGCTTAGCGAACTTGGCGAGATGGCGTCAACCCTCGCACACGAACTCAACCAGCCACTTGCCGCTATCGCGAACTACACCCAAGGTTGCGTTCGTTTCCTCAATGGGATCGAAGATCCAGCCCTAAAGCCTGTAAAAGACGCACTGGAAGAAACGGCACAGCAATCGCTGCGCGCGGGCGAAATCATCAGGCATCTGAGGGAGTTCATCACCCGCGGGGAAACGGAGATGACTGTGGAGACCATGCGCAAGCTCATCGAAGAAGCGGGCGCCCTGGCGCTCGTCGGATCTCGCGAGCAAGGGGTCCGCTCCGTCTTCGATTTCGCACCCAAAGGCGCGGAAGTTCTGGTGGACCGCGTACAGATCCAGCAAGTCCTGATCAATCTTATGCGAAATGCAATGGAAGCCATGAGAGAAAGCGGCGAGCGGGAGCTGATCGTGCGAACAGCTACCAAGGACGGCTATGTCGTGGTCGAGATTGCAGATACCGGTCCGGGCATCTCCGACGAAATCGCCGCGCGTCTTTTTCAGCCATTCGTCACCAGCAAAACAAGCGGCATGGGGATTGGGCTGTCGATATCCAAACGCATCATCAAAGCACACGGAGGTCAGATTTGGGCAAGCCGAAACGACAGGGGTGGGGCGACATTCACGTTCTCGCTCCCTCTGGCAGGAAGGGAGGTCTCGAATGCAAATTGACAGCTACGTGGTCCATGTCGTCGACGATGAGGTGGCGGTCCGGAAGTCGCTCGCCTCCCTCCTCACCATGACAGGCTTCACGGTTCGAGTGCACGAATCCGCTAGTAACTTTCTTACGGACGCACAGAACATCGGAAAAGCATGTCTCGTTACCGACCTGCGAATGCCGGATATGAACGGACTGGAGTTGCTGGAACAGCTGAACAAAAAGGGCCGGTCCATTCCCACTATCGTCATTACCGGCCACGGAGATATTACCATGGCGGTTGCGGCGATGAAAGCTGGGGCTGTAGACTTCATTGAGAAGCCATTCGAGGACAAGGTGCTGGTGGAGGCAATCAGGAGAGCTGCGAGCCGGTTGGGCGGCGCGTCGCTACTTGATGACAATATAGCCTTGCTGCGAACACGGCTCAGCCAGTTGTCCGAGCGCGAGCGCCAGATTCTGACAGGTATCGTATCGGGTCTGCCGAACAAGACGATCGGATATAATCTTGGCATCAGTCCGCGCACGGTCGAGGTCCATCGCGCCAACATCATGTGGAAAATGCAGGCCCGCAGCCTGCCAGAACTCGTACGCATGACCATATCTCTGGACTTCACCGGCTAAGTTGGGCCTTCCACGCCTGTGGTCTCTCGTCATTCTCCTCACTCTTGATCTGGCTCAAAGCGCCACTGCAGGAAGCGAGAGATAATTTAGCTTGATCTGGTCCAATTGGGCAAGGTCGCTGAGGCTTCCACATGACCGAACGCCCTATCGTCCTTGTTGCAGCACCGGACGCTGGCCTCCGCCACTCTATCGAGTTCGCGCTCGCGAGCGAACACTTCAGCACTGATGCTCATCGCGACGCCGACAGCGCCTTCGCATCACCATATGCGGACCAAGCTGTTTGCGCGGTGTTGGATGATGAAGCTCTCGAAAGCTGGATCGAAGCGCCGGCGCAATTCGAGCGCTTCGCCAAACCGATCATCCTTCTGGTCAGCCTTTTCAGGACAATGCCAGATCTCCCATCCGTCACCCTGTTGAGGAAGCCCTTTCTCGGTGAGCCCCTCATCTTGGCAGTCCGGTATGCCGTCGCAGGCTTAGCCTGATCGCAGTACGTATATTCCCTTACGGGCATAACCGAATTTCGGACAGCTACATTTAGGGCCATGGTTATCTCAATGCGATTGAGGGATCGGCCATGGATAGCTTTGAGACTTCGCGTTTTTCCTTTCATCCTAGTGGCGACCTCCCACGTGCGGATGCACAAGATCGACGATTGAACCAAAATCTGCCGCCGCCCGCTTTGTGTCCGGCCGGCACCGAGATCTATGCTCAGGGAGAGGTCTGTAACAGCCTCTACAGGGTCGAGTTCGGTGGAGTGCGTATTTATCGCCTGCTGTCAGATGGACGGCGTCAAATCTCGGCTTTTCAACTCGCCGGTGAGACGTTCGGATTCGAAGCCGACAGCACCCATCACTTCTTTGCTGAAACGATCTGCGCCAGCGGTATCCGAATGCTGCAATCCAAGTCTGCTCATGACGATCTCACTATTGATTTTCTTCCAATGGCGCTGCGAAGTCTTCTTCACGCCCAGGAGCATCTTTTAGTGCTCGGCCGGCAGAATTCCATAGAACGCGTGGCCGCTTTCCTTCTTGAGATGTCTGAGCGCCAAGGGGGATTGCGACAGGTCGAACTTCCTATGTCGCGATTGGACATAGCGGACTATCTCGGCCTCACAATCGAGACCGTATCACGGGTCTTCTCCAAGCTGAAGCACAGAGGCGTCATCAGGCTCCCGAGTCTTCGCAGCGTGGAGATCGTCCGATGGCAGACACTACAGAATATGGCAAGCTAGTGGATTGGGAGGAAGGAACGCGTATCCGCCGTTGACAGCGAATGCCACGGCTCATGCCCTCGACATGCATGACGTCGCCTGAAAGGTTGACGTAGGGGCGATAGGCGTATCGATACTCGTAGTGATACTCCTCCTGCCGCCAAACTGATCCATCCGTGAGCCGGACGATGGTGTTGCCATCCCAGCCTGTCCACTTATATTCAACCTGCCGAGTCATGTAGACCTCCTTGCGTGCGCTAAACGTCATGCTGCTTTAGGCAGACGCACCACTTCCGCGATCTCCGCAGCGATCTCCTCAACAGTGTGGGTAGCGGTGCTTCTTGCCAATCGGTCGGCGAGTGAAGCCGAATACCCGATCACTTCGCGCTTCGAGACGTTGTGCCAGATCGGCAGCAAGATTTGCTCGCCCGAGACGGCGCGGGTCACCAGCCCGTCCAGCTCGTACTCCGGCCACCCCTTGCCAAAGAATGCCTGTGTCAGCACCACCACGCCGAAACGGCTGCTTCCCAGTCCGCGGTCGATCTTCCGTCGAAGGCTGTCACCGATGCGCAGCTCGAACTCGTCGTACCACACTGACAGACCAGCGTCGCGCAAGGCAGTTGCTAGCGGCCGAACGACTTCGTCCTTGTCCTCGGAGGCATGGGAGATGAAGACGTCAAACACTCGCCCATCCGGAGACGTAGGTGCGGGCGCGAGATCGTCATCGTCTTCGTTGCGTACAAGCGTCGGCACGCTCCGCAGCGGAGCCTCATTGATCGCTGGCAGTGGGCCAAATACCTTACTCGGGATTACCCGAACACCAGTTCGGACTGAGCCACGAAGTCCCTGCATGTCTACCGCGACGTGCCAAATGCCAGATTGTGGCACTGTCAGTCGGACCGGTGAGCGCTTCGCAAGACCGCCAATGTAGCGATGGTGTCGGCCCGATTTATAGTTGTTGAAGTTCGAACCATCCATGAGGCGGACGTTGGCAGCATTTCCGCTGAGCGTGACGGCGACAACGCTTCCTCGCTCCACGTGACCTAAATTGTAGTGCGTAAAGTTCATCATCTACTCCAGGTCAGGAGATCTGAGTCTCCGGCTTTTCGATGACGACAGGTTCGTACAAGAGGGTGTCAAAAATAGACACCCTATGAAAGTAGAGATTTCTGACGGCGCTAGGCGGCAGCTTGGAACAGCATTGTGAGAAAACTGGCAGGCACGACCGCTGTTTTTGCTACTTCATGTGCGGCTGTCGCCTTCAAGGGATGGCTAGCGCTGTAGCGCAAGCAAAGATGGTTGCGCCCTCCCGCAACCAAATTCCCCCAATAAATATAAGAAGTTACAGCACCCAATCTGAGCCGGGCGTTTCTGTTTTTGGTGCTCGGTAGCCACCGGGTAGCCACGGTGACGGGAAATGGCCGGCTTGGGGATAACGTGTCTGGCCTTCAACATGGCGCGGGAAGCATAGGGGCGATCCAGTCGCCTACTCTGTCCGCTGCCCCGGTCTGTCGCTGACCATTGAGTGCGGCAGCGTGCACGTGAACCTAGCGCGCGGCGAGCTTTCGCCAGCCGAGCGGGGGATCCACATCGCAGAACGCAGAGCAATCTATGAAAAAAAACCGGCCTGCGAAGGCGGTCGGCGGAAGGGCCTGAGCCGCGAAGGCGGGTCAGAGAAGGGCGAGGAACGGGACGCGGTGGCGATGCTGCCCGACGTTGACCCGATTGATGATCGGGTCAAATATGCGTGTGCAAAAAAGGGGGAGCTCATCATGGACCAGAGCGACAAGGCGCTGCTGAAACGGCAGATGCTGACGCGGGAGCAAGCGGCAGCATTAGTCTATCACGACCTGAAGGAGAGCCAGCGAGCAACATTTTCTGTTGCGGCTGAGTATGGCCGCTGGCTCATTGCGTCGCTCATCCTTATAAATGGAGGCGCGTTGTGGAGCCTCTTTTCATATCTTGGGTCTATTGGGCTGAAGGTTGACGGAGTAGAGCAGTACATCGCCCCGATATGGTCATTTATAGTCGGCATCGCTTTGGCGATGCTTTCCGGCTTGTCGGCTTGGTTCAATTGGTCTTTGCACTCAGACAATTATCAACAAATGGCGCGGTACGATATGCTCTGGGACCCGGAACAGTGGACTGACGATCCGCCTCATACCGTCGCCCTCGATTTCACCTATCGGTTCAGCATCGTCGCAGGTGTCGGCTCATTGATCGCTGGTGTACTGGGCGGTGCCTTCATTTTGCATGGCAATTTCTTCGCGGGTCTAATGTCTGGCTGAGCTTTCCGCAGAAAAGGCCAAGTCTAAGCCCGGCCTCGGTGCCTCACAAGGGAAGCGTTAGCGCGATTATCATCTGCGCCTGTGGAAAACGCAAGCACAGGTGCGGCGGCCATTGGGGCCGCCCGCCTATAGAATGCCCTGCCTAGCCAAGAGGAGGCTACAGGAGCATGGTTCTAAGCGTTGACGATGAGAATGGGTAAGGGGGCAGGAGCCGCCTGTCAGCAGCCCTTCGCCTTCTCGGGATCGTTCCAGCCTGCTGTGATTGCCTCAATGCGCTCCTGTCGGCCCGGATGGGTCGATGACGGCCGTTCGGCCAGCACGTTGACTGCCGACAGAGCGGCATCAAGCGACCGCCCCATCAGACGCGCAGCAGCCCCTGCAAGCGCGTCGGCTGCAAGTTCCTGCTTCGGATCGGGAGCGGTGCCAATATGGCCGCAATGATGATGCGCAAGCTCGTGCGCAATGATCATTTCTGCGCCTTCGTAGCCGACAAGCGGTGAAAGCTCGCGGTCATAGATGATGACGCGATTGCCGTCGAAGATCGTCGCGACAGCGTTTCCGCCGAGCGACGCGTTCAGCGGATAGATCAGGCAGTCGTCGCCTTCGAGGGAAAGAGCGTCGCACACGTCAAAGAGCATGAAGGCGTAATCCTCGAATGCCGGACGGGCCGACACGACGCGCTTTCCAAGCGGAATGTGAAGCGCCGGCACTTGGTCGAAGTCGACCTCTACTTCATCACCGGCATGTGCGGGCGTCAGGATTGTCAGCGCGGCAGCTAGCGCGATTGCGAGGGTTCTCATATGGACCGCCTACGCTGCGCGCTTGGCGGCCGATGCCAGGGCGAGGCTTACATGCGCCGACAATGCGCGCGCTCGCCGCGACTTGCGCCGGGTAAGTTCGTCGTCTAGCGCCTTGAGGCGCTTCACGTCGCCATAGTTGCGGGCACCAATGAACTCGGCGGCTAACTCATCAATTTTGAGTGCTGCATACGGTCGGGCGGCTCCCTGCATCTTCAATCCTCCTGCACTGTGGAACGATCTATGCGAGGACACCGGAACAATTCAAGGCCGGGAGGAAGCGGGGGCAGAGCTTTTCGTATGGGGGGAATGGAGCCCCGCCGCCCGCAGGGCCGAAGCCCGCGCCGACGTTATTGTCAGGCATGAGCTTTAGCAAGATCAGGCGACGCCAACGTCCGCGTGAATGCCGCGGACGGTGAGCGAAAGTTTCTCGGTCAAGGCATCGGCCACGGCTCTCGCCGTTTCTCTTGGATTGCTTGCCCCGGTTACAGTTATCGGAGCATTGACCGAAACATGGTTCGTGACTTGCGCACCTTTCTCCGATGCCCCGCCGCTTAGCAGTGCCAGGGTTTCCGCCGTTGGGGTGATCCTGCCACTGCTAGGAGCCTGCCACAGTTCCGGCCCTTCCTCGCCCACCAGATAGGTTCTGCCGCGCCGGACAGGTCCTCCCATGGCCCGTGCTTCAACCGGCTGGGCTCCGCCCGCCGATCCGCCAAACCCGGCTTTCTCCTTCACCCACCCCACTACGTTTGACGCCCCGGTCGAAATTGCCGAGCCAATGCGGCTGCCTATTCCCTTCGCCCAATCCACAAGGCCCGTGAAAGCGCTCTTGATCGCCTCGACCATTTCCATGGCTGCTTCGTAACCGGCGCGCTCCCAATTCTTCTTTTCCTTTTCGGAAAGGACCTCGCGGGAAAACAGATTGCCAATCCACTCACGGACGCTTGAGAACACGGCTTTCACCCGCTCCCATCCCGCCGCTATCGCGTCGCCTATCGGAGCGAGCCATTCGAGATGCGGGCGGATTTCCTCGATTGCAGGAGCCATAAGCTCGCCAATCGCCCGCCCGACGCCGGTAAAGAATGAGGAAATGTGATCCCAATACTTATAGATCGCGATGCCCCCGGCAACGAGCGTTCCGATAACAGCGGCAACGGGTGCGGAAATGCCGGTAATAACGCCGCCGATTGCAGTAAGCGCGCCCTTCAGGATGCCGAAGCCCGGAACGGCCCGAGCGATGCCAGAGAACGCCGTCGTGACCTTCTGCAAGCCTGTCATCTTCGCGCCGGACATTCCGGCGGCTTGCAGGGCGATTGCACCACCCGCTGCATTCCTCGCCCATGTGCCAAGCTTTACGATAGGCAGCGCGGCGGACAGAAGGCCGCCACGCGCCATTAGGGCCGCCCATTGGACGCCGACAAGGGCAACGCGCAAGCCTATCAGTCCACCGACCGAGAGGGTGACAGCGCGGGTCAGATGCGGGAAGCGGTCGGCAAGTTCACCTGTTCTCGTAGCAACCGGCCCAAGTACGTTCATTGCCTCTTTCAGCGGCGGCAGAAGGGCATCGCCAATGGCAAGCCCGATTTCGCCAATCTGGTTCTTGAACCGCTGCCATGCATATTTTGTGGTCTGCGCACGGCGGGCGAACTCGTCCGTGACCGAACCGGCGTATTCTGTTTCGTCGGCACGGGGCGCGATCTCGTCGTCACCGCCTATCAATCGGCCAACGGTCTCGTGAACCTGATCAACCCGACCTTCGCCGTGGTGATGGGCGCGCTGGCCATCGGCCGGGTGCCCTATGAGCGCTGGCTCGCCTTCATGTGGCCTCTGCTCCTCATCCTGTCGGCGATCATCATGATCTGCCTCAGCGTCGCAACCGTTCTCGCCTGAGGAAACCGACATGTCCCTTGTCTACGGAGTGCACTCGGAAGTGGGCAAGCTGCGCCGCGTCATGGTGCATAGGCCCGGGACGGCGCTGGCGCGCCTGACGCCGACCAACTGCCACGAACTCCTGTTCGACGACGTGATCTGGGTAAAGCAGGCCCGCGTCGAGCACATGACCTTCGTCGACGCCATGCGCTATCGCGGCGTGGAGGTGGTGTTCCTGCGCGAAATGCTGACGGAGACCATGCGCATCCCGGAGGCACGGCGCTGGCTGCTCGACCGGCGCGTCAATGACAATACGGTCGGCATCGGCCTTGCCGACGATCTGCATGCTCACCTGATGGAGATCGATGCCGATGCGCTGTCAAGCATCCTCGTCGGCGGGTTGAGCAAGGCCGAGCTGCCGGTGAAGACCAACAGTGTCGTTGCCTCAGTTCTGACGCCGGAGGATTTCATCCTGCCGCCGCTGCCCAATCACATATTCACCCGCGACACGACTTGCTGGATCTATGAGGGCGTGACGCTCAATCCCATGCGGTGGAACGCGCGGCAGCTCGAGACGGTGAACATCGCCGCGATCTACCGCTTCCATCCGGATTTCCGCGACGCCGGATTTCCCGTCTGGTTCGGCGACCCCGACCGCAGCTTCGGCGCCGCCACGGCGGAAGGCGGCGACGTGATGCCCATCGGCAACCGCGCGGTTCTGATCGGCATGGGCGAGCGCACGACGGCCCATGCCGTGGGCCAGATCGCGCGCTCCCTCTTCGCCCACGGAGCCGCCGAGCGTGTCATCGCCTGCAAGCTGCCCAGGGAGCGGGCGAGCATGCATCTGGACACGGTTTTCACCTTCTGCGATCGCGACCTCGTCACCGTCTTTGCCGAAGTGGTGAACGGTATCGAGGCTTATTCCCTCCGCCCCGGCGAAAAGCCAGGCACGGTGGACGTCCGCGTCGAGGAACAGCCACTGACCGAGGTGGTGGCCGGCGCACTCGGTCTTCAGAAGTTGCGCGTCGTGGAGACGGGCGGCGATGCCTACGTCCAGGAGCGCGAGCAGTGGGATGACGGCAATAACGTCGTCGCGCTCGAGCCAGGCGTCGTCGTCGGCTACGACCGCAACGTTTACACCAACACGCTTTTGAGAAAAGCCGGTGTCGAGGTCATCACCGTCCCCGGCGCCGAGCTCGGACGCGGCCGCGGTGGCGGACATTGCATGACCTGCCCGCTCATCCGCGATCCCACCTGATCCCCAATCCAGAGGCCAAGACCATGCCCGTCAATCTCCACGGACGCAGTTTCCTGACGCTGCTCGACTTCACGCCGGACGAGCTCCGGTTCCTCCTGAAACTCTCTGCCTCGATGAAGCAGGCCAAATATGGCGGCTACGAACAGCAGCGCCTGAAGGGCAAGAACATCGCCCTCATCTTCGAAAAGGATTCCACGCGCACGCGAACCGGCTTCGAGGTCGCTGCGTACGATCAGGGCGCAAATGTCACCTATCTCGGGCCCACGGGAACCCAGATCGGCCACAAGGAATCGATGAAGGATACGGCGCGTGTGCTCGGCCGTCTTTACGACGCGATCGAGTATCGCGGCTTCGGGCAGGATCTTGCCGAAGAGCTTGCCCGCCATGCCAGCGTGCCGGTCTACAACGGCCTGACCGACGCGTTCCATCCGACACAGATCCTGGCCGATTTCCTGACCATGCGCGAATACACGCGCAAGCACCTGTCGGCCGTGTCCTTCGCCTTCCTGGGCGATGCCGGGAACAATATGGGCAACTCGCTCATGGTCGGTGCGGCGCTCATCGGCATGGATATGCGGCTTTGCGGACCGGAACAATATTGGCCCGATCCGCAGCTGATCGACCAGTGCCGCGAGATCGCGGCGCGCACTGGCGCCAGGATTACGCTCACCGAGGACATCGAGCAGGCCGCGAAGGGGTGCGACTATGTATATACGGACGTCTGGGTCTCCATGGGCGAGCCGCAATCGGTCTGGGCCGAGCGCATCGAACGGCTGACGAAATACCGCGTCACCTCCGAAGTCATGGAGGCGACGGGCAACCCGCACGCGAAGTTCATGCACTGCCTGCCCGCCTTCCATAACCGCGAGACCAAGATGGGCGAGAAGATCTTCGAGGAATTCGGCATCGACTGCATGGAGGTGACGGAGGAGGTGTTCGAATCCCCCGCCTCGGTCGTCTTCGAGCAGGCGGAAAACCGCATGCACACGATCAAGGCCGTCCTCGTGGCGACGATCGGGGGGTGAAAGATGCTTGTCGTCATCGCCCTTGGCGGCAACGCGCTGCTTAAGCGCGGAGAGCCGCCGACGGCCGGGAACCAGCGCGCCAATGTGAAGCGCGCGGCGGCGGCCATAGCGGAGGTCGTGCGGGCCGGCCATCGCGTCGTGGTCTGCCACGGCAACGGGCCGCAGGTGGGTCTCCTCGCGTTGCAATCGGCCGCCTACAAGCCCGACGAGGCCTATCCGCTAGACGTGCTGGGCGCCGAGACGGAAGGCATGATCGGCTATCTCATCGAGCAGGAGCTTGAAAACGCGCTTCCCGACGGTCCGCGCGTCGCGACCCTTCTGACGCAGGTCGAGGTAGATCCTTCCGATCCTGCCTTCAAACGCCCGACCAAGCCGGTCGGGCCGGTGTATGAACGGCAGGAAGCGGAACATCTTGCAAAGGCACGCGGCTGGGAGATCGCGCCGGACGGTGACAAGTATCGCCGGGTCGTGGCTTCACCGCTCCCGATGCACATCCCCGACGTTTCGGTGATCAGGTTGCTGCTTGAGCAGAATGTGATCGTCGTTTGCGCCGGCGGCGGAGGCATTCCGGTCGTCCGCCGTCCCGACGGTGGCCTGATGGGGGTGGAAGCGGTAATCGACAAGGACCGGTCGGCAGAACTCCTGGCGCAAGACCTGGGCGCCGACGCCCTGCTGATGCTGACAGATGTCGATGCGGTCTATCGGGACTGGAGCGGGCCGAACCAAACTGCAATCCGCACAGCCGCACCGAGCGAGCTCGATCCGGGAGACTTCCCGGCCGGCTCGATGCGGCCGAAGGTCGAGGCAGCGAAAGCCTTTGTCGGGGCGACCGGCGGCATCGCCGGCATTGGCGCGCTCGAGGATGCGCTCGCCATTCTGGAATGCCATGCAGGGACCGTGGTTACCCGATGAGAGGATCGTTTCGAGGAGCATGGCGGGCGCCTGGGAGGCGCCCGCCGGTTTGCCTCAGTGCGCCATGAAAAGCGGCACGGGAACGTCGTCCAGCAGCGAACGCGTCACACCGCCGAGGATCGCCTGTCGGAAGCGTGAATGCACGAATGCGCCCATGACGACCATGTCAATGGACTCGTCCTTCACGAATTTGCGCAACCTTGCCGAGGCATCATCGTCGATCGCCGAAAGTGTCTCCAGGTGCGGCTCGTAAACGCCGTGCTGAAGAAGGTGAGTGGCAAGGTCAGCCCCCGGCGCCATACGCGAGAGATCCTTTTCGCCCGTGACGGTGACGACGAAAACGGCTCCTGCCTGCTTGAGGAACGGCAGGGCGTCGGCCACCGCCCGTGCCGAGCGGGCGCTGCCGTCCCAAGCGATGGCAATGCGCCTGGGCTCGGCATTCCCACCGGCCCTCGGTATGACCAGCACGGGTCGGCCGCTGTCGAAGAGGACATCTTCGATCGCGGCGCGTTGGGCGTTGTCCTCGGGCTCGGCGGAATCGAGGATGGTGACGTCGTTCACGCGCGCCAGGCGCACCAGACGACCGGTTCTGGGTTCAAGCGGCGAGAGCGTGTGCTCGGCGATGCACGAGACTCCGGCCTTGCTGACGAGCTCCGACGCACTGCGTGCGGATCGATGGGTGATCTCCTCGAGACGTCCGATCTCGCTCTTGAGGATGGCGGACGCGGATCCGCCGGTGCGTGTGACAGGCACATAGAAGGCGGGGGGCAGGGCGCAGACGGTGAGACAGGCACCGTGCTTTTTTGCGAGAGCAATGGCGAATTCAAGCGCCGGCGTGGCCGAGAAATCGTCCTTCGCGGCTACGCCCACGAGAATGCATTTTACTTGTTCGGTCATGGTTCTGGTTCCTTGGTTGCCCGCCGTCAGTCCTGAATCGACTCGATGTAGGCGATGATGGCGGCGATCTGGTCGGGGTCAGCCACGAATTCCGGCATGTCTGGGTGGCCGACATAGATGCCTTCGGCAAAGGCTTCTTCGAGAGCATCGATCGGGTAGCGCTCCCAGAGCGTGTGAAGTGCCGGCGCTTCCGGGTGCTTGCTGACGTCGGTCCGAGTTACCGCATGGCAACGCGAACAGTTCGCCTCAACGAGGGCTCGGCCGCGTACGATCTCGGCGTTCTCGGCCATTGCAGGCGTTGCAATGCTCGCCAGAAGCAGAGCCGCGGCGGTTGTGGTTCGGAGCTTCCGTTGCATTGCGGTGCACGCCTCTTTGTTCCCGCGTAAATTCGCAGATGAGCGCAGCCGCGCCTTGACCCGCGTCAAACAGAAACAAATTTGCGATCGCCGCGTGTTCCGGGCGGCCGCCTCAGTGTTCGCTCTCCTCGCGCGTCTCGAATCTGAAGTGCGCGTTGACACCGATCAACGTCTCCTCCGGGCGGACGTGGCATGTCTTTTCGCGAAAGCCTTTTCGTTCCGTGCCGCTGCCCCAGATTTCTGCCGTGAGGAGTATTCAAATGGATGTTGCCAAGACCGACGGCGAAACAGGGCCGGGCTTATCGGAGTTTGAAGCGATCGACCGTTATTGGAGAGCGGCAAACTATATCTCGGTGGGCCAGATCTATCTCATGGCCAACCCGCTGCTCCGCGAGCCGTTCAGGGCCGAGCATGTCAAGCCTCGGCTTCTGGGGCATTGGGGAACGACGCCGGGTTTGAACTTCGTCTACGTCCACCTGAACCGGGTCATCCGTACGCGCGACCTGAACGTGATCTATGTCTGCGGTCCGGGGCACGGCGGCCCCGCGATGGTGGCCAACACCTATCTCGAAGGGACATACAGCGAAATCTATCCGGATGTGCCTCAGGATGAACAAGGGCTGAGAAAGCTCTTCCGCCAGTTCTCGTTTCCCGGCGGGGTGCCCAGCCACGCGGCCCCGGAAACCCCGGGTTCGATCCACGAAGGCGGGGAACTCGGCTACGCGCTCGCGCACGCCTACGGCGCCGCTTTCGACAATCCCGACCTGCTGGTTGCGTGCGTGGTCGGCGACGGCGAGGCGGAAACCGGACCCACCGCCGCGGCGTGGCATTCCAACAAGTTCCTCAACCCGGCGCGAGATGGTGCCGTTCTGCCTATTCTCCACTTGAACGGCTACAAGATCGCCAATCCCACGATCTTTGGCCGGATGGACGATGAGGAACTGCGCGCTCTCTTCACCGGCGATGGATATGAGCCGTTCTTCGTGGAAGGCAGCGAGCCCGCCGAAATGCACAAGCTGATGGCCCGCACGCTTGACACGGCGCTCGACCGCATCTCCGCCATTCAGCGGCAGGCGCGCGACCCCGAATGGCTGGGAGAGCGCCCGCGCTGGCCGATGATCGTGCTGCGCAGCCCAAAGGGCTGGACAGGCCCGAAGGAAGTTGACGGCAAGAAGGTCGAGGACTTCTGGCGTTCGCACCAGGTGCCGGTTGCCAACGCACGAGGCAATGAAGCGCATCGGCGCCTGCTTGAAGACTGGATGCGGGCCTACAAGCCGGAGGAACTGTTCGACGAGAGCGGGCGCCTTCGGCCGGAACTTGCGGCTCTCGCGCCTTCGGGAAACAAGCGCATGGGCGCCAATCCCCATGCCAATGGCGGGCTTCTGAAGCGCGACCTCGTCCTGCCGGACTGGAAGACGTACTCTATCGACACTCCGCAGCCGGGAGGGGTGAAGGCCGAGGCGACACGCGTGATGGGCACCTATCTGCGCGACGTGATGAAGCTGAATGCGGACAATTTCAGATTGATGGGACCTGACGAGACATCGTCCAACCGGCTCGATGCGGTCTTCGATGTCACCGATCGTGTCTGGATGGAGAGGATCGAGCCTTATGACGTGCATCTGGCGCGCGACGGGCGCGTCATGGAAATCCTGAGTGAACATCTCTGCCAGGGCTGGCTGGAGGGATACCTGCTCACAGGCCGCCACGGGCTCTTCTCCTGCTATGAAGCCTTCATCCACATCGTGGATTCCATGGTCAACCAGCACGCCAAATGGGTGAAAGTCTCGCGCGAGCTCCCCTGGCGCAAGCCGATCGCATCGCTCAATTACCTGCTCACCTCCCATGTCTGGAGGCAGGACCACAACGGCTTCAGCCATCAGGATCCCGGGTTCGCCGATTTCGTCGCCAACAAGAAGGCGGATACGATCCGCCTCTACTTCCCGCCCGACGCGAACACCCTTTTGTGGGTGACCGACCATTGCCTCAAGACCTACAACCGCATCAATGTGATCACCGCCGGCAAGCAGCCGGCGCCGCAATGGCTGAGCGCCGATGAGGCCGAGATCCACTGCAGGGCAGGGGCGGGCACCTGGGAATGGGCGGGGACGGTGGCTCGGGACGAGGAACCGGATGTGGTCATGGCCTGCGCCGGCGACGTGCCGACGCTGGAAACGCTGGCGGCCGTGGACATCCTGCGCTCCGCCTTCCCCGACCTGAAAATCCGCGTCGTCAATGTGGTCGACCTGATGACGCTGCAGTCGGCGAGCGAGCATCCGCATGGTCTCGACGACCAAGCGTTCGATGCACTGTTCACAAGGGATAAGCCGGTGATCTTCGCCTATCACGGCTATCCGTATCTCATCCACCGCTTGACCTACAAACGTGCCAACCACGACAACATCCATGTGCACGGCTTCCGCGAGGAAGGCACGACCACCACGCCCTTCGACATGGTGGTGATGAATTCGCTCGATCGGTTCCATCTCGCCATGGCCGCCGCCACCCGCGTGACGCGGCTGGGTGGCAAGGCGGGCGAACTGGTCGCACGGCTCAACGACAAGCTCGCCGAGCACGCCGCCTATATCCGTGAGCACGGCGAAGACATGCCCGAGATCCGCGATTGGGGGTGGCACTATAAGACGGCCGCCGAAGCCGGTGATTGATGCCGAGTGCCATCCTCGCTCTCAATGCCGGCTCCTCGAGCCTCAAGTTTGGTCTCTACGAGGCTGGCTCTTCAGGAGTACCGCGCTCCATGGCCCGTGGCGCAGTCGGCCTTGGCAACGTGCGCAGCCTGACCGCCAAGGGCCCGGATGGGAAAACGCTTCTGGAGAAGGAGTTGCCGGGCAGGGGCCTTGAAGATGCGATCGGCGAATTGCTCCGTTGGGCCGACAGTTGGACCGGTCAGGGACTTGTTGCGGCCGGCCACCGCATCGTCCACGGCGGCAGCCGGTTCAGCGAGCCGGTACCGCTGACGCCGCAGGTGATCGACGAAGTGGAGAAGCTGACGCCCCTTGCGCCGCTCCATCAGCCGCGCAGCATCGCCCCTATCCGTGCCCTTACTGCCTTGCGACCGCTTTTGCCGCAGGTCGGCTGCTTTGACACGGCTTTTCACGGAACGATCGAGGCCACGGTCAGGCGCTACGCCCTGCCTCGGCGCTACGAGGCTATGGGAATCCAGAGTTACGGATTTCACGGCCTTTCCTACGAATATATCGCATCTCGCCTGCGGCAGGCGTCTCCGGAGCTCGCGGCAGGACGGGTCATTGTCGCGCATCTTGGAAACGGCGCGAGCCTATGCGCCCTGCACGACGGCAACAGCGTCGACACCACCATGGGATTTTCCGCGCTCGACGGCCTGGTGATGGGCACGCGCTGCGGTGCGATCGATCCGGGCGTGCTCCTTTACCTCCTTCAGGAGGAGGGATTTTCTCCCGCGGAGCTTCAGCATGTGCTTTACGAGGAGTCCGGCCTTTTGGGGGTTTCCGGTATCTCGAGCGACGTGCGGACGCTTTCGGAAAGCCGCGATCCGCGCGCCCGCGAAGCGCTTGAGCTCTTCGCCTTCCGCGCGGCGCGGGAGGCGGCGGCACTGGCCAGTACGATGGGCGGTCTCGACGGCCTGGTGTTCACCGCAGGAATAGGCGAGCACTCGGCCTCGATCCGCTCGGCCATCTGCTCACGTCTGACATGGCTCGGCGCAAGGATCGATCACGGCGCCAACGAAACCCATGCGGAGCGGATCAGCGCTGTTGACAGCCCGGTCGACGTATACGTGATCCCGACCGACGAGGAAGTGGTGATCGCACGCCATGTCCTGTCAGCGGTCGGGAAGGTTTAGTCTCGCGGCGGCGCATGCCGGCGACGACCGGTCCCATGAAGGAACAGAAGGCCATGGACACTCTCCAACAGTTTCTGAGGCACACCAGCATTGCCTACTTTTCCATGGAGATTGCCCTCCGGCCGGAGATGCGGACGTATAGCGGGGGCCTCGGCATACTTGCCGGCGACTGCGCCCGGTCATCCGCCGATCTCGACTTGCCGCTCGTGTTCGTCACGCTTGTGTCGCACGAGGGCTATCTGCGGCAGAAGATAGGAAGCGCAGGGGAGCAGGTCGACCATGCGGATCCATGGCGCGTGGAAGACTGGGCCACGCAGCTGGATTTTATGGCGGCCGTCGATATCGAGGGGCGTTCCGTCTGGGTGAGGCCATGGCTCTACGTCGTCTCCTGCCCGCTCGGCGGGCGGATCCCTGTCCTTCTCCTCGATACGAGACTCGAGCAGAACCGTCCGGAAGATCGAAGCATAACGGACCGTCTCTATGGCGGTGATGCCGCCTACCGTCTCAAGCAGGAAATCGTGCTTGGGGTCGGCGGTGCTCGAATTCTCGAAGGACTCGGCTTCGAGATCAGGAAATTTCACCTCAATGAAGGCCATGCTTCCCTACTTACCCTCCACCTTCTCGCCAAGCAGACCGGAAGCGATGTGCCGTTGCAGGGGCGACTGGATAAGGTCCGCGAAGCCTGCGTGTTCACGACCCACACGCCGGTCGAAGCCGGCCATGACAGGTTCTCCTATGGCGAGGTAGAGCGAATCCTGGGGCATGGCGGGTTGGTAGACCCCGACTTGCTCAAGCAGTTGGGCGGCAAGGACGAGCTCAACATGACGCTCCTCGCGCTCAACCTCAGCCGGCATGTGAATGGTGTGGCGGAAGTCCATGCCGAGACGACCCGCCTTATGTTCCCAGGCTACCAGGTGGGCGCGGTCACCAACGGGGTTCATGTCCCGACATGGGCGCATCCATCGTTCGCGGAACTGTTCCAGGGCATTCTTTCGAGCTGGGCCCATCAGCCGGAGCGGCTGACACGCTGCGAGCAACTGCCCGACGAGGCGATCTGGAACGCGCATCAAAGGGCGAAGAGGGGTCTCGTCGCCGCGGTGGCGAAGGCGACCGGCCAAATGCTTGATGAGGAGCGGCCGATCATCGCGTTCGCTCGCCGAATGACCGGGTATAAGCGGCCTCATCTCATCTTCACTGACCTCGATCGGCTTCGCGAAATCAATCGGCGCTATCCCTTCCAGATCGTCATGGGCGGCAAGGCGCACCCGCAGGATCAGGAAGGCAAGGCGCTGATCGCCGAGATCCATCGCCATATCCGTGAACTGGCGCCGGAGCTCCCGGCTGCCTTCGTTCCGAATTACGACATGGAGCTGGCCCGGCTCTTTGTTTCGGGCGCGGATGTGTGGCTGAACACGCCGATGCCGCCACTGGAAGCGTCCGGCACCAGCGGAATGAAGGCAGCGCTCAACGGCGTGCTCAACTTGAGCGTTCTCGACGGTTGGTGGAGTGAAGGATGGGTCGAAGGCGTTACTGGGTGGGCCATCGGAGAGGGAGGCCAGCCTGCCAAGGAACATGCATCCGCCTGCCTGGACAAGCTCGAACGGACCGTTCTGCCGCTCTTCTACGAAAACCGCCCGCGCTGGATCTGGATGATGAAGCAGTCCATCTCGAAGATCGGCTCCTACTTCAACAGCCAGCGCATGATGCGACGCTATGGAAGCGAGGTCTATCTGAGCTGACGACCCTGCCGGTCACGATCGATGATCTCGGTGCCAGGCGCAATCGCCACATCGAGTACTATCCCGGCGACGCCGCGCACACCCTCTGCCAATGCGGCCAGCGCCTGGCGCTCGGCTTCGGACCCTACCGAGCCCCGCAGGCGAACCGTTCCCGCTTTGACTTTGACTTCGATCTGGTCATCACCAAGCCCGAGATCCTGATTCAACCGCGCGCGAACACTCCGCTCGATCGCCGCGTCGCCAGGCGCCGTGGCATCCTTGGGCGCCGAACAGATCAATTTGAGGAGGTCGCGGCGGGAGACGATGCCTACGACGCGATCCCCGCGGAGCACCGGAACCCGCTTGATCCCGTGCCTGGCCATGACCTCGGCTATGTGGTCGGCGGACGCATCCTCGGTCACAGCCACCACGTCCGGCGACATGACATGGCCGACCTTCCAGCCGTGGCCATGAAGATAGCCTCGTGCCCTTGTCTCCGGGGGCAGTTCCTCGCCAGCCTTCACATTGCCCACTTCGCAACGACGAAGCAGGTCCCCCTCCGTGATGATTCCCACGAGCCGGCCATCGTCGGCAAGGACCGGCAGGCCGCTCAGATCATGGTCCAGCATGATCTGTGCAGCATGCTTGATGCTGTTCTCGGCGGACACCGTGACGCATCGGGTGGACATCAGGTCCTTGGCTCGCATTTTCGCCTCCGCGTATGGCTCCTTGCCCGGGCATGCCCGGTGATCCCGTGCACATTCGCAGAGAGGTGCGACCCGTGCCTTGATCCCGGTCAAGGCAACCCACAAGGCACTATCGCTGTGCTCAAGACGCCTTTGTGGCGAGACGTAGATGGTGCCTGCCGTCCCACATCTTCTCGAATTCCATGACGGCCAGGAGCGCGGATGCGGCCAGCAGGAGGGCGGCCCATTCGAAAAGGGAGACGGGTGCAACCTGCAACACGCCGCTCAGCCAGGGAATGTACATGGCTCCGATATGGAGTGCCTGCGCCGCGAGCACTCCAAGCACCAGGAGCGGGTTGGAGAGGAGCCGCTGGCGGAACACTGAATGATGCTCTGACCGGCTGTTGAAGGTCTGGAAATTCTCGAAGAGAACGAACAGAAGAAGGAGCAGATTGCGTGCCTCGGCCTCTCCGTAGCCCTGCTGGAGCAGCCAGTAAAACACAGCGAAACCGCCCAGTCCCATGACGAGGGTCGAATGCCAGATGCGGCGGATCATGACGCGATCGAAAATGGACTCGTTCGGACTGCGTGGCGGATAGGAAAGCTCGTCGCCTTCGGCTTTCTCCGCTGCCAGGGCGACGTCCTGGATACCGTTGGTCACGAGGTTCAGCCAAAGGAGTTGCACCGGCAGGAGCGGCATCGGCAGGCCCAGGGGAAAGGCGAGCAGGAACAGGACGACCTCGGCCGCGCCCGTCGAGACGAGCATGAAGACCACCTTACGGATATTCGCGTAGGCGACCCGCCCCTCCCGCACGCCGGCTACGATAGAGGCGAAATTGTCGTCAGTCAGGATGATATCGGCGCTCTCCTTTGCGACATCCGTGCCCTTGCGCCCCATCGCGACGCCGACATGGGCGTGCTTCAGCGCTGGCGCATCATTGACGCCATCTCCCGTCACCGCCACGAAATGTCCATTTCGCGCCAGCGAAAGAACGATCGACAGCTTCTGCGCCGGGTCGACGCGCGCATAGATGCGGGCTTTGCCGGTCAGGCGGTCGAGTGCATCCGGCCCTTCCGCTTCCGCCCGGCGAATGTCCTGGCCGGTCATCACCTGGTCGGGAGAGAACTGCAGGCCCGCATCCCGGGCAATTGCGCCTGCGGTTCCCGGATCGTCGCCCGTGACCATGACCACCTCGATGCCGGCTGCGTAGCAGTCGCGTATCGCGTCCGGCACTTCCGGCCGCACCGGGTCCTGCATGCCGGCGAAGCCAAGGAAGACAAGGTCGACGAGGTGGTGGTGGCCATATTGGCTTTCCGGCTCGGATGCGATCTCGCCTTCGGCGAAGGCGAGCACGCGCAGTCCGCGCGCGGCCATCTCCTCCTTCTGCCGGACGAGGGCTTCGCGGTCGATCGCAAAAGCGGAGCCGCCCGCGTTCATGCGGTCGCACATGGCGATCAGCGTTTCAGGAGCGCCTTTCACGAACACGCGGGTGCATGTCTTGCCTTCATGGAAGGAGGCCGCGAATTTCAGATCGGGCTCATAGGGGATGCGGGTGAGAAGAGGATAGGTCTGCGTCGCCTCTTCAAGCGCCACTCCGGCCTCATGCGCGGCGGCAAGCAGAGCGATATCGACCGTATCGCCATAACCCTTCCAGCCGTCGCCGTCCTGCACAAGACGCGCTTCATTGGGTAGGGCAGCCGCTTTCAGAAGAGGCGCGATCCGCTCCCTTCCTTGTTCCGTAAAGGCGTGGAGCGCGTCATCGGACTGCCCTCGGCCGTCTCCTTGCCTGAAGGCAACGCGTGTTCCGTCGGGCAGGCAGATATCGGTGACCGTCAGCTGGTTCATCGTCAGCGTGCCGGTCTTGTCCGTGGCGATCATCGTGCAGGAGCCGAGCGATTCGATCGCCGGCATCCTGCGCACGATGACGTTCGCGGACGCCATCCGCCGCATGCCGATCGCAAGGGCAACGGAGATCGCCACCGGCAGACCTTCCGGTATGGCCGATACGGCAAGACCGATGGCCATCAGAAAGAGGTCCGAGTACGGCATTGCCCTGATCAGGCCGACACCGACCAGGGCTGCAATCGCCACCACCACGGCGACGGCGATAATCCGGGAGAATTTTTCAAGCCGGATCATCAGCGGAGGCTGCGAGACCGATGGCTTGCCGATCTGCTCTGCAATCTTGCCGAGTTCAGTCGCTGTTCCGGTGGCTGTCACCAGCCCGCGTCCGCGTCCGCGCGTGACCATGCTTCCAGCAAAGGCTGTTGCGCGGCCCCTCGAGGCGACCTTTTTCACCGGTGCGGACTCACCGGTGAGCAGCGACTCATCGCACTGCAGATCCTCCGTCTGAAGAAGCTCCATATCGGCGGGCACGCGCGCGCCCGCCTCGAGCAGTACGAGGTCCCCGGGAACGAGCTGGCGCGCATCGATCTGGCGCGCCGTCCCATCGCGCAGGACCGTGGCGTGCGGCTCCTCCAGGTTGCGCAGAGCCGCCGCCGCCCGGCCTGCCGAATGTTCCTGCACCGCGCCGATGATGCCGTTGAGCAAAAGCACGGCGCCGATGAAGATCGCGTCTTTCAAGTCGCTCATAACCAGCGAGACGACAGCCGCCGCAAGCAGAATATAAATGAGCGGGCTCAGGAACTGGCGCAGGAAAACGCGCAGGAGAGATGCGGCCCTCGGTTGAGGCAGGGCGTTGGGCCCGAAGCGCGCCATGCGTTCGGCCGCTTGCGCGTCGCTCAATCCCGCCGTTGGCTGCCAAGGCGGCGTAACCACAGACATTTCTATGCCCGCAATTCTAGCGTGCCATGAAGACGGGCAGATCCGCTTCCTCGATCATGGAGCGCGTGACACCGCCGAAAATCCTCTGGCGCAGGCGCGAGTGACCGTAGGCGCCCATCACGACCATGTCTGCTGCCATATCTATCGCATGTCTGCGTAGCGTCTCCACGATGGGCTGACCGCCGCTCGGGAGCTGGTCGATGGTGACTTTTGCGCCATGGTGGGCGAGATAGGCCGCGAGGTCCGTTCCGGGCTCAATGTTCAGGCCGTCTTCGGTTGCCCGCGGATCGATCATCGTGAGATGGACATCGTCCGCACCAATCAGCAGTGGAAGGGCTTCACGTGCGGCACGGGTGGCCTCGGGTCCGCCATCCCATGCGAGCAGGACCTTTTTCGGCAGCAAGGTCGCGCCGGCGGCATTCGGGATGAGCAGAACGGGGATCTGGGACTCGTACAGGGAACCTTTCAGGACCATGGTTTTCAGATCCTCGTCGCTGTTGAGTTCCGGGCCGATCAGGGTGACATCGGCATATCGGCTCCGTCGGCCGACCATATCGTCGGTCCAGCCCCGCTCGACATATTCGCCGTCAACATCGGCCGAAAGCTTGCTCTGGGCGAGAATCGCCGTCACCTCCTTCACTCGTGCATGGAGCCGGTCGATCTCAGCCTGACGGTCTTGCAGCCAAGCTTCCGTCATCACCGCGGCGTATTCGCTGGTTGGTGGCGGGACGGCAATCGAAAGCACCAGGACTGCAAGGTGGGCGTCGATCTGTCGGGACAGATCAATCGCCAACCGCAAGTCGCCATCGGAATGCTCGACACTGATCACGCTCAGTACGGTTTTGAAGGTCATCACACGCTCCTTGGATGCTGAATTTCCACCTTGTCGCTTTCCTTACTGCGAATGAGCGGCGCGCCCTTTGCGCTGGATCAAGCAGCGCACGCGCCGGTGCTGCGGAGACGATTGACCCTGATCAAGGAGAAGGGTCTCGGAACGCGGAAGGATGCGGCTACGCCTTACCGATTGGAGAGACGCTATGACTGTCACGACCGCTCACCTGAGTGAAAAATTCCGCCATGTGAGGCTCGAGCTTGCGCGCGAAAAAGGCCACCCGCAGGGTGATCGTGCTTATGGCTACGATCTTGTCGTTCCACTCGATGTCGACGGCAACCTTGATGCAGAAGAGTGCGTGAAGCACCAGGCGAACTGCCGTGTGCGCCGCTTCCGTCCCGGCGAGAAGGATCTGGTGGGGCGCCTGCGCCGCAAGCCGGGCGGCCAGTGGTACCTCGACTACGGCGAGGGCGAGGATGACGACGAACTCGGTTTTCGCTTCAGCGACGAACGGTTCGTGACAGGCGAATATGTCTCGATCCTCAGCGACGGCGTGATGCACACTTACCAGGTGAAGCTGGTGGAAAAACTCTGAGGCTCGAATTCTAAACCTGCGGCAATGCACGACGGCGATAGTCCTCTCCGGAGACGGCCAGCACTGGCAATTCCGTCGGATTTCGGGGGTGAGAGCGATATGCGTCAGCAAAATACCAAAGCGAAAAAGAACGGAACGCCGACGGCTGTGACCGTAATCGAGCGTATGGATTCGAGCGCGGCCAGGATGCTGGTCCTAGTGGCCGCCGCCGTCCTGGGCGTCTACCTCTCCTATTGGCTGGCGCTACCATTCCTCCCGGCACTTGTCTGGGCTGTCGTGCTCGGCGTCCTCATCGCGCCGGTCCAGCCGAAACTCGAAATGCACCTTGGCGCAAACGTCGCCGCATTCGTCTCGGCGTCGGTGGCTGCCTTGATTGTGATACTGCTTCTGCTCTTCATCGTGCAGCAGCTTGTCAGGGAGGCTGCCGATGGCGCCATGAACATCGAAAGCGCGCTGCGGTCGTCCGACTGGCAGAGCATCATCAATGGTGTTCCGATATTCTCTACGCTCGCCGCGTGGCTCGGCGAGCGCCTCGACCTCGCCGGAATGATGGGGCGGATTGCCCAGTGGCTCACCGCACAGAGTGCAACGCTGCTGCGCGGATCCATCAATCAGGCGATCACGCTTCTGCTCGTCTTCTACATGCTCTTCTATTTCCTGCGCGATCGGAAGCTTGCCGTACGCGCCCTGGGGGAATTCTCGCCGCTGAACGGTGATGAGACGGCACATATTGTTGCCCGTTTTGTGGATACCGTGCACGCCACGATGTTCGGGACCCTTATGGTCGCCGCCGTTCAGGGCACTCTGGGCGGTCTGATGTTCTGGTTGCTTGGCCTGCCGGCTCCCGCGTTCTGGGGGCTGGTCATGGGTCTCCTCGCGATCGTGCCCGTGCTGGGTGCGTTCGTGATCTGGGTCCCCGCAGCCATCTTTCTTGCCGTGGAAGGCGAGTGGGTTCGTGCTCTAGTTCTGGTTATATGGGGCGGCGTGATAATCGCCACGATCGATAATCTGCTCTACCCGATATTTGTCGGCAATCGGCTGAAGCTGCACACTGTTCTGGCTTTCATTGGCGCTGTGGGCGGCATCATCCTGTTCGGCGCTTCCGGGCTTGTTCTCGGGCCGGCGACGATCTCCATTACGTTGGCTCTGATCGCGGTCCTGAAGGGCCGCTTCCAGCGTGAGCCTTTGTCGACGACAGTCGGGTCGGAGGTGCCTGATCCAAGCGCCGCAACGCGGCTACCGCAGCTTGAGCTTGGCGATCGTGACGCCGGGCTCTGAAGGGTGGGGCGCCAGCTTGAAGCCGAACTCCCTACCCATCGCGAGCATTTTCGTGTTCTCACTGAGGATTAAGCCTTCGATGACGCTCAGGCCGTCTGCCCGCGCATAGTCGATGAGGTGCTTGAGGAGGGCCCAACCCAGGCCTCGGCCCTGCAGGTCAGTGCGGACGAGAAGGCCGTACTCGGCTGTTTCCTTGTTCGGATCGGAAGACAGGCGCACGATGCCGGCAAGTTCGCCGGTGTCCTTTCGCAGAGCGACGAAGGCGATTTCCCGCTCGTAGTCGAGCTGGGTGAGCCGCAGAAGCATCTCGTCGGGAAAATGCCGGCGCGGCGCGAGGAAGCGGAACCTGATGTCCTCCGGTGACACCTTCGCGAGGAAGGCGGGATAAAGCGAGACGTCCGCCGGCTTGATTGGGCGCAGGCAATATTCCTCCCCCTTCAGGACGACGTCCTTTTCCCAGGCAGCGGGGTAGGGCCGGATGGCGAGCGCCGGGTTGGGGCCGGCGTGTTCCACATCGCTCGGTTCAATTTCGATGCGCGCATCGAGCGCGATGACGCCTTCGCCGTCGGCAAGCAGCGGGTTGATGTCCATCGAGACGATGCAGGGGAAATCGACGATCAGTTGCGACAAGGCATTCAGCGCCCGGACGATGGCCTGGCGATCGGCAGGGGGTCGGTCGCGATAGCCGGCGAGCAGCCGGCCGATGCGCGTGCGGTCGATCAGGTCGCCGGAAAGCACATTGTCGAGCGGGGGGAGGGCTATCGCGGTATCGTCGAGGATCTCCACGGCCGTGCCGCCCGCGCCGAACAGCACAGTCGGGCCGAAAATGGGGTCGCGGCCGACACCGAGGATAACCTCTTGCGCTCCCTTCCTGGTGACCATCGGTTGCACGACGAAGCCATCGATCTTTCCGGCCTCACCAGTTTTCCGCAAGCGCTCTTCAATGCCATGGACCGCCTCGACCGCGGCTTCGGGCGTGGCGATGCCGAGCACCACGCCGCCAACATCCGATTTGTGGCTGATCTCCTTGGAGAGCAGCTTGACGACGATCTTCTCAGATTGCTTGAGCAGGCGCTTCGCCGCTTTTCCCGCATCGTTGCCCGTGCGAACCACGATCGTTTCCGGGACCGAGATCCCGTAGGCCTCGATCGCTGCCTTGGCTTCTGGCTCGGTGAGCATGCGCCGGCCCTCGGAGGCCGCCTTCCGAAAGATGTCGAGGACGGCTTGGCGGTCGCCGCGCACGTCTTCGCCGCGGCCCGAGGGAACACGCATCAAGGCTTTCTGCGCCCACGACCAGTCGCTGAGGTATGAGACTGCGGCGGCCGCCGCCGCGGGGGTCTCGAAGCTTGCGATCCCCGCTTCCTGCAGAACGCGGCGGCCTTCCCGCGCGGTCTTCTCGCCCAGCCAGCAGGTGAGCACCGGCTTGCCGTTGATCATTCCTTCTTTCGCAAGGCGTGCGACTGCCTGCGCCGCCTCGGCGGGGGAGGCGAGCCCCGTGGGACAGTTCATCACCAGCAGCGCGTCGGTTCCCGAATCCTCCGCGACCGCCGCCACACTGGCGCCGTACCGCTCGGCGGGTGCGTCGCCGATGATGTCGACGGGATTGGCGCGCGACCAGTTCGTAGGCAGGACCCTGTCCAGCTTGCCGATGGTCTCCTGCGAAAGCGCGGCGAGCTCGGCACCCAGGTCCGCCAACCTGTCGACGGCGAGAACGCCGGCGCCGCCGCCATTGGTGACGATGCCCACCCGCGACCCTTCGAGCTTGGGGAAGCGGGCGACCGTCTCCGCTGCATCGAAGAGCTCCTGCAGGCCGCGCACCCGTAGGATGCCGGCGCGACCGAGCGCTGCTTCGACAACCTTGTCGGAGCCGGAAAGGGCGCCGGTGTGGGTGGTTGCAGCCTTTGCTGCGGCGGCATGCCTGCCCGTCTTGACGGCGATGACCGGCTTGAGGCGCGCGGCGGCACGGGCCGCCGACATGAACTTTCGCGGGTTCGGAATGCTTTCGAGGTAGAGCAGGATGGCGCGCGTCCGCGCGTCGCCCGCCAGCAGGTCGAGATAGTCGCCGACGTCAACATCGGCCATATCACCCAGCGAGACGACATGCGAGAAGCCGATCCCTTCGTCCGCCGCCCAGTCGATCAGCGAAGTGGCGATCGCTCCGGATTGCGACAGGAGGGCCAGGCCGCCTGGTTGCGGGTTCATATGGGCAAAGCTTGCATTGAGCTTCGCGGGCGGGACGATCAGGCCCACCGTATTGGGACCGATGACGCGGAAGAGGTATGGCTTCGCCGCGTCGAGCATGGCCTGGCGCAGCCCGTTCTCGCGCGTAAGTCCGGCGCTGATCACCACTGCCGTGCGCGTCCCCTTCTTTCCCAGTGCGCCAATGATGCCCGGGACCGTCCTGGCCGGGGTGGCGATCACTGCCAAGAGGGGTGCTGCCGGCAGTTCACTTGCAGTTGCATAGCAGCGCCGGCCGTCGATCTCCCGGTATTTCGGATTGACCGGCCAGACATCGCCCTTAAAGCCACCCGCGAGGATATTTTCAAGGACGATCCGGCCAACGGAGCCCTGCCGGACAGACGCGCCGAAGACGGCCACCGACTTCGGATCGACCGCATGTTCGAGATTGCGGATGGTCATGGGAAGTCCGCCTCTTGTTAACCGCCCAGTTCTAGCGGCACTGCGGCACGGTGATCTTGCGCACGATCAAGGAAAGAGGAGCTCCAGCCGATTTGTTCCCAGTCTTTGATGCCAGTCAAAGGGGTGGCCGGGCAAGGAGCGTATCGTTTCGATATTCAAAACCAGGAAGCATCATGACCAACCGTATCGTCATCATTCAGGGCCACCCCGATCCGGATCCGGGCCGCTACTGCCGCGCCTTGGCGGATGCCTATGCCGAGGGTGCGGAAGCTGCAGGCCACCAGGTGACCAGGATCGACCTTGCAAAGATCGATTTTCCGCTGCTTCGCACGCAGGAGGACTTCCTGCACGGGTCGGTCCCGCAGGAGCTCGAGCTCGCCAAGGAAGCGATCCTCAGGGCCGAGCACCTGGTCTTCGTCTTTCCGCTGTGGCTGGGAACGATGCCGGCCTTGCTCAAGGGCTTCCTCGAACAGATAATGCGGCCGGGTGTCGCCTTCGCCTACGGGAAGAGAGGCTTTCCGGAAACCCTCCTCAAGGGCCGCTCGGCCCGCATCATCGTCACCATGGGCATGCCGGCCTTCTTCTATCGCTGGTGGTTTTTGGGCCACGGGCTGCGCGGGATGCGGCGCAACATCCTCAAATTCGTGGGGCTCGGCCCGGTGAAGGAAACCCTGTTCGGCATGATCGAGGCCGCCGGCGATCAAAAGCGGCGCAAATGGCTCGATCAGATGCGCCGGCTCGGTGAACGGGCAGCCTGAACCCCATAGCGGTAGCGTTCTTCGTGGCTCGAAGCACCGGTGCACGGTATAAGCTATCTGAGATGGGAGGGGCGTTCGTGCAGCCTGACGTCGGAGCGATTCCGCTGATTGCGCTCAATGCGGTGGCTTTCGACACCGAGACCACCGGCCTCGACACGCGCACGGCGCGCATCGTCCAGGTCGGGGGCGTGGCGATCGCGCGCGGGGCGGTGTGGCCGGACCAATCCTTCGAAAGCCTTGTCAATCCGGGGGTGCCGGTCCCGCCTGAATCGACACACATCCACGGCATTACCAACGCGATGGTGCGAAAGGCGCCGGCCTTCGCTTCCGCCTGGCGCAGCTTCGAGACGTTTTGCGGCGGACGCCCGTTGATCGGCTATGCCCTCGGCTTCGATCTCGCAATCATAGATAGGGAAGCGGCGCGTGCTGGAATCCAGTGGAAGCGGCCGCGGACGTTGTGCGTACGAACGCTGAGCCGCATCGTCAATCGCGATCTGCGCGACCACTCGCTCGAGGCGCTTGCCGCCTGGCTCGGGTTCGAAGTCACAGGCCGCCATCAGGCGCTCGGCGACGCCGTGGCCGCAGCGAAAGTGTTCACGGGACTCCTGCCGAGGCTGCAGGCCATGGGCATTCGCACCTTTGCCGAGGCGGAGCGGGCCTCCCTCCAGCTTGCACGGGAGCAGGACGAGCAGGCAAAGGCCGGATGGGCGGATCCCTTCCTGCGGCCGGTCCCGCAACCCTTTGCCGCGGTCGACCCCTTCGCCTACCAGCATCGCGTCGGCGATCTCATGGCTACGCCTCCTATCGTCGTCCGCCATGAAACATCGCTCCGCTCGGCGATCGGGCTGATGGCAGAGAGGCGGGTGGGCTCCGTCTTGGTCTCTGACGCGGGGGTGGTGGGACATCCCACAGGCGAATACGGCATCCTCACGGAGCGCGACGTGCTTGGCTTGCTGGCGGCCGACGGCGGGAACGTTTTCGAGCGACTCACCGGCGAGCTTGCAAGCAGGCCGCTCATCAGCATCCGCGCCCAGGCCTTCGCCTATCGCGCGATCGGCCGGATGAACAGGCTCGGGATTCGCCATCTCGGCGTGCATGACGATGATGGTGGTCTCGTCGGCGTGATATCCGCGCGCGATCTCCTGCGCCTGCGGGCAAGCGCGGCGATCCAGCTCGACGACGCGATCGACGCCGCAAGGTCCGATGCCGACATGGCCGCCGCCTGGGCCTCTCTTCCCTCCGTTGCGTCGGCACTGGTGGCAGAGAAGATCGAAGCGCGGACCGTTGCCGAGATCGTCAGCGAGGAACTGCGCGCCATGACGCGTCGGGCGGCGATCCTTGCGGAAGAGGAAATGAAGATTGTCGGTCTGGGCGACCCACCCTCACGCTATGCCGTACTTGTTCTTGGTTCCGCCGGGCGTGGCGAGAGCCTGCTTGCCGCCGACCAGGACAATGCCATCGTTTTCGAGCGGGGCGCGCCGGGCGGGCCGGAGGATCGGTGGTTCGGCGCTCTTGGTGGGCGGATCGCTGCCATTCTCGATACGGCCGGGATCGCCTATTGCAAGGGCGGCGTGATGGCGAAAAACGCGGAATGGCGCGGTTCGCTGGATCTCTGGAGGGAGCGCATCAGCCAGTGGGTGCGCCGCTCGCGCCCTCAGGATCTGCTCAACATCGACATCTTCTTCGATCTTGCCCCCGTGCACGGCGAAAGAGCGCTTGGCGAGACCCTATTCGAGGACGCCTACGCATATGGACATGCTGATGCCACGTTTCCGCTGGTACTCGGCGAACGGCTTGCCAGCCTGCACACAGCCTTCACACTGTTCGGCGGATTGCGGACCGAGGAAAGCCGGATCGATCTCAAGCGCTACGCCCTTTTCCCTCTTGTGTCTGCCGCGCGAGCGTTGTCGATCCGCCACAATATCCGCGCGCGCTCCACGCGGGAGCGCCTCGAAGGTCTCCTGGAGCGGCAGATCGGCAGCGAGTCGGCGATCCGTCGTGTGCTCGCCGCACACGATCTTGTGCTCTCGCTGATGCTTGCGCAGCAGGGCCGCGACCGGCACCAGGGGGTGCCGCTTTCCAATCGTGTCGAGGTCGCCACCCTTCCGCGCGATCGCAGGGGGGCACTGCGGACAGCACTGCGGGACCTTCAGATCGTGCCTGAGCTCATGCGCGATCTGATGTGAGCCGGTTACCGGGTGGTATAGCCGCCATCGACGAGATGATAACTGCCGGTGATGAAGCTCGCGCGTCCGGAAAGCAAGAAACAGGTGAGCGCCGAGACCTCCTCAGGCGTGCCGAGCCGGCCGATGGGATGAAGTCCCGCGAGCTGGCCGAGGACTTGGTCGTCGAGGTTTTTCGACAGAAGCGGCGTGTCGATGAAAGCTGGCCCGACCGCATTGATCCGCACGCCTTGTGCCGCATACTCCATCGCCGCCGTTTTTGTCAGTCCCAGCAGCGCGTGTTTCGCCGAGACATAGGCGCAGGCATTCGCAAATCCCACTGAACCGAGGATGGATGCCATGTTCACGATGGCGCCGCCGCCGGATTTCAGCATCGCTGCGATCTCATATTTCATGCCATAGAAGACGCCATTCAGATTGACATCGATCACCTTGCGCCAGCCGTCGAGTGGATAGTCGGCGGTCGGTTCGCTTGGGCCGCCGATCCCGGCATTATTGACCGCCAGATGAAGGTCACCGCACGTGCGAACGGCAAAATCCACCATGCGCTCGACCGCCTCGGCGTCGGCTACATCCACGGCAAAGGCGTGCGCTCGGCCTCCACTCGTTCGGATTCCTTCCACGATCCTGTTCGCAGACTCCTGCTCCAGGTCGGCGACGACCAGCTCGGCGCCTCCTGTGGCCAACTCGCGAGCGATTGCGGCCCCTATCCCCGAGCCGGCTCCTGTGACGAGCGCGACCTTGTCCTTGAATTCACCAGTCATCCCGAGCTCCTGTGTTAGCGATCCAATTTGGTTGAACAGGCTTACGGGTCTTTGACCTTCATCAAAGTGAGCGGGCTATTTGCGATCGTCGAGTTTGCAGGACATATCTTGCCGCATTGCGGAATGGTGGCGATTTTCCCGACGCCGCCCTATGGTAGTGTTCGGTTGTCGAAACGCTTTCATTGGGGCGGCAAGTGCTCTTCCGGGGAATGGATCAGACGTGGTTGTCGCTGCTGGTGCCGATGGCCGTTCTGGGCGCAGCCATCTGGGGAGGGAGGCGCGCGGGCTTCCTGGTCTTGGCCGTCGGCGCCGCCTTTCTCGCGGCAGGCGCAGCTGGGGTGATGGCGGATTTCGGCGCCGTGCCGGCGCTTTTGTCGTTTTTGTTCTCCGCCGCGTTGGTCTTCGTCGGCTCCGGCTACCGTGACGCCAGGAAAATCGCTCGTGGCGCGCAGGAACAGCTCGATGCGCGTGAAGCCCATCTTCGCTCCATTCTGGATACGGTGCCGGACGCGACGGTGGTCATTGATGTGCAGGGCACGATGATCTCTTTCAACCGCGCTGCCGTTCGCCAGTTCGGCTATTCGGAAGCCGAAGCGGTAGGGCAGAACGTCAAGATCCTGATGCCGGAGCCTTACCAGGGCGAACATGACGGCTACATCCACCGCTATCTGACAACCGGCGAGCGGCGGATCATCGGGATCGACCGTGTCGTCGTCGGGCGGCGGAAGGACGGCTCGACCTTCCCCATGAAGCTTGCGGTGGGTGAGATGAAGAGCGGTGGCCAGGTGTTCTTCACTGGCTTCATCCGCGACCTGACGGAAAGGGCCGAGTCGGAGGCGAGACTGGAGGAGATCCAGGCCGAACTCGCGCGCCTGGCGCGTCTGAACGAACTGGGAGAAAGAGCCTCGACCCTCGCACACGAGCTCAACCAGCCGCTTTCGGCCATCGCAAACTATGTGCAGGGGTGTAGCCGGCTTCTAAAGAACATGGATGATGCGCTGGCCTCACGTATGCGCGAGGCGCTGGATGAGACCGCTCGCCAGACGCTGCGCGCCGGGCAGATCATTCGCCACCTACGCGAGTTCGTCACCAGGGGCGAGACCGAAAAGCAGCCGGAAGACCTCCATAAGCTCGTCGAGGAGGCCGGCGCTCTCGCCCTCGTCGGCTCGCGCGAGTTGGGTGTGCGGACGGTGTTCGACTTCAAGGCCGGCCCGAAGGTGGTTCTGGTTGACCGTGTCCAGATACAGCAAGTGCTGATCAACCTTATGCGCAACGCCATGGAAGCCATGAAGGAGAGCGAAGCCCGCGAGTTGGTGGTACGAATCATGCAGGGCGAAGGCGATGAAGCGGTGGTGGAAGTTTCCGACACGGGCTCAGGCGTGCCGGACGACGTGGTGGCACAGCTATTCCAGCCCTTCGTCACCACTAAGCCCGGCGGGATGGGAATAGGGCTCTCCATATCGAAGCGGATCATCGAGGCCCACGGGGGCGAACTGATCATGCAGCGGAACGAGAAGGGTGGCGCGACCTTCCGCTTCACCCTGCCGGCCGGAAAAGAGCAGGAGCCGGAAAATGAGCGGTGATGTCGTAATCCATATCGTTGACGACGAGGAGCCTGTCAGGAAATCGCTGGCATTCCTCCTCACCATATCGGGGCACGCGGTGCGCGTGCACGACTCGGCAAGCTCCTTCCTCTCCGTTGCCGGGGAACTGGAGAACGCCTGCCTTGTCACCGATCTGCGCATGCCGGATATGAGCGGCGTCGACCTGCTCAGGCGGCTGCACGATGAGGATGCGATGCTGCCCGCCATCGTGATCACGGGGCATGGGGACGTTCCGATGGCAGTAGAGGCGATGAAGGCGGGCGCGCTCGATTTCATCGAGAAGCCATTCGAGGACGAGGTCCTGCTCGAAGCAGTGGCACGCGCCATCGCCGAGCTCAAAAGGAAGCCGCGGGAGCAGGACGACATTTCGGCCATACGCCAGCGGCTCGGCCAGCTCAGCGAACGGGAGAGACAGGTCATGGCCGGAATCGTCGCGGGGCTACCCAACAAAACCATCGCCTACGACCTCAATATCAGCCCGCGAACGGTGGAGGTCCACCGCTCGAATGTCATGGCAAAGATGACCGCCAAGAACCTGCCCGAGCTCGTCCGGATGGTCTTGGCGGCGGGCGACGAGAGCTGCTGAGACGCGCTTGGTGGCTTGATCCAGCGCAAGGCGGTCTGGTCTCCTGTCAGTGCAGTGTAGCCGATGGCCTGAGAGGCCGATTTCTGAAAAAGCAGATCAAAATTGCCCACCAATGCGAAAATCCTCGTTGTCGCGCCGGACCCAGCCTTCCGGCGTTCGCTGGCTTTCGTCCTGGAGGCGGAGGGCTGTGGTGTGGAAATCGTGGAGCGGTTACCCGACCTCGATACATTGTCGGACCGCTATGACTGTCTGGTGATTGACCACCGGTCGATACCGGCAGGAGTGCGCAGTGGGAAACTCTTGGAGGGCGTGCGCACACCCGTTGTGGTTCTAGCCAGCCACGCGCAGGACTTTGTCGCCAGAGGCTTCGAGCGGGTGGTATTGAAACCGCTCCTCGGCCACAAGCTGGTCGAAGCTGTGCGCGATGCCCTGAGGCGGGAGCCGCGGCCCGCCATGCCTACGTAGTTTCCCTTAGGATATAACCGAATTTCTTCGATCGGTGTTCCGGGGCACTGATGGTCCGACAAGATCGGAGATATCGAGATGCTCTCTCACAACGCCATACAAGCTCCCTCAACTAGAATTCATCCAGACGTTCCCGTCACTCGCCACACCGCGACACAACTGGTACCACCTGCCTTTGCGCCCTCGCAGCCGCATCAGGTGATCCTCTACGCGTCCAACGCGGAAATCTATGGTCAGGGCGAGCGAGCCACCGCTCTCTACCAGGTGGAGTTCGGGGCGGTTCGCGTCTACCGCCTACTTTCCGATGGTCGCCGGCAGATCAGTGCCTTCCATGTGGCAGGCGAGGTCTTCGGCTTCGAGGCAGACGGCCACCATCATTTCTTTGCCGAGGCGATCTGCAATTCCGCGATCCGCATTTTTCGCCAACCGCTCGGTGCCGACATCGCGCGCGGCATCCTTCCGATCGCGCTGAAGGCATTGATCCGCGCGCAGGAGCACCTGCTCGTCATCGGGCGTCAGAATGCCGCCGAGCGCGTCGCAGCCTTCCTGCTTGATCAACTTGAACGTCAGGGCGGCCTTCCGCAGGTCGAACTCGCCATGTCGCGCACCGATATCGGCGACTATCTGGGCTTGACGATTGAGACGGTCTCGCGCGTTTTCTCGAAGTTCCGTGAAAAGGGCTATATCCGGCTCCAAGGCGTGCGTACTGTGGAACTTATTAAGCCAGAGGCGCTGCGTGCTCTTTGTGTCTGAGTTCCTGCCGAGCGCGGAGTCGAGATTGGTTCTGCAGGAAGATATGCAAGCAAAAAAACGCCGGGTACCGCGTGGTTGACGCAGCGATGGGTGCGTCGACGAATAAGTTCGTCGCAAGGGAGACTATCGGCGGCAACGCCTATTCCAGCAGGCATTTCGTGGTGACTGTTTCGACGCGAAACTCTCCGAATCGAGATCAAAGGGCCACTCTCTGGTCTGGACGCGTCTCGCCCCTTCGATGGCCCTGCTGGCATGTCCGGTTGAGCGCGACCTCCGCGAGGTCATGAGAATTGCCTGACGTCAGAGACCTATCATGCTTGCGCTGCAAAGAGCCCGTTATCGGGGTTGGCCGATAGTCGCCGAGATGTCTCGAGGACCGTTGATAAATAAGAGGAAATTTCTTTCTTCATGCCTGCAACCATCATTGCTTGCTCTGGATGCAAGTAATGATGAAATCCTGCCCCCGCAACCAAAAATCCCTCGATAATTCATGAACTTAAGAAGCCTGGCCCGAGCCGGGCTTTGCTGCATTCAGGCGTCAATAGCCACCGAATAGCCACCAACGCGGGCAATCGCCCCTATTGTTGATAACCTTGCGCCGGCTATCATCGCGGCGCGGCTCTCCGGCCGCGTCCGCTTCCGGTTATCCACAGCCGCGATGCCGAACATCAGTGAGCGTCGCTTGTCCGGCTGCCAATGCTCCGCATGTCTTCATCCCGGGGCAAGGGGAGGCGGCGGATGAACGCGATTGAGTAGAACTTGGCAAGATGGAAGGCTTCGCTCGTATCAAGCATCCCGGTCTGCGGACTGGTGGCGCGCAATCCGGACGCATACAAATGGAAGGGGCTGTTTCGTGTATGGGTGGTGCGCAAGGCGGCGCTTTGGCGGATGCACGATCTGATGGCTCAGTCCTATTCGCCGCAACAGATGGGAGATGGGCTTGGCGCGCGTATCCTCTTGCGAAGCGGCCTAAAGACCCTTGGCGTCCTGATTTACCTCAACCTGATCATTAAAGAGATCATCGACCGCAAGCTCAATTTTCACGTCTTCAGCGAAAGAACGGTCAGACTGCTCGGCTCGCACAATGATCCCGATTGGCCGCGATGGCATGGATAAGAAGCCACTAACGAGCGCCAATTTGCGTCACGCAAGCAAGCGGGCCACGCCCAACGCTGCACCGCCCGAAGATAGCGGAAAATATGCTTACGGAAGACATATTTCCGAGTTCGATATCGCCATCGAAAAGCACAAATCGTTCGCGGAGAAGAGGAACATCTTTCATTACCTTGAGGGGAATGGGCGCTCACTGAATTGGAACTGCTGCGCATCTTCCTACGCCTCAATGCGTTACGCTGCTCGAAAGAAGGCAATGCGAATTCACAACGTCGTATGGAACACGATTGTTCACGCAGCGGTCGTCCGAATGTGTGCCGATGAAATTGACGGCGCGGGGATCGGAAGTCCGAGCTATGATGAATTAGAGGCGGAGGCATACAGCAATCGCAGGCAAGGGGCATACGAATTTGAGCCGATTGTGACGACCTTGGCAGTGATGTTCGGAACGGGCGCAAGCGAGATCAAACCGCTGAGTGCGATCATAGGGATGAATGCCACCGCAGCTCATGAGAAGATTTTGCCAGAACTACTAGCAGACCTCAGTTGACATCGACAATGCCGGTAATGACATCGTAAATCGCGGTCAGCACGCCGTTCAGGATGCGATGAGCGGAACGGCGTGGGCGATGCCGCCGAAGGCGGTAGCAACTTCTCTAGCCCGTCATCTTCGCCCGTACATTCGGGAAAGGGCGGTAGCGCCGCCCCGCGTTCTTCGAAAGGGATTCGGTGTCTTCAACATCACCAGCCTGCCATGATGCCCTCGCGGCGGGATTGCAGAACCTTCCGCACACTACCCGCACAAGCCGATCAGGCCGCTGAACGAGAGATTACCGCGTGCGTCAGATACGGAAACGGCCCGCAAGTTCTCCTATTCTCGTAGTACCCGGTCCAGGTACGTTCATTGCCTCTTTCAGCGGCGGCAGAAGGACGTCCCCGGTGGCAGGCCGATTTCGCCAATCTGGTTTTGAACTGCTGTCACGCATATTCCGTGGTCTGTGCGCGGCGGGCGAACTCGTCCGTGACCGAAGCCGCGTTCTGTTTCGTTAGTAGGATGGCAGAGTGCTTTTCGCGGAATATCAACGCAATTGTCCGCGTGAGTTCCTTCGCCTCGTCCGCGAACAGGGCCGACATGACCGTTGCTTGCATATGGGCAGTGAGTTGTCCGATACGGTCTATAACCTCCAAAGTGGTGTCAACCGCCTCCTCCGGCATAGCGTTGAGCTTCCTGTAAGCGCCTTGCGCGCGCTTGGTGACGCCATCCGCGTGTCAATGCCCGACCCATATTCTGAAAGCTGGTGGCCGCGACATTAGTGACGCAGTGCCGGGCGCAGCGGCCCACCATTATAGGAACCTCAGGCCTAACAACCTCGGCTCCGAAAGCGGACCGTTTTCCTAATCAGCGGTTTCGTCTACGTCGAGGTGCAGCCTGTGCAGGATGCGATGGACGATGGGGGCGAAAATAATGCTGAACGCCGCAAGGAAGAACAGGCTTGCATAAAGTCCATAAAGCCCAGCAAACAGTTTGCCTGCGAAGCTGTCCGGCATCTCGACCAGGCCGAAGCCGCTTAGGATGTAGGCCGAGTGGATGACCGCATCTTCCAGCGCGCGGCCTTCAAACAACATGAAGCCCGCGGCACCAATCAGTATCGAGAAGAACATTATCGCTGCAACCAGAAAAGTGTGCTGTGCCATCCGCCTGGCAAATCTGTTGCGAGGAATGATTTTCTCCGAGGTCCTCTCATACATGGCTGACGGGTGCCGCGATCTGGACTGCTTGGCAACGTGGCTGAGGCACCTAGTAAAGCTCCTTGGCCTTCGATTGATGCTTCTCCAAAACGTGCGATCTGCTTCTCAAGGGAGGTGCAAAAAGATGCTCCGGGACTCCGGCTGGCGTAGTGTAGGGGCGTCTGCACCAGGTGCAAATATGAAAGGACGGGTCCCTGGGACCAGAACAGGATGGACAGAACTGCGCTACAGACACTGCACTCCTCCTTGAAACAAGCATTTCCTGCCGGCGTTCCAGTACTGACCGGCGAGGCAAGAGATGCCTCCAGATTGTGGCCAAATGTTCATTCTTCAGTCTTCACACATACTGCCATGTGCCCGCTGCCATATCCCACCGCCTACAACGCCAGGTGCTCATCAAGGCGCCGTAAAGGCACCGTCTTAATCGGTATGGCCCTGTTGCCCGCAGGCAAGTGGAGTTTCCAGCAGATGCATTACTAATCTGCTTCCTTAGCATATTTTTCGGCCATCTCCTCCAGGTCCGCAGGCGGCCAATCGGGCAGTTCCATCCCAAGTTGAAGCCCCATTTCGGCCAGCAGTGTCTTGATCTCGTTGAGCGACTTCCGACCGAAGTTCGGAACGCGGAGCAATTGCGCCTCTGTCATGGTAACAAGATCGCCGACATAGATGATGTTGTCATTCTTCATGCAGTTGCTGGCTCGGACCGATAGTTCGAAATCTTCCATCTTCTTCAGAAGAATGGGATTGAACGGCAGTTCCTCCTCCGGCTCAGGAATCTCCGGCTGAACTTCCTCGAAGTTGATGAACACGGAAAGCTGATCGTGGAAAATATGCGCGGCGCGGTTGACTGCATCCTCTCCCGAGATGGTGCCGTCGGTCACCACCGTCATGATCAGCCGGTCGTAGTCGAGGACCTGTCCCTGCCGGGTATTTTCCACATTAATTTTGACCTGCCTTATCGGAGAAAAGATCGCGTCGATAGATACAGGCTCGGAGCCGTTCCATTCCTCCAGTACAATGGATCCCGCGGCCCGATAACCCGTCCCGTGGGCGACCGTCAGATCGAGCTCAATGTCATTTCCGGCATCCAGCGTGCACAGCTGATGCTCGGGGTTCACGACTTCAATTCCTGCAGCCGTTTGAAGATCGCCGGCCAGAACCGTCCCCGGTCCCTCCTTACGCAAAGTGACCTGGGTGGGAGGCATGTCTGCTTCCATACGAAGCGCGATATCCTTGATGTTGAGGATCAGGTCGGTCACCGCCTCATTCCGATCCTTCGGGGACGCAAGGCTCAGAGGACCGCCTTGAAGCCGCAAGGACGTCACTGCAGCCCCGTCAAGTGAGGACAGGAGTATGCGGCGCAAGGCATGCCCAAGAGTGAAACCGAAGCCACGCTCGAGCGGCTCGACAATCAGCGTCGTGCTGTTGTTGTCGCTTCGAATTTCGGGCTTGTTTGGTTTGATCAACTCCTGCCAGTGCTTCTGAAACACGTTCTTCATCCATCTCCGTATACAACACAAGTGGTCAAGGCGGTGTCGCTGTGTTTAGCAATCGCCAGCTTGCACCCGCCTCATCCAGTGAGCTCTGCGACCAATATAGGGGTCGCTGCGATCTCGGTCATCGAAAGCGCAAATTTCCTCGGGCCTATGCAGCGTGCGGGCCAGGGTCATCGTCATCTGGCTCGAATGGTGCGTTGAGGGGTAGTCGCGTGTGGCTTTTTTCGCGGGGCGTAAAGCTGATGACATTCGTATAATGGCCGGTGAGATTGGCCGGAGACATCTGCCCCTGTCCCCCTTCTGGCTGAAAAAAGACCGCGTTGAGCCGGATTTTCTCACGCGTGCCGTCATGCCGCTCTATGGCGATTTCCTTACCTGCAGTCAGGCCGAACAAGGCGAGCCCCCAGAGTGTCGTAATCGGCAACGTCACGCCGGTTCCAGCATCCCCACCTTCATAGGTAAGGGTGCGACGCTCATTCGTCCGAGCGTCGACCGAGAAGTCGACAACACTATTGATGGTCGCGACATCCGCCCCAATGTCGTCCTGTATGGCCGCGCTCTCCAATTTCTGGCGCAACAGACGAAGAAACGCTTCATCGTTGTTGAGGCCACGCTGCTGGATATCTTCGAGGATACTGAAATCCTTCGCCGTCAGATGACAACGAGGGGTGCTGGACATGACACTTCTCCGCCACACCGTGACGCCGCATAGAATGTAATGGGTTAGATCCGCTTTACATTTAAAGGAGTTGCCCCCTGGCTCTGGCGTGCGTCTCCTTGACGCCGTGCCAGGGGTTAGCCGCCTGCCATCAGGCGGCCTGCGCGAAAAACCAGCTTGTTACGGATGATAAAGTCCCGCATTATCCGATCCCGATCATTCTCCCTCGACCATAGCAGAAACTGGACCGATTTGGGAGGCTCCATTGCTGCCCGGGAAAGCGGGCTTTTCCCATTGATTGTCATCTGCGGTCAAACCCTGAAATTCAAGGCGCCCGCCCACATCTATCGCTTTGCCGGCACTAACGCGACAATGATGTAAGTGGAAGCGCGTCAAACGACGACGCTGCACTTCGTCGCAGTCTCCATGCTGCAATGCGGTTCAAGGTGTGCATAGCGGCGTTAGGCAGCGAACTGATTGCGCGAACCACTGGTGCTTGTGCAGCCATAATCTTGCAACCCACGGCAAAGATGATATTGTCTACAGCGCTGATTTCCCTTCGATGGTTTGAATTTGGTGTTCAAAGAGCGTTTCCATCGATGCATATCAAGGAGCCGCGTGAGATTTCTTAATCACGCGGGAAGTCTCCTCGCATTCATCTAGCCCTGGCGCGGCTGCAAGGCCGTCGACCGGGGGCCGGAAATCCAAAACCACACTAGTATCGGTTCTGATTTCCGGGTCCGCCACCGTTGACCCGGTGGAGATATACGATGAAGAGAAAATTTGCACGCTGCCAAGCGGCAGCCGGAGATTTGCAGCTTTTTAATACGATGCGCTGGGGGGAGGATGACAGCAGAGTGCTAGCTCCTGCTTCTGCGTCAGGAGAATGCCGGCGCTGCCAGTATCGCCGCGGTATGCCTGGCCGGTACGGCCGATATCCTGCCACCTCGCCGTCGACGTTTTGAGGTGGGTGCTGCGATGAGAGTACTGATCCTTGGCGGAGGCGTCATCGGCGTAACCTCCGCATACTATCTCGCCAAAGCTGGTCATGAGGTCACCGTTCTGGAGCGCCAGCCCGGACCTGCACTCGAGACGAGCTACGCAAACGCCGGGCAGATTTCGCCCGGCTATTCATCACCCTGGGCAGGACCAGGAGTCCCGTTCAAGGCGGTAAAATGGCTGCTGATGAAGCACGGGCCTCTCGCCATCCGACCGCGTCTAGATCCTGAAATGTGGCTCTGGCTGTTGCAGATGTTGCGCAACTGCACGTCGGCCCGCTACGCAGTCAACAAGGCACGCATGGTGCCGATCGCCGAATACAGCCGCGACTGCCTGCGCAGTTTGCGTGCCGAAACCGGCCTAGTTTACGACGAACGAAGCCGGGGAACATTACAACTCTTCCGCACGCAGAAACAGCTTGATGGCATTGGGAGCGATGTGGAGGTGCTCAAGCAGTTCGGCGTTCCCCACCAGATTCTCGACCGGAAGGGTTGCGCAACGGCAGAGCCGGCGCTTGCGCGCGTTCCGGGAAAGTTCGTCGGCGGGCTGCGCCTTCCCGGTGACGAGACTGGCGATTGCCGCTTGTTTACTGAAGGGCTGGCCAAGATCGCTTCCACAATGGCCAATTTCCGTTATGGCATAAAGGTGTCGCACATTCTGCATGACGGGCGGAAGGTAACGGGTGTGGCAACGAGCGAAGGTGTTGTTAACGCCGATGCTGTCGTAGTGGCGCTTGGTAGCTACTCGCCAAGATTGCTGCGTCCTTTGGGCATTCGCATCCCGGTTTATCCAGTGAAAGGATACTCCCTGACGTTGCCGATTGCCGATCATGCGGCCGCCCCGGTTTCCACGGTCATGGACGAGACCTACAAGATCGCCATTACGAGGCTTGGATCGCGGATCCGCGTCGGCGGCACGGCTGAGATTGCCGGATATGATCTTTCACTGCGGCCAGAGCGCCGTGCTCCGCTGGAATACTCTGTAACCGACCTTTTCAATGGCGGCGGACAGATGGACAAGGCGGAGTTCTGGTGCGGTCTGAGGCCGATGACTCCGGATGGTCCTCCCGTTGTTGGCCGGGCCAATCCCGAAGGACTGTATCTTAATACGGGGCATGGTACCCTTGGATGGACCATGGCATGCGGTTCGGGCCGGGTTCTTGCCGACGTGATTTCGGGCCAGCAGCCAGAGATCGACATCTGCGAACTGGGGCCCAGCCGGTATCAAGGATGATGGTGCCGCAGGAAAGAGCTGGGGCAATCCTTACCATCGATCTTGAGGCGATCGTGGAGAATTGGCGGCTCCTGTCAGCAAGACTCGGGGAAGCTGCGTGCGGGGCAGTCGTCAAGGCAGATGCTTACGGACTCGGCGCCTGCAGGGTAGCAGCGGCGCTGGAGGCGGCCGGCTGCAGAAGCTTTTTCGTTGCTCTTCTGGATGAAGGTGTTGCGCTGCGCAAAGCGCTTTCCGCCGGCTCCCGAATATTTGTCTTAAATGGGACGCCGCAAGGCATGGAAGGAGACTTTATCGCCGCCAGGTTAATCCCGGTGGTGAACACCTTGGGAGAACTTGCAGCCTGGCAGGAAAGGGCCCGCGCGGCCGGGTGCTTCCTGCCTGTCGCTCTTCAGGTTGACAGCGGAATGTCGCGATTGGGATTAGCGCCATCCGATGCTGAGAAGATTTGGAACGATCCGTCTTTGCTTGATGGCCTTTCCATCGAACTCGTGATGAGCCATCTTGCTTGTGCGGACGAGCCGGGCCATCCGGCAAATGAAGCTCAGCGGAAAAACTTCGAGCGCCTGCGTGCGGTGTTACCTGCCGCTCCGGCTTCGCTTGCCAACTCTTCGGGGATTTTCCTGGGCGCACCATACCATTATGAAGTTGCCCGTCCCGGGGCGGCGCTCTATGGAATCAACCCCACTTCGTCATGCGAAAACCCGATGAGGCCGGTCATACGTCTCAGCGCCCGCGTGATTCAGATCCGCGACATACCAGAAGACACGGCAATCGGATACGGCCAGGCGGCAATGACCCAACGGGCTTCGCGCCTGGCAACCATCTCGCTTGGATACGCGGACGGGTGGCCACGCAACGCCGCGGCTGCGGCTTTTTACCAAGGCGTGCGACTGCCCTTTGCCGGTCGTGTTTCTATGGACAGCATCATCCTCGACATTACCGATGGAGCGCGTCAACCGCGGGAGGGAGACATGGTCGACCTGATCTGTGAAGAGCAGAAGGTGGACGATGTTGCCAGGGCTGCAGGCACGATCGGCTATGAGATACTGACGCGTCTAGGCCGGCGCTTCCACCGACGCTACATCGACACGAATGCAGGGCCCGTCAGTGTGGATGATTTTAAGGAGTGACAGCCGGTCATCACACCGTCCTTAAAAATAGATCAATGGTTCCGCGACCGATTGGCGCAGGATAATGGCTGCTCATCAAGTTCTTGACACCGGCATAACGATCCTTGAAGAACCCGGGCGCCCTCCAATTGCAGGCAGATATCGCATGAGCTCCGGAGGCTGTGCGGAGGAATTCGGCCTCTAGCTGTCCTCCGAAAAAATAGGTCAGTATTATTGACTTCCTGTTGCAGCATGCGTTCTCGCCTTTTATGAGGTGGCGCGAATGGATCTCAATACTCAGGAGCCACGATGACTGTAGACGGTTTGCTCGATCACGCTCTCGTTCGTCTCGATGAGGCGGCATCCCATCTGAACATCGACCAGGACGTGATTGAGAAACTGAAATTCCCGCGTGAGACTACCAAGGTGCGCCTGATGATCCGCATGGACGACGGGTCGCGCAAGTCATTCCTTGCGTGGCGTTGCCGCTATGATGACACTCGAGGGCCGACAAAGGGCGGCATTCGCTTTCATCCAGATTCGACCGCTGACGAGGTTGAGACGCTGGCCTTCTGGATGACCTTCAAGTGCGCGGTGATGAACTTGCCTTATGGCGGTGGTAAGGGTGCCGTGCAGGTGGACCCGCGCAAGCTGTCTAAAGCCGAGTTGGAGCGCCTCTCTAGAGCCTACATTCAGGCTTTCGCGCGCATCATCGGCCCTGACCGCGATATTCCCGCTCCGGACCTATACACCAATTCCATGATCATGGGCTGGATGGCGGACGAGTACGCGCAGATCAAGGGACAAGCAGAGCCCGCCGTCATCACCGGCAAGCCGATCGCGCTCGGGGGCTCGCTAGGACGCGGCGATGCAACGGCGCGAGGCGGCTACTACCTGGTGCGCCACCTGGCGGAGGATCTTGGGCTGGGCCAGACGATGCGCATAGCCGTCCAGGGCTTCGGAAATGCCGGCCAGAATATTGCCAGCCTACTTGGCGCAGACGGCCACAAGATCGTGGCTGTCTCCGATTCGGAAGGTGCCGTCGGTTCGAAGGCGGGGCTTCATATCGATCTGCTGCTTGAAGCCAAGGCGAAGGGCCAGTCGGTTGCCTCGACAGCAGGGCAGGGAGGGCATGAGCTTTTGGACCCGAAAGATCTTGTAGGCGTTGATTGCGACCTGCTCGTGCCGGCGGCGCTGGAGAACATGATAGACTGCCAAAACGCATCGTCCGTCAAGGCAAAGCTCGTGCTGGAACTTGCTAATGGTCCGGTGACGCCCGAAGCAGACGCGATTCTGGCGCGCAATGGCATTGTGGTCCTGCCCGACATTCTTGCGAATGCCGGCGGGGTGACTGTCTCCTACTTCGAATGGGTCCAGAACAAGCAGGGCTACTACTGGGATGTTGAAGAGATCCACGAGCGCCTGAAGACAATCATGGAACGCGAGGGACGGGCGGTATGGAACATCTCACGTGAGCGGGAGATCACCATGCGCACTGCTGCCTACGTACATGCGCTCGGCCGTCTCGCCGAGGCAATCGAGGCGCACGGCACCCAGAACTTTTTTACAAGCTGAGCCTTTCCGGCTTCGAAAGCCGATGATGGTTTTCGAAGCCGGAACACCGTATTTTCATGCGGCTCCCGCCAGGATCCGCTCAAGATTTTCCTCGGTGACTTTGCGATACGCGCGGCGTGCAAGGACAAGCTCCTCCCAAAACTGCTGCCTTGCCTCCTCATCGAAGCATTTTGACTGGAAATGAGCGATGCATGCATGGCGGAGCCGCTCGGCGCAGATCCCTTGCGTACGTAAGGCGAGAAATGTCGAGGAGAGCACCGCAACCTTCCTTTAGCTCGGATCATGCATATTGTTCGAGACGAGCATTGCCGGATGATTCCGGTCAAGCTCGGTCAGAATTCCGGTATTGGATCGAATCTTTTGCAAGAGACGGACGAGGTCTGGTTCTGCAATCAACTGTAGAGCCTCCTCGAACGTGACCCAGCGTCTCTTGCGGTCGGCTCGCTCGGGCCAGTTTATCAACGTTCCGCGGACATGCAGGCTGAACAGGGTGACACGACGGTTCTGGAATGTGCCGTCGTCCCATGCCTTTGTATATTTGTAATCGCCAATGGGATGAGGATAGACCTCCCCGATCACGCCTGCTTCCTGGAATGCCTCAAGCGCGGCGGACAGGAATTGCGACCTCCCGCTGACCAGCCAACCTTTGGGGACGATCCACCGCTTGTGCTGACGCGACGTGATGAGAAGGATTTCGATATCTCCATGGCGGTTTACCCGCCACGGCAGGGTACCATATTGCTCATATACAATATCGGATGAATGCTCCGATACAGAGTTCTCAAGAAGATTTTCGCTCAAAGTTCACCTCCTTCCCAAAATATTGCTGCATGACGTTGTGTTCCAGAAGGTCTTCGCCGGCTATGTAATGCCGGGCCCTCACGTTCAGGAATGCCCGGGGCCTTGCACCAAGGACAGCGGCTTGCAGCGCGCGGAAGGAGGCGGCGGCACGAGGTGCAAACTTTTGGGGGGTGGACATGTCGCATCTATACGCTCCATTGACGCGACGCTTCCGGCGCCGCGATTAATGAACCGCATTTTTTTGTGCAGACCCGGAGCGCGGGATTAGGCGCGGTGTTCAGGGTTCGACAACCCGCCGCTCCGGGTGGAGCAGCGGCCGTTACCGGCGAGCCTCGATATCCTGACAAAGGTTTCCATGCACATAACTACTATATAGGCGACGGCATTTGGCCATTCAATGACCACCCCGGAGCTTTACGTAGACCTGTGAATAGCCCGGAGAAACGGCTAAAGTATTCGTCTTGGTCAGGCAGAGATGGCGACCATCTGCGCTTTGCCTGACGAGAGCGTTTGCGGAGAGGTTTCGCATAATGGCGGAGATGGAATTTTCGCCAGCTTACTCAACTGGCTGCGCCGCATTGCGTATCCTTCACGCTGTGCGGTCTTGTCAAGGAGCCGATGAGCCTGGCTGATTGTCACTCAACTCGGATATCCGCCTGAGAAATGCAAAACCACTTTGCAAAGCTTGATACGCTCAAACCCAAATTCATCCTGCTCTAGCCTACTTACAAGAAGTAAATTGGTAGATTAAAAAAGCCGTGCGTCCAGCAAGACGCACGGCGTCAGAATGCTCAAGCTCCGTTCAGCTTCAAGACGAAGCGAATGGCTCCATCGCCTCGAATTCGGCGAAGGTCATAGCCCGGTCTCCATCTTCATCCTTGATCCGGGTAGGCAGCCCCATCCCGTTGAGCAGCGCAAGGAAGGGACGCGGAGCCAGTTCCTCGACATTGGCCATCTTCTTGACATCCCAGTCGCCTCTGGCGATGAGCATCGCAGCGGCGGCCGCCGGCACGCCGGCCGTATAGGAAATGGCTTGGCTGCCGACCTCCCTGAACGCCTCTTCATGGTCGGCGATGTTGTAGATGAAGACCTCGCGCTCCCTGCCGTCCTTTACACCCTTCACCACGTCACCGATGCAGGTCTTTCCCTTGTAGCCTGGGGCGAGTGAGGAAGGATCGGGCAGCACCGCCTTCACCACCTTGAGCGGCACAACCTCCTGTCCCTCGGCGGTTTTGATCGGCTGCTCCGACAGCAGGCCGAGATTCTTCAGGACGTTGAAGACGTTGATGTAATGATCACCAAAGCCCATCCAGAAACGAATGTCCGGCACGTCCAGGTTCCGCGACAGGGAGTGGATCTCGTCGTGACCCGTCATGTAGGTGGTACGCGTGCCGACTACAGGCAGGTCCCATTCCTTACGGATTTCGAACATCTTGTTCGAGGTCCATTGCTTGTTCTGCCATGACCAAACCTGCCCGGTGAATTCGCGGAAGTTGATCTCCGGGTCGAAATTGGTGGCAAAATAGCGGCCATGATCACCGGCATTTACGTCAACGATGTCGATGGAATCGATGCGGTCGAAATATTCGTCCTTTGCAAGCCTGGCATAGGCGTTGACCACGCCGGGATCGAAACCGGCGCCGAGAATGACGGTTACGCCTGCCTTCTCGCACTCTTCCCGGCGCTTCCACTCATAGTTCCCGTACCATGGGGGCGTCTCGCAGATTTTCAGCGGGTCCTCGTGAATCGCCGTGTCGATATAGGCGGTGCCGGTTTCGATGCAGGCAGACATGACCGACATGTTGAGGAATGCGGATCCGACATTGATGACGATCTGCGCCCCTGTTCTTTCGATCAGCGCTTTCGTTGCTTCCACATCCAGCGCGTCGAGGGCATGTGCCTCCAGCTTGGCCGCCTTCTTCAGGTTCTTCTTCTCCATGACGGAGTTGACGATTTCCTGGCATTTCTCCAGCGTCCGTGAAGCAATGTGTATGTCGCCCAGCACGTCATTGTTCTGGGCACATTTGTGGGCCACTACGTGGCCCACGCCACCGGCACCGATGATCAGGACATTCTTTTTCACTGGGCAGGAGCTCCTTTGTATGCGCAACTATGGGGCAAGCCTCAGGAGAGGCTCGACATGTAGTCCTCGAAGGTGAACTTGCGGATCAGGCGCAGGCTTCCATCGAGTTCGCGTATGACGATCGACGGCATGTGAACGCCATTGAACCAGTTTTTCTTGACCATGGTGTACCCGGCCGCATCCTGAATGGAGATGCGGTCTCCCGGCCTTAATTCATGGTCGAAGGCGAACTCGCCGAAGATATCACCTGCAAGGCACGACTTTCCGCAGATCATGTAGCGCCGGTCGCCTTCATCAGGCATGACCGTGGCGCTCTCCCGATAGATCAGGAGGTCGAGCATGTGCGCCTCGACAGAACTGTCCACAATGGCAATGTGCTTGCCGTTGAAGAGCGTGTCGAGCACCGTCACTTCAAGCGTTGTGCTTTGGGTGATGGCTGCCTCGCCCGGCTCCAGATAGATTTGAACCCCATATTTGGCCGCAAAGGCCTTAAGGCGGTCACAGAAGGCGGCCAGCGGATAATTTTCCGCAGTGAAATGGATCCCGCCGCCAAGACTGATCCATTCGACCTTCTCGAACAGCGCACCGAACTCTTCCTCGATCCGTCCTAGCAGTTGGTTGAACAATTCAAAATCAGCGTTCTCGCAGTTGTAATGGATCATGAAGCCGTCGACCTTGTCGATGATGGATGCTGCCTTCCCGGCGTCCCACTCACCGAGCCGGCTGAAAGGGCGCGCCGGGTCGGCAAGGTCGAAACTTGAAGAGCTTATTCCCGGATTGAGCCGCAGCCCCCTGCCAAGTCCGCCGCAGCGGCCAGCGAACCGTTCAAGCTGCTGGATCGAATTGAAGATGATCTTGTCGGCATTCGATACAACCTCATCGATCTCGTGATCGGCATAGGCGACGCTGTAAGCGTGGGTCTCGCCTCCGAACTTCTCGCGGCCGAGCCTGACCTCATAAAGGGAGGATGAGGTCGTGCCGTCCATATGCTCTCGCATAAGGTCGAAGACGGACCATGTCGCGAAGCATTTGAGCGCAAGAAGGACCTTTGCTCCCGAGCGCTCGCGCACCTGGTCCATCACCTGCATGTTTCGCAGCAGGGTGCTCTTGTCGATCAGATAATATGGCGTCTGGATGTCCAAGTTCTTTCCTGCCTGCCTATAAGGTTGAAGTCGCGCCCGTCTCCGGGAACCAGAATTGAAGAATGAACTGTTGCGGCATTCCAAGCCGGCGCGGCGGCGATTTCTCAGGAGTACCTGCTATCACGTAGGGAACGTGCTACCTGCCCCATGCCGGAAACCGGCCTTTCACGCTGCTAGCGGTGTTCCTGTACAGAACATAATGGCCACGGAGACAGCCGAACCGTCTCGTTCGTCCTGACAAACGGCAAGACGCACATTCATGCAGCGCTCCAAAGCGCGCAATGCAACAGTTTCTTCCGTTTGGGTGGCATCCAGATTGACTGGGCCCATCCCCAATTGGAAGAGGGCGTCGTTAGACATGGCGTCCTCCCCAACCAGCAGATGTAACCTGCAACAGGCTGCGAGGTCTTATAGCAGCATGAAAAGACTTTCAACACGGAATGACAGGCTTTGGAAAGCAAAAGACCAATGTGGGTGACCCACGGCGTCTTTCGGGCGAAAACCGGCGGCGGAAAATCACGATGAAGGCGTTGTCCGTCACTCTCCTGGCTTTCACCCACACTTTCTGCCCGAGGCTGCGCTTACGATTCATTCAACGCTAAGCCACGCACTCTGCGCCATATGACAAAGATAAACATCGCCTGAAGAAGAAGTCCTGCCGCACGCTGGCACCTCTTGACAGGACCATGCGTGAGATTCGAAGGTTGCATTGGTGGGGGAGAGGGTATCGTTTTACGCGCATTCGGCTGAGGGGCAGCCGCAATCCCGATGGCAACTTTTGAGCGAGCACCTTGAGAGTGTTTCGCTCCTTGCGCTGCACTTTGCCGGCAGATTCGGCGCCGGAAAGGCGGCGCGCCTGGCCGGGCTGCTGCACGATCTGGGCAAATACAACCCGGATTTCCAGGCCTATATCAGGGGCGCAAAGCTGAGGGTCGACCACTCCACGGCCGGTGCCGCCACCATTTTGCAAATGGCCGAAGGCAAAGACCGGATCGTCGCGGATCTTCTCGCCTATGTCATCGCCGGCCATCACGCCGGTCTGCCCGACCGGGAGGGCGAGGCGCTCTCCACCTTGGCCGAGCGCCTGAAGGGCTTCGATCCCGCTTCCCTCGACACGACCTGGCAATCCGAGATATCCGCCGACGCGACGGGCCTTCTTCCGGATTTCGTCCGCGTTCTCAGCGACAGAAACAGAATGCCGTTTCAGCTCGCCTTCCTGGGACGGATGATCTTCTCCTGTCTGGTGGACGCCGATTACAAGGACACCGAGGCCTTCTACGCGAGGATTGAAGACTGGCAGGTTGATCGATCCTGGCCCGAATTGCCGTCGATCCTGCCCGATCTGATAGACAGGTTCGACCGGTACATCGCCGCCATGCCCAAGGCGGACACGAAGGTCAACCGCATTCGCGGCGAGATTCTTGCTCATGTGCGCTCGCGCGCTTCCGAAGCACCGGGGCTTTTCACCCTCACCGTGCCCACCGGCGGAGGCAAGACACTCGCCTCCCTGGGCTTTGCGCTCGACCATGCGAAGTCGCACGGGCACAGGCGGATCATCTACACGATACCGTTCACTGCCATCATCGATCAGACCGCCACGATATTCCGTGACGTTTTGGGAAGCGAAATCGTGCTCGAGCACCATTCAGCCATCGAGGAACAGTTCGATCCCAAGGAGGCCCGCGAAGGCAAGGACAAGCTCAAGCTTGCCATGGAAGACTGGGCTGCGCCGGTGGTCGTCACCACAAATGTGCAGTTCTTCGAGAGTCTTTTCGCGGCGAGAGCGTCACGTTGCCGGAAGCTGCACAACATCGCGAACAGCGTCATCATTCTCGATGAGGCGCAGACACTGCCGCGCCCGCTGCTCATTCCGGCGGTGTGGGCGCTGCGCGAGCTCGCCGAAAACTATGGCTGCACCATCGTCCTGTGCACGGCCACGCAGCCGGCCCTCGACGCACGCCGTTTCACGCTTGGCCATCCTCTGGGCCTGCCGCTTGAAGGCCGCGAACTTGCGCCTGAGCCGGAAGTGCTGGCGAAGGTGCTGGCACGAGTACATCTTCATCATGCCGGCGACATGGACGACGAAGCGCTGATCGCGGCTTTGGCCCAAGAGCGGCAGGGCCTCGTCATCGTCAACAGCCGGGGCCATGCACTCGCGCTCTACAGGGCGGCGAAGGAAGCAGGATTGGAAGGGCTCGTCCATTTGACGACACGCCAATATGCAGCGCATCGGCGTGAAATATTAAACAGCGTACGACAGCGCCTCGAGAATGATCTGCCCTGCGTGCTGATCGCCACGTCGCTCGTAGAGGCGGGCGTGGACCTTGATTTTCCCCGCGTATGGCGGGCGGAAGCCGGCCTCGATCAGATCATGCAAGCCGCTGGCAGATGCAACAGGGAGGGCAGGCGGGATCGGGAGACAAGCATCGTCACAATCTTTTCTGCACCCGATACCCCCCCGCCAAACGAGATCAGGGGCCTGTGCGGCGATATGCAGCGGATAATGAACAAACATAACGATCTGCTCTCGCTCGGAGCGATGGAGGACTTCTTCGGGGAGGTCTACTGGCGCTTCGGGAAGGATAGACTCGACAAGGAGAAGATTATCGCAGATTTCTGTGTGGGCAGCGGCCAGACGAATTTCGCCTATCGCACCGTGGCGGAAAAATTCCGCATGATCGAGAGCGGCATGGAGCCTGTGATCGTGCCTTTCGAACATGAAGCACGTGCGCTGGTCGATAACCTTGCCATCGAAAACATCCCCTCAGGGGCAATCGCCCGCGGCTTGCAGCGCTACACGGTGCAGGTGCCGCCCAAGGCGCGCAAACGGCTTATCGACTGCGGGCATGTGACGTTCGCCCATCCTGATAAACGCGGAGAGCAGTTCGCCGTTCTATGGACGCCGAGCCTCTATTGCCGGGAGGTAGGGCTGCTGTGGGAGGATGCGGAGTATCTGGGGCTGGAGCAATGGATGGTGTGAGTCAATGCCAAAGATGAAAGTCATATACAAAGTTATCTGGCCAAACGGCAAGGTTTACGTGGGGAACGACCTGACTGATTCCATTTCGGCAGCCCCGACAAGACAGCCATAGAGGCGGATTTTCCAACCCGTGACGTGCGGAGAAAAATGACTGTGACACGAGAAATATTATGGGAGGCCCCGACTGCTTCCGCCTCCGAAGTGCGCAGCAAGAGAATGGAATTTATCGTTACCCTGCGCGCTAACGATCCTCGTATCGGTTATAACAAGCTACCCAAATTTATCGAACGGAAAGCGGAGGTAAACACACCGCGGACGGAAGTGCCGCTGTCTGGATGATCAAATCGCTCAAGGATCGGGGGCAACATTGGCATACGGAATTCGCCTGCAGGTTTCAGGCAAATACGCGTGTTTCACACGTCCGGAGATGAAGGTCGAGCGCGTCTCCTATGATGTGATGACACCTTCCGCGGCGCGCGGGATTCTCGAGGCAATCCACTGGAAGCCGGCCATCCGCTGGGTCATTGACGCCATCCATGTCCTGAAACCGATCCGCTTCCAATCAATCCGGCGCAACGAGGTGGGCGGGAAAGTACCCGCGACGAAGGCGAAAACGGCGATGAGGCGCGGCAGTCTGGAGGGGCTGCACCTGCTCGTCGAGGAAAACCGCCAGCAGCGCGCGGCAACGGTACTCGTTGATGTCTCCTATGTCATTGAGGCGCATTTCGAAATTGTCCGAGAAAGAGCTGGCTCAGACGATAACGAAGGCAAGCATCTGGATATTTTTAACCGCCGTGCCGGGCGCGGGCAATGCTTTCACCAGCCCTGTCTGGGCACGCGCGAGTTTGATGCCAGCTTTTCGCTTCTGCCGCCCGATGCACCTCTGCCGCAGGCTGAAGAGGAAAGCGCTGAGCTCGGCTTTGGCCATCCCAGAGATCTGGGCTTCATGCTGTGGGATATCGACCATCAGGCGGAGGACCGTCCCTCTCTCTTCTTCCGCGCGCGGCTTGTGGATGGCGTCATGCGGGTGCCTGCGCCAGGATCAGCGGAGATTCTCAGATGAGCATTCTTGCCGCCCTCGTCCAGGCCTATGACCGGCTCGACCGGCTGGGGATGGTTCCGCCTTTCGGCTTTTCTTCGGAAAGGATCGGCTTCGTCATCTCTCTCAACGAGGATGGCAGCGTGGCAAGCGTCACCGACCTTCGCAGCGGCGAGGGAAAGAGGAAAACATCTCGCATGATGGAGGTTCCGCAACCGGTAAAGCGGACTGTAGCAATCACTCCGAATTTTCTATGGGACAAGACATCCTATGTATTGGGTGTCACCGCCGGAGAAGGAAAGCGCGTGGCTGACGAACACGCCGCCTTCAAGCAGCGTCATCTTGAAACTCTCGAAACAACCGCTGACACCGGCCTTAAAGCCCTTCGCCTGTTCCTCGAGAGCTGGACCCCCGACAAGTTTACAGAACCGCTTTGGCCCGACGATATGAAGGACCAGAACGTCGTCTTCGCTCTTGAAAGCGAGCGGCGGCAGAATTGCTATTTGCATGACCGGCCGGCAGCGAAGGAGCTGTGGGCGCAGATCGCCTCGTCAAATGAGGGACGGCCGCAGGTCTGTCTCGTTTCCGGCGTGCGCGGTCCGGTCGCACGGCTGCATCCCGCGATTAAGGGCGTATGGGGAGCGCAATCCTCTGGCGCCTCCATCGTATCGTTCAACCTCGACGCCTTTACCTCCTATGGCCACAGCCAGGGCGACAATTCACCGGTCTCCGAGTTCGCCGCGTTCAAATACACAGCAGCTCTCAACGCACTTCTCGCAAGCAGCAATCATCGGCTGCAGATCGGTGACACCTCGACGGTTTTCTGGGCTGTAGCACCGGATGACGATACGGCGAAGGAAGCGGAAAGCCTTGTCCTTGCCATGTTCAGCGAGGTGGACGAGGAAAGCGAAGCGCAGAAGGTCGGCACGATCCTGAAACGCATGCGAAGGGGCGTCCCGCTCAGGGAGATCGCACCACGCCTGGCCACAAGCGTACGCTTCTATGTGCTGGGCCTTGCTCCCAACGCGGCGCGCCTGTCCATTCGCTTCTGGTTCGAGGACGATTTCGGCCGGCTGGCGGAGAATATGCAGGACTATTACCAGGATATTTTGTTAGAGCCGTCTCCGTCGAACACCTCATTGCCGTCTATCCGACGATGTGAACTGCGTACGGCGCCGGCATCGCGCGATAGCAAATCCGGAAAGCTTCAGTTCGATCCAGACAGAATCTCCCCGCTTCTTGCAGGTGAACTGCTGCGCGCAATTCTTACCGGCAGCAAATTCCCATCATCATTGCTGTCGCTTCTTCTTATGCGCGTGCGCAGTGACGGCGTCCTCGACCATATGCGAGCGGCACTTATCAAGGCTGTCATAACGCGCATTCTGCGTTTCGACAAACGCCTTCCCCTTTCCGCTGATGGAAGCCCCATGGAGGAATATCTGATGCGCTTCGATCCCGACGATCCAAGCCCCGCCAGACGTCTCGGCCGGCTCTTCGCGCTTATAGAGCGAGCGCAGAGCGCTGCGCTCGGTGGTGAACTCAATGTGACAGTGGCCGATAAATTCCTCGGTGCGGCATCCGCAACTCCAGGGCGGGTTTTGCATCACCTGATCCGCAATGCCCGAAATCATCATATTAAGCGGCTGCGCAACGGGCATTCGGCTGCAGATTGGGTCAAGGATACTGAGCATGCCAGAAGGCTTGCTTCGTCGCTGGAGCGGGACATCGGACTGCTAACGGCCAGCTTTGCAGATGGATTTCCTCAACAACTTTCCGCTGAGGAGCAGGGCCTTTTCCTGATTGGCTACTACCAGGAACGCTACGGTTCCAAGGACACAGCAGCAGACAACGCCGAGAACAACGAAGACATGGATCTTACGGGCGAGGAGTGATTGATATGGCCGCCATCCAAAACCGCTATGACTTTGTCTACCTCTTTGACATCATAAATGGCAATCCTAACGGCGACCCGGATAGCGGAAACATGCCGCGCCAGGACCTGGATACTCAGAAGGGTCTGGTCACCGACGTCAGCCTCAAGCGTAAGATCCGCAATTATGTACAGTTGGCCAAGGGAGGCGGACCGCCCTACGCCATCTACATGCAGGAAAAGGCAATACTGAATCTTCAGCACCAGAGGGCCTACGATGCACTTGGCATCAAGCCTGAAACGAAAAAGCTTCCCAAAGACGAGGCCGAGGCGCGCGAGATCACCCGGTGGATGTGCACAAACTTCTACGATGTGCGTACATTCGGTGCAGTGATGACCACGGAGGTCAACGCCGGTCAGGTGCGAGGGCCGGTGCAACTCGGATTTGCGCAATCGATCGACCCGGTGATCCCGCAGGAAATCACCATCACGCGTTCATCAGTAACTAACGAAAAGGACGTCGAGAAAGAACGCACCATGGGGCGCAAATACATCATTCCTTATGGGCTTTACCGCTGTCACGGGTTTGTCTCGGCTAGTCTTGCCGGTGATGAAACGAAGGGTACCGGATTCTCGGAAGAGGACCTTAACCTGTTGTTCGAGGCGCTCACCAACATGTTTGAGCATGATCGATCTGCTGCCAGAATGGAGATGAATGCTCAAAGGTTGATTGTCTTCAAACACGACAATCGGATGGGCAATGCGTCGGCCCAGGATCTATTCAAACGGGTTGCCGTGCAGCGAAAAGAGAACGCATCGCTGCCGCGCAGTTTCTCAGATTACATTATAACGATCAACCAGGAGAACCTTCCAAAGGGCGTTGTAGTCATTGAGAAGCTGTAAAGCTTTGAAGGGGGTGGTCCCGAATCCTCTGGATGATCAACTGGATGCCGAGCCCATCCCCATCTCGGCGCTCCAGCACGCTGTCTATTGCCTCCGCCAGGCCGCACTCATCCATCTCGAAAGGCTATGGGCGGAAAACCGCTTCACTGCGGAGGGGCGCGTGCTGCATCAGGCCGCCGACAGACCAGGCCGGCGCAAAGTGCGCGGTATTAGGCGCGTGGCCGCCTTGCCGATCGCTTCGAAGCGGCTTTGGATCGCCGGTGTTGCCGATCTTGTCGAATTCCATGGTGAGGATGAAACCCCCTATCCCATCGAGATCAAGCGGGGAAGACCCAAGCTGCACCGCGCTGACGAGGTGCAGCTTTGCGCGCAGGGACTTTGCCTGGAGGAAATGACCGGGCGCGCCGTGCCCGAAGGCGCTCTTTATTATGCCGAGACCAAGCGCCGCGTTTCTGTTCCCTTTGACGAGGATTTGCGACGGCTGACGGAAGAGACCGCAGCGGACCTGCGCGAAATTTTCCGAACGCTCGTAACGCCCCCGCCAATCCTTCTCGCCAAGCGCTGCCGCTCCTGCTCGCTGATTGATCTGTGCCGGCCGAAGGCCTCCGCAAGGCCCGCGCGCGCATGGCGCGACAGGATGGTCGAGGCGAGCCTGACGGAAGGGGAGGGTTCCGTTTGAAGAAGCTTCTCAACACCATTTACATCACCACCGAAGGAGCGGCCTTGCGCAAGGACGGCGAAAATTTCGTCGCGGAGGTAGATGGTGTGGAGAAGGCGCGCGTCCCTTTCCACATGCTGGCTTCGGTCGTCACCTTCGGCGCGATCCATATATCGCCGCCTCTCCTTCGGGCCTGTGCGGCGGCTGGCATCACGATCGTGCTTCTCGACCGCGTCGGGCGCTTTCAGGCGCGTGTCGAGGGACCCGTTGCGGGCAACGTTCTCCTGCGCCGGGCACAGTACCGCGCATCGGACGCTCCCGACGAGATCGTTCGCAGTCTCGTGACCGGAAAGATCTCTAATCAACGCGCGGTTCTGATGCGCGCGCTCCGTGACTATGGTCCGGAATTTCCCTCCGATGCTCGCTGCGCCATAGAGGCTGTGGTCGAGAGGATGGCACGGATAGTGCGACGGGTCGGCCTAGGAAACGATCCGGCTGAATTCCTGCGCGGGACGGAAGGAGAAGCCGCCAATCTTTACTTCAGCGTGTTCGGACATCTGCTCCGCTCGCCGGATGCCAGCCTTCGCTTCGGCGGCCGCTCGCGCCGCCCGCCGCTTGACCCGGTGAACGCTCTTCTTTCCTTCCTCTACACGCTGCTAACGCATGATTGCCGAAGCGCTTCGGAGAGTGTTGGCCTTGATCCGGCCGTTGGTTTTCTGCATCGGGACCGGCCGGGACGTCCTTCATTGGCGCTCGACCTCATGGAGGAGCTGCGCCCCGTCCTTGCAGACCGCCTTGCGCTCTCGCTTATCAACCGGCGCCAGCTGCGCGAAAAGGATTTCGAATTTCGCGACGGCGGCGCAGTCTTTCTGAATGAGGAAGGCCGCCGGACCGTTTTGGAGGCGTGGCAGGAGCGCAAGAGGGAGGAGCGCCGTCACCCCTTCATCGAAGAGACTGCGCCCCTCGGACTCGTTCCATATCTTCAGGCCCAGCTTCTCGCACGCCATCTGCGTGGCGATCTTGATGCTTATCCGCCCTGGTTCTGGAAGTAGGGTTTGCCGGATGATGGTGCTCGTAACCTATGACGTGAATACAACCGATTCCGGCGGCGCGAGACGGCTGCGCCGCGTGGCGAAGAGCTGCCGCGACTTTGGCCAGCGAGTCCAGTTTTCCGTCTTTGAGATAGAGGTCGATCCTGGCCAGTGGACCTTGCTCAAGAGCCGCCTTGAAGCCATCATTGACCCGGAGCGCGACAGCCTGCGTTATTATTATCTCGGCTCCAATTGGCGGCGGCGTGTCGAGCATGTTGGAGCCAAACCGGCAACAGATTTGGGGGGTATCCTCATCGTGTGAGACGCTCCCGGAGCCAGGCGCGAACCAGAAGCGTGCTGATGACCCCAGGTCGGTTCGCACCTGAGCCAGTACTTTGAAAACGTGAAGAAATTTGTACTGTGGTTTACGGTGGAGAAACCCCCGTGAACTGCAATCATCCTGTTCGCGCAGAAGGACCGGTTTCGTCATATTCCTCAATATGTTAAAGCAAGGCAGTCGCCCCTCACGCGGGGGCGTGGATCGAAACTGACTCTTGGCAAAAACGGTGATGAGGAACACCGGGTCGCCCCTCACGCGGGGGCGTGGATCGAAACCTCGATATCTCACTGCCACTGGCCACCAGAACCGTCGCCCCTCACGCGGGGGCGTGGATCGAAACAGGCGCGTGCCGATGCCGGATCAATCAAGACCAAGTCGCCCCTCACGCGGGGGCGTGGATCGAAACAATAAACGCAATGCGCCGCCACTCTGCCCAGTCGTCGCCCCTCACGCGGGGGCGTGGATCGAAACATAAGTGCGACAGCATTGTTCTCATCGGGCGGCGTCGCCCCTCACGCGGGGGCGTGGATCGAAACGCCAACAGCGATGGCGACGTTTCTTATTTTTCGGGTCGCCCCTCACGCGGGGGCGTGGATCGAAACACGCTGGCGCTCGACGCCCTGACAACGGAGCCTTGTCGCCCCTCACGCGGGGGCGTGGATCGAAACCATGATGGCCTGTTTTTCGAGCGGCCGCGTTACGTCGCCCCTCACGCGGGGGCGTGGATCGAAACATCCGATGTGGTGGGATCCTCTGACAGCAGTGTCGTCGCCCCTCACGCGGGGGCGTGGATCGAAACCCATTCTCCTTCAGGGCGCTGGCGGCGCGAAAAGTCGCCCCTCACGCGGGGGCGTGGATCGAAACTGGTGCTATTTCGACGCCGCTGTCGCCCCCGGCCAGTCGCCCCTCACGCGGGGGCGTGGATCGAAACGCATTCAATCGCGTTCATCCTGCACCCTCCTTATCGTCGCCCCTCACGCGGGGGCGTGGATCGAAACACGGTTGGCGGGGCGGGCGGCGTTGACAGCCAGCGTCGCCCCTCACGCGGGGGCGTGGATCGAAACAACAGCATAACCGAGATCGGGGCGACGGAAAGAGGGTCGCCCCTCACGCGGGGGCGTGGATCGAAACTTGTTGAATACATTGCTCAAGGATGCGGTACGAGCGTCGCCCCTCACGCGGGGGCGTGGATCGAAACACCGAAGAGGACTTCGACCGGCTGTCCGGCCCCCAGTCGCCCCTCACGCGGGGGCGTGGATCGAAACCTATACCGCTGGAGTAACCTCATGGTGGACATTCGTCGCCCCTCACGCGGGGGCGTGGATCGAAACTGGTTCTCCTGCTGGGAACCGCCGCGATCCTCTTGTCGCCCCTCACGCGGGGGCGTGGATCGAAACATGGCTGGCCAGATGAGCCGGGAGGAATTCGGCAAGTCGCCCCTCACGCGGGGGCGTGGATCGAAACAGATGCCACACCTCCGGCTCGTCCTGTCGATCCTGTCGCCCCTCACGCGGGGGCGTGGATCGAAACGATCAGCCTTGCAAGAAGCTCGTCATCGTCCTCGTCGCCCCTCACGCGGGGGCGTGGATCGAAACAATTCAACCGTCACCATGTTGTGCCTCGAACTCGGTCGCCCCTCACGCGGGGGCGTGGATCGAAACGACACGAAGTCGCGGCACGTCTGTTCCAGCGCGCGTCGCCCCTCACGCGGGGGCGTGGATCGAAACACGACGAACTCCAGATGGAGATCGCGGCCGACCTGTCGCCCCTCACGCGGGGGCGTGGATCGAAACAGAACGAGGAAGGCGAAGTTTATTCGGATTTTTGTCGCCCCTCACGCGGGGGCGTGGATCGAAACGCTCTTTCTATTTCTGGGATGGAGACGGTAGGCCGTCGCCCCTCACGCGGGAGCGTGGATCGAAACCTCACTGAGTTGAATGTGCCGGTGAGGTGCATGGGTCGCCCCTCACGCGGGGGTGGATCGAAACTCTTGCTGGCTCAAAATATTCCCGCCCCTGCGAGAGCTACTGCGATTAAAGCTAGAAGATCGCGCGAATTTATTCTGGACGGATCGAAGCGAGCGAACCGGATTGAATCTGCGCAGGATCACGTACTACAACAAATATTCTTTCTCACTTTCACCCTTCGGTGTGGTATAAATCCGTAACATTACGGCGTCATAACCATCCTCAAAGGCATCGGATAATGTCGCAGCGATCTCGTATTTAACTCTTATCCATCAAGATCCACAACAGCGGTCCATTCTGCGCGATGCAAGAGGGGATATACTTGCGGGTTGCCCCCGCGAGCTTTGGCCGATAGGGCAGCAAACTCAGACGCTGTCTCCGGGTCAGTCGAAGACCAAACTCCTAGTTGTACAGGTGCTGCCCCGGTCGTGGCCCCTCCTAGCGCAGGGTCGAACGCCTCAAAAGCGGAGCTAGTCCCATAATAAAGGGGGATGTGTAAAATCCCATATCCCGTGCGCCGGACAGCCGTGAAGCCTGGTCCATAGCAAGCTTCTTAGCAGCACCGCCCGCACCCGGTGTCATTCCCATAGCAGCTAGGGAGCCCGGAACCGTAGCCTGGCCCCTGTTTCCTGCATTAACGGCTTGTGCCGTGTCGTCAACCGCTAGCGCGTCCCCTATGCCCGGGAGCCAGTTAGAGGGAATCTACACTTCTCTCCGTGCATGGTTAGCTAAAGCTGTCCCTCAAGCGGGGGCGTGGATCGAAACGTGAGCCGGCGGCAGGGAGCTGATCTGTTTTGGGACAGGTCTGTCCTCTTTTGGGCAGCAGCTTCTTTTTCGTCTCAATATGATTGCCCGGTGAAGAGCGGTGTTGCGCGAAAATGCCAGGTTTCTTGAGCTTACTGGGGCAGAAGCGCGGGTGGAACGGAATTTGCTCTGGTCTGGATAACGGGCGCATAGAGCTTTGAGCAGGAAATCTGCCAAGAAGCTTCTTGCTGCGCCAAGGTCTTTTCGAGCTGGGAGGCTTGCTCGCGTTGTATCTGACCATTGCACGACAGACGCCGGTGCGCCTGCGCCGCAACGCACGGACGAGTTTGGACGTGCTCGATTTCAATAGCTATCCCGGCAAGCGGTAAATGAAGGCAGCCCTTAAAAAATGCGGTGTGCGATCCAGCCGCGCTCTCCCGCCCGGATATGTCGCGGAAGGTGACCACCGCCGTGGAGGCTGCGGCAATTTTCGAAAGCATTTTCCTGCAGAGGCCTCATCCGCACCGGAGATAGCTTTCGCGCCGACGGCAGAAACATGGTTGCGGAGATCTGGTCCGAACCCACCATAGTTGGGGGGAACTATGGGGTCGGGCATCCCGAAGCATACGCCGCATGCTTCGGCGCCGCGGGCGGCTTAACGCCGCCCGCGGCGGTGGTTTGTCCATCAAGGAAATGATGGAGTGAATGGCTTCTGTGCTCAATCCCAGCAGCACGCGAGAGCGCCCGCACGTGCCGCGATCGCTATACTGCGAATGAAGGCACTCAGATACTTACATGAACACGCCAGATCCGATCCAACGAACCAGATCGTCAGTCACCAGGACGTGCGATGATCAAGAGAGGCCACGTCGCTTGATGCGGCAAGATGTTATTTGCGACTGCGCCCGCATGGGATATTTGCGTCCGATGATCTGTCCTGCCCCTGCCTGTCGTGGCAGCTCAGCCAAGCACTTAATCCCAGCATAAAGCCCCTCCGTTCTGGTATTCGATCACGCGCGTCTCGAAGAAGTTTTTCTCCTTCTTCAGATCCATAGCTTCCGACATCCAGGGAAACGGGTTTGGCTCTTCGGCGAAGACCGGGGCAAGGCCAAGCTGTGTGCAGCGGCGGTTGGCGATGAAGCGCATGTACCTTTCGCAAAGTTCTGCGTTCAGCCCGAGGAAACCGCGCGGCATGGTATCGCGCCCGTAAGCCGCTTCCAGTTCCGCTGCCTCGCACAGCATCTGGCGAACCTTCTCCTGTAAGGAGGACGTCCAAAGATGGGGATTCTCCTGCTTGATCTGATTAATGACATCGATCCCGAAATTCAGATGCACGGATTCGTCGCGCAGAATGTATTGATACTGCTCGGCGATGCCCACCATCTTGTTGCGTCTTCCAAGCGAGAGAATCTGCGCAAAGCCGGTGTAGAACCACATTCCCTCGAAGACCACGTAGAAGGCGACGAGGTCGCGAAGGAATGCCCGGTCGGTCTCAGGGGTGCCGGTGCGGAACTCCGGATCGTCAAGATGCCGGGTGTATTCCAGGGCCCAGGCGGCCTTGTCGGTGATGGAAGGCACTTCCCGGTACATGTTGAAAAGTTCGCCTTCATCCAGCCCGAGGCTTTCCACAATGTATTGGAAGGTGTGCGTGTGCACCGCCTCCTCGAATGCCTGGCGCAATAGATATTGCCGGCACTCGGGGTTCGTCAGGTGGCGATAGATGGCCAGCACAATATTGTTGGCGACGAGCGACTCGGAAGCGGCGAAGAATCCCAGATTGCGCTTCACCATATGGCGCTCGTCCTCTGACAGCCCGTCCGCGGATTTCCAGAGAGCGATATCCGCCTGCATGGAAACTTCTGTAGGCATCCAGTGATTGTTACAGCCGGCCAAATACTTTTCCCACGCCCAGCGATATTTGAGCGGCAGAAGCTGGTTCACATCGGCCCGCGCATTGATCATGCGCTTGTCATCGACCCTTACGCGCGCCGCTCCCCTTTCGATTGTACCAAGGCCGGTGGTATCGCCGCGTGCGGTGAGGTTTTCTTGCAGGGCTTCGATGTTGAGTTCGTTCGCAATAGTCATGTCTTTCCTTAATATTTCTGGATGTCCGGGCGCGCTCATGCTTCTGCTTCCAACCCCATCAAACCGGAAGGATTGTGCAGGCAGCTAAGGCGGCGAGTCGTTGAAGCTACTGGCAAGCCTCGCAATCGGGATCCTCGATGGCGCATACCTTGCCTGCCTGGGGTTCGAAGGCCGGCTGCGGCACGGCCACGGCATTCAGCTTCCCGTCTGACCGGTTGAGGGTTGATTTCTCGACATGTGTGGCCGATTGCGAGCGAAGGTAATAGGTTGTCTTCAGCCCCTTGCGCCACGCGAGCCGGTATAACTCGTCGAGCTTCCTTCCCGAGGGATTGGCGATGTAAAGGTTCAGCGATTGTGCCTGATCGATCCATTTCTGGCGGCGTGAGGCTGCCTCGACCAGCCAGGACGCATCGATCTCGAAAGCTGTCGCATAAAGCGCCTTCAGGTCACCCGGCACGCGGTCGATCTGGCCGAGGGAGCCATCGTAATATTTCAGGTCGGAGACCATTACCGCATCCCAGAGGCCGCGCTCCTTCAGGTCACGTACGAGCGCAGCGTTCACCACGGTAAAATCGCCGGACATGTTCGATTTGACGAAGAGGTTCTGATAGGCTGGTTCGATTGACTGGCTAACCCCGCAGATGTTGGAGATTGTGGCTGTTGGAGCGATCGCCATGCAATTGGAGTTGCGCATTCCGTACGCGGCCACGCGTTGACGCAGTTCCTCCCAGTCGAGCGTAGCCGTAGGGTCCATCCCGTCAAAGCCGCGTGCTTTTGCCACCGCGTCGATAGAGTGGATAGGGAGCACGCCTTTTGACCAGAGTGAGCCTGCAAAGCTCTGATAAGAGCCACGTTCCTTCGCCAGTTCCACGGAAGCGGAGATGGCATGGAACGAAATAGCTTCCATGCTCCGGTCGGCAAACTCTACGGCCGCTTCAGAAGCATAGGGAATGCGGAGCGTGTGCAGCGCGTCCTGAAATCCCATCAGGCCAAGCCCCACCGGACGGTGGCGGAGGTTAGAGCGCCGCGCCTCGGGGATCGTATAAAAGTTGATGTCGATGACATTGTCGAGCATGCGCATGGCGGTTGAAACCGTCCGCGCAAGCTTCGCTAAATCGATGCCTTTCTCATTCACATGGGCGGCAAGGTTGATCGAGCCCAGATTACAGACTGCGACCTCATCCTTCGACGTGTTGAGCGTGATCTCCGTGCACAGGTTGGAAGAATGCACGACGCCAACATGCCCCTGGGGTGAGCGCAGGTTGCAAGGGTCCTTGAATGTGATCCAGGGATGACCGGTCTCGAACAGCATGGTAAGCATCCGCCGCCACAATTCGACTGCCCGAACCGTCTTGAAAACGCGAATCTCTCCACGCGCAGCTTTGCCTTCGTATGCCTCATAGGCCTCCTTGAATTCTGGCCCGTAAAGGTCGTGCAGATCCGGCGTCTCGTCTGGTGAAAACAGCGTCCAGTCTCCATCCGCCTCCACCCGCTCCATGAATAGGTCCGGCACCCAGTTGGCCGTGTTCATGTCGTGAGTGCGTCGCCGCTCGTCGCCGGTATTCTTTCTAAGGTCGAGGAATTCCTCGATGTCGATATGCCATGTTTCAAGATAAGCGCAGACGGCGCCCTTACGCTTGCCGCCCTGGTTGACTGCGATTGCCGTGTCGTTTGCCACTTTCAGGAAAGGCACGATGCCCTGGCTCTTCCCGTTCGTTCCTTTGATGGTTGCGCCGAGACCGCGCACGGGCGTCCAGTCATTGCCAAGCCCGCCGGAATATTTCGCCAGCAGGGCATTGTCCTTGACCGCCTTGAAGATGCCTTCGAGATCATCCGAAATCGTCGTGAGGAAGCAGGAGGAAAGCTGCGGCCGCAATGTACCGGCATTGAACAATGTCGGCGTGGAGCACATGAAATCGAAGCTCGACAGCAACTCGTAGAACTCGATGGCGCGCCCCTCGCGGTTAATCTCTCGCAGCGCGAGCCCCATGGCCACCCGCATGAAGAAGGCCTGCGGCAACTCGTACCGCGCACCGTCCTTATGCAGGAAATATCGGTCGTAGAGTGTCTGAAGGCCCAGATACTGGAACTGCAGGTCACGTTCGGGCTTCAAGGCGGCGCCCAGCTTCTGAAGATCGAAGCGGCCGAGTTCCGGGTCGATCATCTCCGCTTCAATCCCGGCGGCAATGAAGTCTCGGAAATAGGCCGGGTAGCGCTTGGCCATCTCCGCCTGTGTCGCTTGCTCAGGCCGCTTTGCGACGAAGGTCAAAGCCTCGCGTCGCAGCTTGTCCAGTAGCAGCCGCGCGCTTGCCCGAGAGTAGTTCGGCTCGGTTTCGACCAGCGAACGGGAAGCCAATATTGTCGCGAGGGAAACCTCGTCGAGAGTGATGCCATCGTAGAGATTGCGCCTGGTTTCGGAGAGAATGGTTTCGGCAGAAACCCCATCCAGACCTTCGCATGCTTCTGTGATGATGGCGGAAAGCCGCGCCGCATCGAGCGGAGCAAGCCGGCCGTTTACAAGCTGGACGTTGAGGTTTGCAGGCTTTTCTTCTGTAGCGTCCTGTTCCGTTTGCCGGCGGCGCGCTCGTTCTTCGCGATAAAGCACATAGGCGCGTGCAACCTTGTGGTGGCCGCCGCGCATGAGCGCGAGTTCCACCTGGTCCTGTATTTCTTCGATATGTAGCAGCCGGCCTGCCTCGCCATGCCTGGTGAGCGCGCGAACCACGCGATCCGTCAGTTCCTCGACTACATTATGCACACGGCTTGATCCGGCTGCCGTGGACCCCTCGACGGCGAGAAACGCCTTGGTCAGCGCAATGGAGATCTTCGATGGATCGAAGGGCGTTACAGAGCCATTACGGCGCGCGACGCGCCGGGTCGGTCCTTCCTCGTGTTCGGCGCTTGCAAGCGTATAGACAGCTCCATCAGCGGCACTGTCGGAATATGTGGCAGTTGAAGACATGTAACCCCCGTGTCTTTGGGGGCAGGATGACGAAATGCAGGCAGGAGGACGGCAGTAGAAGCAGATGCCGCAAGCCAGGCCGCACCCCGGGGCACCCCGCCCGTGGTCGTTGAATTCACTGTCACGGCAGGTTTCCTGGCTCGCAGGTCATCGCTCTTGCCAGCCTTCCCAGCGCCAACAGCGCCAGTGGCATTATGCGGCAGCAGCTCGCTGCATACAGTTGCGGGGGCAGCGCCGGCATTGCACCGGCTTCCCTCTTAGCTTTCGGCCGGAATCGACTCAGAAGCACCGTGACGACGACATCTAGTAGCTATCGGTCATAAATTGTCAATTGGTTGCGGATGCCCTGCTCCAAACGCGTATTGCAAGCGTTCCTCAAGGCGTCCGCGCGCTTGGCGGCGTGAGGAACTGGACATAGTCCCGGGCATTGTTGAGGAGTTCCTGAGAGGTACGCTGACGCAGATCGGCGATTGCATGGTCGGGCACATCGGCATTCTGGTGCATGTTCATCAGCACTGCTCGGAAAAAGCTGTCGCCATCTGGTTGCGTTTCGCGAATCTGGTTTTCCACAATTCCCCTGTAGCCAGCTCCATCATTGACGATTTCGACGGGGGATTGCGCGCCGCGTTCTCGGGCAAGCATCGTGCGTTCATTCCTCTGCATGTTATGCCGGATGCGGATCGGTCTGCCCACAGCATTAGCGACTGCCTTGGATGCAAGATCCTCCGTAATCCTCTCCCATGAGCCCGGCTGCCGCACGGCGTCGGCAAGGTCTGCGATCTGTGCAATATCCAGAGCTAACTCGTCCATCCGGGCCTTCCGCCTGGCCGCGGTCTCTCGCTGCGCTTCAGGCTCCTGGCGGCTTTGAACCCCGCGCTTCAGCTGGGGATAAAGTAGCAGGGTCAAACCGGCGGTCCAACTCGCCTCCACCGCATTGTTCACGCCCAGAACGCGCTGTTTGTCGTTCGGTACCTGTTCCTTCCTGACACGAAGAGACAGTAGGGAAAGAGCGGAGTAAAGCGCATGCAGCAAGCTCTGACGGTACGGCTCCACATTGAGAAACTGGTTCACAAGGCGGCCGCCCAGCCGCTGCCAGCCAGCGCAAGTGGAGAGGGTGGATATTTCCAGCGGCTGGTCCTGTTTCAGCTTCTCAAGACTCTGCGCAACGTAGGCTGCTATCAGGCGGTTATGCTTTGAGGCTTTCCCGGGCCCATCAGCCGGCGCCTCCGGAGTAAACCGGTAGCCGAGGGATGCAAGTTCGATCAACGCCCTGTTCGCCCTCTCCTCCAGCATGCGTTCGCTGGCGGGCGTACGTGCCAGCGACATGCGTACTCCCTCCAGCTTGGCATTGCGGTATTCTCGAACTGCATTGGCACCGGCGGCTTCCAGTGCTTCATTGGATGCGTCCGGATTTATGCGGGCATAGTCGATCATCCCGCGCAATGCGGCAGCATGCATCTGCGAGATTTCCTCCAGCCGCGCAATGCGGGTCTGCGGCGTGGTGTCTTTTGTGCTGAGGATCGTGCGCAGTTGCCTTTTTGCTTTGGCCGACTGGAAGGCGCGGTTAACCGCAAGGTATTGAAGCTCGTCGAAGACCTCGAGAGAGGCGTTTAATGCTGCATGCCCAGCATTGGCGCCCCAGGGGTGACGTCCTTCCGTAATTTCCAAGGCACTGCGCCGTGCCTCCGTGTAGCGGTCTGCGGTCCGGATCGAGTCGGCAGTCGCTCCCCCCCACAATCCGAGGGCATTCTGAGCCATCGTTCCCCCGAACTGGGCTACCGAATAGGATGCAGCGGCTAGCGCAAGCGCAGGAGGCGAATATTCGCCAACATTGGTCTTCCTTTCCAGCAAAGCAGAGCTGACGCCCCGGCCGGCGGAATATATGCCTGCTGCTGTGAGCCAGGAAGGCAAAGACTCCCACGAAGAATTGTTGATAGCGATGGCGATCAACAACGCATCAAGGCTAACTTGCCCATACCGCGACAATAGCGATTCAAAGTTCGCTGCACCGCTCCGCAAGTCACGCAGAGCCCCGACAAGATGCAAGGATGCCATCGTGCCTAGCATGAGGCCGCCGAATATGTTTGCTAGCGTTGTTGCTCCCTCCGTACTGGCGCAGAGGGCGCTGTAAGGAGGATTAGACCCTTCGGAAACGGGCTGGGTTGCGGGGTTTGCTGCGGCTATCTGCCCCTCTTGCGCAAGAGCATCGGCGTAGTTCAGACACTGCTGCATAGCAAAGGCGCCGAGATTGCGCGCCATAGTCGCCATAAAGGTGGCCAGGCCCGTGCGGACACCCGAACTGGTCAGATTGCCCAACCAGCGAGCGGTCGCGCCAGGCTTCTCATTCCGGAAGAGATAGCGCGATATTGTGAAGATGGCCCGCGCCTGGCGTTCGGTTTCGTCCAGCGGCGCCAGTCCCTTGCTCTTCCGTAGTGCATCCACCTTGCTAAGATCGCTGCAAAGCTCCTCAAGCAGCTCCGCAAGCTCAACATGAGCAGTCCCTCCACCGGATCCCTTAAAGACAACCTGACGAAGTGCTTCGGCTGCTTCCTGCGCGGATTGCTGTTCAGCGGCACTAAGACCTGCTTCCAGGTCAACAGCCTCCTGCTGTACGCCCTCGGAAATGTTTGCAAGTGAAGGCGCCCTGGAAAGAAAGCGGCTTATGACCGCCAATCCGCCCTCCGGCTCGGACGGTTCCAATGCTTGATCATGGTTCAAACCGAGGCCGAACAAACCCAGTTCTATGGCTGCTCCTTCTGGAGAACAGCCATGCAGTGCAATAGGCGAGAATGCGCTGGCCGCCATAGGCGCCGCAGGAATTCCGGCTCTCACAGGCGCGCTGCTCCCCGTGAAGAACTCCCTGATCGTGCCGAGCCCTGGAAGCCGGAATCTCGATCCGGCCTGATTGGGGTAAGTTGAGGTTTCACCACCTCCATTTCGCAAGGCCGGCCGTTCCGATGTCCGCGAAAAGGGCCTCGATGCAGCACCCCGCGAAACTTGCGCGGCGCCTGTCTTTGAGCGTGTGTTTCTTGGATCGGATAGTTGCCCTGGTGCCGACGTTCCGTCGGGCTGAGAAGGGGAGCTTGCGACTGGTGATGTTATGGCTTTCGGAAACATTCCGGCCTCCCGCCGAGCATGAACAATATGGCTTCGCGCAAATCTATCTTTCAAAAAATGCATACCAAAGTTGCATCTCATTATAACTCTTTTAGCATTTGGTTATAGCGCAGTATAGCGCTGCGCATATGCATCCAAACTCGTAAACCATATTCGCAACACTGAACTGGCGCAAGGCAGTGCTATGGTTTATCAGAAAAACCAAGTTCCCCATAAGCGGGATTGGCGCGATTCGTCTGTCCGACAAAGGAGCGGATGATGGTTCACATGACTGATGCTTTCAGCAGCTTTTCGCAATTGGGCGTGAGCTTTGACGAGATTTTCGTGGAGGGCTCTGCGGGCGGTCCGGACTCTCTGGTTCGATATTTGCAAACGCGCCGGCAGATGCTCTTGCGCGATGGTTCGCAGTTTACGTTGCAAGGCGAGGACCCAGCCCATTTCATACGTGCGGTCGAGGTTATCGACGATGCTCTGAAGCTGATTGAACAACTAAAACTGTTAAACCTGCGCGCGGCGCTGGAGGAGGCGGCCAGGACGCCTGGCGAGGCTTCGTAGGGATCGCCAGAAGGGACAGCGGGATAAGAGAGCGGGTGCCTGCGCACTTGCACTCCATGCCGGCAATCATCAAGGGGCAGCGGGCAAGGATCGAAAGTGATCGATGCAGGGAAACCGGCTGACCTTAAGAGGGCGAAATGGTTGTCGCTAAGTTGTCCAGGGAGGGGATCGATGACCGGTCTCTTCCTCTTGAACCGGGGCTGCACCGCATCGGCTCGGACTTCGCCTGCGAGATCGTCCTTCTCCATCCAGCGGTAACTTCGGAGCATTTGACGCTAAAGGTGGGCGAGACGGACGCGTCCATCATGCTGAGCTCCGGTGCGGCCGCCATGCTGCACCGCCAGATGAGCGGGCAACCTGCAGTGTTGAAGCCTGGCGAATGGACGCCCTGTTATTTGGGCGATCGTCTTGTCATCGCCGATACCGTGATCGAGTTTGCTGGAGTTGAGCCCGAGCGCCAACGGGCTTTCGACCTGCTTGCGGAATCCTGGTCTGAGATTCCGGTCTCGCGCATGCTGGTGGCAGCCGCCTTTCTTTTTATTCTTGCTGTTGTCGTAAACGTATTCCTGCCCATCAGGTCCGAAAGCCGATCGACCATCGAGGCCGAGGCGGAGCTTGCACCTGCAAAGATCGAGACGCCGCTTCAGCAGCTTGAATGCAGCGAGGATATTCACGGTGAACTGGCAGTGCTGGGCGGCAGGGTTGAAAGCCTATTGTGTTACGAGGGCAAGTGGCGTGCGACCGTAAGAGTGGCCGATGCTCAGGCTCGCGCGCGGTTACTAGCCGGAGTTGCAAGATCTGACACCCCTGTTTCGGCCGACATATACGTCGATACGGAAATAGCGGAAGCAGCAGCGCTGATCGCGCAAAACCTCGCGCCCGCCTCACGTGTAGTAGGATCTACTCACGGAGTCGTGACGCTGGTGGCGATTGATGATGCGGAACTGCGTGAAAAGCTCGTCCGGCACCTGAAGGCTGATGTGCGGGGGCTGGCCGGTGTGCGTTTCGAGCGCGCCGAGGGGCCGGATGTGGGCGTGTTGACCAGGCAAGTGATCGGGGTTTGGCACGGGCCAAATCCGTATGTGGTGGTGGAGAACGGGGCAATTGTCCGACCCGGCGAGACACTGAGCAAAGACGTCAAACTGTTAGCCGTTGCAGAGAGTTATCTCCTTTTGGATGTGAGGGGCGAGCAGAAGAAGGTGAATGTGAAATGAGAATGCCTGAAGTCCAATATTCCAGTGATGACATATTCGTACTTGGCAATACCGCATCGCTTGCGGTGCGCGTCGGTCTTGGCGAAGGTGCACAATCCTTATGGAAGCTTGTGCAGGAAGTGCGCCCTGAAAATGCGGGCGGTTTCCTGATTGAGGCAATGTACCTGTTTTCCAGAGGGGAGGCTGGCGCCGGGATAGACCTCCTGGAGAGTAACGGCGCGCTTGCCGCCGATGTCAATCGTGACGAGGCACTGGCATTTCATCTCTACCTGCTCCAGCAGGACGGGCAGCTCGAACGCGCTCACAAGTTGGGCTCGATCTACCTCGATGAGGATCTTCTCCAGTCAGAAGCTGCCCTGGAAGCCGTGCAGACCATCGTAACCGAATGTGCCGATGCCTTGGGCATCAAGGAAGATTGATTCCTGTATGCACTGCAAAAGGATAATCGTCGGATGAGCATATCTTTCACGCTAAGTGCACCGCAGGAAAAACCCGCTGCTCCGGGCGTGGACGGTTTACAAACCCGTCTGATCGAAACGCTTCGTCAGCAGGAGGAGAGTATCGTCGGTGACATTAATGACGCCCTTGATCCGTCGAGCCCGCTGATGAGCCTGCCAAGGCCGGTTCAGGAGTTGTTCCGCCGCTGGGCCGACCATCCGAAATATTTAACGCCAGAGCAGGCGCGGCTCATGGATGTAACAAAGAACAAGATCATCCAGCTGCATAACGACAATCGCGACTATATTCGCAATAAAGTTGCACAAAACGCCGATAAAATACAACTTGAAGCGGCTGTCAAAGCGGTTAGTAAAATTGTGAACGGGGTGCAGCAGCTTCTGTCGAGCCAATGATATACGCGCCTTGTCACTATCTTACTGCGAGTACCAGCATGAGGCGTCGTTCACGATGGCCTCTTGGGCGGTTTATGGTCTGCGCGGCGCTGTGTGCATTCCTTGCTGCTTGCAAGGTGCCGCTGCATACCGGGCTGAACGAAGCAGAAGCTAATGAAATGCTGAGCAAGCTGCTGGAGTACAGCATCGACGCGTCGAAAAAGTCCGACAAGGACAATCGGATCACGCTGATGGTGGAAGAAAGCCAGTTTGCCCAGGCGGTCGAGCTTCTTCAAAGCCTTGGATTGCCTCGCCGTAAATATGAGACGATGGGCGACGTGTTTACAGGCGATGGTCTTGTAACCAGCCCTGTGCAGGAATGGGCGAGGTTCAACTTCGCTCTATCGCAGGAACTGTCGAGCATGGTGTCGTCCATCCCAGGCGTCATCTCCGCGCAAGTGCATATCGCCAACCCTCGCAAGCAGACACCTTTCGAGGAGGCGCCACCGCCCAGCGCCTCCGTTCTGGTACTGGTAGCGCGGGACGCCATCACTGCCGAGCTCGTTCCGCAGATCAAGCAGCTTGTTTCTTACAGTGTCGAGAAGATTGATTACGAACGGGTGGGGGTTGTTATTTCCCCAGTGGATACGCCTTCGGCCCCGAAAATGGATCTTGTTGCCCTGGGAGGCGTCATCATGCAGCGCAGCAGCAAGATGCAAGCCCTTGTGGTGCTTGGAGGCATGGGCCTGTTGGGAGCAATAGTAGGAGCCGGAGGCATGTTTGCGATAGAGAATCTGCTGAAGGGCCGGCGGAAGGAGGCCGCTTGATGCATCCGCATTGCAGCTTTGACGAGACACCTCTCGATCACATCATGCCCGACAACCTCCCGGCCGTGCTTGGACTGCGTGATGCTCAGATTGCAGCCCGGCTAACCAACATCCGCCTCCTGGGGCCGATGCTCAACAAGCAGATTCTCAGAAAGCTGCCGCCGTTTACGGAGTCGCGAGCGGAGACGTTGCGTCTGTTTGCGTATTTGATGGATGAAGAACTGGAATCGCTTAACCGATTATGCCGGATAATGGCGGTTATGATCAATCACAAAGCAATTCGGATGGCCACGAGCGGTACTTTGCTAAGCGGTATTGCATCATGGTGCGAAGATCAGGCATTGATCAGAGGGCTTGGCGATAGCCGCTTCCCCTCATTCGAGAATCTCCACGTTCTGACCGCTGTATCGGCCGATGCACTGGAGGAATATGCAACGATGCTCAAGGCATACCTTATAGGCATGCTGCCGCCGGCCTGCCGGGAGCGACTGCTGCTGAAGTATCCGCCTGGAGCTTTCCCGGAGCCGCGGACCTTTGCTGCGAGCGATCCTGACGAGGCATGTATTCTGCGTTACCTGATGCTTGCGCGGGAACATCGCGATGCTGCGGGTTAAAGCGATCGACCAACAGGGGGAAGATGTTTTTCCAGCCAACGGAATCCTGAAAGCCGAGTGCTTCCGCCATCTGGCGGAGGCGGAAACTATTGTGAAGGTGGCGCGAGGAAAAGCTGCCGAATGCCTGCGCCGTGCACGGCAAAGCCGCGGGACCATACACCAGAACGCCCGACAGGCTGGTTATGCCGAGGGGTTGCAACAGTTCTCTGCCGCGATCAAAAATCTTGATGCCGCCCGAACACAGCTTCGCGCTGAACTCGATGGAATGCTGCGCCAGTGCCTGTACTCTGTTCTGGGTTACATGCCGCGGAAAGAATGGCTTTCGATAGCGCTGGAGGCACTGGACGACCTGCGCGGCGACCCCGAAATCGCGATCATGGTTCACCCGGCGAACTTGCGCACCCTTAGATCGGCGATCAGCGCGGCCAGACGCCGCAACAAGAGCCTCGTACCCATCAAGCCAGAACCCAATCCGCAAATGGGTGAAGATGAATGCCTGATCTATGCTGGACTCGAAGTCATCGATGCCAGCATGCCTGTGCTGGTTGAGGAGGCCATTGCCGCTCTAAAGTCACTTCCGGTAAGCAGCGGGGACAAGGATGAAGGGAAAGCAAATGGCACCAAAGCGTAAACCTTCATCTGCCGCCGGCGCCATCGATGATTGCATGGCTGACCTCTTGTTCGAGCGCCAACGGCCGTTCAGGCGGCGAGGGCGGGTGAGCAGGACCACGGGGCCGCTGGTTCGGGCGGCTGGGAATTTCAGCATCGGTGAAGTCTGCTCGATTTCACGCACCACGGGACAGCCGATTCTGGCGGAGGTTGTCGGATTCGATCAGGGGGAGGCCATTTTAACACCCTATGGGCGCACCCTGGGCATCTCGCATAATTCGACAATCCAGTCCGTGATGGGCACGTTTGAGGTTCCCGTTGGTGAAGAGTTGACCGGCCGGGTGCTTGACGCAATGGGCAAACCTCTTGATTCCGGCCACCCGCTTGCCCCCCGCCTCTTCTATCCGGCTGACCGGTCGCCGCCCAATCCGATGCTGCGCCCGCCTATAGAACGACCCTTCGTCCTTGGCGTAAAGGCGCTTGATGGTGCTTTGACATGCGGCGAGGGCCAGCGCATGGGCATCTTTGCGGCTGCAGGCGGCGGCAAGTCTACCCTGGTCTCGCTGATGGTTCGGTTTGCTGAATACGACCGCTGCATCGTAGCGTTGATCGGCGAGCGTGGGCGCGAAGTGCGCGAATTCATCGATGACCAGCTCGGCCCTGAAGGTCTGGCGAAATCGACCATCGTTGTGGCGACCTCCGACCGGCCGGCAATTGAACAGGTAAAGGCGGCGTATACTGCGACGGCGATAGCCGAATTTCACCGTGACCGCGGCGAACGCGTGCTCTTGATCATGGACAGCCTGACGCGTTTTGCCCGCGCGCAACGTCAGATTGGCCTGGCCGCCGGAGAACCTCCGACCAGGCGCGGATTCCCGCCTTCGGTCTTTGAGCAGCTTCCAGGTCTTGTGGAGCGTACCGGCCGCAGTGGCGAAGGTTCCATCACCGCTCTTTATACCGTTCTGGTGGAGGGCGATGACATGAACGAGCCCGTTGCTGACGAGGCCCGTTCGCTCCTGGACGGGCACATCATCCTTTCGCGCAAACTCGCCGCGGCCGGCCACTATCCGGCCATAGACGTCACAGCCAGCGCCAGCCGCGTCCTGAACCGCATAGCCTCCTCCGATCATCTCGAAGCGATCAGCAAGCTTCGTGCCTTGCTTGCCAGATATGACGAGGTCGAGCTTCTCTTGAGGATCGGGGAATATTCTGAAGGGGCTGATCCCCTTGCAGACGAAGCCGTGGCACGCAAGCCGATGCTCGATGCTTTTCTTCGTCAAGGCATGGACGAGGTTCTGAGCTTCGAGCAGACTGTGGAAGCGCTGAAGGAAGCGGTTGGCCATGATTGACTTCTCGAAGATCGTCGCCATCCGCCAGCGCCGGCTGGACCGCATGATTACCGCGGAGAAGCTTGAGGAAGCCGCTCTTCGGCAGGCTGATGCAGATTGCGAGGCGGCACAACAAGCCATTGACGATTATCTTGAGCAGACGAGGACGCTCGAGATCGACCTTCTGACGAACCTTCTCAACAAGAGCGTTTCCGTCAATGATCTTCTTGCCGTCGAAGAAACGCTTCGCAAGACGAAGGAGAAGGCGCAGGAACTCGCCAATCACCGCGCAGAGTGCGAGACCCGGCTGCTTGAAGCGAAGGAACGTGTGCGCATTGCCGGTCGCCAGCGGGCGAACAGCGCCGTGAAACTTAACAAGAGCGAGCATATACAGACACATTTGCGCCAGCAGCGGATGCATTCGGAGGAATTGCGCGAGGAAGCGGCGCTTGATGAGTTTTGCGAGCAAATGGCTGCGAGGAAGGGCTATGCCGCCTGACCTTTCCGTACTGCCGGCCATTTCTCCTGGGATAGTAGCGCTCATTAACCATTTGGCAGCGACCCGCTGGCTGTTCGTCGGTCCGGAGGTGGCTCCGGTGCCGCTGGCAGTGCATTTCGGGTCTCGCGTCCATTTGACCGGCACATGTGTGGAATTGAAGGCGTCGACCGACCTCGGGACGGCTGTACTGTGTATTGAGATCCACCTTATAGATCTTCTGAGCGATTATCTTCTGCCCGGCTGGCGTGAAGAGGATGCTGCGTGCCTCCCTGCTGAATGGCGGGCGATCATGGCTCTGGAGGCGTTCGCCGGCGAGGAGATGGCGAGCAGAATTCTTGAAGTCGATGCACGTGTACTGCTGGCCGATCAGCGGCACGAAGGCCCACCGCTTACCCGGTTGAATGGAAGCGTTGTGGTTGAGGGAAACAGCTTTCCCTTCTCGCTCGAACTTTCCGGAATTAACGAAAGCCGGATCGCTTTCCTGCTGGAGATGCAGCCCGAGCGGATGGTCAGCACACTCGATCCGGAATTCCACTGCCGTGTTCTGCTGACTGGGCGGCCGCTGTCCTTTTGCGAGTACAGTGGCCTTGAGGTCGGTGACACGCTGTTTGCGGGCGCGCTTCGAGGAGAGGGACTTCGGGCGGTGCTTGAAGTCGCTGATGCCGCCACTTTCCACGCCGAAATCGATATCGCAACCGGGGCGATAAACGTTCTCGAGGATGCAGGAATGCAAGCATCAATGGATAACGATGAGGAATTGGAAGAACTGGCACTTGAGGCCGGAGCCGTTTACGATGCGCCGCCAGTTTCAGATCCGGTCGGAGGCTTGCCTGTAAGGCTAGATTTTCTACTGCCGGCCCGGCGCATAAGCTTGTCCGAGTTACGCCAGTTAGGGCCAGGAGCCGTTCTCGACCTCAAGCTCGATCTCACCCAGCCTGTAACGATTCTTGCCAATGGCGCTCCGACAGCTAGGGGCCATTTGGTGCAGATCGGAGAAACGGTCGGGATTCAGATCAGCTATTGGCCGGGTATCAAAGATAATGACTGAGAATTTTCCCGCCATACTTCCCACCACCATCGCCATCATGGCTTTGAGCCTGCTCCCGTTCATGGCGGTGATGGGGACGGCTTTCACCAAGATCTCTATCGTCTTGATGCTCCTGCGCAATGCGATTGGTGTGCAACAGGCACCCTCTGCCCTGGTCATCAACTCCATCGCCTTCACGCTGACCGCCTTCATTATGGTGCCCATGGCCGACTCTGTTATAGGGCAGGTGCAGGAGCAGCAGCTGGGCTTCACGGGTGGGAGAATGTTTCGGGAATGTTCACCATCATATCCGAAGCGTTTACCGATTATCTTCAGCGCTTTTCAACGCCGCGCGAGCTGCAATTCTTCATGGATGCAGCCAGACATATGTGGCCGGAAAGGCTGCATGACCAGATTACAAATGACAACCTGTTTATCCTTTTGCCCGCCCACGTTACCTCGGAACTCACCCGCGCATTCCAAATCGCCTTTCTCATCTTTCTGCCCTTCGTCATCATCGACATGGTAGTTTCGAACGTTCTTCTGGCTATGGGCGCGATGATGGTGCCGCCCATGCTGGTATCGCTGCCCATAAAGATTCTTTTGTTCGTGGCGGCCGATGGCTGGTCGCTCGTGCTTCACAACCTGGTGCTGAGCTACGCCCGGTGAAGCCCTGAACCTCGGGAGGCGAGAAGGAGTCGCACATTGTTTCCCGATGAAGTGTTGATGATGGCGCGGAATGCCATCGTGATGGTTTTCTATCTATCCATGCCGATAATTATTGCCGCCACGGTGGTAGGGCTGGTCGTGGCGCTCATCCAGACCTTGATACAGGTTCAGGAGCAGACCGTGGCCTTCGCAGCCAAGCTGGCAGCCGTTGTGCTTATGCTATCGATCTCAATCGGCTGGATGTCCTCTTATCTGCTCGGATTTTTGAACCAAGCCATGGACAAGATCATCGGGATCTAGAATGGCCGGAGCGTTCTCATTCCTGGCGTCGGACAATCGCGAACTGCTGGATCTTCTGCTTGCGTTCATGCTGTCCGTTTCTCGTCTGACAGGATTTCTGGCGGCTTCTCCCTTTTTTTCCCGCCGCAGCGTCCCGCGGGTCGTGCGTTTTGGCGTGATGGCTGCCTTGAGTTTTCCGATCATGCCGGAACTGGCAGCAGAGATTGCAGAAAGAAAAGATGTGCTGCCTGCCTATCTCCTGTTGATCGTGAAAGAACTGACGCTCGGTCTTTTTCTCGGGGCACTCACCTGGCTGCCTGTACGCGGATTGGAACTGGCAGGCGCCATTCTCGATACCCAGCGCGGCAGCACACAGGCGGAAGATTTCGACGTGATTTTCTCCGCACAGACGACGCCGACGGCGATCTTTCTGTCTCAGCTTTTTGCTGGTTATTTCTTCGCCGCCGGCGGTTTCTTGATGGTGATGACGATGTTCTACCAAAGCGTCACTATATGGCGGCCGCTGGAGCTTCTCCCTGACATTTCACCGGAGATGATGCTCCTTTTCCTGCGGTTTGCCGGGATGGTTTACATCACGGCCATGGTGCTTGTCCTGCCAATTTCCGGGTTCATGTTCCTGAGCGACATCTGCATTGCCTTCCTGGCCCGCTCCGCCCAAAGCCTCAACGCGCTTACCCTCGGCATGCCGGTGAAGTCCGCCGTCCTCATGGTCATGCTGATTTTCTATATGAGCATTCTCTACCCGAACGTTCTGCAGGTGCTTTCCGGAGCGTTGGAGCTCCTGAAGCAGGCACTCATCCCATGAGCGGCGAGAAAACCGAGGCGCCGACACCGCACCGACTGGATGAACGGCGCAAGGAAGGGCAGGTTCCGCAGCGCAGGAACGTCATCGAGGCTGCGCTTCTAACCTTCACCCTGCTGCTCATTGCGGGGCTTTTCGACCGACTTTCTAAAGTACTCCTCGACCTTTCGACAGCTGTCTTTTCGAATATCGACGAAGACTTCGGTGCAGCGTGGGCGCTGAGTCTCCCCGCGACTCTGGACGCGCTTTACTTTATTCTGGCGATCTGCGCCGCCTCATCGCTGTTTTCCGTGCTTTTTGGAATGCTGATGAACAAGTTCCTGTTCGCGCCGAAAGCACTTTCTATAAAGTTCCAAAAATTGAATCCTGTCAACCAGGTGAAGAGCATATTCTCCAAGTCTACTCTATACAATTTTGTGCGACTGCTTGTTTTCTTCTTTTCTGTATGCGTAATATTATACATATCAATCTATGCCAACATAGAAAATTCCCTAAATGCAAGCTATTGCGGCGAAGCGTGTCTTTATCCGCTCTTTGTCAAGATTATCCGGACTGCCATCATATCCATTCTGATCGCCCTGTTGGTGATGGCCGCTATCGACTACCGCATTCAGAGTCTTCTGTTCATCTCACAGAACAAGATGACGAAGGATGAGGTAAAAAGAGAGTATAAAGGGCAGGAAGGGGACCCTGAGATCAAGGCCGGGCGCAAATCCATCGCCGTGAGCGACGCAACCATGCCGCTGCCATCGGAGGCAACGCATGTGGTGCATAGTGATCAGGTGCTCGTGGCCCTCATCTTTTATCCAGGTGTGCAGCAGCCTCCCTACATCGTATTCAAAGCTAAGGGCGCGCGCGTTCCAGTTCTTCGCAGAAGATTTGCCTCTATGAAAATTCCGACGATCAATCAGCCCGGTGCAGCCCTTGAGTTGTATCGGGCGGCGCCGGTCGGCCAGTATCTTTCGGCACGGGCTGCTCGCAACTTTGAAAGAATCCTCAGGGCGTCAATGAGTTAGCCTCAGCCTTTCCCCTTGCTGTCAGAACCAAGGTATTTTTTGGTGGATAAACGTGCTTTCGATATGGTATACAGATATGGAATGCGCATATTGATTTTGCTGTTCGTTGGTATGTAGATTGTTTGCGAGAGATAAATGGTAATCCGGTTTGTTCATGCACTTTTCCGCGTGTTCGGCGTGCGGGGGCATAGGGGCAATAATCAGCTACAATGTCGATCACCGCACGCCGGTAAAGGCGTTGCTGCGGCCTCCATGCAATGGCCTGACGATTACCCCCTGCCTTAGCGCTGACTTTCACAGGCGACGGCATCTTTGGGGGGTGTTCGGTCAGTCAGGTGAACTATGAAGCTGAACCTTGCACGTGGGGTGGTTCCCCGGCTGTTGGCGGTAGCCGGAGTTGCGATTCTTGCTGCATGTTCCACTGCAAACAGCAACCGCACCAGTACATTGGCGCAAATCTCCGTTGGCGAGCGGATGCTGGGCTATGGTGACTATGACAAGGCGTATGCCCTCTTGGATAGGATCGCTGAGAACAATCCCCGCTCCAGTGTCGCTGCGCTAGGGCTGGGCGAAGCTTATTTCCGGCAAGGAGTTCTGCTGAAGGCGTCCGCCCACTATCGAAGAGCAATCGAACTTAGCGCGCGGCTTCCAGGCAAGCTGGGGCTCGCCAGGGTGGAACTAGCCCGTAACAATCCCGCCGGAGCCGAGGTCCTGCTGAACGACATCCTGCAAAGGGAGCCTGGAAATATCCACGCGCTCACCGCTCTGGGTGTAGTTCGCGATCTGGATGGTCGTCATGACCTGGCGCAGGAACTCTATAGAACCGTTCTGAACCGTGTTCCTACGCATAAGGAGGCACTTAACAATCTCTCGCTTTCGCTTGCTTTGGCAGGAGAGGCTAAGGAAGCTTATCCTATAGTCGCGGAGCTATCTCGCTCCAATCAGAATGAAGCGGTGATCCGGCAGAATCTTGCATTGATTCAGTACCTTGCTGGTGATCGTGGAAGATCGAAGCGGACGGCGCTTCTGGACCTGGCTGAAGGGGAGGCACAAGCGAATTTCATTCAGGTCTCGAAGCTCGTCGGAAGGCGCTGAGGAGCATAACCAGCCATCTATGTACGACTTGTTTGCAATTATTGTTTTTTCCAATTTTCCTATCAGCGCTGATCCGGTTTCCCTGCGTTGGGCTGCCGGTTCTCGCCAGAATAAACGAGACTGTTATGGGCATAACTGCAGATGTTCTTTTGATGTTGACAGCCTTTAGCCTGAAGACGAAGTTTTTCGCCAAGGCTATTATTTACGGGCGAGCCGGGGTGGCGCTTTACCCTGAGGATAACCGCTTCAGAGAGGCTCTTGCCTACGGACTGCTGCTTGAGGGTGAGACTGAGGAAGCTGCGGCCGTCGTCAGCACCATTCACCGTCAGACCCGCAATCTAGCCTATCTGAAAGCGCAACTTGCGATGAATGAAGGGCATTCTGAGCCGGAGAGGCAGGAAGCACTCAGGACCTATCTGAGAGGGAGATAAGAGATGAGCGGAACTACGGCCAGAGTCGCAAGCAAGCAGACGGCGTTTCCGTCACGCGCAAATACACCTGAGGGGCAGCAGAAGCAGGCAAAGCTTCGGGAAAGCTCGCCCCAGGGCGCCGAAGTAGCTTCCACCAGCTACGAGGCGATGCTGAGGGAAGCTTATGATAATGATACCTCTGAGCATATGGCCGCCGCCGCAACTGGATTGACGGCTGGCAGGAGAGGATCGGCCGCCGCCAACGAATCTGACAGGAAAGTCTCTGCCAAGTCCAAGAGGGTCGCCAGTGACGACGCGATTCTCGCCAGCATTCGTGAGAGCAGGGGGGCACGCTCGGTAACAGCGCCGCAGGCGGACGTGCAGGGAAAGGATGCACAAGCTTCCGCTAAGGCACGACATGACAGTCACATCATGGGAACCAGCAAGATGGGAGTCAACGAAGTGGCGACCCATGTCAGCTTGCGGTCCTTTATCAGCCTGATCCGCATTCTCCAGAACTGGCAGCGTATTGACGCTGATGCATTTGCACGGGCGCGTTAACGGCATGACAAGCTGTCGAATTATTAGCGGTGGCAATGGGATGACACCATTCTCAACCATGTCGTTAAGAGGCGTTACTTTCCGCTATTACCGTTCCTGTTCCGGCTTCCTGCCGGATTTTCCCAAGCGTCTGAGTGGTTTCCTGGCGCTCCTCCTGCTTGCATTTTGCATCTGCGCCAGCGCGGCTTCCGCCCGCTCAGGGCAGCTTGTGATCGAGGTCGGCAAAGGGTTGCATCTGCAGGGCACCGAGGAAGCCGAAACCGTTTTCGTAGCCGATCCAGATGTTGCGGATCTGAGCGCCTCGCCGGGAGAAGCGCATTTTGTATACGGCAAGCAGCCGGGCGAGACGACGGTTATCGGCGTCGATCTGACAGGGAGTACCCTGTTCTCATATGATGTGATCGTGATCCATAATCTTGATGAAGTGCAGCGGATGATCGCCTACCGTTTTCCGGGGACTCATGTGACCGTCCAGTCTGCGCGGGGGAGCGTTTACGTAAGCGGGACGGTCGCGGATGAGCGTATCTATGACGCGATCATGGAGAGCCTGCGCGGCAGCATCCCCGATGGAGTGCTCATCGACGAGATCATCGTGACCGACGGTCGGATCATCCGCCTTGACGTAAAGTTCATGGAGGTAGCAAGGGACCAGTTGGAAATTTATGGCGTAAGCTGGTCCGTCCTGACCTCCAGTCGTCCAGATGGGCGGTGCAAGTCCAAACCCTGCTTGGAGGTCAATGCCCTCCTGAAGCTACTTCTCGATACCGGGGTGGCCACAGTTCTATCTGAAACGACGTTGACGACCACGAGCAAGAAGAAGGCTAGCTTCATGGTTGGTGAAGAGCTGGCCATTCCACATTATGCGGTTTCGGATGCGGAGACTGCTCCGGGTTATAGCGTTGATTACAGATTCGTGGGGCTGAATGTCGGTTTCACGCCGAGCTTCGTTCCCGGTGAAAAGATCCATCTGGCCATCGAATCCGAAATCTCCAACGTCCACGATACTGCCCAATTCATCAACGGAGATAGGTTCGCCAATATCGCTACCCGCAAAGTCGATACGAGCGTGGATCTTGCAAGCGGCGAGGATTTTATCCTGGCCGGCCTGTCGCGTCTGGATACGAGCGCATCGCTAGACAAGCCGCGCCGCAACTGGGGCCTACTAGGCGAGCTTTCGCGCTGGCTCTTTGGCCGGGACAACATAACCTCTCGCCAACGGGACCTTATCGTGGTTGTCACTCCCTTCTTTGGCGAACCCGATAAGCCGGTTATCGCAGAAGTGATGGACCTTCAGCAGAGTAATCTTGAATATATTCTTGCGAGAAGCGCCGAGGCCAGAGGTGAGCGCCCTGCTTCGGTGCGCCTGTATGGTCCTGCCGGGTTTCTTTATTGAGGCACATATCTTGGCAAACGAACAGAATTCGAGGGGGAATGGATATCGGTCGCTCACAAGGTGCTTAGTTGCGAGCCTCCTTCTGGCAGGCAGCATCCTGTCAGCAGGTACGGCAAGAGCGCAACCAACGCTGCCAGGCGCAAACAGCCCTTACAACTATGTGAGCGTCGAGCAGGATGTGAACGAGGTGATCCGCTTCTTCGCGCTCAATCTGGGGATCGGAGCGAACATCGCTCCGGGCATCCAGGGACGCGTAAGCGATGCTGCTCCGCGCAATCTTTCCCGCCAGGCTTTCATCGATCATCTAGCGGCGGAGTTTCGTTTCGTCTGGTATTTCGATGGCACCGTGCTTCATATGGCGCCATCCAGCAGCGTCCAGACCGAAGTTTTTGCGCTTGAGAACAACAACGGCGCTCGTGTCATGACGGCACTTTCCCGCCTTGATCTCTACCAGCCCAAATTCAGGCATCGCTATGACCTGAAGGGGAGGGTCTTCATGGTATCTGGCCCTCCTTCCTATGTATCGAACATCAAGAAGGCGGTCGAAGCTCTGGAAAAGGCAAACCGGACCATCCCAACCATTTTGCGCGGCGCTGTGGAAGACCCGGTCCTGCACTCACTGTCCCGGATGCCGGACGTGATGCAGTCGGGTGGTGTCGGCGCCGAATCGGGTTTGGCCGCCGAATAGTCCCTGTTACCGGAAAACGAACGATGAAACCGGCAAAACTTGCGGTCCTGCTGGGGCGGCAGAAGGACATTGTTCTTGTTGTAGTCTTTGTACTTGTTCTTCTCATGGTGATCTTGCCATTGCCAGCCGCGGCGATGGATGTGCTGATCACCCTGAACATCAGCGCGTCGATCATCATCATCTTGATGTCACTGCAGATGCACCATCCCGTGCATTTTTCCACTTTTCCGCCGCTGCTTCTCGTGACGACGCTCTTTCGGCTGGCAATATCCATATCAACGACGCGGCTGATCCTGATCGAGGGCGACGCAGGACGCATCGTCGAGACCTTCGGACAGGTTGCAATGGGCGGCAACCTAGCAGTCGGTTTGGTGATCTTTCTGATTATCACCGTCGTGCAGTTCCTTGTAATCACCAAGGGTGCCGACCGTGTTGCAGAAGTTGGCGCGCGCTTCACGCTGGATGGCTTGCCCGGCAAGCAGATGAGCATCGATGCGGACGTCCGTGCGGGCAACATGGATCAGGTGGACGCCAGATTGGCAAGGCAGAACCTGGAGCGCGAGGCCAAACTGTTTGGCGCCATGGATGGCGCGATGAAGTTCGTGAAGGGCGATGCCATAGCGGGCCTTGTAATCACTGCCATCAACCTTCTTGGAGGCGTCGCGATTGGCATGGCCCAGCGCGGACTGGGCTTTAGCGAGGCGCTCAGCCTTTATTCGCTTCTGACGGTTGGCGACGGGCTGGTCGCCCAGATTCCGGCGCTCCTGATCTCGGTGGCGGCCGGCAATATGGTTACTCGGGTTGCAAATCCGAAGGGTATGGATCTAGGAACAGAGATCACCCAGCAAATTGTCGCCAATCACCGCACGATCATCATAGCTGGTATTATCATAGCGCTGTTCGGTTTTGTTCCGGGTTTCCCTACTTCGATCTTCGTCTTGGTCGGCGTCAGCATGGCCGGAGGCGTCCTTTGGACCATGCGCCACCGGCAACGCATTGTGCAGAATGCGCAAAGTGACTGGCACCTGCGCCTTGCGCTGTTGAAGCAGCAATATGCCGAGATCGAAGGGCGCACGGGCAAGAAGGAGAGCCTGAAGCTGCTCTTGCCCCGCGAAGTCTACAAGCTGGATGTCGTAAGGTTCTACGAGGCTTTCGAAAAGGCGCGTACCGGACTAGAACAGGAATATGGTATTCCCACCGGCTATTGGCGGCTTGAGGTCGATGAAGGGTCCGAGCACACCTACAAGATCTTTGTCGGTCAGGAGTTTGCCGATAGCGGCACCCTCAGGGTGGACAGTTTTTTCGTGAAGGCCAATCCGGACTACCTCGAACCGCTTGGCATCCCTTGCCTTGGCAGCTTCGGCCGCAGGGAAGGAGCGGTCGTTTCTGCCGAATATGAGGAAAAACTCATTCAGGAAAATATCGCCTATTGGCCTCCCATGGTGCAGTTGCTCCTGCATACAAAACGGGTGGTGATCGAGCGGCTGGACTTCCTGGCTACATTCCAGAACACTTCGGCAGTGCTTGAGGAAGTGCAGGCTAGTAATCCTGCCTTGATAAGCGACCTGCGCGAGGCTGTCTCGAACAACCAGGTCACGGGCGTCATCCAGAACCTGCTTCGTGAGCGCATCCCGATCACCAGCCGTGTGCGCATCCTTGAGGCTGTTCTGAAATGGTCGCAGAGGCGGCCCGATCCGGCCTATCTTGCGCAGAAAGTGCGGGTTGAGATCGCTGATTTCATAACCCAGCGCTTTGCCTCTGATGGCTTTCTGCCGGTGGTCGTTGTCTCGCCGACGATCGAGTCCTTTATCCGCGAAGGGACAAGGAGCACCGAGGAAGGGAATTTCCTCGTTCTTGAGCCTTCGATCGCGGCGCACATCGTCAAGCAGGCCAGGCAGATATGTGGGGAGGGGTTCCGGCGCGGGCTCGATCCTGTCCTGATCATGCAGCAGGATGTGCGTTTTGCTATGCACAACATCCTTCATGAGCACGGCATTTACCTGCCTGTCCTCGCCTATCAGGAAATTACCCCGGAGACAGTCATATATCCGGTCTCATTCCTTTCTGCCGAGCCGGCAGAAGCCGTGCAGCAATAGGATGCTGAAGAGGCTGGCTAACTGAAAACGCTTCCGCCTGGCTATCGGAAACAGCGAAGAGGTTATTTCCGCGAACTTCGACATATTACAGAACACAAGGAGATGAATAGACTTACTGCCTTGTGTTTTGTCCAGTATAAGTTTTAGGAGTGACATATATGTCTGGTATTTCCGGTATTCAGGGCGGCGCTCAGAATTTCAAAAATCTTCAGAATATCCTCTCCCAGCCCGGACAGGAAACTCAGGATTTCACCGCTCTGTTCGAGCTCTTGGCCGCTGCCGTAAAGAGCAAGCAAGCCGACGCTGGCTGCTCGGGAAGTAACTGCGGTGCCAATGCGGCTGGTGCACAGCCGGCAGGCGGATGCCAGGGCGGCGGCTGCAACTGCGGTGCTTGTACCAACTGTATGAGCAACATGCAGTTCAGGTGATCGAAGATCCGCGCGGCAGGCCGTTGCAGAACATCGTTCCAGGCCTGCCGGCGGCTTTCAAGGGCGGAATTGTCCGCCTTGCACGGAAGCCTCATCACACACGGACTGTTCATTCGGTCTGAGTGTCTGATCCGGCTTCCATCCGGGGCAATTTGAACGACATATTAGACTAATAGTTTGGAGTACATCATGACTGCTCTTGCTTCCACTGCCCTTGGCAGCCTGCTACCTTCGCTCGGAAACGCGCTAGGTTCAGTTCTAGGCAACTTGACCTCGCGAAATGCTTCCGCTGGCGCTCTTGCGTCCAGCTCTGCCATCAACGCGGCGGAATTGGGAAGGCTTCTTCAGTTCCAGGCAGACACCGCTTTCAATGCTGATAGAGACAGCCGTGAGATGCATGAAATCAACATGCAGCAGATGGATCGTTCGACCTTTGAGAGCATCCTTAAGGTTTCGCACGACATGACGATGCATACGTTCACCAAGCAGATGGAAAAAATCAATCAGGATTCTCAGCAGATGAGCCAGTCTGCGGGCTGATCCTGATGATCTTTTATCCGCGCTGCCGTGGGGAGAGGCAGCGCGGGCTGTTTTTGAACCTCTAAGGATCAACAATGAGTGAGCTTTCTTCCATATCTGCTTTCGGCGGCACGGATGCTCATTCCACGGCAATCCTGCGCCTGGTTCAGGATGTTGTGGAGAACGAGATGGGCCAGGTGCGGGCACAAATGACCGATTCGTCACTCCGGCGCCGCGCTCACATGAAGGAGCTGGTAAACGAACAGATTAGGATGGTGGCGTTCATGGCCGACAGCACCATTGCCAGCGCACAATCCAAGCGCCTTCTGACGAAGCTTACCGACAAGTTCAAGCTGATCGATTCGTTCCAGCGCAGCCTGGGGTGAGCAGGGACGCTTCCCTGCCGCCCTATTCTTCAGCTGCGGCGGCTCAGACAACACCCTTCTTGAGCGTCCTGACGGCCGCTGCGATTCTGCAACACGCGCCTGACGATATTGAAAGTAGCCTCATAGGACCTTGCTTCCGACTGGCTCCTGATCGAGGGCTCCGCGCCCAAGAACGGATGGGGAGCCCACCCTCTTCACAATGCTGCATTTAATGCTCCCTGCAGCTCCGGCGGCGTGCTCACTCCTCCTCACACCTGCCTCATCGTCCTTTCCATGAACTCTGTGCCAGCTTCAGCCTTGCCGTTGTGCCCCTGACTGGGGGTAAATGGACCCGTCCGGCATGGCAGATGCCACGATCTTTCCGTCGACGCTGGATTTATCTATGAACGACGGGAATTTTGACGCGCAAATAGAAAATTGTTTCCCTATCCGGGCTGGATATACAAATCAGTTTACAATATGTAAACGGCCAGTTATCGCGGCGCTCCTTTGAGGCCCGCGCTTTTACTCTGCGGATAGCTCAGCGACGTTGCCCTAGGAGGGCTCTGTCATATTTTCTGGGTGCGCACGTCAGCGTTTTGATCCGCATGGCTTTCTTTTACGGGTGTTTTTAGATGAGAAATATCAGTATCCGCAAGATGTGGGTGTACGTTTGTGCGATTGAAGAAGGCAGCTTTACCGAAGGGGCTCGGCGGGCAAACATATCGCAGCCCGCGGCTATAAGCATAATTGGCGAGATCGAGGAAACCGTAGGCGAAGAGCTGTTTGAACGTTCGGGCAAAACGCGGCGAGCTACCCCGACGCAACGCGGCAATGAAGTTTATGACACATTTGTGCGCACCTTGGCCGTGTATGAGCGCGCGCTTGAGGCCATCAGCGCCGGCAAGCGGCCACGCCGCGTCCAGAAAATTCTGATCCAGACGCCCTACGCTGCATCGGTCTCCGCTCTGTGGCTCAGCAAACTGATCGAGCAGGAGACGGATTCGCAGACCTCCATTCGTTCGGCAAGCTGGCAGGAAATCATGAATGCAATCGAGAATCGCGAGGATTGCATGGCGCTTGTTGATGGGGAGATACGTCTAAAGAATAGCGAGTATATTTCGATCGGCAATGTGGAAATGGTCCTAATAATTCCCGACAACTATTCCAATATCGATCCCGGTCAATCCGAAGTGGCGTGGGAGGATGTACCAAGTGGCGCAGTCATATATTCCGACCTCTGCCCGAACACTTTGGAGCGCATTTATGAGAATCTCAAGATGGCCCAGAAGGACGCCGGCGACTTCATTGAGGTGAACTGCCCCTCGGTACTGAGCAACTTTTGTAGCAAGGCAGGCATTCCTGCCATCGCACCAAAGAACTTGATCGATGCGTTCGGAGATGAACTTCGCCTTCGCTGGCTTCCTTTTTCCTACTCAAAGCTGTTCATCCCTATCGGCTTGTCCATCTCTCATGGCAACCGAATGCGCAGCAAGGTAATCGGCAAGGACATCGACAATGTCTTCGAGCGCCGCTTCTACATCTGACTGCGTCCTAATATGAATACGGGTTCGACCATATAGCATGATAGTGGATGACACAGCTGGGGGGCTTGATAACGAGTTCGGGAAATTCCCCAGATATATGAGCCTCGTTGCAGATGTATTCTCCTTTTCATTCGATGAGGCATTCAAGGTTGTCGAGCGTTTCCGGAATAATGCCGAACTGACGCAGGCTCTTGAAGTGCTACTGCAATATGTCGGCAATTCCGATCTGCCAGAAGGGCAGAAAGAAGATGTTATGCGGCTTATCGGCGAGGAAATGGAAGTTATTGCTTACGCAGTGATCTCCCGAAGCTGCGTCGTTCCTATATAAAGGTCCGCAATGACGTAAACGACCTGGGCGGTAACTGTGGCATCCGCGGTTGCCGCCCGTCCTCATGGGCAGGCTATTCCGTGAGGTAGAGGCATGCTTGGTGATCATAATATTTTCCAATTCTAATATTCGTGTCAGCGCTGGCTACCTGACGGATGTCGAGCCGACCAACCGATTCACAGGTGAACGCCATGCCGATTTCGAGTGCCGCAATTCCTATGCACGTCCTGCGGACGCCGGATATACAATCCGCTTGCAGCGCGTCAGCGTTATCTCCCCGACGCTCAAGAAGCCTTTCCCTTCAACATTCTTCCGCAAACCTGCTATTACCTCGGGCGGCAAGCCTGGATCGCTTCGGAAAGGCCAACGGCCAGAACAAGGTTGCCCAAGGCAATGTCAGTGAACAACTCGCAGAAGACATGGCGAACGCCTTTCTCAAGAAGGCAGGGGCCGACCTTGCCCTGCGTGGTGGAAAGCTTTTCATCACCCGGCATCGCGACCTGGAGGAGGCGGAGGCGCAACGTTCACCTTCGCCGCAGCATCTGGCTCAAGTTTGCCGCTCGTTGACATTGGCGGATGAAACACCCGCAAAGCTGGAGATTGCCAGAAAGCTTCTGCCGGCAGTCAACGCACAGTTGCTTGAGCATCTGGAAACCAGCAAACCCGACGGCACCCTGAAGGACAGAATAACAGCTTTGGTCAAGAGCTATTTCGCAGTCCTTGGCGGCCGGGACCTTGCGATCGATGACACAATTGCGACGGTCAACACGTATTTCTTCGACAAGATCAGCAGTGACAAGGCGCTCAACGGTTCCAATATTGCCGCAGCGGCTCTTACTGCTCTCCTGATGTTCGTTCCCACCATTGGCAAGAACCTGCCGACGGTAGTGCAGGCACTCCACGAGCGACGCTTCAAGGACGCGCTCATGCCTGCACTTTCGATCTGTGCTATAGGTGCCATGACGCTTAATCCTACAACCGCCGCGTTCGGCCTGGACAAGACCTCTGCCATTGCTGCGGCGGCCGGCAATGCACTGATGATGACCAATTTGCCGGAGATTCTGCATCACGGATATGAATGGGTCAGCCTCCGCCGTGCCCGCTTCGATCAGGAGGCCTACCCCTTCACGTCCTTCGCCATCGGCCACGGACTTGTCGATAACGGCCTTCACACCGTGCTGGACTTCCTCCACGAATTTGCCGCCCAAGCCGGCTTCCTGTCGCTCAATGTCATGAATGCGGTGCAAGGTGGCGAATCGGCGCGCAATCCTGCAGCTTTCCCTCTGCTCGTAACGCTTTTGGGCTCCTTCGCTCTCGACACGCTGAGGGGGGAGCAACCCTTTGCGGATTTCAAGCCTGATCGGAAGTCAGTAGCCGCGGATGTAGCCGAGAGCAGCCGGAATGTTTCCCTCAGACGACAGGCCGCACAGTCTTTCCTCCAGCAGAAGATCGCTGAAGCTTACGGCTCAAGTTTTGGAGACCTGGTCCGTCCGCTTTTGAACCGCTCCGCGATCGCGCAAGGGTCCAGGCAGCTTGGCGGCAGGACACTTTCGGACAAGGAAGAAATGACATTCTTGAAAGGCTTGGCTGACCGGATATGCAATGGCAAGAAGGCGATTGACGATGCTCATGTCGCCATCGGCCGGATCTACCGCTATGACGACTTTGATCCGGCGGCCAATGCTGGAGACGATCGGATGCTGGGCGAATTTCTGCGTTTCCTGCAGTCCGAGCGGAACAAGGATAAGCGCATACTGCGCAAGGACAACGTATATCGCAACGTAATTGCTCATGCGATCCGGTGCGCTGCACTTGAGGAATTGAAGGTTTAGGCCCGGTCAGGCCAGATCCCGCCGGCGCACAAAGGACTGGCCAGAACAGATCTTTCAACAGGCTGGCGATTGTCCCGAGAAGTCGTCAGCCTGCAAGCTGAAGGTTAACAGTGGTCGAGGGCGCGCTGTTGTTTCTCTCGCGTTTGCTACCAAACATGGCCGCGTCGGCCAGTGGCAGGATCTCAGCCAGCGTGATGGAGGATTCGGGTTTCCATTCGGACAGTCCGATACTAGCAGAAAGGTCGACCCGACATCCTTTCCATTCCAACGGCGTCGATGCAATTGCCTCAATCAACCGCTTTGCGATTGTGGAAGCCGTTTTCAGCTTCGTGTGTGGCAACAGCACGCAAAACTCATCCCCGCCAATGCGCGCCAGCACGTCGTCGTCGCGGAGCCTGCTGAGGATCACGCGGCCGATATGGGCCAGCGCCGCATCTCCGGCGGCGTGACCGAAGCGGTCATTGATATTTTTGAACCTGTCCAGATCGATCATCATCAGCACTGCGGAGGTTCGTTTGCGCCGCACCGATTTTTCGCAAATTGCGATCTTTTCCCGCAGGCCACGCCTATTGGGCAGGTTTGTAAGGTCGTCTCGCGTTGCCAGCAACCGGAGTTCGGCCCTGAATCGATCGGAAGCCATGAGAAGGAAGCCGAGGTTCCAGACGCTGCCGCCAATGACGGCGCAGACAAGGAACCACGCCGCGACGGAGTAGTAAGCGTCAATGGTCATGAGGCCCGACAGCCGCAAGGCGTTTGTGATCGCCTCGGCTCCTTGGCCGAGGATGAGCACACCGGCGGCGCAGGCTGCAACATACACGCCGATATAGCGTGGACGCTCGCGCAGAAGCGCAACCATTGCGAAGGACACCGGCCCGATCTGACTTATGGCGGCGATAATGTTGATCGCCTCCTGCTGTGGTCCAAAAATGTTCAGGGCGGCAAATGTGGCGGCGACGATGGCGACTACGGCTAACCAGAACGGCGGTTGATGGTGGAATACCCGCACACCCTGCCACATGACTGCAAAGCTTCCCGCCACCAGCGTCAGGCCGACATAGGTAATCGCTTCGTTTCCGTCGGCGCTCACGAGCAGGGGGCCGCTCACGCAGGTCATCACAAGGGCGGCAAGCCAGAAACGCGCCGCCTTCATGCTGCGATAGGTGCAGGCGATCACGAGCCACACAATGGCGAAGCTCAATGAGTTGAGCAGTATGATCACGTAAAGCGTGAGGAAATCGAGCGCCATGCAGCCTGCAGGAGAACCAGTTACACGTCTGTTCCGCGTCAATACCTGAAGAAATTCCTCAACGCGACTCAAGCGTCAACGATGTTGAGCGGCTTAGTAGTACGTTAGTAGGATAATTTCAACGAGGTGCAGTTATTGCCATCATGGTGTCTTGAGGCGGTTACAGTTTCGCGGGTTTTAGCTGTCCTTGCGTGCATCTTTGCTCAGGCTGCTAGTTGCTGCTTTGCCATCCTTGAACACCAACGAGAATACGAGACGGGCACCAAAGAGCACCAATGTAATGCGCGCAATGTGATGTAGAACCACGAATCCCGTTTCCACCTGCAGCACCAGCGCCATCAGGCTCATCTCTGCCAGTCCACCCGGCGAGTAGGCAAGCAGTAGCGGAAGGAAGCCGTAAGAAGAGACCTGACTGGCAAGGAACGCGAAAGTGAAGGTAGTCGCCAGCAGGATGACCGTCGCGCCAGCCGAAAGCTTCAACATTCGCAGTACAAGGGCAGGGTTCGAACGCGCAAAGCTGCAACCCAGCACCGTGCCGATGATAAGCTGGGCCGCATTGACGATCTCGACGGAGGGTTGAAAGTTGCTCCAGCTGGCAAGATGAACGAGACCGCTTACAAGAAACGGTCCGAACAACCATCCTGCAGGAAGCCGTGCGATCCTGCCGAACAGGGCGCCGGCCGCCGCGGTGACAAGGAGCCACAAGTGGCTTTGCCAATCTGCATCGAAGATCGATGGAGCAGCGCCGGTCTGGATGGTCAGCGAGGAGGCATCGCCAAGATAACGTATCAGGAAGGGGAGGGTGAAGACGAGCAGCAGAATGCGGGCAGACTGGCAGAGCGCAATGACCTGGACATTGCCGCCCGATCTTTCTCCTAGGATGATCATTTCCATGAGCCCGCCTGGCATCGCAGAAAAATAGGCGGTGCGTGGATCAAGGCCGGCCACTCTCTGGAAATAGACCATGCAGAGAAAGCCGCTGGTTGCTACGAACACGACGATGAGGGCGAGTGTCGGGAGCCATGCCCAGACATCTTTGAATAGCTCGGGCTGAAGCCTTGCACCCAGCATCACGCCAATAATGGCCAGCATTGGCTGGCGCACCAGGCTTGGCATGGTTACAGGCAAGCGAGCGAGGGCGGCAACGCTGCTTGCGCCCATCGCACCTAGCATCCATGGAAGCGGAAGCTGGAAATGTGCAAAAACCAGCGCGCCCGCGATTCCTATGACGAGTGCAAGAACGACGCTTACAGACGCGCTGGCTGAACGAACAACCGGGGGAACAATGGCGGTATCCCCACCGCTGGCTTCCTGCAAGCGCTTGGGAGAAGATGTTTCATCCAAGTTGAAGTCCTTCCCGAAGCCGGAACGGTATGTAAATGGCGAGAACCGGCGACAATACATCCGCCGTTCGGATCGCGTATCTTTCGGATGATTGTCAACCCCGCGCAGGAGTTAGCTTGCCTAATACCCGTCGAAAGCTTTTTGCCTGATAAAACGTTCTGTCAGGAGCAGAAGCACGATTCCCGGCAGGGTGGCAATGACGGTGATGCCGGCTGCGGAGGCATCGATGGTTCCTCCCGACACTTTTGAGAAAAGCAGCGTCGGCAGCGTGATGATCCTGCCCTGGCCCAGCAGAAAAGTGAGCAGGAAGATGTTGGTGGAGACGAGAAAGGTGAACAGCGCGCCGGCCACGACGCCAGGCATGAGCATGGGCAGCGTGACACGCAGGAAGACTTGCAGCCGGCTGGCGCCAAGGACCATTGCCTGCTCCTCGAACTCGGTTCCGAGCCCCTGATAGACCGCCGTCAGCGTGCGCACCATGTAGGGAATGGTCGGGATCAGATGGGCAATGATAATGCCCGCATAGCTGCCGGCCAGACCAAGGCCTATGAAAACCATGAGAAGCGTAATTCCAATCGCAGCCTCCGGAAGGATGAGGGGCAACGAGAGGAAGAATTCGACCGCGCTTTTGCCCCTGAACCGCTCGCGCGCCAGCACGCGCGCCGCAGGAAGGCAGATGGCTAGACACAGGATCGTGGCCGCCGCCCCGATGATGACCGTGTTCACCGTAGCCTCAAGTACGCGCGAATACGGCGAAAAGACATAATCCCACGCAAGCGGGCCAATCGAACGCTCGCGCTGTTCCAGCCACCACTCCGAGGGGAGCAGGTCCGGCCAGGCCCAGCGGAAAGCGAGGCTCTGGATGATGAGCGGCAGGAACGGACCAAGGATGAAGGCGGCCATGGCCAGAAGGTAGAACCTCTGGAAGGGCGACAGCCGATCTGTGAGGCGGGGGCGCCGCATCAGACCCTTCCAATCATCATTTCGTAGCGCCTGTACGCAGCAAGATAGGCAAACAGGAGCACGCCCGAGATGATGCCCATCGAGACCACCGCCGCCATGCCCTGAAGCTGCAGCGTATAATCTGCATCGTTGAAGTAGCGCCAGGCGATCACGGGCAGTGTATCGGGAAAGCCGCCGCCCAGGATCAGCGGCGCTTCAAAGGCTCCCATATTGAAGGCGAAGCAGATCAGGCTCGAAGAGACGATGCCGGGCAGGATCTGCGGCAGCGTGACGCGAAAGAAGATCGCCCGCGGGCTTGCGCCGAGCACTGCGGCCGCCTCTTCGGTGTTGCGATCGACACCAAGCAGAACCGCATAAATGGCAAGCGTCATGAAAGGTGTCTGCTTCCACACATAGACGGTAATGATGCCCCAGCCGTAATGCGTTTTCAGGATGGCAGGGAACTGGCCGGGATCGTCGATGAGGCCCACATAGGCTGCAAGTCGGGAAAGAATGCCGCCATTGCCAAGCATAAGCACGGCCAGAGCGATCCCAACCAGATAGGGGATCATCAACGGCAATTTGTAGATGTAATCGTATAGTCCCCGGCCGGGAAATGCCTTGGTCAGCGCCAGTGCAAGAGGGATGGCGAGCACCAGCGCGATCATTGTGGAGGCAGTTGCGTAATAAAGGGTGAGGCCGACAGAAATCCAGAAGAACTGCGATGCCCAAAGCGCCTTGAAATATGTCAGACTTGGGAATGTGTTGACGCCGAACCATGGCGCAAAGCCCAGGGACTGGAGCACGGCAAGCAGCATAGCCCCGCCAAAGAGCAGCACAAGAACGAAAGCAATCGGCGTCAGGGTCAGCGCAAGGCCGAGAGCGGGCCGTCTGCCTGCCGCCTGCGCCGGCTGGAAGAGGCGCGGCGCTGAATTTGGTGGCGGGATCGGGGAGGACATGGCTGGCTCCGGTGCGGCTGGCCTGCTTCTATTTATCTTATGTAATTTTCGGCCACGCGCGCGACGATCTTCGAGATGGGCTCGTTTCTATTCCGCTCAATATATTCCAGCCAGACGGCTTCGATCACGTCGACCAATGTGGCGTGGGTATCGGGCGCTGCATTCTCATCGAGCTGCGCTTGGGTAACACCGACATGGCCAGGTGACGCTTCTTCAAGCGCGTCGGCATCTTCTGCCGGCAGCCGCCACGGATCGATCCCGGCTGGCATGCCCACATGGCGAAGCTTTGAGACCTGCGCCTCAACAGAGGTCATATAGTCGATCATGACCAGGGATGCTGCAGGGTTCGGGGCATTTGCAGGGATGACCAGATAGTTCTTGTTCTTGATCATGTTGCCCTCTGGGAAGATGAACCCTTCGGCCTTTTCCGGATAGCGGCCTGTCGCAACCGCTGTGGCAACCGCATAAAGGCCGAATTTGCAGGCAAAATCGATTTCACCGTTGAGGAACAGGCCTTCCAGTTCCGCAATGTCTTCAGGATAGCGGGGCCTGCGTCCATTCCCCGCGCTCAGAAGCAGCGGCTCCAGATCCTTCAGGTAACGAAGCCCGGGCTCGATGAGGCGGGCAAGCTCCTCTACTCCCAAGTCATCCAGTGAGGCCTGCAATGGCATGGCCCCTGTTCCATCGGGGTTATGGGCGTAGATCGCGGCCTGTACGAAGGTGTTGCCAATATAGTGGGGTGGCTTCACATAGGTGAACTTTCCCGGGTTCTTCTCAAGATAGGCATGTAACTGCGCGAAGGTTGACGGCGTGTCCTCTTCCGCAACGCGGGCGCGATCGGCTGCGCACACATATTGCTCAGCCGACCAGGGCATTTCCTGCCCAAGCGTCTCCACGCCAAAATCCCTCAGATTTGTGAGCGACCGCTCATCCGCCGGATCCCATTCGAGATTCACCGCGTTTGGCAGCAATTTGGCGAAGCTGCCGAAAAGCGCGTTCTGCTGCTTCAGCGTCGCAAAGTTTTCGCCGTTCGCCCATATCGCGTCGACGCTGCCCTTGCCGATGGTCCTGCCGGCAGCGAGTTCCGTCAGAACGAGGTCGATCGCATCCTTCGTGGCAGTAACCCGCACGGGATTGAAGGTGATGCCTTCCTGTTTCATGGCAGGAGCTACCACCCTGTCCATCCATACATTCAGCAGGTCATCGCCGCCCCAGTAGTAAAGATTGACCTGGCCTTCCTCCCGCGCTCTTTCGCGAACCTGCCCCCACGCGAGTTTTCCGGCCAGGAAATCATCCCTGAACCTTTCCGCGCCCTCATCGGCCACCGCCGGAAAGCAGGCCAGCAGCGCCAGCAAGGTGATGGGAACCAGTCGAAACTTGTGCATGTTGCCTCCCTTAATGCGATAGCAGCCAGACGCTTTCCGGCGCAATGTCGAGCCATACTGTCCGGCCGACATCGAGAAGGCGGCGAGACGGCTCGCTTACCGCGATGCGTGTTGCGCCGCATTCCAGAGTGTAGACAACGCTGGCGCCCAGAAAATCCCGTTCCACTATCCGGCCTTCAATTGCCTGAAAGCGTGTGTCTTCCTTATGCTCATGAAGGTCGATTGCCTCCGCGCGCAGCATGAGGCTGACGGTGGCCCCAAGGGGACAACGCGGCTGTTCATCCACCCTCAATTGCCCGAACGCCGACTCGACCCGGTTCTTTGCCACAAGCGTGCCGGGAAAAATGTTGGACACTCCCATGAAATCCGCGACGGCCATGCAACTGGGGCGTTTGTAGAGCAAATCTGGCGGTGCATATTGGGCAAGGCGTCCGTCAAAGATTACCGCAATACGGTCAGCGAGTTCCATCGCCTCGGCCTGATCGTGCGTGACGAAGATGGTGGTGAGGCGCAAGCGCTTCTGCACGTCGCGGATAAAGCGGCGCATCGTTGCGCGCAGCTTGGTGTCGAGGCCGGCAAGGGGCTCGTCCATCATCAGCACGGAAGGCTCGGTGATCAGGGTGCGGGCTATGGCGACGCGCTGCATCTGCCCACCGGAAAGCTGGGCGGGAAAGCGGTGGCGAAAGTCGTGGAGCTGGACGATCTCAAGCATCTCCTCCAGCTTCTCGCGCATCTCACCGCGCGGTCTTCCGCGCACGCTGAGGCCGAAAAGAATGTTCTTTTCAACCGTCATATGGGGGAAAAGGGCGGCGCGCTGGAAAACCATTCCAACGTTGCGCTCCTGCACCGGCGTATTCGATACGTCCGCGCCGTCGAGCAGGATCGACCCGGCCGACGGCTCTTCCAACCCGGCAATCATGCGCAGCATCGTCGTCTTTCCGCAGCCCGAGGGGCCGAGCAGCACGACGAACTCGCCGGACTCTATCGTCAGCTCCAGATGTTCGATTGCGGTAAACGAGCCGAAGGACTTCCGCACCCCGCTTAGATGAACTTTCGTCACCGAGGCTCTCCACCGCTCTGCACCATGCTTCATCAGCCAGAATGGTCTCGGCATGCTGACTGTGCGGATTAAAGGGTGTGCCTTGAAGCCTGTCAAAGGGGCACGGCAGCATCCTCATGCGCGGCGTCGCGATTTTCCAGATGCAACGAAGCGGTTTCCGCAGCAAGCCATTCGCGGAAGGATGCAAGCGGCGGATAGTTCGCACGCGCCTGTGGCCAGACGAGCCAGTAGGCTCCAACGCCTTTCGTTGCGCGCTGGAAAAGCGGGACCAGCCGTCTCTCCCTTATCTCGGGCGCCGCCAGATATTCCGGCAGAAGTGCCACGCCGAGCCCGGCAATGGCCGCCTGCGTCATTGTCGCGAACTGATCGAAGAGCATTCCGCGTACGGGTACCGGCTCAGCCCCGTGTGCCCTGAACCATGCCGCCCATGCTGTCGGGCGCGTCTCAAGCTGCAGCAGCGGCAGCGAATGCATATCCTCCACCGTGTCTACTGGGCTGCGTTCGAGCAGAGACGGCGCAGCACAGGCTGTCAACCGCTCTTCGAAAAGCTTCATATGTCCTGCATCGCGCCAATCGTCCGTGCCGAAATGAATGGCAGCGTCGAACCCCTCCGCCTCAAAGTTGAAGCGCTTCAGTCGTGTGGCGAGATTGATCGTCACCCCCGGATGCAGCGCCAGGAAACTTCCCAGTCTTGGAGCGAGCCAGCGCGTCCCGAAAGCCGGCAGGATGGCGAGCGAGAGAACGCCCCCGCCGGGATTCGCCGAAAGCTCCATGCTGGCGCGTTGGATGAGGTCCAGCGCACGGCTTATATCTCGGCCATAGGCGCGGGCGGCTTGCGTGGGAATGAGCCTGCGGCGGTGCCTCTCGAAGAGCCGCTGTCCCAGTTGGGCCTCCAGGTTCTGGATGAGCCGGCTGACCGCACCCTGCGTAAGGTCCAGTTCCCGTGCCGCCGCTGCTGTTGTTCCCGTTCTGAGCACAGCCTCAAAGGCTGACAACAGACTCGTGGATGGAATGAAGCGGCGAGAACGGCCCACGGATATTCCTTTTGCGCATTATTTTACGCATAAATATTGTTTCTCGGCCATAGATACAATTGCTAAAGACATGATCTATGCGCGCGCTGATGCCGTGGCCGAACTCCCGATTTCACATTACAGGAAGGAAAACGGCAATGTCCGAGACCGCCAACCCGTCGCCGAAGAACCAGATCGATCGTGGCCCGTTTGCCTGGTCTGATCCTTTTCTTCTTGAGGATCAGCTTTTGGAAGAGGAGCGGATGATCCGGGACGCTGCGGCTGGCTTTGCGGCGGAGAGGCTGAGCCCGCGCATTGAGCGGGCCTATATGGAGGAGGAGACGGATCCGGAGATTTTCCGCCAGATGGGTGCGGCGGGGCTCTTGGGTGTGACGATCCCGGCTGAATATGGCGGTGCGGGGGCCGGCTATGTTTCCTACGGGCTGGTCGCGCGCGAGATCGAGCGTGTGGATTCGGGCTACCGCTCGATGATGAGCGTGCAGTCCTCGCTGGTCATGTATCCGATTCATGCCTATGGCTCTGAGGAGCAGCGCCGGAAATACCTGCCGGGGCTTGCCTCGGGCGAGCTCATCGGCTGCTTCGGTCTGACGGAGCCGGATGCCGGTTCCGATCCCGGCTCCATGAAGACGCGGGCGGAGAAGATCGATGGCGGCTACCGGCTGGTCGGCACCAAGATGTGGATCTCCAACGCGCCGATCGCCGATGTGTTCGTGGTGTGGGCGAAGTCGGCCGCCCATGACAACCAGATCCGCGGCTTCATCCTGGAAAAGGGCATGAAGGGGCTTTCGGCGCCGACGATCGGCGGCAAGCTTTCGTTGCGCGCCTCCATCACCGGCGAAATCGTGATGGACGGGGTGGAGGTTTCCGAAGACGCGCTTTTGCCCAATGTTTCCGGCCTGAAGGGTCCCTTTGGCTGCCTCAACCGAGCCCGCTACGGCATTTCCTGGGGCGTCATGGGGGCGGCGGAGGATTGCTGGCACCGGGCGCGCAATTACGGGCTGGAGCGCATCCAGTTCGGCAGGCCGCTGGCGCAGACTCAGCTTTTCCAGAAGAAGCTGGCGGACATGCAGACGGAGATCGCGCTCGGCCTGCAAGCCTCGCTGCGGGTCGGACGGCTGTTCGACGAGGGGCGGATGGCGCCGGAGATGATCTCGCTGGTGAAGCGCAACAATTGCGGCAAGGCGCTCGACATCGCCCGCGCCGCGCGCGACATGCATGGCGGCAACGGCATCCAGGTCGAGTATCACGTGATGCGCCACGCGCAGAACCTGGAGACCGTCAACACCTATGAAGGCACACACGACGTGCACGCCCTCATCCTCGGCCGCGCACAAACCGGATTGCAGGCGTTCTACTGAAAGGTTCATAGAAAAGCGGGTGTCGGTTCTCCGTCCAGATCTGAAAAAGCCGGAACCTGGTCATTCCAGCATCCATGAAATTTAGGAGTGACCTAGATGTCGCTCGATTGCCATTCGGCGTAAGCTGCGAGCGACCAAATCTGGCGGAGCTGTGCTTCGCCTCCAAGGCTCGTTGCAAGGTCGAGTGCGGGCCGCAGCATATCCGCTGGCAACTTTCCGGATCGCGCTTGCGCCACCAGTTCGCCAAGTAGCTCGGAGGGCTTGAGAATTTCCCTTGCCAGATCAAGCCAGGATGGGCGCAACCGTTCGGGAATATCTGCCAGCTCGGTTCCCAGCAGAAAATAACGTGCCGCCATGGGGTTTCCTTCGGCAAGGAACAGCCGAGCCGCCATTACCGGACGTGCGGCGAGCACCTGGGGGGTTATCGCCGCACGAACCGGCACTATCGCTGAGTATCCGAACCGCTCGAGGATCGCATTGATCAGCCCCGCCTGCAGATCTGGCCTCTCACTACGTTGCAATGTCCGCATAAGGTGCAGGGCGAGTTCCATTCCCATTCCTCGCTTTGCAGCGACATCGACAATCTCGCGAAGTTGGAAGTCGAGCGCCTCAGGCGATATGGCTACTGCTTGTGCGATCCATCCCGACAATAGATCGCCCAGCAGGTAAAGCCGGTTCTCTGACGATAGCAGCGAAATGAGCTCGTCCAGTATGAAGGGCTCCACCGAGCCGTCTGCCATGGATGCAATTTGGATGGCGGCTTCCTCGGCCCCGGCCCTTAGCAGCGACCGTACGAACTCCACGCGACTTTCTGCACCATGCCAGGTTTCAAGCCAGTTGCTCGCATGTTCCACCGCTTCGACAAACCTGCCGTCTTCGACCAAAATCTCAAACAGCAACATCCGCGGCTGCCTGGCATCTATGGGCAAAATCCGATCGAGGTCGGCAAGCAGGGCGCTCGCCTCCTTCAGCCTCTCCTCTGCTGCTAACAGTGAGGCCAAACGCATCCCGCGCGCTTCGCCGATCTTATCGGAAGGGATTGTCTGAAGGACACGAAGTTCGTCGTCAAACCGCGCATGCATCCTGTAGAAGCGGGCCAGCCTGTCGGCTGTTTGCGGATCGCCGGTCAGCCGTAGGACATTCTCCAGCGCATTCAGGAGAGGCTCCCGGCGATGGGCATTTGCATAGACCCATGCCGCTTTGCGCCAGGCTTCAACGTCGTCCGGGCGTAGCGCAAGATAAGATCTCAGGGCGCTCTTCGCAAAATAGAAGTCTCCATATCGCTCGTTGAGCAGGAATGCCTGCATCAGCACTTCCGGACTCGCCTCACCGGCTTCCACCTTCGCGTTGGCTAGGTGCAAAGCTTGCTCGTATCGTCGGTCACGTATCAGCATCGTGACCTGTTCCAGCGGACGCGGGACAGTGGCAAATCCGACGGCAACTGCAACCAGCGAACAGGCAAATGCAATGAACGGTGGCCGCACGGTCACGCTCCACTTCCGGTCGGGATACAGGACAGCCGGATTTCGATACCACTGATGGCATCGGCCTTGATCTCGAATTCCAGCCGACCGTCGGCATCTGCCGTTGCGAAGCTGCTCCAGGCCATCTTTTCGTCGTGCCGCGCCTCCAGCTCGTAGGTGGTTCCCGGCAAGAATCCGACCCAGGTGAATTCTCCAGGTCCATAGCCGCTTGCCTGGTAGTTTATGCCGCAAGCATCGCGCTCAAGGTCCCATATGCGCCAGCGGCTGTTGTCAAGTGCGGTGACCGGAGCATGTTCGGGTCCGGGCGCCTTGTCCCTGGCCTTCAGCTTGATGGTGGCGGCGGGCACGGTTTCGTCAAGGGCGATGTAGAGGGACCCTTGATGGCGGGTGCGGCCAATGACCCCGACGCTCGCAGCAAGGTCGACGTCCAGTTCTTCGGCATCGTCGAAGCGGACCGTCTGCAAACCGTCACGCCCGGAAACCCGCCAGCTCCATGGCCCGCGCCTTTCAATCTTAGTGCTGAAAAAGCCGTCGGCTATTGTTGCATAGCGGGAGGCTTCGATCGGAGCTAGTTTCTGCTTGCGCGCCCATCGCAAATGGGTGCGAACAGCATTCAGTGACGCTTCCTTTTCGGCCGAAAACGTATGGTAATAGACGTTGACGCCTTTGAGCCGCCGTGGATTTTCCGTTCGCCTAATCGTTTCGCTGAGGCTTAGGAAGCCGTGGAAATGCTCCGTCCAGTCATTGGTGTAGGTGTTCTCATTACTGTTCACAGCATATATCTGCCGTTCGCTTCCCGCCTCGCGGGACAATGGCGGGACATAGCCGACTGAAGGATACTCGTCGTCAAAGCGACTGTCGCCGCCATTGAGGTTCCTTATGCCTGCCCGGCGCGTTGCCTTCACGACAGCTTCGAACGCCCGAGTGTCGCCAGTCCACTGATAAAGCTCTACAGCTTTTCCAGGCGGCGCCAGCGCCTCCGTCTGCTGAATGGCAAGGTCGACTTCCTGATCCAGCCGGAATGGATCGCGCATATAGGCGCGCGGCAGTTCCTTGCCCCCGGACACGTAGAGCTGCCGCATGGCTTCCTTTGCTGAACGCTCCTGGGACAGGCCGATGCTAGCGGTCAGCCGGCTGAACATGCCGGTTGGCTGGTTTGTGGCAACGCCTTCTTCCAGCAGGGCAAGCTCCGCCGAACGGCTGTAATTTTCATAAAAGCCCCAGTCAAACGGGTGGGTGCTGGTGTGGAGCCCGACCTCTACATGAGGGAGGGCAAAGATGCGCCGAGCCAGATCCTCGGCAATCTTGCCTCCACCAAGTTGCGGGTCGAGGTCCCCCGCCACAAGCCCCACGGTTACAGGAAGATCTGGAAAAGGTTCGATCAGCTCCTTCAGCATGACCTCCGCCGATGTGGTTGGCGGGTTCCGGTATCGTTCCATTTCCACGAGATTGATCCAGCCGTCGCCGTCGACGTGGCTGAAGTAGAGCCGCCGTCCCGATACGGTGGTGGTATCGGGGATTGGGAAAACCTCCCCGCCCAGCGCGCGATGGAAAAACGCGAATGGGTTGATGATCCACCGGCTGCGGTTGAGTTGTTCGTCGTAAAAGATCTCGAATTCGGCAGCCACGTAGGCGCCGCCCGGCCCGATCGTCACAAGCGCAGTGGGCCTGTTGAGGCTACGTTGGGGTGCCATAACCTCAAGAGCCACATAGGCTTCGAGTGAGATTGTCTCGATGATGGGATATTCAGGCATCGCAGGATCGACCGGATGCTCGAACCCGATAAGATCCTCGTCCTGGAAAAGGATCTTTGAGCCCATGGTAATGGACACGAAGTCCGTCGTATATCGTACTCCGATCCGTGCGAGAACTCGGTTCAGGAGCGGAAGATTGTTATCGCTCGGATCAGCCCCTACGCTTCCTAGAATGATGAAGCGGGTGCCGCTTTCTGAGACCTTCGCTGCCCAGTCCAGGTAGTAGGCTGGATTCTCCAGATTGTAGGTGAACCAGGTGATGACCGCGCGATAACGTGACATGGTCTCGACAGGAGGCAGCGGCTTCGTGCGGATGTCGTGATACTTAACGATATACCCCAGGTGGTTAAGTGGCATCTCGGCCATGTAATGGACCATCGTGGCTGAGGATAGCTCCTCGTGAACGCTGTCATAAATTGCAAGAATTTCACGCTGGACCGGAATCGCCGCCGCATGTTGGGTCAGGATGAGCACCATGCCGCCGAAGAAGCATAACCGGCCCGCCAGGTATCTGAGGAAAGACAGACACGCAAACATCGTCAGCATTCCTCAAGTGGCAGTCGGTCAAGCTGACGGTGGCCGAAAAAGGGAAGGAAGCCAAGCGAGGTAAGGTGCTTGCGGGCGGAGGCGATTGCCTCCATGTCGGCCAGGTATTCGGTGGCCAACATCTTTATTCCCGCGGCCTGCGCCTTGCGCAAATAGCCCAGGCTCCAAACCACGTCCCTCCTGTCGTTTTCTATGCCCTCGCCCTTCAGTCCGGTGAGCAGGCTTTCTTTGTTGTGCGCATCGATGAGGTCGAGATAGCGCTGCCGCGTGAGTAGCAACTCGGCGTTCTGCGGCAACAGGATGAATCCTGGATCGCGCCCGCGTGCCTTGGCGGCGAGCTCGGCGATAAGGTCAATCATGTCTTGCTGGGCCGTGGGCCTTTCTTTCTCCCAATCAAGATAGGCGTCGGCACGGTCGATCAGGACGCCATCGAAACCGATGTCCAGAATTCGGTCAAGGATGGAGTCAGGGGCACGGAAGACCATGGATTGCCAGCGGTCATCCCAGTACCGGACGTAACGTGAGCCTGGCCATTTTGGGTTCTCCGGTCCCACCCAGTCGGGCACCTGCTCCCGCCACTGCGGCGGCCAGTACCAGCGTTTCACGTCGGCTTCCCCGACACATAGATAACCAAGGACAATGCGCCGCTGACCATTAGGCTTGCGCTGGAGGAGTCTCCTTTCGTCCGGCGTGACAAACCGCCGGCGACCGTCATCGAGGCTTGCGTCGATGATGATGAGATCGAGGTTCGAGGCTGAGATCTCGCTAAGCTTCACGTTTTGATACTGACAACCCCAACATCTGACGCGCGCAAGCGCGCGCCGCGATTGGACCCTCTCCGTGCTCAAACCCCGTGTTGTGGCTCCGGCTCTCTGCATCGCGAACATCAGACCTGCCAGGAAAGCAGCAATGACATTCCGCCGCGTGAGAGAAAAAATACCTGAACTCGACATTAATTAAGCCCCTGAACAAGCTGACCTGCTCAGCGTCGTTCTGTTTGTGCTGTCGACATCATGTCCAACCGCTCGGCGACCACCTTAATCACATCACCTGGTGCCAACTCCTCGCTTTCGCTTGCCACGAAGTTGAGTACCCCTTCATCGGTGCGGCGTAGAATCTCAATCCTTGCCTTGTCGTCGGCTCCCAGCCCGCGCAGGGCCGCCTCAAGGGTCCGCACCATGTCTCGTGCGGTGGTAATTGTGGTTTCGAGGCCGGCAATTTCGTCCTCCACGGCAACAAGGTCGCGGGTAATGCGGGCGCGATGCTCCAGATCGACCTTCGATTGGGTCAGCTCAGCCTGCACCACCTTCTGTTCGGCAACATGAATCGCCGAGAGTAGTTGCTCGCGCTGGAGCTCAAGATCCGTCAGATCTTTCTGGGCGCCCCAGACCGCTTCCAGATTGGCAACGCCGCGGCCTTGCATCTGCTGCAATACTCGCAGCCGCTCAGTGCGAGCTTCAATCTGTTGGTTGAAAAGGGTAGCGCTCTCGCGAAGCGTCTCCAACTCCCCGCGGGCACTTTCTAGCGCGGCGCCGTGAAGTTCGGCCTCACCCTGGCGTACGGCGGCCTCCACTTCACCCAGACTACGCTCGCCCTCCAGCATTTCGTCGGCATCCTGCGCAGCCTGTGCCAATATGGGATGGGAGGCGGCCACACGCTGCCCGTCGCGTTCCTCCGTCAAACGGGCCCGCTGCGCTGTCAGGCGCTTCAGACGTTGCATCGCCTGGGCGAGGCGCTCACGTTCGCGCCTTAACTCCATGTGCTGCGGAGCGCCTTCGGGCAGGCGTTCAAATCCTCCTGCAAGCGCGATCGCCTGCAATGCGATCATGCCGGGCGAGAAGGGATAGGAGCCGGGATTACGCACCACGCCGAGAACAAAAACAGGCTGTCGCGCCAGAATATTCACATAAACCTCGCCGCTGCGCCCGATCTGCTGCTGGAAGGTTGTTGAGATCTCATCGCGCAGTTCCTCAAGGGTCTTGCCACCGACGGAGAACCGCCCGAGCAACGGAATTGCGATTGTGCCGTCCATCTCCACGTTATATTCGCCTGTCAGGTCCAGCCGCTGGTAAAAGGTGCGCATGGCGGCAGTCATAGCGGAGCTGTCGGACCCGCCCGGCGGTGGAAGCTCCAGATGCTCAAAGAAGCTGATCTGAAGCCGGTCCCCGATGTGAAATTGCGCCGGTGATACCTGTGTTGGAGGTGTCTCGGCTGTCGCTGACGCGGTCGCTTCCTCCGTGGAGGTTTCTTGTACCGGAGCCGTGTCCTGCGCTGCCTCCTCGGCGGCGGCGGTGGTGATGGGGAACCAGGTTCCCCCCATCAACGCAATCAACGCCGCGGCGACGGCCAGGAAATGCAGGAAACCTGTGGGGGGCCTGGAAGCTGAGGCATGGAGCTTGAGCATGAGTCTTGTCCTTTGTGATGCGTTTTCATGGCGCCAGCAGCGGCTTAGGCGGTCCGTCCGGATAGAGCGACATGGGAAAATCATGGATCTGGACCGGCTTTTCCTGTCGGCGCGCCTTGCGAGATCCGAATGCCAGGCTTTGCCGCAAGGCGGTGTCGAAGGTGAGGTAAACGAGTTTTTTTAAGGTGCGGTCGAGTACTGCCATGGCAGCGAAAGCGGCGGCGGCGCAGGCCACCAAGTGACCCAAGCCGAGATATTCGGGCCCGAGCCAGATTGAAAGAAGCGTAAAGCCCACCTGACAAACCAGAAAGATGGTCTGCAATACCAGGAATCGTCCGTGGCGCTCGAAGAAGAGGAGGAGCGAGGTGGCTGCGAGAAATATGAACTGAAAGAGGGCTGCTGCGAGGCCAAGGCGTAGTATCCCGATCTGCTGATACTGCAATCCCACGGCATTCACCAAAGAGGGAGCTGCCATTGCCGCGACGGTGCAGAGTATCGCCTGTATTGCCATCATGCGCCAAAGGAGACGTGTTGCCTGGCGGTCAAGCGTGGTGCGGGCGACATGGATCCGCGACAGCGGAGCGCGCGCATGGATTGCATGAAAGTAGCCGCGATATGCCTTGAAGAATGTCGTTTCTATCCCGGTGACGAACATGCCGAGTGCGGGAATGATCACCAGGTAGGCAATGAACATTGCGCCATCATAAACCGGTGCGCTGATAAGCCCATTTTCCAGCCGCACCCCCTGAGGGCTGACCCACATGATCCACTTGTCCATCCACAAGGCTGCGATGGCTATCCCAGACCCCAGCGCCAGCACCCGGTAGCTGACGAAGCCCTTCAGCAGATTGGCGAGTTGGGGACCTATCTGCCTTACGGGGGAAGGAAAGGTGCTTAGGATCCGGCCGGCCAGTGCAAAGAAAACCAGACCGAGGCCCGTCGTGAAAGCTGCCATCATTGCTGCCGATCCCCAATCGGCATGGGCAACCGCCACCGTCGCCATTATCGAAACAACGAGCCCTATGACGAAACCGGAGGTAATGCCGGAATAATCACGCGTTGCACTACAGAAGGCGAGGCTGGGCCAGATAAGCCCCACCACCGTTGTTGCGGCGATCGCGACCACAAGGTCGATGCCTGAAACACGAAGCAGGGTTAGCGTCACTCCGGCCACTGCCGCTGAGGCCAGTGAACTAAGGATGAGGGCTGCGACGTAGCGCGGGCGGATTTCATGGAAATTGCCCAGGAAAATGTCGTCTGCGACTTGCCGGACCGCTACATTGACCACCGGCATGGTGGCAAACAGCGACAACGCAAAGGCGTAGATGACGAGGCCACGAAAGGCATAGCTGTGCTCGTCCAACAGAATTCCTATGGTCGCCCTGTCGATTACGGCTATGGAAAGAACGGTAAAGATCCATGGTCCGGCGGCGATCACCGCGCCGTGGCTGAGCGTTGCCGCTGGCCCAATCACGCCGCTGCGTCGGAACAGCGCGCGAGAGGTTATCCCTATTCCTGCCATGAAGAAGCTCCATCGGACGCGGCAGGCTCGCGGTAGAGGCGGCGGTAAGCATTGCTCGCACGCTCGGAAGAATAAAATCGCCGCACGCGGCGTTGCAGGCGCTCACCCATCTCCTGACGCAATTGCGCGTTGGTCAAAAGCGCAATTACACCCTCCGCGATCTGTTCAGGGGCAACCACGTCAGTGACGATACCTCCGGCCCCATAGGCAGGCTCTTCATCCTCGCGTCCCAGAAGAATCTCCCTGCAGGAGCCGACATTGGTCGTGACGCAGGGAATGCCGGCCGCTCCGGCTTCCAGAAGCGTCAGCGGTTGCGCTTCGCTAAGGCTGGTCAGCACCACAACATGGATCGAAGACAGCCATTGCTTCACATCCACGCGCCCTTCGAACCGCACGATTGATTCCAGCCCGAGATCCGCCACCATCTGCCGGCATTCGGCAAAATAGGCGGGATCTTCGTCCAGCGGCCCCAGTATGGGAGCGCGCAAGCCGGGGACGGCGTGACGTACCGCGGCGGCGGCGGCTATGAAGGTCTTGACGTCCTTGATCGGCACGACACGCCCGACCATTGCCATGGTTGGTGGCGCGTCCTGCCTGGGCGGGGCTACACTGCCGAAATGCGCCAGATCGATGCCGTTCGGGATGACCGCCAGCTTGTGCCGGGGCGCTCCGAGATTGACCTGTAGTGTCTGGTTGTCCGAGTAAAGGGTGGTGACGGTTTCGCATGCTTCATAGCAGGCGCGCGCATAACTCTCGAAGACCCTGATCCAAAGATCGCGCAGGTCCATGCGCGGGTCATTCAGTCTCAGGCCCTTGTCCACCGTATCCACGATCCAGTCGGCCATGAGAATTTCAAGGCGCCTTTCATTCGTGTAGATGCCGTGCTCGGTGAGGATGGTTCGGTGTCCGGTTTCCAGAAATGCGCGTGCAGCGAACAGGCCGGCATAGCCGGTAGAAATGGTGTGATAGATGCGGGCGCGCGGCAGGGGAAACATGGCGGTTGCCAAAAGCCCGCGGATGAGTGTGTGCCAAGCCCAGAAGAAATCGAGGAAGGAGGCGTGCGGCATCAGCCGCGCATAGAGTCCGGTGACTACCCTCCACGAGAACTCCGATTGCGTCAGCTCGTGGAAAGTAGGCGGCATCTGCGGGTTGCGGAGCCAATGTAGCAGGTCGTCAAGGGCTTCAAGCTGTCCGGTTCGCGCGAAACGGTCCAGAATCTGTACGACACGTTGAACGTCCGCTTCCCCCGGCTTGAAGGGTCTTGCCCGGAATGTTGGGGGCGGGCCTTGCAGATCGAGTTCGCAGAAGCGCAGCAGGTTGTCGGGGAAAACGTATTTGCTTTCGCGCGGGCCCTTCCCCGAAACAATAGAGACGACAGAAAAGGTCAGTTCCGGCTGGCTACGCATCAGCCAGTCGAGCCAGCCCGCAACGCCGCCAAGCACGTACGGGTAACACCCCTCCACGATGAGGCACACATCCGTTTCCTTCCCCCGGGCAAGGTCAAAAGCGGGAATGCTCATCCTGTCCTCTGTCTGCTTGAGAAAGGACTGCTGGTTGCCGGCATGTGTCGTCGCCGAACGGGGCAAGCAGCGGCAGTTTGGACGCTGCGGCACGAGATCTGTCGAAGGACACGACCTCGCTCTGACCGGACTTCAACAGGAACGGGATCCTCTCGGAGAGGCCCCCGCGGAGGCGGGCGTTGAAGAGTATGTCGCGTAGCGAGCCACCCAGTTTCGGGATCAATGGAGCAAGCCGCGCCTCGATCTCATCATAACGTTCCATTTCCAGAAGCAAGCCGCACAGTAGCGTCTCGGTCTCGTCAAGATCGACGGCAGCCGGCCGCTCCTGCACAAGGATGCTCAGCGCGATGCTCCGCGCCCGATAGGCATCGGAAATGCTGAGAAGGCCGGATCGAGCCGCATCGGCAAGGGCCTGTGCTTGTTCCAGCGCCTCCCTGCCGTGCAGCGACTTCGTCTGCGGAGTCGTTTTTGCCTGCCGTTTTTGGATTGGCCGGGAAAAACCTTCCCGCAGCTTGGCGTAAACAGCGGCGGCGGAGACCCTTACCTGCGCCTCCTGGCTCCTCAACGCGACTTGTAGGAAGGGCAGATAGTCAGGATGGTACTGCTTGGAAATGGTGCCAAGCAGCGCCTGTTTTTCTCTCACGCTGTTTCCTGCGATCACCTCGGCAAAGCGCAAGACCTGGGATCTTTCCGCACTATAGGCGCGACCCTCGGCAACTTCGTTGTATATAGCATGTGGCGGGTCGAGATGAGCCGGTTCGGCGGACGGGTGATGCGACGGTGCAAGGCTATCGGCAGATGAGCAATCATGCCTAAGGCGGTGCGCCAGCATGATCATGCCCAGCGCGCCCAGAGGGCCCATTGCCAGCACGGAGATGGCGCCGATGGCTGCTACCCCATTGTCTCCATCGGAACCGCGAACGAAGCAGACAGCGCCAGCAAGCGCCAGGTGCATGGTCAGCAATATTGGAATGGCCAGGATGCCCGCCGCTCCTGCCATGATGACTGCAGCATCTATGATTGCAACGGCCAGCAGATAGAGTGGATGAAGATCCACGCCCCTTCCTGGCATCTCGTCGCGTTGCGCGACAATGGTCATGGCAGCCCCTTCAGGATTTCGTAGAATATCGTTCCATTGCGAGTCCACCGGACGCTCGCCGCGGCAGTGTGGAATCGGATGCAGTCATGCGGTTCATGGAGATCCGCATTCCGAGAATGAAGCAGCAAAGTGCGAGTGCTGCCTCACCTGCCGGGGACAAGCAAGCCGGCTCGACTTTCCCTACAAGAACGAGCCCCAGCGCTCGCTTGTCGAACCCCGGCACCAAGGCAGCCATTGCCGCCGTCCCGCCGAGCTTGGATGCATCCTGTCTACGGGTGCAGTTTAGCGGTCGGCCAGAGGAACTAAGGGTATGAAGAATTAGCGGTGTAGCCGCAGGAGGCAGGTCCGGCGTCTGGATCAGTGCGGAGAGATGATCATCTTCCCCGGTAAGAATGCTCGGGCTATGCTCCAGCATTATGAGCTGAATGTTTCTGGCCCCGAGCAACCGCCCCAACGCGTGGCTGAAAGCATCCTCCAGTTGGTGGGCGGGCGCCGTGGCCAGATCGTTGAGCAACTCGATCGAGAGGCTTGCATTTCCAGCACCTGATACCACGACCGTATGTTCGAGCCGGGCAATCTCTTGCCGCAGTGCCTGGGAATGATCTGCGAGCGTCCTGGCCTGCTTCTCCCTTTGCGCGGCCTCTTCGCGCAGATCCTCAAGCTCATCGAATTGTTTCTGGCGGATTAGTCCCAGTACGGCAACGCTCAGGAGCCACAGGATCGATTCATGAAGGTTTGCCTGGAGATACGCATAGAAATCGGCATGGTCCACAGGAGAGGACCAGCCTCCCATTACCCAATGCAGGCTACTGGCAATGGCCACTGTCACCAGGCCTGCCGTCAGGCCATACTGCACCACGGCAAGGAGAATGGGTATCCAGAACGGATGCGGGGAGAGCTGCAGAAGGTGCAAGTTCATAATGCCAGAATTCTCCAGCAGAATGATCATTGCAAATAGACCAAAAATATCTATTCCCGGTATGATAAAATTGTTGTGATAATTTAGGCTGTCTTCTGTGATTTGTTCTTTATCTTTGGTATATCGCTTGCCGCCGTTATGGGTCGGACTATGCATAATACCCCCTGAAATTAACTTGAAGCCAGAGTGTTAATGTTTTTTTAACATTTTGACCTCGGGCCTTTTTGACTTTTGTCAATCAACAGCAAATAAGCTTTCCTTCGAGGTGCTCCGTTCGGGAGGCTGCAAGCCCAGTCGCATTGCGGCTGCTTGGTCTCCGCACCCCTCAGTTCGGATGTGATTTAAGTTTTGTAGTTTTGCGAATGAGCGACGGGCGTGGGCGGCTTAAAGCTTCCCGACGCCAGTCACCGCGGCGCGCCGGGGAGCCAGAAGCGCCAAGGTCGCCTGTGGTGGGGTCCTCTGCCGCACGGGCGCACAATGCAGCAAGGTCGTTAATGATAACCCTGTTCGGCCTGTCGAGCTTGAGGACGCCGTCGCGCTTCAGCCGCGTCAGAGCGCGGCATACCGTTTCGACGGTGAGCCCAAGATGGTCGGCGATATCGCTGCGCGGCATGGAGAGGCAGAACACTGAGCCATTGTCCAGATCGCCAGTCGTGCGTTGACCGATATCGAGCACAAAATGAGCAACGCGTTCTTCGGCGCTCTTGTGCAGCATCGACAAGAGGCGCGTATGCATCTGGTAGTACTGCACCCGCAATGCGTCGACAATTGCCCCATGGACATGCGGAGCCCGACTGGCCAACACCTTCATGCGCCCGGTCGACAACCGCTGTATGCGGCAATCGCTGACAGCTTCTATGGTGAATAAGTAGCGGCCCATCGAGGAGAGGCCGAAGAACTCACCCGGAAGAGCAAAGCTGGAGATCATCCGGCGTCCGTCCAAGAGAACACGGCAGTAGCGCAGGGTTCCCCCAACCAGGTAAAAGACATCGCTGCTGGGATCGCCTTCCCACAGGATCGCGCGCCCGGCGACAAATCGCTCAGTCGGCAAATCCGGCAAAAGGCTGGAATTCAGCGATTGCGAGAGAAATCCAGGTTTGCCGTGCGGGATCGTTGGCTGCAACGTACTCATAACGCGACCGTAACTCGTCACCAACCCCACATTTCAAGTAAACACTGCCAATGTTACTTCCGTTGTAGGGGGCTATGACGGATTACATCATTTTGTTGCGAAACTTGACGTAACGCAAAAGTTGTAATAAATTTTATCTACGGATGGGGGCGCGCACAGCTATACAGTTTTCGTGAGGTGGCTATCATCCTCCGCAAGGAACCGTCATTGTAGCGAAGTACCGTTTGCGCGGCCCTGTTGGGAATGCGCTTCGGTTCGTGTACGTAGCGCGTGCGGATCTGAGATGAGTGAGAATCTCCAGTATCTCCGAAACGTTCTTATTGTCGACAGCAATGAGAAACCCCGAGAAATACTGCAAAAATACTTCAATAACGAAGGCTATCACGTTGTTACGGCTGTGAGCGGCACCGAAATGCGCGCTCGTCTTGCGGAGCGGAACTTCGGCCTTGTCCTGCTCGATATCGAATTGCCGGGAGAGGATGGCCTGGCCATTACGCGCAGCCTGCGTAATGAATCCGACATTGGCATTATAATCGTGACTGCCCGCAGCGACTTGATCGACCGCATCGTGGGCATCGAAATGGGTGCTGACGATTACATCGCAAAGCCGTTTCACTTGCGTGAGGTGCTGGCACGGGTAAGAGCGGTGATGCGGCGCACGCGCGGGAGCAGGCCGAGCCGGAGAACCGAGGCGGACGGCGCCGCGGTTGGCTTCGGTCGCTGGCAGCTATATTTCGAGCAGCGCCGCGTGATCGACGCGGATGGCGCTGAAATCGAGCTCACGTCGAGCGAGTTTGAGATGCTGTCCGTGCTGGTTCGCCACGCCGGCAAGGTGCTGACCCGCGACCGGCTTATGGACTTGACGCGCGGGCGTAACTGGAATGCGCTTGACCGAACCATCGACGCCCACATCGCCCGCTTGCGCAAGAAGATTGAGCCGGATCCAAAGCATCCGACTATCATCAAGTCTGTCCGGGGGGTCGGCTATGTTTTCGCGGCGAAAGTACGCCATATCTCCGGCTGATGTGGCAGGGTGCACTTTCACACTTTCGAAACAAAATGTCACACGAGAAGACCGGCCGGGGCAGGATTTCCGCTGTGCGATCTTCCAGCACCGAAGCTTTCCGCCGAGCGCCAGCGCTTACGCGACGCGCGTTCTGGAAGGCATCAGGGTGTACGGGTTGACATTTCTCTTGCTCCGTGGCTGCCCATATGCAACAGCCACGAGGAACAATCGTAAGTGGTAAGGAAGGAATGTTCATGATCTCGCGCAGAACCTTCGCCGCCTTGTTTCTGGCTGGTGCTGGCACAGCCCTCATGGCCACCGGCGCGACCGCGGCCGACAAGATCAATATCGGGATTATCCCGTCACTGACCTCGCACGCGCCGAGCATCATCGCTGCCGCGAAAGGTTATTTTGCCGAGCAGGATCTGGAAGTCGAGCTTGTGAGCTTCCAGGCGGCCCAGCCGATGGCGGTCGCTATTGCCTCTGGCGATGTCGATTTCGGCATGACGGCCATCTCCGGCGGTCTGATCAGCCTTGCCGACAAGGGCGTCATCAAGGTGATTGGAGGGGCGCTGCAGGAGACGCCGGATGTCGAAGGGCAGAAGATCCTCGTGTCAAAGGCCGCCTACGAGCAGGGCGTGACCACGCCTGCGGACCTGGCGGGCCGCAGCTTCGGCATCACCACGGCCGGTTCGTCATTCCATTACATGGCGCACAAGATTGCCGACAAGGAAGGCTTTCCGCGCGAAGAAATTACGCTGCGGCCGCTGCAGCAGGTGCCTGCCGTGATCGCCTCGCTGAAGAGCGGACAGATCGATGCCTGGGCGATCGTTCCCAACATTGCTTCCGGACTGACGGCTGGTGGCGAGGCGGTGGAGATCGGGACCATTGCCGATTATATCGAAGGTTACCAGGTTACCACTGTCTTCACCTCCACGGCCAATGCCGAGGAAAAGGCCGATCTTGTAAAGCGCTTCCTTGCCGGGCTTTCCAAAGGCATGGACGACTATAACGCGGCGCTGGTCGACAAAACGATGAGCGAGGAAGAGGCGGCTGAGATCGTTGCCATGATCCACGAATACATCTATGCCGACCAGCCGCTGGAGACAGCCGATCCACGCATCCGAGCCGGCGCCATGCGCATGAGCCCCGGCGCCGCGCTGAGCCTTAAGAGCGTGGAGGATCAGCTAGAGTGGTTCAAGTCGGAGAAGCTGGTGCCGGAGACGGTCACCATGGAAAAACTCGTCGACGCGAGCTTCGTGGAGACGTTCTGAGGGCAGCGCCCGCGGGCTGCGGGCGCTTGAGCAAGTTGTTCGGTCCATGCAACTTAATGTGAAGGGGATCACCCACCGTTACGGCACCACCAATGTGTTGGAGGATGTCTCTTTTGCGGTGGGTGACGGCGAGATCGTCTGTATTGTCGGGCCTTCGGGCTGCGGGAAATCGACTTTGCTCAGGATTGCCGGCGGGCTGGAAAAGCCCAATGCTGGGAAGGTTATGGTCGCGGGCGCGCCGCCCGAAGGTTCGCTCAACCCCATTACCTACATCTTCCAGGACTTTGCCCTCCTGCCGTGGCGTACCGTCGAGGGCAATGTCAGTCTGGCATTGGAAGACCACCGCCTTGGGGTGGAAAGGCAGCGCGCCGTTATCTCGGACGTGCTTGCCCGCACAAACCTTTCCGATTTTGCCCGGGCCTATCCACGTCAGCTTTCCGGCGGTATGAAACAGCGTGTGGCCATTGCCCGAGCGCTCGCTGTACGGCCAGCAATAATGCTGATGGACGAGCCGCTTTCCGCACTGGACAGCCAGACGCGTGAATTGCTGATGGACGACCTCGCAGCGCTTTGGCACCGGGAGCGTTTCTCCGCATGCTATGTCACCCATAATCTTGCCGAGGCTGTGCGCCTGGGCCACCGTGTCGTCGTGCTTTCGCGCCGTCCTGGCCGCATCCGCGAGGTGGTCGAAATCGGAATACCGCTTGAGGAGCGGCCGGAGCGCCTGGCCGAACTAGAGAGCCTGCAGCGCCGGGTTTGGCAGGTCATGCGCGAGGAGGCTCGCGAGGCTGACCGGGAAATTGCTGATGTCGCATGATGTAATCACGAAAAGGGCCGATGCGGTGGTCGGACAGGTCCAAGCAGGGGAGGGGGCGCGGCCCGTACCATTTCGCGGCGGCGGTTTCACCTACCGGCCATTGGGGCCGGTCGCACCGGTCGTCTTCCTTCTTGTCGTCGGCCTATGGGAGGTGGGATCACGCACCGGCGTGATCAGCCCAATTGCGCTGCCGGCGCCCTCCGAGGCAGTCCGCGCCCTTGTCGATCTGATTGTTACGGGAACCCTCTGGCAGCATCTGGGTGCCAGTCTCTATCGCCTTTCGGCCGGATGGGCGGCAGGAAGCCTCCTCGGCATCGCCGTTGGTCTGGCGATCGGCCTCTTCTCGCTCGCCCGTGCCGGGCTCATGCCGCTTGTTTCCGCCCTGTTTCCCATACCCAAAATCGCGCTCCTGCCCCTCTTCATCGTCTGGTTCGGCATCGGCGAGGGCTCCAAGGTGGCAACGATCCTTTTCGGTGCCTTCTTCCCAACTGTGATTGCCACTGTGGGCGGGGTGGACAATGTGGATCGCAACCTGATCCGGATGGGGCAGTCTTTCGGGCTCTCCTGGCTTTCTATTGTGCGCAAGATCATCGTGCCGGGCGCAATGCCTTCCATCCTGTCCGGCTTCCGCATTTCCGCATCCATCGCGATCGTGCTTCTCGTGGCTGCCGAGATGATCGGTGCGCAATATGGCATCGGGGCCTACATCCTGACGGCCGGAGCGCTTTTCGCTACCGATCAGCTCATCGCTGGCGTGACGCTTCTTTCTGTCCTCGGCCTCGCCATTGGTTGGCTTATCGGCAGGGCCGAGCGCATTCTTCTTTCCTGGCGCTCTTGAGCGGAGCAAAACAGGCAGCCAAGCGGAAGAGCGTCCGGCATAGTGCTTGTTACCAAAGGGCATCTGTTGGGATTCCCTTCGAACGCCTTCTTCTTTCCTGACGCCCTTTAGCGGAACGAGATGCGGTGGTCCTGTGGAGGAATCCTCCGCTCGCCCGTTGCAGAGGTTTTTTAATGCCAAAGGCGCTGGACAGCGCACGAACTCATGCTATAACCCACGCGCTTTCGGCGATCGCCAACGTTGCCGGTCAGGCGCGGCAAGCCCCGCCCTAACATGGAAGCCCAGGTAGCTCAGTTGGTAGAGCAGCGGACTGAAAATCCGCGTGTCGGTGGTTCGATTCCGCCCCTGGGCACCAACAAAATCAGGCAGTTTTCCCATCCTTCCCCGAAACCATGTTGCATCATGTTGCAAATGTACTCCCTTGATTTTCAAGGTTTTTCATCGTGCTCGGCTACTCGACGCGACATGGATGCAACATGGATTGAGCCGTGATTATACAAGGGGCTGAGAGGATGAATAAAGCGCCATCAAGTGGTAAATGGCCCGACATATCGCTTTACTGGCGGCTGAGAAATGCTGTGGAAATTCCTGCGCCGTGGGAAGGATGGTTACGGCGGGAGCGCCTATGCGGCTGCCCAACAATTTCTCTTCCTATTTCCTCAAGACTTTCCTCGCTTCCGGATCGGGAATTTGACAGCCAGGAACTGGTATCGCCGCTATCACGGGACCGGCAAGACACAAGCCCGCAATTAGGGACAGCCGTCGCGCTCCAAGCTTGTCGCGCATGAGGCCTTCATTCTTGACCTCATTGAGACGTAGCCGGAGGTCACGCTTGGCCCGATCGGAGAGCGAGCACGCGTGCGGGCAGCGCCGTTGACGGCTGGCTGTTCCTCGACCGGCGCGGCATCACGTTCAAAGAAAGACGGCGCACGCTTCAGAGCAGCAGCGTCCCGATGTCCTGCGCCGCCGCATAGCTTCGTTCGACGGCCCATGCGACCTCGATCCCGATAGACTGATCTTCATCGATGAGACTACGGCATCCACAAAGATGGCATAATCACGTGGGCGCAGCCTGTGCGGCAGCGGTGCCGGGCGGCCGTTCCCTCATGGCCATTGGGAAACCATCACCTTCAGCGCCGGCTTGCGGTTGAACGGCAGGGCCGCGCGGATGCTGCTGAACGGTCAGGCCTTCCTCGCCTATGCGGAGCAGGTTCTCGCACCCGAGCTTTGCCCCGGCGACGTCGTGGATAGCATACCAGCCCGCAAATCAGCGGTGTGCGCGAGGCGATCGAGAAGGTTGGTGCGCGGCTCCTGTTGCCGCGCTATTCACCCGACTTCAATCCGATCGAGATGGCATTCTCAAAGCTCAAGGCGCTCCTGAAGATTTAACCGTCCGCGGAGCACGGACGGTGAGGGGCTTATCTGTCAAATATCGATGACGATCTTGCCTCTGGCGCGTCCCGCTTCAAGTTCGTCGTATGCGTGCGGTGCCTCGGCCAGCGTGAAACGGCGTTCGTCGACAATCGGCTTCAACTTACCAGCCTCAACGTCGTCCCGAATATTGTCAAGTATCTCGCCATGTCTATGCTTATTATAGTTGTGCAACATTGGGATTAACATGAATATGCCATGCAACGTGAGCGCTTTTGCATGGACTGGGCCGAGGTCGAGTTCTGCGCGTGCAGCCGTGGTCGCAATGCGAGCCTCCAATGCAGCCGCTTCGAATGACTTCGTCAGATGGGTTCCTCCCACTGTATCGATGATTGCGGTAAACCCTTTGCCGCCGGTTAGACGCTGGGTGTAGGCGGCTGGTTCTTCCTCTCTGAAAAGAACAACTTCATCAGCGCCCAAGCTGCTAGCTAGCTCGGCATCCTCACTGCTTTCAACAGTGACCGCGATTGATTTTACGATGCCGCGGGCAAGTTGAAGTGCAATATGCCCGACACCGCCAACTCCTCCATGGATGAGCAACCTGTCATCCTCGCGCAACTGTAGACGTTCAAGCAAATTGGTCGCTGTAATAGACACAAGCGGCAGTGCAGCTGCTTCTCGAAAGGAGATATTGCTGGGCCTGATGGCGATTAGTTCTTGATCTGCGGCAATGTACTCTGCCAGCGTTCCGCCGCGCCCCTTCACACCTCCGGCACAACCAAAGACTTCGTCTCCGACCTTGAACTTCGTGACGCCATTACCGACTGCTGCAACACGTCCAGCAAAGTCGCATCCAATCGGTGCCGGGAGCTCAGGGCCGATCGGCAGGCCACCACGGATCTTGTTATCTATCGGGTTCAGAGAGGAGGCCGCAATTTCGACGAGTACCTGCCCCTCCGTCGGCTCGGGCTGAGCGATATCCCGGATCTCAAAGTTGGTGGTCGGGCCGTGTTCTATCAGCACTAGCGCCTTCATTAACTGCTTCCCCTTAAGTGAATTCGAAGAACTTGTTTGTAGTGGTTTGGACGGTCCGTGAAACGAGCGATCTCCAGGTCAGCATGATCATTAGCTCAGTATCACGACGGGCTCGCGAAAATCGTTGCCTTAGCATCCGCGCTCCGCTTGATGAGAAGCCGAGGCATATGTGCGATAAGGCATCTTGCTGATCCACTGCCATCTATACGGCAGCGGTAGCGATGATTTCGACACGAAAACGATCGTCCGCCATGCGAACTTCACCACAGGCGCGCGCCGGCGGGTTTTGAGGATCGATCCAACGATCCCACACTTCATTCATGCCGGCATAGTCATCCATACTCTTCAGCCATATCGTTACCGAAACGAGCTTGGACTTATCAGTACCTGCCTGGGCCAGAAGATCGTCAATTTTCGCAAGGGCCTGCTGTGTCTGTACACGGATATCACCGTTAACATCGTCAGCTACCTGCCCGCCCAGGTGACAAATTCCGTTGGTAACAACTGCCCGACTGCGTCGGGAATTCGAGTCTATGCGCTTCACTTATATTTTCCTACGGTTAGGTTTGATTGCGAGAAACAAAGGTTGGAGGGTCGAAAGCGGTGACCGGGCTTGGTTCACCATCATAAAGTTCCATTTCGACCAAACAGGTTTGGGCACTAGGTCCTTGAGCAAGCTTTGATGTCCCTTGATCCTTCGTGAGTACATTGGGATTGCCGTGCTTCTCGAGTGAGTTCGGGCTGTCGGGATCGAGTGGGTCGTACCACGCTCCCGTCGATAGCTGAATCACGCCTTGTCGAATCTCGTCGGACAGCAACGCAGCAGCGAGGCAACTCCCGCGTTGATTGAATAATCTAACTATATCTCCGTTTTGGATGTTTCTTGCCGCTGCGTCCGAAGGATTTATCCGCGCTACCTCGCGCCCCTCGATCTTGAAGGAGCGTGAGTAGCTGCCACTGTCATATTGACTATGAAGGCGGGTGGCTGGCTGGTTTGAAATCAGGTGTAGCGATGTCGCCGAGCGTGACGCGCTTCCCAACCATTCATAAGGCTCCAACCATGCGGGGTGCCCGGGACAATCATCGTATCCGAACCTCTCGATACGTTCCGAGAAGAGCTCGATCTTGCCGCTAGGCGTTTGCAGCGGATTGCTTTCCGGATCGGTGATAAACCTATCCAGTAGTGGCCGATCATTCTCCGGCTCTGGGAGGAGGACAAAGCCCGCTTTCCAGAAGGATTCGAAATCTGGAAGGTTGATACCAACCCGGCCAGCATTTTGCACGGCGTTAAGGTAGAGATGTCTCAACCAGGCTTCTTCATCGCGGCCTTCAGTGAAGGCGTCGGCGCACCCTAACTTTTCTGCAATCGCGGCGAATACATCATAATCATTGCGCGCCTGCTCATAGGGTTCTGCAACCTTATGTGAGGCGCCGATGAAGCGATCTCGACTTGAAGCCGCAATGTCATTGCGCTCCAAAGCTGTTGTTACTGGGAAAACGATGTCCGCATGCTTGGCCAACGGATTCCACCATGATTCATTGACAATCACGGTTTCGGGGCGCGCCCAAGCCTTCCTGAGCCGGTTCAGGTCCTGGTGATGATGAAATGGGTTCCCGCCTGCCCAATAAATAAGCTTGATGTCCGGGTAGGTAAGCTGCGCTCCGTTAAATTCAAAGGTTTCTCCCGGGTGCAGAAGCATATCCGCAATGCGCGCGACGGGAATATAACTATCGACCTTGTTTGTTCCCTGCGGCAAGGAAGGCCACGGCATTTCTACGATAGCATTCCCGATTCCGTTAACCGAACCGTATCCGAAGCCAAATCCACCGCCCGGCAAGCCGATCTGTCCAAGCATGCAAGCCAGCGCAATTGCACCCCAGTATGGTTGCTCCCCATGATCCGCGCGTTGCAACGACCATGCCATCATGATCATCACGCGGTGAGATGCCATTTCGGTGGCCAGTCCTATGATGGTTTCTGTTGGCACCCCCGTGATGGCGCTCGCCCATTGTGCGGACTTTTCAACGCCATCCGAGGCTCCCGTGAGATACTCAGCAAATTTAGAAAAGCCAACCGTATAGCGCTCTAGAAAAGCCTGGTTGTGAAGATCGCGCGATAATAACGTATGCCCTATGCCGAGGATCAAGGCCAGGTCGGTATTTGGAATCAAGGGGATCCATTCTGGCGCGGGATCACATACTGCATCGTCTCTGATTGGGCTGATGTTTATAAGTCGGGTGCCTTTCGCTGCTGCTTTATCCAATGTTTCTTGCAGGATGTGTCTTGAAATTCCACCAGAGCTAACCTGTGCGTTCTTCCGAGGCAGTCCGCCGAACATCACGATCATTTCTGAGTTCTCGGCAATCGAACGCAATGAGCTGTGCTTTGAGACCAGCCCGTCTTTATTGCCGAGAATATAGGGAACGATGGTGTCAGCCGCAGCGTAGCTGTAATTCTGGACCGACTTTGTATATCCTCCCAGACAATTCAGAAACCGATGGATTTGGCTTTGTGCATGGTGGAAACGTCCGGCGCTAGCCCATCCATAGGAACCACCATAGATTGCAGCATTTCCATAAGTCTCCGCGACGCGCTCCAGTTCCGACGCGGCTAACGTCAACGCTTCATCCCACTCAACCTCGACGAACGGATCGCATCCTCTCTTATTACCTGATGCGTGACCGCCATCGAGAAAGGATTTTCGGATTGCTGGTTTCCTGATCCGGCTTGGATTATCAAGCGCGTCGATCATCGAGTTTGCCAATGGGGATGGATCGGGATCGCCCTCAATCGGCAGAAGTTCCTTGAGCCGATTACCGCTGAACTGAGCTCGATATGAGCCCCAATGAGCGATTACCGTCGGATTTGTCGGTTCGGGCAACATGATGACACGTTTCCTCTAGGTGCAAAAGCCGTGTTTCGGTTGTGAGCTGGGCAAAATGCTAGTCGTCCTGCCGCTCCAGGAGCCGGTTTGCCGGAGCGGGTCGTGTGCTTTCAGCCGCCTGAATGAGGCGCCAAGCAAAGTTCAGATGTTTTGTCTGTAGTTCTGCAAGCAAATCCCCGTCTCGATTGCGTAGCGCTTCAAGTAGGCTGCCATGTTCACTGGCCGCGACTTTCCATTCCGACGCATTCATTACCGCCAGGTATCTGATACGGTAGAGCCTGATATTCAGGTGACCGTGCATCTCGATCAGGACCGGATTGTGCGAAGCCTTAATAATAGCTAGATGGAAGCCTTGATTTGCAGCGAAATACCTGGCTCGATCGCCTCTCTTGAAGGCAAAATCCATCTCCACGCTACACTGCTCAAGTCTAAGAATATCGGCTTCTGTCGCATGTCGCGCAGCCAGGCGCCCAGCTAGCACTTCCAACTCCGAATAAACCGTGAGCATATGCGATAGCTCTTGTGTGTCTGGATCGACGATAGTTGCGCCTCTATTGGGATGCAACTCGACGAGGCGCTCCATAGCGAGAATCTGCAATGCGTCTCGCAAGGGTGTGCGCGAAACGTTCAAAGTCTCGGCGATATGCCGTTCACGGATTCGTTCGCCGGGCTTTAGGATGTCATGGATGATTTGATAACGAATATATTCGGCGACCTGCTGCGGTAGCGATAACACCTCATCTCTCATTCTAGCGTCTCCCTGCCGTCGGAACATTCCTCGCAGCAGGTTTGCTCCTTTCTATCAATCATCAATTTGTATGCAATTAATTTGGCATACAATATTGACCTTTGGCATGCAATAGGCTTTAGTGCACCCAGTTTGCCGGAGAGGGGGGAGCTGATGGGCAGCAATTTTGATGGCGACCTGGCTGTCAGCACGACGCTTTGCCACCTTGGCCGTCCAAGCGGGGAAAAGGTTCCAGTAAATTCGCCCATTTACCGCGCCTCGACGATTTCCTTCGAGACGATGGCGCAGCTTGAGGCTTCAAAGGCTGATAAGTTTAAGCAAGGCGAGCTTTTTTACGGCCGCTTTGGAACGCCCGATGTTTTTGCGTTTGAAAGTGCGATCTCAAAGCTCGAAGGGGTTTATGGAACTATTGCAGTCCCTTCCGGTCTTGCTGCTTGTGTGCTGCCATTGGTGGCGTTTCTCAAGCCCGGGGATCACGTTCTTGTCACTGATTCCGTATACGAGCCTGCCCGCGTAGCACTGGATTCTTTCATCCAGCGAAACGGTATCGAGATCACTTACTATGATCCTCGAATTGGCAGCGATATCCGTGATCTTCTTCGGGCAAATACCAAGATGATCTACTTAGAATCGCCCGGGTCTCTAACCTTTGAAATTCAGGATATTCCGGCCATCGCGCGGGTGGCTAGACAATCCGGTATATTGACCGTCTGTGACAATACATGGGCAACAGCCATATGCATGAAAGCGACAGCACTTGGCGTCGACATCGTTGTCCAGGCTGCAACCAAATATGTGATAGGTCACTCCGACGGCATGCTTGGTTTGGTTTGTGCCGGCCAAGAGCATTACACCGCGCTGCGTGCGGCAGCGAACTGGCTTGGATATCGGGTTAGCTCGGAAGATGTTTTCTTGGCCTCCCGCGGATTACGGACGCTATCGCTCCGTTTGCGTGAGCATGGCCAAAACGGTATCAGAATTGCCAAATGGCTTGAATGCCATCCTAAGGTGAAGAAGGTAATCCACCCGGCGCTGCCATCTCATCCAGACCATGCAATATGGAAACGCGACTTTACAGGCGCTAGCGGCCTTTTCGCTTTCGTGCTGAATTCAGAAGATCGCGCTTCGGCAGCAATCTTTGCAGAGGCACTTAACATATTCGGGCTAGGCTTTTCTTGGGGTGGGTTCGAAAGCCTTGTGCTGCCCGGCGATCCGACCAATTCACGTACGGCTACCCGCTGGAATGAGCGCGGGAGTCTGGTGCGTATTTCTGTTGGTCTTGAAGATCCGATCGATCTCGAGGCGGATCTTAAGCAGGCACTCGACAAGATTCCTGACTGACTGTGTTGCCAAAGGCGCTGTGGCGCGTGAATTCTAACCTGAACTGGAACGATAGATGAGAAAGAAGATCTATTATGGTGTCTCTGTCGGCATTCTGATGGTTGAGAGCGCCTTTCGCCGCTATCTAGGTGATATTGGTAATGCCGAAACCTGGTCGTTCCCGGTCCAGTACAAGGTGGTGAAGGGTGCAGTTCCGTCCAAGATGACAGAGCTCCACAACTCCAGCCTTTTGGAGCCATTCAAGCTGGCAGCGGATGAGCTGATAGCCTCTGGAGTGGACGGCATTACAACCACCTGCGGTTTTCTTTCGATTTATCAACGGGAACTTGCGGACTATTGCAGTGTTCCCGTTGCAACAAGCAGTCTTCTTCAGGTGCCGATGGTCGAGCGAATGCTGCCGACCGGGAAGCGCGTTGGAATTCTCACCTATAATGGCGACGTGCTGAACGGACCCTATCTCGACGCGGTAGGCATCGCTCAAGACACGCCTGTCATGGGGATGGCGCAAGACTCAAATTTTGTACGGTGGATCAAGGAGGGCGACAACTCGGTTAGCTTTGGCACGCTTCGCCAGGAGGTTGTTGCTACGGCCCGCCAGATGGTTGAGCAGAATCCCGACGTTGGGGCATTGGTTTTGGAATGCACCAACCTTGCCCCCTTTAGCGCTGATATTTCCGACGCGTTGGGTCTTCCCGTTTTCGACACGCTGACCATGGTCAACCTGTTCCAGGCTAGCCTGCGTCCCCGACGCTTCATCAACCAGTAAGGGTCTAATCATGGACCCGAAATCCCCCGATTTCGTTGTCGTTGGCGGTGGTACTGTGGGTGCAGCCATCGCCTACGGACTAGCACGTAATGGGTTAAGCGTCATGCTGCTAGACGAAGGAGACATAGCGCATCGCGCTGCGCGGGGGAATTTCGGCAATATCTGGGTTCAGGGCAAAGGGCACAATAACCCAGCCTATGCGGACCTGACCCGCGCGGCAGCGAATAGTTGGGCCTCTTATGCGAATGAGCTGCAGGCGGAAACTGAAATTGATCTCCACTTTCGGCGCCCGGGTGCCTTCTATTTGTGCTTTACGCATGAGGACTTTCAGAAGCGTACCGCAATGATGCGGGCGATCGACCGTGCCGCATCGGTATCAAGCCCTTTCGAAATTCTCGATGGCTCCGAATTGAGGAAGCGCCTTGCCGGGGTGGGACCGAGCATCGTCGGTGCAACGTTTTCGCCAGACGACGGTACGGCAAACCCGCTTCATCTTTTACGCGCGCTTATCCTGGCGTTCCAGAGACGGGGTGGTGCCTATCGCCCGCGTTGCAAGCTCCTGTCCTTTCGGCCTGAAGGCATGGGGTATACGCTGGAAACGACCGACGGTGTAACTGCCGGCTCACGAATTGTACTCGCCGCAGGCCTTGCCAACAAGGAATTGGCAGCGATAGCCGGTATTAACGCGCCAGTAAGGCCCGTCCGGGGCCAGGTTCTTGTTACGGAAAAGCTTGCCCCCTTCCTCGACTACGGAACAAACTTTATCAGACAGACGGTCGAGGGTGGTTGCATCATAGGCGAGTCTTCGGAGGAGGCCGGGTTTGATGATGGAACAACCTTGCCGATTCTTCGTGAGACCGCCCGGCGTGCTGCGCAGGCATTCCCCATCTTAAAGCATGCTCGGGTAGTTCGAAGTTGGGGCGCTTTGCGCATCATGACCCCCGACGGAATTCCGGTCTATGAAGAATCATCCCAACTGCCCGGTGTCTATGCCGTTAGCGTCCATAGTGGCGTAACCCTTGCTCCCTTCCATAGCTCTGCCTTGGTCGAGAAATTGATTCAAGGACGTCTTGGCGGCGACCTGGCGCCATTTTCATCGCGGAGGTTCAATGTTCAGAAAGCTTGAGCCATCTACCAGGGAAGTATCCATCCTTGTCTCCGGGCAGCGCGTAGAAGTTCCGGCGAATGCCAATCTTGCCTGTGCCCTGCTGGCAGCCGGTGTACAGCTCACCCGTGTTTCGCCGGTAAGCGGCGCGCCGCGTCTACCTTATTGCATGATGGGAGTTTGCTTCGATTGCCTAGCAACCATCGATGGCATTCCCAACAGGCAGACCTGCCTTGAAAGCGTTCGCGAAGGCATGATCGTGGAAATACAGGATGGCAAGGCTCAATACATGCACGAAGCTTCATTAGGTGATTACGAATGAAAGACGCGCATGTAAACCTTGCCATCATTGGTGCAGGCCCGGCTGGCATGTCGGCAGCATTACGCGCAAAGCAGTTCGGATTGAGCGTTGCAGTCTTCGATGAGCAACCCACGCCTGGTGGCCAGATTTACCGGGACGTCATGAGGTCGCGTTCCCAAAAACTTCAGCACGTGCTCGGTGCAGATTATGCAGCTGGCAAGAATATTGCTCAACCCTTTCTTGATGCCGGCATTGACTACTATCCAGGAAGCACCGTTTGGCGGGTTGCACCGGGGGAATTGTCGTGGACTTCGAAGAGTGGGTCCGGCGAGCTGCTGGCTGACCGTATTTTGGCTGCAACCGGAGCGATGGAACGACCCTTCCCGATCGGAGGCTGGACGTTACCGGGCGTGATGACAGCGGGTGCGGCGCAAATATTGCTGAAATTGGATGGCGTCGTTGCCGATGACGCAGTTTTCATAGGTTGCGGACCGCTGCTGTACCTGATTGTCAACCAGTACCTAGAAGCAGGCGTCAAGGTTCGCGCCCTACTTGATACCGCACCGGGAACCAACTGGTTCCGCGCAGCTAAACACGTAGCCGGAGCATTATGCTCGCCCTCCTACCTCATGAAAGGTCTCAAGCTCTTAAGTAATATCCAGAGTTCCGGAGTGCCCTATTACTCGGGAGTAGAGTCCGTGAGGATTATGGGCACAACTAAGGTGGCTGGAGTCCACTGGAATGATGGTAGACGTGACTTCTCCCTCGAATGCGAGAATGTCTTCCTCCATCAAGGTATCATTCCCAACATCAACCTGACCATGGCTGCACGCTGCGACCATCACTGGGATGATCTGCAGGCCTGTTTCCGCCCAGTGGTCGACCCTTTCGGGCGCACCTCCTGCGATTGGCTGGTGTGTGCAGGTGACGGCGCTGGGATCGTGGGAGCAAGGTCAGCTGCCTTATCAGGTGAAATAGCTGCCCTGGCGATCATGCATGACCTTGGTTTCCTCAAGGCTGCGGACTTCAGGCGCGAGACCGTGCCCCTGCTCCGGCTCCGCAGGAAAGATCAGCGCATAAGACCATTTCTAGATGCCCGGTACCTTCCACTTGCGCGGTTTCGCTCACCAACAGATCCGCAAGTGACCATCTGCCGGTGCGAGGAAGTGCGCCGTGAGGAAATCTCCCGGGCATTGAGCGAAGGATGCCCGGGACCCAACCAGTTCAAAAGCTTCACCCGTGCAGGAATGGGACCCTGCCAAGGGCGCATGTGCGGGAATACCGTTGTCGAAAGCTTTTGCGCTGACACAGGTAGTTCACCGGACGCAGTTGGCTATTACCGTCTCAGAATGCCTGTGAAGCCTGTGACCATAGCAGAGATTGGCGGACTCTAAAGGAGAACCGAAGTGAGCAGACCGAAACCCGTCGAATATGCAAGCGCGAGCGACGAAGTGCGCGCAATCTTCGATGACATTAAAACTGTGAAGCAAATAGACGATCCGAATAATTTCTGGAAATACCTGGCGAACGATCCGGCGGCTCTTCGCCGCACCTGGGAAAGCATCAAAGAGGTGATGTCACCCGGCGCTCTCGATGTAAAAACCAAGGAGATGATCTATCTCGCCGTCTCGATCACGAACAATTGCGGCTACTGCATAGCGAGCCACACTGCCGCAGCTCAAAAGGCCGGTATGACTCAGGAACAATTTGGCGAACTGCTCAGTGTCATCGGCATGGCAAATCAGACTAACCGGCTCGTAAACGGGTTGCGCGTGCCTATCGATGCAGCTTTCGATCAGTAAAACGGATCGAGCCTGCGTACGAACAATGCTTGATAGTCGCCTGAGGCAACAACACTCCACAACGTCTCGTATCAATTCGAACGTTCTATACCAAAACTAATACCTCGTAAAAATGGGAGCACCACATGAAACGGATTAGTATTTTAGCCTTCTCAACTGCGATCACCGCGGTTCTGGCTGGAGGCGCGTCTGGCGACGAGCTGGAGAAGATTTGCGCACTCGGAGCAGAAGAACCCCAACTCGTTGTATATACGGTGGCGCTTCCCGCGCGAAATGATGAGTTCTTTGCCGCTTTTAAGGCGAAGTATCCGAATATTACGGTTCAGCATCTTCGCATGACGAGTGGGCAGACAGCTACTCGCTACGCCTCAGAGCGCGCTGCAGGTGTTGTCAATGCGGATGTCGTATACATAGCCGATGCAATTTTTATCGAAGAGGGGGAACGCCAAGGCTGGTTTGCTAAGTTCGATAAGCAGGAACTTCCAGCATTGAACAATGTCGACGACAAGTTCTTCCAGAATGGCGTAGGTCTTGCCGGAATTCAACTTGCTGGCATCATGTACAATACGGACATCGTCGGTCAGGATGGAATTCAGTCTTGGGAGGATCTTCTGAAGCCGGAACTGAAGGGGCAAATCGCGCTCGCCAACCCGCGAACAGTTCCGAGCAATATGGCCGTTTACCGTATTCTACACGAGGAGTATGGTGATGAATTTTTCGAGCGACTGCTCGCGCAGGAGCCGGCAATACTTGACAGCGTAACTCCAGGAACCCAGCAAGTCGCTGCTGGCGGATTGGCGATTGCCTTGCCTGGAGCAGAAGCGGGGATGGCATCCCTCAGAGATGAAGGTGCTCCAATCGGCTGGATTGCGCCTGAACCTGCTACTGGATACGAGTATATTGCGGTAATCTCTGAAGGGTCCGATAGCCCGAACGCCGCGCGTTGTCTTTACAATTTTATGTTTACTGATGAAGGCCAGCGCATTTACACCGGTAGCAATGGCATATCAACGACGGGCGCAGATGGCACAATGCCAATGCCTGAGCGCTATGTCTCACCGGACATTGCTAAGATGACCGATGATGAAAGAGACAACATCGCTCGGTTGCTGAACATCCAGTAAGCATCATCATCCTCCCTGTGCCGGAATCGCCCGGCATAGGGATCTAGCTTGGGCTAATGGCATGTCGGATTTGTCACTACGTTCGGTAACCAAGGTCTTCTATCGCAAGGATGGCGAAGAAGTCCATGCTATCGACAACGTATCGTTGGATATCAAACAGGGCGAGTTTATCGTTCTTCTGGGGCCAAGCGGATGCGGGAAAACGACGCTACTACGAAGTGTTGCAGGGCTGGAATATCCAAGTAGTGGATCTATCTCCATCGGTGGAGTTGATGTTTTCAATTCGTCCCGGCGCATAAGTCTACCCCCAGAGACCCGTCGGCTAGGGATGGTATTTCAATCCTACGCCCTTTGGCCCCACCTTAGTGTTGCTGACAATATTGCCTACCCTTTGCAAATGGAAGGACTGCGTCGTGCTGCAGTTACCTCGCGTGTAACGGAGATTCTGGAGGCGATGCAGATTGAGCATCTGTCAAAGCAGTTTCCCAGCCAGATCAGCGGTGGTCAGCAACAACGGGTGGCGCTTGCTCGCGCGCTCGTCAGGGGCGATAGCCTTATTTTGTTTGATGAACCACTTTCGAACGTGGATGCAAAGGTGCGCGAGCATCTGCGAGTAGAACTGCTCGCAATGCAGCGGAAGCTCGGTTTCACTGCCCTTTATGTTACGCATGATCAGCACGAGGCAATGGGTCTGGCAACCAAGATTGCGGTCGTAGCCAATGGTAGGATCGCACAGATAGACACGCCTGAGCGCATCTATCGCCAACCTAAAAGCCTTGAAGTTGCTGAGTTTGTTGGTTCAATTAACAAGATCAGCGGTCGTCTGAGTTCCTCTGGTGATTGTATCCGCATCAAGACAAAACACGGCAGCATACCCGTCTCCCCAGAGGCTGTGGCTGGGCGGAAGGAACAGGAGGTTTTCGCCATATCAAGACCAGAAGACTGGTCTGTATCAACCGAGACGCCAGTAAGTGAGGAGTCGTGGCGAGGTGAAATTGTTGCAAGTGTTTTTCTAGGCGCTCACACCGAGTATATTGTCCGGTTCGGTGAACTTAATATTGTAATTTGGAAACACAAAGGAGAGCTCCTGCCACCTGGGCAAAGCGTTTGGTGCAATGTCAAGCCCGAATCCGTCGCACTTTTTGACCAAGGATGAATGAGCTATGCAGGCACTCTCGCAAACAATGGCTGGCAGAGTACACGGGATCGGGAACAAGAGAGTACGACGAGGCAACTGGTTCGCTGCAATATCTGCAGCACTATGTATCTTTCTTGCAATGCTAATCCTGGTCCCAATCGCCAACATACTGTATGATGTTTTCTGGGCACACGCGCCAGGAGCGTCGCCTTTTGATCAGCTCGGATCAGCAAAAGCTGCATTAACTGTACTAGCGAATACGTCTTTGGTGCTAGGTGTTGCTGCTATCCTGGCCGTATTCTTTGGTTCTCTGTTTGCGTGGCTTAATGAACGCACCGATGTCGAGATGTCATGGGCATCGAAAGTTCTTCCCATTATCCCGCTCCTATTACCGCCAATTGCAGGTTCGATTGGCTGGGTCATGCTTGCAAGTGATCGCGCGGGTCTGCTTAATGTTTGGGGAAAGCGCCTGCTGGAGTTTATGGGCATTCAAACAGACGGCCCGTTGGTAAGCATATTCTCCTGGTCCGGCCTGATTTTCGTCTATTTAATCTATACCCTGCCTCATGTCTATTTGTGTGTCGCCTCAGCGCTCCGAAACCTCGATCCTTCGTTGGAAGAAGCTTCCCGTGTCAATGGCGCAGGCCCGCTCAAGACCTTGGTCAAGGTAACCTTACCAGCAGTTCTGCCTGCCATCATATCGGGCGGCACCATATCGATCATTTATGGGATCGCACTATTTTCCGTACCGGCGATCATCGCTTCGCAAGCTGGAATTGACATCTTAGCAGTGAAGATCGTCAATCTGATGATGGCCGAATTTCCTCCTAAGACGGGTGCGGCGCTTCTGTTTGGCTTAGTTATTGTCGTTGTAATCAGTGTGATGACGTGGATTCAACGTCGTGTCATCAGTTCAGGAAAGTTTGCAACGATCGGCGGCAAGGGTGCACAAGTCACCTTAGTCAAGCTTGGCTGGGTGCGCTGGCCTGCCCGCATGTTGCTTCTCGGCTATATCTTAGTTGCTACGATCTTGCCGTTCGGCACGCTATTCCTGGTGAGTCTCCAGCGTTTTTGGACCGCGAATATTGATTGGAGCCGCCTCAGCTTCCGCCACTATTTAAATGTGTTTGGAAATTCCTTTGCGAGTCAGGGAATCCTGAACAGCTTGACCTTGGCTATCAGTGTCGCGACGGTTGTAATGTTTGTAACAGCTCTCATCGCTTTCCGAATGTATACAAGCCGGAACTGGTTAGTGACTGGCGCAATCGACTTTACCCTGAAATTGCCGGCGACTATCTCCAATCTTGTCATAGGGATGGCCTTTATCGTGATGTTCGCCGGTGCGCCATTTTACCTGCATGGTACGCTGACCATTCTACTTCTGGCCTATGCGGTTCTGTATCTCCCGCAAGCCTCAATCATTGCTTCATCGGCGATAGCGCAGGTTGGACGGCAGCTACAGGAAGCGTCTTCTGTTGCGGGCGCATCCGAAGGCAAGACCTTCTTCAGGATCATGTTCCCACTGATGCTTCCGGGCCTCGTGGCTGGATGGACTATGTTATTTGTGCTTCTAGCGGGCGATCTAACTGCATCAGCGATGCTGTCTGGTACAGGCAACCCAGTGATTGGCTCAGTGATACTAAACCTTTGGACAGAGGGCTCCTTTGCTCCTGTCGCAGCCTTTGCGACGGTGGTTTCCATCATCATGGCGTCGGTTGTCCTCACGGTGATGTGGATCTCTGAACGCCTTACTCAGCGTAGTAGGTGATCGGACTGCAAGTGCGATACGTCGGTAGACGGCGGTAGGCTCCTGGGATGCGTTAGCCGGCGCTAGGACCTTCTGGGGGAACACCGCCACCTGGGTCGTAAGGCCGATTTGAAGCATCTGCTCCGGTGCGGGCGTATTTAATGAAGCTGCTAATGTTCGATAGCTATCGCATTAGGCGTTGCGCGACAATCATCGGCGACTTCACCTGTTGCGTTTTCAAAGGTGACCATCACCGTCGCGACCATGGTTCGCGGAACCGGCCATTAGATCACACGCGGCCTTAGATGATCCACCAAGGCCGTCGGCTTTGCCTGATTAGCCGTGAAGCGGCTGACGCAGGACCTACGCAATGATGTTGGCCCGTCTATTTTCCTGCGGCTCAAGGCCACCGGAGCATGGTGACTTCTCATGCTCATAATTCCACCTGGAGGCCGCGAACGATCAGCTCGGTTGCAGACAGCCCCTAGCGGAGCCATGATGCTTTCGCGTGCTAAATTTCGCGCGCGGAGTGCTGAATAAGCCCGGCTTGTTGTAGGCGAGGTGCATGCTGATCTTCATCCCGCTTGGCGCAAGACGCTCCGCCGGTATGGCTGCCAATTGGGTTGCCGACCGCTGGCCCACTAAATCCGCAGACGACCGGAGGGGATGGGCGCGGAATGCGCGGGCCACTTCAATACGCCAGCTACCATCTGGTCGAAGCGGTTATACGCGCCGTTAGACCATTTTTCAGAATGACCTGACCTTCCATTATCCCGAGAACCGCTACCATTTTCCGTAGAGCTCTGGCCGGTAAGAGTCCTTTAGCGGGTAGCTCCGATGGTCGCCTTCAGTATCTCGGCCGCGGTTAGGGCGGCAATGATTGCCGGTCGCTTGTCCTTCACGTCCGCACCGCCGATCGGCGTAATGAGGCGGCTGAAGCGCTGTTCCTCTCCCCCGTTTTTCAAATACCAGCTCCGGAACGTTGCCTTCTTGGTCTTCGAGCCAATCATGCCGACATAGGCTGCATCGTCACGCGCAAGCGCCTCTGCGACAATAAGGAAATCGAGCGCGTGATCATGCGTGAGGACGACAAAGGCAGAGCCCGCCGGCGCCGAGCGCACTGCCTCCTCCGGCACCGCAGTTAGAACGGTTTTCACCTCCGGCGGCATCTCCTCCACCATCTCGGCGCGCGTTTCCACGATGGTGGTACGCAGCGGCAGAAGGGCAAGTGCAGAGGCAAGCGCGCGGCCCACATGCCCGCAGCCGAAAACGTAGACATTGGGGCGGGAGCCGTCCTCCTCCTGCGCACGCGCCGTCAATATCCTGCGGTCTTCCGGTCCGGCTATGCGGATGTCCAATGCAACGCGGCCGCCGCAGCACTGGCCGATTTCTGGTCCGAGGGGAATATTCATCGCTCCAGTGGCGATATTCTGCTCGATCAGTTCGCGCGCCTTGCCAATCGCCAAATATTCAAGCTGTCCGCCGCCGATAGTGCCAAAGATCCCCTCGCGCGAAACCAGCATCCATGCTCCTTCCTCGCGAGGGGTGGAGCCTTTTGCCTGGCTGATGGTTACGACGGCGGCGTCCGGGGCGCTAGTAAGAAAGGCCTTCAGGTGTTTTGCAAAGGCGCTCATGGCAATCGGTACCCCTCCGTCGGGGCGGCGGCCCCGATCGCAGGCCCAGGTCGAACCTTGGCACGCGCGCAACCAGGCCTATCAGCAGGATAGACGTACATGCCGCGCCGATCTACCGCGCAGTTGCGGCTTTCAGCCGTTCCACCGCCATCAGCACGCGTTCTGGCGTGGCCGGGGCGTCAAGACGCGGGCATATTCTGTGGTTTGCGACGCTCGCCACCGCATCGGAAAGCGCGTGCAACACGGAGATTGCCAACATGAAGGGCGGCTCGCCAACGGCCTTGGACCGATGGACGGAAGCCTCCGTATTCTCCGACCAGTCAGCAATACGTACGTTGAAGATTTTCGGACGGTCTGAAGCAAGCGGAATCTTGTAGGTGGAAGGAGCGTGGGTAGTTAGCCGCCCCTTCTCATTCCACACGAGTTCTTCGGTGGTGAGCCATCCCATCCCCTGGATAAAGCCTCCCTCGATCTGGCCCAGGTCGATGGCAGGGTTGAGCGACTTTCCCGTCTCGTGAAGGATGTCCACCCGTTCCACCATGTATTCGCCGGTGAGCGTGTCGATGGAAACCTCCGTGCAGGCCGCCCCATAAGCGAAATAATAGAATGGGCGTCCGCGTCCTTTCTCCCGGTTCCAATGGATTTTCGGTGTCTTGTAGAAGCCAGCGGCTGAGAGCTGCACGCGAGCCATATAGGCTTGGTAGACGAGATCGGGAAAGGGGATTTCCTGATTTCCTACGCGCACGCGGCCCGGCAGGAACACCACCTGCTCCTTCGGCACGTCATAGTAGTCAGCCGCAAAATCGATGAGCCGGTCCTTGATCTGCCGGGCTGCGTTTTGCGCAGCCATGCCGTTCAAATCCGTGCCGGATGAGGCGGCGGTGGCCGAGGTATTGGGCACCTTGCCGGTGGTGGTGGCAGTGATCTTTACCTGGTCGATATCGATTTGGAATTCTTCCGCGACCACTTGGGCCACCTTCACGTAAAGCCCTTGGCCCATCTCCGTGCCCCCATGATTAAGGTGCACCGAGCCGTCCGTATAGACATGAACAAGCGCGCCTGCCTGGTTGAAATGGGTGGCGGTGAAGGAGATGCCGAACTTCACGGGCGTCAGCGCAATGCCGCGTTTGACGATTTCGCTTCCGGTGTTGAACTCTGCAATGGCAAGGCGGCGGGCCGCGTACTCCGCACTTTCCTCAAGTTCGGCAACCAGACGGTGGATGATGTTGTCCTCCACCCTCTGATGGTATGGCGTAACATTGCGCTCTGTCACCCCGTAAAAGTTCTTCTTGCGGACCTCCAGCGGGTCCTTGCCCAGCGCGAATGCCACTTCCTCGATGACCCGCTCCGCACCCACCATTCCCTGCGGGCCACCGAACCCGCGGAACGCGGTGTTTGAGACGGTATTCGTGTAGATGGGTGCCGAGATGGCGCGCACCGCGGGATAATAATAGGCATTGTCGCAGTGGAAAAGCGCGCGGTCCGTTACAGCGCCGGAGAGGTCTGCGGAAAAGCCGCAGCGCGCTGCATAGGTGTAGTCGACGCCTAGAATGGTGCCTTCCTCATCGAACCCCACCTCGTATTCGATCAGGAAATCATGCCGCTTTCCGGTAGCGGTCATGTCGTCGTCGCGGTCAGGCCGAATCTTCACGGGCCGGCCGGTGCGCTTTGCAGCGACAGCAGCAACCGCAGCAAAGAGATTTGCCTGCGTTTCCTTGCCGCCAAAGCCGCCTCCCATGCGCCGCACTTCGATAGTAACCGCATGAGAAGGCACCCCCAGCGCACGGGCCACCATATGCTGCACCTCGCTCGGGTGCTGCGTGGAGGAATGGATGGTCACGTCCAAATCTTCGCCGGGCAATGCGAGCGCGATCTGGCCTTCTAGGTAGAAATGGTCCTGTCCGCCGACACGTATCCTGCCCTTGATGCGGCGGGGCGCACCGGCGATGGCGGCGGCGGCGTCGTTTCGGGAAAACGTCACCGGCTTGGTCACGAGCCGGGCATTCTTCAGGTCGGCATCCGCTATGTCGATCAGCGCCGGCTGCTCGTCATACTCCACCTTGGCATGCCTACAGGCCCGCCGCGCCGCATCACGCGTTTCGGCGATAACGGCGAAAATTGGCTGGCCGAAAAACTGGACGATCTTGTCGGCAAGGATCGGCTCGTCGTCAAGACCGGTTGGGCTTACATCGTTCTCGCCCGGGATGTCTTTGGCGGTCAGCACGGCGACCACCCCTGGCGCATTCTCTACCGCCGAAAGGTCCATCCTGCGAATGGTACCGTGGACGATGGTGGATAGTCCCAGATAGGCGTGCAGCGTGCCGGCCGGCACCGGCATGTCGTCAATATAGATAGCTTCGCCGGTGACATGCTTGTGCGCCGAATCATGACGTGAGGTGGAGCCTACACCGCCCGTTATCGCCGCCTTGTTAAGTTCGGGCGCTTCGTGCCGTGTCATGCGAGCAATTCCTCGCTGGTCCGGGAGACCTGGATCGGCCCCGGATGTCCTGTCGTTTCAAGGTGGAAGCGACGCAGCAGGTTTTTCGCCACCAACAAACGGTATTTCGCTGAGGCACGCATGTCGGAAATGGGCGAAAAGTCCCTTTCATAAGCCGAGATCGCCTCCTCAATGGCTTCGCGCGTCCACGGCTGCCCCAGAAGTGCCGCTTCGACCGCCAGGGCGCGCTTGGGTGTTGCCGCCATGCCACCATAGGCGATGCGAATATCTGCCACCGTCCCGTCATCGGCAAGCTTTAGCCTGAATGCTCCGAGCACGGCGGTGATATCCTCGTCCCGCCGCTTGGAAATCTTCCACACCGCAAAACGGGTCTCCGCATCAGGCAGCGGCAGATGCACCGCCTCGACGAACTCGCCCGGCCGCCTGTCCTGCTTGCCATAAGCAATAAAGTAGTCCTCCAGCGGAATCGTGCGTCGGTCCTTTCCCTTGCGCAGCGTCAGCGACGCACCGAGCGCAATCAATGGAGGCGGTGTATCGCCGATAGGCGAGCCATTGGCGATGTTGCCGCCGACGGTGCCCATATTGCGGACCTGATCGCCGCCCACGCGGTCAATCAGGCGGGCGAGGGGGGAAAAGTGTTCGGAGAGTACCGGAAAGGCTTCCGTGTAGCTCACTCCCGCGCCAATGGTGAGGGTGCCACCCTGCTTCGAAATCGTGCGAAGGTCTTCCAGCCCGCCGATGAAGACCACCGGCGCGATGGGACGCATGAACTTCGTCACCCATAAGCCGACATCGGTCGAGCCGGCGACGATGGTGGGGTCAAGCTCGGCCTCAAGCACTTCTGCAAGATCGTCGACGCTTGCTGGCACGATGAGGCGGTCGCTCCCTGTGCCAATCTCCACTCGTGCTCCGTCCCTCATGGCCAGGAGTTCCGCAGTCACCGTCTCGCGCTCCGCCAGCAGCAGGTCGTCCTCAACATTGCCATAGCTGGAGAAAGAACGAGCGGCTTTGACGATGGCCTCATACCCGGTGCAGCGGCACAGATTGCCTTGGAGGGCTTTTTCGATCGCAGGATCAGAGGGGAACGGCTCCCGCATCCACAGAGCGTAGAGCGACATGACAAAGCCGGGAGTGCAGAAGCCGCATTGCGAGCCGTGGAAATCCACCAGCGCCTGCTGTACCGGATGCAGGTTTCCGTTCGAACGCTTCAGGTGCTCTACCGTAACGACATGGCAGCCATCGAGGGAGCCCAGGAAGCGGATGCATGCATCCACGCCCTCGTAGACCAGCTTTCCGCGGGAAAGACGCCCGACAAGTACCGTGCAAGCTCCGCAATCGCCTTCGGCGCAGCCTTCCTTGGTACCCGTGAGCCCCTGTTCGAGGCGGAGGAAGTCAAGCAAAGTCCTTTCCGGCGGTACGTCCTTGAGGATGACCTTTCGGCTATTCAGGAGAAAGCGGATCTCGTGGCGAGTCATGGCTCAATAGCCCCTTCGCTTTCGTTTCAGCCGGCTCGCCGTGCGCAAAGCTCTCTTCGCTTCCATCAGCTTCCCCTGTAGGTGGAATAGCCGTAGGCGGAAACAAGCAAGGGGACGTGGTAATGCGCCCGCTCAGCCATCCCAAAGCGGATCGGCACCTTGTCCAGAAAGGCCGGGGATGGGAGCGTCAGCTGCTGAGCAGCCAGATAATCTCCCACGTGAAAGACCAGTTCATACTCCCCCGGCGCAAAAGCATCACCCTCTAGGAGCGGCGCATCGCAACGCCCGTCATGATTGGTTCGAACGGTTTTCAAATGTCTGCGCGTCTCGCCTGTCAGGCGATAAAGCGCGACCTCCAAACCGGCTGCTGGCCGTCCCGCTGCCGTATCCAGCACATGGGTCGTCAGCCGTCCCTGGCCTTCCATTCCATGCCACCTCCAATTCGAATGCCCGCTTGATTGTGCGGCAAATCCAATAGCTGCATAAGAGGGTAGCAAAAAAAAGAAGAAGAAAAGACTTTCAAAATTTTCACATTAATGGGCGGGCAATAGGTTCGGCTATCTTTGAAAATAATATGAAACCCATGGGGAAGATCGTGAGCCGTTACTTTCGAGACATGAGGGGCTATGGCCCCAGCCCGCCGGATCCGAAATGGCCGGATGGTGCCTATGTCGCGGTGCAATTCGTCGTGAACTATGAGGAGGGGGGCGAGAACTGCATCCTGCACGGAGATGCAGCCTCGGAGGCTTTTCTCTCGGAGATTGTTGGAGCAACGCCATGGCCGGGCATGCGCCACTGGAACATGGAATCGATCTATGAATATGGCGCGCGCGCCGGCTTCTGGCGGCTGCACCGTATGTTCACGCAGGCTTCGGTTCCGGTAACTGTCTACGGGGTCGCAAGCGCGCTGGCCCGCTCGCCCGAACAGGTGACCGCCATGCGAGAGGCAGGCTGGGAGATCGCCAGTCACGGCCTGAAGTGGATCGACTACCGGGCTCATCCGGAAGAGGAGGAAAAACGCGACCTTGAGAACGCGGTGCGCTTGCATACGGAAGTTGTGGGCGAAGCACCGCGCGGACTTTATCTCGGTCGCACCTCGGCAAATTCGGTCCGGCTGGCGGTTGAGTATGGCGGGTTCGACTGGATTTCTGATACCTATGACGACGATCTGCCCTACTGGCTCGATCGAGATGGCCACGGCAATCCTACACGGCCACAACTCATCATCCCCTATACGCTTGACGCCAATGACATGCGTTTCGCCACCCCGCAGGGATTCAATTCGGGCGACCAATTTTACGCTTATTTGAAGGATGCTTTCGATACGCTTTATGAGGAGGGGCGGGGCGGGCGCCCTTCGATGATGAGTGTCGGGTTGCATTGCCGGCTGATTGGCCGACCAGGCCGTGCTGCCTCGCTCCGGCGATTCATCGACTATGTGAAGGGCCATGAGAAGGTGTGGCTGCCGCGCCGCATCGACATTGCAGAGCACTGGATGAAGCACCATCCCTATAAGCCGCCGGCCATAAGGCCAAGCCGTATGGGAGAGGCGGAGTTCGTGGAGCGCTTCAAGGGCATTTTCGAGCACTCGCCATGGATTGCCGAACGTGCCTTCAAGCTTGAACTTGGGCCTGCGCATGACAGCGCTGCCGGCCTTCACAACGCACTCGCCCGCATTTTCCGCTCAGCGAGCGATGAAGAACGGCTGGGCGTGCTGAAGGCACACCCCGATCTGGCCGGAAAGCTTGCCGCGGCAAAGCGGCTTACGCCGGAGTCGACACGCGAGCAGGCCGCGGCAGGGCTTGACGCGCTTACCGATGAAGAGCGCGCCCGATTCACTGATCTGAACGAGCGCTATACGGCGAAATTCGGGTTTCCCTTTATCATCGCCGCGATGGATCATACCAAGGAAGGCATCCTGCGCGCGTTTCAGACCCGCATTGAGAACAGCCGCGAGGAGGAGTTCGCCACCGCATGCCGCCAGGTGGAAAGGATCGCCTACCTCAGGCTCAAGGACATTCTGCCGTCATGACGACCAATATTCCCACCTATTACTCCCCCAGGGGCGGTCATCCTCCCCAGACTGAGCTTCTGACCGGACGCGCAGTCTTCACCGAGGCCTATGCAGTCATTCCCAGCGGCGTGATGCGGGACATCGTAACGAGTAATCTTCCCTTCTGGAATGGAACTCGCGCGTGGATAATCGCCCGGCCGCTTACTGGTTTTGCCGAGACCTTTTCGCAATACATAATGGAGGTCCAGCCAGGCGGCGGCAGCGACAAGCCTGAGCCGGACAGCAGCGCTGAAGGCGTTTTGTTCGTTACGGAAGGCGAGCTTACGGTAAAGTTGGACGGGAAGGGGCATCGCATGGGGCCGGGCGGCTATGCCTTTCTACCGCCGGCAAGCGGTTGGAGCGCGGTGAATGAGGGTGCGGTGCCGGCGCGCTTCCACTGGATCCGGAAAGCATACGAGAAGGTGGAGGGCGTGCCGGTTCCGGAGGCGCTTTTCATTAATGAGCGGGATGTCGCGCCCACATCCATGCCGGGTACTGCCGGCCGCTGGGCAACCACCCGTTTCGTCGATCCGGACGACATCGGCCATGACATGCATGTGAACATTGTCACTTTCGAGCCCGGGGCCGTCATTCCGTTCACCGAGACCCACGTCATGGAGCACGGTCTTTACGTGCTGGAAGGTAAGGCCGTTTACCGGCTGAACCGCGACTGGGTGGAGGTGGAAGCGGGCGACTTCATGTGGCTGCGAGCCTTCTGCCCACAGGCTTGCTATGCGGGCGGGCCCGGCCGTTTCCGCTACCTCCTCTACAAGGATGTGAATCGACATGCTTCGCTCCGGCCGGCTTGGCAGCTAAGCCGATGAGAAGGATCGTTGCTGTTCCGCTCACTCGTGAAGCCTTCGCCCCGTTCGGCGACGTGATTGAAGCTGATGGCGCTGCGAGCTTTCCGATCAATAACGGGATGACTGAACGGTTTCATGATCTTGCGCGTGTGGAGGCGGTAGGGGAGGATGCGCGTGTCCTCATCAGCATCGCACGCGGACAGCCCTACGCCCTGCCGCTCACATTGAAGATGGTGGAGCGCCATCCCCTCGGCAGTCAGGCCTTCATCCCGCTATCGCCGCAGCCCTTTCTAGTCGTTGTCTGTCCGGACGAGGGCGGCCGGCCGGGCAGGCCTCTGGCCTTTCTTACCAAGCCGGGGCAGGGCGTGAACTATGCCCGCAATACATGGCACGGTGTGCTCACACCGGTTGATCAGGAGCAGGACTTCCTGATCGTTGACCGCGGAGGAGAAGGCATCAACCTGGAAGAGTTCTTTTTCGAAGAGCCCTTCAGGATCGACGTGCTGGGACATTCATCCTAGCTGAGCATAGCACATCCGCGATCTACATCGGACAAGGCCATAGCGCGTGCCGCCACGGAACCGCTCGCACGGTAAGGCCGGACCACTTCACAGCCTATGATTACGGCAATGCCGGAACGAGCCGCCACCATCCGGCAGCTTTCGCCGAGAGCTTTTTAGACCCGTTCCAGCGCGATGGCTATGCCCTGGCCTACACCGATGCACATGGTGGCGAGCGCGAGCCGCGCACCCCTCTCGCGTAGTTCGAGCGCTGCCGAGCCGGTGATGCGGGCACCGGACATGCCGAGAGGATGGCCGAGGGCGATAGCCCCCCCATTCGGATTCACATGCGCTGCGTCTTCCGGAATGCCAAGTTCGCGCAGGACAGCGATGCCTTGGGAGGCAAAGGCTTCGTTAAGTTCGACAACGTTAAAGTCAGTCGGCTTCAGCTCAAGTCTCGCGCACAGCTTCTTCGTCGCCGGAGCAGGACCAATACCCATGATGCGCGGAGAAACCCCTGCCGAGGCACAGCCCAGCACGCGGGCGATGGGTGTAAGTCCGTACTTCCGCGCCGCCGCTTCTGAAGCAACGATCAGCGCCGCAGCGCCGTCATTGACGCCCGAGGCATTGCCGGCCGTGACGGTGCCGCCTTCGCGAAAGGGCGTTGGCAACTTGCCGAGAGCTTCCAGATTCGTCCCCGGGCGAGGATGTTCATCCTTTTCGACGATGATTGGTTCGCCCCTGCGCTGGGGGATGGTAACCGGCACGATTTCCTTGGCCAGGCGCCCGTTGTGTTGTGCAGCCACCGCCTTTTCCTGACTGCGCACCGCAAAAGCATCCTGGTCGTTACGGCTTACGTTGAACTCTTCGGCGACATTCTCGCCTGTCTCCGGCATGGAATCGACGCCATACTGCTTCTTGATCAATGGGTTGACGAAGCGCCAGCCAATGGTGGTGTCGTAGATTTCCGCGTTGCGGGAGAAGGCCGTTTCCGCCTTTGGCAGGACGAAGGGGGCTCGGCTCATGGATTCCACACCGCCGGCGATGATCAGTTCAGCCTCGCCCGCCTTGATGGCGCGCGCGGCGGTTGCGACCGCGTCCATGCCCGAGCCGCACAGGCGGTTGATCGTGGCGCCGGGAACATCGACCGGCAGCCCCGCCAGAAGTACTGCCATGCGCGCCACATTTCGATTGTCTTCACCCGCCTGGTTCGCACATCCGTAGAGCACGTCGTCGATCGCGGCCCAATCCACGGATGACCAGCGCTCGAAAAGCGCCTTGAGGGGTATCGCAGCCAGATCGTCTGCGCGAACGGAAGACAGTGCCCCGCCGAAGCGGCCGATTGGTGTGCGGACAAAATCACAAATGAAAGCTTCAGCCATTCTGTTCTCCGTCTACCGGCCTCTTTCCTCATGGGCCGCGGCCGTACGCTCCTTCAATTCGCGAAGGGTGGTGAGTTCGAGTTCCGTTGGAGGCGGCGTTTCCTCCACCACGTCGGAGAACCTTACCTTCCACCCGCAGGTGTCTTGCACCATGTCGCGGGTAACACCCGGATGCAATGCGGTGACCACGAATTCTTTTGTCTCCGGATCAGGGTGCCAGATGGCAAGATCGGTAATGAGCAGGGATGGCCCCTTTGTCTCGATTCCAAGCCGCTGGCGATGATCGCCTCCCTCGCCGTGACCGAAGGAGGTAAAGAAGTCTATCTTGTCCACCATCCCGCGCTTCGACTGGGCCATGGTGATATAGATCTTGCCGCAGCAGGATGCGATCTCCGGCGCGCCACCGCCGCCGGGCAGGCGCACCTTCGGCTTGTGGTAGTCGCCTATAACGGTGGTGTTGATGTTGCCGAACCGGTCGACTTGTGCCGCTCCCAGGAAGCCGATGGTGATATGCCCACCCTGAAGCCAATAGCGGAACATCTCCGGCACGGATACGGTGGTGAGCGCGGTGTCGCACAGTTCCCCATCCCCGATGGAAAGCGGCAACACGTCGGGCGCGGTGCCGATGGTGCCGGATTCGTAAATCAGCGTAATGTCCGGCGCGTGCGTGAGGCGAGCAACATTGCAGGCGGCAGAGGGCGCGCCAATGCCGACGAAGCACACATCCTCGCTTGTAAGCGCACGAGAGGCGGCAATCGTCATCATCTCGCTTGAGTTGAATGGCTGCTTGCTCATCATGTCACCCCAGCCCAGCCACCCGGCCGGCAAAATCTTCCGGTGTCGCATTGATTACATGCTCGTCCATCCACGCGCGGAAGCGTTTCCGGTCGGCCGCGATTTCGTCCCACTCGATATAGGCGGCATTATCCCGCTTGTAGTAGTTGTGGGCATATGATGGATGCGCACCGCCCGGAACGACGCTGATCGCCGTGATGGTCCAGTGTGGAAGCACGCAGGCATTAGGGTGGAGGCCGGAAAATTCCTCCACGACCTCCTCGACCGTGACGACAGCGCGGCGAGCAGCCAGAACGGCCTCTTTCTGGATGCCGACAATGCCCTCGATCAGCACGTTTCCCTTCCGGTCGGCCTTCTGCGCGTGGATGAAGGTGACATCCGGGCGCAAGGCAGGCACCGCCGCGAGTACTTCGTCAGTGAAAGGGCAGGTCACGCTGCGGATGGCCGGGTTGACTTTGGCAAGCCCAGCACCGCGATAGCCGCGGAAAACGGCAAAGGGCAAGCCTGCGGCGCCTGCCTCATAGGCGCTTGCCAGCGCCGCGTGCGAGTGCTCCTCCAGTTCAAGCGGTCGCGGCCATCCGTTCTCCACCGCGTCTCTAACGCGCCGGAGCAGCCCCACGCCGGGATTGCCCGCATAGGAAAATACCAGCTTTCTCGCCAAACCCATCCCGATCATCTGGTCGTAGATCAGGTCCGTTGTCATCCGAATTAGGATGAGATCGCTAATGCCCTGCCGAATCGCTTCGTGAGCGGCCGCCGTGGGAATGAGATGGGTAAATCCTTCGAACGCGGCCTTATCGCCATCTTTCAGATTGTCATGAATCGCATCAGGAAGCGGCATGAACTGCGCCATTGAATCCTCCCGCAGTTCGCATTGCGAACAAATGTTTTATATGCGATACTTTCTTAGATGACGCGGAGAATGGAGTCAATTCGGGCTGTTGAAACTGGCACCCGCGATTTGGTGGGGTCGCTAGCGAAGGGTCTTGCGGTCGTGGAGATCCTTGCGAAGGCTCCTGCGGGTATGCGCTTGACGGAAGTGGCCGAAAAGGCGGGGCTTACAAGAGCGGGCGCCCGCCGCCTGCTGCTGACGCTGGTAGCGCAAGGCTATGCGCAGCAGGACGGGAGGCATTTTCTGCTTTCAGCAAAGCTGCTGTCGCTCACCCGCCTATGGCTGGGTGGCGCATCGCCCTGGAGCTATGCGGAGCCTGTCCTGCGTGAGATCTCCCAAGCGGTGGGCGAATCCTGTTCGGCGGCAGTTCTGGAAGGCGAGGACGTCGTGTATGTGGCGCGGGTCGCAGGCCGCCGCATCATGTCGGTAGCCCTTTCGGTGGGGACCCGGCTGCCTGCCTATTGCACGTCGATGGGCCGGGTGCTGCTTTCAGATCTGGACGATGCCGAACTCGCCCGTCTTCTCGGCAAGGCGGCGATCCGCGCCAACACGCCCAAGACAATTACGAACCGGGATTCGCTTATGGGGCATGTGGCCGAGGTCCGGCGGGCAGGCTATGCCATCGTCGACGAGGAACTGGAGCTCGGCCTCAGATCGATCGCCGTACCGGTGCGCAACCGGTCGGGACGGGTGGTCGCCGCCATCAACGTCTCCACTCAGACAGCGCGGCTCTCCTGCGAAGAGCTTCGCGCCTCGGTGCTCCCGCTGCTGCTCAAGGCTGCTGCTAAGATTGACGATTTTCTCGCACTCCAATGATGAGTGACGGGTGCTCATGCCGCACCTTTGGAGTTACTCTGATTGCGGCTCTCTTCGAGTATCTCCCGCATCTTGCGCGACAGCCTTTCCTGAAGGCGAGCGTGAAGCGCCCGCTCCCATGTGCCCTCATCGCTGGCGGTGGGGATTTCCCGTGGTATCGACAGTAGCGTGTCGATAACCGAAGCAGAGCCGTCCTGTGCCAGAATGGCGTCGATCTCGTCAAATTTCTTATTGTTCTTATCGGCAACCATAATTCTCTCCGCTCGCGGCACCAATTCATGAAGGATGATGCTGTCTGTATGAAGGCAGTGTGATGAAGTTTCTACGACAGCCTCATGAGCCCCATTATAGTGAAATAGGAATGCACTTAGAGCCGACTGGTTCCTTTAGACCGGGCGTTCAGACATATCGGTTGACGATGTTCTCCAGGATTTCCTGCCGGCCCGAGCGGGGCAGCGGTTCGATGTCCTCGCGCATCACGCGTTCGGCAATTTCCTCAAGAGTCCGTTCTCCCGAGAGCATTGCCTTTGCCTCGGCAGACTCCCATCCGGCATAGCGTTCACCGAGCGGACGGCTGAGGGCCTTGTCTTCGAGCATACGGGCGGCCGCCTTGAAACCGCGTGCGCAGACATCCATCGCTCCAACATGGGCAGCAAGCAAATCTTCCGGATCAAGCGACTGGCGGCGAAGCTTCGCATCAAAATTGGTTCCGCCAGACGTAAAGCCGCCAGCCTTGACGATTTGGTAGTATGCAAGCGCCACCTCGGGCACGTTATTGGGAAACTGGTCCGTGTCCCAGCCGGACTGCTGGTCGTTGCGGTTCATGTCGATAGAGCCGAAGATGCCGAGCGCAGCCGCAAGCGCCAGCTCATGCTCGAAGGAGTGGCCTGCAAGAATGGCATGGCCCTGCTCGATATTCACCTTCACCTCGTTTTCCAGTCCATATCGTTTCAGGAAGCCGTAAACGGTGGCGACGTCGAAATCATATTGATGCTTGGTTGGCTCCTGCGGCTTGGGCTCGACAAGTATCGCACCCTTGAAGCCGATCCGGTGCTTGTAATCCACAACGAGGCTCAGGAAGCGGCCAAGCTGGTCAAGCTCCCGGCCCATATCCGTGTTGAGCAGCGTTTCATATCCCTCGCGCCCGCCCCATAATACGTAGTTTTCGCCGCCGAGCCGATGCGTAACATCCATGCACGCCTTCACCAGCCCCGCGGCATATGCAAATACGTCCGGATCCGGATTGGTGGCCGCACCTGCCATGAAACGGCGGTGGGAGAAAAGGTTCGCCGTACCCCAGAGAAGCTTTACGCCCGTCTTCTCCATCTTGGCAGCGAAGTAATCGGCGATCTCTTCGAGGCGGGAAATACTCTCGGCAAGTGTTGCCCCTTCTGGCCTAACATCGAAGTCGTGAAAGGTGAAAAAGGGCACGCCAAGGAGCTCGAACATCTCGAAGGCGACGTCGGCCTTTCGTTTCGCATGGTCCATCGTGTCTCCGAACCATGGCCTCTCGAAGGTGTAACCCCCGAACGGATCGCTTCCGGTCCACACGAGATTGTGCCAGTAGCAGACGGCAAATCGTAAATGGTCCTCCAGCCGCCGTCCCAGCACCATCTCGTCCGGATTGTAGTGCCGGTAGGCAAGAGGGTTGAGGCTTTCGGGGCCTTCGTAGCGAACCGGCGCCAGGTCCGTGAAAAATCCCTTACCCATCACGAAACTCCTCGAATGGCTGGATAAAGCCTGCGATAGCGTCGATACGCCTCTTCGTAGCCCTCTGCGAGCGCGATGGTTGGTTCAATGGAGGCTGCGGTGGCGGGTGGGAGGCATACAGAAAGGGGGTCTGCCCCTTCCGCTGCAATCAGGCCGAGTCGTGCCGCCCCGAAGGCAGCACCAAAATCACCCTCTGCCGGCACTTCGACCGGCACGCCAAGGATCGTGGCGATGGCCGCGAGCCAATAGTAGGAGCGCGACCCTCCGCCGATGGCGGTGACGCGGACAATCTCAGTGCCGGCCTGTTTCAAAGCTTCCAGGCAGTCACGGAAGGCGAAAGCGACACCCTCCACCACTGCCTGCGTGAGGGCGGCGCGGCCGGTGCCATGTTCAAGTCCGGTGAAGCTGCCTCGGACGACCGCGTCGTTATGCGGAGTACGCTCACCTGAAAGATATGGCAGGAAGGAGACGCCGGACGGTTCTCGGAGGGTCTGGCCGAGTTCGCCTGTCAGTTCCTCCGGCTCTGCGCCTGTAATCCGTGCTAGCCAGTTGAGGGAATCGGTTGCCGAAAGGATGACGCCCATCTGGTGCCAGGTGCCGGGCAGAGCATGGCAGAAGGTGTGCACCGCGCTTTCTGGATTGGGAAGATAAGCAGCATTGCTGGCAAATAGCACGCCTGACGTGCCAAGGGAGACAAAGGCAGCCCCCGGCTTCACCGCTCCTACTCCGCACGCGGATGCAGCGTTGTCGCCAGCCCCGCCTGCAACGACAATGCTGGCCGCCATCCCCCAACGCGCGGCAAGCTCGGGACGCAGCTGCCCCGCACGCTCGGTGCCTTCCACCAGGCTGGGCATATGGCTCTCAGCAAGCCCGCTTGCCTCCAACAGTTCGGCCGACCAGCGTCGCCCAGCAACGTCGAGCCAGGAAGTGCCTGCGGCATCGGACATTTCGGATATGCGCTCGCCTGTCAGCCAGAGGCGGAGGAAATCCTTCGGCAGGAGTACTTTGGCCGTGGCTGCATAGATTTCAGGCTCGTTTTCCTTCACCCAGAGCAGCTTGGGGGCGGTGAAGCCGGGAAAGACTATGTTGCCTGTGATCTTCCTGAAGCGCGGATCTGCATCAAGACGCGTCGCTTCAGCGTGGCTGCGGGTATCGTTCCATAGAATACAGGGCCGCAGCGGCCTGTCGGCCTCATCAAGCAGAGTGGCGCCATGCATCTGGCCGGAAAGACCTATCCCCCGGACGGCGGCAAGTGCTTGTCCATGAGAGGCTTTAAGCGACAGGATAGCGGCTTCGGTGGCCTGGATCCACTGAGCCGGATCCTGCTCCGACCAGCCTGAATGCGGGCGTGACACCCCCAGTGGTGCCGTTGCCGATGCAACAAGCTCCTGCGACTGGGTGATAAGAAGTGCCTTAACCCCGGAAGTTCCGAGATCCAGACCGAGATACATCCATTCCTCCCAGTGCGGTTCTATTTATTTCGAGTCTCGAAACAAATAATGCACAACAATCCGGCAGAAGCAATTGGCAGCCTTTGAGACAATTCCGTATCCTCCACTTCACATTCGTATAGGAAGCACAGAGCTATACCTGCTGCTTCCCAGAAAGGCGGTGAGCGATGGACGAGGAAGAGCCCAATATTTGCGTTCTTGTGCCCGGAAAGATGATTCCCTATGCGCTTGAACGTCTGCGCCAGCATTTCCGGACGATCACCATTGAACGGGCTGAGCCGGCGCTTTTATCGGAAGAAATGAAGGAGTCTGTCAAAGCCGTGGCGTCCTTCGGCAATGTCGGGGCCGCCTTCATTGACGCGCTTCCCCGGCTCCAGATCATTGCGAATTTCGGCGTGGGCTATGATTCGGTTGATGCTGGCCATGCCGCCCGGAGCGGAGTGATGGTCACGAACACGCCGGATGTGTTGACGGAGGAGGTGGCCGATACAACGATCGGCCTCCTCATCAACACAGTACGGGAACTGCCGAAGGCTGAGCAATATTTGCGCGATGGTCGCTGGAAACGCGAGGGGCCATATCCTCTCACCCGGGGGTCCCTGCGCGGGCGCAAAGTGGGCATTTATGGCCTCGGCCGCATCGGTCGGGCAATCGCCCTCCGCCTTGAGGCTTTCGGCTTGCCGGTCAGCTATCATAACCGCCGCAAGGTCGAGGATGTTCCTTATACCTACCATTCCGACCTCCTATCGCTGGCGAAGGCGGTAGATACGCTGATCTGCGTCGCTCCGGGCGGACCCGCGACGGATAGGGCCATAGACGATCAGATATTGAATGCACTTGGGTCCGATGGCGTTTTCATCAATATCGGCCGTGGTGCCACGGTAGATGAGAAGGCGCTTGCGGCTGCCCTGAAAAATGGCACCATCCTTGCCGCCGGACTCGACGTGTACGCAGATGAGCCGAACGTGCCGGAAGATCTTCTGTCCTGCCCAAACACTTGCCTTCTGCCGCACGTGGGCTCAGCATCGGTGCACACCCGCGAGGCGGTGGCCAATTTGATGATCGACAACCTCATCTCCTGGTTCTCGACCGGTAAACCGCTTACACCGGTCGCTGAGACGACCCATGTAATGGCCATGACCAAAAAGGGTCTTCCATAAGCGCCATATTATTGCCAATGAAGCAGCGCTTAGTGATTCGTATGGGGGGTGCTCAGTCTGGCTCAGTTAACGAGCGAGGGGTCTTTAATGAAGGGACTGTCATTCTTAACCGCATTGGGTCTTCTCGGAGCGGCTTCCTTCGCAATACTTGGCGATAATGAGAACCCCACGCATTCCGTGTCGAAACAGGTCCAGGAGCACAAGGAAGCGCTTCTGGCCTATCAGCTACAGGTTTCAGGACGCGAGGGCAGTTGCACGGTTGTGCGCCATGGCGGTGCCAACGCGCTTCGTGCCGAGCTAGACCTGGATCATGAATGCATTGCTTTAATGCCCCGCTTGGCGGAGGCGCGCTACTGGCGCCAGGATGCAAGCGGCGGTGTGACCTTCGTGGCGGCTGACGGAAGGCCGATCGTGGAATTTTTTGCGGCCGATGGGGTGGCTTACGAATCCTTGCGACCGGTGGCGCCGCTTGTCGCGCTCACCGCGAAGTAGGGTTCTCCGTTATTTCGGCCACTCTCCTGCGCTCGAGCGCCTGCCAAGCGCGTTTCAGCATGGGCACGAACAGCATCACCGAATGCAGCAAAGAGGCGTTGCGACGGTGAGTCTGTAGCCGCCCAATATTCTGGGTGCCATTGGACGCCCAGTGCAAAGCCCCGCGCCCCCTTTACCGAGACAGCCTCCACCGTCCCGTCTGGCGCCGTGGCTTCCACCTGCAGTTTCGGACTGAGTCTCTCCACTGCCTGGCGGTGGACGGAATTAACCGAGATTTCACTTGTTCCGAGTATATCGGCAAGGCATGTCCCCGGATTGATGGTAACCGGGTGGCGGATGGCAAAGCGCTCGTCCTGGCTGTCGCTTTGAGGAGCCCGGTGGTCCATTATCCCATCACGCTCCTGAATGTCGTTCGCAAGCGTGCCGCTAAGCGCTACGTTCAGCTCCTGAATGCCGCGGCAAATGGCAAGGAGCGGTATCCCCTTCTCTATAGCTTTGCGAATGAGCGGAATGGTCGTTGCGTCCCGCCGTTCGTCATAAGGGCCGCTCTTCTCGTCAGCAACACCGCCATAAAGGCCAGGGTGCACGTTTGACTTCGATCCGGTCAGCAATACGCCGTCGACGGACGATAGGAGCCAGTCAAAATTGAGCCTGTCTGCAAAAGAGGGCAAAAGTAACGGGAGAACGCCTGCGACCGAAACGGCTGCCTCCAGGTACTGCTCCGGAGTCGCGTGCCACGTATATTTCTCGAACTCTCTGACGTCCGTTGATACGGCGACGAGTGGTTGTATGATTCTCTGGGAATAGGACATGCCTTACATCTAGTTCCGGTCCCCTGCCTTTCCAAGTCTTGCGCCCAGGTTGGGATTCCAGATGCAACGGTGAGGATGTATAAGCATGCGTGAGGATACTAGTTTTGCTAACAAAATGTCTTAAGATTGCGTCTATTGGCTGCGGCTCTTGCTCTTTTTTGCCGCTACCCGATTTCGTTTGACGTTGAAGCGTTGCGGGGGAAAACTGTCTGTGACTCCAAAGGTGCCGGCAGCTTCGGTGCGGGAACCGTTGTCTGTTTATCGCGGTTGAGTCCCACGCGTGCCGAAGCGATCGCTGTCGGCGGTAGAAACCGTCGAGGAGGAAATTACCGTGACGCTTCATGAAGTCTCGCTCCGCGACAAATATGATCTTTCCAAGGAACGCATCTTTGTGTCCGGCGCTCAGGCGATCGTGCGCATGCTTCTCATGCAGCGGGAACTAGACCGCCGCGCGGGGCTTAACACCGCTGGTTTTGTGTCAGGCTATCGCGGGTCGCCGGTGGCGGGCATCGATATGCAATTGTGGAAGGCCGGCACGGAGCTTGCCGCTTCCGATATTGTGTTCCAACCAGGCCTCAACGAGGAATTGGCAGCGACGGCCTGCTGGGGCTCCCAGCAGACGGAACTTTTGGGTGAGGGGCGCTATGACGGCGTCTTTTCCCTGTGGTACGGCAAGGGGCCAGGTGTCGACCGGACGGGTGACGTTTTCCGGCATGCCAACCTAGCAGGTTCCTCCAGGCATGGCGGCGTTTTGGCGTTGATGGGCGATGATCACGCCGCCGAATCCTCCACGGTAGCGCACCAGAGCGAGTTCGCCTTTGTCGACGCCATGGTGCCTATCCTCAATCCCGCTGGCGTGCAGGAACTTATTGACTATGGCCTTTACGGCTACGCGCTTTCGCGCTTCGCCGGCACCTGGACGGCCATAAAATGCGTGAAGGACAACATCGAATCGACGGCCTCCGTGGACGTAGCACTAGAAAGGCTGAACATCGTCCTTCCCCAGGTAGACATGCCGCCAGGCGGCCTCAATATCCGCCACGAATTCGGTCCTTTCGCCCAGGAGGAGCGGCTGCACCGCTATAAGCGCGCGGCAGCGGCGGCCTTTGTGCGTGAAAACGGGTTGAACCGTATCGTCTTCTCCGGCGGAGCGAGGCCCAAGCTTGGCATCGTGACCATTGGCACGAGCTACCTTGACGTTCGCCAGGCGCTGACCGATCTGGGAATCGACGAGATCCGCGCCGCAGCATTGGGCGTCAGGCTTTTCAAGGTTGCCTGTCCATGGCCCTTTGATTACCAGCACGTGGCAGACTTCGCGCGCGGGCTGGAAATGGTGATCGTGGTCGAGGAAAAGCGGTCCCTGCTTGAGGCGCAACTCCGCGAGAACCTCTACGGCACCCCCAACAATCCCGTCATTATCGGTAAGAATGATGAATGTGGTGAGAAGCTCTTTCCGGTCAGCGGCACGCTCGATCCCAATGAAATCGCCATTACAATAGGTGAGCGCATCCTCAAGGTCATCGGACATTCCGAGGAGATCGCCGGCCATGTCGCTCGGTTGCAGCAGTTTCAGGCGATGCTTGCACAGACAAAGGACGTGGCCTCGCGGGTGCCCCACTTCTGCTCGGGCTGCCCTCATAATACTTCCACCCGCGTGCCTGAAGGCTCCATCGCTGGCGGCGGCATAGGCTGCCACTTCATGGCATTGTGGATGGATCGCGGGACGATTGGCTTCACCGCCATGGGCGGGGAGGGGGTGCAGTGGATTGGCCAACAGCCTTTCTCAAAGCGCGAGCACATCTTCCAGAATCTCGGAGACGGAACCTTCAACCATTCCGGTTCGCTAGCGATCCGTTTCGCCGTTGCCGCCCGTTCCAACATCACCTTCAAGATTCTGTATAACGATGCCGTAGCCATGACGGGTGGCCAACCGCTCGAGGGCGGTCTGTCGCTGGGCCAGCTCGTGGAGCAGGTGCGGGCCGAAGGCGTGAAGCGTATCGCCGTCGTGAGTGAAGACCCGGAAAAATATAAAGGAGAATTCCGGTTTCCGGCTGGAACGACTGTCCATCACCGCGACGATCTCGATGTAGTGCAGCGCAAATTACGAGATACGCAGGGTGTCACCGTTCTCGTTTATGACCAGACCTGCGCGGCCGAGAAGCGCCGCAGGCGCAAGCGCGGCACCTATCCTGATCCTGACATGCGGGTGATCATCAATGAACTGGTGTGCGAAGGGTGCGGCGATTGCGGCGTTCAGTCGAACTGCATCTCGGTGCAACCGGTAGAAACTGAATTCGGGCGCAAGCGGCGCATTGATCAGTCAAGCTGTAACAAGGACTTTTCCTGCGTAAAGGGATTTTGTCCCTCCTTCGTGACCGTGCATGGTGCAAGCCTCAGGAAGCTTGGTAACGGTATGGCTAGCGATATCGTCCCCCTGGCCGGCATTCCGGAGCCGAGGCTTTTCCCGCTCGACGATCTTGGCTGGTCCGGCATTGTCAATGGCATTGGCGGCACGGGGGTGATTACCATCGGCGCCATTCTCGGCATGGCGGCGCATCTGGAAGGAAAGGGCGCGGGAGTTATCGACATGGCGGGCCTCGCTCAGAAGGGTGGGGCGGTGTATTCGCATCTTCGCATTGCTTCCTCACCGGCCGAAATAAATTCAATTCGCGTAGCGGCCGGAAAAGCGGATTTGGTGCTCGGCTGCGATCTGGTCGTTTCGGGCGCCCGCAAGGTGCTTGCCACAATCCGGCAGGGACATACCCTGGTCGTGGCCAATACGGCGGAGATAATGCCGGGCGTTTTTGCCCGCTCCGCTGACTTCTCGCTGCCGGTCGAACAGCTCAAGAAAGCCGTTCGTGACGCGGCAGGCGAGGGCAGGGCATATTTTTTCGACGCCACCCAAGCAGCCTCGGTCCTGTTCGGCAATTCGATCGCGGCCAATATGTTCATGCTGGGGATGGCATGTCAGCTAGGCGGGCTGCCAGTTTCCGCGGAGGCGGTCGAGAAGGCCATCGAGCTTAATGGTCAGGCTGTTTCCATGAACATTGCAGCGTTCCGCTGGGGACGGAGGGCTGCCCATGCACCCGAGCATGTCCAGGGCCTGGTAGCGCGATCGGCACTTTCAACCCCAGAGCCAATGGCGAAGGATCTGGACGAGATCATCTCGCGGCGGACGGCTTATCTGGCAGACTACCAGGATTCAGCCTATGCCGAGCGCTACCGCGCCCGCATCATGCGCCTTCGGGCCGCGGAGGCTAAGGCGATACCAGGCTCGACGGCGGTGACTGAAGCGGCCGCACGTAACCTTTTCAAGCTCATGGCCATTAAGGACGAATATGAGGTGGCGCGGCTTTATACCGATGGGAGCTTTCAGCGCCAGCTCGCCAGCGAGTTCGAAAGCTATGACAGGCTCGAGTTTCACCTCGCCCCCCCTGCTTTTGCCCGGCGCGACAGTTCGGGGCAACCTCAGAAGATGAAATTCGGCCCTTGGATGATGAAGGCCTTCTACATTCTTGCACGCCTGAAGCGCCTGCGCGGGACGGCCTTTGACCCGTTCGGCCATACCGCCGAGCGGCGTATGGAGCGAGAAATTCTTATGCGGTATGAGGCCGATCTCGACATGATTGAACGGTCGCTGGCGCCGGGACAGGTAGAGGCTGCTTTAGCGCTCGCGTCGGTGCCGACTCTGATTCGCGGGTTTGGCCATGTCAAGCAAGCCAGCGTCAGGAATGCCGAGGAGGAACGCGGACGATTATTGGCCCGGTTCGAAAGCAACAAGCCTCATTCGTTATTGCAGGCTGCTGAATAGGCTCCCACCATGGTATCCAGCCATGATGATTCTGCATTGCTTCAATTTTTCTTAAGATCACACCACTAAAATCTTTGCCTAGGTGGGAAGGAGTATATGGTTCATCGCGCTGGTGACGTTCCCGACGACGTCTACATTCAGTTCGTCAGGTCACTGTTCGAGCGGCGCCACACGCTGCTAGTTGGAGCGCTTTGCCATATGCTGGTGGCGCTCATGGCTTATGAGCAAACCGGCCACCCCCTTTACGGGCTGTTCGCTGCGGTGCTCGTTGCAATCGGCTTCTGGAGATTTACCGGTTTGCGCCGTAGCCGGAAAGAGCTGGATGAGCTCGATTTGGAAACGGCACGTAAGTGGGAGTTCGACTACGTTCTCAAGGGGAGTCTTCAGGGGCTGCTACTCGGCGGTTTCGCATTCACCTCGATCTATATCTACCCTCATCCATTCGCAGAACTCGGCGCGCTGGCTATCAATATGGGCTCGCTGGTGACAGTCGTTGCCCGAAACTACGGCTCCCCGCGGATGGTGATGCTGTTTGCCACCACGATGATCGGGCCAATAGCGCTTGGGCTTTTTCTGCGCGGTGATATTGCTCATGTCGTTCTCGGCCTGCTTATCATGCCTTTCATTGCCATCATCAATGGCAGTGCAGCCGACGTGCGCAGGATCCTCTTCTCGGCGGTTCTTGACCGCAAACGCGCAAGGCAACTCGCGCAGCGGTTCGATCGTGCGCTCAACACGATGTCGCACGGACTCGTGATGTTCAGCCCCGAGGGGTGTGTCGTGGTTGCCAACGCCCAGGCTGCGGAAACCCTCAGATTTCGCTCGTCCGAACAGTTGCTCGGTCGTACGCTGAAGGCGCTGCTGCTACGGGCAGTCGCCGGTAAGCTTTTGACCTTCGGGGATTATCAGTTCGCTGAGGCGCAGTTGACGCGCGCCCTCAAGGAAGGGCGGGGTCGCAAGGTCCTGTTGAAGCTGACGGATGGCCGCTACTATGAATTTTCCGCTCGGGAAGGCAAGGATGAACTCGGGGTCCTCACGTTCGATGAGGTCACTCAGCGTGTAGCGGCCGAGACGAAGATTCGCTACATGGCCCGCTTCGACAGTCTGACGAATCTGCCTAACCGGGCTTATTTCCACGAAATGATCACCGAACTTATGCAGAGCGGCGACCCGGGCCGGCTGTGTGGGACGGCGATTCTCGACCTGGATGATTTCAAGAGCATCAATGATACGCTCGGGCATCCGGTGGGCGATGGACTGATCTACTCGGTTGCCGAACGGCTTTCGTCGCTTGTGAACGATAACGTCAAGATCAGTCGTTTTGGCGGCGACGAATTCATGATCTTCTTCAATCGCGTCGAGGACGAGGAAGATTTCAGGAGCCAGCTTGAGGCCATTATTTCGCAACTGCAAGGCGAAGTTGACGTGGCTGGCCACGCCCTCAGGGTTCAGGTGAGCGGGGGTGGCGTTGTGGTGCCCGTGCGCGGTCACGATATGGACAGCATTACCGTGAAAGCCGACCTGGCCCTTTACAGCGCGAAAGAACAGGGCAAGAACGGATGGCGTCTTTTCGAGGCCGAAATGGACGCTGCCTTCCGCAACCGCCAAGTCATGAAGGCAGACTTGCGCAGTGCCATTCAGGCGAAGGCGCTGCGGGTGGTCTATCAGCCAATCGTGGACATGCAAAGCATGCGCATCACAAGCTGCGAAGCGCTTTGTCGTTGGGATCATCCAGAATTAGGTCCGGTGTCCCCTTCCGTTTTCATCCCTCTTGCGGAGGAAATGGGCCTAGTCTCGGAGATTAGCGCGCTGGTACTCGATGCGGCCTGCCAGGAGTGCATGAACTGGCCCGACCATCTCAGCGTCTCGGTTAACTTGTCTGCCAAGGACTTCCACAGCCGAGCGGTAGTCGACAAGGTACGCGGTGCGCTGGCCAAGTCTGGGCTGCAGCCTCACAGGCTCGAAGTAGAAGTGACGGAAACGGCGCTTCTGGATGATCGCCCGTCCAATCGCAGCCACATCGAGGCGCTGAAGCAACTCGGGATCCGTATTGCTCTCGATGATTTCGGTACTGGTTACTCCAGCCTTAGCTACCTGCACACATTGCCGCTCGACCGGGTCAAGATCGATGGAAGCTTTCTGCACGACATCACAGCAAACATGCGCTCCCGCCAGCTTCTCAAGGGCGTGGTGGAGCTTTCGCGTAATCTTGGGCTTGGAGTGACAGTCGAGGGTGTGGAGACTTTCGAGCAACTTAAGCTGCTCGGTGAAGCGATCAGGCCGGATCGTGTGCAAGGCTTCCTTTTCGGCGCAGCGCTTTCCTCTTCAGGCATCGAGACGATGTCGAACACTGTCTGGTCGGTCGACGACAGTTTCCAGGTCCGCAGGATTTCCGCACAGCACTGAACATCCCGAGGCCAACCCCCAGAGCTTTTTTGTATTTTTGACCCTGATGATCTTTAGATATTTCGGATAACTTTTATATTTTTTGAACTAAATGCTTTCAGTATCGTGCCGGTAAAGTCTCTAGGGGTCCGCAAATGTCTGTTCATCCGACCGCATCGCACGATGCAGAGTCTCCATTTGTCAGAACGGTCTTGAGCGTTCTGGAGAGGACGGAGTACCGTTTCTGCGAAAGTGGTGAAGACCTCGAAGCCATCTATCGCCTGCGCTATGATTCGTATCTATCCGCGGGCATGGTCAGGGAAGATGCAGCCCGCATGGTTACCGACCAGTTCGATGACCTGCCGAATGCCTTCCGTTACGGCATTTACTATGACGGCATCCTGGTCAGCACAATTCGGCTCCATTACGTGGATGCCTCCATGCCAGTTTCACCCAGCAGCGAGGTTTTTGACGATGTCCTCGCTCCGCGAATCAAGGCAGGGGAGAGTTTCGTTGATCCGAGCCGTTTTGCTGCCGCCGCCGAGTGGTCGCGGACATTGCGCGTTCTGCCATATGTCACTCTCCGTCTGGCCGTTCTGGCCTGCAAGTACTTCACCCCGACCTATTGCTTGACGGCCATCAAGGAAGAGCATTCCGCATTCTACCAGCGCATCTTCCGCTCAGTTCCTGCTACCGATGCGCGCAACTATCCAGGCCTGACGGTGCCCGTACACCTCCTGCAGTCGAAATGCTCGGAAAACATGGAGAACACGATCGAGCGTTTTCCATTCTTTCGCTCCACCGCCTTTGAGCGCAGGATGCTGTTCGAGCGGCCAAAGAATGGGGAGCTTGCGCCGCTTACCATCCTGCCGACGGCAAAGTACCAGAAGCGAGCCGCCTGAGCATACCTTCAGCCGCTCGCGGAAGAAGGGATCTTTCGCCCGTCACGAGTATTGTGGACACTGGGGGCATGTTCAGCCCTCGATCTTTTGAAGAGAGCAGGAAGAGGTTTCATGAACACTATAGCCCTTGCGCCGCTTGTCTCGCTGATTGCGGGTATTCTCATCCTGATCATGCCCCGGCTGCTCAATTACATCGTTGCTTTCTACCTCATCATAGTCGGCCTGATCGGTCTTTTCCCGAATCTGCTGGGCTAAGACGCAAGATGCGGATGCTTGATGCAAAATTACGATTGTAATCTCGGGAACTCTTCCCCAATCAATCCTTTCTCCTTGCAGCCTGCGTCCATGCGCCCATTGCCCTTCACCGTGCTTTTCGCTATTGCCCTTGCAAATTCAATCCCGAGGGGGTTACGCGATGGCAGATGACATATCGGTCGGTCCGGCTGAAACAGGTGCCGAAATGGACTATGCGGAACACGAGCGCACCTACAAGCTTTTCCTGACTATTATCAAATATTCCTCGCTTGTGGTCAGCGCTATCCTGATCGCAATGGCCTTCGGCTTCTTCACGTCGGCCGGATTTATCTCCAGCACCATTCTCTTCCTCATCATCTGCGCTCTCGGCACCTGGATCCTGCGTTAAGGACTGGGGTGAACGTGGCGATCCGCTGCCGCGGATCGTAGAGGGGGTTCCCAACGACAAGGATTGCAAGGTGGGACAGACCGTTTTCGTGCCCAAGGAATTGGATGGGGAGCTGCGTGTTTCGGCCTCTCCAGACACAGTGAAGCGGATGGTGGGGCTTGGGCTTAACGTCGTGGTGGAAGCCGGTGCAGGTCTTGGTTCGCGGTTTACGGACGAAGAGTTTGAAGCGGCGGGCGCATCGATCGGCAAGGCTGCGGACGCGACAAAAGCGGATGTGGTGCTGAAGGTTCGCCGGCCGGCTGACGCCGAAGTCTCACGTTACAGGTCCGGCACGATAGTCATCGCCACCATGGATCCTTATCAGGCTGGCGCTGCAATTAACTCCATGGCAAAGGCGGGTGTTTCGGCCTTTGCCATGGAGTTCATGCCGCGAATCACTCGTGCGCAGGTGATGGACGTTCTTTCGAGCCAGGCGAATCTAGCCGGGTATCGCGCTGTCATTGATGCCGCGGCGGAGTATGATCGCGCGCTCCCGATGATGATGACGGCCGCAGGCACGGTTCCCGCAGCCAAGGTGTTCGTGATGGGTGCTGGCGTGGCTGGCCTTCAGGCAATCGCCACCGCGCGCAGGCTCGGCGCGGTGGTCACCGCCACGGATGTCCGCGCGGCGGCGGGTGAACAGGTGCTCTCTCTCGGGGCCAAGTTCATTATGACGGACGCGCTCAAGGATGCTTCCGGTCAGGGTGGCTACGCCCGTGAACTTACCGAAGACGAGAAGAGGGCGCAGGAAGAGCTGGTTGCGGCCCATATCGCCAAGCAGGACATCGTAATCACGACGGCTCTCATTCCCGGGCGTCCCGCGCCGCGCCTCGTGACTGCTGAAATGGTGCAGTCCATGCGTCCCGGCTCTGTAATCGTGGACCTGGCCGTCGAGCGTGGCGGAAATGTTGAAGGAGCTGCTCCCGGCGCAGTGATCACAACCGCCAACGGCGTAAAGATCATAGGCCATCTGAATGTGCCTGGACGCATTGCGGCCTCCGCCTCTTCTCTTTATGCGCGCAACCTCTTTGCCTTCTTGGAGACACTGTTCGACAAGGATGCCAGGCAGCTCTCCCTGAACACGGACGACGAGCTGGTGAAGGCCACCATGCTTACCCATGAAGGCAAGATTGTGCACCCAGATTTTGCCGGCGCTGCCGAGGCAGTCAAACCTGCGGCAGATGACCCTGAGGTTGTGAAGGCGGCCAGCGGTACCGAACCCGGACTTGAGGTTGCGCCGAAGCGGGCGCCGCGCCGGCGGAAGACTGCAGAGAAAACCAACTCCGAACAGGCGTCCGGCAAGAGCAGTGCCAAGGATGCCGCCAAAAGCACCGCCAGAAAAACCGCTAGACGCAAAACGGGTGGAGATAGCTGATGGAAACCTCAGCCATGGAGCAGGCGCTCGAACAGCTTGAGCGCGCTACAGCGAGCGTGCGCGCCGCTTTCGAGACGATGGAAGCCGAGAGCGCTGCGGAAGCCGCAGGAGCCCTTGCGCATGGCGCGACCGGCGGCATGGTAGACCCCTTCATCTTTCGCTTTGCCATTTTCGTTCTGGCGATATTCGTCGGCTACTACGTGGTGTGGTCGGTCACTCCCGCGCTGCACACACCACTGATGTCGGTGACCAACGCTATCTCCTCGGTGATCGTGGTCGGGGCGCTGCTTGCGGTCGGCATCTCTGCCTCCGGGCTTGCAGCAGGCTTTGGCTTTGTGGCCCTGGTGCTCGCATCCGTCAACATCTTCGGGGGCTTCCTCGTAACACAGCGCATGCTTGCCATGTACAAAAAGAAGGACTCGCCGGGACGATGAGTTCTTTGCACGCGCCTTTCCTTCCTGACCTTCCGTTCAGGTTTTATCCAGAAATTGCAGTCGTCGAATTTTCCAGCCGCCTGATGGAGGCCGTGAAGTAGCATGTCCGTAAATCTCGCCTCCTTCCTTTATCTTATCTCCGGCGTCCTTTTCATCATGGCGTTGAGGGGGCTTTCGCACCCCACCACGAGCCGACGGGGCAATATCTACGGAATGGTGGGCATGGCCATTGCCATTCTCACCACGCTGGCGCTTGCCACGCCGAGCTTTGGCCGGTTCCTGCTGATCGTCGCCGGTCTTGCCATCGGTGGCGGGATTGGCGCGGTGATCGCGCGGCGCATCCCGATGACGTCCATGCCGCAGCTTGTCGCTGCATTCCACTCGCTGGTCGGTCTTGCCGCAGTGATGGTGGCGGCCGCTGCGCTTTATTCTCCCGAAAGCTTCGGCATTGGCATTGTGGGCGCCATCCAGGCGCAGGCTCTGGTGGAGATGTCATTAGGCGTTGCAATCGGTGCCATCACCTTCACCGGTTCCGTCATCGCCTTCCTGAAGCTTGATGGGCGCATGTCTGGCAGGCCCATCCTCCTGCCGATGCGGCACGCCTTGAATGCGGCCATCGGGATCGCGCTCCTGGTGCTCATCATCCTCCTTGTGGTCAGCCAGAGCCACACGGTTTTTTGGCTTATCGTCATTCTTTCGCTCGTTCTTGGCGCCCTCATCATCATCCCTATTGGGGGCGCCGACATGCCGGTTGTGGTGTCGATGCTCAACTCCTATTCGGGATGGGCCGCGGCGGGAATTGGCTTCACCCTGGGCAACCTGGCGCTCATCATCACCGGTGCGTTAGTCGGCTCGTCAGGTGCAATTCTTTCCTACATTATGTGCAAGGGTATGAACCGCTCCTTCATATCCGTCATTCTTGGCGGTTTCGGGGGCGAGACCACCGCGGTGGCGGATGATGGAATAGACCGAACCGTAAAGCAGGGGTCTGCGGATGATGCCGCCTATCTGATGTCCAATGCACAGAAGGTGATCATCGTGCCTGGCTATGGCATGGCGGTCGCCCAGGCGCAGCATGCGCTGCGCGAAATGGCCGACAAGCTCAAGGAAAAGGGCGTGGAGGTGAAATATGCCATTCATCCCGTCGCCGGCCGCATGCCAGGGCATATGAACGTCCTGCTTGCCGAGGCCCAGGTGCCCTATGACGAGGTGTTCGAGCTTGAGGACATCAACTCCGAGTTTGCGCAGGCTGACGTGGCGTACGTCATCGGCGCCAACGACGTGACCAATCCGGCCGCGCGCGACGATCCCTCTTCCCCGATCTACGGCATGCCTATCCTTGACGTGGATAAGGCTCGTACCTGCCTCTTCGTCAAGCGCTCGCTCGGCTCCGGTTATGCCGGCATCGACAACACGCTGTTCTACAAGGATGGCACCATGATGCTTCTAGGCGATGCGAAGAAGATGACCGAAGACATCGTCAAGGCGATGGAGCATTGACTTGCCAAAAAGTCCGGCCATGCGCCGGGCTTTTTCTATCGGGTGCGTTTGGTGTGCGATAGCTGCGCTGTAGGCCTCCTCAGCGTGGCAAGTACACCCAGCGTCTGGCTGGCGCGAAAAGACGTTGCTGTGTCATCCTCTGCGAACGGCGACCGGAAGCTCGCTGCAGCTCTGTTCGTGTTCGCGACCTTCTTATACCAGGCGGGTTCGGCAAGGATCTTTGCAGCCGGGATCTCGTCGGTTGGAAGGACTGAGCGTGTCGTGCTGAATTCATTCCCCGCAGCGGCTATCGATTTGTAGTCCTTGTACTTTATCAGCGTTCTTTGGGCCGCGTCCCGATAGGTCCTTTGCCACATTTCGTCGGTCGCAACGATGGGCTCGGTAATGTCGAATTCGCTGAACTGGCCGGCGCTTATGTCAACGACATAGTCGACCCCATCCTTGCTCGCCAAAACTGCGAAATGGTTCTTGGGCATGTCGGTCTTGGCATTGCTCCAAAAATACATGCCGCGGACCTTCGTCTTATAACCGGCGTCTTTAAGCAGGCTCAGTAGCGGTTCGAGGACCGCTTCGCACCTTTCACTAGGATGCAGGCAGTAGTTCCGGATTTTCTTTTCCGCCCTCACGAGCCTGTTTAACTTTTGGATCTCGTTCTCGGCTTCGGATAAGAATGCCTTTTCGCTCCTCGCAACAACTGCGGTGTCCTCTACCTTCTTGAACTTCTCAACTCTGTCGATCCGCGCCTTCTTTTCAAGCGATGTAGTTGCAGCGTTGGCTGGAGGAGCGCCAGGGAAGACATCATCCAGCTTTCGTAGAGCACTGATGTCATCGATTTCACTCGGCAGGAGCTTGCCAAGCTTCTTCAGCTTACCTGCTTTTTGGGTGGCGGAAAACGCCACGTCAAGCAGGTCCAGACCGGCAGATAGAACAGCCTCCTCATAGTTGCCCTTCGATGCTTCTCGGGCAGCGTCGTAACCGGGTATGAGAACGCCACGTGCGAAATGAAATACTTTTTCAAAGTCCGTTTCTTCAAAAGCGAAGGATTTAACGGAAAGTAGAGCCTCTTCGAATGTTTGAGCGTTTCCGTGAACGATCGCAGTATGAACCGAGATATTCCGCAGGGTAGGCTGATCAAAACGCGGCTTGTGGGCTCGAGCCAGCACCGCACCATCAAAAAACAGATCAAGATTCGCTTCCAGCCATTTCGAGCGTGCGCCGGGATCGGCGCGCAATGGTACGACGATGTCGCAGTGCTTTGCGGAAACCGCGAAATACTTGACGGCGTGCTTCGTATGCACCTTGAGCACATACCCACGGTTGCTCTTTGGGTGGCTGATGAAAATACTGCCTGAATGCCGCACGGTTTGCGTGATCCTCACCGGAATCATATCAGCCTTGTCGGTCTCCTGAACACCGTGCCTGGAAAGTATCCTCAGGCAATCGATTGACAACTGTGCGCTGGTCTCGGAAACGTAATCTAGGAATTTCCGCTCGAACGCGTCGTCAAGATTAGGCAGCATCTTCAAAGTTGCTGGATTGTCCCGAACGAAGAAAGGAAGAGGGGAGACCTGGGCCTCCATATAGATGTCAATCATTGGCTTTGTACTGGTAGTCGTAGCTCCGCCAATGAAGCCTGGCATGTAATCGGTGATGGTATAGTTCTTCTCTGGATCCAGACCCTGTTTCCGAAGAATATCCATGCCAACTTTTCTTCTTGTTGGAAGCGTAAGGATGGTATCTGTCAGATAAGTATTTGGAACGTGTCCTTCGCATCTTCGCGCATTCCGCATGATTTGGGATGCAAAACTGTTTTTGGAATGGGATACATTCTTTGCAGCATGCCTCTTATGGATGTGACGCAGTCGCTTTTCCTTCGCGTGGCCTGACCGAGCTGCTATCTCTTGCCGAGCGGAAGCGATATGCTGCACAACCAGCAAAGTGGCGAAGAACAGCGCCCAGCGCGCAGTGGAAGCAGACTGGCTTGAGCTGGCCGGAAGGGAGCTATGATGCCGCACGGGGTACTTGTTTACTGCCGCCCAAGCATGGCTTTTCCCGATAGCGGCCCGCTTCTGCTTCAGTATGTCAGGTTTCTTCTCGCCGATCACTCTGGGCGGTCGGCACGGCCCGAGATGTATGTTCTTCATTGGCAATCATCAAACGGTGTTCTGGAGGCTAGTCTAATCTGACTGAAGGGGCAGCGAGTGTGCTCGCCCCCCTGCGCGGGATAGAACAACCGATGACGATAGCCTCGTCTTGTTTTCCTATAGCAGAGAGCTTGCAAACCCGGGCGCCGCATCAGGCGAAACGACCTGATACGCTACTGGGGATTCTCAGGAGCGGCGGGTATCCTTCCGGTCCGGAATAGCAAAACCAAGGGGTTAGGGCGCGGTCGAGCGAAGCTGAAAACCTGTGACACCGAGAGCAAGATTAAGACCCGTCTGGGCTTGCAGGGAAATCGGCTGCAGCATCAGATTTCTGTTATCCTCGCTCACCAGTATATTTGCGCCGCCACCTATGCCCGCGGTCACCTCTGCGCTGGCACCCACGTAATTGCCTGCAAGTGCCCCCGGCGCATATGGATCAGTCGCAGTAGGCGCCAATACCGCCCAGCGCATTACGCGCTCGCCGGTGGCTCCCACTTCCAGTCCGAAACGGTTCACGATCCCCGAATAAGTTTCGGGCGTGCGGGTATGATCAGCGGGCTGAAAGGCGCAGGAAAACTCCTTTGACGTAGCAATGGCTATGTTGAGGCCGCCTTCGATAATGCAATCGAGGATGCCGGCTTCCATACGGGTCTGCGCGGATGCGGGCAGCATTCCGGCTAAGACAGCAAACGCCGAAATCATGGTCGCAACTGGCTTCATTACAGCCGCTCCTCCAGTGTCAGTGATCGGTCAGCGAGGAGCCTTACTTGGAGCTCCTACTCGTGTAATGGACGTTGTCGAAAGAGGGTCGCTGGCCGGGAAAGTTCCTAGAAGGGCAGTGTCCAGCTCCTCCTCCAGCGTGCTGAAGTCCTTCGTTCTTGACGGTGTACTCGCCTCCTTCGAGGCTGAATTCTTCGTAGCCAGTTCACCTGGTGCTCCCGTCCTTGTCGCCTGGGTGACTGAAACGGGGTCGCTGGCCGGGAACGATTGTTCCAGCCCTTCCTCCAGCTCCTCCTCGAGATCCTGGGCTGAGGGTTTGGCGTCTCTTTTGCTTCCGCGAGTGTGTGCAGGCATGGCATTGTTCCTCTTCTGAGGAAGACAACGTCTCAGCCGAAACGGAAGTTCCGCACCTTATTGAGGCGCGCGCGCCGCAGCTTCGAGAAGCCCGAAAACGTAGTCTGCAAAGGAACGCCAGCATTCGACGCGGAATTCGTGTTCCTGCCTGCGCCAAAGGACAATCTCAGCCTTGCCGAAGATTGTCCTTGAGACGGCCCCGCGAGGAAAAGAGCCCAACGAGAGATTCTGGGGGCATCCAGCGTTCAGAACGTCTTCGGCACAGGAGCCGGAGACGATGATGGCGGCATGGCGATGGGAGATATCCACGGCCGAATGGAGCACGGAAACCTCGGAGCAGATTCCTGCAAGGTCCGCCACTTCCTCATCGATGACAAGCCACTCGTCCGGACCGAGCCAGAGCGCCGAGCGGGTTCCTTTGGTAGTGGAACTTTTGGGCCTTTGCGGCAGGTCAAGACCAAGTTTCTCGCTCAACATCGCCAGAGAGGTCTGCGGTGCGCGCAGCGAAATGCGGTTGGCGGTGCCAGCGGGCTTGATGGTAATCCCGGCATATTCGACAAGGCGTCCTGGGAGGAAAGGTTCACGGCGCGCGATCACGGCCTTATCCATGGAGGCGCTCCCCTTCCTCGTCGAAGAAGACCGCGGAAGTAACCTCCACCTCGACCGTTTCATTGACCATGGGGACATAGAGCCGCTCGCCCATCCGCGACTTTCCATTCTCAACCAGTGCCAGCGCGATGGAACGCCCACAATTCTCTGACCAATAAGAGGAGGTGACGAAACCGATCATTTTCATCGGTATCTGCTGCTGGGGATCGGCGACGATCTGCGCGCCTTCCTGCAGCACTTTTTTTGCGTCCTGTGTCTTCAGGCCAACCAGTTGCCTGCGCCCCTCGGCAACGAGGTCCTTTCTCTTGAGGCCGCGGATGCCGACAAAATCCCCCTTCTTCTTGCCGATGGCCCAGTCAAGGCCGGCGTCGATTGGTGTGACGGTGCCGTCCGTATCCTGCCCGACGATGATGAACCCCTTCTCCGCCCTCAGTACATGCATGGTCTCGGTGCCATAGGCACAGGCTCCGTGCTTCTGGCCCTCCGCCCAGACCGCCTCCCATACGGCAAGGCCATGATCGGCCGGAACGTTGATCTCGAACCCGCGCTCGCCGGTGAAGGACATGCGGAAGAGGCGTCCCGGAACACCGCATATGTTGCATTCGCGAACCGACATATGCGGGAAAGCGGCGTCGGAAAGGTCAACACCTTCGACCAGGGGCGCGATGATCTCGCGCGATTTCGGCCCCTGTACAGCGATGACCGCCCATTGCTCGGTAGTGGAGGTGAGCCAAACCTCCAACTCCGGGAATTCGGTCTGAAGATAATCTTCCATGTGGTGGAGCACGCGGGGTGCGCCACCCGTCGTGGTCGTCACGTGGAAGCGGTCAGGCCCTATCCGTCCGACCACGCCGTCATCATAGATAAAACCGTCCTCGCGCAGCATGATGCCGTAGCGGCAGCGCCCGACGCCCAGCTTCTGCCACGGATTGGTATACATCAATTCAAGGAACCGTGCCGCATCCGGGCCAACGACCTCGATCTTGCCAAGGGTCGAGGCATCGAAGATGCCGGCCGCCTGCCGCACCGTCACGCATTCGCGTGCGACAGCCGCGTGCATATCCTCGCCGGCCTGAGGGAAATAGCGGGCTCTCTTCCACTGGCCGACATCCTCGAAGACGGCACCGTGGTTCTTTGCCCAGGAATGGATGGGAGTGCAACGTGTCGGCTCGAAAAGAGGCCCGCGCGAATGGCCGGCCAGCGCGCCGAAAGTGACCGGCGTATAGGGCGGTCGGAATGTCGTGAGGCCGACTTCAGGGGCGGGCTTGCCCAGCATCTCGGCTGCAATTGCTAGACCATGAAGGTTCGATGTCTTGCCCTGGTCGGTGGCCATGCCATTGGTGGTAAAGCGCTTCACATGCTCAATGGAGCGCATCCCCTCGCGCACCGCCTGGCGAATATCCTTCGCCGTCACATCGTTCTGAAAGTCGACAAAGGCCAAGCCACTCTCGTCAATCGCTGCCGCCGAAACCATGCCTGCCGTGCCGCTTGACCACTGCTCGCCCGCGCCAGCCTTTATTCCCGGCGTCGTGCCACTCTCCAAGCCAGCCTTACGCGCGGCGTTGAGGCCGGCCATTAAAGCTTCCTCGACCGTCGTGACAAGGTTCGTTGTTCCGTTGCAGGCGCCGACCGAGGTGGCGTCCTGTGCGTATTCGCCCGGCAGAAAGCTCTGCGTCCCTGCATCATAGGCCAGCTTGCCGCGCGATTGGGAGAAGAGGTGGACAGAGGGCGTCCAGCCGGAAGAAGTCAGCAGCGTATCCACTTCTATCTCGCGGCGCCAACCTCCATGCAGCGGAGAAACGCTGATGCTTCTGACGCGCAATCGTCCATCCGTTCCGATCACGGCATGGGACGGCAGAAACTCGATGCCGAGAGCCTTTGCCTCCTCCACCGCTGGGCCTTGCGGTAATTCCCGCGTGTCGATAATCGCCGTAACCTCGATGCCGCTTTTCTTCAGGTCGACCGCAGCAGCGTAAGCGGAGTTCTCGGCGGTATAGACTGCGACCCGGCGCCCAACGGCGATTCCATAATGGTTCAGATAGGTGCGGGCGGCGGAAGCCAACATGATGCCCGGCCGGTCGTTCTCCGGGAAAACCATGTGCCGCTCGATGGCGCCGGTCGCAAGAATGACTTGCCGGGCGCGCACCTGCCAAACCCGCTCACGCGGGACCTCGGGACCGGGGGAAGGGAGGTGGTCTGTCAGCCGCTCCACAAGGCACACCATGTTATGCGCGTAGTAACCGAACGCAGTGGTGCGGGTCAGGACGCGCACATTTGCTCTGCGTTTTAGCTCGGCAGCCGCTTCCCGCGCCCAAAGCCAGCCGGGCTTCCCCTCGATCACAGCGCCCGTCTCAAAGCGAAGGGCACCGCCTGTTTCTGCCTGCTCGTCGGCAACGATCACACGCGCGCCAGACTCGCTCGCGGCGAGTGCTGCAGCAAGGCCGGCCGCGCCACCACCCACCACCAGCACGTCGCAATGGGCAAAGCGGGTGGCATAATGATCGGGGTCAGGCTTGTCAGGGGCGACGCCAAGGCCGGCCGCGCGCCGGATCGCCGGCTCGTAAAGCTTCTTCCATGCCACCTTCGGCCACATGAATGTCTTGTAGTAGAAGCCGGCGGAGAAAAGAGGCGCGCCGAGGTTACCTGCGGCTCCCAGATCGAAGGCGAGCGAAGGCCAGCGGTTCTGCGACACTGCCGTAAGCCCGTCATAGAGCTCCTGGACGGTCGCGCGTACATTAGGCGTGCGGCGCGCTGCATCCCGGTGGATGCCGACGAGGGCATTCGGTTCCTCCGCGCCTGCCGAAAGGATGCCGCGCGGGCGGTGATACTTGAACGAACGGCCAACAAGATGCACGCCATTGGCAAGGAGCGCTGAGGCCAGCGTATCGCCTTCAAGGCCGGTGTAGGACTGGCCGTCAAAGGTGAAGTGCAGCCTCCTCGCCGGGTCGAGTCTGCCCGCGGAAGGAAGACGGAAGGGCTGCTTCATTCTGCAGGTCCTGCCATTGAAGGCGTGCTGCTGGCCACGTCCGGCTTCGGCTCGCCGGTTTTGTAGGTGACGAGAAGCCTGTCTGTCACTGTATCGCGCACGGCGTTAAAAAAGCGCGCGCAGCCGTGAATGTGCCGCCAGCGCTCGAAGGCGATGCCTTTTGGATTGGAGCGGATGAAGAAGTAGCGTTCAAACTCCTCGTCCAAAATTTCCGCAATGTTTTGGGGACGGGCGATATGGGCCTCTCCTGCATGGCGGAATTCAAGCTCCGGACGCTCTTCCTCGCAATAAGGACAATGGATCAAAAGCATGGAAGCACCCTCAATGCGCGACTGCTGCCGCCGCCGCTTCGTCAATAAGCCGTCCCCGGCGAAAGCGCTCAAGCGTAAAAGGTGCAGCAATCGGGTGTGGCTTGTCGTGGGCAATGGTGTGGGCGAAGACATGGCCTGAACCGGGCGTGGCCTTGAAGCCGCCGGTGCCCCAGCCGCAATTGACATAAAGCCCCTTGACAGGTGTACGGGCGATGATCGGCGAGCGATCCGGCGTGACGTCCACGGTGCCGCCCCAAGAGCGCAGCATCCTCATGCGCGTGAAGATCGGGAACATTTCGCAAATGGCATCGAGGGTATGCTGAATGATGTGCAGGCTGCCAGACTGGGAATAGGAAGGGTATTGGTCCGTGCCCGCCCCGATCACCAGTTCCCCCTTGTCAGACTGCGAAATGTAGGCGTGAACCGTATTCGACATCACGACGCAGGGAAAGACAGGCTTCACCGGCTCGGAAACCAGCGCCTGAAGCGGGAACGATTCCAGCGGCACGGAGACGCCGGCCATCTGCATCAGCACCGATGAATGACCGGCAGCGACTACGCCGATCTTTCTTGCCTGGATAAGGCCGCGCGTGGTCTCCACTCCCGTAACCGCGCCATCGGCGCCTCGTCTGATCGCGGTGACTTCGCAGTTCTGGATGATGTCGACGCCGAGGGCCGATGCCGCGCGGGCATAGCCCCATGCGACCGCATCGTGACGGGCGGTACCGCCCCTTCTCTGCAGAGCCGCGCCCAGGACGGGATAGCGTGCGTCCCTCGTAATATTCAGCGGCGGGCAAAATTCCTTTGCCTGCTCCGGTGTCAGCCACTCATTATCCACCCCGTTCAGCCTGTTGGCGTGGATATGCCGCTGAAAGCTTTGCACGTCCTGAACATTGTGGGCGAGCATCATCACGCCGCGTTGGGAAAACATCACGTTGTAGTTCAACTCTTGGCTGAGGTTTTCCCAGAGCTTTATTGCATGGTCATAGATGGCTGCGCTTTCGTCATAAAGATAATTTGAGCGGATGATGGTGGTGTTGCGCCCTGTATTGCCGCCACCCAGCCAGCCCTTGTCCAGCACTGCGACATTTGTAATTCCGTGCTCCCGAGCGAGATAATAGGCCGTTGCGAGCCCGTGTCCGCCCGCTCCGATTATAATGACATCGTAAGCCTTCTTTAGCTCAGGCGAGCCCCATTGTTCCGGCCAGCCCTTGTGGCCACGCAGCGCTTCGCGCGCGATAGCGAAGATGGAATATTTTCTCATCAAAGCTCCGGCCTTCACTCTCTTCGGGGAAGAAGGCTATCAGTAGCGAATGCCGGCATGCGGGCATAGACTGATTGCGACGGGATGTGCCGTTTTGGGCCAATTACCGGCAAGAGCGATCGACGCTATGCTCTCCCGGCGGACCTTGCGACAAAGTCTCTCGACATTGTCCGCATATTCTGATATCAGCGCGCGCATTCTGCGGCAGGATTATGCTGCAGGAGCCGGGTGGCTGTTTCGCTTAACCGAGCGTGAGGCTACCGGCATAAGATCAACCTTTACAGGAACGCCCAGGTGCAGGTACTCGTCCGCGACAATAACGTTGATCAGGCGCTTCGCGCGCTTAAAAAGAAGATGCAGCGTGAAGGCATTTTCCGTGAGATGAAGATGCGCGGGCATTACGAAAAGCCCTCCGAAAGGCGGGCGCGCGAGAAAGCTGAGGCGGTACGGCGCGCACGCAAGCTGGCACGCAAGCGCGCGCAGCGCGAGGGTATCCTCGGCGGCGGTCGGGTCGCAGCGCGCTAAGTGCCCTGATTTCGTCCTTTTCCGCCGCTCTAGTGTCGAGGTGGCGCGATAACGAATCGCCGCTGCTTTTTTGTTGCAGCCGCTCCCATATCCTTGAAGCGGCTGTGGGGACATGAGGGCGACGGATTGATGGCTGATGTGACGAACGCTGGACGTAATGGTTCGCGGCGGGGCTGGGCGAGCCTATTGCTGGTGGCTGGCATTGCACTTGCTGGCTGCAGTACGTCCACCGATATGGTGGGCGATTTCTCCCGGATCGACACCGCGCAGGGATCTCAGGAAAACATTGCATCGTTAACGGCTGTCATCCAGCGCACGCCTGACGATCCGGAAGCCTATAATATCCGTGGCGCAGCTTATGGCCGTGCCGGCCAGTACCGCGAGGCTTTAAAGGATTTCAATCAAGCCATCACGCTCGACCCGCGGTCATACCGCGCCTATGCTAACCGGGCCCTGATCCATCGGTATGTGGGCGACAATACACAGGCGCTTGCCGACTACAATCAGGCCATTGCACTCAACCCCAATTACGATTCGGCATATGTAGGGCGTGGGGAGCTTTACCGGCTAGCTGGCCGATCCACGGAAGCCTTCCAGGATTTCGAGCGAGCGATCCAGCTCGACACCACCGATCCCAGGGCGTTCCATCGCCGCGGCCTTCTTTATCAGGCAAGCGGCCAGCATCAGTTTGCGATCGAGGATTTTGCCAAAGCAATCTCACTCGCTCCGAACCAGCCTTATGGATATAACGGCAGGGGGCTGTCCTATCTCGCTCTAGGCGACGATGAAAACGCCTTCACCGACTTCAACACTGCGATACGTCTCGACGACAGCATCGCCGAGAGCTGGGCAAACCAGGCGCTGGTTTACGAACGGCGAGGCGAAATGGACAAGGCCAGCCGCTCTTACTCGCGTGCGCTCCAACTTGATCCCAATTATGGACCCGCCCGCGAAGGCATCGGCCGGACGGGCAGGGCAAGCGCCTAATCCAGGAGCTGAAGCCCTGACTTGTGAGAATAAGGTCGCTGGCCTAAAACCATCGTGAACCGGTTGCGCAGGAGCGGGCGGACCTCGGCCCGCTATGACGCCGGCTGGCTGGCCAGTTCCGGGGGCAGCGCAAGCGTCAGCCATCGCGCCGTAAGCGCCGGCTTTGCGGAATTCTCGATCTCTACCGTCACATCGTAGTGCATTTCGGCTACGCCGGAGATCCGCACCTTGAGATTCGCCAGCACAAAGCGAGCGCGGATTCGCGCTCCGGATCGCACTGCGTTCATGAACCGGATGCGATCGAAGCCATAATTGACGCCCATCGCAGTTCCTTCAAGCGGCGGAACGGCTTCGAATATCATCGTTGAAAGCAGGGACAGTGTCAGAAATCCATGCGCAATGGTGCCGCCATAGGGGGTTTCGCTAGCAGCGCGCTCGGGATCGGTATGTATGAACTGATGGTCGTCCGTCGCGACGGCAAACTGGTCGATCATCTCTTGGGAGACCGTCCGCCATCTCGAAACGCCAACCTCCTGGCCGATGAGCGCCTGAGCTTCCTCTATGCTTATCCTTCGCGTATCCAGCAACTCCGCTCCTCCGCCAGTGAGCGATATAATCTAACATCCATGCCATCATGCCACCCGCCTTCCTGCTCGGTGGCTTTCTTCGGATGACGAGGCGGACTGATACAGCTTCCTGGCGACGATGTCATCGACCATCCTGTCGTTTGCGTGGAAGGAAGCCGATGATTTTCGAAGCTTAACCTTTTTGCAAGAAGGCGCCGGAAATGCGCAATCAGAGCTTGCTGCTCGTGGCGGCATGCGTCAGCTCGCGCTCAAGCCTCGCCTCCTCCTCGACCTTCGGTGTGACAAAGCGGCCGAGAAGCAGATAGGCTACGGGCGTGAGATAGAGGGTGGCAATAGCAGAAAGCCCAAGCCCGCCCACGATTACCCAGCCAAGCGCGATTCGCGCCTCGGCTCCCGCGCCGGAGGCCATGACAAGTGGCAGGCCGCCTACAACGGTGGATACCATGGTCATGGTCACAGGTCGCAAGCGGATAAGGGAAGCCTTCTCGATTGCGTCGCGCACGCCGAGCCCCCTGTCGCGCAACTGGTTTGCGAACTCCACCATGAGGATGCCATTCTTGGCCATGATGCCTACTAGCAGAACGAGCCCTATCTGACTGTAGACGTTGAGGCTGGTGCCCGTCAGAAGAAGTGCGATGACAGCACAGGCCAACCCCAGCGGCACGGTAGCCATGACGATGATGGCCGAAACGAAGCTTTCGAACTGGGCAGCCAGCACAAGCAGGATGATGACAAGTGCGAAGCCGAAGGTCAGCAGCATGCTGCCTTGCGTCTCTCCAAGCGTGGCCGCCTCCGCCAGCGGAATGATGCGGCTGCCGGGGGGGAGATGGGGTTCGGCAATCTCCTCCGCCCGTTCCAGCGCGGCACCCAACGGGAAATCGGAAGCCAGCGCGGAAGTGATGCGGACCACGCGCAACTGCTGCTCACGATTGAGCGAGGGGGGCACGGCTTCCTCGCGCAATTGTGTGATGGTGGACAATGGAACGTAGCGACCGTCGCCAGTCCGAATGAAGATATTTTCCAGGTCTGTCGGATCGTTAATTGGGCTGGTGGTGGACAGCAGCTTTACGTCGAAGCTCTTGTCGTCGATGAAGATGGAGCCCACCTTGCGGCCATCGAGCAGCGACTGGATGGCTTCGCCCAGGCCATTGATGCCGATACCAAGATCGGCGGCGCGCTCCCGGTCAATGTCGACCATGAGTTGTGGCTGTGTGGCATCCTGCGTCAGCCGTGGCGCCTCGAAGCGGGGGTCCTGTTCCATTTCCGCGATAATGGCCATGGCCGCATCTGTCAGCCGCTCATAGTTGCTACCGGCGACGGCAAATTGCAGGCCTGAGCCGGACCCGCGTATCCCGAGGCTGTTTGGCTGGAAAGCGAAGGCCCGCACGCCAGGCACCTGAGCCGCAAGAGCGTTTACCTCGTCGAGGATTTCCTGTTGGCTGCGCGTACGTTCGTCCCATGGCGCAAGGGTGAGCACGAGAAAGGCCGAATTGCCGCCACCCATGCCGGTGACCGAGAAAGTGCTGCGAACCTCGCCTGACTCGCGCAAGGGTGCGAGCAGCTCTTCGATCTGGAGCATCTTGCCTGCAAGATAATCAATGCTTACGCCTTGTGGCGCGGAAACACGCATGAATGCCGAGGAACGGTCCTCGGACGGCGTCAGTTCTGTCTGCACAGTGCTGAACAACCCGTATGCCAAGGCGGAGAAGAGAACGGCAGCAAGCACGATCACTGCGGGCATGTCGAGACTGGCTCGCAGGCTGCGTTCATAAAGCCGAGAAAAGACAGCGCCAATACGCCCTCCGGTGCTGCGTTCGGCTTCGCCGTCCTCGTCCTTCGTCTCTTCGCCGGACGTAAGAAGGCGAGAGGCGAGCATGGGGCACAACGACAGCGCCACCACTGAGGACAACGCAACCGATAGCGCCAGGACAAAGCCAAACTCGCGGAAGAGGCCGCCTGCTTGACCAGGCAGAAAGGAGAGCGGAAGGAAGACTGCAATCAGGGTTGCGGTGGTAGCGATAACCGCGAAAATGACTTCCTGCGTGCCGAGCACGGCTGCCGCACGCGGACCCATGCCCTGGTTACGGCGGCGCACGATGTTTTCCAGCACCACGATGGCATCGTCCACGACAAGCCCGGTTGCCAGAACAAGCGCCAGCATGGTCAATATGTTGATGGAGAAGCCGGCCAGATAGATCGCCGCCAGGGTGCCGATCAGCGCAACCGGGATCGTGGCGCCCGGGATGAGCGTCGCTCGCCAGTCACGCAGGAAGACATAGATGACCAGCAAGACCACCGCTATGGCGATGACCAGCGTAAAGACCACCTCGTTCAGCGCGCCTTGAATGAAGATCGCCTCATCGCTGGTGATCGAAATCGCCATGCCTGCAGGCAGGTTCGGTTGCAATTCCTCGACGGCGCGCTGTACGCCTGCGGAAATGTCGAGGGTGTTCGACTGGGCTTGGCGCACGATGCCGAGCCCGATGCCCGTTTGCCCGTTGGTGCGCAGCCGGCTTTCACCCTCGTCCGGACCGAGAATGACGGTTGCCACCTCCCCAAGGCGTACATTCTCTGCAAGATGCAGGTCCTCGAAATCCTCCGGTTTGGTTACAGACGACGTGGTGCGCACGATAAGATCCTGCTTCGTGCTTGTAAGCGAGCCGGCAGGGCTGTCGAATGCGATGGAAGACACTGCGTTGCGGATGTCGCCGACGGTAAGCCCGTAGCTCGCCAGCCGCGCCTGATCTATGTCGATGCGGAAAATCTTGGCCCGGTCGCCATAGACCTGCACCGTGGCAACTCCCGGAACCGCCGCGAAGCGGTCAATGATTTCGTCCTCCACAAGTAGCGACATGTCCTCGACGGTCATGTTCGTGGAGGTTACCGCGAGACGGATGATTGCCTGGGCGTCATCGTCCGCCTTCACTATTACGGGCAGGTCTGAATCTTCAGGAAGCTGGTTCTGAACACGCCCGACGGCATCGCGCACGTCGGAAGCCGCGGAGTCGAGATTGACGTTCTCCCGGAATTCAATCGTGACGCGGCTGCGCCCGAACGAGGAAGAGGATGAGATGGCGGAAACACCGGCGACGCGGGCCACCGATCCTTCAATGATCGCGGTGATCTCGCGGTCCACCGTTTCCGCAGCGGCGCCCTCGAAGCGCGTGGTGACAGAAATTACGGGCCGGTCCACGTCCGGCAGTTCCCGCACCTCAACGCCAAAAAATGCTGCAAGTCCGGCAACGGCGATCAGCGTGTTCACGACGAGGGCCAGGACCGGACGGCGCACGAAGAGTGCGGTGATACCTTCGCTCGATTTTCTGATATTCCGGCTGCTCATGGCATCATGCTCTCACTTCGCGCATGGCGCTTAAGTGCCCCTGCGGGAGCTATCTCCGCCGGCCACGGGGATTTCCTGACCTTCGCGCACAGCATGGACGCCCTCAACCACCACCTGGTCGCCGTCGGCAAAGGCACCGTCTACGAGAACGCTTTCAGTATTGCGCTGGACGATGCGCACGGGCGTCCTTATGGCGGCTCCGTTGCGCACTACCCAGACATATGCACCTTCCGTGCTCCATTGCACGGACAGCGGGTCAACTGCGGGGAAGCTTTCACCGGGAAATTGCATGATGACGCGAAAGGCCATGCCGGAACGCAGCGTAGCCGCCGGATTGGCAATGCCTGCCTGAACGTGCAATGTGCGGCTTTCCGGATCTACCTTGTTGTCGATGGCTGCTACGGTGCCCCGGTAGGTTTCGTCTGGGCGTGCGACCGATTGCGCCGTGATTGCCGCACCGACCTGCAGTAGCCGCGCGAAGCGCTCCGGCACCCAGAAGTCGATCAGGATCTCGGAACGATCATCGATCGTGGCGACCTGATCTGCCGAAGTCACATAATCGCCTGGCGAGACAGGCAGGATACCAACCGTTCCGGAGATGGGAGCTACGATCTCGCGCCGCTCCAGCGCCAGGCGCGCCTCCCGCAACTGCAAATCGGCATTGCGCACGGCCAGCTCGGCCTCTGTCTGCTGAACGACGGTCACGGTATTGGAAGAACGCAGGGCGTTGATCCGCTCCAGCCGTGCACGCGCATCGTCAAGAGCAAGTTCGGCGCGGTCGACTGCAATGCGCTCGGCTTCGGCGTCCATGCGCGCGATCACCTCGCCCGCCTTTATCTCCATGCCGGGACCTACAAGAATTTCCGTAAGACGCCCGGAGGTATATGGTCGTACGCTGACGGAATGGCGCGACTTGCCCGTGCCTATGGCGCTCAGACGATCATTGATGGTGGCACTTGTTACCGGCGCGGTGACGACCGGGCTCGCAAGACCACCAGCCATGCGTCGGCTGCCCTGCGTCGCACCGCCTCCCCTCTCGCCAGGCGGAACAGCGGCGACCGCCGGCGTTTGCGTCAGCCCCCAATCCGCCGCCAACTGGCGCGCGCCGGGGAAAAAGGAATACCAAATGGCGGCCGCGGCCAGTAGTAAGACAAGAGCGAGCAGGGCCTGCTTCCACCAGGACATTCAATTCTCCGGATCGTTTTCCAGCCGCCGCCTGATCTCAGCGACAGCGTGTACCCGATTTTCTACGCACCTTTTACGGCAAGAACCGGTCCGATTTCACCAACTATAATATTAAATTGCTGTAACGCTTCCGCTTTCCTGCTTTTTCCCCCGAACCGGGAGCAAGCTCTCGCGTTCCTGATGCAGGAGGCGCCGCTGCAGGGGCGGCGGCCGAATGGAAGCGACAAGGGGGAATCTTGGCGTATGTGGAACTGGCTGACCGAACACAGCGATCCTCTGAACGTGCTCCTCAGCGCCTTGATGCTGGTCGTCTGGGCACTTTATTTCCAGCTTCTCCTGAGTGGTTACCGGCGCAGCCGCCGCTGCAAGATTCTGATAAACCGGGCCAACGGCCACAGCCTCGCCACCCGCTGCGCTGTCACCAATATGAGCACCGAGGCGATCTATATCGAAGGTGTCATCGCAGAGTTGCAGGGCAAGACGCCGGAGGAGCGGATCATCTGTTCGCTGACCGATCATGGCGGAAGGGTGGACCCCACACGGGTCTCGGACGAGGATGGCTATCAGGGGCCGCTCGGCAGCGGTGAAGCAGTGGAACTCGGCTCCTACAGACAGATCATAAAGCATGCGCAGGAGCAGGGGGACGGGCATATTTCGGTTTTGCGCCGCCTGCGCCTGACGGTGGTGGCAACTTACGGCCCCGAGGATCGGCCAGTCGCGGCCGAGCGCGACTATGACATCGTTGAACGGAATGGCAAGCGGGTTCTCCTTTCGGAAATGGTGGTTACGCGGCAGGTACGCTCGGCATTTGAGCGGCGGCAGATCGAGCAGTTGATGCGCGAACAGGCGGCTGCGCGGACGGTCGGCGGGGAATGACCGCCTCTCGTACGCCACATCAGGGAACAAGTTGACGGCCGCGATGTTAGCTCACGCATGGAGTCGGTCGGCGTTCTCACTCATCATATGAGCATCCACATTCTGGCGATGAACGTCGCGGCCCCGTTTCTTGTTGTCCTGTGGCGCGTCCTCGCCCGCCCTCCTGTCAAGACGACCTACGCGGGTTGGGTGTGGCCGGCATCTCTCACCCAGATCGCATTGCTGTGGAGTTGGCATATGCCGGCGCCGATGGCAGCCGCATTTGCCGTACCCGCCCTGCAGCTATTGATGCACGCCTCCCTCTTCGCAGCGGCCTTATGGTTCTGGAGATGCGTGATGGAGGACGCCGAAGAGGTTCGCTGGAAGGCGCTGGGAGCGCTGCTTGTCACCGGCAAGCTTTTCTGCCTGCTTGGCGTGCTGCTCGCTTTCGCTCCCCGCGTGCTCTATCCCAGAGCGGCAGAACTATGGACCGGCAGTCACCATGTGGCAGAAGGAGTCCTGTTGCCCGACCAGCAGCTTGCCGGCCTCATCATGCTGGCTGTCTGCCCCCTGACCTATGTTCTGGCCGGTGTCGTGATTGCCGCGCGTTGGCTGCGCGATATCGAACGCCGTGACCTGACTGTCTGACGATAGACATGCGCCGGCCGTTGCTGCCAGGGCGGAAGGGATTGTTCCTCGCCCTGGTCATTGTGCTTTTCGCGGGTCTTGCTCTGGGCGCAGTCTTCATTTTCTCGGGAGTCTACAACGTCGCGGCGGCAAGACATCATTTTGACATCACCAATGCAGTCATCCGCCTGACGTTGAGGCGTTCGGTGAAAACCCACAGCCTCGGCATCGAGCCGCCGGCGGGGCTTGCCGAGGAGGCGCTCGCACGCTTGGGCGCGCGGCATTATGCGCTCGGCTGTGAGCCTTGCCACGCCTCGCCGGCGAGTTCGCGAAATCCGGTCGTCGCGGAGATGTATCCTGCACCACCACCCCTTTCCGAGGCGGTTAATCATTGGCAGACTGAGGAACTCTTCTGGATCGTCAAGAACGGCCTCAAATTCACTGGCATGCCCTCATGGCCGGCGCCTGGCCACGACGAGGAGGTTTGGGCGCTGGTGGCCTTTCTGGAACGGCTGCCGAATATGGATCTAAAGACCTATGCAGAGCTGACGGGCAGCACCCGCACGGCCGATTTCGCCTTCCTGCAGGATATGAGTGTCGAGGGTCTCGCGGCCATGTGCGGAGCTTGTCACGGTGATGCACAGACCGCGCCGGTTCATCCTTTCGCGCCGCCGCTCCATGGGCAGAAGCCCGCCTATCTGCGCCGCGCCCTTATTGAATATGCGCAGAACAGGCGCCAGAGCGGCATCATGGAGCCGATCGCCAATGAACTGGGGACGGACGTGATTGAGCAGCTCGCACGCTTCTATTCCAATGCATCAGGCGCGCCCATGCCTTCGCAAACACCACCTGGTTCAGCCGCGCTCCGCCGGGGAGAGGAGATAGCCGAGCACGGCATCCGCGGCAGCGATATACCTGCCTGCCGGTCCTGCCACGCCGATAGCGCTTCCGGCGAGTTCCCCCGGCTCGACGGGCTTCCGGCCGAATATATCGCCATCCAACTCCGCCTGTTCCGGGACGGGGTGCGTGCCAGTTCGACCTATGCGGCCATCATGGCGCCCATCGCGCAGCGGTTGAGCGAGGAACAGATCGAGGGCGTAGCGGCCTTTTTCGCGTCGCAACGTCCTATCGCAGGGGAGGCGGCGCAGCGATGATGGCGATGCGTTTTCTCAAGAGATCAGTCGCTGCCGGGCGGCAGCCCGTCACGCGGAGCATCGCCGCCGCTCTCCTCCTCATCCTGCCCATAGCTGGATGCTCCGGCCCGCAATCGGCACTTTCTCCGCGCGGTGTCGAAGCTTTCAGCATCGGCCCCCTCTTCTGGACCGCGACATGGGTCGGCCTCGTTGTTACCTTGATCGTGGTCGTCCTGGTGGCTGTGGCTCTCTACGGACCGGAACGCTGGCGGACTTGGCTGGGGCAGGACTGGATCATTATCGGCGGCGGCATCGTCTTTCCCGTCACGGTGCTTTCCGGGTTGCTCGTCTATGGTCTTCTGATCATGCAGGCGGGCGCGATGCGCAGCGCGCAGGTGGGACTGGAGTCCATCACCATCCGCGGAAAGCTCTGGTGGTGGGAGGTTGTCTACACCACGCCGGAGGGCGAAGAAATACCAAGCGCCAATGAATTGCGCCTGCCGGTGGATCGGCCCGTGCGGCTGCTGCTCGAATCCGACAATGTGATCCACAGCTTCTGGGCTCCGCAACTGGGCGGCAAGCTGGATATGATTCCCGGCCGCACCAACGAACTCGTAGTGGAGGCCACGGAGGCGGGCGTCTCGCGCGGGCAATGCGCCGAATATTGCGGCGGTGCGCATGCGCTCATGTCCTTCTTCGTTGTCGCCATGCCGCAGGACGAATACGACGCGTGGCTTGCCAGCAAGGCAGAAGGGGCACGCGCTCCCGCGACAGCAGAGCAGGAGAGGGGACAGCGCCTCTTTCTGGAGAATGGCTGTGGTGCCTGCCATCAGGTGCGCGGAACCGAGGCTCGGGGGCTTATCGGGCCTGACCTTACCCACGTGGGCAGCCGGCTTTCGCTCGCTGCAGCCGCGCTGCCGAACGACACAAAGGCTCTGATGCGGTGGATCACCGACGGTCAGCACATCAAGCCGGAAAACCGGATGCCCCCCTTCCGCCAATTTTCCGGCGGCGAGCTTTCCGCGCTCGCTGCTTATCTTTCTGGCCTGGAGTAGGGCATGGCGGTGGATAGGGAACTGCCAAACAGTCTGCCCCGCCCGGAAGGCGAACTGGAAGCACTAGAGCGCGCATGGGCGCTACCCAAAGGCTTCCGGCTGATCACGGCCGTCAACAACCAGGCGATCGGCATCATCTATATCGGGGTTGCGCTCCTGTTCTTCATTCTGGCGGGCATACTCGGGCTCATCATCCGCACCCAGCTTGCCGTTCCCGGCAACAACCTGGTCGGACAAGACTTCTACAACCAGCTCTTTACTATGCATGGCACGACGATGATGTTCCTCTTCGCCGTGCCCGTGGTGGAGGCGCTCGGCGTCCTGCTGCTGCCGCAGATGCTTGCCGCGCGTGACCTTCCTTTTCCGCGTCTTTCGGCTTTTGCCATGTGGGCCTATGTCGTTGGCGGGCTGGTCTTTTTCTCGACGATTCTCTACGACCTTGCCCCCAAGGGCGGCTGGTTCATGTACCCGCCTTTGACTCTGAGCGAGTTCTCCCCCGGCAATAATGCCGATTTCTGGCTGCTGGGGATTGGCTTCATAGAGATCTCGGCCATTGCCGGGGCCATCGAAATCATCGTCGGTACGTTGAGGACTCGCCCGCCCGGGATGACGCTTGCCCGGATGCCGATATTCGCTTGGGCCATGCTCATCTTCGCGGCGATGATAATGATTGCCTTTCCCGCGGTGATCCTTGCAACGATGATGCTTGAAATTGAGCGCGCGTTCGGCTGGCCGTTCTTCTCTGCCGGTAAGGGAGGCGATCCGCTCTTGTGGCAGCATCTGTTCTGGTTCTTCGGACACCCGGAAGTCTATATCATCTTCCTGCCGGCAGCCGGACTGGTCTCGATGATCGTGCCGGCGATGGCGCAACATCGGCTGGTGGGCTACAGGCTGATCGTGGTCGCGCTGATCGCCACTGGCTTCTTCTCCTTCGGCCTGTGGGTTCACCATATGTTCACCACAGGAATCCCATCACTCAGCCTTGGGTTTTTTTCTGCCGCAAGCATGGCAGTGGCCATTCCTTCCGGAATTCAGGTCTTCTCCTGGATCGCGACCATCGCGGCCGGTAGGAAGCCGTTCCGCATAACTTCCGCTTCGCTGTTCGTCCTCGGCTTTCTCTTCATCTTCACCGTCGGCGGACTGACCGGTGTGATGGTGGCACTGGTACCCGTCGACTTCCAGGTTCACGACACTTATTTCGTAGTCGCGCACTTCCATTATGTGCTGATCGGCGGGATGGTCTTTCCGCTATTCGCCACCCTCTATTACTGGATTCCTATGATCAGCCGGAACATGCTGTCAGAGCGGCTTGGCCGATGGGTTTTTTGGCTCATGTTCATCGGCTTCAACCTTGCATTCTTCCCGATGCACATTGCCGGCCTTCTGGGTATGCCGAGGCGCGTGTGGACCTATCCCGGCGATCTCGGCTGGAATTCCTACAACATGGCTTCAACGGTGGGCGCCTATATTTTGGCGGCCGGGGTTGCGCTCTTTGTCATTGACCTTTTCCGGCGCTTTCGGCCGACCATGTCCGGCGGGGTGGAGAACCCCTGGAGCGCCGGAACGCTGGAATGGCTGCCGAGCGATGCCTATGCGACGCGCAGCATACCCTTCGTCACGAGCCGCGAACCGCTCTGGGACCAGCCTTCCCTTGCGCGTGAGGTAAACGAAGGCCGGCATTTCCTGCCCGGCGCGCCGACAGGCGGGCGCGAAACGATTGTTACCAGCGCGGTGGATGCCTTGCCGCAATATGTGATCCGCATGCCGGGACCTGGCTGGTCGCCCTTGATCGCCTCACTCGGCATGGCGGGCTTCTTTCTGCTTCTTACCGTAAAGCTTGTGGTCCCGGCCCTGATTTCCGGAGTTGTCTTCATCGTTGCCGTGCTCGTATGGGCCTGGAGCCTCGATCATGACGCGAACGTCCCGGCAGTTGACATTGGGGCCGGCATCCGGCTGCCAGTCTATATGGCGGGGCCGGTATCGCATTCCTGGTGGGCGATGACCGTTCTTATCCTTGTGGCTTCCTCGCTCTACCTCGCCTACGTCTTCTCCTACTTCTACCTATGGGTGGTTTCCCCGGACGTATGGCCGCCGGAAGGCTCGCCTGCCCTTCCACACATCTTCTGGCCGGGAATTATCGGGCTTCTGATCTTGGGAGGCACGGTCCTGCTGCTGTTTGCGCGCAGGATCCTGCCTGCGCCGGGCAGCACGTCTCGCGCCTTCCCCTTCGTTGTCGCACTCGCCATGGCGTGCTTTCTCGTCGCCCTTACGGGAGAAATATGGGGTCATTGGGCAAGCGGTCTTCGGCCTGCTGACAACGCCTATGCGACCATGGTCTACATGGCCTGTTTCCTCAATCTTCAGGTCATCACCGGCTGCGTGTTCCTGGCGGGTTTCACCATTGCACGCTACTTTACCGGCAAGCTCGATAAAGAGCGGCGGGTAAATTTCGAGAGTACGGCGCTGCTTACATATTACGCAGCCGCACAGTTCCTCCTGGGGCTTGTCATCATTCATGTCTTCCCGCGTGTTGCCATCTGAGGAGGAGAGATCGAGGCCTAAGGTCATGCTTGAAGAACAGCGCCCGTCCCTGGCACCCACATTCGGCTATCTGATGCTGGGTTCCCTTTTCTGGGCCGTGCACCTGCTCGTGGTCTACGCTGCCCATACGCTGATCTGCGCGCTTGCCAGCTCACCGACAGCATCATCGCTGACGGTTGTCGCTCTGACTGCAATCCTTGCTCTGCCGGTGGCGTTCGTGCTCCTCAATCAACGGCGCACGGGGCGGTGGTTCGGCATCAGCGACGAGCTTCCAGACCGCAAGACCTATGACGCCATCTCACGCTTTATCGGGCTGCTTTCGCTTGCCGGCATTTTGTGGGCGGGCGTTGCTGCAGCCATCGTTTCCTCCTGCGCGACAGGGCGCTGAGGGAACCAAGCCGCGGCCTGCGGATTGGAAAGTGAAGCCGTTGCGGCAAGTCGTATGAGGTTGAGCCATGCCGGATCAGGAGAAACGCATGAACAATAACTCGGGGGAGCAGACGAATGATTTCCTCCGGCGGTCCTCGATCACCTATCTCGAATGCGCGATCAGCCTGATGCTGTCGCATATGAGCCGAGAGGAAGTGGCGTCCATCCTCGAACAAGAATCGAAGATTGTGCGTGAATTGGGATAGCAGCGATCTGTCTGGTGACTGCCGCAGACAGCACAAGATTTTCGCCGCCGGGTTCTTGAGGAGTATCTAGATGAACGACAAGCGGAAGAAAGAAGCGCCGGAAGACCTCTCGGAGGAAGCACCCAAGCGCGCCGAGCCGGATTGGGATGCGATAAAGGGCGTGCAGTACACACCGGAAGACGAAGAGGGAGATAGCGTTCCGCTCGACCAATCTGGAAAGGTCAGCACTGACGAGCACTACGGAGAGGGAGAGGACAATCCTTATATGGAAAGCGACGAGGCGCTGCCCGATGATGAAGAGGAAAAGGTCTTCCGCCGCAACAATGCGCGCGAAGGCGGGCGTTTCAATGAGGTTTGACCCGCGCCTGGCCTAAGTTGTCGTTATTCTGAATTCCGGGTGGAGAACCGGTTCTAGATCTTCTACTCTTTCAACCGGTCCAGCCGCGCCTGCACATCTTGGAGGATCAGCCGGATTTCACGCATCTTGGCTGCTTCAACGGCAACGGAGGGGCCGGACAGCACCGCCCCTGGATCTTCCTGGAAATCTTGGAAATCCGCAAGCGTCTCCAATTGAGGTATGATTTTCCGCCCGCTTCCAAAATCAAGGTGTGAAAGATGGGCCAGGAGCAAGACAAGCGTCTCGCGCTGCGCAATAAGCCGCCCCTCGATCTCCTGATTTGGCAATTCAGACATCGCACACACCCAATCTGAACGCATCAACTCTGCTTCCGTCCGTAGATGCGGTCGAGTACCCGGGCCACGTCTATGAATTGTTCTGCCTGCGGATCATAGCCGATGCCCGAGGCGAGACGCGCAGCCCAGTCGATGGCGGCGCGGCCGCCCCAATCATCCGGAGGCGATGTTAGCCGTTCACAAGCGGTGCCGCGAAAGCGCTCGGCGATGAAATCATAGAAGGAACCATTGACATTCCGCAGGGCGACGCCTCCCTCGGTGCCGTAGAAAGCGGCAGATATTTCTGCGTCCTTCCCCGCGTTGAGCCGCCACGAACAAGCAAGTCGCACGACAGCGCCGCTTTCAAGCGTTAGTGTAGCGATAGCGAAATCCTCGGCGGTCGCCGGGTCCGGCGGAAGTGTATCGCCTTGCGCGAAAAGATGGCTCTGAACGTCAACGACTTTCGGAAAGCCCAGCGTCCAGAGGGCCAGGTCTACAAGATGCACGCCCAGATCGATGACGCAGCCGCCCCCGGAAAGCGCTGGATCATAGAACCACGGCTTATCCGGTCCATAGGCATTGTGGAAAACGAGGTCGGCAGCGTGAACCTGCCCGATGTTGCCCCCTGCCACGATGGGCCTTATTCGCTCCATGGCTGCCGTGTACCGATAGGAAAGGTCGAGCCCGAGTAGGCGGTCGGCGTTGCGTGCTGCATCGACCACCGCCTTTACCTCCGCATGATTGCGGCCAAGAGGCTTCTGGCAGAAGACCGGGATCCCGCGTGCAAGCGCCCGCATGGCCTGCCCGGCATGATCCGCGCTCGGCGTGGCGATGACGATGCCATCAAGGCTTTCCTCCAGCAGCGCCTCAAGGGAGGGCACCTGCCGGGCATCCGGTGCCAGGGCTGCCGCCTCTGCCATGCATTCCGCCCGGGGCTCTGCAATGGCTGCGGCCTCCGCTACTCCGGCGTCAAGCAATGCCTTCATGCGATGCCGGCCGATCCAGCCGAGCCCGAGAAAGCCAAGGCGCGACCTTTTAGTCAAATGGAAGGCGACCGGCTTCGTCACTGCGATCGTACTCATGGCATTCTCACGACCGCTTTCAGAAAGCCGTCGGGCCGGTCGCGCGTTGCGTTCAGCGCGTCGTCAAGGCGGGAAAGTGGGAAGGTGTGAGTCATAAGTGGCATAGGGTCGATCCTGCCTGAAAGAACCGCCTCGATCCCCTCCCGCATCCCTTTGATGCAGGTTTCCTGTTTCCGCTCGTGAGCATTGACGACGTCAAAGCCGCGCCAGTTCCAAAGCTGCATGTTCACCTGTCTTGCCCCGTCTTGGTGATAGCCTGCTATGATCAAGCGTCCGCCTTCCGCCGTTAGCTCCCCGGCAAGGTCGAGCGGCCATGCCTTGCCGGTGGCTTCGATCACGCGTTCGCAGAAGCGGCCGCCCGTCATGTCACTGACCTTGTGGATGATGGCATCATGGCCATCCATCGCGATCGTCTGGACGGCGCCCATCCGCTGTGCTGTTTCAAGAGCAAAGGGGCGGCGGGAGATGGCGATCACATCCGCTCCGGCTTGACGAGCGAGCCGGGTGAGGATGGCTCCCAGGAACCCAATTCCGACGATCGCGACTGTCTGGCCCGGCTGTATATCGGCGCGGCGGAAGATGTTCATGGCGCAGCCGATCGGCTCGGCCGGCAGTGGCATATGGGCCAACTCGGCTGGCAACGGAACCGCATTTTCCGCGTTACCGATGTCGAACTGGGCGTAGCTGTTCTGAAACAGCGTTGCTACGGGCTGGCCTGGCTCGAAATTCTCGACACCTGGGCCGACAGCGTCAACGACGCCCCATCCCTCATGCCCAAGCGCTCCTGGTGCGGTTGGGAAAGTCATCCATTCCGGTCCTGCCCAAGGGCCCAGATTCGATGAGCAAACGCCGCAGCCTACAAGGCGGACCCGCATTTCACCCTCGCCCGGCTCGGGTATCGGCACCTCCTTTAGGGCGATCCGCCCGCCACCGGTAAGTATCACCGCCTGCATGGTAGTTGGCGCGATGGAGTGGGTGATCCTGGACGCGGCGCGCTGCAGCCTTCCTGACATTTTTTCGCCTGTGACGTTGGGAACTAGGAACGAGAACAAGAAGAAGGAGAATAGGTTCCCGAAAGGAGCGCCGGAAAGCGCGCCGGGCAAACCAAGAACTGCCACCCCTTTCTCTGAGGAGGAAGACTACGTTCAGGAGGGACCGCGCCGCATACGGCCGACACGCGTCGCGATTTCGGTAAAAGCTTCCGCCGCTCCGGGCCGGTTGGCCTCGCGCAGGAAGCGCAGGGGAAAAAGCATTGCTTCCACATTGGCGCGGGACAGTTCCTCCGGCCGCAGTTCATCATTGGACAGGGCCATTTCCGCTTCCGCGAACACCTCCTCGATCTCTTCTGCCCGAAGAAGATTTTTCTCGCGCAGGATCTGGCAGAGAGCGGCCATGGCCATCAATACGCCTTCCATCTGCAAATTAGCAGTGTTCATCCTATGCTCCTTGAGATGTCCGCTACCGAGCGCCCTTCAGCAGGATGTTGCCTCAGGCATGGCCGGGTGCCGCTACGCGCCTGTCCCAGGAGTCCAGCGAAGAAACGCCAGCGCGCTGGTGGACTATCGCCGCGGGCCTTCCAAGGCTTACGTAGCGCAAGCCATATCTAGTGACGCTGCGCGGATCGAAAAGGTTGCGGTAGTCGAACAAGGTTTTGCCTGAAAGCGAGCGGGCAAGACGTGCCATATCCAGACGACGGTAATCATCCCACTCCGTCAGTATTACCGCAGCCGCCGCGCCATTGCATGCGTCATAAGGGTTGCTTGCCCATTTCACATCACTGACATACCGGCGGGCGTTGCTTGCCGCTCTGGGGTCATGCACCGCGACCTGCATACCGGCCTGTTGTAGGATTGGGACCAGCGTAAGCGCAGCCGACTCGCGCACGTCATCCGTATTCGCCTTGAAGGCGAGCCCCAGCACCGCGATCCTGCTGCCGGAAACCAGCTTTGCTTCCTTGAGGATCCTGCGGGCTAAAAGTACCTTTCGCTGTTCATTGCGGTCAATCAGCGTTTCGATCAGTTTCTGTGGCGCGCCGAACTGCCGGCCAGTCGCGGCAAAGGCGCGTGTGTCCTTAGGAAAGCACGAACCGCCGAAACCGGGGCCCGGCATGAGGAAACTTCTTCCGATACGGCCGTCAAGGCCGATGCCGTGCATCACATCGCCTATATCGCCACCCGCCATTTCACAAAGATTGGCAACGTCGTTCACGAAGCCGATTTTCAGCGCCAGGAATGCATTGGCGGCATATTTGATGAGTTCGGCATTCCCTGTGGTGGTCGTCACCACTGGTACGCCCGTCTTCTCAAAAGGCCGGTAGATCGCCCGCAGGGCATTACGCGCACGGGCATCGTCTGCTCCGATGACAATCCTGTCTGGAGAGAGAAAATCTTTCAACGCCGAACCCTCACGCAGGAATTCAGGGTTGGAAGCAACGCGGATGTCAAAGGCGCCTCGCTCACGTGCGATCAGCTCACGCACCCGGCGGGCGGTTCCTACCACGACGGTCGATTTGATGATTACGAGGGCGCCCCGTTTGAGGTGCGGGGCAATTTGCTGCGCCGCGGTCATCACCTGGGAAAGGTCGATGCTCCCATCACGGCCGGATGGCGTGCCGACAGCAATAAACACCGCATCGGCATCCATTATGCCGCCGCCCTTCAAAAGCGAGGAGAAACGAAGCTTGCCTGCGTCTACTGCCTCGCGCATAGCTGTCTCCAGCCCGGGTTCGTATATGGGAATATCGAAACGTTCGAGCTGGGCTATCCGCGCCGCGCTGATGTCATAGCAGCAGACCTGATGGCCCATATTCGCAAGGCAGGTGCCGCTTGTCAGGCCGACATAGCCGGCGCCTATCATCCAAATTCGCATGCCGTTCTCCTGTAACGGTATCCGGCTATCTAACCGCGAATGAATGTTGTTGTTCCCATAGAAGAAGGCGGACAGTGGTAATAAATACGTGCGAAAGAACGACTATTTTACTTTGCATGCTAATGAATATAAGCGGAATCATCTAGAAATGGATGTTCATCTCTTTTGGTATTAGATAATTATCTTTCTACAAATTTGTTGAATCGGCTTGTATCCCCGCTGCTGGTTTTGTCCTGGTACAGGAAGGCGAGTTTACGCTCGTCGAAAATGCGGAAAAACTCGTCCCATCCGATTTCTTCCAGCCTATCCTCCGGCTCGCCGAAGTCGATGCGCAAGATGCCTCCGTTCCCGCTGGAGGCGACACGGGTTGGCTTTCCGCCTCGTTCCTCTACCCATTTCCGAATAGTGTCGTGATCAGTCGTGGTTTTTGTCTGCGTCATGGCGTGGTTCCCTTCCTCCAGCTGTGAATTGCCGCGTCATCGGCCAGCACCGAACATCATTTCGAACCGATTGTTCCTGAACTTCGGCTGCCTGGAGGGGCTTGCAAGCCTGCTGCGAAAACCGGAACAAAAACAGCAGCCAGAGGTTTTGCCCTGTCATCTTCTTCATCATCAGCAGGAGTGATTGTGGGCAAGAAAGTGCTGGTAACTGGCGGCTGCGGCTTCATCGGCAGGCAGGTCGTGGAGGAACTGCTCGGTAACGGATATTCAGTCGCAGTACTCGACAATCTTGTCGAGCAGGTTCATGGCGACTCGCCGCCACGGCAGCATCCGCGGGCCGAATACTACATTGGCGATGTTCGCGACTCCGCGCTTGTCCGCAATGCCCTCGGTGATGCGGACTACGTAATTCACCTGGCGGCAGAGGTGGGCGTTGGCCAGTCGATGTACGAGATTGCCCGCTATGTGGGTGCCAATGATCTCGCCACTGCGGTTCTGCTAGAATGCCTTATCGAGAGACCGGTCAGGCGCATCGTTGTTGCGTCTTCGATGAGCGTCTATGGCGAAGGACTTTACGAGTCCGTGGACGGGACGCGCTTTGCGCGTGCCCGGCGCTGCAAGGAGCGATTGAAGGCCCAGCAATGGGATCCGGTGGATGCCGAAGGCAAGCCGTTGAAACCTCTCGCTACCGATGAGGAAAAGCCCGTAGATCTCGCTTCCATTTACGCGCTCACCAAATATGCGCAGGAGAAGGCAGTGCTCATCTTCGGCGAAGCCTACCCGGTGGAGGCAGTGGCGCTGAGACTTTTCAACGTTTTCGGACCAGGACAGGCGCTCTCCAATCCCTACACCGGCGTCCTGGCTAATTTTGCTTCCCGACTTGCGAACAGGCAGAGGCCGCTCATTTTCGAAGACGGGCAGCAGAAGCGCGACTTCGTCAACGTGCAAGACGTTGCCCGGGCGTTTCGCCTTGCGCTGGAAAGCGGTGAAGCGGCTGGTCAGGTCATCAACATCGGCAGCGGAAAAGCTTACACCATCCGGCAGGTGTCCGAGCTTCTGGCGGAGGCGATGGGACTCGACATTCAGCCCGAGATTCTTGGCAGGCTGCGCTCGGGCGATATTCGCCATTGTTTTGCCGATATCTCCAAGGCTCGCGAGCTTCTGGGCTTCGAGCCCTCGCATCTTTTGGAGGATGCGGTGGGTGAGTTTGCGGAATGGGTCCGCACGACGGATGCCGTCGACAATGCCGCCAAGATGCGTCAGCAGCTTGAGGCACGGGGGCTGGTTTCATGAGCATTAGGTCCAAGCCGCAGGCGGCCCAGGTGCTCGATGAATCTGCGCCAGTGATAATTACGGGTGGAGCTGGCTTCGTTGGCTGCAACCTAGCTGAAAGCTTCCTGCGAGAGGGCAGGAAGGTGGTCGTCATCGACACCCTCTCTCGTCCCGGCGTCGAGGAGAATCTTGCCTGGCTACGAGAGCACCATGGCGAGCTGGTGCATCATCTGCCGGCCGACATACGGGAGTTCGAAGCGATTTGCTCGGTTTTTCAAGGTGCGGGTGCGGTCTTCCACCTGGCGGCACAGACTGCCGTCACCACGAGCATCGAGGACCCGCTGGCGGATTTCGAGACCAATGCACGAGGGACGGTAAACGTCCTGGAAGCGGTAAGGGCAGCAGGTGGTAGAATCCCGGTCATCTTCGCCAGCACCAACAAGGTATACGGCGCGCTGGACGACCTCGACATGATCGAACTGGAGGATCGCTATTTCCCAGCCCGGCCGGATATCCGCGAGTACGGAATTGACGAGGATCGCCGGCTTGATTTTTGCACGCCTTATGGATGCTCCAAGGGCGTGGCCGATCAGTACGTGCTCGATTATGCGCATTCCTTTGATATTCCCACTGCCGTCTTGCGCATGAGCTGCATTTACGGGCCGCGGCAATTCGGCACTGAGGACCAGGGCTGGGTGGCGCATTTTCTTATTCGGGCGCTTCAGGGAAAGCCCATCTCCATTTATGGAGATGGAAAGCAGGTGCGCGACATCCTCCATGTGGCGGACGCCGTGGCTGCCTACCGGGCGGTGCTTAGTTCCATCGCAACCCTGAACGGCGAAACCTTCAATCTAGGCGGCGGCGTTCGCAATGCCGCCAGCCTGCGCATGGTTCTGCGCGAGATCTCCCGCATAACCGGGCAGGAGCCGGTGGTCGAATGGAGTGACTGGCGCAAGGGCGATCAACGCTATTTCGTTTCCGATACAAGACGGCTTGAAAGAAAAGTAGGCTGGACGGCGACCATAGGGTGGCAGGACGGATTGCGAGAGCTTGCGGCCTGGCTGGATGAGGCGCGCGGACTGCGGAAACTGCAACGCACGGAGAGGTTGACGGCATGAAGATGCTGCGTGTTGCGGCGCGTGATGGCACGCCGCTGGATTCGCTGTTGCAGCCAGAATCGGCGCAGCGCTATCGGATCTTGATGACGGTGGATGCCGTAGGGGGAGTTTGGCGTTATGCGATGGAGCTCGCACGCGGGTTGAAAGCCCAGGGCGTGGGTGTCGTCTTCGCCGGGCTGGGGCCGGGCCCAACGAATGAACAGGCTGAGGAGGCGGGCCGGTTGGGGGCGTTGCGCTGGCTTGACGAGCCGCTCGACTGGATCGCGCCCGATCAGGAAGCTCTCAAGGCTCTTCCGCAGAAGCTTCTCCGGCTGGCACGGGAAGAAGGCGCCAATCTGCTCCACCTCAATCTGCCCTCGCAAGCAGCGAGTCTGGATACGGAGCTGCCGGTGCTGGTCGTATCCCATTCCTGCGTCGTGACGTGGTGGCGGGCGATGCGTAAGGGACCAATTCCCGCCGAGTGGAATTGGATGAAGAAGCAAAACGCAGCCGGAATGGCCAAGGCTGATGCGGTGGTGGTGCCGAGCGGCAGCCATGCGCAGGCGCTTGCCCACTGTTACGGCGAGCAGCCGAGGCTTTCAGTGGTGCATAATGCCATCAGTACCGTATTGCAGGGCACGGAGAAGGAACCTTTCATCTTCGCTGCCGGACGCTGGTGGGATGAGGGGAAGAATGCTCGCGTGCTGGACGCGGCGGCGGCCAATACGGTGTGGCCGCTGCTGTTGGCCGGCGCCGCTCGCGGCCCGAACAGTCAGCAGGTCCAGATCTCGCGCGCCAGGCATGTGGGGGAGCTTCCGCATGCACAGGTTCTGGATCATATGCGACGGGCAGGAATTGTCGTCTCGCCGTCCCTATACGAGCCTTTCGGCCTTGCAGCGCTGGAGGGAGCGCGTGCCGGCGCGGCGCTCGTTCTTTCCGATATACCGACTTATCGAGAGCTATGGAGCGATGCGGCGGTCTTTTTCGATCCTCATGATCCGGATGCTCTCTCCTCGGCCATCAACACCCTTGCGGCAGATTCGCTCCTGCGCGCGGAGATGGGTGCGCGAGCACTTGCCCGCTCTCGTCGCTTCACGCCGGATGTGCAAGCTTTCTCTATGGCCGAAATTTACGGTCAGCTCATCAAGGCGGAGGCGCGGGTGGCATGAAGTTCGTCTTCTACACGCACTCGCTCGTATCGGACTGGAACCACGGCAATGCACATTTCCTGCGCGGGGTCATGCGCGAACTCGTCGGGCAGGGACATACGGCACTTGCACTGGAGCCGGAAAACGGCTGGAGCCGCACCAATCTCCTTCGTGAAGAAGGCGCGGCTGCCATAAGCCACTTTGAGCAGGCTTTCCCATATCTGATTTCAGAGATCTATGGACCTGCCTTTCCCCATGAAGACGTCCTTCACGATGCGGACGTTGTGCTGGTTCACGAATGGACGGATCCTGCACTCGTTTCCCGTATCGGCAAGGCGCGGCGAGAAGGCGGCCGCTTCACGCTGCTTTTCCACGACACCCATCACCGCGCCGTATCTGATGAACCCCGGATTGCCGAGCTTCAGCTTCAGGACTACGACCTTGTGCTTGCCTTCGGCGAGGCACTTCGCCAGCGCTACCTGGCAGCCGGATGGGGAAGGCAGGTGGTGACATGGCACGAAGCTGCGGACATACGCCTCTTTCGGCCGGGCCGGAGCGACACCAAACAGGCTGACCTTATCTGGATCGGCAATTGGGGTGATGACGAGCGGTCTGCCGAGATTGCAGAGTTCCTGGTTGGCCCCGCCGCCCGGCTCGGTATCAATGGAACGGTACGCGGCGTGCGCTATCCGCCCCAGGCGCTCGACGCACTTTCGGCTGCCGGGCTTTCCTATGGCGGCTGGATCGCCAATTTCGACGTTCCGCAGGCATTTTCTCGCCATCGCGCAACTGTGCACATCCCACGCCGGCCCTATGTCGAGTCGTTGCCAGGCATTCCGACGATCCGTGTTTTCGAGGCGCTTGCGGCGGGCATCCCGCTCATCTCGGCCCCTTGGGACGATGTCGAAGGACTGTTCCGGCCGGGCGAGGATTTTCTGTTCGCACGCAGCGGCGATGAGATGGCGCGGCATCTTTCCTGCGTACTCAGTGACCAGGAGCTTGCAGAAGAGCTGGCAAGGTCCGGCCTTGCAACGATCCATGCACGCCATAGCTGCGCTCATAGGGTGGATGAACTGTTCGACGTTCTGGCCCGCAACGGCACGTGGAAGGTTCGGTCGCAATTGCAATCAAGAATGTCGGAGGCTGCAGAATGACAAAGATCGCCTTTTATGGTTCGAGCCTGCTTTCGAGCTACTGGAATGGTGCAGCGACCTATTACCGTGGCCTCATCCGTCAGCTCGCAAAGCTCGGGTACGATGTCACCTTCTACGAGCCCAATGTATATGAGCGTCAGAAGCATCGAGACATCTGTCCGCCTACCTGGTGCAAGGTAGTGGTCTATGATGGCACGCGCGAAGCGTTGCGCGAGGTTGCAGCCAGGGCGCGCGATGCGGATGTGGTAGTGAAGGCCAGTGGCGTCGGCTTCGAGGACGAAGCTCTGATGGACCTTGTAATGGCAGCGGCACGTCCGGGCGCGCTGAAGATCTACTGGGACGTTGACGCGCCCGCCACCCTTGCCGAACTTCAGAACGCAGAAGATCATCCCTTGCGGCGCCAGCTTGCCGGGATCGATCTGGTGCTTACCTATGGCGGTGGGGATCCGGTTGTCTACGGATATCGCGGAGTCGGTGCACGTGAATGTGTCCCGATCTACAACGCACTTGATCCCGATTCACACCATCCCGTCAGGCCGGAGACGCGCTTCATATGCGACCTTGCCTTTCTGGGTAACCGGCTTCCGGACCGCGAGGCGAGGGTGGATGAGTTCTTCTTCGGCGTAGCAGCGAGGCTGCCGGGGCAAGCATTCATCCTTGGTGGCTCCGGCTGGATGGATAAGCCGATGCCGGAGAATGTGCGCTATGTCGGCCACGTCTCAACGCGTGATCACAACACCTTCAACGTTACGCCCAAGGCAGTCCTCAATATCAGCCGTTCCAGCATGGCCGAAAACGGCTTCTCTCCCGCTACCCGAGTTTTCGAGGCCGCTGGCGCAGGCGCCTGCCTGATCACCGACGCCTGGGTCGGACTCGATTTCTTCCTGAAGGAGGGCGAGGAGGTGCTGGCAGCGCGCGACGGGGAGGACGTGGCTGAAATCCTCGCTTCGCTAACGCCGGAAAAGGCGAAGGCCATTGGCGGACGGGCACGTCAGCGTGTGCTTAAAGACCACACCTACGCCCAACGAGCAGCCGAGGTCGACCGCATCATCACCCGCTATATCCAACCACCCCGAGTGGAGGCCGCCGAATGAGGCCGCTGTCCATCGTCTTCATCGGACTGTCACTCTCCTCTTCCTGGGGCAATGGTCATGCGACCACCTACCGGGCTCTCTTGCGCGGACTTGCTGCCGAAGGTCATGAGGTGCTTTTTCTGGAGCGCGACGTGCCGTGGTATGCGGCGCATCGTGACCTTCCAACGCCCAATTTCTGCCGGCTTGCCTACTATCGCTCCGTTGCCGGGCTCAATCGCTTCCTTCCTGACATCCGCAGCGCGGATGCCGTCATCATCGGGTCCTATGTGCCGGATGGGAAGGCGGTGATCGACTGGCTGGCAGCGATGCAACCGCGTTTGCTGTGCTTCTACGACATCGACACCCCCGTCACACTGGCCTCCCTAGCAAGAGGGGAGCGGGAATTTCTTGCACCGGAGCAGGTTGAGCTCTTCGACGTCTACTTCTCCTTCTCTGGAGGCCATGTTCTGGACCGGCTTGAAGGGGAATTCGGCGCCCGCAGTGCGAAGGCACTTTACTGTTCGGTGGACCATAAAGCCTACAAGCCAACCGGCGAGCCGCCTGTATGGGACCTGGGATATCTCGGCACCTACAGCCCCGACCGGCAGCCGAAGATCGAAAGGCTTCTGCTTGAGCCCGCCAGGCGCTTGCCGAACAGACGTTTCGTGGTCGCCGGCGCGCAGTACCCGCTCGACATCGCCTGGCCGGACAATGTCGAACGCATCGAGCACCTACCGCCGGAAGAGCATGCCTCCTTCTACAGCCGCCAGCGCTTTACCCTCAATGTCACCCGCGACGACATGGTGGCTGCCGGATGGTCGCCTAGCGTCCGGCTGTTCGAGGCAGGCGCATGCGGCACTCCGCTGATCAGCGATCATTGGCAGGGCATTGAAGACATTTTCCCGCCGGGCGAATCCATCATTCTTGCCTCAGACGGCAGCACGGTAATCGATACCCTGGTCTCGACAACGGAAGAACGGCGACAATCGATTGCTCGCGCAGCCCGCATGCGTGTCCTCGACCGGCACACCGGCCGCGCGCGGGCAGGGGAACTGGTGCGCATGATCGAAGCCGCAAGAGCCGAACGTTTGGAGAAGGTAGGCTGACGACGAACCGGTAACACACCTGTTCCGCTCAAAGCAGGGTTATTTCTGAATGGATTTCAGCACGGCAAGAAAGTCCCGTAAACGCGTTCTGGTCGCCGGCGGAGCAGGCTTCATCGGCTCTCATCTTTGCGATGCGCTCCTGGCCGAAGGCAGCCAGGTGGTTTGCGTTGACAGTTTTCTCACCAGCACTGAAGCGAATATCGAGCCGCTCCGGAACAGCCCGGGCTTCAGCGTGATCGTTCATGACATCTGTAAGCCGCTTTTGCTCGATGATAAAGTCGACGAAATCTACAATCTGGCTTGTGCTGCCTCCCCGCCCCGTTATCAGGCTGATCCCGTACACACGATGATGACCAGCGTGGTTGGGACGCACAACCTTCTGGCGCTGGCTGAGGATCATGGCGCGCGTTTTCTTCAGGCTTCCACGAGCGAGATCTATGGTGATCCGCACGTCCATCCGCAACCTGAGGATTATCACGGCAACGTCAATTGTACCGGTCCGCGTGCCTGCTATGACGAGGGAAAGCGCGCGGCAGAAGCCCTCTGCTTCGATCTGCTGCGGCTGGGGCGGGTCGATGCGAGGGTGGCTCGTATTTTCAATACCTACGGCCCGCGAATGCAGGCCGACGATGGGCGTATCGTTTCCAATTTCATCAATCAGGCATTGAAGGACGAGCCGCTTACCATCTACGGCACAGGTCAGCAAACACGATCATTCTGCTACGTCTCGGACATGGTGAGGGGCTTGATGGCCTTGATGGCGATGAACCCCAATCCCGGACTGCCGGTCAACCTTGGCAACCCGGAAGAAGCTACCGTCGCCGAGCTTGCCAGCCTTATTGGCAGAATGATCCCCGGCGGCGGGTTAGTCACCCATTGCCCGCTACCGCAGGACGACCCTCAACGCCGGCGCCCGGACATTTCGCGCGCCCGGGATCTGCTTGGCTGGAGCCCGCGTATTGCGCTGCACGAAGGGCTGGAACGGACCATCGTCTGGTTCCGCCTTGCCGCAAGGGATGCCAAGGCCGGGCTTAATGTCTAGTTTAGGGCTGCGAAACCTTCAGGTCCTGCATCTCGACAGCCTCGCAGCGTCTTTCCAGCCCACGCCGTTCCACAAGCGCCTCCTGAAGCTCCCTCGCCAGCGCGAGCAGCCTTTCCGGAACGGGCTCCTTCTCGATTTCCTCCAGAAGGATGCTGATCCGTGGCGGCAGGGCATCTGCCTGACGGCCCCTATCTCGCTTGTTTTGCTGCTGCATGAGTAACCCCACTTTTTCGCCCTTTGTAGCAAAGGATTGTCGCTTTGGGATCGACTTGGCAACAGCTCCGGAAGTGTTTTTTCCAATAGTGGGGACATTCAGGTAAGGACCTATAGCCCTTATGCTGGAACCATGGGTGAGGCTCCTTATTTACCGTTTGCCATGACGACCACTCGGAAGGAGCATAAGCTGCAAGAAACGGAAGCTTTGGTCTCTGCCACACCCGGCTCGCTGGCGGATGCGCAACGGGCCAGTCTTCTGTATGTCAGCGATAGCGAACCGGGAATCCGGCGGCGGCGGGCAGGGAGCGGCTTCGGCTATATCGCGCCGGGAGGCGTGGCGATCACTGATGAAGAAACGCGCGAACGTATCAGGCGGTTGGCCATTCCGCCTGCATGGGAAGATGTATGGATCTCACCCTGGCCCGACGGCCATATTCAGGCCACTGGGCGTGACCAGCGCGGGCGCAAGCAGTACCGATATCATCCTGCCTGGCTTGCCTGCCGAGATGAGGCGAAGTTTTCTAGCCTTGTCGCCTTTGCCGAGGGCCTGCCAAAGCTGCGGGGGCGGGTAGACGAGGATCTGGCGCGGCGCGGCGTCCCGTGGGAGCGGGCAGTGGCTTCAGTTGTATGGCTGCTCGACCGGACATTAATCCGCATCGGAAACGAAACCTACAAACGGGAAAACAGCAGCTTTGGCCTCACCACGCTGGAAAATCGCCATGTTGCAGTGGAGGGCGCAAGCCTCCGTTTCTCATTCATCGGCAAGTCCGGGCAGGAGTGGAAGCTGAAGCTTCAGGATCGCCGCATTGCGCGCATCGTGCGGACGATCCAGGAGTTGCCAGGCCAGCACCTGTTCCAATATCTGGACGAGGAGGGTATCCGCCGGCCTGTACAGTCCCAGGATGTAAACGACTACATTCACGAGCATTTGGGTGAAGATTTCTCCTCCAAGCATTTCCGCACCTGGGGAGCGACCTGTGCGGCCGCCATAATGTTGTCAGAAGAGGAGCCGCCGACCAGCAAAAAACAGGCGGCCCGCCAGATCAATGCGGTCGTTGACCGGGTTGCTCGCAAGCTACGCAATACAAGAGCCGTTTGTCGTCGCTGCTACATCCATCCCCTCGTTATTGACGCATGGCAGGAGGGGCAGCTTGCCGCCGACATGGTTGAGTTACGCCGCCGCTACCGACGGCCCTTCAAGGGACTGGACGAGGACGAGTCCCTCGTTCTGCGCTGGCTGCGCGAGAATAGCGAGCGATGATCTTGCCGGCGGAACAATCATCGCGCGGTGCCGTTGCCCTGATGCGGAAACCACGTCGATGACCTTCCTCAACCGGTCTCTGAGGGCGTCCATCGGCATGACTATGCGGATGCGGCGAAGGCTCGTCCACGGTAAGGCTGCGAATGTCAGCCGGTAGCCCGAACATCCTGCGCGATACCGGCAGGTCCTGAAGTCGGGCGTGTTGAACGTTTGTGGAGGATTGTATGGCTGACTATCTGTGGTTTTTCATTGTCGGTATAGCGCCCTTTCTGCTTGCGGGCCTGATCATCTACGCCCTGATGCGCCGCAGAAAGCTTACCAGCGCGGAGAAGGTCGCGCGTGACGAGAAGACACGCCAGCTTTACGAGGACAACCGCTAAGGCGGTCTGCGCTTACCTTCATCCGTTTTGGAGGGCCTTCCACTTCGTCAGGATTGGGCAGCGGGTCCTCGTCCGGCAAACGGTCCGGATCGGGCTCGCGCACGGGCTTCGGTTCAGGGTAAGGAGCCGGCGGCGGCTTGGGAGGCGTCGGCTCGGGGTTGGGTTGACTCATGGTTGCCTCACTTCAAGTGCGCAAGAGACCATAGGCTGCGAAAACAATCAAAGCGGTGCCCACAATCAGAAGCGCGTAGATCAGGAGTGTTCCCCTTCCACGCTCGGCCGGCTCGGACGTGTATGCACGGCTTTCGGCTTCCTGTTTGCGCTCCTCAATTGAAGGAGGCTGCCCGGCAGCTTCAGCGTCCGTGCCGAGTGGAACCGCGGCAGGATCGGGATACCGAATTTTCTCGCCAGTTTTGCCGTCGTCAATATCGGCCCGCAAACGCTGCGCTGTTGGCGGATTAGGCGACTGGTTGGGCTTGCTCATGCGCTTTGCTCCGCAGGACACGGCTATGGCAAGTGCGGCGTATGCAGGATGTCCTGCTGCGGCGTGGCCTCGATTTTTACCTTGGAAGGGTCAAACGCACCATGCTGTCTGATACCTTCCATCTCAGGGAGCGGATGGTCATACGCCCACATTACGTCATCGGCCGCACTGCCGACTGCTTCTGCGTTCCAATACCGTGCCTTGCCTTTGAGCGGACAGCGGCTCACCGTCGACGAACTCCTCAGGAACTCGAAATAGATATCCTCAAAAGGAATGTAGAAGACCGGATCGTGGCCTTCTTCCTTGAGCAGAACCGCGTTGTCGGTTGAAGCAACTATGGCATCGGAGAACATCACCTTCACCGTGCCGGCGTACGGTTCGATTGTGGCTTTGGGTTTCTCGTTCACGGGTTTGGCTCCTCGTCTCCTCACGACCTAACGCAGGCCTTGGCACGAGGTTCCGGCAGCCCGACCATGGGGAACAACTTGTCGAGCCTTGAGGTTTTAGGATGCAAGAAGGCGCAACCAGGCGCTGGCAATGATGAGGAAGTGATGCAGATTCCGTTGCAAATTGCGTTCCATCGATGTGAGAAAACCGATTGGGCGGAACAGGAGATCCGTGCCCGGGTTGACAAGCTTGAGGGCATTTACGAGCGGATCATCGGCGCACGCGTGACGGTCGATCAACGGGCACAAAATGTTGAGGGGACGGTCCCCCCGGTGGTGCGAATCGAACTCAGTATTCCCGGAGTTGCGCCGCTTGTCGTTGCTTACGAGCCCGAACGGCTGCAACAGAAATACCAAACTCCGGATCTTGCTAACGCGATCAACGATGCATTCGCTATTGCAGAACGCCGCCTTGCGCAACTCAAGGAGGAGAGGCGTGGCCGCAGCAAGGCAGCCCATCATGATTCCCAGAACCAGTTTCTCGGCCAAGTCTCCCAGATTTATCCTGACGAAGATCACGGCTTTCTTCTGACGAAGGAGGGCAGCAATCTCTATTTCCACCGCAACTCCGTCCTCCAAGGCGATTTCGACAAGCTCCAGGTCGGTGATGAGGTTCGATACGTGGAGGAGATTGGCGATACAGGCCCGCTTGCCACCAAGGTACGGGTAGTCACACTCCGGTGATCTGGCTGGTGGTGTCATTACACCTCGTCAGCGTCGGGACACGTTGAGCAGAAATCCCCAGATCGAGATCTCTTTCAGAATGAAAGCACCAGGACGGAAAGGTCCGTCTCGGAACCGTCCGTGTCCCCAGGGGGTTGAGGAAACTGCAAAACGGAAGGACCCCATGGCGAGAGATCCGGACGTCTCTACAATCGGAACCACCTCGATCGTTGCTCGCGCAGCACCAGTGCTGGACAGTGTCGAGGCGGAAGCATTTTACGCGGATGTGATACAGAAATTGCTCGATTTGGGCTCACCATTCCTCGTCGCGGGAACCTTTGCAGTCAGCGCCTATACCGGCATCTCACGCGTCACCAAGGACTTCGATATCTTTTGCAAGGCAGGAGATGCGCAACGCATCCTCGCCCATTTTCAGAATCTGGGAGAAACCGCCATCATAGAGGATGATCGCTGGCTCGCGAAAGTGAAACGCGGCCCGCTGTTTTTCGACATCATCTATGCCTCGTCGAATGGCACGATGCTGGTTTCCGACATCTGGTTCGAGCACGCGCGAACGAGCAATGTGCTTGGTCACCAGGTGCAACTTGTCGGCCCTACTGAACTGGTCTGGTCAAAATGCTTCATTCAGAACCGCCACCGTTACGACGGGGCCGACGTTGCCCACCTCATTCTTCGCGCACATGAGCAGATCGACTGGAAGCGCCTCCTCCAGCACATGGAGGCGCATTGGGAAGTATTGCTTATTCACCTTCTGAATTTTCGCTGGATATACCCAAGCGAAAGAAACAAGGTGCCTGGGTGGCTCCTGGAGGAACTGCTGGACCGTCTTTCCAGTCAGCGGCAGCTTCCGCCACCACAGGCTCGCATATGCCGGGGGCGCATGTTTTCGACGGTTGATTATGAGATCGACGTGCATGAATGGGGCTATGCCGACATTGATACTGAAAGCGGGTCTAAACCCTGACGGAGCCGACGTATGAAGATCGCTGCAATAGCCGATCTGCATGTGCGCGAGGATGCCACAGTTTCCTATCGGGAGCTCTTCAACGAGATCACCCGCGAGGCCGAGATTCTTGTGCTCGCGGGCGATCTGACTGACCTTGGCAAGCCGCGTGAGGCCGAGCTTTTAGCCGAAGACCTGCGGGGATGTGGGGTACCCGTCGTTGGTGTTCTAGGCAATCACGATCACGAATGCGGCCATACGGAAGAGGTTGTGCGTCTGCTTCGGGGCGCCGGCGTGCACCTGCTCGACGGCCAGGCAGTGGAGTTGAAGGGAGTAGGGTTTGCGGGGGTGAAAGGCTTCATCGGAGGATTTGGCCGCCGCATGCTAGCCTCTTTCGGCGAGCAAGCGATCAAGGCCATGGTCTCCGAAGCCGTACACGAGGCTATGAAGCTGGAAAACGCCCTGCGTCAGCTTCGCACCGACCGTTCAATAGCCATTCTGCACTATGCACCGATAGTTGACACCGTCGCCGGCGAGCCGCCGGAGATCTATCCGTTTCTGGGCTCCTCGCGGTTGGCTGAAACGATCGATCGCTTTCCTGTTCAGGCCGTGGTCCACGGACATGCCCACCATGGTACGCATGAAGGCCGCACTCCCGGTGGGGTTCCCGTCTTCAATGTCGCGTACCGAATCGAAAAGCCATCCGGACGGCCTTATGCACTTCTGAATCTCTGAACCTGCGCCGAGTACAACCTGATACTGCCTGCCTTGTGTGACTGACCCATTGTGCATGCGAAGGAGGAGGTTGCGGGTAAGATCAATGGCTCGCTTCAGCTTTGATAATCTTCCGCATATGTCAACATAGCCAAGAATATTCTGAATAAACCCTAGTCGCATATTGTATTCCGAATACGTTTATGTGACTGCATAAAAGGGCGAGCTTCACAAATGTCACTTTGCCTTATCGGTACTAATTTTCAGGTTCGTATATGAGTTGTGTATTTTTGGAGAAGCAGGGCATTCACGCTGTTCGAGCAGACAGCCTACGAAAGCTTTCTTTGAAACCGTGGTGCGGGTTCCCTATCCGCTGTCAACATGTTGATGCAGGTCTTTCAGAATGAACGATTTCAGATTTGATCAGGCATTCTGCGTCTCCCCCCGTCATCCTTTCCCGAGTCCATCGCGATTGAAATCTGGCCTGCAATATTGCGCCTCGCGCCTACAGCATTTCCCGCTGGGAACCTGCCCGGACGGCAGCGGTCTGATGCGGCTTCTGTTGCAAGGCTTCGGGCATGCCTTTGAGCGATCGCATACTTCGAACTTGAATTGAGGATCTCATGAGGACAGAGCGGTTCTTGAGATTGACAGCTTCGCTGATCGCACTGGCTGCTGCAGGCATATCGCCGGCTGTGGCCGAGACCACTGGGTGGGCGGGAGGGAGTTCCTTCACGGCCTCCACCGGCGTCCAGATCTTTGGCGACAATCTTTGGAGTAACCTCTCTAACTGGGATCCGAACGGCGGCTTTCCCACGATGTCTCATGACGTCAATATCGGCCTGGCCACGGATCAATTCTTCATGACGCCAAGTACGGGAATCATCATTGCCCGGCCGCAGCGCTATGATCAGGTGCTGATCTCCGGTGGTTTTACCGCTCAGGCAAGGAGCCTCTATATCGGGTTTTCTGGAGATCGCGCCCTTTCAGGATCGTTTGGCCAGGGTTGGCTGAACATTAGCGGCGGCCGATTGGACGTTGCGCAGGATCTGGTTGTTGGTTCCACCGGAGAAGGTGTGCTCAACAATGGGCAGGGTACGGTTACCGTCCAAAGCGGAAGTGTGATCGTTGGCTCCAGCGGTAAGGGGACCTTCACGAACAATGCGGGCAGTGCGCTCACCGTTGCGTCGGGCAGCGTCACGCTGGGGGTGGCAGCAACAGGCACCTTTACGAATAGTGGTAGCGTCGTCGTTAACGGCGGCCATGTCACGGTGGGGGTTGCCGGAACATCCACCTTCACCAACAGCGGTACAATGAATGTGGGCACCGGCAATTTGGTCATCGGTTCCACAGCCGCGGCACGCGGCACCTACACCAATAGCGGTACGCTGGGCGTGGGTGGCTCCCTCGTCGTGGGCAACGGGTCTTTCCAGAACACTGGTACGATATCAAACATTGACGGCAGCCTTGTCATCGGCCGGGATGGCGCCAGCGATTTCAGTAACGGATCGAGCGCTTTGACCGTTGGTCAGGATCTGGTAGCGGGCGAATTTGCCAATGGAACACTGACCACCGGAAGCAACATCACCGTTCGTGGCGATACTGCCGTTGGTCGAGGCTCCGGCGTGGCTGGCGTCATCACCCTCAATGGCGGAGCGGATCTGAGTACGACGGGCAGCTTGACGGTGGGGGAGCACGGCAGCGGCACGATCAACACGACTGCTGGATCGAATATCAGTACGACCGGCGCAGTTTCGATCGGACTTGGAAGCAGCAGTGCCGGAACCGTCAACATCGTAGCCGGAAATATGACCAATGGAAGTACCCTCACTGTAGGTGGAGCGGGCACCGGCTCGCTCACGGTGAATGGCGATGTGAGTACTGACGAGGCTGTCTCGATCGGTCTTGCCGAGACAGGTCATGGCACCGTTTCGATTACGGGCAGCATGACGAACGGCAACTCGCTTACGGTTGGCGGCGACGGCACGGGAGTGCTCCGGGTGAGCGGGGGCGTGAATACCACAGGTGATGTGAGTATCGGCAGCGGTGAAACTGCTTCCGGAACGGTCACGATCGGCGGGAGCATGACCAGCGGTGGCAGCCTGGTAGTAGGTGGAGCGAGGCTCGGAGCGCTTTCTGTCGATGGCAATGTGAGCACGACCGGCGCGGTCGCCATCGGACTTCGCGATACCGGCGATGGCTCGGTTTCCGTGGGCGGCAATATGGTAACCGGCGACACGCTCACCGTTGGCGGTGACGGGTCAGGTGCACTTACCGTCGAGGGAACCCTTACAACGACCGAAACGGCTGCCATCGGCAGCGGTGAGACGGGTTACGGTTCCGTGCATGTGCGAGGCACGATGACCACGAGCCAGGGCAATCTTATCGTCGGCGGCGACGGAACAGGCGAGCTGTCGGTCGGGCAAGCCGGTGGGGCGCGCGCGGATCTGATCACCACCGCAGGCAGTGTGGCGATTGCAAGCGGCCATGGCAGCCAAGGAGTGGTGGACGTGTGGAACGGTGACATGATCACCGGAGCTGACCTTGCGGTGGGAGGCGGTGGCAGTGGTTCCCTCATCATCCACAACGGCAAGCTTGATACGTCTGGCAATGTAATCGTTGCTGCCAATGAGCCGAGCGAAGGTCATGTCAGTGTAACGAACGGCGATGTAACCACGGGCGCCGACATGATAGTCGGTGGCGGAGGCGATGCCACGCTCGTGGTGAGCGGCGGCGGCAGCATCCTCACGGACGGCAATGCGGTCATCGCTCATGGGGAGACGAGCGAGAGCAGTGTCACGTTGGGCGACGGCGGCGACCTGAGCACTGGCATGGATCTGGTGGTGGGTCATGATGGTAATGCGACATTAGAGGTTAGCGGCGGCGGCAGCATCCTCACGGACGGCAATGCGGTGATCGCTCATGGGGAGACGAGCGAGAGCAGTGTCACGTTGGGCGACGGCGGCGACCTGAGCACTGGCATGGATCTGGTGGTGGGTCATGATGGTGATGCGACATTAGAGGTTAGCGGCGGCGGCAGCATCCTCACCGCTGGCAATGCCGTGATCGCTCATGGGTCAACGAGCGAAAGCAGTGTTACGCTGGGCGGTGGCGGCGACCTGAGCACTGGCATGGATCTGGTGGTGGGTCATGATGGTGATGCGACATTATCGGTAAGCGGCGGCGGCAGCATCCTCACCGCTGACAATGCGGTGATCGCTCATGGGGAGACGAGCGAGAGCAGTGTCACGCTGAGTGACGGCGGCCACATGATCACCGGAAAGGATTTGGTCGTCGGGCATCACGGTGACGCAGTGCTGACAGTGACTGATGGTGGCGGAGTTCTTACCCTGGGAAACATGGCAATTGCGCTGGGGGAAACCGGCACAAGCGCCGTATCGATCACGGGAGGCGGGAATCTCGACACCACGCGCGATCTCATGGTCGGCGGCGACGGCGATGCAACGCTGACCGTAACCGAGGGCCACATTACGACCGGCGGCAACGTGACGATTGCCGCCGGAGAGACGAGCACGAGCTATGTAACGCTCACTGATGGCGACATGTGGACCGGAGGAACGCTGACTGTAGGCGGAGATGGCGATGCTACGCTAACGGTTGCTGGTGGTGATATCTCGACCACGGGTGCGGTTACGATTGCCGCCGGCGAAACGAGCACGAGCGTAGTCACCCTGACGGGCGGCGACATGACCAATGGCGATACGCTTACAGTAGGGGGTGACGGCTTCGGCACGCTGAACATAGGCACTGCCGCGGATTTGCGCAGGATTGAGACGCAGGGAGCCGTGGTGCTGGGAGCCGGAGCGACGGGGGAGGGCATCGTCAATCTGCATGGTCACATGACCAATCATGACACCCTGACTGTGGCCGAAAATGGCAAGGGAAGGCTGGACATCAACGCAAACTCCTCAGTCACAACCGATGGTGCGGTGTCCATGGGGACCGGCGCAACGAGCAGCGCTGAAGTCAATGTCCACGGCACGATGTCTAATGGCGACTCCCTTACATTAGGCGAAAATGGTAAGGCCGTGCTTCATATCCATGCCAACGGCCTTGTTGAAACGGATGGCCGGGTGGCGATGGGTGTCGGTTCGACTGGCGAGGCCGAGGTCACCGTTGAAGTTTTAGGCCGAATGCTGAACCACGATACCCTTACCATCGAGCAGTATGGTGAGGTCTATCTTACTGTAAACGGTGCCGACCCCAACACGCGGGGTTTTATGGAAACAGACGGTCGTGTCATGGTCGCCGAGGGAGCGAACTCCCGCGCGCATGTGGAAAATATCGGCGGTGAGATCGTAAACCGTGACAGCATGGTTCTCGCTGATCAGGGGTATGCCTGGTATAGAACCCGGGATTTCGGTTACACGCAGACCGATGGCGACGTGACGGTCGCCAAGGATACAACCGGTGTCGGCATTATCGTTACCAGTAACAAGGCTTCGATGCACAATGGAGGTCGCCTCGACCTTGGCTACCGTGGTGAGGGTTATCTGGTCGTTGACCGCGGAGGCAAGGTCGACAACACAGTGGCGGTGATGGCGAACGAAGAAGATTCAAAAGCTTATGCCGTCATTACCGGGACTGACAGCACTTGGGATAACCGGGAGTCGCTGACGATCGCAAGGAAGGAGGGCGCTCATGCTGTCCTCGTCATCAACGAAGACGGCGTTGTCGCTGTCGACAACAGCAAGGGCGCGGTTCTGATTGCTGCTCAGCAGGGATCGACGGGTATCCTCAATATTGGCGCGATGTCACCGGTCGGTGAGGATTATCAAATCCACGAGGACGTTGAGGATTACCTTGCCGAGCATGGCTTGTCGGACACCAGTTCTGCCGCCCGCAAGGCGGGAACGCTGGAAGCCGAGTGGGTTCAGTTCGGCGAAGGAAGCGGGACGATCAACTTCAAGCATTCGGACGATGCAGCCGACGATTATCGCTTCATTGCCGGCCTTGTGGGAGGCAGCCTAGAGAACAGCGCAGTCAATCACTATGAAGGTTTCACCGTGTTCGATGGCGATTCTTCCGGCTATACCGGCGCAGCCACCGTTCAGGGCGGCACCCTTGTGATAAACGGTACTCTGGCCGCCGGCAAACTGACGGTAGAGGAGAACGGAACACTGCGTATCGGCCATATGGGCGGCAAGAAACCTGGCGATGGCACGACGGGTGAGGTGATCGTAGATATCGTCAATGATGGGCTGGTCGAGTTCAACCGGTCCAATGACTACGTCTACTCCAAAGGCATCAGTGGAACTGGCGACGTCCATCAGATCGGGACGGAAAAGACAATACTGACAGGTGAGAACACCTATACGGGCGAGACAAGGATCTTCAGGGGTAAGCTGCAGCTTGGCGACGGCGGCACTGGAGGCTCCATCGACAACACCTCTCGCGTGGACATCGAGACGGACGGCACGCTGATCTTCGATCGCTCCGACGAAAAGGAGTTCCACTCGGAAATCAGCGGTACCGGTCATATCGAGCATAACGGTTCGGGCAAGACGATACTGACGGCCGACAATTCCAGCTTTGCCGGCCGGACTGATGTCAACGACGGTACTCTTCAGCTTGCCACTGGCGCCATTTTGGGCGGCCAGATACATGTCAATGACGGGGGGACCGTGGCCGGTACGGGAACGGTGGGCGACACCTTCGTCTATAATGGCGGCACCATCTCCCCCGGTCCTTCCATAGGCACCTTCAACATTGCTGGCGATCTTACCCAATATGCTGGCTCCACCTACCAGGTGGAACTGTTGTCGACCGGAGCCGCAGATCTTATTGACGTATCCGGCAGCGCGACCATCGAGGCCGGTTCCATTCTCAATATCAGCAAGCTCGATCCGGCCTTCTATGCACTCGAACACCGCTATGCGGTTCTCGCTGCAGCGGGTGGTCTTACGGGCGAATATGAACTTGCCGGTGATACCTGGGTTTCCACCTTTTATGGTATCGAGGACCAGTATGATGAGAATAACGTCTATCTTGTTGTCGGCCAGCAAAGGGACTTCAGCGAAGCTGCATGGACCCCAAATCAAGGTGCAGCGGCAGATGCCGCGCAGGAGTTGAAGGACCCGCGCGAACCAGGCACCAGCTATCCTATCAACGAGCTTTTCCGGGCGATCGCCTACTTACAGACCGATGAAGAGGCACGGAACGCTTTTGATCAAATATCTGGTGAGATCCATGCGTCCACCCGTGGAGCGTTACTGGATGAGAGCCGCTTCCTCCGTGCTGCCACCACGAACCGGTTGCGCGCCGCTTTTGGCGATAAAAGCAAGGCGCAGAAGGTGCTTGTCTACCAAGCTGGGATCGACATTAAGGATCCCACCCCGATGCCAGTGTGGCTGGATGCGGATGAAGCCGATTGGCTTGCCCTTTGGACCCAGGCCTACGGCGCCTGGGGCGAGCTGAAGGGCGATGGCAATGCCATGCAGCTCGACCATCTTAAAGGCGGGATGCTCGTCGGTGCGGACCTACCTCTCAGCAAGCTGCTTCGCATCGGTTTGGTCGGTGGCTATACCCACTCCACGTTCGATGTGGAGGATCGGAACTCGTCGGCGAAGAGTCACAACTTCCACATTGGCGCTTATGGTGGTCTTGACTGGGGCGGTCTTGGGCTGCGGCTTGGCGCCGACTATACCCACCACGCCCTTCAGATTGAGCGCAATGTCAGTTTTCCGGGCTACACCGATTTCCTTTCGTCCGAATACGCTGCAGGCACCGCACAGATATACGGAGATCTGGGCTACACATTCGAAGTCTCTCGTCTAAAGGCTGAACCCTTTGGCGCGCTCGCATATGTCAATCTCGATGGAGAGGGATATACCGAAGTGGGGCGCGCTGCTGCTCTTCATGGCGCCGGTGGACAGCTCGATGCGTTGTACGGAACTCTTGGGCTGCGGGCATCGAGCGTTTTCGAGCTTGAGAAAATGGATCTAAGGGCACGCGCAATGGGTGCGTGGCGTCATTCGTTCGAAGACCAGGTTCTCGCGGCAACCCATAGCTTTGCGGGAAGCAGCACCTTCACTGTCTACGGGCCGCAGCAGGCACGCGATGTGTGGCTATTGGAATTGGGTGTCGATGCGCTGGTGAGTGCAGATCTGGAACTTGGCCTTTCCTATGCGGGCATGTTCGAACGCGGCCTGGCTCTCCACGGGGTGCATGGCAACATGAACTGGAAGTTCTAGCCCAGCCGTTTGGCAGGATAGCGATATCAATCACCATCGCAGGCCTGCAATTGATACCGCGAAATTGAGAGAGATTTCCTGGAGACAAAGCCTATGTTCAACTTCGGTCAAGCTGTTTTGCGCGGGAGTGGTCTCATGAGGCCGCTTATCCGCTCCTTGCTTGGAGGGGGCGCTCTTCTTTCAGGTGCGGCGCTGGCAGCCCTGATCGTCCCTACACTGGTTTCCAGAAGCGATGACGCTGTCACGGGTGCAAATGCGATCTACGCGGCACAAGCCAGTTCGATTAAGAGCGCGGATGCGGAACAATCCACCGCCGCACCTGCCGCCACCTTCCCGGGCGGTGCGACCTCGATCCAGGAGAGTTTTCAGGATTGGCAGGTGGTTTGCGATGCTCATGGAGAGACCAGGCGTTGTGTCATGGTCCAGCAACAAGTTGACCCGAACAGCCGTCAGCGGATCCTTGCTTTTGAATTGAGGCGCGAGGGGGACAAACTTGCCGGAGCACTTGTCCTGCCGTTTGGATTGGCGCTGAAGAGCGGTGTTGCGCTTGAGGCAGATGAGGAGTCATTCTCGATGCACGAGGCATTTCGCACCTGCCTCCCTTCCGGCTGCTTTGTGGATGTGGCCTTCGACGAGGCTACCAGCAATGTCCTTGGAAAGGTGGATAGTTTGCAGGTAAACGCTCTCTCGGACGCTGGAGAAGCACTTTCATTTACCATCTCTCTCGCGGGGTTTTCGGCTGCGCGAGACCGCATTGCTGTTCTCACAAACTAGCGTATGCGTCTGACCTCATCGGGGTCGCTAACGCCGGGAACATGTCGGTCGCTGCTGCGCGGCAAAGCGCTCGTCATTGTCTTTCATCTGCAGTATCGCGTCCTACTACAACCGCCTCGAAGGCATCGCATTTTGGGAGATGGCGCCGCGTGTAGAAACCAACGTGGAAGAACAGGCAGGATCGCGGCCAGTGTCAGCGCATGTCTTGCAGCATTCGGCCTGATGGCCCTGTTTCCCCATTCCATTGATACAAAAACAGGAACAAATGCCCGGAAGAAGCCAGTCGACTTTGAAGTGATTCCGCACCGGACTGTCTATCTTCCACCGGGTTCTAAGGGACAGTTCCCCTTCCTTATACGCAACAAGAGGGAAACTCCGGTGCAGCTCGTCATATTGCTGGACCAGCTTTCCGATGACGATGCCGATCTTTTCGATGTGGCAATTATCGCCGATCAGAATCGCAATGGTTTGGCTGATCCTGGAGAGGTGGAGCTTCTGCCCGGCAGCAGCGTCAGTCTTCTCGGCAGGGCCAAGCTCGGCCTAATAGTAACTTTCAGGATGCCGCGCGACGCCGTCCACGGAGCCCGTGCGGCTCTCAGGCTGGTGGCCGAAGCCGGCGGCTTGTCAAGCTCCGCCGTAGGGACTGCAATTCTTACCCGTTCCGGCCGTGCGCAAAAATGAGATTGGCGCGTTAAGCTTTGAGCCCGTTGCCGAAGCTGCACGCGCTCCAGGCATTTTGCTTCGCCTTCTATATACTTCCTTCCGCGCCGGGGTGATCCAGGCGCGGAAGGCAAGATAAATAATCAGAACTTCAACGCGGCGCCCACGCGCAGGTCATGGGATTTGAGGTCGATGGTGCTCGCGACGAAGAAATCCTCCAGCAAGTCAATGTCGCCAAAATCGGTATAGCGATACTGGCCACGCACGATGATATTGTCGGTGGCCGCGTATTCGATGCCAGCGCCTACCGTCCACCCATCATACGTGCCAAAGTGCTTGAAGGAAGAAAGCCCCATGGTTTCCTTCACCTCATATTTGGCGCCCGCATAGCCTGCTGTGATGAATGGGAGGAAGCGGTCGAAAGCATAACCCACCCGCGCTCGCGCCGACACCGCCCAATCGAGATCTGAACGCCACTCATAGTCTTCAAGGGGTATTGAGTTGATGGTCCCCACTATGCCCTTCGAGGACATCTCGGATAGCGTGAAATCGGCTTCAATGCCGATGACTGCATTATTTTCCATATGGTGGTTGTATCCCGCATAAAGGCTACCTATCCACCCATCAGGGTCGAGCTTGACCATATAGGTGTCACCGTTCGTATCCGGCACGAAGGAATTGTCGGATTTTCCCCAGCTATAGCCAGCTTCCAGCCCCATATAGACGCCTGACCAACTGTAGCTGGTCGAAACCGGCGGCAGGACGACAAGCGGGGGAACAGGGGGCGCTTCAAATACGACCGGGTCGGCCGCCAAGGCAGCCCCGCCGAAGGAACCGGCAGCCGCAACGATGAGAAGGCGCCTTCCCAACCTTTTCGGCCCACTGTGCGCGGCTCGGTGAAATGCATCCTTCAAGGTATCCGGTAATGAGGTCATAATATCTCCTGAGAGTATATGTGTTTTGGGATGTCTCCCACTGTTTACTTATGAAAATCAAAGAATGGACGAGAATCAGCTGCAGTTTAACTTTTCTCTCCAAAAGAGACCAGAACCTGCAGTCCTTAAAAAACCGTTGGGTGCGATGTGAGGTTAATGATTGTTTACCTGTTCCCTTCCCTCACGGCGCGTCCCGGCTGGCGCATACGGCCCCTGACAATGGGCGTGTTTCACCCTCGTCTTAAGGTTTGCCCGTTAGCGGAATTTTCGGACAATGAACCAGTTGCTCAAACGGCTGCCGGCCCCCGCCCAAAAGAGATATGAGCTGCAAGGAAAGGGATGCTGACACCCTTTACCGGTCACCTTCTGGAATAGGCAAAACAATGGTTCACTGTCTCATAATCGGCGCGGCGGGCATGCTTGGCAGCACCCTTGCCCGTCAGCTTCTCGCCCAGCGTCGGATTTCCGGCAAGGAGCTTTCGCGCCTGACCCTGTTTGACCAGGTGTCGGTTCGATTGCCGAAAGCGGGAGCTGCTGTGCGGGTCGACAGGGAAACCGGAAACTTCGAAGCGCCGCAAACAGCCAGCGGGCTGGTAGCCTCCCGGCCGGATGTGATCTTTTGCCTAGCCGCCGTCGTATCCGGCGAGGCGGAGAGAGATTTCGACAAGGGGTACCGGGTCAACCTGGACGCTACCCGCCATCTCTTCGAAGCGATACGTAAGGCACACGAGGAGGATGGCTACTGCCCGCGTGTCGTGTTCACTTCATCGCTGGCGGTGTTTGGATCCCCGCTGCCCGACATTATCGACGACGACTATGCGCTGACTCCGCGCTCCAGTTACGGAACGCAGAAGGCGATCTGCGAACTGCTTCTGGCCGATTACAGCAGGAAGGGCTTCTTCGATGGTATCGGCATAAGGCTGCCGACCATCTGCATCCGCCCAGGCGCGCCGAATGCCGCTGCATCCAGCTTCTTTTCGGCCATATTGCGCGAACCGCTTGCCGGTCTGCCCGCCACGCTTCCTGTCGGACTATCCGTGCGGCATTGGTTTGCAAGCCCCCGCGCAGCCGTCGGCTTCATGATACATGCAGCCGAAGTGAACAGCGCAGCACTGGAAGAGCGTCGCAACCTGACGATGCCCGGAGTTTCGGCAACGGTAGCAGAGGAAATAGAGGCATTGCGCAGGGTCGCGGGCGAGGACGCCGTCAAGCTGATCCGCCACGAGCCCGATCCTGCCATTGAGGCGATCATCACCACATGGCCGAAGGCCTTCGATGCCCAACGGGCGTTGCAGCTTGGCTTCAGGCCCGACGCTTCCTTCAGAAAGATTGTCGAGGCTTATCTGGAAGAGCATGCACCGGGCTGAGAGTTCGACCCTGTCCATGTTCATCCGGTGGCGGCCTTGTTCATCCCGGACGCTAGCCGCTCTCGCTGTCGTTGAGCGTCTGCTCAGGGAAATCCGCGCCCCGCGAAACGTCTTCCCATGCCGCCAGCTCTGCCGCCCGCTCCTCAAGCTCGGCCCGGACACGCTCGACCGCGTTTGCGCCCAGCAGCAGATGCAGGGGCGGCTCTTTCTGTTCAACCGCTTCGATGATTGCATCGGCTGCGCGCGCAGGATCGCCCGCTTGCTTGCCTTGGCGCGCAGCGCTCATGGCGCGCTGCTTACCGGCTGTTGCGGCATAGTCCCCCATCGGCCGCGACGTGTCGCGGATTGAACGTCCGGCAAAGTCGGTGCGGAACGCGGACGGCTCGACAATCGTGACCTTGATCCCGAGCGGCCGCACCTCCTGGGCAAGGCCTTTCGAAAGCCCGTTAACCGCGAATTTAGAGGCTGCGTAGAGGGAGGAGCCGGGGTTGGCCACCCGCCCGGCAACGGAAGAGATATTGACGATGTGCCCACTGCGCTGCCGTCGCATCAAGGGCAGTACGGCACGAGTCACTTCGATGAGTCCGAACACATTGGTATCGAAAAGGCGGTGGATTTCCTCCTCATCGCTTTCTTCCAAAGCGGAGCGATAGCCGTAGCCGGCATTGTTGACGAGCACGTCGATTCTTCCGAACCTGCGTTGCGCCGCGTTCACCGCTGCTATGATCTGGCTCTTGTCGGTCACGTCCAGCGCCGCTGAAAGCGCCCTTTCCGGATGATCCGCCACAATATCTGTGATTGCCGCCGGGTCGCGCGCCGTGACTGCGGCGTTCCAGCCGCGCTTCAGCACGGCTTTTGCAAGCTCACGGCCGAAACCGGTAGAGCATCCTGTAATGAACCATGTGGGCATGTTGCGACCTTTTCTCTATCGGCGTTTCGCTGATCTGATCCGCGCGGGCCAGAGATCAGTTCCAGCCACTCGACCGGGCAAGATAATCGTCCATCTCCCGCAGAAGCGCTGTGCGGCCGCGCTCCGGCCGGTCAAGCAACACGTAATGCGTGGTATTGCGCGGAGCGTAGACGTGAAACTCGGGAACGTGAACCATGTCTCTGCGCATAGCCTCCACGTCCTCGTCGCGGCACCACAAATCATATTCAGGATTAATCACCATCACGCGGCAGTAGACTTGGCTGCCATGCACCAGCTTGTGCCCGAGCCCCATATAGTAGCTGTCCTCCAGCATCCCGTTAGGGCTCCTGTAGGACGGAGGATCGCGCTCCAGCGTGGTGGGGTCTCCCTCAATCAGTGCCTGCTCGAATGCAGCCAGGATGGCGGGATCCCGCCACTCGTCCTTGTTCTCGATCGGTATCTGATTGTCCCACCCTTTCCGCAGCATATCCACCTTGTTGTAGTAGTAATTCCCGTATTTCTTCTGGTTGAAGTATCCAGGCTGCTCTGGATCGTCCCAGAACGAATTCCGCCCGATTTCAGGATGATCGCCGCCGCCGCCGTAAAGCGTATTGTATAGGATGATGTTCTCGACCTTCTCCGGCCACAAGGCGGCATAGATGATGGCCAACGTGCCGCCCGTGCCCCAGCCGAAGATGCCAACCTTGCTGGCGCCGGTCTCTGCTCGCAACGCGTTGACCGCCGCGTCGATGTCACGGCTGATCTCCAGGGAGCGAATGATTGGTTTGCCCTGGGTGCGGGGCTGGTCCATTTCCGGCGGACGATCGGACTTGCCAAAGCCTCGGGCGTCGGGGATGTAGCAGACATGTCCCTTGCGGGCGAGATCTTCCGCTAATGAGCCGTTTGGCACCGGCAGGTCGAACTCGCTGATACCCGGAATGCGCGTTCCATGCATGAGGATCATCGGCACCTTCGGCTGGACGCCGGCACCTTCCAGGCGCACGCTGCGAATGGCGATGTTCACGCCGTCCACTGTCTTGATGCTGAAATCCCTGCGGACGATCCCCACTATTTTCCTCCCTGACGTTCATAAGACTTCGCTTTGCAGAATAGCCTGAATCGCCTGCCCCGGGAGCGCCTGGCTGCGGAATTTCGGCGCTTGAAATTGGCGGTAAGGCAATTTGGCCAGGTCAGCCAGTTTCGCAGCCTGAAAATCCCGCTGATCCTCATCGTGATGGCGTTCACGCCGACGTAATTGCTGACGTGATCACCTTGGGAGGAACAGCAGAATGAAGGAAACTTTCGAGCATGTCGCGATTGCCGGCGCTGGTCTTGTCGGTTGTGGATGGGCCGTGCAGTTCGCGCTCGCGGGCTCGGAAGTCACGCTTTACGACGAACGCGCCGAGACCCGGCAAAGTCTTCCTTCCCGGCTGCATGTAATGCTGGATGATCTGGAGAAGGCAGGACTGGCGAAAAACACGCAGGACGCGTTCAGCCGCTTGCGCATTTGCCATACGCTGGAAAATGCACTGGACGGTGCTGACTATGTACAGGAAAGCGTGTTCGAGCGGGTGGAGGTCAAGGCAGAAGTTGCACGCCGGATCGGGGCGCTGATTTCATCGCAGGCAATTGTTGGCAGCTCAAGTTCGGGTATTCCTGCTTCAGCCTTCACGCAGGACGCGCCGAACCGTGAACGTTTCCTGATCTCCCACCCCGTAAATCCGCCGCATCTGGCGCCAGTCGTCGAACTTGTTCCGGCGCCATGGACTGCGCCCGATGCCGTGCCGACGGTCCGGCGTGCGCTGGCCGCCATTGGCAAAGTACCGGTGGAAGTAAAGCGGGAGATTGACGGCTTCATTCTCAACCGGCTGCAAGGCGCCTTGCTCAACGAAGCGTGGGCGCTGTATGAGGAAGGTTACGCGAGCATCCAAGATATCGATGCGACAGTAGCCCATGGACTTGGTCTTCGCTGGGCTTTCATGGGTCCGTTCGAGACAATCGACCTCAACGCGCCGGGCGGCTTGGCGGATTATGCCGAGCGCCTTGCGCCGCTCTATCATGGTATCGCGCTGTCACGCACCCAGCCGCGAAGCTGGTCTGCTGATCTCATCCGCAGGGTATCCGAGGAACGCAGGCAGGCGCTCCCTCTTGATGGGATACCGGCACGTACCCGCTGGCGCGATAGGCGGCTTGCCGCATTGGTAGGGCATCTTCGCGCGCAGGAAAGGTCGGACGAGAACTGATGCTCATCCAAAATAAAAGCGCAGACCGGTTTCGTCTATCTTGCGCTGCATCGCAATGTCGGGAACCAGGTAATAATAGTCGTCCAGCACGCTCTTGTAAGTTACCTGCCCTTCATACGCCGCAAAGGGCCAGTCGCTGCCCCAAAGAATTCGGTCGCCGCCGCCGACCCGGAGCAAGTCCAGTGCATACTGGTCTGCCGACTCCTTGGGGATGAAACGGAACCGCCCAGAGATCTTCGCCCAGGTCCTGCCGCGTTCGATCGCAGCCAGTATCGCCTTGAAGCCTTCATGGTTCCGACCTTCGGGGGTTTGCAGATGCCCCATATGGTCTATTACCAGACGCGGTCCTGACCGTTCGACCGCGGCGATGGAGGCGGCAATGCGATCCGGCTTGTCGACCAGATGCACATGCCAACCAAGATCGGCAACACGGCGGAAAAAGACTTTGTACTCCGGTGACGTGATATCCGGCACCTCGTCGCTGAGCGAGAACATGAGGCGGACACCGACAAAGCCTTCCTCGCGCATGCGTTCCATCTGGAAAAGGTCCGTCGTCGGCCGCAGGACAGCAGTCGCCCTGAAACGGCGGTGAGCGCGCAGGGTGCGGCAAACATAGTCGTAATAGTCTCCATGAATGCTCGCGGCGGCGATGACGGCCAGAACTACGCCATGTTCGTCAAGCGTCCTTATGCAGCCTTCTGCCGGGGCATTTGTCGGCGGCGTATGCCAGGCAGTGGCCGTGAGCGGCATGTCGCGCGTCCAGATATGAAGGTGCGAGTCGATGAGTGGCGCGTGCGTTGATGACAAGTTATCTCCTCCCGCAGAACCCTTCATGATCAAGGTCCGGACGGACAGAACCATCAGCATGTCCGCCAATATTCCAGAGTGTTTAAACAACAATTTCTTACAATGAAATCAAGGTTCTTTGTCTGGCATTACGGCATTTATCGCATCGCCGAAAGCATCTCTCTGGATTAACAAGTTTACAGGCGGCGCCGCGACAGCGCCGCGGAAGGGAGTATGGCAATGGATATTTCGGACGAACGGCTTGCGCTGACGCAAAAGCTGCATGCACTGACCATAGACTATTGGCACGACGTTGACACGAACTGGGGTCGCAACGCGCCAGAATACTATACGCCGGATGGTCTTTTTATCGGCACTGCCGCGTCCTATGCCGGGCGCGAGAAGATACGCGCCTTCTACAAGTGGCGCGAGGATCGCGGCGCGCGCACTGTCGTTCACAGCGTCCACAATTTCCAGGCGTTTCCGGAAGGACCTGACAAAGCCAGGTGCCACTGGTTTCTGATGCTGTATGCCGCCGACGGCGTTCCGGTTCTGCCCACACATCCCCCCATACAGATCGCATACATGACCGACCATCTGGTGCGCGATCCGCAGCAAGGCTGGCTTCTGACGTCGCGCAAGTTCGAATGCTGGTTCGAGGGCGGCACGCCGGCCACCAACCCTAATCTGGACGACGAGTAAGCCGGCAAGGTGCCGGCAGAATGGAGAGAGCAGTGAGTGAGGTATCGGCCCGCAAGGCAACCAAAACCGTCTTCCGCACTGTGCCGCCGCAGGAGGTCTCGGCGGACCGCAAGGCCAGGACCTGGATAACCCGTGGCGGCAACTTTGCTGTCTGCTATTCCGAGGTAGAACCGGGAGCGGTGCTGGCTCGCGAGGACAATCCGGAAGAATACATGGTCATACTGCCGCCGGACGGCACCACGGCCACAATTGAGGCCGGCAGCGAAAGAATCGAGGCGGGCAGCGATTCACTGACGATTGTTCCACCGGGGGCGAGCCGCATCGTCGCCACCTCGAAGGGCGTTATCGCGCGGATTTTCTCGAAGGGGTCCGAAGACATCATGGCAAAGGCGTCCAACGTCGAAGCCTATGCTGACGGCGCACCCGAACTGGCACCGCCAGACCTTTGGCCCGAGCCGTATGACGGCTACAGGTTGCGGCACTATCCGCTGGCGCAATATGCAACGCCGGGCGGAGAGCGTATTCAGCCGCGTGTTTTCCGTTCAACGAACATGCTCGTGAACATCTTCGCGCATTATCATACGCGGCGCGATACCAAGGCGCTCAGCCCGCATTGGCATGACGATTTCGAGCAGGCTTCGCTGTGCCTTAATGGCCGCTGGATCCATCACACCCGTTACAATTGGGGTTCCGATCTCGATGAATGGTGGCCGGACGATCATGAAGAGATAGACACGCCATCGGTGATCATCATTCCGGCCCGCGCGATCCATACGAGCCGCGATATCGGCCCGGATGGGCCGGAATCATCCCTCTATGACATCTTCTGTCCGCCCCGGCTCGATTTCGCCAGCAAGAAGGGGTTCGTCCTCAACGAGGATGAATACCCCCTGCCAGCCAATGCCAGCGACCGTGCGGTGAAAACGGGCGGAACTCTGCTGAGCTGGCAAAAACCCGCCTGAACGCTCCTTCCCGGAAGCCGGAATGGCTTTCAGGAAGAACGATAATTTGGCCGGTGACGGAATTCCCGGCGTGTCCGGAACACAAGCCGCTGTAGCGGAGGGTGCTATGCTTCTTGGCTGCATTGGGGACGATTTTACGGGTTCATCGGACCTGGCGAACACTCTTGCCAAAGGTGGAATGCGTACTGCGCAATATTGCGGACTGCCGACAAGGCCGGCCCATCCTTCAGTCGAGGCAGGCATCGTTGCCCTCAAGACACGCACGGTGCCTGCCAACCAAGCCGTGGAGCGTTCACTGGCGGCATTAAACTGGCTACGCCAACAGGGCTGCACGCAGTTCCTGTTCAAATACTGCTCCACTTTCGACTCCACCGCCGAAGGCAATATCGGTCCGGTAGCCGATGCGCTGGCGGACGCTCTTGATGCAGACCCGGTTCTCGTTTGTCCGGCCTATCCTTCGCTTGGTCGTTCCGTTTATGCCGGACATCTCTTCGTCGGCGACAAACTGCTTAATGAATGCGGAATGGAGCATCATCCGCTCACCCCGATGACGGATGCCGATATCCGCCGCTGGCTGGCGCTTCAAAGCAGATCGCGGATCGGCCATATACCGGCAGCGTCTGTTCTGAAGGGGCGCGGCGAGATCCGTGCCGCGCTTCAGCACCAGCGCGAAGCGGGTGCAAGATTTCTTGTGATCGACACGATTCGCGACGAGGACCTTGTGGAGATTGGAGCGGCCGCAGCGGATCTTCCGCTTCTGACTGGCGGCTCCGGGATCGCGCTGCAACTGCCGGCCAACTTTCGCAGCACGGGCGCTATTAGCAGGAAAATGACGGAATGGCTGGGCCGGGAAGGTCTTTGCGCCATCATTTCCGGTTCCTGCTCAAGGGCTACCAGGGCGCAGGTCGAACATCATCGCAAGAAGCACCCCGCCCTGGAGATCACCGTGGATGCAGTCATGGCGGGCGCGATCGTGCCGGCGGGAGTAGCTGAATGGGCGTTGCGGTATCGTGACGGCATTCCGCTCATATATTCGTCCGCAGACCCGGAAGAGGTTACTGCGGCGCAGGAACGCTACGGAAAGGAGCGCCTTGCCTCCGCGATCGAGAGCTTTCTTGCCAAAACCGCAGACCATCTTGTCGATGCCGGGGTCGCACGCATCGTCTGCGCTGGCGGTGAGACGTCAGGGGCCATAGTGGAGGCGCTGAAAATCGACGTGCTGGAGATCGGGCCGGAAATCGCACCTGGTGTGCCTGCGCTTGCAGCAAGTGGCCGGGAACTGGTACTGGCGCTCAAGTCGGGGAATTTCGGCGGAGAGGATTTTTTCGAGCGAGCCGCGGAGGTTCTTGGCCGGTCATGAATACATTGACGAAACTGCGCGAGGCCATATGCCTTTATGGCCGCTCTTTGTTCGAGCGCGGCCTTACCAACGGGGCTTCCGGCAACATCTCCGTCCGTACGCCCGATGGGGGACTGCTGGTGACGCCGACCGGAGTCTCGCTCGGCGCTCTGGACCCGGCCGAACTGAGCCTTTTCGATACCAACGGCGCGTTATTGGAGGGCTCGCCCCCGACAAAGGAGATGCCGCTGCACGAAGCCTTTTACGAAACACGAGGCGCAAAAGCGGGCGCGGTCGTGCATTTGCATTCCACGCACTCCGTCGCCTTGTCTATGCTTCCGGAGGTCGATCCCGATAACGCCCTGCCGCCGCTAACCGCCTACTCGATCATGCGTCTGGGCAAGGTGGTATTGCTGCCTTATTACCGCCCAGGCGATCCGGAAATGGGTCAGGCCGTCCGCCGCCTTGCTGGCCGGCGTTCGGCGGTCCTGCTCGCCAATCATGGCCCTGTCGTTGCCGCTCGCGAGCTTGAGGCCGCTGTTTATGCTATCGAGGAGCTGGAGGAGACAGCCCGCCTCACCCTGTTGTTGCGCGGCGCCAATCCGCGCTTACTTACCCCGTCCCAGATCCGCGATGTAGTGGATCATTTCGATGTGGAGTGGGATTAGCCCTGATTGTTCAACGCTCCCTATTTCGGACCCCGAAATACGGGCAGTATAAAGCCGGCAGGAGGAGGGGAATTGATAATGTAGCGGAGAGGAGCGCCGCACAGGGACGCAAGATATCTCGAAATGGGAGGACTATATGATACGGATAACGTTAGGCATGCTGGGGGCAGCCCTTTCGGCTACGCTCCTGTCGACTACATCGCCCTTGGCGGCGGAATGCCCCGCCGATTTTCCTTCAAAGCCGATCACCATGGTAGTGAGCTTTGGCGCGGGCGGCGGAACCGACACCATCGCCCGAGCGCTGGCAACGGCGATCGAGCAGCAGCAGGGCTGGACGATCGTGGTCGAGAATCGCCCGGGGGCCGGCGGCGCGAACGCAGCCGCATGGCTGAAGACCCAGCCCGCGGACGGGTATATTATCGGCGCAACCGGTACCGATGCCATCGCGATCAACCCGGCGATCAGCGACGTCGGCTATAGTTGGGCCGACTTCGATTATCTTGGCTCGGGCATGCAGACCTGGCTCGGACTTGTCGCGCTGTCTGACGCGCCGTTTGACGATCTTCAGGAGCTGGTAGAGCTTGCCCGCCAGAAGGGTCGCGCAACTGTGGCGGTGGCAGGCATCAACCAGGAGATCCTGATCAAGCAGCTTGCCGAGGAGTTCGATGTCGAGCTCGTGGCAATCCCCGGCGCGGGCGCAGCAGAGGCGCTCACCAGCGCGCTTGGCGGCCATGTCGACGCGACCACGCAGGGCACGCTTCATGTAGAGCAGATCGAAGCCGGCAAGATGAAGCTCATCACCTCGATCATCGATCGCCGCGTGCCATATGCGCCTGACGTCGGTACGTTGGAGGAGCAGGGATCGAAGGCGCAGCCGCTCATTTCCCATACCATCTTCATAACGCCGAAGGGTCTGCAGCCTGAAATTGCCACCTGCCTTGAACAGGCCATCGACGAGGGCGTGAAGGCTGAATCCTACGTTAAACAAATGGAGGCTTTCAAGAACGAGGGGTTGAATCTGGGCGCCGAGGGCAACGCGCGGCTCGCAAGGGAACTGTCGGAGTTCTACAATGCCATGCTCAAGCCGTGACTGAAGGTCAGGGCATTGCAGAATGCACGTCAAGGGCGCCGCCGTCCATGCTGAAATGGAAGGTGGCCTAAACAGGCCAGGGAGGCTCCCCTTGCGGTCATGGCGCAGGATCTGCGGGAGGCGGGATGTTCATCAATTCCAAGGATGTAGGTGCCGGTGCAACGTTTATTGCCGTTGCGGCCATCTATGGCGGCACCGCAATGAAGACGCTGCCCATTGGCACGATTACGAGCATGGGGCCGGCCTATTTCCCCTTGATCCTCTGCACGATCCTGGCGGTCCTTGGAATCTTTCTGGTCGGGCGCGGCCTGTTCGCAAATTCGCGCGCGCGTCTGGAAGGGAGGATCGCATGGCGCGGCATTTTCACGATCACGGCCGCTGTCGTCTTCTTCGGGGCCTTCATTCGCCAGATCGGTTTTGCCCCAGCCGTTGCTGCCGTCACCTTCGCCTGCGCCCTTGCCAGTCCTGAAACCCGGCCTCGTGAAGCGCTGATGCTGGCGCTGGCCGTCGCGGCACTCTGTGTCGGAGTATTCATCTATGGGGTGCGCCTCGCCATCCCTGTCTTCGGCACTTGGCTGACGGGATAGACCGCAATGGAAATGCTTGACCACCTGATGCTTGGTTTTTCGGTTGCGTCGCTGCCGATGAACCTCGCCTTCTGTTTCCTCGGCGTGCTGCTGGGCACGGTTATCGGCATTCTGCCTGGAATCGGTCCGCTGGCGACGATTTCCATGCTGCTGCCGCTGACCTTCGGCATGTCGCCCGTGACCTCGCTCATCATGCTGTCCGGCATTTTCTACGGGGCGCAATATGGCGGTTCGACCACGGCGATCCTGGTCAACCTTCCGGGCGAGGCCTCTTCCACCGTAACCATGATCGATGGTTATCAAATGGCCCGGAGGGGCAGGGCAGGGCCGGCGCTGGCGGTCGCCGCCATCGGCTCGTTCTTTGCCGGAACGGTTACGACAATGCTCATCGCCGTGGTGGCCGTCCCGCTCACCGCCGTTGCGCTCAGCTTCGGGCCGGCAGAATATTGCGCGCTGATGGTCGTCGGCCTTGTTTCCTCGATCGCGCTTGCTTCCGGTTCAGTCGTCAAGGCGATCGGCATGATCTGCTGTGGCCTGCTTCTTGGCCTCACCGGTGTGGATATCTATTCGAGCCAGCAGCGCTTCACCTTTGGGATGCTCCCATTGATGGATGGCATTGATTTCGTGGCGCTCGCGGTCGGAATTTTCGGCTTTGCGGAAATCCTGCGCAATCTGGAGAGCGGTACAAGCAGCCGTCCACTTGTCGGCAGGATCACCAGCTTGATGCCCACCCGTGATGACTGGCGCAGGATTGCCGGACCAATCCTGCGCGGTACCGGCATTGGCGGGTTCCTGGGCATTCTCCCGGGTGGAGGGGCGCTTCTATCCGCCTTTGTCAGCTACAATATCGAGAAGAAGGTCTCGCCCAACTCGGCCGAATTCGGCCATGGCGCGATCGAGGGCGTAGCGGCACCGGAATCTGCCAACAACGCCGCCGCACAGACCTCGTTCATTCCCATGTTGTCGCTCGGCCTGCCGGCAAGCCCGATCATGGCGTTGATGATCGGTGCGCTGACCATTCACGGCATTACGCCGGGCCCGAACGTCATTTCACGCGATCCCGCCCTGTTTTGGGGCCTGATCGCATCTATGTGGATCGGCAACGCCATGCTTCTGGTGCTGAACCTGCCGCTGATCGGTATCTGGGTGAAGCTGCTGCAGGTGCCTTACCGGTTGCTTTACCCGATCATCATCGGGTTGTGCTGCATCGGCGTCTACAGCGTTTCCAACGCGCCGTTCAATGTCTACATGACGATGTTTGCGGGGCTCTTGGCCTATGCCCTGACCAAGTTCGATCTTGAATGGGCACCGTTCATCCTGGGCTTCGTTCTGGGGCCTCTTTTTGAGCATCAATTGCGCCGCACGATGTTAATTACAGGCGGTGATGCCAGCGTGTTCTTCACACGCCCGATCAGCGCCGGTCTTCTGATCGTGGCGGCAGTGCTGCTCGTCATCATCGTGCTGCCGATGGTTCGGCAGTCGCGTGAACAAATCTTTGTCGAGGAGGATTGATCAAGCCACGGAGGAGGCTGACGAGCGCCCTATTGCCATCACGCCGGGCGGTCCTTCAGGCGTGGGCGCGGAGTTCATCGCCAAGGCATTGGCCCGCCTGCCTGCCCGCGAGCGTAGGCGCTATCTCGTCATTGTCGGATGGCGACAGCCTCCAGCGCGCCGTATCCGCATGCGGTCCACCGCGCCTGTCAGATCATCAGCAATGACAAGTACGCATGGCCCTGGCATTTCATGTCCCGCCGCCGCCGTTGGTCGCGGCTGTAGCGAGTCCCTTGCGCAGATCCTCATGCCAGCCAAGACCTGCTTCCACGGTCGAGGCGGGCGTGTATTCGCAGCCGAAGGCTCCATCGTAGCCACAGTCGATAAAGACCGGTATGACTTCGGCATAGTCGATGCGCGACGGCCATGGCTCACTTCGTTCCGGAACGGAAGCGATCTGCACATGGCCGACCGACGGTGCGACAGAACGGAAACGCCCGACGACATCCCCGTGAGTACTTTCGATATGGAAGCAGTCGAACAGGATCTTCAGCCTTTCCTCGCCTATTTCATCAATGGCTTCCATCGCCAGATCGAGGCTATCGAGAAAATAGCCAGGCATGGCATAGCCCGAGATCGGCTCGATGAGGATTGTCAGGTCCGACGTTGTCAGGGCGTAACGCAGGACATCCAGATACTGGGAGTAGTCGCCACTCCCGTTCACCTTTCCGGCGAGCACATGCACGGCGCTTGCCCCGATTGCTTCGGCTACTTCAACAGCCGCGTCGATATCGCGCCGGGCCTGGTTGCCCATGCCAGGGATCGCCGCGCAGCCGGCCGTCTGGCCCATCCGCACGTTTATCCCGAGAACCGGAAGACCCGCTTGCGCAAGCGCGTCGCGTAACGCCTCAAGATCATAGAATTGGGCATCGTCATGAAACTCAACCGCTTCGAAGCCCGTTGCGGCTGCCCGCCCGATCCGCTCCAGAAACGGACGATCCTTCCAGAGGAAACCGAGATTGGCCGAAAACCGGCATTGTCCTGCGTAGTCCATCGTTACGGTCCGAAGACCAGGGAAGGCAGCCATTCCGTCACCCATGGCACGTAGGAGATGATCATAAGCGCGCCGAGCAGCGGCAGGAAGAACGGCCAACTGGCCTTCAACACGGCTTCGGACGAGATACTGGCCACCTTGGCGGCAACGAACAGGCCGATTCCGAGCGGCGGGGTAATCATTCCGATCAGCAGGTTGAACGACAACATGATGCCGAACTGTACCGGTCCCATACCATATTCGGCAACGATGTGCAGCAGGATGGGAGCGATAATCAGTATGGCGACCGGACCTTCCAGGAAACTGCCGACGATCAGCAGGAAAATATTGACCAGCATGATGCCGATGAAGGGAGAGGCGGTTAGGCCCGACATGAAGTCGGCCGCCTGATGTGCGATCCGCTCCCGCGCCACCACGAAATTGAGCGCGGAGGCTACCGCGAAGAGATACATGATCACGCTCGTCATCGTGATCGTCTCGACGAACGCCGCCCGAATCTTGATCCATGTAAAATGCCGGTACCAGATGCCGACGGCCAGGGCATAGACGATCGCTATGGCTCCCAACTCCGAGGGGGTCGCGATCCCTAGAATAAGGGCGCCCAGAATGACAATTGGCGCAAGGAGGGCTGGTGCCCCTTCAACACCCGTCTGCATTACGTCTTTGATGCGGAACGGCTCGGGCTGCCCCCAGTCGGGCTTTGCGAGCCGCATATAGAGGTAAATATAGATCATTAGGCAGGCGGCGGTACAAAGGCCCGCGATAAGGCCGCCGAGAAAGAGCTTGCCGATCGACGTGCCGGTAGCAAGGCCGTAGATCACCAGGATGACGCTGGGAGGGATCAGTGGTCCTACCAGACAGGAGGCAAGGGTTACCGCTGCCGAGAACGGCACCGGATAGCCGCTGTGGCGCATGGCTCGCACCTCAAGCGCACCAAGCCCCGCAAGATCGGCCAGGGCCGAGCCCGACATGCCAGCAAAGATCACGCTGCCAAATATGTTCACCTGTGCAAGGCCGCCGCGCATCCAGCCGACACAGGCGCGCGCGAAGTCGAAGATGCGGTCGGTCAAGCCACCCGCGCTCATCAGGTTTCCGGCCAGGATGAAAAACGGCACCGCAATGAGCGCAAAACTGTCCACGCCGTCGATCATTCGCACGGGTATGATCGCCGGCGGGACACCCAGCATCCATATTCCGATCAGCGCGGAAATACCGAGCGCGATTGATACAGGGACGCGTATCAGGAACAGCCCGACCGAGATCAGCATCATGCTAAGGGTGATCATGGCGTCGAGCTCTCCGTTAACCGGCCCCTGGAAAATCATTGCCCATCAGAGTTGAACCTCCCAGGGCCGCAGCACCAGACCATGCTGTTCGACCTCCCTTATCGACTCGTCCCTGTCCACGCTTGCGAACGCCCAAAGACCGAACAGGCAATAATAGATGCTGGTCAGGGCGATCATCGCGGTGGAAAGGATGAGCGGGAAGAAAGGCACCCATCCCGGCAGCTTCAGCAGCGGCGTCTGCATGTTCAGCATGGTGGGAGCGAACAGCCAGGCGAGCCACAGCAACGTGAGGGTGAAAGCCAGGGTGACCAGCTGCTCGAAGATGAACATCAGCATCTGCACACCCAGCGGCATCAGAAAGGCTGCAAACTCGATGTAGATTTCCTGGCGTGTCTTGAATACATAGCTGATCCCCAGGAAGTAGCTTATCAGGATCGTGGTTTCGGCCACTTCCTGGGCCCACCAGAGCGAGCCGCCGCCAAAATATCGCAGGAAAGCCTGCGCGGCCGAAAGCACGACAACAGTGATGAGCGAGGCGACTGCCAGGACGAGTTCGGCCTTACCGATGCCTGCTAGGAGCTGGCGGAATATCGCCAACCCCTTCGGCAATGCATGCCCGGCAGACATCGTGTCAACGATCATGATTTTGGCCTGCTACTGGATTGCCTTGATCCGCTCAAGAAGCCCCGCCGGCACAAGACCGCGCGCTTCGAAATCCGTGTGAGCGGGTTCCATCTTGTCAACCCACGGCTTCATCGGTGGCTCAATTAGTGACACGCCATAGGCTTCCTGCGCGGCAGCCACGGCTTCGGCGTTGGCCTCAGCCATCAGGCGCGCGAACTCGTAGCTTGCCTCTCGCGTAGCCTGATCGATCGCCGTGCGCTGGTTGTCCGTCAGGCTTTCCCATGTCATCCGGGAAACCCAGGGATGCATCATCTGAAAGTATTCGTGGACATTGGTCCAGTAGCGCGCCGCCTCGAAATGCTTCATCTCGTAATTGTCGGTCACGGTACCGGTCAGACCATCGATCAGCCCCGTTGCAAGCGAGGTGTAAACGTCCGGCCAGGGCACGACCTGCACATTCGCTCCCAACGCCTCCCATGACTTGATCGGAATTTCCGATTCATACATACGCAGCTTGAAGCCCGACAGATCGGCAGGGGTGAAGATCGGCTTCGTGCTGACCAGACCGCGATCATAAGGCCTGATCCAGTTGCGCGCGATTTCAAGGTCCTTCAGCCCCTCCCGGTTGGGGAATAGGATGCCCTTTGCTTCAAGACCATCGAGCATTTCGCCGAACACGTCGCTGCCGAGAAATGTGGCAAAATGGGTCTGGTTGCGGAAGACCAGCGGAAGGCTGAGCACGCCAATGCGCGGTTCCATGGTTACCAGAAGCTCGATCACATCCATCTGCATGTCGATCGAGCCGGCAGCAACGCCCTGGACCATCTCGCGGGCTCCACCAAGCTGGGAACTCCAGAAGATCTGAACTTCCAGCTCGTCATCGGAGAGCTCCCCAATCCGATTGGCGAAGAACTTGAAAGCGTCCGCAATGAAGTCGCTTTCGTTGTTGTTGACGCCGAGGCTGAGCGTACGCGCTGCAGCTTCGGCCTCCTGAGGTGGCGTGGAGAAAAATGCGGCTGCTGCAAGACCCAGCGCCAGCGCTCGTGAAACTACTCCGGACAATGTTCTTTCCTCCCTCTTTTACATGCGGATAATCCGCACTTTCTGCTCGATGCACCCATGTTGATGCTCCCCTTATTCGCCGGTTGCGCCTGCCTTCAGAGGCACGAGGATTGTCGAAAGCAGGGCCCGCCCTCCAATCGCTTTTTCTTGAATTTCGATGGGTGAAAACGAGCTGCCGGAAAGGCAGGTGGCACTTCATCAAGCCTTCGCTGAATAGGCGCCATCGACCACCAGCGCAGCGCCGTTTACAAAGCCGGAAGCGGCGCTTGCGAAGTAGACCGCTGCTCCGGCAAAGTCCTCCGGCGACCCCCATCGCCCCGCCGGCGTCCTGCCGATTACCGCTTCCTCTAGGCCGACAATTTCGGCGCGAGACCTTACCGACAACGGGGTGTCTACCCAGCCGGGAAGGATTGCGTTTACCTGTATGTTGTCCTTGGCCCAAGCGACGGCGAGCGCTCGGGACAGCTGCACGATACCGCCCTTGGAAGGCGCGTAGGCAACGCCAACAGGGCTTGCCATGAAAGAAGCGATAGAGCCGACATTGATGATCTTTCCGCCACCCTGTCGCAGGAAATGCGGGTAAACGGCCTGGCTCAAGACAAAAGCGGCCGTCAGATTCGTATCCATCACGTCACGGAACTCGTCCAGCGTGAAGTCTTGCGGCTGCTTGCGGTAGTTGATGCCCGAATTGTTGACCAGAATGTCGACGCGCCCGAACTCGTCTACCACCTTTTCGATCAGCCGTTTGCAAGCCTCGGGGTCACGGATGTCGGTTGGAACCGCCATTGCGGGGGCACCTTCGGCCTGAAGCATTTCCACTGCAGCGGAGTTCCTGACGGGATCACGCGAGGCGACGACGACAGCCGCACCGGCCTGTGCCATTCCGACCGCCATTCCAAGGCCGATACCTCCATTGCCCCCGGTAACAACTGCCACTTTCCCCGAAAGATCGAACATGCGCATCGACAGGGCTCCCAATATTGCAGATGCTACTTAGAAGCCGACCAGGTCGCCGCCCTTGAGCTGAAGCATGGCGCGCGCCTCTGCGGGCGTGGCGACCTCGTGGCCCAGTTCCTCGACGAGCTGCCGGATCTTGGCCACTTGCTCGGCATTGCTTTTCGCCAGCCGCCCCTTGGCGATGTAGAGGCTGTCTTCCAGCCCCACGCGCACATTCCCGCCAAGCATGGCCGCTTCTACACCGAAGGGCATCTGATGCCGCCCTGCGGCCAGCACGGACCAGCGATAGTCGCTGCCGAACAGATGATCCGCCGTTTCCTTCATGAACAGCAGGTTACGCAGATCGGGACCGATGCCGCCGAGAATGCCAAAGATCATCTGCACGAAGAAGGGCGGCTTGACGAGGCCGCGATCCACAAAATGGGCAAGGTTGTAGAGGTGGCCGACATCGTAGCACTCGTGTTCAAAGCGGGTGCCATGCTCATCACCCAGGATGCGGATGACCCGCTCGATGTCTCGAAACGTGTTGCGGAAGATGTAGTCTGTGGTCTGGCGCAGATAAGGCTCTTCCCAGTCGTACTTCCATCCTTCGTATTTATCGGCCATGCCGAATATGCCAAAGTTTATGGAACCCATATTGAGGGAGCACATTTCCGGCCGCGCAACGAGCGGCGCGGCGAGCCGCTCTTCCAAAGTCATCTTCATGCCGCCGCCAGTCGTGATGTTCACTACCGCGTCGGTAGCCTGCTTGATGCGTGGCAGGAAGCGCATGAAAACCGCCGGGTCCGGTGTCGGCCGACCTGTCTCCGGATCGCGAGCATGAAGATGCAGTATGGATGCGCCAGCTTCGGCCGCCGCTATCGACTGCTCTGCGATCTCGTCCGGCGTTACCGGCAACGCCTCTGACATGGTCGGCGTATGAACACCGCCAGTGACGGCACAGGTAATGATAATCTTGCTGTTCTCAGCGGCCATGACACCTCTCCAACGGTCACGCATTCTTATCCCTGTGCTGGCCTCGGAGCAGGCTGAAACCACGCCAATTTCTCCTGTCGAAAATGCCGTCCGCACCGCTCGCGTCAGACCGATGCCAACGCAAGAATCGGGTCAGTCAATGCAGGGGATCTGACCATGAACGACGCGCGGCCTTCCTTTCGTACCTTCCGCGAGCGGCTTGCCGCACGCACCACGATGTTCGGGACATTCATCAAGACACCGACGACACACGCGACGGAAATTCTCGGACAGATCGGCTATGATTTCGTGGTGTTTGACCAGGAACACGCGCCGCTGGACGCCAGTGCACTCGACATGATGATCCTTGCCGCACGGGCAGCCAATGTAGCTGGCATTGTGCGCGTGGCCAGCGCCGACCCGGCCATGATTCAGACCGTGCTGGATTGCGGAGCGACCGGCGTAATGGTGCCGCACGTCTCCTCTGCGGAAACGGCGCGACGTATCGCGCGCGCATGCCGATATACCGGGACGAGGGGTTTTGCGAACACGACAAGGGCCGGCGGCTTCGGCTCGTCAAGTTTTGCCGAACACAAGAGCAGGCAGGACCGCGAAACTGTCTGCATCGCCATGATTGAGGATGTAGAGGCGTTGGATTCCATCGGGGACATCCTGGAAGTGGAGGGGCTTGACGCGATCTTCATCGGCCGTGGCGACCTGTCGGCGGCGCTGGATGCGCCGTCGATGACCTCGCCCGAGACCATGTGCGTGGTAGAACCGATCATGGCCGCGGCGCGCGCGGCGGTCATGCCCATCATCATGCTCTGCCCCGACCGTGGCGATGCCGAGCATATGGCGGGACTTGGCGCCTCCGCCTTCATGATCCAGAGCGATCATGGCTTCATGCGCCAGGCTGCAAGCGCAGCACTGAGACAGTTCAGCGGTTTGTGACGGTATCGCCCACGCGGGGGCCGCATTTCAGTTTCGTACAGCGAAATTGACAGCAAACCCTTCCCGTTCAAGCGCAGTATTTCTATGATGAGTGATAGCGGAGGGTGTTGGTTGTGTAGCTTTACCCGCTGCAATACTGCGCGGCAGCTACCCCTGCGTGGAAGGACCCGCCCAGTGGCACCGTATCAAAGACAATAAGACGGCGCGGCAAGAGCGGGAATGGAGGAGGACAAGATATGGAACCTGCCACAGTGGCGGCGGTCGCCGACGACCGTCCGGTGAGACCATCAGCAGCCTCCGCAGTGCCTCGTTGCCGCACCAACTCCCGGCGCGGACTGACCGATCTTTCCCGCCCGTCGTATCCCCCGGTGGAGGCCGCCTGCCGCGTCCTGGATGTGCTGCGTGCAGTCAACGACCTGCGGATTGCCAAGGTAAACGAGATCCACGAGATTACAGACATACCAAAGTCGACGGTGGTCCGGATGCTCGAGACGCTGATGGCTCAGGGTTACGTGGCGCGTGACAACATGTGCGGCGGCTACCGTGTGACGCGCAACGTGCAGGAGCTTGCCTCCGGCTATGATGGTGTCAGCCGTGTGATCGAAACCGCGCGGCCCTTCGCCATAGACCTGACGCGGCGGATCAACTGGCCGATCGGCCTCGGCGTCCCCGACGGAGATGCGATCGCGATCCAGTTCTGGACGGGGACGATCAGCCCCTGGGCGCATACCAACACGGTGCTCGGGCTTCGCCCGGATTATCACAATTCGGCAATGGGCCGCGCCTATCTCGCCTTCTGCAGCAAGGAGGAGCGGGAGATGCGAATCGAGGCGGCGGTCAACGAGATGGGCCAGTCCTTCACCGATCAGGAGAAGACGAGCTTCCGTACGATACTGGATCGTGCCCGCATGGATGGCTTTGCAATCCGCAACCCGCGGACACCACCGTTCCGGACGATCACGATCGGGCTGCCCCTTCGCGAGGAAGGGCAGGTTCGTGCCCTTGTCTCCGTCAGTGTTTTCCGCACGGCCGTGCCGGCGCACGAGCTCTATCGCCGCGTGATCCAGCCCGTGCAGGAGACAATAGCCAATATCGAGGCGGCGCTTGCCTTCTTCAGTTCCTGTGGCACTGGCGCGCCTGCCGAGGCGCAAGCGCACATGGAACCCGGCTTCTGACCACCGGAGGACCGTACGAGTATTGGCCTGGCGGACCCTTCAAGGGAAGGGGGACGGCGGTTGCCATGCCCTGAATGGGAAGGTGCGGAACCCGCCTGCAACAGCAGTTTCGGCCTTCGAAATTAAGCCATGTTGGCAATGAGGCCGGTCCGAAATTGCTCTAGCTTGCCTTCACGGGGCAGTTGCCTCGTCTGGGCATAGCGAACGACGAAAGTCCGCCCGTTGCATCTTGCCGACCGGCTGAAGGATCCCGCTGACCGGCGCGACCCCTGCCTGCAATCAGTGCAACTGGCTGAAGCGACGAACCAGGCACAAACCCCGTAAAATCCGGGAGGGAATGAGCGATGATTTCGAGACTGTTGAAGCAGGTAATGGGCGCTGGCGCGGTTGCCGGAATGCTGTGCACACTTGCAGTGCCGGTCGCGGCGCAGGAGTATCCCACCAAGCCCGTGCGGGCGATCGTGCCGTTCGCCGCGGGCGGTGGAACAGACATTTTCGCACGCATCTGGGGCGAGGGAATGGGCAAGGCCACGGGTCAGCGTTTCCTCATCGAAAACATGCCTGGCGCAGCAGGGGCAATTGGCACCAAGGCGGCAATCGGGGCCGAACCCGACGGGTATACCGTAGTCGCCGGAACTGCCTCCACGATAGCCATCAACCCGCATGTGCTCGGAGATGAAATCGGCTATTCTCCGCTTACCGAACTGAAGCCAGTTGCGCTTTTCGCCTATACGCCGTGGATCATGGTCGCGTCCGCGCAGCTTGGCATCGACAGTGTCGAGGAGCTGATCGCTTACGGAAAGGAGAACCCGGGAGAGCTGACCTGGGGCGGATGGACATCCACTGGTGAGATCGCTCGCAAGATATTCACCCTGAGGACAGGCGTCGACATTCAGCCAGTGCCCTATGACGGTGCGGTTGCGGCGTTGAACGACCTCGTTGCCGGGCGGACGTCCGTCGCGACGCTGGACTATACTTCCGCACGGCCATTCATCGATTCCGGCAACGTCAAGGCGCTGGCGGTTACTGGACCCAACAGAACGGAACTGCTGCCCGGGCTGCCTTCCTTCGCGGATGCCGGCGTCCATGATGTCGATATCAATTCCTGGGTTGGCCTGTTTGCGCCCGCCGATACGCCGGACGATATCGTGGCACGCCTTAACGAAGAGACGAACAAGGTGTTCGACAATCCGGAAGTCAGGGCTCGCCTCGCTGAACTCGGCGCCGATGTTTACACGTGGAGCCCAAAAGAGTGGAAGGAGTTCGTTGTCACGCAGAGCGAAATCTGGGCGCGGACCATCGAAGAGGTCAATTCCGTGGACTGAAGCGCTCTTCCGGACAACGGACCCGTCCCGTGAAATGCGGCCGGCATGTTTCCCAAGAGGCATGACAGTGAAAAGCTACCGCCAACTGCCACCCCGCAAGGCACGCAATTGTGACCACGCCATCATATACAGGAACGAGGGCGAGTTCTGCGGTTGGCCGTTCTATTGCGGTCTGTGGCGGGTCGCAAATGGGGATATCGTTGCCAGCTTCAAACGCATTCCCAATGCCTACGCGGATGAAGACGAGGTCTCCCACGAGAAGCTCACCTTCCGCCGCGGAGATTTATACCTGATCCGATCGCATGATGGGGGGCATACATGGCCGCAGGAGGGGCTTTCCCATGTGCACCGGCTCGACATGACCGCCGACGAGATTCTTGCGCACGGCCCCCGGTGTTACGAGGCGGAAGGACCGCTCGATCTGACGAGCCCGGATACGCTCATCATGACTGGCGCCGTCCCCGCATTTCTCAAGCCCGACAGCCAGGCCTGGCTGCGTGCATCAACCGACGGTGGGCGGACCTGGCGGCGCCATATCCTGTTGCCTAACGGCGGCTTGCCAAGCCTGTCGGGCAGCGGCTCCTCAATGGTACGTTCCGACGGCATGAATCTCATCGGCCTGGCGACGACCACCGAAGGTGGCTGGGTAAACAGACCTCTGGTCTACGCCAGCCGTGATGGAGTCGAGTGGCGCTTCCTGTCTTTCATTACGCCGAAGGGAGACGAGGGATCGGCGATCAGTGACCGCGCCGGCCCATTCATTTTCGGTGCGATCCGCCAGTTCTATCCCCGTCTGATTGAACTTCACGACGGGACGATACTGGCCTCGGTGCGATTCCAGCGCGACGCGCGGGAAGTGATCTGGACGGACGTCTATCGCTCGCGGGACGGAGGCCTGACCTGGAGCTTTCTTTCGCGGGTAAATGATTGGGGAGCACCCGGAGATCTCGTGCACATGCGCGACGGCAGGGTGGTCTGCGTCTATGGCTATCGAGTGAGGCCATGGGGGATACGTGCCCGTGTCAGTGAGGATAGCGGGGAGAGCTGGGGCAGCGAGATCATTCTGCGGGATGACGGCGGAAGCTGGGATCTCGGCTACCCCCGCGTGATCGAACTCGAACAGGGCCGCCTTCTCTGCGTCTACTACATGAATACTGCGAATGACCCGGTCCAGGCTGGCGGCGGGGTTCGGCATATCGCGCGAACTTTTTTTTCACCGGATTGAAAGGGGGACGTCAGTGGTTGGCAAAGACGCCTGGCGCGGGACGATACCGCTATTCCTGCGCATCGATGTGGTGGCGGGCGTGCTCGTCAGTGCGCTTGCGGCGCTGATCTGGTACGGCTCGTCACATCTGCCTGTTGGCGAGTTACGCTATTTCGGTCCGGGCTTCATGCCGAGGCTCTGTGCGGCGGCATTGCTGGTTGGCGGATTAGCCCTTCTTTTTCGCGGACTGACGCAGCCAGATACCCAGGCCGAGCCGCTCGTGCTGGCGATGCGGGGGCCCCTCCTTGTCGGGCTGGGCATACTGCTGTTCGCGCTGACGATCAGGGGTTATGGGGTCGGACCGATCATCGTCCCGCAATTCGGTCTGCTGGCGGCGGGATGCCTCGTGATTTTCATTTCCGGTCTTGGCAGCGTGGAAGCCCGGCCGCGTGAACTCATTGTTCTGGCCTTCGGCCTGAGCGGGCTGGGCGCTTTGCTCTTCGTGGATGTGTTGGATGTGCGGCTCCCGGTGCTGCCAGATTTCGTCGAGCGCAACTTACCCCCGCAATGGGGGATTGAGTGGCCGGCGCGGCTGACAGCACTCGGCTTCATGACGATAGCAGCAATGCTCGCTCGATACTTCCGGAAGGGGCTCGGTAGCAAACCCGTCAGCGGGCCGGAGGCCAGATAATGACCGGGCAATTGCTGGATCATCTCGCCCTCGGTTTCTCCGTCTCCTTTTCCCTCCAAAATCTCCTGCTATGTCTGCTGGGCTGTCTTGTGGGAACGCTTATCGGTGTTTTGCCGGGCATCGGCCCGCTGGCCACGATCGCCATCCTCTTGCCGATCACCTACAATGTCGATCCGGTCGGCGCGCTGATTATGCTGGCCGGCATCTACTACGGTGCGCAATATGGCGGCTCGACAACGGCCATCCTGGTCAACATGCCCGGGGAAGCTTCTTCCGTAGTCACCACGCTTGACGGTCATGCGATGGCGAAGGAGGGCCGCGCGGGCAAGGCGCTCGGCATTGCCGCCATTGGCTCGTTTATCGCCGGCACATTTGGCGTGCTGGTGGTTGCAGCTCTGGCAACGCCACTGGCCGGCATCGCGCTCAGCTTCACTGCCTCCAACTATTTCGCGCTGATGGTGCTTGGCCTGACGCTGGCGGTGGTGCTGGCGGGAGGATCGCTCATCAAGGCTTCCTGCATGCTCATCATCGGTGTGACGATGGCGCTGGTTGGCGCGGACCCGCTTACCGCCGAGCCGCGCCTGACATTCGGCCTGCAGACGCTCTACGACCGCGTCGAGCTGGGCATCGTCGCGATGGGTCTGTTCGGCATTGCCGAGATCTTGCGGAATCTCGAATTGCGGGAGGCCCGACCGACGATTACGCCGGTGGTAGGCAGGCTGTTGCCGGACCGAGACGATTTTCGCCAATCGGCAGGGGCGATAGGGCGCGGTTCATTGCTCGGTTCGATTCTAGGTATCCTGCCAGGCAACGGCGTCATACTCGCTTCCTTTGCTTCCTATGCGCTTGAGAAGCGCCTTGCCAAGGATCCTTCGCGTTTCGGAAAAGGCGCGATCGAGGGCGTTGCAGGGCCGGAATCTGCCAACAATTCAGGAGCGCAGACCGCCTTCGTGCCGCTGCTGACCTTGGGGTTACCGGCCACCGCGACCATGGCGCTGATGGCGGGGGCGATGATGCTGCATGGCGTGCTGCCGGGCCCGCAGATGATGGATATGCATCCGGAAATGTTCTGGGGGGTGGTCACGTCCATGTGGCTTGGCAATGCTATGCTGGTCATCATCAATCTGCCGCTGATCGGCATATGGGTGAAGTTGCTGCGCGTGCCTTATCGGCTGCTGTTTCCTGCGATCGTTTTCGTGTGCTGCACCGGCATCTTCTCGGTTGGGCTACAGCCGGCGGATGTCATCCAGGTGGGCATCTTCGGACTTGCCGGCTACCTGCTTTCGAAACTGAAGCTGGAGGCCGCACCCCTCCTTTTGGGCCTTGTCCTGGGGTCCTTGCTTGAGAACAATCTGAGGCGCGGCCTTGTGCTGGCGCGGGGTGACTTCGTTCCTTTCCTGAGCGATCCACTCACGCTGGTCCTGCTGGCGCTTTCCATGATCATCGTAATAACTGCGGTTCTTCCGGCGGTAGCGCATCGCAGGGAGGAAATTCCTGCAGCCGACGATTGATCACAAAAGAGCGTCAGAGCGGAAAGGATGCTCGATTTTCCCCATGACTGGCCCGAGAGGGCGCGCTGGATGTGGTCAGTCCTTCCTTCCAACACCGACCCCGGGCCAGAGCGGATGAAAAGACGTGACGACTGAAGATGCGCAGCAGATTTCTCTCCTTCGCAACGCCGTCCAGGGGCGCGGACGGGCTGTTCCCATCCTCGGGCTGGTCCAGATAGCGGGATGGGGCGCGACCTATTATGCGCCGGCTCTGCTTGCACCGTTAATCGCCGCGGAGCGGGAATGGTCGCTGACATTCACCATCAGCGGCATCACCATCGGGCTGATTGTCGCCGGGCTATGTTCGCCCCTTTCGACGCGGTGGGTTGATCGCGCCGGCGGACAGGTTGCCATCGCCATCGGCGCCCTGCTAACAGCGGGCGCCCTCGTGGCGCTGACATTAGCCGCAAGCAAGGTCGCCTATATCGGGGCTTGGATATGGCTTGGGGCTGGCATGTCCCTGGTGCTTTCCGATTCCAGCTATGTCGCGCTGGCCCGGATTTTCCGCGATAACGTACGCAGGCCCATGGTCCTCATCTCGATGATGGCCGGCCTGGCCGGCTCTGTGAGTTGGGCTTCCACCTATCTTCTCCTTCAGGTTGGAAGCTGGCGTACCCCGCTTCTGCTTTATGCTGGCGTGTTTGCTTTCCTCATTGCGCCGCTCCTGGCCTATGTGCTGCCGCGCGAGGCGGGGACGCCTGCCGCATCCGCACAGAAGATTTCGCAAGTGGTTGCGTCACGATGGCCTCCTCGCGGGCTGCCGCTGTGGCTTCTGTTCATGGGCTTTGCCAGCTATGCCTTCGCGATTTCTGCGACCCTGGCGCATATCATCCCGATGATGGCCCGCAGTGGGGTAGGGGAGGGCACCGCAGTTGCCATTTCCATGCTGCTCGGGCCGATGCAACTGGCGGTACGCTTATTCGAGTTCATGTTCGGGCAGCGCTCGCACCCGCTGCTGATAACGCGCGCGGCAGTGGTTACCTTCTTCTGCGCTTTCGCCACTGTTGTGGCGGTCGGGTTTTCCACACCAACGGCCGTACTGTTCGTCCTGATGATGGGTTTTGCCAATGGCGTCATGACCATCGCGCGAGGCGTGCTGCCACTGGCGCTATTCGGCCATGACGGCTACCCCAAAGCAGCAGGTATTCTTGGCTTCGGCAGCTTGGGCTCGCAAGCCATAGGTCCGCTTGCCCTCGCCATTGTTATAGAGCGCGGTTCCGATTTCGCCGCCCTTGTGACGCTCGCAGGCATAATGGCGGCGTCGATCCTGTGCTTCGGCCTCGTGCGCCGCCCGCAATAGGCCTCCGAGCGGAAATTGCTGCGCCTTGCGTCTTTCGTGGGGCAGGCGCATTAGGGGCCGCTGCCTGAGCTTAACTGGCGCAGACGAACTTTTCAGCCCGGAAGCATCAGCAGGCGGGGACAGAGGCTGAGGAGCGGCGTCGTCGCGGCTTCTCTAAGGCGGGCTGGAAAACCTCTACGGCTAAGGTGCTACCAAAATGACTCGCAAATTGACGACTGTTCATTAAGCCTATGTCAGGGTCAACTTGGCATCCAAATTATATCTCAAGCGGTTAGGATGGTGGGCGTGCCTGGGATCGAACCAGGGACCCCTACGATGTCAACGTAGTGCTCTCCCGCTGAGCTACACGCCCATCCGACACGCGCGCATAGACCATATAAATGGCCGGTGCGTCAATAGCCTGCATGCGCGTATGCCTGGACAAGTTCAGGCGGCCTGCAGGAGTTTTTCCACTTGATCCACAAGATCGCGCAAGTGGAAAGGTTTCGACAGCACCTTTGCATCCCTTGGTGCCTGTGAATCCGGGTTCAGCGCCACGGCAGCAAAGCCTGTGATGAACATCACCTTTAGGTCAGGATCGATTTCCGTTGCCCGCCGGGCAAGCTCGATCCCATCCATCTCCGGCATCACGATATCTGTTAGAAGTAGAGAGAATGGCTCTTCCCGGAGCCGTTCGTAGGCGCCTGCGCCATTATCGAAATCCACAACCTCATAGCCGGCCCGTTCCAGCGCCTTGACGAGGAACCGACGCATATCGTCATCATCTTCCGCAAGAAGAATTCGTGCCATCACGCCTACCGAATGAAACCCGATCCGCGCGCCGGGATCCGGCGCAAATCAATCTGCCATATGGTCGGGGCATGGTAAATATCAAGTGAACGCAAAGACCGCACAAGGCGGGTGGCGCCCATCTGGACATGCCCCATTCCCAATGGCAGGGTGAGACATGTCAGCGAAGAGGCCATCGATGGGTGCAGAAACGGATTTCTCCGAAATTCCGCCCTTCCAGATCCTGAAATCAGGGGAACAGCGAATTCCATTCGTGTTCAACTCCCCCCATAGCGGGCGCCATTATCCGCCTCGCTTCCTCGCCATGAGCAGGCTGGATTCCGCGACCATCCGGCGTTCGGAAGATTGCTATGTGGAAGAGCTGTTTTCTCCTGCAGCTGCTCTGGGCGCGCCTTTACTTTCGGCCAATTTCCCGCGCGCCTATCTGGATGTAAACCGCGAGCCTTGGGAACTCGATCCACGCATGTTCCGGGAGCCGGTGCCGCCCTTCGCCAATATCCGCTCCCCGCGTGTTGCCGGAGGGCTGGGAACCATCCCGAAGCTGGTAGGCGAGGGATTTAACATCTATCCGGACCGGCTGCCATTGCACGAGGCGCTGACACGGATCGAGCACATCTATAAGCCTTATCATAAAACCCTAGCCAGCCTCATCCGCAAGACGCGTGAGCGCTTCGGCTATGCCATCCTGATTGACTGCCATTCGATGCCCGCGAATGTTCGCGCCGGTGACGGGGCGCCTACGCCGGACTTCATCATCGGCGATCGGTTCGGGTCTTCTGCCGTCGCTGCGTTGACGGAATACGCCGTCGGCATTCTTGCGGCGAAGGGCTATACCGTGGCTTATAACAAACCTTATGCGGGCGGCTTCATTACCGAGCATTACGGAAGGCCCGCCGAGTGCGTTCACGCACTGCAAATCGAGATCAACCGAGGTCTTTACATGAACGAGCGCACGCTTGCCCGGACGCGCCACTTCGACAGCCTTGCGGCCGACCTACGGGATTTCATCGCGGCGCTGACCTTGATCCCCGCGCGCCATTTCCATCCGATGCGGCAAGCGGCTGAGTAACTTTTCGCCGTTTCGTTAAAAAGAGACCGCATCGTTTACACGACACGGCCACAAGTCTAGGGAGGAAACGCCCAATGCGGGCATCGGACAGAATCACTATCCGAATCAAGCTTATTTTGCGGTGCAGGATTGTCAATCCTTCATCCGTCTAACCAACAAGGAACCAGAATGCTCTGCAAGGAAGTGGCATGCCTCTAGATCCCGGTCCCGAGTTTATGCGCCGGCTTGCGGCGGCTGCGGCTGCGCAGACCCTCCCGCGATTTCGCCGCAAGAGTAATGTCGCCACCAAGCTTGCAGACAGTTTTGACCCGGTTACCGAGGCCGACCGTGAAGCCGAACTGGCGATCCGCAGCATTATACGGGCCGAATTTCCCAAGCACGGCATCCTGGGGGAGGAGTTTGGCTCCGAACAGCCAGATAACAGCCATGTGTGGGTGATCGACCCGATCGACGGCACGCGCGCCTTCATCTCTGGTCTGCCGCTCTGGGGCACGCTGGTCGGTCTCATCGTAGAGGGAAGGGCGGTCTCCGGCATGATGTCTCAGCCCTTTACTGGCGAGTTCTACTACGCCAATTCGAGCGGTGCTTTCTATGAGGGACCGGGAGGGGAAAGCCGGCTTCGCGTTAGCACTGTCACCTCTCTTGCGGACGCTACGCTCTGCACTACCTCGCCCTACCTCTTCGCTACGCGAAAGCGGGGCCTTTACGAGAAAGTGGAGGAGGCCGTGCGCCTTCCGCGCTACGGTACGGACTGTTACGCCTATGCCATGCTTGCCGCAGGTCATGTGGATCTTGTCGTGGAAAGCGCCTTGCAGCCATATGACATTGTCGCTCTCATACCCATAATCGAGAAGGCTGGCGGCGTGATTACGACCTGGGAAGGCGGGCGCCCCGAGGAGGGAGGCGATATCGTTGCGGCGGCAACCCCTGAACTGCACGCTGCGGCACTCACGTTCCTGAGGGAATAAGCCGTTCAGACCAAGTCCGTAATGCCGGAGACGGTCGTTGAGGATGCCGAACCTGCAAAGACGGCGAATGCTGCCAGCACCTGTTCGCGATAGATATCGGCCTCCTGCAGCAATTCGTGGCGGGCTCCGTCAATGGACAGGACCTTGCCGAGCCGCAGGCTTCGGCCGTACTCCTCCGCGGCGGTAGTCGAGACGACCCGATCCGCCCCCGCCGTCAGCATTAGCACCGGAATGCGAATACCGGCGGCGAAATCCGGGTGACGCACGCGCTGTACGGCATCAAATGCCGCGTTCACCCAGGAGGCGGTGGGTCCACCGATGAAAAGTTCGGGAAAAGCTTTAAGAAGCGCCTGGTTACGGTCATGGCGTCGCTGGTCACTTGTCAGCGCGCTTGGCTGGAAAGGAATTTCCTGTCCGCGCCGGCTGGCGCCGGCAATATAGATGCGGCCGAGGCCGAAGGCATTGAGGAACGCTGAAAACCGGGCCAAAAGTCTGCTTTGCACAGGCGCAGCGACGTCGAGAAGGGGCGCAAGCAGCACCATCCGGCGAACACGATTGGCAAGGTCGCTGGAAGCCAATAGGGCAATCAGCGCTCCGGTCGAATGCGCGAGGATGGAGTAGGGCGGGCGGCAGTCGGGCAGCACGATCTCTCGGAAAAACTGGTCGAGGTCGGCCACGTAATCGTCGAAGCTTTCTATATGGCCGCGCCTTGGATCCTTGAGCAGGCGCTCAGAGCCCCCCTGACCGCGCCAATCGAATGAAACCGCGGAGAAACCGCGCGACGCAAGATCTTCGACGGTCTCAAAGTATTTTTCGATGCACTCGTTGCGGCCGGGAAGAATGACAACGGTTCCCGCACTGCCGGCGGAAGGGAAGCACGCATATCGGATCTGGCGGCCATCAAAGGCGGACATCATGCCCGACACAGCGCCTTCGGGGATGGGATTTTCCGGAATTTCGCGGAGCAAATTGGGCATTCAGGATCGCCTCACCGCATCGCCTTTCCCGCTGATAGAGATGCGTCCCACCAAAATCAAAAGGATTTTCTAGACATGCCCCGAAACAGTGCCGGAGGCGGTCCCCCCAAGGAGCGCCTCCGGCCTTGCCGGACCGATGGAAGGGACGGTTACATCCGGTCCGATAGCAAGAACTGATGCTAGGATGTCCTTCCTGAACGGCAGGCGAAAGAAGCGTTCAGCTTGCATTCATGATTGTGGCGCCCATTGCGGCGTGTGTGTTTTCTGGGACTTGAATGGGTTTCAGGAAGCTCCCAAATATGGGATGCGGCCGCCTTTTATGGGGCCGCTGGCCCGTATGGAAATGCCTTGAATGGGTTCCGGCGTGGTCAAACGCAACTTGTTGCTCAAAAGGAGGACAGACCATGCGTCATGTCGATTTTTCGCCCCTATACCGATCGACCGTAGGATTCGATCGTCTCTTCACAATGCTTGATTCCCTTAATCAGCTCGACGGCGGTCAGACCTATCCGCCCTACAATATCGAGCGCACCGGCGAGTACGCCTATCGCATTACCATGGCCGTCGCCGGCTTTACCGAAGACGAAATTTCGGTGGAGGCGCATCGCAACGTGCTGACGATCAGGGGTGAGAAGCGCGAAGATAAGAATGAGGACGAACGTGAGGTCCTCTATCGCGGCATCGCCTCCCGCACCTTCGAGCGGCGTTTCCAGCTTGCCGACCATGTGGAGGTGAGTGGCGCCGTACTCCGGGATGGCCTGCTGCATATTGAACTCACCCGCAACATCCCCGAGGAGTTGAAGCCGCGCCGGATTCCGATCACGCGCGTCGGTACGGGTGAAGCAAAGCAGCTTGAGGCTACGAAGCAGGCCGCCTGAACAGCCGCGCTTCTTGATGATGGCGGTGCCACTGGCGCCGCCATTTTTGTATGTGTTGGCTTACGTTCAGGGTGCGATGGCCTGCGCTGTTGATCTGTCTAGGTCGCCAGCAGCTCTGCAAAAGCATCCACTTCTTCCGGCTTTGTCGCGAAGGATGTGACGAAGCGATAAAGCGCCTCGTCTTCCTCCAGCCTGATATCCGCGTCGCGCGGCAAGTCCCAGGGATGGAAAAACACCTCCTGGGCCCGTAGGGTCTCGGCTGACCTGCCATCCATCACCGCGAAAACCTCGTTCGCATGCGGCTCCCATGCAAGGCGTGTGGCTGGCAAATTGCGTATATGCCGGGCAAGCCGAGCCGCCATTGCATTCGCGTGACGGGCGTTCTCGAGCCACAGGCCGTCGCTGAAATAGGCTTCGAACTGCGCCGCAATGAAACGGGATTTGGAGAACAGTTGGGCCGCCCGCTTGCGGATGAACGGCATATCCCTGGCGCGTGCCGGATCCATCACCACGATTGCTTCGGCGCACCAGCAGCCATTTTTCGTTCCGCCGAAAGAGAGGATGTCGACCCCACGTTTCCACGTCATTTCGGCGGGCGTTGTGCCCAGTGCTACCAAGGCATTGGCAAAACGCGCTCCATCCATGTGAAGCGGCAGGCCGTGAGCCGCACAGATCGCGGCAATGGCATCGATCTCCTCCAGTGAATAGACCGTCCCGATCTCGGTCGACTGCGTGATGGAGACTGCCGCGGGCTGCCCGGAATGAACGAACTCTGGCGAAAAAAGCCGGATGGCGGCATCGAGCGCCTCGGGCGTCATGCGGCCTTGCGGGCCTGGCACGCCATGCAGTCTCCCGCCGCCTGTCATGAATTCAGGTGCCCCGCCTTCATCTGCGATCATGTGGGCCCCAGCTTGCGCAAAGAAGACGCCTCCCGGCCTATTGAGCAGGGCCATGGAAAGAGCGTTTGCGGCGGTGCCAGTCGCCACGAAGTAGACAGCCACTTTGCGTTCAAAAATTTCGCAGAAGCGTTCTTCCACCCTGCGGTCAAGAGCGCTCGCTCCATACGCTGTGGCAAACCCTTCCCCATGAGCCGTCAATGCCTTGCTGACCGTTGGGTGCGCGCCAGCCCAATTATCGGAAGCAAAATACAACGGCATAGGATGAGTCTCCTGAAATCCTGCGCGCAAACCTTGCGTGTTGCGGGAGCAGTTTCAAGTTCTATGTAACCTCCGTGGCCCATGGAATTGCCAGTGGCTAGCCGAAAGACTCTCTCCTAGAGTAATTTTGTTGCTCCGGCATCGGATTTTTTTTGTTCTTCCGTCTTGTGCGACGCTAAATTTTCTGGCATTTGGAGGAATAGGACAGCAGTGCTGTCTCATGTGCGCCCTCCGAAAGGCTCTTTGTGCCGGCGCGCTGGCAGTTCAGGAGGCGCGGCAGGCGGTGTTGAAGGCGATGAAGCCGGACAGCCGCCCACTATGAAGGGGCGTCCGCGTAAGTCGACACGTCACTTCTCCGACATACAAAATTATGACGCTGAACAAGCGGGTTGCGCGGCCAAAGGTGAGCCGTCCTGAGTCAACCGCCGGCATTGGCGCCCCAGGTGGAGAAAAGCGATGACGGAATCGATGCCGTCCGTATCGACTGGACCTCTGTCCGCTGAGCAGGCGGGCGTGAAAGCCGCCCAGCACAGGAGCTTCCCCGTCTTGCCTCGCGCGCAAGGCCTCTACGATCCTCGCCATGAGCATGACGCATGCGGCGTTGGGTTTATCGCGCATATGAAGGGCCGAACGTCGCACACCATCGTCCAGGACGGGCTTGCGATGCTGGAAAATCTCACCCATCGCGGCGCCGTGGGCGCCGACCCTCTGGTGGGCGACGGCGCCGGCATCCTCGTGCAGATCCCCGACCGCTTCTTCCGCGAGGAGATGACACGCCAGGGCATCGACCTGCCCGCCCCCGGCTGCTACGGCGCGGGTCATTTCTTCATGCCGCAGGATGCGGCGCTGCGGAGGCACATCGAGGAGGTGATCGCCGATGTATGCCGGTCCGAGGGGCAGGTGCTTCTCGGCTTCCGCGACGTGCCGGTCGACAATTCCTCCCTTTCGGCAGCACCGGAGATCGTCGCGTGCGAACCCGTCCACCGGCAGGTCTTCATCGGTCGTGGCGTGAACATCGCCGATGACGAGGATTTCGAGCGCCGTCTTTATATCGTGCGCAAAGTGATCTCGAACCGTATCTATGAGGAGACGAATGGCCGCGACAATGGCTTTTACACGGTGTCGCTCTCGGCGCGCACCATCGTTTACAAGGGCATGTTCCTCGCCTCCCAGCTTCGCGCCTATTACCGCGACCTCTCGGACCCGCGCTTCGAGTCGGCCATCGCTCTGGTTCACCAGCGTTTTTCGACGAACACCTTCCCCTCCTGGAGGCTCGCGCACCCCTATCGCATGGTCGCCCACAATGGCGAGATCAACACGCTGCGCGGCAATGTGAACTGGATGGCCGCGCGCCAGGCCTCCGTGGACTCCGAATTGTTCGGCAACGACATCTCAAAGCTGTGGCCGATCTCTTATGAGGGTCAGTCGGACACGGCCTGCTTCGACAATGCGCTGGAGTTCCTGTTCCAGGGCGGATACAGCCTGGCGCACGCCATGATGATGCTCATTCCTGAGGCCTGGGCCGGCAACAAGCTGATGAGCCCCGAGCGGCAGGCTTTCTACGAGTATCACGCTGCCCTCATGGAGCCGTGGGATGGACCGGCGGCCGTGGCTTTCACCGATGGAAGACAGATTGGCGCCACCCTCGACCGCAATGGCCTCAGGCCGGCGCGCTTTATCGTGACCGATGACGACAGGGTCGTCATGGCGTCCGAGGCCGGCGCCCTCGCCGTGCCGGAGGAACGCATCGTGGAGAAATGGCGCCTACAGCCCGGCCGAATGCTGCTCATCGATCTTGCCGACGGGCGCATCGTTTCCGACGACGAGTTGAAGGCCAAGCTTGCTGTCCGGCATCCCTTCCGCGACTGGCTGGACAACACCCAGCTTATCCTGGAGGAGCTGAAGCCCGTGGCTCCGCGTGCGCTGCGCCAGGATGTCTCCATGCTCGACCGCCAGCAGGCCTTCGGTTATTCGCAGGAGGACGTGCGCATGCTGATGCCGCCCATGGCCACGACCGGCCAGGAGGGTATCGGCTCGATGGGCACGGATACGCCGATCTCGGCCATGTCCGACAAGCCCAAGCTCATCTACACCTATTTCAAGCAGAACTTCGCGCAGGTCACCAATCCGCCGATCGATCCGATCCGCGAAGAGCTGGTGATGAGCCTCGTCTCCTTCATCGGCCCGCGACCCAACATCTTCGATCTCGTCGGCAGCTCGCGCCGCAAGCGGCTGGAGGTGCGGCAGCCGATCCTGACCAACGGGGATCTCGAAAAGATCCGCTCCATCGGCCACACCGAGGACCGCTTCGACACCAAGACGCTCGATGTCACCTATTCCGCCCTTGAAGGGGCGGCGGGCATGGCTGGCGCGCTGGACCGGCTTTGCGAGCGGGCGGAGGCGGCGGTCGCCGGTGGATACAACATCATCATTCTGTCTGACCGGCAAATCGGGCCGAACCGCATTGCCATTCCGATGCTGCTCGCCACGGCGGCGGTGCATCATCACCTGATCCGAAAGGGCTTGAGGACGGCCGTGGGCCTGGTGGTGGAATCGGGAGAGCCGCGCGAGGTGCATCACTTCTGCTGCCTCTCGGGATATGGCGCAGAGGCGATCAACCCCTATCTGGCCTTCGACACGCTGATCGACATGCACGCGCGCGGGGAGTTCCCGCCCGAGGTGGATGCACACGAGGTCGTCAAGCGCTACATCAAGTCCATCGGCAAGGGCATCCTCAAAGTGATGTCCAAGATGGGTATTTCCACCTACCAGTCCTATTGCGGCGCGCAGATCTTCGATGCCGTCGGTTTGAAGTCGAGCTTCGTGGAGCGCTACTTCACCGGCACCGCTACCACGATCGAAGGCGTCGGGCTGGAAGAGATCGCGGCCGAAACCGTTGCCCGCCATAGCGCAGCCTTCGGCGACGACCCTCTACTGCGCAATTTCCTCGATGTGGGCGGCGAGTATAACTACCGCATGCGCGGCGAGGACCATGTGTGGACGCCCGATGCTGTCGCAACGCTTCAGCATGCCGCGCGCAAGAACTCCTGGCGAGACTACGAGGAATTCTCCAAGCTCATCAATGGCGAGACTGCCCGCGCAAAGACCATCCGCGGCCTGTTCCGTATAAGGGAAGCCGCAGACACCGGCCGCTCCCCCGTCCCTGTCGAGGAGGTCGAACCGGCCGAGGAGATCGTGAGGCGCTTCTCCACGGGCGCAATGTCGTTCGGCTCGATCTCGCGGGAGGCGCACACGACGCTCGCGCGCGCCATGAACGCCATCGGCGGGAAGTCGAACACCGGCGAGGGTGGCGAGGAGGCCGACCGCTTCCTGCCCCTGCCGGACGGCAAGCCCAATCCCGAGCGTTCGGCCATCAAGCAAGTGGCGAGTGGCCGCTTCGGCGTGACCACCGAATATCTGGTGAACGCCGACATGATGCAGATCAAGGTGGCGCAGGGGGCCAAGCCCGGCGAGGGCGGCCAGCTTCCCGGCCATAAGGTCGATGCCACCATCGCGAAGGTGCGCCACTCGACCCCGGGCGTGGGCCTCATCTCGCCGCCGCCTCATCACGACATCTATTCCATCGAGGATCTGGCGCAGCTCATCTTCGACCTGAAGAACGTCAATCCCGCGGGAGACGTTTCGGTCAAGCTCGTTTCCGAGGTCGGCGTGGGTACGGTGGCCGCGGGCGTGGCCAAGGCGCGGGCGGACCACATCACGATTGCCGGCTATGACGGCGGCACGGGCGCTTCGCCGCTCACCTCCATCAAGCATGCGGGCAGCCCCTGGGAGATGGGCCTTGCCGAGACGCACCAGACGCTGGTGCTGAACGGCCTGCGAAGCCGCGTGGCGCTACAGGTGGATGGCGGCCTGAGGACGGGCCGGGACGTCATTGTCGGTGCGCTGCTCGGGGCGGACGAGTTCGGCTTCTCCACTGCGCCGCTGATCGCGGCGGGATGCGTGATGATGCGCAAGTGCCACCTCAACACTTGTCCCGTTGGCGTGGCAACGCAGGACCCTGTTTTGAGAAAGCGCTTCAAGGGAGCCCCGGAACACGTCATCAACTATTTCTTCCACGTCGCGGAAGAGGTGCGGCAGATCCTTGCCCGGATGGGCTTCCGAAAGCTCGACGAGATCACGGGCCAGTCCGACCTGCTGGAAAAGCGTCAGATGGTCGAGCACTGGAAGGCGAAGGGCCTCGATTTCTCCCGTATCTTCTTCAAGCCGGAAGCTCCGCGCGAGGCAATCCGCTGGACCGAGCGGCAGAAGCACCCGATCGAAGATGTTCTCGACCGCAAGCTCATCGCGGCTTCCATGCCGGCGCTGGAGGGCAAGAAGCCGGTCACGCTCGAGTTCAGGATAGGCAACACCGATCGCACGGCTGGCGCGATGCTGTCTGGCGAGGTGGCGAGGCGCTATGGCCACAAGGGCCTGAAGGACGACACGATCTCAGTCCGTTTCCAAGGCACCGCTGGCCAGTCCTTCGGCGCCTTCCTTGCGCGCGGCATTTCGTTCGAACTTACCGGGGACGCGAATGACTATGTCGGCAAGGGTCTGTCCGGCGGACGTATCGTCATCAGGCCCTCGGACAAAGCGAAAATCGTGCCGGAACGCTCGATCATCGTAGGCAATACCGTCCTCTACGGCGCCATCGAGGGTGAGTGCTACTTCCGCGGCGTGGCGGGCGAGCGTTTCGCAGTGCGCAATTCTGGCGCGGTGGCGGTGGTCGAAGGCGTGGGCGATCACGGCTGCGAGTACATGACCGGAGGTCTTGTCGTCGTGCTCGGCAAGACAGGCCGCAATTTCGCCGCCGGCATGTCGGGCGGCGTCGCCTATGTGCTCGATGAGGAAGGCGATTTCGCCGAGCGCTGCAACATGGCTATGGTCGAGCTGGAGCCGGTGCCGGATGAGGATGACATCCTGGAGAAGCTGCATCATCACGGCGGCGATCTGGCCCATATGGGCCGGGTGGACGTCTCCGGCGACATGACGCGCCACGACGAGGAGCGGCTCGCCCATCTGATCTCAAATCACTATCGCTATACGGGCTCAGACCGCGCACGCCTGATCCTCGACAACTGGGCGGACTACCGACCGAAGTTTCGCAAGGTGATGCCGGTCGAATATCGCCGCGCACTGGAGGAGATGGAGCGCATGCGCATGGGAATCGCTGCCGAGTAAGCCGGGGGCATCTTCAGGAACAAGGAAGCAGCATGGGCAAGGTTACAGGGTTTCTGGAAATCGACCGGCAAGAGAACAAGTACCAGCCGGCCTCGGACCGCATCCGGCATTTCCGCGAATTTACGCTGCCGATGTCGGAGCAGGAGGTTTCAAAACAGGCCGCCCGGTGCATGGATTGCGGCATTCCCTACTGCCATGGGCCGACCGGATGCCCGGTCCACAACCAGATCCCGGACTGGAACGATCTCGTATACCAGGGAGATTGGGAGTCGGCGATCCGCAACCTTCACTCCACCAACAATTTCCCGGAATGGACGGGGCGCATCTGCCCGGCACCCTGCGAGGAAGCCTGCACGCTCAACCTCGAAGACGTGCCGGTGGCCATCAAAACCGTCGAGCAGGCGATTGGCGACAAGGCCTATGAACTTGGCTTCGTGCGCCCGCAGCCACCGGAAAGGAAGACGGGCAAGCGCGTCGCCATCATCGGTTCCGGACCCGCGGGCATGGCCGCGGCCCAGCAGCTTGGCCGCGCCGGCCATGAGGTGCATGTCTATGAGCGCGAGAGCAGGCCGGGCGGCCTGATGCGCTACGGCATCCCTGACTTCAAGATCGAGAAGCGCTTCGTCGACCGCCGGGTCGAGCAGATGCAGGGCGAGGGCGTAACCTTCTTCTGCGGCGTCAATGTCGGGGTGGACAAGCCCGTGACCGCCTTGCTCGTCGAATACGACGCCGTGCTTTACTGCGGCGGCTCGGAGAAGCCGCGCCCGGCAAGCATTCCCGGCGTGGAACTCAGCGGCGTACACGACGCTATGCCCTATCTTGTTCAGCAGAACCGCCGCATTGGCGGAGAGGATATCCAGTCGGCGGCCTGGCCATCGGAGCCCATCCTTGCGGGCGGCAAGCATGTCATCGTGGTGGGTGGCGGCGACACGGCATCGGATTGCGTTGGCACCGCCTTTCGGCAGGGCGCCGTGCGCGTCACCCAGCTCGATATTCGCCCGAAGCCGCCTGAAAAGGAGGACAAGCTCACCGTCTGGCCTTACTGGGCGACGAAGATGCGCACGTCGTCTTCTCAGGCCGAGGGCGCGGAGCGGGAGTTCCAGGTTGCCACGCTGGCGTTCATCGGCGAGGAAGGGGAGTTGACCGGCGTTCGCTGTTGCCAGGTGGACGAGCATCGCCAGCCGATCGCCGGAACGGAATTCGTCATCAAGGCGGATCTCGCCTTCATCGCCATCGGCTTTGCCGGCCCCATGGTGACAGGGGTGCTTTCCGAATTTGGCGATACCCTTTCAATCGCTGTCGACCGGCGCAACTCCACTTATATAGTGGCCAACGACCAGGATTACCGCACAAGCGTGGATCGCCTGTTCGCCGCCGGCGATGTTCGGCGGGGGCAGTCGCTGGTGGTCTGGGCAATCCGCGAGGGCCGGCAGGCCGCCCGCGCCATTGACGAGTTTCTGATGGGAAGCACCGTGCTGCCGCGATAGGCCGTCTCGCTGCGGAACGCTCCGCGGCGGCTGCCGTTGTCATGGGGCAACGTAGACTGCGTGCCCGGTGCTGCCTAAAGTAGCGCATGACTAAGCCGAAGCGGGCCGCCGAAGGCACAAGCCTGCAGAAGAAGGAATAAGTGATGACGCTAAAGGTCTATCTATCCGGTGAGATCCATACCGACTGGCGCGAACAGATCATCACGGGCGCAAAGGATCTGGATATCAGCTTCGACGGTCCGGTGACCGATCACGAGGCAAGCGACAATTGTGGTGCCGCGATCCTCGGCCCCGAGGAGAACAAGTTCTGGCACGATCGCAAGAGCGCCCAGATCAACGCGATCCGTATCCGCCGGGGCATCGAGCAAGCCGACGTGGTGGTCGTGCGCTTTGGCGAGCAGTACCGGCAATGGAATGCAGCCTTCGATGCAGGCGTTGCATCGGCGCTGGGAAAATCGCTCATCATTTTACATGGGCCCGAACATCAGCATGCACTGAAGGAGATTGATGCGGCTGCCCTTGCAGTTGCGGAGCAACCCGAACAGGTCGTCCAGATCTTGCGCTATGTTCTGACGGGCACACTGCCGTGATATAAAGCCTGCGCCCTTCTCTGCCTCATCTTCATGTACAAGGCAGGGAGGAAACATCTGGGAATTGTGCCTGCCGTTCCAAGGCGCTCCAAGAAGGCGGGCAGCAGTGGCTTATCATCTCCGCAACTTTCTGCGCGAGGGCTATGATGCCGTGCATTTCTCCGTCGTTCTCAGCATATTCACGGCCTCGTGCTGGCTGAGGTAAACCCCTCCATTCAGATGTTTCAGGAATTCCGTCCCCTTGAGCCTGTCCATGACCGGCCCCTTCACCTCCGAAAGGTGGAAGCCGATACCGGAATCGGAGAGCCGGCGGTTGATTTCTTCCAGACTTTCCAGTGCAGAAGCATCAATATCATTAACGGCCGAGCACATCAGGATGACATGCTTCACCTCGGGACGTTCGGCGACGTGCACGGCGATCGTGTCCTCCAGAAAGCGTGAATTGGCAAAGTACAGGCTCTCATCCACGCGGATCGAGAGGATCTCGGGGAAGGTGATTACCGTGTGCCGGTCGACATTGCGGTAATGTTCAGTGCCGGGCACCTGCCCGACAATTGCGCTATGCGGCTTGCTCGTCCGGTAAAGATGCAGCAGCAGCGAGAGCAGGACCCCCGCTACAATGCCGAGTTCGACACCCCAGCAGAGCGTCGTGACGATCGTCGCTGCCATGGCTGCAAAGTCGGATTTCGAATAAGCGAAGACCCTGCGAACCGCGCCGAAATCCACCAAAGAAAGCACGGCGACGATGATCGTGGCAGCCAGCGTCGCCTGGGGCAGGCTCGCCAGCAGCGGGGTCAGGAACAGGGCGGCGAGAGCGATCCCGACGGCAGTAAAAACGCCGGCCGCTGGCGTCTGGGCGCCGGCATCGAAATTCACCACGGACCGCGCGAATCCGCCGGTGACCGGATATCCTGAAGACAGCCCGGCGGCGATATTTGCTACTCCCAGTCCGATGAGTTCCTGATCGGGATCAATGCGCTGGCGTCGCTTGGCGGCGAGCGTCTGTCCCACTGAGACCGACTCCACGAAGCCCACCACCGAGATGAGAAATGCCGGGACAAGCAGAGTGGAGACAAGGTCGAGAGAAAAGGAGGGCATGCCAAAGGACGGCAATCCTTGGGGAATTTCTCCGACCAGAACGACACCGTGCGTACCGAGGTTAAGCCCGGCTGCAAGCCCAATGGTTGCCGCGACCGCGACTATCGGCGCGGCTTTGGCAATCATATCGGCAAGCCGCGCCGGGAGGCCGGCAGCGATCAGCATGGATTTAAGAGACTTGCGGGCGAAAAACAGGAATATCAGAACGCCGGTTCCGATGGAGAGCGTTGCCGGATTGATGGCGGTGACCTGACCGAAGAGCGACGAAAGAATTTCGGGGAGGGTGCTTCCGCCTCCCGGCACGCCAAGAATGTGGCGAACCTGTCCAGCAGCGATCAGCAGGCCGGAAGCGGTGATGAAGCCCGAGATGACCGGGTGCGAAAGGAAATTGGCAAGGAACCCCAGTCGGAAAATACCCATTACGACGAGCATACCGCCCGAAAGCAGAGCCAAAACAATCGCAGCGCCGAGGTAGTCGGGAGTGCCTTCTGCGGCAATCTCGCCGATTGCTGAAGCTGTCATCAGGGAGACGACGGCTACCGGGCCGACGGCCAGCGTGCGGCTGGTACCGAATATTGCATAGGCCACCAGAGGCAGGATCGAGGCGTAAAGTCCCACTTCGGCTGGCAGGCCAGCCAGCATTGCATAGGCAAGCGATTGCGGGATCAGCATGATCGTCACGATCACTGCCGCAAGAAGATCGCTTGACAGTGTCACGCTGTTATAGGCGTTGGCCCACTGGAGGAACGGGAAATAACGATTGATCATGAACAAGGACGCCGGCACGAGGAGAACTCTAAAGCGGACGGTGTTGCCCGGGGAGGCAAGGCGATTTACAGCCCGGTTGAGGATTAAGCGGCGGTGAACTTAGGCACCGGATCAGCAGTCCCTTGAGGCTAGGGCAAGCGCATTCTCCTATTCCTCCGATGGATAAGTTTTGCGGCTAGGGCGCTCTGGCAGGGGATGCGAATAGCCCTTTGCTGTTTGTAATTGGCGGCATACCGAGGAATGCAAGCTGGCTCAAGCCGAGCTCGCTCCATGTGTCTCCAGCCTCTGCTGAGTACAGCGGGCAAGCACAACCCGCAAATCAGCCGAACATCAACGTCCCGGCACGACGGAAGACGAAACAGACAGACCAAAACGGATGCAAGCGGGAGCCGATGGCGATGAACATGCCGGCCCAGCGGTTTGCGGAGACGATGGTCCCGTCTATTTGCAGAACAGTTGATGCATGGTGTGGATGAACGTCTCGATCCGCGGGTCAGCCAAGCGATAAAATACCTGTTTGCCTTCCTTGCGTCCGGCGATGAGCCCTGCCTCGCGCAATTCGCCAAGCTGTTGCGAGAGGCCGGGCTGGCGAATGCCGAGCCCATCCTCCAGCTCCCGCACTGATCGCTCGCCCTCGACGAGTGCGCAGGCCACCAGCAAACGATCCCGGTTGGCCAGCTTCTTGAGAAAGGCCGTGGCTTCCCCGGCCTTTCCCTTCAGTTCCCGAGCTTCATCCGCAATCAGTGTCATCCCATTAATCGCCCCAGGCTGCGCCTTCCAGCAGATTCAGCGGAATCTTCAGGTAGCGGCGCCCGTTGTCCTCAGGCTCGGGCAAACGTCCTGCATTGGTGTTGATCTGCAGGACGTGCAGGATCAGCTTCGGCATGGGAAGCGTCTTGTCCCGGGCCTCGCGTGCCTTCACGAACTCCTCCTCGGTCTTGTAGACCGACATGTGGATGTTCGTTTCCTTCTGCTCCGCGACAGTGGATTCCCACTTCGGTTCCCGTCCTCCCGGCTGATAGTCATGGCCGGTGAAAATGCGGGTTTCGTCAGGTAAAGCGAGGATGTCCTGGATCGACTTCCATAGCTGCTTCGCACTGCCGCCGGGGAAATCAGCGCGGGCTGTTCCGGAGTCTGGCATGAACAGCGTGTCGTGGACGAAGGCCGCATCACCTATGACATAGGTGATCGAGGCCAGCGTGTGCCCCGGCGAGAACATCACCCTCGCGCCGATATTCCCGATCTTGAAGGTTTCACCGTCCGCGAAGAGCTTGTCCCATTGGGATCCGTCCGCCGGAAAGTCAGGCCGGTTGTAGAAATCCTTCCACAGCTTCTGCACCTCGGTGACCTTCTCGCCAATGGCGATGGGTGCACCCGTCTTTTCCTTCAGATAGGAAGCGGCAGAAACGTGATCCGCATGAGGATGGGTGTCGAGAATCCATTGAACGTTGTAGCCTTTGTCGGCGATGAACTTGAGTATATTGTCGGCATGAGTAGTAGCCGTCGAAGCGGATTTTTCGTCATAGTCAAGCACCGGATCGATTATGGCGCACGTCTTTGTTTCCCGGTCGGCAACTACATACTGGATCGACCCAGTGCGCTTATCGTAGAACCCTGTGACTTCCGGCCTAGCTGTCATGATTCGTCCTCTTGTTCTTACTTGTGTCCGCTAAGCGGATGACACCAAGTAGATATGTTTGCATTTTATTGCAAGCGTTATTTTGAAATCATCATCGCTGCGGCTACGAGGCTGTGCTGAGCCAGCCTACCACAGGAGCAGGCCAGCAAGAATGAGGGCGCCGTAAGCAGGGCGATCGGAACGCGCTCCGTCCTCGCACGCGCGGTGCTGCAACCCGCAGTAGCGGGTGTAGAGCATTTTCAGCGCATTACGTGTGATTTTTGATGCGGACCAGATTGTCTTGCCCTCACGCCGGCAGTCCCGCCGTGACAAACTGCGGCTACGGTTAAATACGCGTCTTCCGCCTGCGACGATGTTGACACAGTCGATGATCTTGACATAAGCGAAATAAAGTCATAAATGCGGATGATGGCGTCTTATGATATCAAGTATTAATGTCTTGTATACTTGAATTGTGTCTTGAGCGTGTAGTGAGATTATTTTTGATGAAGCGGAATTTCGCTCGTTTCGTATGTGGCATGCTGTAAATACTTTGAGATTTGAGAGATATACATTTCCGGGTTGGTAACGCTTCGTCGGGAATGTCGTCGCTTTGATCGACCGACGATCTCCTGCTACATGCATATTGACTGTAGCTATCCGGCAAAGACGCTGTTGAACTCTTTGGGTCGTCGAGCTGCAAAATTGCAGGCGGTCACCTTGATGCTCGCCTCTGGCCGTCGATCAGTAGATCTTCACGCCACAAGCGCGGCGAATCCTCCCGCGCGGTAAACGGCAGGCTACTTAACAGCAATGCGCCAGAGCTGAAGGCTGCGGCAAACTGCATTCACCCCGGCAATCCGTCGGCGCGATCAGGGAAGAACATCTCCGCATCCAGCGGACGGCGACTAAAGGCCGGAGTGATTTGCGGATTTTTGGCTTAACGGTTTGATGAGGCATGTATGACAACGGCAGAGACAAGCAGGGAGCAGAAGATCGCGTATCCGATCCACAGGGCGGGAAGGGTCTTTGCCACGAAGCTGGCCTCGCGCGAAGCCATCGTCACCTGTCTGCTCCTGCTACCGGCCGTCCTCTTTCTCACCGGTGGATTTGTATTCCCGCTCATCAAGCTCTTCACGCTAAGCCTGGAAAGTGAGGGCGGCACGCTGTCGGCCTATCGCGAAATCATCGGAAGCGAGGTTTTCCGCGCCGTTTTCGTGCAGACACTGATTCTTGCTGTAACCGTCACGGTGATTTCTGTCCTGCTCGCGTATCCGGCAGCCTATCTTCTTTCCCGGCTCAAGGACGGATGGCTCACCTTGGCCATTTACTGCGTGCTGGTGCCTTTCTGGATCAGCGTGCTTGTGCGCACCTTTAGCTGGATGTTGCTGCTGGAGCGCAATGGGCCGGTGAACTCTACGCTGATGTGGCTCGGCGTTACCGACCAGCCGCTGAAACTCCTGTTCAATGACTTAGCTGTCCATCTTGGCATGATTCACGTGCTGCTCCCATATGCGGTGCTGCCGATCTATGCCTCCCTGCTGAAACTCGATCCGCGCTTGCTGCAGGCAAGCAACGGACTCGGAGCCTCCGGGTTGCAGACGTTTCTTCGGGTGACCCTTCCGCTCACTGCCGCTGGCGTTGCGGCGGGCGCCACGTTCGTTTTCCTGCTTTCACTCGGCTTCTACATTACGCCGATGCTTCTTGGCGGGTTCCACAATCTCACGGTTGCGATGCTGATTGACAACTTTGTCAATGAGCGCCTTGTCTGGCCGCTTGCCGCGGCAGCATCCTTCATCCTCCTGTTTATCATCCTTGTAATCCTGGCAGTAGCAGCACGCTTCCTGTCGATCGGGCAGATGCTGGTGACGCGATGAGGGAGCGTAGTTACGGCGCCGGCTTTGCTCAGGTGCTTGGCGCGCTTGTGCTGGCCTTTCTGGTGCTGCCGATTTTCGCGGTCGTGCCGGCCTCTTTCAATCGATCTTCCTTTATCAAGATCCCTCCGCAGGCGCTTTCAACCCGCTGGTATGAAGCTTTTTTCAGCGATCCGGCCTGGCTGGCTGCGATTTTGACCAGCACGAAGGTTGCGCTTTTGGCGACCTTCATCTCCCTCGTGATCGGCACCTTGGCAGCGCTGGGACTGGAGCGGGTCGAGGCGCGCACAAAGGGCCTTTTGACAGGGCTGATGCTTGCGCCGCTGATCGTGCCGGTAATCATGACGAGCATCGCGCTCTATTATGTCATGCTGGACATCGGCCTGCATGGCAGTGTTCTGGGGCTGGCGCTGGGACATACCCTGTTATGCATGCCCTTCGTGGTCCTGAATGTCGGGATCTCCTTGGCGCGCCTTGATCCTTCCTTGCCACGAGCTGCAGCAGGGCTTGGGGCAGAGCCGCTTTACATCTTCCGCACCGTGACGCTGCCGGCGATCAGGCCGGGGTTGGCGGCCGGCGGAGCCTTTGCGTTTATCACCTCCTTTGACGAAGTCGTGATTTCGATCTTCCTTTCCGGTGTCAGCGCGAAGACGCTTCCCATTCAGCTTTGGGAGCAGATTCGGATCGAGTTCACGCCCGTCGCTGCTGCCGCCTCCACCGTAATCCTGATTGCCACAGTGCTGCTGTTCCTGCTGGTCCAGTTCATCCGATCAAGAGGTGCAACCTGAACATGAGAGATTCTGCACAAGGCAACCCGATTTTCTTCAATGAGGTAAGCAAGAGCTTTGACACGGTTCAGGCGCTCCTGCCCACTTCGCTGAAGGTCGGCCCCGGCGAGTTCTTGACGCTTCTTGGACCATCGGGAAGCGGGAAGACGACGCTGCTCAACATCGCCGCCGGTTATGTTTCTCCGGATAGGGGGCGGGTCCTGTTGGGAAACCGCGATGTCACGCATCTGCCGCCGCGCCACCGCAATATCGGCATGGTGTTCCAGAACTATGCGCTGTTCCCGCATCTGAACGTCTTCGATAACATTGCCTATGGGCTGAAGGTCCGCCGCATACCGGAGGCAGAGATCCGCACGCGCGTGCGCGCTGTTCTTGCCATGGTCCAGCTTGAGGGCTTTGAAGAGCGTAGGATTCAGCAGCTTTCCGGCGGGCAGCAGCAGCGCGTCGCGCTCGCTCGCGCCATGGTGATCAGGCCTGATCTTCTGCTCATGGACGAGCCGCTCAGCGCCCTTGATCGCCAGTTGCGCAAGCACGTGCAGCTTGAGATCCGCCGGATCCATAACGAGCATCGCCGTACGACCATCTACGTGACCCATGACCAGGAAGAAGCGCTGGTCATGTCAGACCGTATCGCCGTCATGAGCCAGGGCCGCATCGAACAGGTGGGCACGCCGACAGAGCTTTACCGGGAACCGAAGAATGTCTTCGTCGCAAGATTTCTCGGGGAATCGAACCTGCTGCCCGTTGAAATCGCCGAGCGGTCGGGACGCGAAATCTCATATCGGGTTGAAGGTGAATCCCGCATCTGGAGCATGCAGGCGCATGATGGCATGCCGATGAGGAATGATCGCGCTCTCCTGCTCGTCCGACCGGAAGATCTTACACCTGCGCCCGAGAACGAGCCTGGCATCGAGGCTGGAGTCGAAGAGGCCGTCTATCTCGGCGAGCTCACTGCACTCAAGCTGGAACTTGCAACAGGGCATTCCGTCTGGATGCGACAGATGGGCCTGCCTCCTGTGCGTGAGGGAGAAAAGATGCGGATCCGTTGGCATCCGCAGAACGTCCGCCTGCTCAAAGATACTGGGCGGGCGGCATAATAGTAGAAGGAGTTTACCATGATGAATCGCCGTACATTGATCAAGTCAGGCACCGCGCTTGGCGCCGCAGCGATCTTGCCGGCCGGATTCGGCGCGACCGCGATCGCGCAGCCTTCTCGGCCATTCACATTCTGCTCGTGGGGAGGCGCCCTGCAGGAAATGGAGAAGACGGCCTTCATCGAGCCATTCTTTGCCGAGCGGGGCATGAGATTTGCCGAGGATTCGCCGACCAACTACGCGAAGATCAAGGCTCAGGTCGAGGCTGGAAACGTCGAATGGGATCTCGTCTGCGTTGGCGGTCAGTGGATGTATCAGGCCAAGGATCAGAATCTAGCGGAGCCGATGGACTATAGCGTCATCAGGAACGACGACCTTGCGGATGATTGGAAGGCTGAATTCGGCGTTTTTACCAGCACAGGTGCAACGGTCGTAGCCTACAACACAGACGCCTTCCCGGAGGGGAGGGAGCCGAAATCCTGGGCCGACTTCTGGAATGTCGAGGAGTTCCCCGGTCCGCGCAGTCTCTACTCGCGCATGCACTACAATTATGAAGCGGCTTTGAGGGCAGCCGGTGTTCCGGCAGACGAGATCTATCCGGTAACGGAAGAGAAAGTGCGGTTGATGTTCCAGAAAATGGAAGAAATCAAACCGCACGTCGCTGTTTGGTGGAGCTCTGGCGCGCAAGCGCCGCAGCTTCTGTCGACGGGCGAGGTTGCAATCGCAATGGCGTGGAACGGTCGCATCCTCGATGCGCAGAGGGAGGACGCCCCTGTTGCCATGACGCTGAAGGATGGCATTGCATGGGGGAACGCCTTCATCATTCCGAAGGGTTCACCCTACAAGGACCTCGCTATGGAGCTGATCAACTATGCCATTTCGGAAGAGGCCCAGGACCGTCTCATTCCCATGGGCATTTACGCTCCGGTTCTAGAGAAGTCAGCGGGCAAGGCCACGCCGGATCAGGCTGGCCAGATGATCACCCACCCTGACAATATCAAGGACGCCGTGATCTTCAACGACGAGCAGTCTGCCATCTACCTCGACCGATATGAGGCAGAGTGGCAGGAGTTTCAGCTCAAGCGCTGATTGAACCTGCGGACGAGGCCCAAGGGCCTCGCCCCCTCGTGAGCCTCTTTCATTTCGCGTTGTTGCAAGTCGACTTTGAACGAGCGCTTACCATTGAAGGGTGCCGCCGATTGACTGCCGGAAGCCGATCACACCGATCCCGCCGATGCTCCCCGCGACAGGAACAATTCGCAGCCGCATGGGTTGGATCTTGCGCCGCCTTGAAGCGCTGCGCAACTGCAGCCGGGTCGGGCAAGAAGGCTGATGTACTGACCCAACCGCCATTGCCGGCCTCCCGCGTTAGAGCCCTTCGGGCGACAGAATCGAGGCTGCCTAGCAGAGGAGGTATGGAGATGTCGCTTGCGCGCTTCCGGAGGTCACGAATGGTAGTTCTCACCCCAAGGTCGACCGCGTATCAGGCGGCGCGAGCGATGGCCGACAACCATATCGGGGCCGTTCTCGTGGTCGACAAGCAGGCAATTGCCGGCATCGTTACCGACCGCGACCTGGCGCTTGCAGTGCTCGGTGGCGCCCTCGATCCGGCTACACGGCTGTCGGAGATCATGTCTGAAGAGGTGGTCACCTGCGACATCGGTTCCGACCTTGGCAAGGTCGTGGAACTCATGCAGCAGCATGCCATACGGCGTCTCCCGCTGGTGGAGGAGGGCAGGCCCGTTGGTCTTGTTACATTCGATGACCTCGTTGTGGACAGTTCCCTGAGCCTTGAGGAGTTGCGCAACATCGTAACCGCCCAGCTTGAGGTGGAAGCTCCGCAAAAGCCTGCAGGAAGCCTGCACCCGAGCGCCGCGCAGACAGCACAATCACGCACGCGTGCATTGATGCGGGCAAAAGCCCGTGCCGAAGCGACCTATGGCCGTTTCCTGCAGGAAGTGGCAGACGCGACGGGGCTCGAACGCCAATCGGCGGAAAAGGCGTTATATGTTGTCGGCTGCATGCTCTGCCGCCGCTTAACGCAGGATGAGGCGCGCGACCTGATCGCGCAATTGCCGTCCTTGCTCCAGCCACGGCTTCAAGAATGCGCCGATGGGCCGGATCGGAACGTCTCCACCGAGGTTATTGAAGACAAGCTGAGTGAAACCATCGGCTCGGACCCGCAAGACGCCAACCGGGTTCTTCTAGCCATTTGCAGGGTGATCTCCAACAATGTGTCCGCAGGACAGATGGAGGAAGTGCGTGGGCAACTGCCCGAAGAAATGAAGCCGCTGTTCGGCGCCGTGAATTGATTGCAACAGGCCGATATCACGCGAGCAAGAGCGAAAGCACAATGAGGAAAGTTTGGAAATGGACGCACTAGAGCGGGATTACCGGACTGTACTGTTGGCAGATCATGAGCCGCCCTGTCTGTCGCTGTACCAGCCGACATTCCGTTCGTTCCCCGACAGGCAGCAGAACAAGACCCGTTTTCGCAACCTTGTAAAGGAACTGGAGCAGTCCTTACGGCAAAAATACTCAGACCGGGAGAGCGAGCCGCTCCTCCGTCCATTTCATGAACTGACGGAGGATACAGAGTTCTGGCATCATCCTCGCGACGGGCTTGCGATCTTCGCAACCGTAGATATTTTCAAGGTTTACCGGCTCCAGCGCCTGGTCGGGGAAATGGCGATAGCAGCCAACTCCTTCCATGCAAAGCCCCTCATGCGCATTCTGCAGTCGGCCGATCGCTACCACATCCTCGGGCTCAATCGCGAGGAGGTTCGTCTGTTTGAAGGAAACCGTTACGCTCTGGACGAGGTTGAAACAGGGCCTGGCTTCCCGCGGACAAGCGATGAGGTAGTAAAAGGTCGAGATGACGATCCGGAGCAAAGGAACAGAGCCTACGGGCCAGCCGGCCAAAACGTTCAACATGGCACCGACAGTCGACAAGCCTTTCTGGATGCTCAGATGGAACAGTTCTTCCGCATGGTGGATGAAGCGGTTCTCGAGGAGTATTCGCAGCCGTCGAAAATGCCGTTACTGCTGGCAGCATTACCGGAGCAGCAGCCTCTGTTTCGTTCTGTGAGCAACAATCCGTATCTGATCGAAACGGGGCTCGACGTTCATCCCAGCGCATTATCGATCGAAGAATTGCGCGAGCGTGCATGGCAGCTTGTCCTTCCCATATATCTCAACCGCCTCGGCCGGCTTGTCGAGCAGTTTGGTGCATCAAGATCAGAAGAGCGCGGTTCGGCGGATGTTGCTGAAATTGCAAGAGCGGTTGTCGCGGGACGCGTTGAGACCTTGCTTGTCGACGCAGACCGCGTGGTTCCAGGGCGCTTCGACCCTGACACCGGTGCAATCGAGTTCGCGAAGCTGGACGAGCCTGGCGTCGATGACCTGCTGGACGATCTCGGCGAGCATACGCTAAAAACGGGAGGCGAAGTGGTCATTGTTCCGGCGGAGCGTATGCCTACAGATACGGGCCTTGCAGCAATTTACCGCTTTTAGGGCGGGTCTTCGCGTCAGCTGGAAGCATCGCTTACGACAGTAGGTACCCGGACCGACAGGACGCCGTGCCGATTTATGCGGCGTCCCTTGTTCCTTTCCTCCGGGCCGATAGATACAGGGTGGGTCGTGCTTCGTGGCCGGCGGAGGGAATGTAAAAGGAATGATCGGGTTAATTATCGTAGAGTATAGAAAAGGCGGGCGTTAGGCGTAAAAATGTTCAGAGATTTGCTGGATGAAATAGACAACTACTCTGCCGAGCCTGAGCGGTATTTGGACGTACCATTTGTCCCCACCGATGAAGAAGCGGTGGATGCGATGCTGAAACTCGCGAAGGTGGGTTCAAAAGACGTCCTTTATGACTTGGGCTCTGGCGATGGGCGTATTGTGATTGCTGCGGCGAAAGAAAGGAACGCGCGCGCCATCGGCGTTGAAATCGATCCGGTGCGCATTGCAGATGCGATGGAATATGCTGGTTGGGCCGGGGTGGAGTATCTTGTCGACTTTATCGAGGAAGACATCTTCACCGCCGATATCCGGGAAGCCACGGTGGTCACGCTCTATCTCCTGGAGTCGGTTAATGCGCAATTGCGGCCGCGGCTGCTGAACGAACTCCGTCCGGGCACCCGCGTCATCTCTCACGCCTTCCACATGGGCGACTGGAAAGCGGACGATTGGATCAAGTTGAACGGCACAACCATTTACAAGTGGATCGTACCGGCAAAGGTAGCGGGCGTATGGGAGTGGAAAAGAGCGAATGGCGAACGCTATCGCGTCAAGTTGCGGCAAAAGTACCAGGAAGTCTCGGGCGAGGCCTGGCTGGGCGATAAGAAGCTGCATGTGGAGAGTGCGGAATTATGTGGGCCACGCCTGGATCTGGAACTTCAGGAAGACAAGTTCGGCCCGCCCATGCGCTTCAGGTTGAATTTCCCAGATCACCGCCTCCACTCAGTAGCAGTCAGGTAGCAAGCGGCTGCGTTCTTTATCAGCCGCCCTTTGAACAGGCTTGAATTAAAGCAAATTCCTGAGGGTTGAGCTTGATTTAACGGGCTCACGCCGATTTCATCCCACAGTCGCAAAGTGCAAGAAGCTCAGTAGCTGATTTCGCGTTCCTGGCGTGTGGCCTTCAACCAGGAGCCAGTCGATGCCGGACTAGGAGCGCACGCACACTAACACTCAGCTCCTTTGCGAACTAGAATGAGCGTCTGGCAAGATCAGCCGTAGGGTTCAGTTCGGCTACGAAAACGGATGAATCAACCATAAGTACCGGCGAGGAAATAAGAGTTTTGACCCCGGGCGAACTGCAGGCAGCAGCTCGCATCCTGGCGCAGGGTATGCGCGACAACCCCAACCATCTGAAGGTGTTTGGCAGGCAGACTGCACGCGGGCAAAGGCGACTGCTACGCTTCCTGAACTGGGTTGTCCGCTACGTCCACTCGAATGGCCGATTGCTGGGCGCATATGCGCAAGGTGAACTGGTCGGCGTATTGGGAATGATGAAGCCGGGCGGCTGCCGTCCCTCGCTGAGAGACGTGCTGAGCCTCGTTGGCACCATCGTGACGAGCAATCCACCGACGGGAACATTGCGCATCCTGCGCTGGCTCAAAATCTGGGGGCGCAATGATCCGGTTCAGCCGCACTGGCATCTCGGGCCTTTAGCTGTGCATCCGGCATTTCGACGGCGCGGAATTGGTCGCCGTTTGATGCTCAAATGCTGCCAAGATGTCGATGCGGATGGCACCACCGCCTATCTGGAGACGGATTTGGAAGTCAATGTCGCCTTCTATAAAACGCTCGGCTTTGCCATAGTCCGGCAGGAAGATGTCCTCGGCGTATCCAACTGGTTCATGAGCCGGCCACCGAAAGAGTAGAACCCTTGGCCGCTCCATGGGTGGATCATGCACCCGAATACTCGGGTGCAGACCTGCGGACCTTGGACTAGGTCGCGGTAAGAGAGCTGCCTTCCGGCTGCTCAATCAACCGAATGCCACGCGGTCAACATACGGCGCAACGTCGCGATGACGATGAAGAGCGAAAATCCAATCAGGGTAAGCAGAATGATCAGCACGAACAACCGATCCGTCTGGAACGCGTTCATGGTGGCAACCGCGAGATAACCAAGCCCCTCGCTACCCCCCAGATATTCCCCGACCACGGCACCGATAGTCGCCAGAACGATTGCCATCTCCATTCCAGCGAGAATGGCGGGAAGCGCGCTGGGGATCTGAAGCAGCATGATCCGCTGGAAGGGGTTGGCCCGCAATGCCTTGAAGACGTCCTTGTGCCCGTCTTCGACGGAGCGAAGGCCAAGATGAGTATTTACCATAACGGGGAAGAAGGCGATCACCGCGGCAACTATGATCTTGGAAGCCGGCCCGAAACCAAACCACAGCACGAAAAGGGGCACAAGCGCGACCTTCGGTACGACCTGGCTCGCCACGATAAACGGGTGCAAGGCGCGCTGGATGATCGGCGAGACATAGATGAGCCAGCCGAGAAAGACGCCCGCGACCGTCGCAATCGAAAACCCAGCCAGAATCTCCCATAGCGTTATACTGAGATGGTAGAACGTGCTCCGCTCCGACATCACATCGAAAAACACCGCGAGGATTTGGGTGGGAGCTGGAAGTATCAGCGCGGGCATGCCGGAAAGGCGGCAATAGGCTTCCCAGATGATGAAGGAGCCGGTAACCGATACGATTCCGGGCAGGGATTTCTGAAGACGGGTCATGCCGTTTGATCCAACTGTGCGCGCAGTTCGCTTGCGATTGCCTGAAATTCGGCTGTCCCTTCGAGGCTGACCGGACGGGGCCGCTCGAAGGGAACCTGGGTGATGCTGCGGATGCGGCCGGGGCGCGCACTCATCACCACTATTCGATCAGCCAACATCACGGCTTCGGAAATTGAATGAGTGACAAGTACAACAGTTGCCCCTGACGCCATCCAGAGGCGCTCCAGCTCCGAATTAAGGCGCGTACGCGTTAGTGCATCCAGCGCCCCAAAGGGCTCGTCCATGAGCAAAAGGGCCGGATCGTCCGCAAGCGCACGGGCGATCGCCGCGCGCTGTTGCATACCTCCGGACAACTCACGCGGCCATCTACGTTCAAAACCCGCCAGCCCGACCTTATTGCAGAGCTCTACGGCTCTTTCGCGCCTTTCCTGCTTGCCAATGTGGCGCAACCGCAGCGGTAGCGCCACATTGTCCTCAATGGTCATCCACGGCAGGAGGTTTGACTGCTGAAAAACGAAACCAACCGTATCCCGTCCATCCGGGCCGGTAGTCAGTTTCAGCGTCCCCTCGCTGGCGGATTGAAGTCCCCCGATGATGCGCATCAGGGTGGTCTTTCCGCAACCGGACGGTCCGATGAGCACTAGGAACTCGCCAGGCTTAACCTCAAGATCCACCGGCTCCAGCGCGCGCACGTCGCCAGAACGCGAATGATATGTTTTGCCGAGTCCCCGGCAGCTAATCGAAATCGTCATTGGTTCACGTGATGCATCAAAGCTGTTCGGAAAAGACCGTCGTGTAAGCTCTCGAAGCGTCACCCGCTTCAACGATGCCCGCAGCGGCCATCTGCGCCCAGCCTTCTTCCCATACCTCGGGATAGATCCGCAGGACGTTCTCGCTACCCTTCGACAACCAGACCTGCTGCTCGGCACGTAGCGACGCGAGCGCGGTATCGGGGTCCCTCAGCTCTGGAAAATCGAACGGCTCCATAAGCTTGAGGGTTTCTTGGCCATCCGTATCGGCTTCGATCGCCTGGATCGCCTCTTTCGCCGACCGCAGATAGCCAAGTAGCATGTCGCCATGGTTGTCGATGGTCTCCTGCGTGGCGATATAGGCCTGGCCCGGGATAGCTACGAACGGATCCACCTGCATCACTGCCATCGGTGCATCGATAGCCCTCAGGTTCGACACCACCGACAGGTCACAGATAAACGCGTCGATCCTGCCAAGCTTGACAAGATCGAAGGCGCCAGGGGAGTTGCCCACAACCTGTCGCCTGACCTCTTCTTTCGGTATTCCGGCGCCTGCAAGCACGATATCCACCGTGTCTTCCGAGCCGCCACCGGCCGAGACAATGCCGACGGTTTTGCCTGCCAGCTCTTCCGGCGTGTTGATGGGGGCATCCTGCGAGCTGATGATGTGCCAGGTCGACGACTGAGAGACCGTGGCGATAGCGCGGATCGGCGCATCGCTATTTGCGATTGCGCGCACGATGTCTATGCCGCCTGTGCGTGCAACCTGCACCTGACCGGCGACTAGCTGTTGAACAGCGGCAGCCGAGCCTGTTCCGCCAATGATGTTCACTTTCAGACCGTTCTTTTCAAAGAGACCTGAAGTGGCTGCTACATAGTCGGGCGCATAAACGACAGAGTGGCCGAACGGCGTGATGTAGGAAATCTCCTGCAACGATTGGGCAAGCGCCGGCACTGACCGTGCCACAAAGGGCGTTGCAAGAAGTCCTGCCGTAAAATTTCTGCGATTGAGCTTGAGGGTCGGCATTGTAAGTTCCCCTTTTAAACGAGAAGGTTCATTCATTGGTGGATTTCAGCATTGAATAATGAATGGCGCACCTCCTTTCGAAATTGCGAAACAAGCCAGCGGCAACCGTGCTCAAGACATTTCCGGAGGTACGGCGCCAAGGGAAAGCCAATGCTTCTGAAGAGGCACTGCCGACTGGAACAAGGACGCTTCGCTCCAAGGAGCGCCGATCAGTTGCATGCCGATAGGTAATCCTTCCGCAGATAGCGAATAGGGTACGGAAATAGCAGGTAGACCCAGATAGGACGCAGGCTGCGTGTAATGCGCCAGCAGCGTCACAGTCCGCCATTGTTCCGAATTTTGGGCATCGGAAATTTCTGTGTAGCGAGGCGGAAGGACCGGCACTGTCGGCGTCATCAAGACGTCAGCCTGCGCGAAGTTGGTGGACAAGGCCGACTTCAGAAGAGTAGCGCGCAACCGCAACGCGTCGATATAGTCGACGCCGAGCACACCTTCGCCCGAAGAGATGAACTTGCGCACCGCCATCGGATAGTTTTCGGGGCGCTTCGCCATAAGCTCGCGATGGACACAAGCGGCCTCAGCGCGCATGATGATGCGCAGCAGGGAACGGATTTCCGGAGTCTCCACAACGGCCGTATCCACAACCCGGAACCCTGCTTTTTCCATCGTCGCCCGAGCGTTCAGCCAGGCTTCCACAACCTGCGGGTCAGCATGCTCGGTATAGTATCGATCAGGAACGCCAATGGTAAGCGGCTGGCGTACCCCTTCCGCCAGCGACACATCCCTTCCGGCTGCGACGCTGAACAATAATGCACAATCCTCGATGCTTCGGGTGATTACGCCAACTGAGTCCAATGACCAGGCGGCCGGGAACACGCCAGTCGAGGCGATCGCGCCGGCGGTGGGCTTGAGGCCAACAACGCCGCAGAAACTTGCCGGCATACGCACGGATGCGCCGGTGTCCGTGCCCAGCGAACCGGCCACGACACCTGCCGCTACCGCTGCTGCTGATCCCGAAGAGGAAGCGCCGGTACATCGATCAAGATCCCATGGGTTGCCTGCATTGCCATAAAAAGCATTTGTACCCGTCGTACCCAAGGCGAACTCCGCCATCGTAAGCGGACCCAGATCGACGCTTCCCGCCGCCTCGAACGCCGCGATAACCGGCGAGTCCGGCAGGTCAAGCCCCTCCACAGCATGACCAACGCCGCAACGCGGCTGCCGCCCTGGCCGTGCGAACATATCCTTCTGCGCAACGGGTATGCCCCACAGGGCCTTGCTGCCGTCAAAGCCGGCTTTGTCGAGTTCCTCAGCTCGACGTAATGCCTGTTCGTCCTCGATCGAAACAAAGGCGTTGAGACGATGATCGATTGCGTGTGCACGCTCAAGCATCGATACAGTCACTTGCGTCGCGGTGAGCGTTCCGTCCTGCAGATGCGCACGGATTTCCGATATTGCCAGACGGTGGATGTCGTTCATTGCGGCGTCCTCCCATGGCTGCGCAGATGAAGCCAAAGCGGCTCAGGGGATGCCACCGGGGTAAGATGGGGACGGAATGCCTCAATGTCTGTGGCAAGCATGATGGCTTCTTGCGCCATTGCCGCCACATCTTCGTTCTCCGACATTTCGGATCGCGGGGAGAGCCGGGCAGAAACGACTGCCTGAATGGCATCACACAGCTTGGCGCTCATCAGATGATTTCCCTGTCGATGCTCTCGAAAATGGCGAAGGATTGTCCGCCAGCCACAAGCCTCACGCGGTCGCCGCAGCGCGGTGTGCGTCCTTCGGGCATGATGAGGCGGCCTGTGACCCTTACGCCCTCGTCAAGATCTACGAGGGCGATGATATAGGGTGCTTCTGCCTTGAGTTCGCGTGTTGGTGCCCGATGGACAACAGTAAAGGAATAAAGCTCCCCTTGGCCATTGACTTGAGCCGCTTCAGATTTGGCATCATGGCATGCTGGGCAAAGCGGCTTGGGATAGAAGCGCAATGAGCCACATGCTGTGCATCGCCGCATTGTCGGAAAGACATTCTGGTTCGCGACGGTCATAGCGCATCAGCTCCACCAAGAATGAGGCTGCAATGCACGCCGATGATGCCGCCATTGCCGTGGACGAGAGCAGTAGAAACGCGCTCCAACTGTCGGTCTCCGCCCTCCTGCCGTATTTGGCGCGCTGCCTCAATGACATGAAAAATGCCGGCCGGCACCCCGCTATGACCTGCAGAAAGCAATCCACCATGCGGGTTTACCGGCAATATGCCGCTTCTCGCGATACCGCCGCTTTCGACGAAAGCTCCACCCTCTCCCTTTGGGCAGAAGCCAAGATCCTCAAGTTCTGCGATCACCGTAATGGTGAAGCAGTCGTAAAGACACGCAAAATCGATGTCGGACGGCGAAATGCTGGCGCCTCTATAGGCATCCGCTCCCGAAGCAACTGCAGCGGTCGTCGTGAGCGATCCGGAATCGCCCACCCAGGCGTGGCCTAACCCATAACCTGCGCCAAGCAACCAGACGGGCTGCCCGTTGAGATTACGCGCCCGCTCGGGCGTCGTGACGATCACAGCACCCGCGCCATCCGAAACGAGTGAGCAGTCCAACCGGCCGAGAGGCGAGGTAATCATCGGCGCATTGATAACATCCTCGACCGTGATCGGCTCACGCATGTGCGCATTCGGATTGAGGCCAGCGTTGCGGCGCATCTCGACCGCTACCTGCGCCATCTGCTCATGTGTCGTGCCATATTCGTGCATGTGCCGCTGCGCTACTAACGCGTAGAGCGCCGGAATTGGTGGGCCGAGGGGCTGCTCCAATTCTGCATGGGCAGCGGAGCCTCGCGTGGCCATGGACGCGATCGCGCCGCCGCGTGACATGCCGGAAAGCAGGCTCTGTCCGGCGACGCAAAGCACTGTCGAACAGGCCCCGGTAGCGACCGCCATGGCAGCTTGATGGATCATCGAAGTACCTGACGCGCCCGCAACATCCACGGTGGCGAAATAGGATGGTTTGAGGCCGAGCGCGTCTGCAACGACAACGCACGGCATGGGCCATCCTTCCACCCGTGAGGGAGTTGTCAGAAGGCCGTCTACGTCCTTGAACGTCAAGCCGGCATTTTCCAGCGCCTGCGCCGCGGCGTCCGCGATGAGCTCCATGGAGGTGCGGTCGGGAACTACCCCGATCCGGCTTTCGCCGGTGCCGACGATCGCTGCAGCAGCGCGCATCATGGGCGGATCAGAAGGGCATCGCAGACTGCGACGCCCTGTCCCTTGCTTGCGACGAGGACAGGGTTCAGGTCAAGTGCGCCGATGTCTTCGGCAAGTTCCAGACCGAATTCCGAAACCTGCATCATCAGCCTGACGAGTGCTTCCACATCCGCGGCCGGTGCACCCCGGAAACCGTCAAGAAGCGGCCAGCCTCTCAACTGCCTGAGCATCGAATAAGCATCCCCTTCGGTGATCGGCAACATTCGGTGGGCAACGTCTTTCAACATCTCCGCCTGAACGCCACCGAGGCCAACGGTAATGATCGGGCCGAACGCAGCATCGTGCGAGAGTCCCACGATCATCTCCACCCCCGGTGCGGCCATCCGCTCCACAAGGAACCCCTCAATATGAAGGTCAGGCGCCTTTTCGCGGACCTGCGCCTCGATCGCGCGCGCGGCTTCGGCAGCAGCATGCCCGGAGGTGATGCCGAGCCGTACGCCTCCGAGCTCCGTCTTATGACTTGCGTCCGGAGAAACCATCTTAACTGCTACCGGCCCTCCAATGCGGTCGAAGGCGACGCTGGCGCATTCCGCAGTGGCCACAAGCTCCCCCTTGGGCACCGGCAGACCGGCTTCAGTCAGCAGCAGCTTTGCCTGGACCTCTGTGGGACGCGCAGGCAGTTCCGCGAGCGCGGCTCGCAGGTGGTGGCTTTTTCCGCCAAGTACACTGCCATTATGCGACGGCTCGGCTGCCAAGCCGGCATAATCGACCGCATGCCGAATTGCTTGCATTGCCGGTGCGATGTCACGGAATACTGGAATGCCCCGCCGGACCAGTTCAGCCGGCGTCAGGTTCGGGTCATCGGTGCAGCCGCCGCTCCAGACCATTGCGAAAGGTTTGCCGCAGCCGGTAATGGCCTCCGCTGCCGCCTCGATGATCTGCCGCGAATGGAGGGTGAGGACCGGCACCACCACGTCGATTGACGGGTCGGCAGCGATGGCCTGCATCACGCCGGAGAAGATTTCCGGCGCGCCGATGGCAGCCGAGGTGACATCAGCCGGGTTAGCCGCCTTAACGTAGTTAGGAATCAGCGATGAGAGGCGGCTTTGCGTCTGCTCGCTGAAGGCAGGAAAAGATAGGCCTTGGGCCGGGCCCTGGTCAGCCAGGTGAACGAGATTGCCGCCGGAGATTGAGACGGCGGCAAGGCCCCCGCCTGAAAAGCGATGGCCGGTGCGCAACACCATGGCCATATCGACCATCTCATGACAATCGTTCACCCGGATGATACCGAGCTGCCGCAACACGTCATCTGCTACCGCGTCGCTACCAGCCAGAGCGCCGGTATGAGAAATTGCCGCCTGCCGCCCTGCATCCGAACGGCCAAGCTTCATCATCACGATGGGCTTGCCAGCCTTGCGGGCCTTTTCTGCCAGGCGCCGCAATTTGGCCCCGCTGCGGATGCTTTCGGCGAGCATGAGAATGACACGCGTGTGCGCGTCATCGACCATGAACTCCGCGTAGTCCATGATATCAAGGTCGGCATCGTTGCCGCAACTCACCTGATAGCTGATGCCCAGACCAGCCTGCTGGGCACGCCACATCACGTTGACCTGCGCAAGTCCGCCGGAATGTCCGAGTACGGCAACGTCGCCAGCGGGTGCGCGGGGCCCATTGATTGTTGCCGTCGAGGTTAGAGCGACGCCGTCCACATAGTTGATCAGGCCGTTGCAGTTCGGCCCCATGAAGCGCAAGCCATTCTGGCGGGCCAGATGGACGATTTCCGCCTGAAGCTTCTTGCCGTCCTCGCCACCACCCTCAGCGAAGCCCGAACTGAATATCGTTGCAAACGGTACGCCCCGTTCGCCGCACTGGCGGATCGTCTCGGGAATCGCCGCGCTCGGCACGATGATGCATACATGGTCCGGCGTCTCTGGAAGGCTACGTATATCCGGATAGCAGGCAAGACCGTCGAGCTCGTTCAGACGAGGATTCACCGGATAAATGTTTCCACCATATCCGAAATCGCGCAACTGACGGAAGCAACGACCGCCAAACTTGCCGAGATCGGAGCTTGCCCCGACAAGTGCAACGGATTTAGGCGCGAAGAAACGACGAAGATCCAGTCTATCCAATGCCCCACCCAATTTTTTGCCTGTAGACGAGGCTTTGCCCCGGCAAGTTGTCCCTAAATGTAGACAACCTAGCAAAGCAATTTCGGATCAGCAATACAAAAAAGGCTCCGGGTAGAAGGCAGCCCAGCGAGGATTTCCCACAATCAGAGGAGCTTGGCACTGAAGCGCCTTTTGCAATCGTATGTGGCTGATCGTCCGACTAGCCGGGTCGCTCGCCGAGATGACTCCAGATGTCGCCTTGGCGCACTAGACTGATCTTGTATTCGTAAAGATCGGGCCGATAGAGCGCTTCGATATATTCGATTGGTCGCTGTGATTGCGTGCGAACCTGTCGGCGCACCCACAGGAGCGAGCTGGCTGGCTCCACTTCGAGAAGCTTGGCGATTACGGAGTCGGCAAGTTTGCATGAGATGACCTGCTCGGCGTGGGTGGGCGGAAAACCGACCTCGCGCAGAAGCGTCAGAAGCGGTCGCTCTGCAAGATCATCGGGCCGGTAATGCCGGCCGACATCCTCAGGCACCCAGGTCGTGAGATGGCTGAAGGGAACGCCATCGCTGAGCCTTACACGAATGGATTTCTGCACCACGCTGCCGAGCTTCAGTTCCAACTGCTCGGCAACATCGGGCGGCGCAGGCACATAAGCGAATTTTAGCAGGCGCACCTCGGTCCGCAGCCCCATTGCAATGAGGTTCTCAAGCAGTCCCTGCAGGTTCTCCCGGCGTCGCTGGGGCTTCAATGGCTGCACGAATGTGCCTGAGCCGCGACGCCGGGTGATCAGGCCTTCCCTCTGCAGCCGCCCCAATGCATTCCGGACGGTAATGCGCGAAACGTCGTGGGCAAGGGCCAGTTCATGCTCGCCCGGCATAGGGGTTCCTACTGGCCATTCTCCTTCCAATATCTTCTGCCTAAGAAGTAGATAGACCTGATGATAACGCGGCATCGGATTGGCCGTCATGTTACTCATCGCCTTCCCCCGTCCAGACGTTCGCTGATCGAGAAAGTTTCGCCCGCAAAGTGAAAGTTTTCGAGCGCGAAGGTTCGTCTCCTGCGAAGGGAGCAGGAGCGGAAAGTCCACTCCAGTTCCGACATCGATTTAGCCTCCCCAGTTGATCGCCGGCATATCCTCCGGACGTCCTCCCCTTCCAATGCCTCTCATGGCACGCGCCTAGTCGCTAGCATGCTCTTTCGAGGCAATCCACATTTGCAATTGTAATCTTGATATATTTATAGCAAAACTCGGGATTGAAGCTGACCCCATAAGCGGCTTTTTCGCGAACCTGGCGAGGGTAAATGGACTTTTCGATTTCCGAACAAGATCGCCTGCTGCTCGAGAGCGTTGACCGTTTCATCGCGCATCACTTGCCTCCTGAGGAGGTGCGAAGACGCGACGACGGCCACATCCCTCCATATGATCTTCTTCCAGCCATGGCTGAGCTCGGGCTTTTTGCCTTGCCACTGCCTTCCGAGTATGGCGGGTTGGATGCGAGCTGGAGCATGGTAGCGCTCGTCCAGGAGCGGCTGGGCCTCCATGCTTATTGCGCCGCGTCGATCTTCAATCGCGTCGTTGGTTTCGGTGCGATGTCAATTCTCACCTATGGCTCGCCTGCCCAGCGCGAAGAGCTGCTTCCGGAAATTGCGGCGGGGCGGCTGCTGATTGCTCTGGCCTTGACAGAACCGAGCGCGGGTTCGGATGCGTCGGCGTTGTCAACGCGCGCCATTCCGGTGGATGGGGGATGGCGGCTTCGCGGACGCAAGGTCTGGATCAGCGATGCCGAAGGAGCCGACTTGCTGCTTGTAGCGGCGCGCCAACCAGGAACGGAAGGCGCGAAGGGAATCTCGCTTTTCCTGGTCCCGCCCAAGGCGGCTGGCATATCGATGACGGGCTTGCCAAAAGTGGGCAACAACTGCATGCCAAGCTTCGACATCGGTTTTGACGATGTCTTCGTGCCGAAGGACGCGCTGATCGGCGAGGAAGGTGATGGGTTCGCCAACCTCATGTCTACATTGCACTACTCGCGCGCCAGCATGGCGGCGACAGTGACAGGCTGCGCCCAGGCGGCAGTCGACCTGGCCCTTTCCTATGCACGGGAGCGTACGCAGTTCGGCAGAAGCATCGGCAAGTTCCAGGCTATCCGCTTCCGCCTTGCCGATATGCAGATGCGGGTGGACCAGGCAAGACTCATCGTACACCATCTGGCCTGGATGATCTCGCAGAACCAGGAATGCGGACGGCAAGCATCGCAGGCGAAGGTCATCGCGACTGAAGCATTGCAATATGTCACGCATCACGGGATGCAGATTCTGGCCAGCGCCGGCTACGCAATGGAAAGCGATATGCAGCGCTACTGGCGTGATTCCCGTCTCTACACCTTCGGTGAAGGCTCCAACGAAATCCAGCGCGAGCTGATCGCGCGGCAGCTAGGCCTTTGATGTGCCAGCCAAACCAACTGATAGGAGGGATCGACTCGAGATGACAGACGAGCGACCAATAAAGGCGATCGATTCGACAGTGAATATCTGGACGAAGGAGGCTTTGGCTGGCCGTCCGGACCGGAAGAATTTCTACACCGGCAAAATGCGTGTGAATGTCGATATGGAAGGGCTTTCACTTCCCGACATGCTGGCGCGCATGGATGCGGCTGGGATTGAAAAGGCATTTCTGGTAGCCGCTAAGGTGGGGCAGCTCGGCCACCCAGCATGCTATCACGTGCCCTACAAGCTGGTAGCCGATGCTGTACAGGCACATCCTGACCGCTTCCTGGGAATCGCCGGCCTTGATCCTACTGAAGGCATGGCGGGTGTTCGCGAGTTCGAAAGAGCGGTCCGCGAATATGGCTTCATCGGCGGGCACTTCTATCCGCATTGGTATGAGCTCGCGCCCGATCATGCCCGCTGGTATCCGTTCTATGCAAAATGCTGCGAACTGAATGTCCCGGTTCAGCTCCAGGTAGGTCAGTCAATGATCTATGACGAATCCTATCCTCGCCGGAGCGTCGGCCGGCCGATCACGCTTGACGCTGTCGCTTGCGATTTTCCCGAGCTCAAGCTGATAGGAATTCATGTTGGTATACCGTGGACGGATGAGATGATCGCGATGGCCTGGAAGCATCGCAACGTCTACATCAGCACCGACGCACATAGCCCCAAATATTGGCCGGCGTCTTTCGTCAACTACATCAATAGTTACGGCCAAGACAAAGTCATTTTTGGTACGGACTTCCCGATTCTCGATTTTGGAAGGACGATTCGGGAAATAGATGAGCTGGGGCTCAAGCCTGTAGCGAAACGGAAGCTGCTGCGTGACAATGTCTTGAAAATCTATGGCCTGGATGGAGGCGCTTGATGCTCAACATTGCCGAAGGTGTCGAGAGCGTCGCCCGAAACAAGCCGAACCATCCTGCGGTCATCGAGGGTGAAAAGGTCACCACCTACAGCGAATTTGTGCGCAACATGCTTGGCATTGCCTCCGGCTTCCGTAAATCCGGATTGCCTGAGGGAGCTGTTGTGGGCATAGCGCTACGCGACACCGCCCGCTATCTCACCGTGCTTTATGCACTTGCTCGCGCAAATATCATCATCCTGCCAATTGATTGCCGATGGACGGCTGTCGAGAAGGAGCGCGTGGCACGCCATTTCGGTGCCAGCCTCGTGCTCCTGGAGCCAGGTGACGCTCTTGGTGAGGAAATCGCCACGCAGACCGTGGATGACGAGTGGTTCGCAAACATGTCTGCGACGCCGGTGGTCGAGTTTCCGAGCGGCGATGGCTCCGCCCCCCTTGTCCTGTCACTCTCGTCGGGAACAACAGGCCGGCCGAAGGGGCCGCTCGTCACCCACAGGCATTTTTTGCGGCGGTACATGACACATTGGATCGATCTCGGCTTCACGACGCATGAGCGATATCTTTGTGCCACCCCGCTTTACTTCGGTGGCGGCCGCATGTTCTGCCTGTCGACGCTGTTTTGCGGCGGTACGGTGGTGATGTTTCCGCCGCCGTTCAAGGTCGCGGAACTGGCGGCCGAAGTCGAGCGTACTCAGGCAACGAGCCTTTTTCTCGTTCCCACGATGATCCGCCGGCTTTTGGACCTCGACGATTCTGTGCTTGCGCCATTGCGTAGGCTGCGGATGCTGCTGGTCAGCGGCGCTCCCGTTACGCCGGAGGAGCGTATTGAGATCCGCAAGCGGATATGCCCAAACTTCTTCGAGTATTACGCGGCCACCGAAGGCGGCGGTATCTCCTTGCTGACGCCGAAAGACCAGGAGACCCATGGGGGAACGGTAGGAAGGCCCATCTTCGGAGTCGAGGTGGATGTCGCCGATGACGACGGGCGCTCCTTGCCCCCAGGCGAGGTCGGTCTTCTGCGCTATCGCGGGCCCGGGGTGGCGGACTCCTTCTATCGTGACGATGAGGCGTCCCGAGAATCGTTCCGGGATGGATGGTTCTATCCGGGGGACCTTGCTGAGCGTGACGAAGACGGTTTCATCACGCTGCGGGGTCGCCGCAAGGACATGATCATCAGAGGCGGCGTCAACATCTATCCCAGCGATGTCGAAGCAACTCTCCTGACCCATCCGTCAATCATCGATGCTGCGGTCGCAGGCTGGGAATCGCGCGAGTTCGGCGAGGAAGTGGTTGCCTTCGTGATCGCGCGGGACGCCCCGTCCCCTGAAAGCTTGACCGAGTGGTGCGCAAGCCAGCTTGCATCCTATAAACGGCCGAAGGCAGTCCTGGTTGTTGACGAGTTCCCAAGGAACAGTTTTGGAAAAGTCCTGAAGAAAAAGCTTGTCGAGATGCATGCATCCGAGATCCGTGAGGCAATAGGATAGTTTCGGGTGCATGAGATGAGGCTGAATCCGCACCCGATGTTTGAAGCCGTTAACTGCGCCAGCTTGCGACGTCGTTTCTCTCGTCCGGTTGATTGCACTAGCGCGGGTTTGGCTGCCCTGTCCCTGCTGGGTACCGTAATTGCGAGTGGCCACTTGGCGGGTTTGAGACTGCTGCTGTTCGCGAGCCAGGTGGCACGAACAATGTGTAAAGAGGTGAAACCATGACCGTGGCTCCCATGGCGGATGTACCGGATCCCACCCGTCCTTCTCCGGCGCTCAGCGGTTCGATCCAGATCGAGAATGTTACAAAGGTCTATCAAAGCAGGGGGCAGCGCACGGTCGGCGTAGAGAATATCAACCTGGCCATAGAGCCGGGCGAGTTCGTGGTCCTGATTGGCCGCTCAGGGTGCGGCAAGAGCACCTTGCTGCGCACGCTTGCAGGGTTGCAGCCGCCAACCACAGGGCGGATTAGGATCAATGAGAAGTCGCTTTATCAGGACGATGGCCGGATTGTTCCGCGCGTTATCGGCGACCTCGGTTTCGTTTTCCAGGATGCGAACCTGCTGCCCTGGCGTTCGGTCTGGAAGAACATCGCGCTTCCCCTCGAAGTACAGAAGGTTCCGAAGGAGAAGCGGCGGCTGCGCGCGGAGCAACTAGCCGAGCTTGCGGGGTTGAAGGAATTTCTCGATCATCTGCCCAAGGCACTCTCCGGAGGAATGCGCCAGCGGGTGGCGATTATGAGGGCTTTGGCGGCCGAGCCATCCATCCTTCTCATGGATGAGCCGTTCAGCGCGCTCGATGCCATCACGCGCGATGAACTCAACCTTGCGCTCCAGGACATTTGGCTGCGCTATCGCAAGACTGTAGTGCTTGTTACGCATTCGATTACCGAAGCCGCATTTCTAGCCGACCGGATTGTACTGCTTTCGCCGCATCCGGGTCGCGTCCAGCGCATCATTCCTGTGCCCTTTGAGAGGCCAAGGCCACTTTCGATCACAAAATCCGTGGAGTTCCAGGCGCTGGTGTCCGAATTGCGGGTCGAATTAGGAGAATGACGATGACAAGTTCAGAACTGTCGACCGAGGCTGTCCTCGACGCCGAGCGAAGGCGCCATTCGCTCTTGGCGATCGCCGACCGGTATCTGACATGGGTCACGACGCCGCTTCTGATTCTCGCCTTCATTGGCCTGTGGAAGCTCTATATCGTCGTCTTCAATGTCAGCCCGTTCATGTTGCCGCCGCCCGAAGCTGTCGGCAAGAGCTTGCTGGAGCTGATGTCCCAGCCGTTCTTCTGGAACTATTTCCGCATCACGGTCACCGAGATCGTTTCGGGATTCGCGATTGCAGTCGTCATCGGTGCGGTATTGGGTGTGCTGCTTGGAAAGCTCAAGCTCTTCGAGCGAATTGCTTCCCCCTTTATCGTAGCATCGCAGGTCACGCCCAAAGTCGCGCTCATGCCGCTCTTTCTCCTATGGATGGGGTTCGGCATGCAATCGAAGATCGCAATGGTCGTTCTGCTGTCCTTCTTCCCAGTGATGAAGTCGACGATCCTAGGTGTGCGGTCAATCAGCCCAGAACAGCGCGACTTGTTCACGGTGATTCAGGCACCCGGTTGGAAACGCGTGTGGTCGCTCGATATACCCGCCGTCCTTCCGTATCTTCTGACTGGTGTGGAAACGGCCAGCGTACTGGCGGTTACGGGTGCAATTGTGGGCGAGTATCTTGGCGGCAATGAGGGATTAGGGGCCATGGTCGTCATGACGCTGAACGCCATGCGCGTTGACCAAATGTTCGCGACAATCGTAGCGCTCGCCTGCTTCGGCTTCATCTTCTATGCACTCATCGCCTCAATCCGCAAGGTCGCCGTGCCGTGGCACGATTCTGCTCAACAACCATAAAGGGAGAGAATGCAATGACTATCAACAGACGCAGTTTTACGAAAGGGTCGCTCGCTGCGACGGTAGTGGCCTCGATGGGGGGAAGCTCTGTAGCTTTCGGCATATCCAGCGCTGCGGCTCAGGCGGGCGGTTCCTACACCTATATGGCGCCGGCCAAGCTCACCCTGTTCCAAGGCTATTTGCTTGCGGCTGAAGGAAAAGGCTTTTTTGAGGAAGAGGGCGTGGATATCAAGATCCAGCCCGGCACCGGTACGGCGGTTTCGGTTCAGCAGGTTTCCGCGGGAGCAGCGCCATTCGGAATGGCAGCCCCTATCGCCACCTGTGCGCCCATCGCAGACCAGAATGCTCCCATCATCTCGATTGGCCAGATCGGCTACCGGAATTTCTGGGAGTTAGCGTCTCCTGTCGACAAGCCTCTCAAGCATCCCAGGGATTGGCAGGGCAAGACGATCGGTATCGCCTCGGTCGGCGGAGCCGTGGATCTTCAGTTTGACGCAATGTCGCGCGCCGTCGGACTGGATCCCGCCAATGTCAACAAGGTTGTCACTGGGCTCGGCCCCAGCGGCTATGCATTCCTGGAGCGTGGGGAAGTCGATGGCTTCTTCGTCTTCTACGAGTCCAAGACTGCGCTGATGAATGACGGTATCGAACTTCACTACCTACCAGCCGACGACTATGCACCGCTTCCTGCCGACGCGCTGATCACGAACCTGGCATTTGCCGACGATCCAGCAAATGAGGAGGTTATCGTCCGGTTCCTGCGGGCTTGCCGCCGCGGGATTGAATTCATGCAGGATGAGGCGAACTACGAAGAAGTTGTAGGCTTTCTGAATGCCTACAATCCGATCGAAGGGTCCCAGGTCGAAAAAGGCAAGCAGATCCTGGCCAGCCTGAAGCCCTACATGGAGCCGACGGGCGGGATTCCCCAGATGCGCTTCAGCGAAGAGGACTGGGCGAAGGCTATCGAGCTTTTGGAAAATTCTGGCGTGATCCAGACGAAGGGTGTGGCGCCTGAACGCTTCTATACAAATCGCTTCGTTGACCAGATCTAAACGGCTGGTTCCGGAGCTGTTTGACGGGGAGGGGCGGCGAAGACCGCCCCTTTTTCATAGTTCGCGGTCGAGGAAATTCCGGAAAATGGCGGCAGCTTCGTCCGGGTCCGTCGTGACCGCGGGAATCACGGCCTTCGTGGAATTCGGAATGAGTGCTGCGAATTCATCATGCCATTTCATGAGCATATCGCTCGCGGCGCAGACCGCCAGCGTCGGCACGGAAATTTCGGCAAAGCGCTTGCGCTTGTCGAACCGGAAGGCCGCACGATACGAGTGGTGGTAGGTCTCTATCGCCTTTAGCACGTCCACCACCTTGCCATGCAAGACATCTGCGGAAGGCAGGCCTAGCTGACGCCGATGAGCGGCGTCCGTACGGTACCACGGCCAGAACATGTATGTGTCGCGGACGAAATGCCACGCCCAGTTTATGTGGCTCCCGTGCAGATCCGGCTTCATCGCCGGCGCATAATTCTCCAGCAATTCCGCCTGCATCTCATCCGAATAGAGGCCTACACCATCCATGATGAGACTGTTCACCCGCTCCGGGTTGCGTATTGCAATTTCGGCTGCGACGGAGGCGCCGGTGTGTGTGCCGTAAAGATCGAACTTGTCGATGCCAAGTGCATCGATCGCCTCCAGGGCTCGTTGGGCAAAGAAATCAATATCAGGAATTTCCGGCATGCTCCCGTGGGAATCACCATTGCCCATCGTGTCGGGTGCCACGACGTAGCGGTCCGATGCCAGCGACGCGACCAACGGTTCAAGCCCCAGGCTGGAACCGGGCGACGCATGGATCAGTACCACTGGGCGCCCCCTGCCTTGTCCAGCATAGCGGAAATGCACCTGACCCTCGTCGACGTCTACGAAACCGCGCCGGACACGCGGGCTGGATGATGTGTTCATGGTTCCGGATCTCCGTACACCTTGACTACTCTCCCGCTCCGGAAACAGAAACCCTTTCGCAGGAGCAGGATTCGCATATTCAAACAAGCTGCTGCGCCCTTAAGCGTGTACTTTGGCTGCAGGTCAAGCGAAATGAGATGTTCTTTGGCAGCCCGCGACATCCGACGCAAGATGCAGCCGAACTTGCTGGATTGGTTCAATTCATTGATGTGCGTGAGTTAAAGCGGCAGCCCGATAAGCGGCAAGAAGCTTGTCCTTGGCCTCACTAATGCTATCTTCGAGGCTCTTTCCAGAGGCGAGCATAGCGGCTATGGCGCTTGAAAGCCGGCATCCGGAGCCGCGCAGCTCAGCATTCACTCGTGGAGCGTTGAAGAGGAGCGGAGCCTCTTCCTTGCGCAACAAGATATCGGTCGAGCCGGATTGATCAGGCGAATGGCCACCCTTTACCAGAAGTGCGGAGCAGCCCGTACTGTGCAAGCTAGCGTGTCCCTGGGCGATGGCTTCCTCGTCACAGCGGGCGGGCTCACTGCCGCAAAGGACGGCAAGTTCGATCCAGTTGGGGGTCACGAGAGGGCAAAGCGGCATCAATTCGTGCTTAAGGGTGCCGAGTGCGTCGGCCTCCAGAAGAAGCTTACCCGACGATGCGGCAAGCACCGGATCCAGCACGACCGGGATCGCGGGATGTTTTTTCAGGACGGATGTAACAGCTTCGACGATTGGCCTCGTGGCCAGCATGCCGATCTTGATTGCGCGGACATCACGCGCTTCAAGTGCGGTCTCCATCTGGCGTGCGACCAGATGTGGCGGCATCGTCTCAACAGCCAGCACGTGCCTATCAGTCTGTGCCGTGACAGCGGTAACGGCCACTGCTGCGGAAAGTCCGAGTTGGGCGATAGTTGCTATATCGCGGGAGAGCCCGGCGCCACCCGAGGAATCAGAGCCTGCCACTGCCAGCACACTGGCTATTCGATCCTGAGCGTCTATCGCCATTGACGGGTTGCCTTGACCCATTCCCGAGTGCGGCCTTCCGGGTCGGAGTTGCGCAGAATATCGGTCACCACCGCGGCCGAATCTGCACCATGCTCGAAAACTCCGGCAAGTTGCTCGGGCGTTAGGCCGCCAATGGCGACGAGAGGCAGCGGCGCGACACGCTTCTTCCACTCTGCGACCCGCGGCAATCCTTGCGGTGCCCATTTCATCTTCTTGAGGAGTGTAGGGTAGATCGGGCCGAGCGCCACATAGTCCGGTTCGACGGCAAGCGCAGTTGCAAGTTCGGCATGGTCATGGGTGCTGATACCCAGCCTCAGCCCCCCCCGTTTGATCGCGGCGAGATCGGCGGCCGCCAGATCCTCCTGCCCGAGATGAACGAAGTCGCAATCCTCCTCGATGGCGAGTTGCCAATAGTCGTTGACGATGAGCTGGCAGTCATACCGCGCGCAAATCGTCCTTGCGCGGCGGATTTCCGTCCGCAACTCCGGCTCGGCCATTTCCTTGATGCGCAGTTGCACCAGCTTCACGCCGAGCGGCACCAGGCGCTCGATCCAGGCCGAGGAGTCGACGATGAGGTAAAACGGATCGAGCCTCATGAGAACACCGCCTTGCCGATGATAGGCGTGGAGGGCACGGCCATGTCGCGCGGCTCCAGCCAGCGGCCCCGCCTCGAACGCACGGCGGCCCGCTTCGACTGCCTGCGCGAAGGCCGATGCCATCATCACCGGATCGCCGGCCTTGGCGATGGCGGTGTTGAGCAGCACCCCATCAAAGCCCAGTTCCATGACAGCGGCGGCATGCGAGGGCCGGCCCAGGCCGGCATCGATGATGAGCGGCGTATCCGGAAAATGCGTGCGATATGCCTTCAGCGCATCGATATTCACCGGCCCCCTTGCTGAGCCAATTGGGGCGCACCAGGGCATCAGCACCTCGCACCCAACCTCAAGCAGCTTTTCACCTACCACCAGATCCTCGGTCGTATAGGGAAAAACCGTAAAGCCATCCTCACTCAGTATGCGCGCGGCTTCAACAAGCGCAAAGACATCGGGCTGCAGCGTGTCGTGATTGCCGATCACCTCAAGCTTGATCCAATTCGTGCCGAACACCTCGCGCGCCATTCTTGCCGTTGTCACCGCCTCCTTCACCGTGTGGCAGCCTGCGGTATTGGGCAGGATGCGCACATCAAGCTCGCGGATGAGCGACCAGAAGCGGCTGCCGCTTTGGCCGCTCGTGCCTTCCCGCCTGAGCGAAACGGTGATAGCCCTCGCGCCGGAGGTCCGCACGGCATCGGCCAGCACCGCAGGAGATGGATATTGCGCAGTGCCAAGCAGCAAGCGGGAGGAAAGCTGTTCTTTGTAGAGGGAGAGGCCCATTTTACCCCCCTTGCCGCGGCGTCAGGATTTCTATGCGATCGCCTTCGCGAAGTTCTGTTCTCTTGCGTTCTTCCCTAGGCACGAACTCGCTGTTGAGAGCAGTGGCATACCAATTGCCTTCGTAGCCAAGCTCTCCGAGTAGACCCGCAAGGTCCGTGGCTACCGTTTCAAGCGGCCGTCCATTCACGATAAGCTTCATGGCATGTCCTTCCTGAGTTGTGATCGGCAAGCACCGTTTGGACCACCTGGCAGGCAAGCGCCGGCGCCATGAGGAAGCCGTGGCGGTGAAAGCCGTTCACGAAAATGGTTCCGTTTTTCTTCCTGATGGCGGGAAGATTGCTTGGAAAAGCAGGGCGCACGCCTGCGGCCATTTCGATGATGCGCGCCTCGCCAAAGGCCGGATGCAGTGCGTAGGCGGCATTCAGAAGCTCCATCATCGAACGCACTGAAACCGGGCCTTGATCCGCGCTTTCGATCATCGTCGCCCCGACCATGAACCGGCCCTCGCCGCGCGGCACGATATAGACAGGAAAGCGGGGATGGATGAAGCGGATGGTGCGGGAGAGATTCACCTCCCGCGTTTCAAGGTGCAGCATCTCGCCGCGAACCCCGCGCAGATCCGCAAGAGCCTGCGCTGCCGCAAAGCCAGTGCAGTCAATGATACGTTCGAATGGCTCCTCCCGTGCGCTGTCCTGCCCGAAGTCCATGTCGACGCCCATGCTAGTGAGTTTTTCATGAAGAAGTGGAAGGGCATGCCGCGGATCTAGATGGGCTTCCTGCGCAAAAAAGAGCCCGGTTCGAAAACGTCCTGCAAGGTCCGGCTCCAGCCTAGCAATCTCCTCGCCATCTGCCCAGCAATGCGCTTCCGTCCGCTCCGCGAAACGCCGCAGCTCGGTGGTATCGCGCGGCGGGGCAACCACCAGCGTGCCGTTGAAGGTCACGATGCCGGGCAGGGTCTTTTCCCACCAGTCCGCTGCCTGTCTTCCAAGCCGGACTACCTCGGGGCCGCCGCCTTCCTGCTCGCAATAAGGGGCAAGCATGCCGCCCGCCAGCCAAGAGGCGTTTCCGCCGATATCCGGACGCCTCTCAATTAGGGTTACATGGGCGCCCGCCTTTGCCAGTTCGTGGGCCGTGGCCAGGCCCGCGACGCCCGCTCCTTTGACGAGGATGCGCATCAGGGTTCGCTCGCGGAGATCCGTGGGTGCAAATCCCCTCTCGTACCATTTCTAACAGTTACCGTTTGGCTATGACGTTGAAATCGCTTTTTCTCCCGCAAGGTGAGAGATAAGCGTTGACGCCGATCGCTGAAGCCAGAGATTGCAAAGGGTGTTTCTCCCTCTCTGCGAAGGAGAAAGCAAATTTCTGGGCTTGGCAAAGCCAAGCCCTTCAAATTTGCAAGAGGGAGGATGCTTGTGGCCATGCCTGCAAAAATCATGGCTCACCCGCCGTCTCTTCCACCAGCACATATAAATCCCCACCTTCCCGGAATTTGGCGGCCATTGCCGCCATGCCCTCCTTCTGCGCCTCGGCACGGATGTCGTGCGAGATGCGCATGGAGCAAAATTTGGGGCCGCACATGGAGCAGAAATGCGCCACCTTGTGCGCCTCCTTGGGCAATGTCTCGTCGTGCATGGAGCGGGCAGTGTCCGGGTCGAGCGAGAGGTTGAACTGGTCCTCCCAGCGGAACTCGAAGCGGGCGCGGGAAAGCGCGTCATCGCGCATCTTCGCCGCCGGATGTCCCTTTGCCAGGTCCGCAGCGTGCGCGGCGATCTTGTAGGTGATGACGCCGGTCTTCACGTCGTCCCGGTCGGGCAGGCCCAAATGTTCCTTTGGTGTCACGTAGCAGAGCATGGCCGTGCCGAACCAGCCGATCATGGCCGCCCCAATCGCCGAGGTGATGTGATCGTAGCCGGGCGCGATGTCGGTCGTCAGCGGTCCAAGCGTATAGAAGGGCGCCTCGCCGCAAATCGCAAGCTGCTTATCCACATTCTCCTTGATCTTGTGCATAGGCACATGGCCCGGCCCCTCTATCATCACCTGGCAATCCTTTGCCCAGGCGATCTTCGTAAGTTCGCCGAGCGTTTCCAGTTCGGCAAACTGCGCGGCGTCATTCGCATCTGCGATCGAGCCGGGACGCAGGCCGTCGCCTAGCGAAAAGGAGACGTCATAACGGCGGCAGATGTCGCAGATTTCCTCAAAATTTTCGTAGAGGAAGCTCTCCTTGTGGTGGGCCAGGCACCATTTCGCCATGATCGAGCCGCCCCGGGAAACGATGCCCGTCACCCGATCAACGGTCAGCGGCACATAATGCAACCGCACGCCCGCATGGATGGTGAAATAGTCCACCCCCTGTTCGGCCTGTTCGATCAGCGTATCGCGGAAGATCTCCCAGGTAAGTTCCTCAGGAATGCCGCCCACCTTCTCCAGCGCTTGATAGATCGGCACGGTTCCGATGGGCACGGGCGAGTTACGGATGATCCATTCCCGGATATTGTGGATGTTGCGGCCGGTCGAAAGATCCATCACCGTGTCCGCGCCCCAGCGCGTGGCCCAGACGAGTTTTTCAACTTCCTCGGCCATGGAGGAGGTGACGGCGGAATTGCCGATATTGGCATTGATCTTGGTGAGGAAATTGCGGCCGATGATCATCGGCTCGGATTCGGGGTGGTTGACGTTGGCCGGGATGATTGCCCGCCCGCGCGCCACCTCGTCGCGCACGAATTCCGGCGTAACATAATCCGGGATTGCGGCGCCGAAGCTTTCCCCATCGCGCGCAAGCTTCTCCTTCAGCTTTTCCCGTCCCAGATTTTCGCGGATGGCGATGAACTCCATCTCCGGCGTGATGATTCCCGCCCGCGCATAGGCTAGCTGGGTGACCGCCCTGCCTTCCTTTGCTCTCAGCGGCCGGTTTCGCACCGGAAACTCGGGCGTCAGCCGATCGCCCGAAACGAAGCCATTGTCCTCCGGCTTCACCACGCGCCCCTCATAGCGCTCCACATCGCCGCGCGCCTCAATCCAGGCTTCGCGCAGGCGTGGCAGGCCCCGTTCGATATCGATGGTGATGCTCGTATCCGTGTAAGGCCCGGAAGAATCGTAGACGGTCAGTGGTGGCTCACCAGCGGTCGGGTGCACGGCGATTTCCCGCATGGGCACGCGGATCTCCGGATAGAGCGTGCCGGGCTTGTGGATTTTATGTGAGGCGGGGAGGGGACCTGTGGTGATTTCGGGCTTGGGATTGTTCCGGGCATCCATGGCAAAACTCCTCCTTGCGTTCGCATCGGAGACCCAGTTCTTGCCGAAGGAGGGGAGAGGAGCTTTCCGTAGAAGTTGCGTCGCTTTTTGGTCTGGAGGCCGGAAAGCCGTCGCACCGTCCCTACGCCAGTATGAACTGGATCAGGTTCAAAGGGTCACCGCGCTGCTTGAAGCCAGCGGTATCTCAGCCCGTTGTCGGGGCTCCCCTGGTGATAGGATGATGATGGGCCGCAATTGTCCTGCTTGTCAAGCCGCTGTCCGGGTTCATGACAGATGAGACGTGTTGGCACACCGGCCCGGAGCCTATCGAGAGCTTTCGACGCTAGGCGTGATGCTGCCGTGGCCTCTCATAACGTGGCCGGGAAGGCCGAATACCTGCCTGGGGTTCTCCTTCCTGTCTCAAGGTTTAGCAACCCGAGCTTCGGAGAACCCTTCCTTCATTCAACCGTCTCACAACTGGATGAACATCGCCTCCCTATGGGACGCGGTCACCAATCGTCGACCTCTTCACTCCGCCGAATGCGCGAACTGCTTCAAGGCAGCCTGATGTCCCACATTAAACAGGATGTGCTCTAGATCTGTGGCTGCGTAAACTGGCCGGAGGAACGATAGGTCCAAAGGTAGGTGGACAGGATGGCATGTATGGAGCGGCTGGCAATGCCAAGCCCTTCCAGCGTATGCCCGCGCGCTTTTGCTTCTTCGGAGACGATATTGTCAGTCTGAAGCTGCCGTACCTGATCGCTCGTCAAAAGAGGCTTCGGCAGAAGGCCGAGCACGCGGGCCATCATCCGGGCTGCGGGCCAAGGGATTGAAACGAGAGGCCGCTTGCGGCCGATAATTTCCAGCATTTCTTCCATGCATTCACGGAAGGTAAGGATTTGCGGTCCTCCAAGCTCATAGATGCCGCCAGGCGCGAGCGTACCGTCCACGGAACGCGCATAAACCTCAGCCACATCGCCCACATAGACCGGCTGGAACTTTGTATGACCGCCCCCGATCAGGGGAAGGAAGGGAGAGAAACGGGCCATGTTGGCAAAGCGGTTGAAGAACGAATCTTCCGGCCCGAAGATGATGGATGGGCGAATGATAACCGCCCCCTGCATAGCCTCCAGGGCGGCACGCTCGCCTTCGGCCTTGGACCGTCCGTAAAGGGAAGGCGAATTAACATCCGCCCCGATGGCCGAACCTTGCGTGAGCCCAGCGCCAGCCTCGCGCGCGGCCTCCGCCACGGCCCGCGCACCATCTCGATGCACGGCATCGAAGCGTTGCTTGCCGTTTTCGTGAAGGATGCCAACGAGATTGATGACGTGGTCAGCCCCCTCCACCGCACGGTCTACGGACCAGCGGTAGCGCAGGTTCGCTTGCACCAAGTGCACCTGGCCCATGTTGCCGAGCGGCAGCACATGCACTGCCGTATGCGGGTTGCGACAGGCCACGCGCACGCGATAGCCCCGGCGCGTCAGCGCTTGGACCACGTAGCGGCCGACGAAGCCGGAGCCGCCGAACACCGTGACGAGACTAGGATTTTCCCGTATAATGGCCATGGATGCCTCAGTTTCCGATTGCGCTTTGCCGCGCTTCATAAATCTCTTTCCATCCGAAGGCAAAGGGTCGGTGGGAAGGCTGGCTCTTCCCTAGTTCATTCCAGCCTCGAAACTTGGAAAAATGTGTTGGAACGCCTATATCTTAGACAGTAATGCCGCGTGATTCGCGGCCCACTCCCGATGCCTGAAACGGCGCTTCCTGACGAAAGTATTTGATGAGCGACACGCCCCAAAAACTCCCCGGCGAAACCGATGAATACGGCGCTGAATCCATCAAGGTCCTGAAAGGGCTGGATGCTGTCCGCAAGCGTCCCGGCATGTATATCGGCGACACTGACGACGGTTCCGGCCTGCATCATATGGTCACCGAGGTGGTGGACAATGCCATCGATGAGGCATTGGCCGGCCATGCCACGCTGGTGACCGTAACGTTGAACCCGGACGGATCCTGCACCGTGACCGACAACGGTCGGGGCATCCCTACTGAAGTGCATCCCGGTGAAGGCGTATCGGCGGCTGAGGTCATCATGACGCAGCTTCACGCCGGCGGGAAGTTCGACCAGAACTCCTACAAGGTCTCAGGCGGCCTTCATGGTGTCGGCGTTTCTGTCGTGAATGCGCTTTCCTCGTGGCTGAAGCTCAAGATCCGCCGCAAGGGGAAGATTCACGAGATTAGCTTTACCAATGGCGTGCCCGATGCGCCGCTTGCCGTTACCGGCGATGCTGGCAGCGAGACAGGAACGGAAGTCACCTTCCTGCCTTCCCCGGAAACCTTCTCGAATATAGAATTCGACTATGCCACGCTGGAGCACCGACTGCGCGAGCTGGCCTTCCTGAATTCCGGCGTGCGCATCCTGCTGACCGATCGTCGCCACGCCGACGTCAAAGAGCAGGAATTCCTCTATGATGGCGGCATCGTGGAGTATGTGAAATATCTTGACCGGGCGAAGAAGCCGCTGATCCCGGAGCCTATCTCGATCACCGGTGAGCGCGACGGAATCACGGTGGAGCTAGCCATGTGGTGGAACGATTCCTACCACGAGAACGTGCTTGCCTATACCAACAACATTCCCCAGCGGGACGGCGGCACGCATATGGCAGGGTTTCGCGGAGCGCTGACGCGGCAGGTGACGAACTATGCGGAGGCCTCTGGCCTGACGAAACGGGAAAAGGTCTCCCTTACGGGTGACGACTGCCGCGAAGGACTGACGGCGGTCCTCTCAGTCAAGGTGCCCGATCCGAAATTCTCTTCACAGACCAAGGACAAGCTTGTCTCCTCCGAGGTCCGTCCTGTCGTGGAAAGCCTCGTCAATGAGGCGCTGGGAACGTGGCTTGAGGAACATCCCGGCGAGGCAAGGATCCTCGTCGGCAAGGTCGTTGAGGCCGCCGCCGCGCGCGAGGCGGCGCGAAGGGCGCGCGAACTGACGCGCCGCAAGGGGGCGCTCGATATTACATCGCTTCCGGGCAAGCTCGCCGATTGCCAGGAGCGCGATCCCGCCAAGTCGGAGCTTTTCATCGTCGAGGGAGATTCTGCCGGTGGCTCGGCCAAGAGCGGCCGTTCGCGAAAGAACCAGGCGATCCTTCCGTTGCGCGGCAAGATCCTCAACGTGGAGCGCGCGCGCTTCGACAGGATGCTGTCTTCGGACATGATCGGCACTTTGATCACGGCGCTCGGAACAGGCATCGGCAAGGACGAGTTCAACCCTGAGAAGCTGCGTTACCACAAGATCATCATCATGACGGACGCCGACGTGGACGGCGCCCATATACGCACGCTGCTCCTGACGTTCTTCTTCCGCCAGATGCCGGAGCTGATCGAACGCGGGCACCTCTATATTGCCCAGCCGCCGCTTTACAAGGTAACGCGCGGCAAGTCCGTGCAGTACATTAAAGACGAGGCGGCGTTCGAGGAGTTCCTGATCGACACGGGGCTGCAGGAGGCAAGGCTTCAGCTTTCCTCCGGCGAGGTGCGCTCCGGCCAGGACCTGAAACAGGTTGTGGAAGACGCGCGCACATTGCGGGCGCTTATCAACGGTATCCACACGCGCTATGACCGCTCTGTGGTAGAGCAGGCGGCGATCGCCGGTGCGCTCAATGCGGACGTGCTTGCAGAACCCGCCCTGGCAGCGGAAGCGGCAGCTAATGTCGCGCGGCGGCTGGAAATGATTTCCGAGGAGACTGAGCGCGGCTGGGAAGGCCGGCTAAACACCTCTAATGATGGCACTGGAGGCTACATTTTCGAGCGGACCGTGCGCGGCGTCCGTGACGTCATCATTCTTGATGCAGCCCTCATCGGATCGGCAGACGCCCGTGCCATAGACCGCTTCACAGAACGGCTTCAGGAGGTTTATTCCGAGCCTCCAACGCTATGGCGCAATGACAAGTCGGAAGTGATTACCGGTCCGCTTGCATTGCTGGAAGCAATCTTTGCCACTGGACGCAAGGGCCTCACCATGCAGCGCTACAAGGGGTTGGGCGAGATGAACGCTGAGCAGCTCTGGGAGACGACGCTCGATCCGGAGGCCCGTTCGCTGCTTCAGGTGAAGGTGCCGGACGCTACTGATGCGGATTCGCTTTTTTCCCGCCTTATGGGAGACGAGGTGGAGCCGCGCCGCGAGTTCATCCAGGATAACGCGCTCTCCGTCGCCAATCTTGACATCTGACGCTTACAGCTCTCCGAGGCCGGGAACAAGCCGCAAGCCTTTTTTGTTGGTCCGCGCGAGTCAAGACCAAGGAGGCATTGATGGCAGACCGCAGCGATGTAGACCGCGTGTGGGAGTTGATGGAGAAGATCGGCATCTGCATGCTGGCTAGCCGAGACGGGGCGGACCTCCGAGCTCGGCCAATGGCCGCCTATTTCGACCGGGACTCCCGCATGATCTACTTCCTTACCGATGCCGAAAGCCATAAGGACGAGGAGGTGGCGCGCGATCCGCATGTGGTTCTGGCATTCGCCGATACGAGCAACCAGAATTACCTTGCGGTTTCGGGAACCGCCGAAGTTTCGGACGACCGTGAAAAGGTGCGGCAGCTCTGGTCCACGCCGGCAAAGGCTTGGTGGGACAGCCCGGATGATCCCTCGATTCGCGTGCTGAAAATCACGCCCAAGGACGCACAATATTGGGAAAGCCCCGGCACGGTGAGGAGTTACATCAAGATGGCTGCAGCCGCCGTTTCCAGCACCCGCCCCGACCTGGGCGATAACGTCAAGGTCGATCTTTAGCGGCCGCACTCACAGGCTGTTATCGGCGTGTAATTTGAATCGAAGGATAAGCTTTGGGTCTGGTTTGTGCTCACCGTGATTGAGGCGGATCATGGACAAGAGCTATTTGGCGCAACCCAGCAACCTTTTCGCGCAGATCCGGGACGGCGCATTCGTGCTAGGGTGATATCTTGGCGTTAGCACGAGCTTCGCGGTCAAGCTGCTGCAGGGCGCGTGATGCAGCACGGGACGGCAGGCCGCAGCGTGAAGGACGGCCGCCGCGCTCCCGGCACCTCGCTTTTGAAGCTTTTGTGGATCTGCGCGGTGGGGCCAGACCGGATGCCGGACCTGGCGGACCGGCTGGGGGGCGGCGGAAACGTCTGCAACCTCTTCAGCAAGACTGAATGCGCAACTACCTCAAAGAAGCCGGCTATGCCTCTGATTAAATGTCCGTTGCTCTAAGCACGCCGCCAGGCATATTTGCCCGGCTTACCGGGAGTTGCCACACTTGGCTGATAGTAAAGTGACATGCCGGCCGGATCCCCAGATGAAAGCCGCCGGACAACGACGGGGTTCTTCACCTCCAATGTGGAGAAGCCGCACCGCAACATGTGCGCGACCTGATCAAGCAGAACGTCTCCCGTGGCGCGCAATTCTCCCTTGAAACCATGCCGCGAGCGAAGGAGCTCCGCCTTGGAGTAGCTGCGCCCGTCGTTGAAGACGGGGAAAGCGAGCGCAATGAGAGTCAAGCGGTGAAGAAAGGGTAGAAGCGCCTCAATTGACTCGCCGGGCATAATTTCGACGCCCAGCCGAGGCAGGTTTGCTTCGCGATAATCCGGTTCAAGCGCCAGAAAGGCCGAAAGCGGCAAGATGATTCTCGCTCCATCCTCCGCCTCATCTGCCGAGTCGCTGCGCCGCCAGCTATCCTCGCGAAACCCATCTTCGCTCCAGAGCCGCGCGTTCCGGGATGACGATGTTTCAGCCAACGCCATGGTGCTCCTATCTATGCCGCGTCCGATACTGACTCCAACCCCGGCAGGTGGATGCCGCATTCGGTCTTGGTGAGGCCTGCCCAGCGGCCGCTACGTTCATCATCTCCAGGCTTCACGGGGGTCGTGCAAGGAAAACAGCCGATGGAGAGATAACCGAAGGCTACCAGCGGATTCTGCCGTAGATTATGTGCCCGCATGTAGGCTGCCTGATCGCTAGTGGTCCAACGGGCGAGCGGATTGACGCGGATGCGCGGGCCCACCGCCTCGAAAACGGGCATCTGTGCCCTCGTGCTCGACTGGTGCCGTTTGCGCCCGGTAAACCACGCCGCATAAGGTTCTACGGCGCGCGCCATGGGCTCCACTTTCCGGATCTGGCAGCACTTGTCGGGGTCTAATCTGTGCAGATCCGCCTCTGGATCATTCTTGGCGATGGCGTGTCGCAGCGGATGGATGATGTGCAGCTCGGCCAATCCCAGATCGTCAGCGAGCCGGTCGCGATATTCCAACGTCTCGGCGAAATGCTGTCCGGTGTCGAGGAAGAGAACGGGCAGGCTGCTGTCTATGCGCGCGATCATATGTAGGAGTGCCGCTGAATCGGCTCCGAAGGAAGAGACGGTCGCGATGCCGCCCGCGTTGCGGAAGCGCTCCACCGCCAGCGATACAATCGTCTCGGCACTCATATGGCCATAACGGGAATTGAGTTCAGCGGCCTCATTTTCGGCATCAAGCGGCTTTTGCGTGGCTTCCATAAAGCGCCTCCTTGAAGGGTGCGGGGCCAAGCCGCTGATAGGCGGCAAGGAATGTCTCCGAGGCATCCAGGCGCCGGGAAAGATAGGTCCCCACGATAGTTTCCACTGCGTCCGCGATTTCCGTCGGGCCGAAGCCCCTCCCGATGATCTCGCCGATGGCCGCGTTCTCGTCCCCCGAGCCCCCAAGCGTTATCTGGTAAAGCTCAGCGCCTTTCTTCTCGACACCGAGAATGCCGATATGGCCCACATGGTGGTGCCCGCACGCATTGATGCAACCGGAAATCTTGATCTTGAGCATGCTAATTTCCTCCTGCCGCTCTTCGTCGGCGAATCGGTTGGCGATTTCCTGGGCGACAGGGATGGAGCGGGCGTTGGCCAGGGCGCAATAGTCAAGGCCCGGACAGGCGATGATATCGGTGACAAGTCCCGCGTTGGGGGTTGCAAGGCCGATCTCATGGAGCCTGTCATGAACAGCCCTGAGGTCGGCCCGGGCGACATGCGGCAGCACTAGGTTCTGCTCGTGGCTGACGCGAATTTCTCCGAAAGCATAAGCTTCAGCGATATCGGCGACGGCATCCATCTGGTCCGCAGATATGTCTCCCGGCACGTCACCGATGCCCTTGAGCGAGATGGTGACGCAGGCGTAGTCAGGATTTCTGTGCGTGTGGAGGTTGTGCCTGAGCCATCTTGCGAAGCTATTGCCGTCGTCCGCAGCGCGGACAAGAACCCCGCCGCCTTCAGGACGGGGAGGCAGGGCCGGCGGGGCGAAATAGTTCTGGATGGCCTGGATGTCGGCGTGGGGTAGTTTGAGGTCGCTGTCTTTCAGTGCCGCGAATTCCCGTTCGATCTGCGTCGTTAGCTCCTGCGCTCCGGTTTCATGCACGAGGATCTTGATGCGAGCCTTGAACTTGTTGTCGCGACGGCCATGCAGGTTGTAAACGCGCAGGATCGCAGTCGTGTAGGAAAGAAGATCCTCCTCGGGGAGGAAATCGCGCATCTTCCTGGCCACCATGGGTGTGCGCCCGAGACCGCCGCCAACATAGACGGCAAAGCCAAGCTTGTCTTGTGCGTTCTTCTTCAGATGCAGGCCAATATCATGCACCTGTATGGCTGCGCGGTCGCGCTCCGCTCCCGTCACCGCAATCTTGAACTTGCGCGGAAGATAGGAAAATTCCGGGTGAAGCGACGACCATTGGCGCAGAATCTCCGCATAGGGGCGCGGGTCGGCCACTTCGTCCGCCGTGGCCCCAGCGAAGTGATCCGCCGTTACGTTACGGATGCAATTGCCGGAAGTCTGGATGCAGTGCATCTCCACGGATGCTAGGTGCTCCAGAATGTCCGGAACGTCCCTCAGCGCGGGCCAATGGAATTGCAGGTTCTGCCGCGTGGTGAAGTGGCCATATCCCTTGTCATAGGTGCGCGCTATGTAGGCCAGCATGCGCAACTGCCGGGGCGCGAGCGTCCCGTAGGGTATGGCGATCCTGAGCATGTAGGAATGAAGTTGCAGGTAAACGCCGTTCATCAGGCGGAGCGGCTTGAACTGCTCCTCTGTGATCTCGCCCGACAAGCGCCTTTCCACCTGATCGCGAAACTGCGCGACACGTGCTTTTACAAAGGCATGGTCGAATTCGTCATAGCGATACATGGGCGCCTCCTAGATCAGAGTGAAGGCGCTCTTGCGCGCCTGTTTGCCAAGACCGGGATGGATGGATGGACCTGCAGCACGAATGCGTTCGCGCAGGCGCGCGGGGCGCACCTGGCCATTGACGATCTCGACCTCGATAAGCTCCAGATCGACCACTTCATTGCGCAGAAAGGCTTCATGCCCAATGCGTTCAAGACGATCTGCGCTATCGGCATCGCGGGCGACTTCGGCCGCGCTGATATCTTCCACCCATTGGCCGTCAGGTCCGAGCCAGACCGCTTCCCCATCGGCCAGACGATTTGCCGCCAGCAATTTCATCGCTCGTGTTTCTCCGCTTCGGGGCTAAAGATGTTCTGTGTTGCGAGCGGCACGGAGCGTGTAAAGTTCGCCCCTGCAACAGCATCGCCAATGATGGTCAGCACCGGGCCGGGAATGTCTGTGCGGCTGGCAAGGGCAGGCAGGTCCGAAAGGGTCCCGTGGAAGAGCCTGCGGTTTACAAGGCTTGCATTTTCAACGACGGCCACTGCCGTATCGGGGGAAAGCCCGGCCTTCTGGAGCCGGCCCGCCACTTCGGCTGCGCTGGAACGTCCCATATAGACGGCAACGGTTGCCCCATCGATGGCCAGCCTCGCCCAATCCGGCAGCGGACCACCTTTCAAATCGTGTCCGGTGGTGAACACGAGGGAAGAGGCCACACCGCGCAGTGTGAGGGATAGTTCGAAATCGGCGGCGGCGGCAAAGGCGGCGGTGACGCCCGGCACCACTTCATAGGAAACGCCCGCTTCGCGCAGCGCGGCCAGCTCCTCGCCTGCGCGCCCGAAGATCAGGGGGTCGCCGGATTTGAGCCGCACCACGCGCTTGCCTTCACGCGCAAGCCTGACGAGAAGCGCGTTGATCTCATCCTGCGTCTTCGAATGGCAGCCCTTGCGCTTGCCTGCTGCGATGCGCTCTGCATCGCGTCTTCCCATGGCAATTACCGCTTCGGGCACGAGGGCATCGTGCACGATGACATCCGCTTCCATGAGAAGGCGCTGGGCGCGAAGCGTAAGAAGGTCTTCCGCTCCAGGACCTGCACCCACCAGCGCAACGTGGCCTTCCTCGACACCCTGGGTTTGAAGCAGGCGCTCGGCCGCCCAAGCCGCTCGTTCTTGATTGCCTGCTTCGACCGATCGCGCGGGAGAACCCGTGAAAAAGCTTCGCCAATAGCGGCGGCAGGCAGCGCCCCTTGTGACATGCTGCTCGACCGCTTCCCGATAGGACGCTGCAAGCAGGGCAAGTTGGCCAAGCGAAGGCGAAAGCATTTGCTCGATCCGGCTGCGGATTATCTGGGCAAGGACAGGACCTGCCCCTTCCGTGCCAACGGCGACGGCCACTGGAGCCCGATTGACGAGTGCTGGGGTGAAAAAGTCACAAAGCTCTGGCCTGTCAACCGCGTTTACGGGAATAGAAAGTGCACGTGCATCCTCAACGACCGCCCGGTCGGCATCCTCTTTGCCCGTGGCCGCGAAAACGAGAACAGCCCCTTGCAAAAGAGCTGACTCATAAGGCGAGAGCAGGGTGACCCCATTCATCGCCGCCCATGCAGTCAATGTCGGTTCCGGCTTTTCCGCCAGGATGGTTATCCTTGCGCTCGATTGCGCCAGAAGCCTCGCTTTCGCGAGCGCCTCTTCGCCACTGCCGACGATCACGACGGGGCGACCTTCCACCCGCATGAAAATCGGAAATGCATTCAGCTTTGTCGGCTCTGGTGTCATGCCGGGAGGTTCCTGCTTGATGCGAGGATTGTGCCTGCCCGAACCGGTTTTCAGAAGAAACCCAGTCGCGCCGGAACTTACGGCGGGCAATCGCTTTTGCGCCGCCATTGACCCGAAGGAAAAAACATCCCTCCTCTGGATTCGCCTCCCTGTTGGAACGTCGCGTCACTGCGCGCGTTTGCTTGATGAAAGAGTCAATGGAGAACGACATGGCGGGAGTCCGGCTGGAACATGGGATATGGTTGCTGGTCGCCGATGGCGAGAAGGCGCTTTTCCTGCGCAATGAAGGGGATGCTGTATACCCCAACCTTGAAGTCGTGCGGGAAATGCACGACGAGAATCCGCCGACCCGTGAGCAGGGGACTGACCGTCCAGGCCGCCATTTCGATACGGCTGCGCCTCACAAAAGCGGGTTTGAGGAAACAGATTGGCATCGGGTCGAAAAGGAGCGCTTTGCGGACGAAATCGCCGGACGTCTTTACAGCCTTGCTCACCGGGGCCGGTTCGACAAGATCGTGCTGATAGCGCCGCCAACAGTGCTCGGCACACTGCGCAAGGCGCTGCATAAGGAAGTCGAAGCGCGCGTCGTGGGGGAAATTCCCAAGACGCTTACCAACCACACCGTCTTCGACATCGAGAATATGCTAACCCGAGCGTAGCGAAGGCACGCTCATGTCCGCATGAAACGCCGACTTATCCAAGCTCGCATCTACCTCTTGAGGCGCGCAAAGCTATACGCCCCGTTGATGCTGCCCTATCTGCCGTATTGGTCAGACATGCTGCCCGCCATTGATGTGGATCTCAGCGCCGGTCACGTAAGAGGCGTTCGGCGAGCACAGGAAGAAGATGGTGTCGGCTACTTCGGAAGTTTGGCCAAGACGCCGCAGCGGAAGTGTCTCCACCAGCTTCTCCGTGCCGGGTGAAAGGATGGAGGTTTCGATCTCACCCGGCGCAATGGCGTTGACGCGGATACCGTTGGGGCCGAAATCGGCGGCCATTTCGCGGGTGAGCGCGGCCAGCGCCGCCTTCGACGTCGCGTAGGCGGTTCCGGCGAAGGGATGGACGCGGCTGCCGACAATGGACGTGACATTGACGATGGAACCTTTGGCAGCAGCCAGCTCCTTGAACAGACCGCGCGCCAGCATGATTGGTGCAAAGAAATTCACCTGAAAGACATCGCGCCAGACATGCATGGGAGTGTCAATGGAGTTCATGCGGTTGCCACCTTCCAGCTTCGGGGAGATGGCGGCATTGTTGACTAACGCGTCGAGTCGGCCTCCATTCGCCGCGAGGCGGTGACGAATCTCCGCAATAGCGATTCCGACGCCCTCCTGATCGGAAAGATTAAGCTGGATATGGTCCTCCGGGCCGGCCGGCCAGGGGCAGTCCTCGGTGAACGCCTGGCGCGAGCAGGTGATGACGCGCCATCCTTCCCGCGAGAATTTCTTCACCGTCGCATGGCCAATGCCACGGCTTGCTCCTGTCAGAACCAGCGTCTTTCTATGATCTATCTCGCTCACCGGATCCTCCATGCAGCTTTCCCTATGTAGTGGATGCGTTCGGAGAAAGCGACGGGTGCAGGCGGGTTGCGTCAGAAAGGCGTCGCCTAGAGGAAATTCAACCGGTTCCCGTTCGGAATCTCGAAAAAAGACTTAGGTCGTCAATTTCCGAGAATTATTTCCATAATCGAAAGCTGACGCTTTTGCGGAGGGCCGCCAACATCCGCAGGCGGGACCGGGCGCCTGCTTGAGCGTTGGGCGCTGGCTTGGGAGGGTTCTAACCGCTCGGACGCGTTTCCTACCGCCTGCTCCACTATAGGAGGCGCTTCCCGGGGGCCGGCCGGTTGCCAGCCGCCGGGAAGGGGGGTGGCGGGAACGCCCTTATGGGCGGCTGACATGAATTTGCGCCATGCTTCGGCTGGCAGTGAGGAACCGGTTGCCTTGGTCGGGCGACCGTCGTCATTGCCGAACCAGACGCCGGTGACCAGATTGGAGGTGTAGCCGACAAACCAAGCATCGCGGCTACTCTGCGTTGTCCCGGTCTTGCCGGCGGCGGGCCAGCCGAAATCGGCTGCCCTGCCACTGCCGTAGCGTAGGGTATCCGCCATCATGGCGTTCATCATGCCAATCACCTCACTGCTTGCGACGCGAACAGCACGGCCGCCCTGATGCTTGTAGAGAAGCCTGTCCTGGGTGGTAGTCGCCCGTTCGATGAAGTGCACCTGAGGCCGGAATCCGCCATTGGCAAAAGGGATATAGGCGGCCGTCAGTTCCAGCGGCGTCACTTCCGAGGTGCCGAGAGCGATGGAGGCATTGGACTGCAATTCCGATTCGATGCCCATTCGCTTGGCAACCTCAATCACCTTTTTCGGGCCTGCCTCCATGGCAAGCTGGGCCGCCACAGAGTTGAGCGAGCGGGCAAGTGCTTCCGAAAGCGTCACAGGGCCGTGATATTTTCCGCGATAGTTGTTTGGCGTCCAGGTGCCGATCTTCACCGGAGCGTCGTTGCGAACGCTGTCGGGAGTGCGGCCCTGTTCGAGTGCGGCCATGAACACGAAGGGCTTGAAGGCGGAGCCGGGCTGCCGCCGCGCTTCAGAAGCGCGGTCAAACTGGCTGTTTGCATAATCGTAGCCGCCCACCATCGCCCGCACGGCGCCCGTCCCATCGATGGCGACGAACGCGCCCTGGCTGACGTGCAACTCCTTGCCCTTTTCATCGATAAGCTGACGTATGGTCCGCTCCGCCTCTTTCTGAAGTGCAAGATCGATCGTGGTGTGCACCACCACGTCCCGTTCGATATTGCCGATCAGGATGGGCAATTCCTCCATGACGCGGTCGGCGACATAATGCTCTGATCCCGACCAGTATGCCGCCGCGCGGGTGGCCGGCGCGCTGATGGCTGCGGCCAGTTCGCTGTCGCCTATCATTCCTTGAGAGCGCATTGCGGAAAGCACGACCTGCGCGCGCTCCTCGGCGGCGTTGGGGTCGCGGGCGGGCGAAAGGCGCGAGGGAGCCTTGAGCAGACCCGCCAGCAACGCCGCTTCGGCAAGCGTTACGTCATGAGCGGACTTATGGAAGTAGCGCTGTGAGGCGGCCTCCACGCCATAGGCTCCGGACCCGAAATAGACCCGGTTTAGATACATCTCCAGGATCTGGTCCTTGTTGTATTTGTGCTCTAGCCAAAGCGCCAGAAGCACTTCCTGCACCTTGCGCTCGATCGTGCGGTCAGGCTCAAGGAACAGGTTCTTGGCAAGCTGCTGCGTGATGGTGGAGCCGCCCTGGGTGAGGCGGCCCTGGATGACATTCTCCACCATCGCACGGGCAAGGCCAATCGGGTCGATGCCGAAATGGGAGTAGAAGCGCCGGTCCTCAATGGCGATTACCGCCTGCGGAATGAAGGTCGACATTTCGTGCAGCCCCACCGCTTCGCCTCCGGTCATGCCCCTGTTGGCGATCAGGCTGCCGTCAACCGCGAGGATCTTGACGTTGGGTGGTCGGTCGGGAATTGTCCATGTCGTGGCACTGGGCATCTGTGCGCCATAAAAGGCCGCGACACCAATGCCTGCGATCCCCGCCCATAGCGACAGCACCAGCGACCAGTAGACGAAGCCTTTCATGAAGCCGAAGAATCCGCTGCGCCGCGCACGGCTGGCGCGACGGGATTTCCGCTTCTTGCTAGATTTTCTTCGGCGCTGCGGAGGCAGCACCCTGTCGGAATGGCTTACCGAAAGCGCTCCTCCGCGGCGCCGAGCCGCGGGCCTCTCAAAGCTCGGCTCTATGCGCCTTTTCCGCTTGGCCATTTCCTGCTTCATCCCCATTGCGTCCGCCGGCTCCTCCGGCCGCAACCAGGGCTGCACGCTAAAGGCGTCAATTTAAGGTGCCGTTAAGGGCCCGCTTGACGTTGAATTGTCCCGCCCGCTTTCGATGCGGCGCTCCCCACTTCGACGGCGGGTCGGTCAATCGCCCATTTTGAGCGCTTCGATGAATGCTTCCTGCGGAATCTCCACCTTGCCGAACTGGCGCATCCGCTTCTTGCCTTCCTTCTGCTTTTCCAGAAGTTTGCGCTTGCGGGAAACATCGCCGCCATAGCACTTCGCCGTCACATCCTTACGCAGCGCCCGAATGGTCTCCCGGGCAATGATGCGGCCGCCGATGGCTGCCTGGATAGGAATTTGGAACATGTGCTGCGGGATAAGCTCCTTCAGCTTCTCGCACATGGCACGCCCTCGCCGCTCGGCCTGGGAGCGGTGGACCAGCAAGGAAAGTGCGTCGACAGGCTCGCCGTTCACCAGGATCTGCATCTTCACGAGGTCGCCCTGGCGATAGTCCGTAAGCTGGTAATCGAAGGATGCATAACCTTTGCTGATGGATTTAAGCCTATCGTAGAAGTCGAAAACCACCTCGTTCAACGGCAGGTCATAGGTGAGCATAGCGCGCGTGCCGGCATAGGAAAGGTCTACCTGGATGCCTCGCCGCTCCTGGCAGAGCTTGAGGATTGCACCCAGATATTCGTCCGGCGTGAGGATGGTGGCCCGGATCCAGGGCTCCTCAATCGATGCGATCTTCACGGGGTCCGGCATATCGGCTGGATTGTGAAGCTCTACCGTTTTCCCGTCTGTAAGGTTCATACGGTAGACCACCGAAGGGGCGGTCGCGATCAGATCGAGGTTAAACTCGCGGGAAAGGCGCTCCTGGATGATCTCAAGATGGAGGAGACCTAGAAAGCCGCACCGGAATCCGAAGCCGAGCGCCGCGGAGGTCTCCATCTCGTAGGTGAAGCTCGCGTCATTCAAGCGCAACTTGCCCACGGCCGCGCGCAAATCTTCGAAATCGGCGGCATCGATCGGGAAGAGGCCACAGAAGACGACGGGTTGGGCGGGCTTGAAGCCGGGAAGCGGAGTGGATGTGGGCCGCTTGTCCTCGGTGATTGTATCGCCGACGCGCGTATCGGCCACCTCCTTGATAGAAGCCGTGATGAAGCCGATCTCCCCCGGACCGAGTTCATCGACCATGACCATCTTCGGGGTCATGACGCCGACCCGTTCCACCGGGTATTTCGCGCCCGTTCCTATCATCCGGATCGTCTGGCCCTTTTTCAGCACCCCATCGATGATGCGCACGAGCACGATGACGCCAAGATATGCATCGTACCAGCTATCGACGAGAAGCGCCTTGAGCGGCGCTTTGGCATCGCCTTCGCTGGGAGGCGGCAGGCGATGGACGATCGCCTCCAGCACGTCGCCAACGCCAAGCCCGGTCTTGGCCGAGATGAGCAAGGCGTCGGAGGCGTCAAGCCCGATCACGTCCTCGATCTGCTGCTTCACGCGTTCCGCATCGGCGGCGGGAAGGTCGACCTTGTTGAGGACGGGCACGATTTCGTGGTCATTGTCGAGCGCCTGGTAAACATTGGCAAGCGTCTGGGCTTCGACGCCCTGCGAGGCATCGACGACGAGGAGGGACCCTTCGCAAGCCGCCAGGGAGCGGGAGACCTCATAGGCAAAGTCCACGTGACCGGGCGTGTCGATAAGGTTCAGCACGTAGTGCTGGCCGTTCCGCGCATCATATTCGAGGCGTACAGTATTGGCCTTGATGGTGATGCCGCGCTCTCGCTCGATGTCCATGGAATCGAGCAGCTGGTCCTTCATCTCGCGATCCTGGAGGGAACCCGTCATTTGAATAAGACGGTCGGCGAGCGTCGACTTCCCATGGTCGATGTGGGCAACGATGGAGAAGTTGCGGATGTTCTTGAGCGGCGTGTTGGTCATGGGCGGCATGTAGCAGTGCAGCCAGGCAACAGCAAGCAATGAGCAGAGATGTCAAGGCATCATTTAACTGCCGGCTCTACATTGTGCGAGCTGTAATGCGATCAGGCCCTTCATGAACAGTTCTGCCAGGTTATCCCGCTTCCGCTTCGATGGCATTCCCGGCCTCCTCCCAGTGCAGCGCCTTGTAATCGAAGCCGAAGTTCAGCGTCGGCTTGACGATCTGGAAATAGGGTGACAGGTCGAAATCTCTGGGCGTGTAGAGCGAATGGTGCCGGATTAGGAGGATCTCCTGGCGCGAATAGGTTGATTGCGCCGACGCGTGGCCAGGACGCTCCTTTATGCGCGGCAGAATTGGATACCGCACTGACTGAAGCGCCTGGGCAATCAGCGAGGAACAGATGGCGCGGGTAGGATCGCCTGAGCCCAGCGCCAGCATGCGCCGACGCCAACGCACCGGGACCGGCGGCTGCGGCAGGAAATACCGCATGAGATCGAAGATGTTGCGCATATCGTACTTCAGCCCGATCCGCTCGATCATGAAGGCGATGATCGCGGCGCGGTCCTCAGGTGTCAGCCCGCTTGGCCTGCAGATGCGCGTATTGTAGGTGCGGTACTTCGAAAGGGGGACGGCAACGCAGCCCTCACCGAGATTAACCTCGATGAGGCGGGGCCGTTCGCCGCCATCCTCGGGCACTGGCAATGCATCGCCCACGAAAAGCGCGGCATGGCTCCAGGTGGATTGGGTCAGATATTTGACCGCAGCCGAAAGATGCGTATTGCCCTCCACCAGGAGGATGTCGCCTGGGGCGAGCGAGCGATGCAGTACATCCGGATCGGAGGGCGTGTAGGGTTGATAGCCGGACGATTCCTTCTGTAGGCGCCGTGCTAGGAAACGGCCGAGTTGGTCCAGTAACCTACCGGTCCTTTTGCTCATCTTTTCCAACCCCATCGCCGGGCAAGCATTTCCAAATGATGTTCGGCTGGCAAGTCCCCCCTGAGGACCAGCGGCTGTTCCCTACCGTCGCATGGTATCCGGAAGCCAGGTCGCAATCTGTGGGAAAAAGATGAGCGCCACGACGAGCAGAAGAGCAGCGACTACAAAGGGCCATACGCCTGTAAAGATTCGTTGCGCCGGCACACCTGTTGCACGCTCAAGGATGAACACGTTGAGACCGATCGGCGGGGTGATCATGGCGATCTCCATCAGGACGGTAAGATAAATGCCTGTCCAGACCGGATCGTAACCGAGCGCTACGGTAATGGGCAGCACCAGAGGCAGCGTCAGGATGAGCATTCCGAACGTGTCCATGATGGCACCGAGAAACAGATAGACAAGTACCAGGGCCAGCATGAGCACTTGAGGCGGGACGTCCGGCCCTGCGACGACACCCACCACCGCTTCCGTCAACCGCGTCTGGACCAGAAAACGCGACAGGACGACACCGCCGGCTAGGATCAGGAAAATGGCGGCGCTCGTGCTGACGGTTTCCCGCAAGGAAGCTTTTAGCACGGCAAGGGTGAGGCGTCTGGACAAAGCCGCCAAGATCACAACAGCGAGAACGCCAACGCCCGATGCTTCCGTGGGCGTGAATATTCCGGCATAAATCCCGCCGATGACGATGACGGCCACAGCAGCTATTGTCAGAACGCCGACAAGCATGGCCGAGAGCCGCCGCGGTTGAAGGGCAGGGGTTTTGCTGATAGCCGGATACTGCCGCCGCTGCAGCAGGAGAACTGCTGCGAAAAACAGGGTGAGGATCAGGCCGGGGACGATTCCTGCGATGAAGAGCGCCCCTATCGACGTCTCGCTCCAGACGCCGTAGATGACCAGCGGAATGCTTGGCGGGATCAGAATGGCAAGCGTGGCTGCGCTGGCGACCGATGCTGTGGCCAGTTTCTCCGAATAGCCGCGCTTCACCATTTCGGGCACGGCGATGTTACCCATGGTGGCGACAGCAGCAACGCTCGATCCTGTAACGGCTCCAAAGCCGGCGGAAGCCAGTACCGTGGAGATACCAAGGCCGCCCGGCAAGCGGCGCAGACTCCTCTGCGCGACGGAGAAGATGTCGTCCGCCAGACCTGCATGGAAGATGATCTGCCCCATCAGAATGAAGAGCGGCACAGCGATGAAGAGGAAATTTGTGCCGTTGTCCCACAGGACGAGCCCGATCTGGGTCAAAGCCTGCGAGACGCCCCCGAGAATGGCATAGCCGATCGTGCCGGCCCCAAGCAGCGCGTAGCCCACCGGCACTCCCGCAAAAACGGCAAGCAGCATTCCGGCCAGAACGACAATGCCAAGGGTCAGGGGCTCCATCAGGATCGTCCCCGGGCAGCTGAAACCGCGCGCGCGAGCTCGGCAAGGACCGATAGGACAAACGCAATTGTGACAAGCATTGCCATTGGCCAGAAGGGGATGTTGATCATCTCTGCCCGGTCGCCATAGCGGTACATGTCAAGAGCCTGATTGAGGACCGCATAGCCAACGACGACCGCGGCAAAAGCAGTCAGCAGATGACGCGCCACTGCCGAGATGCGTTTGGCGCGGGCGGGCAGCCGGTCATCGAGCAGCGCCATCCTGATGTGCTGGTTCTGAAGGCTGGTTGCGGGCAATCCCGCGGTGACGATCAGGAGCAGCATGAGTTCCATCACGTCGCTTCCCCAGCGGAACGGCAGGTTGAACAGGTAGCGCAGGGCGACGTCCGTCCCCACAAGCAAGGTGAGGATCGGAAGCATGAGATAGGCGGCCCAGCCTTCCCATATGGCGACAATGCGGCCTAGCATTTCTCCTGCCTATTCCGCTTGAGGCAGCAGCTCCGGGACAGGCTCCGTCACCGTGATCTCGAAGAGTTCTTCCGCGCTTTTGCCCTCATATTGGGCTTCCAGGCGGCGGATATCCTCGATCAGTTTGCGGGCGGGCAAGCCCTCCGCTTCGCGAGCCTCGATCCATTGCTCCAGAACCGGCTCAAGCACCGCGCGCCAGGCCTGTTTTTCTTCGTCCGTCAGTTCGATCAGCTCGACGCCGTTTTCCTGGTAGGTCCGCAGCGCCTCCTCGCGGAACTCCACGCCAAGCCGCTGGCTGACTGCATGGGCGATATTCTGCTGGAACTCGGCAAAGACCGGCTTCAGCTCTGCAGGGAGATCCTCATATGCCTCACGGTTGATGCAGGTGTCGATGTGCTGCGCGGTCATTCCAAGGCTGGTGTGATAGCTGGCCAGTTCGTAGATCTTGAAAGGAACGAAGCCCGGATCGACCCAGATCACCGCATCCGCAATTCCCTGCTGGAAAGCCGTGTAGATTTCCGGAAAGGGCGTGTTCAAGGTGGTGATGCCGAGAGCTTCGGCCGCTTCGGGAGGAAAGCCCTGGGCAATGACCCTCATGCCGCGTAAATCCTCGGGGGTGCGGATTGGCCGGTTGCTCATGATGTCCGAAACGCCGGCGATCACCGTATAGCCATAAAGCACGCCTCGGCCCTCCCATTCCGGAACGAAATATTCCGGCGCCAGCTCCTGCATGATGCGCGTCGCCGCGACCGGGCTGGAGGGGGTTACGAAGGGCAGCTCGATGGCCTTGTGGAGCGGGAAGCCGCTGCCTTCGTAAGAAGTGTAGCAGGCGGCGTAATCGGTAACGCGGCTGCGCACGGCCCGCCATCCGTCGGCCGCGGCATGCAGAGTTCCGCCATGATATTCTTCGATGTTGAGCTTGCCGCTTGTCGCCTCCTCCAGCCAGCGAAAGCCGCGGCTCCAAACTTCCGGCACGAGGGAAGCGGCCGGGTTGGGGGAGGAAAATTTCAGGGTGACGGGGTTGCCCTCATATTGCATGGAAGGTTCGGCTTCGGGAACCTCATGGTTCAGCCAGTCCGCCACGGTGAATGCGTGTGCCTGAAAAACGAAGGCCGAAGATGCAAGCGTATAGAGAAGGCGACACATGGAAAGTCTCCTGTGGGTGCATCAAATTTGTGGGCGAGCGAGGATGGTGGCGCCGGCGCGCAGCGTGTTGCTGATGGTACAGATGTGTTCCGCCGCCTCCACGAGCTCCTCCTGGGTCTCGTCATCGAGATCGTCCTCGAACTTCACGATGCAGTGAAAGGTTGCCAGGCGCGAAGGCGCGTCTTCCGCCTTGACGGCTTCTACCTCTACATCGATTCCTTTCAGGCGGCCGATCTTGAGGTTGTTCGCAGCAATACGTACGCTTGCACAGATGCAGGCTGCCAGCGCCGCCGCCTGCAATTCAAGCGGCGTGAAGCCGCGAGCCTGCGTCGAGAATACCGCGGCGATCTCCTGATGACGGTCATTGGTCAGTTTGCATGTGGCAGCCGTTTCGCTGCGTGCGTGGACCTTCGCAGATTTCACCGCCATGGAATAACTTCCTGAACGACTGGTACCGTAACGCAGGTTTATCAGCCTTTTATGAAGGTTTGGAAAGCAAACTAATTCCAATATCAATGCTGGGCGAAATAGAACGCCACGACAAGTCTTCTAGGAGCGAAAGATTTCCAACGTCTTATGCGGAAAACCAAATTCAGCAGGATAACTTGCTGCGCCATGCGCGGGGAGGAAGGCCGGTCATGCGCCGGAACATCGTGCTGAACGCAGCCATGCTCTCATAGCCAAGATCCAGGGCGATAGTGGTGATCGGCTGGCCATCCGCAAGGCGCGGAAGCGCGGCAAACAGGCAGGCCTGCTGCCGCCATATCGACAGGCTCAAACCGGTTTCCCGGTGAAACGCGCGCGTGAAGCTCCTGCGGCTCATGCCAGCACTTCTGGCCCATTCGTCTATCGTGTCGTGGGGAGAGGGAGCCTCAAGAAAGCGGCGGCAAAGTTCGCTCAGCCGCCTGTCCGCCGGGATGGGGAGTGCCAGGGGCTGCTCCGGCAACGTGAGAATTTCATGCAGGAGCAGGTCCAGGATGAGCGAGGTACGGGCGGTCGGTGGATCATCGCGCGGATGGGCCATCGCCTCAATGATCAGGCTGCGCATGAGGCTCGTGACAGAGAAGACCCGAAGACCCTCGGGAAGGCCGTCAATCGCGCCGCGTAGAACGTAAATCGAGTGCATCTGCACATCCCCCAACATGTCCAGCGCGTGATCCACATCCGGGGGAAGCCAGATTGCGTGTTCAGGCGGAACCATCCAGCGGCCGCCCTCGGTACTCACCATCACGACGCCCGAGAGCGGATAGAGAAGCTGGGCCCGGCTATGTCGGTGAAGAGCGACATGTACGCCGGCGGAATAATCCGTGGCGAGCGTTATGACGTCGGCCCCAGCCGTTTCGAGCCAGTCGCGCCGCTCTTCGATTTCGGTTTTCTTTTGTTGGCGTGAGGACCTACTACGATTGATCACCAATTTGGCCCACTCTCGAAACTCTTGGAGGTAACCACGAAAGAAGGACTCGAGCAACTCACCTATTACATTCAATAACTTTGTAACGGAGTCACCATGAGCCAAACGTCAGTCACTGCAGGAAGGCGGCCGGAAAATACCGTCTTTGCGGTGATCCTTGCGGTAAGCGTCTGCCATTTCATCAATGATGTCATTCAGTCACTCCTGGTTGCGGTCTATCCGCTGCTGAAACTCAACTACAAGCTGGATTTTTGGCAGATCGGCCTGCTGACCATGGCGTTTCAAGGCACCGCCTCCGTGCTCCAACCATTGATCGGGCTCTATGCGGATAAGCGGCCGCTGTATTATTTGTTGCCGGCAGCAATGGGCTTCACCTGCGTTGGGCTCATGGTATTTGCCTTTGCAAGTCAATATGGCGTGCTTGTTCTGGGCGCGATGCTTGTCGGGCTGGGGTCGGCAATCATCCATCCCGAATCTTCGCGGGTTGCGCGTCTTGCTTCCGGAGGACGCTACGGGCTTGCGCAGTCCCTTTTCCAGGTCGGTGGCAATCTGGGCGCGTCCATGGGCCCACTGGTGGCCGCTTTCATTGTCATGCCGCTGGGGCAGGCAAGCATTTCCTGGTTCACGGCGGCTACTTTCGTCGGCATGGTCATTCTCTGGCAGGTGGGTAACTGGTATGCCCGCTACCAGGCAAACGCCGAGCGACGGCCATCGCCTCAGCGTGAGTTCACGATCCCGAGGCGGAAAGTCGCAATCGCGCTCATCGTGCTGACGATTCTCACCTTCTCGAAGAACATCTACCTGGCGAGCCTGTCCAGCTATTACACCTTCTATGTCATCGACAGGTTCTCCGTTTCCGTCGAGATGTCACAGGTGCTGCTATTCGTTTTTCTCGGCGCTGCGGCTGCGGGCACTGTGTTGGGGGGGCCGATTGGAGACAAGCTCGGCGCCAAGGTGGTGATCTGGATTTCCATCCTCGGTATATTGCCGTTTACCTTGGCGCTGCCCTACGCCAACCTTGAATGGACCATCGTTCTCACCGCCATCATAGGGCTGATTCTGGCGTCCGCTTTTCCTGCGATTGTGGTCATGGCGCAGGAACTTATCCCGGGTCGCGTCGGCATGGTCGCGGGCATCTTCTTCGGCCTTGCCTTTGGCATTGCAGGGATCGCGGCGGCCTTGCTCGGCGTCGTCGCCGACGTCAAGGGCATCCGCTACGTCTATTGGCTTTGCTCCTTCCTGCCGCTTCTCGGACTGTTGACGGTATTCCTTCCGAATACCGGACAAGGGCGGATGAGCAGGAGAGTGACATAAGACTGCCTAGAGCCTCGCGGCGCGGGAGATCCCGCGCCGCGATTTTGTCAAACAAGTGCCGTCGTGAATTGGGACTCAGGCCGCTTCCCGCAGCCGTTTCGCAGCCTCCACCATATTGACAAGTGCGGGACGGACCTCGTCCCATTTCCTCGTCTTCAAGCCGCAGTCCGGATTGATCCAGAGCTGGGAGTCTGAAAGCCTGCTGCGGGCGAGTTCCACGAGGTTTGTGATTTCGGCCACCTCCGGCACGCGCGGGGAGTGGATGTCATAGACGCCAGGTCCGATCTCATTCGGATAGCTGTAGCTACGAAAGGCGTCGAGCAATTCCATCTTCGAGCGCGAAGTCTCGATGGAAATGACATCGGCATCCATCGCTGCAATGGCGTCGATAACATCGTTGAACTCCGAGTAACACATATGCGTGTGAATCTGGGTGGAGTCCTCTACACCCGAGGAGGCGAGGCGGAAACATTCCACGGCCCAGGCAAGGTATTCCTTCCACTCTGGCTTGCGTAGCGGAAGCCCCTCGCGCAGTGCAGCTTCATCAATCTGGATCATGCGGGCGCCGGCCTTTTCAAGGTCCGTCACTTCGTCGCGAATGGCGAGCGCGATCTGGCGGCACACTGCTGAACGGGGGATGTCGTCGCGCACGAAGGACCAGTTGAGAATCGTGACTGGACCGGTAAGCATGCCCTTGACGGGCTTTTCTGTTAGCGATTGTGCATATTTCCACCAATCCACCGTCATCGGGCGCGGGCGCGATACGTCTCCATAGATGATCGGCGGACGCACATAGCGCGAGCCATAGCTTTGCACCCAAGCATGTTTGGTGAAGGCGAAGCCGGAAAGCTGCTCGCCGAAATACTGGACCATGTCGTTGCGCTCGAACTCGCCATGAACCAGCACATCAAGCCCGATTTCCTCCTGCCAGCGGATGGCCGCCTCCGTCTCGCGCTTGAGGAAAGTCTCATATTGGTCGCGGCTAATTTCATTTCTTAGATGTGCGGCGCGTGCGCGGCGCACCTCCGCAGTCTGCGGAAAAGATCCGATGGTCGTCGTCGGGAAGGCTGGCAGTTGCAGCTTTGCGCGCTGTATTGCGTGCCGCTCGGTGAAGCTGCTCGCCCTGTTCTTCATCTCTTCCGTAATGCCGGAGACTCGCTCCCGCACTGCCGGGTTATGGACATTGGGCGAGGCTGCGCGTGCCGCCGCCGCCTCGCTTGAGGCCTTGAGCTCGGACATGACCGAGGCGCGTCCGCCAGACAGCGCCTGAGAAAGGATCGAAAGCTCGCTCATCTTCTGGACAGAGAAGGCGAGCCAGGATTTGAGCTTCGGGTCCAGTCCTGTTTCAAGCTCCAGGTCGATCGGCGCATGAATGAGCGAAGAGGAGGAGGCTATTTCGATGCGTTCCAGCGGCCAAGCCCCCACAACAGGCTCGATGCGGTCGAGGATGGCTTGAAGGTCGGCGCGCCAGATGTTGCGGCCATCGATCAGACCAAGCGACAGCACCATATCCTTGCGCGCCAGCCGCGCAATCTCTTCCAACTGCTCGGGTGCGCGAACAAGATCAATATGAAGTCCGGCCACCGGCAAGCAAAGAGCGGTGTCGATATTCTCGCCGATCCCACCGAAATAGGTGGCCAGCATGATCTTCAGTTCCGGAACGGCGGCCGCAAGCTTTTCATAAGCCTGCTTGTAGGCCTTGCGCTCCTGATCGCCGAGATCGAGCACCAGAGCCGGCTCGTCTATCTGCACCCAGTCGGCTCCGGCCGCTGCCAGCCTGTCCAAGAGTTGCTCATAGACAGGCAGCAATCGGGGCAGAAGCTCAAGCGGCTCGAAACCTTCTTCCTCCGGCTTGCCCAGCTTCAGAAAAGTAAGGGGACCAAGTATCACCGGTCGTGTGTGGATGCCGAGAGCCTTCGCTTCCTGAAACTCGTCGACAGGCTTGGTCGAAGTTAGCGCGAAGACCTGATCGGCAGAAAATTCCGGCACCATGTAGTGATAATTGGTGTCGAACCACTTCGTCATCTCCAGCGCACGCACGCCCTTGCCATGGCCATTATGCCTGCCGTGCCCGCAGGCCGGAGAAGCGTCATTCAAACGGCCGCCCCGAGCCATGGCAAAATAGGTGTCCAGCAATAATTCGCCGCCGGTCCAGCCATAGATGGCTGGAATCGCGCCGACCATGACTGCAGTATCGAGGACGTGGTCATAGAGTGAAAAATCGTTGGAAGGGATTTTCGTGACGCCGCGGTCACATTGCTCCATCCAGTTGGCAGCGCGCAACGCCTTGGCCGTCTGAAGCAGCGTTGCCGCCGAGGATTCCCCCGACCAGTAGGCTTCAAGCGCGAACTTCAGTTCGCGGCGGCGGCCGATGCGCGGCACTCCGAGCGTAGCGACAGGAATATTTGAACCAGACATGACTTACCCCGATTGGCTGGGGCGAAGATGCTCGACCGCACAGGAAAGGAACCCTTCAAGACCGCCCTTTGCACTGCGCGTGGCATCCTGCCCGTGAACGTTCGGTCGCGGCAGGTCTCCTGGCTCGCGGGTCACAGCCTTCGCCCGTCTTCCCGAGGCTTTCACCCCAGTGACATTGGAGAGGCGTCGGCTCGCCGCTTACAGTTGCGGGGGCAGCACCGGCTTTGCAGCGCGCACCGGTTTCCCTCTTAGCTCCGGGCGACAGACGTCGCGCCGGAGAACCACGACCGGTGGCATACTCGCAGCTTCAGGCGATTTGTCAAGAATGATATAAAGAGATGCTTATATCTTTAAATCTTTCTGTCGGCTCGGCCCTTAACTGCTCATGTGGGTAACAAGCTTCGTTGTCAGATACGCGTCGATCGCCTCCGAGCCGCCTTCGGTGCCATAGCCGGAATCCTTGACTCCGCCGAAAGGCACTTCTGGCAGAGCCAGGCCGTTGTGATTGATGGTGGTCATGCCAGCCTGGATGCGCAGGCCAAGCTGGTTCGCCTTGTCCGCGGAGCTTGTAAAGGCATAGCTTGCAAGGCCATAGGGCAGCCTGTTCGATTCATCGATTACCTCGTCGAGCGAGCGGAAAGGCCGGAACGAGGCCACCGGGCCGAACGGCTCCTCATTCATGATCTTCGCTTCCACGGGAACGTTCGACAGCACTGTAGGCTCGAAGAAGTTGCCCTTGTTTCCGATGCGGCGGCCGCCCGTCTTCAACTCCGCCCCGTGTTGCACGGCGTCGGAAATCAACTCCTCAAGCACTGGGATGCGGCGCTCGTTCGCAAGCGGTCCCATCTGGACCCCTTCCTCAAGCCCGTTGCCCACACGGATGGCCTTTGCTGCTTCGGTGAAAGCATCAACTACACGATCGTAGACATTTTCTTCGATGAGGAAGCGCGTAGGTGACACACAGACTTGCCCGGCATTGCGGAATTTTGCGGCAGCCAGCACCTTGACAGCCCTTTCGATATCCGCGTCACCAAAGACAATCGCCGGCGCATGCCCGCCAAGCTCCATCGTGACAGGCTTCATGTGCCGGCCAGCCAGCCCGGCAAGGTGCTTGCCGACGGCGGTGGAGCCAGTAAAGGAAATCTTGCGGATGACGGGGTGCGGTATCAGATACTCGGATATCTCCGCCGGAACGCCGTAAACGAGATTGATCACACCCGCAGGCAAGCCAGCATCGACGAATGCCCGGATCAATTCGGCTGCGGATGCAGGTGTCTCTTCCGGAGCCTTAACGATGATGGAGCATCCAGCCGCGAGCGCCGCTGAAAGCTTGCGTACGACCTGGTTGATGGGAAAGTTCCACGGTGTGAAGGCTGCGACGGGGCCAACAGGAAGCTTTATTGCCATCTGGGTGACCCCAGGCACGCGTGCGGGGATGATCTGCCCGTAAGTGCGTCGCGCCTCCTCGGCGAACCAGTCGATGACGTCGGCACCTGACAGCGTCTCTGTCTTTGCCTCGATCAGGGGTTTTCCCTGCTCAAGCGTCAGGATGCGAGCAATCGTCTCGACGCGTGAGCGCAAGAGCTCGGCCGCCCGGCGCATGATCTTCGAGCGTTCGAGCGCGGATACTGCGCTCCAGAGCGCAAATCCCCTGTCAACAGCGGCAAGGGCGGCATCAAGGTCGCTCCGCCCCGCGCAGGCGACCGTTCCAATCACCTCACCGCTGGCCGGGTTGAGCACGTCGAGCGTCTTTCCTTCAGCACCTGCTTGCCATGCGCCGTCAATCAGCAAGCGCGTGTCGGGGTATGAGAACTTCGTGTCGGTCATGCTATTTCCTTAAGGTTCAGGTGCCGGAGCGGCGCTGATCAATATTCAACTGTCTTCTGGAAGCACATGCACCGAAGTGCCGTGGCTAGGTGGCTCAGCTTCATGCAAACGTATGGCCCTGCGAAATGCAAGCCTCGATTGCGCATCTGACTGCTTCATGTCAAGCTGGCGCAAGCGCGATTGTGCATGCGCTAGGTGGCTTCGGCGGCATTGAAGGTGAGTGCCAGGCCATTGATGCAATGACGTTTGCCCGTTGGAAGCGGTCCATCATCGAAAATATGGCCCAGATGACCCCCGCAGCGACGGCAGTGGCATTCAGTGCGCACCATGAAGAAGGATCGGTCTTTCTTCGTACCGATAGCTCCCGACAGGGACTCCCAGAAGCTCGGCCAGCCCGTGCCGGAATCGTATTTCGCTTCCGAGGAATAAAGCGGCAGGTCGCAGCCGGCACAGTGGAAAATGCCGGCCCGCTTCTCGCCATTGAGCGGGCTCGAATATGCCGGCTCTGTCACTTCTTGCCGGAGTACCGCATATTGCTCGGGCGAAAGGATCGCGCGCCATTCCTCGTCGGGTTTCATGATTTCGAACGTCGCGGCGGTGGCACCGCCGCCCGGACTATTGCGCATGAAAAACCCGCTGCCCGCAAGCGCGGCAAAAGCGCCAGCTCCGCCATAAAGGAAATTGCGCCGTTTCATGGGGCACCTCCTCCAGGCTCAGGGTAGATGTGCCGTGCACATACGGCAAATCAACGGCTCGTGAGGCTGCGCGCCGCGTCGAATAGCGCACAGCCATTTGCGTGCACCGGCGAATGCGATATGAGGGCGGTGGGACGATCAAGACCGGGACCCTGATATGCCGCAAGTCACCGAAACCGCCGAGGCCCAGGCGCAGTTCCTTTCTGCTGCGCTGCCCTACATGCAGCGTTACGAGAACAAGACCGTAGTTATCAAATATGGTGGCCACGCCATGGGGGACGCCGCGCTCGGCCGCGCCTTCGCTCGCGACGTCGCGCTTCTTAAACAGTCAGGCGTAAACCCAATTGTGGTTCATGGCGGCGGACCGCAGATCGGTTCCATGCTCAAGCGCCTGGGCATTGAATCCAAGTTCGAGAACGGGCTGCGTGTTACGGATCAAAAGACCGTGGAGATCGTGGAAATGGTGCTCGCGGGCTCCATCAACAAGGAGATCGTGGCACTCATCAATGCAGAAGGGGAGTGGGCCATCGGCCTTTGCGGCAAGGACGGAAACATGGTTTTCGCCGAGAAGGCGCGCAAAACCGTTACCGACCCGGATTCCAATATCGAGCGCGTTCTGGATCTCGGCTTTGTCGGCGAACCCGTGGAAGTTGACAGGACCTTGCTCGACCTGCTCGCCCGATCAGAGATGATCCCCGTCATCGCGCCGGTGGCACCGGGGCGCGACGGCCACACCTACAACATCAATGCCGACACCTTTGCGGGCGCCATTGCCGGGGCCGTGAGGGCTACGCGGCTCCTCTTCCTGACTGACGTGCCGGGCGTGCTTGACGGCCAGGGCAAGCTGATCGACGAGCTTACGGTGGCCGAAGCGCGCGCATTTATCAAGGATGGAACCATTTCCGGCGGCATGATACCCAAGGTGGAAACCTGCATTGAAGCCATCGAGCGCGGGGTGGAGGGCGTTGTCATCCTGAACGGCAAGACCGCCCATGCAGTGCTTCTGGAGCTCTTTACCGAACACGGAGCGGGAACGTTGATCGTTCCATGAGGCGCTACAAAAGCACCAGCGCGATAATGCCAGCGACGATGAACAAACATCCCGCAATTTCCGTCAAGTTGATCTTTTCGCGGAAGAAGTAGACGGAAGAGGCGAAGGTGAAGATCATTTCGACCTGCCCGAGCGCCTTTACCACCGCCGCCTGCTGCAAGGTAGAAGCAGAGAACCAGCAGAAGGAGGCGGTAGCCCCGACCAGGCCCACGAAAAGCGACGTCTTCCACGCTTGCGCGATACGCGTGAGCTCGCTACGGTCTTTCAGGTAGATCCATGCCAGCATCGCCACGGTCTGAAAAAGGATCGTGAAGAACAATGTGGTGGCTGCCTGCATCATGAAATTTGGTCCGCCCAGGGAAAGGGAGGCGGCGCGGTAGGAAACCGCGGCGATGCTGAAGAGCGTGCCCGAGGCAAGCCCTATCAACGCGTTTCGGCTCACAAGCGAAGAAAAGAGGTTGCGCCAGTTCATGGGCAGGTGCGCGACTGAGATAAGCATCACGCCGACGACGGTGATCGCGATAGCGACCAGCGTTGCATGGCCGGCTACATCGCCCAGGAAGATGAGGCCGAATACCGCCGCTTGCGCAGGCTCTGTACGCGAATAGGCGGTGCCGACTGCGAAATTGCGGAAGGAAAAGAGGTGGACGAGAAGGAAAGTGGCGGCGATCTGCCCTAATCCGCCGAGAATCACCCAGAAGAAAAACACAAGGTTGAATGAGGGAAAGGAAAAGTCCGCAACCTTGTGCAAGCCCACCAGGAAAAGGGCGGCAAATGGCAAGCCGAAGCCGAAGCGTACGAAGGTGGCCCCCGTGGTGCCCATCACGCCCTTCAGGTGTTTTTGCGCTGCCGACCGGAGATTTTGCAGGAAGGCGGCAGTAAGCGTGAGAGGTATCCAAAGTTCCATGGAAGGACCGAAAACGAGGGGCAGCAGGTGCAGGGTGAAGACTTAGCCGCCTAGCGGTTCGGGTGCAATATCCGTGCAATATATCGTTGGCGCACAAAGATGTTTGGAAGTAAACTGCAAAACCGACATAAAAGGCCATGACCAATCAGCCAGACCCAAGCCGCTTCGCCCATGTCACTGACTGGGTGTTCGATCTCGACAACACGCTCTATCCGCCCGAAAGCAATCTTTTTTCACAGATCGATGTACGGATGACCACCTATGTTTCGGAGCTTCTGAAACTACCCCGGGAGGAAGCGCGCGAGCTTCAGAAGGAGCTTTTCCGCAGCCACGGGACGACACTGCGCGGGCTAATGGACCGTTATGAGGTCGACCCGGACGACTTCCTGGAGAAGGTGCATGATATTGATTACTCTTGGCTCAAGCCGAATCCGGCGCTCAAGGAGGCGATCGAGGCGCTGCCAGGCCGCAAGTTCATCTTCACTAATGGCAGCCGCCGTCACGCCGAGAGTGCGGCAAGGCAACTCGGCGTTTCCGACCATTTTGAGGATATTTTCGACATCGTCGCGGCCGGCCTGCAGCCCAAACCGGCAAAGGAGAGCTACGACCTCTTCGTCTCCCTCCACGAAATTGTCGGGCCGAATGCGGTGATGTTCGAAGACATAGCTCGCAATCTGCGCATTCCCAAGGAACTCGGCATGACGACCGTGCTCATCGTCCCGCAGAACTTTGGCCCAACTTACTCGGATATCTGGGAGCGTGATCCGGAGCAGGACGATGAGGTCGATTACGTCACAGACGATCTTCCAAAGTTCCTAAGAGCTGTGACCGGGAGCTAGTCGTATTCCAGCCTGAAAAATTCGCTTTTCTGGCCGAATCTGCGGCAGGGCGCCAAGGCCCCGCCGCAATCACCAAAGGCAGATGGCAGGCTAGTGATCGTGCTCGTGACTATGCTCGCCGCGCCCGGCGCGGGCTGAACGCACTGGCAGGGAAAGCTCCACTTCGCCTGTCTTCTCGAACACCAGCGTGACCGGCACCTCGCCGCCTTCCACGAAGGGTTCTGCCACGTCCATGAGCATGAGGTGCAGCCCGCCGGGCTCTAGTGCCACGCTTCCGTTTGCCGGAATTTCAAGTCCGCCTTCTACCGGGCGCATCACCATCACATCATCCACGACCTCCATCGTGTGGATCTCGACCTTGCCCGCGGCTGGGGATGCGGCCGAAACCAGGCGATCTGCCTCTTGGCCGTAATTCTCGATGGTCATGTAGGCGCCTGCCGTTGGTTGGCCGGGCAGCATTGCCCGCGCCCAGTGATTGGTGATGCCGATATCCCCCACCATGGCTTCGGCTACGCTCTGGTGGTCATGGCCGTCTGCAGCGCCTTCTGCGGTCAGAATGGTCAAAACGGGAGCGGGACGCTCGACACGCGCATCGGAAGTGGGAATCTCGGTCCATGGCTCCTCGCCGGATGCGCAGGTTTGGACGGCTGGAAAGTACAGCTTCTGGCCCGGTTCGACCCCCGCTAATGTACCATGCAGCACAAACTCGTCGTAATGCGCGTCGGAAAGGCTCCCGCCGTGCCACGTGACGGCTTTTGGTCCGGAGTCGACATCGTCGCCGTGCAAGCGGTAGGTGCCGGCATAGGCGCCTTCCTCGATCTCGATCTCCCAGCCTGGCTTGGGCATCGGCTTTACACCGATGAAGCCTTCGGGGATCTGGACGCGCAGGGACCGGGTTGCTTCACCGTCGCAGCCATGGGGAACGCCGAGCACCGCCTTGAATGTGCCGGGTGCAGCTTCCTTCTGCTGCAGGGAAATGTGGGCGGTCGCCGCGACCGTCGATGCGCCACAGAGTGCCGATGCGGCAAGCGCGGTAAGAATGATTCTGCACATGATCAGTACCTTTTTCTCTCCTCGATTTCATGAGGCCGGCGCGCTGGCCGGCGGCTTATGCTGCGAGGGGAGGGGCCCTTATCGAGGGCAGGGCATGATCGCCAGAAGGCGGTACGGGAACTCCTGTCCTGTCCGGCTTCTGCCTGATGGCATCGGACGAGACAGGTAGGCTCGGTGGTTGGGCCGGAGGCGCCAGCGCTGCGGAAAGGGCACAAAGGTGGCCGGCCGGGCAGAATGGGCAATCCGGCTTCTGTTGCTTGCTCAACGGAGCGGCCAGAGCACTCGCTTCGTGATTGCACAGGATGAGAAGAGAGGCGAAATCCGCATTGCGAGACGCCGCCCATGGCTGGAGCAGGTTGAGGACGAGCGTCAGGGTGGCAGCAAACGCAAATAGGCCGCGGTCTTGCCGCATTGCCGCAAACATGCTCCTCGATGACTTGCCGCCGCTTGCCATGATTCTGTTTAGCGTACAGACCTTCGCAACGCCAGATCACCCAGTCTGCGACACGCGAGCGCGGTTCCCGCCATTAGGGTGTGGCCGCCGCTAAAGCTCATAGAATGCAGCGATATGCGACCATGCTTCGTCCGCCGTATCCACGAAGGTAATGAGTTCGTCATCGCCCGGCGAGATCGTACCCTGCTCGGCAAGGTAGCCAAGGTCAACGGCGCGATGCCAAAATTCCTTTCCGAAGAGGATGACAGGCACCCGCTCCATGCGGCCGGTCTGGATGAGGGTGAGCGTCTCAAACAGTTCATCCAAGGTGCCGAATCCGCCGGGGAATACCGCCACCGCCTTTGCCCGCATCATGAAGTGCATCTTGCGGATTGCGAAGTAGTGGAAGTTGAAGCAGAGTTCCGGCGTCACATAGAGGTTGGGCGCCTGCTCGTGCGGCAGAACGATGTTGAGGCCGATCGAGGGAGCGCCGCAATCGGCGGCACCGCGATTGCCCGCCTCCATGACGCCGGGTCCGCCCCCTGTCACCACCACATATTCACGATAATAGGTCTTGGCCGAATGCTCGGAGCACAGCCGCGCAAACTGACGTGCCTCCTCGTAATAGCGGCTGTTCTTTTCAAGGTTCTGCTTCTGCACCTCGTTCTTGGCCGCCCAGGCGTCGCCCCCCGGCTCTGGAATGCGCGCGCCGCCAAAAAGAATCACTGTCGAGCGGATGCCGCGGCCCGCAAGCGCCATTTCCGGCTTCAGAAGTTCAAGCTGAAGGCGCACGGGCCGTAGCTCGCGCCTCGTCATGAAATCCTCGTCGTCCCAGGCGAGCCGGTAGGTTGAAGATCGCGTCTGCGGCGTATCGGGTACGCTGCGCGCCCGCTTCAGGTCTTCGTCTGAATGGGGTAGCGGCGTCCAGCTATTCTTTTCATCTGGATTCATGCGATTCCTGTCCCGTCCTTCTCGCGCTTTGCGTTCATCGCGTGATTGACCCCTTTCAGCGCTTCGCATAGGGTCCGCGCCGGTTGCCGCGGGCCTGATGGCCCTTATAGCGGGAGCCTTTTAATACCTTGTGTAGCGGAGCGTCCATTGATGAAAAGCCCGGATCTTGCCGTGCTGGAAAAGACGGTGACGCAAGCGTTTGACAACCGCGACTCCATCGCGCCGGAAACACGCGGTGAAGTGCGCGAAGCCGTGGAAGAAGCGCTCCATCTGCTCGACAGCGGCGCGGCACGGGTAGCCGAGCCGCAGGCGAATGGCAACTGGCACGTAAATCAGTGGCTGAAGAAAGCCGTGCTGCTTTCATTCCGGCTAAACCCGATGCAGATCATCAAGGGCGGCCCGGACGAGGCTGCCTGGTGGGACAAGGTCCCCTCTAAATTCAACGGATGGGGCCCGAACGAATTCGTGAATGCTGGCTTTCGCGCGGTTCCCGGCGCGATCGTCCGTCATTCAGCCTATATCGCACCCGGTGCGGTGCTCATGCCGTCATTTGTCAATCTCGGGGCCTATATAGGGCGTGGCACAATGGTGGACACCTGGGCGACGGTCGGCTCCTGTGCGCAGATCGGCGAGAATGTGCATCTTTCCGGCGGCGTGGGGATCGGCGGGGTTCTGGAGCCCATGCAGTCCGCGCCGACCATCATCGAGGATAATTGCTTTATCGGCGCGCGCTCGGAGGTGGTGGAAGGCTGCATCGTCCGTGAGGGCTCGGTTCTGGGCATGGGCGTCTTCATCGGCCAGTCGACCAAGATCGTCGATCGGGCAACCGGCGAGATCTTTTATGGTGAGGTACCGCCCTATTCAGTGGTGGTTGCCGGCACAGTCCCAGGCAAGGCTGTTCCTGAGCTCGATTGGGGGCCAAGCCTCTACTGTGCCGTCATCGTCAAGCGTGTGGATGAGAAGACGCGCGCAAAGACCTCGATCAACGAACTTTTGAGAGACTGACGCCAGCGTCGGCGAGCATGGGGCACAGGCTTGGACATAAAGACTTTCATCTGGCTCTTCTTCGGTCTTTCGGGGCGGATCAGCCGCCTGGTCTACTTCTTGGCAAATGTGTTCGCGGGCCTTTTTCCGCTTTTTGCAATTTACAGGCTCTCGCTCATTCCAGAGGGTGACAGCGCGGCCTCCGGCTGGCTGCTTTTCTTCTGGTTCTTCGCCATCGTCGGGCTGTGGTCCCAGCTTGCGCTGGGGGTAAAGCGCCTGCATGATTTCGACAAACCGGGCATCCTCGCTGCAGCGCTCTTCGTCCCGGTATTTGCCTTCTTCGTACTCGTCATCCTGTGCCTTTATCCCGGCGACTCCGGCCCTAACAGCTATGGCGAGCGCACCAACGCGCCGAAATGAGGCGTGTGGGGCGTGACAGCCCAATTCGCGTCTAGTAACGATTCTTCATCATGAGCCTTCCCGTGGACCCTGCCGCCAATCTCGCGGTCCTGATTCGATGTCCCTCCGTCACGCCGGCGGAAGCGGGGGCACTTTCGGCGCTTGAAGCAATGCTCACTCCTCTTGGGGCGCGGGTTGAGCGGCCGGTATTCCAAGAGAAAGGAATGCCAGAAGTTGAGAATCTCTATGCGCGGATCGGGAAGGTAGGTCCGCATTTGATGTTCGCCGGCCACACCGATGTGGTGCCGCCTGGCGACGAAAGCGATTGGTCCCATCCTCCTTTCGCGGCCGAAATAACCGACGGGGAGATGTTCGGCCGCGGGGCGGTGGACATGAAGGGCGCAATAGCCTGCTTCGTGGCCGCGCTGGCCCGTCATGTTGCCAGACACGGCTCTCCTCGCGGTTCCGTTTCCTTTCTCATCACGGGGGATGAGGAAGGGCCGGCTGTAAATGGCACGGCAAAGCTGCTCGAATGGGCCGCGGCGCGACGCGAACGCTGGGACGCATCGATCGTGGGCGAGCCCACGAATCCGGATCGCCTTGGCGACATGATCAAGATCGGGCGACGCGGATCGCTTTCGGGGACGCTTACCGTGAGGGGTAAGCAGGGGCATGTTGCGTATCCTCATCTGGCCAATAATCCGGTGCCGGGACTGATTTCACTTTTGGAAGCCTTGCTCCTGTCGCCATTCGACGAAGGCACGTCGGATTTCCCGCCCACCAATCTGGAGATCACGTCCATCGACGTTGGCAATCCGTCAGTCAATGTGATCCCCGCCCGCGTCACAGCTTCCTTCAATGTACGGTTCAATGACACCTGGGACGCAGCAAGCCTCAAGTCAGAGATTTTGAGGCGCCTGAAGCAGGCGGCGAAGAAAAACCGGTTGCGCCCGGGCCGCGGCGAGCCGATAGCCTTTGAGGTCCATTGGCGTGACAGGCCCAGTCCGGTATTCTTGACGCGTAACGAAAGGCTGATCGAGTCATTATCGGGGGCCGTAGAGGCGGTGACGGGACGCCGGCCTGAGCTTTCCACTTCGGGCGGCACGTCCGACGCTCGCTTTATCAAGGATTACTGCCCGGTGGTCGAGTTCGGACTGGTAGGCAAGACCATGCATATGGTCGATGAAAGGGTGGCCCTTGCGGATCTGGAAATTTTGACCCGCATTTACGAGCGGTTCCTGGAGGGATGGTTCGGCTGATGCCTTCGGGTGAGGAAGTACAGCAATATCTGACCGGCGTCTGGCAGATGATGTTGGGGCGGTCGGAAGGCTTGTCGCTGCTCGACCTGTCGGTAGACGGGTTCTGGAACTCTTTCTACGCCATTATGGTCGCGCTGCCCGCGCTTGTGGTGGGCTGGGTAGCCATCGCGAACAGCGTGTCCTACGCGGTCTATTTCGAGGTACGATTTGCGATCCTGCTTCGACTCTTTATCGTGGATATGGGCGCCTGGGTCCTTCCACTTGCAGTGCTTGGGGCCATTAGCCGTCCGGCCGGCATTGCCTCACGCTTCGTACATTATGTAGTGGCCAGCAACTGGGCCTCCGCCCTGTTTGCCTGGCTCATGCTGCCTTCCGCGCTCCTGCGCCTGTTCTGGCCAGGCGCGCAAGAGCTCACCTTGTTCGTTTCGATCGTCCTCTTCATCGCGTCGCTCGTCCTTTCGTGGCGGCTCACCATAATTGCGATCGGCCGGGGCCTGGCAACCGGTAGCGCCGTCTTCCTGGGTATGCTGGTTACCTCAATTACGGCATTGATGTTGCTGCAGGAGCTGCTGGGCCTCGACTTTCAATAATCCACGCGGACGAGATAAAGCCCCTGCGGTGGGGCCACAGGACCGCAGGCCGCCCGGTTGCGTGCCTGCAGGGCGGCTTCGACGTCATCGGCGCTCCAGGTGCCTTCCCCCGCCTTCTTGAGCGTGCCGACCAGCGAGCGCACCTGATTGTGCAGGAATGAACGGGCTGAGGCACGGATCTCGATCTCATCGCCGAGGCGGCTGACTGCCAGCCGATCGAGCGTTTTGACCGGGCTTTTCGCTTGGCACTGGATGGAGCGGAAGGTGGTAAAGTCATGCCGGCCAACAAGGCGGCACGCTGCCTCCTGCATGGCTTCTGCGTCCAGCTTTTTCGGCACGTGCCAGACCTTGCCGTGCTCCAGGGCGGGCGGTGAGCGGCGGTTGAGAATACGATAGAGATAATGACGGGCGCGAGCTGAGAAGCGGGCATCGAAGTCTTCTGCTACCGGAACCGCGGCAAGTACGGAAATGGTCTCGCCCGCCATGGCCAGATGCGCATTGGCGGCATCGCGCACCGTGTCAGGCGGAAAATCGCGAAAAAGATCGAAATGGGCTACCTGGGACAGCGCGTGAACCCCGGCATCTGTGCGTCCGGCGCCGTGCAACGTGACTTCTTCGCCGGAGAAGGCGGCTATCGCCTTTTCAATGGCCTCCTGCACGCTCATCTGCCCCGCCTGCCGCTGCCAGCCGACATAAGGGCTGCCGTCATATTCGATATCGATGCGATAGCGCGGCATCTTCAGCCGAGTTCGCCGAAGGCGGGCGCATATTCAAGTTGTCCGGTGACGGGAGCTTCGCCCCAGGCCAGCGCCTGCAATGCCGTGCCCTGGAAAACGCTCGTGAAACCTTGCGCACGTGCGTGGCGATAGCCAGCCCGGCCGTAATAGGCCGGATCTCCAAGGACCACTGAGAGCCTCTCTCCTGCCGCTTGTAGCCGCATATGCGCGTCTTCCATGAGGGCCAGCCCAATGCCCTGCCGCTGATGTTCCGGGTGGACGGCAAGGGGAGCCAAGGCTACGGCGGGGAAAGCCGCCTCAGAACCGCGCACGACAAGCCGCGAGAAAAGGATGTGGCCGCGAATCTCCCCATTGCGCTCGGCAACGAGCGAAAGCACGACCGCTCCCGAATTCCTGAGCGCATCCACCAGCCTTGCTTCGGCTTCTCCGCCAAATGCCTGTACAAGAAGGGCGCGGATGGCATCACGATCCTGTGGCTTCTCAGGTCTGATGATGATTGCGCTCATTTGATGCGGGCTCCCTTCTGGAGCTTGGCGCCTCGCAGAAACTCCTTGGCCGGGAGCACCTTGCCGCCTGCCCGCTGCAATTGCAGGAGACGCACTGCGCCCTCGCCGCAAGCAATCGAAAGCGCTTCATCCAGAACTTTGCCTGGGGTGCCGCTTCCGGATGAAAGAGAAGAACGCAGGAGCTTCACACGTTCCATTTTCCCCGAAACCGGCATCTCGCCCCAGGCGCCGGGAAAGGCCGAAAGGCCGCGGATATGATTGTGCACTTGTGGGGCCGGTAAGGTCCAGTCGACGCGTGTCTCCTCTTTACCGATTTTCTTTGCATAGGTTACACCCTCGCTGGGCTGCGGCCTCAGTTCCAGCGCGCCTTCTTCAAGCCGTGATATAGCACGGCACATCAGCCGTGCGCCGACTTCCTTCAGAATGTCGTGAAGTTCGCTTGCCGTCATGTCCGGACCTATGGCGACCCTCTCAGTCATGGCTATAGGCCCGGTATCCAGCCCTTCGTCCATCTTCATGACCATCATGCCGGTTTCGCGATCTCCGGCCATAATGGCGCGCTGTATAGGGGCGGCACCGCGCCAGCGCGGCAGGAGGGAAGCATGGCCATTATAGGCGCCAAGCCGCGTCCCCTCCAGGATGGGGGCGGGCAGAAGAAGACCATAGGCCACCACCACCGCCGCATCGGCCTTGAGGGCGCGGAAAGCCTCTTGCTCTACTTCTGACCTGAGCGACGTTGGCGTGCGCACTTCGATGCCGCGCTGCTCGGCCGCTCGATGCACAGGGGATTTGGTGAGTTCGAGCCCGCGTCGGCCGGCAGGCCGGGGAGGCTGAGAGTAAACGGCGATGACTTCATGGCCGGTTTCGGCGAGAGCATGAAGCGTCGGCACGGAAAATTCCGGCGTTCCCATGAAGACGAGGCGAAGTGGCATAAGGCCTCCCTTTGCGGATGGGCCTGTTTAGCCGACCATCCGTACAGGCGGACGCTCTTTGGCGAGCTTCCTGAACCTGCGCAGCACGATGTCGCGCTTCAGCTTCGACAGGTGGTCGATGAAAAGAACGCCGTTCAAATGGTCGATCTCGTGCTGGAGGCAGGTGGCAAGGATGCCGCTCGCTTCCACGGTCTGCTGCTTTCCGTCCAGATCGATATAGTTCACCGTCACCTCGGCCGGCCGCTCCACCTCCGCATAGTAATCGGGAATGGAGAGGCAACCCTCCTCATGCACGTTGCGCGCATCTGAACGCGCCATGATCTCGGGATTTATGAAGACCTGAGGATTCTTCGGCTCATCCTTCTCCGAAACATCGAGAACGAGCATGCGAACGGGTTCGCCCACCTGGATCGCGGCAAGGCCGATGCCGGGCGCATCATACATGGTCTCCAGCATGTCGCTGGCCAATTGGCGTACCTCGTCGTCCACGCGCTCCATAGGTTTTGATACCTGGCGCAGTTTCGGGTCGGGCAGGATGATGATCGGACGAACGGTCATGAGCGTCAGGTAATCGTTCGCTGTTGGGGCGTCAATATGAGAGATGCTGCGTCGCTGGGAGGTGTTCACGTTTTGGTCTTATGCTGCCGAGCCGAATCGGCTAGGCTTCCGGAATGATCGAAGCAGCGTCCCTATTTTCCATACCGGTTGTCCAGCTCGGCGCAACGATAATTTCCCTTGGCGAGCTCCTGGTAGCGACGGGAGGGCTGCTCCTCGTTCTGGTATTCTGGCTTGCTCTTTCCCTCTGGCGCCTGTCCAGCGCTCGAACGCTGGCTGAGGCGGAAGCAGCCGGCCGAGCGCGGGAGGCGGAGGCGCGTCTTGCGGATCTTGCGCGGACACAGGCCGAGCTTCAGGGCCGCATGGGAACGATTGCCGAGGTATTCGGGGCGCGGCAGGCGGAACTGACCAAGGCGCTTTCGGAGCGACTGGACGGAATGTCATCGCGCCTCGGCCAGTCGATCACGGAGCAGACCAAGGCCACGCACGAGAATCTCGCCAAGCTGCAGGAGAGGCTTGCCGTCATCGATACCGCACAAAACAACATCCAGTCGCTCGCTGGGCAGGTGGTTCAGCTTCAGCAGATTCTGTCCAACAAACAGACCCGCGGCGCATTCGGACAATCGCGCATGGAGGCGATAGTCGCCGATGGCCTGCCCTCTACGGCCTATAGTTTTCAGGCAACGCTCTCGAATGGCACCCGCCCGGACTGCATGATCAAGATGCCGAACGGCGCGCCCTCGCTCGTCATCGACGCCAAATTCCCGCTGGAAGCCTGGAACGCCATCCGTGCGTCAGAAGGAGAGGGCGCCGAGGCTCGCAAAGCTGCGGAAGCTGCATTCCGCCGCGACGTCGAGGTGCACATCAAGGCAATCGCGGAGAAGTATCTCCTGCCCGGCGAGACGCAGGATACGGCTTTCATGTTTGTGCCGTCGGAATCGATCTTCGCCGAAATTCACGAGAATTTCGAAGCGCTGGTGCAGCGGGCACATCGGGTACGCATCGTCATCGTCTCACCATCTCTGTTGATGCTTTCCATCCAGGTGATTCAGGCAGTGCTTAAGGACGCGCGCATGCGCGAGCAGGCGCATCTGATCCAGGCCGAGGTGATGAAACTCATGCAGGACGTGGCGCGGCTCGATGACCGTGTGCGCAAGCTGCAGACCCATTTCCTCCAGGCAAACAAGGATATCGACCTGATCCTTACCTCCACCGACAAGGTGACGAAGCGCGGCGCGAAGATCGAAGCGCTCGAACTCGGCGCTCCTGACGGCAAGGGCGTTGCGGATGACAAGATGGCGGACGACAACCGCGCAGTGCAGGGTTCGGGTTCCCTAAGGCTTCGGGTAGTGGAGGAATAGGAAGGCGAGGTAGCCTTGTTCCTCGCAAACGGGCATGCAGGCCAGATAGCGCTTCGGCGTAGACTGAAGAAACTCCGGGAGAAGCGGTTCCGGTTTGAAATTGAACCTAGTCTAAACCTGCCTGCAAGGCAGCAGCCATTTCCGCGATGAGCCTGGCGTCTTCTCCGGTGCGCTCCTTCCTCGCGGCCACGAGACAGGCTTCAGAGCGCAGGATCACCCCGTCATCCAACACCTTGAGGTGATTTGCTCTTAGCGTGGAACCGGTGGTGGTGATGTCGACAATGATGTCGGCGGATCCGGCTGCCGGAGCGCCTTCAGTAGCGCCGAGGCTTTCCACGATGCGATAGACTTGGATGCCATGCTTCTGGGAAAAGAACTGCTGCGTAAGGCGCCAGTATTTCGTGGCGATCCGCAGCCGCCGACCATGTCGCTGCCGGAAATCAGCGGCGACATCATCAAGATCGGCCATGGTGGAGACATCGAACCAGACTTCCGGCACGGCCACGACCACATCAGCACGGCCGAAACCGAGACGGGCGGCAATTTCCGCGCGGGTTTCCCAATCGGTCATCGTTTCGTGCACGAGGTCCTCGCCGGTCACCCCGAGATCGATATTGCCGCGATCCAGTTCCCGCGCGATCTCCGAAGCAGAAAGGAAGGTTACTTCCAGCCCGTCGATCCCTTCGACATGGGCGCGATAGCGGCGCGCATCGTCTGGCAGGCAGATGGGATAGCCAGCTTCGCGCAGACGCTCCACCGCAGCATCCTTCAGCCGCCCCTTGGAGGGAAGCGCCAGCGTCACACTCATGGCGTCTCCCCCCTCAAGGTCGCGACGCGGTCAAGCCAGATCGAAAATCCGACTCCGGGAATGGGCCTTTCGGCACCAAGCAGCGTCAAAAGCCGGTCGTAACGTCCGCCGCCGGCAAGTGCGGCTGGTAGACCGTCCGCGCCGATCTCGAATGTGAAACCGGTGTAATAATCCAGCGGCCGGCCAAAACGCGCATTGTAATGGAGACTATCCAGCGGCAGCCCTTGGGCGGCGATGCGATCGGTGCGTAACGTGAACGCTTCAAGGGTATCGTCGAGCACGATGCTGGTCTCACGTGCAAAGGTAGCAAGGCATTCACCCGCAGAGTTTAGCGGCACGCGGATGGCAAGGAAGGATTTCAGCGCCGCCAGTGCTTCCTGTGAAAGCCGGACGCTCCTCAGGTCTGCCTTTTCCAGAAGCCGCCGGGCGATTTCCGAGGGAAGTCGGCCCGCAGAGGGCGAAAGGCCGGTGGCCTGCATCGCCTCCTCGATGTGCCGCGTCAGCTCCTCTTCGTCCCCTTGCGCCACGAGGCTTGCAACCTCTCGCGGCAGGTTCGCAACCGTCTGTGGATTGGCGAACTCTTCGATGGCGGTCTCCAGAACGGCGGGAGAGCCAAAGGCGCGCGCCAGCCGCTTGCGCCAGCCCCGCGGCAGGCCGAGGGCGGAGAGCACAGCCGCTTGCGCCAGCCCCGCGGCAGGCCGAGGGCGGAGAGCACGGCCTCGAAAACGGCCTGATCGCCCACGGTCACCGACAGCGAGCGCCCGGGCAGAATCCGCGCCAGTATGGCGTGGGCATCGGCCAGCGAGCGGGCATCCGCATCCGCCTCGTTTTCAGCACCCAGGTCCTCGATGCCTGCCTGGAAGAACTCTGGCCCTCCCTCGCGGCGCTGGCGGAACACCTCACCCAAATAGGCATAACGGCGCGGCGTGCTTGCGCGCGTTGCAATGTGGTCGAGACAGACCGGAATGGTGAATTCCGGCCGTAGGCATAGCGCCTGACTGGTCTCGCTTTCTGTCAGGAAGATGCGGCGGCGCAAATCCTCCCCGGCCATATCGAGGAAGGGCTCGGCCGGCTGGAGAATGGGAATATCTATGAGTCCCGCCTCGCGCTCGGCGAAGAGGTTTCGAATTTCGGGAGCGAAGGAGGGGTAGCGTTTGGTCATGAAGGCAACGTCATGCGCCCGCGCGTTCTTTCGCCTGCGCCTCAAGCACCCGCCTTACCGCGGCGACCATTTCGCCTTCGGGAACGGAAAACTGGGCGGGCCGGGCCTGTCGCCACGTGACATTATCCTCGATCTGCTCGGAAAGGCGCTTGCCTTCCACAAGATCCTTGATCTGCACCTCACCCTTTTCGCGCTCGTCGCCGCCTTGAATGACGACGCAGGGGCTGCCGCGCCGGTCGGCATATTTCACCTGCGCCTTGATGCCGGCCCCACCCAGATACATTTCGGCACGGATGCCCGCATTCCGGAGCTCAGAGACCATGCGCTGGTAGCGCCCAAGGCTTTCGATATCCTTGTCCATGACAAGGACGACAACCGGGGCTATCGTGTCGGCGGTTTCCAGCTTGCCAAGGTTCTTGAGCGCCGTCATGAGGCGGGAGACGCCAATTGAGAAGCCTGTGGCGGGCACCGGCTCTCCCCGGAACCGCGCCACCAGGCCATCGTAGCGGCCACCGCCACCAACAGAGCCGAAGCGCACGATCTGCCCTTCTTCATTTGGAATTTCGGCTAGCAATTCGGCTTCGAAGACGGGGCCCGTGTAGTATTCCAGGCCGCGGACGACGGACCTGTCCACGACAACGCGATCCTCACCGTAACCCGCGGAGCGAACCAGACTTTCGATGTCCGACAGTTCAGCGAGACCATCACGAAATGACTGGCTGTCCGGTATTGCCTTGTTTTCCTCCGGCTCGCCGGTTCCGGGTCTTGCCGTTGCGAGCAGAACCGCTTCGACCTGCGAGTCGTCCAACTCAGCACCTTTGGTGAAGTCGCCGCTTTCATCCAACCGGCCCTTGCCGAGAAGCTCTCGCACGCCGTCAGCGCCTAGGCGGTCAAGCTTGTCGATGGCGCGCAGCACAGTTAGTCTGCGCCCGGCATTTTCATCCCCGCCGAGTCCGATCGCCTCCAAAACGCCATCGAGCACCTTGCGGTTGTTGACGCGGATGACGTAGTCGCCGCGCGCAATGCCAAGCGCTTCCATCACATCGGCCATCATCATGCACATCTCGGCATCGGCAGCGACGGAGGGCGCGCCTACCGTATCGGCGTCGACCTGCATGAACTGGCGGAAACGTCCCGGCCCCGGCTTCTCGTTGCGGAACACCCAGCCAGCGCGATAGCTGCGATAGGGCTTGGGCAGCCGCTCGAAATTCTCTGCCACGAAACGGGCGAGGGGAGCGGTCAGGTCGTAGCGCAGCGATAGCCATTGCTCGTCGTCATCCTGGAAGGAAAAAACGCCCTCGTTGGGGCGGTCCTGATCGGGCAGGAACTTGCCCAGGACATCCGTATATTCGATGAGCGGCGTCTCTACCGGCTCGAAACCGTAGCGTTCGTAGACGGCGCGGATCTTCCCCACCATCTCCTCGACCGCCCTTATGTCAGCCGGATGGCGGTCGACAAGTCCGCGCGGGAGCCTTGCCTTCACCTTTTCCGCCTTGCCAGCCATGCTGAATTCCTACCTGCTGTGAGAAAAATACTGCCCGTCGGGCGTGGCGCTGTCCTATCGCATAAAGGGTGGAAGCGGCAAGGGCGCGGTGCCCTTGTCTTCTGCACTAGCCGACGATGCGCAGGTTGGAAAGCTCGTCAGCGATCTCCTTGAACTTATCGGCCAGATCCGCGCCCGTCGCGTTCCAGAACAGCTTTGCAGGCTGCCCGGTTTCAGGATCCTTGCGGAAGCGGGATTCGGAGGCGCAGGCCTTTAGAGCATCGATCTGCTCCCGCTCGTCCGTTTTCGCCAGGCTGAGATCGAGCGCCACGGTAATGAGAATGATGTCGTTGTTCTTGGCGTTATTGCACAGGGTGGCGAATTGCTGGTTCATTGCCCTGGTGTAATTGGTGTTTGAGTAGTCGTTCCGGTTGACGCTCGTTCCGGCAAAGATGCGTCCCGTTTTGGCATAGCCATAGTTGGAATAGGTCGAGCGGTTGTTGGCAAGATCCGTTCCGCCCAGCGATTGCGGCGTGTAGTAGGTGTTGGCGCCGTCCGTCAGCACGATGACGACCTTGTCGTTGCCCCTTTCATTGTCCGGCCTGCCCTGCGTAAAGGGCGCACTGCCGGAGACCACCCGCCATCCCCAGGCGAGCCCTTCCGGGACGTTCGTTGCTCCATCCGCACGCATCCCGTTGATCGCATTCGTTATTACTAAAAGCCCGGCCGGAATGGTGACATCCGTCAGTGGCGTAATAGGCGTTGTCGTGCAGCTTTGATTGGGGCCTTTGCCATTGGGGATGGAGACCGTCCCGGCTGTGTAATATTTTTGCATATAGGTCTGGCGGTAGGCCATGTTCGAGTTTTCGGTCTCGTCTGGAAGCCAGCTATTGTAGGACGATGTCGTGGTCGTGCGTCCCCTTCTGTCAGTCGTAACCCGTTCTGGTTCGTCGGGCGCGAACATGGGCACGAACAGCGTCTCCGGAATGCTCGGGTTGGCCGGCGCGTTGTTGAGATTGTAGGGGTAGGGCCGCATTTCAACGCAACCGCCCCACGAGACGGAAGCGTTCTTTTTCCTGACGTCTGCGAATAGCTCGAAACGGGACATCACACGGCCTCGCTCCTGGCCCCAATCTGTGCCGGTTTTCCTGTAAACCCCGCCTGCCTTCTCCACCTTCCTGCCCTCGGGCATGGTGCTCCAGTCGAAGTTTTCGTGGTGGACCGGTGACAGCCCCTCCTTATCCATCCAGTCGGCATCTGCATGGCCGGGGCCCACATTCACCGAGGCTGCGAAGGGCACAAGCCCGAACTGAACCGGCTTTGCCACCTGCTTCATCATGCCGGCCTGTGCGGCCAGGGTGCTGACGAGTTCCTTTGCGGCGTCCTTCAGAAGATCGAGGCGTTTTCTACCGGAGCCGGAGCCCCTCTGGTCCATGGAACCGGAATTGTCGAGCACCAGCGCAACTTCCAGCGTGTTTTTCAGGCGGATCTCATTTTGCACATCGAGCTTTATCTTCGTACTAGCCGTCTTCTCACCCAGAAGCGCCTTGAGAACCGGGTAGAAGGTAGGCGTATAATCGAGATCGGCGCTAAGCTTCAGCGTGCCGCCGCCGGCATGGTTGCCGGGCAGAACTACGTTGAGCCGCGCATTCTCACGCACCACGGGCGTGAGATTGGCGTCGAAGAAATCCTGCGCGTAGGCCAGCACTTCGGCATCGCTCGCGCCCTCGGCAATACGCCGAGCGGTGGCGATGCCTGCCGCATCCAGCGCATTCAGCGTCGCCTGACGCTGGCTGCTCATTTCTGCGTAGTCCACCGCAATGGCCAAGCCTCCCATCAGGGGTATCATGACCAGCGCCGTCAGCATCGCGTAGTTTCCGCGCCGGTCGTCGCGAAATTTGCGGAACATGTGCGCCCCCGTGACATGCAACCAGAAGGCGGTTCTACCAGTTCGGGGGATGAACACTTTGCTATTTTCTGAGGCTGAAGGCTGAAATCTTCCCGGCTGGTTGATCCACGGTTAACGGTAAGCTGGCCCGAAAGCGGGTGACAGCCGCCCTCCCATCGGCTAATCCCTCGCCTGTTCCTTGATGGCAGCCGGGGCCAGAGAGAGGTTTCAGGAGCATCATGCCAAAGCTACCAGCCATGATTGACAGTCTCGATGTGTTTGCCGAGCCTTATGAAGTGATCCTGTGCGACGTCTGGGGGGTGGTGCATAACGGCATCTCAGCCTTTCCGGCTGCCGTGAAGGCGCTTCAGCGTATGCGCGAAAAGGGCAAGGCCGTCGTGCTCATCACCAACGCGCCCCGTTTGCGCGATGCGGTGGAGGAGCAGCTGCAACGCCTTGGCGTGCCACAGGACAGTTACCACCGGGTAGTTACCTCGGGGGACGTGACGCAGGAACTGGTGCGGGAAGGGCCGCGTCGGCTTTTCCATATCGGCCCCGAGCGTGACCTCAGCTTCTTCGATGGGCTCGATGTGGAACTTGTGGAGGAGTTCGAGGCGGATGGCGTGGTCTGCACCGGTCTTGAGGATGACGAAACCGAGACACCGGAGGATTATGCGGATCTGCTGCGACGGCTGCGCGCGCGTAATCTTCCTTTCATCTGTGCAAATCCGGACATCGTAGTCGAGCGTGGGGACAAGCTGATCTTCTGCGCCGGCGCGCTTGCGCGCGAATATTCGCTGCTTGGAGGGCGCACGCTGATCGCCGGCAAACCGCACCGGCCCATCTACGATGCGGCGCTCGCCTCCGCGGAGGAGGTGCTGGGTCGCCCCGTCGCGCAGGAAAAGGTGCTGGCAATCGGCGATGGCATCTTGACGGACGTGAAGGGTGCCGCCGCCTTGGGCATCGACGTTCTTTATGTCACGGAAGGCGTTCACGCGAGCGAGTACCGCGCAAATGGCAGGCTCGACCCTGAGCGGCTTTCCGACTTTCTGGCGAAGCACGGCCATTCAGCCGCGGCATTGATCGAACAATTGCGGTAGAGCGGCAGTGGAAGGCTTCCGGCGCTGTATCGGACTCGACGACTTTCCCGCTGCCCTGCGCGGCGGCGTGGTGGCCATCGGCAATTTTGACGGGGTTCATCGTGGGCATCAGACGGTGCTTTCCAATGCGCGCAAGCTGGCAAGGAAGGAAGACTTGCCTGCCGTCGTGCTGACATTCGAGCCTCATCCGCGCAGCATTTTCCAGCCGCAGGCCCCAGTCTTCCGGCTCACCCCTGCATCCCTCAAGGCACGCCTCATCGCTGCGCTTGGATTCGATGCCGTCGTCGAACAGCCTTTCACACGCCACTTTTCGCAAATCGCACCGGACGATTTCGTTGCCGCTGTGCTGATGGAGGGGCTCGGTGCGCGGCATGTGGTGACGGGGCAGAATTTTCACTACGGAAAGAATCGCGGCGGCACGCCCGACGCTCTTGCCCAAGCCGGCAGCGCAAGAGGATTTGGTGTGAGCGTCGTTGAGGCTTTCTGCGACGAGAGTGGCGGCATTGTCTCGTCGACCCGCGTCCGCGCCGGGCTTGCGCAAGGGAATGTTTCGCAAGCGGCAGCGCTATTGGGTTACCGCTTCACAGTGGAAGCAGAGGTAGTGCGAGGCAAACAGCTCGGCCGAACGCTTGGCTTTCCGACAGCGAACATGGCGCTCCCGAATGAGGTCACGTTGCGCCACGGCATCTATGCCGTGCGTTTCCGCCGCGCTGACGGCAGACTTCATGATGGAGTCGCAAGTTTTGGCCGCCGGCCGACGGTGGATGAGGCGGGCCAGCCGCTTCTGGAAACGTTCATCTTCGATCTCAACGCCGATCTTTATGGGGAAACTTGTTCTGTCTCCTTCTTTGGCTTCCTGCGAGAGGAGGAGAAGTTCGAAGGGCTTGATGCTATGGCCGCACAAATGCAGCGTGACCAGGCGGAAGCACGTGCGCTGCTGTCGGGCATCCGCCCATTATCAGAACTGGACCTGGCGATTGCCTTCTAGCAAGCGCCGCCCCCTTCGGCGACAATCGCCCCTTTATTCTTCCTCCGCTCTCCGCTAAAAGCGCGGTCATGATGAAGAGCGCCGGTTTCACACGGACTGCGATACGAATTATCGGCCCGGCCTTCCGAGCGGCGTGAGGCCGCGGAAGGTCCGGGATTTTCCGCGCCCTGCTGGGCGCGTTCCGTCTCTTGATACAGGTTGTCCGCGCAGGCCACCGCGGCCGCGCGCTTTCCACGGCGATACGATGAGCGAAACTTCCGAAAAGCTGGATTATTCCGAGACCCTCTTTCTGCCTAAGACAGAATTCCCCATGCGGGCCGGCCTGCCGCAGAAGGAACCGGAAATAGTGGCCCGCTGGCAGGATATGGGGCTTTACAGGAAGCTGAGGGAAAACGCGAAGGGCCGCCCGCTCTTCGTGCTGCACGACGGGCCGCCTTATGCCAATGGCAACATCCATATCGGCCATGCGCTCAACAAGATTCTGAAGGACGTGATCACCCGTTCCTTCCAGATGCGCGGCTATGACTCCAACTATGTGCCGGGTTGGGATTGCCATGGCTTGCCCATTGAATGGAAGATCGAGGAGGAGAACTACCGCGCCAAAGGCAAGCCGAAGCCGGATCTGAGCGAGGCTGCGGCGATGATCGAGTTTCGTAGGGAATGCCGCGCCTATGCCGAGCACTGGATCGAGGTTCAGTCGGAGGAGTTTCAGCGGCTGGGCGTCGTTGGTGATTTCGAAAATCCCTATCTCACCATGGATTACCATGCCGAAGCTCGCATAGCCGGCGAGCTTCTGAAATTCGCCATGTCCGGTCAGCTTTATCGCGGCTCAAAGCCGGTTATGTGGTCTGTGGTGGAGAGGACGGCGCTGGCCGAAGCCGAGGTCGAGTACCATGACTACGAAAGCGACACCGTCTGGGTGAAGTTTCCTGTTGCGGCTGTCGGTGGTATCGGTCGCGATGCAGGTGATGCGCACCTACAAGAACTCATGGACGCCTTTGTCGTCATCTGGACGACAACGCCGTGGACTCTTCCGGGCAACCGCGCGATCTCGTATTCGCCGCGCATTTCCTACGGCCTTTATGAAGTCACGGCGGCGGAGAACGTTTTCGGCCCGCGGCCGGGCGAGAAGCTGATCTTTGCGGACGCTTTGGCGGAAGAGTCATTCGTCAAGGCCAAGCTGGAGTACAACCGTCTGCGCGACGTCAGGCCGGAAGAACTTGCCGCACTTGTCTGCTCCCATCCGCTGAAGGGCTTCGGCGGCGGCTATGAATTTCCCGTCCCGCTCCTTCCCGGCGAGCACGTCACCGACGACGCCGGTACGGGCTTCGTTCATACGGCGCCCGGCCACGGACGCGAGGACTTCGATACGTGGACCGACCACGCGCGCGAGCTTAAGGCGCGCGGCATCGATCCGGCGATTCCCTTCACTGTGGACGATGCCGGCTTCTTCACCAAGGATGCGCCCGGCTTCGGCCCTGGCCGCGAGGGCGGCGCTGCCCGTGTGATCGACGATAAGGGCAAGAAGGGAAATGCCAACAAGGCGGTCATCGACGCGCTGATCGAGAAGGATATGCTCTTCGCCCGTGGGCGACTGAAGCACCAGTATCCGCATTCTTGGCGTTCGAAGAAGCCGGTAATCTTCCGCAACACGCCGCAATGGTTCGTCCATATGGACAAGGAACTGGGGGACGGCACCACGCTCCGGTCCCGCGCGCTCAAGGCGATTGACGAGACCCGCTTCGTGCCTCCCGCTGGACAGACACGGCTCAGGGCCATGATCGAGGAGCGGCCCGACTGGGTGCTCTCTCGCCAGCGCGCCTGGGGCGTGCCCATCTGCATTTTTGCCGATGAGGATGGCAAAATCCTCAAGGACGACGCTGTCAACGCTCGGATCCTGGAGGCGTTCGAGGCCGAGGGCGCAGATGCCTGGTTTGCCGAAGGCGCACGCGAGCGCTTCCTGGGCCCGCGCGCTGACGAACCTTGGCGGCAGGTTACGGATATTCTGGACGTCTGGTTCGATTCCGGCTCCACCCACGCCTTCACGCTGGAAGACCGCCCGGACCTGAAATGGCCGGCCGACGTCTATCTGGAAGGTTCGGACCAGCATCGTGGCTGGTTCCATTCCTCGCTGCTGGAATCCTGCGGCACGCGCGGCCGGGCGCCTTATGACGCGGTCATCACCCATGGCTTCACCATGGATGAGGAAGGCCGCAAGATGTCCAAGTCGTTGGGCAATGTGGTGGTGCCGCAGGACGTGATGGCGAAATCCGGCGCCGATATCCTCCGGCTCTGGGTAGTCACCACAGACTATTGGGAGGACCAGCGCCTCGGCGGCAACGTGCTGCAGACCAACGTCGACGCCTACCGCAAGCTCAGGAACACCATCCGCTGGATGCTCGGCACGCTCGCTCACGACGAGGGAGAGGAGGTGCCGCTGGAGAAGATGCCCGAGCTTGAAAGGCTGATGCTGCACCGGCTTTACGAGCTCAACCAGCTGGTGCGCAAGGGCTACGACAATTTCGATTTCAAGCGGGTGATGCGCTCGCTGCTCGATTTCATGGTCGTGGAGCTGTCCGCATTCTATTTCGATGTGCGCAAGGACGCGCTTTACTGCGACGCTCCTTCGAGCGAGCGTCGCAAGAGTGCGATAAAGGTGGTGCGCCATCTCTTCGAATGCCTGGTAACATGGATGGCGCCGATGCTGCCCTTCACCATGGATGAGGCATGGCTCGAGCGCTATCCCGACGCGGCATCCGTCCATCTGGCACAGTTTCCGCAGGTGCCGGAGGAGTGGCGCAACGATCAGCTTGCCGAGAAGTGGCGCAAGATACGGCAGGTGCGCCGCGTCGTAACCGGCGCGCTGGAGGTGGAACGCAGGCAGAAGACCATCGGGTCCTCGCTTGAAGCCGCGCCGGTGGTCTATCTGGGAAGCGGGCTTGCTGGCATCTTCGAAGGGCTTGATGCGGACGAGATATTCATCACCTCGGGCGCGGAAATGCGCGAAGGGGGGAGCACCCTTGCTATTGATCATCCGGATATCGGCGAACCGGCAAGATGCTTCGTCGACGAATCGGTGGGCCCGGAAGTCGCGGTGGTGTTTCGCAAGGCGGAGGATCTTGGCCTGCGGAAATGTGCCCGTTCCTGGCGCTACACCGCCGATGTGGGAGCCGATGCGGAATTTCCCGACGTATCGGCGCGGGATGCTGCTGTCCTTCGTGAGTTGAAGGCACTTGGCCGCTTCTAGCTGGCTGCCGTTGCGTCGATGCAGGCGGTCCGGTAAAAGCGGCAGCTAACGGCGCCATTATCTCGACGGATTTCCGGGCGAGAAAGGGGCGATTCGGGGCAAATGGCAGGCGCCGAGGAGAGACTATCTTGAAGCAGCGGGAGCGGGGCGCACACATGCAGGGTGGCTGGCCTGGCATCAGAACTATCGCGGCGGGCGTCATTGCCGTTTCGACAATGATTGTCTCCGGCTGCGCCGGCCCCACCTACGGGACGGGCACGCCGGCCGAAGCGCAGTTGCTGGAGGACGTGACGGGCGTCCTCTCGCTTGGGCCGAGGGATAAGCCAAGGATTGACTACAGCCCGCGTCCGAATCTGGTAAAGCCGCCCTCCACGGCGGTCCTGCCGCCGCCGCAGGAACCCGTTGCAGCCAGCGGAAATTCCGCTTGGCCGGAATCACCCGAACAGCGACTCGCGCGCATACGCGCGGAGGCGACCGCAAACCAGGACAACCCCAGCTATAGCCCCAACATCATCCGCGATATGACGGGGCAACGGCGCTCAATGCCGGACTTCGTGATGGAGCCGTCGCGGCAACGGGCAATGGAGCCGACAAACAGCGCGCAGCAGCGTGCTGAGATCCTCCGCCGGCGACAGGAGTTGACTCAGGGCAGTCCGACTACGCGGCGCTATCTGAGCGATCCGCCGGTTGAACTGCGCCAGCCTGCTCCGACCGCGCCTACGGATGAACTTGGTGAGGACGAAGCCGCCAAGAAGCGCGCGTCGAACCAGAGGACCGGTTTGAGCAGGCTGATCCCCTGGCGCTGAACGGGGCTCAGGACGCCTCGTTTTCCGATCCGTTACGCCGCTCGCCGAAGAATGCCTTGAGCAGCGCGGCGGACTCGGATTCCGCAAGGCCGCTATAGACTTCCGGCGCGTGATGGCAGGTGGCCTGTGTGAAGAAGCGCGGCCCGTAATTTACGCCGCCTCCCTTTTCGTCGCTGGCCGCGAAGTAGAGCCTGCGAACGCGTGTGAAGGAAATGGCGGCTGCGCACATGGCGCAAGGCTCCAGCGTGACGTAAAGATCGGTGCCCGGCAGCCTCTGTGACGCTTCAATGCGGCACGCTTGCCTTATGGCAAGTATTTCGGCATGAGCGGTGGGATCGTTCAGCTCGCGCGTGCGGTTTCCGGCCCGTGCGATGATATGGTCGCCCCGCGCGATGACAGCTCCGACGGGAACTTCGCCGCGTGCAGCGGCTGCCCGCGCTTCTGCAAGGGCAACTGCCATGAAGCTGCGATAGGCGTGAGGTGGTGGCTGGCTCAATCTTTTCACTCGCAAGAGTATGGTTGAATTGTTACCTAACGGCCCGGAAAGGCAAAGGCCAGAATGACGATCAAGGACAGCAAGAACAAAGAGACAGTGCGGCCCAGGCGCAAGGAGACGGTGCGTCGCGGCAGGCCATCGGCGCCGGCGAGGCGGGCGCTGGCGAGCGTATCGCAAAGCGGCTTGCGCGCGTAGGCGTTGCCTCGCGCCGTGATGCCGAGGCCATGGTCGCTGCGGGGCGCGTCAGGGTGAATGGAAAGGTTCTTGCTTCGCCTGCTTTTAATGTTCGCCCCTCGGACCGCATCGAGGTTGATGGAGAGCCGCTGCCGGCGGCGGAGCGGACACGGCTGTTTCTTTTCCACAAGCCAGCGGGTTTCGTCACCACCACGCGCGACCCTGAAGGCCGCCAGACGATATTCGATCTTCTGCCCACCGGTCTGCCGCGGCTCGTTACGATAGGGCGGCTCGACATCAACACCGAAGGCCTGCTGCTCCTGACCAATGATGGCGGCCTGAAGCGGGTGCTGGAACTGCCATCGACCGGCTGGCTGCGCCGCTACCGCGCGCGCGTACACGGGAAAATGGACCCTTCCGCTCTGGCCGAACTGGAGCACGGCATCGCAGTGGATGGCATTTTTTATGGCGCGATCACCGCCACACTCGATCGTCAGCAGGGTTCGAACGCGTGGCTGACCCTTGGCTTGCGCGAAGGCAAGAACCGCGAGGTGAAGAACGTGCTTGGCGCTCTCGGCCTCGATGTGACGCGGCTGATCCGTGTCTCCTACGGGCCATTTCAGCTCGGCGACTTGCCGGAAGGCGCAGTGCAGGAAATTAAGGGGCGGATGCTGCGTGATCAGCTTGGCCCGCGCCTGATCGAGGAGGCCGGAGCCAATTTCGACGCGCCCATCGCCCAATCTTTCACCAGCAAGTCCGTGCGTGGCGGCAAGATTGCGACAAAGGCTAACGAGCCAAGCAAAGCCAAGGCTGATGAGCAAAGCAAAGAAGGACAAAGGGCCGGAAGGAAGCCGGTTCTGCACAGAAGGGCGCGGGAAGAGAGGCGAGAGGAGTTGCGAGAGCGGCTTCAAACACGCCCATCCGTCCAACTGGCGGACGAAGCAGAGGGGCGAGCGAAACACCGCAAGGGCAGGCCGTCGCATCCAACTTTGGGGGAAGGTGGCGCAAAGCGTGTTTCGCCTGCCCGCTCGCTGGAAAGGGAGGCGCAGCCGGAGCGAAAATGGGGTAAGCCGCCGCGTCCGCCCTTGAGCGAGCGGGATGCAAAAGGAAAGCCTGATGCAAAGCAGAAGCAGGAAAAGCGCACCCCGCTGGAACGACGCTCCCGGGCTTCAAATGTCTGGATGGCGCCCGGCGCGCGGCCTATGGGCAAGAAGCGGGCCGAGGAGATGGCAGAACGGCAGCGGAACGAGGAAAGCAGGGGCAAGCGCAAGGAAGTGTCCTTTGGCAAGAGGCGTGAGGCAGGGGGACAGAAGCCGCGCAATAACCCCAAGAGGAGGTAGCGCGATGCGGGTCGTTGGCGGCGTCTATCGCGGGCGCCGGCTTGCTTCGCCGCGTTCGGACGGTGTAAGGCCTACTGCCGACCGTGCCCGCGAAGCGTTGTTCAACGTGCTGGAACACGCTTATCCGGACTCGGTCAAAGGGGCACGAGTGCTTGATCTGTTTGCCGGCACTGGCGCGCTTGGACTAGAGGCAATCTCGCGCGGGGCATCCTATTGCCTTTTCGTGGAAGAGGCAGTTTCGGCCCGCGCCCTGATCCGCGAGAATATCATGAATCTTGGGCTGGCCGGATGCACGCGCATCTTCCGCCGCGATGCCACTCGCCTTGGGCCGATCGGGAACATGGCGCCCTTCGGACTTGTTTTCGCCGATCCGCCTTACGGCCGGGGCCTCAGTGAGAGGGCAATTGTCTCCGCACTCTCCGGCGGATGGCTGACCGAAGACGCGCTCTTAATGATCGAGGAGTCGGCAGATTCACCTTTCAACCCACCTCCGGGCATCGTCCTGGAGGAGCGGCGGAATTACGCGTCAAGCACCATTGCTTTCTGCCGGCGGCTTGAGCCTTGACGCTGGAGCACCATAAAGGAACGTGGTACCGGCAAAGGGAAATGAGCGTTGTATTCAACCTTCGGTAGCTACGACGCGATGCGCAATGTGGGGTAATTGTGTATTCTGGAAGGAGAAAGGGGCGGAAAGCTGAATAGGAAAAACAGATGGCTGAAGGTGAAGCAGCGGAAAGCCTCGACATCCCTACAAAGGAAGTAAGCAGTCCAAGTTTTGCAGTCGCATTCGGCGGCGGTGGTGCGCGCGGTCTTGCTCATATCCACGTGATTGAAGCGCTGGACGAACTGGGTATCCGGCCGGTTGCCATATCGGGTTCCTCCATTGGTGCGATCATGGGTGCGGGTATGGCCGCTGGCATGCGTGGAGCAGAAATTCGCACCTATGCCAGCAGCGTGCTGGCAAGCCGGGCAGAGGTTGCAAGCCGGGTTTGGCGTGCACGTCCAGCGAAATTCTCCGAAATGATGGAAGGGGGGCTGCGGCTTGGACAATTCAATGCAGAGCGGATCCTGAAGGTGTTCCTGCCAACGGAGATACCTGAGACGTTCGAGCGGCTCGACATTCCGCTTTACGTAACCGCGACCGATTATTATCGCCACCGGCTTGAAGTGTTCAACAGCGGCGATCTGCGCTCCGCCCTGGCAGCTTCGGCGGCGTTGCCCGCAATTTTCCGGCCGGTGGTGCGGGAGGGAATGACGCTGGTCGATGGCGGCATCTACAATCCAGTTCCGTTCGACATTCTGGAAGGCAAGGCCGACATTCTCATTGCAGTCGACGTCGTCGGCGTACCCACAATACGTTCGCCGAAGGCTCCAAGCACAATCGAGATGATGTTCGGCACGACACAGCTCATGATGCAGTCTATCATCTCTATGAAACTGGAGAAGAAGCGGCCAGACATCCTTCTTCGCCCGGCGATCTCGGGCTTCCGCGTCCTCGATTTTCTGAAGATGGACGCCATCATGTCCGGTACGGCTTCGATAAAGGATGAACTCAAGCGCGCGGTGGAAGCGATCCTGGAGCAAGACCGGGATAAGGTTGCATCATTGCGCAGAGAGGCGCGCGGCCATACATGATGGCCATGACAATGCTTGCCGGTTCATTTTCCCTCACACCTTTCCTTCAAGGTGCCAGCCAGCCGCAGGCGGACAAGCGATAGGCCCCGTATGACCAGACTTCCAGAAAATAACGACCTTCTAGACCGCGTGGCTGCCCTCGTGGAAGCGGCAAAGCGCGCTGGCGCCGATGCGGCCGACGCTGTGGTGCTGCGATCACGCTCCTCCAGCGTATCCGTACGGCTCGGCAAGGTCGAAGGCACCGAAGCGGCCGAGAGCGACGACATGGCCCTGCGCGTCTTCGTTGGCGCACGCGTAGCAAGTGTGTCGGCCAGCGCCTCGTCCGATCCTGCTGCCCTGGCAGAGCGTGCTGTCGCCATGGCTAGGGTTTCGCCTGACGATCCATATGAAGGGCTGGCGGATCCCGACAGGCTTGCGCGGGAGTTTGCTGATCTCGATCTGGTGGACACGACTGAGGTGTCTGCCGAGCAGCTCACGCAGGATGCGCTTGCAGCCGAGGCCGCAGCCCTAGAGGTTCCCGGCGTTACTAACTCGTCGGGTGCAGGTGCTTCCGCTGGCTCCGGCGGGCTGGTGCTCGCAACTTCCCACGGCTTTGTTGGCCAGTATTCGGCAACGCGCTTCTCGCGTTCGGTCAGCGTGATCGCGGGCGAGGGCACGAAGATGGAACGCGACTGGGATTTCTCGTCGCGGCTTCATTTCGCCGATCTGGATTCGCCTGAAAGGGTAGGCAGGACGGCTGGCGAGCGGGCGGTGAAGCGCCTTGGCCCGCGCCGCGTGAAGACAGGGGTTTACCCAGTTGTCTACGACCCGCGAGTGGCGCGCGGCATAGCCGGCCATATTGCTGCTGCCATCAATGGGGCTTCGGTTGCGCGCAAGACAAGTTTCCTGCGCGACATGATGGACAAGAAGATTGCTGCTGACGGCATCACGGTAACCGACGATCCGCTACGCAGACGCGGACAGGCATCACGCCCCTTTGACGGAGAGGGGGTCGCGGGGGAGCGACTCGTGCCCGTGGAGCGGGGCGTGCTCAAGACGTGGCTGCTTTCCAGCTCGGTTGCACGCGAACTTGGCTTGAAGACCAATGGGCGCGGCGTGCGAGCCTCATCTTCCGTCAACCCGTCCTCTACCAATTTTGCGATAGAGCCGGGCGAGAGTTCCCCCGAAGAGCTGATCGGATCGATCAAGACCGGCTTCTACTGCACGGAGCTCTTCGGGCAGGGTGTCAACCTGGTTACCGGAGAATACAGCCGGGGCGCTTCCGGCTTCTGGATCGAAAACGGTGTCATCGCCTTCCCCGTGTCGGAAATCACCATTGCGTCAAATCTTAAGGAGATGTTCCTGCAAATGACGGCAGCGAACGATCTCGACCGCAATTTCGGAACGGCCTCGCCTACCCTGCTGATCGAGGGGATGACCATTGCCGGAGAGTGATCTTCCAGAATTCGAGGAGGAGCTCTCGCTGATCAGCAGGGCGGCGCAAGAAGCAGGTGCGATTGCGATGCGGCATTTCCGCTCCGATCCGGATATCTGGTGGAAGGAGGGAAGGTCGCCGGTCAGCGAGGCGGATCTGGAGGTCGACGAATATCTTCGCGACGTCCTCATTCGAGCCCGTCCGGACTATGGCTGGCTTTCCGAGGAGACGACGGACAACAACGAGCGCCTCTCAGCCAGGCGAACCTTCGTGGTTGATCCGATTGACGGGACACGAGCCTTCATAGATGGACGCTCCGTCTGGTGCGTAAGCATCGCAGTCGTCGAAAACGGTCGGGCGATTGCCGGCGTTCTTGATTGTCCCGCCAAGGGCGAATTGTTTTGTGCGTCGCTTGGCGGTGGCGTACACTGCAATGGCAAGCCGATCGCGGTCAAGGAAGCTTCGAGCGAGATCGCGCTTGCCGGACCGAAGAACATGATGAAGGCTCTGCCACCGGATCTTTACGCCCGAGTGACGCCGCATCCTTACGTGCCATCGCTTGCCTATAGGATTGCCATGGTGGCAAGCGGGAAGCTTGATGCCACTTTCGTCAAGCCCGATTCCCATGATTGGGATCTTGCTGCAGCCGATGCCATTCTTTGGGAGGCGGGAGGGCGCATTCTCGACGGTTCAGGCCAACGGCCTTATTATGCAGGGCCCGATCCGCGGCTGGGACCGCTGGTGGCGGGCAGCGGACGGCTGCTCCACGCCATGATGGATGTGGTGGCGGAAATCAGCACGTAACCATCTTTTGTCCGCCCGGGCAGCCGTGATGGTTTCCAAGTGACGGTATTTCATTTAGATCAGGCCGGCTGCTTCGACTCGACGGAAGCGCCATAAAACATCCCAAACCGGGAATATGGAAGCGATGTCCCAGAAGAAAGACAAGAAACAGCTTCTCCATCTTGTCTTCGGTGGAGAGCTTGAGGATTTGAGCAGCACGAAATTCCGCGCGCTCGAAGGGTTGGACATTGTCGGCATCTATGGCGACTACAAATCTGCCGAAGCCGCTTGGCGTGCGAAGGCGCAGGAAACGGTCGACAACGCTCATATGCGGTACTTCATCGTCCATTTGCACCGTCTGCTCGATCCTGGCGCGGACGATCACGGCCGTGGCTGATCCAAGGACAGGCAAGGCTGTGGCGCGTGGAAATCCTGCACGCTCGAAGGCAGCAGGCAGGCGCCACCGGCGCATGCGTCCGATAAAGGCTCTCTGGCAGCGTATTCGCCGCCCCCTGGCCCGATCGCGCGTGCTGAAGAACGTGATCGCTTCAATTCTAGTGGCGGTAATCCGCCTGGTTGAAAAGACGAATCCGCGCGTGGAAGGCTCAAGTGATGTAGGAAGCGTAGTTGCAGCTTATACGCCTGCGATCGCGGTGTTTTGGCATGGGCAGCATCTGCTTGCGCCTGCCCTCAAGCGCCCGCAGGACCGGATGGTTGCGCTATTTTCAAGGAGTGCGGATGCAGAGCTTAACGCGCTGGTGGCTGAGAAGCTTGGCTTCGGCATTGTGCGTGGCTCTGGCGGGCGTGCGGGTGTGCATAGTCCGAAGAAGGGCGGGGCTTCGGCACTCATAAGGCTCAAACGTACAATTGACCAGGGCTGCAACGTGGCGATGATCGCGGACATCCCGCATGGAAAGCCGCGCGAGGCGGGGCTTGGGGTCGTAACGCTTGCCAGGATTTCCGGGCGGCCTCTGGTGCCGGTCGCAATCGCCACCAGCCGGCGCAAGGTGCTTGAGAATACCTGGGACAAGACGACAATCAACCTCCCGTTCGGCCGCAGCGCCCTTGTCGTGGGCGAGCCGATCCACGTTTCTCCGGGTGCTGATCGAGATGAGATGGAACGGAAACGTCAGGAGGTTACTGCCGCGCTCAACAAGGCAACCCTGAAGGCCTACAAGCTCGTCGACGGCCTCCAAGCCGGTGACCGCAAGGCATGAGCATAGGTTGGGCGCGCGCATTGCTAGCGACCTATCGCTGGGCGGGGGCTGCAGCCTACCCGCTGATCGGCGGCTATATCGTCTGGCGCGTGAGCAAGGGCAAGGAGGATCGCGGCCGCAGGCACGAGCGCTACGGCTACACTGATCGTGCCCGCCCTGCCGGCCCGCTGATCTGGGTGCACGCGGCGAGCGTTGGCGAGACCATTGCCGTCACGGGCCTCATTGAGCATTTCGTGGAAAGCGGCATCAATGTTGTGCTGACCACAGGCACTGTGACCTCGGCCAAGGTGGCGGAGGAGCGGCTCGGCCGGCGGGTCATTCACCAATACGTCCCGCTCGATCTGAAGCCGGCAATCAGCCGCTTCCTGAATCATTGGAGGCCCGATCTTGCCGTCATGGCAGAATCGGAGATCTGGCCCATGACGATCCTTGAACTCGGTGCGCGCCGCGTTCCGCAGGTGCTGGTGAATGGGCGCTTGTCCGATCGCTCCTATGCCGCATGGTCCCGCCGTCCCGCGCTCGCAGAGGCGCTGTTCGAGAATCTGGCGCATGTGGTGGCGCAGTCGGAACTGAATGGAGAGCGCTTCCGCAAACTGGGTGCCCGCCCCGTAACCGTGTCGGGCAATCTGAAGGCTGATACGCATATTCCTCCGGCCAATCCCGATGTTCTGGCCAATATGGAACGGATGATCGGTGCGCGTCCCTGTTGGGCCGCCGTATCCACGCATGAAGGCGAAGAAACCATAGCAGCGGATGTGCATGACCTCCTGCGCAGACGCTATCCCGATCTTCTGACCATTATCGTTCCGCGCCACCCTGACCGGGGAGCCGCATTGAAGGAAGAGCTGACCGCGCGGGAACTGAATGTTGCACGTCGCAGCGCCAATGAGCCGATTACCACCAAGACCGACATTCTCCTGGGTGATACGATCGGCGAGATGGGGCTTTATCTCCGGTTGACGGAGATCGCTTTCATGGGACGTTCCATGGCCGGGCAGGGCGGCCAGAACCCGCTGGAGCCGGCCAAGCTTGGCAATGTGGTGCTCTCTGGCCCTAACGTGCAGAATTTTCGCGAAGCCTATCGGCTACTGACTGAACGGGGAGGAGCGCAGCTCATCCGGGACAAGCAGATGCTTGCGGGGGCGGTGAATTTCCTTCTCAAGAACAACGACGTGCGCGCGAAAATGATAGCGGCTGGGCGTGCCACGGTGGAGGAAATGTCGGGGCCGTTGTCGCGTACCCTCCAGGCGTTGGAGCCCTTCATTCATCCGCTTATTGTGAAAAGCCGACTGCAGCGCGCTGAAAGCGGGACGGGGTGAGCCATGGCACCCGTCGGGGAGGCGCCGGAGTTCTGGTGGCAAAGGGCCGACTGGCGGGCCTGGAGCCTTTGGCCATTCTCCAGTCTGTATGGCTTGGCCGCAACGACCCGCATGGCGGCCGCCCGGCGCGAGAAAGTAGCTGCCGCAATCCTCTGCGTGGGCAATTTTACAGTCGGCGGGGAAGGCAAGACGCCGGTGGCTATCGCGCTGGCGAAGGAGGCAAGGCGCCGGAAGCTCAAGATTGCCTTCTTGACGCGCGGCCATGGTGGCCGGGTCTCCGCACCTCATAGGGTCGATCCTAAGCACGATTCATCTGCGCTGGTGGGGGACGAACCGCTGCTTCTGGCACGCCATGCGCCGACGGTCGTTGCAAGCCGCAGGGAGGCGGGTGCTCGCTACCTCATCGATGCCGGCTTCGACTTCATCATCATGGATGACGGCTTCCAGAGCGCGCATATCCATATGGATTATGCACTGATCGTGGTGGATGCGCGCCGCGGCCTTGGCAATGGCCATGTCCTTCCTGGCGGGCCGCTGCGCGCACCGCTTGTTGACCAGATGCGCCATACGGATGCAGTGTTGACATTGGGAGAGGGGCATGCGGCGGACAGCGTGATCCGCCATGCTGCGCGCGCGGGAAGGCCGGTTTATTCGGCGCGTCTTAAGCCCCGCAAAGCAAGAACCTTCAGGGGAGCGCGGGTGCTGGCCTTCGCAGGAATAGGCAACCCACGGAAGTTCTACGACACGCTGCGTGATACGGGAGCCAAACTTGCTGCGACGCGCTCTTTCCCCGATCACTATCCCTTCACTTTGCAGGATGTGGCGGAGCTGGAAGCAAGGGCGGAGGCCGACGATCTGCGTCTTGTGACCACGGAGAAGGACCTTGTGCGGCTCGACCGCGGTCTGGAAGCGCTCCGGACCTTCGCACAAAAGGTGGAGGTCCTGCCAGTGGAGGCTGTATTCGAGAATGCGGATACGACCGGCACAATCATCGAGGAGACGCTTGCCCGCTGGCGCGAACGGATGCTGAGCGGCGGGGGAAGATGATCAACGCTGCCTGAGATCCGGATTCATCTCCAGTTCGCGCTTGAGAGAGACTTCCGCGTCAAGATAGGGTTCCTGCCGCGCGACGCTCCAATATCGCAGTTCCTCCAGCGGGATGGCTTCGCCCGTTACCGCGCAGCGAACAAAAGCCCCCGGCGCCAGAACCTGGAAATCGCCATCTAGATAGCGAATGCGTGCTTCCCGGCCTCCCGGGCCTTCAAAACGATTCATGTAATGCCTCTTGATCAGGGCAGATGCGCCATAATTCCTCGATCGGTCAAGCTGTCGTGCTTATCGCCGCCCGAACAGCCTTTCGATATCAGCAAGCTTCAACTCAATATAGGTCGGTCGCCCGTGATTGCACGTGCCGGAGCCTGGCGTGGCCTCCATCTGCCTGAGAAGCGCGTTCATTTCCTCGGGCTTCAGCCTGCGGCCCGACCGCACCGATCCGTGACAGGCCATTGTAGCAGCGATTCGGTCGATGCGCTCCCTAAGAGAGTCGGCGGTGTCATGCTCCGCAATCTCGTCGGCAAGATCGCACACGAGTGCAACCGCATCGGTCTCGCCCAGGATGGCGGGCGTTTCTCGAACGGCCACCGCCCCTGGGCCGAAGCGTTCCAGCCGGAGGCCGAGGCCGACGAAAAACTCCGCATGGGAGGCAAGCCGGTCGGCGTCTTCCTCCGGCAGATTGACGATCTCCGGCATGAGCAGCATTTGGGAAGGAAGCGGGCGGGCGTGAATTGCCTTTTTCAGCGCCTCATATACCAGGCGTTCGTGGGCCGCGTGCTGATCGACGATGACGAGCGAATCTTCCGTCTGTGCAACGATGTAGTTTTCGTGCAGTTGAGCACGGGCGGCACCCAGGGGGTGCCGGACAACGTCCTGCGCATATTCGGACACGGAAGCACGCGCGTCGGCGCTTGTGGCTGCGCCGCCCATGTCGAAAGCGGCCTGCCGGCCCTCCGCAAAACCGGCAGGCGCGACTGCCTCTTCCAGCGGCCTGCTTGGAGACGAGGATGCGCTCCATCCACCATCGTACCGACCAGTCCCATAATTCCCGTAAGAAGAGGCATTGTCGAAGCCGTTCTGCGGCGTGCGGAACGATGCAAGCATGGCGGTCCCGCTCGTCGTGGCCGCGCGCATGCCCGTGCTGTCCAGCGCCTGGCGGATGGCGCCGACAATGAGGCCGCGCACCAGGCCGGGATCGCGGAAGCGCACATCTGCCTTGGCCGGGTGCACATTGACGTCCACCAGCGCGGGATCGAGGGAGAGGAAGAGGGCTGTCACCGCGTGGCGGTCGCGCGGCAGTACGTCCATATAGGCGCTGCGAATGGCGCTGCCGATCAGCTTGTCGCGGACCGGACGACCGTTGATATAGGCAAACTGATGCAGAGCGTTGCCGCGCGAGAACGAGGGGATGGAGACATAGCCAGTCAGACTTATGCCCTCACGGTCCGCATCGATGGGCAGAGCGTTCTCGGGGAAGTCCTTGCTCAGCACCTGGCCAAGCCTTCTTAGCAGGCCATCCCCGTCCGCTGTTACGGCAGGCAGGTCAAAAGTACTGCGATCGGTGCCGGAGAGCGTGAAGCGTACTTCCGGGAAGGCAAGCGCGACGCGCCTGATGACATCCGCTATTGCCGCGGCCTCCGTGCGCGTGCTCTTCATGAACTTGAGCCGCGCCGGCGTAGCGAAGAAGAGATCGCGCACTTCCACCGTAGTGCCGGGGTTGGCCGCGATAGGCTTGACCCGGCCGACCCGCCCGCCATCGACAGCGATCTCCGCTGCCGCGTCGGCCTCCTGCGTGCGCGAGCGCAGGCACAGCCGTGCCACCGATCCTATGGAGGGGAGCGCCTCGCCGCGGAAGCCGAGTGTCCTGATGGCGTCGATGCCGCCGGAAAGCTTGGACGTGCAGTGGCGTGAGACCGCAAGGGCCAGCTGGTCCATTGGAATGCCGCCGCCGTTATCGGTAACGCGGATGAGGGTTAGGCCGCCGCCTGCGGTCGCAACTTCGACGCGGCTGGCGCCGGCATCGAGGGCATTCTCCACCAGTTCCTTGACCACGCTGGCCGGCCGCTCGATCACCTCTCCGGCCGCTATCTGGTTAATGATTGTCTCGGAAAGCTGCTGGATGGACATGACAGGATAATAGAGGGATTCGCCTGCAGCGCGAAGGGCATTGCGCCTGCCGCCCACATATGCTTCTTCCGGCACCAGTGATTGAATCCAGCCGTGCAGACAGAAGGGGCCATTGATGAATAACCAAGACAAGAAGGCAAGCTTTGCCTGGTCTGATCCTTTTCTTCTTGAGGATCAGCTTTTGGAAGAGGAGCGGATGATCCGGGACGCTGCGGCTGGCTTTGCGGCGGAGAGGCTGAGCCCGCGCATTGAGCGGGCCTATATGGAGGAGGAGACGGATCCGGAGATTTTCCGCCAGATGGGTGCGGCGGGGCTCTTGGGTGTGACGATCCCGGCCGAATATGGCGGTGCGGGGGCCGGCTATGTTTCCTACGGGCTGGTCGCGCGCGAGATCGAGCGTGTGGATTCGGGCTACCGCTCGATGATGAGCGTGCAGTCCTCGCTGGTCATGTATCCGATTCATGCCTATGGCTCTGAGGAGCAGCGCCGGAAATACCTGCCGGGGCTTGCCTCGGGCGAGCTCATCGGCTGCTTCGGTCTGACGGAGCCGGATGCTGGTTCCGATCCCGGCTCCATGAAGACGCGGGCGGAGAAGATCGATGGCGGCTACCGGCTGGTTGGCACCAAGATGTGGATCTCCAACGCGCCGATCGCCGATGTGTTCGTGGTGTGGGCGAAGTCGGCCGCCCATGACAACCAGATCCGCGGCTTCATCCTGGAAAAGGGCATGAAGGGGCTTTCGGCGCCGACGATCGGCGGCAAGCTTTCGCTGCGCGCCTCCATCACCGGCGAAATCGTGATGGACGGGGTGGAGGTTTCCGAAGACGCGCTTTTGCCCAATGTTTCCGGCCTGAAGGGTCCCTTTGGCTGCCTCAACCGGGCCCGCTACGGCATTTCCTGGGGCGTCATGGGAGCGGCGGAGGATTGCTGGCACCGGGCGCGCAATTACGGGCTGGAGCGCATCCAGTTCGGCAGGCCGCTGGCGCAGACCCAGCTTTTCCAGAAGAAGCTGGCGGACATGCAGACGGAGATCGCGCTCGGCCTGCAAGCCTCGCTGCGGGTCGGACGGCTGTTCGACGAGGGGCGGATGGCGCCGGAGATGATCTCGCTGGTGAAGCGCAACAATTGTGGCAAGGCGCTCGATATCGCCCGCGCCGCGCGCGACATGCATGGCGGCAACGGCATCCAGGTCGAGTATCACGTGATGCGCCACGCGCAGAACCTGGAGACCGTCAACACCTATGAAGGCACACACGACGTGCACGCCCTCATCCTCGGCCGCGCACAAACCGGATTGCAAGCGTTCTACTGAAAGCGATGAGCGGCCCTGAGGCGGGCTTCTCTCTGACCCGGAAAGTTGCTTTCTCCCCCGGCCGGGGGATTAGCGGTTGCAACCCCGCCTCTGCCGATATTCCAACCCCGGAATGGCGGCCAGACGAGGGCAGCTCTATCTCTCCCTTCTGGGAGAAGGCGATTTCTTTCAGCTTAGCCTTGCTGGCCGCAGAAATCGCCAGCAACGGGTTGCTGCGCTCGGCATGACCCAGCGAGGTGGTGACAATGACCGCATCCTTCATCGAACATCTGTCCGCCGAGCTTGAAGGGCTCAAGGCAGCCGGTCTCTACAAGACCGAGCGCGTGATCACCTCAATGCAATCGGCCAGGATCGAAAGCGGCGGCAGGAAGGTGCTCAATTTCTGCGCCAACAATTATCTTGGCCTGGCCGATAACGAGGAGTTGCGGGAGGCAGCGAAGGCCGCGCTCGACCAATACGGCTATGGCATGGCTTCCGTGCGCTTCATCTGCGGCACGCAGGAAGAGCACAAGGCGCTGGAGAAGCGGATCTCAGAGTTTTTCGGGATGGAGGACGCGATCCTCTATTCCTCCTGCTTCGACGCCAATACGGGGCTTTTCGAAACGCTGCTCGGCCCTGAGGACGCGGTAATCTCCGACGTGCTGAACCATGCCTCGATCATCGACGGCATCCGTCTCTGCAAGGCGAAGCGGCTGCGTTATGCCAATAATGACATGCAGGAACTTGAGGAGCGGCTCAAGGAAGCCGCCGGCGCACGCTTTCGCCTGATCGCCACCGACGGCGTTTTTTCGATGGACGGCGTCATCGCCAATCTGCCGCGCATCTGCGATCTCGCCGAGAAATACGACGCCATGGTGATGGTGGATGACAGCCACGCCGCCGGTTTTGTGGGCGAGCGCGGGCGCGGCACGCCGGAAGCCTGCGGTGTGGAAGGAAGGGTGGACATTCTCACCGGCACGCTCGGCAAGGCGCTGGGCGGCGCCTCGGGCGGATATACGGGCGGGAGGCACGAGGTGGTGGAGTGGCTCCGCCAACGTTCGCGTCCCTATCTCTTTTCCAATACGCTCGCGCCAATGATCGCCGGAGCATCGCTCAAGGCGTTCGAACTCGTGGAAAATGGCGGAGAGTTGCGCCGTAGGCTTTATGACAATGCGGCGCGGTTCCGTGACGGGATGACGAAGTGCGGGTTCCGGCTCCTGGGTGAGGGACATCCCATCATCCCTGTGCTGATCGGGGATGCGGCTCTTGCGACGCAGATGGCGGACCGTCTTCTCGACCATGGTATCTATGTGATCGGCTTCTCCTTTCCTGTCGTGCCGCGCGGTGAGGCGCGCATCCGCACGCAGATGTCGGCGGCCCACCGGGCCGAGGATATCGACCGGGCGGTGGAGGCGTTCAGGCAGGTCGGCCGTGAACTCGGCGTCGTCGCATAGGGCCTTTTTGCAGCGTCGGCCTGAAAGCCGGTTGCCGCACATAAAGGATGCGCTGAAGAGCGCAGGACCCCATATGTGCCTGTGAAACAGGAGGCACGGCCATGTCCAACATGATGAAGGCACTGGTGAAGGCGCGGCCGGAAGAGGGGCTATGGATGGAGCGGGTGCCCCTGCCGGAGATCGGCCCGAACGACGTACTCATCAGGGTCAGGAAGACAGCCATTTGCGGCACTGATGTGCATATCTGGAATTGGGACGCGTGGGCGCGGAAAACGGTGCCGGTACCGCTGGTGACTGGTCATGAATTCGTCGGCGAAGTAGCGGACGTGGGATCTGCCGTCAGCGAGTACCGCATCGGCCAGCGCGTTTCGGGCGAGGGACATATCGTTTGCGGCCACTGCCGCAACTGCCGTGCTGGCCGCGGACATCTGTGCCGCAACACGCTAGGGGTAGGCGTCCAGCGTCCGGGGGCATTCGCCGAATATATTTCCCTGCCTCAGCACAATGTTGTGGCGATCCCCGACGATGTGCCGGATGAGATCGCCGCCATCTTCGATCCGCTCGGCAACGCGGTACACACCGCGCTTTCCTTTGACCTCGTAGGGGAGGACGTGCTGGTGACGGGCGCTGGGCCCATCGGCATCATGGGCGCCCTCGTCGCCCAGTGCGTAGGCGCGCGCAAAGTGGTCATCACGGACGTAAATCCAGTCCGGCTCTCCCTGGCGAAAAAGCTCGGAATCCGGCATGCGGTGAACGCGCGGGAAGAGACACTGGCGGAGGTTATGGGCCGCCTCGGCATGACGGAAGGCTTCGACATAGGGTTGGAGATGTCCGGCTCTGCTTCTGCCTTCCGTGACATGATCGACGCCATGAACAATGGCGGCAAGATCGCGATCTTGGGAATTGCGCCGACCGGCTTTGAGATCGAATGGAACAAGGTCATCTTCAAGATGCTGCATCTCAAGGGCATTTACGGCCGCGAGATGTTCGAGACCTGGTACAAGATGATCGCGCTGGTGCAGGGCCCGCTCGACATTTCAGGACTCATCACCCACCGCATCGCCGCGGACGATTTTCATCTAGGCTTTAAGGCAATGCGCAGTGGAGAGGCCGGTAAGGTGGTGATGGACTGGTGAGGAGCGGGGGGCTCTTCACCCCTTCATCTTCTGGACCAATCCGTAAAGATTGAGGCAGCGGCCGCCGCTGCGGCAATAGGCAAGCACGGGGCGCGGAAGGTCTTCCAGCATCTCGGCCATCTCGCGCACGTCCCCGTCGGTAATGTTGCCTGAGACGACGGGCAGAAAGCGGAACTCCAGTCCGGCTGCCCTCGCTTCCGTCTCCACGCTGTCGTGCGGCACGGCGCCATCCTCGCTGTCCGGCCGGTTGCAGATGATGCTCTTGAAGCCGGCGGCTGCAATCTCTGCTATGTCAGCGGGTCCGATTTGGCCCGCGACCGCGAAATCCTCGTTGACCCTGCGAATGTCCATTACGCTTCCTTTCAATGGTGAGAGCGCCTCTCCGGCAATTTCTAACTCATTTTGCTGTCCGGAAGGAAGAAAGATTCAATCGAAAAGAAAGCTCCAATCCGCGCGCAGGCGGTCCGCATCCGCCAGCGGAGTGCCTAGCCCCTTGAGCGTATCGGCCAAGCCGGACACGAGCGCGGCATTGTCTGGAGCAAGGCCGCCGTCGGGCAGGAAAAGATTGTTCTCGAAACCCACGCGGGCATGACCGCCAAGAAGGCATCCTGCCGTCACGCAGGATGTTTCCCGCGCACCGAAGGCACAAACCATGAAATGTCGGAAGCGGGGCATGTTTGATGCGACGAACGGCAGAAGGTCTGCCGGCGCGGAGCGTTGTCCTTCCGTATAGCGGCCAAGCACGTAGAGCACGGGAATGTCCTTGAAGGGAATAAGTCCACGCTTCATCATCTGTGAAAGCCGCAAAGCTTCGTCCGGATGGTAAAGGATGATCTGCGGGGCGATCCTCTCTTTCGCCATGAAGGCCAGGAAATCAGCGAATCCGGCCTCATGTGCGGCATCGGGTACAAGCTCTGCGAGAGCAAGGGAAGCAGCCTCGGGCCGGACGTCGCGCACTACGGCCATCTGCTCTTCGGGACGGTAGCGGCCGACGGCCTCCGTGGTAATCTGCACCAGAATGCGTTTACCTGCCCTTTGCTGAACCGCGTTGAGCGCCTCGCGATAGGCGTCTGCGTCAAGGATGTGCTGACCGTCGCGGTCGCGCACATGGCAGTGCAACATTGCGGCGCCTGCTTCCAGGCACGAAACTGCTGTTTCGGCGATTTCCACCGCCGTTTGCGGAAGGGCAGGATGATCCGCTTTGGTGCGCCGCCCGCCATTGGGAGCGGCGGCTATGGCCGCAGGGCTAATCTGCGCATCCTTTGTCATCTAGAGTCTCCATTCGTTGTGCGTTGTGCAACAGTCGTTGCATAACGCGAAAACCGCGTCTACGATTGCATTCATGGATTGTGCGACCCTCGCAGACAAGATTGCGCGTTCGGTGGATACTTTGCCTGGCCAGCTTTGCGTGGCGGCGCACTACGTGCTTGCAAATCCCGGGGACGTGGCGCTCCTTTCCATGCGAGAGCAGGCGCGCCGCGCCGGCGTTCAGCCGTGGACGATGACGCGCCTTGCAAAACGATTCGGCCTTCAAGGCTATGAGGAATTGCGCCGCCTTCACGGCGAAGCGCTGAAGGAGCAGGCGCTTGGATTCTCCGGCAAGGCAGGGCTCCAGGTTGCCCGCCAAAGGGAAGCGGGCGGTCAAGCCTTGGCCGCCGAGATCGCTGCGGCGACGGCACGCCAGGTCGCGGCGCTCAGCGAGCCTGGCACGGCAGAGACCATGCTGTCGGCAGCTTCCGCCATTGCGAAGGCGCGCCGAACCTATTGTTTCGGCCTGCGCTCCAGTTGGCCAGTCGCCGAGCATCTTGCCTATCTGCTTTCCTTCCTTGGCGAGAAGGCCCGCTCTGTCGAGTTCGGCGGCATGACGGGGCTCGATGCGCTGCGCTTTGCAACGGATGAGGATGTCTTCTTCGTCGCAACCGTCGCGCCCTATACGCGTGCCAGTGTCGAGGCGGCGGAACATGCCCATTCAAGCGGAATTACGGTGGTCGCGCTCACTGATTCACCGATCTCGCCGGTAGCGACATTTGCCCGGCATCTGATCGTCATAGGAACTGAAAGCCCCTCCTTCTTCCACGCTATGGCGCCTGCGTTTGCGGCGGTCGAAGTCCTTGCCGCACTTGTGGCGGGGGAGGGAGGAGAGGAAGCCTTGAAGGCTATTATCCGTGCCGAGCGCCACCTTTCCGAGCTCAAGGTCCATCTTCTTGAAAACACCGCCACGCGCCGGCAGGAAAGCACAGCATGACCTACCTTCTGCATCGCCAAATCCATAAGGAACTACCCCTTGCCGTAGGCGGTAGCGGCGTCGAGCTCTTCGACAGTACCGGTAAAGCCTATATCGATGCGTCCGGAGGGGCGGCGGTTTCCTGCCTCGGCCATAACCATCCCGATATCATCGCGGCGATCAAACGGCAGGTGGACAAGCTATCCTATGCCCACACCAGCTTTTTCACGAGCGAGCCGGCCGAAGCGCTTGCCGAGACTTTGGTGAAGGAGGCACCGGAGGGCATAAGCCATGCCTATTTCGTCTCCGGCGGCTCGGAAGCCAATGAGGCCGCTCTGAAGATGGCGCGGCAGTATTTCGTCGAGAAGGGCGAGTCTCAGCGCCGCCACCTCATCGCGCGCCGCCAGAGCTATCACGGCAACACGCTGGGCGCGCTCGCAGCCGGAGGCAACGAGTGGAGGCGGGCGCAGTTCAAGCCGCTGCTGATCGAGACGCATCACATCGACCCCTGCTATGCCTATCGCTACCAGCAGCCGGGGGAGAGCGAGGAGGATTACGGCCTGCGCGCTGCGCAGCAGCTTGAGGACAAGATTCTGGAGTTGGGGGGCGACACGGTGATGGCGTTTATCGCCGAGCCAGTCGTGGGGGCGACCGCGGGCGCTGTTCCCGCGGTCGCGGGTTATTTCAAGCGCATCCGTGAGATCTGCGATCGCTACGGTGTGCTTCTGATACTGGACGAGGTCATGTGCGGGATGGGCCGCACCGGGACGCTCTTTGCTTGCGATCAAGATGAGGTGGCGCCCGATCTCATTTCCATCGCCAAGGGGCTGGGTGGCGGCTATCAGCCGATCGGGGCAGTGCTGCTGTCGCGCCGCATCTACGACGCTTTTGCTGGTGGCACCGGCCTTTTCCAGCATGGGCACACCTATATGGGCCATCCGCTGGCCTGCGCCGCGGCGCTTGCCGTGCAGCAGGTGATCGCACGCGATGATCTGCTTGCCAATGTCCAGTCGGTGGGGGCATATTTTCGCTCACGGCTTGAGGCACGCTTTGGCAATCACGCCCATGTGGGAGACATTCGCGGCCGCGGCCTGTTCTTGGGTCTGGAGCTTGTGGCCGACCGGTCAACCAAAAAGCCTTTCGACCCTGAACTGAAGCTCCATGCGCGCATCAGGATGGAGGCGATGGCGCGCGGACTGATGGTCTATCCGGCGGGAGGAACGATCGATGGCACAAGAGGCGATCACATACTTCTGGCGCCGCCTTTCATTCTGGATCACGGGACGGCAGACGTTATTGTCGCGCGGCTCGGCGATGCGGTTGATGCCAGTATAAGTTGAAATTATCGGCGCGTGGGGAGCGCCGATGAAACGGAAACTCTCCCGGGAGGGGAGGGTAAGAGGAGGAACAATGTGTTGCATCTTCTTCCGTTATGCGCAGTCTATCGCTTGACTTGGCGGCGCGGGCATAGAAAACCGCTCCGCCAGGCTGCGCGGGGTCGCCGGTGTTCGGCACAAACACCGGCGCACCTGGCCCATGATTTCGGGCGAAACCTGAGCGTGCAGACTGTTTGCTAAACGAGTATTCGAGGGAGACTTTAATGAAATCCAATCGCACAATCGGTCTAGGTGTTGCCGCTGCAATGCTGGGGACACTGATGGCAGGCGCTGCCACCGCACAGGAGCAACGCTTTGTCTCGGTCGGCACCGGCGGCGTTACGGGCGTCTACTATCCTGTTGGTGGCGCCATGTGCCGGCTGATGAACCAGACCCGCCGCGAACACGGCATCCGCTGCTCCGTCGAATCAACCGGCGGCTCGGTCTTCAACGTCAACGCGATCAAGGGCGGAGACCTGGAGTTCGGCGTCGTGCAGTCGGACGTCCAGTACAACGCGTATAATGGCGAGGGCAGCTTTGCCCAGGAGGGCGGCCCGCACGCGGACCTTCGCTCGGTCTTCTCCCTCCACGCCGAACCGCTGACCGTGGTTGCGCGTGCCGAGGCGGGAATCAACTCGTTCGAGGAATTGCGTGGCAAGCGCGTTAATATCGGCAATCCGGGCTCTGGCCAACGTGCGCTGATGGACATTCTGATCGCGGAATATGGCTGGACAAATGCCGATTTCGCTCTGGCCTCGGAGCTCGCACCGGCCGAACAGGCTTCCGCCCTCTGCGACAACAACATCGACGCCTTTGCCTACACGGTTGGCCATCCTGCCGGCGCGATCGAGGAAGCAACGACGACCTGCGACAGCGTTATCGTGCCGGTCGAGGGCGAGATCGTGGATAAGCTGGTGGAAGAGAACCCCTATTACTTCACGGCTGTTATCCCCGGCGGGATGTACCGCGGCACGGATGAGGATGTGAACACATTCGGTGTTGGTGCCACGCTGGTGACCTCCGCCAATGTGCCGGATGATGTTGTTTACACGCTCGTCAAGGCGGTGTTCGACAATTTCGATTCCTTCAAGTCGCTGCATCCGGCCCTTGCCAATCTGGAGCCTGAAGAAATGATCAGCCAGGGTAACTCGGCACCCATGCACCCCGGTGCAGAGCAGTACTATCGCGAGAAAGGGTGGCTCGAATAAGAACTAGCTAGGGCGCTCCTTTGGAGCGCCCTTTTTTGTGCCAAGTAAAAGAAAGTGACTATTCTTTTAAGTGTGTTTTGACGGGACAGACAAGATGGTTGAAAAACGCAATGGCGCCGAGGCGGCGCTTTCGCCAGATGAGCTACAGGATCTCGTCGCTTCTTCCGATACCGGCGCGCGCAACCCTGCCGGTTTGACCAGCTATGTTATTGCAGGTGTGGCGCTGTGCTGGTCGCTTTTTCAGCTCTACATTGCCTCACCGCTGCCATTTACATTTTCAACACTTACGCGCTTGCCGCTGGTTCTCAACGACACGCAGATACGATCCATCCATCTTGCGTTCGGCCTGCTTCTGGCCTTCCTTGCTTATCCTGCATTTGCCAAAAGCCCGCGCGATCGCGTCCCAATCCTTGATTGGGTGCTTGCGATTACCGCAGCCTTCTGCGCTCTCTATATCTTCATATTCTACCGAGACCTTGCCCGCCGGCCTGGCCTGCCGATCACGCAGGATCTTGTGGTAGCCGGTATCGGCATGCTGCTGCTTCTGGAGGCCACCCGCCGCGCCCTCGGGCCACCGCTCATGTTCGTCGCCATCATCTTCATGGGCTACGTGTTTTTCGGCTCCTCCGCCATTGTGCCGGATATTTTGCGCTGGGGAGGTGCCTCCTTTGCGCGGGCCATGGATCAGATGTGGCTTTCCACCGGAGGCGTATTCGGCGTTGCCGTCGGCGTTTCAGCCTCCTTCGTGTTCCTGTTCGTGCTTTTCGGTTCGATGCTGGATAGGGCAGGCGCGGGGAACTTCTTCATAAAGCTGTCCTTTGCCTTCCTGGGGCATCTGCGCGGCGGACCTGCCAAGGCATCGGTTCTGTCGTCGCTGATGACCGGAATGATTTCGGGTTCTTCCATCGCGAACGTGGTGACGACGGGCACATTCACCATTCCGCTTATGCGGCGTGTGGGATATCCTGCCGAAAAAGCAGGCGCTGTCGAGGTGGCAAGCTCCGTCAACGGGCAGATCATGCCGCCGGTTATGGGTGCCGCCGCCTTCCTGATGGTGGAATATGTCGGCATTCCCTATTCGCAGGTGATCCAGCACGCGGTGCTGCCGGCTGTCATTACCTATATTTCGCTGCTCTATATTGTGCATCTGGAAGCGGTGAAGAGGGACATGCCGGTTCTGGCGCGGCGCAAGACCGGACCGCTTTATCTTTCGCTTCTGCGATCACTGATCGTTTTTGTCTCGTTCGCTCTGGCGCTGATCGGCATCTACTGGCTGGTCAAACTCATCAGGATGGTGATGCCGGATGTTTCGGGCACTGTCCTGATCGCTCTACTGCTTGCCGCCTACGTGGCTGCGGTCTGGATCGCTGCCCGGGCCCCCGACCTGGAGCTTGACGATCCGAACTCTCCGGTGGTCGAAATTCCAAGTGCAAAGGAAGTCATCAGAACCGGACTGCATTTCCTGCTGCCGCTCTTCGTGCTGGTCTGGATGCTGCTGGTCGAACGCCGCTCACCCAGCTTGTCCGCCTTCTACGCCGTGCTCCTGCTGATCATCATCATGATCACGCAGAAGCCGCTCAAGGCCTTGTTCCGCAAGATGAGGCAGCCGAAAGTATGGGCGGAGGCGCTGGAGGGCTGGAACGACCTCATTCAGGGCATGATCCTGGGGGCACGCAACATGATCGGCATCGCCTGTGCGACGGCCGCCGCGGGCATCGTCGTGGGAACGGTGACGCTTACCGGCGTCGGTCAGGTGATGGCGCAGTTTGTCGAATTCCTGTCTGGCGGCAATATCTGGCTGATCCTAATCTTCACGGCGATCATCAGCCTGATATTGGGCATGGGACTGCCGACGACGGCGAACTATATCGTCGTCTCCTCGCTCATGGCTCCCGTGATCGTCGAGGTGGGCGCGGCGAATGGCTATCTGATTCCGCTGATCGCGGCCCATCTTTTCGTGTTCTATTTTGGATTGATGGCCGACGTGACGCCGCCTGTGGGTCTGGCATCCTTCGCTGCCTCTGCAATTTCGCGGGCGGACCCAATGCGGACGGGGGTCCAGGCGTTTTTCTACGAGATGCGCACGGCGCTGCTGCCCTTCGTGTTCGTTTTCAATCAGGAACTTCTCCTGATGGATGTGACATTGTGGGGCGCGATTTTCGTTGCCATGAAGTCGACACTGGCCATGCTCCTGTTCGCTGCTGCGACCCAGGGATTCTTCATGACCAAGTCACGGAAATGGGAATCTGCAGCTCTGCTTCTCGTCACCTTCATGCTCTTGAGGCCAGGGTTCTTTCTCGATTTCGTTCAATCGCCGTATGTTCAAGTCGAACCTCGGCACGTTTTCGAGGTGGTCGAGCAGCAGCCAGACGATGCTGAGCTACGGATCATCATCCGCGGACCGAGCTTCGACGATCCCGACGAGCAACTGGAGCGAACCATGGCTTTCAATCTGGGTCCGAAGGGGGAGGATGGCCCTACCCGTTTTGAGAACGCCACCAGTATTCCGGCGCGAAGCGAGAACGGAACAATCATTCTTGAGGAGCCGCTCGACCTGAACAGCCTTGCTGGCCGTACGCTTTCCGAGATGGATTTCTACGCTGATGAGCCCGTGCAATTGCTGGGGGCGGAAATCGAGGCTGAGCGGATGCCGCGAGAAATCTTCTATATTCCCGCCGTCATCATCCTGGCGCTGGTCGTCATTCTCCAGCGTCGGCGTGGGGGCACGTTAGCTGGCACTCCCGTCCCAACCTGAAGGATAGAGAGATGTACAAGAACATTCTCATTTCCGTGGATTTGAGCAGTGAAGAGGCCGAGATTCGGGCTATCGAAACTGCGGTTGAATATGCGCGCGCCTTCGGGAGCAACCTCCACATCATGACCGTGGTGCCCGACTACGGCATGTCGATCGTCGGCAGCTTCTTCCCCAAGGATCATGAGCAACAGGCGATACAGCACGCCCGCGAGTCGTTGCACGCATTCACGTCGAAATATGTCCCGGACGATATATCCTGCCGCCACATCGTCGCTCATGGCTCCATCTATCGCCAGATCTTGCGTTACGCGAAAGTCGTGGAGGCCGACATCATCATTCTGTCGGCGAAGCGTCCGGGGCCGGAGGACTATCTCATCGGTCCCAACGCGGCGCGGGTGGTGCGTCACGCAACCATACCGGTTCTTATCGTAAGGTAAGACGGGCGAGCAGCAAGCATTCAGAAGGGCGGCTTGTGCCGCCCTTTCCCGTTTTTTGCGGATGTTCGCCGGAGACGAGAACCTGACCCTCTCCGGCGTGAAAGATCCCGCTGGCAGTGGAGCAGATCGATGTAGTGGCGTTCCGCCAGGTTGACGCGTGACGGGCCGCCTGCTTCAGCTGCGAAGTCGATGCGCAGGGTTTTTCCGTCAAGCTTAAGTGGCCGAGGCTGCAAGCCGGTTCGTATAGCCCGTTTCACTGTTGGATGTTGAAATCAGAACTCACCGCAGAGGCCCCAATTCAGCCCCTCTTCATCCCGCGCTAGTTAGCGGCAGGAGATATTACCAGCCGACCAGTTTGAAACATGCGTAGCCGATGCGGTTTGCCATGCGCCCGATGACAGCGCCAGGCGGTGGCGCGGCTAGGTCTCGGAGCGGTCAAAGCCGAGCGCTACGGAGCGCAATCAATCCGCTACCGGCACTGCCAGTCGCACAAGACTGCGCCCAGCTCACGGCAGTCGTGACCCCCACATTGCTCGCAAGCGTCGTTTCAAGAGCATCGCGTCCAGCGAAGCTGCTGATTTTTCAGTGCCCCAGACATCGAGGCTTTCTGCGCCTCGTTTAAAGCGCGTCGAGGCGCGTCCAAGCGGCATCCTTGCTTGAGGAAATCACGCAGGCATGGATGAAGCGCATGCCTTCAAGTCCGTCTTCCACTGTCGGCAACACGTGGTCCTGCGGCATGCTTCCGCCCTCACGCATCAGGCGAATAACGGTAGCCGCTTCCGTGTAGATCGTGGCGAACGCTTCCAGATAACCTTCCGGATGGCCGCCGGGGATGCGGGTGACGGCCGCCGCCGCCTCGTTTGCGCCGGCACCGCCACGCGTGATCAGCCGTTTCGGCTCGCCCAAGGGCGTGTACCAGAGATAGTTCGGGTCGGCCTGGATCCATTCAAGCCCGCCCTTTGTGCCGTAAACCCTGAGCTTCAATCCGTTCTCGTTGCCCGGAGCCACCTGGCTGACCCAAATGGTTCCCTTGGCTCGTTGGCCATTCAGTTCATGGAAGCGCAGCATCACATGGGCGTTGTCATCAAGCTGCCTGCCGGGCACGAAGCGGTCCAGGTCGGCAGCCACGCTCTCGGCTTTAAGGCCGGTCACGAATGTGATGAGCTGATAGGCATGGGTGCCGATATCGCCCGTCGCCCCGCCAGCGCCGGAGCGGGCTGGGTCAGTGCGCCAGGATGCCTGCTTGTTGCCATTCTTCTCCAAAGGCTCCGCCAGCCAGTCCTGCGGATACTCGGCCTGCACCAGGATGATGTCGCCGAGCGCGCCCTCACGCACCATCTGCCTCGCCTGCCGGATCATCGGGTAGCCCGAATAATTGTGGGTCAGAACGAAGAGCTTGCCGCTTTGCCTGACCTTCTCAACAAGCGCCTTTGCATCCTCAAGACTGGAAGTAAGTGGCTTGTCGCAGATGACATGGATGCCTGCTTCCAGAAAGGCTCTGGCGGCCGGGTAGTGCATGTGGTTGGGCGTGACGATGCTGACGGCCTCGACACCGTCCTCACGCGCGGCCTCCTGTCTTGCCATCTCCTCGAAGCTGCCATAGGACCGCTCAGGGTCCAGCCCGAGTTCGGCAGCCGACGCCAGGGCGCGGTCAGGGTTGGAGGAGAGCGCCCCTGCCACAAGGACATACTGCCCGTCGATCCGCGCTGCCATCCGATGTACGGCTCCGATGAAGGCTCCCTTTCCGCCGCCTACCATGCCCAGGCGAATGGGGCTTGCGACGGTTTTGCTTTCAGATGCGGAAACCATCCTCCCCTCCTAGCCGATGCCGAGCATCTTGCGCAGCCTGGAACGATCGCTCGTGCCGGCAGCAAAGTCGTCGAATACCTTTTCCGTAATGCGGATGATGTGTTGGTCGATGAAGGCCGCGCCTTCCGCTGCACCCTGCTCTGGGTGCTTCAATGCGCATTCCCACTCAAGCACCGCCCAGGAATCGTAACCATACTGCGCGAGCTTGGAGAAAATGCCGGAGAAATCCACCTGACCGTCTCCCGGGGAGCGGAAGCGGCCCGCCCGCTTGATCCACGGTTGATATCCGGAATAGACGCCCTGCCGGCCATCCGGGTTGAATTCGGCATCCTTGACATGAAAGGCCGAGATGCGTTCGTGATAGATGTCGATGAAGGCGAGATAGTCGAGCTGCTGCAGTAGGAAGTGCGAAGGATCGTAATTGATCATGCAGCGTCTGTGGTCGCCGACCTTGTCGAGAAACATCTCGAAGGTGACACCGTCAAAAAGGTCCTCGCCGGGATGGAGTTCGAAGGCGATGTCGACGCCCTGATCCTCATAGGCGTCGAAAATGGGCTTCCAGCGGCGGGCAAGCTCGGTGAATGCCTCGTTGATCAATCCTTCAGGCCGTTGCGGCCACGGATAAAGGTAGGGGAAGGCGAGGGCGCCTGAGAAGGACACGCTGACATCAAGCCCGAGATTCCGCGATGCTTTTGCGGCGTAAAGCATATGCTCGACGGACCATTCCTGTCGGGCCTTGGGATTGTTGTGGACGCTTGCGGGCGCGAAGCCGTCGAAAGGGATGTCGTAGGCGGGATGAACAGCAACGAGCTGACCGATCAAATGCGTAGAGAGCTCGGTGATCTCCACACCAGCTTCGCGACAGATGCCCGACACTTCGTCGCAATAATACTTGGACTCGGAAGCTTTTTTCAGATCGAAGAGCCTCTCGTCCCAAGCCGGGATCTGCACCCCCTTATAGCCATGGCCGGAAGCCCAGCGGGCAATGCTCGCCAGTGAGTTGAACGGCGCCTCGTCACCCACGAACTGGGCAAGAAAGATGGCGGGCCCCTTCATTGTCTTAGGCATTTTCCGATAATCCTCATCGTGGGCCTTAGTGGGCAGCAAGATGGTCTGCCCAGCCTCCTCGTTGACTATGACTCTGGGCGACGCCTGACCGACACCTGAGCAACGGATGACGTCGAAAGATGCGGGCTCCTCAGAAAGGTTTCGATCAACCTCAATTTTGTCTCCCGTTTTCGGGCAGCCTTTCGCGAAAAAGCGCCATCAGGTAGATACCGATAAGTGCTTCGGTGTAATCGATTACATAGCAGGTTGGTTGAGAGCGACAGAGCTGTCAACCCTTTTGCATCTGAGAAGAAATACGAGACTTGGACAAGAAAACCCCTAATATTCAGGATGTTGCTCGTGTTGCGGGCGTTTCCTCCGCCACGGTGAGCCGCGCGATCAGCAACCCTTCCATGGTGTCGGATGCAACGCGAGAGGCCGTCTTCGAGGCGATTGCCAAGACCGGCTACCACATCAACATCATGGCACGGAACCTGAGGCGCCAGCGTACGGGCGCCATCGTTGTGCTGGTTCCCAATCTCGGCAACCCGTTCTTTTCGCTCATTCTTGCCGGTATCGAACAAGTGGCTGCGCCCGCCGGCTTCTCCGTGCTCATTGTCGATACCAGGCAGCCGCACGCCGATGAGAACCAGATATTCACCTACCTTCACAATACGCGGGCCGATGGGCTGATCATCCTTGACGGGACTTTACCGCAGGATCTTCTGGAACGGCGCGCAGCCGTACTGCCGCCGGTGGTTTTCGCCTGCGAGTGGATCGAGGGAAGTGATTTTTCCAGAGTGGTAATCGACAATTCTGCCGGTGCAGCGATAGCTGTCCGCCATCTGCATGAACTGGGTCACCGCCATATTGGCCATGTCATGGGACCGATGGCAAACGTGCTCACAAAGACGCGCCTTCACGGAACGCGCGCTGCCCTTGAAGAGCTCGGGCTTCCGTTCGTACCGGAATGGTTCCTGACAGGGGATTTCAGCCTCCAGTCGGGGGCGGAGGCAGCGCGCCGGTGGCTTGCTCTTGAGAAGCGCCCCACCGGGGTATTCTGCGCCAGCGATCAGATGGCCTGTGGCTTCATCTCCGAACTTTCCAAGGTGGGGTTTTCCGTGCCGCGCGACGTGTCTGTCGTTGGGTTCGACGATATCGAAATCGGCCGGCATTTCATCCCGGCGCTGACCACCATCCACCAACCCCGGCGCAAGATCGGGGCGAAAGCGGCGGCTATGCTCATCGATCGCATCAATGGCGAGGGCTCCGTTGCTGTGTCTGAGGAGAAGTTTGCGGTACGCCTTGTGATGCGCCAGAGTGCGGCGCCGCCTCTATAAATATCCCGGCGCAGGCGTAAGAAGCCGGGCCAATTTTCCGCTCGCCTTCTGTTTATTCCGATCACATCATTTGCAATTCGCAAGGGCTTGATGGAACAGTTCGTTAACCATAATGAGCTATTGCATTTTTCGAATTGTCGAACGAACGGGGGCGCAGGTGCCAGTTTCACGCAGAGCTTTCTTGATCGGCCTTCCTCTTTTCGCAGCCGGCTGTGCCCCTACCCAGACAAGCTTCGATTTTAGCCACTACTCTGCACGAGCGGATGAAAAATTCCCCATAGGGGCGATCCAGCTTTCAAACCTTGATCCACAGCTTCGCAGGCGCGAGGTGCCCTTTGATGGAGACTATAAGGCCGGAACTATTGTCGTGAATACGCCTGAGCGCCGGCTCTATTATGTTCTCGAAGGCGGCCGTGCGATCCGCTATGGGATTGGGGTAGGGCGTGAGGGGCTTGTGTTGCGGGGAAATGCGATTGTCGGGCGCAAGGCGGAATGGCCGAGTTGGACACCGACTGCCAATATGATCAGGCGGGATCGCCGGAACAGGAAATACGCCAGTGGTGTTCCGGGTGGGCCAAACAATCCCCTTGGAGCCCGTGCGCTTTATCTTTACCGCAACGGGCGTGACACGATGTTCCGCATCCATGGCACGAATCAACCTCATACCATTGGCCGCGCGGTATCGAGTGGATGTATTCGAATGATCAATCAGGATGTGATCGATCTTTATGAGCGCGTACCGGTGGGAACAAGGGTGGTCGTGCTACAGGCCTAAGCGGCAGGAAGGCTGCCTTGCATCGTTGCCGCGATTCCCGCTTGCACCAGGCAAGCGCGGTTATTGTCTGTCAAGATGGGACCAGCGAACGGCCACGTACCAATGAGCACCGATTACGCCGATAACGCCGCCCAACAGTAAGCCAAGGGCAAAGCCTATAAAGAACGACACCGTTCCCCCCGGTTTTAGATCGCTATCCTACTTTTTTGTCTCGTCGCAAGCAAATGTCCGTTTACATCGGGCACACCGAAGCAGGCCGGCACTTTGGCGGGGGGCGCTTGGGGTGCACCGGCCTGCTTCGCGCGGCGGAAAGGCCGCGCTCGGGGAAATGCAGCGGGCAGCAATAAGTTCCACATAGAATAGGAAACTTATACGGTCCTTTGCTGGCGATGTGGAACGTTCGCTTTTGTACCTGGTGAAATGGCGGATGCGGAGCGATCACCCAGAACTATCTCTGCGATACTCGGCCGGGCAGGGTTCATCACCTCTGAAGTCCCTCGCCAGGCACTCGGCCTCGTCAAAGGTTTCGCCGGTGATGCGGACAGCACCGGCCATTCCGAATAGCTGACAACCGGGCAAAGCTGTGGCAACCGTGAGCATGAGGAAAGTCAGTGGCCATTTACTCAATTTCATCGTTCCCGTTGGACAGGATAAGCAATGATTGTCAATTTTGGCATGGCTATGGAATTTGCGCCCTCATGCCCATTAATGGCATGTGCAGTAATGGAGCTGCCGTCCGCCCGGAAGGAACAGCGAATTGTTAACCAGGGGGTGACCTGATCGCCCTGCATCCCCATATCGCTGTAAGTAGCCGATCGAAACGACGCAAGAAGGAAGACAATTGGCAGAAATTTCAATACTCGAACTCGGCCGCGTGCGGCAGGGCTCTGATCGCCGAACGGCTCTCGACGAAGCGCGTACTCTGGCCCAGCATGCCGAGAAGTGGGGCTACAAACGGGTGTGGGTGGCTGAACATCATAACATGCCCACCGTGACCACGGCGGCGACATCGCTGGTGATCGCCCATATCGCTGCCGGCACGAAGACGATCCGCGTGGGTGCAGGCGGTATCATGCTCCCCAACCACGCTCCTTATGTCATCGCTGAGCAATTTGGGACGCTGGAGACGCTCTTTCCCGGCCGCATCGATCTCGGCCTCGGCCGTGCACCAGGTACAGACCAGTTAACGCTTCGCGCCTTGCGCCGCGATCCGGCCAATGCCGATAATTTCCCGCAGGATGTCCTGGAACTGCAGGCGTTTCTTGCGCCGGTCGGCCCCGGCCAGCGAATCGAAGCGGTGCCGGGCTCCGGCACCAACGTGCCGATCTGGATTTTGGGCTCAAGCCTCTTTGGGGCGCATCTTGCGGCGGAACTGGGTCTTCCTTACGGCTTTGCCTCGCATTTCGCGCCGCAGGCGCTCGATCAAGCGCTTACAGTCTATCGCACCCGCTTCAAGCCGTCAGAACAATTGGAAAAGCCGTATGCGCTGATCGGTGTCAACATCATTGCTGCCGACACCGATGCCGAGGCTCGGGTTCTGGCGACGTCGCAGCAGATGTCCTTCACCGATATCTTTCGCGGGGCGCGAAACCTTACGCAGCCTCCGATCGACGATATCGAGACCTACTGGACCCCGCAGGAAAAGGCCCAGGTCAGCCAGATGCTTGCCTGCAGCATCGTGGGTAGCCCGGAGACGGTGCGCCGGGGGACCGACGATATACTAGCCCGCACGCAAGCTGATGAGCTGATGGTCGTCTCGGATATCTTCGACCCGGAAAAGCGGTTGCGCTCATTCGAGATCATCGCTTCCGTGATGAATGCGAGGAAACAACGCTGAGCCAGGCGGTACAGGGTTACGCGGCCTCTGTTCCCTGTGCCCTGCTGTGATATTTCAAGAGTGAACCGGGCTTGGCGTAGATTTCGTTGTTCGATCCCCGGCTTTGCATGATGAGAAGGATGCGGCCGCCATCCTTCTCCGGCTGGCTGACAGCCACTGCATAGCCAAGGATGTCGAGCCGCTCGCGCGCGAACTGGCGCGCGGCAGAGGCAACTCCGAAGCTTTCGCTGACGCCGGCCTGAGCGCCATCAGCCCGCCCTGATGTATTCTAGAATGTTCAGGGCGAACTCACGCCTCGACCCCGCCCGATCTTTCTTTTTTGCGATGTTCCTTCATGGTCCAAAGGACCAGGTTCCTCAAGCAGAACGTTGTCAACTCTGGTCCGGCATAGGGTATTCGTCGGCATTTAATACCCAGCCTTTCTGACGGGAAAAATCCTCACGGGGCGGCGAAAAGATATCGACGAGCTGGTTGAGGCCCTCATCCATGCCGCGGGAGGTGTGGATCGCCGGCGGCGGGATCACGCAGAACGAGGGCGACTTGCAAAGCCGGTGCTCATCCTCCCGCCAGGCATTGAGGTTAGTCGTCCAGGGCCAACGAAGGTGATGGGTGTATGCGCCGGCAAGTGCCAGGGAACCCTGCTCGAAATCGTCATGATGGTGGGGTGACAGCTTCGTGATGTCACGTGGCCCTATCTGTGGATCAAGAAAATTGACCATCAGCGTCGTGCAGCGGAAGATGCGGCCAAAGCGGCCCGGCTGTGCCGGCACATCCAAGCTATATGCGCGGATCTTGAAGCCGCCGATCGGCTGCGGCCACGGCTCAAAGGGCGGAATGATGGGATGCGCGCCCGAAAAGGACTTGGCATTGGAGCACAATTCATTGAGCTCTTGCGAACGAGTTGAGAAAATCCGGGTAACATGGCCGCCGGAGGGCAAGGAAATCCTGCTTGATCCGGGCGGTATGATGACCAGGGAAAAGCCGTCTACTTCCAGGCGTTCCCCGTTTGCTTCCACGAGCGCGTCATATTCCTTGTCGGGCAGCAGAAGCACATACTCGTCCACCTGGTTATCGCGCTCAAGGACGGTGCCTGGCTCTGCTTCGGTATAGGCAACCAGCATGTTCTGGCCGCGCGTCAACCAGGTCTTTGAAGTCGCGTCGCTTACCTGGGGTTCAGTTTCGTAGAACAGCCCGTATTCGGCAGGCGGGAAGTAATCTGGAAGTGGCTTGCTGGAGGGGCCCTCCGCTGCCAGGCGCGAGCGGGGGTCACTAGGAACATACATCTCTCTCTCCCATGATGTTCCGCTGATCAGAACAAAGAGATCAATATTAGAAAGATTGGGTTTGTGTAAGCCTTTTCAAGCTAAGCCTCCGCATGGCATTCGTGCGCCTCAATCTCTTACCGCGTAAGCTATTGAACGGGGTTGACATCATAATCTGCGAAGTGCCCTATTAAAAAACATCGTTCCGCACCCCGAAACACCGGGAGAGTATGCTAAACTGCCACAAGTTTCTTGCGTGTTCCAGCCTAGCAGCGGGCGTTCTTGCAGTGCCGAACATGGCGAGGACGGAGGCGGCCAACATGCGGCTCCAACGCGCCGTCAATGGAACTCGGCCAGGCCAAATTGCTGCTATGGAGTTCAGGAGAAGGTTGCGAGGGCTGACAGCGGTTGTATTCAGCCTGTCTTTTTTCTCCAGCAGGCAACTAGTGGAGGAATGTCAGAGCCTGAAATCTGGCGGCGTTGCTGCCTTGGGCGGTGCCGCACGCGAAGCCCAAAGATTTTCTGCCCAGCGTGCAATTCGACGCGATGGACGCGCTGAACGTTGCAATCGGCATGGGCAACGCCTCGGGTTAGGATCCCGTTTTTCATCGCATGCGGTTCGGGGTCCCTTGACCGGAGTGATCAAGGCAACCACCCACCGCCGCGCTGGCCTCCGCGCGCTGGTGCTGCCGTATCGCGATCTGCTTTGACCAATGAGGAGCTACAGAATGATGGGTGCAACGAAGGAGAGCGGGTTCCGCCAGCGTTTGTTAGCGGGCGAACATCTAGTCGGTACTTTTATCAAGACCCCTGCAACGCATCCTGTCGAGATCATCGGCGCAGTGGGCTTTGATTTCGTGGTGATCGATGAGGAGCATGCGCCCTGGGACCGCGTAACAATCGACGCAGCACTTCTTGCGGCGCGCGCTGCTGGAACAGCCGGCATCGTGCGCGTGGCAGAACCAAACGCTGCGAAAATACTTGCCGTACTCGATGATGGAGCGGCAGGTATCCTCGTGCCGCACGTTTCATCCGAGGCGAAGGCGAGGGAGATTGTCGCGGCATGCCGATATCGTGGCGGCAGGCGTGGGTTCTCCAACACCACCCGGGCAGGCGGTTTTGGCGCGTCGGGCATCTGGGAGCATGTCGAAGCCCAGGATTCCAGCATTGTATGCATCGCGATGATCGAGGACCCGGAAGCGCTCGACGAAATCGACGCGATCCTTTCGGTTGAGGGCCTTGACGCCATCTTCATTGGCCGCGCGGATCTGACAGCAGCATATGGCGCCCCTGCGATGGATTCTGCGGAGATCATCGAAGTGTGTGAACGTATTATGGCGGCGGCCCAAAGGGCGGGCAAGCCGACCGCCCTCATGGCCGGGACGGCCGAGGAGGTGAAGCGCTTCCGAAAGATGGGCGCGACGGCTTTCATCGTAGCATCCGACCAGGGCTTCATGCGGCAAGCTGCGGCAAGAGCCTATGCCGAGATCGCGGCGGCAGGCAGCAGCAATTGAAGCGGCAGCAGAAGGTAAAGGACATGGATGAGAGGAGGCCGAAGGTCCTCTCATCGTCCCGATGCCGCAAGTGGAGCTGGCACTGCGGCGGAAGTGGCCGAGCTGCTTGTTCGGTGCTCTGACCCGCACCCAATTCGCAGGAGCGGCAACGCAACGGATCCTGGTATATCGAGGCTTGCCGGAAGGCAGCCGGAGCTTCAAAGGGTTTGCTTAACAACGGCCATCATTATGCCGATAGGCCGTATACGTTATTGAAGGATTCTATCCCGACCGAGATCGAGCCTTATTGAGGTGTTGGCTCAGCAACGATGCTATAGCGGCGACAACCTTACTCGGTCGGACCTTGACCAGCAGGGCCGCCACGGAGAATTCTTAAACACTTCAGGCAGTGGCAGCAGGCGCAATGTCGGCACCAGGTTAACCCACATAGGGCTCATCGAGCTGGAAGAAGACGCCGCCCATACCAGCATAGGCGATCTTGACGCCCGACTGAAAAGCCGGTCACGCCTTTCCGGCGTGACACGTGCCCGACCCGTTCCCGGCAATGGGGGAGTGCCCCCGCAAAAACCGCCGTGCGGAGAAGTTCACGGCAAAAGCGGTATGGGTTACCTGCACCAGCCTCGCCCGGGGCCTGACAGAGCATCCGAATGGCGGTCCGCTCCAACACTCCGGCCGCTGTACCGGTGGTAGAGAATAACGGGATTGTTATGCGTGGGAGTCTCAGTGCTGTTCCTGATAGCATCCGTTGTCCTTGGCCAATCAGCTATCGCTCCTTCCTGCATCAATGCTCTTTCTTTGCCTTGCAAAGTTGCAGGTCATGGTCCGGCGACCTTGCTGGATCCTGCGAAACGGCCAGCGGCGGACAGGCGGCGGAAATTGCCGAGCACCTCATTGGCAATGCGCGCTTGGCTCGGCTGGCTGCCGGCACCTGATAGATGCGCAGTCACCAGGAGGTTGGGTGCCTTCCACAGCGGATCGTCCCCGGGCAGCGGTTCCGGGTCGGCAACATCGAGCGCGGCGGCTGAGAGATGTCCGCTTTCAAGCGCTTGAATTAATGCATGCTGATCGACCAGGCGGCCGCGAGCGATGTTGACGAAGATCGCGCCGGGCTTTAGCGCGGAAAAGAACGCCTCGTCGAACATCCGGGCGGTCTCGTCGGTCAGCGGAAGCGCGGCAATGACCACATCGAAGCCGCTCAGCGCCCCAGAAGCATCGTGCGCGGCAACGACGCGGTCGAAATCCTGGACGGCGCTGCCGGAGCGCGATATCCCGACGAGCTCGGTACCGAAAGGTCTGGCCCGGCGGGCAATTTCGCGGCCGATGCGGCCCGTGCCATAGATGGCGATGGTGCGGCCCTCCAGGCTCTGCATCTGCGACATGAGGTTGCGGTTCCATTCCGCTGCTGCGGTGGATGCGGCTGCAGCGGGAATCTGACGCATCAGGGCCAATAGGAGGGCCATCGCATGCTCGGCCACGACTGGTGAGACGCCAAGGCCGGGGCCGGTCACCTCCACCCCCTCAGGCAGACCGGCTGCCTCGAACCCATCGCGCCCGGCGGTAATGAACTGTATCCAGCGGAAGCTGTCGCGGGTGGCAGCGATTGCCTCCAGCACCCGCCGTGCTTGAATTTTGTCCGCATCGGAAAGGATCAACCCGGCCGCGCCCGGCAGCGCGGCGATCACCTCGTTAAGGTTTTCAGAAATTGTCAGGCGTACGCCGGGTTCGGCAGCCAGTTTCTCGGTGATCGCCTTTCGCGCCAGAGGGAGGCGGGGCCAATAGACGAGGGAAACTTTCGCCATCGCTAGCCCTCCGAGGCGGGCAGCGCGTCCGCCGGCACGTAGTTTCGCCAGTTGCCATCACCCCGCGGCATCTGCATGAATGTCCTGTGCTCATCCGCGGCGCGGCCAATGATCGCCGCCGCATTTTCCCCGCGATCAATGAAGTAGCCGCTTACTTCTTCGACCGCGCGCGCGAGGGCGGGGAAGCCCGCATACATGATCGAGGAGGCAATTTCGACGGCGCTGGCGCCGGCGAGCATCATGCGCAGCACGTCACTGCCGGTCTGCGCGCCGTTGATGCCGATCAGCGGCCTGTCGGGGCCGAGCGCCTTGCGCGTCATTGCCAGCCAGTGACAGGTGATCGGCAGATGCCAGAAACCGCCAACCCCAAGGCTGGTGCCGAACAGCGGTTTCTGCGTTTCCGGATCGGGAAGGAAGCCTAGCAGCCGTCCCGCCATGATCACTGCATCGGCACCGCTTTCAAAGGCTGCGCCGGCCAGGGCGGGCACCCGCTCGCTCTGCCCGGAGGTCTTGACCCAGACCGGGATGCTGACCGCGCTGCGGATGGCAGAAACCTGTTCGCGGATGCCTTCGGTGGACAGTTCGGTAGCGACATTTCCCTTGGCCGTCTGTGAGCCATAGGGCACGCCGACATTAAACTCCATCACGCGGATGCCTGCCTGTTCGATCTGCCGCGCCATGGCGACGGCGGGTTCGAGTGCGCCGAGGATGAGGCTGGCGATCACATAGGCGTCCTGCTTCTTGGCCTCGCGATCGAGCCGCACTGCCTGTTCCAGCCACTGGTCGAAGGGAAGCGGAGACATGCCCGATCGGCAGGCGAGTGTGACGGAGCGCGGCGCAGCATCATTCCAGGGCACTTGCCGCCAATGCTCGTCCAGCAGCGTATATTCAGACCGTTCCAACTGGTCCTTGCTGGCCTCCACCTCGTTGTTTGACTTGACCACCACCGCGCCCACTCCGGTCGACAGGGCGGCGCGGATGCCTTCTGCGTGGATCAGGTGCTCTGCAGCACCCGCGATCACCGGGTTCTTAAGCCGGATCCCTCCAACCGAAACCGACAGGTCTATCGTCATTCGTTCCTCCCCGTTGCCGTTTCCTGGTCACGGCAGGCTGCGCTCAGCCCTCATAACCGAGTGTGCGCGATATCCGCGCAGCCATTTCTTGCGCCAACCCGGCCAATTCCTCATCATGATCGGCAGGCACATATTGGATCGAGCCGCACAACGCGGCTGCGCCGACTAGCTGCCCGCTGCGATCGAACACGGGTGCAGCGATGGTGTTGATGCCCAGGAGCGCCTCCTCCGGCGCGGTGGCAAAGCCGCGCTTACTAATAGCAGCCACTTCAGTCACTAGCTGGTCAGGATCGGTGATCGTGTGAGGTGTCAACGCCGGAAGCCCCAGGCGCAGCGTCCGCTCCATCAGCGTCGGTGGCCCAAAAGCCAGCATCACCTTGCCTTGCGCCGAAGCGTGAAAGGGCAGTTCGCTCCCCTTACGGACCCCAATCTCTATGGTGCGGTAGCCGATTATAGTGGCCAGCACCAACGCTCCCGATACGGTCGGAGCCGATAGCACGGTGGTAATTGCGGTGCGGTCGCGAGTGTCCCGCATCGGCCCTTCCGCCGCCGACGCCAAGTCGTTTGCCGGTGGCGCAATACGGCCAATGAGCGATGCCTTCACTCCCAGCCGGTAGCGCGAAGTGATAGGATCCTGGGCTACGAACCCTCGGTCCACCAACCCTTGCAGATGGCGGAATACCGCGCCTTTTGACAAAGACAGCCTTTGCGCGATCTGGGTGACGCCCAGTTCCTCTTCGGAAAAGGCGACCACTTCCAGCACCGCTAGAGTGGTTTCGGCAGCGCGTACGATGTCCTTGCGATGGCTGTTCATGTATGTCCCGTTGTTCGCGATGTTGGTACGAAGTTCTCATACTGCTGTCAAATCCGCCTTCAAAAGCTATCTCAAAAACCGATCATCTGGAAAAGAGCGGGCGTTGTTTCGGTTTTGATTGACAGGAACATCGCCAGGCTCATACTGTCCACGGAACATTGTTCCAGCCTTGAGAACAATGATCAGCGGGAGGATTTTATGATCGCGTTATCACGAATGATCGCTATCGCCGGCATCGGAATCGGTGTCAGCATCGGCGCCGTCGGCATCGCGCAAGCCCAGGAGGTGACTCTGCGGCTTGCCCTGTCATCGTCGAAGCCGCATCCGTTCAACACAGCCGCCGACCTTTTTGCCGCCAAGGTCGATGAATTGTCCGAGGGCAGTATCCTGATCGACATCTTCCCCGATCGTCAGCTTGGCGATGTGAAGGAGCTTACAGAAGGTGTGCGTTTCGGCACGGTCGATATGACGATCAATTCGTCCTCGGCGATGGCAGATCAGATCCCGGCCATCGAGGCGCTGCAGCTTCCTTTCCTGATCGACAGCTACGCGCAATTCGCCGATGCAGCGACGACGCCGGAGGCGCAGGCGCTTTATGCCGATCTTGAGTCCAGCGGTGCAATCGCGTTGACCATCTATGAAGGCGGGATGCGACATTTCCTGACCGTAGACAAGAAGATCGAGGTGATGGAAGACTTCAGCGGCTTGAAGACACGGGTAGCGCCGGTGCGTCTCCATCTCGACATCTGGAATGCAGTTGGTGTGAACCCGACACCAATGGCTTACGGTGAAGTCTATACGGCACTGGAAACTCAGACAATTGACGCCGTTGAAACCAACATCAGCTCGATCGAGGCAGAAAAATATAACGAAGTGGCCAAGGAGGTGCTTCTGACTGGGCATTACATGTGGCCGGGCCTCCTCATGATGAACAAGGCCAAGTATGACAGCCTGACGCCGGAGCAGCAGGAAATTCTGCAGCAGGCCGCGTTGGAGACCGTGAAGCCCCAGATCGAAGCCCTGCAGCAATTCGATGAGGATTTGATGGTCAAGCTTGAGCAGGAGGACGGTCTCAGCTTCGCGACCATGTCACCTGAACTGAAGGCCGAACTGCGTGAGGCGGTAGCGCCCGTCTATGAGCAGTACGTGACCAATCATCCGGCAATCCAGCCATTCCTTGATGCCGTGGATGCGCTACGCGAGTCCAACTAGCCTGGCAAATCCCGATCAGGCGCCCTCCAGGGGTGCCGTTCGGGCATTTCTGGATTGCTTCATGAGCGCCTTGAGAACCTTTGCCAGGGCCTATGTCCGGCTGATCGAGACACTAGGCATCCTGGCGATCGGTACGGTCGCCGTCGTCGCAGTGCTGCAAGTCCTTTTTCGCTACGTGATCGGTGCATCGCTGTACTGGTCAGAGGAATTGATGCGTTACCTGACCATCTGGAGCGTCTTTGGCGTGTCCGGGCTTGCGTATTCCCGCGGCGAGATGCTGGGCTTCACGGTGTTGGTGGACCACCTGCCGCATATTCCGCAGCAGGTCGTGAAGTCCGTCGTCCGGATCATCGTCGTCATCTTCCTGCTGGTCATTGCCTGGTACGGGTTCGACTTTGCTCAGCGCACGGCGAACGACCGCGCCATTGCGCTTCGGATATCCATGTTCTGGGTGCATCTTTCAATCCCCGTCGGCTGCGTGCTGATGGCGGTGCATGTGATCGTGCAGCAGTTCCTGCCGGAACCGCGCCCGAAAGTTGAGGAAGTGGCTTATCACGCAAGGGAGAGCCTCGAATGAGTGCCCTTCTGGTCAGTTTTGTCGTGCTGCTTGCCGCCGGAACACCGGTGGTCTTCGTTATCGGCATCAGTATGTTCGCTTACTTTATTTGGACTGGGCAGCACATGTTCTTGCTGACGGTGCCGCAGCGCATGTTTGCTGGCGGCGATTCCTTCGTGCTGCTGGCGATTCCACTGTTCATCCTCGCAGGCAATCTGATGGAGGCTGGCGGCCTGACCCATCGGCTCCTTCGCTTCGCCAAGATGTGCGTCGGGCGCTTCACGGGCGGTGTTTCATTGACTGCCGTCTGGGGCAGCATGCTTTTCGGCGGGGTCAGCGGTTCGGCCGCTGCGGACGCTGCGGCGTTGGGGTCGGTGCTGATCCCCGAGATGAAGCGCGAAGGCTATGACGTGAACTATGCGGCGGCGCTGATGAGTATGTCCTCCCTGATGGCGCCGCTCATCCCGCCCTCGATCGCCTTGGTGATCTTCGGTGCGCTGTCCCAAACCTCGATCGCAAGGCTGTTCATTGCCGGCATCATCCCGGCCTTCCTGCTTGCCATCGGACTATCGATCTATGCCGTGTGGATCGCCAAGAAGCGGAACTATCCCCGTTCGGAGCCGCCGACTCTGCGCGAGTTCATTTCAGCGTGCTGGGAGGTAATCCCGGTCATGCTACTGCCGATCATTATCGTAGGCGGCATACGCGGCGGGGTATTTACCCCTACGGAGGCAGCGGCCGTGGCAGCGCTCTATGCTCTGATCGTCGCCGGACTGCTCTATCGCACGCTAACCCTGGCGCGCATACGTGATGCACTTCTAAATACCGCTCTGCTGACGGCTGCCATCTTCTTGCTCGTGGCGATGGCGAATATAGCCTCTTTCATATTCGCGATGGAGAAGCTGCCGCAAACGGTTGTTGCTGGGCTCTATTCCATTTCAGAGAACCCGATCTTCGTGCTGATCATGGTCAACATCATCCTGCTGCTCCTCGGCACGGTGCTGGAGGCCACACCAACACTGATCCTCACCGTTCCGGCATTGGTCGGAATTGGGCAGGCCGTCGGCATTGATCAGGTGCAACTGGGCGTGATGGTTGTCTTCAACATCCTGATCGGCTTCATCACGCCACCGGTCGGGCTGTGCCTGTTCATCGTCTCCAATATTGCCAGAACCCGCGTCGACAAGGTGGCATGGCATGCCCTCCCGATGATCGGAATCGCGTTGGTCGTGCTCATGATCATCACTTTCGTTCCCGCCGTCACGTTGTGGCTGCCGGAACTCTTGGTGAAATGACTTGCCCGGATTCAGAAGGAACCACACATGACGACACAAGCCCACAACGCGCGGATCGACGCGCTGATGCAGGGAGCGGTTGATCTGCATGTTCACAGCGGTCCCTCGCTGCATCCGCGCAAGGTCGATCATTTCGAGGTGATGCGCGAGGCGGACGTAGCCGGGATGCGAGCGGTTCTGCTGAAGGATCACTACTATCCGACGATGCCAATCGCGACGCTGATCAACAAGCAACTGCAACTCAAGACGCAGTGCCTGGGCGCAATCGTGCTGAACAATCCGGTTGGCGGATTCAATCCTTCAGCGGTGGATTATGCCTTGAAGCAGGGAGCCCGCGTCGTCTGGATGGCAACGGCTCATGCGAAGAACCACCTCGACCACGAGGCGAAGGAAGCAGATTTCAAGGACAAGTTCCCGGTAAATAGCAAGAAGACGGTTCAGGCGGTCCCGGCAACGCTTATCGACGAGACGGGCAGAGTGCGGGACGAGGTGAAGATGATCCTCGACTTGATCGCCGAAAACGATGCTGTCGTCTCGGGCGGGCATCACCACATCTCCGAGCTGTTCCCTTTCTATGAAGAGGCAAAGGCGCGCGGGGTGACGCGGTTGTTCCTCAACCATCCCACCTATGTGAACGAGGGAACGTTCCAGGACATTGCACAGCTCGTTTCCATGGGCGTGGCCATCGAACACTCGATCTGCATGTTCATTCCCTCGACTTTTCACATGTTCGACGACTCCCATCTGAAGGCAGCCATCGACGCGGGCGGAGTAGACAATACCTTTTTCGGCTCTGATCTGGGACAGAACAACAACCCGACCCCGGTGGAAGGTTTCCGCGCCATCATGGAGGTGCTGATCCGGCTCGGGTATGACGACGACGCGATCCGTAAGATGACCGCCAAGAACGCTGCGGCGCTGGTCGGCCTTTAGAACAGCGAGAAAAGCAGAAAAAGCATCCTTTATTCGTCCTCGGTAGGAGGAGCGTCGGGGGCCGCCTCAGTCCGGATCGACCTCATTACTTCCTCAGGGATTGGCCGGTCCATCCTATAAAGGTCAGTGGTTCGCGCGTACCAGCCTCGGCCGTGCATCCTTGCGATGAGATCGAGCGCAGGCGTGTCGACGTAATACCGCTCCACATCCTCGATCATTTTATCGGCAAGGTGCATCACCACCACGCGGCCGAGAAAGAGGCTCCGCTCCTGGCTCAGGGGCACCTCGGAGTGAAGCACGCATTCCATCGCGACGTCGCATTCGGCGATTCGAGGCGCGGACACCCGCTCGGATGGCACGGCGGTGAGGCCAGCAAGCTCAATCTCGTCAATGTCCGATGGTAGTTCGGCCGCCGTCAGGTTCATTGCCGCCCGATTGGAATGCGAGACAAGATGGACCACGAAATCCTTGCGCGCGCGAATATTGGCGGCCGTATCCTTCCGGCCACCGAAGACGGACCCGCCGACGCCGAAGCCGAGGATCGCAGGATCTGCCGAAAACACGTTGAAGAAGGAGAAGGGCGCCATGTTACGCACGCCATCGGCGTCAAGGCTGGTAACCCAGGCAATCGGCCGCGGAACGATGGTCGAGTGTAGCAGCTTGTTCTTTGCTTCAGGTGGGAGGACGTCGAAATCAAAGATCATGGTCATTCATCCAAACACGGGAGCGGCAAGGGAAGGATTGGCCAGCGGAGAGCCTGAAGCAAGAGCAGCCATCGGAAGATCAGTCAGTATTCTAATGGACTTAAACGCTGAGGCTGGCCAAGCTGGACGGTGAATGACCTGAGCCGGCATGTCCATCCCCCTGTGGTCATTCGTGACATGCTGAATGACCGATCCAGCGGCGAAGTTCAACTGGGCGAGATAAAAAGGAGAGCTTCCGCCTCACTTCCAGCAAGAAGCGTTTACCCCGGACCTACGGTCTCAAATGGCGAAGCCAGCCGTTTGCTGAAACGTGCTTTCCCCATTATGGATCATGGATCCTCCGCCGGTTCTGCTGTCCTTGTTTCCTCACTGATTGCTGATTTCGGCGCGTCCGCTTTCTTTCGCAAGGAGAAGTTGTCGGCCCTTCCGGCGCGCGGGGCAGGAATGGAGCGTTCAATAGTCGCAGCGATCGGTCCTCCGTCTAAGAGCATGTTACCGCCTGCCTGAGGGGCGGCCAGAGAGATTGGGTGAGTGCGCATGAGATCGATGGGCTCGCCCAGAACAATTCCCGGTGGCGGCAGGTTCTCAAGCTCCTGCGGCTCGATTCGCGGCGAGGTCGCGTTGCCAAGCAGCTTGTTGAGCGGTTGTTCGACATAAAAGGCAAGCTTCCGCTTGGCAGGACGGGTTAAGTTGATGCCGTCGCTTCCGCGCAGCCTGACCGGTTGGCCGTTCACGTCTGGCCCCGTGAAGGTGAAGGCGCCGTTCTCGTCGGCAAAACCGTCCCAGATATCGACGAATGTGCCGCCAGCCTCCTCCACCGCTTTCTTATATATGTCATTGAAAGCCAGCATGTCCGACGTCATCGATGACGATTTGAAGGGCGGAAGGCCCGACCATATTATCGAGATGCCTGTTCGTCTCACGGTTGCTGTAAAGCGAGCAACCCGGTTCTTGTATTCCCTGCTCCAGCCCTCGGTCTGCGGACGTTCGGGTTGGCCATTGACGACAAGCTGCTGGCGGTCGTTCGAGCCGATCATCACGACGACGACCGCAGGGTTCACTTCCTCCAGAATCTCGCCTATCTGTCCGTTCCAGTCATAATAATCGTCGCGGACGAAGCCGGATGATCCATTGGCACGGTCGACCACGCGTACGCCGGGCGATTCGGCGTAGGCTGCTTCCAATCCTTCTGCCAGACCGCTTGCAAGGAAGTCTCCGACAACGAGGACAGTGAGCGCATTATCGAGCTTCTCGATAACGGCAGGCGCCTGCGGTTCAGTAGCTGAGGGGGCGCTGCTGCGCGACGGTGCGCGGCGCTGTCCTGACGGCACCGGACGCTGCTGCCGCGGGGAAGGGGCAGCTCTTTGAGGCTGCGTAGGCGGCGTTACCTGATGTGCGGGAGGCCCGCCTCCAAATAGGCGCTCAAAAAGAGTTTGGCGGCGCACCAGCTCCTGTGCCTCCGCCGTCCCTGCCAATGGCACCAGAAAAGCAAGCGCAATGGTTGTGCAAAGCAGCATGAGGGGAGAACGCAGCAGGCAGGAAGCCGGTCTTTTAAGCGCTGCGTTCTTCATCGCGTCAGTGACCTCTTAGTTTCCTTAGGACCTCCTTGCTGGGATGCCCATCCTGAGCAAGGCCTATCCGTGCCTGAAATGCCTTGATGGCTCCGCGTGAGCCGGAACCGATCTTGCCGTCGATCTCGCCTTGATAATAGCCGAGCGCGCCAAGCCTTTGCTGGAGCTCCTGCGTTTCCTGAAACGAGAGCCGCTCGAACGGCCGGTTCCAGTCACGCGTGGGCGCTCCAAAACCGGCTATCTGGTCCGCTAGCAGTCCTACGGCAAGGGCATATTTGTCGGAGTTGTTGTAGCGCTTGATGACGAAGAAATTCTTGGTCATCAGGAAGGCGGGTCCGGCGCGCCCATCCGGAACTTTCAGCTCCGCATCGTCAGAAGGGCGGGGAAAGGTCTGCCCATTGGCGCGCACCACGCCGATCGATGCCCATCTGCTAAGCGGCATGCTGCCGGCAGGGAACTTGCGTCCCCCCGGTAAAACGACCTCGTAACCCCAGGTTTCGCCGGTCCGCCAGCCATTCTTGCGAAGAAGATTGGCTGCGGTTGCCAGCGCGTCGGGTACCGAGTTCCAGATGTCCCTGCGGCCGTCCCCGTCCATGTCCACCGCATAGGCTTGGTAGCTAGTAGGGATGAATTGTGTGTGGCCCATTGCACCAGCCCAGGAGCTGGACAGATGGCTAACATCGATGTCGCCCCGCTCCAGGATCTTGAGCGCCGCCAGTAGCTGCGTGCGCGCAAATTTTGCGCGACGTTGGTCGCCATAGGCAAGCGTTGCGAGCGAGCGTGGCAAGCTGCGCATGACGGAGGCGTTCTTGAGCGCTTCGCCGTAATTGGATTCGATTGACCAGATGGCAAGGAGGATGTACCGGCTTACGCCGAATTGACGCTCGATCCGATCAAGCCAAGGCTTCCACTCCTGTGCAAGCTGCCTGCCTCTTGTGATTGTGTGCTCGTTCACCCGGTTGTCGAAATACTCCCACGCTTCGTTGCGGAATTCGGGCTGATAGCGCGCCTTCTCCAGCACTTCTGGGTCCGGCGCAGTGATGCCGCGGAAGGCACGGTCGTAAGTGGCGCCGGAGATACCATTCTGGATCGCAACGTTTCGGAACTCCGCAATCCAACGTTGAAATCCGGCATCCGCCAAGGATGATTGGGCGCCAAGAAGTACAAATAGAACCGCCGCCAGCAACTTGACGGCGACAGAATTAAGGGCGGCTCTTTTTCTCATGTGGCAACCTCCATCCGAAGAACTCGACGGAATAATGGCCGATTGCGGTAAGGAAAAAGTTTACCATATAAATCCGGCCCTGGCTGAAGGTAGGTGCAGCATGCGATTTCTTAAGACAGGAACCACTAGTCACAACCAAGCATTGTCCGCGGTGCTTCCCAGACGTCAAGCGCGAGGATCCTACGCATGAAGAAAATCCGCAAAGCGGTGTTCCCGGTTGCAGGGCTGGGCACTCGCTTCCTACCCGCCACCAAGGCTCTTCCAAAGGAGATGCTGACGGTGGTCGACAAGCCCGTGATCCAGTATGTGGTGAATGAGGCCCGGGAGGCTGGCATCGAGCATCTCATTTTTGTGACCGGCCGCAACAAGAGTGCAATTGAGGATCATTTCGACGTCCAGGTGGAGCTTTACGAAACCCTGTCGCGGCGCGGCAGGACCGAGATTCTGGAGCGTCTGGAAGCGATGCAGCCGGAGCCGGGGCAAGTCAGCTATACCCGCCAGCAGGTGCCGCTGGGCCTAGGTCATGCCGTCTGGTGCGCGCGTGAACTGGTCGGCGACGAGCCTTTCGCACTTCTATTGCCCGACATGATCATGCAATCGGAAACCGGCTGCATGAAACAAATGGTCGAGCTTTATGAGCAGACCGGCGGCAACATCCTGGCCGTGGAGGAGTGTGATCCGACGGAGACGCACAAATACGGCATCGTTGGCCGCGGCAAGGATGCCTATACCGGGTTTGAGATCACCGCCATGGTGGAAAAACCGGAGCCGGAGGACGCACCTTCCAACTTCTACATCAATGGCCGTTACATTCTGCAGCCCGAGATTTTTGCGCTGCTGGAAAACCAGGAAACCGGCGCGGGCGGAGAAATACAGATCACAGACGCGATGCTGCGGCTGCACGCGACCCAGCCCTTCTATGCGCACATCTTCACGGGCAACACCTTCGACTGCGGCTCACCAGAAGGCTTCATCAAGGCCAATCTTGCCCTTGCCCTCGACAGCCCGCAACTGAAGCCTCACGTCCTCCGCTTCATGAGGAGCTTCCTCAATCAGGAGTAGAAAGCTGGCGCGTTGCGAAGCTATCGCTGTAGCCGCACGCCCATGAAGACGCTGGTCGTCTCGTACTCCCGGCCGCGCAGGCTGCTGGTCTGGCGCTCGTGGCGAGCGCGGCTGGTGAGGCCGGCATAGCGGTTGAGCCACCAGGTCAGCCCGGCCTCGCCGCTCATGATCAGGTCATGTCCACCAGCTGCATAATCGCGGTACGACAATCCGAGCGCGAGATTGCCCGTCAGGTTAGAGCGCAACTGACGCTCCATCTCCAACGTGCCGTAATGGAGAAGTGAGCCGCTTTCTCCGGGTGCTGTGGTGCCCTCCACCACAGTGTTCGCGTTCAGGCTGACGATGGTTCCGCGTTGCGGTGACCATGCAAGGATGGCGCCCAACGCCAAGCCAGAAATTGTCTGCAGCCTGTCATCATCGAGATCTTCGCTGATCCAGCCCGCCGAAATTTCGCCGTTCAGCTTTTCGGAAAGGTCGAACGCAATGCCTGCGCGTGCGCCGAGCCGCAGCGCCGAGCGTGCATACCCGGCGCTATCGCGCTCATCGTCATAAATGCGGCGTCCCGCCTGAACTTCCACGAAGGGAATAAGCGCCGGCGATATTTCATAGCCGCTGCGAAGCCTGGCGACAGCCAAAATCGAGTTGCGTTCCGACTGTGAAAGCCTCCCGCCCCCTGCCAGCTTGGCATCGCCAAACTGATTGCGCAGGACTTCACCAATCATCCCTATTCGAACGGGCCCAAGCGACCGTTCAAGTCCCAGCGCGGCCTCGATGGTGTGACGAAGAGGTTGCTTCTCCACGCCGGAGATGATGACGGGCGAGGATGCCCCCTCGCGCCGCGCCGAATAGGCGAGTGCGCCGGTACCCCGCATTGACTCGGATATGTCGACGTCCAAGCGCACATCCGCGCCCCCTTCCGCTTCCGAAATCTCGTCGCCGGAGAGCGACCTGCGGATTGTTCCGAAGGCGTTTGCGCTGGCGCTGTGGCGCGACCAGTCGGATGCCGCCCCGAGCCGCAAGGAGGTTTCCGACATCAGCGCCTCATCGCCACCGGGAGTGTCGCTCGCATTGGAGGTCCAGGTAAGCCCCTGCTCAAGCTGGGGAATAAGGACGAAGGTACCGATCCGTAGGCCACTGGGGGCATATGGAGCTTCCTCCCATCGTCGCGGAAGCCCCTCGATGGGCGTGGCAGGCTGGTTCAGCCTGGCCGGGACCTCGGTACCGGACGGTGCAAGCGCATCCACAATGACAGCGCGGGTGTTGCCGGTGGGCAGATCGTCGATTTGCTGCTCGGCTACGGGCTGTAACCTTTCTTGATCAGCCCCGTCCTGTTCGCGACGGCGGGCCCTCTCCGTTGCCGTGGAGGGTGGTCGTGCGGCCGGTGGTGCATTGAAGGAAGCGAAGGGGTCTGAAGCGGCATTAGGAAAAAGGCTGCTGTCAGGCGGGGCGGGGGTGATGGGTTGGTAAGGGGGGCTGGAGATGCCAGCGGCGCCCTGCGCGACAAGCCTGCTCGTCACTTCCGCCTCGGAAACCGCACCGCGCAACCCCGCTTCCTGGCTTGCCGCAGGAGCTACCGCGATGAGTACCGCTGCCCCGGTTAGAAACGAGGCTAATCGCAGCTTGTGTTCCTCATTGAAGCAGACACGCGACATCGCCACCCGAACCCTTCGCGGCTCCGCCTGCCGCACTTGGTAACCGATCGGTAAATGCTGGTGGTTAATACAAGGTTGAGAATCGGTGGCGCAGCAGGATCGTGAAACAATGTGGACACATCGCAATGAAAGCGTTAAGCGCATCCTCCATGTTGAGCCGATCGAACAGTAAACCCGATCCGCAGGAGACCATTGCTTCGGCCGTGCGCACGCTCAAGGCCGAGCAGGCAGCGCTTGCCACGCTTTCCAAATCGCTGGATGACGGGCTTTCAGGGCCGTTTGCCAAGGCTGTGGAGCTGATCGCCAGTATTTCCGGCCGGGTTATTGTTACGGGAGTTGGCAAAAGCGGCCATATCGGCTCCAAGACGGCCGCCACCCTTTCCTCTACGGGTACGCCCTCCTTCTTCGTGCACCCGGCGGAAGCCAACCACGGCGACTTGGGGATGATCACGCGCGACGATGCCATTCTCGCGCTTTCATGGTCAGGCGAGACCGCGGAACTTAAGGGTATTGTCGCCTATGCGCGCCGCTTTTCTATTCCGCTGATTGCCATCACCTCGGGAAAAACGTCCACGCTCGCCCGTGAAGCGAATGTGGTGCTTGCCCTGCCGGAGGTGCCGGAAGCTTGCCCGCACGGTCTTGCACCGACTACTTCTACCCTTCTTCAGCTTGTGATTGGCGACGCTCTTTCCGTCGCCCTGCTGGAGGCGCGCGGCTTCACCGCCGATCATTTCCGCACGTTCCACCCGGGCGGGCAACTGGGTGCCAAGCTCACCCATGTGCGAGACATCATGCACAGTGGCGATCGCATACCGCTTGTTCCGGCCGGTTCCGGGATGCGGGGCGCCATTTTAGAGATCTCCCGCAAAGGCTTCGGCTGTGTGGGCGTCATCGATGAGGAAGAGTGTTTGATCGGCATCGTTACCGATGGCGACTTGCGGCGCCACATGGACAGCGACATTCTTGCGATGACCGTTGACGAAGTCATGACCAGAGCGCCCAAGACCATTGGGCCGGACACATTAGCGGTGGCGGCGCTGCAGATCATCAATTCATCGGCCATCACCAACCTTATGGTGGTGGAGGGCGAAAAGCCGGTGGGCATCATCCACCTTCATGACCTGCTGCGGATCGGCGCCGCCTAGCCGGAACCGGTCAGGCTGGCTCCACCTGCAATCTGCTGCCTTTAGCCGCCACTACGCGCACCCGGCTTCCCGCAGGCAGGTCGGGTCCCGTGACACGCCAGAACGTATCGCCGATCTTTATCCGGCCGTGGCCATGGGTAATCGGCTCGTCGAGTGTCGCGGTACGCCCGGCAAGCTGTTCGGCCCGGCGGTTGAGAAGCGGCTCGTCCGTTTCATGTTCCCTTCGCGCATCCATTACCCGCATGCCGACATAGGCGGAAGCAAGCGAAAGTCCGAGAAAGACGAGCACCTGGACTTGCCAGCTCCAGAGGGCGAGAGCCCATAGCTGCAGCGACAATGCGCCGGTCAGGATCGCAGCAATTCCGATCCACAGAAGGAACACGCCCGGAATGAGGATTTCCAGGGCCAGCAGGACGAAGCCCAGGAGCATCCAGTTCCATGGGCCAAGTTCGCCAAGAATATCAATCAGCATCGCAGAGCGCCTATCAGCTTCCTTCCGGCCTGACCGCAGGAGGGCGGGCCGGGGAGGGGCGGGAAGGTGCCCGCGTCTCGCCATCGCCGAAGACGTCGCGCGCAATCGCGCCAATGCCGCCTAGGGTGCCGATGAGCGACGAGGCCTCAAACGGCATGAGCACGATCTTGTTGTTGTTCGCAGAGCCGATGCTGGCCAGCGCTTCTGTATATTTCTGGGCAATGAAATAGTTCACCGCCTGCACGTCGCCCTGGGCGATGGCATCGGAGACGACCTGCGTAGCACGCGCTTCGGCTTCCGCCGCGCGCTCGCGCGCCTCAGCATCGCGGAATGCTGCCTCGCGCCGACCTTCCGCTTCGAGGATTTGCGCCTGTTTCAGCCCCTCTGCTTCCAAGATCTGCGCGCGCTTGTTGCGTTCTGCCATCATCTGTCGGGCCATGGACTCCACCAGATTGGCCGGAGGATTGATATCCTTGATCTCTACGCGGGTGATCTTGATGCCCCAAGCGCCTGCCGCCTCATCGACAATGCGGAGCAACCGCTCGTTGATGGCGTCGCGGTTGGAAAGTAGTTCGTCCAGATCCATGGATCCCATTACGGAGCGGATATTGGTCATGGTCAGGTTCAGGATCGCGTTCTGCAGCCCCGACACCTGATAGGCAGCCTGCGGCGCGCTCAGTATCTGGAAGAAGGCTACCCCATCGACCGCCACCGTCGCATTGTCGCGCGTGATGACCTCCTGCGTCGGCACGTCCAGCACCTGTTCCATCATGTTCATCCTTGCACCGATGCGGTCGATGAAGGGAATGATGATGTTGAGGCCGGGCGTCAATGTGCGTGTGTAGCGCCCGAACCTTTCGACGGTGAAGTTGTAGCCTTGTGGCACGGTCTTGATGCCTGCGAACAGCAGTAGCAGAACGAGAACGACCAGGACTGGAATCAGAATATCGAAACCGGAGAAATTCACTTTGTGCTCCTAAAGCGGCATGACGGTTGCCGCATTAAAACGTGGCATTGTTTAGGAAACACAAAGGGAGAGCGGGAAATATACCCGCAGGTCAGAGCCAGCCGGAAAGCTCGCGCCGCACCAGTGCCTCGATAACTGCCATGCCGTCGGCGGTGTCGTTCAGGCACGGAATGTGCGTGAAGTTTTCGCCGCCCGCGGCCTGAAAGATGTCCGCTGCTTCGACGGCGATCTCTTCGAGCGTTTCAAGACAATCGGCCACGAAGCCAGGATTGAACACGGCGATGGATTTTACCCCCTCACGACCTAGCCGCTCCACGGTCTTGTCCGTGTAGGGTTGCAGCCATTCCTCGGGGCCGAACCGGGACTGGAAGGTGCTGATCAGCTTCTTCTCGTCCCAGCCAAGCCGTTCACGCAGAAGCTGTGATGTCGTCAGACAATGCTGGTGATAGGGGTCTCCCTTCTTAGAATAGCCCAACGGAATGCCGTGATAGGAGGCGATGACGACTTCCGGCTCGAAACTGAGCGTCGCCAAGTGCTGCTCGATGGAACGCGCCAGGGCGTCGATATAGATCGGCTCGTCGTAATAGGCCGGGACCGTTCTGACAGCTGGCTGGAAGCGCATCTTCATCAGCGCCTGGAAGAACTTGTCGTTCACCGTGGCCGTCGTGGACGCGGAGTATTGCGGGTAAAGAGGGAACATGACGATGCGGTCACAGCCGCGTTCCATCAGGCTCTTCGTCACGGTCTCGATCGAGGGGCGGCCATAGCGCATCGCCCAGTCGACGATCACGTTCTCGTGCTTTGCCAGAGCCGATGCGAGCTTTTCGCCTTGTGCACGCGTAAAAGTGCGCAGAGGCGACTCATTCTGCTCCCTGTTCCAGATCGTGTCATAAGCTGCTCCGGATCTTTGCGGCCTGCGAGAAAGCACGATCCCGTAGAGAATGGGGTACCAGATCGCGCGCGGCCACTCGATCACCCTGCGATCTGAAAGAAACTCACCGAGATAGCGGCGCATCGGCCAGTAGTCGGTACCATCGGGTGTGCCCAGATTGACAAGGAGGACACCGACCTTTTCCGCAGCGGCAGCCTTGCGTGCGGCGGGCGCGACGATGCGCAGCTCTGTCTTTCCTACGGTATCGATGGACGCGGTCATGAAAGTCTCCGGATGATAACTTTGGACCTAGCGATCTTTCCAGCAAAGACAATGTCACTTCTGGCCGCAGGCGGCTGAAGGAGCGCGGCGGCCGCTCTTCAGATGTATCTACAGGTTGTCAGGGATTAAAAGTTCCGCGCCGACGGGGAGGCGGCCAGGAGTGAATTGGGGATTTGCCTCGGCTAAGCGCCGCCACTGTCTGCCATCTCCCAGATAGCGCTCGGCAAGTTTCCAGTAGGTGTCGCCGTGTGTGATCGTGTGCGTGTTTCCTGCGGCAGTTTCAGCCACTTGCGTGGCAGCTTCACTGCCGGTTTGCGCAGGCTCCGTCTCAGATTCCGATACCTCGGGTTCTGCGGCAGGTCCAGCATCCGCATCTGCTGCCTCGGACGTGCCGTCGGTCGGCTCCGCCTGCCCTTCAGCGGCTTTGGGTTCAACGCCATCCTCGGCCCGCGTAGTGGCCGTTACCTCGGTGATCCGCCCGTCCGTATATGGCTCATAAGGCCGGTTCTCAGCAAGATAATCGGCAAGGACCTGCTCCAGCCCCGGTCCGAAATCATAGGCGTTCTCGGCCTCTTCTGCGAAAAGGCTGTAGCCATCGCCACCATTGCGCATGAAGTTGTTGGTGGCGATCGTATAGGTAGCGTCAGGCTCGATCGGCGCCCAGCCGTCATCCGTCTGCACCTGCACGTCGCTCACGCGCGAGCCGCTTTCAGCAGCCGGATCGAAGGAAAAGCGCAGGCCCGAGACCTGCGGGAACCGGCCAGCACCTTCCTCAATCTGGCTCACGCCGCTTTCCAGCGATGCCACGAAATCGGCACCGCTGAGCTGGAAGGTTGCCAGCGTGTTCTGGAAGGGAAGTACTTCGATCACCTCGCCCATGGTGATCTCGCCCGCATCGATCGACGCGCGCAGGCCGCCGCCATTGGTAATCGCAAACTGGACGCCCTGATCGCGGGCACGGGCAAGCATAGCGTCCGCTACAAGATTGCCCATGGCGCATTCGCCTGCCCGGCAGCTTTCGCGGCTGCCGTCGATAGGCCCAACGGCTTCCGAGACGACCGTTCGTTTCAATTCCTCGATCGGGCCGGCAAGCTCGGCCACACGCGCCACCACCTGCTCATCCTTTGCGACGGAAGCATCGAGCAGGTGCACGTCGCCTTCGGCTTCCGTAACGATGCCCTCGTCATTGAAGACGATTTTCAACTCGCCAAGATATTTGGAATAGGCGTTCGCCTGGACCACCGGCACCTGATAACCGCCTGGATTGTCGACCATGGTGGGGTAGGGCCCATCGGCCCCCTCGACCGTATTGGAAAGCAACGTGTTGGTGTGTCCGCCTACCACCACGTCCACGCCCGGAATCCTGGCAATGGCTTCCAGATCGCGCGGATAACCCACATGGGTGAGCGCGATGATCTTGTTGACGCCTTCGGCCTCCACCGCCTGAACGGCTGCGGTTATGCCCTCGACATCCTCTATGATGGACACGTGCTCTCCCGGCGAGGAAAGCTCTGGGGTGTCATTGGCCACCGCACCGACAATGCCCACCTGCTCGTCGCCGATGTCGAGAATTACATACTCCCGCACGCGGTCACCGAGCGCCGACGCTTCCCGCGCCTTCACGTTAGAGCCCAGAACCGGAAACCGAACCAGTTCCAGAAAGGCAGCCAGGCCATCTTCGCCGTCATCGAACTCATGATTTCCAACGACCATGGCGTCAGTTTCCATGAGGTTTAGAAATTCGGCCTCCGCGGCTCCCTTATAGGTGGTGTAGAACAGGGAACCTTGAAAATTGTCGCCCGCGTTCAGGAACAGGACATTCTCACCTCCGAGTGCAGCCCTGCGTTCACGCACGGCCGTGACAAGCCGCGCCGCGCCACCAAAACATTCGCCAGCTTCATCATCCTCCGCAGAACAGGTGGAATCGAACGCATTGATGGGCTCGATCCTGCTGTGCCAGTCATTGATGTGCAGGATATTCAGCGTGTAGGCGGCAAACGAAGGTGAGTGGGACAGCGCCAGCGCTGACGCGCTCAACGCGAGGACGGCAAGTCTCTTCATGATGTTCTCCCAGTTCCCAGGTTCCCGTCTACCGCATCGGGATGTCGTTTTTGCAACGGACAGGCTTATTGGGTGGAATGTTCCCATCGGCTGCAACCTTATGCAAGGGAAACTTGCCTAACGGGCATCAGCTCGTCTGCACGGTAAACGCGGCTCCGAGCTGGAATCCGATCCGGATAGGGAAGATAGGTCGTTCAGAAGGCCGTTATGCGATCGCATGGCGACGTGATGTGCATCATGTGCAATGCGGCGAATGACTACCACGCGGCCAGACCGGTTCACCCTTCGCATCAGGTCTGGCTAGCGCCGGTGTTTGTGGATGCACTAACGCGCGAAAAATCACGCGCCGTATTCAACCTGTTCTCTCAGGCGCGTCAGGTGCGCCGCCTGAGCACGAAATTCTGCCCCTCGGCATTTGTGCAATTTAGCTGGCTCAATGTGACGGCCGCACATACCACGTTTGTCTGCGTTCCGCGAATGAGCGAACGCATCGAGATTTCGATGGTCTGACCGTCGCGGAAACGATAGAAGCCTTCCGACAGCCTGTTGCCGGTATCAGTCGCCACGGTCACGAACTGGCCGTTAGAAAAGCTGGAGATCGCCACACCCTGCTCGTCCATCCAGCTTCCTTCCAATGAAGGCCCGGCCTTCCTCGGTGCCACCCCAGCGCAACCGGATATTATCAGGGCGGATGTCAGGGCAAAAAGGGTGGCTTTCAGACGAAATGTGACCATGGCGGCCTCCTCACTATCCCACGACCTCATCGCCGGAATTTTGCCGGAAAGCAATATTGAGGACCCGGAAAAGGGCGGATGCCGCCCTTACCAGGATGTAGCTGTTGCGAAATTGCCATGCCTCTGGTGGGTGTGTTCGGGCGTCGCCGCTATTCGCCGAAGGTGGCAAATTGCCCCTTCAGCAGGCATTCGTCATATTCAGAGCGGGCGGTGGAATCGAACACGACACCGCCACCGACATTGAAAACAGCCTCTCCATCCGGGTATAGCGAAACAGTTCGGATTGCCACGTTGAAGCGCATTCGCCCATCGGGCGACGCCCATCCGATGGCGCCGCAATAGACATCACGCGGGGCTGTCTCCAGTGCCCGCAATATCTTCATGGCCGAGATCTTCGGTGCGCCCGTCACGGAGCCACAAGGGAATAACGCGCCTAGAATGTCGGTGAAGGACAGACCGGGCAGAAGTTCGGCGCGCACGCGGCTGATCATCGTGTGCACCGTCGGGTAGGTTTCGACATGGAAAAGCTCCGGCACGTCGAGTGTCCCTACCTTGCTGATGCGCGAGATATCATTGCGCAGCAGATCGACAATCATGCGGTTCTCAGCCTGGTTTTTGGGATCGTTGCGCAGCTCCTCCTTTAGCGTCGCATCTTCGGCCAGGGTTCTGCCGCGCGGCATCGTGCCCTTCATGGGCAGCGTCTCGATCCATCCGTCTGCTGAAACCTCGAAGAACAGTTCCGGCGAACGTGACACCACAACCGGCCCGCCCAGATCGATGAAGGCAGCGTAGCGGACAGGCTGACGTGCCGTCAGCCCCTCGAAAACCGCGAGCGGATGGCCCTGCCAATTTGCGACAACCGGGAAGGTGAGGTTGCCCTGATAACAATCACCCATTCTGAGATGCTGATGCAGCCGGTCGAAACGTTCCGCATATTCAGAAAGGCTCCAGGTCGGCCTGGCATTAAAAAGACGCGCCGGTTCCCATCCCTTGGTGGGCGAAAGTGGCGGAGGCGACGGACTGTCGAAGACGCCGAAGCAGAGAAGGGGAGAATGGCGACCTTCGGGCAGATAAGGAATCAGTGCTGCATCCAGAAGATAGCCGGCCTCGTAGGATATATAGCCCGCGAGCCATTTGCCGGATTGGCGGAGACCCTCCGCTCTTTCCAGGGCCGGAAAGAACTGCTCCGGCTCTTCCGCGAGCAGGATTTCCTGCGGCCAATCGAAAACGAGCGTCTCGTTCGTGAGATCGTTGCGGAAGAGGGCGAGGTGAGTGCGCGCGAACATCTGGTGGAAGGAATATCACCCCTCGTCCAGCGCTTCCAGTTCGTCAATCAGCCCCTCGATCACCGACAGTCCCTTGCCCCAGAAGGAAGGATCGGCCGCATTGAGGCCGAAGGGCGCAAGCAGTTCCGAATGATGCTTACTGCCACCGGCCTTGAGAAGCTCGAAGTACTTTTCCTTGAAGCCGATCTCGGCCTGGCTGTAGACAGCAAAAAGCGAGTTCACCAGGCAATCGCCGAAAGCGTAAGCGTAAACATAGAAGGGCGAGTGGATGAAATGCGGGATATAGGCCCAGAATGTCTCATATCCTTCCCCGAGCCGGATCGCCGGGCCAAGGCTTTCGGCCTGCACCTCAAGCCACAATTCGCCGATCCGTTCTGAGGTGAGTTCGCCGCTGCGCCGCTCGGTATGTACCTTGCGCTCGAATTCATAGAACGCAATCTGGCGCACCACGGTGTTGATCATGTCCTCCGCCTTCTGTGCGAGCATCGCCTTGCGCTCGCGATGGTCTAAGGTGCGCTCAAGAAGGGAGCGGAAGGTCAGCATCTCGCCGAACACGGACGCTGTCTCGGCCAGGGTGAGCGGCGTCGCGGCCATGAGCGCGCCTTGGCCCGCCGCCAGCACCTGATGAACGCCATGTCCTAATTCGTGTGCAAGCGTCATCACGTCGCGCGGCTTGCCCAGATAGTTGAGCAGCAAATAGGGGTGGGCCGACGGCACCGTCGGATGCGCGAAGGCACCCGGCGACTTGCCGGCGCGCACCGGTGCATCGATCCACTTCCTGTCGAAGAAGCGTGCGGCGATATCCGCCAATTCAGGGGAGAAGGCGTGATAGGCGGAAAGCACCGTCTCTTTCGCGTCCTCCCAGCCGATGACCGTCTGCGGCGTTTCGGGCAGCGGCGCATTTCGGTCCCAGTGGTTGAGCTTGTCCATTCCCAGCCACTTCGCCTTCATGGCGTAGTAGCGATGTGAAATACGCGGAAACGACTCGCGGACCGAAGCAGCCAGCGCATCCACCACCTCCCGTTCTACCCGATTGGCCAGATGGCGGGCGTCCGCGACATCCTCGAACTTCCGCCAGCGATCTGAAATCTCCTTGTCCTTGGCAAGCGTGTTGGTGATGAGTGTGAAGAGGCGCATATGCTCCTTCAGCGTGACGGCGAGGGCCTCGGCTCCTTTGCGGCGCTTGTCGCCATCCGGGTCCTGCATCAGGTTCAGCGTTGGCTCAAGCGTCAGCTCGTCGCCATCGACATTGAAGCGCAGGCTGGTCATGGTCTCGTCAAACAATCGGTTCCAGGCGGCGCGGCCGGTCACGGACGTCTCGTGGAAAAGCTGCTCGATGCGATCCTCGAGCTGGTGCGGCCGGTCCTTGCGGATATCGAGCACCCAGGGTCGGTAATGACTGAAGAGAGGATCGGCCTTCAGCGCCTCATCGATGATCTGGTCGTCGATCTTGTTCAGTTCGAGCGTGAAGAAGAGCAGATGCGTGCTGGCATCGGTCAGCTTCTCCTGCACGTCACCATAAAACTTGGCCCTCTGCGGGTCGGACGTGTCGCCGGCGTAGACGAGCCCGGCATAGGAGCCGAGCCGGCCGAACAGCTCATCAAGCGCCTCATAGGCACGCACTGCCTCGCCGAGCCGGCCTTTATTTCCCTTCCGCGCTTCTTCCGCAAGCCGCCCCTTCCATGCTTTTTCAAAGGCAATGGCTTCCTTGGCCGCGCGCGCCAGGTCCCGCGAAAGCTCCGGGCTGTCCATGGAAGGGTAAAGGTCGGAAAGGTCCCACTCGGGAAGATCGCCCAGTCCGGAAGCCTTACTTGCCCCTTCGCCGCTGGGGGAGGCCGGCACGGATGATGCTCCGAACGGTCCAGCCGGGTGTGCCATGAGATTTTCTCCGTGCTTCCAGAAAACTTAAATCAATAATTCGTTCACCGGGATTCTTGAAAGCCTGTTTAGAAGCCTGTGACATAGAGTCTAGTGTGTCCGTCTCACCTGGGGCAAATCTTTTGAAGCTGTGGCATTCATGTCTGAACGAGTCCTGATAGTCGATGACGACCCGGTTCAGCGTCGCCTTCTCGAGGCTGCGGTGTCGAAGCTTGGCTATGCCGTAACGGTCGCGGAGGATGGGGCGGCTGCGCTGCAGACTATGGCGAATGCTGGGCACAATCAGTTCCGGGTTGTCATTCTCGACCTTATCATGCCCGGCATGGATGGACTGGAGGTCCTTGGGCAAATGCGTGAGGACGGGATTATGGTGCCCGTCATCGTGCAGACCGTAAGAGGCGGCGTTGAGACGGCGGTTGCCGCCATGCGCGCCGGCGCATTCGATTTCGTTGTCAAGCCAGCTTCGGTGGAGAGGCTGGGCAGCGCCATCCGCAATGCGCTTAAGGTTGAAGCGCTGGGCAATGCCGAAAAGCAGAGGCGCGGCAAAGGCACAGATGCTTTTTCCTTCCAGGACATCGTCACGCGCAGCCCCGCAATGGAGCGGGTTATCCGTATAGCCCGCAAAGCCGCCGCTTCCGACATCCCTGTTCTTATCGAGGGGGAGTCAGGTGTGGGGAAGGAACTCATTGCGCGTGCCATCCGAGGGGCCAGCGGTCGCCGCACCAAGCCCTTCGTCACCGTTAATTGCGGCGCAATTCCCGACAACCTCGTGGAAAGTATCCTCTTTGGTCATGAGAAGGGGGCTTTCACAGGCGCTACCGAAAAGCACATGGGCAAGTTCGTGGAGGCAGACAGCGGCACGCTCTTTCTGGATGAGATAGGGGATCTTCCGCCAGACGTGCAGGTCAAGCTTCTGCGTGCCATCCAGGAAGGCGAGGTAGACCCTGTCGGCGCGCGCTCCACGGTGAAGGTGGACATCCGCCTGGTCTCGGCCACGAATCAGAACCTGCTCGAACGTGTGAAGGAAGGACGTTTCCGCGAGGACCTTTACTACCGGCTCAACGTCTTCCCCATCATGGTGCCGCCGCTGCGAAACCGGAAGGAAGATATTCCGCTGCTTGTGCAGCATTTCATAGGCCGCTTCTCACAATCCGTTCCAGGCTGCAGAACCACCGGCATTTCTGCCAACGCGCTCGACCTGCTGTCGGCCTATGACTGGCCGGGAAACATTCGGCAACTGGAGAATGCGGTCTTCCGGGCCGTCGTGTTGTGTGAAGACGAAATGCTCACCACGGCGGAGTTTCCCCAGATCAGGGCCCAGGTAGAGGGGATCGACGAAAGCGGGGGAGAGTTAAGAGGCTACTTAGAGCGGGAACAATTGCCGGCTGCCGAACCGGTCTTGGTGGAAGGATCGGCAGCCGAGCGCATCGATGAGCAGCCATCCGACCCTGGGCTGCTGCGAGCAGTGGACAACAAGGGGCACGTCCGCACGCTTGAGCAGGTGGAAAAGGAGTTGATACGCTTCGCCATCGACCATTACGACGGTCGCATGAGCGAGGTTGCTCGACGCCTGGGCATCGGCCGTTCAACCCTTTACCGGAAGCTGAAGGAGATGGGGCTTGAGCCGGCAGACGGAGGCGAGGAGGCGTGACTGTCGGCGGCGAAACCTGGCGAGCCTAATCCATGAGCGTTTGCGCCCGTGATTATTGTAACATTTGATTAACTACGTCAGCGGTTTACACATCGCGCCGCTTTCTTGCCATTCTCTCAACTCATTCCTGCTTCAATAAGAGGCGGTTAACCATTATGGTGAACAATTTGAAGGAGTTTGGCGCCTCGGGCGCTTCGTGGGGACAGTTTTATCCAGACGGGTTGCGTTTTGAAGCAAAGCGACATTGGACGGGATGGCGGACGGAGGGGAAGGTTTGGCTGCGCCAGATGTCTGGCCGGTCTCCTGCTAGCCGCGAATTTTCTCTTTCTGGCTGTGCCGGCCGCGGATGCGCAGACGCGCATCCTGAAGATTTACTTCCTGCACACCAAGGAGAGGGCGGAAATCACTTATAAGCGCAATGGGCGCTATCTTCAGAGCGGCCTGAAGCAGATAAACCATCTTCTGCGGGACTGGCGGCGCAACGAGCCCACCAACATGGACCCGCGCCTGCTCGACCTTTTATGGGAAGTCTACCGCCAGTCTGGCTCGCGCGATTACATTCACGTTGTCTCCGCCTATCGTTCTCCTGCAACCAACGCAATGTTGCGCGGCCGCTCAAGCGGCGTCGCCGAGAAAAGCCAGCACATGCTAGGCAAGGCCGTGGACTTCTACCTTCCGGATGTAAAGCTTTCGCGCGTGCGGGATATAGCTCTTAGATTGCAGGCTGGCGGAGTGGGGTATTATCCACGCTCCGGCTCTCCTTTCATCCATTTGGATGTTGGCGGCGTGCGTCATTGGCCGCGCCTTAACCGGCAGCAACTGGCAGCCATCTTCCCTGACGGCAAGACCCTGCATGTGCCATCCGACGGCAAGCCATTGCCCGGTTATCAGCAGGCACTGGCTGCTTATCAGGCGCGTCAGCGCGGTGGTGGCGCTATTCAGGTAGCCGATGACACTTCCAGGAACCGCGGCGGCCGGGGCCTGCTCGCGGCCCTCTTTAGCGGTGGAGCCGACGAGGCCGAGGACGATGCGAATGCAGGCCTGCTGGTTGCCCAGCGCCCGGCGGCAAATGCCAGGACGGCGAGGCAGCAGGCGCCCCTCCAGCCACCGGTCCCGATACAGCAGCACGCGCAACCGCAGCAGTCTCCAGAAACGAATGAGGCGCCTTCGACCATCATAGCAGCCCTGCCTCCACGTTCTGTGCCTGTGCCGCGCGAAGCGCCCCGGCCGGATGCTGTTGTCGGTGCTCAGCAGTTGCAGGAGCCGATCGTGGCTGCCGCCGGCGATGAGGAAACACAGGCAGAGGGGCAGGCTGTGCTTGCCTCCGCACTCAACGTACCCATTCCTTCGCGCCGTCCGGACCACTCGCCGACCCTTGAGGACGTGGTGGCCGAAGAAACTGACGAAAACAACATGCCAGCGATCGCCTATGTTATGCCCACCAGCCGGCCGGAGCGGCGTGCAACATCCGATGTTATCGCTGAGCTTCTGGTCGCGCAGGAGGATAGCGCCACTCCGCTCCAGACAGCTTATGCAAGTGGTGCTTCGATGCCGGGCATGCGTCCGAAAGCAACGGGAAGTGGCGAGAGCGGGCCTAAGAAGGTGCCTTCAGAGATTACGCCTATCGGGGCGGCTGCCGAAAAGGCGGAGCAGCTAGCGGGAACTGCTGGCGGCGAGGCTGGTTCGCCGGTTGCTGTCCACAAAAAGGCTGAACGACGCCTTGACGATGCAAGGGCAGTAGCCCTCCTTTCCTCCAGTGCCCGGACAGCGCCGAAATCCGCTCGGCCGCGCGCGGATGACGTCCGACGCGATCCCGCGCCGGTCGTGGTGCCAGTCGAGAAGGTCACGGTAAGCACTGTGCTCAGCCCCGAATCCGTTATGCGCAGCAAGCCGGTGACAAAAGCGCCCGCCTTCAGCAAGGAGCTCGCCGAAGCGCCTAAGGCTGTGTACACCGACGGTTTTCACGCTCCGGCGATAAAGGACGCTCGCCGCTTTACCGGCAAGGCTGTTACCTTCCTGTCGTTGGCAAAGTTCGACGGCAACTGAGCATTGGCCGAAGCGCCGCAGGGGAAGCACTTCAATGACGAAGTGCGTTTGGCGGAGCCGTAAAGAGTGTGATGCCAGTGCTTGTCCGGATTAAGCTTTCCGCTTCAACCGGTCCGTAGGGAAGCGGCCTGGCGCGCCAGCTCCTCGATCTTGTCCCAGTCGGCCGCTGCGAGCGATGCTTCGGGCGCAACCCACGAGCCGCCTACACACACCACATTTGACAAAGACAGATAGTCGGCTGCGTTCCAAGACGATATTCCGCCTGTCGGGCAGAAGCGCATCCCTGGCAGCGGCGAAGCAAGCGATTTCAGATATGCAATGCCTCCCGCCTGCTCTGCGGGGAAGAACTTGATGATCTCATAGCCTTCATCCCGGAGGGCCATGATCTCACTCGGCGTCACACCTCCGGGCAAGAAGGGCAGAGCGGACTGGCTGGCGGCCGTGAGCAGGTTTCTGTTTGCTCCAGGTGAGACGATGAACTGGGCGCCAGCCTTCTCAGCACTTTCAAAGTCCTTGCTGGAAAGGATGGTGCCCGCCCCGACAGCAGCTTCCGGCACCTCATTTGTCACAATGCGGATTGCTTCGAGCGCCCCGGGCGTGCGCAGCGTGATCTCAATGGCAGGCAGCCCGCCTCTGACCAGCGCCCGCGCCAGCGGTACTGCATCGGCCGCACGCTCGATCCGCAGGACCGGGATTACCGGCTGGCCCGAGAGGATCTGCAGAAGGCGTTCGGTCTTCGTGTTCATCGCGGGCTCCAAGCTTGTCCCGCGATTTAAGCGGATTACGCGCTGGAATTCAAATCCCCCAGCGCATTAACAGCGCCGCTGCACCTTGCCGGATACGCCTCCCAAGATCGTGTATCAAGTGCATGATCCGCTTTGCGGGCAGATTGTCGTTAATTGCGGTCCAGGTGAGCGGGCCAACGATACCGTCCGCCGCAAGACCGTGTCTGCGCTGGAAAGTCAGCACTGCCCCTCTGGTCTCAGGCCCGAAGATGCCGTCCTGTACAACAGGATGCCCGAGCGCACAGAGCAGCCCTTGCAGATGGCGGACATTTTCGCCTCTGTCCCCGCTACGCAGCAGAACTGATGGCTGGTCGACCTTGGTAACGGAGGACTCCGTTCGCGCATAACGCCGGTAAGCCAATGAGAGGCGCAGATGGTAACCGTTGCGGGCGTAGGCCGGGCCGTTATAGCCCCGTGCAAAGGCCGTCCAGTCGCGCCGCCGCAATGCTTCGGCAAGTCCTGCCTTCTCGATATAGCGCATCATCAAACGGAGTTGGCCGTCGAGCCCGCTGCGCGCTTCTTCCACCAGCGCCTCAATACTTCCATATCCGAGCCATGCCCAATGCGCGCCCATCACTTGGCCAACTCCCCATGAGGTGGCTTCGTAGGCGGCCGCCTTATCGATTTCCGCTGCGCGTTCCAGCATGTGCCAACGAGCCGGCTGCGCCGTCGGGTTGCGGATCGTACCGGCCGTTGGCGCTGCAAGCCCGGCGCGACGTGCTGCCTCCCGCTTTTCCGGAGAGAGGCGGCGGTCGAAATAATGACCCTCGAACCGGATCAACGGCTCCTTCCTTCCATCCACTACGGCGTGAGTCCTGCCTGCCGATTCCACCTCGACCACTGCGAGGAGGGTGGCGGGTTCAAGTCTGGCCTTCAAAGCAAGGTGGGAGATGAGGGCAGCGGTTTCAGTTGGAATCATGAAAGAAGCCTCCGATGGTTCCCTTCATTCTCCTTTGCCTCGTGGCGGCGGGGATAAGTCCCCGCATATCGCCGCCCCTAGCCGTTGATGCGCAATCGTCAAGCGTTTCCTGCGCGGCGGGAAACATGTGGTGGCGGCAGCAGGGCGGCAACAGGGGGCACCAGGTGGCTTGCCAATCCTCCCCATGGACGACTAAAGTTACACCGCGTCATGCATGGCACGCTTTGATGCATGTCGGGGGCTCTGTGTTGGCCGCCTCAGGGTCAAGGTCGAAGGCGCATCCGGGGCGCGGATGCGGTGCCGTCCACCATCACGTCCTGTTTCCACAAAGGCCACCTTCTGCGTGGTTCTGAAGGCATGTGATGAGAAAGTTCGTCATAATCTTCCTTATTCTGTTTGGAGTTCTTGAGACTAACGCTGCTTTCGCGGCCGATCGCGTAACGATCTTCGCAGCAGCCAGCCTGAAGGAAGCCATGGACCGTATCGCCGTGGCGTTTCAAGCGGAAACAGGCGTCGAAACGGTCATATCTTTCGCAGCAAGCTCCATACTTGCGCGCCAGATCGAAGCCGGGGCTCCCGCCGATATCTTCATCTCGGCGGATGAGGAATGGATGGATTATCTGGCCGAACGCGACCTGATCGACCGCGATAGCCGAAGGCTCGTCCTAGCCAATGCGCTGGTCATCGCGGCTGCCGGACCATTTCACGAGAAGGCCGATCCGGAAACCATTCTTGCGGAAGGACGCTTTGCCATGGGTGACCCGTCCCACGTGCCCGCCGGGCGCTATGCGCAAGCAGCTCTTTCCAGCCTCGGCTTCTGGGAGAATGTAAGAAAGCACGCCGTATTCGGCGAAAATGTGCGTGTGGTGCTGGAGCTTGCGCGGCGTGGTGAGGTCACCTCCGCGATTGTCTACCGCTCCGACCTGCATGCGGCGCCGGGCCTCTTCAGAATCTACACCTTTCCGCCCAACTCGCACCCGCCCATCGTCTATCCTGCCGCCGCTGTGATGCCACACACCAGCACAGGGGCGTCGGCTTTCCTGGATTTCTTGTCTGGAAAGGCTGCTGAGGCAATATTCCGGGAACTTGGCTTTACGCCATTACCACCCAGTTAGTTGCGCGGCAGGGACCTGATGAGCGGCGTGGAAATCGACATACTTCTTCTTTCCGCAAAGGTGGCGCTGGCGGCGATTGCATTTTCGCTGGTTCCTGCCTTTGCCGTGGCTTGGCTGCTCGCGCGGCGGCGCTTTGCGGGAAGGGCGCTTCTGGAGGGACTGGTCGCGCTGCCTCTCGTTCTACCGCCTGTTGTCACCGGCTTCGCCCTACTTTTGCTCTTCGGCGCACGCGGGCCGCTTGGACAACTATTTGAGAATCTCTTCGGCCTCACCTTTGCCTTCCGCTGGACCGGAGCGGCACTTGCCGCCGGCGTCATGGCCTTCCCGCTCATTGTACGACCCATTCGCCTTTCGCTGGAAGCGGTCGATCAGGGGCTTGAGGAAGCGGCGGCGACGCTCGGCGCGGATCGAATGGTGGTCTTCTTGACCGTCACCCTTCCATTGGCGTTGCCCGGGCTCCTTGCCGGAGCCGTTCTTGGCTTTGCCAAAGCGTTGGGTGAGTTCGGCGCCACCATAACCTTCGTCTCAAACATCCCCGGTGAGACGCAGACGCTTTCCCTCGCCATATATGCGCTTCTGCAAAGCCCCGAAGGGGATGCGGCGGCCTTGCGCCTCATCCTGCTCTCCATTGTACTGGCGCTGGGCGCTGTGCTCGCTTCGGAATGGGTGGCCCGGAGCCTGGCTAAAAGGCTGAACGATGGGAATCCTTGAAGTCGACATTTCTGGCAGGGTGGGCAATTTCACCATTGTAGCCCAGTTTTGCGCCCGACCGGGAGTGACGGCGCTGTTCGGCCGTTCAGGCGCAGGAAAAAGCACTATCCTCAAGATGATTGCAGGTACGGTCCGACCCGAAAGGGGACGGATATCATCCGCCCGCCGGGTACTCTTTGATTCCGATGCAGCCGTCGATCTGCCACCGCGCACCCGCGGTATCGGCTTTGTTTTCCAGGAGGGGCGCTTATTCCCACACATGACCGTGCGTCGCAATCTCACCTATGCGCGCTGGGCTGGGGGGCGGCGGGGCGAGCGCCGCTTTGACGAGGTGGTTGCGCTGCTTGGCCTTGAAAAGCACCTGAATCGCCATCCCGCGACGTTGTCCGGCGGCGAACGGCAGCGCGTGGCCATCGGCAGGGCTCTGCTCGCGGAGCCTGAAATCCTGCTCATGGATGAACCGCTTTCCTCCCTCGACCGGGAACGCCGGGCTGATATCCTTCCATATCTGGAAGTCGTAGCAAGCCAGGCGCGCATCCCCATCCTCTACGTCAGCCATGAGACCGATGAGGTGGCCCAACTGGCTGACCGCGTGGTGGCGGTTGAGGGAGGTAAGGTGCGCGCAATCGGCACCCCGGCAGAGATTCTCCGGCATGACAGACAGGATGGCGGCGAGCCGGTTTCGATTCTTGAAGGCCGGGTGACGGAACGGGATGAGCGCTACGGTACGATAACGGCCATGGCGGGCGGCGCAACCATTGAACTGCCGGAAGATGCTCTTGCCGTAGGCAGCCATGTGCGTCTTAGGATTCGCGCTTCCGACGTGGCGATTGCCATAACGCCTCAAGCAGGCTTGTCTATCCGCAACCAGTTAGCCGGGACAATCGAAACGGTGGAGCGATTCGGCACCTTCGCCGAGGTCACGGTTTCGGTGGGCAGCGAAAGAATTGTTTCCCGGGTCACATCCAAGTCGGCCGATGCGCTTGGCCTGGTTGCCGGTAAGCCTGTTTTTGCGTTGGTGAAGGTGGTGTCGGTCGAGCATGGAAGGCTCCTCCGCGCGGATTAGAATACGTCCGTGAGGTTGTATTCTTGTGGAAAGGATATCGCGCTAAGATTGCAAAATTAACGAGTTTTTAACCTTTTGAGCCGATGATGATTTCAGTCGAATCGGCTTTTCCTCCTCCCAAGCAGGTTCGAACAGGGGCGGCCAAGTGCCGCCCCGCTCCAACCCTTTCGCCAATTTTACACAGGAATAATTCCTGCTGGTCATATTTGCTGTGGCTGGCTAGGGTGCGGCAGGTTAGATGTCCGCGTCTGGCACCGGACGGCAGCGTGGCACCGTATGGAAGTATTCCTTTCCGGCTATGAGCCCTACATTGCGCTTGCGCTGCTCGTGGCCCTCTTCGCAGTTTTCGTTCTTGAACTCTATCCTCCCGAGGTAACAGCCATTGGGGGAGCCGCAGCCTTTATGCTGCTGGGGTTTGTTCCAGTCGGCGAAGTCATGGAGGTGCTCGCCAATCCGGCTCCCGTCACCATCGCTGCGATGTTTGTGCTGTCCGGCGCTCTGGTGCGCACAGGCGTTCTGGAAGCAGTATCGAATGCTTTAGTCGTGCATGCCAAGGAACACCCGCTCTTGGCGTTGGCCATCTTCATCCTGGCAGCCCTCGCCGCATCTGCCTTTATGAACAATACGCCCGTGGTTCTGATCCTGATCCCAATTGTGATCAGGATTGCCGGTACAATTGATATCGCGCCAACGCGGCTCCTCATCCCGCTCTCCTACATCGCGATCCTGGGTGGCACATGCACCCTGATCGGAACGTCGACTAATCTGCTTGTCGATGGTGTCGCCCGTGCCAACGGCATGGAGCCGTTCTCGATATTTGAAATTACGCCGGTCGGAATTGTCGTGGCGCTGTCGGGCATCATTACCCTCCTTGTCCTCGGGCGTTTTCTGCTTCCCGACCGTGGTGCCTCCAGCGAGGCGGCGGGTGGCGAATCCGAGTTCTTCTCCGAGATTACGATACGCTCCGAAGGCCGCTATACGCGTCAGCCCATTGCGGAGATTGCTGCATTCCAGCGTCCCGGCCTGCGCATTGTTGGCCTGAAGAGCGGCAGTGAGGTGATCCGCTCGAATATTGCCGAGCGCACACTCAAGAAGGGCGACACGCTCATCGTCATGGCCACCACGTCGGAACTGCTCACCCTTAACGAGCGGGAGGACCTGCGGGTAGGCAGGAGGCGCGGGCTGGCAAGCACGTCCGATCCCGTCGTTGTGGAAGCGGTGGTGGCGCCGCACCGCTCCATTGCAGGCCAGCGAATAGCGGATCTCACTCTTGGCAGCCGTTTTGGCGTGCGGGTGCTTGGCGCCCACCGGCACAGGCATATTCCAGGGCCGGATCTGGACAATGTCCGCCTCAGGCCGGCGGACAAGCTTCTTCTCGAAGGTTCGGCCACGGGCTTTGACGCGCTGTCGGAAGAAGCGGACCTCATTACGATAACGCGCCCGAGTGGAAGAGCCTTTCGCCGGCGCAAGGCGCCGATAGCGGTGGGTGCACTGGTGGCGGTGGTGCTGCTCTCCGCCTATGGAGTAGCTCCCATCGGTGTACTGGCGCTTCTTGCTGTAGCGGGCATCTTGCTCCTGCGCTGCATCGATGCTGACGAGGCGTGGGCTTCTCTCGATGCCTCGATCCTCATTCTTATCCTGGCCATGCTGGTGGTGGGGGAAGGCTTGCAACAGTCAGGTGGTATCGAACTCTTTGTCGGTTCGGTTGCGCCTCTTCTCTCGGACATGCCACCCTTCGCAACTCTTATTGCTGTCTATTTCATCACCTCGCTGCTCACGGAGTTTGTGACGAATAATGCCGTGGCCGTGCTTCTCACGCCGATCGCGATCGGCCTGGCCCAGCAGTTGGGCATAGATCCGCGCCCCTTTGTCGTGGCGGTGATGTTCGGAGCCAGTGCCAGTTTTGCCACTCCCATAGGCTATCAGACGAACACGCTTGTATATGGCGCGGGCGATTATCGCTTTGCCGACTTCCTGAAGATTGGCATCCCCATGAATCTCATCGCCGGAATGGCAAGCGTTCTGGCGATCGCCTACTTCTTCCCCTTGAAATAGTCTGTTCGTCAGGGAACAAATGAAGCGCTGCCTTTATTGATTGGCAAGATTGCCGGACGCTGCCATTGTTATAGCTTGAACGCGCTTCTTGCTTTTACCAGCTGTGTGTTGGTGAGGAGGGCAGACTGGCATATTCCTGAGTGCGAAGCTTCCTGAGTGCGAAGTGGAGAGATGCGGGCCTATCTGCGGGGACAAGCGCAAAAGCTCCGGACATTTCTTCTGGCTGTCATCCTGGCGGCGCTTCATCCAATGCCGGAAAACTCGCGAGCGGCAGAGGCTGGCGGTTACATTGCCAGCATATGCTCGCTCATCGAGACGCATAGCGCGCTCAACGATCTTCCCGCTCATTTCCTTGCCCGTCTGCTCTGGAAGGAAAGCCTTTTCAATCCCAATGCGGTCAGCCCAAAAGGCGCGCAGGGAATAGCTCAGTTCATGCCGGCGACAGCAGCCGCGCGCGGCCTGCGTGATGCTTTTGACGCAGAGCAGGCCATAGCCGCATCGGCCAAATATCTATCCGAGCTTGAAAAGTCGTTCGGCAATCTTGGCCTTGCGGCGGCGGCCTATAATGCTGGCGAAGCTCGCGTCTCCCGATGGCTGGCCAGCGGAGGCTTCCTTCCCCTGGAGACGGAGAACTACGTTCTGGATATTCTCGGCCAGCCGGCGGACCTTTTCGTCGGCAGCACCGGAAGAGTGGATGTTCCGCCCCTGGATTCGGAAGAACCGTTCGGCGAGGCCTGTCGCAAGCTTCCGGTCTCAGCAAGCGCGATTTCCGCTATGGCAAGCATCCCGATCAAGCCCTGGGGCATTCAGGTAGCAGGACATTTCCGGCGCGAAGTAGCCATCCGGATGTGGGATAGGCTGCGGCGGCAAATGCCGGAAGTCCTTTCCGCTTACGAGCCAGTCGTAAGTCGGGTCCGGTCTCCGCGCGGGCGCAGCGGCCTTTTTGCCGTACGAGTCGGCGCCGAATCGCGCGCGGAGGCAGATCGTCTCTGTGGCGAACTCCGAAGTGCAGGGGGAGCCTGCGTCGTATTGCGCAACAGGTGAGGAACACCCTTCGTCGCGGTCAGCCATTATTCGGTGGCGCCTGGCACGACCGTAGCGGCGTTTGCGGAAGCGCGCCCGCCGCCCGGAAATGCTTCGGCTAATCGGCGGCCGGTTCGGCTTCGGCGCGTATGTACCGCCGTTCCAGCCCCTTCACAGATGACTTGCTGTGAGTGGCCGTCCGATATGCATTTTGTTGCGAGATGGCAAAGCTCAGTTCCCAGGAAATGCCATCGGGATTGATGGACATCTGGGCGGTCCCGCCTTCCGCGCAAGCGCTACGTTCTATCAGGCTGGAGCCGAAGCCCCGCTTCGTCGGTTCTTCGGCAAGAACGCTGCCAGCCTCAACCCAGTTCAGCCGTAGTACTTCACCGTCGAGCACCCAGCTAAGTTCGATATAGCCTTGGGGAAATGCGAGGGCACCGTGTTTTTGGGCATTGGTTGTGAGCTCGTGGAGGATAAGACCAAGATGCAATGCAAGCTGCGGCGGCAGGTGCACTTCCGGACCGGAAACGATGAACCTGCCTTCCTCTATCGCCCTCAGATTCTGCTGGTCGCGAACCAGCTTGATCAAGTTGGCGCCGCGCCAGTTAGCGTCGCTTAGCAGCGAATGAGCATGCGCCAGAGACTGCAGGCGTCCGGAAAAGCTTGCCGCAAAATCACTTGGGCATTTTGCGTGGCGCAGTGTCTGGGTTGCGATGGCCTGCACGGTGGCAAGCGTGTTCTTTACGCGGTGGTTGAGTTCGCCAATTAGCAATTGCTGCGTGGCTTCCGCCCGCTTGCGCTCGGTTACATCCAGAATCTGGGCGTTGATGGAAACGAGCTTGCCCCGCGAATCAGCTACCGCCGAGATGTACCACTCGCTTTCGATCACATTTCCTTCCCGGGTATAGTTCCGGCAAGGGAAGACATTGGCCGGGCCTGAACGGTCGAGAAGTTCCGCCGCAACCGCGCCAAGTCGCGTCGCATCTTCCTCATGGAGCCAGCCTGATTCCTTCACAAGCTGCCCCAGCATCTGCTCCTCGTTCCAGCCGAACATGCGCTCGGCGCCCTTCGACCATGAGCCTAACCGCAAGTCTGAATCGAAGGCGACGATGGCCAAAGGAGAATTGTCAGTGTGCGCCTGAAGGAGGCTCAACGTGCCGGCCAGTCTTTCGGCACTGCGGCTCAACTCATCGCGCTGTCGCGCGAGTTCCTGCCGCTGCCGGGCAAGCTCAAAGAAGATCTCTGCCTTGTTTCGCAGCATCTGCGGATCGACCGGCTTCAACAGATAATCGACCGCTCCTGCCTCGTAGCCACGGAAGCGGCGTCTTTCGTCTGTCGCAACGGCGGTGAGGAAGATGATCGGCACCTTGCATGTGCGCTCCGTGCTGCGCATGACTTCCGCAAGCTCGAACCCGTCCATCTCGGGCATCTGAACATCAAAGATGGCGAGCGCAAAATCATGGACGAGGAGCATCTCCAAAGCTTGCCGGCCGGAACGGGCCTTGAACATCTCTAGGCCGTCGCGCCTGAGAAGCGCCTCCAGAGCCAGAAGGTTCTCCTCTACATCGTCCACTAGTAGGAATTTGACATTCTCAAGCGGCTGCATGGTTTACCTTTCGGGCAAGCACATCATGCGGCGTCTTCCGGTAGATCTTCTCCTGCTGCACGAACGGGCCAAACTCTTGGCCGTGACTGGAAAAGTGTAGGCTTTCCTTGGTTCCAAGCGCGAGGAAGCCGCCATGTATGAGCGAATCCTTGAACAGGCCAACCGCGCGGTCCTGAAGCTCTCGGTCGAAATAGATGAGCACATTACGGCAGGAGACGAGGTTTACCTCCGCGAACACGGCATCCGAGGCGAGATTGTGCTCTGCAAAGACGGTCCTTGCCCGCAATGTCCTGTCGAAAACAGCCGCACCATAGGCTGCCGTGTAATATTCTGACAGTGACACCGCGCTGCCGGACTTCCGATGGTTTTCAGTGAAAAGCGGGAGGCGGTCGAGCTCATAGATACCAGCCTCCGCTTTTCGAAGTGCGTCCGGGTTAATATCGGTCGCGTAGAAGATAGTCCGTTCGGCAAGGCCCTCCTCGCGAAAAAGGATGGCGAGCGAGTAAAGCTCTTCACCGGTGGCGCACCCGGCAACCCATACTTTCAGCGAAGGATATGTTTTCAGGTGTGGCACGACCTGTTCACGCAAGGCGCGGTAGTAGGAGGGGTCGCGAAACATTTCGCTGACCTGGATTGTGAGCTGGTTCAGCAATTCGGGAAGGATACTCGGATCGTGCATCACCTTGTGCTGCAGCATGGAAAGGCTGGAGCAGCCAAAATATTGCTGCGCGCGTTTCAGCCTGCGCGCGATTGAGGCGCCGGAATAGCCTGTAAAATCGTACTGATAGCGCTGGCGGATTGCTTCAAGCAGCAAACCAATCTCTATTTCCTCCGACGGCTTTGTCATCTGACGCGAACTTAGCGAGGGATCCAGACACGAGCGAGCGAAAGCAGCTTATCGACATCGAGAGGTTTTGCCAGATAATCATTTGCTCCGGCCGCAAGACATTGTTCCTGGTCACCAGGCATGGCCTTGGCTGTAAGCATGATAATCGGCAGACCCTTCCATTCCTTGAGCTTTCTGATCTCGCGCGTAGCGGTCAACCCGTCCATTTCCGGCATCATCACATCCATAAGGACAAGATCGATGGCAGGACTGCTGCCATTTGCCGCGCGCTTCAGCGCCTGAAGTGCCTCGCGGCCATTCCGGGCGATCTCCACCCTTGCCCCATGCGTTTCGAATATACTCATGAGAGCGTAGACATTCCGGATGTCGTCCTCGACGACGAGAATGCAGCGGCCTTCAAGCGCGGCATCTCGATTGAGCGAGCGGGCGAGCATCTCGCGCTTCTGCTCCGGCAGCTCGGAGACCATCTGATGCAGGAAAAGCGTTACCTCATCGAGAAGCCGTTCGGGCGACTTGGCTCCCTTGATAATGATGGAACTGGAAAATTTTCTGAGACCCAGTTCCTCGTCAGGGGTCAATTCGCGACCCGTGTAGACGATGGTGGGAGGAAAGGCATAAGCTTCGTCGACACTCAGTTGCTCAAGGACTTCAAAGCCCGTCGCATCCGGCAGGCTCAAATCGAGCACCATACAATCGAACGTCTCGGCCTTCAGCTTCTCAAGACACTCGGCCGCCGATGCAGCGGCAACGGTCTCCACATTCTGGGAAGACAGAAGGAGCTGGAGCGCTTCGAGTTGAGCTGCATCGTCTTCAACGATGAGGACCCGCCGGAGGCTCGGCGTAAGTCTAGCCGTAAGGTTCCTGAGTGCGTGCTCCAGTTCCTCGCGCTTGACCGGCTTGAGCATGTAGCCCACTGCACCGAAGGAGAGGGCGGTGTGCATGTAGTCGCTGACAGAAACGACGTGGACAGGAATATGTCTCGTGCGCGTGTCGTGCTTGAGCCTGTCCAGGACTGATAGGCCAGTATGGTCGGGAAGACCGATATCGAGAATGACGCCGGAGGGCAGATATTGGCGTGCCAGCAGGACACCTTCATCTGCTGTCTCGGCGACAAGGCACTGAAAGCCTAGTTCGTGGGCAAGGTCCACGAGTATCTGGGCAAAAGCCAGGTCGTCCTCCACCACGAGTATCACTGGGCCGGTCGTGAGGCGATCACGATCATCTTCGAAACTTCTCGGCTGGGCAGGCGCCCCGTTTCTCCCAGTGGTGCGCGCGGCCTGGTGCCTGTAGCCCGTGTCAGCGACGGCCGAAGCCGCATTCGAAGGAAGCTCCGCTGCGTCGCCTTGGTAGACCGCGGGAACCACCAGGGTGAATGCACTGCCTCTGCCTTCCTCACTCTCAAGCTCGATCTGACCGCCGAGAAGCTTGGACAGCTCGCTGCTGATGGAAAGGCCAAGGCCTGTGCCGCCATATTTCCGATCGATGGCGCCGTCCGCCTGACGGAAAGCCTCGAAAATCGCTTCGCGGTGGTGCTCGGCAATTCCGATTCCAGTATCGCGGACTGTAAATGCAAGCTGTTCGTCTTTCCTAATGCTTATGCTCAGCGCCACCTCGCCTTTATCGGTGAACTTGATAGCGTTTGAGAGGAAATTCTTCAGGACTTGCTCGAGCCGCAGCGGGTCCGTTTCCAGTTCGTCAGGTGTGCCAGGGGTGATCTCGATCCTGAAATCGAGACCCTTCTCCGCGGCTGGTGCCTGGAAGCTCGCCCGCAACTTCTCCAGCATCTGGTCAATCCGCACGCTCTCGATCTGCAGTTCGATATGGCCGGCCTCGATCTTCGAAATATCGAGGATGTCATTGATGAGTGCGAGCAGATCATTCCCAGCCGTCTCGATGGTCTGGGCGTATATCACCTGATCAGCGGTAAGATTGCCGTCGCGATTTTCGGCCAGCAGCCGTGCCATGATTAGCAGCGAATTGAGCGGCGTCCGCAGTTCATGGGACATGCTGGCAAGGAATTCCGACTTGTAGCGGCTAGCCTCTTCCAGATCGTGTGCCTGCTGCTGCAGGACGGCCTGCGCGCGGGTAAGCTCATCGCGCTGGTGTTCCAGGGCCTGTGTCTGCTCTTCGAGCTGCGCATTGGTCTGCTCGAGTTCCGCCTGTTGCTGCTCTAGCCTTGCTTGAGATTCCTGCAACGAACGGCTTTGACTTTCGAGCTCCTCATTGGTGCTGCGAAGTTCTTCGCTCTGCGCTTGAAGTTCCTCCGCCTGTCGCTGTGTTTCCTCCAGAAGCTCCCTTAACCGTGCGCGGTGTTGCGCGGAACGAACCGCGATAGCGATGGATTCGGAAACACTTTGTAAAAGCTCGACGACCTCATCGCTCGCCTTGTCGAGAAAGCCGAGTTCCAGCACAGTATTAATATCGCCGTCGACCGATGCAGGAGCGATCAGCAGACTGCGCGGCTTGCTTCTCCCAAGGCCAGAGCCGAAGTAGAGATAATCATCGGGAACGTCGTTTAGAAGAAAGCTTCGTTTGTCCCTGACAGCCTGGCCAAGCAGGCCGTCTCCGGGCGCAAAACGGTCGGCTATCGGTGCGTTCTCCGGCACGGCATAGACGGCGCGACGGTGAAAATCCAGACCGTCGCGCACGTACAACGCGCCGGCTTGGGCGTCCAGATATTCCGCAAGGAAGGCGAGGGCGTTCTGGCAAAGTTCCTCAAGCCGCTGGTTGCCGCCAATATTCTGGGAAAGACCGACCTGCCCACCCTGAAGCCATTCATGCTTTTGTATGGCCAGCTTGTTTGCGATGAAGAAGTAGCCGGCACCTGCGAGGATCCATGTCGTGAGAACGCCGAGAACTCGATTGATGCGAGCAAAATCGGGGTCCACGCCGACGGGTGCGCTGAAGTAGCCGATGAGCACGAGCACAGACGTGACGGCCGCCACGACGAGAGGGACTTCAGGCCTCGATCCCAGATAGCACAAAGCCACCGGGAGCAGATAGACGACCCAGATTGCGGTACCAAGTGGAAAGAAAAGATCCGAGATGAACGTCAGGACCACCAGAACGGCGGCAAGACTGTAAAGCAGCGGATCGGTTCTCTTGTCGATAAGCTTCAAGGGAATAGCCCGGTGCTGGTCAGATAGTTTCTAGGAGAAAGAGAGGCCGGAAATACCACCTCTTTAATCCGGAAGATTAGAAGGCAGAATGTCCATAACAGTTTCTGGCGGACGGCATAGTCTGGCACCGAGCGAGGTGACGACGATCGGGCGATTGATCAAAAGCGGATATTCCAGCATGAAGCCGATAAGTTCTTCGTCCGACCATTTGGGATCGTCGAGCTCTAGCTCGTCATAACGGGTGCCTGTCCTACGCAAGAGGTCACGGGGGACAATTCCCATAGCTGCGATGAGTTCTTGAAGCTTTTCTCGGGAGGGTGGATTTTTCAGATACTCGATGACCTCCAATTCTTGGCCGGCCTCGCGGATCAACGCAAGCACCTTGCGGGAGGTTCCGCAGGCGGGATTGTGATAGATGGTAACGGTCAACTGGTTCTGCTCCGGCTTTCGTATCGCTCGTTCCAATTGACGGCTCTAGCCGCTCGGCAGCCGGACTGCAATGCCCAGCCGCTTCCTGCAAGATTACCTCTCCGCGAGAAACCTGCCTATCCGATCGATGGCGCGCAGGATGTTCTCCTCCGAATTGGCATATGAAAGACGAATATAACCTTCACCGAGCACCCCGAAGTCTGGCCCGCCGATCAGCGCTACACCTGCCTCCTCCAGCAGTGAGGAAGCCAGCTGCTTAGCCTTCCACCCGGTCGCAGTGATATTGGGAAAGGCGTAGAAGGCGCCCTTGGGGGTCTGACAGGTGACGCCGGGAAGTCCGTTCAGTCCCTCCACGACGATCTTCCGCCGCGCATCGAAGGCCCGCATCATCTTCTCCGCCTCATCCTGCGGACCATCTATGGCAGCAATCCCCGCATATTGAGCCGGAGCGTTGACACAGGACCAGCAATTTACTGCCAGCTTCCTGATCTTGTCATAAAGTTGATCCGGCCAGATGGACCACCCAATCCGCCAACCGGTCATGGCCCAGGTCTTCGACCAGCCGTTGAGCACGATGAGGCGCTCGCGAATTTCCGGGAAGGCTAGCAGCGAGGTGGCTTTCTCCCCGTCATAGGTCATGACGTCATAGATCTCATCGGAAAGGATGGCTACCTGCGGGTGTGCTTCAAGCCCTTTCACGAGTTTCTCGATCTCCGAGCGTGGCGTTACGCCGCCGGTAGGGTTAGCCGGCGAGTTTAGGATGAGAAGCCGGGTGTTTGGAGTGATCAGTGACAGCGTCTCCTCCGCCGAGAAGGCAAATCCATTCTCCTCGCGGATCGGTACCGGCACCGGTGTTGCTCCGGTGAACTCGATCATTGAGCGGTAGATCGGAAAGCCTGGATCAGGATAAAGGATATCCACTCCCGGCGCGCCAAACATCACGATGGCTGCGTACATGGTCGGCTTGCCGCCAGGCAGGATCATGATGTTGTCTGGCGAAACTTCGATGCCTGTCATCGCAAGCGTACGGCGTGCTACTGCCTCGCGGGCGGCGAGAATGCCGGTCGCCGGAGTATAGCCGTGATGGCCATCGCGCAAAGCCTTGACAGCCGCCTCTACGATGTGTTCGGGCGTGCGGAAATCGGGCTGGCCAATACCCAGATTGATGATGTCACGTCCCTGATGGGCAAGGTCGGTCGCCCGCGCCAGCACGGCAAAGGCATTTTCCTCGCCGAGACGGTCGAAGGCGGGCACTGTTTGGAGCATCGTTGGAGTTCCATCTGGTTCTGTCGCACTATTCGCGCATTTGTGAAGCTTCGTGACAAAAAGGTCAATCGAGGTGGAGAACGTGCAGGACTTGGCATCTTGGGCCCCGCGGAGCGCGCCTGACCGCGCGCTCTTTGCAGGCCGCTATGTCCGTTTGGAGCCCCTGGACACGGCGGCTCATGGCGACGGGCTGTTCGCTGTGTCGAGCGTTGCCGATGCACAGGCACGTTTCCGCTGGCTCAGGGAGGAGCCGCCGCAATGCCGCGCAGATTTCCAGCCATGGCTGGAGAAAATGTCGGCAAGCCGTGATCCCCTCTTCTTCGCAGTCATAGACGCAGCAACAGGAAGCGTCGGCGGTAGACAGGCCCTGATGCGCATCGATGCCGACAACGGCGTTGCGGAGATCGGCAGCATCTACTGGGGCCCCCAAGTGGCAGGGACGCGGCTTGCTACGGAAGCTTTCCTGCTTTTTGCCCGCCATATATTCGATGACCTTGGCTATCGCCGCTTCGAGTGGAAGTGCGATGACCGCAACGAGCCTTCGAAACGAGCCGCCATTCGCTTCGGCTTCCGTTTCGAGGGAACGTTCCGCCAGCACATGGTGGTCAAGGGCGAAAATCGCGACACTGCGTGGTTCGCCATCCTCGATCATGAATGGTCGGCGATACGCGAGGCGATTGAACTATGGCTCGCCCCCGAAAATTTCTCTACCGGCGGACAGCAGCGGAAAAAGCTCGGCGTTTTCATGGAGAGGACAGGTGGCAGGAAGGCTTGAAGGAAAGCATGCAGTAGTGACCGCCGCAGGGCAGGGCATCGGCCGCGCCATCGCGGCCTCCTTCATTGACGAAGGAGCGATGGTCTTTGCAAGCGATGCTGATTACGGAAAGCTTGAAGGTCTGCGGCAGGCAAAGAAGGCAAGGCTCGACGTTCTCTCGTCGAAGGATGTGGAAGCTTATGCCGGGCAGGTCGGGGAGATTGATATCCTGGTCAATGTTGCAGGATTTGTGCATCATGGCACTGTTCTTGACTGCAGTGAGCAGGATTGGGACTTTTCGTTCGACCTCAATGTGAAATCGATGCACCGGACGATACGTGCATTTCTGCCCGGCATGCTCGCAAGGGCGCAGCGCCAGGGCACCTCCGGCTCCATTATCAATCTTTCCTCTGGCGCGTCTTCGCTCAAAGGAGCACCGAACCGCTATGTCTATGGAGCGACCAAGGCCGCCGTTATCGGACTTACAAAGTCGGTCGCAATAGATTTCATTGACAAGAATATCCGCTGTAACGCGATCTGCCCCGGCACGGTACATTCGCCTTCATGGGAAGCGCGGGTGGAGGAAATGGGCAGGTCCATGGGAGGCAAGGAGAAGGCAATGGAAATGTTTGTCGCTCGTCAGCCCATGGGAAGGGTGGGCAGGCCAGCGGAGATTGCTGCACTAGCCATCTATCTTGCCTCCGATGAGTCCGCCTTCACCACCGGCACGGCTATTCCGATAGACGGCGGCTGGACCTTATGAACGAAAACCGCCACACGATCATCGCCGCTGCCCTCATTCTGATCGGCTTCGGGGGCGTTGCGCTCTTCATGCCGCGTATAATGGCATGGCTGGGAGATTTTTCGGCCATCGCGGCTGGGGTCGCGGCTACGGCCTTCGTAATCGCCTTCTTCCTCGTCTTCTGGCTCAGGGCGCGCAGCCAGAGGCGGCGGTCGAAAGAAGAGCTTGGCGGATAGCCAGCTTCCGGCCTGCCGGCTGCAATACCCCATGCGCCCCATCCAGGGCGCCGGCTTCCAACTCCAGTGCCAGGAAACGTTCCATCTCATACGGGCCAGGCATGGCGAGCCGGTTAGTCTTTACGGCTGAAAAGCCGAAACGCGCGTAATAGGAAGCATCTCCCACAAGCAGGATGGCGCGATGGCCGAGCCTTGCTGCCTCGAAGATTGCGCGCTGCATAAGTGCGCTGCCTATGCCCACGCCCTTCGCCGCCGGTTCCACCGCCAGCGGTCCGAGTAGCAGGGCAGGGGCTCCCCTGCGTCCAAGGCGGATGTTCCATAGCCGCACTGTGCCCACCAGCTTCCCGCCGGCGCCATAGGCGACGAAGGCAAGCCCATCGGCCGGCTCGCGGCCGCGGCGCAGCTTCTCGGAGGATTTGCGCTTGCGCGTCAAACCCATGGCGCGATTGAGCAGTGCCTCGCGAGCGGCAACGTCAGCGGGGCGTTCGGGCACGATCTGGAAGGCACGGGCTGACGCCTCCTCGCAAGATGGGGCGACGGTCGAGGTGGTGTTTATGGCAGAAGCGGTCGCGTGGTGGGACATGGCCCGATCCTCGATGAGCGGTTTTTGTGACGCGCAGCAAACGCCACGCCCGGACGCGGAGCGTTTGCTAGAATGCATGAATCTGCTGAGGGCGAAGCTCTCCCCGAAAAGGGGAGACGCTGTCAGATCACATAAGCCTTGAGCGGCTCGAAGCCGTTGAAGGCGACCGATGCGTAGGTGGTTGTATAGGCGCCGGTGCCCATTATCAGAACTTCGTCACCAATGGTGAGCGAGACGGGCATCGGGTAGGGCGTCTTCTCGTAGAGCACGTCGGCCGAATCGCAGGTGGGCCCCGCAAGCACGCAGGGCGCCGTCTCATCGCCGTCCCGCGGAGTCACGAGCGGATAGCGGATCGCCTCGTCCATGGTTTCGGCAAGGCCGCCGAACTTGCCGATATCGAGATAGATCCAGCGCACATCGTCGTTTGCGCTCTTCTTGGAGATCAGCACGACCTCCGATTTGATGACGCCAGCATTGCCCACCATCCCGCGACCGGGCTCTATAATCGTCTCCGGAAGGCGATTGCCGAAATGTTTCTTCAGAGCCTCGAAGATGGCATGGCCATAAGCCTGCGCGCTGGGCACATCGCGCAGATAGCGGGTCGGGAAGCCGCCACCCATGTTCACCATGCGCAGCGTGATGCCTTCCTCTGCAAGCGTCTGGAAGACAAAACGAGCATCACCCAGCGCCTCGTCCCATGCGGAAAGATTTGTCTGCTGCGAGCCGACATGGAAGGACACGCCATAAGCATCAAGGCCAAGCGCCTTTGCGCAGCGCAGCACGTCCACCGCCATCACCGGAACGCAGCCGAACTTGCGCGACAGCGGCCACTCGGCGCCCGCCCCGTCCGTCAGCACGCGGCAGAATACGCGCGAGCCAGGAGCCGCACGAGCGATTTTCTCAACTTCCTCGACCGAATCCACGGCAAAGAGACGGATGCCGAGCGCGAAGGCGCGAGCAATGTCGCGCTCCTTCTTGATCGTGTTGCCGTAGGAGATGCGGTCGGGTGAGGCCCCAGCATTGAGGGCCATCTCGATCTCGGCCACGGAAGCCGTGTCGAAGGATGAACCGAGCGAGGCGAGCAGGCGCAGGATCTCCGGCGCGGGATTTGCCTTCACCGCATAGTAGATCCGGGAATCTGGCAGGGCCTTTTCAAAGGCCTGATAGTTTTCACGCACGACGTCGAGATCAACGACGAGGCAGGGGCCGTCCGGACGTCGGGTGGCGAGAAAGTCGAGGATACGCTGCGTGGCCATCGGTTCTCTCCATCGGCGCACTCTGGTCGCCGATTCCTGAAGCTCAAAGGTCTGCGGGCGGAACATGCCGCCTGCGGTGGACAAAGGATGCGGCTCGACGTGACGCGTGCCCGGAAGGTGGAAGACGCCGGGAACACGACATGCCGTACGCATTGCTTTGAGCGCCCGCCTGGCGGCGAATGCTCGCTTTGTCTGCCTCAGCTTTGGATGGGAAAACCCTCCGCACTGCCGGCAATGAAGGTGTGCCTCTTCAGTAACCCCGGTCTTTGGACAACCGGCAGACACCAGAAAGGCCCGCACCGTCGTTGCTTCAAGATGTCCTCGATCTTGCGGTTGGCCGCAGAATCGACTGGAGCGGTTAGGTCCAGGTACCGTACCGGTTTCCTCGCCATTTTCGAGGTCCGGCGGACACCCACAGGCACGTGCGACTTTGGGCAAGGCGCGATATAAGCGTACTGCTCTTTACAATCAATCGATAATTCCGCTTTGCTTGCAAAAATTTCGCGAAGCGCCGAATGTCGGAGCGAAACGCTCGGAGAAGCTGCGATGACGACGACTCGCGACCCGTTGAACGCCATCCTTGGCTATCCGGAATCCCCCGTGGCTTCCGCTGCTCAGGGGCCGCTTGCCGGAGCTACGCTGGCGGTGAAGGACAATTACGATGTGGCGGGATATCCGACGGGTGGAGGCAATCCGGACAAGGAGGCCGAGAGCCCCATAGCTGTGGTGACCGCACCGGCAATCCAGTCGTTACTCGATGCCGGTGCCCGATTTATCGGCAAGGCGCAGACGGACGAACTCACCTATTCCATAAGCGGGCTGAACGCGCACTTCCCCCCGCCGGTTAACCCAAGAGCGCGCGAACGTGCTACCGGCGGTTCCTCTTCCGGTTCGGCAGCCGCCGTTGCCGGCGGCCTCGCCGATATTGCCATAGGCTCCGACACCAACGGTTCCATCCGCGTGCCCGCTTCCTTTTGCGGGCTGATCGGGCTCAGGATCACCCATGGCCGCATTTCCATGGAAGGCGCAATGCCGCTTGCGCCCTCCTTCGACACGTTCGGCTGGTTCGCCCGTGACGCCTCTCTTTATGAGGTGGTCGGCGCGGTGCTTCTGGGTGAGGATACCCACCACGAAACCTTCACCCGCCCCGTGCGTATCCCTGCCCTTGAGGCGCTGCTTTTCGGCAACGAGGAACGCGCAGCCTATCACGCCATGCTCTCCCAGGCTCTGGACCATTGGAAGCGTCCGCCATGCTTCGTCGACCTGCCCGGCGAGCCGGGCGAGCTTTTCACCTGCTTTAAGGAGATCCAGGCCTATGAGGCCTGGAAGGTGCATGGTCCCTTCCTGTCTCAGAAAGATCGTCGCCTTGGATCGGGCGTAAGGGAGCGCTTCGCCTACGCAGGCTCCATTACTGATGAACAGGTAGCCGTGGCGCAGCGCCGCCGGGCTGCATTCGCTAACGCCTTCTCTGCCGTAATTGACCCGGATATGGTGGTGATCATGCCTTCCCAGCCTTCGGCTGCACCGCTCAAGATCGCCAATCAGGAGGAACTTGAGAGCTACCGGGAAAAGGCGCTGCCGCTCACTTCCATTGCCGGGCTGCTCGGCTGGCCGCAGATCACCATTCCTCTTGGCACGGTCCACGACGCTCCCTTTGGCATATCGCTCCTTGCTCACGCAGGCAGCGACCGGCAGCTCATCCGGCTCGCCGGCGCCATTCTTCAGGGTTAGGATTTATGGACATGCTTGGACGCATGCGCGCCTTTCTTCAGGTGGTGGAAGCGGAAGGCTTTTCAGCCGCGGCACGCCGCACAGGCAGGTCCAAAGCGCTGCTTTCCAAATATGTGCGCGAACTGGAGGATGAACTCGGCGTGCTTCTCCTTAACCGCACGACACGAAAGTTCTCCCTTACTGAAGCGGGCCACATCTACTACGGGCGCTCCGCCGCAATAATTCGTGAGATCGACGCGCTGGTCGAATCAGTGCGTGAGCAAACAGGCGATGTTGGTGGCCGCATCAAGCTATCGGCGCCACGCACCTTCGCCGACGCTCCCATCGGCCGTTCTCTGATCGATTTTGCGGCTTCGCATCCCGACATCATTCTGGAGATCCACCTGGATGACCGGTTTGTGGACCTGGTGGAAGAAGGATTTGACCTTGCGCTACGGATCGCCAGGCTCGATGATTCGTCGTTGATTGCACGGCGGCTTGCTCCTTTCCGCATGCCGCTCTGCGCTGCGCCTTCGCTTATCGAGGTCCACGGTCTCCCGTCTCATCCGCAGGTCCTTGCCGGTCTGCCCTGCATCGTCGATACCAACAGCCGCAACAGACATAATTGGCCCTTTCAAGGTGCGGACGGAACAGCGTTCACCGTATCTGTAAGCAGTCGCATCGAAGTCAACAGCCCGCTTACCGTGCGCGAAGCGGCGGTGGCGGGCATCGGCTTCGCTTTTCTGCCCGATTTCATTGCCCTGCCGGAGATCAAGGCGGGGCGGCTGATGACACTTCTCGACGACTATCTGATTGATGGAGCAGGGATTTACGCGGTCTATCCGCATCGGCGCTACCTTCCCGCCAAGGTTCGTGTGCTTGTAGATTACCTCGCCCGATGGCTGAAGGAGGAAGGCTGCTCCAACGAGCGCATGTGATCGAATTTTTGACGGTTTCATGCTACATGAGCCCGGCTCATTTTTAATGGTGGACTTGGTGCATGCGGACGGCCTTTGGAGCGATGGTCGGTACTTTTGTCACAGCCTCGTGCTTTGCGGCGGCTGCCCATCCGCATGTCTTTGCGGAAGCGCGCCTCGATGTCGCTGTCGGCCAAAATGGCCAGGTGGAAGCCCTGCGTCATGTCTGGCGTTTCGACGACCTCTTCTCCAGCACCGTTCTCCTCGAGTTCGATCGCAATCAGAATCTGGAGCTTGATGCCAACGAGCTTCAGGAAGTAGCTGATATCGTTTTCGGATCGCTTGCTGAGTTCGATTATTTCCAGATCGTCACAGTCGACGGGCGCGATGTAGAGATGCAGCCACCTTCACCTTTCATTGCTGATTTTGTGGATAGTCAACTCATTATCCTGTTCGAGTCGCGGCCAGTAAAGCCGCTTGAACTGAAAGGGCTTGTCGGTTTCGGTGTCTACGATCCGACCTTTTATACGGCCATCGACTTTGCCGAAGACAGCTATCTCGTGGTGGAGAATCTGCCGGATCACTGTACCCGAGAGGTTATCCGCCCCGACCCGGAGGAGGCGATTGCCCAGAACCAGCAGACCCTGACTGATGCCTTCTTCAACGACCCGGCTGGCAATGACCTCAGCAAGATTTTCGCCACCAGATTGGAAATCGCCTGCAGTGACAATGGCTAGGGAGAAGTTGTTGACTTTCTGCAATCAAGAGAGCCGCCATTGTTTCTCGACACATAACAAAACACATGCTGTTCAATCTTTGCTCCGCGGAGCAAAGGGAGAGGAAGGCAGGTCACTGCCCTCACTCCCTGCTGCGGCCAGGGTAGGGCAGAAAATACGCGGAACGCCTGTTACCTTCCTTGTCGCAGGCATTCTCATCGTTGCACTTTCCCTTCCCGTCCAGGCGCAAAGCTCCCTGGGCATCGGCGTGGCGGAGCCCGCTATCACCCCCGCAGGACCCCTGGCTGGGCTTCTGCAGTGGGTGAACGTTCAGCAGCAAGGCTTTTATCGCGCGCTCACCGGCGCGTTGAGGACCATGCGGGAGGATGGCACAGGACTCTGGCTTTTGGTCGGCCTTTCCTTCGCCTATGGAGTCTTTCATGCCGCCGGTCCCGGTCATGGCAAGGCGGTAATCTCCTCTTATATGCTCGCCAACGAAGTTGCGCTCCGGCGTGGTGTCATGCTTTCTTTCGCCTCTGCACTCATGCAGGCTGTAACGGCAATTGTCCTTATGGCGGCGGTGTTCCTCCTTCTGCGCGGAACCACCATCTCCATGACAGACGCAACCCACGTCCTGGAAATCGCAAGCTTCGCGCTGATCGCTTCTTTTGGGGCCTGGCTATTATGGCGAAAGCTCGTCCCGCTTTTCCGGCGTGATGCAAGCCATGCCGTTCCCAACCTATCTGCCGCTCTCGCCGGACATCATCATGATGCTCATCACCACCATCACGAACACGCAACAGGTGACGTCTGTACAGCTTGCGGCCACGCGCACATGCCGGACCCTGCAAGACTTTCGAAGGATCGTCTGGACTGGCGGGAGGCCTGTGCGGCTGTGGCTGCCGTTGGCCTTCGCCCATGCTCAGGCGCACTCATCGTGCTCACCTTCTCATTCCTGAATGCGCTATGGTTGGGCGGCATCGTCTCGGTGTTCGCTATGGCCCTGGGTACTGCGATTACCGTTTCCATCCTCGCCCTGCTTGCTGTCACCGCGAAGAACTGGGCCGTGGCATTTGCGGGCGGGGGTGCTGTAGGCTCCTGGATCCACACCACGATCGAGATTGCCGGTGCGGCGGTTGTCCTGCTTCTCGGGCTTTTGCTTCTGGCCGCCAGCCTTTTGGCCTAAAGAGCCCTGCCTGGATGCGGCTGCTAACGCCATGAACGTCGAACGAGGGACGGGGGATTGCCGCTCAGGACGTTGTCTCAGAGGGCTTGGCTGACCTCAATTGCAACCGACAGATCTCCGTCGACCCTGATCTTGCCTTCCATAAAGGCGGCCGTGGGATCCATTTCGCCAGCTAGCAACGCCTGCAGATCGCCTTTGGTCAGCGTTATGAGGCAGTCTGCCGATCCGTCGCTGACCGAAACATTGCGGCCTGCCACGAGGACCGCGCCGTCGGTGCCGCAATCAAATTTCACTGATCGGGTGAAGTCCGAGCCTGCCAGACGTTCACGCATCGTGCCGGCAATTTCCTCCAGGGTCATTTTTGCGATCCTCATCTTGCAAGTTGCAACAACAGGTCTGAACTGCCTGCGTCTGCAAGCACCGGAAAAAGGGCGGTACACCCTAGCTTGAATAGCATCTAGATTACGTATACGTCAATGAGACTCGTTGTCGCCTCGCTTCTTTTGTGGCAGTTTCATCGTTGCTTTAAAAAAATGGATGCCGCTCTGGTGCTCCGTTATCGTGCGACCGCTTTCATTCGCCTGGAGGCATTCTTGACATGAAGATGCTGATAGCCGTCGATGGAGGCGGGAGCGGCTGCCGTGCAGCCGTAGCCGACACTGCGGGACGCGTTCTCGGCCGCGGCTATGCTGGACCCGCCAATGCAATGACCGACCTTGATGGCGCCCTTTCCCATGTGGTCAGGGCGGCGCAAGAGGCACTTGCAGCGGCGGACCTGGCTGCTGGCAAAGTCTCCGAGTGCCCGGCAGTTCTGGGATTGGCAGGCGTCAATGTGGGTCAGCATGGGGAAAAGATCAGGCAACAGCTTCCATTTTCTCAAAGCATCGTTCTATCCGATGCCGTGACAGGGCTTAGAGGCGCGCTCGGCTCAGGCGACGGTGCCGCAGCGATTATCGGGACGGGTTCGGTGTTCGGTGCTCAGCTAGGCGGCAACGCGCGGTTTATTGGCGGCTGGGGCTTCCTCCTCGGCGATCAGGCGAGCGGAGCATGGCTCGGGCGGGCGCTTCTCAAAAGGGTGCTTCTTGCTCAGGACAAAGTAGCAGCGAACTCCGACATGACGAAATCGGTTCTCTCTCGCTTCAATGGCAATGCGGAAGAGATCATTGCCTTTGCGCATCAGGCACGCCCAGCTCATTTTGCCGCTTTCGCGCCGGAAATCTTTTCCTGGGCAAGGCAGGGGGACCCGGTGGCCAAAAGCCTTGTCTCTAACGGAGTCAGCGCCATAGAGGCGCATCTTCGGGCAGTGATGCCGCAGGACTGTCCGCGCATCTGCTTTATCGGCGGTCTGGGCGCATCCTACGTGCCTTATCTTGGGGCAGCATTTCGCGCCAACCTGAAGCCTGCTTTGGGTACTGGCCTTGATGGTGCATTGGCAATTGCCGTCGAAAGATTCGGTTGACGGCAGGCACTGCCTGCCTCATCGGATCATCTGAAGCGTGTGGAACGCTTGCGAGCCCAACTCGATGCCGGTTTCCCGGAAGGCACGAAACGGACGCGGCCTTGGTTGCGTCACGGGCAGCGGCAGGTCCTCGTCGGATATTCGTCCCATCAGATGCTCTGCCAGAATCTTTCCGAAAACTGTTCCAGGCGCGATGCCACGTCCGTTATATCCGCTGAACCCGATTACGTTGCGGCTTAAACGGTGGAGCCTTGGCAGATGATTGTCCGTCATACCGATATATCCATACCAGGCGTGCGTAAACGGTACGTCGCATAGCATCGGGAAGAGCTTCGCCAAAGTCCGCCGGGCCCACGCCTTATGGATGGCACGGCCGGTTCCGCGCAACGAACCGACGCTGCCCAGGATGAGCCGGCCCTGGCGGTCCCAGCGGAAAGAGGTGAGGATCTTTTCCGTATCCCACGCCCCTTGCCGCTGCGGGAGGATCGTTTCCCTCGCCATTCCATCGAGCGGTATCGTCGCGAAATTGAAGTAGGGCAGCAGCACCAGCTCCTCCCGTAGTTCCGGCCATAAGACACTCGTATAGGCGTTGGTTGCGGCGATCACTCGTTCTGCCGTCACATGGCCGTTGGCGCACTCGACGCGCACGGCGCCATTTTGCGGGACAATGCGAATTGCCTGCGAGTTTGTGAAGATTTGCGCTCCGCTAGCGAGTGCTGCTTCGGCCAGCCCACGCGCATAGGCGAGCGGCTGCACCGTTCCTGCCCTCAGATCGAGCAGGGCTCCGGCATAGGCATCGCTGCCGATCTTTTCTGCTGTTTCCTTACCATCGAGTAGGCGGACAGGCACTCCCCGCGCGGCCCATTGCCTCGCGCGTGCGTCGAGTTCCTGGAGGCCGCGTTCTCCTACTGCACAATGGAGCGTCCCCGTCTCCTCTAGATCACAGGCAATTCCATGTTTCTTTATCAGGTCGAACACCAAACGCGGTGCATCGCTCAGCAATTTGAGGAGGCGTTCCCCATGTTCCTTGCCAAGCGTTTGCGGCAGAGTCTCCGGCAACACCCACATGCCGGCATTCACGAGGCCGACATTGCGCCCGGAACCGCCTTCGCCGATCTCCCCGGCCTCCAGCACAACGACTTTCGCACCGGCTTGCGATAGGTGGAGGGCAGCCGACAAGCCTGTAAAGCCTGCGCCGACAATTGCAACATCGGCGGTTGTGGCATCGCAAATGCTGGCGGTTTTCGGTGCGGCCGGCGCAGTTTCGGCCCACAGTCCCTGTCCGTCGGTTCCCTGTCGCATCACGTTTAAAGGCGGCGTCACACTGCGCATCAGTTAAGTGGAAGGCTATCAATCTTCTCCCCGAAAGCAACAATATCCGGCATGGCATCAGAACTTTCCAACCAGATTGAGGAAGACGCCCTGATCGTTCAGGGTAAGATCGCGCAGATCATCGGAGAAACGCCCGAAATTATAGCCGATCCCGATTTTGAAATTTTCCCCGACATGACGGTATACGGCAGCAAGGGCGCCGAAATCTGTTGAATCGTCCTTCATATGCAGGATCCGCCCTTCTAACAGGAGGTCCCAGTTCTTCACCAGATGCAGGTCGGTACGGATGATCCCCAGATGAGCGGTCGAGCGCTGCCACTCTTCCTCAAAGGCCCGTCCTGCTCCGTCATTCACACGATAACGCACCTCGCCGATGCGGACGCCGTATTTGCCTCCGACGGACAGCCAATGTGTCAATTCATACGAAATGTCGGCCGAAAGAATGTGGCTCCTCTGGCCCGGTGCGTTGAGATCGCCCGTGGCGGTGCTGATTACCTGATCGTTGCCGGGCAGATCGTAAAGCCACGTATATTTGAAGAGTGCATTGAGGCGGTCGTGGTTGACCGGTCGGTAGGCATAACCTAGCGATGCTTCGATATAATCCGTATTGGCAAAGAATGTTTCCTCAGACTGGGTATCAGACATCAGGGTATCGATATTCCCCATTACCCGCCAGTCCTCGTTGGCTTTCCAGCCGAGACCCGCAGCAATAAGATAGGTGTTCTGGTCACGCGTTTCGTCTTCGGAACGTTCTATGCGCACCTCGCCCCGAGCATGGGCCTTAATCCCCGCTTCCTCGTCCCGGTAGCCCAGCGAAAGGGAAGGGGCGTAGCGGTCGAAATCCGAATTTTCCCTCCCTGCGCCGTCCAGCGTGTCATCGCGTATGAGCCCCATTTCAAGTCCGGCATCTACGGTCCACATGGCGTCAGGCGTGTACACCACGCCATAGGTCTGGGCTAGCGAACGCCGAGCGCCGAACATGTCATAGCTGTTTTCAGCATAGGCCGAAATTGCGTCTCCCATCCGCCGTCGGGTGCCTGCAACGACGGCTCCCCGGTCCGTGCCGAACAGATCATGGCCAAGGTCGAATTCAAAGGCGCGGTCCGGGTCGAGCCGATAGCCGATATAATGGTGGTCATCCGCCGTCGGATCGTAAGTTAGGCCGGCCAATGCGCCGAAGCCATTGGTACCGTAAGAGATCTCGCCATTGAGGCCGATCTTCTCGGTAAGCCGGATCTCTGCGCCCAAGCCTCCCCGGTCGTTATTGTCGATATCGCCGGAGCGGTCCACAGTGCCCTGAGCAAAGCCATAAACGAGTCGGTCGTCATCGATCCGGTAATCTACGCGCACCCCAGCATCTGTCCTTGAGCCGTCGTAACCGGACTTCCGAGCAGCTACGGCCGTGGGTGACATCAGTTCGGTATAGCTGACGCCGAAGGAGACTTTCCAATGGGCGTCGAATTGATAGCTGACGCTTGCTGTTCCCTCGCGCTCAAACTTCCCAGTATCGTCTGTGAAGTCGTCATAGACGAGCCGGAGGCCGATATTATCGGTCATCTCTAGCCTTGCTTCTGCTCCCCAGATGTGGCGCTTTGCGGAAATCTGATCGTAAAGCGTCGAAAAACCTGCGTCCTTTTCCTCATAATAGGCTCCCAGACGTCCTTTCAGACCCACAGCGAAATCTTCAAGAGCGGCCTGTCCCTCGATCCGCCAGGCGTCGGCGCCGTGCTCCGCATCGCCGGTGCTCCCTTGGCTGCCCCAGGTAAGGCCTCCATCATAGGATCTCAGTCTGCCAAAACCCGGGCCCTTTGATCTGGCAATCTCCGCCGACAGATATGTTTCTTCGGTATGACGTAAGGTCACGTCGGCGCCATAGGCTTGCTGATCTGCGGGGCCAGTGCCTTCCTTCATCCCGGTCGCACCGATCCGCACCATTTCATTCAGCCAGTGCTGGCCACGGCCTCCATAGGTATAACCGTCAATATCGCGGCCCAGCGGCTCGAACTCATATTGTACGGTGAGTACCTGACGCTCTCCACCCAACGCGCCATCCCGAACGGGGCTGTCGGGAACGCTCACGGACATTAGCGGGCGTCTGAGGATAATCACGCCCTGCATGTAGTCAAAATCGTAATCCTGCCCGTGGACAAGCACACGGCGCCTGATTACACGCTGGCTTACGGCATCGCGAATCTCTATCGCCACCGTTTCGGAACCTTCGACGATATCCTGACGCTTCAGGAAATAGCCGGAACCGCCTGTCCCGGAGAATTCCTCGCGCTGGGGCAGCGTATCGGGCTGGGCGGCATAGCCGGTGATCTCAGTGCGTCGCTCCCCGAAGGTAGTAGCCGATTCCGACCGGTATACCGCGGAAGCACCGTAGAGCGCACGCTCCGAGCGAAGAAACTCGGTTCCTCGCACCTGTGTGCGGTAGTTGCCCCACATGACATGGCTGTCTCCGCGCTCAAGCCGCACATAAAACTTGCCGTTGGTGGGGGCATCCTCCTGAAAGGCGGAATCATCGCCATATATCGGATAGTAATTGTCCGGGTCGAGGCGGCGCAGCAGCTGGCGCGGGTCCTTCGCGTCGAGGTCGCGGAAGATTTTGTCAAGGTCCTCCTCTCCGGTATCTGCGGCCGCTTTCAGAAGATACTCACCCTTGATCTTCCCCCTCAGATAGAAGGCGAGTCTGCCTTTGGTGTAGACATCATCGAACTCGCCTGGCCGAACGGTTTCTATGAGATCGTCGCCGAAGCGCTTTCCTAAGGTAAAATCCGCCAGCGCCACATAGAACCAGTCATTATACGGAATGTTGATGTCGCGGCTGAAGGCGAGCCCGCCCGTTTTCGAGGTGCCGGCCACGGAAACGTCAACCGAATGATCTCCCGATGGCAGGATACGTTGTGCGACGAATGCCTGGTTTGAATCGAGCGGAATCGGATCACCCAGGACCTCGACCGTATAGCCCGGTGGCACGTGGCGGCCATAGACCGTCACGGCACCGCCCCTTACGGGAATGTTACGAAAGGCGGTGCGGTCTTCGGCCATGCCGGGGGCTTCGGATCGGGTTTGCTCGGACAGTGAGGGCAGTTCCCGGGCAGAACGGTGGAGCGTTAGCGGGACGGTTTCGTCATATCGTCCCGAAGCATCATATACACGCAGCACATAGGCGAAATCCGGGCCGCCAACATCAGGCATCACCCAGCTAGCCTCGCTATTGATTCGTACGGGAACGATATTGACCGGCTCTCCGGCAGGCCCTCCGCCGATCTCGTACAGCCGGATCTCCGCGCGTTCGATGAAGGCTGGGTAGTTGGATGTCGCAAGGAAGCGGACCTCATCCCCGGGAAGGTAGGCGCGGCGAATGGGGACGGTGGAGACGTTAAGCATGGGCGCAAGGTCAAGGCCGTCGAATTTCACCTGAATGTCGACAGCGCTCAATCCCACATCGGTTTGACGCTGCCGATCGACAGGTCTTGAATTCGGCAGCGTCGTGCCCGGCGCCAGTCGCTCCGGTTCGATGCTGGCGTCGATGGGAACACCGTCCACGCTGATCATGAACGGAATTGGCGGGGTGTCGAGAATCGTCTCCTTCTCCGTATTCTCCGTTGCCGGAGGACTGGATGTGGAATTGCCAAATCGCAGGTCGCCGCCCAGTCCTTCAGCAAGAGCCGGGCCTGCAAGGATGCCGCCAAGGAGCGCGGTACCCGTCAGGAGGATGGAACGGAGGCCCGACGCTCGACTTACGGGCAAGCTGTCAAGATCAGCAGGCTTGTTGCGGGATATCATCGATCGTTCTCCACTCGGGTGTCGATGGTGTTTTCGTTGGTTTGCTTGACGCCATCCTCGCGGGATGAACGCTGGTTTGGCGGTTGCGCGGGTCCAGAAAAGATACGGGAGGGTACGCGGTGTGCCGGGGCTGTTGCGCTGGTGACCGCACAGGAATGCAGGCCGGGTATATCGGGGTACTTGTGAGCATCGCCGGCGCTCAGGTTCGATATGGCGCCCGACGTTTGGTACAAAAGATCAGCCTGCGGACCAGAGCGTATACGTGACAGGGAAACAGCGCACGCATTGCCCTCGAGAATGGGCCATAGCTCATTAGGATAACTAGTAGCCGCATCCGGAGCATCGGCGCTTCCGCGGATCCAGCGTGCAAAATCCGGCATAACCGCTTCCAGTAAAACGATAAATGTATTCACGTTTAAATATGCGCCATCGTTTACGCGGCTGCTTGGAAAGTCCAGTAACGCCCTGGATAATCAACATCTATTCCAAGTACTGGAGGGAAAATACGGCTAGCCGGAAAGCGGCCAGGTGTACGCGCATTCGGTGTCCCGCCGAAGCAGGGTTCCGTAAGAATGCGTGCAAGGACGCCGTTGCTCATCCCAATGCATCCTCGGGCCTGAGCGCACAACTCCGAGAATCCGGAAACTTGATGGAAGCAGCTTGCAGCCGCCCTTTACGCGTTACTGGGGCCTGCTCACAGGCAGTTCCTCGAAGACCTTTAAAGACGCATAACGGCTTAAACTGAACGGCAGCAAAAAGAACTGTGTGACTTCCGGAGGACCTATACTTCCGCCGATGCAACTTGCGGTGCAGGCTCGATCCCGTTCCGTCCGCTTACCGTGTTTTAATCTGGAGGGCGAATTCGCTTGCCGCACTCAGGCGGCATCGGCACATTTTGGGCGTATTTGGAACGGAGGAGCGGCGCCTGATGCGCCGCTCCCCCTCTTGCTATTCCCCGATCTCCAAATGCGTCTCGATACTCAGATGGTAATCGGAGAGCGACTGTTCAAAGCGTTCGGTAATCAGGTCCTTGACATGTTTGAGCCGCTGCCGGGCAAGTGTCATGTCCGAGGCCGTCCCGAAGTAGCTCAGGCGCAGAACCGAAGGCTCGCTATCAAGCAGGGCAATGAGCTGATCGATTCCAGCCGCCCAGGCGGGGTCGAGTTCGAAGCTGCCGGGAACGAATGCACTGTCGTTCAGGTCGAGGCGAACCACCCGGCCGATTGAGGCGCCGAAATTGATGCGGCTCGTCTTTCCAGGCGTCAGGCGGATAACGCGCGGGTTTTCCGTAGTCAGCCTGTATCCCGTGGGCAGCGTGCGAGGGTCAAGCTTCATGATGAAGTTTGAACCCGTACGTCCATCGGGAAGGTCGGCACAGGCGATGTGGAAGCGCCCATGTTCGTCCGTTGTGATCAGCCATCCTTCAACAGTAGCGAGGCGGACACCGGCAAGTCCACGCTCCCCTTCGTCGGGGTAGCCGTTGCGGTTGACGTCGTCGAACACCCTGCCAAGGACCTCTCCGCAATCGAGTACGGCTTCGGCGAGAACCTCAACTTTTGCACTGGTTGTCGGAGCCAGGGCTTTGCCGTTCCTGTCCGTGACATCTGCGCGGTTTATCTTTTCTCCGGCGCCGGCTGAACTCAGAACGTGGAATCTCAGTTGGATCGAGAGTTCGTGATGCGCAGCGATGGAGAGGTTGGCAAAGCGGATGCTGTGACCCTCGATAACAGGAGCCGTTTCCACTCCATTCACGGTGGCTGTTCCCTCCACATATCTGAAGCCTGATGGCACCGTATCCGTTATCGTCAGGCCTTCCGCTCGCACATCCGTATTATTCACAAGACGGATGGTGAACGGGACCTGCTCTCCACGACGGACATAACGAAGCCCCGCCGTCTTGGTCAGTGACCATTGTTCGACATCGCCCGTGGGGAACGGTGTCACTTCGCAACTGGCCGGCGCCGGGCTTGCGGTGCAGTCGGGCGGTGTTGTGCCCGCCTCATAGGCGATGTTGCGCAGGCTGGTGGTGCCGGGCAGGATCTCCGCCGCCGGCTTGACGCGCACCTTGTATTCGACGGTCACGGCGCTGTTGGCAGGCAGGGTGATGCCGCTCCACTCCAGCGGGTCGGTGCCGGCCGGCTCGCCGGCGCCGGCCGTGCCGGCGGTCGATCCGGCGACATAGACGGTGTTGTCGTCGATGTCGTCGGTGAGCGCGTAGCCGGTGACGGGCTGGTCGGTGAGGTTGGTGAGGGTCACCGTATAGGTGAGCTCCTCGCCGGGCGAGGCGTAGCCGTCACTGATGCTCTCGCCGGTCAGCGCCTTGGTTATGCTGAACAATTGAACCGGGACGGTGTCGCAGTTGCCGAGCAAGGGCGAATTATCGCAGTCGGGCGGGGTGGTTCCGCTCTCGAAAGCAACGTTGCGGATTTCGGTTGCGCCGGCGGGAAGTGGGCTGTCCACGATGACGCTGTAGGTCACTTCCGCCGTGCCGTTCGCAGGGACCGTGATATTGTTCCACACGAGCGGATCGGTAGTCTGATCCGGGTTCTGTAAGACGCCATCGATACGGGAAGAGTTGGGCACGTAGGTTGTGTTGTTATCGATATCATCCGTGAGGTTGTAGGAAATCGGCGCGGCTGTGTTGTTTCTCAGGATGACCCGATAGGTAAGCTCCTCGCCGGGGGCGGCATAGCCGTCGCCATTTTCGTCGAGCTGAAGATCCTTCTCGATCGTCACGGGATAAACCGGCACGATCTCGCAATGCGTGGGTAGGGGTGTCGCATCGCAGTTCGGCTCGCGGCGTTCAGAGTTGTAAGCCACGTTGCGGATCTGCGTAACGCCTGCCGGAATCTGGCCGACACGCACTTTGTAAACAACTTCTACAGAGCTATTGCCGGGCAGCGCGAAAAAGTTCCACACCAGCGGGTCGCCGGTTTGGTTAGGTTCTTGCGCAACGCCGTCAACTGTCGAGGAGTCTGCGACATAGGTGGTGTTGTCGTCGATATTATCGACAAGGCGGAAGGGCCCCTCCTCGCCATTATTGGTGATCGTCACCTTATAGGTGAGTTCCTCGCCTGGTGAGGCATAGCCATCGCCATCCGCATCCCCTATGAGGCTTTTTTCTACGACAAAGGGGCTGATAGGAACGCTTTCGCAGTTATCCGGACGGGGCGTCACATCGCAGTCGGGCGGCGTGTCGCCTTCCCTGTAGGCGAGGTTCCGGATTTCCGTGACATTGGCAGCAAGGGGATCACTCACGACAACTCTGTAGGTGATCTCCATTGTCCCGTTCGCAGCTATTGCGAGACCATTCCAGGCAAGGGGATCGCCGGTCTGGTCGGGCTCCCGCGGCGTCCCGTCCACGAGCGACGAGCCTGCCACATAGGTGGTGTTGTTGTCTATGTCGTCCCTGAGGTCATAGAGGGCGATCTGCTCGGTGTTGTTGGTCAATGTCACCTTGTAGGTGAGTTCCTCGCCGGGAGAGATTTCGCCGTCTCCGTCACCGTCGGCGACAAATGCCTTGTCTATGCTCACGGAGGCAAGCTGCGTGATCACTTCCGTTGTATGGGTAACCTCCACACCTTCTGATGACCTTCCCGTAACGGTTGCGGCATTGACTACCTGGCCGGCGGCGATGTCGGCGGGCGTCAGCGTATAGGTGGTGGTGAGGATCTGCGACGCACCCGCTGCCAGGGAAGTGATCGGACTGCCCGGAATGGAGGGAATATTGGGATCGTCAACAGTGATGTCGTTGAGTGGGACGCCGCCAGTATTCCTGACGGTGAAGGTGTAGGTAATGGTCTCACCCTCCTCGGCTATGCCATTGCCGTCGTCATTCCAGACGCCCTGCTTGATGAGCGATAGTCCTGGCCCCAAATCGAGCTCGACGCAGCGCGCCGCATCCTCGCAATCAGCCGGCTCGCCGTCGCCAGGTCCTGCAGCGTAGTTCTTCAGATCCGCATTCTGAGGGGGTGCGTCGCGGACGACGGCATGAACCTGAAAATTCCGGACGCTGCTTGCGGGAAGATCGGTTGTCCAACTGAGGGTGCCGCCAAAACCATCCGGGTCAGCGCCGGATACTGACCCTTGGGGGAACGAGATTACATGGCGCAGATCGTCACCGAGCACGTCGCGTAGATGGAAACCCGAAACCGCGGCACCGGGATTTGTAACGGTGATGAGATACTTCAGCGTCTCGCCGGGAGATGCCAATCCATCGCCATTCTCATCGCTGGATAGCTTTTTTTCTATGCGTATACCGGCGGCATCGGGGTCAACGCACTGCTCGGATATCTGGCAGTTCGGCGTAGGGCCACCGGACCTGCGGACGAAGTTTCTGAGATTTGCATTGACTGGCAGAGGTGAGCGTGCTCGCGCCCTTACCGTGAGTGTCGTTTGCGAAGGGGCAGCATCCGTGCCCGCGGGCAGATTGAGCGTCCACCCGACGCTGCCGCCGAAGCCGTCGCTCCCCAGGCTCATATTCGTGGCCGGAGGATTGGAATCCACATACTGAAGGTCTGCGCCGAGAACGTCCTCCAGTTGATAACTGGAGATGGCCGAGCCGCGGTTGGTAACGGTGATCGTGTATGTGAGAAGCTCACCGGGCGATACCAGGCCGTCGGGCGTCTCCTCTCCGGTCAGTTGCTTCTTCAGCGTTGGCGCGGGGCTGCTGCCACCGGGCTCGCCGGGATCGCCCGGCCCGCCGCCACCGCCGCCCCAGCCCGACCCGCTAATAGGTGTCATCTGGCAATGGGTAGAGGGACATCCCGCCTCTTCCAGATCCGCATATCGAACCATGTTGCGGATGTACCCATCACTATTCGCAGGATACAGATTTGGCATATCGACAGCAATGTCAAGCACAAGTCTTCCGGGCTGTTCGGGAGACCCGGCCGGCACGGAGACATTCGACCAGTTGATATTGCCGTTCTCGGGTTGCTCGCCGTTATATAGGTCGAAGCGGAAGATCACGTTCGGGTCGAGCATGTCCTGAATATCATAGGATACAGCAGGGCCCACATTGAATATCTCAATCCGGTAGGTGAGGCGCTCATTCCGTTGGGCGGACGGATTGTTCGGCAGGCTCTGGGAAACCAGCGTCTTGTTCATCCATGAAATGCCACGGAGATAGAAGTTCGCCGTGCAAAATCCGCCTTGTGAAGACAATTCCAGGGGATACTCATGATGGTTAGCAGTGAACTGGAAAGGCGCAGGTACCCACTGGACCGGTGTAAGTCGAGTCTCGCGACTATGCGCGCCGACAGCGACTGTGGCAGCGCTGCAGCTGGTGTATACTGGGTGTTTAGTGCCTCCGATATTTGAGGTGGAAGCATACATGTCAAGCCTGTAGACCACACCCGGCGTCAACCCGGTGATCATCGTCCGTGCAGCGCTGCCTCTGCCATCGACGCTCAGCCAGGTGGCGTCTCCGTTCGGGGCAGGGGGTATTGGTGGATCCCAAAAATACTCGTCATAACCCTGGTATTGATTTCCGTTCGTACACCCCCCGGAATCCGAACTTGCCTTCATCCAACCGTCGGGCATTACCTGAGACGACGGCGTACATGGTGAGGTGGGGGCCACGTATACAGCCCCGGCCGGGCTTGCTGAAAATGCAACCTCCAGCAGGGCTACGGCGAAAATAAGCGCCAGCCGACTGCCGCTCGCATGGAGTTGGCGGCGGCCTCCCGCGCTCGACGATAAGTATGCCGAGCCCATCGTATGTTCTGGGTAGAGGAAATGAAGACATGCGCGATGCGATGCAGGCGGCTAAGGACCTGGAACATACTTGCTCCCGATGTTATCGAAGTGAAGATTCTTCTTAAAGTTGTAGCCATCTAGGCGATGTATACGCTCTGTGTCCAGAAGCCTGTACCCGTTTTCAACTGCTGTATTCGTGAATAGCGATTATGTTTATGTATCTATAAATAGATATCAAATCCCATATTTGGCTCGTGTAGTTGTCGCAAGGAGCGTCGGCAGTGCTGGTGCTGTCGCGTCGTTCTTCTTTGATCCTTCTGGAACATGCTCCCTGCCGCGGCGTTGGAAGAGCGGGGTTACCTCCAGGAAGATCCAGATGGACCGTCATGACGCGCCGCTTGAGAAATTTGCCTCTGCCCGGATCGCGATAGAGGCCGTAGAACCGGCGATAGATGCGGGGCGCTTTGCTGTTAAAGCGCTTGAAGGCGAGCGTTTCCGGGTGGAAGCGGACATCTTCTGCGACGGGCATGAGGCGATTACAGCCGTGCTTCTTCACCGTCGTCGGGGAGACGGCACGTGGCGTGAGGCGCCTATGCGGCACTTGGTGAATGATCGCTGGCGGGCGGCCGTCATTTTCGAGGAGGCCGGGTACCACGAATTCGCCATCGCCTCCTGGCGCGACCTCTTTGCCACCTGGCGGATGGATACGGCGAAAAAACATGGCGCCGGGCAGAATATCTCACTTGAACTAGAGGAAGGAAAGATCCTGATCGAGCAGGCGCTTGCCCGTTGCAGGGGCTGTTCACGGCAGGATCGTGCGGCATTGAACGCGCTGTTGGCGGAGCTATCGCCGCCATCTGACGAAGGCAGCCGGTTCGCGCTGATGATGAATGACGAGGCAGCATTGTTGATGCGGCGCATCGGGCCGCGGGTAAACCTGACGATGACAGAGGCGCCATTTCCTGTATTCGTCGATCGCGCGAAGACCGGCTTTTCCGCCTGGTACGAGCTTTTTCCCCGCTCCCAGTCCGGCAGCGTGCAAAGGCATGGCACCTTCAACGATGTAATTGCCAGGCTGCCTTATGTACGCGGCCTTGGCTTCGATGTGCTTTACTTCCCGCCCATCCACCCGATCGGCCGCACCAACCGGAAGGGGCGCAACAATGCGTTGACTGCTGCGCCCGGCGATCCCGGCAGCCCCTATGCGATTGGCTCTGACGAAGGGGGGCACGATGCGATTCATCCCGAACTCGGTACGTTCGAGGATTTTGAGCGGCTCGTGAAGGCGGCCGCAGAACATGGATTGGAGATCGCGCTCGATTTCGCCATACAGTGCTCGCCGGATCATCCATGGGTCAAGGAGCATCCAGAATGGTTCGACTGGCGGCCGGACGGGACGATCAAATTCGCCGAGAACCCGCCCAAAAAATATGAGGACATCGTCAACGTCCATTTCTACCGCGATGCGATTCCCAGCCTTTGGCTCGCCCTGCGCGATGTGGTGCTGTTCTGGCTGGGAAAGGGCGTGCGCATCTTCCGCGTGGACAATCCGCACACCAAGCCCTTGCCTTTCTGGGAATGGCTGATCAGGCAGGTACGGGTGGCCGACCCTGGAGTTATCTTCCTTTCGGAAGCCTTCACCCGGCCAAAGATGATGAAGCGGCTTGCCAAGGTCGGCTTCAACCAATCCTATTCCTATTTCACCTGGCGCAACACCAAACAGGAGTTGACCGAGTATCTGACGGAGCTTACGCGCGACGAATGCCGCCACTACATGCGGCCGAATTTCTTCGTGAACACGCCGGACATCAACCCGTTTTATCTTCAGACTAGCGGGCGGCCGGGCTTTCAGGTGCGGCTGTTTCTGGCGGCCACGCTTGGGGGAAATTACGGCATTTATAGCGGCTTTGAGCTTTGCGAGGCGGAGGCAATCCCCGGCAAGGAGGAGTATCTAAATTCGGAAAAATACGAGATCCGGGCCTGGGACTGGGATCGACCAGGCAACATCAAGGCCGATATTGCGTTCGTAAACCGGATGCGGCGCGAGAACCCGGCGTTGCAGCAGTTCATCAATCTCAATTTCTATAACGCCTGGAACGACGCAATTCTTTATTACGGCAAGTATACGGACGACCTCTCCAACTTCCTTCTCTTTGCTGTCAATCTCGACCCCCACAATCCCCAGGGCGCATACTTCGAAGTGCCCTTGTGGGAGTTTGGCCTGCCGGACGATGCGACGATAGAGGCGTTCGATCTAGTCACGGAACAGCCTTTCGCCTGGACCGGAAAAATCCAGCACATGCATCTCGACCCACGCCAGCGCCCCTATATGGCATGGCGGCTCATCGTACCCGGAGGACGCCGATGAACGCGACGGAAACGCTTGTTGCAGCGGCAGATACGGGCGATCGGCAAGCCGGGCTCCCCCCGGAAACGGCGGATGCAGCCGACTGGTACAAGGACGCGATCATCTACCAGCTTCATATCAAGGCGTTTCACGATTCCAATGGCGATGGAATCGGAGATTTCAACGGGCTTTTGCAGCGGCTCGATTACATAGAGCGGCTGGGGGTGAACACCATCTGGGTGCTTCCCTTCTATCCCTCGCCGCTGCGCGACGACGGCTACGACATCTCCGACTACCGCGCCATCAATCCTGCATACGGGAAGATGCGGGATTTCCGCCGTTTCGTGGCGGAAGCACACCGGAGGGGGATCCGCGTCATCACGGAACTTGTCATCAATCACACTTCCGATCAGCATCCCTGGTTCCAGCGCGCGCGCCACGCCAGGAAAGGTTCTGCTGCGCGCAACTTCTATGTCTGGAACGACGATGACGAGCGCTACCCCGAAACGCGCATTATCTTTCTGGACACGGAAAAATCCAACTGGACCTGGGACCCGGTTGCCGGACAGTTCTTCTGGCACCGGTTTTACTCCCATCAGCCGGATCTAAACTTCGACAATCCGCGCGTTCTTGATGAGGTCATCAAGATCATGCGGTACTGGCTTGATATGGGCGTTGACGGGCTTCGGCTGGACGCGATTCCCTATTTGGTCGAGCGCGATGGTACGAACAACGAGAACCTTCCGGAAACGCACGAAATCCTGAAGAAGCTTAGGGCCGCGCTGGACGAGCGATATCCGGACCGTATGCTGCTTGCCGAAGCCAATCAGTGGCCCGAGGACACCCGTCCCTATTTCGGCGATGGCGATGAATGCCACATGGCCTTCCACTTCCCGCTTATGCCACGCATCTACATGGCGCTCGCGCAGGAGGACCGGCACCCCATCTCCGACATCATGCGGCAGACGCCGGAGATTCCTGAAAGCTGCCAATGGGCCATTTTCCTACGCAACCACGACGAGCTGACGCTGGAAATGGTGACGGACCGCGAACGCGACTACCTCTGGCGTACCTATGCAGAGGACGTGCGTGCACGCATCAATCTAGGCATCCGCCGCAGGCTTGCGCCGCTGATGCAGAACGACCGGCGCAAGATCGAACTGCTCTACGCGCTGCTCCTGTCGATGCCCGGCACACCGGTCATGTATTATGGGGACGAACTGGGCATGGGCGACAATATCTATCTGGGCGACCGTGATGGGGTCCGCACGCCAATGCAGTGGTCGCCTGATCGCAATGGGGGTTTCTCGCGCGCCAACCCCCAGATGCTCTATCTGCCGCCGGTCATGGACCCGATCTATGGCTATCAAACCATCAATGTGGAGGCGCAGGAGACGGACCCGTCTTCGCTGCTCAACTGGGTCCGCCGGATGATCGCCGTACGCAAACAGCATCCGGCCTTCGGGCGCGGCGACTTCACCATGCTCTATCCCGGCAATCGCCGCATTCTCGCCTATACGCGAAGCGACGGTAACGAGACCATCCTGTGCGTGGCTAATCTTTCCCGTTCAGCGCAGGCAGTAGAGCTTGATCTTTCAAAATATCGTGGCTGCGTCCCCATAGAACTTATCAGCCACTCGCCTTTTCCGCCCATTGGCGACCTGCCTTATATGCTGACGCTCTCAAGCTACGGTGCCTTCTGGTTTCTGATCGCCGATGAATCGCAGGCGCCGCACTGGCATGCACCCGTTCCGGAGCCGCTTCCCGAATTCATTACGCTGACCCTGGTGCGCACGAACATCGAGCGGGTGCTGGAAGGACGGGCGCTGCGACAGCTTGAAGAGGACGTGCTGGCTCCGTTTCTTCAACGTCAGCGATGGTTCGGCGCCAAGAGCGAGGAAATACGCTCTGCACGCATCCGCGAGCTGGCAAGGCTCGATGAAGAGGCCGGATTGCTTGCCATAGTCGAGGTCGATCTTGCTTCGGGCAATCAGCACTACCTGCTGCCATTGAGCATTCTCTGGGGCGAGGAGCACGTGCTGTACGGCGCCCCCAGCCTCTCTGCCACGCTTGCCCGCGTGCGCCGGGGTGCTCAGTTGGGAGCGCTTGTCGACGGGTCCTATGATGAGCGTTTCGCGTCCGAATTGATGCGGTGCATGCAGGCGGGCCGCGAACTTTCCGGCCCTGGAGGCGTTCTACGCTTCTACGGGAGCCAGAAATTGACAGAGATGAGCTTCGCAGAGCCACCCTCCGCACTCAGGCAGGAGCAAAGCAATGTTTCCATCGCTTTTGGCCGACAGGCGCTCATGAAGATCTTCCGCCGTCTCCGTCCGGGCCACCAGCCGGAAGTCGAGGTGGCGCGTTTTCTTACCGAGGAGGCAGGCTTCACGAATACACCTGCCTTCCTGGGCAGCATTGAACTTTTAGAGGAGGGAGAGGAGAACACGGTACTCGTGAGCGTTGCAGCCTATATCGAGAATCAGGGAGACGCCTGGAGCGTGTTCGTGCATGCCCTGGAGCGCCACATGGAGGATGAAATCCTGTCACCTCCATCCGCTGAAAATATGCCAATTCCATTCGTTTACCCTCTCGATCTCATCTATCGGCTGGGAGAACGGTCGGGGCAGATGCATGCGGCCCTCGCCATAAAGACGGATATTGAGTCGTTTCGCGCCGAGCCAGTCCGCCGTGCCGATATTGACGAATGGGTAAAGGATGCCAGGGCGGAGCTTTCCACCGTTCGAACCGGCCTGGGAAATGCACTCGAACGCCTTCCCCCGACAAGCAGGGAAATGGCGGAACATGTGCTTTCCTTGGCACGCAACCTGGACCGCCGACTCGCCGGCCTGCGCAGGATCCGGCCTTCCGGCATGAAGACCCGTATTCATGGCGATTACCATCTGGGACAGGTGCTGGTGGCGCAACAGGATCTCTTCATCATTGACTTCGAGGGCGAGCCTCGCCGCTCCCTTGCGGAACGCCGGGCCAAGACTTCACCCTTGCGCGATCTGGCCGGGATGCTGCGTTCGTTCGATTATGCCGCCTCAACCGCGGCGCGCCAGGTGGCCGCGCGGCTTCCCGATCAGTCGCGGGACAGCGAAGCGCTCGCCGCGCGATGGCGCGACCGCATGTCAGGTGAGTTTCTCGCAGGTTACTCGGCGGTCGCGGGTAGCCCGGTAAGCGGGACCGATGAGCAAGTAACCCGGGATGCACTTTTGCAATTGTTCCTGCTGCAAAAGGCGCTTTACGAGGTCAATTATGAGCTCTCCAACCGTCCAGACTGGGTCGCTATTCCCCTTCAGGGTGTGCTCAACCTCATGGAAGGGCCGGGCGAATGAATGCGGTGGAGGAGAGCCCGCTCCCATCCTGGCGGCTTGCTGACCCCCACGCGATAGCTGCGCTTGTGGCGGGGCGGCATGGTGACCCCTTTGCAGTGCTCGGGCCGCACAGGACAGATGCCGGCATCGTCCTTCGCGTCCTGCGGCCGGAAGCCGACAGCGCCGAGCCATTTGATCCAGTGTCGGGCAGGAGCCTTGGCAAGCTGCTGAAGCGTCATGCAAGAGGGTTTTTTGAAGGACTGATTGGGAACGGACAGGACACTCCTGCTTACCGGCTGCGTTTCAGACGGGATAGGGATGTTTGGGAGGAGGAGGACCCATATCGCTTCCACAGTACGCTTGGAGAACTCGATCGCCATCTTTTCGGTGAAGGCCGCCACTTCCGGCTTTACGACAAGCTGGGAGCGCACCCATTACGCTGCGAGGGTGTCGAGGGCACCCGCTTCGCCGTTTGGGCCCCTAACGCCAGTCGGGTCAGCGTTGTGGGAATTTTCAACGATTGGGACGGCCGCAGGCATCCGATGCGGCGGCATCCAGCCATCGGCGTATGGGAACTTTTCTTGCCGGGAGTGGGATCCGGAGCCATCTATAAATACGAGATCATTGGCGCGCACGGAGAGATGCTACCTGCCAAGGCCGACCCTGTAGGCTTTGCAAGCGAGGTGCCGCCGGCGACCGCCTCCGTGGTCAAGGGTCTTCCCCGGTACGAATGGCAAGATGTGCAATGGATGGAAAGCCGGGCCGCGCGCAATGATCGCAGTGCCCCGATTTCCATCTATGAGGTGCATCTCGGCTCCTGGCGGAGACGCGACGATGGCGGCTATCTGTCCTATGGAGAGCTTGCTGACCGGCTCATCCCGTATGTGAAAGATCTGGGCTTCACGCATATCGAATGCCTGCCTGTCAGCGAGCATCCCTTCTCCGGCTCCTGGGGTTACCAACCCGTCGGGCTTTATGCGCCCACTAGCCGCTTTGGCGAACCCGAGGAATTCGCACGCTTCGTCGACCGCTGCCATGTCGAGGGGCTTGGCGTGATCATCGATTGGGTGCCGGCGCATTTTCCGTCCGATGCCCACGGCTTGGTCCGGTTCGACGGAACCGCCCTTTACGAGCACGCCGACCCGCGGCTTGGGTTCCATCGCGACTGGAACACGCTGATCTATAATTTCGGCCGCCGGGAGGTTGCGAATTACCTCGCTGCCAATGCGCTCTTCTGGATCGATCAGTATCATGTCGATGCCTTACGCGTGGATGCGGTCGCGTCGATGCTGTATCTCGATTACAGCCGCCAGCCTGGCGAGTGGGTGCCGAATGTTCATGGCGGCAACGAGAACCTGGAGGCAATTGCCTTCCTGCGCGACACCAACATCGCGCTGTTCTCGAAGCATCCCGGTGCGACCTCGATTGCCGAGGAGTCCACCGCGTTCCCAGGTGTCTCCCGGCCCGTCCATGACGGGGGCCTGGGTTTCGGCTTCAAGTGGAACATGGGATGGATGCACGACACGCTTGATTACATGAAGCGCGACGCTATCCATCGTAGGCATCATCATAACCAGATGACCTTCGGCCTGGTGTATGCTTTTTCTGAAAACTTCATCCTGCCCTTGAGCCATGATGAAGTAGTGCACGGAAAGGGATCGCTAATCGGGCGCATGCCGGGCGACCGCTGGCAGAGATTCGCTAATCTGCGGGCATACTTCACCTTCATGTGGACGCATCCGGGCAAGAAGCTGCTCTTCATGGGAGGCGAGTTCGCACAGGAGCGCGAATGGAACCATGATTGGCAGCTCGATTGGCACCATCTCGACGATCCGCTGCATAGGGGCGTGCACGATCTTATCCGTGACCTAAACGGGATTTACCGCAACCATAGAGCGCTCCACGAACTGGATTGCGAAGCGGCAGGTTTCGAATGGATCGACGCATCCAATCCCGACCTCAGCGTATTCATTTATCTGCGCAAGGGTAACGTCGAAGCGCCGCAGGTCGTTGTCGCCTGCAACTTCACGCCCATTCCCCGCGAAGGATACCGCATTGGCCTGCCTGAAGCTGGCCGTTGGCGGGAAATCCTAAACAGTGACGACGTCCGTTATGGCGGCTCCGGCGTGACCAACGGGGTTCTGGAGGTAACGGAAGAGCCGTGGCATGGGCGGCCGGCATCGGCTGAACTGAGGCTGCCTCCGCTCGGCAGCACTGTTCTGATCCGCGAACCTGGGTAGATGAAGCATGCACGTTGATGCCGGTCTTCCGTTTCCTCTTGGCGCCACATGGGATGGTTCGGGTGTCAACGTAGCTGTATTCTCGGCCCATGCTGAGAAGATCGAGCTATGCATTTTCGACGCCAAGGGTAGGCGCGAGTTGCAACGCGTGCCCTTGCCGGAATATACCCACGAAGTCTGGCACGGCTATTTTCCCGATATGCGGCCCGGCCAGGTCTACGGCCTGCGCGCCCACGGTCCCTACGATCCTTCACGGGGACACCGCTTTAATCCTCACAAGCTTCTGATCGATCCTTACGCGAAGCTGCTGCTGGGCGACTTGCGGTGGCATGACGCCTGCTTCGGCTACCGTGTTGGCTCCCAGCGTCAGGATCTTTCGATCGACCGGCGTGACTCCGCTTTCGTCATGCCTAAATGCGTGGTCACCGATACAGCCACCACTTGGGGCGACGACGTTCGCCCGCGCCGTCGATGGCAGGAAACGATCATCTATGAAGCGCATGTGAAGGGAATGACAGCGCTTCATCCCGACGTGCCCGAGCAGGTTCGCGGCACCTTCGGCGGCCTCGCTGACAGCCGTGTTATCGATTATCTGGTCAAGCTTGGCATAACGGCCATCGAGCTGCTGCCTGTCCAGGCTTTCTTTGACGACCGCTATCTCGTCGAAAAGCGCCTCACCAATTACTGGGGCTACAACACCATCGGCTTCTTCGCAGCGGCCCCGCGCTACATATCGCCGGCAGGCGGCTTGCATGAGTTCAAGCGTATGGTGCGCAAGCTGCATCAGGCAGGCATAGAGGTCATTCTCGACGTGGTCTACAACCATACGGCTGAAGGTAATCAGCTAGGGCCGACGCTTTCCTTCCGCGGCCTTGACAATGCCAGCTATTACATCCTCGCAGACGACCCGCGCTACTATTATGACACCACCGGCTGCGGCAACACGCTTAACCTGAAGCACCCTCGGGTGTTGCAGATGGTCATGGATTCGCTGCGATACTGGGTTGAGGAATGCCATGTGGATGGCTTCCGCTTTGATCTGGCCACCGCGCTTGGGCGTGAACGTGACAATTTCGAGCCGTCATCGGTCTTCTTCGACACGGTGCGGCAGGACCCGGTTCTTTCAGGCGTGAAACTCATCGCCGAACCCTGGGATCTCGGGCCCGACGGTTACCAGCTAGGGAATTTTCCACCCGGCTGGGCGGAATGGAACGGTGCTTATCGCGATTGGGTTCGATCTTTCTGGCGCGGTGACGAGCAGGTGGCGCCAAATCTTGCCAGCGGGCTTCTGGGCTCGGCCGCCATGTTCGATCGCCGGGGACGCAGGCCTTGGGCGAGCGTCAACTTCGTCACCGCTCATGATGGATTCACCCTTGCGGACCTGTACAGCTACAACGAGCGGCACAACGAGGCGAACCAGGAAGAAAATCGCGACGGCCACAGCGACAACAAAAGCTGGAATTGTGGCGTCGAGGGTCCCACTGACGATCCCGACATTCTGGCACTGCGAGCAAGGATGCGCCGCAACGCCATCGCCACCATGCTGCTTTCCCAAGGCACGCCCATGATTCTGATGGGAGATGAGGTAGGCCGTACGCAGCACGGCAACAACAATGCGTATTGCCAAGACAATGAGATGAACTGGCTCCCCTGGGAAGGTATTGATCCCGAGGATGAGGCTTTCCTTCAGTTTGTCCGCAAGTTGCTCCAGTACCGGCATGCCCGCCCCCGCCTGACTTATCGAAGCTTTTTGCATGGAAGGATGGTGGCGGATGGTATTCGCGACGTGTCCTGGCTGCGCCCTTCCGGCGAACCGATGGTTGATGAGGATTGGGCCGATCCGAACCTCCGGACGCTCGGCCTGATGCATTGCGAGGCACATGGCTCCGCCATCCTCATCCTCTTCAATGCTGCCCCGGAAGCTGTGGAGTTCAAGCTTCCACGCGAACTGGGCGCAGCCGGATGGAGGATTGTAATGCGCACCGATACCGGCAGATGGCCGGTTTGGGATGTGCTCCGAACGCCGGCCGAGATCGATGTTGGCGCTCATACGGTGCTTCTTCTGGAGGGGCGTATACGATGACCTTTTCCTTCGAAGGCCGCTGGGGCGGACATCTGCGTGGCGACGGAACGTCCGTATTTCGCCTCTGGGCACCCGGAGCTGACCGGCTGCGCCTCCGGCTGGGCCAGGGCGAAGAGCAGGAGATGGAGCCACACGAGCATGGCTGGTTTGAACTAGAACTGGACGGCATGGCCGAAGGCACGCCCTATCAGTTTGTCCTTGCCGACGGACTGGCGGTTCCAGATCCTGCCTCTCGGGCGCAGGTCGCGGACGTACACGGGCCAAGCCTTCTGGTCTCCTCCGCTTTCGATTGGAAGACCAGGAACTGGAGGGGAAGGCCATGGGAGCAGGCGGTCATTTATGAGCTTCACACCGGCACATTCACCCCCGAAGGAGACTTCGACGGCATACGGCGCAAGCTCGATCACCTGGCGGGCGTAGGCTTTACGGCAATCGAGCTGATGCCCGTCGCGCAATTTTCAGGGCTTCGCGGCTGGGGTTATGATGGCGTTCTGCCTTATTGTCCTCATTCGGTTTATGGCGGAATCATCGGACTGAAGCGGCTGGTCGATGCCGCGCACGAACGCGGCCTGATGATGATTCTCGACGTGGTGTACAATCATTTCGGCCCGGACGGGAATTATCTAGGCACCTATGCGCCCGCGTTCTTCGACCCAGACCGTAACACGCCCTGGGGACCGGCCATCCGCTTTGAAGAGCCGGCAGTACGCGCCTTCTTCCTCGACAACGCGATCTACTGGCTCGACGAGTTCCGCTTCGACGGGCTGCGCTTCGACGCGATCGACCAGATTCAGGATCGCAGCCCAACGCCGATACTGGAGGAGATCGCGACCACGATCCGCGAGCGTTTCGATGGGCGGGAAATTCATCTGACCACCGAGGACGAGCGCAACATCGTTTGCTTGCACCCTTATGATGAGGCGAACCGCCCGATCCTGTTCACCGCCGAGTGGAACGACGATTTCCACCACGCTGCCCACGTCCTTGCCACGGGTGAGGATGGCGGTTATTACGCCGGTTTCGCCGACAACCCGATCGGCCATCTGGTCCGCGCGCTGGCGGAAGGTTTTTGCTATCAAGGCGAAGCGTACGGCCCGAAAGGTGGCCAGGCGCGCGGCGTGCCGAGCGTCAATCAGCCCCCGGCCGCGTTCATCGATTTTCTCCAGAACCACGACCAGATCGGCAACCGCGCTCTAGGCGAGCGGCTCACCCAGCTTGCTGATGCGGAGACGCTGGAGCTGCTCACCGCGGTGCTTCTTCTCAATCCCCAGATTCCGCTGGTCTTCATGGGCGAGGAATATGGAGAAGCGAATCCGTTTCTGTTCTTCACTGATTTTCACGGAGATCTGGCCACCGCCGTCCGTGAGGGGCGGCGTCGCGAGTTTGCCTCGTTCAGCCAGTTTTCCGGCGATCATGCCGCTCGCATTCCCGATCCGAATGAACTTTCTACTTTCGAAGCTTCGCGCCTCGATTGGCATCGTGCAGGAAGTGCAGTTGGTCAGCGGCGGCTAAACCTGTTTCGCAACCTTCTGCAGGTTCGAATGAACCATCTTGGTCCCTATCTGAAAAGCATGCGCTCGATACGCGCAGAACCGCTGCGCATTGCGGACGCTGCCTTTGCTGTCCGCTGGGGATTGGGTGACCGGACCCTCCTGCTGGTTGCTAACTTCGCTGCAGCCGATGTTGAGGCAGGAGAAATTGTCCGCAATCCCGCATCCATCTATGAAAGCAGCAGCGGCGCCTTTGAAAAACTCCGGCAGGGACGGCTGCCCGGAAAGAGCGTCCTGCTTCTAACCGAAGGTGCGGAATGAACGACGATCTTGATCGGCTTGCAGCCGCCAATGGCATCGTCCGCTCCTATCAGGCGCTCGACGCGACCATTTCGCGAGCTTCGGACGAGGCCGTAAATGCGATCCTCGATATCCTGGGTGCAACCGGATACCAGAACGTTCCGGCACCCAAAGGCGACTGGCCGCCGCCGCCACGTGCGCCAGACGATATTTCGTGCTATCTCCCTGCCTTCCTGCAGGAGGGCAGGGCATGGGGAGTGACCTGTCAGCTTTACGGCCTCAGATCCCGGCGGAACTGGGGGATAGGGGATTTTGAGGACCTTGCCCGGCTTGGGGAGCTGTTGGCGCAAAAAGGTGCGGACTTCATTGGCGTCAATCCGCTTCACGGCCTCTTTCTGTCCGAGCCGCAGAAGGCAAGCCCCTTTTCCCCAAGCGACCGCAGCTTTTTAAACCCACTTTATATCGCCACCGACAAGATCGAGGGCTTCGACCCAGGCAGCGATCTGGATGAAGCAGCTATCGGGGCGCTGAGGGAGCGCGAGCTGGTAGACTATCCGGCTGTCTGCTCCCATAAGCTTGGCGTGCTCCGCCGCATCTTTCGGCGCACCATCGCCGCGAACCGGGTGGCGTTGAACACTTTTAGGGAAAAGGGGAGCACCCCGCTTTTTCGTTTCGCCCTTTTTGAGGCTATCAGCCTTGAGATGGTACGCCGGAAGATCGGGAGCGGCTGGTATGCTTGGCCAAAGGAGTTCCAGGACCCTGAAGGCGAGGCAGTGGCACAATTTGCACGCGAGCATAGTGAAGAGGTAGAGTTTCTCATCTGGCTTCAGTGGATCGCGGACGCTCAACTCGGTGCTGTAGCAGGCAGGCTTCGCAGGGCGGGTATGCGTACCGGTCTGTATCTCGATCTGGCGGTCGGCACTGCACCGGATGGTGCCGCTACTTGGAGCGATCGCACGCTAACCATAGTCGGGGCCGAAATCGGCGCACCGCCCGACATGTTCAATCCAGAGGGCCAGAAATGGGGGTTAGCGCCCGTGTCGCCGCGCGAACTCACCGCCCGGCAATATCAGCCTTTGCGGTTCGCCTATGAAACGATTCTGCGCCACGGAGGGGCTTTGCGGATCGACCATGCGATGAGCCTTCACCGATTGTTCTGGGTTCCGGAAGGAATGCGCGCCGCCGATGGCGCCTATGTCCTTTACCCGATGCCAGAAATGGTGCGTGTTCTGGCCGAGGCATCGCAAAGTCGGCAGGCCATCATCATCGGTGAGGATCTCGGTGTTGTGCCGGATGGCTTTCGGGAAGAGATGGACCGCGCCAACCTGCTTGGTTACCGCATCTTCTATTTCGAGAGGAGCGAGCAGGGCTTCATTCCTCCCGATCGTTGG
>NZ_CADDWI010000008.1 GCF_902809845.1 Chelativorans sp. Marseille-P2723 | reverse complement strand
GCCGGGGCCGCCACGGATGCAGGTGGTCTGGCCCAGGCCGGCGCTGGCATCGCCATGGGCGGGGCGGAAGTCGCTCGGCGCAGCCTGCTTGGCTATCAGCGTACTGAGGAAGTGACTGCGGACCGTTCCGCGATCGCCTATTTGGAACGAACAGGGCAGTCGGGTCGCGGGATGCTGCGGACCTTCGAGCGGCTGGGGCGCGATGTGGCGCTTGCCGGGATCAATGTCGATCCGTACCAGATCAGCCATCCTATGCCGCGGGAACGCATTGCAAATCTTAAGGCGCTCGTCGAAAACAGCCGCTTTGCAGATCGAGCAGATCCTCCGGAGCTTCGGCTGCGGCACGACCTGATGCGCGCCAAGATCGCGGCCTATACGGGCGGGCGGAACGCTGCAGCACGCATCTTCCGCAACGATCCGCAAGGCCTGCCGGCTCTTTATGCCGACGCTATCTCGACCTATCTCCAGGGTAGCCCACGCGATGCGCTCGCCAAAGTCGACCGGCTGATTGCCATGCAGCCCAGCAATCCCTATTTCCATGAACTTCGCGGAGAAGTTCTCATCAAGGCAAACAAGCCGCGGGAGGCCGCGAATGCGTATGCCAAAGCAATCTCCCTGGCTCCCTCGCCTTCTGGTATTCTGCAGATCGGCCATGGACAAGCGCTGCTTGCGACGGGTGCTCCCGATCTGATACGCAAGGCGGCGAGCGAGTTGAAAGCAGGACTTTCCCGCGAACCTGAATATGTTTCCGGCTATCGCTTCCTCGCCCAGGCTTACGGGCAGCTTGGTGAAATCGGTGCAGCCGAGCTTGCAACCGCAGAAGGAAACTTCCACGCCGGGCAGTATCGTGAGGCAAAGTCGTTCGCAGCGCGGGCGCAGCAGAAGTTCCGGCAGGGCTCACCGGAGTGGCTGCGCGCGCAGGACATCATCAATTACCGAGCGCCTGGCAGGCAATGACGCGTCCGACCGGGCTATGGCATCGGCGCTGGTGGCACCAGCCGCAACAACCTGAAAGGAACCCGCAATGAAAAGAATTCTCCTGGCAACGGCCGCAACAGCGACGCTCGCCGTTTCCGGGGTTGTCTTTCAGGCTGTCATGGGACCTGCCAATCTAGCGGCCGAAGAGCATAATGAAGGCAAGCCGCTGTCGCGGTCGCAGGTGGAAGGTATCGTTCGCGATTATCTGCTCGCCAATCCGGAGATCCTGATGGAGATGCAGACGGCGCTGGAAAGCAGGATGCGCGAGCAGCAGCTCCAAGCCACACGGCAGGCCATTACCGAATCCGCAGGCGAAATCTTCAACAGCGTGCATGACGGGGTAATCGGCAACCCGGAAGGCGACATCACCGTGGTCGAGTTCTTCGACTACAATTGCGGCTTCTGCAAGCGGGCCCTCAGCGATATGGAGGAGCTGGTTGCCAATGACAGCAATCTTCGCTTCGTGCTTAAGGAATTTCCCATTCTAGGCCCCGATTCTCAACAGGCTCATGTCGTCTCCATGGCCTTCCGCAATCTCATGCCGGAGAAGTACGCTGAATTTCACCGGCGTCTGTTAAGCGCAAACGGCCGTGCCACTGAAGCCACCGCGATCAATCTGGCGCTGGAACTAGGCATTGACGAGAGCGCACTGCGCGCTGAAATGCAGAACCCGCAAATTCAACGCATCATAGCTCAAACCTATGAACTGGCGGACCGGCTGCAGATCACCGGCACGCCGTCCTACGTTGTGGGCAACGAGGTAATTTTTGGAGCGATGGGCAGGGACGTACTGAGCGAGAAAATTGCCGTAGCACGCCAGTGACCATCTTCGTGCCGGTGACTATCTATATGGAAAGCTCCACCATCCACTGTCAGCAAGCACTTATCGTAGGGGAAGTTCAGGCTCTGCCCTTTCCGCCAGCATCCATCCCTACTATAAGGCTGCGGATCGCAGCAGGCGGGTAGGGTCATGACGAAGCCGGTGTTTATTCTGAACGGACCAAACCTAAATATGCTGGGCAAGCGCGAACCAGGCATCTATGGCGGTACGACCCTCGGCGAGATCGAGAATGACTGTCGCCAATTTGCCCGGAATAGCGGCATTAGCATCGAGTTCCGGCAAACGAATCACGAGGGCATGCTGGTAGACTGGATACAGGAGGCCGCGGAAGCATCCTCCGGCGTTATTATCAATCCGGGCGCATATGGACACACATCAATCGCTTTACATGATGCCATTCGCGCTGCGGCGCCGCTGCCCGTCATTGAAGTGCATCTGTCGAACATTTACGCACGGGAGCCATTTCGGCATCAATCAATGATAGCACCTGTGGCACGGGGTATGATATGCGGCCTCGGGGCCAAGGGATATACGCTGGCGCTTCAGGCGCTGGTACAGCTTTGAAGGCAAGGCAGGACAAGGATATGTCAGCGAAGAAGAACGGTGTTGACCAGCAGTTGATCCGCGATCTGGCGGCTATCCTTGAGGAGACCGGCCTCAACGAAATTGAGGTCGAGGCGGATGACCTGCGCATTCGCGTCGCGCGTCAGGCACCGGTTATGCATGCTTCGGTGCCTACTATGGCGCTACAGCCCGCTGCTTTAGCGTCCAGCCCCGCAATGAGCGAGGCAGAAGAAGCCCCGCAGCAGGCACTCGATATTGCCAGGAACGCGGTGCCCTCGCCCATGGTGGGCACCGCCTACCGGGCACCGGCACCGGGTGCCCAACCTTTCATCGACGTCGGGCAGACGGTCGAAAAAGGGCAGACATTGCTCATCATCGAGGCAATGAAGACCATGAACCAGATCCCCTCGCCTCGCGCCGGGGTCGTCAAGGCAATTCTTGTCGAGGATGCGCAGCCCGTGGAATATGGCGAGCCACTTGTTGTTATAGAATAGGCTGGCCCAGATGTTCCAGAAGATCCTCATCGCCAACCGCGGCGAGATTGCGCTCAGGATTCTCCGCGCCTGCAAGGAACTTGGCATCAAGACGGTGGCGGTCCATTCCACTGCCGATGCTGATGCAATGCATGTGCGGCTTGCTGACGAAAGCGTGTGCATCGGCCCGCCCGCATCCCGGGAGAGCTATCTGAACATTCACCAGATTGTCGCTGCCTGCGAGATCACCGGAGCGGATGCCATTCACCCAGGCTACGGCTTTCTTGCAGAAAATGCGAAATTTGCCGACATACTAGCTGCGCACAACATCACCTTTATCGGGCCTTCTGCTGAGCATATCCGCGTTATGGGCGACAAGATCGAGGCCAAACGCACTGCCAAGAAGCTGGGAATACCCGTGGTGCCCGGTTCGGAAGGAGCTGTGCGCGAGGACGGCGAGGCAAAGCGCATCGCCGCGGAGATCGGCTATCCGGTGCTGATCAAGGCCTCCGCCGGCGGTGGGGGGCGCGGGATGAAGGTGGCCCGTTCCGAGGCAGAGCTTTCGCAAGCTCTTTCGACAGCGCGCACGGAAGCAGGCGCCGCCTTCGGCGACGATGCCGTCTATATCGAGAAATATCTCGAAAAGCCGCGCCACATCGAGGTTCAGGTCGTGGGAGACGGCCAAGGAAACGCCGTTCACCTTGGCGAGCGCGACTGCTCCTTGCAGCGGCGTCACCAGAAGGTGTGGGAAGAAGCAACCTCCCCTGCGCTCAACGTTGAACAACGCATGCAAATCGGCGAAACGGTTTCCCGGGCTATGGCCGATCTGGGCTATTCCGGTGCCGGTACGGTTGAGTTCCTCTATGAGAACGGCGAATTCTACTTCATCGAAATGAACACCCGCCTGCAGGTCGAGCATCCGGTAACGGAAGCGATTACCGGTATCGACCTGGTACACGAGCAGATTCGCGTTGCCTCTGGGAGCGGTCTTTCGCTGAAACAGGAGGAGGTGCGTTTTCTCGGACACGCAATCGAATGCCGCATCAATGCCGAGGACCCCAAAACCTTTGTCCCCTCACCCGGAACAATTACGCATTATCACACGCCAGGCGGCCTCGGCGTACGCGTCGATTCGGCTGCTTATACAGGCTACCGTATCCCGCCTTACTACGATAGCCTCATCGGCAAGCTGATCGTGCATGGCAGAAACCGTGTTGAATGCATGATGCGGTTGAGGCGCGCGCTTGACGAGTTCGTTGTAGACGGCATCAATTCCACCTTACCGCTTTTTCGCGACCTGGTTGAAAATGTCGATGTGGCGAATGGCGATTATGATATCCACTGGCTGGAGAACCACCTCGCTGAAAGCCAGTAAGGTGCGGGTGGGGCCATGACGCGGCCTCTTGCACCGGGTTTTCGCATCTCACCCGAGCTGTTGCTGCGTGCTTACGCCACTGGCGTGTTCCCCATGGCAGAACGGGCTGATGATCCGGAGGTCTTCTGGGTTCGCCCGGAGATACGAGGCGTTATTCCGCTGGAAGAATTCCACATACCGCGAAGCCTGAGGAAGCTGCTGCGGCGGAATCCCTATGAGATCCGCTACGATTTTGACTTTCCAGCCGTCATAGCCGCTTGCGCGGAGCCTTCGCCGGACCGGCAGGAAACGTGGATCAACGAGACAATCCGCGAGGCCTATACGGCTCTTTACGAGCGTGGCTATTGCCACTCGGTGGAAGCCTGGCGCGAGGGCCGGCTATGCGGCGGGCTCTATGGCGTAAGTCTGGGACGCGCTTTCTTCGGCGAAAGCATGTTTACACGAGAGCCCAATGCCTCGAAGATATGCCTTGTCCATCTGGTGGAGCATCTGATCGAACGGGGCTTTACACTTCTGGACACGCAGTTCACCACCCCGCATCTGAAGCACTTCGGCGCCATCGATGTGCCGCGCAGGCGCTATGAACAGCTTCTGGCCGACGCGCTGGAAGGAAGCGCGAAGTTCTAAAGAGTTCTGTCAATGAAATTTCCCTTGCCCCTGACGGAGGCGCGACTCGTGCGCCGCTACAAGCGCTTTCTGGCTGACGTGATTCTTCATGATGGAACGGAAATCACCGTTTCCGTTCCGAATACAGGATCGATGCTAGGATTGACGGCCCCGGGCTCGCGAGTCTTTCTGTCCCGATCGGACAATCCCAAAAGGAAGTATGCTTATACGCTGGAAATCGTCGAAGCGGACGGAACAATGGTGGGAATCAATACGGGCCTGCCGAACAGGCTCGCTGCCGAGGCCATTCGTGCCGGGCTCATCGACGATCTTGCTTCCTACCCCACCATCAAGCCTGAGCAGAAGTATGGAGAGCGTTCGCGCATCGATTTTCTGCTCCAACATCCCGAGCGCCCTCCCGCCTATGTCGAAGTGAAGAACGTCCACTACATGCGGGAGCGGGGCCTGGCGGAATTTCCCGATACGGTGACGGTGCGCGGCGCCCGTCATCTAGAGGAACTCGCCGCCATGCGGGCAGCAGGCGCCCGCGCGATCATGATCTATGTTGTACAACGTGGAGATTGCACGCGATTCCGTCTCTGCGCCGATCTCGACGCGTCCTATGCGGCTGCTTTCATGCGTGCAAAACGCGCAGGGGTTGAAGCTTTCGTGATAGGGTGCCAAATCAGTACCGAAGCGATCGTGCCTGATCGCATGATAGACATGGAATGCTGATGGTCACCTATCTCGACGCGGATACCGCTCCCCTCCGCAACACTGGCCAGATCCGCCTCTACGGAGAGGAAGCTTTCGAAGGAATGCGCAGGGCGTGCCGCCTTACTGCGCAGTGCCTTGACGAACTTGCCACCTTCGTTAAACCCGGCGTGACGACAAACGCGATTGACCGTTTCGTCTTCGAATACGGCATGGACAGTGGCGCCATTCCTGCCACGCTCAACTATCGCGGATATACGAAATCGAGCTGCACATCCATCAACCATGTGGTGTGCCACGGCATCCCCGACGACAAGCCGCTGCGCGAAGGGGACATTCTCAACATCGACGTGACCTATGTGCTGGACGGCTGGCATGGGGATTCAAGCCGCATGTACCCGGTCGGCAGGATAAAACGGGCGGCCGAAAGGCTTCTCGAAGTCACCTATGACTGCCTTGTCCGGGGCGTGGAGGCCGTGAAACCGGGCGCGCGCACGGGCGCCATCGGCGCGGCCATCCAGACCTACGCCGAAAGCCACCGCTGCTCGGTCGTGCGTGATTTCTGCGGTCATGGGGTGGGATACCTCTTCCACGATGCGCCCAACATTCTCCATTATGGAACAGCGAATGAAGGCGTGGAGATGAAGCCCGGAATGATCTTCACCATTGAACCGATGATCAATCTCGGCCGACCGCATGTGAAAGTCCTGTCGGACGGTTGGACCGCCGTGACCCGCGACCGTTCTCTTTCCGCGCAATATGAGCACACTGTCGGCGTGACAGAGGACGGATGCGAGATCTTCACATTGTCGCCTGCGGGGCTCGACCGGCCCGGCTTGGTCTCGTAAACTTCGTCGAGACTTTTAGGGGGGTTAAATGGGGAATGAAAACGAGCGTGGCTTTCTGACTGAAAGCGTGCTCCCGGCGGCGGCTGAGCGAAATCCGGTAAGACTTCACAAAAGTGCTGCCAAAAAGCTTCATGAAGGGCATCGCGCCCGCCTGCGCCAGCGTTTCGACGAGGCCGGCCCGGAGGCGCTTGCCGATTACGAGCTTCTGGAAATGCTCCTCTTCCGCTCAGTCCCGCGCGCCGACACCAAGGCTCCGGCAAAGATGTTACTGCAGCGTTTCGGTTCCATCAGCGAGGTCCTTGGCGCATCCGAGAATCGGCTTCGGGAAATTCCCGGCATCGGAGAAACGGCGGCGCGCGATATCAAACTCGTGGCTGCCCTGACGCAACGCATGTTGAAAAGCGAGATCCGTGGACGACATGTCTTATCTTCCTGGACACAGGTGCTTGATTATTGCCGTGCAGTGATGGCCTATGAAGACCGGGAGCAGTTCCGCATCCTTTTTCTGGATAAGAAGAACGCCCTTATTGAAGACGAATGCCAGCAGACAGGAACGGTTGACCACACACCTGTATATCCGCGCGAGGTGGTCCGCCGTGCACTGGAGCTTGCCGCAAGCGCGATCATCCTCGTCCACAACCATCCTTCGGGCGATCCCTCGCCGTCACGCGCCGATATAGAGATGACGAAAACAATAATGGCGACGGCACAACCGTTAGGTATTCTCGTCCACGATCACATCATCATTGGGAAGAATGGCCATGTCAGCATGAAGGGCATGAAGCTCATCTAAGACACGCCGCGAAAGCAGCGCTCAAGGGAGAGCCGGTTAGCCTAAGCGTAAAATATGCCGCTATCGCTCCCCGGGCTTGTCTCGGCTCTTTCCACTGCAGACACGCCGGATTGTTCACCCAGTTCCGCCAAAAGCCGCAACCTTGCTCGGTTTAATCGGCTCTTGATCGTGCCGATGGCGCAATTACAGATCGTGGCAGCTTCCTCGTAGCTCATGCCAAGAACTCCGATAAGCATCATGACCTCGCGCTGCTGTTCCGGCAAGCGCTGGATCGCGTTATGGATCTCCAGACCGCGCGCGGACCATTCCTGGGTGGCGTTCACGACGGGCCGTGCAGAAACACAATCGGCTGAACCCGGCGCCTCCCGTTTGGCCACCTTGATCTTGGTGTAGAAGGTGTTGCGCATGATAGTAAAAAGCCAGGACTTCATACTGGTCCCGGCTTCGAACTGGTGCAGATGTGAGAGTCCTTTGGTAAGGGTTTCCTGCACCAGATCATCGGCGTCGCTGGCATCCCGATAGAAAGTGCGCGCGAAGGCTCGCAGCGCGGGTATCAGGTCGACGATCTCGGAGCCCGGATTTTTCGGAGCGCTATGTCTCACATGGCGGGACGTTGCCATTCCGAAATCCTTTATCGTAAGAGTCGGCTTGCGTCGTTCCGGTGGTTAATGCGCGATGGCGTCCGGAGTTCCAACTTACATTGCCGGTGCCCCAAGAGATCAAGCAATAAAAAAGGCCGGAACAGATCCCGTTCCGGCCTTTTCCCTTCGCGGCCCGCTTCTTTCTAGAGTCTTTCATGTTTTGACGGAAGCGTATCCGGCGTTTGCGAGGTAGTTTGCGCATTCGCCGGGTTCGATGGTTGAGACGAGGTGCCCGATGTGACGCCATGTGTCCTCGACGGTTCGTTTCTGGGCATGGCGCATCCAGTGCTTGATCTTGGCAAAGGCCTGTTCGATCGGGTTGAGGTCTGGTGAATAGGGCGGCAGGAACCAGAGCCTGGCGCCGGCCGCCCGGATTGAAGCTCGGACGGTGGCCGACTTGTGGGAACCCAAATTGTCCATAACGACGATGTCGCCGGGTTTGAGGACCGGCACGAGCTGCTGCTCAACATAGGCCCGGAAGCACTGTCCGTTGATTGGTCCGTCAAAGACGCAAGGTGCTGTCAGCCCATCGCAGCGCAGCGCGCCCACGAAGGTCAGCGTGCGCCAGTGACCGTGCGGGGCAAAGCCGCGCAGGCGCTTGCCGCGTGGTCCCCAGCCGCGCAGGGGCGCCATGTTGGTCTTGATCCAGGTTTCGTCGATAAAAACCAGCCGGTGCGGGTCAAGGCTCGCCTGAAAGGAACGCCAGCGCTGACGCCTGCGCGCTATGTCGGCCCGCGCCTGCTCAAGGGCGAACAGTGTTTTTTTTGAACCGAAGCCCCTCGCGCTGCAGAAACTGCCACACGGCATTGTGCGACACCTTCACCCCGCGCGCAGCCAGTTCATCCTTGAGCCGGTGCAGCGACAAATGCGGCACCTGATTGATGCGCTCGACGATGAACGCCCGGTGCGGCTCGAGCACCCGCTTTCGGTGGCCGCCCATCTTGCCCGGCGCGACCGAGCCCGTCGCACGATAACGTTGATGCCACTTCACCACCGAAGAAACCGAGACACCGAACCGGGCGGCCGTCGACCGGCAACTCTCCCCGGCCTCGATCGCTCCAATCACGCGCTTGCGAAGATCATTGGAAAGAGGTGCTGTCATAAGATGCTGGCCTCCTCTCCAGCCAACATCTTGAATCACAAAAAGGACCCGATGGGAACCCCAACCGATTCAGACAAAGAATGAACCGCTCTAAAGCTTCAAATTCCTCAATCTCAGCGCATTCGCGATGACCGACACAGAGGACAGGCTCATTGCCGCCGCAGCAATCATTGGTGACAGTAGCACACCGAAAACGGGATAGAGCAAACCGGCTGCGATTGGCACTCCAGCCGCGTTGTAGACGAAGGCAAAAAAGAGGTTCTGCTTGATATTGCGGATCGTCGCCTTGGCCAGCTTCCGGGCGCGCACGAGGCCGGAAAGATTGCCCTTCACGAGCGTTATTCCTGCGCTTTCAAGGGCCACATCCGCACCCGTACCCATGGCAATGCCAACGTCAGCGGCCGCCAGTGCCGGCGCGTCGTTTATGCCATCTCCGGCCATTGCGACCTTCGCTCCCTGCGCATGCAACTCATCGATGAGCGCCTTTTTCTCTTCCGGCAGAACGTCCGCGCGAACCTCATCAATGCCAAGGATCTTAGCCACCGCATGCGCGGTGCGCTTATTGTCGCCCGTCGCCATGATGATCTTCAGCCCCAGCGCGTGCAGCTCCCCGATCGCTTCCTTTGCCGCCGCCTTGATCGGATCGGAGACCGCGACGATACCGGCAAGTCGCCCGTCTATGGCAACGAACATTGCCGTTTTTCCGGCTGCCTGAAGCCGTGCAGCATCGTCCGCAAGGGCCGATAAATCGATGCTCCGGTCATTCATCATGGCTGCATTGCCAAGTGCAATCCGGTGGCCTGACGCCGTGCCGGCAACGCCTTTTCCGGTCAGGGACTCAAACGCTTCGGTCGTGGCGAGTTTCAGCCCCTCTGCTTCAGCTCCCTCCACAATGGCCTCTGCCAACGGATGCTCTGACCCACGCTCAAGGCTTGCGGCAAGCAACAGAAGTTTGTTTCGATCGGTTCCTTCGATCGCCACCACGTCCGTCAGTTTCGGCCGCCCCTCGGTAAGCGTGCCGGTCTTGTCCACCACCAGCGTGTCGACATGAGCAAAACGCTCCAGTGCCTCCGCATCACGGATGAGCACACCTCCCTGCGCGCCTCTTCCGGTCGCGGTCATGATCGACATCGGCGTGGCAAGGCCCAGCGCACAAGGGCAGGCGATGATGAGCACGGACACTGCCGAAACGATCGCGTAGATCATGCTTGGTTCGGGACCGAAGATCGCCCAGATGACAAAGGCCAGGATCGCGACGATCACCACCGTCGGCACGAACCATGCCGAGACCCGGTCCGCCAGCCCTTGGATCGGAGCCCTGGAGCGCTGCGCTGCCGCGACCATTTCAACGATCCGCGCCAGCATCGTGTCGCTTCCAACCTTCTCGGCGCGCATGATCAGCGTGCCGTTCTTGTTGAGCGTACCGCCTGTAACCGTGTCGCCTGCTTGTTTCTCCACAGGAACAGGCTCGCCGGTAATCATGGATTCATCGAGCAGGGAGCGGCCCTCTACCACTACGCCGTCAACCGGAACGGCTTCACCCGGACGGATGCGCAGGCTGTCGCCAACATGCACGTCTTCCAGCGGCACGTCATTTTCTTTGCCGTTGATTTCGATTCTGCGTGCAATCTTCGGCGACAGATCGAGCAGCGCCCGGATTGCCGAGCCTGTGCGAGCGCGGGCCTGAAGCTCCAATACCTGACCCAGGAAGACCAGTGCGACGATTACGGCCGCTGATTCGAAGTAGACTGGCACCGCGCCATCATGGGTGCGGAACGAAGCGGGGAACACGTCCGGAAAAAGCGTGGCCACCAGGCTGTAGCCATAAGCTGCCCCGACGCCGATGGCGATCAGCGTCCACATATTCGGGGTGCGATTGACGATGGTCTGCCAGCCGCGATGGAAGAAGGGCTTTGCCGCCCACAATACAACTGGGGTCGCCAGCGCGAGCTCGATCCAGTTTGCTACCCGCTCCCCCAACCATTCACGGACCGGCAGGCCAAGCATCGGGCCCATCGCTATGACAAGAAGTGGGATCGCGAGCAGAGCGCTCACCCAGAAGCGCTTGGTAAAATCCACCAACTCCGGGTTCGGCCCCTCATCACCGGTTGGAACGCCCATCGGCTCCAGTGCCATGCCGCAAAGCGGACAACTTTCCGGCTCGTCGCTGATGATTTCCGGATGCATGGGACAGGTATATTTCGTGCCTTCCGGCATGGGTTCCGGCTTGTGCCTGCCGCTTAGATAGCGTTCCGGATCCGCCTTGAACTTCTGCTCACAGCCGGCGGAGCAGAAGTAGAAGCCCCTGCCCTCATGACGATGGAAATGTTGCGCGTGAGCACGATCGACCTGCATCCCGCACACGGGATCCTCAGCCCTCAGATAGGCTTCAGGATCGGCCGTGAAGCGATCCCGGCAGGACTGGCTGCAGAAATGATAGTGGTGGCCGCCATAATCCGCCCTCAGCCTGGATTGGGAGGGATCGACGATCATCCCACAAACTGGATCGCGCACGATCTCCGCAGCCTGGAAATCCGAATGCGAGCAATAATCGGGGCTATGTTCTTGCTGTCTCATCTTCCGATCCGAAACTATTCGACGGGCTGGAGATAGGGTTTCCAGTAACTGGAAGGTCAAGCGGAACCGCACATCCGGAGCCGGACGTACCAGATGACGCCCCTCACATTGAGGCAAGTCAAAGGATATGGAGCGCCAACGAGTGGAAGCCAACGATCATATAGGCACGCTGCGGCTGCCTTTTGCAGCTAACAAAACGACGAACATTCTCGTCGGTATATCCTTAGCGGATCGGCTAGGCTGCTGTTCCTGTCCCAAGTCGCGGTAGCCAGACGTCTTCACCGCGCATCCGGCTTTCATCCCGGCTGGAGGATCGCGCGGTCTTGGCTACGGATCTCGCGTTCTGTAGATGGAAAGCGCACACAGCGCTATCCCTATCCTCTCGACCACCCGTCTTTTCGCAAATTACGCCGCGCCTTGCGCGCGAGCTTCAGCGAGCGCCTTGAGGTCTGCCGGCTTCAATTCTACCGATTCGCCACAACCACAGGCTGAACTCTGGTTGGGATTGTTGAAGACGAATCCTGTGCGAAGCCGGCTCACCTCAAAATCCATCTCGGTGCCTAGAAGAAACAGCGCCGCTTCAGGCGCTACATAGACATGAGCACCGTTGTGCTCGATATGATCATCCTTGGGATCCGGCTTCGTGACCAGATTCACCGAATATTCCATGCCTGCGCAACCACCCTTCTTGATACCTACACGCACGCCGCGAGCGCCTTCACGAGTGTCCATGATTTCGCGAACGCGTGCAGCCGCTGCATCGGTAAGGGTAATCACCTGAAATCGGCCCATCAATCTCTCCAATTACCGCCGAGGTCCAAGTTCTCGCGGTTGCTATCAAGATGGTTCGTAAAAGGCGATCTGGCAAGGGTGGGCTTTACTAGTACCATCCGAGTGCAACCTGCGCCTCCTCCGACATGCGGTCCGGCGTCCATGGCGGATCGAAGACCATGTTGACCTCGACATTGCTTACACCCTCGACCGCGCTAACGGCGTTCTGCACCCAGCCGGGCATCTCGCCCGCCACTGGGCAGCCAGGGGCAGTTAGCGTCATGTCAATCTTCACCGATCGGTCATCCTCGATGTCGATCCTGTAGATCAGACCGAGTTCATAGATGTCTACGGGTATCTCCGGATCATAGACCGTCTTGAGCGCGCCGATAATGTCGTCTGACATGCGCGCAATCTCATCGGCCGGGATCGCAGACGCCGATGACGTTTCGTCCCTTGCCTGTATCTCGTGCTTATCTGCGGTTTCACTCATTTCGTCACCCGAAGAATTTGCGCGCCTTCTCAAGCGCCTCAGCAAGCGCATCCACCTCCGCCCTCGTATTATACATGGCGAATGAGGCGCGGCATGTCGAGGTCACCCCGAAGTGTTTGAGCAATGGCTGCGCGCAATGGGTCCCTGCGCGCACCGCTATGCCTGCCCGGTCGATAACCATGGCCACGTCATGCGCGTGGATGCCGGCAAGCTCGAAAGAAACTATAGCTCCCTTCCCCGGCGCGGTACCGAAAATGCGCAGCGACTTGATCTGCCCCAACCTCTCATGCGCGTATGCCGAAACATCCGCTTCATGCGCGGCAATGACCTCGCGGCCGATGCTGCACATATATTCCAGCGCTGCGCCAAGCCCAATCGCCTGTACGATGGGAGGGGTACCCGCCTCGAAGCGATGTGGCGGATCGTTATAGGTGACGTTGTCGAGCGTCACGTCCTCGATCATTTCGCCGCCACCCTGGAACGGACGCATTTCTTCCAGCCGCTCGCGCTTGCCATAAAGCACCCCAATACCGGAGGGACCGTAGAGCTTGTGGCCCGTGCAAACATAAAAATCGCATCCCAGCGCCTGCACGTCCACCGGCAGGTGCACCGCACCCTGGCTGCCATCGACAAGAACGGGAATGCCCCGCTCATGAGCAATCCGGACAATTTCAGCGATGGGCGTCACCGTTCCCAGAACGTTCGACATATGCGTAATGGCGACGAGCTTCGTGCGCTCGTTCAGACACTTCTTGAACGCCTCAATATCGAAGCTGCCCTCGTCGTCTACCGGAGCCCAGACAAGCTTGGCACCCTGCCGCTCGCGAAGAAAATGCCACGGCACGATATTGGAGTGGTGCTCCATGATGGAAAGCACAATCTCATCGCCCTCGCTGATCCTCGGCATGGCATAGCCAAAGGCTACCGTGTTGATGGCTTCCGTGGCGGACTTGGTGAAGACGACCTGCTCGAGACTTGCGGCATTAAGGAACTTGCGAACGATTTCTCTCGCATTTTCATATACTTCCGTCGCAGCATTAGAGAGAAAGTGCAAGCCGCGATGGACATTTGCGTACTCATAGGCATAGGCATGCGAGACAGCGTCTATAACTGGCTGCGGCTTCTGCGCGGAGGCAGCACTATCAAGATAGACGAGCGGCCGCCCATGGACCTCGCGCGCCAGGATAGGAAAGTCGCGGCGGATGGCTTCGACATCATAGGTGCTGGTTTTGAGCTTCTGGTCCATCTTCGTTCCACTTCCAGCACCCTTCGGGCGCCACCACTGCCGCTTCTTCCGCTTCCTGCCGGCTAGATCATTTCAGGACATCATCGAAAGGCTGGATGATCTATGCCTTTGTCTGTTCCCAGTTCCGGCCGGAAAACGGTGTCCGATTAGCTGCCTGCAAAGGCGACGAGTAACGTCGTGCCTCATCCATGTGCGGCGAACCACGCATCCAGCTTGGTCTCCAGCGCATCGACGATCGACTCGTCCTCCAACTCCTCGATCACTTCCGCCAGGAAAGCCTTCACCAGAAGCCCTCGGGCCGTCTTCTCATCTATGCCGCGGGCCATCAGGTAGAACAAATGATCCTTCTCGATATCCGTCACCGTCGCTCCGTGGCCGCACGCCACGTCATCGGCGAAGATCTCCAGTTCCGGCTTGGATGAGAAGCCGCCCTCGTCTGAAAGAAGCAGCGTGTTGCACGCCATCTTGGCGTCCGTCTTCTGGGCCTCGCGTGCTACGCGGATCTGGCCCTGGAACGCGCCCTCAGCCCGGCCCGTCACTACGTTGCGGAAGAGCTCGGTAGAGGTCGTATGCGGTGCAGCGTGGTCGAGCACCATTGTTACGTCGCAATGGGACTGCCCTGCCAGCAGATTGATGCCCCGCAGCCGCAACTCCGAATATTCACCGGCAGCCACAATCCGCAATTCCTGCCGCACAAGCTTGCCGCCAGCATTCATTACGAACAATCCCACCTTCGCGTGCTGGCCGATATTCACATTGATACGACCCAGATGAGATACGCTTTCCGGCTGGTCCTGAACGATGATCCAGTTGACATTGGCATTGTCAGCAACGTCAAGATGGCTGACTGACGATACGAACGCCTCGCCCTCGCCGGAATGACGCTCGACGATGGTGGCGGTCGCGCCGGCGCCTACTTTGACGGCAAAGCGGGTGTGCGTTTGTCCACCGGCGTGAAGGTTCTGCAACTCGATCGGCCGGCTTACTTCCGTTCCCGCCGGAATGTCGAGCATGAAGCCGTCGGCCGCGAAAGCCGAGTTGATGGCGGAAACCGTGTCGTCGGAAGCTTCAAAGCCCAGCAACGCCGCGGCAGTGCCGTCGGCAAGCTTCTGCGCGGACGTTGCCGCGGTAATACCTTCGATTTCCTCCGGCGCATCAGCGCGGCCATTCAACACCGAAAGCACCACAGAGTCTGGCAGGATTGATGCGCGAGCCGTAACGGCGGCCGTCGCCTCCAGATCAGGCAACCGGGAAAGCAGCCTGCGAAGATCCGTATAGTGCCACGCTTCCACCTTGCGTGTAGGCAAGCCCTTGCGCAGGAGTTCCACCGCCTCCTGGCGCTTTTCTGCAACCGGGCCATTGCCCGGCAACCCCGTAGAGAGCTTCGAGAACGCCTCCAGTAGCGCTTCTTCGGCCGGGGTGCGCGTTGTCTGCATGTGCATATTCATCGTCACCCCCTCAAGCGGCCTCGCCTACCAGGCCGGCATATCCGTCTCTTTCAAGCTCCAGGGCCAGTTCCTTGCTCCCCGAGGTCGCGACGCGACCACGATAGAGCACATGGACCGTATCGGGCACGATATGCTCAAGCAGGCGCTGGTAGTGCGTAATAACAAGCACCGCCCTGTCGGGCGAGCGCAGCGCATTCACCCCGTCAGCGACAACCTTGAGTGCGTCGATGTCCAGGCCGGAATCAGTTTCGTCTAGCACGCAGAGCTTCGGCTCCAGGAGCTTCATCTGGAGAATTTCCGCTCGCTTTTTCTCGCCGCCGGAGAAGCCGACATTAAGCGGCCGCTTCAACATGCTCATGTCCATCTGCAACTCGTCGGCTGCGGCGCGGACACGCTTCATCAGCTCCGGGATCTTCAGTTCGTCTTCTCCGCGGACCTTGCGCTGGGCATTCATAGCGACCTTCAGGAACTCCATGGTCGCAACACCCGGTATTTCCATCGGATACTGAAAGGCGAGGAAGATCCCCGCCGCGGCGCGCTCGGCAGGGTCCATCTCGAGGATCGACTCGCCGTTGAAAAGAATGTCGCCCTCGGTCACCTCATAGTCTTCGCGACCGGCCAGCACATAAGAAAGGGTAGACTTGCCCGAACCGTTCGGCCCCATGATTGCAGCCACCTCGCCCGCCTTTACGGTGAGATTGACGCCGCGCAGGATCTCCGTTCCGTCTTCGGCAATGCGTGCGTGAAGGTTCTTGATTTCCAGCATAACGTATAACCCCAAACTGATTGCGCCGGCTTAGCCGACCGAGCCTTCAAGGCTGATATTGATGAGTTTCTGCGCCTCAACGGCGAATTCCATCGGCAACTCCTGGATGACATCCTTGACGAAGCCGTTGACGATCAGCGCGATCGCCTCCTCCTCCGGAATGCCGCGCTGCATCACGTAGAACTTCTGGTCCTCGGATATCTTCGAGGTTGTCGCCTCGTGCTCCACCTGTGCCGTCGAGTTTTTCGTCTCGATATACGGGACGGTGTGCGCACCGCAGTCATTACCGATCAGAAGTGAGTCACAATTTGTAAAATTGCGCGCGTTCTCAGCCTTGCGATGGATCGAAACCTGACCGCGATAGGTGTTGCTCGACCTGCCGGCAGAAATCCCCTTGGAAATGATCCGGCTCGACGTGTTCTTGCCCAGATGGATCATCTTCGTGCCTGAATCGATCTGCTGGTACCCATTCGAGACAGCAATGGAGTAAAACTCCCCACGCGAATTATCGCCGCGCAGCAAACAGGAAGGGTATTTCCAGGTAATCGCTGAACCGGTCTCGACCTGCGTCCAGGAAATCTTGGAATTCTTCCCGCGGCAGTCGCCGCGCTTCGTCACGAAGTTGTAGATGCCGCCCTTGCCTTCTGTATCGCCCGGATACCAGTTCTGCACCGTTGAATATTTGATCTCCGCATCATCGAGCGCGATCAGCTCGACCACGGCGGCATGGAGCTGGTTTTCATCACGTTGTGGCGCGGTGCAACCCTCCAGATAGGAAACGTAGGAGCCTTCATCGGCGATGATGAGAGTACGCTCGAACTGACCCGTATTCCGCTCATTGATGCGGAAATAGGTGGAGAGCTCCATCGGGCAGCGGACGCCCTTGGGCACATAGACGAAAGAGCCATCGGTAAAGACAGCCGAGTTCAGCGTGGCGTAGAAATTGTCGGTCTGCGGAACGACAGAGCCGAGATACTTGCGAACAAGCTCGGGGTGCTCTCGGATAGCCTCCGAGATGGAGCAGAAAATGACACCTGCCTTGGCAAGCTCTTCCTTGAAGGTCGTAATGACCGAGATCGAGTCGAAGACCGCATCCACCGCCACCCGGCCGGATTGGTAGACATTGTCCGCCTCGCCCTCAAGAGAGCTCGGCTCGCCGACCTTGCGCACGCCGGCAAGGATTTCCTGCTCCCTAAGGGGAATGCCGAGCTTTTCGTAAGTGCGCAGCAGTTCCGGGTCAACCTCATCGAGCGACCTGGGGCCGGCCTGGTTCTTCGGCGCGGCATAATAATGGAGGTCCTGAAAGTCGATCTTGGGATAGGCGACGCGAGCCCAGCTCGGCTCCTCCATGGTCAGCCATCTCCTGTAGGCGGCAAGCCGCCACTCGGTCATCCATTCCGGCTCGTTCTTTTTTCCGGAGATGAAACGGATGATCTCCTCATTCAAACCCTTGGGAGCTTTCTCCGTCTCAATGATCGTCTCGAACCCGTATTTATACTGGTCCACATCGATCTTTCGGACCTGATCAATCGTTTCCTGCACCGCAGGCATCAGCTTTCTCCATACACGCCGAAGTCAAGATCCGGCAGTTTCAGACTCTGACTAGCGCCCCTTATGTAGTAAGCGCCGCCACCCGATTCATCCGCCTCCGCGAAAATATGTCTCCCTTACTCCATTTTTATATCTGCAAAGCGTGCGGCGGTGGAACTAGGCCGCTGCAATCTTCTCCTTGCGCCTTGCGACTATACGTTCAAGGGCGGCCGCGAAGGCATCAATCTCCTCACCTCTGGTCTGAAGCCCGATCGAAACCCGCAGCGCCCCAGCTTCCTCCCCAAAGCCCATTGCTTTCAGAACATGGCTAGGGCCTACCTTGCCCGACGAGCAGGCCGAGCCGGCGGACAAGGCTATGCCCTCCAGATCAAAGGCGATCTGGGCGGTTTCCGCCTTCATGCCGGGAATCGCGAAAAAGGATGTATTCGGCAAGCGCGGAGCATTCGCGCCATAGATGATTGCATCGGGCACGAGCTTCTTCACGCATTCTTCCAGCCGGTCTCGCATCCCGGCGATCTCCTCCATCCGCATAAGACCCGCCACTGCTTCCCGCGCAGCAGCGCCGAAGCCGGCGATAGCTGGGACACTCTCCGTCCCCGCCCGGTGGCTGCGTTCCTGTCCGCCACCCCTGATCAAAGGCAGAGGCATCATCAGGTCCCCCGCCCCCACCACGGCACCAGCGCCCTTAGGGCCCCCGATCTTATGAGAGGAAAGGATCAGAAAATCCGCGTATCCGGTGGATATGTCTAAAGGAACTCGCCCAGAAGCCTGGACGGCATCGAGAATGACAACCGCCCCGGCCGCTTTCGCCAGACGACCTATCACTTCGAAATCCTGAACAACGCCAGTTTCGTTATTGGCCAGATGCAAGGCGACAAGAGGCAATCCCTGCGTCGCGTCATGTTCTTCAAGCGCTTGCTGGAAGGCGTCTAGATCGAGGCGTCCATCCGAGTCCACGCCGATCCTTTGCACATCCTTCTCCGGAAAACGTCCACCGGAGAGGATACAGGGATGGTCGGTCTGCGAAACATAAAGGCGCGCAAAGCGGAGCGGCGCCCGGCCCATCGTCCAGTCGGGCGAAAGCAGCATTGCAGCGGCCTCGGTAGCGCTGGAGGTGAACACCACATGCTCCGGTCTGCCGTTCACGAGCGTAGCCACGGCTCGCCGGGCATCCTCGATAATCTTGCGCGCGGCACGCCCTTCAGCATGTACTGAGGACGGGTTGGCGGCTTCAAGCGCATCCACGACGGCACGCCGCGCTTCCGGCAAAAGCGGAGCCGTGGCGTTATAGTCGAGATAGATGCGTTCGTCCGGCATATCCGTTCCATCGATGCCCCGGCGCCATAAATATGGCGGCCGCGACGTTATTTCCTTGAATTTTCTAGGTGAGCCATCCTATTTACCGGCTCTCAGGGTAGCGTTTCTCGCCACCCAGTTTTGAAAAGTTCTAAACTAGCTTCTATGGAGGCCCAGGCGTCGCGTCAAGACCCGCTTTTTCCTGCTTTGTCAGGCGCCGGTCTCGCCGTCGGCCGTTGGAGTACAAATGCCAGAGGTCATATTTACCGGTCCGGCCGGTCGTCTGGAAGGCCGCTATCAGCCTTCCAAAGAAAAGAACGCGCCCATCGCGCTCATCCTGCATCCGCATCCGCAATTCGGCGGTACGATGAACAACAAGATCATCTACGATCTTTTCTACATGTTCCAGAGTAGAGGCTTTACCGCCCTCCGCTTCAATTTCCGCGGCATCGGGCGCAGCCAGGGTACTTTCGATCACGGCACGGGCGAGCTGTCCGATGCGGCGGCGGCTCTGGACTGGGTGCAATCACTGCATCCCGATTCGAAGAGCTGCTGGGTGGCTGGCTACTCCTTCGGCGCGTGGATTGGAATGCAGTTGCTCATGCGCCGGCCAGAGATCGAGGGGTTTATCTCCATTTCACCCCAGCCCAACATCTATGACTTCTCGTTCCTTGCTCCCTGCCCTTCCTCCGGACTCATCATCCACGGCGAGGCGGACCGAGTAGCGCCTCCGGCCGACGTTCAAACGCTGGTCGACAAGCTGCAATCGCAGAAGGGAATTACAATCACGCAGAAGACGATACCCGGCGCAAACCACTTCTATTCTAATGCAACGGATCAGCTTATTCAGGAGTGCGCGGGTTATCTGGACGCCAGGTTGAGGGGCGAGCTTTCCGAACCCCGGCCAAAGAGGCTGCGCTAAGCGCAGCCCGATGCGCAACGCGCTCCCAAGTTTTCTCATCTGGATCCGATAATGCACGAGTTCAAGTCCGATTTCCTGCGTGTTCTTTCCGAGCGCGGCTTCATCCACCAGATCTCTGATGCGCCGGGCCTTGACGAACTTTTCTCCCGAGAGATCGTGACCGCTTATATCGGTTTCGACGCTACCGCCAGGAGCCTGCATGCAGGCTCTCTCATCCAGATCATGATGCTGCACTGGCTGCAGAAAACCGGCCATCGGCCCATCGCGCTCATGGGCGGCGGCACCTCGATGATCGGAGATCCTTCGTTCAAGGATGAGGCTCGTAAACTTCTGACAGAGGAAGCGATTGCGGAGAACCTTGCTGGCATCAAGCGCAATTTCGAACCTTATCTGTCCTTCGGCGAAGGGTCGACGGACGCGATCATGGTCAATAATGCGGATTGGCTGCTCGACCTCAATTACGTATCCTTCCTGCGGGACGTCGGACGGCATTTCTCGGTCAACCGGATGCTCTCGTTTGAATCCGTAAAGCTCAGGCTTGAGCGGGAGCAGTCGTTGTCCTTCCTGGAGTTCAATTACATGATCCTCCAGGCCTATGATTTTGTGGAGCTTTACCGCCGCTATGGCTGCCGGCTGCAGATGGGCGGCTCCGATCAATGGGGCAATATCGTCAACGGTATCGAACTTGGGCGGCGCATGGAGGATGTAACGCTCTGCGCACTGACCTCGCCATTGCTGGCCACCGCTTCCGGAGCCAAGATGGGGAAGACGGCATCGGGTGCCGTGTGGCTCGATCCTGAGATGATGAGCCCGTACGATTTCTGGCAATATTGGCGCAACAGCGAAGATGCCGATGTAGGCCGCTTCCTGAAGCTTTACACCACCCTGCCCATGGACGAGATAGCAAGGCTGGAAGCGTTGGGCGGCGCAGAGATCAACGAAGCCAAGAAAATCCTCGCCACGGAAGTCACAGCCATGCTGCATGGACGTGCCGCTGCCGAGGCCGCGGCGGACACGGCTCGCAAGACCTTTGAGGAAGGCGCGCTGGCCGAAAGCCTTCCAACCGTCGAAATACCCCGCCACGAGATCGAGGATGGGATTGGTGTTCTGTCGGCAGTCGTGCGGGCGGGGCTTGCCGCCACCAATGGCGAGGTACGCCGCGCCATCGCCAACAACGCCATCCGCATCAACGACAAGCCCGTTGCTGATGAGCGTGCTACGGTCAGCGCAGGGGATCTTACCGGTGAAGGTGTCGTGAAAATCTCCTTCGGACGAAAGAAGCATGTCCTGTTGCGCCCTGTGTGAAGAGGCGCCACGCTACCTTGCCAAGGCAGCTCCTCAGCGGAATTCGAAGAGTTGCCTCAGGAAACCCGGGGCAATGGCCGAGATCGGATTTACCTCCAGTCTCGGGTTCCCGAATTTTCCGGAAAGCCGGTAAGTAATGCCGATCAGGCCACGATCGCGGCCGTTTCCGAGAAGCTGGCCGATCAATGGAATCTCCCCAAAAATCCTGTTGAAGCCATAGAGCGGCATGAAAGTACCGGTGATATCCATATTGTCGCTGGCGTCGAAAAGCATGCCCTGAAAGGTCGAGCCGATCAGCGGCCCGCGTACCACTCCATTGCCGATATGAAGCTGCCGTGGCGCTTTTGTCAGCATGGCCGCACCATGCTCGAAATGGACCCGCGTGACATCGACTTCCCCATTCCGCCCTTGTTCGGTCGCGGCGACAAGTGAGCGCATCCGCGGTTCATTGACCACCCAGAACTGACGCAGATCGAGCCGGCCGGAAAGTATGTCGCTCTCCACCGGACCTTCCATCACAAGGCCCAAAATGCCATTTTCAACGTGCTTGTAGATGTCGAGAAAGCGCAACAGCGCTCCCGCATTGTCGGAGGCGACCTGGACCCTGTGCCGCCCCTGCTCGATGCCCTTCTTCAGGACGGCAGAGCCGAACTCCCGTGTGGCTCCGGTAACCGACAGCCGGTCCGGCCCGCGACCGCCTGTAGCATAGGTCAGCTCGACGCCGTTTAGGCTCTCACCGTTGAAACCTTCCACCCGCTCGAAGGATGCTCTTACGGAAACCGCCTGCCTCGCCTGCTGTCTGCCTGCCATGGCGAATGTGCTCCCTTCGCCCAAAGCCCGGCGTATCAGCCCCCTTGCGTCGATGGCGGCACCCTTCGCCGCAACTACATATTCTCCGGCTGCTGTGCGGGTAATATCGGCCGAATATTCGTCATTCCGATTGAACCGCACGCGACTGAACTGCGCTTCCATCAGTTCTCCGCCGTCAAGCTTGACGCGGCCAACCAGGGTAAAGCTTTCCCCCCGGAGGGCAAAATCTGAAAGCTCCAGCCTGCCGCCATCCCGCTTAATCAGGAAGGATGCGGTAGCGGGGATACCGGCCCCCTTGCGCCAGCCGATCCACGGTACTTCCAGCCGAGCCTGGTCGAGCTTCACCTCAATCCTCTGCTGCTCTCCGGCCTGCTCCTCATAGATCACGGTGAAGGGTCCGGACAGGAAAAGCCCCAAACCAGGGAAAAGGCGCTCGCGGGAGGCGTCATCCAGCTTCAACTCGACGTGGCGGCTCCGCTCTGTCTTGGAGGCGCCGAAAGGCTGAATGATGTGAAGGTTCGCTGGAACCGCGTTGAGCTCCGCCTCAGCGACAATCTCCGCCCCCTCCGGCTGAACAAGAAGCTGCCCCTTTGCCCTTGCCACTTCCTGCCCCTCGAAGGGCCGGGCAATCGACAGTTCGTCATAGTTGAATTCAACGCGCCAGTTCAGATTCTCGGCCGGAATGTTCTCCTGTAAGGGGATGTCGGCGCTGATATGACCAGCCATCCTTCCGGTAAGATCCTGGGGAGCAAGGTCGTGGAAGCGTGACGCGTTGATGGGGGCGTAGGAGGCCAATTCGACGACGGCCGGAGCCTCACCCTCAACATCGATCTCCAGCTTTCCTATGCGCGGTGACAGGTGCGCAGCCATGATTTTAAAGGTTCCGCCACTGGTCGAGACCAAACGACCGCTAGGCATGTAAATTGCGCCGGATGTGAGCCCGACATTGACGTCGGAGCCGCGGAAATGCACCCAACCCTCTCCGTCGCGCACGGGCGGGATCTCTCCTGCTATGTCGAAGCGGGTATCGGAAAGGACGAAACGGCCATACACCTCGTCTCCGGTAAGCGGGACGCCATTGCCGAGCCGCCCAGGCGGAACGCTGAGATGGATCTCGCTTTCGCGAACACGGCCTCCGAAAACGTTCTTCAACGTCCAATTGCGCGCTCCGGGCGCGGCAAACCACGGCCAGAATTGCTTCACATGGGCGGTAGGCAGGTCCGACACCTGTAACGCCAGGGAAACGCCGGGCGACACACCCTCGGGCAAGATCAGGGAAGCGCTCGCCGCAAGGCTTCCGCCCGATGTGCGAATGTCGATCTTCTCCGCCACAAGCCGTGAGTCCAGCGGCTCGAAACGGCCGGCAAGCCGCATGGCGAAGGGTAGTGCAGGCTCGGGGGAATCCGCAGGCGCCACTAGCGATTGTGGAGAAAGCATTTCGAGACGGTAAAGCGGCTCATCTTCCGCCGGCGATATGATGCCGCGCAGGTCGATACGCGTACGGCCGATTGCAAACCGTGCTGTGGAAATGGCGTAGCTATTCCTGCCCTCTTCAATCGCCACGCGCGCGGTAGCGCTATCCACCATAATCTCATCCTGGTCGAAGCCGATCAGCGTATCGCCCAGTCGCATTTCGAGATCGAGCACGCCCTCTTGCGTACCGTTCGCCTCCCGACCTGTTAGCGCGAGCGAAAAAGTTCCGAGCGCACGCACCAACCCTTTAGTTGCTTTTCCCGAACCTTCCTCCTCTTTTGCTGAAAGGTCGAAGGACAGGTTGGAGATCGCTTCCGTCCCGGCATCCCGCTCTGCCTTTCCATCGAAGGACAGATCGCGGCCGCGGAACCTCGCCACTCCTTCGAAGGCGATTTCTATGTCGCCGCGCCGGTATAGCTCCAGTTCCTCAACGACGATCTCCGATGCACTCGCCTCACTAGAGAGCAGCCCGACATCGGCGAGGCTGACCTGGCGGACGCCGGACCTGCGCGTGATGGCGAATGCCTGATGGACCGCACCGAAGACCGCTTCCTGCAAGCGATCGGGGCGCAAGAGGCCATTTTCGTCAAGCAGCGTCGTGGCATTTGCCCGTTGTGTTATCCTGGCCGGGGAAAATGCCGCTTCGGCCATGGCGACTCGCGAAAGCTCGATCCGACCAAAGAGGAGCGGCACGGCACGCAGGCCAAGCCGCAGCTTTCCTGCCTTAGCGATCGGTTCGCCGTCGCTCCTGCGGATAACGCTTATATCCTGCACTTCCAGTGCAAAGAGACTGGTGGTGCCCAACCCGAGCCGCAGGCCGCCGAGGCTCACGTTGGCATCCAAACCTGCCAGCCGCTCCACAGCCCTTTCGGCCTGAAGCCGCAACTGCTCGTTGCCGATAGGGCCCAGTCCGACCACGTGAATGGCGGCACCGACAACGAGCATGAGGGCAACAAGAATGACGAATGTCCGGAGCACTCGCCGATGCACGCGACGGCGCGTCCGGCACAGGCGCGGCAACGGCCACTTGGCCGATGGGAAACTCTCCAGCGGGGCGATCTCCGCGCGCCGGAAACGCACCAATTTGTGTTCGCTCGAGTCTTGCGCCACCGAATTCCCGTTAAGGCCTGCCTGTCGTGATTGGACGAATCCCGTCGAACTGCGATACTCACTCGTATACGCTGGCTCTTGCGAGAATAGCAGAAATTGCTGAATGCAAGCTCAACTACTGACACAAGAGGGTAAGAAAATGACCATTCCCGCTAAAGGAGACCATGCGCCTGATTTCGAGCTTCCGGCAGATGGCGGAAGGACAGTTAGACTTTCGGATTTTCGCGGCCGCCCGTTGGTGCTCTACTTCTACCCCAAGGACGATACCAGCGGCTGCACCGCGCAGGCCCTGGATTTCTCGGCGCGCAAGGGCGAGTTCGACGCGCTTGGTGTTGCAGTTATCGGCGTCTCCCCCGATACGCCCAAAAGCCACGATAAATTCAAAGCGAAGCATGGGCTGGAGATTGTTCTGGTGTCCGATACCGATAAGGACGTTCTTGAAGCATATGGCGTTTGGACCGAAAAGAGCATGTATGGGCGCAAATATATGGGTGTGGAGCGAAGCACCTTCCTAATAGATCAAGAGGGAAAGGTCGCCGAGGTATGGCGCAAGGTGAAAGTGCCCGGCCACGTCGACCTAGTGCTTGCTGAAGCGAAGGCGCTCCTCGGCACGCCATCCTGATCCTGCGCCAGCCAAATGGTTTGTTAACCCTAATATTGTGTAATTGCTTCGTCGGATTCCTGGCAATGGTCGCGCGGACTCGTGAAGCAAGTACACCAAACACGCGTTTCCAAAAAACGTAGAGAAGTCTCCACAATCATTATCGCTCGTGGAGATCGGATCCGCTATTTCACTGTCAGACCTTGGCTAACCGTTATTACCGGGGGGATCGTTATCGCCCTGGTAGCCGGGTATATCGCGGCGACGGCATATCTCGTTCTGCGCGACAACCTGATGAATGCCGCCTTCGTCCAGCAGACGCAATTGCAGCAAGCCTACGAAGGCCGGATCGCGGCACTGCGCGCCGAACTGGACCGGATAACCAGCCAACAGATCCTCGAGCAGCATCTCATGCAGCAGAGAATCGATGAATTGATGGAACGGCAGGAACTGCTAACACGCCGCCACAGCCGCCTCAGCCCTGTGCTGGAACGGGCGGGTCGCCTAAGCAGAAGCGTTGAAACAATCCCGATCCCCTCGCCCCGGCCTGACACCCACGCCCATCTCGGTAAGGAAGAACCGGACCGGTCGATCATAACCGGCACCGCTTTCTGGGCAAGCAGCCCGCAGTTGCAGGTGCCCTGGCCATTCCGCCCCACCCATGGTTCGTCGGATCCGGACCAGCTTTTCCAATCGCTCAACCGCTCGCTGCACAATCTTGAAGCCGACCAGTTGCACCGCATAGACACCGTGGCGGAGGAAGCTTTCCAGACGGCCGAGGCCATTGCCGAGGCGCTCAGTGCCGCGGGAATACCGGTAGCGGATGACTATGGAGAGGGCGACGTTGGAGGCCCCCTGTTTTTTGCTGGAGAAAACCTACCCTTTGAGGATCGCGTGCGTGAGCTCGACGACGTTCTCAGCCGCTTGGAAGAACTGAAGCAGAAAGCGCGCCGCATCCCGATTGCCAACCCCATCCCCGGCGCGGCGGTTACAAGCGGCTTCGGCGTTCGCCGCGATCCTCTTATTGGCCGTCCGGCCCATCACTCGGGAATTGATTTTCGTGCGAGAATGGGCGCGCCGGTACGCTCGGCGGCTGCGGGGCGCATTATCAAGGCCGGCTGGACGGGAGGCTACGGCCGAATGGTCGAGATCGACCACGGAGACGGCATTAGCACGCGCTATGCCCATTTAAAGAAAGTCCTCGTCAAGGAAGGCGACGAGGTGGGAACAGGAGAAATCGTCGGACATGTGGGCAGCAGCGGCCGCTCGACCGGACCCCACCTGCACTACGAGGTTCGCCGCAACGGCCGCGCCGTCAATCCGCTCCAGTTCATAGCCGCGGGCCGCCGCATCATTCAGTACTTATAGAAATGGCAGAAAAGCACTGTTCGTGGGTACAAGGCAGCTTGAATCGTTCCTCAGCGCAATGCTGATAAGTAAAATTCGGCATGAAAAAGCCCCCGGCAGTACCAGAGGGCTTTCGGCTTTCAAGCTGTGTCAGTTCTATTCAGCTTTTTCTTCGGTCTTCTTGGCCGTCTTCTTTGCAGCCTTCTTTTCCTCAGGCGTTCCGGTTTCCTCGTCCTCGTCGTCCGCCAGAAGCTCCTCCCGGCTCACTTTCTGATCAGTGACGTCAACCTGGCCCAGAAGGTGATCGACCACCTTCTCCTCGAATAATGGTGCGCGCACCGAGGCGAGCGCCTGAGGGCTTTGCCTGTAGAAATCGTAGATCTGCTGCTGCTGATCCTGCGGATAGCGCCGGATCGTCTCTATGAGCGTGCGCTGCATCTCGTCCTCGGAGACCTGGATGCTGGCTTCTTCGCCAATCTGCGCCAGGACGAGCCCGAGCCGCACGCGCCGTTCCGCAAGCTTGCGATACTCCTCGCGCGCCTCTTCCTCTGTCGTTTCCTCGTCCTCGAAGGTGCGGCCGGCAGCCTCAAGATCGCGCGTCACCTGCGACCAGATATTGTCGAACTCCGCCTCGATGAGCTTGGAGGGCGCCTCGAACTTGTAGGCTTCGTCCAAAGCATCAAGAAGCTGGCGCTTGGCTTTCTGACGCGTTACCTGGCCATACTGGCTTTCAAGCTGGCCGCGGATAATCTCCCGTAGCTTCTCCGCCGATTCGAGCCCCAGCTTCTGCGCCAGATCATCGTTGATCTGGAGCTCCTGCGGCGCTTCCACCTGTTTCACAGTTATGTCGAACTCGACCTCCCGGCCAGCGAGATGCTGTGCAGGATAATCTTCCGGGAAAGTGATGCTGAAGGTTTTCCTGTCATCCTTCTTGAGGCCCTCAAGCTCATCCTCGAAGCCGGGGATGAACTGCCCGTGACCGATCACCACCTCCGAATCCTCGGCGGAGCCACCTTCGAAAGGCTCTCCATTGAGCTTGCCCAGATAGTCTATGGTGACCTTGTCGCCCTTCTCAACCTTACCGTCCTTGGGTTCGTAAGTGCGGGCCGAATCGGCCACGCGAAGGATTTGCTCGTCGACTTCCTCATCCGTCACATCATAGATGGGGCGGGTGATCTTGATGGCGGACACATCCTTGATCTCGATCGGCGGAATGATCTCATAGGAGAGCGAGAACTCCAGATCTGCTCCGCCGGACAGGATCTTCTCGGCCTCCTGCTCATCCTCGGTCATGGAGACCTCGGGCTGCATGGCGGCCCGCTCGCCGCGCTCGGACAGGATGGACTGGGAGGACTCGGTAAGCATCTCGTTCACGACTTCCGCCATGAACGACTTGCCATACAGGCGTCGCAGATACTGCAGCGGCACCTTGCCGGGGCGAAAACCCTTTAGGCGGATCGTCTTCTTGGCGTTTTCCAGCCGCTCCAGGAGACGGGCTTCCATATCGCTGGCCGGCACTGTGACCTTGATCTCGCGCTTCAGACCTGAGTTGAGAGTCTCGCTAACCTGCATGCATCAAACCTTTGTGTTCACTTGCGCCGTAAAGACGGCAACTCACCAATCAGCCTGCCGAAATCCTGTTCCAGGTTGGTCTGGTGCGGGTGGAGGGATTTGAACCCCCACGGCTTTCGCCACCAGAACCTAAATCTGGCGTGTCTACCAGTTCCACCACACCCGCCTCGAAAACCGGCGCCTCCGAAAGCGCGGCGTTCTATATCATCTGCCTTCCAGCTATCAAAGGAATTTTGCCGAATTCATCATTTTCGGCGGACCAACCCTGAGCCACCCTCCTTCAATTGCCCCTGCAAGCCCTTGATTCAAGCCCGCCAGCACACCAAATGCGGCGTGTCTATGACATATCTGTTATTCTCCCCCGGAATTTTATGATGCATTGCACAATTGCATTGCTGCCATGCAACAATGGGACTTCAAAACAGCCGCGCGCATGGCTATCTAAAGGCCAGACAGCAAGCAAGAACAACAACTAACGCGAATAGCAGAACGTAAGAATAACGGTATGAAAATGAATTTGATCCGCAACTATCGCAACTGGCGCCGCTACAGGCAGACAGTTGACGAGCTCAGCCGTCTTTCCAACCGCGAGTTGGCTGATATCGGAATTAATCGCGGTGACATCCCCTACGTTGCACGTAGGGCGATCTAAGAGCTTGAGATCTCGCCGGGATTTCCTCCTCCCAATCCCGGCAGATACGACCGGCATCTCCTCCTCCCGATAGCCGGTCGACCAAAACGGCACCCGTCGGAACTCCTCCCCCGGCGGGTGCTGTTTTTTTGCATTGCACACAGTTGTCAGCACTTTTGCGCCTGGGTCGTCTTCCTAGCAAGTTATCGTTGCATCGCAACGTGCTTCGACCTATCTCTCTGGCTCATGGACATCAAACCCATTCATGTGATTGGCGGTGGGCTTGCGGGCTCTGAAGCCGCCTGGGCAGCAGCGGAAGCCGGCGTGCCAGTCGTCCTGCACGAAATGCGCCCCCTGCGCCAAACCGACGCGCACAAGACCGACTCCCTCGCCGAACTCGTCTGCTCCAATTCCTTCCGCTCGGACGATGCGGAAGCCAATGCTGTTGGCCTTCTTCACGCGGAAATGCGGCTTGCCGGCTCGCTTGTAATGCGTGCTGGCGATGCCAATCAGGTTCCAGCCGGTAGCGCGCTTGCGGTCGACCGTGTCGGCTTTTCACAGGCCGTCACGCGTGCCATCGAAGGGCATCCGCTCATCACTGTGGAGCGGGGGGAAGTGACAGGCCTGCCGCCGGCCCAATGGGATCAGTCGATCATCGCCACCGGGCCACTGACAGCGCCGTCGCTGGCCGAGGCTATCCGCTCCGCGACCGGGTCGGAAGCCCTTGCCTTCTTCGATGCCATTGCCCCGATCATCTATTTCGACACGATCGATATGGGCATCTGCTGGTTTCAGTCGCGCTACGACAAGATTGGGCCTGGCGGAACTGGGAAAGACTATATCAACTGCCCCATGAATAAGGCCGAGTACGAAGCTTTCGTACAGGCACTGCTGGATGGCGAAAAGACCGCTTTCCGGGAATGGGAGGGCACGCCCTATTTTGACGGCTGCTTGCCTATCGAGATCCTGGCCGAGCGCGGTCCGGAAACGTTGCGCCACGGCCCAATGAAACCGATGGGCCTGACGAACGCCCACAGGCCAGACGAGAAGCCCTATGCGGTCGTCCAGTTGCGGCAGGACAATGCGCTTGGCACGCTTTACAATATGGTGGGATTCCAGACGAAGCTTAAATATGCCGAGCAGGTGCGCATCTTCCGCATGATTCCCGGCCTTCAGAAAGCCGAATTTGCCCGCCTTGGCGGCCTCCACCGCAACACCTATATCAATTCGCCCGCGCTGCTTGACCGTACGCTTCAGCTCAAGACGCGGCCCGGCCTTCGATTTGCAGGACAGATTACCGGTTGTGAAGGCTATGTGGAAAGCGCGGCCATGGGCATGCTTGCCGGGCGCTTTGCCGCGGCTGAGCGCTTAGGCCGTCCAGTTGACGCGCCCCCGCCAACAACGGCGTTCGGCGCGTTGCTGAACCACATTACCGGAGGCCATATCCTGGCCAATGACGAACCAGGCAAGCGCTCCTTTCAGCCGATGAACGTGAATTTCGGCCTCTTTCCGCCGGTGGAGATACCGAAGGAGGAAGGCAAGCGCCTGCGCGGCAAGGAAAAGTCTTTCGCAAAGAAGCGCGCCATCACCTCGCGGGCCCTTGCCCATTGGAAGGAGTGGCTGGGCGTGCAAACGCCGGCCGCTGCCGAATAAAGCAGTCCCTTTTTAGAACTTGCTGAAATGATCTAATCCTTTCAGAGCCCCAGAAGGGAAGTCGCGCTCGACTTTTCTGGAGATCCTCTACCGCCAGTCGCGTCCTCTTAGCAGGATGGTGGTTTGCATGTTATGAAGCTGCGGCGGCTCCCCAATATCCGCATAAAGATAGGAAGGAATGAGCGCGATCCTGTGCTTTCCTGCCTCCAGTAGAATCTGGCCGATGGAACCGGTGCCGTCCAGCCGTGCCAATCTCTCAATCTCCGCATTGGAAATCGGAAAGCGGATACTCTCCTCTCCTGCCGTGAAGATAAGCGCGCCATCGTCGAGCGCGAGCGAAAGACCAGGAAGGGACGGAAGATCAACCGACACGGGTTTCTCCGCCCCGTCGTCGAGAAATACGTTCATAATGACCGTATCGAAACCTTCTACTGAGAACGCCTTAGGGTCCGATCCGTTGTTGATCGTATAACTACGGGGTCCGGGGCGGGGACTCGTCGGGTCGAGATTCCATGCCTCCGCAACGGTGACATAAGCGTCACCCTTTGCAGTTGTGAGGTCCATGCCCTCCGGTGCCACGCGCTCGACCGCATTATGCCCTGCCAGAAAGGAGAGCGCTGCCAGTGCCTTCGCCTGCTGCTCATCGGTAAGTGGCGGGTTCTCGACGATCTGAAGGAAACGGGCCGCTTGGCTGGAAATCGAGACACTAAAAGCGCCCTGCGGCCCGAAACCGGCTGCAAATAGAGCAAGGGCAGGCAGTGCTGCGATCAACCGGATATCTCCGCGCAGCAGGCTAGGGAAAACTTGCAGAACCATAAGGGCGGTTGACGCCAGCCCGAACAGAGCGAGCAGATAGCGGTCCGGCGTGAGGCCGAATTCTCCAATGCGAAGCATTAGCGCATAGAACAGAAGCAGTAGCGGAACAGGCAGGAAGAAAGGCCATAGGCGCAGGAAAAGGCGTGTTGGCGCGCGGGCGCGATCAAAGAAGGGATTGATAAGCAAGAGTGCTGCAAAGATGCAGAGACCGTAGACCAGCACCAGCCAACCGATCTGCCCCTGCGGCATCTCGCCGGTCAGAATGATTCGCACTGCGTAAAGGTGCAGGATCACCGCGTAGAGGATGAGCAGCGGTGCGACGATGTAATCGCCAAGCGCTCGCATGCCGCGCTCCATCAGCCCCTCCATCGCTGCCGCAGGCGTTTCGTCGAAACGGCTTGGCAACTGCCCGATGGCAAAGAGCGGCGCGGCAAACAAAGTGCTGAAAGCCCAGATATGCTGATAAAGATCGTCGGGGATGGTGAGCCCGAACAGAAGCGAAAGGCTTACCAGGATCGCGGAGATGCCCCCTGCGAGGAACAAGAGCACCAGCAACCCTAACAGGCTGGCAAATGCCACGCGCACGCTGAAAACCCAGAAGGAACGGCTGTCGCCGCGTCCAATAAAGGGTGCAACCGGTACAAGAGCGCCGACCGCTAGAACCATCGTCCATTGCTGCGTCAGGAAAATGTGCGGAAAAGCAATGAGCGCGGTGACCACGATCCCGAATGCAAATGCTGCCACTGTGCGTGTCAAAGCGGAAAGGATGCGCGCTTCGCCGAAAAGCGTTGCCGCGAGCGCTGCCAGCGCGCCACTAGACAAGGCAAAGATGAGATCCGTATCTGTTGGCTGCCCGTTTGCTTCCGCTGTAAACCAGTGAACCTCGGCTATATGGAGATGGGCTTGCAGGGTTGACGCGAAAAGAAGGAGGGCCGGCACAGGAAAACGCCAGACCGCCTCGCGCAGACCGGTAATCATCTCGATTGCGATGTCGCGCCAGCCCGTGCCGGGCTTCGCCCCCTCGGTCGATGCTCGCAATGTAGATTCCTCCAAAAAACGGCTTTAAAAAACCCGCGTGACGAACCAAACAAGCGCGGCAGAAATGCGGCCAGCCTGATGTGCTGGAGACGTCAGCAAACGTCTTCCTTCCTGTACTGCGCATCAAAATAGAAACGGGCGCTCGCCCGAAGGTTCATGCGGCGCGCTCGATGCGGATGACCTGCGGCTTATCGACGAGAGGGCCGTCCCGGGTAATGCTTTCGACCGCTTTCCGCACCGCCGCCTCCGTGGTTTCATGCGTAAGGAGAACCACCGTCTTGTGCTCCTCGCCCGTCGCGTCGCCATGCTGGACAATGGATTCCAACGATATCTCGTTATCTGCCATCCGCTTGGCGATGGTGGCGAAAACACCCGTGCGGTCCTGAACGGTCAACCGTATGAAGTAGCCGCCCTCATGCGCGCGCATGCGGGCACGCTTGTAGGGCTCAAGCTCGCGCACGGGCCGAGCGAAAACGGGACCATGCTGAAAGCCCGGCCTGCTCTTGGCGATATCGGCGATGTCGCCGATGACCGCGGACGCGGTTGCGGCTCCGCCTGCACCTGGCCCAGAAAGAAGAAGTTCGCCAAGCATATCGGTTTCGATTGCTACCGCGTTCGTAACCCCGTGGACCTGCGCGATAACGGAGCCCGTCGGCACCATGGTAGGGTGCACACGCTGCTCGATGCCGCTTTCGGTACGCTGGGCGACGCCCAAAAGCTTGATCCGGTAGCCAAGGGAGGCAGCGGCCCTGATATCGGCCTGGGTGATGTTTGAAATGCCTTCCATGTAGATGTCATCGGCAGATATACGGCAGCCGAAGGCAAGGCTCGTCAGGATCGACAGCTTGTGCGCCGTATCGTGGCCCTCGATGTCGAACGTGGGGTCCGCTTCGGCATAGCCGAGTCGCTGTGCTTCCCTGAGGCAGTCCTCGAATGAAAGTCCTTCCGCCTCCATGCGAGTGAGAATATAATTGCAGGTACCGTTCAGAATGCCGAAAACGCGGGAAACGGTGTTGCCGACAAGCGCCTCGCGCATCGTCTTGATGACCGGGATGCCGCCCGCCACGGCAGCCTCATAGTTGAGGAGCACCCCCTTCTTTTCGGCTATCTCCGCAAGCTGTACGCCATGCCTGGAAAGAAGCGCCTTATTGGCGGTCACGACATGGTGGCCGGCTTCGAGCGCCGCCCGGACGGAGTGCAGGGCCGGTCCCTCCTCACCGCCGATCAGCTCAACGAAAACGTCAATCTCGGAGGAGCCTGCAAGCGCCACGGGATCATCGAACCATTGCGCATTGCCAAGGTCGATGGCCCGGTCACGTTTCCGGTCACGCGCTGAAACTGCAACCACCGCGATCTCGCGCCCGCACTGCCGAGTAAGTTCCGCTGTCTTGCCGGCGAGCATGCGGGCGACGCTCGCACCAACAGTCCCGAGACCGGCAATTCCAATGCGCAAGGGTTCAGCCATATCGGGCCTTCCGATGTCCTTCATTTGGTTAAGCCGCTTAGCGGCTGGCGGCTAACGGGATGACCTTCTCAGACGCCTCTGGCGCGGTGGCAAAAAACCGCTTGAGGTTTCGCGCTGCCTGGCGGATGCGGTGTTCGTTCTCCACAAGTGCGATACGCACATAGTCATCGCCATGTTCGCCAAAGCCTACGCCGGGAGCGACCGCAACATCTGCCTGCTCCACCAGAAGCTTCGAGAACTCAAGCGAACCAAGGTGGCGGAACGGTTCAGGAATGGTCGCCCAGGCAAACATGGTGGCCGGCGGGGCTGGTACCTGCCAGCCGGCCCGCGCGAATGACTCGACAAGCACGTCACGCCGCCTGTGATAGACGGAGCGCACCTCTTCGATTTCCGACCCGTCGGAGTTGAGCGCAGCAGTGGCTGCCACCTGAATGGGAGTAAAGGCGCCATAATCAAGATAGGACTTCACCCGCGCGAGCGCTGCAATCAGCCGCTCGTTGCCGACGGCGAATCCCATGCGCCAGCCCGGCATGGAATAGGTCTTGGACATGGAAGTGAACTCGACCGCCACGTCCATAGCGCCAGGAATCTGGAGAACCGACGGCGGTGGCGTACCGTCAAAATAGATTTCCGCATAGGCAAGGTCCGAGAGGATGATGATGTCGTGCTTGCGCGCGAAAGCCACCACGTCCTTGTAGAAATCAAGTGTCGCCAAATAGGCCGTCGGATTTGACGGATAGTTGAGGATGAGCGCGAGGGGCTTCGGAATGGAATGGCGGACTGCACGTTCCAGGGCCGGTATGAATCTGTCGTCCGGTTCGGCCTGCATGGAGCGGATGACTCCTCCCGACATAATGAAGCCGAAGGCATGGATCGGATAAGTGGGGTTGGGGCACAGCACTACGTCGCCCGGCGCGGTAATGGCCTGCGCCATATTGGCGAAGCCCTCCTTAGAGCCAAGCGTCGCGACGACCTGCGTTTCCGGGTCCAGCTTCACCCCGAACCGCCGGGCGTAATAACTGGCTTGGGCGCGGCGCAGGCCCGGTATCCCGCGCGAGGCCGAATAGCGGTGCGTGCGCGGATCGCGTACGACATCGCAGAGTTTGTCCACGATGGCTTGGGGCGTCGGCAGGTCCGGATTGCCCATACCTAGATCGATGATATCGGCGCCGCGCGCGCGCGCGCCAGCCTTGAGCCGATTGACCTGCTCGAAGACGTAAGGCGGAAGCCTGCGTACCTTGTGAAATTCTTCCATGATTTCCGTTCCGGGCGATAGCTGTCGCCCTCTTACACGTCTTCGCCCGGCCGGTCGATAGTCCCTTTGATCTGGCGGTCTATTCGCTTGCATCAATCACGTCGAGCCGCTCCCGGGCGTGACTTTCTGCAAGCCGCCGCAGCCGCTCCCTCTCTTCTGCCGATTGCGTTGCGGAAGGGCCTGTGCTCGCCCGCAAACGAGCCGAGCCAAGCTCGCGTACGAGCTCCTCCCTTTCCGCATCGGTTATCTGAGGCGCTGCTGCAACGGCCGGGATATTGAGATTCGGGTAGCCATCCGGCTGGCTCGCATAATCCGCCGCTGGCTCCATGGTTGCGTCCTGGGTTCGGCTTGCGCAGGCAGAAAGAAGCCACGGCGTGAGACATGCAGCCGCAATCAAGGAAAATGGTCGTATGGAAGGCGCATATTTCATATGTTCAAGCAACATTCCTAATGGCCACCGTGCTATATCAGCATAGCGGGAAGGGAGAGGTCCAGCGCGAAGAATGGCAGCCGGTGAGAAGAATGACAGGGATGCGCAGGAAAGCGGCGCTTCGCGGCCTTTCATGGCGAATGATCCGGAACGTCTTGCCGCCAATTTTGCGCGCGCGATAGAGGAAGCAGGCAAGGCGGCCAAGGCTTGGGTGCGCCCGACCGAGGCGGGGCAGACACCCGATCCGACGGCGGAGATCTTTGCCGACATGGTGACGACTCTCTCGAAGCTAACCGAATACTGGACCTCTGAATCCTCGCGCGCCCTGGAGGCGCAGACGCGGCTCTTTGCCAGCTATATGGACATTTGGACCGCTTCGATCCGTCGCATAGATGGTGAACCGGCCAGCGGCGAGATTGTGGCCCCGGATCCCGGCGATAAACGCTTCGATGACCCGGACTGGTCAAGGAACCCGTTTTTCGCCTTTCTCAAGCAAGCGTATCTTGTGACTGCACGCTGGGCGGCGGAGTTGGCGAAGGATGCGGACGGTCTGGACACACAAACGCGCCAGAAGGCACAGTTCTATGTCCGCCAGTTCACCGAAGCTCTTTCGCCTTCCAATTTCGTGCTCACAAATCCGGCGCTGCTGCGGGAGACGCTGGCCTCTGATGGAGAAAATCTTGTGCGCGGCATGCGCATGCTGGCCGAGGACATATCCGCAGACGGCGGCTCGCTCCGGCTGCGTCAGTCTGACAACACCGACTTCAAACTGGGCAGGAACATCGCGAACACGCCCGGCAAGGTGGTGGCGCGCAGCGATCTTGCCGAGATCATTCAATACGAGCCGGCAACAGAGTCGGTGCTCAAGCGGCCACTCATCATCGTTCCGCCCTGGATCAACAAATACTATATCCTCGACCTTGCGGCCGAGCGCTCCTTCATACGGTGGGCGGTCGAGCAAGGGCACACCGTCTTCGCCATCTCATGGGTCAATCCCGACGAACGCCACAGGTCAATGGGCTGGGACGCGTATGTTTCTCAAGGTATCGGGCTGGGCCTTGACACCATCATGGAACGCACCGACGAGCGTCAAGTGAACGCCATCGGCTATTGCGTGGGCGGCACGCTACTTGCCGCTGCCCTCGCCCGAATGGCCCAGGAGCGTGACGACCGGATCGCTTCCGCCACCTTCTTTGCCGCCCAGGTGGATTTTACGCATGCCGGGGATCTCAGAGTCTTTGCCGATGCCGAGCAGATCGAAAGGCTGGAAAAAAGCATGAGCGGGCGAGGCTTTCTGGAAGGCAGCCATATGTCGGCAGCGTTCAACATGCTAAGGGCACGCGATCTCATCTGGCCCTATGTGGTCAACAGCTATCTGCGCGGCCGCAATCCCCCGCCCTTTGACATCCTCTTCTGGAATGGGGATACCACGCGGGTAACCGCAGCCAATCATTCCTATTATCTGCGGAATTGTTATCTGGAGAACAATCTGGCGCGGGGTCGGGCGATCCTCAACGGCAAGAGAATCAGCCTCTCCGACATTAAGATCCCCGTCTACAATCTGGCCGCGATGGATGATCACATTGCACCTGCGCGTTCGGTGCTGCGCGGCAGCCATCTTTTTGGCGGGCCGGTGGACTTCGTGCTTGCCGGCTCCGGCCATATAGCCGGCGTAGTCAATCCGCCCACACTGGGAAAGTACAGGCATTGGACCCGTGCCGGCCTTAAGGACAGCCTGGAGGAATGGCTTTCCGGCGCGCGAGAGGAACCCGGATCGTGGTGGCCGAACTGGCAGCGGTGGATCGAAAGGCAGGATGATACCAGGGTTCCGGCACGAAAACCCTGTCCGAAAAAAGGGTTCCTGGCAGATGCTCCGGGAAATTATGTTATGATTCGACACAATTTGTGAAAGAAAATGAAAGCGTTTCTAGTCTTTTACAGCCAGGTCGACTCGCCCAAAACTTGCTAACGGTTTCCAGTTTAGTTACCAAACATTGTTCGCGCACGCGTTCGGGGGACATGAACAAAGCGTAAGCGCTTTTCCCCAAAGTGAAATCTGCTGAAGAGGAAGGGCTCTTGGCTGTCAGTGGTCCGGCCTCGACCGGAAAGCAAAGAGACAGACATTTCCAGCGCCGCATTCTTGTAGCCGCGACCAGCTGCCTCTTTGCTGCGGCGTGCTCCGTCTCGGATCCGAACAGTCCAGAGCTTGCATCGAATTCCTTCCATAGTACTGCGCTGAGCGACAGCGTTGTTTCCGGTGCTCCGCCCATCGCTGTAAGTGTCGGCGCCGGAATCGACATTTCCAATGGCGGACTCGTACGCCCTTCCCTCCTTGCACAAGGCGAGGCAGAATCGCCAGATGCGCCTGCGGAAGCGACAGTGCCGGGGAGCAACGATCGTTCCACCCACACCGAAGCAGACGAGCCCGAGGTGCCACGATCTGCCGGGCGGGCCGGACTGACGGAAGAGCCTTCTGGCTTCGAGCCCGCCTCCCCCGCAAATCCCGGCGTCTTTGCAATGCTCTTTGCGGCCGACAAGCGCACCGATGGCAAGCCGGATCAAGCTCATGCGGAGGCCACGGAAAGCTCTAGCGGTACGGCCTCCGCTGGCTCCAAAGCGCAGAGCAAGCCTCCGGATGCCGAAGCTGCTCCATCCGATCCGGCCCTCGATGCGAAAAGGGAAACGGTCACCGAAGAGGTTATCAAACCGATCCTCGCCGATGCTGCGGAAATTAAGCAGGCAGAAACCTTGGAGAAACGAGGATTTTTGTCGAACTTCTTCTCACCGGCGAATAAGCGCCCCCAGGCGCTCGAAGCTCAACGCCTGTCGGATACGGCTGCTGTAAGTGTCGAGAAGAAGGACGAGACGAGCGAAAGCCACAAAACACTTTCTACTGAGACTATCAAGCCAACCGCTATCCCGATGGCGGCCGCGATGTTCACCAGCGATGCATTGCCCGGTGTCCGCGCACGCGAACAGCTCTTTGAGGTAAAGCGCCACTCGGCCATCGGTGACGATGACGATATAGACCTTTACGAAGAGGAGATCCCTTATCAGGTGGCGTCCGCCTCTGGCCTTGCTCGTCTTGCGCCGAACGGGCTGCTGAAGCAGCGCGAAAGCGTGGATGTTTCGTGCCTCAAGCCGGCATTGGTGCAGAAGCTGCGTGCCATCGAGCGGCACTTCGGCAAGCGTGTAGTCGTAACCTCCGGCTATCGCAGCCCAGCGCATAACAAACGCGTGCGCGGCGCGCGAAATTCCATGCACATGCACTGCGCCGCAGCCGACATTCAGATTGAGGGCGTCACCAAGTGGGAGCTGGCAAACTTTGCGCGGTCATTGCCCGGGCGAGGCGGAGTGGGCACCTACTGCCATACCAAATCGGTTCACGTCGATATAGGCCCTAAGCGGGATTGGAACTGGCGCTGCCGACGCAAACGCTAGCGCAACGGCCATTTAACGAGCGCGTAGCGGCTTTCTTGCGATAATTCCAGCATTCAGTTTTGTTGAAGAGATTGCAGACAATCGGATCGCTCTCCGGAGGCCATTGAAGGCTCTGGCTGCGGCGGCGCGCAGGTGAGCCTTGAGCTTGGCGAGCCAATTTCGATGAGGTCGGGGCTCTAGGCGCCAGGAAGAAGAACCATGCGCCGCGCTCCTTCAGCATCCAGCGACGCGCGCACTTTTGTGGACGGCGAGTCACCGAGAATAACGACATCGCCCTTCGACGTCGGCGCGAGCTGAGTAGCCGCCCAAGTGTTGAAGCACGCACGGTTGATGGCCTTCGCGATCTCAAGGCGTCGGACAGGCCGATGACAGCTCAAGCAGGCGATGAAGGTCTTTGCGTTTTCCAATGAACGAAAGGGCGTTGGCAAGGAGCGTGTGCCGCATGGGATGCGGCCGCGCAGCCACATCTTGGTGTTGAAGGAGGTTGTCGACAGGACCGGGCGAGGGGTTCGAGCCGCATCCTCCCAGGCGCAGATTGATCCACGGGCCGTCCAGCCCGAACCACGCCGCGCATGCATTTTCCGGCGCTATCAGGGCTTATTTATATATGGCCACAGCGACACAGGAACCGGGCCAACTCGGGCGGATCGGCCCACAAATCATGCTTCACCAGCCTGGCCGACAGTTTCTCCATAGTGATATCCGGCTTGGTCCTCGTTCGTGCAGATCAACGAATAGCTCTCGCCCATGATCCACCTCCAATCACGGTGAACCCCAAATTAGATCCCAAGCGGATTCTTCGCATAACATCAGAGTGGTGGCAGGTCCCCTCGCCTCCACTCTTCCTGGATTTCTGCGCTGCGCTCGGCCAATCTTCCCGCCTCAATTGCGCGGCGAATATCCTCCATCAGACGCTGATAATAAGCGAGATTGTTCCAGGTCAGCAGCATGCCCCCAAGCGCCTCGCCCGACTTTACAAGATGGTGCAGATAAGCCCGGGAATAGCCGCGTGTTGCGGGGCAATCGCTCTCCTCGTCAAGCGGCCGCGGATCCTCGGCATGCCGGGCGTTTCTCAGGTTCACCCTTCCACGCCGGGTGAAGGCAAGCCCATGGCGCCCGGCGCGTGTCGGCATCACGCAGTCGAACATATCTATTCCCAGCGCCACCGATTTCAGTATGTCATCGGGCGTGCCGACGCCCATCAGATAACGCGGCTTGTCAGCCGGGAGCGCCGGACAGGTTGCCGCCAGCATATCAAGCATAACCTCTTGCGGCTCGCCAACTGCGAGCCCGCCCACCGCATAGCCCTTAAGGTCCATGGCAGCCAGCGCCTCTGCCGAGCGCAATCGCAGACGCGCATTGTCGCCGCCCTGCACGATTGCGAACATCGCCTTGCCTGGCTGGTCACCAAAGGCCGTCTTGCAACGTTCAGCCCACCGCAAGGAAAGTTCCATGGCCCTCTCGATCTCCCTTTCGGGCGCTGGAAGACGCAAGCACTCATCCAGCTGCATCTGAATATCGGAATCCAGAAGCCCCTGGATCTCGATGGAGCGTTCCGGCGACATGTGATGCACTTCGCCATCCACATGAGAACGGAAAGTGACGCCCTCTTCCCGCACCTTGCGCAGCGCCGCCAGCGACATAACCTGAAAGCCACCGGAGTCGGTCAGAATCGGCCACGGCCAACGGATAAATTCATGCAAGCCGCCGAGACGGGCGACCCGTTCCGCTCCAGGCCGCAGCATGAGGTGGTAGGTGTTGCCGAGGATGATGTCGGAGCCAAGTGCCCTCACCTGCTCCATATACATGGCTTTCACTGTTCCGCCGGTTCCCACCGGCATGAAAGCAGGCGTGCGGACCACTCCGCGCGGCATGGAAATCTCGCCGCGTCGCGCATTCCCATCGGTGGCAAGTACGCGGAATGTAAACTTTTCGCTCACGCCTCATCCCTGAAAAGCAGGCTGGAATCGCCATAGGAATAGAATCTGTATCCATGCGCAATCGCATAGGCATAAGCCGCCTTCATAGTATTCAGTCCGCTGAAGGCCGAAACCAGCATGAACAATGTCGAGCGGGGTAGGTGGAAATTGGTCATCAGAACGTCAACTGTGCGAAAGCGGTAACCTGGTGTGATGAAGATATCCGTTTCACCCGACCAGGGCTGAACCTTTCCTGACCGATCGGCGGCGCTTTCCAACAACCGCAGGGAGGTCGTGCCCACCGCGACGATCCTGCCGCCTTGCGCGCGCACTTCGTTCAGCGCTGTAGCGGTTTCCGCATCAACCTCGCCCCATTCGGCGTGCATGCGGTGAGCCTCGGTATTGTCTGCTTTCACCGGCAGAAATGTGCCCGCCCCCACATGCAACGTCACAAAATGGCGCTTAATGCCCTTGGCATCCAGCGCGGCAAAGATTTCCGGGGTAAAGTGCAAGCCAGCGGTGGGAGCGGCGACCGCTCCCTCTTCGCGCGCGTAAATAGTCTGGTAATCGGTGCGGTCGCGCTCATCGTCTGGCCGTTTCGACGCAATATAGGGCGGCAGCGGAATGTGCCCTGACGCGGCGATAGCCTCGTCCAGTACTGGCCCGGAAAAATCGAAGACCAGCAGCGCATCGCCGCCCTCACCCTTTTCTGCAACCGTTGCATCCAGTGAACCAAGGAAGCAGCTTTCCGCATCATGGCCGAACTGGATACGCTCCCCCACCCCCACGCGCTTGGCCGGTTTCAGAAATGCCCTCCACCGGTCTGGCGCCTCGCGCATATGCAGGGTCGCTTCGATATGAGCGACGGCCTCCCCGCGCCGGCGCAAACCGGAAAGTCGGGCGGGAATCACCTTCGTATCATTGAAGACGAGCGCATCGCCCGGTTTCAGAAGGTCCGGAAGATCACGGACGACAAAGTCTTCCAGCCCGCCATCCGGGCGCACGACAAGCATGCGGGCAGCGTCGCGGGGATTGACCGGCCGCAACGCGATCCGCTCTTCCGGCAAGTCAAAATCAAAAAGATCAACACGCACGCCGTACTCGTCAGGGGCCTTCGCATGTGAGCGCCCACGCGCCCACATCGGCGATCCGCATGGTGCCAGCAGTGACGGACTGTCGGCCTTCGGTAGCTGTGAACAGCCGCATTTCGGCTACTACCTCCTCGACATTGGGATCGGTGAAGTCAATACGCATTTCGCCGATGCCGCGAAAGGCCTGTCCCACAGCAATACCTTCTGCATCGTCTCCGCCTATCGTCCATCTCCGTTCGCCAGCCTCAAGCTTTGCTCCCACTACTGCGAGAACAGGCAGGCTGCCGATCGTAAGCGAGGCTGACGCCTCCCCCCCGGATGTGGTGCATTCAATAGCACCGGAGGCGGCCGCCGGCCCGGCTGCCAGGAGAATGAGAAGAAGCGATAGGGCGGAGCGTCGCATGGTCAGGCAGCGTCCGCGACCACCCGCATGGAGATGATCTTGTCGGGGTCCTGCACAGGCTCGCCCCGCTTGATCTTGTCGATGTTCTCCATGCCTTCGATCACCTGTCCCCAAATGGAATACTGCCGATTGAGCCACGGCGACTCCTCGAAACAAATGAAGAATTGCGAATTGGCGGAATTCGGGTTCTGCGAACGGGCCATGGAGCATGTCCCACGCACATGCGACAGATTAGAGAATTCGGCTTTCAAATCCGGCTTCTCGGAACCGCCCATGCCGGTACCTGTCGGGTCTCCCGTTTGTGCCATGAAACCGTCAATCACACGGTGGAAGACGACACCGTCATAAAAACCTTCACGCGCCAGTTCCTTGATACGTGCGACATGCGCAGGCGCCACACCTGGAAAAAGCTCGATTACGACGCTGCCCTTTGTCGTTTCCATCCGGATCGTGTTTTCCGGGTCCTTGATCTCGGCCATTGTTAAGCCCCTTTCCGTTCAGAATTTTTACTCATCCGCAGCGATATAGACCCGCACCATACGGTCTGGTTCCTCGACTGCGCCGTTGCGCGCCGGATTGCCCTTCTTGATCCGGTCCACATGCTCCATTCCCGCCTCCACCTCGCCTACCACCGTGTAGCTTCCATTGAGGTGTGTGGCGGGCGCAAACATGATGAAAAACTGAGAATTGGCTGAATTCGGGTCCTGCGCCCGGGCCATGCCTACGGTTCCTCGCTCGAAGGGCGTTTCGGAGAATTCCGCTGATAGATTGGGAAGGTCAGAACTACCTGTGCCCGCGCGCTGTGGATCAAAACCGTCTTCCATGTCGCCGAACTGCACATCGCCCGTCTGCGCCATGAAGCCGTCAATCACTCGATGGAAAGCAACATTATCGTAGGCGCCATCGCGCGCCAGCTGCTTTATCCGTTCCACATGCTGGGGGGCAAGGTCTGGCCTCAGCGCTATTTCCACTGTGCCGGTTTCCAACTCGATGACAAGCGTGTTCTCAGGCTCGGCGGCTACGGCCACATTCGACAGAGCAACGCCGGCTGCGAAGCAAATCGGAACGGCAAAGGAAAGAAGGCGCATGGAAATTCTCCAAAATTGTTGCATTTACTGGCGGGCAAACTTGACTACTAGCGCCTCTGCTACCTGTGCAGGCACAAAGGGCGTGATGTCCCCGCCCATGGAAGCGATCTGGCGCACGAGTGTGGCAGTAATGGTGCGGACGGAAGGGCTTGCCGGCAGAAAAACCGTTTGCAGGTCGGGAGCCATGGTTTCGTTCATGCCCGCCATTTGCATTTCGTAGTCAAGATCCGTTCCATCGCGCAGCCCACGTATCATGATAGAAGCCCCGTGAGCGCGAGCGGCATCGACAACCAGATTGTCGAAGGACACGATAGTAATGCGTCTGGCATCTTCACCCAATTCAGCGGCTCCCCACTGCTCGATCAGTGATACCCGCTCATCGAAGGAGAAAAGTGGCTTTTTACCCGGATGGATGCCTATTCCTACCACGACCGTATCAGCGAGGGTCAGAGCGCCACGCAGAACATCCACATGACCATTGGTCAGCGGATCAAAAGAGCCGGCATAAAAGGCGCTACGCTTTGTCATCCTTTCTACTCCCTACCCTTCGCGAACGGATACTGATCACGCTCTCAACGAGGAATCCGACGACTGACCCTTTGCACCACAACGATGTTGAAGCGGGCGCCGGTGAATGAAAGCGGCCCATGACCGAGCATAAAAAACTCCGTATTCCGAAGGGCGACGAAGCCACATCCGCAGGGCAAAAACAAGGACATTGGCACCCCGATCCCATGAATGAAACCTGAACATTCCGTTCAGCAAGTATTGACTGCGTCCTTGCAAGAGTTGCGGCTGCAAGACGGGTTCGAGCGATGAAACCAAAGATGCCTTCGTTCGTTACAAAGCTAGCATCGCAACGGACCGGAACGAAGCACGATGCCAGAACAGCGCCGCGCGTGACCATGGCGCCGTAAGGAGGCAAAAGCAATGCTGATATTCACCCTCGCAGCCGCCATGACCTTAGCCATGCTCATCGCAACCGCCTTAAGTCTGCATGAGGAGACGCAGCGCATTAAGCTGAAAAATCGCGCTCACAAAAACCGTCCATTGCATAAGTAGCGCCCGCCGGGAGGCAGCGGCTCCTTGAACTAAGAGCCGCTGCCCTCCTTGTCCTGACCCGGTTCAACACCTTCTCCGATTTCGCTTTCTTCGCCGTTCTGCGGTTCAGAAATCCGCTCAACCGAAACTACGCGTTCACCTTCCGCCGTGTTGAAGATGGTCACGCCCTTAGTGGCGCGGCTTGCGATACGGATCCCGGCCACCGGCACGCGAATAACCTGCCCGCCATTACTAACAAGCATGATCTGATCGTCCGATGCCACGGGGAAGGCGGCAACGAGGGCTCCGATTTCATCGCGCTTGGAAACGTCGGTCGCCCGAATTCCTTTTCCGCCACGACCAATCACGCGGAAATCGTAGGAAGAGGAACGCTTGCCGTACCCATATTCGCTAACGGTCAGCACGAGTTGCTCGCGCGCCTTCAATTCCTCGTAGCGCTCTTGGGAAAGCACCGTCTCCTCGCCCACATCCTCGTTGGTGAGAGCAATTTCTTCCTCGTCACCCCCATTGGCGAGCCGCCGCTCGGCCGCCGCCTGCTTGAGATACGCTGCCCGCTCGGCAGGCGTCGCCCCCACATGGCCGAGGATAGCCATTGAGATAACCCGGTCTCCACTAACGAGATTGATGCCCCGGACGCCTATCGAATTGCGTCCGGCAAAGACACGCACATCGGTAACAGGAAAACGGATGCACTGTCCCGCAGCCGTGGTAAGGAGAACGTCATCATCCTCGGTACAGGTGTAGACGTCGAGGATCTCGTCACCCTCCTCTTCGAGCTTCATGGCGATCTTGCCGTTGCGGTTCACCTGCACAAAATCCGACAGCTTATTGCGCCGGACGGTGCCGCGGGTCGTAGCGAACATCACATGGAGCGAATCCCAGCTTTCCTCATCCTCTGGCAGTGGCATGATCGATGTGATGCGCTCGCCTTCTTCCAGCGGTAGCATATTGCGCAGGAACTTGCCGACCGACTGCGGCGAACCGACGGGCAGACGCCAAACCTTTTCCTTGTAGACAATACCGCGCGAAGAGAAAAACAGGATCGGCGTATGGGTATTAGCCACGAATAGCCGGGTGACGAAATCCTCGTCCTTGGTCGCCATGCCGGAGCGGCCTTTGCCGCCCCGTGCCTGCGCCCGATAGATCGAAAGCGGCACCCGCTTGATGTAGCCCTTGTGGGTGACGGTAACGACCATGTCCTCGCGCGGGATGAGGTCTTCGTCCTCCATCTCAGCGCCGCCGTCAGTGATCTGGGTGCGGCGAGGTGTGCCGAACTCGTCATGCACAGCAGTCAGTTCGTCCTTAACGATGCCGAGAATGCGCGCGCGCGAGGACAGGATGCCGAGATAGTCCTCGATTTCCAAACCGATCTTGTTCAGTTCGTCGGCAATTTCGTCCCGTCCGAGTGCGGTCAGCCTTTGCAAACGCAAGTCAAGAATGGCGCGGGCCTGCTCTTCGGACAGATTGTAGGTGCCGTCATCGTTTATCGTGTGCCTTGGATCGGCGATCAGCGTGATCAAGGCTTCCACGTCCTGCGCCGGCCACCGACGTTCCATCAACTGCTCGCGCGCTGTTTGCGGGTCGGGCGCATGTCGGATCAGCCGTATCACCTCGTCAATATTGGCAACGGCGATGGCAAGACCGACCAGCACATGCGCGCGCTCCCGCACCTTGCGCAGCAGGTATTTCGTCCTGCGGCTGACCACCTCCTCGCGGAACGCGATGAAGGCCTTCAACATGTCGAGCAGGGTCATCTGCTCCGGCTTGCCGCCGTTCAGCGCCACCACATTGGCGCCGAAGGAGGTCTGAAGCGGCGTGAAGCGGTAAAGCTGGTTTAGGACCACATCGGCATTGGCGTCGCGCTTCAGTTCCACCACAACGCGGTAGCCCTGGCGGTCGCTCTCATCGCGAATATCGGCGATGCCTTCGATGCGCTTGTCGCGCACCAGTTCGGCCATCTTTTCGATCATCTGCGCCTTGTTCACCTGGTAAGGCACTTCCGTGATGATGATCGCTTCCCGCTCACCGCGGATCTGCTCAATCTCCGCCTTGCCGCGCATGATGATGGAGCCGCGGCCGGTTGAATAAGCGCTATGGATGCCTGAGCGACCGAGGATAATGCCGCCGGTGGGGAAGTCCGGCCCTGGGATCAGCTCCATCAATTCAGAGAGTTGCATCGCCGGGTTGTCGATCAGCGCGATGCAGCCATCAATCACCTCAGAAAGGTTGTGCGGCGGGATATTGGTTGCCATGCCGACGGCGATACCGCCCGAACCATTGACGAGCAGGTTGGGAAAACGAGCCGGCAGCACCTCCGGCTCCAGCTTCGCGCCGTCATAGGTCTCACGCCAGTTGACGGTCTCCTTGTCGATATCCTCCAGAAGCTCATGCGCCACCTTCGTAAGGCGCGCTTCCGTGTATCGCATGGCCGCCGGCGGATCGCCGTCAATGGAACCGAAATTGCCCTGACCATCAATCAGCGGCAGGCGCATGGACCAGTCCTGCGCCATGCGCACCAGCGCATCGTAGATGGCAGCGTCACCATGCGGGTGATAGTTACCCATTACATCGGCAACGGGCCGTGCAGATTTTACGTATTTGCGGTTCCAGTGATAACCGCTCTCGTGGGAAGCGTAGAGAATGCGCCGGTGAACGGGCTTCAGCCCGTCACGCACATCCGGCAGGGCCCTGCTCACGATTACGCTCATGGCGTAAGCGAGGTAGGACTCCTGCATTTCCTCAATGATGGAGATCGGTTGTATATCGCCTGGTCCCGCAGCTTCAGGCGGCGTCGTCTGGTCAGTCAAAACGGCTCACGTTGCTTAAGAGAATCATACGCTTCTTATATAGGAAACCCGGCGACAACTCCAAATGCATAGGGACAATTTTGACAACAGAAACCACGTTAATTTCAATGGGATAATTCGCCTCTTCGCACTTGCAGCATCAAAAGCCATCACTGCACGACCCTATTCGGAAAAATTGTGGCGGAAGCGGCACCGCAACCTGCCGGATTCCCGGTCCTCGATCGCCAGCTATCTTGAAAGTGGGACGTTCGTTGTAGCGCCTGCACATGAACCAAATGGGTTTCGTCCTTCGCTGGCTGTGCTACATGAGTGATGGTATTGCGCGGCGCGCAAAGAATAGTCTTGAGGTCAAGCCATGGCTGCGAAGACAACTGCAAGGAGCGGCAGGAGCAAGAGCAACGCTGCTGCCAATACGAAGGAGGGACCAGTTCTTCTTTCCGGCGGCAATCCGCAGATTCCAAAAGGCTACGGGGACGCTCCCGTTCAGGCCTATATTGCCGCGATGCCGGGCTGGAAGAGTGATGTCGGCCGACGGATCGACGCCATCATCGAGCGTACGGTTCCCAACGTCAGTAAGGCCGTCAAATGGAACTCCCCGCTTTACGGAGTCGAGGGGCAAGGCTGGTTCTTAAGCCTCCACTGCTTCACTAACTACATCAAGGTATCCTTCTTCCGCGGTGCGTCGCTGCACCCTGTCCCGCCCAGACCATCCAAGCACAAGGATGTGCGTTATCTCGATATCTACGAGAATCAGCTCGACGAAGCGCAATTTGCTGACTGGGTGGAACAGGCAAGCAAGCTGCCCGGCGAGAAGTTGTGAGAAGGCCGCACCTTCCGCGTCTGAAGGCGAGGAACAAGCAGAAGCCTTCCGCCACTTACCGGCATTGCGGGCAGCTTCATCACCATTGTTCCTTTGTGCTAGCCTGAAAGCACATTCACGAAAGAGCGACATGGAGAACACTGGAAGATGACTGTCGCCGTTATGTTGCACAGGCCGCCTTGCAGCCTGATCCACAGGCAGTCTTCCGCTGGCGCTGCCTCATAGGCGGGCCGGATAAGCAATGCAGCACTTCGATACATTACTGAACGCCTTTGTCACGCTGCTGGTGACGGTGGATCCGCCAGGGCTTGCGCCGCTGTTCCTGGCGCTGACCGCCGGCATGAATCGCGGCGAGCGCAAACAGGTGGCGGTGCGCGCAAGCCTGATCTCCTTGGCGACACTCATCCTGTTTGCGCTTGCCGGGAACTTCATCCTCACCATGTTCGGCATTACCCTCCCGGCCTTCCGGGTTGCCGGCGGCCTGCTTCTCTTTTTCATCGCTTTCGAGATGATTTTCGAGCGTCGTCAGGAGCGGCACGAGAAAAGCGCGGAGCGCGCTATCACCAGCGACATGATCCGCAACACCGCCGCCTTTCCCCTGGCGATCCCGCTGATCGCCGGACCCGGCGCAATTTCCGCGACGGTGCTGCTTTCGGGAAGCCTTTCTGGCCTTGCGGGGCGAACGGCCTTGATGGCAATCATCGCGCTAGTGATCGCCATCACCTATCTTGTCTTCTTTCTGGCCGAACGTATCGACCGCTTTCTGGGTGAGACCGGACGCACGATCCTCACCCGCCTGCTTGGCGTCATCCTCGCCGCCCTGGCCGTTCAGTTTGTCTCCGACGGAGCGAAGGCGCTGGTTTCCGGGTGACGGTGACACGCCCCGTACTTCCACTGAAGGGTAATGTCCAAAAGCGGCAGGAAGCCTACTTGTCCTGTTTTTTGTATCCGCATTCACATAAGGACCATCGGTAGAGGCGCACCTTCCGCGCCATTCGTGGCTTTACGGCGCGCCTCCTTCTTCCGGTACCGTTCAAATTGGCTTACTCGCTCACCTTCCCAATGGCGTCTGTGAGCTTCTGGGCAAAGGCAGGGTCAGACTGAGCAGAGGTGATGATCTGATTATACTCTTCTAGAGAAATGCCATCGGTCGCCTCCACTGCTTCAAGCATCTTCTGGCCTGCCTCGTTCTGGATCTCCTGCTGCGCAGTTTCGGAGGCGGCGCTCTGCAGCCGCTGGGTATACTGCTGCTTGATTGCCTCCACCTCGACGAAAGCAGCCGCGAAGGATTGCAGCTTCTCATCGGTGATTGCCGGTGCTTCGACAGCCGGCTCGACAGGTTGGCCTGCATCCTGGGCGAGCGCAGCAGGTACAAAGGCAATGCCGGCAAACAGGCCTGCGGCCACGACCAGGCGCTTCGAATGGTTCAGGATCATAACGTTCCTCATTCTTCTGCTTCAAATATGCAGTCCGGACATCCGAACTGCGGCAACTGCTGCCCGATACTCAACCGGACAGCAGTGCGGACGCTGGAGGAGGAATGGGGCGACAGAAATGTGAAAGCGGCAAAGGCCGCATCATTTACGCTTAACCGCCGAAAGAAATCCTGAGATAGGCGGGCTTGCCATGCCCGATTGCGAACACAGTCCTCCAGCATTTAATTGGTTCTGGCCCAGTGCGCAGGCTGGCTTATACCGCGTCCATGAACCCGTGCTACCCACGTGATTCGCGGACCTGTTGCTGGTGCCAACTGGTGCATTGTGGGTGTCAACGTTCGATGCTTGGGATGAACCTTCCGCCAGCATTCGCAGGCGGATTGTGGCAGATCAAGAAAGGATGCCTCGCAAGACCAGCCGGGTCCTGAACATTGCAGCCTTAAAAGGATTGTCTTGGCCGAGAAACCTTTGACGGGCGCAGGGTGCGCTGGCTATCCTTTTGTCCTGCTGCGCCCATCACCGTGATCGGCTGCAAAATCCTCCCTTAGCGCTGACAAAATCATTGCTTGACGTCGTTCAGGGCCGTTTCATGGAAACGCTCCAGACCCGTCTGGCTCCTGTTTTTTGCGATTAACCCGGTATCTATCTTCTGGACTGCTCGCGGCTCTTTGCTCATGCCGGAGGAGCCCCGCGCATACGCTAACGGCGCTACGCGTTCATCCGAACGGACAGCAAGCGGATAAGCAGTGAAGCCTATTCTTACCTGCCAAAGCCGATCCTGGTTCAAGCCGATGCTATGGCCGCCCTCTTCACCGCTCCCAAAAAGATTTCCCGGTCAAAGAAAGTGAACCCGAGTTCCGGCTTTGCAGCCTACCAGCCTTCGGCCCCTCGGGAATTCCAACACACCTGTGAGTAACGGGCGCGTAGAGATCCACGCTTCGACGCGAAAGGCAATACCGGCGCTTTCAAGCATTCGTGCCTTCGTTCAAAACGGGATTTCGTCGTCCAGTTCGCGCGAATAGCCTCCGCCACCTCCAGAACCTTCAGCCGGGCCTGATTGGCCGAAATCAGAACCGCGGCCACTGCCGTAGCTCATCTGGTTCTCGCCGCCCTGCCCGCGCGAATCGAGCATCTGCAACTCGCCCCGGTACTTTTGCAGCACCACTTCCGTGGTATAGCGGTCCTGTCCCTGCTGGTCCTGCCACTTTCGTGTCTGCAGCTGACCCTCGATATAAACCTTCATCCCCTTCTTCAAATATTGCTCCGACACCTTGGCGAGATTTTCGTTGAAGATGACGACATTGTGCCATTCAGTCCGCTCGCGCCGCTCGCCGGTATTCCGGTCGCGCCAAGTCTCCGATGTCGCAATCCGCAGATTGACGACCGGATCGCCCGAATTGAGGCGCCGGACCTCCGGGTCGGCCCCCAGATTACCAACCAAGATCACCTTGTTCACGCTTCCCGCCATGACTTCACTCCAATTTACCGAAACGACACTGCTTACCTTGAGACGCCGACAATCCCGCGCGATCTTCCACAACCTTAACTTATGCGCGGACTAGGCGCTTCGCTGCAAAGGTCAAAAGCAAAGGTCCGTCCACAGCTCATTTGTTCGTTTTTTGTTCTTGCATGCAAGCTTGCCCATCTCAATCGCCTTCTCGCAAAGTCGAAACGAAGGTGACAGTGCGCGTGCGAAAGCGGACGAACTGGAGGCCCTGCCGCCGCTTCATCTTGGGCGCGCGAGGGCCAAGCTGTTGTGCCGGGAGCAAATTACCGGCTGTAATACGGGCGGCGTGCCCGTTCAGGAACTTCGTATGTACTCAGTCGGCCCGGCATAAACGCTTCCGAGATTAAGGTCCCGTACCCATGCGTCCAATTGAATGGCAGAAGCCATCGCAGGGGACACGTCTTATTGAAGCTGCTTCGGTCCGGAACCGGCTGTGGCCCCATGCCTTCGCCGGAGCCTCCTTATACAGTCGGGTGGAGTCATGCCTCCCTCCTCGCTGTTACGCCAGTGTCATCGAGAACCGTGTCCTCGATGCAAGCGGGATTCTGCGCCTGTGCGGGCAATTCGTCAAGAGCGGGAGTGGAAGCCGGCATCGCCCCCTTCCCGGCTTTGCGCTAATGCACCCGGTCCATGAACGCCTGAGCAGCCTGGGGCGCACGGATCTTGCCCTCATGAATGAAATAGACGAAGACGTCACGCGGGCTCTTGTCAATCGCCGCAATCTTGTTGGCAAGCGGCAGATCGCCTGGCATGCCACCCTCCGCCCAAACCTTTGCGCGGCCCGCCCAAAGGTCGAGATCGCCGGGTGTATAGGCGGTGGGAATTGAATCCTCGCCCCGCTGCAGCCGCGCATAAATGAAATCGGCCGTCACATCCGGTATCTCTGGATAGGAGGAATGATGCGCGTAGCAGATGGCCACGCCGAATGTGCGTGCCAACGCGGGAAATTCCGGCACAACGAACGATGGGTGGCGCACCTCCACAACATGGCGCAAAGGCAGCCCGTCCAGCTTGTTCGGGAGGAGTTCGAGAAAGGATTCAAAATCCTCCGGATCGAATTTCTTGGTCGGTGCAAATTGCCAAAGGATGGGGCCGAGGCGGTCACCCAGTTCTGCAAGGCCGGAATTCAAGAACCTCTCGATCGACTCCCCAGCTTCGGAAAGAACGCGCCTATTGGTGACGAAGCGGTTGCCCTTGAGGGCAAAGACGAAACCGTCCGGCACTTCCGAAGCCCATTTGGCGAAGACGGCCGGCTTCTGGCTGCGGTAATAGGTGCCGTTGATTTCGATGGTGGGTAGCTGCCGGCTTGCATATTTAAGCTGTCGGGTCCTGGCGAGGCCATCAGGATAGAACGTGCCCTCCCAGGGCTCGAAGCTCCAGCCGCCAATGCCCGCGCGAATGGTACCGGACGCCGCCATGAACCTTACTCCGCCGCCTGCCGACTTGCGGGCCTTCGCTGCAGTAGCTCCTTCAGGAAGTGCCCGGTATAGCTCCTGGGCTCCGCAATCACGTCTTCTATGGAACCGGCCACGACAAGTTCTCCGCCGCCATCGCCGCCTTCGGGTCCAAGATCAAGCACCCAGTCCGCCGTCTTGATCACCTCCAGATTGTGCTCGATCACCACAACGGTGTTGCCCTGATCCACCAGTTCATGCAGCACCTCCAGAAGCTTTGCCACATCATGGAAATGCAGTCCCGTGGTCGGCTCGTCGAGAATGTAAAGGGTTTTTCCAGTAGCCCGTTTCGAAAGTTCCTTGGCCAGCTTGATGCGCTGCGCCTCACCGCCAGAAAGCGTGGTCGCCTGCTGGCCAATATGGATGTACCCCAGGCCCACGCGGGAGAGCGTCGTCAGCTTGTCGCGCACGGCAGGCACCGCGGAGAAGAACTCTACGCCCTCATCCACCGTCATCTCCAGGACATCAGCTATCGACTTGCCCTTGAAGAGGACCTCCAGCGTTTCCCGGTTGTAGCGCTTCCCCTTGCAAACGTCGCAGGTCACAAAGACATCGGGCAGAAAATGCATTTCGATCTTGATGACGCCGTCACCCTGGCAGGCCTCGCAGCGCCCGCCCTTGACGTTGAAAGAGAAGCGGCCCGGCTGATAGCCCCTGGCTTTCGCTTCCGGCAGCCCGGCAAACCAGTCGCGGATAGGCGTAAAGGCTCCGGTATAGGTTGCTGGGTTCGAACGGGGGGTGCGCCCAATTGGGCTCTGGTCGATATCAATGACCTTGTCGAGAAATTCCAGCCCCTCGATGCGGTCATGCTCAGCGGGGTGTTCGCGCGAACCCATGATGCGGCGCGAAGCAGCCTTGTAGAGGGTTTCGATGAGAAAGGTGGACTTGCCGCCCCCCGACACGCCAGTGACACACGTGAAGGTGCCCAGCGGGATATCGGCCGTCACATTCTTCAGATTGTTGCTTCGGGCCCCTACCACGCGGACCCGGCGCTTGGTTGATATCTCGCGGCGTTTTGCCGGCATGGGAATGGAAAGCTCGCCTGTGAGATATTTGCCCGTGATGGACGCCGGGTTCGCCATAATGTCGTGCGGCGTACCCCCAGCGATCACCCGCCCGCCATGCACACCTGCTCCCGGGCCGATATCCACGACATGGTCGGCTGTCAGGATCGCATCCTCGTCATGCTCGACAACGATGACCGTGTTGCCGAGGTCGCGCAGGTGCCGCAACGTGGCGAGCAACCGGTCGTTGTCGCGCTGGTGAAGCCCGATAGAGGGCTCGTCGAGAACGTAGAGTACACCGGTAAGCCCGGAGCCGATCTGCGAGGCAAGCCTGATGCGCTGGCTCTCGCCCCCCGAGAGCGAGCCCGAACTGCGCGAGAGCGTCAGATAGTCGAGCCCCACATCGTTGAGGAAATCCAGCCTTTCGCGAATCTCCTTCAGGATGCGCGAGGCGATCTCGTTCTGCTTCTCGTTGAGGCTCTTCGGCAGGTCGCCGAACCAACCGCCCGCCTGACGGATGGACATGGCAGTGACCTCGCCGATGTGAAGCCCGCCGATCTTGACTGCCAGCGCCTCGGGTTTCAACCGATAGCCATTGCAGGCCGGGCAAGGATAGGAGGACATGTAGCGCTCGATCTCCTCCCGCATCCACGCCGAGTCCGTTTCCTTCCAGCGTCTTTGCAGATTGGTCACCACGCCCTCAAACGTCTTTGTGGTGCGGTAGCTGCGCAAGCCATCGTCATAGTCGAAGACAATCTTCTTCTGGCCTGTCCCGTGAAGAATGGCATTCTTCGCCTCGCTAGAAAGCTCCTTCCAGCGGTTCCCAACCTTGAATCCGAACTCCCTACCCAAGGCCTCCAGCGTCTGGAGGTAGTAAGGTGACGTCGACTTGGCCCAGGGTGCAACCGCGCCTTCGCGCAGGATTGCGTTCTCATCGGGCACAACAAGGTCGGGGTCGACAGCACGCTGGCTGCCGAGGCCGTCGCAGGTCGGGCACGCGCCCGCCGGGTTGTTGAACGAAAAAAGCCTCGGTTCGATCTCGGGGATGGTGAAGCCGGAAACAGGGCAGGCGAACTTCTCCGAGAAAATGATCCGCTCATGCGTCTCGTTCTTGGATTTGTTGGCGCTGCCGCCACCGGCCGTCTGCTCCTCCGGCAGGGGTCTATCGGCGAACTCGGCCACCGCCAATCCGTCCGAAAGTTTCAGGCAGGTCTCCAGCGAATCCGCAAGCCGGGTGCTCATGTCTTGCCGCACAACTACGCGGTCCACCACGACGTCGATGTCGTGCATGTATTTCTTGTCGAGCGGCGGAACGTCGGCAATCTCGTAAAACTGGCCGTCCACCTTAACGCGCTGAAAGCCCTTCTTCTGAAGCTCGGCCAGTTCCTTCCGGTACTCTCCCTTCCGCCCGCGCACGATAGGGGCCATGATGTAAAGACGGGTGCCTTCCTCCAACGCCAGCACGCGATCAACCATCTGGCTGACCGTCTGGCTCTCGATGGGCAGCCCAGTGGCGGGCGAATAGGGCACTCCCACACGCGCAAAAAGCAGGCGCATGTAATCGTAGATCTCAGTAACGGTACCCACTGTCGACCGCGGGTTCTTCGACGTCGTCTTCTGCTCGATGGAGATGGCTGGCGACAGCCCGTCGATCTGGTCGACATCGGGCTTCTGCATCATCTCCAAAAACTGCCGAGCGTATGCCGACAGGCTCTCGACATAACGGCGCTGGCCCTCTGCATAGATCGTGTCGAAAGCGAGCGATGATTTACCGGACCCCGAAAGACCGGTCATGACGATCAGCTTTTCCCGCGGCAGGTCAAGATCGACATTCTTCAGATTGTGCTCGCGCGCGCCGCGTATGGAGATCAACTTATTTTCGGGCATGCCCCGCGCTGCCTTGTCACAAATGGAACAGGCCGGCGAGCGCACCGGCCAAGCCACATGTAGGAAATGTGCTGCACATTTCGATGGCTTAGCCGCATCTTTCCGCCAGCTTTCGTAGACAAAACCTCTTTTTCAGCTTTTGCAGTCCGGAGCAAGCGAAAAAGGAACAAAGAACGAACAGCCTCCTGCCTCGCCGTTCTCCTAGCTCTGGCCGATTTGCCGCAGAATGATCTCTGCCGCAAGCTCGCCCGAGGGCGCTGGCGTGGTAAGGGCCTCGGCTACGTCGGCAAAACCGGCCAGCTGGGCCCGTCTTGTGGGCGTATCCGACCAGAGCTTCGGCATCAGGCGAGCCAGATATTCAGGGCGAACATAGGTGTTGAAGAATTCCGGGACCACCGGCCAGCCGGCAATAAGATTTGGCAATGAGGCAGACCAGACCTTGATCAGAAGCGATCCCACCGCCGCACCGAGAAGATCCGCCCGGTAACAACTTGCGAAGGGGACACGTGCCAGCGCCAGTTCCAGCGTGACCGTTCCGGAACACGCAAGCGCTGCATCCGCCTTGCCAAAGGCGCGCCACTTGCGCTTGGCGTCGAGGATGATCTCTGGCTTCACCGGCCAGTCCGCGGAAGCAGTTTCGATCAGCGCTGCCACATTCGGGGTCGTGGGAACGAAAAGATCGAAATCCTGTCCTACCGCCTTGAGCTTTCGCACCGTCTCGCCAAAGGGCTCCAGGAGGCGGCTAACCTCGCCCCTGCGCGATCCGGGTAAAAGAAGGAGATTTTTTGGGCCGTCTGAGGTACGCGTACGCTCAAGCTGCGCCCGCGCAGCCGCCTGAAGGCCGGAGTCTGTAGTAAGCCGGTGTCCGACAAAGCTGCCGGGTGGGCCGCCCAGGCGCGCAAGCTCGGCAGGCTCGAATGGCAGCAGGCAAAGAATATGGTCCACATAGGGGCGCATGGCTGCGGCGCGTCCCGGCCTCCATGCCCACACACTCGGGCAGACATAGTGCACGATGGGAATGGAAGGAGCAGCCGCCCTCACCTTCCGGGCAACGCGCAGACCGAAATCCGGACTGTCTATGGTGATCAGGCAGTCAGGCCTGGCCGAAGCGATCGCCTCCGCCGTCTGCCCAATGCGCCGCATGAGGCGTGGCAGGTCGCGGATGACTGCAGAAAGGCCCATAATCGCTATCTCATCGGCATCGAAAAGCGCGTCCAAACCCAAGGCCGTGAGATTGCGCCCGCCGACACCGATCAGTTCCACCGGGCGGCGACTCTGTTTTCTGAGGGCGTCGATCAAATCGGCCCCGAGAAGGTCGCCCGATTCTTCGCCTGCTATGACGGCTATACGCAAGGGCGCCTTGCTGTTCACATACCCCTCCCCTGCGGGAATCCGAGAATGAACAGACCGTGCTCATCCGCGCGACGGACAGTCTCGGCGCGGTCCAGAATGAAGCTGCGGCCTGCCTCGACCGCAATGCCCGCAAGGCCGGCCTCGTAAGCGTCGCTCACCGTCCTTGGACCGATCGTTGGCAAGTCCGTGCGAAGCTCCTGCCCGGGCTTGGCGCATTTCAGCAGTACCCCCCTCTTCTTGCCTGCAAGCCGGCCATGGGTGCGAAGCACCTTCATGCGTGCAAGAAGCCCATCGGTGCCGTCGATATCCTCAAGCGCGACCGTACGCCCGCCCACGGCTATCGCTCCCTGGCCTATATCCAAACGTCCGAGCATGCGGGCGGCATCGAGAGCCGCGGCAATGTCCCTTTCGTCCGGACGTGTGGGACGGGCTTTCGTCAAGAGACCTTCCGGCGCCAGCACATCCGGTGCAATCTCGTGCGCACCCACCACCTGGATACCGTAGGACTGAACAAAGGCAACCATGGCCCGCAAGAGGCCATCATCGCCCAGTGCATATCCCGCGAGCAGCCTCGGCAGATAAAGGAGGACCCTTGGACTGAAATGAAGCTTCCTGATCGGCGGCCGCCTCGAAACTCCGCCCGCAAGGACAAGATGAGTGACGCCCCTGCGCTTCAGCAGCGGCGGAAGCTTTCCAAGAGCTTCAGCGGGCACCTGCAGAAAATCGTATCGGGAAGAATCCTCGGAGAATTCCGCCTCTCCCTCGATGGAGACCACCAGTGGACGATGGCCTGACCTCACAAGCTCCTCGATCACGCTGGTGGGAAGGAGCCCGCTGCCAGCCACAATGGCGATACGGTCGCCAGAGGCAATCTTAAAGGAAGCGCAACGCTCACTCGGCGGCGTCATCGCCCTCATCCGCGGGCCGTCCCGCTGGCGGCAGGGTAAAGGAACGTTTGTCCCTGGCGCCCATGAAGTCGAGAATGTCCATCGCTACGGCGCAGTCGGAGAAATCCCGCCTCACGACAGCCATGTTCTCGGCGAGTGTCCGCTCGGACGAGAAGAGCTGGCCATAAGCGCGCCGCGCCTTCTGCAATTCCGAATGCCCGATGCCAGCCCGCTTCATGCCGACAATGTTGAGGCCGCGCAGCTTAGCGCGATCCCCCATTACCATCCCATAAGGAATCACATCGCCGACAACAGCCGCGTACCCTGCCAGGAATGCATGATGACCGATCCGCACGAACTGGTGCACGGCGGCAAATCCGGAGACGATGACATGATCGCCGAGTACGACATGGCCGCCCAGACAGCCGTAATTGGCCATCGTCACATTGTTGCCGACGTCGCAATCATGCGCCACGTGGCTATATGCCATGAGGAGGCAATTATCTCCGACCGTCGTCACACCACGGCTGACATCGGTTCCCCGATGCATGGTGACGGCTTCGCGTATGACGCACCCGCTTCCAACCGTAAGCTTTGTCGCCCCTCCCTTGTGCTTCACGTTCTGTGGCGCACCGCCGAGAATGGCGGTCGGATAGACTTGGCAGTCAGCCCCAAGGCTAGTTGAGCCAAGTACCGTCACATGGCTGATGAGTTCGACCCGGTCGCCTATCACGGCCTCGGACGAGACATGGCAGAACGGCCCGATCCTGACGCCCTCGCCAAGCTGTGCGCCCTTTTCTACAACGGCTGACGGATGAATGACGGTCTCACCGCTCATGCCGCATCAATCCCGCTCCTCGACCGACAGCATTGCTGAAATCACCGCCTCGGCCACCTTTCCACCATCGACGGTTGCCTCACAGGCGAATTTCCAGATCGTGCCGCGCTGTTTCATCTTCTTCACATGGATCTCCATGCGATCCCCCGGTACCACCGGCTTTCGGAACTTCGCATTCTCGATGGTCATGAAATAGACCAGAGAGGGCCGGTCCTCCTTGGAATTATGAAGGCAGATGGCTCCCGCTGTCTGTGCCATTGCCTCCACGATGAGGACGCCGGGCATGACCGGTTGCTCCGGGAAATGGCCCATGAAGTGCGGTTCGTTCATCGTCACATTCTTGATGCCAACAGCGGAGTTGTCGCCGTCGACATTGATGATGCGGTCGACCAATAGGAATGGGTAGCGGTGCGGCAGCAGCCGCAGTAGCCTCTGGATGTCGATACTCTCCAATGTTGCCGAGGCGCCCTCAATCATCGGCCTTTCTTCCTTTCCTTGCTCCATCCACGAGATTGCGCAGTGCGGCGATCTCGCGGAAGGCCTGACGGATCGGCTTGGCCGGGGAACCGGCCCAGCGTTCCCCGGCAGGTACATCATCCATGACGCCACTGGAAGCCGCCAATTGCGCGCGTTCACCGATGGTGATGTGGTCTGCGATGCCCACGCGCCCTCCCAGCATCACATAATCGCCCAGCGTCACTGAGCCGGAGAGGCCGCAATGACCCGCAATGATGCAACCGCGGCCGATATGCACATTATGGGCGATCTGAACGAGGTTATCGATCTTTGTTCCTTCCCCGATCACCGTATCCGACAACGCGCCCCGGTCGACCGTCGTATTGGCACCGATTTCCACATCATCCTGGATGATGACGCGGCCAATCTGAGGATTCTTCTCAAATCCTTTCGGCCCCGGAAGGTAGCCGAACCCATCCTGGCCTATCTGCGTGCCAGGATGAATGATGACGCGGTTGCCCAGTACCGCATATTGCAGGCTCACATTCGCGCCGATATAGCACTCTCGCCCGATGACGCACCCTGCCCCTACGACTGCATTGGGAGCAATGATCGTGCCGTGCCCGATCACGGCGCCCGCGCCAATAACTGCTCCTGCCTCAACGATCACGCCCGCTTCGAGCTTCGCGTCTTCGGAGACGAAGGCGCGGCTCGAAAGACCGCTTTCGCCCGTCACCGCCGGTGGCCGAAGCGCAGCCGGATAAAGCATCCGCGCGACCGCAGCAAAGGCGGCCTGCGGCTTCGGCGTGGCAAGAATGGCAAGATGTTCCGGGACGATCTCTGCAAGCTCTTCCGGACAAAGCACAGCCGCCGCCTTCACCCGGGCAAGCTGTTGCGCATTGCGCCGCCCCTCAACAAAAACCAGGGCATCTGCCCCACCTTCCGCGATAGATGCCAGCCGGCCAACAACACGGTCCCCGTGATCGGCATTCACCAACCGCGCGCCAGTCATGACGGCAATCTCCGTCACCTTGTAAAGGCGAGCGGGGGCAAAGAAGTCCGGTTCCTTCATGAATGCCTTCTCGTCCGGGCAACCTTTTAGCCGCCCGGACATATCAAAACGCTAGAACCGGGTCGAGATTCCGAAGTTCCAGTGCTGAATGCGGTCAGACGCTTCCTTGACCACAGGTTCGGCGTAGTCGATCCGCAGCGGGCCGAAGGGCGATAGCCAGATCAGGCTCGCGCCCACCGACGCCCGCCACTCCATATCTGTGCCCGCCGCAACATCGATATCGCTGCCATAGAGCGTGCCTGCATCGGCAAAGACGGCGCCACGGATTCCGAGGCTCTCAGGAAGGATCGGCATCGGGAACTGCGCCTCTGCCGAGGCGTGGAGATAAGTGGTACCGCCCAAATGATCACCCGTATCAGGATCGAAGGGGCCGATCCCGTTATACTTGAAGCCACGGATGATCCGGTCATTGCTTTGGAAATGATCGAAGACCCGCAGCGGATCGTCGCCAAAAGCGACAATGTGGCCACCACCGGCGGAGACGAGGCCGACAAGATCAAGCTCTTCCGACAGCGTGTGGTAGTAGCTCGCCCGCCCCGAAACCTTCACGAACTGCGCATCGCCGCCAAGGCCCGCGACTTCCGTGGTCAGCGTGGCGTAAATGCCGTCGCGCGGTACCTGGAAATTGTCGAGCGTGTTGTAGGTGATGGTTCCGCTGACGGATGACTTCACCCACTTCCCGTCGTCGATTGCATCCTGAATGATCGGAGAGATGGGACATGCGGGTATCGGGCCCGGACAGTCCTCCGCACCATCACCATAGGAATACCTCTCCTGCGTGTAGTGGTACGCGAGCTGAGTCGACAGCGCTTCGGTAATCGGAAGGCCGAACCGGACGGTCGCGCCGGTTGTCTCCCGCTCATATATGTCCCGCGCCGCCGCATTGGAGTAGTTGCGGCTGTTGCGGAAGATGTCGAAGCCGGCCGAAATGCGCCTGCCAAGGAAATAGGGCTCGGTGAAGGAGAAGGTGTAATCGCGCGAGTCGCGGCCACCGGCTGCCGAGAGGCGAATGAACTGGCCCCGGCCGAGAAAGTTACGCTCCGTGATCGAACCTTCAAGCGAGAAACCATCACCGCCACTCGCTGACTCGCCCGTGGTGTAACCTGCACCGATGGAAAATTCGCCCGTCGGCTTTTCGACCACGTCTACCACCAGGATGACCTGGTCGGGCTGCGAGCCCGGGACGGTGGCGATGTTGACGACCTCAAAGAACTGCAGCCGCTCCAGCCGCCGCTTGGCGCGCTGGATGAGCACCTGATTGAAGGCATCGCCTTCGCTTACATCGAACTCGCGGCGAATGACATAGTCGCGCGTGCGGTTGTTGCCACGAATTTCTATCCGCTCGACATAGGCGCGCGGACCCTGGTCGATGGAATAGACCACGGAGATCGTCCGGCTCTCAAAATCCCGATTGCCGCGCGGAGTGACCTCGGCAAAGGCATAGCCCGATCCAGCCAGCTCTTCTGTAAGCGCAACAATCGTTGCTTCGACATTCTTGGCGCTATAGACAGCGCCTTCCCGGGTCTCCAAGGCCGACTGCAAGCCAGACACGTCGATTCCGGGAATGGTCGACTCGATGCTGACATCGCCAAAAGTATAGCGTTGCCCCTCCTCGACCGTGAAGTTGATCGTGTACTTGTTGTCGATCAGTTCCGCCGATGAGGAAATGACACGAAAATCGGCATAACCGCGATCGTAATAGAAGCGGCGCAGCGCCTCCTCATCAGCGCGCAGGCGATTTTCGTCATAGATGTCGTTGCGCAGGAGGAAAGAAAGGACGTTCGAAGGTTTGGTTGAGACGACATCGCGCAGGCGCCTGTCGCTAAATGCGCTGTTGCCCACGAAATTGACGGAAGCGATCTTCGTCCGGTCCCCTTCCTGGATGTCGAAGATAACGTTGACCCGACCGTCGGAAAGCTCCTGAACACGCCCCTGTACCATCGCGTCGTCACGGCCGATCCTGCGATATGCCTCGCGGATAGCCTCCGCATCGCTTTCCATGAGCTGTGCAGAATAGGCGCGGCGGGGCTGAAGCTGAATAGCCTGGGCTAGGTTCACGTCCTTGATCTTGCTGTTGCCCTGGAACAGCACCTGATTGACGATCGCGTATTCGTCAACCTGCACCACCAGCGCGCTGCCCACCTGCCTGATGGAAACATCGGCAAAGAGCCCGGAATCAAACAGCCGCTTCACGGCCTCGTTCACGTCAGCCTGGGTGAAGTTCTGGCCCGGTCTGATGCCGAGCTGCTGCCGTATGGTGTCGGCGTCAACGCGTCGGTTCCCCTGAACCTCGATGCGATTGACCACTGCGGCCACGGCCGGAGCAACTGTCGCCAACTGCGCGACCATCGTTCCACTCACGACAAGGCCGGCAGAAAGAGCTACCGCCGAAACAGCGCTCATCAATCTGAAAGCTGGCATCATTTGGCCAAAAAACCTTCTATTCTCGTTGTCCCCACCGCGAGAGAATCCAGCATTGCGGGCAAGTAGCCCTCCCGTATTAGCCGGAAATTCCACACACGCAAGGTTTCTGGTTAATTTGTGCTTACCTGTACCCCGATGCGTGTCTTTCGCGCCACGCTATTGACGGACGTGGTAAACGGCGCCTCAACAACATCCCTGCGCGAACCTTTCCTTTGTACATCGGGAATCGCAGATGTTTCAGCATCCAAACAGATCGTTCCAGAAGACGAAACCCATAAAAATGAGAACCATCAGCATTCCCGCCCGGTAGACCACCTCCACCACTTGCTCTGGTACAGGCCGGCGCATGACCGCCTCCATTCCGTAAAACAGGAGGTGGCCGCCATCAAGCGGGGGGATGGGCAAAAGGTTGAGGATGCCGATGCCCGCCGAAAGCAGCGCGACAAGCTGAACAAGCCATTCAAAGCCCAGACTTGCAGCCCGACCTGCCATGTCGGCGATCTTCACTGGACCGCCAAGCTGACAACGGTCTTCCCGGCCGGCAACCAGGCGTTTCATGAACTGCCCGGTCCGCACGATGATGCTCCATGTTTCCTCGACCCCGGCAGCGACGGCCTCCAGCGGACCATATTCGATCTGGCGCGGCTGCCCCACTTCCTGGTTGTTGACCACGCCGATGATGCCGATGCGGATGGTGTTGCCGAGCGCATCCTGCTGCTCAGTGAGTTCCGGGGTGGCTGTCGTACGGAACTGCTGCCCGTCCCGCTCCATGACGAAAACCAGCGGATCACCGGCGCGCCCGGAGACAATGCGTTGTACGTCGCCGAAGGTCTCGATTCTCACGCCGTCGACTGAGATGAAGCGATCGCCCGGCAGGATGCCGGATTCAGCGGCAGGGCTGCCGGGACGGACTTCGGCCACCATGGGTTCGACCACATAGCGGCCGAACATGGCGAACATGATGGAGAAAACCATGACGGTGAGCAAAAAATTGGCGAAGGGGCCAGCAAAGACAGTCGCCGCCCTTTTCCATACCGGCTGGAGATGGAAGGCGGAACGGCGCTCCGTATCCGTCAGCTTTTTCAGGCTTGCCGGATCCGGCTGGCTAGTGGAGCTGACATCCCCCACGAACTTGACATAGCCACCCAGGGGAATTGCGGAAATCTTCCAGCGTGTCCCCTTGCGATCCGTAAAGCCTGCAATCTCCGGACCGAAACCGATAGAGAATGCCTGGACGCCGATGCCACACCAGCGGCCGACGAGATAGTGCCCCAGCTCGTGTACGAAAACGACGACCGTGAGAACGAAAAGAAACGGGACGATGGTTCCCAAAAGGAACTCGACCAGTCCGAGTAATGAGCCAGCTATATCACCCAAGCTTTTGTCCCTTGACGTGAATTCATCACGTTCTGCCAATTTCCGTCAAAAGGCGGCGACTCCGTGACAGAAGCATTACGCCACTCCGACCATTATTCAGGCCGATACGAAACCTGTGGGCGTGTGCCCGGGCGAAAAGAGCGCAACCATCAGATAGAGAAGAACAGCCGCGGCAACAAGCCCATCCACCCTGTCCATCACACCGCCATGGCCGGGGATGAGCGATCCCGAATCCTTCACGCCGCGGCGCCTCTTCATTGCAGATTCGAAAAGATCACCAGCTTGCGATACCACCGACAGAAGAACGGCGAGAAAAAGGGCGAGGACGAGCGAAAACGCTGAACCCAAGAGCCACAGCACCACCGCTCCTGCGGCCGCGCCTCCTATCGTTCCACCGATGGCGCCGCTCCATGTCTTGCCCGGGGAAATGGATGGTGCAAGCTTCGGCCCGCCGAGCGCCCGGCCGGTGAAATAGGCCAGAGTGTCGGTTGTCCACACCACGGCGTAGAGGAAAAGGATGATTATCAATCCTGCCTCGTCCGCTCCACGCAGATTGGCAAGCGCAAGCCCCGGTGCGCCGGCATAGACAAGCCCGCCGGCCGTCCAGATGCCGCTGCCTGCAAGCCAGGAGAAAAGTAGAACGATAAGGACCGCAGCGGTGAGTAAGGCGAATGGAAGCAGAGCGGGAAATCCCATAAGCATCGCCACCAGAGCCACCACAAGCCCGGCCCATGCAATCATCGCAACCCGGCGGCTTCCTGCACCACCCATTGCTGTCCATTCGTAGAAGATGAGGAGCGAAAGAGCTGCAGTAAAGATGCGAAAAGCCGGGCCACCCGCAACGGTTAAAGCCAGCGCGCCCGCTCCAAGAATAACGGCCGAAATGATACGCAGCCGCAAATTCCGCTGGCCGCTCCCACTCATTCCGGCCTGCGCAGTGTCACCGGTCACGGACGGAACTCCATACTGGCATCCCAATGCGTCAAGTCCGGACCGCCTCCCTTCTCACCGCAGGAAACATGATTCCTCGTTGGACAGCAGGCCTCAAGAGACTGCTTCCTGCTGAGCCACGCTGCCGAACCTACGCTCCCTCTCCTCGAAGACTCGAATCGCAGCGGCAAGGTCGTCTTCGCTGAAATCCGGCCAATTGCAGTGCAGGAACACAAACTCCGCATAAGCCGCTTGCCACAAGAGAAAGTTGGACAGACGCTGTTCGCCGCTCGTGCGTATGATGAGATCAGGCTCCGGCATTCCTGCCGTGTCGAGCCTCGCTTCGAAATCCTCCTGTGTGATCAGCGCGGGATCACAGCGCCCCGCCAGAGCGTCGGCAGCAAGCGCCTGGGCGGCTCGCAGGATCTCGTCACGGGCGCCATAGTTGAAGGCGACGATCAGATTCATGTTGGTGTTCTGCGCAGTCAGGCTTTCCGCCTCCACGAGCAATGCTGCAATATCAGGCTCCAGGCCCTCACGGCTTCCAATGACACGGACACGTACCCCGTTCTGGTGCAATTCGGCCAGATCGCGCCGGATGAACAACCGCAGAAGCCCCATGAGGTCCGATACCTCTGCCTTGGGGCGCGACCAGTTCTCCGAGGAGAAGGCATAGACCGTCAGCCATTCAACGCCCATTTCGCCAGCAGCACGAACGGTCCGCCGCAATGCTTCAACGCCCGCGCGGTGTCCAGCTGTTCGCGGCAGGCCACGCGCGCGCGCCCAGCGCCCATTGCCATCCATTATGATCGCGATATGCGCGGGCTTCACCGCATGTTACCTCTCGGTTCCAAGGTCCGCGGCAAGCGGGCCGACGCCCCTTTGAGGATCGTTACAGGCAGGCCACGCACGACAGGCACTCAGACCTGCATGATCTCCACTTCCTTCTCGTCCAGAAGCGCGTCGATGGCGGCGATCCTTTCATCCGTCATCTTCTGCACCCTGTCGGATTGGATGCGCAGTTCGTCTTCGCTGATCTCCCCGTCCTTTTCGGCCTTTTTGAGATGCTCCATGCCATCTCGGCGGACATGGCGCACCGCCACGCGGGCGTTCTCCGCATATTGATGAGCGATCTTCACCAATTCCCTGCGCCGCTCCTCGTTGAGTTCGGGTAGCGGAATGCGCAAGGTGGTGCCTTCAACAATGGGATTGAAGCCGAGATTGGCTTCTCGGATCGCTTTGTCCACCGCCTGCACCAGACCCTGATCCCAAACCGAGACGGAGATCATACGCGGCTCCGGCACCGAAATCGTAGCAAGCTGGTTGACCGGCATGGAGGCCCCATAGGCATCAACATGCACCGGATCAAGCAAGTTGGCGGAGGCGCGGCCGGTCCTGAGCGAGGCAATATCCTGCCTGAAGGCACTTACCGCGCCGTCCATGCGCCGGTTCAGATCATTGAAATCAACACCGTCAGGCATCTCTGGTTTCCTTCTTGCTCGAGGGTGCCGGGCTGTTGCTGACGACAGTGCAACGGCCGCCACCACGCAGGATCGCGCCGAAGCCACGCTCCTCATGTATGGAGAAAACGATTATCGGAATGTTGTTCTCCCGCGCAAGGGCAATCGCCGCCGTATCCATGATGGCGAGTCCCTCCCGTAGGACCTGTTCATGGTTGACATGCTCGTAGCGCACGGCGTTCCTGTCCTTGTGCGGATCGGCCGAATAGACGCCATCCACCTGCGTGCCCTTGAAAAGAGCATCCGCACCGATCTCCGCCGCGCGAAGAGCAGCCGCCGAATCAGTCGTGAAAAAGGGGTTGCCGGTCCCTCCGGCGAAAATCACCACTTTCCCCTGGTTGATGTAGCTCATGGCCTTCCGCTGCGAAAAGCTTTCGCACAGCTCCGGCATGGCGATGGCTGACAACACGACTGCATCTACGCCGATCTTGACAAGCGAGGTGCGAAGTGCCAGCGAATTTATCACCGTGGCGAGCATGCCCATATGATCGCCGGTCACCCGGTCACCCCCCTTGGAAGCGACGGCCACGCCGCGGAAAATATTGCCGCCGCCGATGACGACGCCCACCTCCACTCCAAGAGAGCGCGCATCAGCGATGTCGGCGGCTAAACGGTCGACGACGGCAACATCGATGCCGAAGCCCTGCTTTCCCATCAAGGCTTCACCGGAGGCTTTCAGGACAACGCGCCGGTAACGTGGGTTCACGGTTTCCTCTTTTCTGGCTAGACTGCCGGCCAGCACTTCTCTGCCTGGTCTGGCTACACGAAGGGCGCCGCGTTGTCACGCGGCGCCCTTCATTCATACCTCGTAAGTGAGGACCCTAGCTCTTCACCGCAGCAGCAACTTCCGCGGCGAAATCCGCTTCTTCCCGCTCCACGCCCTCACCGAGCGCAAACCGCTGGAAAGCCGTGATCTTGGCCGGCGCGCCAATTTCCTTCTCGGCTTCCTTGAGCGCGCTCTCAACGGTCAGATCCGGGTTGATGACGAAAGCCTGCTTCAAGAGGACCACCTCTTCAAAATATTTGCGCAGGCGGCCTTCGACCATCTTCTCGATGATATTCTCCGGCTTGCCGGACTGACGGGCCTGATCCGCAAAGATCGCCTTCTCGCGCTCCACCAGGGCTGGGTCAACATCCGCTTCGGTCAGAGCAAGCGGGCTGGTCGCGGCCACATGCATGGCAACCTGGCGTCCGAATTTGCGCGCGGCTTCCACATCGCCTTTGGTCTCAATGCCAACGAGGACGCCAATCTTGCCGAGGCCGTCTGCGACGGCGCCGTGGACGTAGGTCGCAACGACGCCCTTGCCGACACTCAGCTTGGCGACACGTCGCAGTTCCATATTCTCACCAATGGTGGCGATTGCGTCACGAATGGAGTCCGACACCGCTTTTCCAGTAGAGGAAAGCGTTGCTGCCGCAACCGCATCCACGCTGCCCGCAGTAGCGAGCGCCGCATCGGCAATGGCGTGGACCAGATCCTGAAACGCCTCGTTGCGGGCCACGAAATCCGTCTCGGAATTGACCTCGACCATGACGGCGCTGTCTGTCCCGGATGCGATGCCGATCAGTCCTTCCGCTGCGGTGCGGCCGGATTTCTTGTCAGCCTTGGAAATGCCCTTCTTGCGCAACCAGTCGACCGCAGCCTCAAGGTCGCCGCTGGTCTCCGACAGCGCGGTCTTGCAATCCATCATGCCTGCGCCCGTCATGTCGCGCAGTTGCTTGACCAGTGCTGCTGAAATGCTCATTTTCGCCTCTTCATATCCGGGTTTCGAGGGCCCGCCCCAGAAAGGGGAAGGACGGCTGTCCTTCCCTGTCCAATTGATCTTTATTCCTTGGCCTGCGCCGCAGCTTCCTCGGCCTGCACTTCTCCCGCAGGGACAGCTTCGGTGGTCGGCTCATCCAGCGCAGGCTCCGCCGGTGCCTCTACGGATCCGCCCAGGTCGATGCCGAGCGCGCCCTGCTGGCGTTCAATACCATCGATGGCCGCTTTGGAAATCAGATCGCAGTAAAGGGCGATAGCGCGAGCAGCGTCGTCATTACCAGGAATCGGATAGTCGACGAGGTCCGGATCACAGTTCGAATCGATGATGGCGATCACCGGGATTCCCAGTCGCCGCGCCTCCTGAACAGCGATCGCTTCCTTGTTGGTATCGACCACAAACATCATATCCGGAGTTGAGCCCATGTCCCGGATACCGCCGAGCGCGCGCTCCAGCTTATCGCGCTCGCGCTCCAGATTGAGCCGCTCCTTCTTGGTGAAACGCAAGCTCTCGTCAGCCAGCATCTCATCGAGCCGGCGCAGGCGCTGGATGGAATTGGAAATCGTCTTCCAGTTGGTGAGCATGCCGCCCAGCCAGCGCGAGTTCACATAATATTGGGCGCAGCGTCGCGCCGCATCGGCAACGATATCGGAAGCTTGGCGCTTCGTTCCGACAAACAGCACACGACCGCCCTTGGCCACGGTGTCCGACACCGTCTTCAAGGCCTGGTGCAGAAGCGGCACCGTCTGACTCAGATCAATGATGTGGATGTTGTTACGGGCACCAAAGATGTATGGATCCATCTTGGGGTTCCAACGATGAGTCTGGTGTCCGAAGTGTACGCCCGCTTCGAGAAGCTGACGCATGCTAAAGTCTGGCAAAGCCATTGCATAATCCTTTCCGGTTGAGCCTCCGCGGACCGCAGGCGCGATTGCGCCACCGGAGGTGTCCGCCAGATGTCTTCCGGCTGAAACCCAAAGTCCGCGTGTGGAATGGCCGCGCATATAGAGCTATATACAGGCAAATGCAAGCCATCTAGGCTTTTGCACGCCTTTCCCGCCAGGGTTTTTGTCCTCAGCGGGCGTCCTCTACGCTGCATTCCTCATCCGGCTCAAACAGCGCAAGATTGGTGAGTCTGGCGGTCATGGAGTAGTCCCTGTATCGAATCACCATGTCGCGCTGAATTCCGCTTTCATGGAGTTTGAAGCTGACGTTGTAGTCGCTCGTCTCCTCACCTTCTCCTGCTTCCTTGCCGTCGAAATAGGCCGCTGTGACCGGCCGGAACTCTGCCGATGCGAGCGCGCCCAGCACCGCCTTTTCCGGGTCGCTCTCAGCTACAGGCGCAGGCTGGCCGACCACGACCGAAACAAGGACAGGAGCTTCGGCGTATTCCGTGCCATCGAATATGGCGCTTTCATAGAAGCGCTCACCGGCCTCCGCCTTGTCCAGGAGCTCACGAAGCTGCGCGGTGGGGAAGAGAACCGGCGCGAGGGAAACCTTCTTCCGCTCCGGTCTTTGATATTCAATCAGCGTGCCAGACGGCTCCCTTCTTGCAGTGCCCCTGACCTCGTTCTCCAACTCCTGGTCGATGAAAGAGCGCGTGACGAAGCGGAACGTATCCCCTTCCGCATCCTCGAAGCTCATTACCCGTTGATCAATAACGCTCGTTCCCTCAGTCATCTCAAAACGCATGACAATACGGGACTGAAGGGTATAGCCTTCACATGAGGTGCCGGAGAACTCGAAAACCCACCGGCCGGTTAGTTGCTGGATGTCCGATTCGTCATTTGTATCGGCCAGCGCAAGATCGTAGACCGCCCTGTGCGGTAGAAGGGTTCGAGCATCCGCTGCAGCAGAAGCGGTGAGACTGAGCAGTGGTATGATCGCGAACAAGGCGCGGGATGACAGGCACATGGGAAATCTCCGTTGTGGAGGCGTTTTATAAAAATCGTCCCCGTCAGTCACTGAGAAGTTCGCCATGCGCTAGAAGTATCATGCATGGCCATCTGCGAGGAGTTCAATGAAGAACACGATAGAGAAACGTTTGCTTGAGCTTGGAGTGGAGCTTCCTGAGCCTGGCAAGGCCGTTGCCAACTATGTTCCGTGCGTGGAAACGGGCAATCTGCTCATCACGTCCGGACAGCTACCAATGAAGGACGGCAGGCTGATGGCCATGGGTCTGCTTGGCCGCGAACTTGGGACAGAGGCTGGCAAGCTGGCGGCAAAATGGTGCGCGGTCAACGTGCTTGCCCAGGCACAAGCTGCACTGGGCGATCTGGAACGCATCCGGCGAATCGTGAAGATCACCGTATTCGTCGCATCAACCCCTGATTATATTGAGCAGCATGTTGTTGCCAACGGCGCGTCGGATTTTCTTGTCGCTGCGCTCGGCGACAAGGGCCGCCACGCTCGCTCGGCCGTCGGCACGGCTTCGCTGCCGATGAATGCTCCCGTCGAGATTGAAGCGATTATAGAGATCGACTGATGAACGCAACCGTGGGAGAGCTTTCCTGGCTGACTTCCCGGCCCATCGCGCATCGCGGGCTCCATGATATGAACAAGACTCGATGGGAGAACACCCGCGCAGCCTTTCGGGCAGCCGTCGAGCGCAACTACACGATAGAGTGCGACGTGCATCTGGCGTCGGACGGAGTTCCCGTAGTCTTCCATGATGAAGAGCTAGCACGGCTTACGGGCGGGGATGGTCGCATCTGGCAAAGGACGTCAGCCGAAATGGGAGCGCTGCGTGTCGGCGGCACAGCCGAGCAGGTTCCCACGCTCTCGCAGCTACTTGAACTGGTCTCAGGCGCCGTCCCGCTTATCATCGAACTGAAGGGCGTCGCCGGTCACGATACCGGCTTGGTGGATGCAGTTCTCGGCAGTCTCTCAAGCTATAAGGGCCACGCCGCCCTGATGTCCTTCGATCACTGGATTGTCCGCGATCTGGGCCGGAAAAGCGGTAACCTGCCGGTTGGCTTGACCGCCACCGGGTCCTCGCCCTCCGATATGGAAGCCCATTTCTCCATGCTTGCAAATGGCCTATCCTTCGTCTCCTATGACGTCTCCAACCTGCCCAATGCGTTCGTCAGCTTCGTTCGTGAGCGCCTTTCACTACCCGTTATCACGTGGACGGTCCGTAACGCCGAAGATGCACAGAAGACCCTCCGCTATGCCGATCAGATGACTTTCGAAGGATTCGATCCTTGAACGGGTGAAAGCCTCGCCCATTTCGCCTATGTTCGGAGATATTGGATTTCCGGACCGCAATGAAAACCAGCCAGGCAGCCACTATTGCGATAGCGCAAAGCCTCGACGACTTTTCCAGGGAGGAATGGGCGAGTCTGGCTGGCGCCACCTCCGGAAGCGCCGATTACAATCCCTTCATCTCTTATGACTTCCTGAAGACGTTGGAGGAAAGCGGCTGTGCCACACGCGGGACCGGCTGGCTCGGCCAGCATCTTCGTCTTGAAGACGCCGACGGAACGCTGCTCGGCGCCGTGCCCTGTTATCTAAAGTCACACAGCCAGGGCGAATATGTCTTCGATCATGGATGGGCGGATGCGCTGGAGCGCGCCGGTGGGCGGTATTATCCCAAGCTCCAGGTGTCTGTACCCTTCACCCCCGCTACCGGGCCACGCCTACTTGCAAGTCGCATGGCCAACAAGGATGCCGTTCGCCAAGCGTTGGCGGAAGGGCTGCGGATGGTGGCAGATCGGCTTGGCGTTTCTTCGCTACATGTTACCTTTGCACCCCAGGACGAGGCAGAGGTGCTGGCGGAAGCCGGCTTCTTGCGGCGGACGGACCAGCAGTTCCATTTCTTCAATCAGGATTACCGTTCCTACGATGATTTTCTGGGCACTCTCACCTCGCGCAAGCGTAAGGCGTTGAAGAAGGAGCGGCGCACCGCGTGCGAGGCTGGAATCACCATCGACTGGCTGACGGGGCGCGACCTGACGGAAGCCGTATGGGACGACTTCTTTGGATTTTACATGGAAACCGGCAGCCGCAAATGGGGCCGCCCCTATCTCAACCGCCGCTTCTTCTCCCTCATAGGAGAGCGCATGGCTGACGACATTCTGCTGGTGATGGCCAAACGCGCCGGGCGCTACATCGCTGGTGCCATCAACTTCATTGGCGGCGACACGCTCTACGGCCGCAACTGGGGATGCATTGAGCATCACCCCTTCCTGCATTTCGAGGTTTGCTATCATCAGGCAATCGAATTCGCCATTGGAAGGGGCCTCAAGCGCGTGGAGGCCGGGGCGCAGGGCGAACACAAGCTGGCCCGCGGCTATATTCCGGTGACGACACATTCCGCCCACTACATCGCCCATCCCGGCCTCAGGCGAGCTGTTGCAAACTATCTTGACCACGAGCGCCACGAAGTGGAGATCGTCGGTGAGATGCTCGCAGAGCACACGCCCTATCGCAGGTCTTAAGAAGAACACAAAGATTGTTCCGCCTTGACGGCGCAGCCATCGCCAACAAACATCGCACCAACACAATCGGAAACGAGGGCGAAAAATGACAGCCAGCTACGACGAGGCCAATCCCTTCGCAAAGATCCTCCGCGGCGAACTGCCCGCGCACAAGATCTTCGAAGATGAGGAAACGTTCGCCTTTATGGACATCATGCCCCGTGGCACAGGGCATTGCCTTGTCATCCCCAAACGGCCCGCTCGCAATTTGCTCGATGTCGATGACGAGGCACTTTCGGCCGTCATGCGCACGGTCCGCCGGGTCGGTCGCGCCGCAATGAAGGCCTTCGAGGCTGACGGACTTACCATTCAGCAATTCAACGAATCGGCAGGCGGACAGGTCGTCTTTCACCTGCACTTCCATGTCCTACCCCGCTTTGCAGGCGTAGCCTTGCGCCCGCATACCGGAGAGATGGAAAACCAGGAGGTGCTGGCAGAGAATGCGAGCAAGATACGCAAGGCGCTGGAGAACGAACCGGAAGGCTGATCGTGGACATTCCTGTACTGGTCATCAATCTCGACCGTTCCCCCGACCGGTGGGATGGGCTGTCGGCGCGTGCCGCTGAACTGAGAATTGTCCCGGAAAGAGTTGCCGCCATGGACGGCAATGCTCTTCAGCCTCATGAGCGCAAGGAACTTGACGTCAGAAAGTTTCAGCTCTGGCACGGGCGCAGGCCGATGGGTGGCGAATATGGATGTTATATGAGCCATCTTCGCGCCCTTCGCCGGGTAGCAGAGGCGGAGTGGCCATTCGCCGTCATTCTGGAAGACGATGCCGACTTCCTTCCTGATTTTGCAGCCCGCGTCGAGGCATGCACACGGCTCAGCCCCCAGCCTGATATCGTGAAGCTGTACAATCACCGAACCAAAGGCTTTATCCACAAGGTCAGGACCGACGTGGGTGACAGCGTTGGCCGTTGTATCCATGGGCCTATGGGGTCATCAATGGGCTATCTCGTCTCCCTGGAAGGAGCGCGCAAGCTTTTGGCAAGAACGCTGCCCATGTTCCTGCCGTTCGATATAGCGCTTGAGCGTGACTGGGCGCACGGAGCGCGCGTCTATGTCACGCAGATACCGCTGCTGAAACCAGCAAGCCGGACCTCCACGATAGGGGGTTACAGCAAAACGAAATTTCCCTTCTACATGCGGCTTCCCACCGCCCTTTTCCGCGGACAGGATTATATTAGGCGGGCGCTTTACGCAGCTTTCAACTAAGAGGCTTTCCGAACCCTCCCCCAGAACTCGACTTTCTGCAAGTGCAGCAGCATCATCGTCAGGAATATCGCAATCAAAGCAATGTTGCGGTCCGCCAGGAGCACTCCGTGTAGTGAGCCGTAGGTTGTGAGCGACACCAGGAAAAGCACCAGCGCCTGGCGGATTTCAGGCAAGCCGCTCGCCCAAAGCTTCCAACTTACCGCAACAAAGAATCCCAGCATGAGCGCAAGGCCCAGGCTGCCTCGAATGCGAAGCTCGTCCAGGATGAAGTTGTGCACGTGAATGTAGTGGGCAAAGATGGGGCGCTGATCCGGCGGTATCCCAAGCTGGATTTCCTCCATGCTGCTTTCACCGCCGCTGCCAAGGATTGGATAATGGCTGATGACGTCTAACGCCTGTTGCCAGAGTACGAGCCGAATCGACAATCCAGTCAATTCCTGATCTTGCCGTCCCTCATTGAAGTGTAACGCCGAATCAAACTCCGTCAGGGTGTATTCGAAACGGTTGGCAATGGAACTCGACAGTTCGTAACCGATCGCTGTGAAGCCCATTGCGAGGACGATGCCGAATGCCGCCAGCCCCTTCAATGGAAAGCGGAGTATCCCATCGAGCAGTTGGCGGCGGAATGCAAAAATATCGAAGAGCAGCCCTAAGAGGAAAATCGGCAGAACAGATCGGGTGCCGGTCATGATCACAGCAAACGCCGCAAGGTAAAACCAGAGCCGTGAATTCGGCAAGAGGCGCGGCGGGGAAGGCACTTGCATGCGGGCCAATACGCCGGCCACCGCAATCACGAAGGCTGTATTGGCGGCATTGCCTCCAAGACCCATCCGTTCCCCGCCTGCCAAAACTTCCAGAACGCCAATGAAGACGGCAAGTGCCAGCCCCACCCGCGAGCCCAATACAATCTGCCGAAGCGGATCCTTTACAAGGGTTACGCTGGGGAAAAAGGCGATGCCGAGCATGAGATAAACCGGATAGCCGATCCAGCGTATCTCGTCGGGAAAATTCCAATGAGCGACCCCCAGGACAATCGCGCCGATTCCGTAAAGGCAGGATCCTGTCGCATATACCGGATCGATATAACGCAGCGAACGGTGTCTGACGGCGATCAGGTAAAGACCGACAGTAAGGAAAAACCCGAAAATGACGATATCGGCTCTTATCTTCGACACCAGGCATGCCATCGCTGCCGCAAGCAACAGCGGATCATAATGTCTGCGCCAAAGGAGGAAACGGAGCATTGGGCGTTTTCCATGTGGCTTTAAACGCCTTCTCATCTTGAGGTCCGTTTCCACTGATTTTCCCTGTGTGCTGGCCGCCTTTGATGGGCAAAATGGTCAGGATGAAGCTGAAAGAAGCGACAAATTCAGCATATGGCGGGAAGCTAGGTTATGTCCATCAAGCAGCTGAATTGCGCAGGTCTCGTCACGCTGCCTCTGTCGTCCGCTTTACGATAGTTGCTGCAAGGTCACGGCCCTGCTTGAGCAACTGGAAAACAGCCCATTCCCCCCAGATTCAGCAGAACGAAAAAGGCGCGAAACTTTCGTCTCGCGCCTTGCGTCCGTATAGCTGGTCCCGCTCAGCCCTTACGCGGCAGTTGCGGGACGAGACTGCGTTTGGGAGGCTCCTTGCTTACCGGCGGTTGTTTTGCCTTCGCCTTCGTCTTCTTCGCCGCGGGCCGCTTTGAACCGGCGCCCTTAGGCTGCGGCGCCTCCCGCTTAGGCCTGACCGGCTGGTCGTCGGGGATGATCTCCAGCTTCAGACCGGCCTCGCCCGCTTCGTTCTTTTCGACCGTCACCTTCACGGTCCCACCGCGCTTCAATTTTCCAAACAGCACTTCTTCAGCCAGCGGCTTCTTGATGTGCTCCTGAATCACGCGGCCGAGAGGGCGCGCACCCATGCGCTCGTCATAACCCTTGTCGGCAAGCCATGCCACCGCCTCGTCGGACAGGTCGAAGGTGACCTTGCGCTCGGCAAGTTGAGCCTCAAGCTGCATGACGAACTTCTGCACGACTTGATGTACCACCGGAACAGGCAGCGACCCGAAGGGTATGATGGCATCAAGCCGGTTGCGGAACTCGGGTGAGAAGAGGCGGTTTATCGCCTCCATATCATCGCCTTCGCGCTTGGAGGAACCGAAACCGATCGCCGGCTTGGCGAGATCGGCGGCACCCGCATTGGTCGTCATGATAAGGATGACATTGCGGAAGTCGATCTGCTTGCCGTTGTGGTCGGTTAGCTTGCCGTGGTCCATCACCTGCAGGAGAATGTTGAATAGATCCGGATGCGCTTTCTCGATTTCGTCGAGAAGCAGCACGCAATGCGGATGCTGATCAACGCCGTCCGTCAGCAGCCCGCCCTGGTCGAACCCGACATAGCCCGGAGGCGCGCCGATGAGGCGGCTGACCGTGTGGCGCTCCATGTACTCCGACATATCGAAACGCAGAAGCTCCACGCCGAGGGAAGCGGCGAGCTGTTTTGCCACCTCGGTCTTGCCGACACCGGTCGGACCGGAGAACAAATAAGAGCCGATGGGCTTCTCGGGCTCGCGCAGACCGGCGCGGGCAAGCTTGATCGCCGAGGCAAGCGCCTCGATCGCCTGGTCTTGACCGTATACCACACGCTTAAGCTCGACCTCCAGCCCGGCAAGCACCTTCTCGTCATCCGCGGAGACGGTCTTGGGTGGAATCCTCGCCATGGTGGCTATCGTGTTCTCGATCTCCCTCACGGTGATCACCTTGCGCCGCTTGGACTGGGGCAGCAGCTTCTGCGAAGCGCCGGTCTCGTCGATCACGTCAATGGCCTTGTCCGGCAGCTTGCGATCACTGATGTAGCGCGCCGATAGCTCGACCGCCGCCTTCACGGCGTCGTTCGTGTATTTGACGCGGTGGAAGTCCTCGAAATAGGGCTTCAGCCCCTTCATGATCTCGATGGCATCATCCACCGTCGGCTCATTCACGTCGATCTTCTGGAAGCGGCGAACCAACGCCCTGTCCTTCTCGAAGAACTGACGGAACTCCTTGTAGGTGGTCGAGCCTATGCAGCGGATCGCTCCGGAAGAGAGCGCCGGCTTCAGAAGGTTGGAGGCATCCATCGCCCCGCCTGAGGTCGCGCCCGCGCCAATCACCGTATGGATCTCGTCAATGAACAGGATGGCACCGGGGAAATCCTCCAGTTCCTTCACGACCTGCTTCAACCGTTCCTCGAAGTCACCGCGATAGCGCGTTCCAGCAAGCAGCGTCCCCATGTCGAGGGCAAAGATGGTGGCGTCTGCCAGAACTTCCGGCACGTCACCCTCCACAATGCGCTTGGCCAAGCCTTCGGCAATGGCGGTCTTGCCCACACCGGGATCGCCCACATAGAGCGGATTGTTCTTGGAACGGCGGCACAGCACCTGGATGGTGCGATTGATTTCCGCCTCCCGGCCAATCAAGGGGTCGATCCGGCCTGCCCGCGCCTTCGCGTTCAGATTGACACAGTAAGCCGACAGCGCATCCTGCTGCTGTTTCTTCTTGGCCCCATCCTCCGTCTCCGCGCCCGCCGCAGGGCCTGCCTGATCCTCGTCGGCTCCGCGGGGCGTGCGCGACTCCGAAGCGCCGGGACGTTTGGCAATCCCGTGACTGATATAGTTGACCGCGTCATAGCGGGTCATCTGCTGTTCCTGGAGGAAATAGGCAGCATGACTCTCGCGCTCGGCGAAGATCGCTACAAGCACGTTCGCACCCGAAACCTCTTCGCGGCCTGAAGACTGTACGTGGATCACCGCCCGCTGGATGACTCGCTGGAAACCGGCTGTGGGCTTGGAATCCTCATCATAGCCGGTGACGAGATTGTCGAGCTCGGTGTCGATATAGTCGAGGACAGTACGCCTCAGCTCATCGAGATCGACGTTGCACGCCCGCATGACTGTGGCCGCATCATTGTCGTCGAGCAGCGCCAGAAGCAGATGCTCCAGCGTCGCATATTCATGGTGGCGTTCATTGGCATAGGTCAGCGCTTGGTGAAGCGCGCGTTCCAGGCCCTGGGAGAAAGCCGGCATCCATTACCTCATTTCTTCTCCATCACGCATTGCAGCGGATGCTGATGCTGACGGGCAAAATCCATGACCTGAGATACTTTTGTCTCGGCCACCTCGAATGTGTAGACGCCGCATTCGCCGACGCCGTGATTGTGTACATGCAGCATGATCCGCGTCGCTGCTTCACGGTCCTTCTGGAAGAAACGCTCCAGTACGTGAATGACGAACTCCATTGGCGTATAGTCGTCATTCAATAGCAGCACGCGGTAAAGACTTGGCTTCTTGGTCTTCGTTCGAGTGCGCGTGATGACCGCAGTGCCGCGCCCAGTGCCGTTGCCCTCATCGCCGCTACGGCTCATCCGCAAAGCGTCACTTGACATCTTGTTCTCGCCGATCGTCCTTCGTCCCATCTCGCCGCACCCATCCTGGCTGCTGCATGTAGGTGCTCGAACGACAATTTTAAGCCCTTCTGGCGTAGTGACAATACGGATTGCGTCACCCTTCTCGTCAATTTTCTGGGGAGCGCCCATCTGCCGCCTGGCCGCAATCGCCGTCACCCCAACCCGGGCCAATCTGACCGGTCCGACCTGAGCAGGCCCGTGTGTTCCTTATGTAGAAGGCGCAGCCGCTTTTTCAAAGGTGCGTTTTTTGAGCGCATGCCACGCAATGTCCACAGTTGAACAATAATCGCGAATAACAACCTGCCGTGTTCAGGCAGAAGCTCCCGGACAACCAAAAAGATAAAATGAGCCTAAAATGAACCTTGCCTTCGACTTTTTCCGTCAAGAAAACCCAAACCCTAACGAATTGGTAACGGCACCGCTCGTAGCGTCGCAAAAAGGAGTCTGCGCTTACGCGTGGAAGAAGTGGCTTTGAGCGAAAAGGGTTCCGTTGTGCGTCAGGCGTTTGCGGCTTTGAGAAGGCCAACCAGTAAAATTCTCAAGCTTGCCATGACGGCTATCATGGCAGCAACTCTCGCCGGGATCGCGGCAGCTCCAGCCGCGGCAAACCCGAAATATGCAGGGATCGTCATCGATGCCAAGACGGGGAAGGTGCTTTATGAAGACAGCGCCGATGCTCCGCGCTATCCGGCATCCCTCACCAAGATGATGACCCTCTATATGGTCTTCGAGGCGATGTCTTCGGGTCGCATCAACAAGAACACGCCTGTGACCTTCTCACGCAAGGCGGCTTCGGAGCCGCCGACGAAGCTCGGCGTAAAGGCAGGCGGCAGCATCACCTTGGACCAGGCTATCAAGGCGCTCGTCACGCGCTCGGCAAATGACGTTTCTACGGCTGTGGCCGAATTCATCGGTGGATCGGAAGAAAACTTCGCCAGGATGATGACAGCCAAGGCACGACAGCTCGGAATGAATTCCACAACGTTCCGCAATGCTCACGGCCTGCCGAACAGCGAGCAGAAGACGACCGCCCGTGATATGGCGCGGCTCGGCATCGCATTGCGCGAGCACTTCCCCCAGTACTACGACTACTTTTCGACCCGTTCCTTCACCTTCGCCGGCCGTCGCATCAACACCCACAACAATCTGCTGGGAAGCGTGAAAGGCGTTGATGGCATCAAGACCGGCTATATCCGGGCTTCCGGCTTCAACCTCGTGACGTCGGTTTCCACCGGCGGGCGCTCGATCGTTGCCGTGGTCATGGGCGGCAGGACGGCCCGCAGCCGCGACGCACACATGGCCGACCTAATCAAGCGTACCCTGCCCAATGCTTCCACTGGCAGCGAAAAGCTTCTGGTGGCGAAGGGGACCACCGTCACACCGGTCATAGCATCTGCTGCGAGCCGGAAAGCCGGCGTCGTCCTGCCTGGCCGGGCTCCGCTGCCCCAGGAGAAGCCGGAGGTACCGGTCACTGCCTACGCGGAGCAAGCACCAACGCCCGTCAAGGCAGCGCTGGCCGAAGCCATCGTTTCCGGCGGCGATCTCGACGAACTCAAGACCGCTTCCACTCCGGTAAAGGGTTGGGTCATTCAGGTAGCCTCCGCGCCGACGGAGGAGGACGCCCGCAAAGTGCTTTCCCATACCGCTGAGCAAGCTTCGTCCCTGCTGGCTGATGCCACACCCTTTACCGAAGTCTTCGTGCTGAAAGGCAAGACCTACTACCGGGCTCGCTTCGGCGGCTTCGAGAGCAAGACAGCAGCCTGGGATGCCTGCACTTCCCTGAAGCGGAAAAACGTCGACTGCTACGCTGTTCAGAACTGACGTCCGTAGAGGGTGCTACTGATGTTCCGACAGCAGAACGTCCCGTGCTTCGTTGATGCGAGCCGCAAGAAAGGCGGAGCCACCCATGTCCGGATGGAGGCGTTGCATCAGACGGCGGTGCGCCTTTCGGATTTCCGCCGCAGACGCACCGGCTTCAAGACCAAGGATCTCGTAAGCCTCCTCCTTGGTCATGCGGCTCGAGCCTGGCGAGCCTCTCTGCCGGCGGTTCTGGTCCGCGTTCAGGTTTTCGCGCCAGGCGGCGAACCGGCTGTCAAGATACGTTTCCAGTAGCTGGAGGCTTTCTTCGTCCCCTGCCAGCTCGGTTCGCAGGGATAGCAGATCCTCAAGGCTCATCGCGCTCAATCTGCGCCCCTCATGACGCCCAGCCAGCACCACCCCTTCGAGCGCTCCCGTGTCGTGGTCTAGTTGCATCTCCAGGGCGGCGGAACGGACGCTGGACTTGTAACCTGGCGAGGGACGCGAGCCCAAACGCATCCGGCTCGAACCGAACCAGGCAGCCGCTCCTGAAAGCAGCATTCCGCCAAGCCCTGCCCTGCCTGCGAAGAGCATCACTATACCGGCAATCCCCAGCACGATCGGACCGGCAAGACGGATCGCGGAAGCCACGCGAGCCGGGCTTGCCCGCGTGAGGGCAAACGTGGCAAGCGCCGCAACAAGAAGAATCGCAAAGAATGCGAAGGGCACCGTCATGGCTTGCGGCGGTTCAGATGCTCTATCATGAGTCGATCTTCCGGACGTCCCCGCGCCTCCAGCGCAGTCAACCCGCCTGTTGCAAATACGGCGATAGATCCCAGCAGCTTTGCCAGGGTATCAGCGGAATTTTGGTCGAAGCGGAACCACGCACCTCGGGACAGCCGGGCAATCTCCTTGAATGCGCTGGTTGCCGCCGGATCAGAGCCTTCCTGAAAGAGGAAGACCGGCACACCCTTCAAGCCAAGTTCTCCGGCGCGTGCAGCCAACTCATCCACGTTCTCCTCCATCGCGTCACCGATGAAGATAAGCGCGTTCACCTTGCCGCGTCCATTCTCCTTCAGCGCGTGGGAGAGAACCTTGCCGATCTGCGTGCGGCCGCCGCGGCAATCGATCCGCGACATCAGCCGCTTCAGCGCTGCCGTATCGGATACGAAGCGCGAGGCGGCACACTCTCCGAACCCGCGATAATAAACGAGTTGCACATTGAGGGTTCCTGCCCTGCCGACGGCATCGAACATCTGCGCCTGGATCTCGCAAGCAAGATCCCAGGTCGGCTGCCGGCTCATCGTCGCATCAAGAGCGAGAATGACCCGTCCCTCCTTTTTTCCGGAGACGGCCAGAGCTCTGGCCTGTCGCACAAAGGCATCGATCGCGCTTCTATCCGCACGTGGGGTGGAGACCTCTGCTTTCCTCCCGGTTTCGACCGGGGCCTTCCTCTCGTTCATGCTGAGAAGATGTGCCTCAGAATGCCTGCTGGCAAGGGCTAAAGCAGGCCGAGTTCAGTCAGCTTACAGCGCAGATGGTTCGGCAACTCAGAGGTATCTGAATTGGCTTCCAGGTCGGGCGGGGCGTCTTCCGCCTTCAGATACCGCCACCCCTGGAAAGGCCGCCGTGGCTGCCATTCCGTACAGATCAGCACCGGTTCAAGCACCAGATGGCAGCGCGAAATGCCTTCAGCATCGGTGAAAGGGCGAATTTCAAGTAGCCGTTGACGGCATTGCACCGAACCGCGGATCACCCAGTATAAGGAGCCTCCCCTGGTGAGTTCCCCCGTTCTCTTTGGAGTCATCCGCGTGGTGTGAAGGTGCTCCGCGGGTTCGCCTCGTCTGCGCTTTTCATCGAGGCGACTTTTTATCCATTCCTGAAGTTCGTCAGGGCTTCCACAACCAACGCACAACTTTATCAGATGGAGCGTCATGGCCGCACCGTTTGGAAGATCGGCTTCCGGGTCAATGCAAGCATCGCCTTGCACAACACTCAGCACTCCACCACATTGACTGCAAGCCCCCCGAGGCTCGTCTCCTTGTAGCGCTCGTTCATGTCGAGGCCGGTCTGACGCATAGTCTCGACGGCAGCATCGAGTGAAACAAAGTGCTTGCCGTCCCCCTTTACCGCGAGCGAAGCCGCCGTCACCGCTTTCACCGCCCCCAGGGCATTACGCTCGATGCATGGCACCTGGACGAGCCCCGCCACCGGATCGCAAGTCATACCGAGATGATGTTCCAGCGCGATCTCGGCGGCATTCTCCACTTGCTCCGGCGTGCCGCCCATTACCGCCGCAAGGCCCGCAGCCGCCATCGCCGAGGCAGACCCCACCTCGCCCTGACAGCCAACTTCGGCGCCGGAGATGGAAGCATTGTGCTTGATGATGCCGCCGATCGCAGCCGCAGTCAGGAGAAAGTCATGCACTCCCTTCGCATCCGCGTCGGGGTGGAAACGCTGCCAATAGCGCAGAACAGCAGGCACGACACCCGCAGCTCCATTGGTAGGAGCGGTGACGACACGCCCACCAGCAGCATTTTCCTCATTCACGGCCATGGCATAGACGGAGAGCCAGTCATTTGCCGCAAGCGGGTTTGGCCGGTTGCTTCGCCATTCTTCCTCAAGCTTTTTATGCAGGCCGCTCGCGCGGCGCCGGATATTGAGGCCCCCCGGTAATATGCCCTCCTGAGTCAGCCCGCGCTCGATACAGCCCAGCATCGCCTGCCAGATCCGGTCCAGGCCGGCATCAAGATCCTCGCCGCTGCAATAATAAAGTTCATTGGCTCTTTTCATCTCGGCAATTGAAAGGCCGCTCGATCCTGCCTGCGCGAGCATCTCGCCTGCATTGGCAAACGGATAGGGCACGTTGCGGTCGACCGCTGGCCCCTTCGTCTCCTTTCGCGCCTGCAATTCCTCTTCCGAGACGACGAAGCCGCCCCCTATGGAATAGTAGAGCCGCCGTAAAAGGAGCCGATCCTCTGCGTCAAAGGCGTTGAATGCCATGCCGTTCGCGTGACCAGGAAGCGGCGTCTTCCTGTCCAGGACGAGGTCGCTATCGGGATCGAAATCGTATTCTCCATGGCCAGGCGGCGAAAGCAGGCGGGTGCGCCTGATTCGCTCCAGAACGGCATCAGCCGCGTCCGGATCGACGGTGAGCGGTGTCAGCCCCTGCAACCCAAGTATCACCGCCCGGTCGGTGGCGTGCCCGATTCCGGTAAAGGCAAGGGAGCCATGCAGGCTGACCGCGAGCCTCGCGATTTTCGCCCCTGCGGGCCGCGGCCACTCGCCTTCCGCAATTTCCCGCAGAAAACGTTCCGCTGCCACCATCGGCCCCATCGTATGGGAACTTGACGGTCCGATGCCGATCTTGAAGAGGTCGAATACGGAAAGGAACATGGTCAACTCCGGCAGCGGGAACGGCTCTTATGGCCCGTGTTTCATCCCGGATATGCGCGTCAGGACAGGCAATGGCAAGCTCGCCAAAGCGGACGCCCTTCAACATGCAGCGAAAATTTATGAGCGGATGAATTCCGCTTCCCGCTTTTTAGGCCGGTTCCCACCCAATCAAAGCTGAAAGCCGAAGGGGCGCAGCCTTGAAGCCGCGCCCCTGAAGATCTCGATAACTGATTTGGTTCAGCCTGCTGCAACGAGGGCGACTGGGTCGCTGCCAACGAAAAGCCAGGCCAGAAGGATGATACCGACGAGACCGAGTGCCGCCTTAGCGGCAACGCCCCAGCACGACTTCTGAACGGTGTCGTCCATGGAATCCCTATATGTCGTTGTACCGCGCCAGCCTATAGCGGCCAGCGCCGGGCCCGGATAGCTTCAACCCTGTTACAACGCAACCGGAAAAAGGGCGGAACGTGGGCACGGCCTGGACATACGCAGCCGTCAGCCGTTGATATGCAATATTAAATCAGTCACTTAGATGGTTACAGACAGTCGTAAATCGTCAACGAATACGGCGCGGAGAATCCGGGCGCTCTTCTACCCCGTACGGGAGGACGGCAATATGCAGTCGCTGCGTCCGCTCACCCTGTATGCGGCAAGGGCGAGCCACTCACGCATGGCGACAGTAACGTTGCGGATGGAATCGAGCGTATTGTCTTCCGCAAGGCCAGCCCGCTCGCGCCCGGAGGTCTTGTAATCCGTGGGCCAGGCAACCACTGGAAATCCGGCCTTGCGGAACACGCAGATCGCGCGCGGCATGTGAAAGGCCGAGGTTACAAGAAGCCAGGTTTCCCCCGGCTGTGGCCGGGCTATAGCGAGCGAGAACCTGGCGTTTTCAAACGTATCGCGGGATCTGTTCTCGATCTGGATACGCTCTGGCGCAACGCCGAGCGCTTCAAGCAGGCGCGGCGCCGTATCCGCATCGCCCTCACCGTCCAGGAAAACCGAGCCCGAGCCACCGGAAACGAGCACTCGCGCTTGCGGATAGCGGCGCGCAAGAATGGCCGTCTCCACGAAACGGTCGCCGCTGGCATTCAGCTCGTAACCACCGCGCGCAAGGTTTATCGCACCTTCGAATCCTCCTCCCAGCACGACAATTCCATCCACCCGCTCCGGCGGTGGAACAGGGCCTTGCAAACGCTCTTCCAGCGGGTGCAGAAGCAGTGCCCCCAAGGTTGTCCACCCGGAGAGGAACAGGACCAGGACGCTCAGGCAACCTGAGGCGAGCGCGGTCTTCCGCCATTGCAAGAATCCCGCCGCAACAGACGATGCAATGAGCAGAGCGGCGAGGTTTACAGGCTGCGCCAGCGTCCAGAAAATTGCCGATGCAAAATGAAACACTTCGCCAGTCCCGGAAAGCTCAAGGCCATGGGTGACAGAAGGGTAAGGTTGCTGCTTTCGGTGGAGCCAGGCATTTATCCCCGGCTCCGCCGATTGATGGAGAGTGGCTTATATTTTCGCCAGCGCCTGTTCTAGGTCGGCAATGATGTCATCCACATCCTCAATGCCGACCGAGAGGCGGACGACGTCCGGTCCGGCTCCAGCAGCGATCTTCTGCTCGTCGGACAACTGACGATGCGTGGTGGAGGCCGGATGAATGATCAGGGACTTCGTGTCGCCGATATTGGCCAAATGCGAGAAGAGATCCACATTCTCGACTACCTTCACCCCGGCGTCATATCCGCCCTTCAGCCCGAAGGTGAAAACAGCGCCGGCGCCCTTGGGTGCATATTTTTTGTGCAACTCATAGTTGGGATCATCCGGCAGGCCGGGATATGAGACCCAGGCGACAGCCGGATGGTCCTTCAGCCATTCAGCCACCTTCTGGGCGTTGTCGCAGTGGCGCTGCATCCGTAGCGGCAGGGTTTCGATGCCGGTCAGGATCATGAAGGCGTTGAAGGGCGAAATGGCGGGGCCGAAATCGCGTAGGCCGAGCACGCGGGCGGCAATGGCAAAGGCGATGTTCCCGAAGGTCTCGTGGAGGACCATGTCGGCATATTCGGTTCTTGGCTCCGACAGCATGGGATAGTTGCCGGATTTCGACCAGTCGAAAGTGCCGCAATCAACCAGCGCGCCGCCGATCGAATTGCCGTGGCCGCCCATGAACTTGGTAAGGGAATGCACGACGATGTCAGCGCCAAAATCAATGGGACGCAGCAGGTAGGGCGAGGCCATGGTGTTGTCGACGATCAGGGGCAGCCCGTGGCGCTTGGCCACTTGGGAGACCTTCTCCAGGTCAACGAAAGTGCCGCCCGGATTAGCCAGGCTCTCGACGAAGATGGCGCGGGTTTTGTCGTCGATCTGACGTTCAAAGCTGTCGATATCGTCCGGATCTGCCCAGCGCACTTCCCATCCGAAGTTCTTGAAGGCGTGGCCGAACTGGTTGATTGTCCCGCCATAAAGCTTCTTGGCGGCAATGAAGTTTTCACCTGGGCGCATGATCGTGTGGAAGACGAGAAGTTGCGCGCCGTGCCCCGAGGCCGTAGCAAGGGCCGCGGTGCCCCCTTCGAGCGCGGCGATCCGCTCCTCCAGCACCGCCTGGGTGGGGTTCGTGATGCGGGTGTAGATGTTGCCGAAAGCCTGCAAGCCAAAGAGCGAAGCAGCGTGCTCCACGTCGTTGAAGACATAGGAGGTGGTCTGGTGGATCGGCGTCGCGCGGGAGCCTGTAGCGGGATCGGGCTGGGCGCCGGCGTGGACAGCAAGCGTGTTGAATCCGGGCGTTCGCTCGTTCATGGAATTCCTCCTTCGGCATCAAGATTCCGTGCCATCAATACAGCCGGCTGCGCAGGCGGCAAGGAGATTTGATCTCAAAGATCCGCATCTGAGAAGAAATCAATGCTGGCGCGTGGCGAAAATCTGAAAACACGGAGCCAGAGACAACTTTACCACGATAAGATCTTTGCTCTTGCGGCAGGTTTCAGCTTAAGAGCCGATCATACTCGATCTTGGGGCACCGGTTCATGACCACCTTGATCCCCTTCTCTTCCAGCCTCGCGGCGGAAGCATCATCGCGAATGTCAAGCTGCATCCAGACGGCCTGCGGCAACGGCTTCATGGCCAGGATTGCGTCGGTTAGGCCCGGAACGGCGCTCGACCTACGAAAGACATCCACCATGTCCACAGGCTCTGGCAATTCCTCAAGCGAGGCATAGACCCGAGCGCCCGCGATCTGCTTGCCTGCATGTCCCGGATTGACGGGGAAGACGCGATAGCCCTTTGCAACCAGAAAGCAGATCACCGAGAAGCTCGGCCGCTCCGGCTTGATCGATGCGCCGACGACAGCAATGCGCCTTACTGTATTCAAGATGTCCGCCACATAGGCGTCGCTATACGAATCGTGATTCATTCCGGCAGCCTGATGCGCCCTTCGGCGTCGATGGGAAAGGCAGGATTGTGGGCAACCTCCCAGAGGTTGCCTTCCGTGTCGGCGAAATAGCCCTGAACGCCACCCCAGAAAGCCCGCGCGGCAGGCCTGACCATACGCCCGCCCGCCTTTTCCGCCGCCTTGAGAATCAGTGCCACGTCGGCTTCGGCGCGCGTGTTGTAGGCGAGCACGATGTCGGGAACGCCTGGACCGGAAGCGCTTGCCCGCTCTTTGCCGCTGCGGGTAGCCACCCCGTCATCGCCGGCGACGTCCCTTGCCATCTCCCCCCGCGGCCACAATGCCAGGATTATCCCGCCCATTTGAAAAAACGAGACGCCTTCGGTGATCCGCTTGTTACGCTCAAGCCCCATCGATTCATAGAAGCGGGTAGCGCGGTCCAGATCGTCAACACCGATCGTAACTATCGAGACGCGCGGTTCAAGCTTCATCGGCCTCCACCCAGCTTCGCGTGCAAATCTATCATGGAACGGCATGAAGATCAGCCAGGAAAACGGACAGGTGAACGCCGGCACTTAAGAGGAGAACAGCAGCATATGAGGTATCTCGATACCCCATCTTTAAGATGTTGTATTTTCAGGAAATTTTCGCACATTCCTCCATCTTTCATGCTTGACACGTTTCCAGGCGGCCCCTATAAGCCGACAATCATGGCATTTGCCGGATTTTCGAGCGTCGTTTTCGGCTATCGAAACAAGCAACAAGAAACGCCTTGCACCTCGCAAGGTCCCAGAAAGCGGATAGGACAAATGAAAACCTTCTCGCAGAAACCTGCGGAAGTGACGAAAAAGTGGATATTGATCGACGCCGAAGGACTGGTCGTCGGCCGCCTCGCCACCATCGTCGCCACCCGCCTGCGCGGCAAGCACAAGCCCACTTATACTCCACATGTCGATGATGGCGACAATGTCATTGTCGTCAATGCCGACAAGGTGATTTTCACAGGCAAGAAATATCAGAACAAGAAGTACTACTGGCACACCGGCCATCCCGGCGGGATCAAGGAGCGCACGGCGCGCGAGATCCTCGAGGGTCGCTTCCCGGAGCGCGTGGTCGAGAAGGCAGTGGAACGCATGATCCCCCGCGGTCCGCTTGGCCGCCGGCAGATGAAGAACCTGCGCGTCTATGCGGGGCCGGACCATCCGCATGAGGCACAACAGCCGGAAGAGCTCGATGTGGCGGCGATGAGCAGAAAGAACACAAAGGTCAAGGTATATGGCTGAACTCAATTCCCTCCAGGATCTCGGCGCCGCGACTGGAACTGCCGCAACCGAAGCACCGGTTCATGTCCAGAAGCTGGACGCCCACGGCCGCGCCTATGCCACCGGCAAGCGCAAGAATGCCATCGCGCGGGTCTGGGTGAAGCCCGGCACGGGCAAGATCACCGTCAACGGCAAGGCATTCGAAGAGTATTTTGCTCGTCCGGTGCTGCAGATGATCCTGCAACAGCCGATCGTTGCTGCCAATCGTACCGGTCAATACGATGTCGTCGCCACTGTCACCGGCGGCGGCCTTTCCGGTCAGGCGGGCGCAGTGCGCCACGGCATTTCCCGTGCACTTACCTTCTACGAGCCGGAACTGCGTGCGGTGCTGAAAAAGGATGGTTTTCTCACCCGTGATGCGCGCGTGGTCGAACGCAAGAAGTACGGTCGCGCCAAAGCTCGCCGCTCCTTCCAGTTCTCCAAGCGTTAGGCCATCTTACCGATGGTTTTGGGAAAGCGGGCTTTCGGGCCCGCTTTTTTGTTACCCTCTTGCAGAGGGCGCACAAAGAACGCTGGAAGTTCGTGAGCCGGCATCCTCTTCCTGGGCAGATGGCTGGATCATTTTCAGCATTTCTGGAACTGCTGAAATGGTGAGGCTCTTGTGATTTCGTAACTCTGCACCGAAACCGGTGGCCATCTTTTCCTGAAGCTGCCTATTTCGACTTCGCCTGAAGGAACTGCACATGCCCTCGACTTCCATCGATCATGCCTTTACAGCGACCCAGATCCGTGGCGCGGCCAGCGACCCGACCTATGCCGGGGCGCTCTCCTTCATGCGGAGGAAATTTTCCAAGGATGTAGAGGGCGCCGATGCTGTTGTTTGGGGCATTCCGTTCGACGCATCGGTGTCGAACCGGCCGGGCGCCCGCTTCGGCCCCCAGGCAATCCGCCGCGCTTCGGTTATCTTCGACAACGACCCGCAATATCCTTTCCATCTGGATCTGTTCGAGACGCTCGCCGTCATCGACTATGGCGACTGCCTTCTCGACTATGGCCGTCATGACAGGACGCCCGCGATTATCGAGCAGGAAGCCAGCAGGATCATATCCTCGGACGCCTTCCTCCTTTCGCTGGGAGGCGATCACTTCGTCACCTGGCCGCTCCTGTGCGCACATGCCGCGAAGCACGGGCCGCTCGCGCTTATCCAGTTCGACGCACATCAGGACACCTGGGACGATGATGGCGCGCGGATTGACCATGGCTCCTTCGTGCGCCGCGCCGTGCGCGATGGGGTAGTCGATCCCGGGCGGTCCATTCAGATAGGCATCCGCACCCATGCGCCTGACGAATGCGGACTGAAGATCGTCCACGGTTACGACCTGGAGGAAATCCAGGCCGCTGAGATCGCGCGCATGATCATCGAGCGCGTGGGGAACATGCCCGCCTATGTGACCTTCGACATTGATTGCCTCGACCCGGCCTTCGCTCCTGGAACCGGAACGCCGGTTGCAGGCGGTCCCTCCTCCGCGAAGATGTTGTCCGTACTGCGGCATCTTGGCCCAATTAAAATTGTAGGCGCCGATGTCGTTGAGGTGTCACCGTCCTATGACCATGCCGATATCACGGCGATTGCCGCGGCATCCATAGCCATGCACTATCTCGGCCTTCTGGCAGAAAAGAAGCGGCGGGAACGTCGATAGGCCGTTTCCTTGGCCGGGCGGATTGATTCCGGCGCGGGTTTGGACCATCTGAGTACCGGTATTCATCATCGGGCGCGGAATTCATGACGGCAAGGATATTCATCGACGGCGAACACGGCACAACAGGACTGCAAATCCGTGCAAGGCTCGCTGAACGCAGGGACATCGAGCTGATCTCGGTCCCAGTCGAGCGACGCAAGGACCCGGCTGCGCGTGCCGAGTATCTCAACGCCGCCGATATCGCCATCCTATGCCTTCCCGACGACGCTGCCCGCGAGAGCGTTTCGTTGATCGCCAACGGGAGTACCCGCATTATTGATGCCTCCACCGCGCACCGGGTCGCGGATGGCTGGACCTACGGCTTCCCTGAAATGGACCGGGAACAGGCGAAGGCGATTGCGAGCGCGCGTATGGTCGCTAATCCGGGGTGCTGGCCGCAAGGGCCGATCGCCCTCCTGCGCCCTCTCATCGCTTCCGGGCTGCTGCCTGCAGATTTCCCCGTCACCATCAATGGCATTTCCGGCTATTCAGGCGGCGGGCGCAGCATGATTGAGGATTACGAGAGCAAGGGTGAGGATGCTCCCGAGTTCCTGCCTTACGGGCTGACCCTCAATCACAAGCACTTGCCGGAGCTGCGCACCTATGCTGGACTTGCGGGGGATCCGGTGATGCAGCCGGCGGTCGGAAATTTCGCCCAGGGCATGATCACGGTGGTGCCTCTTCAGCTTGGCCATCTTCCCCGGGTACCAAAGGGCGAAGAGCTTCACGCTGCCATTGCGGATCACTATGCTGCCCTCGAACACGGCGTCGTCGAGGTGGCGCCGTACTCCGCGAGCGAACGTTCCTCCGAAATCCAGCCGGAGCGCTATAACGGCACAAACACAATGAAGCTCCATGTCTTTGCCAATGACGATCGCGCACAGGCGCTTCTGATCGCCGTCTACGACAATCTGGGCAAAGGCGCATCGGGCGCTGCGGTGCAGAATCTGGATTTGATGCTTTCGGGGAATTGATGGCTTAGCCGTCTCTCCATCCCCTCGGCAAGTCCGTCTCTGAACTCTTGGCAAATTTTAGTCGGTCGGGCTTCTGGCCGACACGTCCACCAGCCGCATCTGGAAGTCGTCCGTGGCGACGAAACTCGCCATGTTTAAAGCCAACCGCTAAAGCAACGGCCATTTAATCGGACGTGGGACAGTGCCGCAGGCGGTGGCGATATATATATATATAGACGACGGCATTTCCGAAAGAATCGAAGCGGATCCAGCGGTGGACAGCCACCGCCTCGTCGTCAACTACCAGCATCTGTTCAAGCGCGTGCCCGCAGCCACTTTGAAATAGCTTATGCAGCAGAGTGAGCACATCAACACCGAATCGGGAAGGTTCCTCAATACCTGACGGCACCTTCAAGCTATTAAAACCGTGACTTAGCACGCACAGAGCAGTGCCGAGATTAGGAACCAGCCCGCGCCGCAGCGATCCGCTGCGGGGAAAAAGCCGGAAATCGTTATCAAAACCAATGGCCTGAAAACCAGATGGTGCGGTCGAGAAGACTCGAACTTCCACGGGTTGCCCCACAGCGACCTCAACGCTGCGCGTCTACCAATTCCGCCACGACCGCCCGCAACGAAATGCCGGCTTGCACCGGCCACGGCGCATGTAGCAAATCGCTCTATGCGAAACAAGCCTGCCTGTAACCTATTCCGCGCAAAAAGATTTCATCTGCACATGCTCGTTCCTTGGGCTCGGATGCTGGACGCAGCCGGGCTTTGAAGGCATAACCTTTCAGGAGAAGCATGAGCCAGATAACCACAGCCTCACGCGGGTTTTTCCCGCAAATTCCGACACCACCTGTGGAATGGCGGGTGGAGGCGGACCTTACCCCTTATGACACCGCGCTTGCTTTCATGGAGTGGCGCGCCGAGGCGATCCGCGCTGGGGAAGCCCGCGAACTGATATGGCTTGTGGAGCACCCGCCGCTTTATACGGCTGGTACGAGCGCTAACCCGCAGGACCTCGTCGATCCGGAACGCTTTCCAGTTATCCAGGCTGGGCGTGGCGGCGAATACACTTATCATGGGCCGGGCCAGCGCGTGGCCTATGTCATGCTCGATCTTAAAAGACGGCGGGAAGATGTGCGCGCCTTCGTAGGTGCACTGGAGGACTGGATCATCGCATCCCTTGCCCGCTTCAACGTCTCCGGCGAGCGGCGGAAGGGACGCGTCGGCGTGTGGGTCAGGCGGCCGGACAAGGCGCCCATGCCGGATGGAACGCCGATGGAAGACAAGATTGCAGCCATCGGAATCCGCCTCCGCCGCTGGGTGAGCTTCCATGGGATTGCCGTCAATGTAGAGCCGGACCTTGAGCATTTTTCAGGCATCGTTCCATGCGGCATCTCCGGTTTCGGTGTCACGAGCCTCGTCGACCTCGGCCTGCCGATAACGATGGCGGATTTCGACGTGGCGTTAAGGCAGGCATTTGAAGAGATTTTCGGCGCTACCGAGTCGCTCCCGGAGCGTGCCACCCTACCGGAAACGGAAAACCGCAAAGGAAAGGGAAATGCAGGCGACTAGGTTTACTTCCTTGGCCGGCGCTCTCGTCCTGGCTTGTGCGATAGGCACACCTGGGTTGGCGCAACAGGCCTCCGACATGATCGCGCCGGAAGCCGCGACGGGATTGGAGGAGAAGGTAGCGGTAACGGCGAGCCGGCACATGGTCGCAGCGGCACATCCGCTCGCCGCAGAGGCAGGGCTTGAGATCCTGAGGGGCGGTGGCAACGCCGCCGATGCGCTGGTGGCGGTGCAGACGGTGCTCGGATTGGTCGAGCCGCAATCCTCGGGCATCGGCGGCGGCGCATTCCTCGTATGGTACGACGGAGAAAATGGAACACTCACCACCTTTGACGGGCGTGAGACTGCGCCGAAAGTCGCCACTTCCGAGCTGTTTCTGGATGAGACGGGTGAGCCGCTGGCCTTCTTTGATGCCGTTATCGGCGGCCGGTCTGTCGGCACGCCGGGCGTGGTACGGCTCTTGGAAGAGGTGCACCAGCGCTATGGGAAGCGCGAGTGGCACGAACTGTTTCAGCCTGCCATCAGCCTTGCTGAAGAGGGTTTCGCCGTCTCGCCTCGCCTTCATGCGCTGATTGCCCAAGACAGGGGGCGCCTCGACCGACAGCCCGCCGCCCGCGCCTATTTCTATGATGAGGCGGGCGAACCCCTTGCCGAAGGCACGCTGCTGAAAAACAGCGACTACGCGGCTACGCTGCAAGCCATTGCCGAAGGCGGCGCCGATGCCTTTTATGCAGGCGAGATTGCGGAAAAGATCGTCGCGGCGGTACGGAATCACACAGACAATCCGGGCCTGTTGTCGCTTGAAGACCTCGCCTCATACGAGGTCAAGGAACGTCCGGCCGTGTGCATGGGGTACCGCGCTCATGAGGTTTGCGGGATGGGACCACCCTCCTCCGGCGCACTGACAGTCGGTCAGATCCTCGGAATGGTCTCGCATTTCGACCTTTCCGCGCTTGGGCCGGATGATCCGGAAAGCTGGCGCATCATCGGCGATGCAACGCGTCTCGCCTTCGCCGACCGCGGACTCTACATGGCCGACACCGATTTCACCTCCATGCCGAAGGGACTTCTCAACGAGGACTATCTGGCCGAACGCGCCGCGCTGATCCGGCGGCCCACAGCACTTGGCGAAACCGAGGTCAAAGCGGGAACGCCGCCCTGGGACAAGGCGGAATTGCGCATTCCCGGCATCGAACTGGAGCAGAGCTCCACTACCCATGTGGTCATCGTCGATGATGAGGGTAATGTTGCTTCCATGACCTCCTCTGTCGAGAGCGCCTTTGGCTCGCGGCAGATGGCAGCGGGTTTTCTGCTTAACAACCAGCTTACCGATTTCTCCTTCCAGCCCTCAAGCGGCGGGGAGGCGATCGCCAACCGAGTCGAACCAGGAAAACGGCCACGCTCGTCCATGTCGCCTACGATCATCCTTAAAGATGGCAAGCCTGCCTTCGCGCTCGGATCCCCCGGCGGCAGCAACATCATTTCCTATGTGGCAAATACGGTCATCGCGCTCATCGACTGGCAGATGGATATGCAGCATGCCATTTCCCGCCCGCATCTGACGAACCGGCTCGGCACCTATGAGCTTGAGGCTGGCACGCCGGCAGAGGACTTCGCCGACGATCTTCAGGCTTTGGGTTTCCAGACGCGCATCACCGAGCTTAACTCCGGCCTGCACGGTGTGGCTTTTACGGCCGAGGGGCTCATCGGCGGGGCTGATCCGCGTCGCGAGGGCGTGGCAGTGGGCGACTAGCTCGTTTCGAGATTCCTAAAGCAGCCTAAGACTTTGTCTGCGTGCTTCCAGGCGGAACCGCTATCCGCTTTTCCAAGAATTGCGCAAGCGCACTCTCCGCATGTGCCGCCAAAGCACGCTCCGATCTCTAAAGAAAGACATTCACTTTCCTGAGGGGCTGCGTGCACCATGCGCCTTGCCTGCCTTTCCAATTGCAGGCTGCAATTCGGGCATTTCTCCCATCCCACCCTCAAAGGGCTCCAATCCAGGTTGCTGCCATGACAATGAATGAACTGACAGCTACGAGGGCGGCAACATCCTGCAAGAACTCGGTCATAGGAACCTCCTCCAAAGATGGAATGATCTTCATATGATCCTGTTATGTTCTCGCTATGTTTTCGTCAAGCGTTGTTCATTCAGCGGCATCGAGACGGTTAACGAATATTGAAAGCTGCTACTTCAAAACGGCCCCATGGAAGCCGGAACATCCTCTGAGGGAATAGGGCGAGACAAAGCGCTTATCAGTTTTCTCGATTCGGCAATAAAAAACGAGCGTGTACCATCGGAAGGAATAATCGTTCGGCAATGTGCGGAACACCCTCACGAAGGAGCATGAAGATGGTACCCGGCTTACAGGTTAAGTCCAATTTTTCGAGGTTCTTCTCGCCGCTGCTTGCTCTCAACAGGACATCTACGGTAGCCAACCGTGCAACAGAAGTTCTACCCTACCCCTCCTACAACGGCAGCGTGGACGACGGACCCGCGGCGGCTTCTACGGAATCCTGCAGCGCTCTAGAGTCGTTTCGAAAAGCTTCAGGCGCATTTCTTGATCAGGAAGACGCGGCTGTCGCATTTCTCAGGGGACGCAAGGTTCCGCCCGCCGCCATTGCAAAGATAAGAACGATCTATGCCAAGCTCAGATCTTCCACCGGGTCATTGGAAGGCGCGGCAGCCCGGCAGATCCCGGCGGCAGTAACCGGCGGCAACATGGGAACCGTCTACGAAGAGGTCTCGGAAGCAGCAACCCGATCCTCCCATGCCGGCACGATCAAAACGCTTATCAAATATGGCGGGGAAGCCGGCGAGGTCATCGATTACGCGTCACTGCCGCCTCACGTCGCCGAGATCACCGGCGCGGAAATTCTCTGCGCGGCCTCCGAGGCGGGGGCAGATGCGCTGGAGGCGGCAGAACTGGTCGTCGAAATCCTGGCCGAGATCGCCGGTGTATTAGGCATGGTGGGCGGTGTCCTCGGCGCAATCGAGGTAAGCGCTGAGATCAAGGCGCTCCGCGAGGAGCGGCAGGAACACAAGGGCCATCTAAAGACCATAGAACAAGGCAAGAGCATGGTCAGTCCGGCGGTTGCAGCGGCGATTGAACAGAGCGAGAAGCAGCAGATCGACTACAACAGTAAGCGAATGGCGGCACAAGCGGTGCTGCTTGCCAGCAACGCTCTCGGAATCGCAGGCGGTGCACTGACAGCAATCGGCGTCCATGCAGCAGCAATTCCAATAGAGGTCGCAAGTTGGTCGGTGAAAGGGGGCGGCAAGGGGCTGGACCGCTTCTACAAGGCAAAGCAGAGCAATTCCAAAGGCGAGAGCGGCTCCGAACTGGCAAAGACGCTAAATGCCGCCGTCTCTACAGCGGGTAGCAGCAGGGACATGAATGCGATCCGACTGCTGGATGAGGTCTCCCGTTCGGCACAGGTGCGCGAGGCGACCGCAAAGCTCTACTCGGAGTTGGACAAGATCCTGTGGCGGTCCATCACTGCGGATCGAACGCCCGATGAGCAGGCCATGATGGAAAAGATCAACCGGCATCTCGACCGCCTGGGCGGGGACATGCTCGATTCCATCCTGGGCCGCGGTACAACGCTTGCCGCCACCAGTAAGGGCCTTCTCAAGCAGGTATTTTTCGCCGAGTTTGTTGGCTCCGGCTCCAAGCAGTCCGGCGACTTGCTGGCCGGCAAACCAGCCGATATCTACGCCCGCCTCTATGACAGGCTTATACAAATCCCTAAGGTGCGGGAATATGCGAAGTCGGAGGAGTTCAAGCAGGAAGTACGCCGTAAGGTGCGGAAGGACAGGCTGGAGATGATGAAATGGGAGCAGATGCCGACAGCAATCCGCGCCGATCCTGATCTCATCGAAAAACGACGCGCAGCGAAGGCCCTGATCGACCATGTGAAGGGCAGCTACCGGAACGCAAAGATCAATGCCTATGACAGGCTGTTGAAGGCGTTCGCCCACACTGGGCGGCCTGACGATTTTGGACCCATCGAAGCCCGCGCACCGTCCGATCGTTCAGCTTGAACTGCATCGACACGCGCCGGTGGCGCTTTCGAAGAAATGCGACGGTAGTGACATTAAAGCCACAGGCCTTGCACGTCAGACGTGTATAAATACATTACTATTCACTATTATTGGGGGGATTTTAATGACACGGCTTCTTCTATCTTCGACAGCGCTAATCATTATGGCGGGCGCGGCCTGGTCTGCTGACATCGTATACCAAGAGCCTCCTGCACCAATCGCTGCCGTGCCTAGCGCCTACAACTGGTCTGGTGTCTATATCGGCGGCAATATCGGTTACATGTGGTCTGATCTGCGCTCCACGAACAACTCCATCACAACGAGTGGTCCGCTCGTTGGCATTGGTGCAGGTACTTTTGATCCGGCAGAAACCTTTTTTGGTGATGACGGTTCTGCCGACCTCAACGGTGCGATCGGGGGCCTCCAGGCTGGTATCAACTTCCAACAAGGATCCTGGGTGTACGGGATCGAGGGTGACTACCAGTATGCTCATATTGACCAGTCAGATAGCTTCTTTGCAACCGACGACGGTCCATTCTATGAGACAAGTGCAGAGCTGAAGCACTTCGGAACCTTACGTGGTCGTATTGGCTACGCAGCCGATACCATTCTCTTCTACGGTACCGCAGGTGCCGCTTTTGGACGTGCTGAAGGAAACCTCTCCGTCACCGGCGGCGGTCCTGCGGGTCCTGCCGGCGAGACTTTTTCCGACAGTCAAAGTGAGTGGCTTATCGGCTATGCCGTCGGGGCAGGTGTCGAGGCGGCAGTTGCACGAACCAATTGGACCGTGAAGGCGGAGTATCTCTATACCGATTTTGGTTCTGAGGACTTCAACTTCTCGTTCGCGGGATCCGACGGGTCTACAGCGACCAATCGTTCCGATCTGAGATCTCATATGGTGCGCGTCGGCGTTAATTACCGCTTCTAAGCGATTTCGTCCGTCATCCAGTCGGCAGCTCTCTTGCGCAGGCGTTCGAATACTTGTATTCGCGCGCCTGCGCACGCACACGCTCTTCCTTGTTCCTAGTTCCTAGGTGCATTTAGTGACAGAGCTACAGCGTACGTAAGGAACGCAAAGCGCTGTCACTGAATATGTTCGCTTCAGATCCATGAGGCGGACATTGCGACGGTTAGTTACCGGCCTGCTCAGTGCTGCCTGCACGGTTTCCGTTCGTTCGATTTCGAGCGCGCAGGCAGCTCTACCGAACCGGCCATATTACCGTCGCTTTAGGTTACTGGCTTTGCCTGAGCCTTTTGAAACAACTTTGCTACAGCAGGTTGTTCTCTGTTCGATGCGGGCCGCAGGCCAAGTCGAACCCGCGCGAAGCGCGGCAAGACTACGGAATTTCTACCACCCGGCCCTGCGAAAGCGTCACCCGCCGGTCCATGCGCTTTGCCAGATCCTCATTGTGCGTGGCAATGATGCCGGCGAGTCCAGAGTGGCGCACCAAGGCCTCCAGTGCCTCGAAGACGTAGCCTGCCGTGGCGGGATCGAGATTGCCCGTGGGCTCATCCGCCAGGAGCACAAGCGGGGCATTGGCGACAGCGCGGGCGATCGCCACGCGCTGCTGCTCGCCACCGGATAGTTCTGCCGGACGGTGTTCGGCACGTGCTCCGAGCTTCATATAGGCAAGAAGCTGCTCCGCCCGCTCCTTCGCCTCGGCAGGATTAAGGCCGGCGATGAGCTGGGGCATCATCACGTTCTCAAGCGCAGTGAATTCGGGCAGGAGATGGTGAAACTGGTAGACAAAGCCGATCTCGTTCCGCCGGATGGCGGTGCGCTCGTCGTCGGAAAGTGTTGAACAGGACTGGCCGTTGATAATCACATCGCCGCCATCGGGCTGTTCGAGGAGGCCGGCAACATGCAGGAGGGTCGACTTGCCCGTCCCCGAGGGAGCCACCAGAGCGACGATCTCCCCCGGCATCAGCGCAAAATCTGCCTTGTCCAGGATCGTCAGCGTGTTCGGCCCCTGGATGTAGCTGCGCTCGATCGCTTTGAGTTCCAGTACGCTCTGCGCCATCTATTCGTATCTCAATGCTTCGACGGGATCGAGGCGCGAGGCGCGCCATGCGGGAAGCAGCGTGGCCAGGAATGAGAGAGTAAGGGCCATAAGAACGACCGATAGGGTCTCTCCGGTCTCCATCTCTGCCGGTAGCTGGCTGAGGAAATAGACTTCCGGATTGAAGATCGTGGTTCCGGAGAGCCAAGAAAAGAACTGCCGGATCGATTCCACATTGAGACACAGGAGCGTTCCGAGAGCAAAGCCAGCGAGCGTGCCCGCAAAACCGATGGTCGCTCCTGCCATCAGGAAGATGCGCATGATTGAACCGCTGGTCGCGCCCATTGTGCGCAGAATGGCGATGTCGTGCCCTTTGTCCTTCACCAGCATGATCATGCCGGAAATGATATTGAGCGCCGCGACGAGCACGATCATGGTCAGGATCATGAACATCACGTTTCTCTCCACCTGCAGGGCAGAGAAGAATGCCTGATTGCGCTGTCGCCAATCGGAGATCGCCACGGGCCGCTGAGCGGCTTCCTCGATAAGCGGGCGATATGCATCGACACCGTCCGGATCGTCGACGAAAACCTCGATAAGCTGGGCAAGGCCTTCGGTGTTTAGATAGAGTTGCGCCTCTTCAAGCGGCATATAGATGATGGATGCATCGTATTCAGACATGCCGATCTCGAAGATCGCCGTCACCGGATAGGACTTCACCCGCGGAGTGGTGCCAAATGGTGTCACATCCCCTTCAGGCGAGAACAGCGTGATTAGGTCGCCAAGGGTTATCCCAAGGGCCTGCGCGAGGCGGGAGCCGATGACCACCCCCTCTCCCGTCGCGAAGCCAACGAGAGAGCCGTGGCGCACATTCTCCGAGATGAGGGTCATCGCGGATAGATCGTCCGGGCGGACACCGCGGATCAGTGCGCCGGTACCGGCGCCGCTGCGGCCGGAGGCAAGCGCCTGACCCTGAACCAGAGGAGCGGCAAGGCGCACGCCCCGAACTCCCGAAATACGTTCGGCAACGGAATCGTAGTCGCTCAGGGGCATCTCGATCGGCTGCACCACAAGATGGCCGTTGACGCCGAGGATGCGCGTGAGAAGTTCCGTGCGAAACCCATTCATCACCGCCATGACGACGATGAGCGTGGCAACCCCCAGCATGATGCCGAAAAAGGAGATGGCGGCAATGACGGAGACGACCGCTTCTTTTCGCCGCGAACGCAGATAGCGCCAGGCGACCAAACGCTCGAAGTAGGAAAAGGGTTTTGTATCCCCCTTGGCCGCTGTAGTCTCGCTCATGAAACTGCGCCAAGCCGCCTAATGGCATCAGAGACCGGAATGTTCTGCCGCTCGCCAGTCGCGCGGTTTTTTAGTTCCACCTCTCCTGCAGCCACACCACGAGGCCCAACGATGACCTGCCAGGGAAGGCCGATGAGGTCCGCTGTCGCAAATTTTGCGCCAGGCCGGCCATCCGTATTATCATAGAGCACTTCGCGGCCAGCTTCCGTGAATGCTGCGTAGAGCTCCTCGGATATGCGGTCGCATTCGGAGTCGCCCACCTTCATGTTGATGAGCGCGATATCGAACGGCGCTACGCTCTGCGGCCAAATGATGCCGTTCTCGTCATGGCTGGCTTCAATGATCGCCGCCACAAGCCGCGTTGGCCCGATACCGTATGAACCCATGGAAACGAAATGTTCCTTTCCGTCCGGCCCTTGCACCGCCGCCTTCATCGGCTTGGAATATTTGGTGCCAAAGTGGAAGATATGCCCCACTTCGATTCCGCGGGCAGCAAGCCGCTTCTCCTCGGGGACCGTGGCCCAGGCCTCCTCGTCATGCATTTCATCGGTGGCGGCGTAAGGTGCTGTCCATTGCGCCACGATCTCATCGATCTGGGCATCGTTGGTGAAATCGACATTCTCAGGCGGCACGGGCAGGTCAAGGAAATCCCGGTGGCAGAACACCGCGCTTTCCCCTGTGGAGGCAAGAATGATGAATTCGTGGCTGAGATCACCGCCAATTGGCCCAGTTTCGGCCCGCATGGGGATCGCCTGCAATCCCATGCGCTGGAAAGTTCTGAGATAGGCCACGAACATCCTGTTGTAAGCTGCCTTGGCACCTTCATAATCCAGATCGAAGGAATAGGCGTCTTTCATCAGGAACTCCCGCGAACGCATGACGCCGAAGCGCGGCCGTATCTCGTCCCGGAACTTCCACTGGATGTGGTAAAGATTGAGCGGCAGATCCTTATAGGACCTGACATAGCCGCGGAAGATGTCCGTTACCATCTCCTCATTCGTCGGACCATACAACAATGGGCGGTCCTGCCGGTCGCGGATGCGCAGCATCTCCTTGCCGTAATCATTGTAGCGCCCGCTTTCCATCCACAGATCGGCCGGCTGGATCGTCGGCATGAGGATTTCCTGGGCGCCTGAGCGGTTCTGTTCCTCGCGGATAATCTGGCACACCTTATCCAGCACGCGCTTTCCAAGTGGAAGCCAGGAGAAGCTCCCAGACGCCTGTTGCCGGATCATGCCGGCGCGCAGCATCAGCCGGTGTGAGACAATTTCCGCCTCGCGCGGGTTCTCCTTTAGGATGGGCAAGAAAAAGTGCGACAGTCGCATGGGACACCGTATGAGAAGCGGCGGAATCATTTCCGCCCAAGAGCAGTTTGAGAGACTACTTAGCCATTCCGCGGCAGGTTGAAAACCCAAGGTATAACCACGCCGGGCTGCACCGCAGGGAACCTGCGGAACAGGTCCGCGCACCAAGAATTAACAAGGTGCACACGGAGAAAATTTTTCGTGACATCGCGGTAAAACTTAGTCTAATGTATCCCTCATTAATAAAGGGAGTGTGTCATGAATTCACTCTCGTTTACGCGGTCATAGTCTTGGGAGGAAGTGATCCGGGCGCGCTTTGTTCGCAGCCGCCGTTAGTAACGGATAAGGATCGGACGCGTCTAGCTGCAAGGCATTTGTGCCTTGCTTTTTTTTTTACCGGCTCCAACACTCAGCACTCGCCTGATTGTTTCACCTCGGACACAGAAGTGGCTCGGGAAAACGCTTTCGTCCATGAGCGCAGCTACGCCCCGTCAGACGAACTCGGGCACCAAACGTGGGATATCATCGAAGGAATATCCAAGCACACGTGTAAGAACGTAGAAGACCGCAAAGATGACGATTGAAAGAAGCGTCGTGCGGATGACCACCCGCAGCATATGAGGCCCCTGAGGTGCGCTCGGCGGGGTGCCCAACACTACGTCATGCTCATCATCCTGGGTTCGAAGGCCGAAGGGTAGCGACACAAATAGAACCAGCCACCAGATGATGAAAAAAACGGCTAGAAGCGACATGAAATTCATTCAGAGCTCTCCGTCGCGACAGACTGCACGCCGTCTTCCCGTTCGATATAGCCTTTAATATTGAGCTATTCAGGAACGATACACCAGCGGCGGTGAAGAAGGTGAACAAAGGCGCATTACTGATGCTATGGCCGGAAAATAGCTGGACGGGGCCTGGGTTTAAAGCGCCGATGGCGCGGCCTGGGGTCACACCTCTTCCAGTTCCACCAGGGTTCCGCAAAAATCCTTCGGATGGAGGAACAGGACCGGCTTTCCATGCGCCCCTATTTTCGGCTCGCCATCGCCGAGAACCCGTGCACCAGCCGCCACGAGATGATCGCGTGCAGCAAGGATATCAGACACTTCATAGCACAAGTGATGCATGCCGCCGGCCGGGTTCTTCTGGAGGAACGAGGCAATGGGCGATTTTTCTCCAAGTGGCTCAAGGAGTTCGACCTTACTGTTGCCAAGGTCGATGAACACCACCGTCACGCCGTGCTCGGGAAGGGCCTGCGGCGGCGAGACACGCGCTCCGAGCACATCCCGGTAAGTGGCCGCTGCCGCCGCCAGATCCGGCACGGCAATCGCTACATGGTTCAGTCTCCCAAGCACCAGGTTCTCCTACTGCGTTACGAATACGGTTACGATGGGCTTCTTGCCCCAGGCTTCGTTGGCCGCCGAGCGGGCAGCACGCCGCACGGCCTCGCCCACCAGATCAAGATCGCGGCGCCTCGGCCGCGGGATGCTGTGGACCGCGCCCACCGCCGCATCCAATATGATGTCTTCCATGGGGCCGCCTGCGGCATCCTCTTTCGGGATCCCGATCGCGACCAGATCTGGATCGCCTGCAAGGTCGAAGCGGTGGTCCAGCACGACGTTTATGGCCACATGCCCGGCGAAGGAAAGCCGCCGCCTTTCGCGCACCCCCACCTCTTCATCGGTGCCAATCAGTTTGCCGTCTTTGAAGATACGGCCAAACGGCACCTGATCGATGATTTCCGCAGGTCCAGGAGCGAGCCGCAGCATGTCGCCGTTTCTGACCTGGGCGACTTCAGGGATGCCGGACATGGAAGCAAGAGCGCCATGGGCGACGAGATGGGCCGCCTCTCCATGCACCGGCACGAGAATGCGCGGCTTCACCCATTCATACATTTGCTGCAGTTCGGTGCGGCGTGGATGGCCGGATACATGAACTAGCGCCTCATCCCCGTCCTCGATCACCTTGATCCCCTGGTCGATAAGCAGGTTCTTGGTCGTCAGGATCGCCTTTTCATTTCCCGGAATGACCCGCGAGGAATAGACGACGGTATCGCCGGATGAAAGCGCCACGTTGCGCATCTCGTCACGAGCCAGCTTGGCGAGCGCGGCACGCACCTCCCCCTGGCTGCCGGTGCAGAGGATCACTGCATTCTCGCGCGGGACATTGTTGAAATTGTCTTCGGAAAGAAATGGCGGCAAGCTATCAAGGTAGCCGAGTTCGGTGGCGACATCGATAACCCGCTGGAGCGAACGGCCCAGCACCAGCACTTGCCTGCCGGCATCGCGCGCGGCTTCCGCTATAGCGCGGATTCGTCCCACATTTGAGGAGAAGGTCGTGACGGCCACACGGCCACGGGCCTGTTCGATCACCTCTTTCAACCCCTCCGCAACCGCCTGCTCCGAAGGGGAAACGCCCTCACGCAGGGCATTGGTGGAATCGCAGACAAGCGCTAGAACACCGTGCTCCCCCAGGGCGCGAAAACGCGCCTCGTCAATCTTGGGACCCAGCGCAGGAGCAGGGTCGATCTTCCAGTCGCCCGTGTGGATGACGGTGCCCCGCGGCGTTGTGATAGCGAGAGAGACCGGTTCCGGTATCGAATGGCTGACCGCAATGGCCTCGATGCTGAACGGCCCGATCTGGAAGGTCTCGCCAGCCTTGAAAATTGTTACTGGTACGTCGGGAGCGTTCTGCTCTCCAGCCCGCTTTGCCTCCAGAAGCCCGGCGGTGAAAGGAGTCATCCAGACATTGGCCTTGAGCCGTGGCCAAAGGTCCAGAAGCGCACCATAGTGGTCCTCATGCGCGTGGGTAATCACAATACCTTCGAGATTGTCGGCCTGATCCTCAATAAAGCGGGTATCGGGAAGTATGAGGTCTACGCCGGGCAGCTCCGCATCGGGAAAAGTGACGCCGCAATCCACGATGATCCACTTGCGCCGTTCCTGCGGACCATAGCCGTAGAGCGCAAGGTTCATGCCGATCTCGCCCACCCCTCCGAGGGGACAGAAAACCAGTTCTGCTTCGCCCGATGACACTATATCTTCCCTTCTACTACTCGCGCACGGATGCCACGGTGCCGAAATGGACATCGCCTGCTGCAATCCTCACGCGCGAGCCGTCATCCTCCCGGATGACGAACCGGCAGAGATCGTCAATTGTTTCGAACGTTCCCCGCACCACGCGCCCCTCGTGAAGCACCGACACTTGCGAACCAAGGCCAGCAGCCTGCATGAGCCAGCGTTCACGTATGGCAGCAAGCCCGCGTCCACCGTTCCACAGCCGCATATTATCAATCCACGCGTCGGAAAGTGCGAGGAACACCTCCCCTGCATCGGCTTTGACGCCCATCTGGCCGAGCGACGTAACGGGATAGGCCATGCCTTCGGGATGCGTGGCGACATTAACGCCAATGCCGATGGCAAGCGCCATCCGACCATCGCGAAGCAAGGTGGATTCAAGCAGGATGCCCGCGAGCTTGGCCCCTCCGGCAAGAAGATCATTCGGCCATTTAAGCTCAAAGCGGCCACGTCCTGTGCCACTTCCCGCCGCCGTGGGCGCCAAGGCCGCGAGGGCGTCGCTCAACGCCAGCCCCGCCACGAACCCGAGTGTCGCGGCGGCGGTAGGTTCGAACGTATCCACCAGGAGCAGGGTGGCAGCAAGATTACCTGCGGGAGTCTCCCAAGGACGCCCGCGCCTGCCCCTGCCAAGAGTCTGCCGCGCGGTAACGATCCACAGTTTTCCCGGATCGCCCTCGCCGCCCCTTTCGAGCGCTAGTGCGTTGGTAGAACCAACGCTCTCATATTGCTCCAGCCGGTAACCGGCACCAAGGGCGGAAGGCGCGAGCGCGAACATCGCAATCAGAAGAAGGTGGTTGCCGCGGCCTGCGCCAACACCTCAACGGGCCCGCCGAAGAGGGCATAGAAAAGCACAAAGGCTCCGGAAGCCCACAGCACGAAGCGCAGTTCGCTCGCCATGGGCTGGAAGCCTCCCACAGCCGGATCGAACCACATGAGCTTGATGATGCGCAGGTAGTAGAAGGCAGCCACTACCGAGGCCAGAACGCCAATCACAGCCATGGCCTCAAGACCGGCATCCATCGCCGCGAGGAAAACGTACCATTTCGCCCAGAACCCGGCGAGCGGAGGAATGCCTGCCATGGAGAACATCAACAGCGTCATGATGGATGCCATGCCGGGATTGGTGGCGGCAAGTCCCGCAAGATCGTCGATCTGCTCCACATTGGTTTCGTTCCGGCGCATGGCCAGGATGAAGGCGAATGTGCCTATGGTCATTGCCAGATAGATGAGCATGTAAAGGATCACGCCACGCACGCCCGCCTCGGAATTGGCCGCAAGGCCCACCAGCGCGAAACCCATATGGCCGATCGATGAATAGGCCATCAGGCGCTTGATGTTGCGCTGTCCGATAGCGGCAAAGGAGCCGAGCAGCATGGAGGCGATTGAGATGAAGACGACGATCTGCTGCCAGTCGTTGGCAATGGGCGCGAAAGCCTCCATGGTCACACGTACGAGCAATGCCACGGCGGCCATCTTTGGCGCTGCTGCGAAGAAGGCGGTAACCGGGGTTGGCGCGCCTTCATAAACATCCGGCGTCCACATATGGAATGGAACGGCGGAGATCTTGAAGGCGATTCCTGCCAGGATGAAGACCAGGCCGAAGACAAGGCCAAGTTGACGTTCGCCACCGGTCAGCGCAGCGGCGATCGCATCAAATCCCGTATTGCCGGTAAAACCATAGACGAGGCTGACGCCATAGAGCAGCATTCCGGAGGACAGCGCGCCCAGCACAAAATACTTCAGGCCCGCCTCCGTTGCGCGCACGCTCTCGCGATTGATCGCTGCCACCACATAAAGGGCGAGCGATTGAAGCTCCAAGCCGAGATAGAGCGAGATCATGTCGTTGGCGGAGATCATCAGCATCATGCCCAACGTCGAAAGCATGATGAGAACGGGATACTCGAATTTGTCGAACCTCTCTTCCCTGGCAAACCCAACTGACATGATGAGCGTGACCACCGCGCCCACTAGTGTCAGGATCTTCATAAGACGGGAAAAAGGATCGCTAACGAACGCACCATCGAAGGCCAAGCCTTCGGTCGGGAAGGCCAGCTTCCAGGCGATCACTGCGGTAAACAGCGCTATCGCCAAGCCGGTGACGGTTGTGTTCGCGCGCTCGCCGGAGAAGACTCCGATCATCAAGAGCGCCAGGGCGCCTATGGCAAGCACGACCTCGGGAAGGGCCAGGATCAGACTCGATGTAAGGTTAAACGTCATACCGCTCTCTTCCCGTTCAATTCGACGCAGCGGTCTGCGCCAGTTCGAGGGATGCTGTCACCTGATTGATGAGCGCGCCCACCGAGGCCGTCGTCGCATCGATAAGGGGTGCCGGATAGACGCCGAAGAAGATCACCAGCGCTACCAAGGGGTAGAGGATCGTCTTTTCTCGCAGAGACAGATCTCGAAGACCCTTGAGGCTTTCCTTCGTCAGCGCGCCGAATATCACGCGTCGGTAGAGCCAGAGCGCATAGGCTGCTGACAGGATCACGCCCGTGGTCGCAAACAGCGCTACCCAGGTATTGACCCGGAAGGCGGCGAGCAGCGTCAGGAACTCACCGACAAAACCGCTCGTGCCCGGCAGACCGATGTTGGCCATAGTGAAGACCATGAAGGCAACAGCATATTTGGGCATGTTGTTGACCAGGCCACCGTAGGCGGCGATCTCGCGCGTGTGCATACGGTCATAGATCACGCCGACGCAAAGGAACAACGCAGCGGAGATGAGGCCGTGTGAGAGCATCTGGAAGATGGCGCCCTGTATGCCCTGCTCATTCATCGCAAAGATGCCCATGGTGACGAAACCCATGTGAGCCACCGACGAGTAGGCAATCAGCTTTTTCATGTCGTCCTGCATCAGCGCTACCAGGGAGGTGTAGATGATGGCAACGACGGAAAGGACGAAAATGAATGGCGCAAGGTCTGCCGAGGCAACCGGGAACATCGGCAGCGAAAAGCGCAGGAACCCGTAACCGCCCATCTTCAGGAGAATACCGGCCAGTATGACCGAACCGGCAGTTGGCGCCTCCACATGGGCATCGGGAAGCCAGGTGTGCACCGGCCACATGGGCATCTTCACCGCGAAGGAGGCGAAGAAGGCGGCCCACAGCCAGTATTGCATGCCGGTCGGGAAGTCATGGGTAAGAAGCACGGGAATGTCCGTCGTTCCCGCCTGCCAATACATCGCCATCATCGCCAGCAGCATGAGCACCGAGCCAGCAAGCGTGTAGAGGAAGAACTTGAAGCTGGCATAGACGCGCCGCTCACCGCCCCATACGCCGATGATAATGAACATCGGTATGAGACCCGCCTCGAAGAACACGTAGAAGAGCACGATGTCGAGGGCGCAGAAGACGCCGATCATCAGCGTTTCCAGCACCAGAAACGCAATCATGTACTCCTTGAGGCGCTTGTCGATAGCTTCCCAGCTCGCCAGTATGCAAAAGGGCATCAGGAAGGTCGTCAGAATGACGAACAGCATCGAGATGCCGTCCACGCCCATGTGATAGGAGATGCCTGAGTCGAGCCATTCCCGCTTCTCCACCATTTGGAAGCCTGGCACCGAATAATCGAAGCCGATCCAGATGAAGAGCGACAGGATGAAAGTGAAGACGGTGGTCAGAAGCGCAACATTGCGGATGTTGCGCCGCGCCCCCTGCCCATCATCCCGTATAAGCAGGATGAGAAAGGCGCCAACCAGCGGCAGGAAGGTGACCGTGGATAGTATGGGCCAATCGGTCATGGTCTAAAACGAACTCCCAAGCATCATCCAGGTCACGAAAGCGGCAATGCCGATCAGCATTGCGAAGGCGTAATGGTAGAGGTATCCGGTCTGCATCCTCACAACGCGGTTGGCGACGTCGACCACACGGGCCGAGATACCATCCGGCCCAAAACCGTCGATCAGCCAGCCGTCACCCTTTTTCCAGAGGAAGTGGCCCAAACGCTTTGCCGGTCTCACGAAGAGGACATCGTATAGTTCGTCGAAATACCATTTGTTAAGGAGGAACGCATGGAGCGCCCTGTGCCGACCAGCGAGTTCCTTTGGGCTTTCCGGAGACCGGATATAAAACTGCCAGGCAACCAGCAGCCCCAGAAGCATGGCAACGAAAGGCGACAACTTCACCCAGAGTGGCACGTGATGGAAATCCTCCAGGATCGTATTGTCCGGCAGGGTGAAAAGTGCCCCATTCCAGAAGCCGTCATAGGCATTGCCCACGAAGAACGCCTGGAATGCCACTCCGGCGAACAAGGCGCCAATGGCCAGAAGAAACAGCGGCACAAGCATGACATAGGGTGACTCGTGCACGTTGTGCATGACATCGGCCGAAGCGCGCGGCCGGCCATGGAACGTCATGAAGATAAGCCGCCAGGAATAGAAGCTGGTGAAGACTGCCGCTACCACCAGCAGAATGAATGCAAAAGGCGCCGCCCCATTCTGTGCGACAAAAGTGCCCTCGATGATCGCATCCTTGGAGAAGAAGCCTGCAGTGCCGAGGATTGTGCCGGGAATGCCCACGCCGGTCAGAGCAAGCGTACCGATGATCATCATCCAGTATGTCTGCGGAATATGCCTGCGAAGTCCGCCCATCTTGCGCATGTCCTGCTCGTCGGAGACGGCGTGAATGACCGAGCCGGCGCCGAGGAACAGCAGCGCCTTAAAGAAGGCATGGGTGAAGAGGTGGAAGATCGCTGCGCCATAAAAGCCGGTGCCCAGCGCCACGAACATGTAACCGAGCTGCGAGCAGGTCGAGTAGGCGATGACCCGCTTGATATCGTTCTGAACGAGGCCGACCGTCGCAGCGAAGAAGGCAGTAAAAGCACCCACCGCCGTGACCACCACAAGGGCCGTAGAGGACAACTCGAAAATCGGCGACAGTCTCGCCACCATGAACACGCCGGCCGTGACCATGGTCGCAGCATGGATCAGCGCCGAGACCGGCGTCGGGCCCTCCATCGCATCTGGAAGCCAGGTGTGTAGCGGCACCTGTGCCGACTTGCCCATCGCGCCCATGAAGAGAAGCAGGCAAACGACAGTCAGTGCTGACTGGTGATTCAGCGTGTAGCCAAGGAAGTTGAGCACAGGCTCCCCAGTGCCCTCACCCGGCATGAAGTTGGCGGTATTGGCAAAGATCGTGTCGAAGTCGATCGAGCCGAACAGCACGAAGACGCCAAAGATTCCCAGCAGGAAACCGAAGTCTCCCACACGGTTGACGATGAAAGCCTTCATCGCCGCGGCATTGGCCGAGGGCTTCTTGTACCAGAAGCCGATGAGAAGGTAGGAGGCAAGGCCCACGCCTTCCCAGCCGAAGAACATCTGCACCAGATTATCGCTCGTCACCAGCATCAGCATGGCGAAGGTGAACAGCGAAAGATAGGCGAAGAAGCGGGGCCGGTGCGGATCGTGGTGCATGTACCCGATCGAGTAGATGTGGACCAGCGCCGAGACCGAATTGACCACCACAAGCATCACGGCTGTAAGCGTGTCGATCCGCAGCGCCCACACAGCCTCCAACGAGCCCGATGCGATGAAACGCATGAGCGGCACCGTGAATGTCTGGCTATCGCCCAGCGCGACGGAAAAGAATGCGACCCAGGACAGGACTGCCGAAACGACCAGAAGCCCGGAAGTGATGAGTTCCGCACCCCTGGCGCCAATGGCGCGCCCAAAGAGCCCGGCAATAAGGAAGCCCGCTAGCGGAAGAAAGACAATCGCCTGATACATGAAGGTTTCCTCTTCAGCCCTTCATCGTGGAAATGTCTTCCACCGCGATCGAGCCGCGGTTGCGGAAGAAGACCACCAGGATGGCAAGGCCGATTGCCGCTTCGGCCGCGGCGACGGTGAGAACGAACAGCGCAAAGACCTGCCCGACAAGGTCCCCGAGCACCGCTGAGAAAGCGATGAAATTCAGGTTGACGGACAGCAGGATGAGTTCGATCGACATCAGGATGATGATGACATTCTTGCGGTTGAGGAAAATCCCAAAGACGCCCAGCGTGAAAAGAATGGCCGAGACCGTGAGATAATGTGCAATGCCGACTTCCATCAGATCCCCTCGCCGGTTTTGACCTTGCGAATTTCAATTGCAGTCGCCGGCCCACGCGCTACCTGCTCGGCAATGTTCTGGCGCTTCACATTTTCCTTGTGCCGCAAGGTCAACACGATCGAGCCCACCATGGCGACAAGCAGGATGAGACCCGCAGTCTGGAAGAAATAGAAATAGTCCGTGTAGAGAATGTCGCCCAAGGCGGCCGTATTATGCCGCTCGGCTATCGCCGGAGCAGGCTTGGCAACTTCCATTGCCAGCTCCGGGGAGAAGGCATAGCCGCCAAGCACGACAATCAATTCCACAGCAAGGATGATGCCGATCGTTGCGCCGATCGGCGCATATTGCAGCGCGCCTTGTTTCAGGGCGGCAAAATCGACATCCAGCATCATCACCACGAAAAGGAAGAGCACTGCCACAGCGCCGACATAGACGATGAGCATGATCATCGCGAGGAACTCCGCGCCCGTCAGCAGGAAGAGCGCCGCCGCGTTGAAAAAGACCGCAATCAGGTAGAGAACGGAATGAACGGGGTTGCGCGCGGAAATGACCATGAAGGCCGCTCCAACCGCCACGAAGGCGAACAGATAGAAAAATATCGCCTCGAGTCCTGTTAGCATCGATGTCCTCGGTTTCCATATCCGGCACAGATGCACCGGCTTTCCGTTCTGCCCTGGCTGGCGGCCCTCTTAGCCGAGCGCCCCGCCCACGTCCACTCCCGCACCCCTACCGGTAGGGCGCGTCCAGCGCGATATTGCGCGCCAGCTCCCGCTCCCAACGGTCGCCATTGGCGAGGAGCTTTTCCTTGTCGTAGTAGAGTTCTTCTCGCGTTTCGGTTGCGAACTCGAAATTCGGCCCTTCTACAATCGCGTCTACTGGGCATGCCTCCTGGCAGAAGCCGCAATAGATACACTTCACCATATCGATATCGTAGCGCACAGTCCGCCGCGTGCCGTCATTGCGGCGGGGACCGGCCTCAATCGTAATCGCTTGCGCCGGGCAGATCGCCTCGCAGAGCTTACAGGCAATGCAACGCTCCTCCCCATTGGGATAGCGCCGCAGCGCGTGCTCGCCGCGGAAGCGGGGGCTGAGCGGCCCCTTCTCATGCGGATAGTTGAGCGTCCCCTTGGGAGCAAAGAACTGCCGCATTGAAAGCACGGTTGCGGCGATAAACTCCTTCAGAAGCAAGGATTTCGCCGCTTGTGCGAGAACCGACATCATCACACTCCGATAGGAAGAATTGGGGCTTTCACGAGCCGACTCATGCGAGCCCCGTAAGTTTCAGGAAGGCCGCAGTCGCAACAACCATGAAGAGCGAGATCGGCAGGAAGACTTTCCAGCCCAGCCGCATGAGCTGGTCGTAGCGATAGCGCGGCACGAAGGCTTTCACCAGCGCGAACATGAAGAAGACGCTCACCATCTTCAACACGAACCAGACCACTCCCGGCACCCAGGTGAAGGGCGCGAAATCGAAGGGCGGCAACCATCCGCCAAGGAAGAGGATCGTGGTAAGCGCGCACATCAGAACGATGGCAACATATTCGCCTAGGAAGAAGAGCAGGAACGGCGTCGACGAGTACTCGATCATGTGACCGGCAACGAGCTCCGATTCGGCCTCCACGAGGTCGAAGGGCGGGCGATTCGTCTCGGCAAGCGACGAGATGAAGAAGATGATGAACATCGGGAAGAGCGCCAGCCAGTGCCAGTCAAGGAATGAGCCGGGCAATCCGAGCATCGTGCCAAGTCCGCTCTGCTGAGCAAGCACGATGTCCGTAAGGTTAAGCGAGCCCACGCAAAGCAGCACCGTCACGATGACGAAGCCTATGGAAACCTCGTAGGAAACCATCTGTGCTGCCGAGCGCAGCGCGCCCAGGAACGGATATTTCGAGTTCGATGCCCATCCACCCATGATCACGCCATAGACCTCCAGCGAGGCAATGGCGAAGACGTAGAGAATGCCGACATTGATATCGGCAATGGCCCAGCCCTCATTGACCGGGATCACGGCCCAGGCAGCAATCGCAAGAGTGGATGCGACCAGCGGTGCCAGCAGGAAAATACCCTTGTTGGCCCCGGAAGGAATGACCGGTTCCTTGAAGACGAATTTCAGGAGGTCGGCAAAGGCCTGCAGCAGCCCCCAGGGACCCACCACGTTCGGCCCCCGGCGAAGCTGGACAGCCGCCCAGATCTTGCGGTCGGCGTAAAGAATATAGGCGACCCCGATCAGCAGGATGACGATGAGCGCCACCGACTGCAGCAGGATGATCAGGCCTGGAAGAACATAGGTGGAGAAGAAGGTTTCCATGAACTCACTCGGCCGCCTGTTTCAGTTCGCCATGCGCAAGTGCCGAGCATTCCGCCATAACGGCAGATGCGCGGGCGATGGGGTTGGTAAGATAAAAATCTTCTATGGGCGAGATGAAGGGCGCAGCCTGGACAGGCCCAGCAAGCTTTCCAAGCTCCGCAATGTCAGCCGGCGCGCCCTTTTCCACCGCATCGACGGCGGCGAAGTGCGGATGATCCGCGTAAAGCTTCGCCCTTAGCTGGTTGAGCGAATCGAAGGGCAGCCTGTGTCCTAGCATGTCAGACAGAGCGCGCAGGATGGCCCAATCCTCGCGCGCCTCCCCTGGCGCGAAACCGGCGCGATTGGTCATCTGCACGCGGCCTTCGGTGTTCACATAGGTGGCGGACTTCTCCGTATAGGTAGCACCCGGCAGGATGACGTCCGCGTGGTGCGCGCCGGCATCCCCATGGGTTCCGATATAGACGGTGAAGGCGTTGCCGACGGCGTTCATGTTGATCTCGTCCGCACCGAGCAGGAAAAGCACGTCCATCGTGCCCATCATGCCAGCCACGTTCTTGCCGTCCTCTGCCGGCACAAAGCCAAGGTCGAGCCCACCAACGCGCGCCGCTGCCGTGTGGAGGATGGCAAACCCGTTCCAGTCCGGCGTCACGGCACCGACTTCGTTAGCAAGCCGCGCGGCATGGCCGAGAATGGCACGGCCGTCCGGTCGTGCCAGAGCTCCCTGCCCGACAATGATAATCGGCCGCTCCGCTTTCTTCAGAACGGACAGAAAAGCACTGGTCCCGCCTGCGGCGTCGGAAAGCAGCGCCTCCGGCCCGCGCCCCAGATGTTCGTAATCGTAGCGCAGGTCTGCAGCCTCGCCTATCACCCCGATAGGGAATGTGCCCATGCGCCAGCGTTTGCGGATACGGGCATTGAGCACGGACGCCTCGAAGCGCGGATTGGCGCCAATGATCAGGAGCGCGTCCGCCTGATCGATAGCCGCGATCGTCGGATTGAATATGTAGCTTGCGCGACCGAAAGCGGGGTCGAGCACCGTCCCGTCCTGGCGGCAGTCAAAATTGGGCGAGCCGAGAGACTGCATGAGCAGCTTCAGCGCGTACATCTCTTCGACGCCGGCCAGATCGCCTGCAATCGCGCCTACCCGTTCAGGTGCGGCCTTGCGCACAGCATCCGCGACAGCAGCAAATGCCTGCGACCAGCTTGCCGGCTGCAGTCGCCCGTTGCGGCGCACATAGGGCCGGTCGAGACGCTGGGTCCTGAGGCCGTCCCATACAAACCGGGTCTTATCGGAGATCCATTCCTCGTTCACCGTCTCGTTGACGATTGGCAGGATGCGCATCACTTCGCGCCCGCGCGTGTCGACCCGGATGGCGGAGCCAACGGCATCCATCACGTCGATGGACTGGGTCTTTTGAAGCTCCCATGGCCGGGCCTGGAAGGCGTAGGGTTTGGAAGTCAGAGCGCCGACGGGGCAAAGGTCAATCACATTCCCCTGGAGCTCGGATGTCATCGCCCGCTCCAGATAGGTGGTGATTTCCATGTCCTCGCCACGGCCGGTAGCGCCCAGCTCGGAAACACCGCCGACCTCGGTGGTGAAGCGGATGCAGCGCGTGCAGTGGATGCAGCGCGTCATGATCGTCTTGACCAGCGGGCCTATATACTTGTCTTCGACGGCGCGCTTGTTCTCGTGGAAGCGTGAGGAATCGACGCCATAAGCCATGGCCTGATCCTGCAGATCGCACTCCCCGCCTTGGTCGCAGATCGGGCAATCAAGTGGGTGGTTGATGAGCAGGAACTCCATCACCCCTTCCCGCGCCTTCTTCACCATTGGTGTCTTGGTGAAAATCTCCGGCAGTTCGCCATCCGGCCCGGGCCGCAGATCACGCACGCCCATGGCGCAGGAAGCAGCAGGCTTGGGGGGCCCGCCCTTCACTTCCACCAGGCACATACGGCAATTGCCGGCGACGGACAGCCGCTCGTGGTAGCAAAAGCGCGGAATCTCCACGCCGGCCTCCTCGGCGGCCTGCAGCAGCGTATAGTGATCGGGAACCTCGACCTCTATGCCGTCAACCTTCAACTTTGCCATTATCGCCGTCCGCTAATCCTTTGCTCTCGCGAGCAAATTTCCTTTTCTACTCCGCCGCAACCAGCGCGGGTTCCGCGCGGTGCGCATTGCGGGTGAACTCGTTGATGCGCCGCTCGATCTCCGGGCGAAAATGTCTGATGAGACCTTGAATCGGCCATGCGGCCGCGTCACCCAGCGCGCAGATCGTGTGGCCTTCCACCTGCTTGGTCACATCCAGCAGCATGTCGATTTCATGATGACGCGCCTCGCCGCGCACCAGGCGCTCCATCACGCGCCACATCCAGCCCGTGCCTTCGCGGCAGGGCGTGCACTGGCCGCAGCTTTCATGCTTGTAAAAATATGAAAGCCGCGCGATGGCCTTTACGATATCCGTGGATTTGTCCATGACGATCACCGCCGCCGTGCCGAGGCCGGATTGGAGATCGCGCAGGCTGTCGAAATCCATTGGCGCGTCGATGATCTGTTCCGCCGGCACCAAAGGTACCGACGAGCCGCCGGGAATGACAGCCAGAAGATTGTCCCAGCCGCCCCGAATGCCGCCGCAATGGCGGTCGATCAGTTCCCGGAAGGGAATCGACATCGCCTCTTCCACGGTGCAGGGATTATTGACATGCCCAGAGATGCAGAAGAGCTTCGTGCCTGCGTTGTTCTCACGCCCGAAGGAAGTAAACCACGCGGCGCCGCGGCGCAGGATCGTTGGCGCTACCGCGATTGACTCAACGTTGTTAACCGTGGTCGGACAGCCATAAAGGCCCATATTGGCAGGGAAAGGGGGCTTCAGGCGCGGCTGCCCCTTCTTGCCTTCCAGACTCTCCAGAAGAGCGGTCTCCTCTCCGCAGATATACGCGCCTGCGCCGTGATGGACGAACACGTCCATATCCCAGCCGTGTTTGTTGTTCTTACCCAGGAAACCGGCCTCGTAGCATTCATCGATTGCGGCTTGCAGCGCCTCGCGCTCGCGAACGAACTCGCCACGTATGTAGATGTAGGCGGTATGCGCACCCATGGCGAAGCCGGCAATGAGGCAACCCTCGATCAGCGTATGAGGGTCATGTCGCAGGATGTCGCGGTCCTTGCAGGTACCAGGCTCGGATTCGTCGGCGTTGACCACCAGATAATGCGGCCTGCCGTCGCTTTCCTTCGGCATGAAGGACCATTTGAGGCCAGTCGGGAAGCCGGCGCCGCCACGCCCGCGCAGACCGGACGCCTTCATTTCGTTGATGATCCAATCTCTGCCTTTTTCCAGGATCGCCTTCGTGCCGTCCCAATGGCCGCGCGCCATGGCACCTTTCAAAGACCGATCAAAGCGGCCGTAGATATTGGTGAAGATGCGGTCCTTGTCCTGAAGCATCTTTGTCTCCTCAACGCGGCTTCTTGCCGAAGACGCGCTCATATTCAGCGGGGCCGCCGCGGTCGAGAACCTCGGCCTGCTTGACCCATTCGTCCCGCTCTATGCGTCCTTCGAAACGCAGATACCCGTCCACCCAATCACACTCCGCCTTCGTCCAGGCCGCAATCTGCGCATAGGTGTAGATACCAAGATCGTTGAGGATCGCTGCGGTTTTCGGATCGACGCCCGCAATCAACGTCAGATCATCTGGCCGGTCGGGCCGCTCGATGCCTTTCGGGCGGTCCTCGGCGCTCTGGGCAGGCGCGGAGGCGGCGTCCCTCTCGGGGGATTCAGGGCCAAGCTCCTGCTCAGCGGATGCCTTGGCCTTCGTCAGTTCCGGCGACCGCAACTCGGGGTTTTCCGTCCTTGGCGCGTCGCTGTGATGGCGTGTTCGCTGATCGAGCTCGGTTTCTTCCGCTACCTGGTCGGCCTTGAGAGGGTCCTCTGCTGGCGGCTCGACGCCTGCACGCTTTTCGCCATTGCCGCTGACCTTCACCGGCGAGGGCGACTCGATGGCCGAGTCGGTCTCCATCGCGCCGGTGCGTGGGCGGCCGGCACGTGAAGGCGGCACCTGTGCGCCTTCCTCGCCGGAGGCTCCGCGCTGCCGTACCTCGCTGCCGCTATCGGGGTAGCGGATTATGGCCGACTCGTCGGCTAGTGACGTGAAGCCGGAAGAAGGAGCGGAATAGTGGCGGCCGTTCTGCGGGCCAGGCTCGATCTCATCTCCCCTTCCCGCTTCGAAGGCGTCGATGATCTCTTCAAGCCGTTCGGGCGTCAGGTCTTCGTAGGTATCTTTGAAGATCATGATCATGGGCGCGTTCACACAGGCACCCTGGCACTCCACCTCCTCCCATGAGAGCGTGCCGCTTTCATTGGTGTGGAACGGCTCGGAATTGATCTTCCTTTTACAAACCTCGATCAGGTCGCCCGCCCCGCGCAGCATGCAGGGCGTCGTGCCGCACACCTGCACATGGGCGCGAGTGCCTACCGGAGCAAGCTGGAACTGTGTGTAGAAAGTTGCGACTTCCAGCACGCGGATCAGCGGCATGTCGAGCATCTTGGCCACATACTCGATTGCGGCGCGCGTGACCCAACCTTCCTGCTCCTGCGCCCTCATGAGCAGCGGAATTACGGCCGAATACTGGCGGCCCTCCGGATACTTCTCGATGACCTGCTGCGCCCAGATTTCGTTCTCCGGCAAGAAGGCAAAGCTCTTAGGTTGAACGGCCTCGTCTGCGAGACGGCGTACTGACATTATCGATCCACCTCACCAAAGACGATATCGAGGGAGCCGAGCACGGCGGCGACATCGGCGAGCATGTGGCCGCGGCAAAGGAAATCCATGGCCTGAAGATGCGCAAAGCCCGGTGCCCGGAGCTTGCATCGATATGGCTTGTTGGTGCCATCGGCGACGAGATAGACGCCAAACTCGCCCTTTGGCGCCTCGACCGCCGCATAGACCTCGCCGGCAGGCACGCGATAGCCTTCCGTATAAAGCTTGAAGTGATGAATGAGAGCTTCCATCGAACGCTTCATGGCGGCACGCTTCGGCGGCACGATCTTGCCGTCCGTGCTGGAGACGGGACCCACACGATCCTTGCCGAGCAGCCGATCCACGCACTGCCGCATTATCTTGGCCGACTGGCGCATCTCTTCCATGCGCAGCAGATAACGGTCGTAATTATCGCCGTTCTTACCCACGGGAATATCGAAATCCATCTCCGGATAGCATTCATAGGGCTGGCTCTTGCGCAGGTCCCACGCCGCGCCTGAGCCGCGCACCATCACGCCCGAAAAACCCCAAGCCCACGCATCCTCAAGGCTGACGATGCCAATATCCACATTGCGCTGCTTGAAGATGCGGTTCTCGGTCAGAAGTTCGTCAAGATTGTCGAGCGCTTTGGGGAACTGATCGACCCACTTGCCGATATCCTCCACCAGCTTGTCGGGCAGGTCCTGATGCACGCCGCCGGGACGGAAATAGGCCGCGTGCATGCGCGAGCCCGAGGCACGCTCATAAAAGACCATGAGCTTCTCGCGCTCCTCGAACCCCCAAAGCGGTGGCGTAAGGGCGCCGACATCCATCGCCTGCGTCGTCACATTCAGCAGGTGATTCATGATGCGGGTCAGTTCGGAATACAGGACCCGGATCAATTGGCCGCGAATCGGGACGGTAATGCCCAGAAGCCGCTCGACGGCCAGTGCGAAGGCATGCTCCTGGCACATCGGCGCCGCATAATCGAGCCGGTCGAGATAGGGAACAGCCTGAAGGTAGGTCTTGTGCTCCATCAGCTTCTCGGTGCCGCGATGCAGCAGCCCGATATGCGGATCGACCCGTTCTACCACCTCGCCGTCCAGCTCCAGCACAAGGCGCAACACGCCGTGCGCCGCTGGATGCTGCGGGCCGAAATTGATTGTGAAGTTGCGGACCTGGGTTTCAGCCACGCGACACCTTCCTGATCACTGTTCCGCTTTCTCGTCGCCGGGAAGGACGTATTCCGTCCCCTCCCAGGGCGAGAGAAAGTCGAAGCTGCGAAATTCTTGCCGCAAAGTCACAGGCTCATAGACAACACGCTTTGCCTCCTCGTCATAGCGTACCTCGACAAAGCCGGTGAGCGGAAAGTCCTTCCTGAGCGGATGCCCTTCGAAGCCGTAGTCGGTCAATATGCGGCGTAAGTCCGGATGTCCTGTGAACAACACGCCGTAAAGATCGTAAATCTCGCGCTCGTACCAATTGGCGGCGGGGAAAACCTCGACCACCGAGGGGACCGGGGTATCCTCATCGGTCGAAATTTTCACGCGGATGCGCTGATTCTGGCGCGGGGAGAGGAGATGATAGATGATCTCGAAGCGCTTATCGCGGGCCGGATAATCCGCACCGGAAATATCGACAAACGCGAAGAACTGGCACTGCACGTCATTCTTCAGGAACGTCAGCACATCAATGATGTCGGCAACTTCCACGAAGATCGTCAGCTCGCCGTAAGCGATCAGGCTCTCCTGAACCCGCCCGCCGAGCTTCTCCCTGACGTATTCCGCCAGTTCCATCAACGCTTCCTCATTCATGTCCGGCTCCTAGCGCTCTATGGTGCCCGTGCGGCGGATCTTCTTCTGCAAAAGAAGGATGCCATAGAGCAAGGCCTCCGCCGTGGGCGGACAGCCGGGCACGTAGATGTCGACCGGCACGATGCGATCGCACCCGCGCACCACAGAGTACGAATAGTGATAGTAGCCGCCGCCATTGGCGCAGGATCCCATGGAGATCACATAGCGCGGTTCCGGCATCTGGTCGTAGACCTTGCGCAGGGCCGGCGCCATCTTGTTGGTCAGGGTACCCGCCACGATCATGATGTCGGACTGGCGAGGAGAAGCGCGCGGCGCCACACCGAAGCGCTCGCTGTCATAGCGCGGCATGGAGGTGTGGATCATCTCCACCGCGCAGCAGGCCAGACCGAATGTCATGAACATCAGCGAGCCGGTGCGCGCCCATGTAATAAGCGCCTCTGACGAGGTGACGAGGAATCCCTTATCGGTCAGTTCCTGATTGATCGACCCGAAAAAGGGATCGTCCGATCCGACGAGCTTGCCGGTATTCGGGTCAATGATGCCGCGCGGCCTGGGCGCAACCAGGGTTTCATTCAATCCCATTCCAGCGCTCCCTTCTTCCACTCATAGATGAAGCCGATCGTCAGCACCCCTAGGAAAACCATCATTGACCAAAAGCCGAACCAGCCGATCTCGCCGAAGGAGACGGCCCAGGGGAACAGGAAGGCCACCTCCAGATCGAAGATGATGAAAAGGAGGGCCACCAGGTAGAAGCGCACGTCGAACTTCATGCGCGCATCGTCAAATGCGTTAAAGCCGCATTCATAGGCGGAGAGCTTCTCGGGATCCGGATTCCTGAATGCCACGATGAAGGGCGCGATGATGAGCACGAGGCACAACCCTAAGGCGACTCCGAGGAAGATGATGATAGGAAGATATGAGCTCAAGAGATCATTCATCGTCCGACTTTCCGTTGCCTGCCCGCCGGCTGGCTCCGTACAGTGCGTATTGCTGGTTGCCGGGCAAAGTTCCGCATTGCGGCAAAGCCCATGTTGCGACGCGGCGAGGGTTAGCGCAGGCGCTCGGGGGACGCAAGTCAAACCTTGGCAAGAATGGGCCATCGGGCCGTTTGCGCCCGTAAGTCCGTCTTTTCAGAACAACTTGACCGCCCGCAGAGATGCCGCGATGCACATTTAGAACATATTGTGCGATATTTAAATGCTGCATCTTTGAAGCTGAATTCGGATGCCGTCGTCCCAGATGCCGCCACCTCTCCGCAGGGAGATGCCTCGAAGGCGGAGCGGAGTCAAATGGAGAAGCTCACGACCGGACAGTTGCGGCGAATCGCCCCTGCCGCACAGCGTCTTTCGGCCGGAAGCAGATAGACCTGCCGAATGCCGCAATCTCCAGCGCGCAATGTCCGGGTCGAGACGCCATGGCTTGCTGACGCAAATGCCGGATAGGCTCAAGCCGAAATTCATTCCGCTTGTCTCATGACTTCCTGGTTTGGCTGCCACTTTGGCAGCGGTGGATGATGGGAGGAGGACTGAGCGCAGATTTGCGGTCATGGTGCTGAAGGCTTGCGCGGAAGCATGTCTGCGCGTCGTGAGGCCGAAGCAGATAGCCAGGTCTTCGGCCAGCCACAAAGCCTTCGCAAGCGTCGCCGACATGCCGGAACTCGGAACATCGGCAAGCAGGCAGCCGGCAAGTCTCACCGGCATTGCGCCCGTCGATTCGGCCGCGGAAAGGAAAGAGCTTGGGCGGGCGATCGTGGCTCATAAAGGCCCCTACATGCCCGCACTCGTTGCCACCCGCGTCAACCGGCCGCTCAGGGCCAAATCGCAGCTCTCCGGGTAAGCCCGCCAAGGAAGCGATCACCGCCAACATGGCGAAAGCTCATCGTCCTCGCAAACGCTCTCATCAGGCCCGGCCGCAGATGCCCGCCGTCGCTCATAAGGCCCCCTACATGCCCGCACTCGTTGCCACCCGCGTCAACCGGCCGCTGGCCAAATCGCAGCTCTCTGGGTAAGCCTGCCAAGGAAGCGACCACCGCTAACATGGCGAAAGCTCATCGTCCTCGCAAACGCTCTCATCAGGCCCGGCCGCAGATGCCCGCCATCTCCGCGGTGACCAAGACGGATATTTTAACGGAAAGGCGATTACGTCGTAGAATGTACGGCTACGACGCAAGTCTGGCCGACTATTAGGCGCTTGCGACAGGATGCAACTGAAGTGGCAACGCTGCGCCCACGGAACTGGCGTTAGCCGTGGCAGTCATCGAAAGGCCGGCTCTGCATGATCCCACGCTGGGGCGCATGGGTTCCCACTTCGCAGCACCGCTAGCCGAACAAACTTGTCGGCGAAGATATTGCGGCGTTGCTGTCGCGGCAGGTTCCTGGCCGGAGACTTTTCATCCCCACGATGGTGCGCGGCCAACTGTTCTTGTCCAACAGGCTGTCAGGCGACTCGACGCGCCTTCCAGTTTCATCGGGCGTTCCCGCTGCCTGCTATAATCTGGTTGACGTTTTTCCTCTTCGGGCCATGCTATTATGAACCTTGAGCAGGAGCCGGCCGGCAGCAGCATCCTGCCTTATCAGCGGTCAAGATATTCCGGCGAAGGAGCGCACCCGCCGAAAATGACGCAACATACCGTCCAGTCACCGCAGTTCTTCCTGACTGCACCCTCACCATGCCCCTATCTGGAAGGGCAGTTCGAGCGAAAGGTCTTCACCCATCTGGTGGGCAGCAAGGCTCCGGAACTCAATGACCTTCTGACGCAGGGCGGATTCCGGCGCTCACAGAACATAGCCTACCGCCCCGCATGCGAGACGTGCCGGGCATGCGTGTCCGTGCGCATCCTGGCCCAGGAGTTCCATCCGACCCGGAACATGAAGCGCATTCTGAAGCGCAACGAGGACCTTATAGGCACGACCCACAGCGCTGAGCCTTCGACCGAGCAATATTCTCTCTTCCGCGCTTATCTCGATGCACGCCATCGCCAGGGCGGAATGTCCGATATGACTGTGCTTGATTATGCCATGATGGTGGAAGACACCCATGTTGACACGAAAGTGATTGAATACCGCCGGCGCGGACCGGATTCCTTTGTTACGGGGAAGGGCGTCGGAGACTTGCTGGCAGTTGCGCTCACCGACCAGATGAGCGATGGGCTGTCCATGGTCTATTCATTCTACGACCCGGATCTGGAGGACCGGTCGCTCGGCACTTTCATGATCCTCGACCATCTGCGCCGGGCAAACAGTGCAGGCCTGCCTCACGTCTATCTTGGTTACTGGGTCAATGGGTCGCGCAAGATGTCTTACAAAGTGCGCTTCAGACCTCAGGAGCATCTTGGCCCCAGCGGGTGGGTGCGTTACGGACCATAACCAAGCCAGATCGGCAGCCGCATTCGACAACCGGCAAGACCGCCCGCGCGCCAAGCGACAACGAGAAAGACGGGGTCCTATCCGATAGGCACCTGACCCATAGAGAAGGTTACAAGGAAGACGGGCAGGCCGAGGGTAAGGACACAAGTTCGATCCGACCTCCAGATGGGCTTCCACGGAGAGGCTTAACGATCCAAGCTCTTGTTACTGCCCAAACTCCAGACGAGAAAACAGCGCTCATCCTTCCGGAATTCACGAGACAATCCGCCTGCCCGCATATCGAGACAATCTACCTCCGCGCATGTAAAGACAGCGTAATCTTGCGCGTGATGCTGAAAACCGCATCGGCTTTCAAGGATAACACGCTAACCTTCAGCGGCTTCTCCTGAATCGGGCGATTCCTCAAGGAACTGCTCGGCGATCAGCCCGGCATTCTGTCTCAGTGCAAGCTCGATCTCGTTTGCAGTCTCCGGATTGTTGCGCAGGAACTGCTTGGCATTCTCACGCCCCTGCCCCAGGCGCTGGGAGTTATAGGAGAACCATGCGCCGGACTTCTCCACCACGCCGGCTTTCACGCCAAGATCGATCAGCTCTCCCATCTTGGAAACCCCCTCGCCGTACATGATGTCGAACTCGACCTGCTTGAAGGGCGGAGCAAGCTTGTTCTTGACCACCTTGACGCGCGTCTGGTTGCCGACGGTCTCCTCCCTGTCCTTCACCGAGCCGATACGGCGGATGTCAAGGCGTACGGAAGCGTAGAACTTGAGCGCATTGCCGCCGGTCGTGGTCTCCGGAGAACCGAACATGACGCCGATCTTCATGCGGATCTGGTTGATGAAGATCACCATCGTATTGGAACGGGAGATGGAGGCGGTGAGCTTGCGCAGTGCCTGGCTCATGAGGCGGGCTTGCATGCCCGGCAGGGAATCCCCCATTTCCCCCTCGATCTCGGCACGCGGCGTCAGGGCTGCCACCGAATCGACCACGAGAATGTCTATGGCACCTGAGCGCACCAGCGTGTCGCAAATCTCCAATGCCTGCTCGCCCGTATCGGGCTGGGAGATGAGAAGGTTCTCAAGGTCCACGCCGAGCTTGCGGGCATAAACGGGATCGAGCGCGTGCTCGGCATCGATAAAGCCGCAGATGCCGCCCTTCTTCTGCGCCTCCGCGATGGTGTGAAGGGCCAATGTCGTCTTGCCCGAGCTCTCCGGGCCATAAATCTCTATAATGCGCCCGCGCGGCAAGCCGCCGACGCCGAGCGCGATATCGAGCCCAAGAGACCCCGTCGATACGGTCTCGATCTCGACGACCTGTTCATTGGTGCCAAGCCGCATGATCGAACCTTTGCCGAAAGCGCGCTCGATCTGCGACAGCGCCGCATCCAGTGCCTTGGACTTATCCACCGAGTTGTCCTCTACAAGCCGCAACGAATTCTGAGCCATGATACAACACCCCTTGGTCGTCAATGGAGGCCGCGCCGTTTCGATCTCCCAATGCGCCTTTGTACCTCTTTTGTTCTTATCTGGCAATATGCGTAACCGATTGATGTGGAGGAGGAAAACTTTTTTTGTTCTGATAATGTTCGCGCTGAGCAGAAATTTTGACGAGAATGAGGGGAGCCGCGTTAAGCAGGAAGGGAAACGGAGGAGATAACGTCCACGATTCGGCAGCATGGAGAACCGGCATGAAGAGACCGCATCTGTTTGCCTCCGGCGGCGCGCATATGGATCGCCGCGGCAAGATTCTCGGGCCGCATGTTCCGGAAGCCTCCAATCCCGGTGCAATGACAGAAGAACCCGGCGGTAGCGTTTTCAACGCTGCGCGGGCGGCCGCCCAACGCGGCTGTTCGGTTTCGCTTTTGTCACTGCGAGGAGGCGATGCGGCGGGCGAGCGCGTTGCCGAGGCAATCGAGGCGGCCGGAATTGAGGATCTTTCGGCGAACTTTCTTGATCGTGCAACGCCGAGCTACACAGCCATTCTCACTGAACAGGGTGATCTTGTCACCGCCCTCGCCGATATGCAGCTTTACGAGGCTGCATTTGCGAAGCAGCTCCGCCGCCGTAAATTGCGTGAGGCAGCTATGAAGGCCGATGCGGTTCTTTGCGACGCGAACATGCCCGCCGATGCCATCGCGCAATTGCTGGACCTGGCGGGAGATAAGTGGGTCTATGCCATCGCCGTCTCACCCGCCAAGGTCGGCCGGCTGCTGCCAATGCTCGCCCGCTTTTCCTGCGTGTTCATGAACCGTGGGGAAGCATGCGCCCTGACCGGCATTTCCCCGGAGGCACCTAACCGGCATTTAGCTCGCGAACTTGTAGCCAAAGTCGCAAGGTCGGGCGTGGTGACGGCTGGCAGCGCCTCAGCCTTCTGCTTTGAAGGCAACACCGTCCTTCAGATCACGCCTCCCTCCATTGGCTGCATCCGCGATGTTACCGGTGCAGGTGATGCGCTGGCTGGCGCGGCAATCGCCGCGCTGATGCGCGGCCTGCCCTTGGCGGAAGCTGTGCGGGAAGGTATGGCAGCGGCCAGGCTCACCCTTGAAAGCGAGACGGCTGCGCCACGCTTCGATAAGGATGCTTTCCGTGAGGCCTTGGCGCTCATTCCGCAGCCTGGGGAAGCAACGGATCGCGAACTGGAGATGTAACGCCATGCCCCTGCCTGCTTTTGTCGAGGTGCATCCGGCCGTAAAGGAGGCACTTGCCGCCGGCCGGCCGGTCGTCGCGCTGGAAAGCACCATAATCACCCATGGCATGCCAAAGCCGCAGAACAGCATAATGGCAGGCGAGGTGGAAGCTGTCGTCGCTGCGGAAGGCGCGGTTCCCGCCACCATTGCCGTCCTTGGGGGGCGGCTGAAAGTGGGACTGTCGGAGGAGGAACGCGAAGCGCTTGCCTCTGAAGGAGATGCGATGAAGCTCTCGCGTGCAGATCTTGCCTTCGCGGTTGCTGAAAAGCGGACGGGCGGAACCACGGTTGCCGCAACGATGATCGTCGCAGCCCTGGCCGGGATTCGGGTCTTCGCCACTGGTGGCATTGGCGGCGTGCACAAGGGTGCTGAGGAGAGTTTCGACATATCCTCCGACCTGGACGAACTTGCCCGCACGCCGGTGATCGTCGTCTCGGCGGGACCGAAGGCCATTCTGGATATTCCAAAGACGCTGGAGGTGCTGGAAACGCGTGGCGTGCCTGTGGTAGGTTTTGGCACCGATAACGTGCCCGCCTTCTGGTCGCGCACTTCCCCCTGTCCCGCCCCGCTGCGGCTTGACACACCGGAGGCGATTGCGCGTTTTCAAGAAACCCGCGCAGCGCTTTCGATTTCCGGCGGCATGCTGGTGGCCAATCCGGCACCTGCCGAGGCGGAAATACCGGCTGCCGAAATGGAGAGCCTGATTGCGCGCGCGCAGACAGAAGCCAATGCGGCAGGCATCAGCGGGAAGGCCGTCACGCCTTACCTGCTCGATCGCATCGTGACGCTAACGGGCGGACGCAGCCTTGCCACCAATATCGCCCTTATCAAAAACAATGCGCGCCTTGCGGCACGCATTGCGATAGCTCTTTCTTCCTGAACTTGCCCGAAAGATGCGACCAGCTCGCCTCAGCCGGCGGTAAGTGGCGAAAGGCGGATCTCCACGCGCCTGTTTTGTGCCCTGCCCTGTTCGGTGGCATTGGAGGCAATAGGCTGCGAGGGCCCCTGGCCGATAATGGCGAAGCGGCGCGGATCGGCGCCCTGTGCGATGAGATACTGCGCCACGGAATTCGCGCGGCGCTGCGAAAGATCCATGTTGTGCTGCAGGCTGCCAGTCGAATCCGTGTGTCCGTAGACATCGACCAGCGTCTGATTGTAACGCTGAAGGACCAGTGCCACCGAGTTCAGCGTCGAGAAGAATGCCGGCTGAATGGAATCCTGGTCGGTGGCGAAGGTGATGTTGGAAGGCATGTTCAGGATGATGTGATCGCCCTGCCTCGTCACGCTCACGCCCGTGCCCTGCAACTGTGCGCGAAGCTGCGCCTCCTGCTGGTCCATGTACATGCCGATGCCGCCGCCCGCGAGCGCACCGATGCCCGCACCAAGGAGTGCGTTGCGCCGATCGTCACCACCGGCGAGCATGCCGAGGCCCGCCCCCGCAAGTGCCCCCAGGCCGGCGCCTGCCGCGGTGTTGGAGATTTTCTGCTGCCCGGTATAAGGGTCCGTGCTGCATCCAGCCGCAAAAGCTGCAAGAACAGCAGCGGCGATAATTTTCTTCGGCATCAAAGCTTCCCTCTCCTGTCGCAAAACGCGCTCGGACCGGAATCCCGGTACGCGAATCAGTGTGTCCCTGCGGGCACTTTTAACATAATTGCGGCGAAAACCGGCAAGCGAGAGCGGGTCGGAGCGTAAAGCAGTTCCTGCTTCGTCAGACAAAAGCGTCCGGCATGGATGCCTTTCGGCGCGCTATGAAATCCTGCAGCGCTTCGTCAGTCGCCTCATCAAGCGGCGGAGCCTCGTAAGCTTCGAGCCAGCTTCTGGCAAGCTGGTTGGCGCGTTGCCGAGCCGTCTTCTCGCCCTCGGCATGCCACTGCTCATAGGAATTGTTGTCGGCGATCATCGAGCGGTAGAAGGCGGTCTGGAAATTGGCTTGCGTATGAGTGCAGCCCAGATAGTGACTCCCTGGCCCCACCTCGCGGATGGCATCCATCGCCTGCCCGTTCTCCGAAAGATCAACGCCTTGGCAAAAACGCTGCTGCATGCCAAGCTGATCGATATCCATCATGAACTTCTCGTAGCAGGACACGAGGCCGCCTTCGAGCCACCCTGCACCATGCAGGACGAAATTGGTGCCGGCGAGCACGGTCGCGTTGAGCGTGTTCGCACTTTCATAGGCTGCCTGCGCATCGGCGATCTTGGAGGCTGTAAGCGCGCCGCCGGTGCGGAAGGGGAGACCGAGGCGGCGTGCAAGCTGTGCCGCACCGAACGAGACGAGCGCAGGCTCGGGCGTGCCGAAGGTGGGCGCGCCGGATTGCATCGAAATGGAGGATGCAAAAGTACCAAAGACGACGGGTGCGCCTGGCCGCACGAGCTGAGTGAAAGCGGCGCCCGCAAGCACCTCTGCCAGCACCTGCGTCAGCGTGCCAGCCACCGTCACAGGGCTCATTGCGCCGGCCAGAATGAAGGGAGTGATGATTGTGGCCTGGCCTGCCCGCGCATAGACCTTGGCGGCCCCCAGCATGGTCTCATCGAAAACCATGGGGGAGTTGGCGTTGATAAGATTGATAACGACCGCATTGTTATCGACGAAATCCTCCCCAAACAGGATCTTCGCCATCGCCACCGTGTCCTCGGCGCGTTCCGGAGCCGTCACGGAACCCATGAAGGGCTTGTCTGAATAGCGCATATGCGCATAGACCATATCCAGATGGCGCTTGTTGACCGGCACGTCGACCGGCTCGCAGACCGTGCCGCCGGAATGGTGGAGAGCAGGCGCCATATAGGTGAGCTTCACGAAATTGCGGAAATCCTCGATAGCAGCGTAACGGCGCACGCCATCGAGATCACGCACGAAGGGCGGCCCATAGACCGGCGCAAATACCGTCGCGTTGCCGCCAATTTCCACCGAGCGCTGGGGATTTCGTGCATGCTGGATGAAGGAGGAAGGCGCCGTTTCAAGCAGCTTTCGGCATAATCCGCGAGGAAAATGCACCCGCTCGCCCCGGACCTCCGCCCCCGCCTCTTTCCAGAGCGCAAGCGCTTCGGCGTCGTCGCGGAACTCTATTCCAACTTCCTCCAGCACCGTGTCGGCATTGCCTTCTATGAGCGCCAGTCCCTCCTCCCCCAGCACTTCAAATAGAGGTAACGCGCGCCTGATGTAGGTGAGCTGCTGACCCGGGCCGCCGCCGCTTCGTGCTGCACGTCGCGCCGCTGCCCCTCCTCTTTCGGCCCTTCCTGCACGCCCGCGTCGTCCTTCTGCGCTAGCAGGCCTGTCATTCTCCACTGGCGGATTCTGGTTCATCACTCTGTCCTCGACGCGGGGCATCCTGCTCATGAGCAACTTCTGTCAAGGACATCGTATCCAAGCCGGCGGTGGCAAACGTTCCGCAAACGCCAGAGCATGTCGCATTGAGAGCGGGAATGCGGAAGCCTGCCAGCGCGGAAGCGCCGCTGTCCTATTGATATGCGGCGGGTTGCATGCCCTGTGTTCTTCCCTCGTTGCTCCAACCTTCGCTGGCCCAGTCACCTTCGGCGTTGCTGGTTAATCGTGGATCGAGCCCCCGCCTGAGCATCTGCACCTCAAGCTGCAGCCGTTCCAGTTCCAGCCGGTAGAGGAGGTCGCAATTGAGACGCGCCGGCCTCTCGCCGAGCGGCACGACTATCCGGCCATAGGCGGAAACAGCGCTGGCTCCGCTGTTTTCGAACCCGCCGCCGATGATCCCCGAATCGAGATAGGCTCCGGAGCCTGCCATGGCAGACCGGCAGGTGGTCCCATCAGCCGCCCGCACCTCGTCGAAGCCGTTGGGGACCACCGGGCTCGGCAGGCTCACCCCCGTTTGCTTCTGGTTGATTATGTAGTTGTCATTGGCAAGAGCACCGGTGTGAGCGAGGAGCACAAAAAGAAGGCTCACCGTAAACGCCGGGCCAAGAAACGTCCGCATATCTGCGCCCTGATTCTGGTTTTCTGGTCGGGAAAGGGAACGCTTTCTGTGCAAACGCGGACGCGTCTTTCGTTATTTCGCCCGAAAGGGATTACGACGACGACCGAACGGGCAGCGCCGGCGGCCAGCTTCATCGTGGGCGGAGAAATCCGCGCCGGGATGGGGCGAAAATCCTGATCATAGACCCGTATCGCAACCTGAATGGGGTGACGATAAGGGTTGCGTGGAAAGACCCGGACCGCAAACTCTTCGGTAAAACTGCTGATCGTGCCGCGCATTGGTGACATTGACTGAGCGCCGGCGTGGCCGGCTGTCACCGCAGCAGCGGCGAACAGGAGCACCTGGAGCAATCTGCCCGGTCTCATCAGGGGCTCCTATTCGCAGGTCACCACGACATCTGCAGCATAGTTGCCTTCGGGGAAGGTCCCGCTTGCCTTTGTTGCCGCCAGATCCACGGAAACTGTGGTGATTCCCTGTTCAAGCGGTGATGGGGTGTCACCGGCAATGTTGGACAGCGTCGTCGCTCCGCTTGCATTATAAAAGGTGGCAAAGGTGACGTCGTTATCTCCGCCGGCAGGCGCTGAAGTGAACGAAACGGGAGTTGCGGCCGAAACGCTGAAGCTTGCATTCGAGGTCTCGATGGTGGCCACACCCGCGGCCCCTCCGGGCTGCTGGGTGCTTAGTTCCGTATGCGCGACGTCGACCACCATCACACCCGGCGTGTCGACCATAATGGAGCACACTGCATCCACCGTTCCGCTAAAAGGAATGACATCGGTGGCAGCATTCGCGCAAAAGGGCGCTACAACGATGAACAGTGGAGAAAGGGCGGTCGAGATGAAAGGCTTTTTCATGGTCGCTCCTTGAAGCCTTCGCCCCCGCAATGGCTTCACTAGCACCCAAATCCTTAATCGTTTCTTAACGCGCGTACCCACAACGTTAATACCACCTCTGCTTGAAAAACAGGGTCGTATGCATGAGCTGATAGCGTCGTTGAGCGATGCCGGTCGCTTTCCTTTTGCATCGCGTCGCAATTCGGCTATGGAAGCTTGCAGTAAGCGGATTATCTAGATTTTACGGGGCAATTTTGGGCACCGCAGGAGCAAAGTGAATGTCCGATGATGAAATCATCCTTTCGGAGCTTTCCGATGAGGAACTCGTGCAGCAGATGCATGATGACCTTTATGACGGGCTGAAGGAGGAGATCGAGGAAGGCACCCGTATACTGCTCGATCGGGGCTGGCTGCCCTATGATGTCTTAACCCAGGCGCTAGTAGAGGGCATGCGCATCGTCGGCGAGGATTTCCGTGACGGCATCCTCTTCGTGCCCGAGGTGCTGCTTTCCGCTAATGCGATGAAGGCAGGCATGTCGATCCTGCGTCCGTTGCTGGCAGAGACCGGCGCGCCAAAGCAGGGTAAGATGGTCATCGGCACCGTCAAGGGCGACATTCACGATATTGGCAAGAACCTCGTCGGCATGATGATGGAAGGCGCCGGCTTCGAGGTGATCGACCTCGGCATCAACAATCCCGTCGAGAATTATCTGGAAGCCATCGAGAAGCACGAGCCAGATATTATAGGTATGTCGGCCCTGTTGACGACCACCATGCCTTACATGAAAGTCGTCATCGACACGCTTAAGGAAAAGGGCATCCGCGATGACCTGATCGTTCTGGTCGGGGGGGCCCCGCTCAACGAGGAATTCGGCAGGGCCGTGGGTGCAGATGCTTATTGTCGCGATGCGGCCGTAGCTGTCGAGACCGCCAAGGAGCTCATGAAGCGCAAGCACAATATTGCCGCCTCGGCCTGACGGAAATCTGGGCTGCGCTACTTTATCGGCGCGCAACCGGAAGCGTTCCTCGATTAGTATTGCGCGGCATCCGCTACGTTTTCGCCTGCGCTCTGGGTGGCATCCACAACGTTGGCGGTATCCTGGCCGACACCGCGAATGGTGTTAGCGCAGCCTGCTGCAAGACCTATGACGGCAATGAGCGCCAGAATGCGAACGAAAAAGCCGGTAGACATTTATGGCCTCCATAAATATGCGCCGCAGCGCAGGAAAACAAAAATGACTATTTCCGAACGCCCAATTGCGGAAAAGGTTCTGGTCATTGCTTGCGGGATGATCGCCCGCGAAGTGCTCGCGCTGCGCGAGCAGCTTGGGTTGCAGCATCTGGAGCTGACCTGTCTGCCTGCCGACTACCACTATTATCCTGACCGTATTCCCCCTGCCCTCGATGCAGCAATCGAGAGGGCGAAGGCTGAAGGCTACCGAAATATCTTCGTCGGCTATGCCGATTGCGGCACTGGCGGCGCGCTCGACCAGGTTTGCGAACGTCACGGAGTGGAGCGCGTTGCGGGCCCTCACTGCTTCGCCTTCTATCAGGGACTGGAGGTTTTCGCCGTTCATGAGGAAGCGGACATGACCGCCTTCTACATGACGGATTTCCTTTGCCGGCACTTCGATGCCTTCTTCATGAAGCCACTGGGCCTCGACCGGCACCCGGAACTCATCAATGATTTCTTCGGCAATTACGAAAAGCTTGTCTATCTTGCCCAGACGGAAGATCCTGCGCTCGAAAGGGTGGCGCAGAATGCTGCCCGCCTTCTGGATCTTGCCTATGAACGTCGCTTTACCGGATATGGCGATCTTGCGCAGGCACTCAAGACAGCCGCCCGCTGATCCGTAGCGCCGAAGAAGAAGAAGCGGAAGAACGCAAGCTTAGCGGAAGTCCGATTGCCTGAACAACCGGATATGGAAGAACTACATCCCTTCCGGACCGCGATTCATGGCCGCAACGCCCGTCCGGCAGACCTCGACAAGGCCGAGCGGCTTCATGATTGCGATGAACTGCTCGATCTTGGAGACACGGCCAGTGATCTCGAAGATGAAGTGCTCCGTATTGGCATCGATAACCCGCGCGTGAAAAGCATCTGCGAGCCTTAGCGCCTCGACGCGGTGATTGCCTGTGCCGCTGACTTTCACCATGGCAAGCTCGCGCTCAAGCGGCCGCTCTTGCCCGCGATCCCGCGAAACTACGGTAAGATCCACCACACGGTGGACCGGCACGATGCGCTCGAGCTGGTGTTTGATCTGCTCCAGCACGTGTGGTGTGCCGCGGGTGACGATGGTTATTCGCGACAAATGCCGTTCATGCTCGGTTTCCGAGACCGTCAAGCTGTCTATATTGTACCCGCGGCCGGAAAAAAGACCGATAACGCGCGCCAGTACGCCCGGCTCGTTATCGACGAGGACCGCAAGCGTACGCCTTTCGTCCTTTTCCGTCTCGCTGGTGATGAAATAGGCGGAGCCAGTAGGCTGAAATTGAGCATTCATGCTGTTTCTCGATTCGCAATTTATAGACAAACCATCAGGAAAAAGGTGGCGCTCACACCAGCGCCCTTCCTTCTTCACCAATGGCGTTGGCAACTGCCTCGTCCGTCGCCTCGTCAGGCAGGAGCATTTCATTGTGCGCCTTGCCGGAGGGAATCATGGGGAAGCAATTGGCAAGATTGGCCACGCGGCAATCGAAAATCACCGGCTTGTCGACCTCGATCATCTCATGGATGGCTTGGTCTAGCTCGCCCGGTTTTTCGCAGCGTATGCCGTGGCAGCCAAACGCTTCCGCCAGCTTCACGAAATCCGGCAGCGCCTCGGTGTAGGAGTGCGAAAGCCGGTTGCCATGGAGGAGTTGCTGCCACTGGCGCACCATGCCCATATACTGGTTGTTGAGGATGAAGATCTTGATCGGCGCGCGATGCTGAACGGCCGAGCTCATCTCCTGGATGGTCATCAGCACCGAAGCGTCTCCCGCAATATCGATGACGAGTGCATCCGGATGAGCGATCTGGACGCCGAGCGCCGCCGGCAAGCCGTAACCCATAGTGCCGAGTCCGCCGGAAGTCATCCAGCGGTTGGGCTGCTCGAAGCCGAAATGCTGCGCGGCCCACATCTGGTGCTGCCCTACCTCGGTGGTAATATAGGTGTTGCGATCCTTCGTCAGTTCGTAAAGCCGCTGGATTGCGTATTGCGGCATGATGACATCGTCATTCGGCTTGAACGCCAGTGAGTCGCGCGCGCGCCATTTTGCGATTTCATCCCACCAAGGCTTGAGGGCGGCCTTGTCGGCTTTCACATTCGCTCGCCAGAGCCGCACCATGTCCTCAAGCACCCGCCCAGCGTCCCCTATGATGGGGATGTCGACGTGGACGTTCTTGTTAATGGAGGACGCATCTATGTCGACGTGGATCTTGCGAGACCCGGGAGAGAAAGCATCCACGCGGCCGGTGATGCGGTCATCAAAACGCGCACCGATGCAAAGCATGACGTCACAGCCGTGCATGGCCATGTTCGCTTCGTAGGTGCCATGCATGCCAAGCATCCCGAGCCAATTTGCTCCCGATGCCGGATAGGCGCCGAGCCCCATCAGTGTGGAGGTGATCGGGAAGCCCGTTAGCTCGACCAGTTCGCGCAGGAGCTGGCTTGCCTCCGGTCCGGCATTCACTACCCCGCCGCCGGAGTAGATGATTGGCCGCTTGGCGCTGGCCATGAGTTGAATGGCTGCCCTGATCTTCTCCTGATCGCCCTCAACACGCGGATTGTAGCTTGTGCGTGGCGCCGTCTGCGGCGGTGTGTAAATGCCGCGTGCGAACTGAACATCCTTGGGAATATCGACAACAACAGGCCCGGGCCGTCCTGTCGTTGCAACATGGAAAGCCTCGTGCAAGACGGCGGCAAGCTCATCGACATTGCGCACAAGCCAGTTGTGCTTGGTGCACGGCCGAGTGATGCCGACAGTGTCGCATTCCTGAAAACCATCGGAGCCGATAAGCGTCGTCGGAACCTGACCGGAGATGCACACGAGCGGGATCGAATCCATCAAGGCGTCCTGAAGCGGCGTGACCGCGTTGGTGGCACCAGGACCAGAAGTGACGAGCATCACACCCGGCTTACCGGTTGAGCGTGCATAGCCCTCCGCGGCGTGGCCTGCCCCCTGCTCGTGGCGAACGAGGATGTGTTCGATTTCTTCCTGCTGGAAAAGCTCGTCATAGATCGGCAGGACCGCTCCGCCAGGATAGCCGAATATATGCTTGACGCCATTGTCCCTGAGCGCCTGAACTACCATTTCAGCGCCCGTCATCTCTTGCCTGCTCATTTCCAGCCCCTGTCGCGCCGCCGCTTGTGCTTCCATTACTCTGACCCAGTCTTCGATCCGTTGTCGTTCGCCATAAATCTCTTTAGGCCAATAAAAAAGGCCCCCGAAGGAGCCTTGTTTTCGCACATGAGCCGCTTTCGCCCGGCGGCTACGCCGCCTTGCCCATGTGCAATCCTACTACGAGAATGATAACCTTATTCATAGCGCATAAGAATAGGGTGCGGAATTGTGCCTGTCAACGCACAATGCGTAAAAAGACTATCGGCTCCAAAGGCACCAAGCACCATCTAGGCGGCTAGATCAGCATCCTGAAAATAGACCGTCCGGTCTCGACCTTGGAACTTGGCCTTGTATAGGCTGAGATCGGCGGAACGCAGCAGCTCTTCCAGATTCTGCCCTGTCCTTTGTACCGCCACGCCGATGCTTACGGTAAGGCGCCAATCTTCCAACCCCAGTTCCTTCGGGATGAGCGAGATCTCCTCCCTTATCTTCTTGCAAAGCTGACCGGCTTCTTCCTTGCCCATATATGGGAGGAAAACGGCGAATTCCTCGCCGCCCAGACGGCCGGCAATTTGGCCCTCCTGCAAACAGGCGGAAAGGGCTGTACCAAAACGCTCGAGCACCGCATCTCCCGCGGAGTGGCCCATCGTATCGTTCAAGGCCTTGAAGTAATCAACGTCGATGAACAGCAGCGCGCCGGCGCTCTCCTCTCCTTGCGCCCCTGCAATCTCGCTGTGCGTCGCGGCAAAAAAGCTCCTGCGATTAAGAAGCTGCGTGAGGTCATCGATCCGGGATATACGCTCCAGCTCGTCCGTCATCTTGATAAGCTGTGCCGTCTGCTTCAGAAACACGCGAGAAAGCGGATAGCCAACGAGCACCGCAATCACCATCGACAGAACGAGATCCAGCGCCAGGCGATCCCTGAAAAAGACGTAGTAAAACGCCAGCGTGAGGCTGGCGGTAGCAAGCACGGCGATGGCGACGATAACCGTGCACTGCACGAAGAGCGGCAATTTCAGGAAGCGGCGAATCCAGTTGCTGAGTTTGCCGTCCAAAAGCGCCACCCGTTCCAGTGCCATGTACGATCTCGATTATGAATAAATCATGTCTGAATTGAGGCTTAGTTGTGCCTTAACTTGGTTGCCGGCATATTAATGGTGTTCAACCATTTTCAACCATTCCTCCTTATGCGGCCTTAACCCCCTGCCATTATCCCTTTGCTGCTGGCGAGGGAGTATTCGAATGTATGTGGGCCGGAATGTCTATGCGGGTGAAAGAACATCGCAGGAACGCCGAGCGGCAGACCAGCCCCACGAGCGAGTCCTGGGGCACGTCGTCCAGTGCGACGGTTCACGAGCAATTATCGCCACCACCGTTCAAAGCGAGGCGATCTCCCGCGCAGGCTCCTGGACGGTGGGCAAGATCATCTCCATCAATCTGGGCGAGGCACGCACCGTTGGTCTGATCTATGCCGTGGAATGTCCGCAGCGCCGCTGGGATGCAGAGAGCGCAAACCCGATCATGGTTAGCGTTGAACTGGTCGGAGAAGTGCGGGACGTTGACGGCCAGCCGGTTTTCGACCGCGGCATCAGCGAATATCCGCATATTGGCGCGGTCGCACATCACATCCGCGCAAACGATTTGCGAGCGATCTACGATCTCAGCGGCAAGCGCTCCATCCTGATCGGACATCTTTCACAGGACAATACAATCGAGGCCACATTGGCAATCGACGAGACGCTGAACCGCCACTTCGCGTTCGTTGGCACGACGGGCGTCGGCAAGTCTACTGCAGTATCGCTACTCCTTCGCAAGACCCTTGCCTCCCGACCGGACCTGCGGGTCCTTATCCTTGACCCTCATAATGAATTCGCCGCTGCGCTGCCCGAATATTCGGTACGCATTGATACCAGCACGCTCGATCTGCCATTTTGGCTCTTTCGCCTGGAGGAGCTGGTGGAGGTTCTTTATCGCGGTCGAGACCCGGTCACCGAGGAAGTGGAACTTCTGCGTGATCTCATCGCTCATGCGAAGTACGCCTATGCCAGTTCCAGCGGCGGAGGTGGATTAAGGCGGAGCAGCAACCATGGAAGCCTTACGGCTGACACGCCGGTGCCCTACCGCATGGCTGAAGTGATAAGGGAGATCGACGAGCGCATTGGCCAGCTCGAAGCCAAAAATGACCGGCCGCACTACCGGCAGCTTCGCGCGCGGATCGACGCAGCCATCAACGATCCGCGGTATCGCTTCATGTTCTCATCCCGCCTGATCGAGGATTCGATCCACGAGACCATTGGGCAAATTTTCCGCGTGCCCAGCAAAGGGCGGCCGGTAACCTGCTTCGAAATGGCGGGCCTGCCCTCTGAGGTGGTGAATTCGGTATGCTCCGTCCTCGCCCGCCTTGCATTCGACCTGACAATGTGGAGCGAAGGAAAACTGAAGCTCCTGCTTTTATGCGAGGAAGCGCACCGCTACATGCCCGCCGATCCGCAACTCGGCTTCGGGCCAACACGCCATGCTCTTTCGCGGATCGCCAAGGAAGGTCGCAAATACGGTTGCTATCTAGGAGTCGTGACCCAACGACCGGTCGAGCTTGACCCGACCGTGCTGTCGCAATGCTCCACCGTCTTCGCGATGCGCCTTGCCAACGAGGACGACCAGGCAATCATCCGCTCGGCGATTGCAGATTCCGCAGCCTCCACCCTGACCGGCCTTTCTGCCATGAGCCAGCGGGAGGCAATCGCCTTTGGCGACGGAGTGGCAACGACAATGCGCATGAAATTCGAGACACTGCCGGACGATCTACTGCCAGGCGCAAAGGATGGCGGCGGCAGTGCCGAAGAACATACCGCAGGATTGTCCATCGACGATTTCGACCTGGCGACGATCGTTGCAAGGATGCGCGACACGGGCAAGCGAAACCGCACCCTTCTTGGAGCGACACCACCTAAGGATGCCTCCATGCTTGGCTCCGTGTATGACGGGAACGACGGGCTGGGCGCAGAAAGCCCCTCGTTCTACAGCTCGGGTTAACGTAGCGCAGCAGACGTAACCGGTTACTAGAAACGCTTTCTGCGCCCAAGATATTTGCTCGTCGCCACAACGGGCATGATGCCGCCGGTTAACGCCGTAGACCGTTCTGGCTGCCAAATGGGTACCAAGCTTGCCTTGGTCTTGTCATCGTTGCGCCTATACTCCCAGTTGAAGGGGCTTATAGGAGATCATTTGATGAGAAAGCACATCGCCATGTTATGCGCGGCGGCTATGGCGTTTCCCGTTATAGCCCCCGCACCTGCCGCAGCCGCGCCTATTCACCGAGCGCCGTCAATCGCTGCCGATAACGCCACGCACGCTATTGATGTACAGTATCGCGAGCGGCGGCATTACAGACCACATCGTGCATATCCACGCCACCGGCATTACCGGCCGCATCGTCATCACGCTCCTCGTTATCGTGTCTACAGGCGGGACAACAGCGCAGCGGCATTGCTTGGCGGCCTTGCAGCCGGCGCCATCATCGGAGGCGTGCTGTCCAGCCAGTCGAAGGCTGCTCCCGTTCACCGCGCGGACGCGCACGTTCAATGGTGCCTGAGTCGCTATCGTTCCTATGATGTGCGAACTGATACGTTCCAGCCCTATAACGGGCCACGACGCTACTGCATTTCACCCTATCGATAAGGGCCGCGCCGAATGGGCGATGATCCAAAGCTAATCGCTTAAATGTTCAATCGCCCACTGAAGCTTTCCGAAGCAACATGTACCGCCGGGAGGGCAGTGAAGCCCTTTCGGCGGCGCCCGTTTCTGGAACCGGACGCTGCTCGCGTCAGGCTGAAAGGCGCTGCCACCTCGCGCTAAGCTGGTGCCGGAACCAGGTTGCCTGCCGCTTGGCATATTGGCGGGTGGCTGCCTTTGCACGATTCCTGGCTTCATCCAGGCTGATCTTTCCCGCAAGCACGGCCGAGAGCTCCGGCACCCCGATCGCCTTCATGGCCGGCATGGAAGGCGGCAACTGCAACGCAAGGAGTGCCTTCACCTCATCAAGCGCGCCTTCCGCGAGCATTCTATCGAAACGCAGATCTATGCGGCGTGCGAGTTCTGCCCTGTCCGGCTCCAGAACGATCTTCCGCGCTGCCAAGCTGTCGACCACCGGCCGGGCGGGCTGGGACTGCCAATGGCCGATCGGCTGACCTGAGGCTTCCAGAACTTCTAGCGCCCGCACGATTCTCTGTCCGTCCGAAGGAAGGATGCGCTGGGCGGAGACCGGGTCCTTTTCTTTCAGAAGTTCGTGCAGGGCCGAGGCTCCTTCCCGCACCAACTGCGCGCGCCAGCGCATTCGAACTTCATCCGGAATATCAGGCATGGCTGACAGTCCCTCGGTCAGGGCGCGAAAATAGAGCCCTGTGCCGCCGGCAAAGATGACAGGACGTTTCTGAAGGTTTTCCTTCTTGATCAGCCCTTCGACATCTCTGATCCACTTTCCGGTTGAGTAGGGTCGTCCAGGATGCACATGCCCGTAGAGCCGGTGAGACGCGGCTGCCAACTCTTCCGGCGACGGTCGCGCGGTGAGGATGTGGAGCACCGCGTAGACCTGCATCGAGTCAGCGTTGATGATCAGCGCCCCCTCTTCCCGCGCAAGCTTCAGGGCAAGCGCCGACTTGCCGCTGGCGGTTGGCCCGGCTATCAGGGTCACATCTTTCAAAAGCGGCATTCTGCCGACCTCAACGGATAAATCGATGGTTCTCGTCGCAACGCTCATCTCCGATCCACGGGCGGCAGCCCTTTCCCACTCCGCTGCGAATATGGCGAGCGGGGCGACAGGCGCAAGCCGCATCGACTGGCTTGCGCAGGGGATAGCCTGCGATCTGTACCTGCCGGAAGGTCTTGTTGGCGATGATGCAGAGCGGACGCTGCGCCAGGCCTTATCCGGACTCCCGGTCGACGTTGTAGTGCAGCCGGCCGAAGGACGGCGCAAGAAGATGCTGATTGCCGATATGGATTCCACCATGATCGATCAGGAATGCATCGATGAACTGGCCGACGAAGTTGGTCTCAAGGAGCACGTCTCCGCCATTACGGCGCGCGCCATGAATGGCGAGATTGCCTTCGAGCCTGCTCTGCGCGAGCGCGTAGCCTTGCTCAAGGGCTTGGAGATTGGCGTAATCGAAAGGGTGATCGAGACGCGCATCACGCTTGCCTCGGGCGGGCGAGCGCTCGTTGCCACCATGAATGCTGCCGGCGCCCACACCGCGCTTGTCTCGGGAGGTTTCGACATCTTCACCGGTCGCATAGCAGCCATGCTCGGATTCCACGAGCATCGGGCGAATCGCCTGATTGAGGAGGACGGAAAGCTTCTGGGCCAGGTAGCCGAGCCGATCCTTGGGCGACAGGCCAAGGCCGACGCACTCATCGAAATTGCCGCCCGGCTGAGACTCGATCCCTCGCAGGCGATGGCGGTGGGTGACGGGGCAAATGATCTTGCCATGCTTCAGCTTGCCGGGTCCGGCGTCGCGCTTCATGCAAAGCCTGCCGTTGCCGAGCAGGCCCGCATCAGGATCAATCACGGCGACCTTACGGCCTTGCTCTATATCCAGGGCTATCGCCGGGAGGAATTTATCCAGTAGCGCCGCCTTCCGCGCTTAGCGACGGTTGAGGTGCAATCAGTTCATCCGCAAGGTGACGAAGCGCAGCTCACCAGTTTTCGATGCCAGCATCAGAAGAGCGTTCTTGCGTCCCTGCTCCTGCAAGGACTGGATCCGATCAAGAACGTCTTTCGGTGTGGCCACGGACTCCAGCGCAATCTCGACGATGACATCGCCGGGCTCGACTCCCTGCGCGGCGGCCGCGGAATTCTCGTCCACCTGCGTTATCAACACCCCGGATACATCCTCGGGGAGTTCGAACTGCGCACGCCCTTCGTCGTCCAGGGTGCTGATGGTCATGCCGAGAAGTTGTGCTTCCGAAACGCCAGCTTCATCATCCAGGGTTTCTTCGGCACCGCCAGTCACGGTGACACTTTCGCCTTCTTCCAGGCGGCCGAGCGTGATAGATACCGCTTTGCTCTCGCCCCTGCGCAAGATTTCCAGACTGACCTCAGCCCCCACCTGGCTTTCGGCTACGGTGCGGCTTAGCTGGCGCACATCGTCGATAGCGGTTCCATTGAAGCTGACGATGATGTCTCCTGCCTGCAGAACGCCATTGTCCGCGGGCCCGCCCTCCTCGATGCCGCTGACGAGCACGCCCCTGGTGGATTGGAGTCCCAGACTTTCGGCGATCTCATCGGTAACAGGCTGGATGCGCACGCCGAGCCAGCCGCGCCGCGTCTCGCCAAATTCCCGAAGCTGACTGACAACGCTCATCGCCAGCTTCGACGGGATGGCGAAGCCGATACCGATAGAGCCTCCGGTAGGCGAAATGATGGCGGTGTTGATGCCGATCACCTTTCCATCCATGTTGAAGAGCGGGCCACCAGAATTGCCGCGATTGATGGCTGCGTCCGTCTGGATGTAGTCGTCATAAGGACCCGAGCCGATCTGCCGGTTGCGGGCGGAAACAATCCCGATCGTCACGGAACCGCCGAAGCCGAAGGGATTGCCGATAGCCATCACCCAGTCGCCAATGCGCATTGCATCTGAATCGCCGAAGGCGACCTCGGTCAATTGCCTGTTTCCAGGATCGACCTTCAACACCGCCAGGTCCGTCTTGCTGTCGACACCAACGAGTTCGGCCTTTCGCGTGGCACCATCGGAGAAATTGACGATGATTTCATCTGCACCAGTAATGACGTGATTGTTGGTGATGATGATGCCTTCCTCACCGTCAATCACGAAGCCGGAGCCGAGTGAGGAGCCTGGCCCGGGAACGCGCGGTTGGCGGTCCGTATCTCCGAAAAATTCGCCGAAATACTCTTCGAAAGGAGAGCCTTCGGGCAATTGCGGCATGGGCACTCGGTTTGAGCCGGATGGTCCTGTATTCTGCGAAGTGGAAATATTGACCACGGCATCGAGCAACTGCTCAGCCATATCGGAAACCGAGGCTGGACCAAAACGATGCGTTGCAGTGCCTGATTCGGGAGCTGGGCTTGTCTGCGCCTCGCCCCCATCAGGTGCAACCGTCTGCGCCATGCCGGGGGCCACCGCAGCCAGCCCTCCACCAGCAACCGCGGCAATAAGGAACAGACGGTTGGCACGTAGAAGGAAGTTCCGAAGCGACATTGAGGTTATCTCCCGGTATGGGCATTCGGACGTGATCATCCAGCGCGATTACGGCGTGTTTGGGGCTCGATATATAGAACATTTCGAGCCTTCCTCCAGGCGTCACATGGGCGGACAGCGCGTAATTTACCCGCCTTGAAATACGCCAGCCCGCCGGTACTTGCCGCAGTGCAAGCACGGCCGTTCAGCCGCGCACAAGCCAGACGATAAAAACTCCGGCTATCATTACCGCCAACCCGATGCCGCGCATCATACCTTCCGGCATCTCGACGATGTCTGCCGCCAGTCTTTTGGCAAGGCTCGGGAGGCCGCCATAAAGCAGCCCCTCGAACACGAGGACAAGCCCCAAAGCCGCGAGAAAATCGCTCACGGGCGCACACCGAACCTACAAACAAGCGCTAGCAACGCAATACGCTAACGAACTGTGTCGGCCGCCGCAGCATCGCTGGCTGTGCTGGGCGCAGACGGGGTGACCGAGCCTGTAAGGGGACCGGAAGCGCCGCCATTGGCGGGCGCTCTGCCATCGCGTCCCTCCGCCATTCCAAAGAAGCGGAAGAACTCCGAATCCGGGCTCAGCAGCATTGTGGTGCCGGATGGATCAAGCGCCTCGCGATAGGCGGCCATCGAACGATAGAATTCGAAAAACTCCTCGTCCCGCTGGAACGCATCCGCGAAGATCGCGTTGCGCTCAGCCTCGCCTTCACCACGAAGAATCTCGGCCTCACGCTGGGCAGCAGCCAGAATCTCGACGACTTCACGGTCGGCGCGGGCGCGGATGCGGGCAGCGGCCTCACGGCCACGCGCGCGCAGGCGCTCTGCCTCCGCAAGACGCTCGGCAGTCATCCGGTCATAGGTCTGCTGCGAGACCTCGTTGGTGAGATCGGTGCGGCGGATACGCACATCCTCGATCCTGATGCCCAGTGAAGCAGCGTCAGGGCGAAGCTGCTCGGCAACTTCGCGCATCATGGAGGCCCGCTCTTCCGAAAGAGCCGCCTCAAAGCCGCGTAGACCGTAAACACGCCGCAAAGCAGCATCAAGACGAGTTCTCAAGCGCTGCTGGGCAAGCTCTATGCGGCCGGAGACAGCTTGCCGGAAACGCCGGGGGTCCTCGATCGAATAGGCCACGAAAGCATCGACCTCGTAGAACTTGCCGCCGGAAACCTGGACGCGAATGTCATCCAGATCAAAGCGCAAAATACGGTCCTCGATGATCTGAACATTGTCGGCTTCGACAAAGGAGAAGGGAAGTTTGAAGTAGATTCCGGGCTCCCGCTCAACGCGAACGATCTCACCGAAGCGCAATACGATAGCCTGCTCTCGCTCGTTAACGACAAAAATCGACGAATAGGCCAGGAAAAGAACGACCGCAATAAATGCAACAATGATGGGAAGACGGTTCGACATCAGTTATTTCCCCCCTGCGTCTGGCCGTTATTAGCGGCGGCGCCGGTGTTCTGCGTTCCGGAAGGCTGCGAGCGGCGCAGTTCCGGCAACGGAAGGTAGGGAATGACACCCTGTCCGCTACCCTGTTCGACAATGACCTTGTTCGAGCCGCGCAGCACTTCCTCCATCGTTTCCAGGTACAGACGCTTACGCGTGACGTCAGGAGCCTTGGCGTACTCTTCGTAGACAGAAATGAAGCGCTGGGCTTCACCAGCGGCCTCCTGAACCACACGGTTCTTGTAGGCTGCTGCTGCCTCGCGGATCTGTGCCGCCTCCCCGCGGGCCTGACCGAGCCGCTGGTTGGCGTACTGGTTGGACTCTTCCACGAACCGGTCTTCGTCCTGTTCGGCGCGCTGCACTTCATCGAAGGCATCGGCCACCTCGCGCGGAGGCGCTGCATCCTCAATCGATAGAGCGTTGACCTGAAGGCCGGAGCCATATCCATCCAGCGTCGACTGGATGATCTCGCGCACGTCCTCGGCAATCCCTTGCCGGTCATCACGGAAGATGTCTTGTGCCGGCCTGCGCCCGACTACCTCGCGCATCGCGCTCTCGGCTACCTGACGCACCATGCCGTCCGGATCCTCCACATTGAAGAGATAGGCGCCCGGATCGGAAACCTGATAGGCAACGGAGAACTTGACGTCGACGATGTTCTGGTCGCCCGACAGCATAAGCCCCGAGGAACTGCCGCCTCGTATCTCACCAATATCCACCAGCCTTTCTGCGATGGAGGCAGTCTCGACCGTCTCAATGGGCCACCAGTGGAAGTGCAGACCCGGCTCGGACAGTTCGGGCTTGGGCTTACCGAAGCGTAACTCCACAGCAAGCTCGTCGGGCTGCACCGTATAGATGGCCTTGAAGAGCCAGAGGCCGGCAAGTGCGATCAGGATCAATCCGATCATGGCAGGGCTTGGTCCGCTGCCTCCAGGGAAGGCCCGGCGAAGCCTGTCCTGACCGCGGCGGATGATTTCTTCCAGATCAGGCGGCGTTCCCGGCGGGCCGGATGGCCCGCGTGGTCCCTGATCCCATGGCCCACCTGTATTTCCGCCGCCCCATGGGCCGCCGCCGCCTTGATTATTCCAGGGCATTATTGTTCCTTCTTGCTCACCCGCCGCCAGCAGGCACGTTGATCTGTCGCTTGTTATAGGTGCGTAAAACCGCGCTTTCAACGCGAAGCGGTCTTCTGCCGCTCGTAAATGACATAGCGTGTAGGATATAGGTCCTTTTCGCCTGCCGGGACCACCTCCTCATACACGGGATGCCAGATCGCCAGGTCGATTGTCGGGAAGAAGGCGTCCCCTTCAATCTCCGCCTCCACGTGTGTGACATGAAGACGATCCGCGCGGGGCATGACCTCGTGGAAGATTTCGCCGCCGCCGATAATGCAGATTTCCGATGCCTCGCCCAACCGGTTTTGCGCCAGTTCAAGCGCCTCTTCCAGCGAAGCCGCAACATCAGCGCCTTCGGCGCGATAGCCCGGATCGCGCGAGATGACCACGTTATACCGCTCCGGAAGCGGTTTGCCTATGCTCTCCCACGTCTTTCGGCCCATGATCACCGGCTTGCTCATGGTAATGGCCTTGAAGCGCTTCAAATCCGTGGATAGCCGCCAAGGCAGTTCACCGGCACGGCCGATCACCCCATTTTCCGCCACCGCGACGACAAGGACGAGTTCCATAGTCAAAATTCCCAAGTTCTTGGGCCGCCCCTCACACGGCGATGGGGGCTCGGATGGTGGGATCGGCCACATAACCTTCCAAGCGGAAGTCCTCGTAACGGAAGGCGAAGAGGTTGTCGACTTCGCGATTGATCCACATGACAGGCAGAGGCTTCGGGTTTCGCCCGAGCTGCTCGCGAGCCTGCTCAAAATGGTTGCTGTAAAGATGCGCGTCACCGAGCGTGTGAACGAAGTCTCCCGGCCTTAATCCCGTTACCTGCGCCAGCATCATCGTCAGCAGCGCATAGGAGGCGATATTGAAGGGCACGCCGAGGAATATGTCGGCTGAACGTTGGTAGAGCTGGCAGGAAAGCCGTCCCTCCGCCACGTGAAACTGAAAAAGGCAGTGGCACGGAGGCAGCGCCATTTCATCCACCAGCGCCGGATTCCAGGCAGTTACAACATGACGCCGCGAGTAAGGATTTTCACGCAACTCTTTCACAAGATTCGCGATCTGGTCGATATACCTGCCGTCCGGCGCCGGCCATGAGCGCCACTGCGCGCCATATACGGGGCCAAGATCACCATTGGCATCCGCCCACTCGTCCCAAATGGTAACGCCGTGCTCCTGCAGGTAACGCACATTCGTGTCGCCCTTCAGGAACCACAGAAGTTCATGAATGATCGACTTCAGATGCAGCTTCTTGGTGGTGAGGACTGGAAAGCCCGCCTCAAGGTCGAAGCGCATCTGGTAGCCGAAAACCCCACGCGTTCCAATGCCCGTGCGGTCGGCGCGGTCAACGCCGTTCTCAAGCACGTATGACAGAAGATCGAGATACTGACGCATGATGCCGGCCTAATCCGTAACAGGGATAACGGAGGTGTAAGGCGAAGCTTCTGTCTAGGGAAAGCCCTGAAAGCGCCTTGCCACAGGTTTTCCGCAGAATGCCGGGCTAGTCAGGCAAGGTAAAGGGTGCTTGTCGCAATGGCGCCCCCTTGCCGAAGCCTCCCGCCAGGTCAATGAAAAAAAGCGTGCGCAGGAAGCTCCAGCCCTCTTTCATTCGGACACACGCGAGCCTATATTTGAAGACGTCAGCCTTAGTGCTGACTATGGCGATAAACGGCCGATGAAATAAGCCAATCGGACCCGGGGGCAGTGCCCGGCGCCTCCACCAGAAACTGCCGGACCCGTGAGGGCGGCTTCTGATGGGGGCGAAACAGGATCGACGATGGTGTAAAGATCGGACTTTCGCTCGGCATGGTACCACCGTTATCGGACCGAACTTATAGTTGCCAATGACAACTATGCGGAGGCACGTCTCGCTGCGTAAGCGGCGCGACAGCTTCAAATCAAGCCTCAAGCCGTCGCAGGCTTGAGCGGGGTTCGGAGGCACCTGGCAACAGAAGCCTCCACTCATTCCTCCATTATCGTCTAACGTCAGGCACTCCAGCATCACGATCCTTGCCGGAAACAATGATGCATAGTATCAGCGATCTACAGCGGACACCGCGTAATGCACTCGATGCGCGGCGGGTCACGCACCATCGTTTCTGCATCAGCAGACCACTATACCTTCTTAATTTCCTGCGCTTCTTTGCAAAAGAGTCCCTTTCGGCAGTTTACGACCGCACCAAGCTTGATTAGAGCTAGGCGCAAGATCCTCGCAGTTTTAGGAATGCCGAATTCCCATGACAGAAGACCGCATCCGCTACGACATCCTGGTCCAAGAGGCCTTGCGCGGCGTCGTGCGAAAGGTGCTGCAGGAAGTGGCGCAGGCTGGCCTTCCGGGCAATCATCACTTCTTCATCACCTTCCTCACGGGAGCCCCGGGGGTGCGCATCTCCAGCCGCCTGAAAGAGCGTTATCCCGAGCAGATGACGATCGTCATCCAGTACCAGTTCTGGGATCTGAAAGTGACCGACAAGGGCTTCGAGGTGGTGCTGTCGTTCTCGGATGTGCCGGAAAAGCTGGAAGTACCCTATTCGGCCATTCGCGGCTTCTATGACCCTTCGGCGAATTTCGAAGTGGAATTCGAGGTCAAGCCGCCTCAAGAGGAGCAGGTTTCTGCTGCGGATAACGGCGAGAACCTGCCAGCAGGGGACGATGCTGCAGCCGGCGAAAATGCCGGAGAAGACCGTGAGAAGGAACAGCCGGAGAAGCCCCAGGGCGGCGCACAGGTCGTCTCTCTCGATGCTTTCCGCAAGAAATAACAATGGGCCACCAGAAACAGGAATGAGCGAGATCGTCAACCTGCGCAGGTGGCGCAAAGATATGGCACGGGCGGAAAAAGAGCGCCTCGCCGAGGAGAACAGGCTCCGTTACGGGCGTAGCCGAGCCCAGCGGCTGGCTGAGCATCTGGGTAAGGAAAAGTTGCTCCGGGCCATTGAAGACCACCGCATCACCGGTAGCGGCGCAGACGAGGAATGAGCCCGCGCAAACGATCCGTCACGATCCGGGGGCACCGCACCAGCTTTTCGCTCGAAGATGCATTCTATACGGAGATTGAACGTATCGCGCAGGCACGCAGCATGCCGGTCGCTGCTCTCATCGCAGAAATTGACGCGGCCCGGTCACGGCAGACCAACCTATCCTCAGCGTTGCGGCTTTACGTTCTGGAAGATCTTAAGGGCCGAGACGACCCGCAAGGATCCGAACCGCCCCACACATAAGGACGATTAGCGGTTTATTGGCTTGGCCTGCCAAGGAGCCGCAATAACTGATCCACGCTAAGATCCTCAATATCAAAGTCCGGCTCGCGCCCGGAAAGCCCCTCTTGCCGGACAGCGCCTTCTGCCCCTTGCGGAGGCGCAAGCGGCGCCCTTTCGATGGTTGAATCGAAATCACTCTCTACCTGAGGCTCGGTTTTCTCTGCCGCACCGCTCCCGGTACCCTCTTCTTGCGAAAGCTGGCGGCCACCTTCCTCCGCGCGCCTTAGAACCTCTTCCTCCTCCCGCCGCCGCGCTTCCTCCTCCGCCCTGCGCTGACGCTCTTTCTCTGCCTCAAGACGGATGCGCTCCGCCTCCTCTGCCCGCTGGGCAGCCTCGGTCTGCGTCCGGGAAGCCGCGAGTGCCTCAAAATAGCGCACCTCCCGGCGCAGACGCTGCCGTTCCAGAAGAACAGCCTGCATGTACTCAACCCGCGCCTGCTCGCGTTCCAGCGCGCGTTGGGTCAGGAACTGCGCCAGCGGATTGACATCGAGGTCAAATACGGCTTCGGCGTCGCCAGCTTTGCCCTTCGCGCTGAAGCGCACGGTTGGCTCCGATCCGGCCAAAGCCTGGCTTCCTGCATCATAGGTGATGCTGCCTGCGGCTGAAAGAGTGGGCTCGTTGAGATCGGCGGTCGCTTCGACGCTCATCCGGGCAGCCTGACCTTCGATCTGGAGTGGCGGTGTGCGTACCACCCCATTGGCAATGGTGAATGCGAAGGTTACATCGCCCCCGGAAAAGCGTCCGGAACGCAGCAAGGCAGGCGCAAAATCCTGGACTTTTTCCGCATCGATTTCCACGCCGAGTCGATCGGCCTGCTCCATGATGGGCATAAGGGCGTTCCGGTTGATGCCGGAGATTTCAAGCCCTTTCACGCTTGCCGAGCCGGAGCCAGACAATGCGGCCACCATCGCGCTCACCGACTTGCCGCTTGCCGTGACGCTCGCGGAAATGTCAGCCATTCCTTCAAGTCCGACAGCCGGCAGAACCTTTTCGACCGGAGCGCCGGAGAGGGAGAGCTGCGCCGAGAACAATCCCGTGCCCGCATCATTGTTGAAATCGGCGAGGCCCTCAGCACGCCCGCCCAGAAACTGCGCGGAAAGATCCGTTACCGAAACACCATCCGGCTCCAGCCGCAAGCGTAGTCGTGCGTCCGTCATCTCCGCTTCGCTACCCAGCCACAGCGTGTCAGACGCCATTTCGATGTCCGCCGTTAATGGAGTTTGCCCATTTTGCCGGAACGGCGTGTGAGGCCAGGTGCCGTCGCCGTTCTGAAACGCTTCGCTACCTGCGACCATTTCCGCTACAAGGCCGAGATCAAATCCACCCAGTTCCACAGCCCCTGTCAAGTGCGGCAGACCGTTCCTCATCACGACTTTCACATCGCCCCTTACGGAACTTCCTGCGGTTTGTCCGGTAAGGTCGCTTACTACCGTCAGCCCTTCGCGATGCTCGATATCTGCGGAGAACGCAACAGGAAGGCCATAGCCAAAACCCGGCAGCGAAACGCCCGCGACCATCAACCAGGGTTCAAGATCCTGACTTTCAAGGCGTATGCCGCCGCTCATCGCGAGCCCGTCGCCATTGTCCTCAACCTTCCCCTGGAAGCCGGCAGAAAGTCCTTCCCCGGTGAGGCGGAACGAGGTCTCTACACCCTCTGCAAGATTGCCTGCCGCAGTTACCTCGATATCAGCGGGACCTGCGATGCCGAGCGGCAAGGCCGGCAGGCCGAACAGTGCATAGAGAGCCGCCGCATCCTCGTTCTGTGCTGAAAAATTTGCAGTAAAATCCTCTTCGGCAAGACTGGTCCCCCCCCTCTCGCTGGAGCCGGAGAAGCTGAAAGCGGTGCCACCGGCAGAGCCCCTGGCGCTCACCGAAAACCCGCCCGCCGTATCGCCATCGTTGAAGGCACTTGCAACAACCTCTACCTCGGCATCGCCAAGAAGCCCCGCAAAGGATGAAGCATGGCTGTCAAGCAGCGACAGCGGTAGATTTTCCGGAAAGCGGTCTGACAGCATGGTTATCAGCGGCGACAGATCGACGGCGACGATCGCGGCATCGATCTGCCCTTCAGGCCGTGCGCCAAGCCCTTCCACATAGCCGGTAGCGCTGATATTGGCCTCGGCCACACCGGCAAGCGTGAGCCGGTCGATTTCCAGCCGACCCTCGCGAAGACGTAGAGCCATGTCCAACCGTTCCGCCGAAAGCCCTGTGGCGGCGACTGGACCAGCGACCATTTCGAGGTCCACATCATGGCCCACAAGCCGGTTACTGCCCTGACCGTCTATAAAGAGTGCAGCTAGGGCGCGCATTCCATCCACGTCCAGCCAGTCTCCGGTAAGGTTGAGCATCAGCGACGGTCGCGCATCGCCCGGGCTCAACCGCTCGATGGCGCCCCTGAAGTGCCCATCGCCCAGGATGAGCTCCAGATTGTCGAAGCGCTGACGATCACTTGTCAGCGACACCTCAGCACTGAACCCGGCCGCAGGGAGCCTGCGGATCGCTTCATCCACGTCCCTTGCCAGCCAGGCTGCAAAGCCCGAGGGCTGTCTTATGGCGAGCGTCATTGAGCCGGTGAATGCAAGCGATTCGCCGGTCTCAAGCAGGCCATCGCCCTCAAAGCGGGTGCGGCCGGGAAGAGTTGCTGCCATGGACCCGACACGCCAGCCGCCCGAATCGGGCTGGGCTCTTACGGAGATGTCACGAATGGTGGTATCGCCCGCTACAATTGCCGGTAGGTTTACGGCAATCGTTCCCGGAATTGAGGGTCTTGGAAGATTAGCAAGGAAGCCCGTGAGAGCGGCGAAACGCTCATCCGCGGAAAGCGCCGCCATGCCTTTCTCGGCCTCCGCGCCACCGAGCCTGATTTGCGCCCCGTCAGCGGTGATGGAGAATGAAGGCTCGCTTCCCAGTTCAATCGCCGCGCGCCCCTCTGCAATATAGGGATCATCGGCGGGACCTGTCTCGAACCGGAATTCCTCGATGGAAAGGCGCTCATGGTCGAGCGCGAAAAGCCCGGAAATCCGGTTTCCCGCTTCGGCGATCCGGCGCTCCCCTCCTTCCTCGGCGGGCGCGGTCATGCGCAGGCGGAAGGTGCCGGAGTAGAGCCCTGCCTCTTCTTCGAAACGTGCCTGCCCGTCCGTCTCCAGCATGAAGGGAAAGTCACGCGGCAGAGCGGAAACACGCACCCGCATCGACCCGTCCGGACCGGCTGTGCCTGAGGACGCCGTCAGCAAAACGGGTATACCATCCAGTTCGAGCGAGCCGGAGACCCGCCATGGTCCTGCCAGGGTGCGCGCTGATATTTCGCTGTCGATATGGCTTAAGACGACGGTCCGCCCGCTTGCCCGCTGATAAACTGCAATCGTGCCGTCCGCGACAGTCACCTTTTCCAGCGTCACCTGGCGCGGATCGAAAGGCGCAAAGGGCCTGACGGCCCAGTCGATGTCGCCATCCTCGCCGATTTCGATCTTCATGCTGGGCCGCACCAGACGCATGTCGAAGATGAGAAGCTCACCGGAAAGGAACGGCGCCAGTTCCGCATCCATGGAGAATTCGTCTACCGTCATGGCGGTCTCACCGCGGGTGCCGGTGACGATCACATCGGTGAAGGTGACGGAGGGAAAGGGCAGAAGCCGCGCAGTCGCGCTCCCTTCGACGCGAACCTCGCGCCCGAGGATACGGCCCGCCTCACGCTCGAATGCGGCACGGTATGAAGTCCAGTCGATGAAATAAGGCGCCACCAGTGCTGCTGTTAGCACCAGAGCCAGAAGTCCACCGATGATGACGAATATCCGCGCCAGGTTTTACTCCTTTCTTGCCTGTGCGTCCGGCCAGAACAAACCAGTGCGTTGGCGAAATTTGAAGAGGTGGCTACGCGCCCTCGCCAGCGAAAATCTTGCCCGGATTCATGATTCCCGCGGGATCGAGCGCCTGCTTGACGGCACGCATAACTCCGATACCGGTTTGCCCGTGTTCTTCCACCAAATACCGCCTCTTGCCCTGGCCGATGCCGTGCTCTCCCGTGCAGGTGCCATCCATTGAAAGAGCACGCTGGTTAAGCCGCGAAACGAAAGCCTCCGCCCGGGCGACCTCCTCCGGGTCATCCATGTCCATCAGCACGGTGACGTGAAAGTTGCCGTCGCCTACATGCCCAACGATGGGCGCGATGAGGCCTGTGTGGGCAATGTCCCTTTCGGTCTCCACGATACATTCTGCAAGGCGTGAAATAGGCACGCAAACATCGGTCGCAAGGCCCTTCGACCCGGGCCTTAAGGCAAATCCTGCCCAGAAGAAATCATGCCTTGCCTTCCACAGCTTCCGCCGTTCTTCCGCCGCCGTCGCCCAGGTGAACGGGCCGCCGGAAAACTCAGCAGCAATCTCGCCGAACATCTCTGCCTGTTCGGCAACGCCCGCTTCGGTCCCGTGAAATTCGACGAAAAGAAAAGGGCTCTCGGGATAATCAAGCCCGGAATGCAGCTTGATGGCGCGCATGCCTAGCGCATTAACCAGCTCCATCCTGGCAACGGGTATTCCCATCTGGATGGTGGTAATGACGGCGTTGCACGCAGCTTCGACATCCGGAAACGGGCAAACGCCTCCGGAAATGGCCGGTGGAATGCCGTAGAGCCGCAGCGTCAGCGAAGTGATCACGCCGAGCGTCCCTTCGGAGCCAACGAACAGCCGCGTAAGATCATAACCTGCCGAGGATTTGCGCGCGCGCCGTGCCGTGGTCACGGCACTGCCGTCCGACAGCACGGCGGTAACGGAAAGGACGTTCTCCCGCATAGTGCCATAGCGTACGGCATTGGTCCCGGATGCGCGCGTTGCCGCCATGCCGCCGAGGCTGGCATCCGCTCCGGGATCGATCGGGAAAAAGAGGCCGGTATCACGCAGATAGCGATTGAGTTCCTCGCGTGTAATCCCGGCCTCTACCTTGCAATCCAGATCTTCCTGGTTGACGGCGATCACGCGTTTCATGCGCGACATGTCGAAGCAGATGCCGCCTGAAGGCGCGTTCACATGCCCTTCGAGCGACGATCCCACCCCATAGGGGATGACAGGCACGCCGAAAGCCGCACACAGGCGCACCGCCTCCTGCACCTCTTCGAGCGTTTCGGGAAAGAACACGCCGTCAGGCGGCTGATTGGGTATGTAAGTGGTGGTGTGGCCGTGCTGCTCGCGAAGCGTCTTGCCGGTCTGCAGCCTATCGGCAAAGCGCGTGGAAAGCCGCTCCAGCACCAGCGCAAGCCCGCTTCCATCCTGTCCTGCCGCTTTCGGCCCCACCATGCGCTTCCCTTCCGCGATCCTCTTCCAGCCTTGAAGTGCAAAAGGCTTTCTGTCTATCCCAATGTCGGACAAATGGCCGCTTTGTCCAGTAGGAGCGGCCGCATGGGACTGACGAGATGAATTTGGCAGCCGCACCGCATTTTTCCCGGGTACTCGAAATCGAGAAGGAGTGGATCGACTATAACGGCCATCTCAACATGGCCTATTACAACGTGCTGTTCGACCGTGCCGGTGACGAGGTTTCCGAAGCGCTGGGAATGGGACCGGACTATGCCCGCCAGCGACGGCTGACGACCTACACGGCGGAAATCCATGTCGTCTATGTGCGAGAGTTGCATCTGAATGACCGCGTGCAGGCAAGTTTCCAGCTTCTCGATCATGACGAGAAGCGCCTGCACTCATATCAGGAATTGCGCCATGTTGACGGATGGCTGGCTGCCACCTGCGAATGCATGACGCTGCATATCGACATGACAGGTCCGAAGGTTGCACCCTTCCCGCCGGAGGTGCTGGCGCGTGTCGAAGCATTGCGGGCTGCCCATGCTGCCCTGCCCTGGCCAGCACGCGCCGGGCGCTCGATCGCCATCCGGCGCAAGAACTCCGCGCAACAGCACCAATAGGGCCTTGCAGCCCTTAACCGTTCCTTAACCCTAACGGCCTTTGCACAGCTATCCTTCCGGCTGTTCCTTGTCCCGGCGGCCTCGTGGATCAAACTCCTGTGAGGCGACGATGATTCGCCCATGCCTACTCACCTGATGCAGGAGGTTGTTTCTTGAAGGTGGATGTGAAGCAGATGTCCGAAAGGCTGGCCCGGGACCCGAAGATCAGCGACTATGACGTCTGGCGTGCTTTAAAATCACTTGATAACGCGCTTTATGAAATTAACCATCGGCAACGGCCGATCCCCATCGATCTTGTCTTTGCGCGTGCAATCCTGCGGCGGGCGCAGGAGGCCCGGCAACACCTTTAGGGCCCGCCCAAGACACACCATCTTCGCTGGACGAGGCGGATCACGCATTCCCCATGCAGTGCTTTTCCCGCATGCGGCTGGAACTTGGCAATAGCGATTCCCACATCCACCTTGGCCCGACCGGTACAAACCGGTACAAAAGGAAAACACTTGGGGCATGAGCCCCGAATCACCATATGCGGATGTAATGCCTGGTTCCCCGGACGATCTGCCGTTCTTCGGCGACGATGAAGCGCCCATCCCGCGCGAGGGTGGGATAGCCGCGCGCGCAATGGCTGCACGCCATGCGCAGCCGCCACGCTATCTGGAAGGTCTCAACCCGGAACAGAGACTTGCCGTTGAGACGACGGAAGGGCCTGTTCTGGTGCTTGCCGGTGCCGGCACCGGCAAAACTCGGGTGCTGACCACCCGCATCGCCCATATCCTTGCCACGGGACGGGCCTATCCCTCGCAGATTCTTGCTGTCACATTCACCAACAAGGCCGCGCGGGAGATGAAGGCGCGCATCGGAGTCCTGGTGGGCGAGGCGGTGGAAGGCATGCCATGGCTCGGCACGTTCCATTCCATCGGCGTGAAGCTTTTGCGCCGGCATGCCGAGCTTGCCGGTCTTACTTCTTCCTTCACGGTGTTGGATACCGACGATCAAGTGCGCCTCATAAAACAGCTCCTCCAGGCTGAAGGCATCGATGACAAGCGCTGGCCCGCGCGCCAGTTCGCGATGATGATGGACGGCTGGAAGAACAAGGGGCTGGGTCCTGCCGAAATTCCCGAAGGGGATGCGCGCGCCTTTGCCAATGGCAAGGGACGCGAGCTTTACCTCACCTATCAGGCACGGCTGAAAACCCTGAACGCGGTCGACTTCGGCGATCTTCTCCTCCACCCGATCCGCATTTTGCGGGAACATCCCGACGTGCTTGCCGAGTATCACCGCCGGTTCCGCTATATACTGGTGGACGAGTACCAGGATACAAATACTGCGCAGTATATCTGGCTGAGGCTGCTGGCACAGCAGCCTTCCGATAGCGGGCAGACACGCCTGGTCAATATCTGCTGCGTGGGCGACGACGACCAGTCGATTTACGGCTGGCGTGGCGCGGAGGTGGACAATATCCTCCGCTTCGAGAAGGATTTTCCCGGCGCGAAGGTTATCCGGCTGGAGCGCAATTATCGCTCTACAGCCCATATACTGGGGGCGGCCTCACATCTCATCGCCCACAATGAGGGCCGGCTTGGAAAGTCGCTGTTTACGGAGCAGGCCGACCCAGACGATCCTAAGGTCAAGGTCCATGCCGCCTGGGATTCGGAAGAAGAGGCTCGTGGTGTCGGCGAGGAGGTCGAGGCGCTGGCCGCCAAGGGGCACGCGCTGAACGATATGGCCATCCTCGTGCGCGCCTCCTTCCAGATGCGCGAATTCGAGGACCGCTTCGTGACGCTAGGTTTGAACTATCGCGTCATCGGCGGACCCCGCTTCTATGAGCGGCAGGAAATCCGCGATGCACTTGCCTATTTCCGTGTCGTGGCGCAGGGTGCGGACGACCTGGCTTTCGAGCGCATTGTCAATGTGCCCAAGCGCGGCCTCGGCGAGGCAGCCGTACGCCAGCTTCACGACGTCGCGCGAATGCGGGCGGTGCCGCTGTTGCAGGCAGCCCGCGACCTGGTCGGCACCGAGGAGTTGCGCCCGAAGCAACGCGCGGCATTGCGCAACCTGGTGGAAAGCTTCGAGCGCTGGCAGAACATGCTGGAGCGCACGCCGCATGCAGAGCTGGCTGAGATCATCCTTGAGGAATCGGGCTATGCCGACATGTGGAAGAACGACCGCTCGGCCGAGGCGCCCGGCCGGCTCGAAAACCTTAAGGAGCTTATCCGCTCGATAGAGGAATTCGAGAGCCTGAGGGCTTTTTTGGAGCATGTGGCCCTGGTGATGGACGCCGAGCGCGACGAGGATACGGACGCGGTCAACCTTATGACCCTTCATTCGGCCAAGGGGCTGGAGTTCGATACGGTCTTCCTGCCGGGATGGGAAGAAGGTTTATTCCCCCACCAGCGCTCGCTCGACGAGGGCGGGCGCGCGGGTCTGGAGGAGGAGCGCCGGCTTGCCTATGTCGGGCTTACACGGGCAAAGAAGAACCTGCATATCTGGTTCACCTCCAACCGCCGTATTCATGGTCTTTGGCAGTCCACCATCCCCTCCCGCTTTCTGGACGAGCTTCCAGAAGCGCATGTGGAGGTGATGGAGGCCGACGGCTCCTATGGAGGCTATGGAGCGCGTCAGCCCGGGCGTCCCAATCCATATGGCGCTTCACGATTCAATAACGCCAGCAGCGTCTTCTCCAGCACCTATGCAACGCCGGGATGGCAGCGGGCCCAAAAGAACCGAACCGATGCGACTGCACGCAATTGGGGCTCCCGCTCAGGCCACCAGGTGGAGCGTATCGGCTATGGTGAGCCGGATTCGGCTTATGGCGCAGGACGCGGTTCCGTAAAGGGACGCGTCATCGAGGGCGAGCTCGTTGCTAAGTCAGTGGCGGATGGACCCTCGCCTTTCAAGGTCGGCGATCGCGTTTTTCACATCAAATTCGGCAACGGAAACGTTGCCGCTATAGACGGCAACAAGCTAACCATCGATTTCGACAAGGCCGGCCAGAAGCGTGTCTTGGACGGATTTGTCGAGCGGGTTTAGATCATTTGGTGCCACATCTGGCCGAAAACCAACGGGGGCTGCGGGAGAACGGCTGGATTATACGCAGACGCACGAGAAGCTTGTTTGAGGCACCACGGTCTATTTGAAGTAGACGTAGTTGCCTTCCGGGTTCTTCTCCCGCTTCAGGATATTCTTCTTGGAGTAGCGCGATAGCGGGCCCGAGAAAGCATTCGATTTGTAATTCACGCCAAATTCTTCTCTGCATTTAGCAACAATGTCGCCAATCGTACGCTTCTCATCGAAAAAATCACTCTCGATGAGGCTCGAAAGGGCGGCTACCGCGCCGCTTGCGCTTGGGACACCGCCGTCGCGTGCACGCGGCTGAAGCTTGGCTTCGGAGCTTGCCGCTCGCCGCCCTCTGCGGGGCGTTTCGGCTTGCTTCGGGCCGGCGTCATAGGCAGCGCCCTCGGGCTCGGCAAGCTGATGCGGCAAGGTCTCGTCGCGCGCCTGGTCGAACAGCAGTTCCACTATACGCAGTTGTACAGCTTCGGATTCGAATTTGTTGATCGTCTCCGAAAGCTCAGCCAGCTGCTGCTTCAATTCAAGAAACCGCTTCTGCATAGATATTGCCCCTGATTTATGGCAGTGCCCGACGGCACGATAACCCGTGGCATATGGAGGGATAAATGGCGATGAAGTCAATAACACTTAGCTTATGGCCTGCCAAATTCGGAGGGGGAAAAAGGTCGCAACATGTATCCCCCAGCCGTCCCGATAGGCAGCTATAAAAGTCGAAGGGTCTAGCTGCGGAGCCCCGGGCATACCTGTATCTCCCTTTCCGGCAGCCCCGCCTCCCGCTGATATCGCGGTGTTTATGGGGCGCTACCTTCCCTTGAAAGACAAGCGGACTTGGGACTTCAACATGCATACATGACTGTGCAGTGGACGTGCCCCATGCTTGCCGCGACCACTTGTTCAAGAGTGACTGCATCTTACCAGCCTATCGCAAGAAGTGTTTGCGGCAGTGGCCGCTATGATCACGCCACCAAACATGACGGAACGAAAAGTGTTCCGGCGCCTTCAGCAAAACACAGGATTTATGCTGCTAACCGACGTCGTTCGAGCGCCATTTGGCAAGAAAGTGCTCGATATCGAGTGACTGCATATCGGGGATAGCTGCGAACAGCTTCTCCAAAGGCCAGTCCCACCATTCGAGGGCCTCAAGACGCTGCACCGTGCCAGAGGGAAAGCGCAGCCGCAACTTGCGCGCAGGCGCTCCGGCGACTACGGCATAGGCTGGCACATCCTTCGTCACGACGGCATTTGCACCGATAACGGCGCCGTTCCCAACCTTCACGCCCGGAAGCAGAACGGCACCATGACCGATCCACACATCATTGCCGATGATCACCTGCCTGGCGCGCCGCCGCTCTCGAAAAGCCGCGTCGACACCCAGATAACGGAAGTATTCGTTCGGCCGATAGGTGATCTTATGCGTCGTCACGCGTTCCATCGGGTGCTCCAACGCATTGATGCGCGTATTGGCGGCGATGGAACAGAATTTTCCGATCGTTGCGTAAATGCCTTCGGCATTGCGTTCCAAGTATGTGAAATCGCCGACAGCAACCTCTCGCAGAATGGCACGCTCGGCTATGGCCGTGTAACGCCCCAAGCGGCAGGACTTAAGCTCCGCCGTAGGATGGATGCGCGGCTCCGGATTGGTGAAACGCAGATCGTCCATGCCCTTCCCTCACGCGATCGGCCCTGAAGACCGTAATGGTTCCAGGAAAGTACGATACGCAACCGGTAATCTACATTGCGCACAAAGCGCAGTCGCATTAGCGCGTCTGCCAGAGAATCGTGGTCGCCACCAGCCGGAGCCTTGCGACAGATTGCGTCTTGCTTTGCTGGGGGCTGGGACTATTCTCGCGCATATGCAGGGCGCGCCTTCCATCATCGCTTCGTTCAAGCCGGCCGACGCGCCACTTTTGGCCATCGGGGGCTGGCGCCTGCTATATGGAAGGGAAATAGGGCTGGAGCAGTTCCGGTCCCGTTCCAGACCGCCTTTACCTGGCATTCCTCATTTCTTTGGTGACCTCCGATGATGCGGTATATCCTTATAGGCATCGTGGCCCTGATAGTCGTCGGTTTCGGGGCAATGGGTTACTTTTTCTATCGCGGTCCGGCGACAGAGCCCTTTGGCGCTCCCTTCGAGCTTGTCGATCATAATGGCCAGACGATCACGGAAGGCGCTTTCCGGGGGAACCCCACGGCGCTGTTCTTCGGCTTCACCCACTGCCCGGATGTCTGCCCTACTACGCTGTTCGAGATGGAGGGCTGGATCGACGAGCTTGGAGACGCTGGCGATGAGTTGCGCGCCTTCTTTGTGACCGTCGATCCCGAGCGCGACACGCCCGAGGTGATGAAGACCTATCTCAGCAATTTCTCCGAACATATCACGGGCATTACCGGCGATCCGGGCGACGTGGCAGAGATGATAAAATCCTTCCATGTCTTTGCCCGAAAGGTAGAACTGGAGGACGGCGACTATACGATGGATCACACTGCCTCGGTTATGCTCATCGGACGCGACGGCGATTTCTTCGGGACCATTGCATATGGCGAGAATGCAGAAACGGCGCTCGTCAAGCTGCGCCGGCTGATAGAGGAAAGCTGACCTGCCTCTTCACCAAACGCTGCGCCATGCCTGAAACCCGCTTCTACCTTCAATGTGAAGGTACACTTGCCCGGCGCGCCTATTCGTTGCTGGATGGCGCGTTCGAGGAGGATGGCCTTGCCATTTCAATTTTCGAGGTGGATGAAGCTAGCGACGTCCACGAGGTCTCCGTTTATGCCCTGGAAGACCCGGCCAACGTGAAAGCGCGGATGGAGGAGATTCTGGCAGCCGTTCCCGGCCTGCCGGAAATCTCGGCGGAGGAGCTGCCAGCCGTCGACTGGGTCGCCCATTCCTTGAAAGGGCTCGGCGCCGTGCGCGCAGGCCGTTTCTTCGTGCATGGCGCGCACGAGCGGGGGCAGCATCGGCCAGGCGAAATGCCGATCGAGATCGAGGCAGGGCTTGCTTTCGGAACAGGCCATCACGGCACGACTTCAGGCTGCCTGGAGATGATCGAGCGCGTATTAAAGGCGGAAAGGCCGCGCAACGCACTGGATCTAGGCACCGGCAGCGCAGTACTTGCCATAGCTATTGCAAAGCTCGCGCATATTCCGGTTCTTGCCACCGATATCGACGACGTCGCCATCAAGGTGGCGCATGAGAATGTGCGGCTGAATAAAACTGCTCGCTTGGTGCATACCGTGGCTGCGCCCGGCTTTCACCATCCGACGTTCCGGGCCTGGAAGCCCTTCGATCTCATTGTCGCAAACATTCTCGCGCGCCCGTTGATGCGGCTTGCACCGACCATGGCCGAGCATCTGGCGCCAAGTGGCTCGATCATACTTTCGGGAATTCTGGACCGCCAAAGGCGGGCCGTATTAGCCGCCTATCTAGCCCAGGGCTTTCGCCACGTGAATACGCTTCATCGGGAAGGCTGGGTCACGCTTCATCTGAAGCACTGAAGGAAGGCGGCTACCACAGCATCAGGGTTATTCGCCGTTGCTGGCGTCTTTGCGCTTGATGCCCCTTGCCTCAAGGGTTTCCTTATCGAGCATCTGCAATGCACGATTGACATAGCGCTGCGCCTGCCTTTCTCTTGCTTCGATCAAGGCTTTAACGGCGTTCCGGAAAAATCCACGTTTCGAGGTCATTCACTTCTCCTGTTGGGGCGGCTAAACACTGCTCCTCTTACCTAGACAGCTAAGTAATCCTGGCGGATTTACCAGATCTAGTTCTGCATGGCTGCCATTCCATTTTTGCAAGTGCGAAGAGAATTTTGCGGCGCAGCATCAAAGGCAGGGATTCCGCTGGCAGCACCGATGCGCTAGGCTCCAACCTGACCTTTGCCGGAGTAGTCCATGTTCCAGTCCTTCGATTCCATCGCTGATCCCGCCCAGGCTGGGCCGCGTCTTGCGCGCTTGCGCGAGGTAATGGATGCTGTCGGCGTCGACGGGTTCCTTGTGCCGCGGGCCGACGAGCATCAAGGTGAATATGTGGCGCCCTGTTCGGAGCGGCTTGCTTGGCTTACCGGCTTCACCGGCTCGGCAGGCATCGCGCTGATCATGCGCGATCGGGCGGTTCTCTTCGTGGACGGGCGATATACGCTGCAGGCGCGTGAGCAGACGGATCCCGCCTTTATCGAGATCGAGCACCTGATCGACAATCCCCCGCGGGAGTGGATCAGGAAAAATCTCGCAGCGGGCACGCGCCTCGGCTTCGATCCCTGGCTGCATACGATAGGAGAGTTGAACGGTTTTCGCGGCGCAGCAAGAAGGGCGGGTGTTGAGCTTCTGTCACTCGACAGTAACCTGGTTGATTCCATCTGGCATGACCGGCCATCCCCGCCAGCAGAGCCCGTTTGGGTTCACCCGCTGAAATATTCCGGAGAGGCCACCGCCGACAAGCTCTCTCGCCTCCAAGCGAAGCTTTTGGAAGAAGAAGTCGACCATACGGTGCTCACCGATCCTTCCTCGCTGGCATGGGCGTTCAATATCAGGGGCAACGACGTTCCGCACACGCCGCTTGCCCTCGGCTTTGCGATCCTGTCGGCTCGTGGCAGGCCGAAGCTCTTCATGGATAGCAAGAAGATCGCGGGAGAGGCAAAGGAGCACTTGGCAAGGTTTGCCGATCTTTTTCCTCCTGCAGAGCTTCAATCGGAGCTTGCAACGCTTTCGATAGATTCCCGAATCGGCCTCGATCCTGGCTTGGCCGCCGAGCGCCTGCGTCTCGTCGTGAAGGAGGGAGGCGGCACTGTCGTCGATTTCGCGGATCCGGTATCCCTCCCCCGTGCCATGAAGAACGAAACCGAGCTTAAGGGCGCGCGAGCAGCACATCTGCGCGACGGCGCAGCACTTGCGCGCTTCCTGGCATGGATCGATAGCCAAAATCCGGAGGAACTCGACGAGATCGCCGTGGCGGTGCGTCTGGAGGAATGCCGGCGGCAGGCAGGCGAGGAAGCGCAGATGCCGCTGCGGGATATATCCTTCGACACCATTTCCAGTGTTGGCCCAAACGGAGCAATCAATCACTACCGCGTCACCTACAAGACAAACCGGCGTCTTGCGGCCGGCGAGCTTCTTCTAATCGATTCAGGGGGGCAGTACGAGGATGGCACCACCGATGTGACCCGTACGGTTGCGCTCGGCACGCCCAGCGAGGAAATGCGCAACCGTTTCACCCTGGTCCTGAAGGGTATGATCGCCCTTTCGATGCTGCGTTTTCCGCCGGGAACCCGAGGCGTGGATATCGACGCAACGGCTAGAGCCGCCCTTTGGAAAGCGGGCTTTGATTATGGCCACGGCACCGGCCACGGTGTCGGCTCCTATCTTTCGGTGCATGAGGGACCGCAGCGCATTGCCAAATCGGGCATGGAGAAGCTACGCACCGGCATGATCATCTCCAACGAGCCGGGTTACTACAAGGCCGGCCATTACGGGATACGTATAGAGAACCTGATCGCCGTCTCCGCGCCGGAGCCGCTAACAGACGGTGACATCGAGATGCACAGTTTCGAGACACTGACCCTGGCGCCGATCGACCGGCGGCTGATCGATACCCGGCTTCTTCTTCCCGAAGAGCGGGATTGGCTCAACGCCTACCATCAACATGTCTTCGAAAAGATCAGCGCCCTTGTGGATGGCGAGGTCAAGGCGTGGCTGCGCGAGGCAACGAGGCCGCTCTGATCCGACACTCGGCCAGACCCGCTACGTTTCGGAGCGTCCCTTCAGCGGCCGATGCGCTGGAACCACGTGTCCTCGTCGATCACCTCTATTCCCAGCTCCTGCGCCTTCTTCAGCTTCGAACCAGCGCCCGGCCCGGAAACAACCAGATCGGTCTTTGAAGAGACGGAGCCTGCGACCTTGGCTCCCAGCCGTTCGGCCAGCTCCTTAGCCTCATCGCGCGACATGCGTTCGAACGCGCCGGTGAATACGATCGTCTTGCCGGCTACAGGCGAACTGGTAGCCGGCTTCTCAGCCTCCAGCACATTCACCTGTGACGCAAGGTCCTCCACCAGCCTGCGGTTATGCTCCTCGGCGAAATAGTTGGCGACCGCATCGATCACGGCGTCGCCGACATCCTCCAGAGCATCCATCTCCTCGCGCGCTTTCAAATCGCCCCTGGCGATCGCAATGGCGGCTTCGTGAAAATCCTGCCAGGTGCCGTAAGCCCGCGCGAGCGTCGCAGCCGTCCGTTCTCCTACATGGCGGATGCCAAGGCTGTAGATCATACGGTCAAGCGGGATCGTCCGCCGCGCCTCGATGGCTGCGAACAGGTTTGCTGCGGAAAGTTGCCCCCAGCCGTCCTTGTCCTTGAGTTTTTTCAGGTTCTGCGCGTCGCGCATAGCAAGGGTGAAGATGTCGCCCGGGCTCTTTACCGACAGGTCTTGATCGCGGAAGAAAAACTCGATCTGCTTCTCCCCGAGCCCCTCGATATCGAAGGCCCGGCGGGAGACGAAGTGGCGCAGATGCTCGATGCGCTGGAATGGGCAGGCAAACTCGCCTGAACAGCGGCGCACTACCCCTTCCCCGCCCGTAGCGGTCGAGTCACGCACGATGGGCGTCCGCAATTCACAGGGACAGACAGTGGGAAAAAAGAAGTCACGCGCATTCGCGGGCCGCCGCTCCTCCACATAGCCGAGGATCTGCGGAATAACGTCGCCGGCGCGCTGGACGATCACCGTATCGCCGATCTTGATGCCAAGCCGCTCGATCTCCTCGGCATTGTGCAGGGTGGCGTTGGTGACGACCACTCCTCCGACCGTCACGGGCTCAAGGCGCGCAACGGGCGTAAGGGCGCCAGTGCGGCCAACCTGAATGTCGATTCCGCGCAGTATGGTGAACGCCTTCTCGGCCGCGAACTTGTGCGCTATGGCCCAACGAGGGCTGCGCGAAACAAAGCCAAGGCGCCGCTGCAACGCCAGGTCATCCACCTTGTAGACCACACCATCAATGTCGTAGCCGAGCGTAGCCCGCTGCTCCTCAATGGCGTGGTAATGCTCCAGAAGCTCCTGCGCTGTCGAGCAACACCGCATGAGCGGATTGGTGCGGAATCCGTAGCCTTCCAGCGCAGCCACCATGTCCATCTGGGTGGCTGCCGGCATTTCACTCACTTCGCCCCATCCATATGCAAAGAATTTGAGCGGCCGGGATGCGGTGATTGCAGGGTCAAGCTGGCGCAGGGAGCCGGCTGCGGTATTACGCGGGTTTACATAGGTCTGCTTGCCTTGCGCCTTCTGACGCTCGTTGAGGGCCAGAAAGTCGCGCTGGGTCATGTAAACTTCGCCCCTGACCTCGATCACTTCGGGTGGATCTCCGGCAAGCACCTTGGGGATGTCGGCGACCACCCGGGCATTGGCCGTAACATTCTCCCCCACCTGACCGTTGCCCCGCGTTGCGGCCGAAACGAGCCGCCCGCTTTCGTAGCGCAGCGACAGCGACAGTCCGTCGATCTTGGGCTCCGCCGTCATGGCGATGGCAGCGTCCTGCTCCATCCTGAGGAAGCGGCGGATACGAGCAACAAAATCAATCACATCCCCGTCGGAGAAAGCATTATCGAGCGACAGCATGGGCACCCGGTGGCGCACCTTCTCGAATTTCTCCGCCGGCGCAGCCCCAACCCGCTGCGAGGGTGAATCCTGACGCACCAGATGGGGAAAAGCTTGCTCTATGGAGAGATTGCGCCGCACAAGTGCGTCATATTCCGCATCAGAGATTACCGGCGCGTCTTCAACGTGATAAAGCCGATCATGCTTTGCGATTTCAGCCGCAAGACGGGCAAGCTCCTCGTTGGCCTGCTCCTCCACCATCTGGTCGACAGGGATCGTTGCTGTGCTCATTCCGCGCGCTTCCGGTTCCGGTGTCTGGGCGCCATATTACCGCGTCATGCGTCCTTCTGGACGCACAATAAGGCCTTTAGTCGATAATCTGGCAATCTCGTCTTGCAAAAACCGATTCCGGTTTCGAGCCCGTATGTAAGGTTTATGCGCCGGTTTGCTCAAGGGAGGAACGCTGCTGATCAACAGCATGAAATCGCCCTATCCTGCCAGGGCATTCTCCCGCAAGAGCCGTTCTGCCGCAGCGCGAGCTTCCTCTGTAATGGTAGCGCCAGCCAGCATGCGGGCAATTTCTTCCTGCCGCTGCGCCGCATCCATCCGTAAGATGCCAGTCGTGACATGATCGCTACCGCCGGTCTTGGCGATGAGATAATGGGTATGGGCGCGCGCTGCGACCTGGGGCGCATGGGTCACGGAGAGAACCTGTATGCCATCGGCAAGGCGGGCAAGGCGCTGACCGATGGCATCTGCCACCGCTCCACCCACACCTGTATCGATCTCGTCGAAGACAAGGGTGGGTGCAGAACCCTGGTCGGCAAGCGCCACCTTGAGGGCAAGCAGGAAACGTGAAAGTTCACCACCGGAAGCCACCTTCATCATCGGCCCGGCGCGTGTACCCGGATTCGTCTGAACCCAGAACTCCACGCGGTCTATCCCGCTTTCCGTGCGGTCATCCGGCTCGCTTTCTATACTGACGATGAAGCGTGCGCGTTCGAGCTTCAGCGCGGGAAGCTCGGCCATTACAGCTTCCGTCAACCCTTCGGCAGCCTCGCGTCGTGCAGCCGAAAGCGCTTGCGCGGCAGCATCGTAGGCTTCGCGACGCAGGCGCGATTCTTCCTCCATAAGGGCGAGCTTCTCCTCGCCGGCGTCAAGATCGACAAGATCAGCATCCATGCGGTCGCGCAGGGTTGCAAGTTCATCCACAGCAACGTTGTGCTTACGGGCGGCCGCGCGCAGAGCAAAAAGCCGCTCCTCTGCCCTCTCAAGGCGTTGTGGATCGAACTCGGTTGCGCGAATGGCCGCCTCGACCGCGCTCTGGGCGGCATCGAGCGCGATTAGCGCTTCATCGAGCGATGAGATGATCTCGTCAAACATGCCCGGCGCCTCCTGGGACTTGCGTTCCAGTCGCCGCAGAAGGCTTGCAAGCTGCGGAAGAGGCGAAGCCTGCCCGGTCAGGATGTCCTGTGCGTCAGCGATTTCGGCGGCCATCTTCTCCGCGCGCATCATATCTGCCCGCTCTTCGGCCAATGCAGTCTCCTCATCCGGCTGCGGGTCGAGTTCTGTAAGTTCCTCTACAGCCGCGCGAAGGTAATCGGCCTCGCGGGCCGCTGCCTCCACCCGGGCCCGATGACGCGCAAGCTCCTGATCGGCATGACGCCACTCGCGCCAAGCTTCACGCACCAACGCTACCTGCTCGTCCAGATTTCCGAAGGCATCAAGCAATCCGCGATGCATGGCCGTATCGACCAGTGCGCGCTCGTCATGCTGACCATGAATTTCTACAAGGATGCGACCAACCTGCCGCATCAGCGCGACGCTTGCAGGCTGGTCGTTGATGAATACGCGGGTGCGCCCATCAATGGCCTGGGTCCGGCGCAGGATGATGTCTCCCTCGTCATCGATACCATTCTCCCGCAGAATAGCGCGCGCGGGATGAGCTGCCGGAACATCGAAAACGGCGGTAATCTGTCCTTGCGTAGCGCCGTTTCGTACCAGTGAGGCATCGCCCCTGGCGCCGAGAGCGAGCGATAAGGAATCAAGCAGGATCGACTTCCCGGCCCCGGTTTCGCCGGTGAGCACCGATAAACCTCTGGAGAAATCGATGTCGAGCCGTTCGATCAGAACGATATCTCGGATCGACAGATGCGATAGCATGGCAGCTTAGAGCGCCATGCGTCCCGCAGGACGCGCAGAAAGGAATCGAACTTCTAGTTTGAGCATCGGTTTGCCCCCAAAACCGGTTTTCACAGTCGGTCCGATACTCTAGCTGCTTCTGGCCCCCGTGATCAGGGCGCCTGCTCGCGATATCCAGGAACCGGTATTCTCCCGCGGCTCCAGGCCGCCGGACTGCAGGAGCCGGTAAGAATCCTTGTACCAGTCGCTATCCGGATAGTTATGCCCCAGGACCGCGGCGGCTGTCTGCGCTTCCGAAGCAACGCCCATGGCATAATAAGCCTCGACAAGGCGGGCCAATGCCTCTTCCACATGGCGCGTATTGCCATAGTGCTCCACTACGCCGCGGAAGCGCCGGATCGCGGCAATATATTCCCGCCGCTCCAGATAGTAGCGGCCAACCTGCATTTCCTTGCCTGCAAGCTGGTCGCGAGCGAAACGGATCTTCTCCTGCGCGTCGGGAACATACTCAGAGTCAGGCCAGCGATCGACAACCTGCTGCATTGCCTCGATGGTTTGCCGCGCTTCCCGCTGATCCTGCGTCACGTCGCGGATCTGGCGGAAATGGCTGAGCCCAACGAGATACTGCGCGTAGGCCGCATCGTCGCTCGTCGGATAGAGCGAGACATAGCGCCTGCCACTGCTGATAGCATCGGTGTAGTTGCCCTGGCGATAATTGGCGAAGGTGGCCATGATCAGCGCCTTGCGAGCGAACTCAGAGTAAGGATGCTGCTGGTCAACCGCCTCAAACTTGGCAACGGCTTCGTTCATCCGCCCGGCATTGAGGTTCGCAAGGCCCTGATTGTAGAGCTGGTCTGCAGGCTCCGCCGGTTCAGCGGCATAGGCCGATAGATCGAGATCCTTCTCCGCATTGCATCCGGCCAGAAGAAGCGGCGCCATCAATGCAGCCAGTGCAAAAGCAGAAGGCCATCGGCAACGAGAAGGGCTGGCGGTCTTGATCGAGAACATTCGCGGTCCGTACCTCCGGCGTGACGGGACATGCGTGGACGCTGTCTTATGCGCAAAGCCGACTCGCGGCAACGCTATCGATAGCTTTGGCACAAATTTGTGGCAAAATAACCAGCATTTCCGGCCAGACTGCCGCATCGCGACCACCGGCCGGACCGGAAACCGCCTGCGCCGCTTAGATCATCCAGGGCGCATAGACCGGAGCGTTGACAGCGATCATTTCCGGCCTGCGACCGCGCTCGCGGCGCGTAGCCTCTACTATCTCGAAGGCTGAATGGTCCGTCAGAAGGTGACGCAGCGCCGCGGCGTTGACGCGATGTCCACCGCGATAGGAGCTGAAGCAACCTATGAAGCGCGCGCCTGCAAGGGCAAGATCGCCGACCGCATCAAGCATCTTATGGCGCACGAACTCATCCGGATAGCGCAGCCCGTCCATGTTGATGACGTTATGATCCTCGCCGATCACAACGGAATTTTCCAGCGAGGAGCCAAGGGCGTAACCGGCGGCCCAGAGGCGTTCCACATCCTTAATGAAACCAAAGGTGCGAGCGTGAGCAACCTCCCGGGCGAAGATTTCAGGACTGAGATCGACAGCGAAGAACTGGCGTCCGATAGCCGGACTGTCAAAATCGATATCGATCTCGAAACGCGTTCCATCATAGGGGAGGAACTCCGCCCACGACTTGCCGATGTCAATGCGCACGGGCTTGACGACACGGATGTAACGCCGCTTCTCTGAAAGCTGCACTATGCCGGTGCGCCGGAAAGCTTCAACAAAAACCGCAGCGCTGCCATCCATGATAGGCACTTCCGGGCCATCTATCTCGATAGCGACATTATCCACGCCCATGGCCGAGAGCGCCGCCATCAGATGCTCCACCGTAGCAACGTGATCGCCTTCCGGATTGCCAAGCCCGGTGCATAGGTCGGTGGCGCCCACCTCTGCGGCGAGCGCGCGAATAAGTTGACCGGACGCCCCTTTGTCTACGCGCCGGAACACAATCCCGGTGTCGGAATCGGCGGGCGAAAAATGTATCGAAACCGCTGTCCCGGTATGCACGCCAACACCCGACAGCGTCAGCCGCGACTTCAACGTCGTCTGATATTCGAGCAAATCCACCCCCGACCGGCTCGCCCGCAGCATTTGAAGATCTTTTTTCATGTACGGACGGCTCTGCGCAACGAAAAGCTGGGATTATCCCCAAACTGGCTTGCCCCCCATCTAGCCGCCGCAACATAATGATCAGGTGTCATCGCGCCAAATCACGCTTTTTTTCCCGCTGTCACGGGCATGTTCCTGCCGTTTTGAAAATAACCATCTGTTTTAAATAGTCTTTTCTAAGCAAAAGGCGAGCGCAGCAGCACTCGCCTGTTACAATACGCAATGTTACGTTACCAAGCACGGAAGCCGGTGACTTCAGTTTGCCTGCCTTCTAAGAAAAGCGGGAATCTCAAGCTGGTCCTCTTCCTGGTGGCGAGGCTGCTGAACAACCCGGCCATGCTCGTCGAGTTGACCGCGGGGCGGCGCGTAAAGCTGACTGTCGCTCACGGCGCGGCGCGGATCGACTTCACGCAGGCGGGGTGCAGGCGGCTGTGACGCGGGTGCCTCTTCCTCGCGGCGGGCAAGACCATTGGTCAGCCGCTTCAGGAGTCCCATCGGTCCACGTTCCTCCTGATCCTCGGAAGGATGACGGGTGCTTGCCTGGATTTCAGCCTGCACGACCGGCGGAAAGTCCTCTACCCTGGGCATGCGGGGGGCCGGGGCGGGAGCCTCCTGATGATGCATCGGCGCCTGAGCAGCTACGGCCAGGTGCTGCATGGGCTGCTGCTGGGGCTGGACCGGGCGCGGCGGCTGATGCTCCGCCTTGAACAGCCGGCTCTGAGGCTGGAAGCCGCCGGCCTGTCCTGCACCATGCTCAGCCGCGCGGATCGCGTCGGCCACCGGATCGTTCATTACTGCAGCGCGTGGAGCCTCGGCGGGTTCGCTCTGACGCGAGGCCACAGGCTGAGGCGCAGCCGGCGCTCGCGTTTCAAACCCTGCGGCTGGCCTTTGCTGCGGCTGCTGCGGCTGGCCGCCTGGCCTGGTTGCCTGCGGACGAACGACCGGCGCAGCGGAAATCTCATGTGACGACTTATCGATGCCCGTAGCGACGACGGACACGCGGATAACCCCTTCGAGCTCCTCGTCGAATGTGGCTCCGAGAATGATGTTGGCTTCCGGGTCCACTTCCTCGCGGATGCGCGTTGCTGCCTCGTCCACCTCGAACAAGGTAAGATCGCGGCCGCCCGTGATGGAGATCAAGAGGCCCTTGGCGCCCTTCATGGAGGTTTCGTCCAATAGCGGATTGGCGATTGCCGCCTCTGCAGCAGCCATTGCACGGCCCTCGCCCGAAGCCTCGCCCGTGCCCATCATAGCCTTGCCCATCTCTCGCATCACCGAACGCACATCGGCGAAGTCGAGATTGATAAGCCCCTCCTTGACCATGAGATCGGTGATGCAGGCCACACCCGAATAGAGCACCTGGTCTGCCATCGCGAAAGCGTCGGCGAAGGTGGTCTTGTCGTTGGCGATGCGAAACAGGTTCTGATTGGGAATGACGATGAGCGTGTCAACGCACTTTTGCAATTCCTCGATGCCGGCGTCGGCCGTCCTCATACGGCGCTGCCCTTCGAAATGGAAAGGCTTGGTGACCACACCAACCGTAAGGATACCCTTTTCTCGCGCGGCGCGCGCCACGACGGGAGCAGCGCCAGTACCTGTCCCGCCGCCCATCCCGGCGGTAACGAAGCACATATGCGTGCTCGAAAGGTGATCCAGGATCTCGTCGATGCATTCTTCCGCAGCGGCCTGACCGACCTCCGGCTGCGACCCAGCGCCCAGGCCCTCGGTCACATTCGCGCCAAGCTGGATGATCCGTTCGGCTTTGGACGTTGTCAGCGCCTGGGCGTCAGTGTTCGCCACCACGAACTCCACCCCACGCAGGCCTGCGGTGATCATGTTGTTGACGGCGTTACCACCGCCGCCGCCGACGCCGAAGACTGTAATCCTCGGCTTCAGCTCGGTAATGTCCGGCTTCTGCAAGTTGATGGTCATGGTCCTCGTCCTTTCCGCCTTTCCCGCCGCTATCGCCATTGCGGCATCCGATGGGGCCTTCCCCGGTCAAAAGTTATCTCGCAGCCACTGTCCGACACGCTGAAACCTTCCTCCGGTTCCAGTGGAGCGCGTGAAGAGTCCGCCCCTTATCTTGCCGCTCTCGAACTCCGCGACCTGCGGATAGATGAGCAGTCCGATTGGAGCTGCGAAGGCGGGGCCTTTGGCCGCCTCCGGCAGGCCGGCCACCCCAAGCGGCCGGCCCAGTCGCACATTGCGCCCCATAAGCCGACGCGCGGCCTCCGGCAGTCCGGCGAGCTGACTCGCGCCGCCAGTGAGCACCACACGGCGGCCTACAAGGCTGCCATATCCCGAACGATTGAGCCGGTCGCGGACCAGCTCCAGGATTTCTTCGATGCGCGCACGCACGATCCGCGCCATCACCGCCCGCGGCACCTGCAGGGGGTCTTCGCCCTCATCACCCATAGGCTGGATGGCAACCATATCGCGATCGTCCGCGCTTACCGGAAGGGCGGAAGCATGCATCACCTTCAGCCGCTCGGCATCCTCTAGCCTGGTCGACAATCCGCGAGCCAGATCCATGGTGACATGGTTTCCGCCAATCGGCAGCGCATCGGCATGCACGAACTTGCCGTCGACGAAAACCGACATGGTTGTTGTGCCGCCGCCAATATCAATGCAGGCTGCACCCATCTCCGTTTCATCATCGACCAGCGCAGCAAGCCCGCTCGCATAAGGAGTCGCCACCATGCGCTCTACCGAGAGGTGCGAGCGGTTGATGCAGAGTTCCAGATTGCGCAGCGGCACGGCGTCTGCTGTCAGCACATGCATGTCGACACCAAGCGTGTCGCCCATCATGCCGCGCGGGTCGCGGATGCCGCGCTCCTGATCCAGCGAAAAAGCAACAGGAAGGGAATGCACCACCTCGCGGTCCGCCTGCATCGCCTGGCGCGCACCGGCAAGAAGCACGCGGGAGACGTCGGCTTTCGAGACCTCGTAGCCGCCCAGCTTGATAACGGCCGAAGCCGTATCACTCTTCAGACGGCCGGCGGAGACATTCACGATCAAGGATTCAACGGTCAAACCGGCCATGCGCTCAGCGGCGTCGACCGCAAGACGGATCGCATGTTCCGCATGATCGAGGTTCACGATCACGCCCGATTTCACCCCCCGCGACTTCTGGTGACCGATGCCGATCACCCTGATGCGATGGGTTCTGTACGCTAGTGCGCGCCCGCTCTCCGCCGGCAGGAGCCGCGCGATGATGCAGCAGATCTTGCTCGATCCAACGTCGAGCACGGTCACGATACCAGACCCTTGCGCGCCGCCGCGATTGCCAAGAAGCCAGCTCATATCCTGGCCCCTTTCTTCCGCAGTTCTTCCATTTCCTCGAAGACCGCCTGGCGTGCCTTGGCCGCATCCGGCGAAAGACCCACGAACAGGCGGCCGGGAACGCGCATGTCGACAGTGGTTACATCGCGCGAGAACAACCCATATTCAGCATCAAGCCGCGAAGCCTCTTGCAGCGCCTCCATCGCGCCCACTTCCGGCAGCTTGACCGTTAGCCCGTTATCGAGACGCAGATCCCAGCGCCGATCGGCCACGCGGATGTAGGCACGCACACGGTCCTGAAACCCTCGCACCCGCTCCACCTGCGCGATGAATTCCGGCCCCTTCTCATTGGCACCCCGGCCGATCACCATCGGGAGCGAGGCATGGCGCCCACCGGAGAAGGGAGCAATCACCTCACCATTCCCCTCAATGACCGCGAGCTGGCTTCCCTGCTGCCAGATGGCAAACGGCTTCTTCTCGACAATGGCGATGTCGAGCGTGGCCGGATAGACTTTGCGGACCGTGACGTCCTCGACCCAGGGAAGCTCCGCAATGCGTTGACGCGCCTCTTTCACATCGAAGCCGACCATGGATGTCCAGCCATCAAGGCCGACCTGCTGCAGCACATCGATCTCGGAAACCTCGACATTGCCCATCACCTCGACATGTTCGATGGCAAAGCCGACGCGAGAGGTCAGCGCCGCCACCACGGCATCCATGTGACCGCCCTGCAAGCCGCCATAAAGCCCGGTGAGCGCAAAGAGCGCTGCAGTCGCCCCCGTCGCCGCGAAGGGAGGAGATTCGAATGCGCCCAGCCGCAAACGATGCATCATGCGCGCAGGCTTGCGCATAAAGCGCGGCAAGACGGGGCGCACCTCGCCAGAAGCCCTCCATGATGACATCAGCGCGAACAAGAAGCGTCCTCCACCATCCAACTCAACAGCGATCCAAAATCGATACCCGCTTCAGAGGCGATATCAGGGACCAGAGACGTCGGCGTCATGCCGGGCTGCGTATTCACCTCCAGCCAGACAAGCCCTTCCTCTCCCGGAAGCCGGTCGTCGTAACGGAAGTCTGAACGGCTCACGCCCCTGCAGCCGATCGCTCGGTGTGCCATGAGGCTCAGTTTTTGTATTCTTTGGTAAATATTCGGTGAAATTTCTGCGGGACAAATGTGTTTTGAGCCGCCAGGAGCGTATTTCGAGTCATAATCGTAGAACGAATGCCCCTGCGGCACGATCTCGCAAACACCCAGCACCCTGTCGCCCATGACCGCGCAGGTCAGTTCACGCCCATGGACATAGCGCTCCACCATGACGCGATCACCGTAGCGCCAGTCATCGGAGGTCAAAATCTGAGGAGGACGCCCCTGCCCCTCCCGGACAATAACAACCCCGAAGCTGGAGCCTTCCGCAACTGGCTTCACGACATAGGGAGGCTCCATTGGATGCTCGCCTACGATGTCGAAACGGCTCATGACGCGCGAGGCAGCCACCGGCACCCCGGCGGCGCCGGCAACCAGCTTGGCAACCTCCTTGTCCATGGCAATCGCCGAGGCGCGCACGCCGGAATGCGTATAGGGAAGCCCGAGATATTCGAGCACGCCCTGGATGGTCCCATCCTCCCCAAAAGGCCCATGGAGAGCATTGAAGGCGACATCCGGCCCCAGATCCTCAAGCACCCGGGCAACGTCGCGCGCCACATCGACTCGCGTGACGCGATACCCCTCCGCCTCTAGCGCCCGCGCGCAAGCCTCACCCGAGGACAAGCTCACCGGGCGCTCTGACGAAAACCCGCCCATGAGCACAGCAATATGCTTGTTCTTCATTGGCATAGGCCCTTCTGCGGCTTGGCCACGATCGTCCTCGCGATAATAGCTACTGGAGAACTCAGGCGGCCATTGGCCGCCGACTCAAATCAGGAAACGCTTTTAGCTAAAGAATCAGAGAGTTGACTCACTGGCAAGGGCCTGAGATTCCCGCCAATTCAAATTTTCTGAGAAAGCGGCTCAAAAGTGAGCGGTAGAGGATGCAGCCGGACCCGGCCGGTTAACGGCAGGGTTATCGGCAAAGATCGCAGCAGCTTTTTGCCCAAGCCAGGAATGTTTCCGGCGAAGCGGACCTACAGGTCACCCTTATGGTGCCGATGGGTGAAGATGGCGGACGCTAAAGGAGCTGGCCGAGGAAGGGATCTATGGTGTGTCCGGCCCTGAAAGCACCGATGCGCCTGATTTCCCATTGCAGTTTGATGCCGGACGTCTCCAGCACACGGGCGCGCACCGTCTCGCCTAGATATTCAAGCTCATAGCCGGTCGCAGCTCCTGTATTGATCATGAAGTTGCAGTGCATGGGCGACATCTGCGCGCTGCCGATCATCAGGCCGCGGCAACCGGCTAGGTCGATCTCCTTCCAAGCCGAGCTTCCTTCCGGATTCTTGAAGGTCGAGCCGCCCGTCTTCTCGCGGATGGGCTGCACTGTCTCGCGATGGTGCTGCACCGCGTCCATGGCGGCGCGGATCGCCTCCCGTTCCTCCGGATAGCCTTCCATGAGGACGGAGGTGAAAATGAGATCGGCCGGCGCTTGAGACTTGCGATAGGCATAGCCCATATCCTTGTTTGAAAGCACATGCAGCTCGCCCTTCCGGTCGATCGCTCTCACCTCGACCACTCGCTCGCGCGTCTCCACGCCATTGGCGCCGGCATTCATCCTCAGCGCGCCGCCGAGGCCGCCCGGGATTCCGTGATAAAAATGGAAGCCTCCGATACCTGCCTCCAGCGCAACCGCAGCAAGGCGCTTGTCGGGGATGGCTGCTCCGGCTCGAATCCGGGTGGGCGAGACCTGCTCAGCCTGCCCAAAGCCTTTGGCGGACAGCCTCACGACAAAGCCGCGAAGACCCCCGTCACGCACCAGAAGGTTAGAGCCGATACCGACGACAGTAACGGGAATCTCTTCGGGTACTGCGCGCAGAAAATGGGCAAGATCCTCTTCATCCTGCGGCTGGTAGAGCGCATCAGCCCTGCCCCCGGCACGAAACCACGTTATCTTGTCCATTTCAGCATCAGGCGTCAGCCTTCCGCGCAGGCCGGAAAGCCGCGTACCCAGCTTCTCGATCAGTGCTTCCCCTTCCTTCATGAGCCAAGCTCCTGCGGCAGTGCATAGGCCCACTGGGTTATGCTGCCCGCCCCGAGGAAGACGACAAAATCGCCTTCCTTCGCAATGTCGCGCACAATAGGAGCGATAGCCTCCGGTCCCTCGATGAAGCGGGCGTCCCGATGGCCTGCCGCACGAACGCTCGCCACCAGCGCCTCAGCCGTAATGCCATCGATCGGAGCCTCGCCCGCCGCATAAACAGGCGCGATCAGAACCGTATCGGCATCATTGAAGCAGGCGGAAAAGTCGGAAAACAGATCACGCAAACGCGTGTAGCGGTGAGGCTGCGCGATGGCAATGACACGCCCCCCGGTAGACTCCCGCGCGGCCTTGAGTACAGCGCGAATCTCGACGGGGTGATGACCGTAATCATCGAAGATCTGGACACCGTTCCATGAACCGGTTGGCGTGAAGCGCCGCTTGACCCCGCCGAAGGCGGCAAGTCCCGCGCGGATAGCTTCTTCCCCAAGGCCAAGCTCGCCGGCAACGGCGACGGCGGCAGTTGCATTGGAGACGTTGTACCTTCCCGGCATTGGCAGTCGGAGGCCTTCCATCACCCTAACGCCCCCTTTGCTGCGCTCGCTGAAGGCAACATCGAAGACGGAAACCGCGCCATCCATGCGCAGTTTCTCAAATCGCACATCCGCCTGTAAATTCTCGCCATAGGTGATCACGCGGCGGTCTTCGGTGCGGCTGACGAGCAACTGCACCTCGGGATGGTCGATGCACATGACAGCGAAACCGTAAAACGGAACATTCTCCACGAACTGACGAAAGGCATCCCGCATTTTTTCGAAAGAGCCATAATGATCGAGATGCTCAGGGTCGATATTTGTAACAACGGCAATGTCGGCCGGAAGCTTCAAGAACGTACCGTCGCTTTCATCCGCTTCTACCACCATCCAGTCGCCTTTGCCCATGCGGGCATTGGTGCCGTAAGCATTGATGATGCCGCCATTGATGACGGTGGGATCGAGCCCGCCCGCTTCCAGAAGCGCTGCGACAATGGAAGTCGTGGTGGTTTTGCCGTGGGTGCCGCCGACGGCAATTGCCTGACGGAAGCGCATGAGCTCGGCCAACATTTCTGCACGCCGTACGATCGGCAGCAGGCGCTCGCGGGCAGCCATGTATTCGGGGTTATCGGGCCGGATGGCACTGGAAATGACGACCACCTCCGCCTCGGCAAGATTTTTGGGCGACTGGCCGACAACTACGGGAATGCCCTTTTCACGCAGCCGGGTTACGTTCGCATTTTCCGCCTGATCGGAACCCTGCACGCTGTAACCCAGGGTATGCAGCGCTTCGGCAATACCGCTCATCCCGATACCGCCGATCCCGATAAAATGCACAACTCCGATCGTCTGCGGCATTTTCATGCGGCCGCTCCCCTTCTGAAATCCTCTATTGTTTGACCTGCCGCAACAGCCTCGGTAAGCGCTGCCATGAGGGAAGTCGCGTTTGTCCGCGCCACCGTCCTTGCTGCTACGGCCATGGCAGCAAGGCGGGGGGCGTCCTGAAGTAAGGCAGCAAGCTCCGCAGCAAGCGTGTCGGTGCGGATGTCTTGCTGCTTTCTCACGATGGCAGCTCCCGCTTCCACAAGAAGGCGTGCGTTGTGGGATTGGTCATCGTCCAACGCATGAGGCAGCGGCACGAGGACCGCCGGCCGACCGATGACCGCAAGTTCAAGCACTGTGGACGCGCCAGCGCGCGATATGACCAGGTGGCTTTGAGCCATCCGTGCCGGAAGATTGGAAAAGAAGGTCGCAACCTCCGCATCCACAGAAAGTACACGATAACGCTCGCGAAGCCTTTCCTCGTCCTCGGGTCGCGCCTGTTGGACAATTGCAAGGTGGGCACGAAGCGCATCCGGCAGGCGCGCGATGATCTCGGGCATCATTTCGGAAAAAAAGCGCGCGCCCTGGCTGCCGCCAAAGATGAGCAAGCGGACTGGTCCGCCATCTTGCGGAGCTTCATAGGAATTGACCGCCGCATCGAGAACGGCCTGCCTCACCGGGTTTCCGGTCTCCACGATCTTGGGAGCATGAGGACCCTCAGCCTTCAGGAAGCCGCCAGCAATGGCGGTGACGCGAGGGGCGAGCATCCGGTTTGTCCGGCCCATCACGGCGTTCTGTTCATGAATGATGGTCGGTACGCGGCGCCTTGTCGCCGCAAATAGAGGAGGAAGAGTCGGATAGCCGCCAAATCCCACCACGACCTTTGGCCGCAGCCGCGCGATGAGCGCGGAGGACTGGCGCACACCACGCCAGATGGTGAGCATACTGTTCAGCAGCGCGAGCGGGTTGCGGGAACTAAAAGTCGCAGCCTCTATCGTGTGCAGCTTGTTGGCTGGGAACGCACCGGCATAGCGGGCTGCCCTGCGATCGGTCACAAGATGCACTTCCCAGCCGCGGGCTGCCAGCGCATCGCCCAGCGCTTGGGCCGGGAACAAGTGCCCGCCTGTGCCGCCGGCGCATAAGAGTACGGTCTGATCCGCCATGTCAGCCGGCCGCTGCCGCAGCGCCGGATACACCGGCAAGCACAGGGCGCCGCTTCTCCGGCTTCTTGCGCGTCAGTGCTAGGACAATGCCCATGGAAATGGCCATGGCAATGAGCGAGGAGCCGCCATAGGAAATGAAAGGCAGCGTCATGCCCTTGGCCGGCATTAGACGAACGTTCACGGCCATATTGATGATCGACTGGAAACCGAACAGGATGACAAGACCGGAGAGCGCATAACGCACGAAAGCATCCTCCTCGCGCCGAGCCATGGCAAGCCCCCTCAGCACGATGAAGGCAAAGAGCGCCAGGATGAGCAGGCACATGATGATGCCAAACTCCTCCCCCGCCACGGCGAAGACGAAATCTGTATGGCTGTCCGGAAGGATGCGCTTGACGGAGCCTTCCCCCGGACCCTGACCGAGCCAGCCGCCGCGTGTCATCGCTTCGAGGCTCATATCGACCTGAAAGGTATCGCCTTCACCGGTGAGGAAGCGGTCGACACGATCAGCCACATGCGGAAAGGTCGCATATGCAAGAACCCCGCCGATGATCCCCAAGCCGCCCAGAATGGCAATCCAGAGCCAAGGCATCCCGGCTATGAAGAACATGACGCCCCACGTTCCAAGAACAAGGATCGTCTGGCCGAGATCCGGCTGAGCAATAAGCAGGGCCACCACCAGCCCCAGCAGGATCATGGCGAAGAGATTGCCCGGAATTTCTGGCTGACGCGCATGTTCGGCGAAGAGCCACGCACAAATGACGACAAAGGCCGGCTTCATGTATTCGGAGGGTTGGACGGAGATGCCGAACAGGTAAATCCAGCGGCGTGACCCCTTCACCTCCATGCCGAAAAAAAGCGTGATTACCATTAGAATCAGAGAGACGACAAGCATCACGAGCGCCAGCCTCCGGATGCTTCGAGTATTGAAGAAGGAAACGCCGATGAGGACCATTACGGCGGGAATCATGAAAATGATCTGCCGTGTGACGAAGTGGAAACTGTCAAGCCCGATACGCTCAGCAACAGCGGGGCTTGCCGCGAAAGACAGGATCACCCCTAGCCCCATCAGCATCAGGAAAGCGGCAAGGAACCAGCGATCCACCGTCCACCACCAATTGGCTACCAGGCTGCGGTCAGTGCGGCTGATCATTTTCCTGTCCCTCGTATCGGCTCGACGCCCGCGAGCGAAAGCACCGCCTGGCGGAATGCCTCACCCCTCACTTCAAAATTCCTGAACTGATCGAAACTCGCACAGGCCGGCGACAACAGAACCACCGCTTCGCCCACAGGATCTTGCGCCGCATCCCGCGCAGCATGCTCGACGGCCGCTTCCATCGTACCCGAAATTTCGAAGTCCGTCGCCTCCCCCAAGGTGGCTGCAAAGGCAGGTGCCGCCTCGCCTATCAGGTAGGCCTTCGCGACCCTTGAAAAGTAAGGTCTCAGGCTTTCGATGCCACCCTCTTTCGCAAGTCCACCGGCGATCCAGTAGATGCGCGAAAAGCTAGACAGCGCGGGTGCGACTGCCTCCGCATTCGTCGCCTTCGAATCATTGATGAAGAGAACATGCGCCTTCCTGCCCACCTGCTCCATGCGATGGACAAGCCCTGGAAAACTGCGAAAGCCTGCCTCGATCTGCGCGACCGTCAGGCCGCAGGAAAGGCAGGCTGCGGCAGCAGCTAGCGCGTTCTGCGCATTGTGCCGGCCCCGCAACGAACCGATGCCTTCAAGCGAAAACAGGGGCGTGGCCCTTCCCCCGTCGACCCTCATCAACAGCGGGCCATTGGCATAGAAGCCGTCATCGAGCGCATGGGAGGTCGAAATCCGCATCGCCTTGCGGCCGGCGTCCTCCAGTCGCGCCGCGATAACGCGGCAATGGGCATCGTCCATGCCGACGATCGGCACCCTGCTGCCTAGAACCAGCCGTTCCTTCAGAGAGGCATAGTTCTTCATGGTCCCGTGCCGGTCGAGATGGTCAGGCGAAAGGTTGAGCAGGATACCGATGGTGGGATCGAGCGATGGCGCAAGATCAATCTGATAGGAGGAACATTCCACCACATAGTGGCGGTTGCCTGCAAATGGATCGAGCGTCATGACGGCCCGGCCGATATTACCTCCCATTTGAACATCGCGGCCGGCGGAAGTCAGCACATGCGCCGTCAGTGCCGTGGTGGTGGACTTGCCGTTGGTGCCTGTTACGGCGATGAATGGGGACTGAGGCGCATGCGCCCGCCTTTCGCGCGCGAAAAGCTCAACGTCGCCGATGATCTCCACGCCTGCCGCCTTGGCAAGATCAACGCACCAGTGCGGGCGCGGATGGGTGAGCGGAACGCCCGGCGCAATCAGCAGCGCGGCAAGTTGCGACCAGTCGGCCTGGCGCAAATCGACTGTTTCAATGCCTTCGGCGGCGGCCAGGGCTATGCGTTGAGGATTGTCGTCCCAGGCAAGGACCGAGGCCCCCCCTGCCAGAAGCGCTTGCGCCGTCGCAATTCCCGAGCCGCCAAGGCCGAAAACGGCAATACTCCTGCCGTGAAAGGAGGTAGCGGGAATCATGAAGCCTCCATTCAACCTATCTCAGTTTCAGCGTCGACAGTCCGATTAGCGCCAAAAGGACGGCAATGATCCAGAAGCGGATGACGACCTGACTTTCCGTCCAGCCGAGCTTTTCGAAATGGTGGTGAATGGGCGCCATGAGAAAGACGCGGCGGCCCGTCATCTTGAAGAAGGCAACCTGAATGATGACGGAGAGAATCTCTATCACGAAAAGCCCACCGATGATGGCGAGCACGATCTCGTGCTTGGTAGCGACAGCAACCGTGCCGATGAGGCCGCCAAGCGCTAGCGATCCCGTGTCGCCCATGAAGATAGCGGCAGGCGGCGCGTTGAACCAAAGGAAACCAAGCCCGGCACCGATGACGGCGCCGAGGATCACCGCAAGTTCCCCCGTGCCCGGCACGAAATGAATCTGCAAGTAATCGGCAAAGATGGCGTTGCCCGACAGGTAGGCGATCACGCCGAAGGAAGCAGCGGCCACCATGACCGGAACGGTGGCGAGCCCGTCAAGCCCGTCAGTCAGGTTCACGGCGTTGCCCGCTCCCACGATGACGAAAGCCGAAAAAGGGACGAAGAAGAGCCCAAGATCGAGAAGAAGCTGCTTGAAGAATGGGAAGGTGAGCGAGGAAGAGAAAGATCCCTGTCCGGCACGCATGATGATCCACGCGGCAACCCCTGCGATCAGGAACTCCAGCGCCAGCCGGACCTTACCGGAAAAACCGAGATGCGATTGCTTGGTGACCTTCAGATAATCGTCGTAGAAGCCGATCGCTCCGAAGCCGACGGTGACCATCAGCACCACCCAGACATAGATGCTGGTGAGATTTGCCCACAGGACCGATGAGCCGAGTATGCCGGAGAGGATCATGAGCCCGCCCATGGTGGGCGTACCCGCTTTCTTGAAATGGGTCTGTGGACCGTCGGCCCGGATCGGCTGGCCCCGCCCCTGCCGCACTCGCAATGATGCGATGATTGCCGGTCCGAAGAGAAACACGATGACTGCAGCAGTGATAAGCGCGCCGCCCGTCCGGAACGTAATGTAGCGGAATATGTTCAAGGCCGAGATGGAATCAGCGAACTGAACGAGCAGCATCAGCATGTGTTTATCCCCGCGCGGACTTTATCCTGATCCGTCAAGCCCCCACCGGCCCGTCACCCGCCGCCGGAAAATGCCTTAGAAGGGCTTCAACCAATCGGGAGAAGCCCGTGCTCTTGGATGATTTGACCATGACCATGTCCCCCGGTCTCACCAGGTCAAGAAGAAGTTGCTCCATCTCCTCGACCGAAGCGCGATATTCGACGTCAATCCCGGCAGGAGGCCTGGCCGCCAGCGCTTTCATCTCCTCGCCCCCGATCAGCAGGACATCTACGCCACTTGCTGTGATTAGGTCGGCTAGCGCAGCGTGTAGCGCAGCCGAGTGGACACCGAGTTCCAGCATATCGCCCAGAACCGCAATCCGCCGCCCTTCCCCGGCCGGCATTGTCGAAAGCAGATCGAGCGCTGCTTTCATGGAGGCGGGGTTGGCGTTGTAACTCTCGTCGATCAGCGTGAACAGGCCGCCCTCCTTGCGCAGCCTATGGCGCTTGCCCCGCCCCTCGCCGGCGTCGAACTGGTCGAGAGAGCCAAGCAGCCTTGCTGGATTGGCGCCAGCCAAATACCCCGCTCCGATTGCAGCGAGCGCATCCAGCGCCATGTGGCGGCCGGGCGCGCCGATACGGCCGGCAAGTTCTTCGCCTGCCACCTTGATGGTGACTGCCGAGCCTTCCCCCTGCGGCTCCCTGGCCACAAGGCGAAGCTGCGCGCGCGCATTCTCGCCGAAGGTCCAGATATTCTTGATCCCCGCCTCGACCGCCATTTTCGACAGGATCTTTGAACGTTGGTCGTCGCGGTTGATAAGCGCATGCCCGCCCTTTACGACGCCGGAAAAGATCTCGCCCTTGGCGCGGGCAATCTCGTCCAGATTCTTGAAATGCCCCAGATGGGCCGCCGCAATAAGCGTGATGAGGGCAATATGCGGTCGCACGAGTTTTGCCAGCGGCTCGATCTCGCCAGCATGGTTCATGCCGATCTCGAAAACGGCATAGTCGCAATCGACCGGAAGACGGGCGAGCGTAAGCGGCACGCCCCAATGGTTATTGAAGGAGCGGTCTGCCGCATGCACGCTGCCTACGCTGGAAAGGGCGTGGCGCAGCATTTCCTTGGTCGTGGTCTTCCCCGCGGAGCCCGTGACGGCGATGATCTTGGCGTGCGTGCGCTGGCGTGCGGCAGCAGCAAGATCATAGAGCGCCTTCAATACATCGGGAACGACAAGCTTCGGCACCGAGAGGCGACCAAGCGCCGGCAATTTTTCCTGCGACACCACGAGCAGGCTGGCACCTGCGGCCATTGCCGCCGTCGCGAAATCGTGCCCGTCGAAACGCTCGCCCCGGATGGCGAAGAAGGCGTCGCCCGGTTGCAGCGTGCGCGTGTCAATGGAAATGCCCGTAACGCCTTCAGGCAAAGCGCCGAACGGACGCGCCCCCATGGCCTTAACCAACGGCTCGATTTCCCACAGCATCGTCAAGCGCCCATCTCCTCAAGGGCCAGGCGCACTTCCTCATGATCGGAGAACGGCGTCTTCACCCCCGCGACTTCCTGCCCTATCTCATGCCCCTTTCCGGCCACGATCAGCGTATCGCCCGTTTGCAACATGGCGATCGCGGCGCGGATGGCCTCTCGCCTGTCGCCAATCTCCCGCGCTCCGGGCGCGGCATCGAGTATCGCGCGGCGGATTGAAGCGGGTTCTTCCGAGCGTGGATTGTCATCGGTTACAATGACGATATCTGCGAGCCTGTTGGCGATGGCGCCCATGATGGGCCGCTTGCCAGGATCGCGGTCACCACCGCAGCCGAAGACGACAATGACGCGGCCGGTCGTGAAGGGGCGAACGGCAGCAAGCACGTTTTCCAGCGCCTCCGGCTTGTGCGCGTAATCCACGTAGATCTGGGCGCCATCCGGCGTTGTTCCGGTCAGCTCCAGGCGCCCCGAAGCACCTTTGAGATTCTCCAGCGCCAAAAGGGCATCGCCCGGGGCAAGCCCGGTGACGATCGCCAAGCCAGCAGCCACGAGCGCGTTGGCAATCTGAAATTCGCCCGCCAGAGGCAGAACGATTTCGTAGATCGTGCCTTCGTGCTCGATTTCTGCCCGCTGCCGATGACGCTCGTGCTCGTCGCGCTTCAGGGTTAGAAAAGTGCCATTGCGGCCAACCGTATAGATTTTCAGGCCAGCCTCGCGAGCCATTTTTTGGGTTGGCTCCGCCCAGGCGTCGTCCGCGAAGATGACAGCAGGCGCGCCCTTCGGCAGCAATGTGTCGAAGAGGCGCATCTTGGATTGGTGATAGTGCTCGATCGACGGATGATAATCCATGTGATCGCGGCCTAGATTGGTAAAAGCGCCGGCAGACAATCTCACGCCGTCCAAGCGCCGTTGAGCGAGCCCATGGCTCGACGCTTCCATGGCGCCATGCGTGACGCCGCTCTCTGACAGTTCCTTGAGCAGCCGATGCAGGCTAATCGGGTCCGGCGTCGTCAGTTCGCCATAATCGTCACGGCCAGGCGCAACCACGCCGGTGGTGCCGATGGAAGCCGCCGGCAGATGCGCCTGCTCCCATATCTGACGTGTGAAGGAGGCAACCGAGGTCTTTCCGGCCGTGCCTGTGACTGCCACCATGGTTTCCGGCTGCGCCCCGTAAAAGCGCGCTGCGGTGAGCGCGAGTGCACGGCGCGGATCCTCCACCTCCATGACTGGAATGCTGATGCCGCTTACCGTTCCGGGCATCGCGACAACAGCAACTGCGCCCTTGCGCGCCGCTTCAGCCGCGAAAGCTGCACCATCAGCCTTGCTGCCCTGTAGCGCAAAAAAGAGATCTCCCGAATTAACCTTTCGGGAGTCGGATGAGAGGCCGGAGAATTTCATGCCGCCTTCTATTGGCTCATCATGTGGCAAGATGTCGGCAAGTTCATCCAGCTTCATCATTTCTCAATAATCTTTTCAGGCCCTCCCGCCGCTCTCAAGGGAATCACTGATAGGAGACCAGCAGGGCCTCACCCTCATGGCCGAAATCCGGCTCCACGCCAAGTAGTGGCGCTGAACGGCGGATGATATTTCCGGCAAGCGGGGCGTTCGTCAGGCCAGAGGTTGCAGACATGCCGGGCTGCTCCGGCTTCGGTTCGTCCAATACCACGAATACAACATAGTCGGGATCGGTTGCAGGAAAACCAGCAATGAAGGTGTTAAAACGAGTGTCGTTAGAATAACGGCCATTGACCACCTTCTCCGCAGTCCCCGTCTTTGTACCCACATGGTAGCCTTGAACTTCAGCGCGACGGCCCGAGCCCTTCTCGGTATTGTAGCGGAAGAGATAGCGCATCTCGCGGCTTGTCTTTTCCGAGATGACCTGTTTTGCGAGCCTATTCGCCTCCTCTTCGGTGCGCGGGAGAAAAGTAGGAGGGATGAACTTTCCGCCGTTCAGCATCGCCGCGGACGCAGCCGCCGTCTGAAGCGGGGTGGTGGCAACACCGTGGCCGAAGGAAATCGTTACCGAATTGATCTTCTTCCAGATCGCAGGCTCCGTCGGTGTCGCGATCTCCGGCAATTCAGTGCTGATCCGGTCGAGAAGCCCAACCCGTTTCAGAAACTCGCGATGCCCTTCTATGCCCACCACATCCGCCATCTTGGCGGTTCCAATATTAGAGGAGTAGATGAAGACCTCGGGTACGGTGAGCACACGCCCCTTGCCATGAAAATCGCGGATGGTGTGCCGGCCAATCCTTAAGGGCCGCGTCGCATCGAAACTGTCGTTGATGCTCACCTTTCCTGAATCGAGTGCCATGGCGGTGGTGAAGAGCTTGAAGGTCGACCCCATTTCGAACACCCCCGCTGTCATGCGGTTGAGCCGATCCTTTTCCAGGGCATTGTATGGATTGTTGGGGTCATAGTCGGGCAACGAGACCATGGCCAGGACTTCGCCCGTGCGCGCATGGAGAATAATTCCGCCACCGGCGATGGCGTCGTAGCGCTCCATGGCACGCATGAGTTCATCACGAAGCACGTGCTGCACCCGCATGTCGATCGACAGGGAGAACGGCTCAAGCGTATCCGGTCCTGCAAGCCCCAAAGCCTGTAGGTCTGCCAAGCCCTGATCGTCGACAAATTTCTCGATGCCCGCGATGCCCTTATTATCCACATTGACGAGACCCAGAATATGCGAAGCAACCGGACCACCGGGATAGAACCTGCGTTTCTCCGTACGGAAACCGAGACCAGGAATACCCAGCGCAAGAATTTCCGCCTGCTGGCGCGGTGAAAGCTGCCTTCTCAGCCAGACGAAGCCGGCATCGCTGTCCAGGCGGCGGTATGTTTGCTCATAGTCGAGGTCAGGCAATACGCGCCGCAGCTTCTCAATCGCTTCATCGATGTCGACGATATGGCGCGGCTCCGCAAAAAGTGAGGCGGTCTTGATATCGGTTGCCAGCACCTCGCCATTGCGGTCGATAAGATCCGGCCGCGAAGCGGTGGGGCGGCTTTGGGGAAGATTCACCTGCTCCCGGTCCACCATTCCAAGATGGACGAGGCGCACGCCAAGAGCGGCATAAATGGCAAAGAGAACGCCCATGGCCATCAGCACGCGGCTTTGCGCACGCACGCCGGAAGCTTTCCGCCGGCCATTGATCACAATCGTTCTGCCTGGCTTCTCTCCTTGACGAGATGAACGCGACAGGCGTCCCAGACCCGGAATCCTCATCGTCCCACCCCTCCCGTCATAAGCGGATCAGGCACAATCAGCTCCTTTGCACTCTCGACGATCAGGGATTCAAGCGTCGGCGGGCGCATTGGGATTCCTCCGAGGGCAGCTTGCCCGGTTATCTGCTGTGGCTCGACAGGCTTCAGGCCCAGTTCGCCCTCATAGGTTTCGGCGAGCTTCTGGAGCCGCGCGGGCTGGGTAAGAAGGCTCCAGTCAGCCTTCAGCACATCGATCCGGTCCTTCTCGATCTGAATCTGGGTGGCAAGCGCCTCGACGCGGTTCATCATCGCCTGAGCGTCATGCTTTGTCTTGTAGGTGAAGGCGGCCGCTGAAAGCATGACCGCGATCAGAACAATGTCACTGGTGCGAAACATGGTTCTCAACCCCCTTTCCGGCCGAGCTGCTCGGTTACGAACAGAGCTGGAACCCCCAGCATCCTGAAATCTTCCGCTCCCGCGGCTGCCGTTGTGCGCCTTGCCGCCCGCAAACGAGCCGAGCGAGCGCGCGGATTTGCGGCTATCTCGGCATCGCCCGGCTCGATCGGCTTCATGGGTTTTTCGAAGGTGGGAGTATCCTGCGCCATTTCAGGCAAATGGCGCGAGCGCGCCACGCGCCCTGAACGGGCAGCGAGAAAGCGCTTTACGATGCGGTCTTCGAGAGAATGGAAGGTGACGACGGCGAGCACGCCGCCAGTATTGAGGATCCGCTCCGCGGCGAACAGCGCCCGAGCGAGTTCGCCCAGTTCGTCATTGACGAAGATGCGCAGCGCCTGAAAGACCCGCGTCGCCGGGTGGATCGGATCCTTCGGTCGGGAGCCGATCACCTGCTCCACAAGAGCAGCAAGGTCAGCAGTGGTGCTGAAAGGCTTTTCCGCGCGCCTTTTCTCGATTGCTCGAGCAATCCTCCCTGCGTGACGCTCCTCGCCCAACAGTCCGAAAATGCGCGTAAGCTCGCTGGCCTTGAAGCGGTTGACCACATCGGCAGCCGTCATGCCTTCTCGACCCATGCGCATATCAAGCGGCCCATCCTTGCGGAAGGAGAATCCCCGTCCGGCCTCATCGAGCTGCATGGAGGAAACCCCGATATCCAGCACAACGCCATCCACGGTTTCACCCGCAATGCGCTCCATGTCGGAGAACCGGCCAAGCTCAAGCCTCAACCGGCTACCAAAACGCCTAACGAGGCTGGCGCCTGCGGCTATCGCATCCGGATCGCGATCGATCGCAATGACATCCGCGCCGCCCTCGAGAAGCGCCCGGGTATAGCCGCCTGCGCCGAAAGTGCCGTCAATGACGCGCTTTCCCGACGGATCGAGCGCGGCGATTACGGCATCAAGGAGCACGGGGACGTGGCGGGCCGGTCCGCCACCGGCCGCACTGATGCCGCCGGAGCCCGCCATCATTCTGCACGCGCGGCAGGCTGGCCCTGCGAAGCCTGCTGCCGCAATTTCAGGAGCCGTGCACGCACTTCCGCGCCATAAGCCTTCAAACGCTCCGGCTCCCACATCTGGAAGAACAAGCCCCTCCCCACAAACGCGACGTCCGAGACGATCCCGGTATGCTCGCGAATGAAATCGGAGACGGTAATGCGGCCGTCCTGGTCCAGCTTCAGGAAGCTGCCATCTCCATGGACGAAAAAGGACATATCGTCCGCCGTCTGCAGAAATGGATCTTCGAGCGCGATGCGCTGTTCGTAGCGGTCGAGCAAATCCGGCCCTCCAACGTCCATCGCGGGAACATCCAGCGCCCGCAACGCGTAAAGATCGACAAAGCCCCTTCGCTGCACCACGGCGCGAAAATGGGCCGGCACGGAAACCCGCCCCTTGGCATCGATCCTGTTGATCGCACTGGATAAGAATCGATCCATCACTTGCAGCGGCGGTCAACGGCGCCAAGCCCCTCTAAAGCTCCAAAACCGCGTGAAAAGCGGCTCCTCGACATCAGCTCGCATCGCATGCGCAGAGCACCTTCATGCCTTGCGTTCGCAAACGGTGACGCGGACCGCCCCAAGCCACAATCCTTATTCGATTAACGATGCATGGGATAGCATGGGGCTATATGGGGGTCAATGGGAATTGGGCACACCAACGCTGCACGCAGGCGGCTTCTCCTCGCTTTGAATTCGGAAAAGTTCACGCCATGCCCAAGAAATAGGGCGCAAGAGCGGAGGGCGACGTCCGCGGCTCCGCCGGTCGTACCGAGCCGTAGGGCATGGCAGGTGCGGCCGCATCCGCTGAGTGACATTCGACAAGAAAAAGCTGCAAAGCGGAAAAGTGCCAGCCGGTCTGTAAGCCGGGTTCTGTATGGCCGCGACGCTAAAGGTCCGCGGCGTGACGACCATTCATCTGGGACCGATGTTACCATCGGCCTCGTGCAACCTACCCGAGCGGCGGGCCGGAAAAGCCCTGAAGGCTGGCCTTCTTGCCGCTCCTATTCGGTCTTGCTCCCGGTGGGGTTTGCCGTGCCGCCCCTGTTACCAGGAAGCGCGGTGGGCTCTTACCCCACCCTTTCACCCTTGCCCCGCTAATATCTCGGCTCATTGCCCGCCATGGGCAGAGAGCCGAATAACAGGCGGGGCGGTCTGCTTTCTGTGGCACTTTCCCTGGGGTCGCCCCCGCCGGGCGTTACCCGGCACCGTTTTTCCGCGGAGCCCGGACTTTCCTCTCCACGGGCATCCGGCCTTGGCGATACTCGATACTAAACCAAGGCCGAATTGCCCGAGAGCGGCCGTCCGACCGGCTGGCCCCTCGTATAAAGGGATTCACGAACCAAAACGCAATGGCTTGCCGCCCTATCCCTTCCGCAAAATGCGCTTCACCTTATCGCAATATGCTGACGAGATCTTGTTCATGCGCTTCGCATGGTGGCCGGCATTGTACTTCAGGATCGCCCCGCAAGTGCTGCCCCCACCCAGACGGAAAGCTTCGCCCAGATACTTCATCCCGTATTTGATGTTGTTCTCTGGATGATAAAGGTCCTTTGCAGGGCCTGTATAACCCATCATCCGCGCCGTAGAATGCTTGATTTGCATTAGGCCGATCTCGCCTGCGCGCCCCCGCGCAGTGGGCCGGTAGTTGCTCTCGACCTGGATTACCGCGTGGGCGAGCTCCACGGGAACACCATAGAGCTTGGCATAGTGCGTAATAATGGAATTGAAGGGCGGTCCATGAACCTCTTCCTCCACCTGTGGCTGCTGCCTGGCCGCGCGCGCCTTGGAAAGGATGCCAATGGCAGCAGCACGCTCGGCGTTCACGGTCTGCACTCCTGACTGCGGTGCTGCCTTCGCAGAGCCGGATATTTCCGGATGGTGAGGAATGCTCTGCGCGAAGGCGCAAGCAGTCATCGACGCGACAGCCAGCGCTGTCGCGAATATCACGCGAATTTTCATCATTACCCGTCTTGGATTCTAACCCACGAAGATGTGCGGCTTTTTTGGTTTCATGTTTTTCAAGACATGGCTCAAGGAGCACCTGCCTTCGTCTGGTGAAGGCTTTTACAGGCAATGATGAAGCAAAAAGGGCTTTTCTGTTCAAGAAGAGTGACAAGGCGAAATAAACGCCTCCAATAGACTTGACAGCCGACTATCGAATCACTGCGATAATCAGACGGCGGAGCGTCTCCCGCGTGGACGGATCGGCAACACCATCCACCTTCTCCTGCCGGAAATGCCGCTGAAAGGCCGCAACGACATCCTTTGTCTTTTGGTCGAAAATCCCGGTTTTTTCAATGCCATAGCCATAATCATGCAGCATCGTTTGCAATTCCTGCACCATCGGTCCCTGCATTCCGCGGCAAAGCGACCGCCCGGGCACGATGGGCGCAGGGTCAACATGATAACCTACCCCCTCCTTGGCGAGCATGGCCCAGGGGAACTTCTCCCCTGGATCGATCTTGCGACCGGGTGCCACATCCGAATGGGCAAGCACCCTTTGCGGCGTGATCGAGTGCCGCCGGCAGATATCACGGCAAAGTGCAATAACAGCCTTTATCTGGGAGGCAGGAAAATCGGGATAGCCATTGGAATGGCCCGGATTGACAATCTCGATCCCTATGGAAAAGGAGTTGACGTCATCGAGCCCCTGCCAGGAGCCTGCTCCCGCATGCCAGGCGCGCTGCGCCTCCTGGACCATCTGTACGATGCGCCCGTCTTCATGAACGAGATAATGGGCCGACACTCCGCTGGCCGAATCGCACAATCTGTCCTCTGCGGCCTGGCCCGTTTCCATTCCGGTATAGTGCAGGATCACGGCGTCAGGCTCCATGCCGCGGCGTCGAGGGCCGAAATTGGGCGAAGGACGCAAATGCGCGGCGAGATGGTCGGGAAAAAACCCGTTCATGCCGGCTGCCGGCTTCGCTCGATTTCCTCATATGCGGCGTTTAACGCTGCCATCCGCGCATTGGCCAGGGCGAGAAACTCCTCCGGAACGCCCCGCGCTAGAAGCCGATCCGGGTGATTTTCCGCCGCAAGAGCGAGATAGCGCCGCCTGACCTCCAAAAAAGGCGCGCCATGAGGGACGCCGAGGAGCGCGTAAGGATTGCTTCCCCGGTGCGGCCACATATGACGTGCGCGAATGTGCTCGTAATGCGCCTTGCTGATCTCGAAGATCTCGGCAACCCGCGCAAGAAAGGCTTCCTCGCGCTCATGCACGACGCCGTCCGCCTTGGCGATATGGAAAAGACCGTCCAGAATGTCCTCCAGCATCGGGCAGTCCGCCTTGCCGGAGCCGCACAGCCCTGCCATCTGCCGGGCATAGGCTTCGAAGCCGGCCACATCCTTCTTGGCAAGCCCATAGAGGCGCAGAACATTGCGCATCTCGCTGCGCGGAACGGAAAAAATCTCGTGAAAGGCGCGCACCTCTTCCAGCGAGACGACCCCGTCGGCTTTCGCCATCTTGGCGGAAAGGGCAATGAGGGCAACGGAAAAGGCGACGCGGCGCCGTAGCTGCGGATCGCCCTTGAAGGTCGTGCGGACCGTTTGCACGAGCGCAGACAGCACGCCGTCGGAGGCGCGCGCCAGAAAGCCGGATATGCGTACAAGCAGTGTCATTCCTCCATCCCTAAAGCGCTTTGATGGCAAATTCGAGCCCAGTCAGCGCCTTTAAGGCAAGCATTGCCCGCTCCGGGAAGGGCAGCAAGCGGTCTCAGCATAAGAAGAAAGGCCGGTTTCCCGGCCTTTCATCACTCAACGCGCAGGTCACATATGCGTGCCCTACCGCCTGGGAGGATGGGCGGAGCGTCAAGTACTTCTGAGTATCCTCGCTTACTGAGCCGGGGTTGTTCCGCCGGCACCACCGGTGCCAGGATCCGTCGTCCCACCATCGGTTGTGCCGTCTGTGGGCTGCTGAACCGCAGGATCGTTGCCAGGCTCGATCCCCTGGGTTGTTGTGTCATCCGTGTCGCCACAGGCCGCAAGGCCCAAAAGCGCAGCGCTGGCAAAGACACCCGCCAGAATTTTCCTCATCGCACAACTCCTTGCTTTCTTTGCGTCCCGTGGGAGCGCTGCGGCAGTAATGCATGGGCGCTGTGGGGGTTTCCTCACATTGGATGACGCTTCGTTATATTTAAGCCCTGTGGAAAGCACTGCTTTTCGTATATGGCTGCGGCAGTGAAGAAGCTTGGAGAAAACAGATGTCCGGCAGATGGGATTTCTGGATCGATCGAGGCGGCACTTTCACCGACGTGATCGGGCGCGATCCCAACGGAAACCTGCACCAGAAGAAGCTTCTGTCGGAAAATCCGGGCGCATATCTTGATGCCGGAATTCAAGGGATCCGCGACCTCCTTGGGGTAGGAAAAGGGAAGAGCATCCCCACCCATCGTGTTGCTGAGGTCAAGATGGGCACGACCGTTGCGACCAATGCACTTCTGGAACGCAGCGGCGAACGTGTTCTGCTTCTCATCACTCGCGGTTTCCGCGATGCACTCAGGATCGCGTATCAGGCGAGGCCTGACATCTTCGCCAAGGAAATCATCCTGCCCGAGCAGCTTTATGAGCGCGTAATCGAGGTGCCCGAGCGGGTACGCGTGGATGGCACGGTGGAGACCGCGCTCGACCTGGATGAGGTGCGGGCCGGGCTGCAGGATGCCAGGCGTGACGGCATGGAAGCGGTGGCAGTCGTCTTCATGCATGCGTGGAATTTTCCCGAGCACGAGAAGAAGGCGGCCGAGCTTGCCCGCGCTCTCGGTTTCAGCCAGATTTCGACCAGCCATGAAACATCGCCGCTGATCAAGCTGGTGGGGCGCGGCGACACCACGGTGGTCGATGCCTATCTCTCGCCAATCCTGGCCCGCTATGTGCGTCTGGTGGCAGGAGAATTGGGGATCCGGCCGGAAAGCAGCAGCACAGGCTTCCCGCGCCTCAAGTTCATGATGTCCTCTGGCGGCCTTACCGCCGCTCACATGTTTCGGGGCAAGGATGCCATCCTTTCGGGTCCTGCCGGGGGCGTGGTAGGCATGGCGGAGACGGCGCGTCTAGCGGGCTTCCATAAGGTGATCGGCTTCGATATGGGCGGCACCTCAACCGACGTTGCCCATTATGACGGGGATTATGAGCGCGCTTTCGATACGGAAGTTGCGGGCGTGCGCATCCGGGCGCCGATGATGCGAATCCACACCGTGGCGGCCGGCGGCGGTTCGGTCCTGCATTATGAAGATGGGCGGCAGCAGGTTGGACCCGATTCAGCAGGCGCTGATCCTGGCCCCGCCTGCTACCGGCGCGGCGGCCCGCTTGCCGTAACGGACGCCAATATGATGTTGGGGAAGCTGCAGCCGGACTTCTTTCCCAATATTTTCGGCCCGGAGCAGAACCTGCCGCTCGATCTTGACATCGCGCGCAAGCGCTTCACTGAACTTGCAAACCAGATCGGGGACGGGCGCAGCCCCGAGGCTGTGGCTGAGGGGTTCATCACCATCGCCGTGGAAAACATGGCGAATGCGATCAAGAAGATTTCGGTGCAGCGCGGGCATGACGTCACACGCTATCTGCTTAATTGCTTTGGAGGCGCAGGTGGGCAGCATGCCTGCCTGGTGGCCGATGCCCTCGGTATGGAGTCGGTGCTGATCCATCCCCTTTCCGGTCTGTTGTCCGCCTATGGGATCGGGCTTGCATCCGTCTCCGCCTCACGCCAGAAGGCGTTGATCCAGCCGCTTGCGCAAGACGCCCTGCCCCAGATTGAAACTCTCATATGCGAGTTGCGGGACGAGGTCGGCCGGGAGTTGGAAGTTCAGGGGGTGACGGCGGACGCGATCCGCTGGGGTAAACGGCTCGAAATCCGCTATGAAGGAACGGACACCACGCTGTCGGTGCCGTTCGAGCGCTCGATCGACGAGGCTAGGAAAGCTTTTGAAGCGGCACACCAGGCGCAATTTGGCTTTATCTACGACGACAAGCCAATCATCGTGGAGGCGGTGAATGTGGAAGGCGTGGACGCAAAAAGCGCTGCGCCCGAGGAGCCACCGCTCCCGCTTAACGACAATACGCCAGAACCTCACGTCACGCGCCGGATCTACTGCGAAGGCGAATGGCGCGATGCAGGCGTGTATCTGCGGAAAGCACTCGTTCCGGGTGCGCGCGTCGCGGGGCCGGCGCTCATCATCGAGAACAACCAGACGATTGTGGTGGAGCCCGGCTGGCAAGCGGAAATCACCGCGCATGACCACGTTCTGATGCGGCGGGTGGAGAAGAAGCAGCGGCAGGCCGCCATCGGTACTCATGCCGATCCGGTCATGCTTGAGGTCTTCAACAACCTCTTCATGTCCATCGCCGAGCAGATGGGCGTAACGCTGCAGAACACGGCCTACTCAGTCAATATCAAGGAGCGGCTCGACTTTTCCTGCGCCGTCTTCGACCGCAATGGGGCGTTGGTGGCGAATGCCCCGCACATGCCTGTACATCTGGGCTCTATGGATCGTTCGGTTGAGACGATTATCCGCCTTAACGAAGGGGATATCCACCCGGGCGACGTCTTTGCGCTCAACGCCCCCTACAATGGCGGCACGCATCTGCCCGACATCACGGTGGTGACGCCGGTCTTCGACTACGGTGGCAGGCAGATCCTCTTCTGGGTCGCTTCGCGCGGGCATCATGCAGACGTAGGGGGCACGGCGCCCGGTTCTATGACGCCGCTGGCCACGACGGTAGACGAGGAAGGCGTGCTCTTCGACAATTTCCGCATCATTAGCCGCGGCCGCTTCCGAGAGAAAGAACTGTACGATCTTCTGACCGACCATCCCTACCCTGCCCGCAATCCTCATCAGAACATCGCCGATCTTAAGGCGCAGATCGCTGCCAATGAAAAAGGCGTGGCCGAATTGAGGAAGATGGTGGCAGAGTTCGGGCTCGATGTCGTCGAAGCCTATATGAACCATGTGCAGGACAATGCGGCCGAGGCGGTGCGCGGCGTTCTGGAGCGGCTGCCGGACGAAGCCTCCTGCGAATACCACACGGATACCGGCCAGGTGATCCGGGTCAAGATCAGCGTCGACCGGCAGAAGCGCGAGGCCGTGGTGGATTTCACCGGCACCTCGCCTGTCATGAAGAACAATTTCAACGCGCCCGAGCCGGTGACGCGCGCCGCGGTGCTCTACGCCTTTCGCGTCATGGTTGAAGGCTCGATCCCCATGAATGCCGGATGTCTCCGGCCCATCAAAATCATCATCCCGGAAGGCTCGATGCTGCGCCCGTCCTATCCAGCGGCTGTGGTAGCCGGCAATGTGGAGACCTCCCAGCATGTGACAAATGCGCTGTTTGCGGCCATGGGTGCGCTCGCCAACTCTCAGGGCACGATGAATAATCTCACCTTCGGCAATGACAAGTACCAGTATTACGAGACTATTTGCTCAGGCTCTCCCGCCGGCCGCATGAATGACGGGCGCGGCTTTCACGGAACGTCAGGCGTGCACACCCACATGACCAATTCGCGCCTAACGGATCCGGAGATTCTCGAACTGCGCTTTCCCGTTCTGCTGGAGGACTTCCACTTGCGCGAAGGTTCGGGCGGAAAAGGCAAATGGAATGCGGGAGACGGCACGCAGCGCACGATACGCTTTCTTGAGACAATGCAGTGCGCCATCCTCTCCTCGCACCGGTCTATACCGCCGCGAGGGATAGAAGCAGGCGGCGACGGCGAACCGGGGCGCACTGAAGTAAGGCGCAAGGACGGACAGATCGAGACGCTGAAGGCTTGCGATCAGACCGCGGTGGAGGCTGGCGAAGCTGTAATCGTCACCACGCCCACAGGCGGCGGATTCGGACGGGCATGATGCTGGGTTCTGAACGGCCTTGCTCTGCAAGCGTTGCATGAAGGACCTGAATCGGATTGCAAGCTGTGCGCGGCAAGGCATTATTTTGACTCACATATCGCTTTAAGCTCATCCGTTTTCTTCTGCTTGAAGCACCCTGACGACCGCCTCCACAAGCGCCTGAGGCTTGTAGCCCAGAATGGTGGGCGTCAGGCCCATGCGCAATATGACGAGCCTCAACGAAGGAATGATCGTCATCGTCTGTCCGTCATGTCCGATCAGCCAATATGCATCCTCCGGCAGGGCAAAGCCTTCATCCTGATGCCGGTCCGGCGGGGTTGTCACTCGCGGGCCCTGCATCCACAAGCCATGGCCATATTCACCGCCGGAGGCGACGGTGGGGCTGCGCATCCAGTCGACCCATCCCTCCGGCAGAATGCGCTTTCCCTGCCACATGCCATCCTGCAGCAGAAGCTGGCCGAAACGCGCCCAGTCGTGCGCCGAGGCGTAAAGATAGGAAGAGCCGGCATAGGTGCCGCGCGCATCCGCTTCAAACATCGCGGTCCGCATTCCGAGCGGACGAAAAAGCGTGCGATAGGGCCACTCAAGAGCTTCCCGTTCATCCGCTAAGACGTTCTGCCACACGCGCGACAGCATCACGCTCGACCCGCTTGAATAGGAAAAATGCGATCCCGGTTCGTAGAGCAGCGGCTTGTCTGCCGCAAAGGCTGCCATGTCCGGCTCCAGATAGAGCATGCGCGTGACATCCGTCACGCCGCCGTAATCCTCGTTGAAGGCAAGACCGCTCGTAAGTGCGGCAAGATGCTCGACCGTGATCTCGTTGCGCCCATCGTTCTTCCATTCGGCAAACAGATTGCGTGTATCGAGTGACAGCTTGCCTGCTCCAACCACCGTTCCGAGTATCGCGACGTTGACGGTCTTCGTCATAGACCAGCCAAGTAGCGGCTGATCGGGAGATATTCCGGGGGCGAAACGCTCCCCAATGATGCTGCCATCACGCACGATAACCAATGCCCGCATGCCCGGCCCAATAATGGCCGGATCGTCAAGCACGGCAGCAAGAGCCGTACTGTCCAAGGTTTCAGCCTCTTCGCCGTCTGGCCAGTGACCGTCTTTCGGCAACATCTGCGGAAAGGAAAGATGCGCCATCCGGGCCGTTTCCACATCGTTGTCTGGCACGGCCGCGCAACCGATCCCGTTTCGAAAAACCGCAACCCCGCGGCCCATGAAGCCGAATAGTCCCGCCCGCGCGACTCCCTCGTCTTCATTCAGGCTCACGCGCATGAGCTTCAAAAGAGGATGGCCCGGCGCCTGCACGTCGGCCGCCAGTACAGACTGCGGATCGCGCGCCGCGATCAGGGCATTTGAGCATACCGTCTTGGCCGCATAGCTTGCGCCTAATCGGATGAGATCCGGCGGCGCTTGCCACAGCCAGAGCATGGCGCCGAGCAATGCCACGACCACCAGTCCAGTCAGCCATTTGATGATGGAAAGAACAGCACGCATCACCTATCCCCTGCAAAGCTGGGCACAGGATAACGATTCGTTCGGGGGGAGGCTCTTCGTTTATGCGATTGCTTATGGTCCTGATGTTGACCCTGCCGCTTTTCGCCTGCGCCGGCGGCAGCTACGATTTCTCCGACCTGTTACCGGCTTCGGCTCCCGAGATAGGTCCGCGCTTTGATGATACCAAGCCGCATGCATGGGATGGGCGGCCGCCATGGCAATACCCGATCCACGGGACGGACGTCTCCAAATATCAGGGCGAGATCGACTGGGGCGCGTTGCGGAGAAGCGGCATTGCCTTCGCCTTCATCAAAGCTACCGAAGGTGGAGATATGATCGACGACTTCTTCCAGCGCAACTGGATGGGCGCGCATGCAGCAGGCATTCCGCGTGGCGCTTACCACTTTTTTTACTTCTGCCGGCCAGCCATCGAACAAGCGCGCTGGTTCATCCAGCACGTGCCGCGTGAGCGCCATGCCCTGCCCCCGGTCCTTGACATGGAGTGGAACCATCTCTCCCCCACATGCAGGCTGCGCCCCTCTCCCGAGACGGTGCGCGCAGAGATGCAGGTTTTCCTCGATACGGTGGAGCGGCATTATGGCAAACGCCCCATCATCTACACCTCCATCGATTTCTTCGATGACAATGGCCTTTCACATTTCAAAGGCTATCCGTTCTGGTTGCGCTCTGTAGCGGGGCATCCGGACGAGAGATATGGCAACCATCCCTGGATCTTCTGGCAGTACACGGGTACGGGCGTCCTGCCCGGGATCAATGGAAACGCCGACATCAATGTTTTTCACGGCAACCACGAAGCCTGGCAAGGCTGGCTCAGGGCCTACGCAGGCTGAGTCCGGTGAGCAGTGGAGGCCGGCAACCTCGATTTGCGCCCTGGTAAGTGCCAAGCTTCATCATTTTAACACAATGTGAATCGCTGCGGTTTTTCCAGAGAATTCAAGCGGTAGAGGCCGCAAAAGACGAACGGATTTCGCCCGTTTCCCAGTCGCAGGAAAAAAAATCCTTGGCTTTAGCCCCCCAGTCCATAGAATCCGCATCACCATGTTGAAAGGAGGCTTTCGCCCATGGGACTGACACGGCCAATCAATTTGCTGGTGATTCTGGCGTCATTCGCGTTCGTGGGCGCCCTCATAGTGGGGGTACTGCCTTAAATACCCAAGGAAGCAGGTTAACAGGAAGGCCGGGTAGAAACCCCGGCCTTTTTTATTGGCTATGCTGCCCTTGCTTCCGCTTCGCCTTGGGGGCGGATGCCGATCAGGTGGCATATCGCAAAGGAAAGATCGGCGCGGTTCATGGTGTAAAAATGAAAATCCTCCACACCGCGCTCAACAAGATCCAGCACCTGTTCGGCAGCCACCGCCGCGGCAACGAGTTGGTGGGTGGCAGGATCGCTCTCAAGACCCTGGAAACGCTCCGCAAGCCATTGCGGCACATGGGCGCCGCAGCGGCTGGCAAAGCGCACCATCTGCGTGAAATTATGCACGGGCAAAATGCCCGGGACGATAGGCACGTAGATGCCTGCACGGCGTACCCGCTCCACATAGCGCTCGTAGACATCATTGTCGAAGAAGAACTGGGTGATCGCGCGCGTGGCGCCATTATCCACCTTCCGTTTCAACATCTCGATGTCGGTAGCGAAATCGGGGCTTTCTGGATGTTTTTCTGGATAGGCGGCAACGGAAATGTCGAGGTCTCTATGCCGCGCAAGCGCGCCTACCAGTTCCGCAGCGTTCATGTAGCCGTCCGGGTGAGGTTTGTAGGCCGCGCCGACCCCTTCGGCTGGATCGCCGCGCAACGCCACGAAACGCCTGACGCCCATCTCCAGGAAATCGGCGATGACTGCGTTTACCTCATCTTTATCCGCGTCAACGCAGGTCAGATGCGCAGCCGGTGTAACGCTAGTCTCATCCAGTACGCGGCGAACGGTATGCTGGGTGCGCTCCCGCGTCGATCCGCCCGCACCATATGTAACAGAGACAAAGGCGGGCTGAAGGGGCGACAACCGCTCGACCGTATTCCAGAGCCTTTGTGCCATCTCATCTGTCTTGGGTGGGAAGAACTCGAAGGAAACGCGGATCTTTGCGCCCGCCTCCGGTCGTCTGGAGAATTTGTAGGGCATCAAGCAATCTCCTTCGTTTCGGCACCCGCGCTTGCAAGCGCAATACGTGGGTCCCGAGCAAGCCACAATTTTACCGTCAGTCCTTCCGCCGCCTCGCCCTCAGGAGCGAAGGCTTGCGTTTCAACAAGTTCTAGCTCGGCCTCAACAAGCCATTCGGCGATCTGCTGGTCGGAAAAGCCAAGGCGCAAATGTGCGTGTTCCTCACGCAGGAACTCATGGTCATGCGGGGCGAAATCCACCACCACCAGCCGCCCGCCGGGGCGCAGCAGCCGCGCTGCCTCACTGATCGCAACGGCAGGCTCATCCAGATAATGCAGCACCTGATGGATCGTGACGAGATCGTGCGCGTCGCGATCCACGGGTGGCGCGTAAATATCGCCGAGCCGCACCTGCGCATTGGTGACACCGGCCCGCTCCAGATTGGCGCGCGCCACTGTCAGCATCTCGCGCGAAAGGTCGACCCCTACCCCGCGCCGGTAGAGAGGAGAGAAGAGCTCAAGCAGACGGCCTGTTCCCGTGCCAAGATCCACCATCGACTCAAAGTTTTCCTCGCCAATCAAATGTTTGAGTGCCGCCTCTACCGCCGCATCGGGTACGTGCAACGAGCGGATCTGATCCCAGCTTGCTGCATTTTTGCTGAAGTATTCAGCAGCTCTCTCCTGCCGGCGGCGCTTGATCGCCTCCAGCCGCTCCAGATCGCGTCCGACCAGGGGATCTGCCTTGTCCACGCGACCCACCACACTGTCGATGAAGCTCCGCGACGCCTCCGCATCGCAAAGCCGGAAGAAGGCCCAGGAACCTTCCTGGTAACGGGCGATGAGGCCGGCATCGAGCAAAAGCTTCAAATGCCGCGAGACGCGGGGCTGCGATTGGCTAAGAACCTCGGTCAGGTCGGAGACCGTCAAGTCCGTATGTGCAAGCAGAACGAGAATGCGCAAGCGGCTGGGCTCGGCTGCCGCCTTCAAAATATCCACCGCCGCCTCGAACCCCAGCGCCGCCATCGGCCTTTTCAGCATACGGCCCTCCAATAACATATAAAGATATGTTTATATAAGACTTTGACTTTTGACAAGCCTGCCCGCAGGCATCCCCCATCTGTCCGAACGGCGAGCAACCCTGAGAGCAAGAAACATAGAGCAGGAACATTGATGAAGGTTTCGACACAGCGCCGGAGGGCGGTGAACAAGGCGCTGACGACGCTGCTGCCCCAGGCTCCATATGCGGATATTCAAAGGATCCAGACCCTTGCCAATGACCGGAAGCTGCGGACGCTCCCCGCCTCCGTCGCGGTGTGGATTGCGACTGTCTCCCATGTGCGGCATGAGCACAGCGACTATGACGAGCTGCTTGCCGAAGGCTACGATCGGGACGCGGCACGCTACTTCGTCGTCGATCAGATCAACGCGGTGCTGACTCGCTGGCGTGCGACACGGCTGCTCGATCCCGAGGAGGAAGAGGAATAGACCTCACATCATTTTCAAAAGCGCACCGCCGATAGAGTATCCGGCGCCGAAGGCACAAAGCAGGCCGAGTTCGCCGGCCTTCATATCCTCATGATTCTCGGCAAGCGCAATGATCGCGCCTGCCGCAGCCGTATTGCCCAACCGGTCGAGCACGAGGGGCGCGCGGTCGTGATCCACATTCTCCCCTAAAGCGAGCTTCAGGATCATCGCATTCATGCGGGCATTGGCCTGGTGCAGCCAGAAGCGGCGCATGGAATGCGGGGTATGGTCGTACTCGCCGAGAAATTCAACGATGAACTGGTGCCCCGCCAGGGTCACTTCCTTGAAGACCTTGTTGCCCATCTGCTTGATCATGTTCCCGTGCATCTCAAGCAGGTAGGGATCTTCCTGGGCAAGACGGCTCAGAAAGCCGAAATTGGTGCGGATGCCATTGGAAAACCGCGTCCACAGCCGGGTGTCGACGACTTCAAAGCGCCCCTGCCGCTCCTCCCTATGGTCCATTGCTTCCACAATGGCAGCCACCGAAGCATCACCGAAGATGAAGTGCGTCTGGCGGTCGCGGAAATTGAGGTGAGCGGTGATCAGTTCCGGAGTAACCACCAATACGCGCCGATAGGCGCCGGAACGCACCATGTTGCTTGCTACATGCAACCCTGCAAGCGCAGAGGAACAGCCAAGCCCCATGTCGAAAGCGGCCCCTTGCGCACCAAGTGCCTGCTGGATCTCGATGGCGATCGCAGGATATGGCCGCTGGTGATGAGCGGCAGAGCATATAATAAGATCAAGCTCATTCGGCTCAAGCTTGGCGTGAGCCAGCGCCTTTCTGGCAGCCGCCAGGCCGAACTCGGCCATTACGGAAAGTTCATCGTCGCCACGCGCCGGGATGACAGGCGCCATCCGCGCCGGATCGAGAATGCCGTTACGCTCGTAGACATGCCGCCGTCGGATGCCTGAAGCCTGAACGATAAACTCGGCACTGGACAGCGGCACGGGCTCCTCCCCACGCGCTGCGCGGGCCGCATTCTCGGCCTCTGCCCACCCATTATAGGTTTCGACCAGTTCTTCATTGCAGATGAAGCTTTCCGGGATCTCCACCCCGATACCGCCGAGACAAACGCGGCTGAAGCCCTCCGGTATCCCGGTCAGCGCCATTTCCTCGGCGCCGTGCTCGCTCGTCCGGCGTAGCATGATTGATTCACCTTGTTCCTATGAATCTACGAAGCCCAGCCGGTGATGCAGCACAGCCTCCCGAACTTGGCATTATCACGGATAAATGGCTAATGGAGTATAAAAATGGCATTCCTTCTCGCAGCCGAGAAATATTCTTATCCCTCGATGGAAAGCGCAAGCGAGAGCCTGCTGGCAACATCCCCGACGGTATAAGGCTTCTGCAGCAAGGGTCGCCGCTGCCATTGTTCCGGCAAGACCGCTGCACCATATCCAGTGGAGAAAATCAGAGGAATACCATCTTTGGCAAGCCTGGCCGCAAGCGGGAAGACTTCCCGCCCGCCGAGATTCACATCAAGGATCGCAATGTCCGCGTGGACGCCGTTAGATACCATCTCTTCCGCAGTGTCGTAGCGCATAGCGGGACCGACGACTTCGCAGCCGAGATCTTCCAGCATCATCTCCAGATTCATGGCCACCAGCGCCTCATCCTCAACGATGAAGACACGTATTCCCTCGAATTTTCGGGAGGGGACGGAAATTGTCATGGGCGGCCAACGCGGGAAACGTTCGCGCTTGGAAGCACGTTCAGGTAGGAGCCGCAGAGGACGAAAAACCACATTTCAGCACTCAATAGGCGCACTCCATGGCCTTTGCCAACTTCCAATACAGGGAATTGGTTGCAAATTGCTTTCGTGGGCGCTGCGGGTGCTGACGTACCCGCAGAACCTTACCTGGTCAGCCGCTTATAGGTGACACGCCGCGGATTGATGCTATCCGGCCCCAGACGGCGCACTTTATCCGCCTCGTATTCCTGGAAGTTGCCTTCAAACCATTCGACGTGGCTATCGCCCTCAAAGGCAAGGATGTGAGTCGCGAGCCGATCGAGGAACATGCGGTCGTGAGAGATGATCACAGCGCAGCCAGCAAAATTCTCCAGCGCATCTTCAAGTGCCGCCAGCGTTTCAGTATCAAGATCGTTTGTAGGCTCGTCGAGCAGGAGGACATTGGCGCCTTCCTTGAGCAACTTGGCCATGTGCACGCGGTTGCGCTGGCCGCCTGAAAGCGTTCCGACCTGCTGCTGCTGGTCGCCACCCTTGAAATTGAAGGAAGAGCAGTAGGCACGAGAGTTCACCTCATGCTTGCCGAGCTTGATGACGTCGTTTCCGCCCGAAATCTCCTCCCAGACCGTCTTATCTGGTGCGAGTGTATCGCGACTCTGATCGACATATCCAAGCTTCACCGTATCCCCTATTCGGATCGAACCGGAATCGGGCTGCTCCTGCCCGGTGATCATGCGGAAAAGCGTCGTCTTACCGGCGCCGTTGGGGCCGATCACGCCGACGATGCCACCGGGCGGCAGCTTGAAGGAAAGATCCTCGATCAGGAGACGGTCGCCATACCCCTTGCTCAACCCTTCCGCCTCGATCACCACATTTCCCAGACGCTCGCCAGCGGGAATGATGATCTGGGCGTCTCCGGGCCGCCGGTCGCTTGCGGCCTGCACCAGTTCGTCATAGGCGCGGATTCGAGCCTTGGACTTAGCCTGCCGCGCCTTGGGGCTTGCCGAAATCCATTCCCGCTCGCGGGCCAGCGCCTTCTGGCGGGCAGCCTCTTCGCGGCCCTCCTGCTGCATGCGCTTGGCCTTCGCCTCAAGATAGGCCGAATAATTGCCCTGATAGGGAATGCCGCGGCCTCGGTCCAGCTCCAGGATCCAGCCTGTGACATTGTCGAGGAAGTAGCGGTCGTGGGTGATGATCAGCACGGCCCCGGGATATTCGCGCAGATGCCTTTCAAGCCAGGCAGTCGTTTCCGCATCGAGATGGTTGGTCGGCTCGTCAAGCAGAAGCAGGTCTGGCTGGCGCAGAAGGAGCTGGCAGAGCGCGATCCGCCGCTTCTCACCGCCGGAAAGCTTCGTCACATCCGCGTCGCCGGGCGGGCAGCGCAGCGCTTCCATAGCCATTTCCACCTGGCTTTCCAGGTCCCATAGATTCTGGCTGTCGATCTGGTCCTGAAGCTTGGCCGCTTCCTCGGCCGTCTCGTCCGAGTAGTTCATCATGAGCTCGTTGTAACGGTCGAGGATGGCCTTCTTGGCAGCCACGCCCTGCATGACATTGCCCAAGGCGTCCAAAGACGGATCGAGCTGCGGCTCCTGTGGCAGATAGCCCGACGTCGCCCCCTCGGCAAGCCAAGCCTCGCCCGTGAACTCCTTGTCGAGCCCAGCCATGATGCGAAGCACGGTAGATTTACCCGCGCCGTTCGGCCCCAGGATACCGATCTTGGCGTCGGGGTAGAAGGACAGGTTGATGTTGTCCAGGACCTTCTTGGCGCCATAAGCCTTGCTCAGCCCGGACATGTGATAGATGAATTGACGTGCCATGGGGCATACCGCTCCGTGGATGAAACTGAATGGTGAATGGGAGCGGCAAAAGTAGTCATGGCGTAGCCGCTGACCATTCACCACCATTACCAATCACCGGTAAGGTTGCGGCGTATGTAGGCGAAAGCCGTCCGGGGAGCAATGTGGCATTCGACACTGCAACGAAGCTGAGCACGCCAACAGGCGCGTGCCTGCAACTTTACGCCTGCCAAGCGCGGCAGAAGGCGCGAGCAGTCGTCCAGATCAATCACGGCCTTGCCGAACATGCCGGTCGTTACGGGCCCTTTGCTGGTTTTCTTTCAGAACGCGGCTTCCATGTCGTTGCGCACGACCATCGAGGGCATGGCCACACAGTTGCGCCGGGTGCGCCGATGGGCTCATTCGGCCAAGGAAAGGCGGCCGCGAGCCATGTGCTGGAGGACGTGCTTGCGGTGCATGGGCATATTGCCGCTACCTATCCGGGACTGCCCGTCATTCTCTTCGGCCACTCCATGGGCGCGATGATCGCGCTTACTTTTCTTGCCAGGCATTTCCCTCCTGTCGCGGCGGCGGCGCTGTGGAACGTCCCGATCACCACCATTCCAACGGCGCGTGCCGCAAAAATTGTGCTTTCATGGGAGCGGCTCCGCCTCGGATCGGATGTGCCATCCCGGCTGATGCCGCTTTTCACCTTCCACCGCTGGGCGGAAAGCCTGCCTGACGCCCGCACGCAATTCGACTGGATCTCCAGCGATCCTGTAACCATCGAGAAGTACATCGCAGACCCGCTCTGCGGCTGGCTGCCCAGCATCGGAATGTGGAACGCCATTTTCGACTTCAATCTTGCAATCACCCGCCGGCAGTCATTTGCCGCGGTCGACAAGACTCTGCCCATCCAGCTAGCTGGCGGCGGTGCGGATCCTTCCACCGGGAATGGCAAATCCATAAAAGAGCTCGAGAAGCGGCTGCGCCGAAAAGGCTTTTCGAATCTGGAAACAAGGATTTACCCACATATCCGGCACGAATCTCTCAATGAGGTCAACCGGACAGAGGTGATGGATGATTTTGTACTCTGGGCTAAACAGGCGCTGCGCGGCTGATGATCCTTGCGGGTCCATCACCCATATGGCAGATGGCCCGCACTTCTGTTAGTGAGCCCCTGCCGCCGACCGGCAATGCTTTCAAGGAGTTCTAGACCATGACACAACCGCCGCTCCAAGGCGTCCGCGTGATCGAGCTTGCCCGTATTCTTGCCGGACCTTGGGCAGGGCAACTCCTGGCCGATCTTGGCGCCGATGTAATCAAGGTCGAAAATCCCGATGGAGGCGACGACACCCGCAAGTGGGGACCGCCCTTCGTCGAGGGGAAGGACGGCGACAACCTGTCGGCAGCCTATTACCACTCGACCAACCGCGGCAAGCGCTCCATCGCCCTCGATTTCAGCCTTGAGAAGGACCGCGCTGTCCTTCTCAAGCTGATCGCAACGGCCGATGTCCTTATCGAAAACTTCAAGCTCGGTGGACTGAAGAAATACGGTCTCGACTATGAGAGCCTCAAGTCCGTGAATCCCCGCCTCGTCTATTGTTCCATCACCGGCTTCGGCCAGGACGGACCCTACGCGCCACGGGCAGGTTACGATTTCATTATCCAGGGTATGTCGGGGCTGATGTCGATCACGGGGCCGGCCGACGGCGAGCCGCAAAAGGTTGGTGTGGCCGTAACCGACATTTTCACCGGGCTTTACTCTGTAATCGCCATTCAGGCTGCGCTTCGCCACGCCGAGCAGACCGGACAGGGGCAGCACATCGACATGGCCCTTTACGACACTCAGATTTCCGTACTGGCGAACCAGAACCTGAACTATCTCGTTTCCGGCACGGCTCCGGTGCGCATGGGCAACGCCCACCCCAACATTTCACCTTATGAGGTCTTTGAGGTCGAGGACGGCCATTTCATCCTTGCAGTCGGTAATGACGGGCAGTTTGCACGTTTCTGCAACGTGACGGGCCTGGAGGAGCTGGCCACAGACGCACGTTTCTCCACCAATGCCGCACGCGTGGCCAACCGTGCCGAGTTGCGGGCTCGACTGGCTCAGCACCTCAAGACCTTCGCGCGGGATGTGCTGCTCAAGCAGCTTGAGGAGGCCGGCGTGCCCGCAAGCCCCATCAACACGATCGCAGAGATGTTCGACGACCCGCAAACGGCTGCCCGAGGCATGCGTCTTTCGCTCGACGACGGGCGCGGCAATATACTGCCATCGGTCCGCGCGCCAATCGTAATGTCGCAGACGCCGCTAACCTACGAGCGCCCTGCCCCAAGGCTCGGCGAGCACACGGAAGAGATACTGCGCGAGCTGCAAGACGAGGGATGAAGACCGCAAGTCTCTGCAAGTTCGGCATCCGGCGCTAGCCATCAACGTCATACCGAAAAAAAAGCGATCAGCGCTGGCACAGTCTACGCGGACCGCCGCCATAGGGCTGGTAACTGCAGTCGGCTGGCCGGAACGACCGATAATACCGCGAACAAGCGCGGTAGTTGCAAGAAAGAAGTTGCTGCTGGCCGCCGACGGCCTGAACCGGCGCGGCACGCTCGGCTTCGGCGGCCGCCGGCGGTATTGGGCATAACCGGCGGGCGCCTCCACCATAGGGTTGGTAGGTGCAATCCTCCGCACGGAAGGAGCGGTATCTGCGCGAACAGGCATTGATATCGCAAGCAGCCCCGCGCCATACCGCGGGGGCATCCGCCGCCGCCCCTTGGGGTGCGAAATCTGCAAGACCGCTATCGGCCGACACGATGGAGGCACCGCCTGAAGAGGCTGATGGGGGAGGCCGGATAGCATCGCCCTCCTCGCCTAGAACCTGCATCGCCTCGGCCATGAAATCATGCCAGATCCTGGCGGGCAGCCTGCCGCCCGTAACTTCCCGCATCGGCGCGTCGTCATCATTGCCGACCCAGACGCCAGCAACGAGGGACCGCGTGAAGCCGATGAACCACGCGTCGCGAAAATTCTGGCTTGTTCCCGTCTTGCCCGCCGCGAAACCGTCAAGCGCTGCGGCCGTGCCGGTGCCCTGCTCCACCACGAGCTGCAAGAGCCTCACCATATCAGCCTGATACGGCCTGACATCGGTCTCGACAGGCTTCGGCGGCCCAACGCTGAATGCCCGCGGCTGACCCTCGGCCCGGAAGGAAGCGATCCCCCAGGGTTCGATTGGAGCCCTGCCCGCCCTCACCGAGGCATAGGCTCCGGTAAGATCGAGAAGGTTCACTTCATAGCTGCCCAACATAAGGCTTGGTGTCTCGCCTAATGGGGCGTCGATCCCCAGTTCGCGCGCCGCGGCTATGACGTTCTCCAGACCAATCTGTTGCGCCAGCCAGACCGTTGCCGCATTGAGGGAGCGGGTGAAAGCTTCAGCGAGCGTAACCGGACCGAGATAATCATTGCTGAAATTCTGAGGCTCCCAATTGTCTATCTTTATCGGTGCATCCTCCACGATATCGTCCAGCGAATAGCCTGCCTTGAGCGCCGCGTAATATGTAAAGAGCTTGAAAGCCGAACCGGGTTGGCGCTGCGCCGTGACGGCACGATTGAAGCTGCTCTCGTCATAATCGCGGCCGCCTACCATTGCCACGACGCCGCCATCCGGCCGCATCGCCACAAGTGCGGCCTGGGAAGCGCCGGCCGCTGCGCCCTCGCTCTCCAGAAGCTGAACAACAACCCTTTCGGCGATCTCCTGCAGGCGCGGATCGAGGCTGGTTCTGACCCGGATCGTTCCCCGATAAGGCCCGGCGATCTCGCGCGCGGCTTCACTTGCCCAATCGGCAAACCAGCTTCCCGAGCGTGCCATCGGTCTTGTAGGATTCAGTTCGGCAAAATGGCGCTTTGCCTCCTCAGCCACGGAAGAATCGATCTTGCCATCGGCCACCATGGTGGCGAGCACCATTTCCGCCCTTCGCCTTGCCGCCTGGGGATTTTCCAGCGGATTGAGCTGCGAAGGCGCGCGGATGAGACCTGCAAGCAGCGCCGATTCACCGGCATCCAGATCACCCACCTCCTTGTTGAAGTAAACACGGGCCGCCGCCGGCACCCCGGTAGCGCCTGCACCCAGATAGATGTTGTTGAGGTAGCGGGTGAGGATTTCACGCTTGCCGAGCCGGCGCTCAAGCCACAGGGCAATCACGGCTTCCTGCACCTTGCGCTTGAAGGTGCGCTCCTGTTCCAGGTAGCTGATCTTGACGAGTTGCTGGGTGATCGTGCTGCCACCCTCCACGATTGTGCCGGCTTTCAGATTGTTGAGCGCGGCGCGGCCAATGCCGATAGGGTCGAGCCCGAAATGCTCCTCAAAACGCCGATCTTCGGCGCTGATGACGGCATCGACAAGATGTCGCGGAAAATCATCATAGCTGGCATAGGCGCCCTGATAGGGACCATGGCTGACGAGTTCCTGTCCGTCCGAGGCTTCCAGCACCACCACCGGTGCCAGCGACCCGTCCGCAATCTCCTGCCATGGAATGTCGTGCAGCGCCCACACGGCCAAGCCAATCAGCGCAGCCGTGGCAACGACCAGGGCAGCCGCAATTCCTCGCACGGCCCGCAAAACGACGCTGCCTCGCTTCGCCCGTTGGTGTGGGGGCCGGTTTGCTGCCTGTCGCTTCTTCCTGCTCGCGAGCCGGTCGGCTGCGCGCCTCCATGCTGCAGCAATGTCATGACGAAGAGCGGCGCCGAACTGCCTCAAGGCACCCCGGGTCTCGGCAAATCCTGCCTCCTCATCGGCGCGGAGATGGCCGGACCGGTTGAGGCGGCGTGCTGCCTTACCCCCTTCGCTGTGCGAAGCACCGGTCCTTCCAGCCATGTCATTGCCTCCGTCGCCCAGAATGTCAGTGCAATGACAGCAACGAGAAACAGGCCGCTTTGTTCAGTTCCAGGAACCACTCATGCGAAAACGCAGCCTTTTTTCCCCAGGTGCTGGGGGATTTCCTCCGGCTTCAGGGATCACAATTACAAGGCTCCGCAGAAACCATGACAGCGGCCACATTTCACCAAAGGCACTGCTGAAGCGCACCGGGTTGAAGCGGAGGAAGGCATTTCCTCATCTCCAGCTCGCGGGTGCTGCTCCGCGAAGCTTCTGGTCCAATCATTTAGGCCAACCTGGCGCGCGCAAGCTGGGGGATGAACCTCTAGAATAGTATTGACCGTCCTCCTGGCGACGATAACCTTGTCTGACGGTTAGTTCTTTTTCGCAGCTATCTGCGCACGTACCAAGCGTGACCGGGACGATAGAGAGGAAGGAGGCTTGGTGATGTTGGACCGCCTCGGCACAAAGCCGAACGATCTTCGCGCATTCTGGATGCCGTTCACCGCGAACCGGCACTTCAAGCAAGCTCCGCGCATGCTGGTCTCGGCCAAGGACATGCATTACACGACCGACGATGGCCGCAAGGTTCTGGATGGCACGTCAGGCCTTTGGTGCGTCAATGCAGGGCACTGCCGCCCGAAGATCACGGAGGCGATCCGCCGCCAGGCCGGCGAGCTCGACTATGCGCCGGCATTCCAGATGGGCCATCCGATCGTCTTTGAATTTGCCAACCGCCTCGTGGACATTGCACCCGAAGGCATGGACCATGTGTTCTTTACAAATTCCGGTTCAGAATCGGTAGAAACAGCGTTGAAGATCGCCCTCGCCTATCATCGGGTGAAGGGAGAAGGTTCGCGCACCCGGTTGATCGGCCGAGAGCGGGGCTATCACGGGGTCAATTTTGGCGGCATTTCGGTCGGCGGCATCGTAGCCAACCGGAAGATGTTCGGCACGCTGCTTGGAGGCGTCGACCATTTGCCGCACACGCATCTCATCGAGAAGAACGCATTTTCCCGAGGCGTACCGGAACATGGGGCTGAACTTGCCGACGAGCTTGAACGTCTCGTTGCCCTGCACGATGCTTCCACGATTGCTGCAGTCATCGTCGAACCGGTGGCAGGCTCTGCGGGCGTACTGCTGCCTCCAAAAGGTTACCTGAAGCGGCTGCGCGAGATCTGCGACAAGTATGGCATCCTCCTGATCTTCGATGAAGTCATCACTGGTTTTGGCCGGCTTGGAACTCCCTTCGCATCCGATTACTTCGGTGTGGTGCCGGACATCATGACAACGGCGAAAGGCGTGACCAACGGCGTCATCCCGATGGGCGCGGTTTTCGTTAAGAAGGAGATCCACGACGCCTTCATGACCGGCCCGGAGCACATGATCGAGTTCTTCCACGGCTACACCTATTCGGGCAACCCGATCGCCTGTGCCGCCGGACTGGCTACGCTGGAAACCTATAAGGAAGAAGGGCTGCTGACGCGTGGCGAAGAAATCGGCCAGTACTGGGAAGACGCGCTGCATTCCCTCAATGATGCGCCGCACGTCATCGACATCCGCAATATCGGCCTTGTCGGCGCGATCGAGCTGGAGCCAATTCCCGGTCAGCCAACCAAGCGTGCTTTTTCAGCCTTCCTCAATGCTTTTGAGAGTGGTTACATGATCCGCACGACAGGCGACATCATCGCCCTGTCTCCGCCCCTCATCATCTCCAAGGCACAGATCGACGAGCTTGTCGATCATGTCAGAAAGACTCTGAAGGCCATAGACTGAGATACCGGCGGCCGGCTCTCCGGAGCCAGCCGTCCCCGCCCGAGAAAGAGATCGTGGAATGGCCGCTCACGGCGAGAATCTGCGGATCAATGCCGACCGCCTTTGGGACACGATCCATGAAATGGCGAAGATCGGTCCGGGTGTGGCAGGCGGCAACAACCGCCAGACGCTGACAGATGCGGATGCAGAAGCGCGCGCGCTATTCGCAAGATGGTGCGAGGAGGCCGGAGCGACCATTTCGATTGACGCAATGGGTTCCATGTTCGCCCGCCGCGAGGGCACCGAACCCGGCGCATTACCCGTCTATGTCGGCTCGCATCTCGACACCCAGCCAACCGGCGGGCGCTATGACGGCGTGCTCGGAGTGCTGAGCGGGCTGGAGGTGGTGCGTACGCTCAATGATCTCGGCATCAGGACAAAGCATCCTATCGTGGTCACCAACTGGACCAATGAGGAAGGGTCGCGCTTCGCGCCCGCCATGCTCGCCTCCGGGGTCTTTGCCGGCGTGCATGATCTTGAGTGGGCCTATGCCCGGCAGGATGCAGATGGCAAACTTTTCGGTGAGGAATTGGAGCGGATCGGCTACAAGGGCAACGAGCCCGTAGGTGCGCGCAAGATGAAAGCCTTTTTCGAGCTGCACATCGAGCAAGGCCCGATTCTTGAAAGGGAAGGAATTGACATCGGTGTCGTCACGCACGGTCAGGGACTCTATTGGCTGCAAGTAACCCTCACCGGCAAGGAGAGCCACACCGGGACGACGCCGATGCACAGGCGGCGCAATGCAGGGCTCGGCATGGCGCGGATCGTGGAACTCGTGCACGAGGTGGCGATGGACTATCAACCCGATGCCGTGGGCGCAGTCGGCCATATGGAAGTCTATCCCAACTCGCGAAACATCATTCCTGGGTGTGCGGTCTTCACCATCGATATTCGTTCCCCGAGCAAGAAGGTGCTTGACGCGATGAACTCACGCATCCGCCAGGGCATCGAAACCGTGTGCGAAGCCATGGACATTTCCCATGAGGTGGAACAGGTAGGCCACTTCGATCCGGTCACCTTCGATGAAGACTGCGTGAAAACGATCCGCGCTGCTGCCGAACATCTTGGCTATTCTTTTCGGGACATCGTGTCCGGCGCGGGTCACGATGCCTGCTGGATCAGCCGGGTTGCGCCCACCGCGATGATCATGTGCCCCTGTGTGAACGGGCTTTCCCACAACGAGGCGGAAGAGATTACCAAGGAGTGGGCGCAGGCCGGGGCCGATGTTCTGTTTCATGCCGTGGTGGCGACGGCGCAGATCGTCGACTAGGTCAGTCACCTTTCTCTACCTTGCTGTTGCTTGCGCAAGGCTCTCCGCTGCCACGCGTAAAAGCTCCGCCGTTTGCAGCAACCGGCTCGCGAGAAACAGAAATGCTTAAGGCTTCCTGCCCGTCCGGATTACCGGTTCCATCTTGGAGAGGACTTCATCTGTCAGCCAGCAAAGGCTCCTGTGCCCGTCGCCCAGATCCTTGAAGGGCGGTAGACAACGCTCGCACAGCCTATTGGGCACCAGGTGCTTGTAACGGCAGCGGGTCTGGAACGGGCAGCCGGAGGGCGGGTTCACGGCGGAGGGGATGTCCCCCTCAAGTACGATGCGTTTCTTGCGCACCGATGTATCGGCGATCGGAATGGCCGAGAGCAGCGCCTCGGTGTAGGGATGGTAGGGCGGCGCAAAGATCTGGTCAGTCGTGCCATGCTCGACGATATGGCCGAGATACATGACCACGATCCGGTCAGCCAGATAGCGCACCACCGACAAATCGTGGCTGATGAAGAGCATGGTGGTCCTGTTCCTGCGCTGAATATCCATCAGCAGCTCAGTCACGGCGGCCTGAACGGAAACGTCCAGCGCGGAAACTGGCTCATCGGCGACCACCACGGCTGCATTGCCTGCAAAGGCACGGGCAATCCCGATGCGCTGCTTCTGGCCGCCGGAAAGCTGGCGTGGCATCCGGCTGGCAAATGCGCGCGGCAGCTTGACGAGGTCCAGCATTTCCAGCATCCGGCGCTTCCGCTCCCGGACTGTCTTTCCCACCTTGAATTTTTCCAGGGTGCGCATGATCTGGGCGCCCACGGAATGGCTGGGATTGAGCGTGTCGAAAGGATTTTGGAAGACCATCTGAATGCCGGCGACCACCTCGCCTCGACGCTCCTCCACCGGCGTCGACTGGATTTCGGCATCGCCCATGGTGACGGTGCCGCCCGTCGCGGTCTCAAGGCCAAGAAGCACCTTCGCGAGGGTTGTCTTGCCACAGCCAGATTCACCTACAATCGCGAGCGTCTCGCTCTGCCGTGCTTCAAGACTGATGTTCTCGTTGGCTTTCACGCTGCGGCCTTCCCCGCCGAAGACAGCGCTTCCCGCCACTCGGTAGTATTTCTTCAGATTACTGACCTTCAGCATCATGGAGCCAGGCTTTACCGGCTCGCGCGGCACTTTCCCGCGCGTGGGGTACCCCGCCCAGTCGATCTCGCCAAAGCGTATGCAACGGGAAAAATGCCCCGCATCACCATCCATTGCCAGCATCGGAATTTCCGCCTGATCGCATAGGCCCTTCACGGTGTAAGGGCAACGTGGAGCAAAATTGCACCCCCGCGGACGCTCCTGTGGCAATGGCAACTGACCGGGAATTGCGATCAGGGGCCGCTCGTTCTTGTCCGCTCCCGGCAGGGGGATGGCGCGTGCGGTCGAATACATCCCTGACCCTGCCCGTTTCCACCGCCTCGCCCGAATACATCACGGTGACACGATCGCATGTCTCCAGGATGAGCCCCAAATTGTGCGATACGAATATCATCGACATCCCGTATTGCCGGCTAAGCCCCTTTACGAGGTCCACGATGCCCGCCTCGACGGTGACGTCGAGCGCCGTAGTCGGCTCATCAAGAAGCAGCAGTGAAGGCTTCGACAAGAGCGCCATAGCGATGACGACGCGCTGCTGCTGGCCCCCGGAAAGCTGATGCGGATAGGCGCGCATGATGCGCTCGGGGTCAGGCAGGCGCACCGCTTGCACCATCTGGAGTGCCCTGTTCCACGCCTCCCGCCGCGAAACCTTTTCGTGGACGAGCGGCACCTCCATGAGCTGGCGGCAGATCTTCATGGCCGGGTTCAAGCTGGCCATCGGTTCCTGATAGATCATGGCGATCTCGTTGCCGCGAATGTGCCGCAGCTCCTGCTCGCTCATTTCGGCCATATCCCGGCCTTTGAACCTGACCCGGCCGCCAACGATCCTTCCGGCAACGGACAGATCGCGCATGATGCCGAGAGCGACGGTGGACTTGCCACAGCCGGACTCCCCAACGATACCCATTACCTCACCGGGCATGACCGTGCAGGAGAAGTTTGTCACGGCGGGAAACTCGCCGCCCTTGGTGAAGAAGGAGATGGAAAGGTTCTCAATCTCCAGCAGGGGAGCTTCCATTGCCGAAGCGCCTTCGCTGATGGCTTCCTTCATGACATGGCTTTCATTCCGCTGGCGGAGCTGGATGCAGGTAAGAGTTCAATTTAACGCCAGGTTTTCTCCTTGCCACCGCTAGTCCTTCATGGATTGTTCGCGCAGAGCATCAGCCACGAGATTGAGGCCGAGCACGAAAGACATCAGCGCCATCACGGGCGGCAGTGCCGGGTGCACATCGGCCCGGAGCAGGCGGCTCGATTCCTTGATTGCAGTGCCCCAGTCCGGGCTTTCAGGCGCCAGTCCCAGGCCGAAATAGCCGAGTGCTCCGAGCAGAATGGCCGTGTAGCCAATCCTCAGGCATGCATCCACGATCAGCGGCCCGCGCGCATTGGGCAACACCTCCCACAGCATGATGTACCAGGGGCTCTCGCCTCTCGTCTGGGCGGCGGCAATATAGTCGCGCGTCCTGATGTCCATTGTGAGTCCGCGCACGATGCGGAAAACGCCCGGACTCGAAGCGAAGACCACGGCGACGAAAATATTCAGCTCGTTCGGCGCAATCGAGATGATGCGCAACGGATCGGCATCGAAGACGAGTCCGGCATAAATCCAGCCGCCGATAAGAAGGGTTGCGCCAAGCTGCACGGCAAGAAGCCCAGGCCGGCTGGCATAGCGCGTCCAGAACAGCATCACGAAGAAGGCGATCGGAAAGACCAGGAAAACGCCGCCGAGCCATTGGGGAATAGCAGTCTCGCGAATGCCCGGCGTGACCAGCAGGTAAAAGAGCAGGATCACCGGAAACGCCAGCACCAGATTCGCCAGGAAGGAAAGTACGCCGTCGACCCTGCCCCCGTAATATCCCGCCGGCAGGCCAAGCATCGTGCCGACCATCAGCGAAAAGAGGGTCGCCGCAGGCGCAATCACCAGCACGATCTGGCTGCCGAAGACCACGCGGGAGAACACGTCGCGAGCGAGCCTGTCGCCGCCAAGGATAAAGGGTAGGCCGGACTCAGGCTCTATGGTCCCAGGCGCGGCATTCTTCATGATCACGATCTGCCTCAGCGGATCGAAGGGCGCGATGATATCGGCAAAGACGGCCGTAAAAAGCCAAAAAAGGCAGATGGCAAGCCCCGCGACACCCACGCCCGTTTCGAGAAGCTGCCCGTAAAGGCCGAGGCGCTTTCGGAATTTGAAGCTCGGCAGGAGGATGGCAGCGAGTGCAATCCATACGGGCAAGAACCGCGCGATCATGGCGGCCGCAATGGCGGGGAACCCGATTGAATCCAGGTGCATCCCGCCTCTCCCTATTGCACGCGAATCCGCGGATTGAGAACTGCATACCCAACGTCGGAAACGAGTTGCGTCACCAGCACCACGAAAACGGAGATCAGGGAGCAGGCAAGCAGCAGGTCGATGTCGTTGTTGGATGCCGCCTCTATCAGTGTGAAACCGAATCCCTGGTAGCGGAACATGACCTCTACAATGGCGACGCCAGTCAGCAACCATGGAAATTGGAGCATGATGACGGTGAAGGGTGCAATTAGCGCATTTCTGAGCGCATGCCTGAGAACCACGGCACGAAAGCTCAGCCCCTTGAGCCGCGCCGTGCGGATATATTGCTGTGCCATCACCTCCACCATGGAAGCGCGGGTCATGCGGGCGATATAGCCGGTGCCATAGGTGGCCATTGTGATAACCGGCAAAGTGAAATTGTGGAAGGTGACGCCCTGATGCGTTGCGGATGCCGCAGAGCCATTGAGCCAGCCAAGCCAGAAGGCAAAGATCACGGTGAAGATGACGCCGGAAATATACTCCGGCGTTGCCGCTGTCGTGATTGACGCAATAGATAATGCGCGGTCGGTGCGGCTGCCCTCGCGCATACCTGCCAACACGCCGATGATAAGCGACACCGGCACCATGACCGCCATTACCCAGAACATCAGGACGCCCGTCGCACCCAGCGCCGGAAAAAGCTTCTGTGCGACGGGGACCTTGAACTTCGTCGAACAACCGAAATCGCCCTGAAGAACGCCGGAGAAGCGCGCCGACGCCGGCTCGCGGCAATAGGGAAAACGGGGAACGGCTTTGCCTGTCTCAGCGTCCAGGTTCGGCTGCTTGGGCAGGACGCCAAGCCACTGTCCGTAACGCATAAGGAAATTCTGGCGGTAGCCGTTGCGTTCAAGCCATCGCTCCTGGTCCTCGATAGAGGCGCGCATGTCCATCTGGCTGATCGCAAGCCTCCGCAGGTTTGGCTCCAGATTAACCAGAAAAAAAACGATCAGCGTCAGGCACAGCATTGTCAGCGCCATCACGCCGAGACGTCGGATGATGAAGCTCTGCACCGTTTCCCCTGCCCCTCCTCGGGGCGCTCAACGTTCTTCATCGATGCGCGGCGCCGCCTGCGGCAGCCGTAAGGTCCGCCGGTCCGGCTCACGCCTCCTCAAGCCAGACGTCATGCAGGTCAATCTCAAACGATGGGTGCACGCCGTAGTTTTTCACCGCTGGTACGGCATGGTTGTATAGCTTGCGCCAATAGGGCTGGATGATGATGCCCGCATCCTGAATGTGCTGCTGGATGTCCTTCATGACGGTACGACGCTTATTTGGATCAGGGATGGTGAGCGCTTCATCGATCAGCGCGTCCAGATCCGGGTTCGAGTAGGCTGCCTCGTTCCAGGACGAACCTGAACGGTAAGCGAGAGCCACCGTTTGAATACCAAGCGGCCGCATGCTCCAGTTCGTCATCGACCAAGGGTATTTTGTCCAATCGTTCCAGAAGGTTGATCCTGGAAGAACGGTGCGCTTCACCTTGAAACCCGCCTCCCGGAGCTGTGCCGCAATCGTATCGCCGGTGTTCTTGTGCCAGTCCTCGTCTACCGTGATAAGTTCATGCTCGAAATTCAACTGGCCGGCCTCTTCCATAAGGGCCCTCGCCTGTTCCACATCGCGCGTGATCGGCGGAAGCTCAGCATATTCCGGGTGAATGGGAGAGACGTGATGGTTCTCGGCCGGGCTGCCCGCATTGTCATAGCCGAGAGCCAGGACCGTTGGATTGTCGACCGCGAGTTGCAGGGCTCTGCGCACCCGCTGATCGTCATAGGGTGAATTTTCGACATTGGTGCGGGCAAGGATGGTCGCCGCAGTTTCGACCTCGTTCCTTACCAGGCCGAGCCCATCCAGAATATCCACGAAATCAGCGCTGGTCTCGTAATTGGCATGGACCTCGCCCGCCTCAAAGGCCGAAACCATCGCTGAAGGATCGGTGCCGTAGTCGATGAACTCAACCCCATCGAGATGAGGCTCGCCGCCCCACCATGTGCCGTTTTCACGGCGCTTCAGCACCACCCGATCACCGACCTGGTAGGAAACCAGTTCGAACGGGCCCGTTCCAATCGGATTGGCGACAAAGTCGCGTCCGGTCTCATCGAAGCTGGGATGGACGAGCAGGCCGGGATAATCGACGAAGCCGGCAATCAGCGAAATGTCCGGTTCAGCCGGCAACAGCCTCACCGTATAGTCATCCACCTTCTCGATGGCGCCGGCGCGCGCCTTCCCTGTCTCCGGGTCGATAAGCGTGGCGACGCGGGTGGCCATGGAGTTTCCTTCGACGGATTGGTCACACCAGCGGTTGAGATTGTACATTACGTCATCAGCGTTGAAACCGTCGCCATTGTTCCAGGTGACGCCTTGCCGGACGTGCAGGATATATTCGGTAGCGTCCTCGTTGACCTCCCAGCTTTCGAGAAGGCGGCCCTCGAAGGTGAAGTCGCGCGTGTACTTCACAAGCGGCTCCAGCGTCTGGCGCATGGCATTGGCAATCTCCGACCAGTCGGCCGTCATCGGGTCCTTCGGGTCCTTGATCCACATGGCGAGCCTCAGGACGCCGCCTTTCCGAGGCTCGTCTGCCCGTGCGCTCACGGGTGCGGCAAGGCCGGCCATTGCATAGGCCCCGGCGGTGGTAGCGCCGAAGATGCTGGCGAGCGCCAGGAATTCGCGCCTGTCCATCCTTCCTGAACGTACCTTCTCACCCAGTGCGGCAATCCGCGACGGGACTTCGCCCCTGCCACTTCTGAAAAACTTCATCGCCGCACCCTCCCGTTTTTCTTCTTTTGTACTGTGTTCGCTTGCTCTGTTTCGAGCATTTCGCATCACGATCTTGTTGTCAAAAACATCTTTGAGCGTCTGCCGCCAAAGTTCCTCCTGTATTCAGTTCAGCGCGCGCTGAAGTCATCTTTCCACATTCTGCATCATCGAACGAGCCTAGTCCGCCTTCATCCAATTGACGCCGCCGAGGGGGCTTGATACTGCGTCCGATGTACCAGAGGTGCCCGGCGGCCTTTCAGGCGGCAGGGTTAAAAGGGAACGTGGAAGGGCCTTTTCGCCCCAACCGCGGCTGCTCCCGCAACTGTGAGCGCGGAGGTCTCCTCGAATGCCACTGGGCCTTGGGCCCGGGAAGGCGAGGATGCCGGGGAAGCGCGAGCCAGGAAACCTGCCTCGGGTCGTCACCGTCCGGATGCGGGCAGCTTCCGGGGCTGTGGTTTTCGCAGTGGTGACGAACAAGTCATCGCTGGCGGAGACGGGCCGCAAAAAGGCCGACTCCCTCCAGCATAACGGGTTCAAGCGCGGAGGGGATAATGACCGCTGCTAACAGATTATTCATCGGCGCTTCGGCGCTCGCCATTGCTCTGGTCGCAGGCACTGCCGGCGCACAGGACCACGACCTAGGGGTGATCGTGGTCACGCCCAATAGGGCGCCCGCAGCGCTTGCGGAAACCGGTTCGTCCGTCTCGGTCATCAGCCGCGAGGAGATCGAAGAGCAGTCCATGCCGCTCGTGACGGACTATCTCGACCTGCTGCCTGGTGTCTCCACCACCTCGCCGGGCGGGCCGGGCACGGAGACAAGCCTTTCGCTCCGCGGTGCGCCGCGCCGCTATGCCAAGACGCTCTTCAACGGAATCGATATTTCCGATCCGACCAACACACAGGTCCAGACCTCCTACCAATATCTTCTTTCAGGCGGCATCGATTCCATCGAGGTCCTCAAGGGTTCGCAAAGCACGCTTTACGGTTCGGAGGCTATCGCCGGCGTCATCAGCCTTTCAACGCTCGGCGACATTGATCCTGGCGTCAGCCACATCATCGCCGGTGAAGGCGGCTCCTTCGGCACGGCACGCGCCGGATACGGGCTGCGCGCAGCCACCACGCAATCCCGCCTGTCCTTCAATGCGACCGGCCTGCACACGGACGGGTTTTCCGCCGCCGCATCCGGCACCGAGCGCGATGGCTACGAGAACATCACGATGGATATTGCCGGCGAGCATGAATTTTCAGACATGTTCTCCGTCTTCGGCTCCGCGCTGTTCATTGATGCCGAGGCCGAGTTCGACGACGCATTCTCCATCCCGCCGCAGGATGATCCCTTTCACGCCAACCGAAACAAGAGCCGCCAGCTTGCCGGTCGCGCAGGCTTCAACATCGACCTGATGGATGGGCGGCTCAAGAACACCTTTGCCGTGCAGGGTCTTGCGCTGAACCGCGATATTCATACCGAATCGTCGTTCGGTCCGTACAATGCCGACTATAAGGGCGAGCGGTTCAAGGCGGAGTATCAAGGCTCCTTGGAGACCACGGAGTGGCTGACGCTCCAGTATGGTGCCGATTACGAGCGACAGAATGCGCAGTTTACTGACGATGCCGGTTCGCTGCCCATCAATGCTTCCGCCAACAATACCGGCTTCTGGGGGCAAGGCTTGCTGACGCCCGTCGAGGATCTAACGCTCACCCTCGGGCTGCGCCATGACGAGCACAGCAGCTTTGGCGGGGAGACAACCTATCGCGCCTCCGCATCCTATCTGTTTTCTGCAACCGACACGAGGCTTCACGCTTCCTTCGGCACGGGCTTCCGCGCGCCAAGCCTTTATGAGCTCTTTGCGCCACCATTTTATGTCGGCGGTGTGCCGATCGGAAATCCGAATCTTCAGCCGGAAACGAGCACCAGCTTCGACATCGGGCTCGAACAGCGTTTTCTAGACGGTCGACTGATCGCGGATGTAACCTATTTTCAGCTTCGAATTGACAACCTGATTGACTGCATCGACGTCGTGCCATTCGAGTGCCAGTATATCCAGATACCGGGCACTTCCACTGCGCGCGGCGTGGAAACTTCGCTCAGTTATCACGTGAACGATCGGCTTTCCCTCGCCGGCGCTTACACATACACCCATTCCGTTGACCAGACCGGGGCCAGGCTTCCGCGTGTACCGCGCCATTCGATAGGCCTTATGGCTTCGTACAAGCCGGCGGAAAAGTGGACCATTTCTGCTGCCGGCAAGATCGCCATCGACACGGTGGACACGGATGACGCCGCACTGGACGATTACTTCCTGCTCAACGCGAAGGTCGCCTACCATCCCACCGACCAGACTGAGCTTTACCTGCGGGTGGAAAACCTGCTTGATCAGGATTACCAGACCGCACGCGGCTTCAATACGCCAGGCTTCTCGGTCTTCGCGGGTTTCAAGGCCAGGCTGGGCCAATGATGACAAGCTGCCGGAAACACGCTTCGCTTTTTTCCGGCATGGCTCTTTACGCCGGTGCGACTCTCGTCGCGCCGGCTTTGCTTTGGCCGCAGCCGGTCCTTGCTGGCGCACGACCCCCTGCCCGCGTCATGTCGCTCAATCTTTGCACCGATCAGCTAGCCATGGCGCTGGCAGCACCGGGACAGCTGGCATCCATCTCCTTTCTGGCGCGCGACCCGACGCTTTCCCCCTTGTACCGGCAGGCGCAGAACTTCCCTGTCAATCGCGGCCTGGCCGAAGAGGTGTTCCTGGCACAGCCCGATCTCGTCGTCACCGGAACCTACTCACTTCACAACACGACGGGTCTCTTGCGGCGGCTGGGGTTTCGCGTAGAGGAGTTCAGTTTCATACAGACTGTCGAGACAATCCCTGAAGAGATACGCCGCATGGGCAAACTCCTCGGCCACGAGGCAGTAGCGGAGACGTTGGCCGCGAGCTTCGAGGCCGAGCTTCAGCAGGTTGCGGCTCATCAGTGCCCCTACCGCCCTGTCGCACTGGTCTATGATCAGAACGGCATTGCCCTTGGGCGTGGCACGCTGGCCGATTCCGTGCTCTCGGTTGCGGGGTTCCGCAATCTTGCCGCCGAAGCAGGGGTGGAAGGCATGGCACCGTTTCCTCTGGAACTGGTCGTTGAAAAGAAGCCCGACCTCATCATCACGCCGTCAGGTTATGAAGATGCCCCTTCTCTCGGCGACCGTGTTCCGCACCATGCCGCTCTGCAGATGCTTAAGGACAGCCGCATCGGTCCCTTCGTCCCGTCAAGTGCCTGGTCATGCGGCGGCCCTGCGGTCATTGAGGCCGTGAAGGTCCTCGCGGAGCTGCGCGACGAGATCGCTTCATGCAGCGAGGCGCAATGAGACCTGCCGTTCTCAACCCGTCGCTCGCCGTTCTGGCGCTGGTCCTTTTTCTTTCCTCCATGGCTGTGGGTCCAGCGGATCTTGGTCTTTCCGAGAGCATTCGCGGCCTTTTCGCCGGCGGCGGCGAGGCAGCGGCGATTATCATGCGGGAGATCCGCCTGCCCCGCGCGCTTCTTGGCCTTGGCATCGGCTTCACCCTTGGAATTGCAGGCGCAGTGTTGCAAGGTTTCTTGCGCAATCCGCTGGCAGAGCCGGGCATTATCGGCGTCTCGGCGACGGCCGCCTTCGGGGCGGTGGCAATCTTCTACACCGGCCTTGCGGGCGCATCGCTTTACTCGCTCCCCCTCGGCGCTCTCATGGGCGCTCTTCTGGCGGTCATCGTCCTGATAGCCTTGGCGGCGCGCACCAATTCCACCCTCACCTTGATTCTGGCCGGTGTCGCGCTTTCCAGCCTTTCCGGGGCGCTCACCTCGCTCGTGCTCAATCTTTCGACCAATCCATTCGCCAGCTATGAGATCATCTTCTGGCTTCTCGGTTCGCTGAAGGACAGGTCGATGGAGCATGTGATCCTGGCTGTGCCACTGATGGCAGCAGGCTGGATCCTGATCGCCATCTCGGCACGCGCAGTAGATGCACTATCGCTCGGCGAGGAGGCAGCGGCCAGCCTCGGCATACATATGGGCCGCGCCCGTCTCTTCGTGATCCTCGGAGTCGCGCTTGGCGTTGGTGCGGCTACTGCCGTGGCCGGAACGATCGGCTTCGTCGGTCTTGTCGTTCCGCATCTTATCCGTCCGCTCACCAATCGGTTGCCGAGCCGGCTGCTCCTGCCGGCTGGGCTCGGCGGCGCGGCGCTCCTGCTTGCGGCAGATGTGGCAGCACGCCTGGTTCTGCCGGCGGGCGAACTTAATGTAGGTGTGCTGACGGCGCTCATCGGCGCGCCGTTCTTCCTCTGGCTGGTCGTTCGGGCGGGACGGGAGGTGTTCACCTGATGCGGCTTGAAGTCGGACAACTCGACGTTTCCCTTTCCGGCCGCCAGGTGCTTCGCGGTGCAGGCTTCTCGCTCTCAGCGGGCGAGGTCGTTGGACTGCTTGGCCCCAACGGAGCGGGAAAGTCCACCTTGATGCGCGCCCTTGCGGGGCTGGTGACGCCGTCGGCGGGCAGCATGCGCTTCGGCGGCGAGGACCTGGCCGCCCTCGCGTCGGCGGGCAGCATGCGCTTCGGCGGCGAGGACCTGGCCGCCCTCGATCCTGCCCGCCGCGCGCGCATTCTTGCCTATCTGCCGCAGACGCGCACCATCGGCTGGCGGCTTTCCGTGCGCGATGTGGTGAGCCTCGGCCGCCTCCCCTGGCGCCGCTTCGGGGCGCGTCCCACTCACGAGGATGCAAAGGCAGTAGAGGCGGCATTGAAGCTGATGGACATTGCCGCCCTTGCCAACCGTCCCGCGACGGAGCTTTCGGGCGGTGAGCAGGCACGCGTCCTTGCAGCGCGGGCGGTCGCACAGGCGACGCCGCTCCTTGTCTTCGACGAGCCGGCATCCGGCCTCGATCCTGCGCACCAGATAATGATGATGGAGGCTCTGCGCCGTCTTGGCACAGAAGGGCGGGCCGTGTTCGTCTCTCTGCACGACCTGACATTGGCGGCGCGATGGTGCGACCGCGTAGTAATGTTGAAAGAAGGCCGGCTGGTGGCCGAAGGTGCGCCCCATGCAATCTTGACCGCCGAGTGCCTTTCTTCCGTCTACGGCGTTAAAGCCCATATCGCAAAAGCGGCCGGCGGCATGATTCTCGTTCCCACCGGTCTGACACGAGGTGACACCGGTCCATGATTGCCTGGCCGGAAAAGGATGGCATCAACGGGGAGGTTGAGGCCGAGCCGGTAGAGCCGCATCAACCGGATCCCGTTACGGACACTGGGCCTCCGGTCGAAGCGGATATCTTTGATCCCGACACAAGTTCCGGTCCGCTGTCCGCTGCGGCGGTGCCGCTCGTCCGCCCTCCCGTCCGGCGCGGCCGACCGGTCGCCCTTGCATTTGCACTTGTCGTCTCCGTGACGCTGCACGGGCTGGCAGTGGCATTTTTCGCGGGGACCGCCGCCCGTACCGGGCTGGAGGCGGGAAGCGATGCAATCAGCGTCGCAATCATTGTGCAGCCCGCCCCTGCCGTGCTCGCAACCAGCCCGGACGCCGCCGCTTCAGTGGCTGCGGAGATGGAGACAGAGCTTTCCGCCGATGAAACCACCGCACCCGAGCCGGACCTTCCCATCGAAGAGGCTGGCATCGCAGCGGACGAGGAACCGGCTCCCATAACAAGTCCGGAACCCTCTCCGCCAGAGGCGGCCGAAACTGCGGAAGCCGTACCGCAGGAACCGGAGGCTATGCACCCGGAGGCGGTTGAAGCGGGCGAAGTTCCGCAGGAGGAGAGCACGGCGGCTATGACGCTGGGCTTTTCCGATGTGGCAATGGAAACTCCGCAAGAGGATGGGGAGGAGCTCTCAACCGTAGTCCTGCCGCGGGTGAATGTGCCGACACCCACTCCGCGGCCGGCACGGCCGCGCCAACAATCACCTAAGGCAGCGGCCGCTCAGGATATCCCCGCCAACGCCTCCAGTCGCCGACAAGCGGCGCCTGCAGCCGGAAGCGCGCGAGCGGCAAACGGCATTACACGACAAACGCTCGCGCCTTCGTCGGGAAGCAGAGGCGAAGCGACGGCTGGCGAGGAAGACGCCTATAAGCAGCGGCTTTTCCGCCACGTGGCTCGTTACAAGCGCTATCCGAGAGAAGCTGCGCGCCAAGGGATCACGGGCGATACAAGCCTCGCCCTCACCATCGACCGGCAGGGACGGCTTGCCGGGGCACGCGTTGCCAGGAGTTCCGGCCATGGCATTCTCGATGAGGAAGCGATGGCCATTGCGCGGCGTGCCTCCCCCTACCCCCGTTTGCCCGAGGGGATTGGAGGCCCAAACTATACCTTTACCGTCACTCTGCGTTTCAGCCGCTAGGCGAGGATCGATTCCGCGATGAATATGTTGGACGCTTGTCCGACAAGGGAATAAGCTACGTGGCTTGGGACTGGCAAGCCAAACCCCCGACCGAGCTCTGCCCCATCAGGGTATCGATTCAGTGGAAGGAAGCTGGCTGCCAATGTTCCGCCGTTAAGGAGATGCGCTTAGCAATGCGCTGGAAATCATGGACAAGCATCCCAAATACGAGGGGTTCTCCTGCGGGAGACTGATGACGAGCGTATTCGCCGGTTTTGCCCTCGCCTGCACTATCATCCTCATCGTCCCCTCACAAACCTTTGCCCAGACGGGCATTTCAAGCATCAACTCCGGGTCCCGCTCCCTCTGGCCGCAATGTCCGCCCGGCTCTGTGCTATTGGGTGGAAATTGCGTACGTCCGCGTACCCCCGAGCTATGCCCACCAGGGACAATCGGCCATTATCCGGCCTGCCGGCCGGTTGTACGCCAGCAATGTCCGCCGGGAACGCAAGGAATTTATCCCTCCTGCCGGTCGGTACTTCCTTCGCCGAACGGCATCTTTCCTTCCCTTCGGCTGCCCTGATTAGAGCGGGATGAATTAGGTTTTGGCGTAACCGGCATTTGCGAAGTATTTTGCATTGTCGGCCGGACATCCGAGTTGGGGATGTGGCCGGTGATCTTGCAACCGTTTGCGCGTGTTGACCGCTGGCCTCGTCGGGCAGGTGGTGCTCAGCTTGGACAGGAACTGTTCGACCTGGCTGTGGCCTGCCTGGTGCCGCGACATCCTTCCTACTGCGCCGCCACGCCAGGTTCGCGAAGACCATCGGATACGGCCGCCATCCTTCCTGGCCTCCTTCCTTAGCCACCACGGTGAATCAGAACTCACCCAAAGAGGAACCTAAGACAATTCAGTCTCTCTTCATCCGGCTAGGAGGTTGCCGGAGGGGTAAGCAGTGAAACAGACAAGAAAAGCCCGGCCGGTGAACACCGTCCGGGCTGCCTTTTACTCAGAAAGAGCAGAAAGGTTTATTGGGCGCTTGCCACCGGGGCGACGAGCGGGGTGATCCGACGCACCGCCACGCGCCGGTTCTCACGCGAGGCCGCTTGCGTGTTCACCTTCAGATATTGTTCCCCGTAACCTTGCGTAACCAGGTTCTCCGGCGGCACGCCGTAGACATCCGTCAGTGCTTCGGCCACTGACTCCGCCCGTCGGTCCGAAAGAGCAAGATTGACGTGTTCAGGCCCAACTGCATCGGTATGGCCCTCGATGAGGAAGGTTTCCCCCGGGTTGCGCTCCAGCAACTCCAGCATAGCTTCTGCGAGCGACTCCAGCTTCGGGATTTCCCTTTCCTCGATTGCCGCTGAACCGAGAGCAAATTCTATCGTGTCTAGATCGATCCGCCGCACTATGTCGCGCACCCGGGCGGAGTAGCGGACCTCGTCCAGCGTATAGAGGCGGCGCACCGGCTCTACAGGCGGCAGGCCGAGGAAGGTGTAATAGCGACGCGGATCCTGCACCCTTTCAGCCTCCAGGATGTATTCGCTGACCGGAATGGTGAGCCGCAGCGGCGGCAACTCACGGGCTGGATCGCGGAATCGCCTTGGCTCGCGCAGCCGCTCTTCCGGGACATAGACCATAACATACTCACGCCCATCTGCCGTCACGCGCACACGGCGCACCACGTCTCCGTAACGGTTGCGGATGGTGATGACGCGCGTTCCATCCCTCCGTTCAACGACCTCGCGCAGGTAGCCGCCGCGCAGTTCCTCATACCGGACATTATCGCCCCGGCGTATGATGCGGTCATAATCGGGGCTGCGTACGAATTCGCGATCGCCCCATTCAATGATCATGCGGTCATCGTCGTATCGACGGAGGACTCGTGCGTCTTCCCTGGGCTGGAAGAACTCGCGGCGCCTTTCGCGGCGAAGCTCGGGATCATCTCCGAGGTCTATACGGCGACCCTCCTCCTGCAGGATTGCACGCAGTTCCTCACGCACTTGTTCGCGGTCGACCAGATTTTCCTGGGCTTCCTGATCCGTTTCCGGGGGAGCCACCTCTTCAGCCTGCTGGGGCTGAGGCTCTTCCTCCACTTCCGGCTGAGGAGCGTCTTGGCTGGAGGGTTGCTCGCTAATAATCTCCTTCTGGCTGTCGAGAACGGGAGCGGCGTTTTCCGGCAGCACGCCTTCTTCGATGGCCTCCTCTGTAGCATCGTCCAGAACGGGCTCTTCGGTCGGGGCGGCCTCTTCCGGTCCTGCGTCCTCTATCGCGGGACTTTCCTGTGCCTCACTCTCGGGTTCGGTCTCCTGCGGCGCTGCTTCGGCAGGGACTTCCTGTTCCTCATCGGCATCGGCCGGTTGCCCGGCAGGCGGCTCTTCAGCCTCTGGTGCAGCTTCCGCAGGCGCCTCCTCCACCGGAGCCTCCTCCTCAGCGGGCGCCGCTTCCTCAACGTCATCTATCGTTACGCACTCGCCGGCAGCAGAAAGTTCGGTGCCAGGAGGACAGGCATCCTCGCCGGGCTCTTCAGCCTGAGGCTCGGCAGGAGCGGCTTCAGCAGGCACCTCCTGCTCCTCGCCACTTTCGGCCGGCTCGTCGGCCGCTGGCGGCTCTTCCGCTTCCGGCGCGACGTCTACCGGCGCTTGCTCCGCGGGAGGCGCGGTCTCCTCGCCTTCATCGGCGGGAGAGGGTTCCTCGGCCTCCGGCGCGGCTTCCTCTGGCGCTTGCTCAGGGGCCGGTTCAGCAGGCGCCTCGCTCTCGGCTTCAGGTTCAGGCACGTCCGGTTCTTCCGGTGGAGCGGCCTCTTCGGGCGCACCGTCTTCCGCCTCCGGGACATCTGCCTCAGGTGGTGGCACTGCGTCCTCAAGGACCACACAGCCGCCATCCTCACCCGTTGCAGTTCCTGGCGGGCAATCGTCACCGGGCTCACCATCATCGCCGGGTAATTCAGCCTGCGCCACTATCAGTGGCAACCCCACGCTGCGCGGACGCTCAACGTCAGATGGTGCCTGCGCGGCAATTGCGGGAGCTGGCGCGGCTATCAGCAGGCACAGCGCGGTTCCGGCGAGAAAATGGCGGGATGATGTCATCTCTGATCGCTCCTGGGAGTCCCTTCCAGCAATTAAGATCGAGAAAAGGCTTTGGTTCCCGCAACTCCGCTTCCGCCGGCTTGACCTCGCCCCCGGCCCGCGCCACATGCATCCCATGGAACCTTTCTGGAAAAGCAAACCCTTGCTCGCGATGAGCGATGCCGAGTGGGAGTCGCTCTGCGACGGCTGCGGCAAGTGCTGCCTGGCAAAACTCGAAGATGAAGACACCGGCGAAATCCTCTGGACGAGCGTCGCTTGCCGCCTGTTCGACTCTGCTACATGCCGATGCTCCGACTATTCTGGACGGCTCGCCCGCATCCCCGATTGCGTACAACTTACGCCAGAAAACGTTTTCGAGCTTGGCTGGCTTCCCAGCACCTGCGCGTACAGGCTGCTGGCGGAAGGCAAGGAACTTGCATGGTGGCATCCGCTGGTCTCCGGCGACCCGGAAACCGTGCATAAGGCGGGCATCTCCGTGCGTGGGCGCACGTCAGCGCATGAGGACGAGCTGAGCGAGCCGGAGGACTATCTGGCGCACCTTCTGGAGAGCGAACCGTGAGTGAAGCAGAAACAAGGGCGCTGATCGAAAGCGCCTTTACCGCCTTCAATGCGGGTGAGTTGGAGGCACTGGCAGCCCGGCTTTCCGAAAACGTTGCGTTCGACCTGCCCGGGATTGGTCGAATCATCGGGCGCGAGATCTTCCACTGGCATCTTGGCAGGCTCTCCCGACACTTTCGTGCTCAAGCCGCCGATATCGCCATCATGACCGCACCCGGCGGCGTGCGGGCAGCCACCGAGTTCACCTTAAGGGGCAACTATCTAGCGACCATGGAAGGCCTCCCGGGTGCAGAAGGTCAGGGTTTTGCGCTTTCCGTCGGCGTCTTCATGGACATTGACGACGATGCCGGCCTCTCCCGCCTCACAATCTGTTTTGATCCTGGCGCTTTGCGGACCGCCCTTCAGGGCTAGTGATCCCCACATTAACACACCATGAATGGCCAGTTCGTGCCCGGTTCAGATGCGCTCTGGCAGGATCGCGTCATTCGCTTCGGCGGTAGGCATCTTGACAGACGGGAGTACACATATGTTTCGCAAGATCAGGGTTGCAGCCATTTCGGCAATTCTGGGGCTCGGCACCCTGGCAGGCGCGCCTGCCACAGCCCAGGCAGATCGCATCTATTTCAGCATTGGCGGAAACGGCGCGCAGGGCGGCTTCTTTGTGGGCCATCGTCCGGGCTGGCATCCGCCACATCGCGGAGCGCATCGGGTACGCGCCTGCACCCCGGACCGCGCCGTCGAGAAAGCTCGCCGCCTCGGCCTGCGCAAAGTGCGCGTGACGCGCGCCGACCGCCATACGATCCGTGTTTCCGGCCAGAAGCACAGGCACAGGGCGCAGGTCGTCTTCTCACGCGCTCCCCATTGCCCGGTGCTGCGCTTCATCTAGGCTTCCTGGGGAAGCACAACTGAACGTTCGAAACGTCCGACCTCGGGGAGCAAGATCACCAAGGCGCCGCACACAGCGGCGCCTTTTAAGTGCTGCTTCCTACTGATCGAGTTCGAAGGTGACGTTAACCTGTACCTGATAAGTATTTTCTCCTGCCTGCACCGGCACGGAAGCGTCTGCAGCCGCTTCCATCCGCATGACCCTGGCACCGAGTGGCATGGGAGGAGGCGCGCCGTGCGTCTGCTCGGTGATTTCCAGAACATCGCCGAGCTTGACGCCGGCAGCCTGTGCGAGCGTGCGCGCGCGCGATAGCGCGTCCTCGACGGCGCGCTTGCGCGCCTCGCTCAGCGCCTCGCCCGGGTCGTCATTGGTAAAGGAAATGTTGCCGCCCTGGTTGACGCCAAGCGTCACCGATTCGTCGATGATCGCGCCTACCTTCGAAAGATCGCGCACACGCACGATCAGCCCGTTCGTCACCTGGTAGCCGACGATGCGGGGTTGCGCCTCCCCATTTCTTTCATTGGGATAGACGTAGCGGGGCTCCACAGCCAGGCCGCTCGTCTGCAGGTCACGATCTTCCACGCCGCTTTCCTGCAGCGCGCCGATGACACGCCGCATAGCTTCGTTATTGGAATCCATTGCCTCGCGGGCTGTTGCCGCTTCCCGCATGACGGAGAGGTGGATCACCGCCATGTCCGGCGTCAGCGTTGCTTCCCCCTCGCCCGTGACCGAGATCTTGGGCCGCTGGGCAATCTCCTGCGCTCCGGCGGGAACTATAGCTAGAACGAAAGCGGCCAAAGCCAGCGGAAGAAAGGAACGCGTCATCGCAATCTCCTGTTTTTCGAAGAAGGTTCGGCAGTAACGTGTATTATGAACGGATTGCGGCGTCACTGTCTTGTGCCGGATGCGAAAACCCACTAATTGAACCGCACCGGGCCCGTAGCTCAATTGGTTAGAGCCGGCGGCTCATAACCGCTTGGTTGGGGGTTCGAGTCCCTCCGGGCCCACCAGAATGCAATAAGTTCATTGCGTTACATGGTGGTTCGCCACACCGGTTTGCCAGACGATACCTCTCCGCCTCGAATCATCCGCACCTGAACTCGTGCGCAGGCACCGGTACCGGAGGGATTGCGTGACCTTGATCGATCCAGACCGTTAATTTTCCGCCGATCATCGGGTTTGCAGTTTGTCCTCGTCGTCCCTTCTCAGCAATAGCGCATTCAAAGGACAAAATCATGATGGGCCTCGTCGGCGGCTCCTCTCTATGCATCTATTCTTGTCTATTATTATACTTTAGATTTACTGCAATTCTTGAAAAGAATAATAATTTTACTACATATATATAAAGAAACAACAATGGAGATGCCCAATGACAGAGGAGCCAAGAAGACGAGAATCCAAAGACGAGCGTGCTCATAGAGTTGCAACCCAGATCATTGCTGAGGAACGCCGAGCGCGTGAAAAGAAAACTGCGCGACTTCGTGCATTGAGACTTGCCGCAGAACGAGTAGCTGACCAATAAATTCCCTGGCGCGTATTACACATTCGCCATTCGATGCGGCGCGATGAGCAAAACTGCCGCCAGAGGCGTTCCGCTGACCAACCCAGCCATTGCCATGTCCCGTCCGGTACCAATTCCCGCAAGAAGTGGGCCTGAGAAAAGCAGGAATGACAGGCCTGCCATCTTCTATCGGAGTGCGAGCAGGCGATCAATCTTTTCGAAAGGTACTAGCCACTTTGTAACGGCGTCTGCGCTTCCAAATGCCCGAATCCCCTTCAACCAATGCGCTTGTTCATGAGCCGGCTATAAAAACGGCGGTTGTTAACCCTATTGGTAGTTTCGTGCCGTATCGAAGATCTGTGCCGGGGGTTTTTAATATGGGGGTTACCGGTGGAAGCACGCACAAAAACTATCGAAGGTTGGCTGTCAATGATCAATCAGGGGCAGCTCGCCTTGCCTCGATTTCAACGGCACGAAGCCTGGAAAGCCGACCAGATCGAGGGTGTGCTGGAAAATATCCTGCGCCTGCCCTCCTTGCCCATCGGGGCACTTCTGACACTGGAAGTCGGGAACGAGGAACTGTTCCATTCGCGCCCCATTGCCGGGGCGCCACCCCTCAACGGCCGGCCGCAGATGCATCTGCTGGACGGCCAGCAGCGCATGACGGCGATCTGGCGCTCCCTGAACGACAACTATGACGATTTATCCGTCTATCTGGTAAATGATGATAATGACGACGAACCCCAAATCCGGACCAAGAAGCGGTGGTATCGAAAAGGCGTCCGTTATCCGGTCTGGCTAAACGACCCTGCCCAGGGACTTGCCGCCGGTCTGATTCCCGTCCACGTTCTCTGCCCCGGTTCTAGCGGCGAGCAGCGCATGAATGAATGGTGCGCGCAAGCAGGGGTCGACCACCGAATCATGATGCGCCTGACGAAGCTGCGCGCAAGGGTGGCCTCCTATCCCATTCCGTTTCTGTCGCTGCCAGTAGAAACCTCTCCGGAGACAGCGCTCGACGTGTTCATACGGATGAACACATCCGCCTCTCCGCTCAAGGACTTCGACATCGTCGTGGCGCAACTGGAAGGAGCGGTTGGGAACTCCCTGCATAGCATGATCGAGGATCTTCGCCACGATGTGCCGGCTGCGCGCGAATTTGGCAATATGGAAGATCTGGCGCTTACCGTCGCAGCCCTGCTTCTGGGAAAACCGCCGCTGAAGAGAACGTATCTCGACAAGGACTTCGGCAGGGAACTGGCCCGTGTCTGGCCCTCCGTACGTTCGGGGATCGAGCGCGGCATAGGCTTTCTTCGGGACGAGGCGATTTTCTCCGAAAAGTTGCTGCCGACCGAGGTGGCGTTCTATCTCGTCTCTGCGCTATGGGCGCGTGTGCCGGAGGACGGGCACGATGTCGAAGGTCGAGCGCGCACATTGATCCGCAAGACCCTCTGGCGCGCCAGTTTCACTGAACGCTATGCCAAGACGGCTGCGACGCGAGCCTATGCCGATTACATGAAGCTATCTGCGATGATCGCCAATCCGGAAGCGACTGAGATGCCGGAGCTCTTTGACGAGACGGCAAACCCGCTACCCTCCCCTGAGGAGCTTGCGCGCGCTTGCTGGCCAGGGCGACGGGATCGCTTGTCACGTGCCATCCTGGCAGTTTCTCTCCATGGAGGCGGATATGATTTCGCGGATGGAGCAAAAGCGAATGCGGATAACATTGCCCGCCGCGAATACCACCATCTATTTCCGGTAAGCGTGCTTGGCGTCGAGCGGGACAGCCCCTATGCCAGCCGCGCCCTCAACTGCGCGCTGATCACCTGGCGCACGAACCGCAAGATCGCGGCGAAAACGCCAAGAGAGTATCTGCTTGCCAGGGCCGCCGGAGCACCTTTGGGCGAGTCAGAGATCAGGAGCCGGATGGAAAGCCACATGGTTCCCTATGATGCGCTGATAGAAGGCGATTACGACAATTTCATCGCCCAAAGGGCATAGCGCATTCACGATGCGATGGTGAGGCTGTGCAGGGGGGAAACGCTCAGCCAGCCGCAATTCCTCCTTGGAGCCGCCTGATTCTCCAGGCCGCGCCCGTGCGATGGAATGAGCCGTGCCCAACTATCCCGGAAAGCGCTCTTTCCGGGATTGCATCCATGAAGTGCCTGCCAATCTCATTCGAGAAATCTATTTGCCGATAACGTAACAAGCCTGGCTTTTGCGGACTCCAGCCTGGCACATTATCGATAAGAAGCATTTGAAAGAGATAGCGGCATGAAGCAGAAGTTTGCCCTTGGCATCCACGGAGGTGCCGGCACGGTCCTGAAATCACGGATGACACCTGATCTTCAGGCGCAGTATGAACGCGGCCTCGCGGCAGCACTGGAAGCCGGCCATACGGTGCTTGCCAATGGTGGCACCGCGCTCGATGCAGTTACCGTGGCGGTTTGCGCTCTGGAGGACGACCCCCTCTTCAACGCCGGTCGCGGATCGGTCTTCACGAGCGCCGGCAAGCAGGAAATGGACGCTGCCATCATGGACGGGGCAACGCGTCGCGCTGGGGCGGTAGGCGGCATATTCGGCCCACGCAACCCCATTCGCGCTGCACGCGCGGTGATGGAGCGTACGGACCATGTCTTCATGATTGGCGAAGGGGCGGTTGCGGTTGCGCGGGAGGCGGGCGTAGAGTTCGCGGACCCCGATTACTTCTACACCGAATCCCGTTGGCAGTCGCTTCAGCAAACGCTTGCAATGCGCGCTCGGGGCGAAAGCGATGACGATCCGGCGCGCCGCCACGGGACAGTGGGCGCGGTGGCGCTCGACCAGCACGGGACGCCGCCACGGGACAGTGGGCGCGGTGGCGCTCGACCAGCACGGGAACCTGGCCGCCGCCACCTCCACCGGCGGGATGACAGCCAAGGCCCCTGGGCGGATCGGCGACACCCCGGTCATCGGCGCAGGCACCTTCGCCGATAATGCCACTTGTGCCGTCTCCTGCACCGGGCATGGCGAGGTCTTTATCCGTTTCTCCGCTGGGCATGAGATCCCAGCGCGGATGCTCTATTCCGGTGAGAGTCTCGAACAGGCCGCACGGCATCTAGTGATGAACGATCTTGCATCCAACGACGGGTCGGGCGGCCTCATCGCAGTCGACCGGCAAGGGAACATTGCCCTGCCCTTCAACTGCGAAGGCATGTATCGTGGCTTTGTGATACACGGGCAGGACCCGGTGGTCGCCATCTACTGAGCGATCTCGCAACCAATGCTTCGCAGGACCGGCCAGCTTCCTCAGCGTCCTTCTCCAAGGGCCTTCAGGAGGGGCCTTATGCGGCTGCGATAGCCGCGCGCCCGGCCGACGGAACTCTTGAAAAGAGGTTCGCGCACCTGTGTAGCGCTGGCGGTGTAGACTGGACGCATGGTCTCATGGAAAGTGAGGCAGCGCGGGTCCCATTCAAGCTCGCAGGCTTCAAGGATTCGTCGCGCCTCACCTTCCAGGTCCGCCACCAGTTTTTCATAACGCACCTCGACGATACGGCTAGGAGGCAGAACCTTTTCCCAATGAGCCATCAGCTTCTCGTAGCGCCGATAATAACGGCCGAGTTCACCGAGGTCGTAGGTGTAGTTGAGCGAGCCGGAAAACAGCTTGAAGAAGCAGGAAAGGCACGTGTCCACCGGATCGCGCACAACGTGGATCATCACTGCCTCGGGCAGCATCAGATGGATAAGCCCGGCAAATAGAAAATTCGCCGGCATCTTGTCCGTCACCCGCGCCGCACCGCCAGCGTGCGTGCCAAGGCTTGCCAGATAACGCGTGCCCAGCTCTTGCAGCCCGTCGCCGGAAAGCAGGGGGACAAATTCCGGATAGGCCAGCGCCTTTCCATCACTTCCGCATACCGCCCGAGCCAAGGTCGGAAGGATGTCGAGTTCGCCGGCACCCGTCACATCTTTGTGGCTTGCCAGGATCTGCTCAACAAGCGTTGTGCCGGAGCGTGGCATTCCGAAGATGAAGATCGGCAATTTCGATGGGTTTCCTGCGCTGCCAAGGGAAGCGATGCGCTTCGTCGTGAATACCTTCTCGATCCGGTCGAAAAGGCCAAGCGTCGCCTCTTCGTCGTAGCTGACCAGTGCCCGCTTTGCCCGATTGCCTGCGAGCACGCGGTCAAAAGCGCGGCGATGATCGCCGGTGTCACGAAGTGCCTTGGCGAGTGCAAAGTTGAGGTAAATTCGATCGTCCGGAGAACGTTTATCGTCGGCAGACAGAGTTTCCATTACCTCGATCAATGGATCGTCCGGTGCAAACGTCATGCAATCAGCCAGATTCACATAGGTGCCCGCATGTAGCGGCTCGAATTCCACAGCTTTGTTAAAGGCATCGCGCGCCTCCTCGATCCTGCCGAGCACCCTTAGCGCATTGCCGGCATTGTTCCAGCTCTCAGCCGCATCCGGTTTAAACTCAATCGCGCGCCGGAAACACGCAAGCGCGCTTTGCGGACGGCCGCGCTCCATGGCAACCCTTCCCATGAGGTTCAGCGCCTCATGGCTTTCCGGCGCTAGAGCCAGCGCCCGCTCAGCCGCTTCGGCGGCTTGCCCGACCTGTCCACGTTCAAGGAACAGGCTGCCCTGCTGAACATTAAGGCGGGCGGTGCCGGGTGCTATTGAAAGTGCTCGCTCCAACAGGTTGGCCGCCTCGTCGAGCCGACCCAGATCCCGTAGAACCAGCGCAAGATTGCCAAGGCTCGTAGGATCACGGCGATCTTCGATAAGCGCTTGCCGGCAAACGCTTTCAGCCTCCTCCAGCTTGCCCAGCTCACAAAGCGTCGTACAAAGATTGTTCTTGGCCTCGCGGAAATGCGGGTTAACCGCCAGCGCACGGCGATAGCTCTCCTCCGCCTCCTCGCGCCGCTTCAGCATTCTCAGCACATTGCCGCGGTTGTTGTAAGCCTCTGCAAAAGCGTCGTTTATGGCAATTGCCTGGGCGTAGCATCCGAGCGCCTCCTCGAAACGTTCAAGCTCGTAGAGCGCAACCCCCAGATTATTGAGAGCGGCCGCGTTTTCCGGCTCCAGTGAAAGGGCGCGGCACGCGGAAGCTTCTGCAAGATCCGCGCGCCCGCTGCGACGATAGGCTTCGGCAAGGTCGCAATGATAGCGCGCGACGGCGCTATCGAGTTCTGTCGCCCGCTTCAGATGGGAAATAGCTGCCGGGAACCTGCCTTCCTGGAAAGCCACGATGCCTAGCATATGCTCTGCATCGGCGAAATTTGGCACCATTTCCAGCACGCGCCTGCACAAGGCTTCCGCGGCGCGAAGCCTTCCGGCCCGGCAATGCTGCCTCGCAAGCAAGAGTGCTCCTTCAGGCGTGAGTTTGAGGGACGCCGGTCTTGATTGTGGGGGACCTTCACCGCTGGCCACTGCAAGTGCTCCGGCGCGTTCCCGGCTCTTCGCGGCTTCCTCATCCTCCCCCAATGCGTCAAGCACCTCAGCAAGCTTGTGCCATGCTGCTGCCCAATCCGGCTTGAGAGCGACAACGCGGCTATGGCAGACCTTAGCCTCCTCGTAATTCTTCGACCGGAACAACGTATCGCCCAAACTGGCAAGAGTCTCGGCATCGTTCGGCCTTAGCTTGACCGCGCGACGGCCCGCGGTGACCGCTTCCCGTAGACGCCCGGCGCGCCGGCATATTTCAGCAAGATGCGCGTGGTAGAGCGCTTTCTCAGGAGCAAGCGTGGCGGCCCGCTTCATATGCCCGATTGCCTCGGCGAACCTGCCGGACTGATATTCCACCAGAGCAAGCAGGTGAAGCGCCTCCGGCTCGTTTGGCCGCATTGCAAGAATCTCGCGGCACTGAGCCTCTGCCTGCATTAGCCGTCCGGATAGCCGATGCTGCTCGGCAAGTACGAGCGCCTCGCGCAAAGAGCGCGCCCCTGATGGTCCGGCGATGGTGATATTCGCCCAACGTCCCACGGCCCTCTCCAATCCTGTTGTGTGATTTTTTGGGACGCGTGAACCAGAGAATCTATCCCTCTAAAACTTAACCAACTCCAACCGTCTATGGTAAACGTAAACGAAATCTTAACGAATACGGCTAAACATCACGGTGTTGCCGGCACATATATCTCGCAGTTTTCTTGTTTATTGAGCCATATTTCAGGCTCTGATTATCTCGCGTCGCGCAGCAGCGTCCGCGGGATCTCGTTTCGGGATTGCGGGTGCGATAGCTGCCCGCAAGGAAAGCCAATTATTTCCATAAACACTTTTCGGATGGCGGAAATGAATTTCAGCAGCAACAGAATTGCAGTTGTGCAAGGCTGGCGCACCCGTCTTTTCCTGGCGACGACATCGCTGGTCGGCGGGACCTTGCTCAGCGTAATGGATACAGCGCCCGCCTTGGCGCAATGCGTCATCAGCCACACGGGCACCACAACAGGACCAGTGAATAATGGCGCGCCTATCAACTGCATTGAAATCGATTCCACCACTGTCGGCGGCGACGTGGTGAATTTTAGTATCATCAATACTCCGGGCGGCCCAAGCGGATTGGAAGTAGGAGTTTCGGTCCGGAACGGCTCTCAGGTGGACGGGAAAGTGGATAACCCCGGCACGATCAACGCGCTCTCCCGCGGAATTCAGGTGGACGCAACCTCCACCGTTCTGGGTGCTGTGAGCAATGGCGGTGATATTGAGGCCAGCCAGGCCGCGATCGAGATATTGGGAACCGTCGAAGGCGGCATCCTCAACAGCGGCAATCTGCAAGGCGGCGGGCTGGATGACGGGATATTCGTCGGGAGCGGCGCCATCATTCATGGCGGCATCCTCAATACCGGCCAGATCAATGCCGAGGAGCATTCAATCCGAATCGACGGCGCTAGCGAAGTTACGGGCGGCGTCGTGAACGACGCCGGCGGAGTCCTGGAAAGCAGATGGGGCATCCGCGTCCTTTCAACTTCCGGCACTATCCCGATCTTCGATGGCGGCATTGAAAATCATGGCGTCATCACGGCCATGCAGACGGGCATTTCGGTCAGCCAAACCGACGCCTTTACCGGTGACATCAGCAATACGGGTAGCCTTGCCGGAAATTATGGAATTACCGTCTTAGATGTGGGGAGGTTCGAAGGTGGCATCATCAATCAAGATTCCCTCTCGGCCATCCAGACGGCGATCTATCTCAGCAACATCGACACGTTCGAGGGCAGCATCCTCAACGAAGCGTCCATTTTCGTCGCAGACGGGCCCGATGCCGTCCACATCGAGAATGTAGCCGCCTTCACCGGTGACATCGTCAATAACGGTGCAATCACCGATGCCATGCAAGCTATCTCCGTCAATGGCTCCAACCTGGCGGGCGCGATTGTCAATGACGGGACGTTGATTGCCTTTGAGGAGGGAATTCATGTCAGCGGCGGCTCGACCATTGCCAACGGCATCTCCAATAACGGCATGATCATTGGCGACGTGGCAGGCATCGTCGTCGAGGACTCAGCCCTGAGCGCCATTACCAATAACGGCTCTGTCACCAGCATCGGCGGCATTGCGATTGATCTTTCCGCCGCAAACAATCTCGTTCTCATCGAGCAGCAGGACGGTCTTCTTTCCGGCGACCTCTTGCTATCGACGGGCAGCGGCACGGGGCTTGCCGTCACCGGCGGGGTCATCGAGGGGAACATTACCGGCCAGATCGATACGGTCGACATCTCCTTCGATCTTGGTTCCGGCACTTTCAGCTATGCATCCGACTACGTCATTACCGGCATCGGCGACCTAGGCGTAACTTCCGGAACCGTTGAACTTCAGGGCACCTCCGATTCAAAGACCATCAGCGTTCATGGCGGTACGCTCGTCATAGACAACCTTGCTTCCACCTCGGCCGAATCGACGATCTTCTCGGATGGAACGCTTGTAGTGGGAGACAGTACAACCCCCGCAGCAAAGCTTGTCAGCGGCGGTACGGTCCAGATTGATGAAGGCGGCTTTCTTGGTGGCTATGGCACAGTCGAAGGGAATGTCGACAACCGGGGCACGGTCGCGGTTGCGGACGCGCTTGCGCGTTTTGCCGGAGAACCGGGTGGCATTTTCACGATAGACGGCGCACTCACCAATTCCGGCACGCTCAACGTTGGCGGCGCCACCGTTGGCAACATGCTCCTCGTTGCCGGCGACTATGCCGGCGCGGACGGCGTACTGAACCTCAACACGGTCCTGGGCGACGATAGCTCGGCGACAGACATGCTGATCGTGCAGGGCGCAACTTCCGGAGCCACTTCAGTCAGGGTATCGAACAGGGGAGGCACTGGAGCCCAGACGGTGGAAGGCATCAAGCTCATTGACGTGGAAGGAGCTTCCGACGGCACCTTCACCCTGATCGGTGACTATGTGCATGAGGGAGAGCAGGCTGTCGTCGCCGGCGCCTATGCCTACATGCTCTATCAGGGCGGGACCAGCACTCCCGAGGATGGCGACTGGTATCTGCGTTCCCAATTCATCGACAGTAACGAGGACGGAGAAAAAGAACCGATCATCCAGCCGGGCGTGCCAACCTATGAGGCGTACGGGAATATCCTGCAAGGCTTGAACAGTCCGGGCTCGCTGCGGCAACGCATAGGAAACCGCACCTGGATCTCCACTCCCGTTCCCGTTATTCGTGATCTCAAGACCTGGCCGCCCGCGGAGCCTCCGGCAGAAATGCTCGTCGACGAATATGGCCTCTGGTCGAGGATCGAAGGCTTCCGTGGCGGCTTCAAGCCGAGCCGCACCACGAGTGGCACACATTACAAGGAATCGGTCTGGAAGATGCAGGTCGGTGCCGATGCGCCTCTGCGTGAGGAGCCCGGCAGCAGCCTCATAGGCGGGTTTGGCGCCCATATTGGAACGATCGCCGCTGATGTGCTCGCAGGCAGCGACAGCGGGACGATCGAAACTGTAGGATACGGCCTCGGGGGAACGCTCACATGGTATGATTACAGCGGCCTTTATGTAGACGGACAGACCCAGCTCACATGGTACGAAAGCGACCTATGGTCGAAGCGGGCGGATGTCGGCCAACTGGTCGACGACAATAGGGGCTTCGGCTACGCATTAGGTATCGAGGCAGGAAAACGCTTTCAACGTGAGGGCGGCTGGTCCGTTACGCCGCAGGCGCAGCTCTCCTACTCGGAAGTCTACTATAGGGACTTTGAGGACGTTTTCGGCTCCGCCGTGTCCCTGGAGCGCCGCGGCAATCTTGTAAGCCGCTTCGGAGTTGGCGCAGAGCATCAGCATGAGTGGCGGGATGTCGCGGGCCGGATAAGCCGCTCGCATTTTTATGGAATCGCGAATCTCTATTACGATTTCAGCGACGGAACGCGCACCGATGTCTCAGGAGTCAATTTCGTCAGCGACAACGATTCCTTTTGGGGTGGGCTGGGGTTCGGTGGTGCTTACAATTGGGCAGACGGCCGCTATACTCTTTACGGTGAGTTCGAAACGAAGAGCAGCCTGAACAATTTCAGCGCGAGCTACACTCTCGGCGGAATGGTCGGCTTGCGCATCCTCTGGTAGCGGCAGACCCTTCCTATGCCCGCCGGCCAGTGTCGGCGGGCAGCTTCGATAAGCCTTTCCGGCACTTCCAGGCAAGTGCTCCTCCGGCCTGGTACAATCATCCATTATACGTATACAGAGAGACATTTCACACCGGTATATAAGTTCCTGTGGAGATAGAATACGAGAGACGGAACAAGGTTAGACGACGTCTGGACTTCGGATGTAGCGATCGTTATTGATTTTATGGCAAACCCATTTTCCTGCATCAGGATTGATGCCGAAGCTCGTATCGTCCATGCAAATCTAAAGTTCCCATACGCATACTCGTAAACGATTTTAGCTGCAGGTAGTTTATCGCTCGGAGGTCACATGAATTGGGTCTTTCTTGGCGCCCGGCTGCGTATGCGGTCCGTGCGAAGGCATTGGTTGTTGGCAACTACTGCGATGATTGGTGGCGCAGCGGTAAACGTTCTCGGGTCAGGAGCCGCAGCAGCCTGCCCAGATGGCGCACTCTCGGTCGATACGACATTGATTGGTGAGACGATTAACGGCGACTTCATCAATACGGCGACCGTCGACTGCGTGCAGGTCATCAATTCCAACATCACCGGCAGCCTGATCAATGACTTTACTGGCCGCGTGAACACAGCCACCTCCTCCCCTACTGCCACGGGGGATGATGGGATCGACATCATGGGCAGTTCCATAGGCGGCAAGGTCACAAACCACGGTACGGTGGAAGCGGAGCAGAATGGCATCCGCATCTCCAGGTCTGATGTGGCGGGCATCGTCAACGGCACCAGGGTGCCCAGCACCAATGACGGCATGATTATCGCCGCCGTGCATGGTGTCTGGCTGGAAAACGGCACTAATCTCAGCGGTGGCATCCAGAACTATCGTGTGATCGAGGGCGTTGCAGGAAACGGAATACGCCTTGAGAATTTCGGGACCTCACCGGAGGGATCCTGAACGAGAGGATATCGCTGCCAGCCACCATATCAGGCACCCATGGCATCTGGATAAGCGGCAATGCGGGAAGCAGCTTTTCCGGCGGAATTTCAAACGGCCATCTCATCATCGGAACCAGCGGCGCAGGCATCCGGATCGCCAATCTTCCGATTTTCACCGACGGCATTTTCAACGATACCAACAGTTCGATAATCGGCGCCACGCATGGCATCGACATTACCGACCCTACCCGCGATACGACGATTTTCGAGGGCGGCATCCGCAATCATGGTCTGATTGAAGGCCTGGGCACCAGCACAGCCGGAATCAATATCTGGGACGTTCGCGATTTCACCGGCGGGATTGTCAACGAGGCAGATGCCACGATCAAAGGTCATGACGGTATCGTCATAGGTCATACCAGCTTCACTGACGGTGTCGACAATCGCGGCCGCATCGAAGCCGATCCCGATGGCATGGGCATCCACATCAATCACCGGGCGACCTTCAGTGATGGCATCCGGAATTCCGGCATAATCAGCGGTTCTACCGGCATATTGGTGGAAGGCGGCGTTCCCCATTTTGATGGCGGCATCATCAACAGTGGCACGATCACTGCGGAGAAAGTCGGCGTCCATATCGAAAACATTCACAATTTTCATGACGGCATCGTCAACGAAGGCAGCATCGCGGCCAATGAGCATGGCATCCTCGTGCGCGATGTCGACCAGTTCCTTGGCTACTTTACCGGACAGAATGCAACCGGCTTCGTGACGAATAGCGGCACGATCACCGCGGATAAGGCGATCGCGATCGGAATAGACCACGCAGTGATTGTCGAAAATTCAGGGGACATCACGGGCGCGGATGCCGCGATAGACCTGACAGGTATGGGCGCAGCTTCCACGCTAGAGCAACGGAGCGGCAAGATTTCCGGCGACATCCTGCTCTCCGCCTATGCCGACCAACTGAACATTTATAGCGGGGGCATCGACGGCAACATCGTCGGACAGGGGCTTGCCAACATCGACTTCATGGTAGAAGAAGACGATATCTTCACCTATGGCGCCGGCTACGCCATCACCGGCATCGACAATATCTCGATCCACTCCGGCACCGCGCTCATCAACGGCACGTCCAGTTCCAACACGATCGACGTATTCGGTGGGAACCTGGTGATAAACAGGCTTTCAACCGTGGTACATGGAACGATCGTACGTGAGGGCGGCGTGCTGGCGGTTGGCGATGCCAATCATCCGAGCGCACGATTGTTGAGCGGCGGCAAAACTGACGTCAAAGCCGGCGGTATTCTTGGCGGCTACGGCACGGCCATAGGTCCGGTAGAAAATGCCGGGATAATCGCAGCCGCCGACGCTCTCCCCCTGTTTGAAGGAGGGCCGGCGGGAAACTTCACCATTGACGGCAACCTGACCAATAGCGGCACGATCATGCTCAATGGCGGTGCCCTCGGCAACACCGTCACAATCGAAAGCGACTATATTGGTCTGGATGGCTTGCTCACCCTTAACACAGATCTGAGCGACGCCGCAGTGACGGACAGGCTCAATGTGGCCGGTTCCACTTCGGGAAAGTCATTTGTGAAGGTCAATCATGTCGGCGGTCAGGGTGAGCCCGCGGATGAGATCAAAATCATCGATGTCGGCGGTCTCTCGGAAGGCGAATTCAGGCTCATCGGAGATTATGATCTGAGTGGGCAGCAGGCGATCATCAATGGCGCCTATGCGTACATGCTCTACCAGGGCGGCATCGACACTCCCAATGACGGCGACTGGTATTTGCGCTCCGATTATTACCAACCGGGCGTTCCGATATATGAAGCCTATGCCAACACGCTGCAGGACCTGAACGGATTGGGGACATTGCAGCAGCGGCTCGGCAACAGGACCTGGTTCAACAGGTTCTCTCCCGAAGCAATGCCGGTGATGGATCTGAAGAGCTGGCCGCCTGCAATACCGGATGAGATCTATGAAAGCGCCGTGGTCGAAAGCAGCGGCCTCTGGCTCAGACTGAAAGGCAGCGCCAGCCACTTTATTCCGAAAGAGAGCACCGCGGGGTTCGAATTCTCCCAAGGTATATGGAAGGCACAAGCCGGCGCCGACGTGCTGCTACAAGAAGGGGATTATGGGGTGCTGCTCGGCGGTGCCAGCGTTCATTACGGAACTGGCAAAGCCGACGTCGAAGCCATCCACGGCAAAGGCTCCATCGACACAATCGGCTATGGCGGTGGCGCAAGCCTGACATGGTATGGGCCGTCCGGGTTTTATGTAGACGGCCAGGCACAGGTGAGCCGCTATGAAAGCGACCTGGGCTCAGAAGCGCTCGGCACAAAGCTAGTGGAGAACAATAAGGCCATTGGCTACGCGCTGAGCGTTGAGAGCGGGATGCGCTTTGATCTGGCGGCTCTTTGGTCGGTTACACCGCAAGCCCAGCTTTCCTTCTCCTCGGTGGATTATGATGATTTCTCCGGCCCCTTCGACACACTGGTAAGCCTCGCCGATTCAGAGAGATTGACGGGCCGGATCGGCATCGCGGCGGAACGCACGAATGATTGGCAGGACGCGGATGGTAAGCTCGCCCGCGCCCAGCTCTACGGCATTGCAAATATCTATTACGATTTCCGCAACCGCTCCCATGTCGTGGTTGCCGATGTAGACTTCGTTACTGAGGAGCAGACATTGTGGGGTGGCCTCGGAATGGGCGGCACTTACAACTGGGCGGACAACCATTACTCGGTCTATGGCGAGGCTACCGCCAAGAGCAGCTTTGCACACTTCACCGACAGCTATCGCGTCGGCGGCAGCATCGGGTTCCGCGCCACGTGGTAGTGATTGCGTAAAGCCGGTTCGGGCCCGAACGGGCCCGAACGTCTACGGAAACGAACCACTTCGGTGCTTAGTGGCGTTGGGCAATTACTTCGTCTTCATTGAAGGTCCGGAACAATGGCATTAGTTGCCACAGGGCTGACAGACCTACCAGTATGTAGACGATCCGGGAGAGAATAGCTTCCTGACCGCCGAAAATCGCAGCAACCAGATCCACCTGGAAAAGTCCTACCAGCAGCCAGTTCAGCCCGCCAATAATGATCAGAAGAAGAGTGATGATGTTGACTGCGCGCATGTTCATCCTCCATTCGATCGACGTAAGAAAACGAACATACCCATTAAAAGTTCCCTGAAAGCAGGCGCCTCCTTTATACTTCCAACCTCCGTAGTCTTGTATTGACTTTCTCCAGAACAGCGTCTGGGACAAAGAAATCGCTTGCAAGCACATCCACACCTGGCGCGTAGCCGGAGAAATCCGTGATGCCCTCCTCCCGCAATACAACTTCATCGATGAAGAAATTTCCCGTGCACTCGGTTGCCGGGCGGCAGAGGATCGCATGGGCTGCGTCCGCCACGATTTTCGGGGAGCGGCTGATGCGTGCCATGGCCTCGCCACCGAGAAGGTTGCGTACCGCAGCCGTGTCTATGGCGGTCAGGGGCCAAAGTGAATTAACGGCAATACCATCGGCAGCGAACTCCGCACTCATGCCCAATGTGCACATGGACATGCCGAATTTGGCCATGGTGTAAGCGACGTGGTTCTTGAACCACTTGGCCTGCATGTCAAGTGGCGGGGAGAGATTCAGAATGTGGGGATTTTCCGATTCCTTCAAATGGGTGATGCAGGTCTTGGAAACGAGGAAAGTGCCGCGCGTATTGACTTGATGCATCAGGTCAAAGCGCCTCATTTCCGTTTCCAGCGTCCCCGTAAGCTGGATCGCGCTTGCATTGTTGACGCAGATGTCGATGCCGCCAAAGCGCTCGACCGTCGCGGCGACTGCCTCTTTCACCTGCTTTTCATCGCGAATATCGCAGATGACTGCCAACGCCTTTCCGCCTGCAGCCTCTATCTCATCTTTCGCGGTGTGGATCGTGCCAGGCAGCTTCGGGTGAGGCTTGTCCGTCTTGGCCGCGATCGTGACGTTGGCGCCGTCACGCGCGGCACGAAGGGCAATGGCCAATCCGATGCCCCGGCTGCCACCTGAGATGAAAAGGGTCTTTCCCGCTAGCGACATTTCCGATCCTCCGGTTTTGAGGATCAGCCTTGCCCGCTTTTACGTGTACGTCAACTATTCTCGCTTCAACTCGGCAATGCCGCCATGCTTTGCAGACCATTGCAGAGGCGCGTTGAGGAAGCTTTCAGCCGCATCCAGCGCCTCCGTGCCGAAATGATTGTCGCGCCGGCAGACTCTTAGAACATCCCACCAGGTGGTAAGATAGTGGAGCCGCATGCCGGCTGCTTTTAAACGGTCCGGCGCTTCCGGAAAAATGTCGTAATAGAAAACGGCAAAGGTGTCGGTCACATTCGCACCCGCGTTCCGGATCGCTTCCGCGAACTTGATCTTGCTGCCGCCATCGGTCGTAAGATCCTCCACCAGCAGCACCCGTGCGCCCTCCGCCAGATCGCCCTCGATCTGCGCATTGCGGCCAAAGCCCTTCGGCTTCTTGCGTACATAAAGCATCGGCAGAGCCAGCCGGTCCGCCAGCCAGGCAGCAAACGGAATGCCGGCTGTCTCCCCCCCTGCCACGATGTCAAACTGCTCAAAGCCTGCGTCGCGCAGCACGACGGAAGCGCCGAAATCGATTATGGCCGAGCGGATGCGCGGGTAAGAGATCAGCTTTCTGCAATCGATATAGACGGGGCTCTTGAGGCCGGAGGTGAAAGTGTAGGGTTCGCCTGCGCGGATATGAACGGCTTCGATCTCGATGAGCATCCTGGCCACTGTGTCGGCGATCAGCTCTTTATCCGGAAAGGTGTTGGCGAACATGGACGAGCTCCGTTCTTGATGTTTCTGCCAGGATATTCGGTTCTGTCTTGCTTGCTCAGGGCACCGCGGGAACGTCACTGCGGCAAATCTCAGGAAGCCCCGCTCTCGACGCTCCAGTGGATGGGAAACATTGGATCGAAGACAGTGATGGTCTCGCCGCCCGCGTTGATCTTGCTGGGCACCTCAACCGGTTCGTCATTCCACCTGAGCGTAACGTGCCTTTCATTGACCGGCAGCTTGTAAAAGGATGGACCATTGAGCGAGGTGAACGCCTCCAGCCGGTCGAGCGCACCCTCTTCCTCGAAGACATGCGCAAGGCAGGCGAGCGTGTTGGGCGCGTTGAAAACGCCGGCACAGCCGCAGGCGCATTCCTTCAGCGGATCCACATGGGGCGCGGAGTCCGTGCCAAGGAAGAAACGCCCCTCGCCGGCCGTTGCCGCCTTCCGCAAGGCCAGCCTGTGCGTTTCTCGCTTGGCCACGGGAAGGCAATAGTAATGGGGGCGGATCCCACCCGCCAGGATGGCGTTCCGATTGATGATGAGGTGATGCGTGGTGATCGTCCCGGCCGTATTTTCTCCCGCCGCTTGCACGAAATCGACGCCGTCCTTCGTCGTCACATGCTCCATGACGATCCTCAGTTCAGGAAGCCGGCGCCGCAGCGGCTGAAGTACTCGCTCGATGAAGACAGCTTCGCGATCGAATATATCAATAGCGGGATCGGTTACCTCGCCATGCATGCAAAGCGGCATTCCTATTTCCGCCATGCGTTCCAGAACGGGCATCACCGCTTCGATGTTGCGCACCCCGCTTTGAGAGTTGGTGGTTGCTCCGGCAGGGTAAAGCTTCACCGCGGTCACCAGGCCGTCGCGAAATCCCGCTTCAATGTCATCCGCCCGGCTTCCTTCCGTAAGATAGAGCGTCATCAGCGGTTGAAAATCACTATCGGGCGGCAAAGCGGCCACGATCTGCTCCCGGTAGGCCATGGCGTCAGCGGCGGTAACCACCGGCGGAACCAGGTTGGGCATGATGATGGCACGCTTAAAGTGCGCGGCGGAAAAGGGCGCCACTGCTTTCAAGATCGCAGCGTCGCGCAGGTGCAGGTGCCAGTCGTCAGGCTGGCGGATGGTGAGCGTTTTCATATCGGAGCCGACTAGATAGCCGGATTTTGCTGTAGCGCAAGAGAAAGCAGGCAAATCAGGCTGCTTGTCACCTGCTTCCACTGCGTGAAAAAACCTCGACCCGCCCTGTCGGCATAAGGCATTCTGGATCGTCTTCCACCGAGAGGGATGTACCGGATGCTTTACGCGATACTCTGCTACAATGACGAAGACGCTGTCATGTCCTGGTCCAAGGCCGAGGACGAGGCGGTGCTTGCCAAGCGCAAGCGGGTCGCTCGGGAATGGGTGGACAAGGGCAAGATGGGCCCGGCAATCAGGCTTGTTCCCACCACCGGCGCAACAACCATACGCGCCTCCGGCAACGAGCAGCTCGTGCTTGATGGCCCTTTTGCAGAGACCAAGGAGCAACTGCTTGGCCTTTATATCGTTGATGGCGATAATCTTGAGGAAGTGATCGCCTTTGCCAAGCGGCTGAAAGACGGCGAGGCCGGAACTTTCGAAATCCGCGCCTTGCGCGTCTTCGAAAAAGGCGCATTGCCCGAAACGGCAGATGTGAAATCATGAGCGATCTGGCCTGGATAGAGACCGCGCTGACAGGATCTCGCCCTCAGGCAATGGGTGCACTTCTACGCTATTTCCGCGATCTCGACCGGGCCGAGGAAGCCTTCCAGGAAGCATGCCTGCGGGCCTTGAAAACGTGGCCGGTTAACGGCCCGCCGCGCGATCCGGCCGCCTGGCTCATCTTTGTGGGCCGCAACGCCGCGATTGATCAGGTACGCCGAGGCAGCCGAACGACGGGACTGCCGCCGGACAATGTCATTTCCGAGTTGGATGACGCGGAGGCTGACATGGTCGAGCGGCTCGATGATTCTCAGTATCGCGATGATATTTTGCGGCTCATGTTCATCTGCTGCCACCCGGATCTGCCTGCCACGCAGCAGGTTGCGCTGGCACTCAGAATCGTTTCCGGCCTCACCGTCCGCGAGATCGCCAGCGCGTTTCTGGTCAATGAGAAGGCAATGGAGCAGCGCATCACGCGAGCCAAGCGCCGCATCACTGCCGCAAACGTGCCCTTCGGCGCTCCCGGCGCTGCGGAGCGCGCCGAGAGGCTCGGTGCGGTGGGGGCGATGATCTATCTCATCTTCAACGAGGGCTATTCGGCAAGCGGCGGCGAAGCGCCTGTCCGCGAGCCGCTATGCGAGGAGGCGATAAGGCTGGCCCGTCTGCTCCTGCGGCTCTTCCCTGCCGAGCCGGAAATCATGGGGCTCCTTGCGCTCATGCTTCTTCAGCACGCGCGCACCCCCGCACGGCTCGATGCCGATGGCAATATCGTGCTTCTGGAGGACCAAAACCGCGCGCTCTGGAGCAATGACAAGATCGCGGAAGGCATCGCTCTTGCCGAAAAGGCGATGCGCCACCGCGTCCCCGGCCCTTATCAGGTTCAGGCCGCGATCGCTGCCGTGCACGCCCGTGCGGCGAAGGCAGAAGATACGGATTGGAGCGAGATTGAGCTTCTTTACAAGGCACTGGAACGCATGCAGCCTTCCCCGGTTGTCACGCTGAACCGGGCAGTTGCCGTCTTCAAAACCGACGGGGCGCAGCCCGCTCTCGCGCTCATTGAGCCTCTGGGGGAACGTCTTTCCAGCTACTTCTACTTCCATGGGCTAAGGGGGGCGCTTCTGAAAGAGCTTGGCCGCGATGCCGAGGCCCGCGACTCCTTTGACCGCGCCATAGCGCTTGCGCGCACGCCCGCCGAAGCGTCGCACATCCGCCAGCAGCTCGATCGTCTTGCCGGCAGCACCGGCAGGGCGCGGTGAAGAAATTCACCTGACGATGCCGACAAGAATGTCAGGATGTCCGGTTTCTCTCCCATCCTTGGCTCTTACCAGAGAGACGGATAATGGCTGAAATAGGAATAGGAGAAATGGAAGAGCCTCCCGCCTCGGCGGCGCGAAATAACGATGCCGCTGGAAAATATTCTGGTGAGACCGCTATAGAACGGTGCGCGAGACCGTCGGTTTCGACTGGCCCCATTATGGCAATTAGCAGGTCCGCAAAAGAATCCGTCAAGGGTTTACATCCAGCACCCTCGCCCTAACCTTAGCTGAAAGCGGCATGAACAGCTCTCATGTCGCGCGTTGCGGCGCGGTTGCGGGTGAGGATGCTGTTCTTCCGCGCCACAACAGTAGGAAACATTGCGTTCTGCCAAGCGCGGATCGCAACTCTCATGCATAGAGCGGGAACACATCCGTCGCCCGTCTATGTCAATCTTCGGCAGGATTTAAGGGAGAGAGACAGATGAGACAGGCCAAAAGCGGCGATGTCGTTCGCGTACACTATAGCGGACGGTTGAAGGATGGAACCGAGTTTGATTCTTCGAATGGCCGTGAGCCTTTGGAATTTCAGGTCGGTGGCGGGCAGATCATCCCGGGATTGGAACGGCACGTAGAAGGCATGGCCGTTGGCGAGAAGTCGACTGTCACCATCCCGGCCGACGATGCCTATGGGCAGCGTGACGAGCGCCAGATCCAGAAGGTGCCCCGCAGCGCTCTGCCGGAGGACCTCGATGTATCACCGGGGACGCGTCTGACAGCGACAACGCGCGAGGGTCAGGAAATCCCGCTCACCGTCGTCGATGCCAATGACGTCGAAATCACCGTAGACGGCAATCATCCGCTAGCCGGGCAGGATCTGATCTTCGATGTCGAGCTCGTTGAAATTGTCGCTTCCGAGCCCGGCACCACTTTCGGCACCTAGAGCGGGATGTCGTTCATTGGAATAGGTGCAGCAGCCCCTTTGGTGTTGCTTCAGCACGCGATCAAATGTGTGCTGCAACGCTTTCGGCGGACCAGTAGCGTTTCGGCCTGCCAGGATTGAGGCCAGCCGAAACAGGGATTATTGCTGGCTGAAGATCCAGTCGCCCTGCTCGTCGATGATTTGCTTGCCCTTGCGCAATGCATGTTCGGCAGCCAGATCCGCGCTGGGAAACCGGTCGGCACGAACGAATCGGTGCTCTTTCACCGTACCATCCACCTCTTTGGAGATGACGCCGCAGGTCTGGTACTGCCCATCTTCAGCGAATGGCGTTGCGCGGATCGTAAAGCCCTTATGCTCCTGCGAGCCGCCAACCACTTCCTCTTTGGACGATTGCCTGCTCCCGCCGCCGCCAAAAAGCCGTTTCAGAAATGACATGGCGCTCTCCTTTTCCTTTCCATTTATGTAGCGCGAAAGCGCAGATTCGAACAGAAACAACAGCCGGCACTGTACAAGGCTCAGGAAAAATGCAGGACCACATGGCGCTGATGCTCTCCTGTCCGATGCTCGTAGAGATAGATGCCTTGCCATGTGCCAAGCACCATCCGACCGCCTGCAACGGGAATGCAGATGGAGGTTTGCATGAGCGATGCTTTGATGTGGGCCGGCATGTCGTCCGGCCCCTCGATCCGATGTGTTATCCAGTGCATGGACGGATCATCTGACGGCGGCACGAGCCTGCGAAAAAATTCGTCCAGATCCCGTTTCACATCCGGGTCGGCATTTTCCTGGATGAGGAGAGAGCACGAGGTGTGCCGCACGAAGACGGTCAGCAACCCCTCCCGCTCATCCTGCCGACCGACAAAATCCACCGCCTCGCCGGTGAACTCATATAGACCCGGGCCAGAGGTACGGATGGTGAGGGTGGTCTGGCGTGACATTCCTTTCCCTTATGCAGCTTCCGGAGCAATATAGAGCGCAAAGACCAACCGGCGGAAGCTACTGCCGGGAAACCTAGATCATTTCAGGATTTCATGGAGAGTCTGAAATGATCTAGGTCTTTTATTTCGCAACTCCGGAAAGAACACCGGTACGCACTTTTCCCGGAATTGCACAACGTTCCACCGGCTCAGTCCGACGTCAGAATGAAGCGCCGGTTTGGCCGCCGGATTGGCCTGGCATTCATGGAGTAGATGGCGGTGAATTTATCGATATCGGCGCCATTCACCTCAACCGGCTCCCGCGCGACCATCCAGACAACATCCTCGCTGCAGGGAGGAGTCGTCAATGATCCCGCATAAAGCCAGTATTCCAGCGTTGCGGGCAAAAGGCCGCTAGGGTCAATTTTGTTGAAGGAAGCTTCACCATGCTGTTCCTTGGGAAAGGCCTCCGCAAGCTGGCGGAAAGTTTCGTTGTTGCGGCCGGGCACAAGGAAAATGCCGAGCGCTTCTAGGGACCCCGTTCTTGGATTCTTGTGTACGAAATGCACCTCCATCGGGAAGGACTGGCCCCTCACGCTGTGCTCGCTCGGCGCATGGAAGTGGAACTGCAGCAGTTCGTAGCTTTCCTCTCCGCGCGAGAGCGTGCCTCCATCAACCATGTTGATCTGGATAGTGTGGCCGTTATTGACCATCACGCCCCTACCCGGCTTCCAGCCAAGTGCGATGTCCGGGAGGTCTGCCTCTATATCGCCGGAGATATCAACCGGAGATTGTTGCATGCCGGCGGAACAGGCGAGGTTATCCGGGTCAAGCTCCCCCCAGTGCTCAGGGCCTGCCTCGCCTCCATAGGTCCAATGTGCTCCGGCAAGGCCGGTTTTCGTGCAAATCGGGCAGGCACCCGCAGCGATAAGCCCCCTGATGAAGTGACGACGTTTCATGAGGGTACGTCCTTGGTGCTGTACAATGCCCCCACAGAACCAACTGTAAAAGCCAAAAATGGGCTGAAATGGAGGCAGAAAAAGCGAGACCGGGCATCGCGCCCGGTCTTCAACTATTTATGATTAATAGCTTTTCGACTATTAGCTGTCTAGGAAGCTCCTCAGCTTTCTCGACCGGCTCGGATGTTTGAGCTTGCGAAGCGCCTTGGCCTCGATCTGGCGAATACGTTCGCGAGTCACCGAAAACTGCTGGCCCACCTCCTCCAACGTGTGATCGGTGTTCATGCCAATGCCGAAGCGCATCCTGAGGACCCGTTCCTCGCGTGGGGTAAGAGAGGCCAGTACACGTGTGGTCGTCTCGCGCAGATTGGCCTGGATAGCTGCATCGATCGGCAGTACCGCGGACTTGTCCTCGATGAAATCGCCGAGATGTGAATCCTCCTCATCACCAACCGGCGTTTCGAGCGAGATCGGCTCCTTTGCGATCTTCAGAACCTTGCGCACTTTCTCAAGCGGCATGGCGAGCTTTTCCGACAGTTCCTCCGGCGTCGGCTCGCGGCCGATCTCGTGCAGCATCTGGCGACTTGTGCGCACGATCTTGTTGATCGTCTCGATCATGTGCACTGGAATGCGGATGGTGCGCGCCTGGTCGGCGATCGAACGCGTGATCGCTTGCCGGATCCACCACGTCGCGTAGGTGGAAAACTTGTAGCCTCGCCTATACTCGAACTTGTCCACGGCCTTCATCAGGCCGATATTGCCTTCCTGAATGAGATCAAGGAATTGCAGGCCGCGATTCGTGTACTTCTTGGCAATGGAGATCACGAGGCGCAGATTCGCTTCCACCATCTCCTTCTTGGCGATGGCAGCCTCGCGCTCGCCCTTCTGTACCTGATTGACGATGCGGCGGAACTCGCCAATGGAAATTCCCGTCTCCTGGGCAAGGTTCTGAATTTCCGAGCGAAATGCCTCGATCGCTTCTGCGTCGTTCTCGACAAATACCTTCCAGCCCGGCTGCGGGAGCTGAACCACCGTAGCCGCCCAATTCGGGTCGAGCTCCGAGCCTTGATAGGCCTTTAGGAAATCCTCGCGCCGCACGCCGTGGCTTTCGGCAAGGCGGAAAAGCTTTAGCTCGTTTTGAACAAGGCGCTTGTTGATGTCATAAAGCTGCTCAACCAGCGTCTCGATACGCTGGTTATTGAGCGACAACGACTTGACTGCTTTGATGAGCTCGTCCTTCAGCTCCTTGTAGCGGCGCTCCTGCCCAGCCGAAAGCTTGTCAGCATCCGCCAAGCTCGACTCCACCTTCTGATCCTGCAATTTGCGCAGCTTCACATAGGTATCGGCGATAAAGTCCAGCGTCTCCATGACGCCAGGCTTGAGCTCGGCCTCCATGGCAGCAAGCGAAAGATTGGCCTCATCCTCTTCCTCGTCGTCATCCTCCGAGGAAGATTCAGCACCAACATTGGTGACATCGTCATTGTCGTGCGTACGGCGGGACTTGTCGTCCGCTGGCTTGGAATCCTCGTCAGGACGGGTCACCACCGGTGCCTGCTTGGCTTCCGGCCCGGCATAGGTCGCCTCAAGGTCGATGATCTCCCGCAGGAGAATCTTGCCGTCATTAAGCTCGTCGCGCCAGATGATCAGCGCCTGGAAGGTGAGCGGGCTTTCGCACAGCCCGGCAATCATCGTCTCCCGGCCTGCCTCGATGCGCTTAGCAATCGCAATCTCGCCCTCGCGCGAAAGCAGTTCGACGGATCCCATCTCGCGCAGGTACATGCGCACGGGATCGTCCGTGCGGTCCGTCGGCTCCTTCTTGGCTGCGGGCGTAATCGCGGTGCTGCTGGCTTCGGTTAGTTCCATGGAACTTTCCTCGGCCTCTTCACTTTCATCGCCTGCTTCGTCATCATCCTCGACGACGTTGATGCCCATTTCCGAGAGCATCGCCATGGTGTCCTCGATCTGCTCGGAGCTCACCTCACCTGAGGGGAGCACCGCGTTCAGCTCGTCCATGGTCACATAACCGCGCTTCTTCGCGGCCTTGATCATCTTCTTGACCGCGTCGTCGGAAAGGTCGAGCAGAGGACCGTCGCTGGTCTCGCGTTCGGTTTCGACCTCTTCCTTTTCCTTTGTCGCCATGCCTTCCATTCTCCACGCACATGCCGCTGGCTAGTGTCGCCTCAAGCGGCACCTGCTGCCTTCGCTCCGCTGGCTCTAAGCGCTGCCGCGTTAAAGCCCGATTAACCCTGACATCTCCAGCGACCTTCCGGCCAGTTCCATGTCGGGGAGTTTCCTATGCTGCTGCGGATCCACTGAACCGCTTTTCGAATCGATCCTGATTCCCTTATTCAGCGTCAACGTCAAGCAAATCTGCCATGATTCTCGACAGAAACGCGAATCAGTGCCTCCCTCGTACAACCCGGACCGCTAGGAACGCTCGGCGCGCCCGGATAATAGCCCAAAGCCCTCAATCAGCGCTTCGGTCGCCTGAACGTTGCGAAGCTGCGCCTGAATCTCTACGAGATGACGGTAGTTCTCTTCCGTTGGCTCGTTTGCAAGCGCCTGCTCGGCCGCCTTGAGTTCCTTATGTAGAAAGCCGGCGCTCAACTGCAAGTGCAAGGCCTGCTGGAAGGCTTCGCGCGCATCCTCAAGAGCGGCCTCGGCCAGCGCCGGCCATTGGCGCGCACGTCGCACCAGCGCCTCGGCACGCTCAAGCGCCTCGCCCGCTTCGGATGCTTCGATTACTTCCCTCAGCGCATCTCGATCATGGCCGGGATTATGGGCAATGGCATCAAACAATGCCGTTCGGAGCTTCCTGAGATCGGCGCTTTCGAGCGGCATCTTCTCAACGGAATCAAAAAACTCATCAATCAGAACAGGATGGTTTGCCAGCGCCACCATGATGGCTGCTTCGCGCAGCGGCATGATGCCGCCCGCAGACTTCACCAGAGCGGAACGGGCAAGACTCTCGGAAACAGCCAATCTTCCTGCCGCGATGCCGGGCCGTCCCGGCGGCCTGCTCCCGAAGCCTCCGCGACGGCCGCTCCACGCTCCCTCACGTGGCGTGCCGAAGAAATTCTGCACACGCTCGCGCATGTCCTGCGCATAATGCCGGCGTACGCTTTCATCGCGGATGCGGCTTGCAAGGGATTTTAATGACTGCTCCAGTTCGGCCCGCCGCTCGGGGGTGTCGAAAGTTCGGCCGGCGGTCTCGCGCATCCAAAGAATGTCCGCAAGCGGCCGGGCTGCTGCCACCACTGCATCAAAGGCATCCCTGCCTGCCTCGCGCAGCAGGTCGTCCGGGTCCTTGCCTTCGGGCAACAGGGCGAAGCCGAGGGAGCGGCCCGGCTGTACCAGGGGCAGCGCCAGATCGGCCGCCCGCCACGCTGCGCGCAGACCTGCTTCGTCCCCGTCGAAACAGAGAACGGGTTCGTCCGCCATGCGCCAGAGGAGCTCAAGCTGGCGTTCCGTCAGCGCGGTACCAAGCGGGGCGACCACATTCTCGATCCCGGCTTGGGCAAGCGCGATCACATCCATATAGCCTTCGACAGCGATCACGGTCCGCTCACGGGCGGCCTTCCTCGCTGCCGCTTGATTGTAGAGAACGCTGCCCTTGTGGAAGAGCTCCGTGTCGGGCGAGTTCATGTATTTCGCCAAGGCATCCGGCGCGAGCGCCCGCCCGCCGAAGGCGATCACACGTCCGCGCGCATCCTCGATCGGAAACATGATGCGGCCACGGAACCAATCGTAGGATACCGGAATGTCCGGCCCGTGTCGGACGAGGCCGCAAGCTTCCATCTGCTCCTTCGTCACCCCGCGTGTGGCCAGATGCTCCTTCAGTGCGTTGCGGCTATCGGGGGCAAAGCCCAGCCGGAAGAGCTGTTGTGTTGCGGAGGTGATGCCCCGCCCGCGCAAATAGGCCCGCGCCTCAGCGCCTTGCGGCCCCTGCAAGCAATCCTGGAAGAAATGCCTGGCCATCTCCATCACATCCGTGAGGCTGGCCCGCTCCTTCTCCTTGCGCTCCGATTCTGGATCGTGCGCGGGCATAGGGACCCCCGCCATATCGGCCAGCCGCTCCACTGCTTCGGGAAAACTCAGGCCCTCAAGCTCGGTCAGGAAACGGAAATGGTCCCCCGAGACGCCGCAGCCGAAGCAGTGATAACGTCCCTTGCGATCCTCGCAATGGAAGCTCGGCGTCTTCTCACCGTGGAAGGGGCAGCAGGCCCAGTAATCGCCCCTGGCCGCGTTGGTCTTGCGCTTGTCGAACGTTACACGCGTGCCGACCAGCCGGCTGATGGGAAGCCGATCGCGAATTTCATCGAGGAAATCGTTGGAAAAGCGCATGGCCAAGCTCTTTCGGAACACAGGATTACACACGACGGCGCGCCCTGTCCCCTCCGGCGCCAGAGATTCACAGGCAGGACACGTCGTTTGCAGGCAATACCGGGAAAGCGATCAGGACGGATTGCCCTCGATCCTGTCAACACGCAACTCAAGATTGGCCTGGCGGATCATGGAAGGAAGAAGGAACAGATCGATGAGTTGGCCGACACCGAGAAGCCCCAAGGTCAAGAGCCATAAAAGCCCAGTCCAGGGCCTTCCAAGATAGAAGCGGTGCAATCCGCAGAAGCCGAGGAAACAGCACAGCCAGAGGATGAAGGCTACAGGGCCGGACTTCATTGCCTGTACTCCTGCCATTCATGATCGGTTTCGCGCTCGATCCTCGAGCGCGCTCCCGTTATCGCAGCATTTCCCTCATGATGCTACTGGCTTTGCCCAGGTCGACCTGGAGGGGAAACTTTTCCTTGAGAGCATTCATGCAACGGCGCATATCACGCAATCCGCCAGCCCCCACTTCATTTACCACCTGAGCGCAGATCTTCTTCATGTCCTCCTCGCCGAGCTGCCTTGGCAGACATTCCAGGATGATCTCGATTTCCCGGCGCTCCTGCTCCGCAAGCTCCAGCCGGCTGGCTTCCTCGAAGGCGCGCGCCGAATCCTCGCGCTGCTTGACCATGCGCGTTAAGACTTTCGCGATCTCCTCATCGCTCAACGGATCTTTTCCCGCCATGCGATTTGCGGCATCGCGATCCTTGATGGCCATTTGGATGAGGCGTAGCGTCGAGATTCGGCGTCTATCCTGGATTTTCAAAGCTTCACTCAATGCCCGAGCGATTTTCTCGCGCATGGTCTTATTACTCCCGTAACGGCACTAAAAGGACGCCTCTCGCACGGGCGAGACTGATTCTTTTGCCTATGCCCTCGAAATCGAGAAGCGAACATACCCACCAAAATTCTGGAAGAAGAATTGACCGCTTATTGGGTGTCCTTTATTGTCCGCGCCTTGCACGGACATGGTGTGTGCCTGGCAGCGAAAATGCGGATCTGTTTTACTCCGCATATTGCGCGGCGATATGGCGCGGCGTGCGTTATCTTTCAAGGCCTCGATGCGTTAAGATGGAGTTTCTTATGGCAACTACCGCGCCCTGGAATGAAGCCAGGCCGACGGCGCTTCTCGTTCTTGCCGACGGCACGGTGATCGAGGGCCGCGGCTTCGGCGCAGCCGGTACAGCCGTCGGCGAGGTGTGCTTCAACACGGCGCTCACCGGCTATCAGGAAATTCTGTCGGACCCATCCTTTGCCGGACAGATCGTCACCTTCACCTTTCCGCATATCGGCAATACCGGTGTCAACGGGGAAGATTTCGAGGACCTCCACCCCGCCGCCCGCGCAGGCGCCGTTGGCGCAATCTTCCGCGCCGACATTACCGAGCCTTCCAATTACCGTTCTACCGAGCATCTGAACGCCTGGCTGAGCCGGCGCGGCATCATCGCGCTGTCTGGCATAGACACCCGCGCGCTCACGGCCCTCTTGAGGGGCAAGGGTGCGCTCAATGCCGCGATTGCTCATGCTCCCGACGGCCGCTTCGATATTGAGGACCTGAAACGTCAGGCCCGCGAATGGAGCGGTCTTCTGGGGCTCGACCTGGCGAAGGAGGTGACCTCGGGTCAATCCTCCACATGGACAGAAACGCCGTGGATCTGGAACGAGGGCTACGGAACCGCCACCAAGCCCCCCATCCACGTGGTCGCCGTTGACTACGGCGTGAAGCGCAACATCCTGCGCCTTCTTTCAAGCCTTGGCGCCAAAGTAACCGTCGTGCCGGCGACTTGGACCGCTGACGACATCCTTGCCATGAAGCCTGACGGTGTGTTCCTGTCCAACGGCCCTGGCGATCCGGCGGCAACCGGCGAATACGCCGCACCCATGATACGCAAACTTCTGGAGACTGGCATGCCGCTTTTTGGCATCTGTCTCGGACACCAGCTTCTGGCGCTGGCGCTCGGCGCCAAAACCGTCAAGATGCATCAGGGTCACCACGGCGCGAACCATCCGGTCAAAGACTTCACCACCGGAAAGGTGGAGATCGTATCAATGAACCACAGTTTCTCAGTCGACCGCGACAGCCTGCCGGAAGGCGTCGAGGAAACTCATGTCTCGCTCTTCGACGGTTCCAATTGCGGAATCAGCCTTGTTGGGCGACCCGTCTTCTCGGTCCAGCACCACCCTGAAGCCTCGCCCGGGCCGCAGGATTCACATTATCTCTTCCGCCGGTTCATCAATTTCATCCGCGAGAGGAAGGGCGAGCCGGCGCTCGCCGAACGCTGATACTGGAAAGAAAAAAGGGCAGCTCCTTGTCAGAGCCGCCCCAGTTGTTACCGTGCGTCAAGATGAAGGCACAGTCTGGTAACTCCTTTAACGAGCACGGCGCATTCCATTCTCAAGCCGCGGCAGTATGCCAGGCGGTCTTGCGAATCAGAGCTTTTTTGCCCTGCATAAAATACGGATGCTCGGAAATTCGAAGAAGTGTAGCGCCCCCGCATCTTCATTGTCGGGATGCTTTTTAGCACAGCCGCTTTTAAACTCCTTTTAAGGTTGCTGTCGCCAATTTAGGCAACCCATTAACGGCTTGCGAACCTTTCCGGCCGACGGCGGCGCTGCCGCAGCGGGAAAACAGCCAATCTGATCAGACCGAAGCCTGCAAGAAGCCCCGCCGCCGTCCAAACAAGGCCGTGAGCTGTCAGCGGTACTGCAGTCTCGAAATCGTGCAGCGTCCCCTGAAAAACGTCCTTATCGGGATCGACCATCACGAGGAGCGGCCGGAGGACAGGTGGCAGATCTGCAAGCCGCTGCACCTGGCGGTCAAGATGCTCGGCACGCTCAATGATCCTGCGCATCGAACGGGAGCGGTCCTGGAGGAAAGGCGGTGGAACTTTGTCATAAAGCCCCAGCGCCTCCTCCCGATCAAGGCCATGGCGCACAGCGCCTGCATCAAAATCCGTCACTATCTGGGTAAGTTCCCAGTGGGCACCGTGAAGGCGCTGGCGGTATTGCTGTGCGAACTCCGGCGCCTGGGATGCCACGGCTCCGCCGATGAGGGAAACGACGAGTGCGGCTATTGTTCCGGCCCTCATCTATACGCTTCCGCCTGCATCGTTCAGACATCACCTTCAAAAGTGTCGCAACCGGATACCTGACCGGTTTGATAGCCACGCAGGAACCATCTTTGTCTTTGCTGCGAAGTGCCGTGATTGAAGCTTTCGGGAACGACATAACCTTGGGTGCGCTTTTGCAGCGTGTCGTCTCCGATCTGGAACGCCGCATTCAGCGCCTCGTCGATGTCGCCCTCCTCCAGCAAGCCTCGCTGATCAGTATGGTGCGCCCATACCCCGGCAAAGCAATCGGCCTGCAACTCCACCCGCACAGATACGGCATTCACCTCAGCCTGGCTCATGCCTGCCCGCATGCGATTGAAACGGGGCAGCACCCCAATGAGGTTCTGCACATGATGTCCCACCTCATGCGCAATCACATAGGCTTGCGCGAAGTCGCCTGCCGCCTGGAATCGGCGCGCAAGCTCGTTAAAAAAATCCAGATCGAGATATACCCGATTGTCGCCCGGGCAATAAAAAGGCCCGCTGGCGGCCGAAGCAAAACCGCAGGCGGACTCCACCTGGCTGTAAAAGAGGACGAGCGTCGGTTCCGAATATTCCGCGCCCTCAGCCCTGAAGAGTTGCCGCCATACGTCCTCTGTCTCTGCGAGCACCACTCGCACGAATTGCGAGGTCTCGTCATTGGCGGGGGCCTGCTGTGCGCTCTGCTCGGTTATCGGACCTTGAGCAAGCATTTCCAGCGGATCGATGCCGATGGCCCGCAAGCCTATGAACAGGACGGCAAGTATGATGATGGTCGAAATCGACATGCCGCCGCCGCGCCGCATTGGAATGCGCACAGGTATCCGCCTCATTCCGCCCGGAAAGCTGGCCCGCATGCGGCGGCGATCCTCTACATTGCTGCTTTGACGGCGGCCTCTCCAGCGCATGGCTTCTCCCTCGCGCATGCCCGGCGGCATACGTTCTTGCTAACGCAAGTTAGAGGAAGCCGGTTGCAAAGTCATGTGCCGCAGAGCTGTTGATAATAGTCGAACCACTGCGAAACTGCCGCGCAATAGCCGGAATTTAATCAATTTTTATCGACCTTCCGCATATTCGGGCCGCAAGGCGTTCGTATCGGAGTCTTCCTTGTCCATGCACTTCTCCGCCCTTTCAGCGGGCGCTCTCCTCCTTGCGGGTATCAGCACCGCTTCAGTCGCGGTCGCCCAGGAAGGATACAGCGATAATTTCCTGTCGGGCCACTGGTCGCTGACAGTAGGTGCAGCCGGCCTCGTGGCTCCACGATTCGATGGTTCGAAGGATTGGATCTTCAGGATCTCGCCCATGGTTTCGCTAAGCCGCAACGGACCGGAACCGCTTTTTTCTTCCCGCAACGACAGCCCGTCCTTCGGCTTCGTGGATACGGGTGTCTTCCGCGCCGGCCCCGCGGGCAAGCTTGTCTTCCGCCGCGACGGTGACACTGACAAGGCTCTCAGGGGCCTCGATCCCATAAGATTTGGCGTAGAGCTTGGCGGATTCGCGGAGGTTTATCCCTCCCAGAACATCCGCCTTCGCGGAGAGGTGCGCCGAGGCATCCGCTCGCATGATGGCCTTGTGGCGGATGTCGCGCTCGATGTTTTCGACGACCTTTCCTCCACCATACGCATTTCGGGCGGCCCGCGCCTGTCGTTCGCGAACGCTGACTACTTCGACGCCTATTATGGCATAAGCGCCACCGAATCCGCACGTTCTGGCCTGCCGCGATACGAGCCGGGCGGTGGCATCAAGTCCGTGGGAGCAGGTGCCGCTATTACTTGGATGACCACTGAAAAGATCACGACCAGCGTCTTCAGCGAATATGAACGTCTGGTGGGACCGGCGGCAAATTCCCCACTTGTCAAGCGCCGCGGCTCAGCCAACCAGTTCACCGTCGGCGTGTCCGCCACCTACCGGTTCGACTTTATGGTGGATTGAAAATCGGGCGCGCTGCCGCTCGAAACCCGCCCGCCGGCCCCGTGCCTCCAGTCGGTTGGCCGGCGGGCGAGACCATTGCGAACGCGCCTGCGCCAAAAGGTCCGAGCCTGCATGCTTCATATCTGTGGCTTGCCCGCATTTTCGGGGTTCCGTCGCCGGCTATCCTTGCCTATAAGGCCCGCCTAGCCTCAAAGTTATACCATCCCGCGCGAAGCTTCCGCCGCCACCGGCAGGCGGCGTGCGACCGCCGGAGCCACGGACGGATTTTTCATGCCCAAGCGCACCGACATTAAGTCGATCCTGATCATCGGGGCCGGCCCCATCGTTATCGGCCAGGCCTGCGAGTTCGATTATTCCGGCACTCAGGCCATAAAGGCGCTGAAGTCGGAGGGCTACCGCGTCATTCTGGTCAACTCCAATCCGGCCACTATCATGACCGACCCGGAACTGGCCGACGCAACCTATGTCGAGCCGATTACTCCTGAAGTTGTGGCCAAGATTATTGCAAAGGAGCGGCCGGACGCTCTGCTGCCTACCATGGGAGGCCAGACAGCTCTCAACACAGCTCTGTCGCTGCGCCGCATGGGCGTGCTCGACCGCTATAGCGTGGAAATGATCGGCGCCAATGCCGAAGCGATCGACAAGGCCGAGGATCGGGCTCTTTTCCGCGAGGCAATGGCGCGCATCGGCCTTGAGACTCCCAAATCCATGCTCGCAAACGCCACCGAGGTGAAGGAGGCGGACCGCAGGAAGCACGAGGCCGAACGGAAGGCGCTGCGCGAAAGATCTTCCGGCGCAGAGCTTGACGCCGCACTGGATGCGCTGGAGGCTGAATGGCAGCGCGGAGAAGGCGACCGGAAGCAGCGCTATGTGAACCACGCCATGGCTGTTGCCGCGCAGGCGCTGGATGAGGTTGGCCTACCTGCGATCATCCGCCCCTCCTTCACCCTGGGCGGCACCGGCGGCGGCATCGCCTATAACCGCTCCGAGTTCTTCGAGATCGTCGAGCGTGGCCTCGACGCCTCCCCCACCACGGAAGTGCTCATTGAAGAATCCGTGCTTGGCTGGAAGGAGTACGAGATGGAAGTTGTCCGCGACAAGGCGGACAACTGTATCATCGTCTGCTCCATCGAGAATGTGGACCCGATGGGCGTCCACACCGGCGATTCCATCACCGTCGCCCCCGCGCTGACGCTCACCGACAAGGAATATCAGCGCATGCGTAACGCCTCGATCGCGGTCCTGCGCGAGATCGGGGTGGAGACCGGCGGCTCCAACGTCCAGTTTGCCATCAATCCGGCCGATGGGCGCATGGTCGTTATCGAGATGAACCCGCGCGTCTCCCGTTCTTCCGCCCTCGCCTCCAAGGCAACTGGATTCCCCATTGCCAAGATCGCGGCGAAACTTGCCGTCGGCTACACGCTGGACGAACTAGAGAACGACATTACGGGCGGCGCCACGCCCGCCTCCTTCGAGCCCTCGATAGATTATGTCGTCACCAAGATCCCGCGCTTCGCCTTCGAGAAATTTCCGGGCACGGAGCCCCTCCTGACCACGGCGATGAAGTCCGTCGGCGAGGTCATGGCCATCGGCCGCACCTTCGCCGAATCCCTGCAGAAGGCGCTGCGCGGCCTTGAAACCGGCCTGACCGGCCTCGACGAGATCGAGATCCCCGGTTACGATCCGGAAGGCGACGCATCGGAGAACAAGAACGCCATCCGCGCAGCCCTCGGCACACCCACGCCTGACCGGCTGCGCATGGTGGCACAGGCGATGCGCCTCGGCATTACGGTCGATGAAGTGCACGCCATGTGCCACATCGACCCTTGGTTCCTGGAGCAGATCGCTGCCATCATCGCCATGGAAGAGCGCGTGCGCGAGCACGGCCTGCCCGGTGACACCGCCAATCTGCGCATGCTGAAGAGCATGGGCTTCTCCGATTCCCGCCTCGGCTCGCTCGCTGGACAAGACGCGGAAGATGTCCACAAGCTCCGCCGGGCGCTTGGCGTCCATCCTGTCTTCAAGCGCATCGACACTTGTGCTGCCGAATTTGCCGCGCCCACGGCCTATATGTACTCGACCTACGAGACGCCTTTTGCGGGAACGCCCGCCGATGAGGCGCAGGTGTCAGACCGCCGGAAGGTGGTGATCCTCGGCGGCGGGCCGAACCGCATCGGCCAGGGCATCGAGTTCGACTATTGCTGCTGTCATGCCGCCTTTGCGCTGCATGATGCCGGCTTCGAGTCGATCATGATCAACTGCAACCCGGAGACGGTCTCGACCGACTACGACACCTCCGACCGCCTCTATTTCGAGCCGCTGACGCCGGAGGACGTGCTTGAAATCCTGCGCGCCGAACGTGCGAAGGGAGAGCTTGTCGGCGTCATCGTGCAGTTTGGCGGCCAGACACCGCTCAAGCTGGCGGATGCGCTGGAGCGCGAAGGCATCCCGATCCTCGGCACCTCGCCCGACATGATCGACCTTGCCGAGGACCGCGACCGCTTCCAGAAGCTGCTTGTCAAGCTGGGCCTGAAGCAGCCGAAGAATGGCATTGCCTATTCAGTCGAGCAGGCTCGTCTCGTGGCATCGGAGCTTGGTTTTCCGCTTGTCGTGCGTCCCTCCTATGTTCTGGGTGGCCGCGCCATGCAGATCATCTGGGACGAGGCGCGGCTCCAGTCCTACCTCTTGGACACCGTCCCGGAGCTTGTGCCGGAGGAAATCCGGCAGAAGTATCCGGCCGACAAAACGGGGCAGATCAACACGCTTCTGTCGAAGAACCCCCTCCTCTTCGACACCTATCTTACCGAGGCAACCGAAGTCGACGTGGATTGCCTTTCCGATGGGAGCGATGTCTTCGTCTGCGGTATCATGGAGCATATCGAGGAGGCCGGCATCCATTCGGGTGACTCAGCCTGCTCGCTGCCCGTCCACTCCCTTTCCAGGGAAGTGGTAGACGAGCTTAAACGCCAGACCACGGCACTCGCCAAGGCTTTGAATGTCGGCGGCCTCATGAACGTACAATATGCGGTGAAAAACGGTGAGGTCTTCGTGCTGGAGGTCAATCCGCGCGCATCCCGCACAGTTCCCTTCGTGGCCAAGACCATTGGCCGCCCCATCGCCAAGATTGCCGCGCGCGTCATGGCGGGTGAGACGCTGGACAAGGCCGTCGCCACCTATGGCTCGCTCCCCGACACGCAGGATCTCGGCCACATTGCGGTGAAGGAGGCGGTGTTCCCGTTTGCCCGCTTCCCCGGAGTGGACATCCTCCTCGGCCCCGAAATGAAATCGACCGGCGAGGTGATGGGCCTCGACCGGGACTATGCGCTGGCCTTTGCCAAGGCCCAGCTTGGCGCGGGCGTCGACCTTCCCCGCTCCGGCACGCTCTTCGTCTCCGTGCGCGACGAGGACAAGCCGCGCGTGCTTCCTGCCGTCAAGCGTTTGGCCGATCTGGGCTTCAAGGTGCTCGCCACCGGCGGCACGGCCCGCTTCCTGCGCGAGAACGGCGTGGAGGCCGAGAAGATCAACAAGGTGCTGGAAGGCCGCCCGCACATTGAGGACGCCATCCGCAACCGCCAGGTGCAGATCGTCTTCAACACGACGGACGGGCAGAAAGCCGTCTCGGATTCAAAGTCCCTCCGCCGCGCGACCCTGATGCAGAAGGTGCCTTATTACACGACGATGGCCGGCGCCGATGCGGTGGTCGAAGCCATCGCCGCGCTGAAGGCAGGAAGCTTGGAAGTGCGGCCGCTGCAGGGGTATTTTTGAAGGCAGCTGTTTCGAGCCAAGCCACTATCAGCGGACGTTGTAGCATTTGCAGCAAGATGGAATCATCTGACGACCGCAAAATTCGGAAAAACAAGAAGAGCGTCCCTTGTCCGCCCGAATGAACGCCCGCGCTTCTAGTATATTTCGACTATCTCGTCGAAGATTGGCTCAATTTTGTCAATACCCAGAAATCCACCATATTTCTCTGCAGCAATGGATACACTCTTCGCGCCAAAAATCGTCGTGTACGCATTTTTTAGTATCTCTTTCCCTTTTCGACGCAACTCGTACTCGAAGTGTAACGCATTCCAGGTATCGCTGTAGCACTTTATGTAAGATCCAATCATCTGAGAAATAACCCTACTCATATCAGATATTCCATGGCCATTATTAAGCATATGATGGAAATTACACATGGATTCCATCTTATATAAAATAGATTCTATTTTTTTTCAGATATTCTTTGTATATATCTCCCCTCCCTCTTTGAAAAATAGACCTCCCTACCTAAAAAGCTAAAAGACTGCAGTTTAGACGCTATCTTTGTTTTCCCATTCTGCTCAATTGAGGGAATAGAATGGCCAATACTTCTAAGTTGCTCAGCTATGAATTCGCCTCGTTCGAGAGCTTCGCTCTTGGTCGACGCGAATAGAACGATGTCATCTGCATAGCGAACCATCGGGATCCCGGCTCGTTCAACAGCGAGATCAAACTCGCTCAGGGCAAGGTTAGATAGCAGCGGAGACAGCGGCATTCCCTGCCGTATCCCCCAGCCCTGGCGAATGCCTAAGCTAACCAACTTCTTGGCATCGCAATTGGCATCAGGCTTCACTTCTGTGCAAATTGCACTCCTGAGTAGTGGGATCAGGCTATGCCGTTTGAGCGCCCGTTCGACTTTCTCTACGAGCTTATCGCGATGAATTGTATCGAAGAAGCCTACGATATCGGTCTCAAAAACAAAAGGATAACAATGCCTTAGTTCAAGAGTCCGCTTTACGGCCTTGCGCAATCCCTTATCTTGAACAAAGCCGAAGGACGAGTTGTTTAAAATCGGAAAAAGGCGCCTTTGCTCAAGGTGCCTCATCATGCATCTTTGGACAAGGCGATCTTGTACCGTTGGGATGCAAATCAGACGCTCTTTGTTAGTGCCCTCTTTAGGAATCGGAAACGGACGAAGTCTGGAAAAGCCGAATTCGCCATCAGCTATCCTGCGACTAAGGAGCCGCAAATTGTGGTCTAAGTTCGCCGCAAATGCTTTGGCCGAAACCCCATCAATTCCTCGTGCCCCGGAATTCTTTGTACTGTCGCGCGAATTCTGCCAAGCCCAAGATAAACTCGTTCTCGAAAGTATTTTGGTCGGTCTTGGGTGATCATTCTTACCTTCGGCATAGGAGCACAAGGTGAGAAAACCTATGCCTTAGACAAGAGCGTGACATTGCGTCATCACGACGCCTGCCGGATCGTCTCCCCGCCCGTTTTGCCGTCTTTCCGGCAAATCGATTGGCTGGCGACCCATAACCGTAGTGAAGGCGGCTTCGGCATGAAGCTCAAGACGCACATCAACTACGGCACCGCCAACATGGTTTCGCACCTCACTCAAGGAAAGGAGAACAAATTGCGGCGACGCGCCCCCATCGCCTAGTCCGCCGGACAATAGTGTCACTCGCCCGTTGTGCCATTTTACAATCCTCGAGCATGGACACCTCCTTCGAGCAGCTATGGCGACATTGCGTCATCACGACGCCTGCCGGATCGTCTCCCCGCCCGTTTTGCCGTCTTTCCGGCAAATCGATTGGCTGGCGACCCATAACCGTACTGAAGGCGGCTTCGGCATGAAGCGTACACCATATTTGCCGCCTAACATAAGGTAATGGCGATCCGCAAGTGGGCTTTGCTGATATTCACCATAAAGTTGTTAGTCGCCAAAGCGGTCCCAGCGCTATCTCTCCCTTGGCTACGGCGTGAGCGGCCAGTTCGCCCAAAGCGAGTTCATCGTGCCAACGGCACGATGGAAGAAGCAGCGGGGACAAGTTCGAACCCTTCCGGAAATATTCAGCAGCACAAACAATCCCCTACTCACTATTCGCCATGCGCTGTTCGCTTATTTATCCCCGTCCTCTCTGCCTGCTCTAAGCTTCGCCCATCGCTCTTGCGGGAACCGGGTCCGGACCGGGGATCAGGGAGAGCGGCGGCAGCCTCCCTCCCCGGGGAACGGTACCCGGGGACATGTGAGGGCCCGCGAAAGGCCGGAGCCTTGCGCCGACCCCATCGGCCCCAAGCCGCAAATGGCGAGGGAAAGACGGGTGTGAAGCGCCGGGTGCGGAGAAGCCGCGGGGGTTCGGCTCAGGCGTTTCTGCGTGACCGCCTGGGCGCCCGAAAGGGCACGAGGAGCCTTCCTTGACCGGTCGACGTCGGGACAGCGGCCGGCGGGGCGCGTTGTGCGCGCCACCAAACCAAACAGAGAGGCACGGATGACGCGCCCCGCTTCCCGGTCTTCCAACAGCCAGACGCGATGTGCGGGCGTGGCGGCGATGAAGCACGTCGCGAACATGCACCAGAAGAGGTTCACCCAATAAATGGACGAGAACGAACAGCTGATATGCGAACTGACCGGCATCCTCAATGGGGCGCGCGAAGCCCTGCCGGAACTCCTGCGCAGCATCGCCGTCGTCCTCGAGCCGCCTTCATGGCCGCAGGCAGAGATGAACTTCATCTACCGTTTCCTGGCGGAGGAAGCCGGCCTGCCGGCGCGTTGCCCGCAGCCGCCTGCCGGCGGGCCGGCCGGCGGGCCGGCAAGTGCCGGAGCGGGCTTGCGCGGCGGAATGCGGGAGCCTGCGCGGCCCTGTGGAGCGGGGCCGAAGCCGAAAAGCTGGAAACGGCGTATCTGGGGCTTGCGGTTGGCTGGGCCTTCGAGGCGCAGCGCCGGCGCAAAATGGCCGGCATGGTTCTCGCGAGCCCGCTCCTGGCGGAGAGCGCCCCGCCGGATTCCGGCCCGCGATGACGGAGCGGGGCAAGAGATGCATGACGGCTGTCCGCTGGTCCGCGCCGCTCCCCATCTGCCGAAAAGCCGCCCCTCGACGCCCGCGCCATAGGCTGCAATGAGCAAGGCGGCAGGGGAACAGCGCGTGCTCGCCGGGAGGCTAGTTCCTCAGGCCCGTCTCCCTCAAAAGGCCTTTCCGCTTGGCATCGTAGTAATAGCCGCTGGCATAAAAGCGCACCGCCCGGTCCTCGTCGCCGTCGGCGGTGATATAGGCCCCGCGGAGATATCTGACGGCGTATTTGAGGTTGGTTTCCGCATCGAGCAGCCCGTGCGCCGGACCGCGATAGCCCATGGTCTGTGCCGTATCGTGGCGAATCTGCATGAGGCCCCAATAGATCCGGTTGCGCGCTGATGGATCGAAATTGCTTTCCCGCTTCACCACCCGCCGGACGAGCCTTTCCGGCAGTTTGTAATGGGCCGCATATTTGGCAATGAGGGCGTCAAGTTCCGGGCTGCGGGCGGTGACAGGCCGCAACTTTCCTTCCTGCTCGAAGGCGGTGAGCGCGGCGGGCCTTGCCTGGCTTGCGGCGAAAGCTTCATGCACTCCCGCCTTCACATTGGTAATTTCGGCGTGCTGCTCCTCGGCCAGTCCGACAATAGCATCACCGGTGGCGGAGGCTGCCACCGTCTGCCTGTCTTCGCCGATGGTGGAGTCAGAAAGCACCTCCGCCACCCCTCCCGTGCTCGTGCAGCCCGTCAGCGGCAAAAGGGCTATGAGCGCACAGAGCCCGAAGCTGCATGCGCCAAGGCGGCGTGTTCCGGCTGCAGGAACATTCGCAAAATCCGGCATGAAAATCCCCCAAGAATGCTTTGCCGGGGAGGCCAAGACATTTCCATGATTTACATCAAAGGATGCTTCTAGCGTGAAAATAAAGAAACCCTATGGGACTTTTTCATGTCCTATTGCCGCATCTTCGACACGCCATCCAGCTTCTGCGGCATTGGATGGTATCAATGGGGTTGCACCACCCGCTTCCTGCTGCCCATGGCGAGTGCCGATCCGTGGAAGAATGCATTCGACGACCAGGCTTAACCGGCGCGGCATACCCGGTAGAGAGGGAGTATCGGCGCCGCCCGGCGCTAACAACAAGATATGCTGGGAGGCGACCTCACCGTGGTGAATCCGGCGCGTGCTCGCTCAAGCCTATTACAACCTGTTATAGAATTTGCGCAACCTTATCCACAACTGTTGACTGGTTGTCCGGGTGCGCTTCTTGCGCATGATGCGCAATTGGACGATTCGTAACTTGCCGCTTTGTCATCGCTCGTTTTTTTTCCAGTTGTGCGTTCAATCTCATGTGCGTTTCGGCGGGCTGCGTGCGGCCTAACCCGCTTCATTCGCCGGCGAGGACAATATGCGTTATACGTGGGAAGATAATATCAAGCTGCGCCTGACAGACAGGAGGAAGCTCATGCTGGCTGTAGAAAGGCTGCTGGCCCGGGGAGTGCCGGAGGAGCTGATACCCATCCGCCTTGCCCATGCTTTTTATGTAGATATGGACGAACTTAATTCCGTCCTCGAATCCATGAGAGAAAGTTCGAAGGCCACGGAGCAACCCGCGCAGAGCGGCTACAGGGCTGTCGCTTAAGGCCGCTCCGCCGCTTTGTCTTTTACTGGCTGGATGCAGGTGCTGTGGTGCTTCCTGTCATAGAGCCAGACAGGCGCCGGGACTTGTTATGCCGTAGACGGTGACACGCGGGCAGGAAGATCGGCCAAAGCAAAAGCCAGTCAGCGGCGGCCGTCCTTTCGACCACGGCTCCCAGTGAATCGCAGGATCTTCGAGCGCGGGGCGAGCAGCGCCTTCCTGTTGAGTGGAGAGGTATCAAAGATTGCCCCGGCAAGTTTTGCCGGGCGCAGGAGATCGCCTTGCAACAGATCGACTCCAGCATCCAGCGCAACCCGCAATTGATCCACCGTCTCCAGCCCGTCTACCAGAACCTCTCTTCCCTCGGCATGGATCGCGGCCAGGAGCGAAGCAAGAAGCCCTGATGCCCCTGGGACCTCGACGATGCGGCGGAACCAGCCGCTGTCGAGCCTGATGAGGTCCGAGTCGGCTAGGCGCGCCCTTTCAAGGAATCTCGTGCCAACACCGAACTGACCTATGGCGACGCGAATGCCCCGTCGCCTGAGCGCAACGGCAAGGGGCCGCACAGATTCGATTTTCACATTCTCCGCAATCTCGCATATCAGCAGTTCACGCGGCAGTTCGATCTCCTCAAGGAGGTCTGCAAGATTGCTTGCCTGACGCGAAGTCGTCGTGGCGCGGCTAGCCGCGGCCGGGTCGAAGCTGGCAAGCAGCGCCAGTCCGGCTATGCCGATATTGCGGTAATTGCGCAATTGCAGCATGCGGGAAACTCCTTCCACAAAAGCGGCCTGACGGGGTAGCATGTCTGCGGCGAACGTCTTGCACGAGGCGGGACGGCCGTTGCGGTAGGGAACGATGTCTCCGCGCACGCCCCAAGGAACGAGTTGCCCCGATCTGTTGCGGAAGATCGGCTGGTAGACCGTTTTCAGAAGGTAGGGACCGCAGCGGGCCGCTTCGATCCCTATTTCATCGACCATAAGGGCGTCATCTATTCGCTTCCAAAGCGGCTGATCCGACATCACCCGGCAGTCCTCGCGCCGATGAAGGATGCGTTCCATAGATGCGACTTACCTCCCCCATGCAGAAACCCGGACATACGCCCTGACGCCGCTTTTCGCGGAGACATTGCTGGCGGTGCGCTGCCGTCCGGAATCCAGGCGCGTGAAGCATCGGAATAGCTTCTGACGTGAGCCATTCTTAGGCTTGGCGGCATGTGCCTCCCCGCAGGTGCCGAAAATACCCCGAACCTCGCATTCAACCCTTGATCGGGCGTTAAGAATGTTCCGAGAATTAGAGGAACTCTTGCGATCCGCCGCGCGATGGGACATTAAGGCGTGCCCTGCCGTCTCCCTGCCGGCACCATGAAATTCCTTTGGAGAAGCGACCCATGGCGTTCCTTGCCGATGCCCTCTCACGTGTTAAGCCTTCTGCTACTATAGCCGTCAGTCAAAAGGCGCGAGAGCTGAAAGCCCAAGGCCGCGACGTTATCGGCCTGGGTGCCGGCGAACCGGACTTCGATACGCCCGACAATATCAAACAGGCTGCTATCGATGCGATCAGGCGCGGCGAGACGAAGTACCCGCCGGTATCCGGCATTCAGCCCCTGCGCGAGGCGATCGCCGACAAGTTCAAGCGGGAGAACAAGCTCGATTACGACTGGAGACAGACCATTGTCGGCACAGGCGGGAAGCAGATTCTTTTCAATGCTTTCATGGCCACCCTCAATCCGGGCGACGAGGTTGTGATTCCCGCTCCCTATTGGGTCAGCTATCCGGAGATGGTGGCACTGTGCGGGGGTAACGCGGTCTTTGCCGAGACGAGGCTGGAGGATGGCTTCAAGCTGAAGCCGGAAGCGCTGGAAAAGGCGATAACGCCACGTACCAAGTGGCTGGTCATGAATTCGCCATCCAACCCCTCTGGCGCCGCTTATACGGGAGAGGAACTTAAGGGCATCGCCGAGGTGATTCTGCGGAATCCCCACGTGTGGGTGCTCACCGACGACATGTATGAGCACCTGACCTATGGCGATTTCACCTACCGGACGATAGCGGAGGTCGAGCCCCGCCTTTACGAGCGCACTCTTACCATGAACGGCGTCTCGAAGGCCTACGCAATGACGGGGTGGCGCATCGGTTATGCGGCTGGTCCCATCGAACTCATCAAGGCCATGGACATGATCCAGGGACAGCAAACCTCCGGCGCGGCGACGATCTGCCAGTGGGCGGCAGTCGAAGCTCTCACCGGACCGCAAGACTTCATCGCCAGGAACAAGGCGATCTTCCAGGGCCGCCGCGATCTGGTCGTATCCATGCTGAACCAGGCGAAGGGGATCAATTGCCCGGTGCCGGAAGGGGCGTTCTACGTCTATCCATCCTGTGCCGGAACAATCGGCAAGAAGGCGCCTTCCGGCAAGGTAATCGAGAACGACGCGGACTTTGTCTCTGAACTGCTGGAGGCAGAAGGCGTAGCTGTGGTGCACGGGTCGGCTTTCGGACTCGGGCCCAATTTCCGCATCTCCTACGCTACGTCCGAGGAGCAGCTTGAGGAGGCCTGCAAGCGCATCCAACGTTTTACCGCCGAGCTCCGGTAGAACGTAGGCTTTTCCGCGACCAGTCCTTCTTCCGCCTTGCTCTTATCGCCCTCTCGTGGGACGATAGCTCAATGCGAGTACCGGACACGTTACTCGCACGCGTGATGGCCGCCGCAGGTTTTCCCGGCATAGGAGCAGGTCCGGCGTTGTACGAGCATCATCCATTTCCGAGTATGGGCGCAGGGCGAAGGCCCCGGCTGCCTTTGGCAGCCGCTGGCGCTGCACGCTCGTCGATGCTTTGTATCATCGGCTCCTGACAAGGGGAGAGATCTAGGCCGGCCGCCGCCCAACGGGGCATGTGAAAGGAGGTCGGCACCATGGGAGATCGAGCCGGAGAAAGACTGACGGGGCCGAAATGCATCGCCATTATCGGCCCACTCGCAAGCGGAAAGACCACACTCCTGGATGCGATATTAACTCGCACCGGCGCACAGGCGGCAAATCACCCGATCGAGTCCCGGTCGAACGGCATGAGCGTAGAAGCGTGTTTCGCCTCCGTCAGCTTCATGGGCGAAAGCATGACCTTCATCGATTGCCCAGGCTCCGTCGAGTTCGCGCTGGAAGCAGAACCTGTGCTTGCGGCTGCTGACATAGCTATCGTGGTGGTGGACGCCGATGACAACAAGCTGCCGATGCTGCAGCTTTTGATGCACCGGCTGGAAGAGTTGCGCATGCCGCGCATCCTGTTCCTGAACAAGATCGACAAGAGCGCCACCAGCGTTCGCGAGATGCTCAAGGCGTTGCAGCCGGCAAGCACCAGCACTTTGCTCCTTCGTCAGATCCCGTTGCGGAGGAATGGCATTGTCGTGGGATCGATCGATCTGGCGCTGGAGCGCGCCTACGTTTACCAGGAGCACGCTCCCAGTGAAATTGCTCCCATCCCAGACGATGAAAAGGCGCGCGAACTTGAAGCTCGTTTTTCGATGCTGGAAACCCTGGCCGACCATGACGACCAGCTCATGGAACAGCTTCTTGAGGAGATCGAACCGCCGCGCGACGCCGTATTCGATGATCTTGCCGCAGACTTACGCGAAGGCGCTGTCACACCGGTTCTGATCGGCTCGGCGGAAAAGGGACATGGCGTGCTGCGCCTGCTGAAGAGCATCCGTCACGATGCACATGATGTTACCCGCACGCGACAGCGCCTTGGTCTTGGCGCAACCGACGGCGCGGTACTGCAAGTGATGAAAACCATTCATACGGGCCATGGCGGCAAGCTTTCGGTGGCAAGGGTTCTTGCCGGCAGCATCCCCGACGGGACTGAGCTTCCCGGCGCCGGGCGCGTATCGGGCATTTACAGGCTCCTTGGCCGGGAGCAGACGAAAATCCCATCCGCTGCCGAAGGTGAGACGGTAGCGCTGGGAAAACTGGATGTGGCAAATACCGGCGACACGCTTTACTCGGGTAAGTCCGCCCAAGGACCGCTCGCGCCTCTGGCGATCCCGCAACCGGTTTTTGCCATGGCTATCAGTCCGCGAGACCGGAAGGACGAAGTGAAACTGTCGGCCGCCCTTCAAAAGCTCATGCAGGAAGACCCGTCGCTCACTCTTGAGCAGAACCCCGAAACGAGCGAGACTGTTCTTAGCGGTCAGGGCGAGATGCATCTGCGCACAGCGCGCGAGCATCTTGAAGAAAGATACCAGATCGCAGTTGAAACGCGTGCACCATCGATTCCCTATCGCGAGACTATAAGAAGCAGCGTCATCCAGCGCGGCCGCCACAAGAAGCAATCGGGCGGACATGGCCAGTTCGGCGATGTGGTGCTGGTGATCAGGCCCCTGCCCCGAGGCGCTGGCTTTGAGTTCACCGAAACCATTACCGGCGGCGTGGTGCCGCGCCAGTACATCCCTTCCGTGGAGGCAGGAGTTCGAGAGGCGCTCAAGTCGGGACCGCTCGGTTTCCCCGTGGTCGACCTGGCAGTCAACCTTTCGGACGGCTCCTATCACACGGTCGATTCCTCCGACATGGCCTTCCAGCTTGCAGCGCGACTTGCGATGAAGGAGGGACTTGCCGCCGCAGGCCCCATACTGTTGGAGCCGGTGCTGAAGGTGGAGGTCGATACGCCAAGCGAGGCAACGGCGCGTGTAACCGCCATCCTTTCGCAGAGGCGCGGACAGATCCTTGGCTTTGACACAAGGGTCGACTGGCCCGGGTGGGATGTGGTGGAAGCGATGGTGCCTACCGCCGAAATGGGCAATCTCATCATCGAGTTGCGTTCGGCGACGGCAGGCGCTGCGCGCTATCGTTCAACCTTCTCCCACATGTCTGAGCTAACCGGGAGGTTGGCGGAAGACGCGCTGAATGGCAAAGGCAAGGCGGCGTAAAGTACCGGGTTGGCGGGAACGTTCCGCAGCCACTCAGTGCAAAAGCACAAAAAAAGAGCCGGATCACGAAGATCCGGCTAATCATTGGAGTGCCAATTAAGGCGAAACCTCCAGAGGGGAACACTCACCGGGGACTAATGGGAGGAGAACGCCCCCGGGAGTAACCTGCATATGGGCATTCGCCGCCTAAATGGCAAGCTCACACCAATGCATTTCAGCCATGCAATTTAGCATGGCTGATAACATTTCAGCTTTATCCCTTTATTGAACGAGCACATGGCAGGTTCAGTACGACCAGTTCCGCGACTTTGAAATCAGGAAATCGCGGAACACCTGCAACTTTGCCTGGTTCTTCATCGTGTCCGGGTAGCAGAAATACGTGTCGAACGAGGGCACAGCGGTCTCGGGCAAGAGTTGCACAAGGTCGCTATCGTCGCCCACAAAATAATCTGGAAGCATGGCGATTCCCGCGCCCCGCTGCACGGCAAGCTTGATCGCCAGAATATTGTTAATCTGCAAGGCGGCAGGCCGCCTGGAGCCTTCAGGACGCCCGGCCATCTCAAGCCAGTTCATGTCGCTCAGATGCGCAGGCACGGTTTCACCGAAGGTCACAATCCGGTGTCGATCAAGGTCGGCAATCGTGGTTGGCTTGCCATGCCGGCTCACATATTGAGGCGAGGCGTATAGATGGAAATGCACGGTGAACAGCTTGCGTTGTATGAGGTCGGGCTGCTGAGGCTGGCGCATCCGAATCGCACAGTCAGCCTCTCTCATCGTCAGATCCAGTTCCTCATTATCGAGAATGAGTTCAAGCTGAATGTCCGGGTATAAATCTCCGAACTCCGGCACCCGTTCAGTAAGCCACCCGGTGCCGAGGCCGACGGTCGTGGAGACGCGAAGAATGCCTGACGGACGGTCCTTCGTCTCGGAAAGCCGCACCTTAACGCTTTCAAGCTTCATCACCACTTCATGAGTGGTGCGATAAAGCATTTCGCCTTGTTCGGTAAGCACCAGCCCACGGGCGTGGCGGTGGAAAAGTGGCACGCCCAGTTCCTGCTCCAGCGCGCTTACCTGCCGGGATATCGCCGATTGTGAAAGATGCAGGGTCTCGGCCGCATGGGTGAAAGACCCTGCCGCTGCAGCGGCATGGAATACACGTAGCTTATCCCAGTCCAACGCCCTTATCCCCTCTTGTTCTGGCGAAACCTTCGCCTTTATTCGGCTGCCTCGCGATGCAGCGCCGTCTCCTCCAAAAATTTTTCCGCTTCGAGCGCAGCCATGCAGCCTAGCGCCGCTGCAGTCACCGCCTGGCGATAGACATCATCCGTGACGTCACCTGCGGCAAATACCCCCGGAACATCCGTGCGCGTGGAATCCGGCGCGGTCCACAGATACCCGTTCGGCTTCTGCTTCAGCTTGCCCTGGAAAAGTTCAACTGCCGGGGCATGCCCGATAGCCACGAACACGCCGTCTACCGGAATTTCGCTCTTCTTACCCGTTATGACGTTCTGCACGCGTATACCAGTGACCGAAGGCGGCATGGGCGGCTTTGCAGGTTCGCCGAGGATCTCGTCCACAACCGAGTCCCACAGAACTTCCACATTATCCTTTTTCAGAATGCGCTCCTGGAGAATTCGCTCCGCGCGGAACTCATCGCGCCGATGGATGACCATCACCTTGCGGGCAAGGTTGGAAAGATAAAGCGCTTCCTCAACTGCCGTATTGCCGCCGCCGATCACTACCACATCCTTGCCGCGGTAGAAGAAGCCATCGCAAGTAGCGCAGGCGGAGACACCAAATCCCATGAAAGACCGTTCCGAAGGCAGGCCAAGCCATTTGGCCTTCGCGCCGGTGGCTATGATCAGCGCATCGCAGGTATAGACCACACCTGAATCGCCGATCAGACGGAATGGTCGCGACTCGATATCAGCCTCAACGATCAGGTCGCCGACGATTTCAGCACCCACATTTTCCGCCTGCAAACGCATCTGCTCCATGAGCCATGGCCCCTGAATCGGCTCGGCGAAACCGGGGTAATTTTCCACCTCCGTCGTGATCATCAACTGCCCGCCCTGTTCAAGGCCCGCTATCAGCAGGGGTTTCAGCATCGCTCGCGCCGCGTAGATGGCCGCCGTGTATCCGGCCGGTCCCGATCCAATGATAAGAACTGGCGCGTGGCGGCTGGTCATTTTCGAGATCCTTTTTTTACGAACACAGAGGGCTACGGATGCGCTTGATGTAAGTATTCCATAGGTCTGAGCGCAAGGCGAAGGCGTACTTTCCAACAGTTAGCGCCTCCTGTGGGTCAATGTGCGGCCACGAGGGCAAGCTGTGGCTGTCTTTTGCGCTTCGCCTTCCGTAACGCACTTGGCTATGCAGGATGCATAGCTTAGGTTTTGTGGCGCATGTGCGACACAATCGTGTGCCGGAGCGGGCAAAGGGGAGCGCAATGCCGTTGAGGGCTGATCTCGACGCCATCGACTGGAAGATCCTGCGGGAACTTCAGAACAATGGCCGAATCACGAATGTCGAGCTTTCCAGCCGTGTCGGCATTTCCGCGCCGCCGTGTCTTCGGCGGGTGAAAAGGCTGGAGGAGAGCGGCGTCATCAAAGGCTACCGCGCCTTGCTCAACAAGCCCATGCTGGGTCTTGACGTGGTAGCCTTCTGCCTCGTCGGGCTACAGCATCAATCGGAAGCGGAGCTTAGGGCATTCGCCGAACGTGCGCGAAACTGGCCCATTGTGCGTCGCGCTTGGATGGTCTCCGGGGAATCCGATTTCCTCCTTCACTGTGTCGCAACAGATCTCACCACCTTCCAAACCTTTGTCATAGAAGAACTGACATCAACCCCCAATGTGGATACCGTGCGCACCGCCTTGACCATCCGGCAGGTGAAGGATGAAGGCCTGGCGGCAATCTAAGAAAGTAGAGAACGTTCATACTTAACAGCGAACCGCCGCTTTTTGGCAGGCGTTCAGCCGCAATGTCAGCCTGACTATACACCAATCTTCACAGTTTCAGGACAATACCGAGAACTGTCATCTAACCGTTATCCATCCACGCTATTTCCCCGCCATCGCTGAACCGACAACGGGACGCAGTCATGGCATCGATAGACATTCGCTCTGTCCGGAAATTGTATGGCAAGACGCTTGCCGTTCGCGGCATCGACCTTTCGGTGGAGCCAGGCGAATTCGTCGTCATTCTCGGCCCTTCCGGCTGCGGCAAGTCCACGCTGCTGCGCATGATCGCCGGATTAGAGGACATCAGTTCCGGAGAGATCCTGATCGGCGGTGCCGTCGTCAATGACGTTGACCCGGCCAGACGCGGATGCGCCATGGTCTTCCAGAACTATGCTCTCTATCCGCATATGACCGTCGCGCAGAATATTGGCTATGCGCTCAAAGTTGCCGGCAACCCCCGCAAAGAACGTGACGAACGTGTGGAGCGCATTGCCAAAACGCTCGGTCTCGAACTCTATCTCGATCGCAAGCCGAACGAACTGTCCGGGGGCCAGCGCCAGCGTGTGGCGATGGGGCGGGCGATGGTCCGTCAGCCTAGCATCTTCCTTTTCGATGAGCCGCTTTCGAACCTTGATGCGAAGCTGCGCATCCAGATGCGACTAGAGATCAAAAGCCTTCACCGCGAATTGAAGACCACGAGCGTCTTCGTCACCCACGACCAGGTGGAGGCCATGACCTTGGCCGACAAGCTCGTGGTGATGAGGGACGGGAAAATCGAGCAGGTAGGTTCGCCGTCCGAAGTCTACCGGCGCCCCCAGAGCCAGTTCGTGGCAAGTTTCCTCGGCTCGCCCCCCATGAACTTCCTGCCTGCGGTTGTTAACGCGTCGGGACGCGCCTGTGTTGCCGGAGATATCGTGACATGGCCGGGTCAGATCTTTGACCTTCCGGAGAATACCCGCATCGAGGTTGCGTTCCGCCCGGCTGCGGCACAGCTTTCGCAGGATTTCGACGGGACAAATGTGCTGCCCTTCCATTACGAAATGGTCGAGGATCTTGGCAGCGAACTGCATCTTTACGGTAGCGTCGCAGGAACGAGGGTTGCTGTTGCCCTGCCTCAGGAAACAGCCATCCCTCCCCGCCCCCTCGGCATTACCGTTCCCACCGATGCCGTCCACGCCTTCATCAGCGAGAATGGACGCCGTGTTGAGCCGCGCCTTGAAAACACTCCCCCCAACCGAAGCCTCGGAGCCGAACAATGTCGCGAGACGTCACTTTCGTACATCTGACCGATCTTCATATCGGTGATCCCGCCCAAGATGATCATCTCTTCAGCGATACGGCGCAAACGCTTCGTGAGATCCTTGCGCAGGTGGCGTCCATCACGCCCAAGCCAAGCTTCATCGTCGCCAGCGGCGACCTGACGAACCGCGGCGATGCCGCCAGCTATAGGCTGCTGTGTGAGATCATGAATGGCACTGACCTGCCGGTCATTTATGCGATCGGCAATCACGACACCCGGGAAGGGTTCTACGCCGGCATGGACATCCACTCCGAAGCGCCGGATGCGCCATTCTACCATGATCGCGTCATTGATGGCATTCATGTCATCACGCTGGACTCAAGCACGCCAAACTACATCGGCGGCACCATCGAGGACGAGCAATTCGATTGGCTTGCCAATGTTCTTGATACCAAGACCGAGTTGCCAAAACTCATCGTATCGCACCATCCGCCAGCGCTCGGAGACGGCCCGGATCTGGCCCATTGGCGGCACATCGACCACGGTCATTCGATGCGCCTTGCACAGCTTCTCAAAGGCCGCAATATCGTCGGCATCCTTAGCGGCCATATCCACCATGACCGCGTGTCTAACTGGTATGGCATTCCCGTTGTCGTCGGAACCGGTCAGCATGCCGCCACCGATATTCTGCGCAACGACGTCCTGCGCATGGTGCGCGGCTCTTCCTTTGCGATCGGCACCATCCGCAAAAGCGGATTGACGGTGGCATTTGTGCCCCAGCCAGCCAACCGCGAAGAACTCAACGTCTACCCTCTCGAAATGCTCCTCCAACGTGCCGCCGCCGCTCCGGTCGCTGCCGAATAACTCTCACAGAACAACCAGGACCGATATCGATGAACCGCAGAAATTTCCTTGCCTTTTCAGCCTCAACCTGCCTGACGCTTTCGGCCGGGATCGGCTTTGCCGATGCCCAGATGGCGGATGTCATCACCCAGCCGGTAACGATTTCTTTCTATAACTACAACCTGGCATCAGCCGGCATTGGCCGTGAAGCGACCCTTGAGTTGATCGAGGCGTTCGAAAAAGCCAACCCGCTGATCAAGGTCGAGCCAATTGGCGCCCCTTCCAATGAAGTGCTCAGCCGCGTCCAGGCCGACATGGTTGCCGGGCAGGACGTTGACGTTGCCCAGCTTGTCTTCCGTGACCTGATCTATGCCGCCGAGCAGCTTGGTGCACAGCCGCTCGAAGACGTAGTTGGACAAGAACTTGCCGACCATGCCGGCGGTTTCGTCCCTTCCGGCCTTTCTCTTGGCGAGGTGGAAGGTAAAACCTATGGCCTTGCCTATGTCTTCTCGACGCCGATCATGTACATCAACCGCACATTGTTCGAGCAGGCCGGCCTTGATCCTGATCAGCCGCCCCGCACCTGGGAAGACGTGAAGGCGGCAGGCATTGCAATCGCAGAGAAGACCGGCAAGCACGGCTTCTTTCCGGGAGCATACGGTCCCGCCGACGGCACCTTCGTTTACCAGTCGATCGTGATGTCGAATGGCGGCAAGGTGCGCGACGGCAATACGCTGACCTTCGCCGAGAAGAATCAGGCTGACGCGGTTGCAATGCTGCGCGATCTGATCGATTCGGGTGCCCATGCGCGGATCGATGTCGGCGCGCATGTCGATACGTTCCAGTCGGGCAATCTCGGCATGTTCCTTTACACCTCTGCCGTGCTTAACCGTCTGGAGAGCGCCGCCGCTGGCAATTTCGAACTTGGGCTTGCTGCGATGCCGGCGTTTGGCGACAAGCCGACTGCACCGACAAATTCCGGCTCGGCAATCTTCATGTTCTCCCAGGACCCGGTAAAGCAGCGGGCGGCTTGGGAGCTGATGAAATTCCTTACCTCGGACGAGGCTTATACCATCATCACCACCAAGATTGGTTATCTTCCGCTGCGCCTTGGAACGTTGGACGATCCGCGCTACCTCAAGAACTGGATCGAAGCGAACCCCAAATATCGCGCCAACCTTGAGCAGCTTGAACGACTGACGCCCAACATCGCATTCGGCGGCCCGAACTACCGTCAGGTGGAAAACATGATGAAGGATGCCGTCACGGAAGCCGTCTTCGGTACCGGCGATGCGTATGAAATCCTGCGCGCCGCGCAGGAACGGGCCCAGCCGCTGATGCCAAGATAATCACTCATCAGCGCCGAAGTCATGTGCTTCGGCGCAAACTCTTCCAGGTGAGATAACAGACATGGCAGTTGCCCATACCTATGCACCGCCGCGGCGGCTGCCGCGCCTGAAGCTGAGGGCGTTTGAGCCTTGGCTCTATCTGGCGCCTGCAGTTACGGTACTCCTGATGTGGACCTATGTCCCGCTCCTGCAGGCGTTCGAACTTTCCTTCTACGAATGGAACATGCTGCCGCGCTCGCAGCCACGCTATGTCGGCCTCGATAATTACGTAAACCTTCTGACTCTTCCCGACATGAAGCGGGCTGTAGTAAACACCATCCTCTACACGACCGGGCTGCTGCCCCTTTCGGTAGGTGTCCCGCTTGTTATTGCAATTCTGACGTCCGATCTGCGCGGACCGATGCGTAATATCTATCGGGCGATCATTTTCGTGCCTATGATTGTTGCGCCTATCGTTGCTGCCATTGTCTGGCGCTGGTTGCTCAATGAAGACCACGGGCTCGTCAACGCCTTGCTTCAGCACGTTGGTTTTAATGCAATCGGCTTTCTGCGTGATCCGCAGATAGCGTTGTGGACATTGGTCTGGATCACCGGATGGAAACTGATCGGGTTCTCGACCCTTCTGTTCGCTGCTGCCGATAGTGCCATCAACCCGACCTATTTCGAAGCTGCACGCATGGACGGAGCCAGCCGCTGGCAGGTCCTGCGGGACATCCGTCTGCCGCTCCTGTCGCCAACCATTTTGCTTCTGACGATGATGACCTTCCTCTTCGGCGCCCAGTGGAGCTTCGTTTACATCAACGCGCTGACCGGCGGCGGACCTCTCGGCTCCACCACCAACGTCTATTATCTGATGTGGGAATACGGATTCATGACCATGTCAGCAGGCTGGAGCACAGCCGCCGGGATATTGGTGTTCACCGTCCTGGGCGTCGTTTCCCTCGGGTGTCTGGCTTCAATGAAGAGGCTTGCCGTCTATGACGACTAAATCACGGCCGCCCCATGTCGCAGCGCATGCAGTGATGTTGCTTTTATCTTTCATTGCGCTGTTCCCGGTCTACTGGATGTTCCAGACCTCGTTTCGCGCCAGCAACGAGATCTTCTCCAGCGCCCTTTGGCCAAATGCGCCGACGCTGGACAATTACCGCGCGGTGCTGGCGACGATGCCGATCCTCGGTATCCTGCAAAATACCTTCCTGATGGCCGCGACGACTACGTTAGCGCAGGTGGTGACCGGACTATTGGCTGCCTGGGCACTCGTCCGCTGGACCTTCCCTGGCGGGCGCATCGCCCACACGCTCATCGCACTGTCCTGGCTGGTTCCTTTCCAGGTGGTGATGATCCCAAACTACGTGCTCGCAACCAAAATGGGGCTGCTTGACAGTATCGCCGGTCTCGTCATTCCCAACGCTGCGGCAGCTTTTACAATGCTGGTCATCTACAACGCGATGCGTGGCTTCCCACGGGCGGTCATCGAGGCGGCGCGTATGGACGGCGCAGGCAGCTTGCGCACGCTGATGGGCGTGGTGGCGCCCAATATTCGCGCGCCCCTCGCTTCCGTGTCCATCCTGTGCTTCATCTCGGCCTGGAATGATTATTTCTGGCCGCTGCTTCTAATCCGCCGTGTAGAGAATTCTGTGGTTCAGATAGGTCTTCAGTTCTTCATGACCCAGGAAGGCAACGACTGGGGCTTGCTGATGGCCGCTGCCACGCTCGCATCGTTGCCGATCCTGCTCATTTACCTCGTCCTGCAACGGCAGGTCGTCGATTCCTTCATCAAATCCGGTGTTCGCTGATGCCATACACGCAAGAACGACATATTCGCCTGGAGGCAGCCTATAACGTTCGCGACCTTGGCGGCTATCCGACCGTCTGCGGGACGAAGACCCGTTGGCGTTCGCTGATGAGGGCGGATGCCTTGCATGAACTCACCGGAAAAGATGTTGAGAGATTGTTATCTCTGGGCTTGCGCACCGTCATTGATCTGCGCAACGAGAGCGAAGTTGCGGCGCAACCAAACGTGTTTGCCGGACACGGGAACGTCCGCTACCACCACATCTCGCTTTTCCACGGCCTCGCACCTGCGGAGCTCATGTTCCGCGCAAGAGGACCGATCGACCTTTCGGAGCGCTACATCGAGGCAATCGAGAATTGTGGTCCTGCGCTTGTGAGCGTTGCGCAGGCAATTGCTGAGGCAGAAGAAGGCATGGTGCTGTTCAACTGCACCGCCGGCAAGGACCGCACCGGGATTGTCGCCGCCATGATCCTTTCCGTCGCTAATGTCGACCCGGACCTTATTGCCGAGGACTATGCGCTGACCGGAGAAATTGCGGCTCCCCTCATGCAGCGCCTTAAGGAACGGGCGATTCAGCGGGGCCTTGAGGACGAGATGGCTGCACGGCTTTTATCATCCGAGCGGACGGCGATGAAGGCACTCCTGCACCATATGAACATCGCGCATGAAGGCTTTGGCAACTATCTGGGCCGGCAACTGGCGAACTTCGACATCATTACGCAACTCCAAAAGCGGATTTTGGCTCACCCAGCAGGCTTACATTAACAACGCGGAGAAGGATCGACATGTGACGAGCCTGCATGGGCACGCCGCGGCTAGCCGCGACGCGCATTCCTTCTTTGAAGAAGTACTATCGAATTCAGGTCAGTTTCCCGGATGCTATTTCGATGGCAACGGGTTCACCACGAACGGCCAGGAAATCAGGTCTCGGCTTTCTGGCAGCAAATGGCTCCTGAAGCTGGTTCGACATGGCGTTGAAGACGAAGAAGGCATTGGAACGGGCAAATGGCGTGATGTTGCCATTGGAACCATGCATGGTGTTGCAGTCGAACAGCACCAGCGTGCCCGCTTTTCCCGTCGCGACCTCGATACCATGCTCACTGGCCAGCTTTGTCAGCGCCTCATGAGAGGGAACACCCACTTCCTGTTTTTTCAGCGAGGATCTGTGGTTGTCCTCGGGCGTCTCGCCGGCGCAAGCGATGAAGTGCTTGTGCGAACCGGGCATGAGCATCAATGGACCGTTTAGCGCATCATTGTCTGTAAGAAGCAACGAGGCGGATATGGCACGCATGCGCGGCATGCCGTCCTCCGCATGCCAGGTTTCGAAATCTGAGTGCCAATAAAATTCCTTGCCCGTAAACCCCGGCTTATAATTGAGCCGCGACTGGTGGATATAGACATCATCGCCCAGCAGGAAGCGGGCAATGCCTGCGATGCGGCGGTCCCGCGACAGCCGATTGAATAGCGGGCTTTGCTCCGGCAGCCGGAAAACGGTGCGCACCTCGTCCGAACCGGGCTCCGTAATGACGCTGCCTTCTTGCAGCGTCCTTTCTCCACTGCGCAATGCGGTAGACTCAGCCATCAGTGCCTTTACTTCCTCTTCTGTAAAGAGGTCCTTCAGCACGATGAAGCCGTCACGGTCGAACTGGTCGGCCTGCTGGGCTGTCAGCGGAGCGTCGGGCCGCCACTGGCTCCACACGGTCTTGTCCTGGCGTGGCAGCCAGCGCTCCTCGGGCAGACGGCTCGGGTACGGGTCGTGCCGTTGCTCGGTAGTATCGGTAATTGCTGACATCTTTCTTCTCCTTTTTCTTTCGGTTTCCGGGGCGTGAAAGATCACGCCTCCTCGGCCTCAAGTGCGTAGGAGCCATCCTCCTGATGAACTTCCTTTCCGGTCACAGGAGGATTGAACACGCAGGCCATGATCATGGGCTTGTCCGCATCGCAGCGCAGGATGTGCTTGTCGTTTTTGTCGAGCGCGTAGACGATGCCGGGCCGGATCTGGTGCACCTTTCCTGTGGTGCACTCTTCGATCGAGCCGGTTCCATCGATGCAGTAAACGCATTCCACGTGGTTCTTGTAATGCATTGGCAGTTCTGCACCTGGATGGATGGTAGTGATATGGAACGAGAAACCCATGCCGTCTGACTTCAGAAGCAACCGGACGCTGTCCCAGCCTTTCGAAAAAACGTGCCGCTCGGTGTTCCTGGCTTCGTTCAGGTCGCGCACGATCATGATTTCACTCCGCTGCGATTTGAATTGATTGGACTACTTCGGCGAAAGCGCTCTCGAGAATGTCGAGGCCGCGAGCAAAGGTTTCTTCATCAATGGTGAGCGGTGCCAACACTTTCACCACCTCGTCATGGGCCCCCGACGTCTCTATGACGAGGCCCTCGCGGAAAGCGCGCGCACAGATTTCGCCGGCAAGCTTCCCGGAGCCGACATCGACGCCCAGCATCATGCCCCGGCCCTTGAGGCGCGCAGCCGGAAGATGCTCCGCGATTTCCTCAAGACGGGATTTCAGATAAGCCGCGCGTCCTCGCAAGCTTTCCTGAAATCCTGGATCTGCCCAGAACTTCTCAAGTGCTACCGTCGCAGTGACGAATGCATGGTTGTTGCCACGGAAGGTGCCATTGTGCTCGGCGGGGCCAAAGACGTCATATTGTGGCTTCACCAGCAGTGCAGCCAACGGCAAGCCGAAGCCAGAGAGCGATTTCGCCATGGTAATGATATCAGGCTCTATACCCATCTCCTCGAAAGAGAAGAATGTGCCGGTGCGGCCGCACCCTGCCTGAATGTCATCGACGATCAGTAGCGCGCCGTGTTCGCGTGCGATTCTTGCAATACGGCGCATCCATTGCTGGGATGCGGCGTTGAGGCCGCCCTCCCCTTGCACAGTCTCCAGGATAATGGCTGCCGGTGGTTCGATCCCGCTGGAGGGCTCCGCCAGCATCCGGTTCAGAAGATCGGCGGTATCGACCGACTTCCCGAGCGCGTTCTCAAACGGCATTCGCGTAACGCCCGACAGAGGCAATCCCGCGCCACCTCGATGATATCCATTCCCAGTTGCCGCCAGGGCGCCGAGAGTGACGCCATGGAAACCGTTGGTAAACGCGATCACGTTGGTTCGGCGAGTAATCTTGCGTGCAAGCTTGAGGGCGGCTTCAACAGCATTTGCGCCGGTCGGCCCCATGAACATGACCCTGTGATCCATATTCCGGGGCCGCAGGACGATCCGTTCGAAAGCTCCCAGAAACCGCGCCTTAGCGCTGGTGTGCATATCCAATCCGTGGGCTACTCCGTCGCCGGCGACATAGTCAAAGAGGGCAGCCTTCATATCCGGATCGTTGTGACCATAATTCAGCGACGAGCAGCCAGTGAGAAAATCGATATATTTCGTGCCGTCGCTTGCATACAGATGAGCACCCTGCGCCTTTTCGAATATGGCAGGAAAGCTGCGGCAGTAGCTCCGGGCAGCCGACTCACGCCGCTCGAATATGGCTTGATCGTCCGTAGATACGGTCGTCATGGTCTTCCTTTCGGATGATTGTGATTTAGACAGGCAGGCGACCGACCGTCAGGCCGCGCACAGCGCCCCTTGCGCAAGCGCGATGGTCACCATGTGTTCGGTGGCATGCTCGCCGCCAAAATGGCTGTCCCTATGGAAGTACGGTTCGCTTTTCAGTTCCGCCTCGCCGTAACGGCGGGCGAATGAAGCAAAAAACGCCCAGCTTGCTTCATTATCTGGCGTAATGGTGGTCTTGAGACGGCGTACTCCGCTGCATGCCTCACGCCCGATGAGCGATGAAAGCATCTTCCCGGCAAGGCCCCGACCTCGGACAATTGGATCGACCGCGACCTGCCAGACGAAGAGCGTGTCAGGCTCGCGTGGTATGAGATAGCCGGAAATCCAGCCAACGACGGCACTATCAGCAGAACGCTCGGCGATGATGGAGGTGTCGCAGAAATGATCGCACTGAAGCAGATTGCAGTAGAGCGAATTTTCGTCGAGAGGCTTGCAGGATCTGACCAGGCGCCAGACGGCCGCACCATCCTGCGCACGCGGGGCGCGAAAGAGGATTGCATCAGATCGGTTTCGGGCAAGTTCAATATTCCTGATGGGCATAACTCTCCCTTCCTGTCACGCCTAGATGTTACGACCATCGAAGGATATTGCAACAGGACGCTGTGAAAATTCTCGAAAAGCCCTATGCTAATTCCAAATAATATATTGATTTTAAAGGAGAATTTTAACTATATGACTAGATCAAAGATGTTAAGATATCAAAGGATATTATAATGCCGACAACCGTCTCAGCACTTACCAAACGATCCAAGCGGTAGGTGGCGGTTAGGCATTCGACCGCCTGCTTGAGGCGGCCAGCGATCCTGACCTAGGCGTCTGTCAACTGTGCAACATGCCATCCGCTCGCGGACACGTACTGCCAGCACCGGGACGCAAAGGGGCTGAAGACAAGCGCCCTCACCGTTCGCGGGGCATTTTCGGAACATGCGCCATGCGGTAGTTGATGCGCCGCCCTAACGATCCGGCTGCCACCTTCCGGCGCAAGGTATGGAGCGTTTCTTCGTCAACTCAAACAGCGGCGTCGCATAAACGCGCGTTACGAAACGATCGCGGCAACTCCACAACTTCCTCAAGATCGGGACCACCATGCTGTGGCTCAGATGCTTAAATCATCGCCAAAGTTAGTTTCTTATCGAGACTTCTGCCCGCGCTCCAGCGCGGGCGACCCTTGCAATTGCATCGAACATTTGTGCAGTTCCGGTACGCGCCCTTTCCAGAGCTGCTTTAATGTTCTCCCTCTCCTCGGCTGTGAAAACAGCCTGATCGGGCATCCTCAGGATGTCTTCGATCTCACTGGTTTTGATGACACGCCACTTTGCAATACCTAAATCTTTGATCAACGCTTCAATCTTCCAAGCATTGGAACTTATTGCACAAAATGGAGTTTTCGCGGCCACACAAAAACAGATGGCGTGAAATCTCCCGCTAACATGAAGATAAGACCGCGATATATATTCAGAAAACTCATGTTCATCCTGGCAAAAATAACTATTTTTTCTGCGAAGACGAAACATTTCCCTATGAAGCTTTGTATAAACCGTTCTAGCCCCTCTCAATATGAAGGGATACTTTGGCTTAGGCTCTTTAAGCGTGTTTATCACGGGAAGAAAAATAGCTTCCGGATGCCGATGGGAGAGCGTAATCAGATCGTGCCCGGTTCTGGGTAAAACTGACTCGCCGATCGTCAACAGGTCGCGTTTCGAAGAGTCTGCCTGAGGGAAAAAACCTTCTGACATCGACAGGTCTGGAATATACGAGACGTGCCGACCGCTAGCTTCTGATAATTCCGCAGCGCTCCAAGAATCGCGGGCCGATATCAACGCAAACTTTTCCAGATAGCGCGACCACTCCGCCGGGTTTTCCTGATATAAAGCGTTTATCAGGACGACCGGCTTCTCCTTTGCGACCGGATGATCGACAACGCGAAGCAAATGCTCACCCGGAGCCCTGCCATGGTGGCAGGTGCCTTCCCCGTTGATTACTATGACATCGGCGCTGCCGGCGGACTTCAGAAATCGAGCGTCATCCCACCATCGGCTGCCAACCCTACTGCGCGCAAACATCAATGCCACGCGTTTCCAAGTTGGCACCGATAATCCGCATCACGCGGTCGCAGCCGAAGTGCCAGCGGCTTCCCGTATCGTTCATCAACGCTGCTTTCAGCCGCATAATCTAAGTCTCGAATCTCTAGCTACGATCTCGGTTACAAACGTTCTTTCTTTTTTAAAGTCGTGAGGGGTTGTCTTGATTGTTTGGTTACCGGAAAGGGAACTGCTCTCATAAAAATCAAAACCAAACAGATCTATCGTCGTACACTCAGGTTGAACCAGAAGGTCGACAACCGCCAAGCCAGAGGACGGACGCTTGACCCCGGCACGAGCGGCCAAACTTGCTATATCCCTCCTTGGGTGGACATAGAGACTTAAACTTCTCACCATTGAAGAGCCATCTTGCGCCTTCGCTGCGACATCCAAAGTACTCTGGTACATCCCAGCTCCTCCACAATGAGGTTTCGACCGGGATCGCGACGGCAAGCCAGTCTGTACGCTTCCCATGGGAAGAATATGCAGGAATCGGAGCCCGGTTAAATCGGATCACGATGTCGTTCTTTTCGATCTCTGGTCCATATGATTGCAAAACAAGCGAGCGCGCGCTTCCTACGACCGAAACGGATTTTCCTGCCAATTCTTGGAGAAGCACTTCCTGCCTGTCGAGGCGTCCGCAAAGCGCCCGCCACCACAGCCGGACGAACATTTCGCCGCGGTCATGGAGCTTCCGTATGGCGTCAAGGAAGCTTCGGTTGGGATCCGCTTCAAGACCAGGCGCGGGGCTGCGGTAATCGTTGACCCGATTCCTCGGATTCTAGACGACCGTGAGCTGCCCTGATCTGGCTTTCTCCTCCACCCATTTTCTTTCCGCTCTCCAATCATGCCGCTTCCAGCCACACCAACCGAAGCCGTAGAGGCTGATTGGCCATTCCGTTCGCGGAAATTCCTTCATGGCGTACACGATCGCCAGGAAACCAGTGCTTGGAAAGGCTTGCCGCCTTTCTTCGGGCGCGATCCGCAGCTCGTCGCAGCACAGCTCGTAGAACGAGGTAGGCAAAATGGCCACTTCCTTGCCTTGCCCGCAAAATACCTCGATTGCCTTAGCCGTCCAATCCTCATGACGCCCTTTAAGACGAGACAGAAAATTGGGCTTCGGATGATAGCGGGCGATAACCTGGCGATCATAGGGCAGGATCACCTGCCTGCATCCCGCAACCGCCGGATGTGCCAGATAGGACGGATCAGAAAGGTGGGTCTGTGCGCTCTTTCCCGAGTTCATGAAAAAAAGTATGTCGGTGCGCGAACCTGCTTCCGGCCCGTGGGGCGGACGATTAAAGCGGATCACGCAGCCGCTGGAGTCGATGGCGGAAGCAGCTTCCGGATCTACGGGGCCATTGCCGACAATCGCCACCGTCTGTGGGTTCATGACGTTCCGGGCCGCGGCTTGCGTGCTCCAAGCGCCCGTGCGGAAAGCCGGTAACGCGCTCGCCGGAACTCCCGGCCGAGCCGCTCGGCCAGATCTGTTCCCTTTTTCTGGATGGTGCTTCCGCCAAGCTCGTCATCCACCTCGCGGATGCCGGAAGGCACAGCGCTCAGCATCCGAAGACCATGGAGCCAGTGCATCTGGATAGTCGTATCGACGGGCCTGTCGAAATGTTCGGTTACGGCGAGCAGCCGTTCGGCAGCGGCGCGGCTGACGAGCTGTGCCTGCATGCCAAGACCGGGAAAGGCCGGAGCAATCAGCCGGATGCCACCCTCCCCGATGACCGCCGGCCCTCTTTCCCGCCCGGACTGTTTCGGAAAGCGCACGACATCCGCGCGCAGCATATTGGAAAGGGCCAGCGAAAAGACGGCACCGAAAACGGGCTCAAGTTGCACGTCATCCTCCACCACAAGGCCGGCATCAAGATCGCGCTCGATGATCATCCGCCAGGCCTTGCGATGCGACAAAAAACAGGCGATCTCCGTATCGCGCAGCGGAAAGGGATAATGAGGGCGGTGAAGCTGTGGCCGATAGACCATGGCGCGCTCATGCTCGCCCAAGGACTGGGCATCGACCGCATCGACGACGGTAGCCGGTAGCGGCAGCCCGGCCTTCAAACGCTCAACCTGCGGAGCGCGACCGCTGGCACGGGCGAGATGTATGATGAATGCTTCCGCTCTCACGGCTGCCACCCCCAGAGTGACTCATAAACTTCCTGCAATGCCGCCGCCTCGCCCGGCAGGGCGAAATGGGCAACCACATGCGCGCGTGCGGAGGCACCTTCCTGCGACGCTCGCCAGGGTTCCAGCATATAAGGCTCTATGGCGCGGGCAAGAAGAGATGCATCGCCGGAAGGCACGATCTTTCCAGTTTGTCCCGGAACAATCATTTCCGGGTAGGCGCCGGCGTCGCTCGCCACTACCGCTTTTCCGCTTGCCATGGCCTCCAGCGGCGTGAGGCCAAAGCCCTCATTACGCGATGGCGCCACACAGAGACTGATGCGCTGGAACCAGGGCCGCACATCGGCAACCTCACCAAGGAAGAACACGCGGCCCTCAAGCCCAGCATTATGCACCTTCTTGCGGAGCTCCTCGGCAAAGGTGCGATTCTCGGCAGTCACGCGGCCCAGGACCACGGCGGTCCACTCCGGATAGCGGGGCAGGAGTTCGACCATGGCATCGATAAAGAGGTCGGTGCCTTTCTGGTGACGTACCCGTCCGAAACACCCTATTCCGTAGCGCCCTGGCAGCCCTGAAGCGCGCCATTCCGACTCAGCACCGCTGGCTGGATGAAATCGGTTCGTGTCGATGCCGTGCATGACCACCCGGTGCGGAACCTCAAGGAACGAACCGGATCGGGCGCTGGTGGCGACCACCGAATCCACTCGCCGTATGAGCCAGCGTGTGAAGGGCTTATGACGGCGCTGGGCAGCGGAGGTAAAAACGACCTTCACGGGAGCGCGCAGGATATCGCGCAGGACCAGCCCGGCCACCATCTCGACGTTGCGACGTGCGTGCCAAATGCGGAACGTTCGAGCTGCCGGCTTGCGCATGAGCAAGGGAACCTGCCACCACCGCATTTTCGGAAGGCCGGCGGGCAGTCCGGGACCGAGTGTGACAATGGGCACACCTTCCCTTGCCTGTAATGGCACGAGCTGAACGATGGTGCTTGTGACGCCGGAAAGGCGCCGCTTGAAATTCGGGGCAACAACCGCAACGCGCCGCATATCCGCGCATTCGGCCGCCACGCCCGCCCCGCCATGGGTCATCATGGGAGAACCCGCGGGCTACACGTACTCGACCCGCACCACCTCGTAGCCGCGGGAGCCGCCCGGGGCATTGACCTCGACCGAATCGCCAACCCCCTTGCCGATCAATGCCCGGGCTATAGGCGAGGAAATGGAAACGCGGCCGGATTTCACATCCGCTTCCTGATCACCGACAATCTGATAGGTCTTCTCTTCCTCGGTATCCTCGTCCAGAAGGACAACCGTGGCACCGAATTTGACGGTGTCGCCCGATAGCTTGGAGACGTCGATCACCTCGGCGCGCGCGATCAGATCCTCAAGCTCGCTGATGCGCCCCTCGTTCAGGCTCTGCGACTCCTTGGCAGCATGATATTCGGCATTTTCCGAAAGATCCCCGTGGGAGCGCGCCTCGGCTATCGCCTCGATGATGCGCGGACGCTCCTCCTGCTGGCGCCAGCGCAATTCCTCCTTGAGCGCATCATACCCGGCCAGGGTCATAGGGACCTTGTTCATACAACACCACCTTCCTGCTTCATGTGCCCGGTAAAGGACCTTCCGGCACACAAAAGAAAACGGTCCGGCAGCCGGAGCCAACGGAACCGCTTATTCGACTCCGCTGAAATATAGCAATCCCTATGGCTTTTTCACGTGAAATCTTGATCCGCTTATTTTTGCCCTGTCGCCACAGTTTCGCCGTTGGGATCAATGGCGGCGCTGAGCATTCCTTTACGTTTCTGCGCAAGACTTAACCCCTCACGGAAGCGGACGGGGTGGGTAAGCATGTTCAAGTTCGGCGGGGTGCTGCCATTTGGCACAGGCAAGGTTGCATTGGCCGCTATCGGATTTAGCCTCTTGCTGATTATTTCGGCCTGCTCCGTGGATTCCGTGCTGCGACCGGAGGTGGATGTGGGTGTCAAGACTGCCTCAGTCGCGGGAACAGGGCTGCGAAATGTCCTTCCTTCGTCTCCGATGACCACCGCCTATCCGCGTATCATGGTACCTCAACCTGGTCCCGGTGCCCAAATGCCTGCGGAGGAGGTGGCTTGTAGGCGGGAGCTGAAGCGGCTCGGCGTGGTCTATCGCGACCTTGCTTTGATCAATGATGGTGGCGAGTGCCGCATCGATTATCCGGTTGAGGTAAGCGGCCTGGCGGGCAGGATCACCATGCAACCCCCGGCAACTCTCACCTGCAACATGGCGGTAGCCGTGGCACAATGGACCAGAGCCGAACTTGCCCCAGCCGCCCGGACACGCTATCTTTCCGGCATCGATACCATTCGGCAAGGTTCAAGCTATTCCTGCCGCCGCATCCGAGGCACAAGTGTCGCTTCCGAGCACTCCAAGGGCAATGCGCTCGACATCATGAGCATAAGACTGAAGAATGGGCGCGAAATCGACGTGCGGAAGCCTGGATTCTTTGCTTTCCGCCAGAAAAGCCTCCTCAACAAGGTCCGTGCCCAAGGCTGCGGCTATTTCACTACCGTCCTGGGTCCCGGCTACGACGCCGACCACAAGGACCACTTCCATTTCGACATAAAGAACCGCCGCAACGGACACCGCGCGTGCCGCTAGTGTAAAACCAATGCTGCTGTGGCATAGGATGACGTGGGCCCACTTAACTAAGCGGCTCGTCACCTTTCGGGGGTATATCGTCTGATGCTGATCGTAGAGATCGGGATTTTGCTGCTTCTGGTTATCTTCAACGGTTTCATGGCCATGTCGGAACTGGCGGTCGTATCCGCCCGCCCCGCCCGGCTGAAGGCTCTCAAGGACAAGGAGACGGCCGGTGCAGCCCGGGCGCTGGAGCTTTCCGCCGATCCCGGCAGGTTCCTTTCCACCGTCCAGATCGGGATAACCCTAGTGGGTGTTCTTTCCGGCGCGTTTTCCGGCGCCACGATCGGGGTGCGGCTAGCCGGCTGGCTTACTGAGGCAGGGCTGCCCCCCTCTGTGGCGCATTCGGTCGGCGTTGGAATCGTCGTCACGCTGATCACCTACGTTTCGCTGATCATAGGCGAGCTTGTCCCCAAGCAATTGGCCCTTCGCCATTCCGAAGCCATCGCGGCGCGCGTGGCTCCCTTCATGTCGGCCCTGTCCAGCCTTGCCCTGCCCATTGTTTGGTTTCTCGACATTTCCGGACGGGCGGTGCTCACCCTTCTCGGGCAAAGCTCGGAGAGCCAGCGACGCGTCACGGATGAAGAAATCCGGGCACTGATCGCCGAGGCTGAGCATACAGGCACGATTGAGACTGCCGAGCACCATATGATCGCGCGCGTAATGCGGCTTGCCGACCGCAAGGCGCGGGCCATCATGACCCCGCGGGGCGAAGTAGACTGGCTAGATGTGACCGCAGACGCCGAGACGCTCATTCAACAGGCGCAGAAATCGCCGCATCAACGGCTGCCCGTCGGCGAAGGCTCTGTTGACAGCATCATTGGCGTGATCAAGACGCGCGATCTGCTCGCATCACAGCTTTCGGACACTGCTTATGATCCGCGAACGCTGGTTGAGGAAGCACCCATCGTGCACGATCTTGCCGATGCGCTTCACGTGCTGGAAGTGCTGAGGGAGGCGGATGTGCCCGTGGCGCTGGTACATGACGAGTACGGCGCCTTCGAAGGGATTATAACGCCAGCCGACATTCTGGAGGCCATTGCCGGCGTGTTCCGCTCCGATCTGGATGAAGGCGAAACCGATGTCGTGCAACGCGAAGACGGAAGCTGGCTGCTGCCGGGCATGATGCCCGCCGATGAAATGGCCGACCACCTCGGCCTGCAACTTCCAGGAAAACGCAACTACACCACCGTCGCGGGCTTTCTCCTTTCATACACACAGGAGCTGCCTGTAACGGGAACGGTCGTCGATATACTGGGCTGGCGTTTCGAGATTGTTGATCTGGACGGCCGGCGCATCGACCGAGTCATTGCGAGGAAGATCGATGAAACGGAAGAGCAGGAACCTGTCGGCAAATAACCGGGGCCATTAAATACATGCCGCCGAGCCGGCAAAAGCCGGCCCGGCTTCCCTTCGGAAGAGGGCGGGCTTTATGCTGCCTCTACTTTTTCCCGTCATCGTCCCGCGCAGCTTTGAGCGCGCGCACCCACCAGGCGAACTGGTCCAGCATGTCAGCAGCGCTCTTGTTCAGATGCTCGATCTGGGAGAGCATCTTCTCTCCGCTGTTAACGGCAAGAAAGTCAGGAAGCAGGATGTGGACCGCGTTGCGAATCGGCGCCATCTGCAACTCGACCGCATGGAGCCGTAGCTGCTCGACCGCTCGCGCGCCGCCCGTTCCGCCGTATCCTACAAAGGCGGCGGGCTTGTTGTTCCACTCGCGATAGGCGTAGTCCAGCGCGTTCTTGAGCACTGCCGTGGGCCCGCGATTGTACTCCGCTACAGTAAAAATGTAACCATCAAGCGAGGCGACCTTCTCCTGCCACGCGCGCACCACCTCGTTCGGCGAAGGACCATAGGCAGGCGATGCCAAGTCCTCGAAGAACGGCAGCGGATGGTCACGCAGGTCGACCAGTTCCACAGCAAAATCATCACGCTGGCTGGCAAGATCATATATCCAATTCGCGGGCTTTTCTGCAAACCGCCCCTCACGCGTCGATCCTATGACGATGCCAATGCGCGCTTTACTCATTTATCGAATCCTTCTTTAGGTATAGAATAGATACCGAGGAAATAATGGATACTGTGGCCTACGCAAGGAGGCACCTTAATGAAACCCGGTAACCTCGATGCGACCATTAGAGTTGAGGCCCCAACCAGAAGTGGCCGCTCAGAACGGCCGTATCAGGTCGATACGTGCCGGCCTATACACGAGATCCTCAAGCTCGTCGGCGACAAGTGGACGATACTCGTCGTCCACCATCTCGGCGGCGGCACCATGCGCTTCAGCGCGCTGAAGCGCGCAATTGACGGCATCTCGCAGAAGATGCTGACGACAACGTTGCGCAACCTTGAGCGGGATGGCTTTGTGACCCGCACCGTCCATCCGACAATCCCGCCGAAGGTCGAATATGAACTGACGGGTCTCGGGCACGGCCTGCTCGAACCGGTCAATGCGATGTCCGCCTGGGCGATAGAGAACCGGGAGCGGATCGAAGAGGCACGGCAGCGGTTCGACCGCCAGCAGGCAAGGCGATCTAGATCTCGGGCGGAATAGGAGTTGGCCGTCCTGCCTCATTGAGCGCAACCATGACGAAGTCAGCGCTGGTGACCATCTCCATGACTTCGGAAAGATAACGCTGCGCCCATGCCTCGACCTTCAGCACCATGGAGGTACGGCCAACGCGTTCCACCCGCGTGTACACGCACAAGGCGTCGCCGATCTTGACCGGTCTGGCGAATGCCATCTCCTTTACGGCCGCCGTCACGACTCTTCCACGGGCGCGCTCGGCTGCCCTCAGGCCGCTTGCAAGATCCATCTGCGCCATGACCCAGCCGCCGAAAATGTCGCCCGCGGCGTTCGCATCGCTAGGCATTGCCTGGGTTCGGAGAGTAAGCTCGCCCTGAGGGGCCGGATCCTGCCTAGTCATTAAAGCCTCTTATTCTTTTAAATTCAACCATTTAACCCTACAAAAAGAATCGTAACTTCAGCCATCTGATCTGGCTTATGAAGCAGGTGAAACATTTTGTGAAATGAGTTGTTCAATGACACTCTTGTCATACATCCTGCAAAGAGCGGCGATCGTCCTTTGAAGCAGCTCGAACCCGCCTGGCCGCCAACCAAGTGCGCGCAGCCTGTCGGTCCGCATCTGATTGATCGCGCTCCGGTTACCCGCCGCAGGCAGCGAGTGGCTTGCACCGCTCTTGCGCTTGAGAATGGCGAGGATCTCCCGCCGGTCGACAATGAGATCAGAAACGTTGAGAAGCGTTTCGTCGATAGTTCCTCGTTCCAGAACGAGCCTTACTGCATCGGCAACATCATCTCCGTGCACCTCCGTCCCCACCCGGGGATCAATTTGTTCTCCGGAAAGATAATCTGCAAAAAGACCGCTCCATTTATGCGGCAGACCAGCGCCTGCGGGCCCGTAAACCCCGGTCACGCGCAAGCTGATGCCTTGAAAGCCCGGTCCGCAAAGCCTCTCCAGCGCCTTTTCAGCTTCGAGCTTCACGATGCCGTAAAGCGTGTCCGGATGTGGCTCATCCGTCTCGGCCAACCATTCTCCAGGCGGACGCCGGCCATAGACGGCGCGACTGGACAAAAACACCGCTCGCTTGACACCCGCCGCCTTCGCTGCGCTGAAAAGCGCCACCGAGCCATCGATGTTCCTGCGCCGGAAGGCTTCCGGATCGCCTCCTTCCCCCCCGCGATATCGTCCCGGCACATGATCGAAGGCGCAATGCACGAAGAAATCCGCCCCCTCGAAAAGGCTGTGGGTGACTTCCTCGTCTCCTAAGGAGAACGGAACGTACCGCACGGGCGAGGAGAAAAAATTTTCCGGCGGCGCATTCCGACCGAGAACGACAACTCGATGCCCGGCATCCAGCAGGTTCTCCGCAATGAATCGGCCAACATAACCGGTACCGCCTGAAATTACGCTCCGTGGCGCCTTCACGCGTCATCCCCCGGATTCGGCAGCAAGGCAGGATCGGGAATATCCGCCCCATCATGATATGCTCGCCACAAATCGATAAGCGGCCTTAACGCTTCCGCTTTTGGATGATCTTTCTCCCATGGCTTCTCATATTGGAAATGGACGACCGACACCGAGCGCCAATCCCAAAGCTCCGGCAGGTTGAACCACACATATTGAAGCATGTTGAAGAAGACGGGCAGGCCATGCCAGTCTGGGAAGAATTCTTGCAAAAACGTCTGATCGGTGCGCCGCCAGAACGCCCCGGGCCTGTCAAGCTTTTCGACCATCGCCGTGAAAGTTTCCTGCGATGGCCGAGCGACGAAAACGCCTGAGTTCAGGCGGTGAAAATCGGCAAGGCTCTCATAGACGTTAGGAGCGGCGGAGAACTCGGGATAGGCAAACAGGCGGTCTATGTTGCGGATGACGATGGCATCCGCATCGATGAACACGACGCGCTCATATTCGGTAAGCTGCCACAGGCGCAGCTTGGCAAAATTGTCGAGCGGGGTATGAAACGCCGGCTTGTTGCCCTTGGTAAATGGCGCGTCCGCGTGCAGCCGCGCCCGCTGGTGCCGTTCGTTGAAGGCGGCGGAGGTAGGCAGAAGCTCCGCTTCCAACAAGCGCGCGCCAAGCGCCGCAAGCGGCTGCAACGCGCGCGCCTCCACGCCACCCGTGTGCATGACCACAATGTCCGCGCTGGTACCCGTCAGCTTGAGCGAACGGAGCAATGCCACTGCGCCCATGGCATAGTCGGCATTGGTGACGAGGGTAACATAGGCGTGCCTTTCCATGCGAAGCTGGGACGTCTTACCCGACCTTCTTGAGGCGGGTACCTTCCGGATCGCGCTCCACAGTGGCCGCGAGGTCCTTTGTCCAGGCAGAAACGGAGGGAATTCGACTTCTGTCGACGCGATAGGCAAACTTCTTTGCCACATCGACTATCTCGCTCAGCAGTCCTTCCGCGAGCGTGGTAGGCTCCAGACCGAGCGCCAGGAATTGCTCGTTATTTGCTACCAGATCGTTTTCCGGCGCCTCTTTGCGAGGATTGGGAAGATAGGCGATATCCGCTCCCGTTATCCGTGCAATAAGCTCGGCAAGATCGCGCACGCGGTGCGTCTCGGTCATCTGATTGAAGATTTTGACCCGGTCGCCGCTCTTAGGCGGATTAGCAAGCGCAAGCTCGATGCAGCGTACCGAGTCGCGGATGTGGATGAAGGCGCGCGTCTGCCCTCCCGTTCCGTGCACGGTTATCGGGTAGCCGATGGCCGCCTGGATGAGAAAGCGGTTCAGCACTGTGCCGTAATCGCCATCATAGTCGAAGCGGTTGACGAGTTGCGGATGCAGCTTCGTCTCAGGCGTATGCGTGCCCCACACGATTCCCTGATGCAGGTCGGTGATCCGCAGCCCGTCATTCTTGGCGTAGAACTGGAACAGGAGCTGATCGAGGCACTTTGTCATGTGATAGATGGAGCCCGGATTTGTGGGATAGAGGATTTCCTGGCTCACCGTCTCTCCCGAAAGCGTCTCCACACCGACCGTCAGATAACCTTCCGGGATCGCCGCGCCAATGTTGGAGTAACCATAGACACCCATAGTGCCGAGATGGACCAGGTGGGCACCCACTCCGGTTTCCACCATTGCATTCAGAAGATTGTGGGTGGCATTGACGTTGTTGTTGATCGTGTAATTCTTGTGCCGGTCGCTCTTCATGGAGTATGGGGCAGCACGTTGCTCGGCAAAATGCACGATCGCATCCGGCCGGTGCTCTGCCAGCCAGCGCTTCAGGATCTCGTAATCCCGCGCAAGATCAATCAAGTGAAAGTGGATGCGGCGGCCCGTCTCCTGATGCCAGATGCGGGTTCGCTCCTGAATTGAGTCCATCGGAGTCAAAGATTGAACGCCAAGCTCCGTGTCAATCCACCGGCGCGAGAGATTGTCGATGATGTGGACATCATGGCCCTTCGCGGAAAGATGGAGGGACGTTGGCCAGCCAACAAAACCGTCGCCGCCGAGAACAGCAATCTTCATGGGAATCGATCCTTGTTTCAACGGGAGAACTGCTATCCGTCGATTATGACGGCAATTCTATGCCCTTCTCAGGAATAAGGAAAGGCGCACAGCGTTCCTCTTAGTAAGTAGAAAACACCAAAATTTCAGGCGCTCCTGAAAGGCTGGGATAGAATCCCATTTCCTCTTGACGACCAAAAAGCGAATCAAAAAACCCTTCATCTGGACGGGATTATCGTGCATGATAACGCCACAGTCGTTCCCGCTATCGCGGGAGGCGTTGCGCGGGAGGGTAGTCGCACGCCATACAGGGAAGGATCAGGAAAATGCTTCCATCCGGAATGGCCGAAGCCGGTGTCTATGATGCTGAGGACATGATGGAAATCCGCAATGCGGTGGAGGCTGTCTGCGCAGAGCTCGGCATTGATCGTGCCGATCAGCCTAGCCGTGAGCGGATCGCGACCCATGTGATGCGATCCTGGGTGCTTGGCCGCCGCACCCCGTTGGGGCTCGTTCAGGCGGGTCTCGATGGCGCGGCATAAGATAGCGGCACGAAACTCAAGATAACATGGCTGGGTGACCATGAGCGTTCCAGCCCTCAAGGTACGCGACAAGACGAAACTTGGAACCGAACGGCCGCGGCTGCACAAGGTTATTCTTGTCAATGATGACTACACACCACGCGAATTCGTGGTGGCTGTCCTGAAGGCGGAGTTCCGCATGAATCAGGATCAGGCATATCGCGTGATGATGACGGCTCACCGACGCGGCACATGTGTCGTATCCGTCTATCCGAAAGATGTCGCCGAGACGAAAGCTAGCCGGGCGACCGAGGCTGGGCGGAAGGCCGGCTATCCACTGCAATTCACAAGCGAGCCGGAAGAGTAGGCGAGGCTTCCTTCCCACCGGAACGCAGGCTCCGCTCCACCGTTATTGCGGAACGGAGATCATGCTGCATGCCAAACCCGATGGAAAGTCTCGCCGAGGCGGTACGGCAGAGGAACGCGATCCTTTTCGTGGGTGCAGGGGTTTCGATGAGCGTCGGGCTGCCATCGTGGGACAGGCTCACCCGGCATATGGAAGAGGAACTGCGCATCCCGGTCGAGAGTACCGGAAAGCCCCGCTACAGTTATCAGACGCTGGCCGAATATTACCGGCTGAAGCAGGGAAGTCTCGGCCCGCTCAGAAGCTGGATGGACCGGAACTGGAGTGTTTCGAGGGAAAGGGTGAAGCGCTCTGTCCTTCACCGCCTGATCGTGGAACTCGACTTCCCGATCATCTACACGACCAACTATGACCGCAATCTGGAAGTAGCGTTCGAGATCCACGGACGCGAGTTCGTGAAGGTGGCCAATGCGCGGGACGTGAGCCGCATAAGGCCGGACGCTACGCAGATCGTCAAATATCACGGCGATTTCGACGAGGATGCGTCTCTGGTGCTGACGGAGACGGATTATTTCAATCGGCTCTCCTTCGATTCACCGCTCGACATGAAGTTCCGTGCCGATGCGCTGGGACGAACCATCCTCTTCATCGGCTACAGCATTTCCGACATGAACATAAGGCTTCTTCTTCACCGGCTGTGGCAGACTTGGCGCGATTCCGGCTATGAGCAGGACCGGCCGCCCTCGTTCGTCTTCATGCCACGCCGCAACCCGGTCGAGGAGGCGGTGCTGGCACGTTGGGGAATTTCGGCGCTTAGCGAGGAGGGCAACAACCCGCAGGAGGCGCTCGGCAATTTCCTGAAGCGGCTGGCCGCCATAGCGACACAGAAGGAGTGAACGGGCAGGCAGGCGCGATGCAGCTGCCTTTCCTGCCTATCTGGCCAGTTCCTCATCCGGCATTGCGACGAAGATCAGGACGGCAATGATGGTGATAAAGAAGCGGAAGGCCGATTCGATGCCATTCCAGGTGCTCGACATCCACATGCCGAACCATTCGCCCCCGATGGACATGAAGCCGACCTGCCAGACAAGGAACCCGAGCGCAAGACCGGCAATCGCCCAAGATTTTGACCGGTTGAACAGGCGTGCATCGGCGCTGATCTGCCCCAGCATGTGGAAGGCGCCCACCCAGCACAGAATTGCGGTCAACGTTTCACAAGCAATGATGAAGACATAGGCGATATGATGCAGCACCGGACTATGGATGGCCCTATAGGTGATCGTTGCATCCGGGAAGATCGTGTCCATCATCAGTACGTGCTCGACGAAGGCGAAATTGGTGCCGTAATCCGTGATGTTGCCGAATGAAACGAGCGTCGCAAAAAAGGCTATCGCCGCCACGAAGGCGGTCTTGCTCAAACGCGTGATCAGCATGGCTTGCCCCCTGTCCGGTCGCGGATGTAACCGCTCACTCTTTAATGTGACTCCAGCCAGGTTAATGCCAACTTACAGCGTTCCCGCGCGCAGCCGCGAGAAAGTCACAGACTTGGCTGTCAAATCCGCTCAATTGGGCCGCGGATAGACCGACAGGACGCGCCCGATAAAACCCCGGAACTCGGCCATAAAGCTCCGCAAAAACTCCCGGGTGGATTCCACGCTCACATCGCCGTCATCGGAGATCAGGCCCGGCGTGAAGTGGATGTACGCCTCGACAGCATTCATCATCGGAGAATTGCAGAAGCTCAGTATCGCTTTCAGATGCTGCTGCCCGACGGCGGTGCCGATAGAGCCCGGCGAAGCACCGATGATAGCCGAGGGCTTTCTTGTGAAGGAATTCTGACCATAAGGGCGGCTGGCCCAATCGATCGCGTTCTTCAGACCGCCAGGCAAGGAGCGGTTGTACTCAGGCGTGACAAAGAGAACGGCATCGACCTCCGCGATCGCTTGCTTGAACTCCCTCGCTATCGGGGGATAGTCGGCATCATAGTCGTAGCTATATAGAGGCAGATCGCGAAACGGGATTTCCGTCATCTCCAGCTCTTCGGGTGCCAAGCGAACGAGAGCGTTCGCCAGTTTGCGATTGATGGATTCCGTCGCAAGACTGCCTACGAAATACCCTACCTTGAAATCGGACATGAAAGCCTCCGGCGTGTTCCTGAGCCATTTCAGCGCCGAGGCGGCGAATCGTCACCCGAGAAACGGTTCCGCTGCCATTGTTGCTGACGAGAAAGGAACCCCAATCCTGCAAATCAGTTCCATGAAGGACGAGGTCGGCCAAAAAACATCGTAAATAAGCCTGAGCCTGTAGCGATCAGGCGGCAAAGGGCAAGCAAGACGATTACGGTAATCCCTATCTTCCCGGACGTCCTGATTTCTTTGGACGCCGCCTGCGCTGGCGTTTCTCGGCAGGGTCTTCATAGGAGCCTGCGCCGATCTTGCCGCGCCGCAGAATGAGATCATCGTCTTCCCTAGGAGCAGGCGCCCTCCGTCCCAGGGGCGTTTCCGTGCGGCGCACAGTCATCTCGTCCAGGTCGTTCTTGCGGAAAAGACCCCTGCCCGCCGGCACCGCATGGGCACCGGACGAACCCATTTCGTCGAGGTCAGGCTTGCGGAAAAGGCTGGTAGGCGACGAAGTGGAAGAACCCCTGCCCTTTGCGGCCTGACGACGCTTCTCCTGTGTGTTCTCCACGCCTGCATCCCGCGACATGGGATCGTCCAGAAGGGCAAGCTCGGTTTCGCGCAGGCGCTTGATCTCGTCACGCAGGCGGGCGGCCTCCTCGAAGTCGAGATCGGCCGCAGCATCCCGCATGGACTTTTCAAGATATTCGAGATGAGCCTGAAGATTGTTGCCTACGAGATTGTTGAGGTCATCGCCCTTCGCCCCGCCAATCTCGGCGCGCACATGATCGCGCTCATAGACGGAATCGAGGATGTCCCCGATGTTCTTCTTGACGCTCTCCGGCGTGATCCCGTTCGCCTCATTCCACGCCTGCTGCTTCTCGCGGCGGCGGTTTGTCTCGGCCATCGCCCGCTCCATGGAGCCGGTGATGTGATCGGCGTAGAGGATGACGCGGCCGTCGACATTGCGCGCGGCGCGGCCGATGGTCTGGATGAGCGAGGTTTCAGAGCGCAGGAACCCTTCCTTGTCCGCATCGAGGATGGCTACGAGGCCGCATTCGGGAATATCCAAGCCCTCGCGAAGCAGGTTGATGCCGATCAGCACGTCGAAGGCGCCGAGGCGCAGGTCACGGATGATCTCGATGCGCTCCAGCGTGTCGATGTCGGAGTGCATGTAGCGCACGCGCACGCCCTGCTCATGCAGATATTCGGTCAGATCCTCCGCCATTCGCTTGGTGAGCACCGTGACCAGCGTGCGATATCCAGCTCTGGCGGTCTCGCGGATTTCGCCCAAAACGTCGTCCACCTGGGACTTGGCAGGGCGAACCTCTACCGGCGGGTCGATGAGGCCTGTGGGACGGATCACCTGCTCGGCGAAGACGCCGCCCGATTCCTCCATCTCCCAATTGCCGGGGGTGGCCGAAACAGCGATGGTCTGCGGGCGCATGGCGTCCCATTCCTCGAAACGCAGCGGCCGGTTGTCCATGCAGCTTGGCAGGCGGAAACCATATTCGGCCAGCGTCGCCTTGCGGCGGAAGTCGCCGCGATACATGCCGCCGATCTGCGGGATGGTGACGTGGGATTCGTCCACAAAGACAAGCGCGTTGTCCGGAACATATTCGAAGAGTGTCGGTGGAGGTTCGCCGGGTGCACGGCCCGTGAGATAGCGTGAATAATTCTCGATGCCGGCGCAGGAACCGGTGGCCTCCAGCATCTCAAGATCGAATCGTGTGCGCTGCTCCAGCCGCTGGGCTTCGAGCAGGCGCCCGGCACGCTCAAGTTCGGCGAGGCGCAGCTTCAGCTCTTCCTTGATGCCCTTGATCGCCTGGTTGAGCGTCGGGCGCGGCGTGACATAGTGCGAATTGGCGTAGATCTTGACCGACTTCAAGTCGTCGGTCTTCTTGCCTGTCAGAGGATCGAATTCGGTGATGGCCTCAATCTCGTCGCCGAAGAGCGAAATGCGCCATGCCCGGTCTTCAAGGTGGGCGGGGAATATCTCGATCGTGTCGCCACGCACGCGGAAAGAGCCGCGCGTGAAATCCGCCTCGCGTCGCTTGTATTGCTGTTCCACGAGATCAGCGAGCAATTGGCGCTGGTCGAGCCGGTCGCCCACGGCCATCTGGAAGGTCATGGCCGTGTACGTCTCGACCGAGCCGATACCGTAGATGCAGGAAACGGACGCAACGATGATGACGTCATCGCGTTCGAGCAGAGCGCGCGTCGCCGAATGGCGCATGCGGTCGATCTGCTCGTTGATGGACGATTCCTTCTCGATATAGGTGTCGGAACGCGGGACGTAGGCCTCCGGCTGGTAGTAGTCGTAATAGGAGACGAAGTATTCGACCGCGTTGTCCGGGAAAAAGGATTTGAACTCGCCATAAAGCTGGGCGGCAAGCGTCTTGTTAGGCGCGAGGATCAGCGCAGGGCGTTGCGTCTCCTCGATCACCTTGGCCATGGTGAAGGTCTTGCCCGAACCCGTGACGCCGAGGAGGACCTGCGTGCGGTCGCTGTTGTCGATGCCTTCCACAAGATCGCGGATCGCGGTGGGCTGATCGCCGGAAGGCTTGAACTCCGTGACCATCTTGAAGGGAATGCCGCCTTCCGTCTTTTCTGGCCGCGGCGGGCGGTGGGGCACCCAGGAATTCCTGAGGTTTGGGTCTCCCCCTTCTATAAGGCGCGACAGCGCGGCCACCGTGGCCGTGACACCGCCCGGCGCAAGGCCTTCGGCTTCCTCCAGCGTAATGTCCAGACCCGCGACCGGCATCATCTCGCGCGGAAGCCGCGCCGCCCATCGACGTGCCGCGCGCCGTCTTGCCCGGAGCGGCCGAGCGTTCCGGAATTTTCTTCTTCTTTGCGCCGGACGCCGCGGACCGAGCTGCTCGCGGCGCATCCTCATGCGAATGTGGCTGTTCGACCTGGCGGGCAATCTGCTCCGCCCAGTCCGAAACGGGACCGGAAAGAGGAGTCCCGGAAAGTGGAGGCTGCGACTGCTCTGCGAAGCCGCCAACATTCTTTCGCGATAATTTGGCCATTGGCGGAATATGGAGATTCCCAGCGCAAATGGAAAGGGGCGCCGCGATGCTATAGCGTCGCTGCCGCATCTTAAAGGACGCGCAGCCGCTCCAGCGGCCCAATGCCGGGGTAGACTGTCAGGAACAGACTGAAGCCGGCTCGTGCTGAATGAAACATCTCCGCTTGCGTCAATCCGTAATCCGTGCGATATGTGGCGGACGCTCGGGTGGTTGCAGACCCGGAGACTGGACGCGTTAATTGGACGACCCCTTTCCCCGACATCGTGACATCTGGCGAAGCGAAACTGCGCACGTTGCGCAGACGCTGACACTCAACGGGAAAAGGAGTTCCCCATGGCCCAAACCGGCACCGTAAAATTCTTCAACGCAACCAAAGGCTTCGGCTTCATCACGCCGGATGACGGTGCGAAAGATGTCTTCGTTCATATCTCGGCAGTCGAAAGCTCAGGCATGCGCTCGCTGGTTGACGGACAGAAGGTTGCATTCGACATCGAGCCCGACCGCATGGGCAAGGGGCCGAAGGCAGTGAATTTGTCCGCTGCCTAAACGACGGACCATTGAAGATGAAAGGCGCGCGGGCAACCGACGCGCCTTTTTTTATGTGGCTGAACAAGCAGAATTCTTGGTCTTGCGCGAAACGGTCGACAGGCCGCGCCAACGTTTCGATAACTGATATAATAGTCATGTTGCATGACTGACATAAAGTTTAGCTTGCCCGCTTCGTCAAAATGAGGGACAATTTTCCCGTTCGGGCATTTGCCGGCCCGGAGACTGGAATAGCATGCCCCCGGCATACGACACGAAAAGGCTCCCGGGATGTCGCGCGTATAAGAAATCCGGCAGGATCGCGCGTGAGCTGACTGTTTCTTCTCCCCCAGTAAACGACCGAGACCAACCCTGACCATGAGCGACAGGAAACACTGTGTTGATGGTCAGATGATGTAAGTGACGGGAGAAAAGGAATCCGTTCCATGCGCCAGAAAGGCATCGTAAAATTCTTTAACCACGCCAAGGGCTTCGGCTTCATCACGCCGGAGGATGGTCAGAAGGATGTGTTCGTCCATATTTCGGCTGTTCAGGCGTCCGGTCTGACCGGCCTGGAAGACGGGCAAAACGTGTCGTTCGACACCGAACCTGACAAGCGCGGCAAAGGCCCCAAAGCTGTCAATCTGACGCTTGGCTGAAGCTAGACGGGACGCCCGTGAGGGCGGAACGGCCTTTTCCACGCCGGCCTCGCGCCGGCGTTTTTTGTTCTAGGCTGTGGTGACAATTTATCATGTGAGCCAGAGCATGATGCTTGTCTGTTTGACGAAGTTGGCCGCAAGCTTGTCGTAGCGCGTTGCGAAACCTTGCCACTGCTTGAGTCTGGCGAAGAAGCTTCCGTGCCCCAGCGGTTCTTGTAGGCGACCGTGTCTCGTCGTGCTGATATTCGCTAGACGGCAGCGGGATGTCGGGGCTCGCCGCCGATCGTAGAGGTGGACGGCGTGGCGCGCTCTGTTGCGCCAACCCGCCTGCGATAAGGCGGCAGGCAGGTGCTATGTCGTTCTTTCGCTGGGTCGATGGAGAAGCGCACGGCCGGCCGCGAGCGTTTACAACGGCATGGAGCTTGGTGCCGAGCCGCCGCGCAAGCGGCCTTCAACTCCGCCCTTTCGCCACGCTCCGGCGCTTCAGCATGGACAAGGGTGACAGCGATCATCAGCCATTCGAGGGCGGGATTTCCCGGCAATGGCCTCAAACAGGCGGTCGAAGACGCCGTCTCGATCCAGCGATAACAGCGTGGCTTCACCGCCTGATAGAAGCGAATCTTCCGGTAGATCATGCCAGCGCGCCCGAACGTTCTATTCACAACAGCGCATTGAAGAAACGGCTATAATCGTGCGCGGACCGCGCGCTCCCTTCCATCCGCCCGACACGATCGTCACGAAGAGTTTTACCTTCCAAAGCCAACCTCCAAAAGCCGGCCTTGAACCTGATTTGCTCCCACAGGGGGAACCCCAAACCTTAAACTGTCACCACAGCCTAGACCACATCCTGTTGCGGGGCATATCCGGCTGCCCTAAGCATTCCGCGAGTTCGGCGGGAGTGAAAAGGTGGAGGATCGGTCCGGCCGCTTCCTTAGTGTGGCGTTGGTTCATTCGGCCCTTGCGCTGAGAAGCGCTTGAGTCTGGCAGAGGCCTTCTCGATCGGACGAAAGTCGAGAACGTTAAGGCCGCCAGCTAAGCACGCGCCTGCCGCCTGTTGATTCGCGCATGCCTGCAACCTTTTGGACCGGCAGGTTGTCCATCGCGCAACATGCCCTGCACGGTGTTGGGACTAGCACCTGCTCGAAATAGGCCAGAAGCACGGTGCGGTTCATGCGCGCCGTTATAGACAAAGGAAACGGTCATGCTCGCAAACGGCAGCGCGCACCAGTGAAGGCCGTGGTCTTCCAATGGCCTTCGGCTAGGCCGCAACGCGCGCCACGTCACGCTCTTGCGCAGGCGCGCCACCTTCGTCGACAGGCCCGCCTCGCAGATGAATACGAGCCTGACCGGATCGAGGAAGAGCTGGCCGTCAACCCCGGTCCGACGGCGCATCAAGATGTCGGGCGCTTCTGTCGTTCAACGTGATATCCTTACGCTCTGCCAGGAAGGCGCTGCGCTGCCTTGCCCGCGCTGTCCGCCGATCTTTGCCCTGCAACCCGGCAAATCCTGCGACAAGCAATCGTAGAGCCACGGCCTGCCGCGCAGACACATGCCTTCCTCGCAGCCCTTCAGGATGCAACCGCAAATCACCGCAAAGTGCTCTTCCCATCATCCACCTGAGCCAATGTGGACCCAGAAGCACACGCGAACGCAAACGTCACATCGCAGTCCAGTCATGAAACGTACGAAGTGCTCTCGACGTGGATCTTTTTGTTTTGGCGGAAAGGAACCAACCTGCCCTTCCTGTGCGTTACATGCACCGAAGGTCGAGCTGTGAATGAGGTGCGGAAAATCAAACTCCCTCATTCGCGCTGAAGGCTGTAGCCCAATGATGTTCAGCTACCGTTCAGCTAAGCTCACGTAACCTTGGCAGCACTGCAACTTTAACTCGTGTTCACACACGGGAGACAAAGCGATGAAACGGATATTGAAGAGCGCCGTGCTAGGTGTGGCCGTCGCGGCGACCACGCTTTCGGCGATTCCGGCTGCGCAGGCCGATCATCATTGGCGGCGCTACCACCGCCACCATAGCAGTGATACTTTTGCGGCCGGCATTGCTGGCCTTGCACTCGGCGCGATCGTCGGCGGCGCGCTTACACAGCCGAGATACTATTACCCTAATCCGGTCTACGCGGCACCGCCGGTCTACGCTCCGCCAGTCTATGCGCCGCCGATATACGCTCCGTTCCCGCGCTACCACTACCGCCCTGCCCCGGTCTATCGGAGCACCGTAACCTATTACGGCGCACTCGAGCCTTGGTCCCCCGGATGGTACAGGGCCTGCAGCGCACGTTTCCGCAGCTTCGACCCGGCATCAGGCACATATCTGGGCTACGACGGAAGACGCCATTTCTGCAACATACGTTGAGGTTGCAGGATCGACCGCAAAAGAGTACCGCATTCAACGGGTCAGACATCTTCCGTGCGTTCTTTGAATGAACGCACGGGTCCCTCTTGATTGGAGGACGCTGGCCGATCCGTCGCCGCGTGAGATGCGCGCGCCTCGCGCGTTGAGCCTTCCTGGATCATTCAACGTTTCATCCAAACGCCGAGTGACGTCGAGCGCGGACACTCGACGCTGGAACTCCGCTAAATCAGGAATGGATTGTTACGCCGCTCGTCGCCGAAGCGGCCACCCGGGCCGTGACCGCAGATAAAGCTGACATCATCGCCAAGCGGCAGAAGCTTGTCTTTGATGGAGCGGATAAGCGCGTCGTGGTCTCCGCCCGCAAGGTCCGTGCGGCCGATCGAGCCATTGAAGAGCACATCGCCAACATGAGCGAACTTTGCATCAGGGCTATAGTAGACGACATGCCCCGGCGCATGCCCGGGGCAATGCAGCACCTGAAACTCATGACCAGCAAAGGACACGACGTCGCCATCCTCCAGAAACCGATCGGGCGTGACATTGCGCACCTGCCCGGTAAGCCCGAACATCTGGGCTTGCGTCTCAAGATTGTGAAGAAGCTTCAGGTCGGCGGCATGCGGGCCGATGATCTCGACGCCAAGCGCGTCCTTCAGGTCCATCGCCGCACCCGCATGGTCGATATGACCATGCGTCAACCAAATCGCCTCAACCGCAACGCCGGCCTTCTCGACCGCCGCGCGGATCCGCTCCACCTCCCCTCCGGGGTCCACCACAACTCCACGCATTTCCTCATCATCGAAGAGGATGGTGCAGTTCTGCTGGAATGGGGTGACTGGGATTATGGCTGCTTTGAGTGTCATAAGCGTAGGGAATAGAGAAATGGGGAGGTAAGGCAATAAGAAAAACGGCCGGATGAACAAAAGATCCGTCATCCAGCAACTATTTTACCTTTCTCGCCCACCTGGTTTCGTTGGCGGCGGCTGTAGTATGACCGCCCGGCCGCTACCGAATCTGAAACCAAGCGCTGATAAGAAGAGAAAACGCGCCCTTTACTCAGCAGCCAAAGACTGCCGGGGTCTTACTTCCTGCGCATAATCGTCCATCAAAAGACGAGTGATCTCGCCGACCTGGAACTTATAGGGGCCGATCTCGGAAACGGGGGTTACTTCCGCCGCCGTGCCACAAAGGAAACACTGCTCAAAGCCAGTCATTTCTTCCGGCATGATCGCCCGTTCGACCACTTCCAGGCCGCGGCGGCGAGCAAGGTCGATGACCGTGCGCCGCGTGATTCCGTCCAGGAAGCAATCCGGCGTCGGGGTGTGGAGCAGACCATCCTTTACAAAGAAGATGTTGGCGCCGGTTGCCTCGGCCACCTGACCGCGCCAATCGAGCATCAGCGCATCCGCATAGCCCTTGGCTTCAGCGGCGTGCTTGGAAAGGGTACAGATCATGTAAAGACCCGCGGCCTTCGATTTCGAGGGTGCCGTCCGCGGATCGGGCCGGCGGTACTCGGCAATATCGAGCCGGATGCCTTTCAGCTTCATCTCCGGATCGAAATAGCTCGGCCACTCCCATATGGCGATGGCCAGATTGATACGGTTGTTCTGCGCCGAAACACCCATCATTTCGCTACCGCGCCAGGCAATAGGACGGACATAGGCATCCTCCAGACCTTGCTTGACCAGAAGCTGACGGCAAGCCTCGTCGATCTCAGCTACCGAATAGGGAATGCGAAAGCCCAGTATGCGGGCCGATTCATGAAGGCGTTCCGTGTGTTCGGTGAGCTTGAAAATTTCACCGCCATAGGCGCGCTCGCCCTCAAAAACGGCACTGGCATAGTGCAGTCCATGGGTCAGTACGTGGATCTTGGCATCGGCCCATTTGACGAACTCGCCATTGAACCAGATAAAGCCATCAAGCTGGTCGAAAGGAACGGATGCCATTGTAACCTCTCTTGTGGGTCTGAGCCCGAAAACTGCAGCGTCGGATGCGGAAGCGCCATTATGCGGAGGACCACCTGCCGATGCAATTCCGGCAAGGGAAGAACCGGAAAGCGGTCGCCAAGCGCCTTTTTGTTCGCTATGGGCCAAGAAGCTAGAAAAAATTATCAACGCCCCCTAATTATGTCAATATAGCTGACGTAATTTTCACCTGTGCCGAAAAGATGATGAAATGCCCATAAAGACGTCCGAACAGCCGGCGCCTGAGGCCGAGGACATCGATTTCACGCTGATCGAGCTTCTGTTCTTTGCATACCGGGATTTCACGTCTGATCCGGATGCGATTCTGCCGCAATATGGGTTCGGGCGGGCGCACCACCGCGTGTTGCATTTCGTCAATCGCAGGCCGGGCCTGACGGTAGCGGAACTGCTTGAAGTACTGCGGATCACCAAGCAGAGCCTTGCGCGAGTATTGAAGCAGCTCATCGACACTGGTTACATCATCCAGGTGCAGGGTGCACGCGACCGGCGTCAGCGCGAGCTTTACGTGACGAAGAAGGGCCACGCGCTAGCCCTCGCTCTGGCTTTGCCACAGTCCCGCCGTATCCGTAAGGCACTCGAAGAAGCGGGGATAGAGAATCGTGCCGGGCTGGAGCGGTTCCTGAGGGCAATGGTGAACCCGGAGCTAAGAGCCCAGCTCGACAGGCGGTCCGCCGATGGCGACCCGCCGGAAGAGAGAGGGCCGACAAATGATCGACGTTGAGGATGAAGGAGCCGACACAGGCAGGCCGTCCGACGATGCAGCGCATCTCCTTGTGGTCGACGACGATACGCGCATCCGCACCCTGCTTCACCGCTTTCTGCGCGAGAACGGCTTCCGCGTAAGCATGGCGGCCAACGCGGCTGAGGCACGCCGCAAGTTGGCAGGCCTTGAATTCGACCTCATCATACTGGACATCATGATGCCGGGCGAGGACGGGGTGACGCTGACCAAGAGTTTGCGCGAGGCGCGAAACGTGCCGATCCTGATGCTGACCGCACTGTCGGAGACCGATAACCGAATTAAGGGTTTGGAATCAGGTGCGGACGACTATCTTGCCAAACCATTCGATCCGCGCGAGCTGGTTCTGCGTGTCAATAACATCCTCCGCCGGGGAGGCCATCCAGACACGCCGAAGCTGGAGCAACTTGTCTTCGGTCCGTACACTTTCCAGATCACCCGTCGCGAGTTGAAGCGGGCCGGCGAGTTGTTGAAACTGACCGAACGCGAGCGCGAGATCATGGCGATCTTCGCGGAACGCGCGGGCGAGACGGTGCCCCGGCATGAGCTGGTCGGCAGCGACTCGGATGTCGGCGAACGCACCATCGATGTGCAAATCAACCGGCTGCGGCGAAAAATCGAGAAAGACCCTTCCAATCCCGTCTGGCTTCAGACGGTGCGGGGCATCGGCTACCGTCTCAGCGTGGAATAGCGCATTTTAGAAAAGTTCGGGCCGCGGGCTGTGCGTCCAGAAGGACGCATGGCACGAAATGAGAGCGCAGCAGCGCCATCACTGTGGCTAGCCGTATTTTAGTACTCTCGGTAAGGTCGCATCTTTTGCCAAGCCTTACTTCTTTTCAAGATGCCAATGCGCCTGGTTCCGTTCTTCGCCTGCTTTGACTTATCGATCGAAACACGTAGTAGTGCTGCGGTGGATACTTCCCCTCCCTGCCGGGAGGACTTCGAACGCTCTCCTCTTCTTATCCATTTGCAGGCCGCGGGCGAGCAGGTAAGCACAGCCAGCCATCTCGCCGCCGTGACGCTGCCGTGAAAGGCCGCTAAAGTGGAAGAAAGGGCGGCTGCAAGCGCTGCAGCGATTGTCGCGCGTCCGCCTGCATGGAAGGACATATGGCTCGATACGAACCCTTTGCAGCAGGTACAGGGACTGCGCTGGCACGGTTGCGGCAGGCGGGTTCTCCCTTGCGCCGGGGTTGGCGGCGCTTCTGGCAGATCGTCTCCCGCTACATGCCGAAGCGGCTTTATGCGCGGTCGTTGATCATCGTCATCGCGCCCATGATCCTGCTCCAGTCGGTTATTGCCTTCGTCTTCATGGAGCGGCATTGGCAGATGGTCACACAGCGTCTTTCCCAAGCGGTGACGCGGGATATCGCTGCCATCATCGATGTGATCGAATCCTACCCGCAGGAGGACGACTACGCCGAGATCATTCGTATCGCTCAGGAGCGGCTGCAACTCAGGATCAGCATAGAACCCCCGGACCCCCTCCCCGCTCCCGGTCCAAAACCCTTCTTTTCCCTTCTCGACCAGACGCTGACGGAAGAGATCACCCGCCAGATAAACCGGCCCTTCTGGCTCGATACGGTTGGAAATTCCAACATCATCGAGATCCGTATCCAGCTTGAGGACAGCGTGTTGCGAGTGTTCGCCCGCCGGGGGCAGGCCTATGCGTCTAATACCCACATATTCCTTCTGTGGATGGTGGGCACTTCCCTGGTCCTTCTAGCCATCGCGGTAGCCTTCCTACGCAACCAGATCCGGCCCATACTGCAACTGGCCGAGGCTGCGGAGAGCTTCGGCAAGGGACGGTCCACAACAGATTTCCAACCTCACGGCGCGGAGGAGGTGCGCCGTGCGGGCTCCGCCTTCCTGCAGATGCGCGAGCGCATCGAACGCCAGATCGAGCAGCGTACGGCGATGCTTACGGGCGTTTCCCACGATCTGCGCACCATTCTCACACGCTTCAAGCTGCAACTGGCCGTGGCCCGGAACAAGGCGGACATCAAGGCGCTGGACGCAGATATTGATGAGATGCGCTCGATGCTGGAAGGCTATCTGGCTTTTGCACGGGGAGAGGCCCTGGAGGACCCTGGCAAGTTCGATCTTGCAGCCTTTTTCTCAAAGATGGAGGAGGAGGCGCGGTTGCGCGGCTGTGCATTCACGGCCTCGCTTACCGGTGATAGCGAGGTTCTGGTACGCCCGAATGCCTTCTCCAGGCTTCTTGGAAATGTGATCGGGAACGCGTTCCGATACGCATCGAATGTGAGGGTGACGGCTTATCACGGCAACGGGACGTTGACTGTCACGGTCGAGGATGACGGACCCGGCATACCGCCCGACAAACGCGAGGAAGTCTTCAAACCCTTCGTGCGGCTGGATATTGCACGCAACCAGGACAAGGGAGGCACAGGTCTTGGCCTCTCCATCGCCCGGGATATCGCCCGCAGCCATGGGGGCGATATTGTGCTTGAGAGTAGCGAGACGGGCGGGCTTCGGGTCATCATCCGCGTGCCGGCATAGTCATCGGGGCGGGCCAACAGCCCAATCATTGATGGGGCGACGCGTTGCGCCTCAGCCTCGAGGCCCGGAATGAGGCACGGTCAGGCTGCTTCGACCTGTGCTTTGCGCTCGGCCTTACGGATGGGTTTCAAGGCGACTGCCCATTTATGCAGTTCGGTGAGCATAGCTTTTGCCCCTCCGACAATCTGTTCGTCTGGAACGAATTCGCCGTTCTCGCCGAGGAACTTAGGAAAGAAGGGAACAGGCACCTCCTGTGGCAGGGCATGAACATTCACGTTGCCCAGCAGGAGCCGCAAAGACTGGGCGGAGCGCATACCGCCGGAAACACCGCCGTAGCTCATCAGGCCGGCAGGCTTGTAATGCCATTCACGCTGCAGGACCTGTACCGCGTTCACAACGCTCGCTGGAGGAAAATAATCATATTCAGGCGTCACGAACACGAAAGCGTCGGCCGAGTCGACGCTTTCTGCCCAACGCCGTGTGTGCTCGTGCTCATACTGTTGCAACCGCGGGTGCGCAGCCTCGTCCAACAACGGCAGGTTGAAATCCATAAGGTCCACCAGATCAACGTTGAACGCGCCATGCGCTCCTGCGACCTGCGCGAGCCAATTGGCGATGAATGGCCCCTTACGGCCGGGACGCGTACTGCCGATAATGATGTTGAGCTTCAATGACATGCAATTCCTCGATGCTGCGCACCGCCCGTGCCGAGATGAAGGGAAGGGCAGTATATTTTTTATACCGAGGCGAAAGTAGATACTTTACTTCAAAGTACAAGACGGCGCTTTATCGCAACCAGCGCGCCAGCCGCACGCCGACAAAACGCGCCGAGCCTTGATGCCCAAGAATACCGGCTAATGCAGCCGACTCCCATTGGGAACCGGCTTGTCCGCGCTGGCAAGGACGACATCCCCAGCCTCGTCGGCAACACCCAGCGTCAGAACTTCAGACAGGAACTTGCCAATCTGGCGGGGCGGAAAGTTGACGACCGCCATCACCTGCCTACCGACCAAGGATTCGGGTGTATAATTGGCGGCGATCTGGGCGGAGGATCTTTTTGTTCCGATTTCCGGCCCGAAGTCGATCCACAGCTTGATCGCGGGCTTGCGTGCCTCTGGATAGGATTTGGCTTCGACCACAGTGCCGGCGCGAATGTCGATCCTGTCGAAGTCCGCGTATTCTATCTCCGGCTTTCTGGAACCCATGGCAAATTCAGGCCGTGCCGAAGGTTTCGAACAGAACACTGTTCAACGCTTGCTGTGCGGTGCTTCCCGACCACAGCACGTATTGGAATGCCTGATAATAGCACTCGCAAGCTTCCAGCGCGCTGTTGAGCATCACCTCCACCTGCTGGCTGGTGGGCTCCAGGCCACCGGCAAGCACAAGCGATTGCCGGAACATGATGACACCCTCCCGCTCCCAGAAATCAAAATGGCCGAAAAGCATCTGTTCGTTGATGAGCGACAGGAGGCGCATGATCTCCGCTGCCTTCTGTTCCGGCACCTTCAGGTCGAAGGCGCAGGCCACATGCAGCGCCTCGAACTCCTCCATCCAGGAGAAGGAGACGTGATAATCCGTCCAGGTGCCAGCGACCGAGATAGCGATTTCATCATCGCCATTGCGCTCGAAGCTCCAGTCGTTGGAATGCGCGACATGCTCGATGACATCCACTGGGTGAGCGCCGCGCATCACGTCGTATTCAAGAAGGCTCATAAATTCTGCTTTCCCTTTTTGGGGAGCACCATACGGCGCCCGCCATGTGGCACATTCGGTTCAAACGCACGCGACCGAACACGTTCGACACACTGAGCGGAGCGAAGAAGATACACGAGGACTGACGAGCCCGCCCCTGCCCGGCACATGATCCGAATCATGTAACAAATTCAGTCTATTGATAGCGGAACGTCTGGCCAGCCCTTTTTTCACAACCGCAACCTCGCGATGTGGATAGCCGGGGTTCTGCGATGCCTTACACTGGCTCTTAACTGACTCTAGCGCCAGCGTTTTTTGCGTTGCTCACAGCCAAGTAAAGCAGGGATTATTTTTTTGTGGGTGACGCATCAGAAGCACTTTCGGCCCCGGTGGCAGCGCCGGAAGCCAATTTCGCCTCCAAGGCTTCGATGCGCGCGAGCAGCATGATATTCTCTTCGCGCGCTTTGATGGCCATTTCACGAACCGCCTCGAAATCTTCCCGCTGGACGAGATCCATCGAGTTGACCATGCGCTCTGCCTGCGCACGGAAGAAGTTCTCGAATTCCCGGCTGACGCCCTGTGCGGCACCAGCAGCATCCGTTACCAGTTTCGCGAACTCGTCCAGGATTCGGTTCGTACCGTTGGTCATATTGGCGCCTTTCGTTGATTCTATGCAGTTAGGGTTCACCGGCCACAAATGCAACCGCCTACATCTCTGCACGCTTTATGGCCCGGGCTTGACCTCGCCGCAATGCTTGCGCATAGGTCCGCCCCTACGAACCCGACGCCTTGCTGCGCCACGCATCCCGGAAATCCCTCTTTCCGGTCTTTGGAGCAAGACCCCAGCTATAACAGGAGGCATGCTTGAGCGATCATTTTCTCCTGCTGCCACTGGCTGCCCTTCCCTTCCCCAATATCGACCCCATAATCTTTGAGATCGGGCCTTTCGCTATCCATTGGTACGGGCTTGGCTATGTGGTGGGCATACTCTTTGCCTGGTGGTATGCGAAGCGGCTTGTCAGCAGGCCAGGCCTTTGGGCGAACGAGACCCCGCCCATGCGGCCGGAGGACCTCGACGACTTCGTTATCTGGGCAGCGGCCGGCGTGGTGCTCGGGGGCAGGCTCGGCTACGTGCTTTTCTATGACCTGTCCCGTTATATCGAGAACCCGCTCGACATCATCGCCATATGGCAAGGCGGCATGTCCTTCCATGGCGGAATGCTGGGCACCATTCTCGCCATGCTCCTGTTTGCGCGCTCGCGCGGCATCAATGCGTGGAGCCTGCTCGATACGGTTGCAGCGGGCACGCCGGTCGGGCTCGGGCTGGTGCGGCTTTCCAACTTCATCAATGCGGAGCTTTGGGGGCGGCCGACCGACGTTGCCTGGGGCGTCGTCTTTCCCGGTGGCGGCCCGTTGCCGCGCCACCCCAGCCAGCTTTATGAGGCAGCGCTTGAGGGGTTGGTGCTGTTTCTCGTACTGCGCTTCCTCACCCACCGGCGCTTCAGGCTGAAGACCCCGCGGTTTGTGGGCGGAGCGTTCATCTGCGGGTACGGAATTTCGCGGATCTTTGTCGAGTTCTTCCGCGAACCGGATGCTCACATCGGCTATCTGGCCGGGGGCTGGTTGACGATGGGAATGATTCTGTCGACGCCCATGGTGACCGCAGGAATCTGGGCTATGGCGACAGCACGGAAATCCATCCCTGCCGGACAGGAAAGATGAACCTGCTGGGACAGAAGATCAGCCGGTTGATCGAGGTCACAGGCCCGATGAGCGTTGCCGACTACATGGCGCATTGCCTGTTCGACCCGGAGTATGGCTACTACACCACGCGCGAGCCGTTCGGGGCTGCGGGCGACTTCATCACAGCCCCGGAAGTAAGCCAGATGTTCGGCGAGCTTGTCGGCATCTGGCTCTACGCGGCCTGGCAGGCAGCCGGGGCTCCGCAAGATGCCGTCTTCTGCGAGATAGGGCCTGGGCGCGGCACACTGATGAAGGATATGCTGCGAACGCTGGCGCGAGTGGCACCTGCATTCCTGAAATCCCACCGCTTCACTCTGGTGGAGGCGAGCCCGCGGCTGAAGGCAGTACAAAGGCGGGTGCTGACTGACACACCCGTGCCGCTCCACTGGTACGACCGCATCGAGGAACTTCCCACCGGACCGCTCTTTATCGTCGGCAACGAGTTGTTCGATGCCGTGCCCATACGTCAGTATGTGAAGACTGGCACGGGCTGGCGCGAGCGGGTGGTCGCTTTCGATGCGGATGGTGGGCTTGCCTTCATGGCCGGCGCTGGAGCCCTTGACCCCGCCCTGCTGCCGCCAGAGGCAGCTCGTGCGGCGGATGGCACGATCTTCGAAATCTCGCCCGCCAGGGAGGCGATTATGGATGTGATTGCCGCTCGGCTGGCAAAGGACGGCGGCGCAGGACTTTTCATCGATTACGGCTATGAAGGCCCGGCTCTGGGGGACACGCTTCAGGCCGTGCGCCGCCATGCCTATGAGGACACACTCGCCAGCCCCGGCGAGGCGGATCTCACCGCGCATGTGGATTTTACCGCACTGGCTAAGGTAGCGCGGTCACACGGTCTTGCGTCGCGGCTCATGCTACAGCGCGATTTCCTGCTTGGGCTTGGGCTGCTTGAACGGGCAGGACGGCTAGGCGCAGGCAAGAGCATGGAAGAACAGGAACGTATTCGCAGCGAGGTCGAGCGGCTGGCCGATCCGGAGCAGATGGGTGTGCTGTTCAAGGTTCTGGCGGTCATGCTTCCCGAAATGTCGGTTCCGCCCTTTGGCAACGCGATTGACTTGAATCCTTGCCTGCCTCACGATCCGCGCGTCTGAAAACGGACTATGAAAACCAGCATGCTGGACCAGCCAATACCGGAACCCCTCCGGTCGCCGCTTCTCGATAGTGCCCGCGCCAGCGGCGTAAGGCATGGGTTCTTTACCCGAGCAGCCGGCGTATCGGAGGGTATCTATCACAGCCTCAATGTGGGGCTGGGTTCAGGCGATCACCCCGAAAAGGTACATGAAAACCGCCGGCGGGTGGCTGCCCGGATGGGCGGGGACCCGCATCGCCTTATAACCGTTCATCAATGCCATTCGGCCGACGCGATCGTGGTGGAGACGCCATTTCGCGGAAGCCCGCCCCGCGCCGACGCAATGGTCACCGCCAGTCCCGGCCTGGTGCTGGGCGTGCTCACGGCAGATTGCGGGCCTGTCCTCCTCGCAGATGACAATGCCCGCGTGATCGGCGCGGCGCATGCAGGTTGGAAGGGTGCGTTCACCGGAGTTCTTGAGAACACCGTTGCGGCCATGGAACGCCTTGGCGCGCAACGCGAACGCATCATTGCAGTCCTTGGTCCTTCCATCAGCCAGGCGAACTATGAGGTGGGGGCGGAGTTTGTCGAACGGTTCACCACCGCTAACCCGGAGAACGAGCGCTATTTCCGGGCGTCGTTCCGCACCGGCCATGCCTTTTTCGACCTCAATCTCTACACGCTCCACCGCCTGGAAAGGGCGGGGGTGCGCGCGCATGCCCTTGGCCGGTGCACCTATACGGAGGAGGAATGCTTCTTCTCCTACCGCCGTTCCGTTCATCGTAACGAACCGGATTACGGACGCCAGATATCGGCGATCGCATTGGAGGAATTTTGATGGCACTTCATTTCGACCGCGCCGAATTCGACGCCCGGCGGGACCGGCTCGTCATCGAGATGTCGGAGCGCAAACTGGATGCAATGCTGCTTTTTGCACAGGAAAGCATGTACTGGCTGACGGGCTATGACAGCTTCGGCTTCTGCTTCTTCCAGTGTCTTGTGGTGAAAGCCGACGGCTCCATGGTTCTTCTGACCCGCTCGGCTGACCTGCGGCAGGCACGGCACACCTCCATCATTGAGGATATCCGCGTCTGGAACGACCGTCATGGTGTCAATCCGGCCGCAGAGCTGCGCAATCTGCTCAATGACCTTGATCTGCTCGGCATGCGCATCGGTGTGGAGTATGACACCCATGGGCTGACTGCAAAGAACGGCAAGATGCTTGACGAACAATTGCAGACATTCGGCAAGATCGAAGACGCATCCGATGTCATCGCGCACCTCAGGCTGCTGAAGAGCCCAGCCGAGATCGAGAAGGTAAAGCGGGCCGCAAGCCTTGCCGATGACGCGCTGGATGCGGCGCTTCCGCTCATCAAGCAGGGCGGGGACGAGGCGGCGATTCTAGCCGCGATGCAGGCAACGATTCTTGCTGGCGGCGGCGACTACCCGGCTAATGAATTCGTTATCGGCTCAGGCCAGGATGCGCTTCTCTGCCGTTATAAGGCCGGCAGGCGCAAGCTGACCAAGAACGATCAACTTACCCTCGAATGGGCGGGCGTCTACCATCATTATCATGCCGCCATGATGCAGACAGTACTGACCGGCAAGGCTTCCCGCCGCCATCAGGAATTGTTCGAGGCCGCGCGCGCTGCTCTTCTGGCCTGTGAAAAGGTGATGTCGCCCGGCAACAGCTTCGGAGATGTTTTCGATGCCCACGCCAAGGTGATGGAGGCGAGCGGCCTGACGAAGCACCGTCTCAATGCATGCGGCTATTCGCTGGGCGCACGCTTCTCGCCCTCCTGGATGGACCCGCCGATGTTCTATGCAGGCAATCCCGAGCCCATAGCCGCGGATATGACGTTATTTGCCCACATGATCATTATGGACTCGGAGTCGGGCACGGCTATGTGTCTCGGCCGCACCTATCTGACAACAGAATCCTCCCCCCTGCCCCTTTCTCGCCACGGTATCGATTTGATCATAAGGTAGAAGTCGGTTCAGAAGCGGGGAATTTGCGGGGAAAGGAAATAATGCGCTTTCGATCGGCAGCATGGCTTCTACCACTGGCGTTTCTCGCCGGTTGTTCGTCAATGGATTTGGGCGGGTTTTCGTCCGATTCAGGCTCAACAGGTACTCAGACGTCCTTCTTCGGCCAGCGGACGCCAGCCCGAAATGTTCGCCTGCAGATAACGCCGGTAATCGGCGCGGATGCAGCGGCAGTGCCTGCGCTTTCCAGCCGGCTTCAGGCAAGGGCCAGCCAGCAGGGCTTGCCCGTTACCAGCGATGCCGGAAGTGCGACGCATATCCTAAAGGGCTATTTTTCTACCATCACCGAGAACGGGCAGACGACGGTCATCTATGTCTGGGATGTCCTCGATCCGGCGGGAAACCGGCTGCACCGCATCCAGGGACAGGAGCGAGCAACCGGCGGATCCGGGGAAGGATGGCCCGCCGTGACCGATGCCACTATGGAAGCCGTTGCCGACAGGACAGTCGACGAACTGGCAAGCTGGCTTGCCAGCAACGCCGCCTGACACTGGCTTTTCGAGCATCGTCGGATCGGCTGGAAAGAGCATTCCGTGCCATGGACCATTATAGATGGCTGGGGCTTGTCGTCCCAGCCAGCGATGGTTCTTCAGAATTTGTAAGCCATGCCGAAGCGTAGGGTGTGCCCCACAGGTTCGATATCGAGGTCGCCAACTCTCTTATGGAGCGTGTCGGGAAGATCCAGGTAAAGATATTCAAGCCTGCCAATAAGCCTTTCCGAAAAGGCCATATCCATGCCTGCACCAAGCGCGTAGCCCGCAAAGGTATCTTTCTGATCGAAAGTCAGGTGGTGGGTCGTCTCGTGTTCTGTCTTTAAGGTTCCATGAGCGAGCGCAACGCCTGCCGTCACATAGGGCAGTATCCGGCCGATTGAATAGCCGGCACGCAGGCGGGCGGTAGCAAACCAGTCCGTGTCGTAGCTGGCTGAAAATGCACCTTTGCGGTATTCGAGTGCGATATCCGAAAGCTGCGCATCGCCTTCAATGCCGAATATCCAAGGACCGAACGCCCGGTTGTATCCGGCATATACGCCGCCGAACATTCCATCGGCATAAAGCCTCTTCTTATCGGGTAAGACGGCGGCGACGATGGCGCCTCCATCCACCTCAGCCTTGCTCCATGCGAAACCGCCGGCGAGGCCGAAATAGGGCCCGGACCAGTCAAAGGCATGCGCTTCCGGCGTCTTTTCGTCAAGGTAAAGCGCGTCCGCTGCGAAAAGCTCGCCTGCAAGAAAACAGAGCGTAAAGCTAGCAACTCCGGCGTGTAATATCCTCATCCGAGTACTCCATAAAAATGGAGGACTCCACCGCGCGGGGCGGCGGTGCCCTCCCCCACGGCAACGCCCCACTTGACGGGGGCGCGTATTCGGAATGAGACTGGACTATAACAATTTAAAGTCGTTTAACTGGATACTTACAACCTAAGATCATCCCACAAGAACCTTGTTCTTCGAGTCAAGCGCGAAAGCCGGTTGCATCTTGCTTTCGGCTCGTCTATCAGACGCTCATGAGCCATTCAGCATGCGCGAAATCTGCTGTTCTTGCCGCCTCCATCGGAGCGGACCTGCATGCTACTCTATCCGAACTTCTGCTTCTCGGCCTTATCGGCGATCGCCGGGTCCACTGAAGGGGCGCCCGGCGATCGGATGTCGCCGGAAGCTTCTGGCTTGCTCCTTCTTTAACTGGAAATGAGGAAGTCTTGCAGGCAAGTGCGCTGTAGCAAAGCGCCAGGAGAAGTGGAATGGATTCCAAGATTAGAAATGCCAGGCAGAGCGTCGACAAGAAGGGCATGCCTGATGCGGCGCAAAAATATCAACCTTATCCCCTGATCGATCTTCCTGACCGCGTCTGGCCATCCAAACGCATCGAAAAGGCGCCGATCTGGTGCTCGGTAGACCTGCGCGATGGCAATCAGGCTCTCATCGACCCGATGGGGCACGAACGCAAGTCGCGTATGTTCGCATTGCTCCTCGACATGGGCTTCAAGGAGATCGAGATCGGCTTTCCTTCGGCCTCCCAGACGGATTTCGACTTCACGCGCTGGGCGATCGAGCATGGCAATGTGCCCGATGACGTATCGCTCCAGGTGCTCGTACAATGTCGTCCTGAACTGATCACGCGCACGTTTGAGGCGCTTGAAGGCGCGCGACGTCCGATCGTCCATTTCTACAATTCGACCAGCGAATTGCAGCGCCGTGTCGTCTTCGAAAAGGACGTTGCAGGCATCAAGAAAATTGCCACAGACGCTGCCAGGATGATTACCGACATGGCGGCCGCGGCAGGTGGTGAGTATCGCTTCCAATACTCACCGGAAAGCTTTACCGGCACGGAGCTAGAGGTGGCGCTGGAAATTTGCAATGCGGTGATCGAGATCGTGGATCCTACTCCCGAAAACAAACTCATCATCAACCTGCCCGCAACGGTGGAAATGTCCACACCGAACATCTACGCGGACCAGATCGAATGGATGGGGCGCCATCTGGACCGGCGCGACAGCATCATCGTATCCCTGCATCCGCATAATGACCGAGGTACGGGCATAGCGGCGACCGAACTTGGCCTAATGGCCGGTGCCGAGCGCGTCGAGGGCACGCTTTTCGGCAATGGCGAACGCACCGGCAATGTCGATGTCGTAACGCTGGCGCTGAACATGTATACGCAGGGCGTTGACCCGATGCTGGACTGCTCCGACATCAACCGGATCAAGGACGTCTATGAATATAGCAACCAGCTGCGCATACCCGAGCGGCACCCCTATGTGGGCGAGCTGGTTTACACGGCTTTCTCAGGTTCGCACCAGGATGCCATCAACAAGGGGATGAAGGCGTTCCGCAAAGCTAACAGGGAGCAGTGGGAGGTTCCCTATCTGCCCATCGACCCTGCCGACGTGGGACGGACCTATGAGGCGATCATCCGCATCAACTCCCAGTCAGGCAAGGGCGGCATCGCCTATGTTCTCCAGGCCGATTACGGCCTGAACCTGCCGCGCAATCTGCAGGTTGAGTTCCGCGAGGATATTCAGGCCATCACGGACGCGGAAGGTAAAGAACTGCCGTCCAAATGCATCTACGACCGCTTTCTGGAGCTTTATGTCGAGCAACCGGGCGCGCGGCTGAAATTCGTCGATCACCAGACCTTTCCCGATCCCGATGCAAAGGGCCGGCGCATTGTGGAGGCCATAATTCTCGACAAGGGTAAGGAGACGACAATCAAGGGCATCGGGAATGGGCCTATAGATGGCTTCATCAATGCCCTTTCCGCCTATGTGGGGGTGGAGATGACCGTCCACGAATATTCCGAGCATTCACTCCAACGCGGGGCCGACGCTGCGGCCATCTGCTATATGGATGTGGAGCATCCGGGCGGCAGGCTGTTCGGTGTAGGCATCAACACAAATATAGTTGCTGCTTCGCTGGAGGCGGTGGTCTCAGCGGCCAATCGCATCGTCGGATAGGCCGCGCTGGAACCGGGCGGTGCCGCAGAGGGTGCGGACGCATGCAATCGCGCGGGCATCGCCTTTCCGAAAGCTGATTCCGGCTTCTAAAAAGGTCTTGCTACAAGGAAGGACCTCGGCAACACAGCGGGCTTGCCTTGTCTTGCCGCGCAATCATGCTCCGATTGGTTGAAAGTGCGGTGTTTTCGTCAGGAACGGAAACGATTCGAGATGATTTTCCGGGCGTGCCGTGTTAACGATTAGGAAAGATCTTGGTCTGGAGGACCGAGGATGAGCGAGGCCGGCCAGAAAGTCGCGCCGCCAGGCAATGTGCGCAGACTTTCCGATGTCGTGCGCGAGATTAAAACTGCCGCAGCCGACCGCGAGGACGTGGTGGTGGAGATGCGGGAAGCAAGCCGTACACGGCTGGAACTTCTCGCACAGGAGCTTGCACCTGTCTTTGCCGAAGTGCCGGAGGACGACCCTACCTTCGACTTCGCGCTTTCGTCGGGTGAAAAACCGCGTCTTTGGATAGATGCTGTGGCCCATATCGTCATGGGCCCGGATAGGCGCACCTATCGCTTTCTGCGCGATACGCGCCTCGGCCGCGTGGTTCTGGCAGAATCCACCGAAGTGCGGACAGTTGCCGATCAGGTTACCCGCTATATCGCCGAGCGCATGGTAGAGCGCCAGCGCCTGGTTGAAGGCGAGGTTGTTGCCCTGCCCCGCATGTCCGAGAGGCGGCAAAGCTTGGCACAGGAAGCGTCTGCGGCAAAACCAAGCATATGGCGAGCCACCGTCGGGGCTCTTCTTCTGGTAGCTGCCGGGGGCGTTGTCGGCGTTGCAGCCATGCTCTTCTTCCTCTCGGACCGCTTTCCCGAGTTGCAGCAATATCTTCAGCCCTGACGCAGCGCCCCTCTGCCCTTGCACGCGATCATTAAGGCAGCTTTCCAGCGCGCGCGAGAAAAGCCGTGGAAATCTGGCAAAAGACTCATTTTGGCCGCTCTGCCCGCAAACTCTGGACTCTTTTCAGATACGGCGGCCATTCGCCTTTTTCCATGGAGCCACTTCATGAACCGATTTCTATGGGCGTTTATCGCATTCGCCATATTCGCAGCAGTCTGCTTCCTGGCTTTTTTCATGTTCGTGGGAACAGATATCACCCACCAGGACACAAGCAACGAGCGCTTCTATCTGGTGCCTATGGGATACCTCTCTTCCTTCGTCAGCGGCATCTGCCTGCTGGCCGGGTTTGCCACGAAGGTATGAAGCTCACGCAGGAGCACGATCAGTGGAAACCAGCCATTGCGTGGAAAGCTCAGTGACCTCACCGCCCGACACACGGGGGCCGCGCCGGCTGAGGCGCACCTGCCAAGCGCCAGGTGCGCCAATGATCTCAAGAAGATTATAATGGGCTGGGGGGTGTGCTCCGCCATGTGCCTGGCCAGCCGCCGCCACGCCTACAACCGGGATAGTCGTTCCCCGCGATCCATCTATGCGGTGGACGGTAGCCAGATGCGTATGCCCATGTAAGACAATTTCCGCCCCATGCCGCCGCACGATGTCCTGAAAACGGCCGATACCAAGGAGCCGCTTGTGCGCGCCCGTCGCACCGCGTACGGGCGGATGGTGAATGAGGATAATCCGGAACAGGCCGCTATCACCGGTCTCGTCCAGCAGCCTTGCGGTCCTGATGGCCTGCTCTTCGGTAAAGAAGCCGCTGGCAAGAAAGGGCGCTGTTGCCCTCGCAGAGGAAACGCCGATCAGCGCAATCGGCCCGCGCACGCGCAGATAGGGGAAGCTTCTGCGATCAACCGGCCCAACCTCCCCGTCACCCATCATGTAATCGCCCCAGGCTGCATAAACCTTTTCGAGCGCCCCGGGCACATAGGCATCGTGATTGCCTGGCACAACGGAGATGTCATGTGGGCTGCCCATACCTTCCAACCACAGCCGCGCCATTTCGATTTCCTTGTCAAGCGCAAGATTGACCAGATCGCCCGTGAGCGCGATATGGTCAGGCGCAGAAGCCACAATGTCTTCGGTGATGCGGTCTATAATGCCCTTGTCGAGGCTCACTCGGCGGCGACGTTGCCAGTTGATGTAGCCGGTAATACGCTTTGAGACCAACTCGCGATAACTTACTTCGGGGAGCGGGCCGAGATGGATATCGGAAAAATGCGCGAGCCGGAACATAAACCGTGTGTAGTGCAGGACGGCTTCGCTTTCCAGCCCCGAGCTGCGCGATGACCCGTTCTTCACACAGCGTTGACGCGCAACCACCGGATAGGATGCGACTGCGCATCCGGATTTTTCATCTTTATCATTTGCTGCGTCGACCTTTGACTGTCGGCGTGCGCGCCGTTGTTATCGACGCTCATGGCGCGATCCTGCTCGTCCGCCACACCTATGTAGGCGGATGGCACCTGCCTGGCGGCGGCGTCGAGCCCGGTGAAACGCTTGAAGACTGTCTTGTCCGCGAGTTGCGGGAGGAAGGCAACATCGTCCTGCTCGGGTCACCGGTACTAAAGTCTGTGCACCTCAACCGCAGCGCCAGCAGGCGTGATCATGTCGCCGTCTATCTCGTTGCCGATTTTCGCCAGGAAGGGAAGCGCAAACCCGACCTGGAGATCGCCGAGGCCCGCTTCTTCCCGCTCGATGATCTGCCGGACGGCACCACATCCGGCACGCGACGGCGGCTGGCAGAAATCTTCAACGGCCAGCCAGTCTCCGCGGAATGGTGAGAGGCGGAAAGCCGGCGGCGGGGCCTCAGGCCGCCTTTTTCAACCTTTCCCGGTCGTGCGGGGCATTATAGTTCAGTTCCGGCCCCACGGGCACAATGCGCGTCGGATTGATGGTTGCATGGCTGGCGTAATAATGCGCCTTGATGTGATGCATGTTCACGGTCTCGGCTATGCCCGGCACCTGGTAGAGCTCGCGGAGGTAGTTCGAAAGGTTCGGGTAATCGGCTATTCGCCTGAGATTGCACTTGAAGTGGCCGACATAGACAGGATCGAACCGCACGAGCGTGGTAAAGAGCCGCCAGTCCGCTTCCGTCATCTGCTCGCCGGCGAGATAACGCTGACGCCCCAAACGCTCTTCCAGTCCATCCAGCGTCTCGAAAAGTTGGCGAAAAGCTTCTTCATAGGCCTCCTGCGTAGTCGCGAAGCCCGCCCGGTAGACACCGTTGTTCACATTGGCATAGACGCGCTCATTGATCTCGTCGATTTCGCTGCGCAAGCTTTCCGGATAAAGATCGATTGACGGGTCTGCCCATTCATCGAAGGCGGAGTTGAACATCCGAATGATTTCTGCGGATTCGTTGCTGACGATGGTCTCCGTCTTCCTGTCCCAGAGGACGGGCACCGTTACCCGCCCTGAGTAATACGGATCCGCCTTGGTGTAGATTTGGTGCAAATAGTCCGAGCCATAAAGATCGTCGCCCGTCGCACCGTCTTCCTTGAGAAACGTCCAGCCGTTGTCGCCCATGAAATGGTGGACGACCGAGACGGAAATGATCTCCTCAAGCTTCTTGAGCTTGCGGAAAATGAGCGTACGGTGTGCCCAAGGGCACGCAAAGGATACGTAAAGGTGATAGCGCCCCGGCTCAGCTCCGAAGCCCCGCTCGCGCCCCGGCGCAGGCGCACCGTCCTTCGTTACGAAGTCCCTGAACTGCGACTTGGAGCGCTCGAACCGCCCGCCTGTTTTTGAAGTGTCATACCATTCATCGTGCCAGGTACCGTCAACTAGCAATCCCATGACATTCTCCTTGTAACTCTTAGCTATCTAAGACGGTGCAGCGCCGTTACCAAGCGCGGGCGGTCTGAACGGACCGTCAACAATCAGGCCTGCGGCTTTAATCCAGTGGACTAAGCACGCGTTTGATGATAGCGGGGCGGCAGTAGGAGAAACAAACAATGACCCTGTTCCGGGTAGAACGACGACGAAAGGGCTGACGCGCCGAGATGCGCGATCGATTGGCACTGCACGTGCCTTCAGATCATCCTTTCGAATGACCGGAACGCGACCCATGCTCCTAGCCGATATTCTCTTCCTGCCGGAAGAGGCGGCGCACGACGCCGAAATAGAAGAAATCAACGCCGAAGCTTTCGGGCCGGGCCGTTTTGCCCGCGCAGCCTACCGTATCCGCGAAGGGGGGCCGCATGAGAGGGCTCTCTCCTTCATTGCAATGCACGACGGGCATGTGGTTGCCTCGGTCCGTCTAACACGTGTTGCTGCTGGTGAAGGGCTTGGCCTGCTGCTTGGGCCGCTTGCCGTGCGTCCCAGCTACAAGAACCAGGGCATCGGCAAGAAACTGGTGCGGATCGCGCTTGAGGCGGCGCGCAAAGCTGGCTGGGGCGTTGTTGTCTTGGTGGGCGATGAGCCCTATTATGGGCCGTTGGGCTTCTCGCGCATTCCCCTCGGGCAGATTACTATGCCGCGTCCTGTCGATCCCAACCGGTTGCTAGCAGTGGAACTCGAAGAAGGCGCTCTATCCAGGATGTGCGGAATGATGGTGCATGCAGGCGCCAGCGCACCCGTTGTAGCTTAAGGGCATCACTAGCGCGTGGCCAGCAGTCAGCGCCCTTCGCGATACCACATCGAGCCGATTGCAAGTAGCAGAACGCCAAGGCCGAGAAAGCCAGCAAAGAGCGGCACCCTCCGCACGGATTTCAGAACGCTGTCGTTCGTTGTCTGAAGCCCGATCCAGTCCCGGCCAGCGGCAACAGAGGCATTGGAACGCACGGGAACGACGTTGGGGATACCGGCCCCGCCATCTCCCAGGCGGCGCACGCTGCCACGGCTTTCTTCGGCGGCCGGACGCAGGATCTCCTCGGTGGATGTGGCATCGGCGAATTCAGGCGCATTGACCGGGCCGACATGGGCAAGCGCGGAAAGCTCGCCATTTTCGATCTGGTAGAGGCCGATTTCCCCCACCTCCAGTGTCGCGTGGAAAAGGCCCGGCCCGGCAGCAGTGAGCTGTACATCGAGCTTATTGCCAGAGGGCGTTGTTACCGTAGCGCTTTCCGCCGACTCGTCCATCGTCTGGCGGACAATCTCAAGCTCCATCCCTCGGCCCTCGGCCGTCAGCCGTTCTTCCTCCAGTTCCGGCTCCTTCATAAGCCAGTGCGCGATCCGACGGTATAGCGAGACGTAAGGGCCGCCTCCCTCGTAATTGCGCGCCCAAAGCCAACCCTGATCGGACATGAACATGCCAACGCGACCTTCCCCTTCACGGGCAAGCAGGAGGAGGGGGCGGCCATCCGGTCCTTCCATCACCACTTGGCCTTGCGGGCGGTCGATGCCGACAATGCGGAACCAGCGGCTCCAATCCGGTGGCTCGGAAGCTGAACCATCCAGCGCCCGCGTCACGGGATGACGCTCGCCCATTTCGGAAAGTCGGGGATAGAACCCCGCTTCCACCACTTCGCCGTTTGGCAACCCTGGAAGGGTTGAAATCAGCGGTGTACGCGCGATCGACTGGTCGCCCGCGAATTCCGGGCCGGCGGCGATCAGCAGCGCGCCACCATTCTCCACATACTCGGCGATATAGTCGTAGTAGAGGATCGGCAGCACGTCACGATGCTGGTAGCGGTCGAAGATGATGAGGTCGAAATCGTTGATCTTCTCGACGAACAGCTCGCGTGTGGGAAAGGCGATCAGGGACAGCTCATTGATGGGCGTGCCGTCCTGCTTTTCCGGGGGGCGGAGAATCGTGAAATGGACGAGGTCCACTGAAGCGTCGGACTTCAGAAGGTTGCGCCAGGTACGCTCGCCAGAATGCGGTTCCCCGGATACGAGCAGCACCCGCAAATTTTCGCGGATACCATCAACCAGCGCGACGGCACGGTTGTTGGTCTTGGTAAGTTCGCCTTCCTCCGCTTCGATCCGCAACTCGATAATGTTGCGGCCAGCATTGGGAATGGTTACTTCCATGGGCATCTCACGCCCGATCACCGCCTGCTCGACGAGTGCAAGCTCGCCATTGACGAAGACCTCCACCTCAATGGCTCCGGCTTCCTGGTCGGAAGAGAGTACACGGTAGGTCATCTCCATCGGCTGGCCTACAATGCCGAAACGCGGCGCGCGCTCAAAGCGGATGCGCCGGTCGCGCTCGTCCTCCTCGCCGGTGATCAGTGCGTGGAGCGGCCCGGCAAGACCCGAAGCACCCGCCGGCGCATCGTGCACCTGCCCGTCCGTGATGAGGATGGAGCCTGCCACGCGCGAGGGCGGTACGTCCCGCAGCGTTCCTTCCAACGCTTCGAAGAGACGTGTTTGGGTATGCTCGTCCATCGCCTCCCCGCGCCCTGCCCTTACCACACGAAGCTCGAACTGGTTGAAACCGGAGAGGCGTTCCTGCAAGGCCTCCGCCGCCCTGCGCGTGGTTTGCGAACGATCGCCGATATCCTGGCTTTGACTTTCGTCAACCACAAGCGCGACTACGCTCTTGAGGGGTTCGCGCTCCTCCTCCAGCAGGACCGGGTTGGCGAGGGCGAGAGCCAAGACTGCAAGCGCCGCAAGCCGAAGCAGCGCGCCGCGCCGGCCGAAAACGAGGCTCCAGGCCATGAGGGTTGCCAAAGGCAGCAGCAGGAACCCCAGCACCGTCCACGAGATTAATGGCTCGAAACTGATGGACCAGTTCATGCTACTGCCCCAGCCGTTCCAGAATCGCTGGCACGTGCACCTGGTCCGACTTATAGTTACCGGTAAGCATGTACATCATGATATTCACGCCCGCCCTGAGCGCGTAGACTCGCTGCATGGGGTCGGCGGGAACGGTGGGCATCAACGGCGCTCCGGAATTGTCAATCGCCCATGCGCCGGCCAGATCGTTGCCGGTGATCATGATGGGAGTGACGCCATCGCCCGTCCGCACTGGCCGGTCGGCGCGGGTCTCCGCGGTGACGGAAGCCTCCACCCAAAGCGCGCTGCCACGATAGCGGCCGGGGAAATCATTCAGGATGTAGAACGCTTTCGTCAGTACGTGATCATCCGGCACGGGTTCGAGGGGGGGCACATTGAGGCCGGAAAGTATATCGCGAAGACGCTGCGTTTCAGGGCTCACCGAGCCCGAGGCACCGAACCCAGAGGAATACTGGTCACGCGTGTCGAAAAGCACGGTGCCGCCTTGCTGCATATACGCGTCGATGCGCGCTATCGCCTCTTCTGAAGGCATGGGCGCCGCTGCGTCGATAGGCCAGTAGATGAGAGGATAGAAGGAAAGTTCATCGGTAGCGATGTCGACTCCCGCCGGTTCTCCCGGCTCCAGCGCCGTCTTCTCGCTCAGGAAGCGCGACAAGCCCATTATACCGGCGCGACTTACAGCATCCACCGACGATGCGCCCGTGATCACATAGGCTATGCGGGTGGCCGAGACGGAGGCAATGGCTTCCTCATCGCCGGGCATTGGCTGGTCTTGTGCAAGGGATGCATCGGGCGCCATCAGTGCAAGTCCAAGGGCCGCGGCCAGCAAGGTTGCAGCCGAGCCTGTAGCGCGCCGCCGGTTCGGTCGCCATTGAAGCAGGCCGCCGAGCCAGAATATTGCCAGCGTGTCCAGAGCGAGCAGACCAAGCGCAGCGAGCAAAAGCGTTCCGCGGAGAGGCCGCGAGGAATCGAATGCATAGCCCGCAGTCGCCACCGGCACGGGGGCGGCAGGTTGCATGAGAGATTCAAGCGCGTCATCCGGTCCAAGCAGATTATGCGCGATGACGCCTTCCTCGGAACCGTAGAGACCGGGCGGATTGGCAAGGGTAACGGGTGCGTCTGCATGCAACGCGAGCGGTTCGGCCTCCGGTCCCGGCGGCACAAGAAGCCCTTCGGCGGAAATCATCCGATAAGGCGCGAGCCGCCCAACCTGCTCCTCCGCTTCAGTTGTCGCCGCCCCCTGGTTGCGCGATAGCTGCACAACGCGCCTCAACATCTCCACGAAAGTGCCGGAGATGGGCAGGTTCGACCACGTGGCTTCGGGCGTGACGTGGAAAAGGATCACCCTGCCCTCGCCGCGCGCTGCCCCCGTCACGAGCGGGGTGCCGTCTGCCAGATTGGCCCAGGTGCGCGCCACAATGTCAGCCGAAGGCTCCGCTAGCACCTGCCGGCTTACAGTCACCTCACGCGGGGGCGGAAGGTCGGAAAACGGCCCGTCTGCGGGAAACTCGGTCACGGCCTGGGGTTCGGACCATGAAAGCGTTCCTCCCAGCGAACGCTCGCCTCCGCGCAGGCGAACGGGCAGGAGTTCATCGTCATTGCCAGCAGCGGCCATGCGCGGCCCGGCGAAGCGCACAAGCGTGCCGCCTGCCTGCATCCATTCGATGAGCGGGGAACGCACCGAGTCGGGTAGCGTACCCACATCGGCCATGATGATGGCTGCAGGCTGCTGCTCGAGAAGCTGGGGAATCGCTTCCGTCAGTTCCGGGTTGGAAGGTTCCAGAAGATCGGCATAGGGGGCCAGCGCACTGCGGATGTAGTAGAGTGGGGCAAGCAGTGGTTGCGCGGTATCCGGCGCCGTCGGCGCGACAAGACCCACGCGTCGACGACGAGCATTTTCATCGAGCAGCCGCAGCGCGCCTGCGTGGCGCTGGCCATCGATGGCGAGAGATGCAAAATCGTTGCGCAGCTCGAAGGGCACGCGTATCTCCCCAGAGGTACGCGTCTCCCCCGGCCCGAAGCTTACCAGCGTTTCCGCGATGCGCCGCCCCTGTTCGTCGGCGGCATAGACGCCGATCTGCCTTGGCCCCGACTCGCGTTCAGGACGCACCGCGGTGACCCTGAAATGCTCCGGTTCATTGGCACTGTCGGCTAGCGCCACAGCGTCAGACCCATCCGGCTCAATCCAGATGACGTCCGAAAGTCCGGCTGTGAACAGTTCCTGGAAAGCCGCTTCATCGCCTGGGGCGGCAAGCCCGTCCGTCAGCAGCGCCAGCGTAGCGCCGGGCATCTGTGCCAGCGCGTCTGAAACGCGGGCATAGATGGCGGGGCGATCGACAGGCACCGGGCGTGGAACAGCCGCGTTCAGCCGTTCGAGCGCAGCATCTGCGCCGAAGGGGCCAACATCCTGCGCGGGAGGCTCGGCAGTGAGCGCCAGAACTACCGGCGCACCGCTCTCGCGGGCGTCGGTGATGAGCCGGTTGGCGGTCGCGACGCGCCGATCCCAGTCGGGAGCGCTTGACCATCCATTGTCGATCACGAGAGCCAGCCCCCGCCCCCCGATTGCCATGCGCTCTTGCGGATTGAAGACCGGATCGGACAGCGCGAGGATAACCAGGAAAGCAAGCATCAGCCGCAGCAGCGTCAACCACCAAGGGCTCTGGTGAGGTGTCTCCTCGCGCCGAATGATGCGTGCCAAGAGGGCGAGCGGGGGAAATGCCTCCTGTTGCGGGCGCGGCGGGGTGAGCCGCAGGAGCCACCAGATCACCGGCAGCGCGAGAAGGCCCCACAGGACCATCGGTGCGCCGAAACTGAGCGGCAGGAAATTCATATCCGCGCCCCGATCTCGGACGTCATGGCAACATGCACGCGAATAAGCGCCTCAGAGGCAAGCCGGTCGGTGTGGTTGACCGTATAGCTCCAGCCGAGCTTCTTGCACCAGCGGCTCAGTTCCTCCCGCCGTGCGATATAGAGCCGGCGATAATCCTCGCGAAGTGTTTCGGCACGTCCGGCAGTCAGACGCGCGCCGGACTCAGGGTCCACAAACTCCGTTCGCCCAGAATAGGGAAAGCTCTCCTCGGCAGGGTCTGCCACTTCGATCAGATGCGCGCGAACGCCTGCATGCACCAACGGATCGAGCCACGCCATGGTCTCTTCGGGCAAGTCCAGAAAGTCCCCGGCCAACACCACATCGGAAAAGCGTCGAATGTGCTTCAGGTTCGGAGGTCCCGAAGACGGCTCAGCGTGACTGATATATTGTGCCAATCGCTCAGCTGCGTTACGGGCAGCGAAGGGACTGGTAACACCTGGCCAGCCAATGCGCTCACCACTGCGTGAAAGCAGTTCGGCAAGAGCGAGGATGAGAACCAGCGCGCGGGACTCCTTTGAAACATCGGCAAGCTTTGACTGGTAGAGCATAGAAGGCGAGCGGTCGGCCCAGAGCCAGACAGTGTGGGCAGCCTCCCATTCCCGGTCGCGCACATAGATATGATCATCGCGCGCGGACCGGCGCCAATCGATCCGTGCAACCGCCTCCCCCTCTACATAGGGCCGGAACTGCCAAAAATTTTCGCCTATGCCCTGCTTCCGTCGACCATGCCAGCCAGCAATCACATTGTTGACGACACGGCGGGCTTCAATCAGCAGGTCCGGTACAAGCGATGCGCGCGTTCGCGCGCGGATGAGCGCATCGACCGGTGCAACGGGGGCGGTAACCTCACCTATCCGCGCCATTAGCCTCGCTTTCGTCGTACTGTCATCCGAGCGCCGCCACCAATCTTCCGATAACGTCGCGCACGCTCATGCCTTCCGCGCGCGCAGCAAAGGTAAGCGCCATGCGATGCTGCAATATCGGCTCCGCCAGCGCGCGAACATCATCCACGGAAGGTGCAAGCCGCCCATCGTAAAGCGCGCGAGCGCGAGCGCAGAGCGTCAGCGCCTGACTTGCTCGCGGCCCCGGCCCCCAACCGACGTGGCGGTCAGTTTCAGGGTTGCCGAGCCCCGGACGAGCCGAACGAACGAGCGTAAGTATCGCCTCTACCACGCTTTCCGGCACCGGCATCCGGCGGATGAGCGCCTGAATCTCCTTCAACCGCTCCGGCGATAGCACATTTACCGCCTTCGCCTCCTCGATCCCGGTTGTCTCAAGAAGAATGCGGCGCTCGGCGTCCAGTTCCGGGTAGAGGATGTCGATCTGCATGAGAAAGCGATCGAGCTGCGCTTCGGGCAACGGATAGGTGCCTTCCTGCTCCAATGGGTTCTGCGTGGCGAGCACGTGAAATGGCGAGGGCAAGTCGTAACGATGCCCAGCCACTGTGACGTGATATTCCTGCATGGACTGGAGCAGCGCGGACTGGGTGCGCGGGCTCGCACGGTTAATCTCGTCTGCCATCAAGAGCTGCGCGAAAATCGGCCCGTGCAGGAACCGGAAGGAGCGGCGGCCTTTCTCGTCCTGCTCCATAACCTCGGAACCCAGAATATCCGAGGGCATTAGGTCTGGCGTGAACTGAACCCGCCGCGCATCCAGGCCCAGCACGATACCTAATGTTTCTACCAGCTTTGTCTTGGCAAGGCCCGGCACGCCCACCAGAAGTGCGTGACCGCCTGCCAGCAACGCCACGAGCGTTCGCTCAACCACCGCCTCCTGACCAAAAATAACGCGGCCGACCCCTTCACGCACAAGGGCAATGTCAGCGAGCGCAGCCTCCGCTTCGGCAACCATTTTCCCTTCATCAGCTGGCGTCGTGGCGGTCCGTTGATCCCTCGCTAGAATACTCATGCAGCCCTTCCTTGCTTCTTTGCCGGAGCGGCGGCCAGTGCGATATAGGAATCGCAGCGTCTCACCTGGTTGGAATTAGATGAGTTCACCACCGTGACAAGCCGAACAACAGTGACTATTTCGTGACCATGTCCAGAATATACGCGGAAAACCCAAGGAAGCCTGAAGAGTTGACGCAGGCAGGTGGTGATGCGGCACAATTATCGGCGCTGATTGCCCGGGCAGCTCGTGCCGGAAAGGGGCCCCCGCCGGTGGAACGCTGGAATCCCCCTTTCTGCGGTGATCTTGACATGGAGATCCGCGCAGACGGCACATGGTTCTATCTTGGAACGCCAATTACCCGCCCGGCACTCGTGAACCTTTTTGCATCCGTCCTGCGCAAGGATGAGGACGGCAGGACCTATCTTGTAACACCAGTGGAAAAGGTGGGCATCCGCGTCGAGGACGCCCCCTTCATCGCGGTAGAGATGGCAGCGACAGGCAAGGGGGAAGACCAGACGATTACATTCCGGACCAACGCAGGTGATGTGGTGGAAGCAGGACCGGATCACCCGCTTCGCTTCGTCGAAGAAGACGGCACCGACGGCACGAAGCCCTATGTGCTGGTTAGGGGCCGGCTGGAGGCACTGGTCGCCAGGCAGGTTACATACGAGCTTCTGGCGCTCGGAGAGGAGATAGAGATGGAAGGCCGGCGCATGTTCGCCCTGCGCTCGAAAGGTGCAGTCTTTCCCGTCATGTCGACCGATATGCTGGAGGCGGCAAGCAAATGAGCGCCAGCATTGATGACATCCTCTTTTCAGCGGCCGAGTTCCGCCGGCGGGCAGCATTGCAGGATCCTAGTCTCGTCACTGAAGATTATGGCGATCACCGGCTCAATCCGGATCTGAAGCGCCTGATTCTTCGCCAGCGCCTTCACGAAGCGGCCGTTCTTGTTCCGGTCGTCGATCGTGAGAGGGAAGGCTCCGTCATCCTAACACAGCGCACGACTAAGCTTCGCAACCATTCCGGCCAGATCGCCCTTCCAGGCGGGCGTATCGACCCGACCGACCCCTCCCCTGAACATGCCGCTCTGCGCGAGGCGGAGGAGGAGATCGGGCTTGATCCATCGCTCGTGGAGGTAGTGGGACGCATGCCGGATTACGTGACGAATAGCGGCTATCGTGTCCGGCCCGTTCTTGCGGTAGTGCAGCCGGATTTCTCGCTCGTCCTCAATGCCGACGAGGTCGACGATGCCTTCGAGGTGCCCCTTTCCTTCCTCATGGACCCGGCCAACCACCGCCGTGAGAGTCGTCTTTGGGAAGAACAGGAAAGATTTTTTTATACAATGCCTTATGGCGAGAGATTCATTTGGGGTGTAACGGCAGGCATCCTGCACATGCTCTATGAAAGGCTCTATGCTTGATCGGAGAGACAGCCAGCATAGCGGGTGCCTCCTGGTTACGGGATCGCGACCTGCAGACACTCCTCTCCATCTTGAACGAAGATGGAGAGGAGGCGCGAATCGCCGGAGGGGCAGTGCGAAACGGGCTTATGGGAGAAAAGGTGACCGATGTGGATATCGCAACCACCACCCTGCCCGACGAAACAATGAGGCGCGCGAAGGCTGCAGGCTTCAAGGTGGTGCCCACGGGTTACGACCACGGCACGATAACAGTCATCGCCAGGGGAAAGCCCTACGAGGTGACGACGCTGCGCGCCGATGTGGAGACCTTCGGACGCCACGCCCGCGTCGTCTTCGGGCGGGATTGGACAGCGGACGCGGAACGGCGCGATTTTACAATCAACGCGCTTTATGCAGAGCCCGACGGGCGCGTGATCGATCTTGTCGGCGGCCTTGCCGACCTGCGTTCGCGCACAGTGCGCTTCATCGGCGAGCCGGAAAGTCGCATCCGCGAGGATTATTTACGCATACTACGTTTCTTCCGTTTCTACGCGTGGTATGGCACAGGGCGTCCGGACGCGGAGGGGCTCAAAGCTTGCGCTCGGCTGAAGGGGGGCATGTCAAAGCTCTCGGCCGAGCGGATCTGGATAGAGCTGAAGAAGCTCTTTTCGGCCCCAGATCCTTCGCGCTCGCTTCTATGGATGCGTCAAACCGGCGTGCTTACGCAAGTTGTGCCGGAAAGCGAGAAGTGGGGGATTGATGCAATTCCCTCAATGATTGCGGCAGAGCGCGACCTTGGCTGGACAAGGGACCCGCTTTTAAGGCTTGCAGCCATCCTGCCGCCTGATCCGGAGCGGGTAGAGGCGCTTGCCAAGCGATTGCGCTTTTCGAAGGCCGAAACCGCCGCCCTCGCCGCCTGGGCGGAAGCACCGGAACCCGATCCGAAGCTCGGGGATGACGAATTCGCCGAGATGCTCTACCGAAGCGGAACCCAAGGCATCAAGTGGGGGCTGAAGATCGGCCTTGCAAAGGCGCGCGCCCATGCAACCCACGACGACCGAGCCTTCGTGAAGGCGGCGGCTTTTCAGCGTCTCCTCGACATGCTCTCCCGGTGGAAGCGGCCCGTCTTTCCTATAAAAGGCAAGGACCTCATCGCCCGCGGTCTTACGCCAGGGGAACAACTCGGCGCCGCGCTGAAAAACCTTGAAGAGAAATGGATCGCATCAGGCTTTTCACTGACGCGAGAGGCTCTTCTGGAAGAGTATTGAGGTTCCGGGTTCAGTCCGGCTTGCCAGTATCTATGTTTCAGGCAAAGGAGACCCGATGCCGTCCACCACGCTCATACGCCGTATTTCCTCGTGGTCGATCCTTATTGGTATTGCGATCTTCGCCCTTAAGCTCACCGCCTGGTGGATAACAGGCTCTGTGGCGCTGTTTTCGGATGCGATGGAATCGGTGGTCAATGTGGTGGCTTCAATAGTCGCCTGGTATGCGATCCGCGTCTCCTTCCTCCCTGCTGACGAGAACCATCCCTTCGGTCATCACAAGGCGGAGTATTTCTCGGCAGTCCTTGAAGGCGTTCTGATCGTGGTGGCAGCGCTCCTCATCCTGCGCGAGGCGGCGCTTGCCTTCGCGCAGCCGCACGCGCTGGCCGCACCGGCAGCCGGGCTTGTCATCAACGCAGCCGCAGCCGTAGGCAATGGCGTATGGGCCTTCGTGCTGATGCGCGTCGGACGGCGCGCCCGTTCGCCCGCGCTTGTTGCCGACGGCAAGCACCTGTGGACCGATGTCATTACTTCGGCAGGCATTATCGTCGGCCTTTTGCTGGCTGTTTCCACCGGCTGGCTATGGCTTGATCCAGTGATGTCGATCGTCGTCGCAGGCAACATACTGTGGCATGGCTGGCATCTGGTGCGCTCATCCGTCCAGGGACTCATGGATACGGCCATCGATCCGCAGGATCTGGCTGAGATCGAGCGAGTAGTGGCGCAGAATAGCGAAGGGGCGCTGGAATTTCACGACCTCAAGACGCGGGAGGCAGGCCGCGCTCGATTCGTAGAGTTCCATCTCGTCGTCCCCTCGCAGATGACAGTTGAACGTGCGCATGAAATCTGCGACCGCATCGAACATGCGCTGGCAAGATCCATTCCGGGTGCGCGCGTCACCATCCATGTGGAGCCGACCCACAAGGCCAAACACGCGTAAGGCATCTTCGCTAAGGCGGCGGCCAAAATTACACCCCGCCCAAACGCAGGTTCACGGCCAACGTACGAGAGGCGGCAGACTCGATAGGATTGATTCCACATTGCCACCCGTCTTCAGGCCAAAGACGGTGCCGCGGTCGTAGAGCAGGTTGAACTCGACATAACGGCCGCGCCGTACGAGTTGCTCGTCGCGGTCGGCTTCGGTCCAGTTAACGTTGAAGTTGCGCCGCACAAGATGACGATAGACCACGAGGAAGGCGCGGCCCAGATCCTGCGTGAAAGCAAAATCGGCTTCCCAGCCTCCTTTTTCCTCCGGCGTCTTCAACCAATCGTAAAAGATGCCTCCTATCCCGCGGGATTCATTGCGGTGGGGTAGAAAGAAATATTCGTCGCACCAACGCTTCAACCTATCGTAGGCGGCCACTCCAGCATGTTTCTCGCACACGAAGCGCATAGCCTCGTGGAAAGCGATCGTATCCGGGTCTTCCTGGCTGCGGCGCCGGTTGAGCATTGGCGTCAGGTCCGCGCCACCGCCGAACCATTGCCTTGTGGTGACCACCATCCGCGTGTTCATGTGCACGGCCGGAACATTGGGATTCTGCGGATGAGCAATGAGGGAGATGCCGGAAGCCCAGAAGCGCGGATCCTCCTCTGCCCCCGGGATCTGCTTGCGAAAATCGGGGGAGAACTCACCGTAAACAGTGGAGGTATGGACACCGACCTTCTCGAACACCCGCCCCTGCATCATCGACATAACACCGCCGCCGCCCGCTCCGCCATTACGTTGCCAGGGAGAGCGCTCGAACCGGCCGGGTGCGCGCGTGGAAAGTGGGCCGGTAAGCTCGTCCTCCAGTTCCTCAAAAGCGGCACATATGTCATCTCGCAGGTTCTCGAACCAGTTCCGGGCGATCTCCTTCTTTTCCTCAATGTCATCCGGCAAGCCTGCCGGCAGGTCTGGACGTTCCATCAACTCTTTCCGCTTACCAAGGCCGGTGTATCCGACGAACAAAAAGACTCGCAAATTCCTGTTGTGATGCTCTATTCTCCGTGTCTGTCGGGTCAAGGAGTTCTTTCGTGCGCGTACCCGCCAAACCGCCGCTGGACAGGCTGAAACGTAGCCTGGATAAGAGGCGTTCCAAAAAAGGGGAGCGCCTGCCGCGCGATGGTTTTATCCGAGAAACATTCTCGCTGCCGCGTGAGGCAGCCCGCGCCAAAGCCCGTGAATGGCTGGAGCGCTGGCCCAAACAAGCCTATTGGACGGAAATTGAAAGCTGGGCGGAACGACCGGGCGACGTGATCGAATTCACGATGCGCCGTCTGCCCAGTGCGGATTGACGCGTAATACCAAGGCGTCACCCGTCTCAACGCACTTGCCGGAGCGCTTCGCCGCATCCCATTGCCGCAGCAAGCGCGACATTGAGGCTGCGCGCCCCGTCGCGCATTGGAATAATGACCCGGTAATCAGCAGCATCATGCACCTCGTCCGGTACTCCGGCAGATTCACGACCGAAAAGCAGAACGTCGCCGTCAAGGAATGTAAAGGCAGTGTAAGGAATAGCCCCCCGCGTCGAAAAGAGGATCAACCGACGCTCCTCCTGCCGCCGCCATTGGTCGAATGCTTCCCAGTAATCATGGCGATGAAGATTGGCCATTTCCAGATAATCCATGCCCGCACGCTTGAGGGAGCGGTCACCAAGATCAAAGCCCGCAGGCTCGATCAGGTCGACCTCTACGCCGAGACAGGCTGCAAGACGCAGGATTGCACCCGTGTTCCCCGGAATGTCGGGCTGATACAATGCAATACGAAATCCTTTCTGTTTCATTTTTCAGGTGTTGCTCCTCCCAATTGTGTTCCATAATGGACGACCGATAAGGTCCACCCTACTGGCCAGGTACATCTCAAAGGCATATAAGGCAGGCAAGTCTATCGCAAACTGTTGGAGGCGTCATGGATCTCCAGATAGTGACCGTCCCGATCAGCGTACGCCCGTGGATCGTGATCAGGCTCCCGGCCCTGACGGCGGCTTCGCTCTCCAGTTTTTCCTAAAGCTACCAGCACAAAGAGGGAATCCGCCGGATCGCTTTTCCGGAATGCTTGAGGATTCGCTCGATGTCGGCAATTTCCACAGTGGTGCTTGAAGTATTTCAAAGCTTTGGCCAGAGCGCTTCCGGTCGCGGGGGCGACCTTCCATGTCGACGGTCTGGTGTTTCGCCTGGAAGTTTGGCGCTACATGGGCACATTTTCGTTGAGACGCACAAGGGACGCTGGCGTTACCATGTCGAGGCACGGGTCTTTGCGGAGACAGATTCGGCTCTTGAGCGCCACGTTGTGCAGCAAATTGGGCATTCGGAGAACGAGCATCGTGCAAGAAGCGGCGGCGTTAAGGCCGTTACCGAAACAAGGCAAAAGTCTCTGAAAGAACAAGGAAATTGCCGGGTGTGCCGCCAGCACCCTTAGTGTGGCTGAGCGGCCTCCAGCACGAGGACAAAAATGTTTAACTGGTTTGAAAAACGCCTTGAGCCATTTCCTGCTGAGGAGATGGAGGAGCCGCCGAAGACGCTTATTGCCTTCTGCCTGCATTTCACGCGCGGGGCATGGCCCTATCTCGCCGTCTCAGCCGTGCTGATGGCCCTCATCGCCATCACCGAAGTGTGGATGTTCTCCTTTCTCGGCAATATCGTCGACTGGTTGTCGGAGAAGGACAGGGAAACGTTCATCCAGACCGAGGGGCTGAAGCTTGCAGGGATGGCCGTCATCATTCTCGTCTTTCTGCCAGCAGCAGTGCTCGCACACTCACTCGTGAACCAACAGGTGCTCATGGGAAACTATCCCATGCGCATCCGCTGGCTCGTGCACCGTTACCTGCTGCGCCAGTCCATGAGCTTTTATCAGGACGAGTTTGCCGGGCGCATCGCTACCAAACTGATGCAGACCGCGCTCGCTGTTCGCGAATGCGTCATCAAGCTGATCGAGGTACTGAATTACGTCGTCGTCTATTTCACCGGCATGATCATAATCGTGGCCAGCGCGGACATCAGGCTGGCCATTCCGCTCGGTGGATGGCTAGTGGGCTACATACTGCTGTTGCGGTACTTCATCCCGAAGCTTGGGCGGGTGGCGGAGAAACAGGCAGATGCCCGCTCCGTCATGACCGGCCGCGTGGTTGACAGCTACACCAATATTCAGACCGTAAAACTCTTCTCCCACGCGCGCCGGGAAGCCTCCTTCGCGCGGGCGGGAATGGAGGTTTTCCTTCAGGCGGTCTATCGTCAGATGCGTCTGATCACGAGCCTCTATGGCCTCTTGTACCTGCTCAACTCGCTCTGCCTCTTTGTCATCGGTGCGCTTTCATTGTGGTTGTGGCTGGAGGAAGCGGTCACTGTCGGAGCGGTGGCGGTAGCTATCGGCCTCGTCCTGCGGCTGTGGGGCATGTCGCAGTGGATCATGTGGGAAATGTCAATGCTGTTCGAGAATATCGGGACGGTTCAGGATGGCATCTCCTCGATATCCCTGCCCCGACTCGTGGAAGACAAGCCCGGGGCCAGAGAGCTGGTCGTCGACAAGGGAGAGATTGTCTTTGACCGCATCCGATTTCACTACGGCAAGAAGGGCGGGGTCATCGAGGATCTTTCCCTCACCATCCGCCGGGGAGAGAAAGTCGGGCTCGTCGGCCGCTCGGGCGCGGGCAAGTCGACGCTGGTCAACCTGCTGCTTCGCTTCTACGATCTTGAGGGCGGCCGTATCCTGATTGACGGTGTGAACATCGCTGACGTCAGGCAGGATTCCCTTCGCGCGCAGATCGGCATGGTAACGCAAGATACATCGCTGCTGCACCGCTCGGTGCGCGACAACATCGTATATGGACGGCCAGATGCCACCGACCAGATGGTGCTGGAAGCAGCGCGGCGTGCCGAAGCTCTGGACTTCATCCAGGAGCTTCACGACATAAAGGGCAGAACAGGCTTCGATGCCCATGTCGGTGAAAGAGGCGTAAAGCTTTCAGGCGGTCAGCGGCAACGGATCGCGATCGCCCGCGTAATGCTGAAGGACGCGCCCATCCTGATCCTGGACGAGGCGACATCCGCGCTAGATTCGGAAGTCGAGGCCGCCATACAGGAGAACCTTTACCGCCTCATGGAGGGCAAGACCGTGATCGCCATAGCACACCGCCTTTCAACGATCGCCGCCATGGACCGGCTGGTTGTGATGGATGGTGGCCGGATCGTGGAGGAAGGGAGCCATGACGAGTTGATTGACCGGGGTGGCCTCTACGCACAGCTCTGGCGTCGGCAGTCCGGCGGCTTTCTTGATCTTCAACCTGCGGAGGCCGCCGAATAGGAATGGGCGTGAACGAGGAAATCCGGGTGAGCATTGGCGAAAGGCTCTGGCGGCGTGCCGAAGGAGTGATCGATCCCTTCGGCGATACCGAAAGGGAAGTGCTGCCCCAGGAGGCTCATAAGTTCATCCTGTTCTTCGCCTCGCAGGCAAAGGGTCCCTTCATCCTGCTGCTGCTGGTCGGCGGGCTGGCGGGCGCTGTGGACGCTGCGCTCTACTGGGGCCTCGGGCGCCTCATTGACCTGCTCGATTCATCGACGCCCAGGACGCTTGTCGCCGATCACTGGCCTGCCCTGCTGGGCCTGCTGTTCCTGGTGCTCTTCGCCCGCGCGGCGGTGATGATCGCCAATACGGTGATCGAGGAACAGGTCATCGCTCCTTCTTTCTATCAGCGCGTGCGCTGGCAATCCTTCCGCCGCGTGATGGAGCAGCCATACGAGTTCTACCAGAACGATTTTGCAGGCCGTATCGCCACCAAGATCATGCAGGGCGGTGAAGCAACCGGCGACTTCATCGTCTCGGCTCTCCAGACCATGTGGAGCTTCCTGACCTTTCTTCTGCTGGCGGGTACGATACTTACCGCGCTCGATCCCATACTTGGGCTCGTCCTGGCGATCTGGTTCATCTGTTATCTGATCGCGGCGCGGTATCTTCTGCCTCCTCTGAGAAGGGCCGGAAAGCGCCGGGCCGACGAACGCTCGATTCTGAACGGACGCATGGTTGACGCCTTCACCAACATCGTTGCGGTGAAGCTCTTTGACAGCGGGCGGCGAGAGCATGCCTATGTGCGGGACGGCATGAACCGGCTTCTTGATGCCGTTCGCGCAATGACCCGCGCGATAACGCGCGTGCGGGCGACCGTCTTCATCCTGAACGGCTTCATGATGGCAGCTATTGGAACGCTTGCCGTCATGAGCTGGATCAACGGGAACGCAACGACCGGCGAGATTGCCGCCGCAATGGGGCTGGTCTTCCGGCTGAACCAGATGTCGGGCTACATGATGTTCTCCGTCAACGGGCTGATCCGTGCCTATGCGACGGTGCAGGACGCCACGGGGGTAATTTCACGCCGGCCAGCCATTCGGGATGCGCCTGACGCGCGCCTTCTGGAACGCGGCAAGGGGGACATCCGCTTTGAGAACGTCTCTTTCCACTATGGCAAGGAAGGCGGTGTCATCGAGAACCTGAATCTGCACATCCGTCCTGGCGAACGGGTGGCGCTGATCGGCCCGTCGGGGGCTGGCAAGACAACGATCATCAATCTGATGCTGCGGCTCTTCGACGTGGAGAGCGGACGCATCCTGCTTGACGGGCATGACATCCGCGAGGTGACGCAGGCATCGCTTCGAGCGCAGTTCGGCGTGGTCAGTCAGGAGCCGATCCTGATGCACCGTTCTATCCGTGACAATATCGCCTATGGCAAGCCTGGTGCGAGCGACGAGGAGGTCATTGCAGCGGCGAAGCGTGCGTCTGCGCATGATTTCATCATGGGCGTAAGGGATGGCCGCGGCCGCAGTGGCTACGACGCCTATGTAGGCGAACGCGGCGTGAAGCTTTCCGGCGGCCAACGTCAGCGCATCGCCATTGCCCGCATGATGCTGAAGGATGCACCCATTCTCATTCTCGATGAAGCAACGTCCTCGCTCGATTCGGAAATCGAAGGAGCGATCCAGGAGCATCTTGAAAGCCTTATGGAAGGCAAAACGGTCATCGCCATTGCTCATCGCCTTTCGACCATCGCGGCCCTTGATCGGCTGATAGTCATCGACAAGGGCAAGATCGTGGAAGAAGGCACGCATGAGGAATTGAAGCGGGCGAGTGGGCTTTACGCTCAACTCTGGAAGCGCCAGTCTGGAGGCTTTCTGCAGGAGCGGCTTGCCGCAGAATAGGCTACCGGCGGTATCCCCGAGTCGCTCAGAAAAGTTTTCTTAGCCTTACAACGTCCTCTTGCGTCTTGTCGGATGGACAGGCTGTTGCGGTCATATAAATCGTGATCGCAGAAAATGTCTCGGTTTGGCACACTTCCAGGGAAACGTGCTAGGGTAACCCTTGCCAATCGGAACAGAGGAGAATGGTCCATTGAAGGAGTTTCATTGCGGAGCGCTTGTCCCCGGCTGCGACTGGCATACCCGGAATGGGGCGGAGGCGGAGGTGATCCGCCGCGCCGTCGAGCACATGCGCGCAGTACATGGCGAGGCGATCATCCGCGAGAGCATGATCGAGGCGATCCGATCGCGCATCGTTGAGGACCGAGACGCGGCCTGAGTTCCGATGTCTTACCGGAGCTTCAGGCAGCAGTCGCAGCGCCCCGCCCGGCGAAATGCCTTGCAGGCTCAGGCTGCCTTCCTCTTCGCCTTGCCAGGTAACTGCGACACCACGTTCTCGATCATCCGCATTCCGGCGTCCTGCCCGAGCGTCATGATGGATTCTGGGTGGAATTGCACTGCCGCTATGGGTTCACTCTCATGCTCGATCGCCATGATAATGCCGTCCCCCGTTTTCGCGGTAACACGGAAAGGCTGCGGCAAGCGCGCCGGATCGGCATAGATGGAGTGATAACGCCCCACCGTAATTTCCTGAGGCAGGCCGGAGAACACGAGGCTGCTGGGGTCGGCTTTGATGCGCGACGGCTTGCCGTGCACCGGCTCGGGGAGATGGCGCAGTTCTCCTCCATAGGCAACCACCAGCGCCTGCAACCCTAAGCAAACCCCAAAAATTGGCAGATCGCGCTCGCGCGCCTTCCTGATGGTGGCCGTGCAATCGAAATCCTGCGGAGTACCCGGCCCTGGCGACAGGACAACTAGATCGGGCTTCACCCGGTCGAAAACCTCCTCCGTGACTGGCGTGCGCACGGTTGTGACCGCCGCCCCGGTCTGGCGGAAATAGTTGGCAAGGGTGTGCACGAAGGAATCTTCGTGATCGACCAGCAGAACCTTTATTCCCTGACCCATTCTCATTGTTTCGTTAGCCTCGTCTGCCATATTCGTCTTTCCTGCCTCGCGAACGGCAGAAAGCATGGCCGATGCCTTCAGTTCCGTCTCGGCCTCTTCCTCGATACCTTCGGAGTCGACCAGGAGCGTTGCGCCTGCCCGCACCTCGGCAATGCCGTCCTTGATGCGAATGGTCCTCAGCGTCAGCCCAGTATTCATATCACCGTTGAAGTGGATCATGCCGATGGCTCCACCATACCACGCGCGGGGGCTCTTCTCGTTCTCCTCGATGAAGCGCATCGCCCATAGCTTAGGCGCGCCCGTGACCGTTACAGCCCAGGCATGGGACAAGAAGGCATCCAAAGCGTCCATGCCTTCCCTAAGACGGCCTTCTATGTGATCCACCGTGTGGATGAGGCGAGAATACATCTCGATCTGCCTCCTTCCGATCACCCGCACCGAGCCGGGCTCGCACACGCGAGACTTGTCGTTGCGGTCGACATCGGAACACATGGTCAGCTCCGCCTCGTCCTTCTTGGAGTTGAGCAGCTTCAGTATCTGCTCCGAATCGGAGATGGCATCGTCGCCGCGTTTGATCGTGCCGGATATGGGGCAAGTTTCCACCCGCCGTCCCGAAACACGCACAAACATTTCAGGCGAGGCGCCAATCAGATACTCCCCTTCGCCCAGATTAATGAAGAACGAATAGGGTGACGGGTTGGTCAGCTTCAGCCGCCGGGAGATCGCCGAGGGGCGGTTTTCGCAGCGTTCGAAAAATATCCGACCCGGCACCACCTCGAAAAGGTCGCCGCGGCGGAAGCTTTCCTTCGCCTTTTCAACGAGCTTTGCATATTCGCCCGGCTGGTGATCCCCCCGCGGCGGCACTCGGGTGCTGTGGTGGAACGGCTCCTCCCTACCCTCGCGCGGTAACCCGACGGTGGAGAAGCCTTCGCCTTCATAATCATAGCGGTCGAGCCATGCGCGCGCTGCATAATGATCCACGACGAGAATCTCGTCCGGAAGATAAAGCAGCAGATCGCGCTGGCTTTCCGGCCGCTGAAGCCGGGGCTCCACCGGATCGAACTGAAAGGCCAGGTCGTAGCCGAAGGCGCCGTAGAGTCCGAGATTTGCATCGTGCTCCGTACGGAAAAGACCAATAACCGCCCGCAGGACGGTGAAGACGGACGGAACGCGGGATCGCTCTTCTTCGCTGACGATCTCTGCCGGCTCTGCAACTGAGAGCGCTAGAAGATCAGCCTTTTGCCCGGTAATGGTTACCTCCGGGAGGCGGACGATGGCCGAGGCGATAGTTGGCAACATGGCCGTTCCACGAGCATTCAACGCCTCGATCTTCATCGCACGGCCACGTGCGGAGATGGCAATGGGAGGATCGACAATCGCCGTATCCCAACGCGTGTAGCGGCCCGGATACTCATAATTGGAAGAGAAGACAGCGCCGCAACGGCTGTCGAGAGCGTCGACATACCGGTCCAGAGCGCTCGCATATGGTGTCTCGCGTCTGCTGCGGGTGATCGCGACACCGCCCGCCGTGAGGAAACGTTCCGCGCCGTTTTCAAGGACTTCCACGCTCATGCCATGCTCCCTTCGAAGGTGCGGCCGGGAAGCCCAGAAATGCAAATGGCCGCCCGGTTCTCACCTGCGGCCACTCCTGATTGTTGAACGCAATGCTTGCGCTGGCCGCCTGTCAGCGAGCCCACCACCAAAGCTTTGCGAAAAGAACAGTGTTCATGGTCGTCTTCATAGCTGCGGAGAGCGATGCTTGCAACCGATTTCCGGGTTCATTTCCCTTCTTTCCGCCAGAACTGGAGCGCCGCCGAAACAAGCCAGGTAAGGCTTGCCCATGCCCCGCCCAGAGCCCATCCCGCGGCGACGTCGCTGGGCCAATGAACACCAAGATAAATACGGGTCAGACCGACGATGAAGGAAATTAACAGGGCAACGACCACGACATAGATCCGCACACGCATGTCATCGAAGAAACGGATAACCAGAGCGGAGAGGGTGAGAAACACCACAGTTGACATCATTGCATGCCCGCTCGGGAAACTGGCAGTGTGCACCTTATCCAGATGCTCAACCAGATCAGGCCGCGGGCGTGCAAAATATGCCTTCGAGAACTGCGACACCAGCCAGCCGAGCGTCACCGACAATCCCGCATATAGAGCTGGCCCATAGCGACGGGTAACGAGGAGAAAGCCGGTTAGCACGGCGAGCGATAGAATGATGACGGGATAACCACCAAGGGCGGTGATTTCCAGCGCCACTTCCTGCATCCATTCCGGGCCCAATGGCAGAGAAGGATCAACCGGATCGCGGAACGCAAGGAAGATCTGCTCATCCAAGGCGTGGATCTCCCCTTCCGCCACTTCATCGGCAATGGCTAGAAACGCGTATAATCCAGAGGCAAGAATGGCCAACATTACGGCGGGAGTAACCGTCTGGGGTCGGCTTTTCATGCCCCTGACAAGTCCCGTCAACCTTCTGCTCAACCCGTTGCCATGCGATGACATTCTGTCTTTCCTGATTTCCCTCGAACTTGAAAAACCGGCGCGGTGATAGATAAGTGACTATATATTGTTGAGATGCGTGATCCTTTCTGGTGCGGCTGCACATCAAGGAGCAATTGGCATGACATGGTCGTTCAGCATCGGCAAGGTCGCCGGAACGGTAATCCGTATTCACGTGACCTTCTTCCTGCTCCTGATCTGGATATGGTTCATGCATTACCGCATAGGCGGTACGGCGGCTGCATGGGAGGGGGTAGCGTATATCCTGGCTATCTTCGCCTGCGTTGTGCTGCATGAGTTTGGCCATGCGCTAGCAGCGCGCCGGTACGGCATCAAAACGCCCGATATCACGCTTCTGCCAATCGGGGGACTGGCGCGGCTTGAGCGTATGCCTGAAGAGCCACGGCAGGAGTTGTTCATCGCCCTAGCGGGGCCGATGGTCAATGTTGTCATCGCTGCCATAATCATTGTTGGACTTGGAGGCTCTGCAGGGATCGAGCAGATGATGCAGGTGGAGGACCCGCGCGCCGACTTCCTGGTCCGGCTGGCCGGCGTGAATATCTTCCTTGTGCTCTTCAACATGATCCCTGCCTTTCCGATGGACGGCGGACGGGTGCTGCGTGCGTTGCTGGCCACCCGCCTGACCTGGGCCCGCGCTACCCAGATTGCGGCCGGCATCGGCCAGGGGCTGGCCTTTCTCTTCGGCTTTCTCGGCCTTCTTTACAATCCGCTCCTCATCTTCATTGCCATCTTCGTCTATCTGGCGGCAGCAGCCGAGGCGCAGAATGCGCAGATCCGCGATATCGCCAACAGCGTCCTGACCGGGGACGTGATGGTGACCGAGTTCGCCTCCTTCGACCGTTCCTCCACCATCGCCCAGGCGATCGACCGACTGCTTGCGACGACGCAGAGCGAGTTTCCCGTACTCGATCCCGCAGGCCATCTGGAAGGCTTGCTTACGCGTAACGACATGATCGCTGCCCTGAAGGAAACCGGGCCGGATGCTCCGGTTGTCAGCGCGATGCGTACCGACATTCCGCGCGTCCACCGGCGGCAAAGCCTGACGGAAAGCTTTCGCCTGATGCAGGAAAGCGGCGCGCCCGCCGTGGCGGTGATGGACAGCGAAGGCCGACTGGTCGGGCTGCTGACCCATGAGACGATCGGCGAGATGATGATGGTACGCTCCGCGATGCCCGAAGGTTTCCGTCTGGGACGCCGTCGCGGTGGTGCACCGCTCGTTCGTCGTTCTTGACATCTGCGACGCCCTGCCCCACCTTCCATTCATGACACCGTGCGTAAACCCTCTCATTGTCTTTTTTCGAGCGTGTCCCATCGCGGGACACTGACCCCGGGTTCGGTGTCATGCGCCTCCGAACACGGGGCGCAAAACCAGTCGCCGCCCCACCAAGGAAGCGACAGTTCCAGGCGCAGTTTCCAGAAACCCGAGCCGGCATGGCAGCCGGCAGCACTTGGATCAAAAGCCATGCAAAAGAAGACCGGGCGCAAGCCCAGAATCACCGTTTCTAGAACCGACCATGATCGTCTGCTTGGACTTGCCGAGGCGATAGAAGAGCGCGACCCCGTGCTGGCAGAGACGATGATCTCGGAGCTTGAACGAGCGCGCGTTGTGGAGGACAAGGCGTTGCCGGAGACGGTGGTCCGCATGGGGTCGACGCTCACCTACACAACTGATGACGGCGAGCCGCACACTGTCACACTGGTCTTCCCGGTCGAGGCCGACATTACCCAGGGGAGGATTTCCGTTACGACACCCGTTGGAACGGCATTGATCGGCCTTTCCGTCGGCCAGTCCATTGACTGGACCGCGCGCGATGGCCGGACTCACCGGCTTACTATCACGGAGATCAAGCCTGCGGTGGTGGGAGCAGAGGGTACGTAAGTACCGGCTGCCTCCGATTGAAGGGTGCTCTCAACGAGCGCCGAACTATGCACCACACCTTGCGGCAAGCAGCTCGCCAGACCGCCCAAATCGGGCGTTGTCCACGAAGATCTTGATATCCGTGGCCGATGCTGGCCTCGTGGAGCTGGATTCCCTCGAAGGTAACTAAGGGGGGTCCGAAACTCCGCCTTGCCAGCATATCTTCCGCCGCTTAGCTTATGGTGGCCAGAAAAGCCTGCCCTCCGACGCTGCCGAGCGCGCCTGTTCAATCCCGCTTTCGGCGCCCGCATTCCGGGCGTATGCTAAAGCACTTCCCGCGCTTTATGACTTGACTGCGATGTGGCGGTGCGTTCGCGTGTGCTTCTGGGGCTACTTTGGCGCAGGTGAATGATGGGAACAGCACTTGGCGGTAATCTGCCGTTGTGTTCCTGAAGGCTTGCGAGGAAGGCATGTCTGCGCGGCATACGTTAGCGTGTCAAGCAGGTTCCGCGGGGTTGCAGGGGCAAAGATCGGCGGACAGCGCGGCGCAAGGCAGCGCAGCGCCTTCCTCGATCACGGAGCGCGAGGACATCACGTTGAACGGATGGTGCAGCGGCCCATGTCCGAGCGGTCGATGCGCATCAGCCGGAGCGCCCTACCCCTGCTTCGTGACCGCGGCTGAACATATAAGAAGGTCGGCCCATGCACCCGAGAGAAGCGCCCTTGCATCCTGAAGCGCCGTCGGACCTGGTTTGACGGCCAGCTCTTCCTCGATCCAGCTAATAGGCTCGTATACATCTACAAAAGCAGGCCCGTCGACGAAGACGGCGCGCCTGCGCAAGAGCGCGACGTGGCGCGCGCTGCCGGGTTGGGTTTCCGAAGGCCATTGGAAGACCACGGCCTTCATTCCCCGATCCCATCGAGAAGGCCTCTGCCAGACTCAAGCGCTGCTGGGCGCAAAGGCCGAAAGAACCAACGTCACATTATCGAATGCGACCGGATCCAACCTCGAAGTTCATGGCGCCAAAAATGTTCAGGAAAGTCCCTCGATAAAGCCTTGCTCGTTAAGGAAAATCCGCTCGGCGGATGGCACCCTGGGCAGTCCCGGCATCGTCATGATCTCACCGCAGATCGCCACCACGAAGCCGGCGCCTGCCGCAAGCCGGACCTCACGAACGGGCACGACATGGTTCACGGGCGCTCCAAGCAGGTTCGGGTCAGTGGAGAAGGAATACTGCGTCTTCGCCATGCAAACGGGCAGATGGCCGTACCCCTGCTCTTCCCACTGCTTGAGTTGCGCACGAATGGACTTGTCGGCGATAGCACCCGAGCCGCGGTAGATGCGTTTGACGATGGTTTCAATCTTCTCGAATAGCGGCATGTCGTCAGGGTAGAGCGGAGCGAACTGCGAGGCAGCTCTATCAGCAAGAGCCACCACCTTGTGCGCAAGCTCCTCTGTACCGGCCGAGCCTTCTGCCCAGTGGCGGCAGACAATCGCCTCCTCACCCTGGGCCGCGACATACGCCTTCACGGCATCGATCTCTGCCGGCGTATCGGTGTGGAAGTGATTGATGGCCACAATCGCCGGGACACCGAACTGCTTCACATTCTCGATGTGGCGGCCCAGATTGGCACAACCTTTGATGACCGCCTCGACATCCTCGGCGCCGAGGTCTTCCTTTTTCACCCCGCCATTCATCTTCAATGCCCGAACGGTGGCGACAATGACGGCAGCAGCCGGCTTCAGCCCCGCTTTGCGGCACTTGATGTCGAAGAACTTTTCAGCTCCCAAATCAGCCCCAAATCCAGCTTCTGTGATTACGTAATCGGATAGCTTCAGGGCGGTGCTGGTGGCCATGACCGAGTTGCAGCCATGCGCGATATTGGCGAACGGGCCGCCATGGACAAAGGCAGGGTTGTTTTCGAGCGTCTGCACCAGATTGGGCTGCAGCGCGTCCTTCAGAAGCACGGCCATTGCCCCGTTTGCCTTCAGATCGCGGGCGAAAACCGGGCTTCGATCGCGACGGTAAGCGACGATGATGTCACCAAGCCGCTTTTCCAGATCCTCCAGATCCGTCGCCAGACACAGGATGGCCATCACCTCAGAAGCGACGGTAATATCGAAGCCCGCTTCGCGTGGGAACCCATTGGCGACACCTCCGAGCGAGGAGACAATCTCCCGCAAAGCACGGTCGTTCATGTCCAACACGCGCCGCCAGGTAACGCGGCGGGTGTCAATGCCCTGTTCATTGCCCCAGTAGATGTGGTTGTCGATGAGGGCCGCCAAGAGATTGTGGGCAGAGGTAATTGCATGAAAATCGCCCGTGAAGTGCAGGTTAATATCCTCCATCGGCACGACCTGCGCATAACCCCCTCCGGCAGCGCCGCCCTTCATGCCGAAGCACGGTCCAAGCGACGCCTCACGTATGCAGACCATGGCGCGCTTGCCGATGCGATTGAGGCCGTCTACGAGGCCAACCGTTGTGGTCGTCTTGCCTTCACCTGCCGGCGTGGGATTGATGGCTGTGACGAGGATCAGCCGGCCATCCGGGTTATTTCGCGCCTCAGCGATGAAGGCGGCGGAAACCTTGGCCTTGTCATGTCCATACGGAATGAGATGCTCCGGCGGAATACCGAGCTGGGCGCCGATCTCCTGAATCGGCTTCATCTTCGCCGCGCGCGCAATCTCGATATCCGTATTCATTTCTGCCATCTGTCCCTCCGGCCGTTGGCCAGCTTTGACCACATAATATGCCCTGCGCACAAGATGCATTGCTGAAAGCGCGCTGCTGTCCCGAAACTGCCACCTAATGCAACATTCGCGACAGAGCCTCTGCAATACAGGACCTGCATTCTACTTCTTTTGTCAAAAATGATAGCCGAAGACGCCGTGCGCTGCGCCCTTTGAACACATTACTACTTCAACCAGTCTGCACATCCGCTAATTTTGCCGCAGACAAATGCCGCCTTGCATCTCAGCGATCCAGAACCTGCCGCAACTCCACCAGATTTGAGCGCGCGCGCAGGATGTAAAAGCCCATTGTTGCAAGGTGCGTCGGCATGATCCAGCCATCCTCACGGCCGTTCGAAACGATGGGCGGCGTGATGTTGAGCGCCGCCCGGAATTGACTTTCCGTCGCATCCCATAGCGATTCCAGGGAACGCTGGCTTACCACATCGGAAAAATCCCCCCGAGCTGCATGGAGCAGACCATAGTAGCCATAGAGCTGACCATAGGCGAACCAGAAGCGGTCGTCAGCGCGCGTGTCGAACCAGCCGCCATTGTAATTCTCCGAACGCTCGCGAAGGATGGCGGAAGTGGAGCCGAGATCACTGGCAATGCGGTCAAGAAACTGGATGAGATTGTCAGCGCGGGCATCGAAAACCGCATCACAGCTCTCCAGCCGGTCATTGAAGGCGCGAAGCGAGTCGATGGCCGTCCGATAGAAGCTTGGCGTTGGCGTCTTGGGACCAAAAGGCGAAAGACCAAAATACCAGGCATCTTCGGAGAACTGAATGCTTTCCCGAGCCTTCTGCAAGTCACGGTCGATCTGGGAGGTGCCTCTCACACGGCCTAGCGCGTCGACAAGCTCTACGGCGGTGCGCCGGACCGTCTGATTTACCCCCCGCTGGAAGGACGCCTTGTTGTCAAAGAAGGGCGTATCGTCCCATGCAAGGCCGAAAAAGCCCAGCTTGTAAAGAAGCATGGAAGAAATCCATGCATTCTGGTTGACGTTCATATCCGTCAGATCGGCAGCCACATCGGCGATGACCGAGCTACTGCAGGTGCGGCTCCCCTCCCCGCTACGGGCCGGCACCTGCTCGCCGGCGGAAACCTGTGCTTCGGCTCGCAAATCATAAGCTTGTACATAGTCAGGATCGAAACCGGTCCACACCTGGGTCTGCCAGAAGAAATAGGCGTAAAGGCCGACGAACAGGAGGAGAAAAACAACGACGATGCCACGGATGATCCAGCCGCGGCGTCTTACCCATCTGCCAGAGGCGGCGAAGGGACGCACAAGCAATGCGAAAAATCGGCCAATAACGCGGCGAACCGCTGCCAAGACACGCGAGAAGAAATCGAACACGCTGCGCCTCCTTCAGGCCGGATCATGGGGCGCCTTTATAGGCGCAAGCTTTGAGATAGGCGCTCAGTCGCTCACGCACAATCGGTTTTCGGCAGGAGTTATTTAGCTGCGAAACTTTCATCTTGAGGTTTAGGTTCGCGATTTACCTGCGACCTTTCCGCTTGCGGAGGGTTAAAAATGGTGATTGCCTTTAAAAAAAGAGCGAGGCCGACTATGGATCGGTCCTCACACAAATTGTAGCGTCTAACAGGAGGGAGAAGGTTATGTCCTTCAAGCGAACGATTATTGCCGGCTTCGGAGCCGCCTTGCTCATGGGTCCGGGAAGCGCGCTTGCCGCAGACCCAGCGTCCTGCCGTGCTGTGACATTTTCGGATGTAGGCTGGACGGACATTACCGCGACCACCGCCACCGCCACAGTCCTTCTGGAAGGACTTGGATACCAGCCGGAGGTGCAGGTTCTCTCGGTGCCGGTGACTTATGCCTCTCTCAAGAACAAGGACATCGATATCTTCCTCGGCAACTGGATGCCGACGATGGAAGCAGACATCGCTCCCTATCGCGAGGATGGTTCGGTCGAAACGCTGGTCACCAATCTGGAAGGAGCGAAATACACGCTCGCCGTGCCGCAGTACACCTATGAGGCAGGACTGACGAGCTTCGAGGACATAGCGGATTTCCGCGAGGAGCTGGATGGCAAGATCTATGGCATTGAGCCGGGGAATGACGGCAACCGCTTGATTCTAGACATGATCGAGAATGACATGTTCGGACTTTCAAGCTTCGAGCTGGTTGAAAGTTCTGAGGCCGGCATGCTGGCGCAGGTGCGCCGCGCCACCCAGAACAAGAGCCACATCGTCTTCCTAGGGTGGGAGCCGCACCCCATGAATGCCAATATCGACATGGAATATCTGGAAGGCGGAGATGAGGTTTTCGGGCCTGACTTCGGCGGCGCGACCGTACATACGAATGTTTGGACAGGCTTCACCGAGCAGTGTCCCAATCTCGGCCAATTGCTGCACAATCTCGTTTTCTCGCTTGAAATGGAGAACGAGATCATGGGTGCGATTCTCGATGATGGGCAGGCCCCGGAGGCAGCGGCGACAGCCTGGATCAAGGAGAATCCGGAGGTGCTCGATGCTTGGCTCGATGGGGTAACCACTTTCCAGGGCGAAGATGGGCTTGAAGCTGTGAAGGCACATCTGGGCCTTTAACCGGCGATTGCCAGGCGCCGGGACCCCCGGCGCCTGCCCTTACCTTTTTCCCCGAAACAGAAACGCGCCAGCTTCATGGACCCTGTTACGCAATGGATCGAAGCGTGGAAGATACCCATCGGGCGATGGGGGCGGACCTTCTTCGATTTCCTGACTACCAATTTCGCACTTTTCTTCGATACTCTCGCCAATGGCCTTGCCTACCTCCTGAACGGAATGACGGCGATGTTGCTTTATCTTCCGCCAAGCCTTGTGGCGGCGCTGCTGGCAGCACTGGCCTTTATCCTGCAACGCTCATGGCGGCTGGCGCTTGCAGTGCTTCTGGGGCTCGCCTTCATCATCAATCAGGGTCTGTGGCGCGAGACCGTGGAGACACTTGTTCTAGTGGTGTGCGCCGCCGCAGCTTCCATGGCCATCGGCGTGCCCATAGGGATCTGGGCGGCACACAATGCGAGAGTTTATAAGGTCATAAGACCGATCCTCGATCTCATGCAGACGCTGCCGACTTTCGTCTATCTAATTCCGGTTCTCATCCTTTTCGGCCTCGGCGCGGCGCCAGGCCTGATCGTTACCGTGATTTTCGCGTCGCCCGCGCCAATCAGGCTTACCTATCTTGGCATAACATCGGTGCCACAGCCGCTTCTGGAAGCGGGGCAGGCTTTCGGCGCCACCAAGAGACAACTTTTGTGGAAGGTTGAACTGCCGGCTGCCCTGCCCTCGATCATGGCAGGACTTACCCAGTGCATCATGCTTTCGCTTTCGATGGTCGTCATCGCCGCCCTCATCGGGGCGAACGGCCTTGGCAAACCTGTAGTAAGGGCCCTCAATACGGTGAACATCCCACTTGGCCTGGAGGCAGGACTCGCAATAGTGATTCTGGCAATCATTCTCGACAGAATGGCGCGCATCGGCCGGGAGCACGAGCGATGAAACCGGCCGTTGAATTCCGCAACGTCTCCATCATTTTCGGCACCGAAAAGGAGAAGGAAAGGGCTCTGCCGCTGCTGGAAGCAGGCGCGAGCCGCGCCGAGATCCTAGAGCGCACCGGCGCGGTGCTCGGCTGCGCGGACGCTAACCTGACGGTGAAGAAGGGTGAGATCTCCGTGTTGATGGGGCTTTCCGGCTCGGGAAAGTCGACCTTGTTGCGCGCGGTCAACCGGCTCAATCGCATGGCCCAGGGGGACGTGATCGTGCGAGACGGCGATTGGGAGGTAAGTGTCGCAACCTGTTCGGAAGCGGAGCTGAGAAAGATCCGACGCGAATGCGTCGCCATGGTCTTCCAGCAATTCGCGCTTCTGCCCTGGCGCACAGTCGAGGAGAATGTGGGCCTTGGGTTAGAGCTTGCCGGCACACCCGCCAATGAACGCCATGACAGGGTAATGGAGCAACTTAAGCTCGTCGGTCTGGAGGATTGGGCAGACAAATATGCCCATGAGTTGTCAGGCGGCATGCAGCAGCGCGTGGGCCTTGCCCGGGCGTTTGCGACCGAAGCGCCGATCCTTCTCATGGACGAGCCATTCTCGGCGCTCGATCCGCTCATCCGCACCAAGCTCCAGGATGAGCTTCTGGAGCTTCAGGCGCGGCTGAGAAAGACCATCCTTTTTGTCAGTCACGATCTGGAAGAAGCGCTGAAGATAGGCAATCGCATCTCCATCATGGAGGGCGGCCGAATCGTGCAGACCGGTTCGCCGGAGGATATCGTTCTGAAACCTGAGAACGACTATGTGCGCGACTTCATCGCCAATGTGAATCCTCTTTCGGTCTTGACCGCATGGAACCTGATGCGCGATGCGCGGGATCTGGAGCCCGCGGGGGAGGACTGGCTGTGGCTCGACCGGCGCCGCACCACCCGCTTCAAGTTCGATGAAAATATGCTTGTGATCGACGCGGAGCGCAATGGCCGCCCCGCCATCTGGGTTTCCTGCGACCATATCGAAGCGCTCCCTGACGACCGAGCCAAGGTCTTCTGGGCACGCGCGGAAACACCGCTAAAGACCGTGATGCAGGCCATGCACAAGTCGCAGACGGCACCGGTGGCCCTTTTCGACGAGGCGTCCCGCTTCGTCGGCTCCATCGGGGTACGCGACGTGCTCAAGGCTGTGATCAGAACCGGTGGCAAGAAGGATTGACCGCAAAGGACTTTCTGTCTTGAGCGGAACCGGGCCAAGGGAACGCTGAGCCGAGCATAACTGAAGGCCTCTGACGCAAGAGACGAACATGGTTGAGAAGGATCCCTATCTTCCCACGGACGCTGAGGCTATTCGCCTGGCGAGGTCGGTGCTGCGGACCGCCCGCTTCGGTGCCCTTGCCACGCTCGATCCTGCCGATGGCGCGCCCGTTGCCACGCGGGTGGCAGTGGCAACCCATATGGATGGAACACCGTTGATCCTGATTTCGTCACTTTCAGCGCATCGTCAGGCGATTGAGGCAGATCCGCGATGCTCGTTGCTTGTGGGAGAACCCGGCAAGGGCGATCCCCTTGCACATCCGCGCCTGACGATAAAGGCAAGGGCGGAAAGGCTGATGAGGGGGACGCCGCTCCATGACCATGCGAGGCGGCGCTATCTCAACCGGCATCCGAAGGCGCAGCTTTATGCGGATTTTGCCGATTTTGCCTTCTTCCACCTGTTACCGGACACCGGCCTCCTCAATGGCGGCTTCGCGCGTGCCTACCGGCTGAGCCAGGAAGAACTGGTGCTTCCCGGGCCGTTGGAGCCCTATCTGGAAGTTGAGCAGAGCGCGATCGAACATATGAATGCCGACCACGCGGATGCAGTCGAGAACTATGCCATTCATTTTGCGGGCGCCAAGCCGGGAAAATGGAAGCTGACCGGCATTGATCCTGAAGGCATCGACCTTTCAAAAGGTGATGATGTGCAACGCATCTTCTTCGACCAGCCGCTGACGGATGCTTCGAAGCTGCGCCCTGCACTGGTCGGTCTGGCGAAAAGAGCGCGAGAGAGCTAAGCGTTGGACAGCAGGCTCATACGGATATCCGATCCTGAAGATCCGCGGATCTACACCTACCGCAACATCAAGGAGCGCGATCTGGTCGGCAGGGAGCAGCGTTTCGTGGCCGAGGGCAAGGTGGTGCTCGATGTGCTTCTAAGCTCCGGCCGCTTTCAAGCAGAATCCGTACTGCTACGGGAAAACCGGGTGGCCGGAATGGCGCCTCTGCTCGCACGCCTTCCAGACAACGTGCCCGTCTATGTTGCGGAAGGCGCTGTAATGGACACGATTGCCGGTTTTCCGATGCATCGCGGCGTGCTGGCGATCGGGCTGCGCGGCCCGGAGGAGCGCCTGGAAGCGCTGCTTGCACGAATGCCAGAAGAAGCGCTCGTGGTCGCTCTTTGCGGCATTTCCGATCACGACAATATGGGCGCGATTTTTCGCAATGCTGCTGCGTTTGGGGCTGATGCCGTGCTAATGGATGCCAGCTCTTGCGATCCTCTTTACCGCAAGGCGATCCGCGTCTCGGTTGGCGGTGCGTTGGAGGTGCCTTTTGTCCGGGAAGGAAGCGCGGATGCGCTCGTCGACATCCTGCAGGAGAAGGGATTCAGGGTGCTGGCGCTCAGCCCGTCGGGCAAGGATGACATCAAGTCGGTGAAAAGAGCGCCGAGAACCGCCCTCCTTCTGGGAGCGGAGGGCCCGGGATTGCCGCAACGATTGATTAAACGGCTGCCTTCAGTCCGCATTCCGATACGGTCGGATTTTGATAGCCTCAATGTTGCCGCAGCGACAGCCATCGCCCTGCACGAACTATGGCGGTGACCAGACTGGCTAGGCTTTGTTTAGCGCAACTCAGGGAACGAGTATCCACTTCTCGCCCAATCGCGCTATTCGGCTGCTGCCGGACCTTCCCGCAGGGCTTTTACGCGTTCAGCGAGGCTGAGCGGGGCGTTTCTGCCATTGCAAGTCTTCGCAGTGGCCTGCGCCAGCGCCTTCTCGATCGGTGAATCCAGCCCTTCGGCAAGCGCAACGGCATTTACCACTTCGGCTGCCAGATCGGAGATGCGGTCGCGCAGCGTATCGGCGTCATGATTAGAGGTCGTCAGCCTGCCGCCTGCTGCAAGCTCCGCTCGCAGTTTCTTGTTTTCCCGCGTCAAAGCGGCAAGCCGCAAACGCAGCCGCTCATTTTCGGATTTGCGGCCCTGCTTGCGCCCTTTGGCCGGTGTTTCGCCACCCTCCAGAAAAGCGGAAACCTGCATCGAAAGGTCAGCGACCTTCATCTCCAGCCGCGCTTTAGCCTCGTCCATCTCCTCTGCACCGGAGGCGGCATTCGGGTTGATCCTCTGTTTCAGGCGAGCGATCTCTTTTGCTTGGCGCTCCAGGACTTCCTCGCGCGTTGAAAGGCTAGTCATCAGCGTTTCAATCCTACGCTCCAGCTCCGGTATGCGCTCACGCTCCATGCGCAAAGCCTCCTCGGCGCGCGTACGGTCCGACATGGCCTCGCGCATGGCGCGCTCGGCCTCCTTGCGCTGATGCCGTGTCAGCTTGATCGTATCATTGAGCCGTTCGATGTCTGCCTCACGAGCGGCCAACTGAACCTGCAAAGCGCTGCCTGTAAGGCTTGCCACTTCATAAAGGCGCGAAAGCTTCTCCACTTCCGCCTGCGTTTCCTTCAAAGTGCGCTCAGTCTGGGCCAGCGTTTTGGAAATGGCCGCACGTTCCGCCTCTCCCTCGGAGAGGAGATTGGTGAGATTTTCGTGCTCTTCTTGCAGGGCAGCAATGTTCCTGTCACGCTCGGCGCACTGATCCTTCAGCAACCGTATCTCTTCGCGCAGGCGGGTGGACTCGACCATGTCCTGCGTGGATCTTTCCTTTGCAGCTTCGATCTTCATCTCAAGCCGCCGCATCGCCATCGCATGCTCCGCATGGATGGCGTCAATTTCCGCCTGCCGCTCCTCCTGGGTGATCGGCATAATCTCTTCCATGCGCTTTCGCGCAAGCGCGGCGGCACGGCGCCAGAGAACCGGCGCCATCGCCAGTGCAAGCGCCATGGCCGCCAAGAAACCGAGGGTGAGGAATAAGACGGCTTGAATCAAATGCCTTAGGGTCCATCGAAACGTGGCGCTCGTTCTGACTTACCACGCGCCCACCTCAGAAAGAAATAGAATGCTCAGAACGGATTCCAAGTCGGGCTTGGCGTTACCTTCAAATAACCGAGATTAACCCCGAGCCGAGCCCCTACTCCCGTGCGAATGGGAACGATGAGAACGGCTCCGTTCTTCAGCACATTAAAGCCGAGCCCCGCCACGACATAGGCTGAGCCCGCAACGCCCGCATAGCGCCGGTAAAGGCTGCTCACGGCATCGAGATTATAGACGAGCACCATGACCCGCGAGCCCTGCGCTCCGAAGTCCCAACCGACGGACGGCCCTTGCCAAAATACGGGATGATCGCCGACATTCTTTGTGTAGAGCGTACCCTCTCCGTAGGTAAGGCCGCCGATAACGGCGCCCGAACCCTCTTGGCCGAGGACATAGCCATTGGGCAGGCCATAGGTAGAAAAGACTTTCTCCACTAGTGTGGCAAGACCGCCGGTCGTCGCACCAAAAAAGTTGCTTCCCGCATCGACGATCTCTTCCATTGTGTAGGTGCCATCCTGGGCACGGGCGGAGGGGACGGGCCACAGACTGGCCGCGCCCAGCATCACCAGCGCCAGCACCAGAAAGGCAAGCCGTTGAACCGCACGGCGAAGGGAGCTGGTTGGCATCGATCATCTCCTTGTGAAAGCAAGGGAATCCGCAATCGGAATTCCAAAACATGATTCGGACAATTGGAGAGTACTGCGTAATCCTTTTTCAACCATTAAGCGCTTTGGAGAATCCCCAGCGGTTACGCGCTGCTTGGCAAAAGCCTGCGACCACTCGCTTTGTTGCCGCAGCCTTCTGCCGTGTGTAACCAGAACCGGTTGGTCGCATTAGCGATTCGCGGCGTGAGAAGGACGGCACTTCGCCGATTCCAAAAATGACCTAGGGGACAGGTTAAGGAACATGACAGAAACTCTTATGCTAAGCGCGCCGGATCTTACGGCGCTGATGTGCAGTCGCGTCTGCCATGACATCATCTCGCCCGTGGGCGCAATCAATAACGGCCTGGAACTTCTTGACGAAGGAGGAGCCGACGAGGAGGCGATGCAGCTCATCCGCGCCAGCGCCGCCAACGCCTCAGCAAAGCTGCAGTTCGCCCGCCTCGCTTTTGGCGCGGCAGGCTCCGCAGGCATGCAGATCGATACGGGCGATGCCGAAGCCGTGGCGACCGCGTTCATCCGCAACGAAAAGCCGGAACTGGAATGGGTGGGCGGACGCGCTCTGCTGCCCAAGAACAAGGTGAAGCTGCTGCTCAACCTCATTCTTGTTGCCAACGCTGCCATCCCCAGGGGCGGAAAATTGACAGTGCGGCTTGAGGACCTGGAGACGGAACCGAAGTTTACGGTCTTCGCCCATGGTCCGATGGTGCGCGTGCCGCCCCGCTTTCTGGAACTGCACTCCGGCCAGGGTACAGAAGAGCCCGTCGACGCCCACAGCGTCCAGTACTACTACACGCTGCTGCTGGCGCGGGAGACGAACATGACGATCTCCATCAAAGGCTCCGTCGAAGAGATCGTCCTGTCCGCGGCTTAGCGAAGGCTTAACCCGCGCTTGCTAGCCGCTTTACGGTTAGTTGGGGCGGGTGTGCTTTGCAGAACACAAGAGAATTGAAGCGCTGTTTGTTCGTCGACGACTCCAGTGCGATCCGCAAGGTCGCGAAACGCATCCTGACGAGTGTCGACATGCTGGTGGCAGAAGCCTCCACCGGCCTTGAGGCTATCGATATCTGTAGGCACGAAATGCCGGATATCGCCGTCATCGATATTCGCCTGCCGGATATGGATTCCATAGAGCTCATAACGCGCCTTCTGGCGCTCGATCCGGAGGCCAATCCGTATATCCTCCTGTGCACAAGCGAGCTTGATCTTGGAGCGATCATGAAAGCCAAAAGAGCCGGAGCCTCCAGTTATATCCTGAAGCCCTTCACTCGTTTGCAGCTTCTGGAGAGCTTTCGTGAATTAATGCCAGCAACGGCATGACCGGTGAGAACCCGCCCGCCGCTTGATTGGCGCCGGCTTTATCCCTCCGAACAGCAACAAAAACCCGGCACTTAGGCCGGGCTTGTTTAGAGAATGGCTGTCGTTCAGGCGCTTTCCCGGACTTCTTCCGGCTCACGCAGAACGTAGCCGCGTCCCCAGACGGTCTCGATAAAGCTTTGTCCGCCGGAGGCAGCATCAAGCTTCTTTCGCAGCTTGCAGATGAAGACGTCGATGATCTTCAGTTCCGGCTCGTCCATCCCGCCATAAAGATGGTTCAGGAACATCTCCTTGGTAAGAGTAGTGCCCTTTCTGAGCGAAAGGAGCTCCAGCATCTGGTATTCCTTGCCGGTCAGATGCACCCGCTGGCCTGCGACCTCGACCGTCTTGGCATCGAGATTGACGACAAGATCACCCGTGGTGATGATAGATTGGGCATGACCCTTGGAGCGGCGGACGATGGCGTGAATGCGGGCGATAAGCTCGTCTTTATGGAAGGGCTTGGTCATGTAGTCATCAGCCCCGAAGCCGAGCCCCCTTACCTTGTCTTCGATGCCGGCCATGCCAGACAGGATCAGAATTGGCGTCTTGACCTTGGACAGACGCAGCGTCCTCAGGACCTCGTAACCTGACATGTCAGGAAGGTTGAGATCGAGGAGGATGATATCGTAGTCGTAAAGCTTTCCTAGATCGACGCCCTCCTCCCCGAGATCCGTCGTATAGACATTGAAGCTTTCCGATTTCAGCATCAGTTCGATGCTCTGTGCGGTCGCACTATCGTCTTCTATGAGCAGAACACGCATCTTATCCCCTTTCCGCCGCCAAGCCGGGTGTGGCAGGCATCCCGTACTGAGCAGTGGTTATCTGAGTCGGAAGCTGCCAGTTAATGGTTAACAAACTCTGATTCGTTCTTGCAAGCGCTAAGAGCATGTTTCAGCTCTCGCAAGCACGATATTGATTCCAATATTGAATCACTTCTCTACTCCGAGGCCGACACGGCCCTGTTCGTTACAATCGGCAGTAGCAGTGACGACGCCCTGCAATCGCCGGAATTTTTACCGCGCCTTAAGCGATAGCTCTTATGATTAACAATGCCCGTAAACGAATGGTTACCGCCGGAGCCGAAGCTTAGGATTTTGTTTTCCAAACCGGTGGCTGAAGGCGCGGGGGCGCCCGCAGCGGGTGGGCACGCAAAGTGTAACATGCGTCCGCGTTTTGTGGGAGTTAGGATATGAAATCACGTGAAAATCTTGTTCGGCTGAAGCAGTTTCGGGTGAATGAAGGACGTCGGCGGATGGCCCAGCTTGATGCGATGATCGCCGACTTCGACCGCATGGCGACGGAACTGGAAGCGCAAATCGCAGCAGAAGAAAGCAAGGCCGGGATAACTGATCAGAACCATTTTGCCTACCCCACTTTCGCCAAGGCGGCGCGCCTGCGCCGTGATAATCTGCGCACATCGCAAGCCGAGCTCATACATCAGAGGGAGCAGGAGAAGGCGGAGCTGGCCGAAGCGGAGGCCGAACTGGCGAAAGCCGAAGCGCTCGAGACGCGCGATGCAAGGCAGCGCTGCGGTGGCGAAGCGCGCGCGATGACCGGATCCTGACCAATTTCTTCAGCGACCGTAGATCGCGGTCGCACCTCTTCAAAAGGGCGCTTTCATCTGCCGGAAAAGAAGCATCAGGCAAAGGCGAGGCTGCATCATAAGAGACGATCGCAGCCGCCATTTTAAAGCCAGGAGCTGCCGCCTGCCGGCAGCCAGTGACGCGGAAACATGAACGAGGTCATGTACGCGTCAAATTACTGACGCAGCAAAACAGGCCGCCATCGACGCCCAGGATTTTACGAACGAGCTGGATTCCCGCGTCCCGGACGAAGACGGATCGGCACGCGGCGCCGCTATGATGCGTGGCGGATGATGCCGTAGAAGCTATTCAAGACCACCGTCAATGACGGTATTGCTGGATGCGCGTCGTTCGCAAGCCTTGCAGTCCATATTCGTCGATCGACGCCTGCCAGGACAGGAATTCCTCCACGGTCAGGCGATAGCGCTGACACGCCTCCTCTAGGCTTAACAGCCCCCCGCGCACGGCGGCCACTACTTCCGCCTTGCGCCGAATTACCCAACGACGCGTATTGCTCGGCGGCAAGTCGGCAATCGTCAGCGGACTGCCATCGGGGCCGATGACATATTTTACGCGAGGGCGCACCAGATCGGTCATCGTACTCTCTATACTGAACCAAGACCCAATCAGCCCGACCATAAAGTCGTAGCTTTTAAGATTTGCCTAAACGCTTGGTAAGGCTAGGGTAACACAGATGAATCCGGCGTTAGGAATTACCGTTCATCTTGAATAAAATGCCTGCGACCATCCTGCCGACGCAGAGCGGCTTGACCTGCCGCCGTCCGATTGCCATGTACCGCAGGCAGAAGCGAAAGACGAACCGATGAACAGCCTGGATTTGCCCCACCCCCCAGAGAAGACCCGCGTCGTGGTAGCCATGTCGGGCGGCGTGGATTCTTCCGTCGTCGCCGGTTTGCTGGCGCGTGAGGGATATGAGGTGGTCGGCGTCACCCTGCAGCTTTACGATCATGGCGAAGCCACGCACCGGCCGGGATCATGCTGCGCCGGTCAGGATATCGATGATGCGCGGCGGGTGGCCGAGACGCTGGGTATTGCCCATTATGTGCTCGACTATGAGGAACGCTTCCGCAAGGCCGTAATTGACCCGTTCGCCAACAGCTATCTGACCGGCGAGACACCGATCCCCTGCGTCGCCTGCAACCAGACCGTCAAGTTTTCCGATCTGCTGGCAACAGCGCGCGAGCTCGGCGCAGACGCACTCGCTACCGGTCATTATATTCGCTCACGGCCGAACGGGGCCCATCGGGCTCTCTACCGCCCTGTAGATGCGGAACGCGACCAAAGCTATTTCCTTTTCGCCACAACGCAGGAGCAAATCGATTATCTGCGCTTTCCTCTCGGTGACCTTCCGAAGCCGGAAGTTCGCAGGATCGCCGAGGCTATGGGCCTTTCGGTCGCTTCCAAGCAGGATAGCCAGGACATCTGCTTCGTGCCGCGTGGGAACTATTCCGATGTCATTGCCAAGCTGAAGCCCCAAGCGGCCAGTCCCGGACATATCGTGCATATCGACGGACGCGTGCTCGGCCGGCACGAGGGCATTCTGCGGTATACGGTTGGCCAGCGCCGTGGGCTGAAGATCGCGGCGGGCGAGCCGCTTTATGTGGTTCACCTTGATGCGGCCCGCTCACTTGTCGTGGTGGGGCCACGCGAAGCACTGGAGACGCGTCGCGTTCTCCTCCGGCAGATGAACTGGCTTGGCGACGGTCCGTTGGAAGCGCTGCCACGGGAGGGGATGGAGGTCTTCGCCAAGGTGCGTTCCACCCGTCCGCCTGCGCCGGCAACGCTTCATTTCCAGAATGGCGCCGCCTTTGTGGATCTGCATGACGGCGAGGCTGGTGTTGCGCCGGGCCAGGCCTGCGTTCTCTACTCGGACGATGGAGGCGGTGCCCGCGTCTATGGTGGCGGCTTCATCGAACGCGCAGAGCGCCATGCAGAAGCAGAGGCGCTGCTCCAGCGGCTTGAGGAGCGCCTTTCGGCTTAAGCTGCTCTATGCGTCGCCACCGCTACCGCATGAAGTGGTGTCCATTTAGGCTTAAGCGTGCGAGATGGTTCCCGCAGTAAGGATGCGCAGGACCTCGATTCCTTCCTCGCCGGAAGTACGCGGCTGGGTGCCATTTTCGATGCAATGGAGGAAATGCTCTAGTTCTCGTGTGAGCGGCATCCCCTCTTCCACCTCCACATAAGATGGTTCGTTGGTGGTGAAAGCCCATTGTCCGCTATCCTGCCAGACCGCGTGGCGGTAGACCGCAAGCTTGCGCCCCCAGGGCTCGACATCGTCAAACACCGCCATCGCCTTGTCGCCTACCACCGTCAGACGCCTTTCACGATAAGGATTGAGACGCGAGGCAAAGAGATGGCTTCGAAGGCCGCTCGCAAAGCGCATATGCAGGTGGGCGAAGTCGCTCAAACGGTCGAGGAGCGCGGCACCCTCCCCGCGCACTTCCATGGGGGGAGCGCCGGTGATCGCCAGAATCATCGAAAGATCGTGCGGAGCAAGATCCCAAAGAGCGTCGTTCTCGGTATGAAACTTGCCCAGGCCCAGCCGGTGGGAGTGGATGTACCCCACCTTGCCTAGTTCGCCCTCATCGATCAGTTCCTTCAGCTTCTCAAATGCAGGGTGAAAGCGCAGCACATGGCCAACCATGAAGACCCGGCCGGCTGCTTGCGCTGCCTTTACGGCCCGTTCGGCATCCTTCACGGTCAGCGCGATTGGCTTTTCGACAAGTACGTGCTTACCGGAGGAAACCGCCTTGATAGCATACTCCGCATGAAACTGCGGCGGCAGCGCCATGACGATGGCGTCGATCGAATCGTCAGTGAACAGATCTTGCGGTTTGATCGCGCGGCACTCCTGCTCACTGGCGAAACCTTCGGCCCGCGCCTGATTTGCATCGGACACGGCGCTGAGGACGCCCAGCGATTTCAATGTACGGATGTGGTTCGAGCCCCAATAACCACATCCCAGAACGGCGATACGCAGCTTCATCATTTTTCACGTGAATTTCTGGCGGACACATACCGATGCCAGTCCAGCAACTCAACCCCGCATGCGTCACAAAGACAGGGATGCGCGAGGATGTCACGCCCGGGAAGAAACGATTACGGAGCAGCTTGACACCATCCGGCCTGCCACCTTATATCCGCCCGTCCCTAGGTCACGAAGCACCATTATGGTGCGGCTTGACGCTTGCGGCGGAGTAGCTCAGTCGGTTAGAGCAGAGGAATCATAATCCTTGTGTCGGGGGTTCGAGTCCCTCCTCCGCTACCAGCCTGTCCATTGTACGGCCCTGAGACATAGGTAACAGGCTGTACCTAAGACATGGGTGACAACCTCGTGCCGTACGGGTTGTCGATTGTCTGTAAGGTCCTCTGTTCCAGGCCGATCTATCCCAGATCGTAGTCCATGAAGCTGACGAGCCATATGCCGTCCTCGACCTCCTTGATTCCGAGTCTGGACCGCCAGCACGGTCGAGACGTTGATCTTCTTTCTTGCCATGCAGATGCGGCCGCATGCGGTGACGAGAATGTCCCTGTCATGGAAGGGATAGTCGAGCTCCGGTAATCCGCGATAGGGTCGCGGCGATGGGTTGTAGCGCTCGGGAGGGCAAGCCATATTGAGCGCCTGGTGCGGCCGTTCCCCATTGAATTCGCCAGCTTTCTGACCAGCAACTCCCGGATCTTGCGGGCGCCCGAGTGTGGCTTATCCTTCTTGCTCTCGACGATCAGACGCTCGATCTGCTCGGGCAACTGGTTGGCGAAGCGAACGCCGGCACACATCGCTCATGCTCTCGCCGTCCAGAAGACGTCCGACAAAACGAACCCGCTCGTCCATCACCGAACACTCCTTCCACGGCATCAACACCTCCCGCAAAGCGAAAAGTGCTACCCATGTGTCCGGCACACAACATCACCTATCTTTCAGGCCGCTCATCCCCAACCTAGGTTTTGAACTCCCGGGGAGGGTGGCATGCACTTTTCTTTTTTGCCACGAAACAAATCTCGAAGAACGAAGCGGCTGACCGGCTTCTCTGTCGCCGCGCTTGGCAAAAGCCGCCGCCATGTCGGCGAGGAGATATAGCCGATCTTCGGGCAATGAGACGGCTGCCTAAGCCCGAAAAGCGAAAACGCTGCTGCATGCGTAAACTTGCCTCATCGGAGGAGCATTACAGACAAGCATCAATAGAGAGAGAAGATCTTGAAAAGATTGATGTGCGCACGGAGGTCCTGGGCTCGCCAGGAGGATGGCCGCGTGCAGGAAATATCCCCCGCACCGCATCCTCCGCGGCCACGACTTTTGCCGCCCCTGCTGGGCTTTTCGTCGTACGGATCAATAAAGCGGAAAGGCGTTCCGCAAATCCAGCATATTGAAAGCCGGAAGCCATCCCGGCTTTCAAGCTAGGTACCGCGGTCATATCCGTCGTGGACGACCTGGCCAACATCTGCCTGTTAAACAATATTCAGCCGGAAACCGCTACTTGTCCGGCGATTATAAGGTTTAACCCTCCGCCTTGGCTGCGTCAGCTTCAATTTGTGAAAGAACGGCATGAAGAAGATACCGTACTTCTTCTTCGGCGGACCGAACGTCCACACCATTCGCTGTCAGTTGCTGCAACAAACCCTTCGCGGTTTCACGCCAGAACTGATTCGCCTCATCACCCTGTTTCGTTCGAAGAACCTGAGCGATGCCGTTCAAAAGCCGCTGACGGCGATGAAGCGGAAACGTGACAACAGTTGAACTCATGAACTTTCTCTCCGAATCTGGAGAGAAGCTAGCGGCCTTCTGGTTAACGACGTGTGAGCGTCAACGCGTGCGCTGGCATCCTTCATGAAGAAGCAGATTCGGAGCTGCATACCGTGAGCGGCCGGGTGCCAGCCCAAGGCCGCTCATACCTGCATTAACCTCTCTCGACGAAGCGCTTCCAGGACCAAGTTCAGAATTGACGGCCGATCCGCGAGTCGACCGACTGGCTGTTGCCGCCGCGGATGACAAAGTAGAACAGGATTGCTGACCAGAGGATCGACTTCTCCGCCCCGGCAAAGCCTTCTGCCAGCACAATCCAGTGAAACCAGACCGTTACCAGAAGTACGATCATGCCGGCGAAAGCTGCGGGCCGCGTCAAAAGACCTACAGCAATCAATATGCCGCCGAAGAACTCGGTGCACGACAGCAAAAGCGACCAGAACTCACCGGGATAGAAACCGAGCCCCTCCACCATCCCTGCTGCGCCAAAAGGATTTGTGATCTTTCCCGCGCCGTGCACGGTCAGGGAGAGGCCGGCAACGACCCGAAGCAACGTTTCTGCAAAGCTGTGAAGGCCAGAATATACACGGGATAGAAACGGAATAATCAGCCTATCCTGATCGAGTGCTTCTTCGGTATTCGACATTTTTACCTCTTATTCGAATACATATGCAATGCGTGATAACAATCGCTGCGGTCAAGCCCATAATTCATGCGTGAACAAATTAAGGCATCGTCGGCAACTGCCCCGCCATGAGCGCGGCGGGGCCGAGTTGCTAATGGCCGAAGACGCGCTCTAGCGCAGCCGGATCATCGTGGACGGCAAGCTTATCCATAATTGTGGCGCTAGCCTCGTTCATACCGATCAGCTTCACCTCGATATGTTCCTTGCGAAGCTTCAGGACAGCACGATCAATTGCCCCGACGCCGGTCAGGTCCCAGATATGGGCGTGCGACACATCAATGCATACGCGGCGAATATTCTCGGTGAAATCGATAGCCTCCAAGAATTTTTCTGCCGTGGCAAAGAATATCTGCCCGGTTACGAAGTAGGTACGCGTTTGTCCGTCTGCAGAGAGTTCCGACCTGACGCGGAAAATCTGCGCAACCTTCCACGCAAAGAAGATGCCCGAAAGCAACACGCCCACCCCGACTCCTAGGGCGAGATTGTGCGTTCCCACAACGGTTATCACCGTTGCAAGCATTACAATGCTGGAGCGGCGAGGATGTTTGCGAAGATCGTTCAGAGATGACCATGAAAACGTGCCGATCGATACCATGATCATGATAGCGACCAGCGCCGGCATGGGAATGATGCGAACCCAATCATTAAAGAGCAGAAGGAGTGCCAGGAGGAAGGCCCCTGCAACAAAGGTGGAGAGGCGCCCGCGCCCGCCCGACTTCACGTTAATGACAGACTGGCCGATCATCGCACAGCCGGCCATACCCCCCAGGAAACCGGTAAAGAAGTTCGCGATGCCCTGTCCTACGCATTCCCTATTCTTGTCGCTCCTTGTGTCGGTCATTTGGTCGACGATCGAGGCGGTCAACAGGCTCTCAAGAAGGCCCACTGCGGCCACGCCAACCGAATATGGCAGGATGATCCACAGCGTTTCCAGGGTGAAAGGAACGTCCGGAACGAGAAAAACCGGCAAGCTCGACGGCAACTCGCCCAGATCGCCAACCGTGCGCACGTCTATGCCTAGGACGAGTGTTACGCTTGTTAGCACCGCAATACACACCAAGGGCGCAGGCACTGCTTTCGTCAACCGGGGAAACAGGTAGATGATGGCAAGCCCTACCGCAATCATGACATAGGTTTCGCCGGAGACGCCCACCAGTTCAGGTATCTGCGCCATGAAGATCAGGATTGCCAACGCATTGACGAAGCCGGTCAGCACCGAGCGCGACACGAAGCGCATGACATAACCAAGCTTGGCAAACCCGGCGAGAACCTGAATTAGGCCAGCAAGAATTGTCGCTGCCAAAAGATATTGCAGGCCATGATCCCTCACCAGAGAGACCATGAGGACGGCAGTAGCGGCTGTAGCTGCCGAAACCATCCCTGGACGGCCGCCAGTTATGGAAATGATGACTGCGATTGAAAATGAGGCGTAAAGCCCAACTTTGGGATCAACGCCGGCGATTATCGAAAAGCCGATTGCCTCGGGAATCAGCGCGAGCGCTACGACAATACCAGCCAGAACATCGCCACGGATGTTCGAAAGCCATTCGTGACGAAAGGATGAAAGCGAGAACATTATACTCCAGAGGGGCATGGCAAAGCACTTTGCCTAAGCAGGTGGAAAGATTATTGCTTTGCGGGTTGTCCGGCGGATCGGCGGCCGGAAGAGCCACCCGGGATTGCACCGGGTCCTGATCACTGACAAGGCTTTTATCAGATTAATGCTGCACTGCAACGCCCACGCTGTCACGATGCGTGGTGGCGCAAACAGGAATAAGCCGACCTGTGACTGGCACAGCCTCCTTTGCGAAAACGACCCACCCCGCCCGATGCTGTGGCGCCGCTTGCCTGCAACTCTGCAGGCGCGCTTGCCGACTGCAGCTAAAGACTTACCGCCAATGTCCGTGAATAAGCATGGTGGCGAAGCGGAAGGAGCACATGTGGCGGCAACAACCGACCGATACGGCTCTCAATTATTCGACGATCAAACATCAACCCTGCAACATAAGATGGTCTGCTTCGCACAAGGAAGCTGCATGACAGACGATCCTGAAGACCGCAATATCATCCCCTTTGCTGTCTTCCACAATGAACGCCAACGGCAGCCCTCGGCTTCCCATGCTGATAGACGGGCTGATCCTAATCGTCATTGGCGCAATTTGAGCGATGGTGTTGTTTGACCGCTACCATCCTGCTTCCTGGAAAACAGTCGCAAGTCTCGGATTGCACACATGGCGGTGCGGAGACCTTGCGACTTTGGACAGAACAGGCGAGCCTGCCATTTGCATCAACACTCCGTCCATGCACAATGCACCGGGACGTAAAGGAGGGTGCCATGATCGATAATATTGACCGTAAGCATCTCCGACGCTGTGTCGAGCTTGCGCGGGAAGCGCTTGAGAATGGCGACGAACCTTTCGGATCCATCCTCGTGTCATCGGCGGGGAGGGTCTTGTTCGAGGATCACAATCACGTTGCCGGCGGAGATCATACACAGCATCCGGAATTTGCTATCGCACGGTGGGCGGCAAACAATATGACTCCCGAAGAAAGAGCAAGGGCTACCGTTTACACTTCGGGTGAGCACTGCCCGATGTGCGCGGCAGCACATGGCTGGGTGGGGCTTGGCCGGATCGTTTATGCCACATCGTCGGAACAACTGGTCAGATGGCTTTCCGAGCTTGGTGTTCCCTCGTCGCGAGTACGCCCACTACCCATTGGCGATGTCATCAGGAATGCCGATGTTCACGGGCCGGTCAAAGAGTTTGCTGAGGAAGTGCGTCAGCTCCACGCAAAATTTCACGCGCGCTAAATGGGACGACCTGCTATAGCGATAATTTAACGATCCTGGGGATTCCCACTGGTTTGCAAATTAGAATGAGCTAGCCTTTTGGCGGGGTGATCCACGCCCGCCGTTCAGCCGAACCGCCGCGCGTTCCCTTCCGGCGCCATCAGGGCTTTTTCTTATATATAGCCGGCCGGCGACACAGGAACCAGGCCAACTTAGCCGGATCAGCCCGCATATCAGGCTTCACTGCCAGCCGGGCGTCAGTTCCAGCATGGTAATATTCGGGGTGGCCTTCACCGCTCCGATCACAAAGGCTTCGAAAAGCGAGGAGCCTGAAGCCCGGCGGACGCCACCGTCATCCAACCAGTCCCAAGCTCGGTGAAAGGCCGGTAGTCCCACGCCCCTCAGCCGCGCCCTGCGTATCTGTTGAAAGCCTCCGACAGATTCATGCTACCAAGGCTCTCCAGAAGCTTGTCATTTTCAGCAGCATAGTACGCAGCGATCAGATTCCGGATCGAAGGCGGCAACACTGTCGCCTTCTCGCCCTTGTCGGAGGAGAAATTTGCTCGGAGAAAAGCCCTCAACTTTGCCCATTCATCGCGGTCGAGACGCCCCTTGGTCGCGCGTGCGATGTCCAGCCCGATCCGGGAAAGGCTCGGATTGGGGGCGCCCTGCACCTTCGGCTCAACCAGCCCACCGACCAGCGCTGGATCGATCCACGCCGCAAGGCGGCGGGCACCCGTGAGCTCCCCCTCCGCGCGATCCAGGTCCCTCAAGGCATCTCGGAGAGCCCGGCGACACGCTTTGGGCGGTGCGCGCTGACCGGCCGCACCACCAGCCGACGGATGCGTGGCGGCTCGCTCAGGCTGTGCAGTTCGCGCAGCCGTCGGGTCACGTCTGCGTCAGCCTGCGTCGTCCGCTGGTTGTGCCGTAGATATTCGATCCAGTTGGGCAGGTGATAGGTTTCGATCCAGAAGCGTCCAACTTCTACGTCACGCTTGAGAGTCCAAGCATGTGCTCCGTTGCGGCGGCGGATACGGCGGCGCTCGCGCATCACGGCAAGAAACGCAGGCACATCCTCTTCATTGATCGCATATTCAATCATGACCACGACAGGGCCGCTGCGTGCCTTCAGGTCGAACGACGGCTTCGGAGCTGGCCGGCTGGCCGCCGGATTGAGATTGAGCCCGCTTAGCTCGGGCATTCGCAGCCAGAAGCCGACCAGGGTGCCCACCAGTATCAATACTGCCGCAATCTGCAGGCTCACCTCGACGCCGTAGCGCTCCGCAAGAAATCCCCAGAACCAGCTTCCAACGGCCATACCCCCGAAGGCAGCGGTCTGGTAGGCGGCCAGCGCACGCCCGACAACCCAGCGCGGCGTCGAAAGCTGCACCGACATATTGCAGAAGGAGAAGGCCAAAAGCCACGCCGCGCCACCAACCATCATAATGGGCATCGCCAGCCAGAGCGAGCCGGCGAAAGGAAGAGTGCCAACAGCAAAGGCCGCACCCATATGGGTGAGACGCATATAACTTTCGCTGCTGATACGACGGCGCAATCTGTGCCCAAAGAGCCCGGCTACAATCGCTCCGGCGCCGAAGGAGCCGAGCAAAGTGCCATAATGCACCGGGCCGCCTCCTATCAGGTCACGCGCGACGAGCGGCAGCAAGGCTTGAATGGACACCGTGGAGAAGCCCAGAATAAGGCTTCTAAGCAGGATTGCTCCCACATTGGGCGACATGAAAACATAGCGCAATCCGGCCGACATAGCCGGCCCCAGATGCTCCGGCGGCAGTGTTGCCGCCGCCTGTGCCGGCTTCAGCCTGAACAGCTGAACGATCAGGCCGACATAGCTTGCCGCGTTGGCAGCGAAAGCCGCCGCTGCACCCGCAACCGCAACGATCGAGCCGCCGATGGCCGGCCCGATGCTGCGCATGAGATTGAAGGCGATTGAATTCAGCGAGACTGCGGCAGGCAATTGCTCGCGCGGCATGAAGTCTCCCAGCGAGGACTGCCAGGCAGGATTGTAGAGCGCTGTTCCACTGCCGATCAGGAAGGTGAAGAGCAACAGGAGCCACGGGCTCACGCCACCCAGATAGCCGAGTATGGCCAGGATGACAGAGACCACGAACATGAAACATTGGGCCGTCAGCATCACAGTGCGCCGGTCGAAATTGTCCGAGATCGCTCCAGCCGCCAGGGAAAAAAGCATAATCGGCAGCGTAGTCGCCGTCTGAACCAGCGCCACCATTTCAGCCTGGCTGGATATGGTGGTCATCAGCCAGGCTGCGCCGATGCTCTGGATCGTCGTTCCAAGATTGGAGACGGTCACCCAGAGCCACAGATTGCGGAAGGTAGGGTTAGCCAACGGCTGGAATGGGGAACCCTGGTCGACCGATTTAAACTCCTTCAGGCGCCGGATACCAAGCCTCATGCCAGCTTCTTTCCGGGGTTCTGGGAGGTCGCCATAAAGATGGACTCAAGAGCTAGAAACATATTCTGCAGGAAGTCATACGTGCTGTTTCAACCTTCGCCAAGACAGGTTGGGCCTGTTCCCGGGATCTGGTCCGTTATCCACTGCAACCTTCCCGATCGCGCAGAGCCCGGCAGGTTTCCGCGTGATCGAATTTATCTTCGCGGTCCGATCCGTGAACCGATGCACATTCGACAGGATCGTGGCAGCGAATAGCGGCAGGCTCACCGAACCATCACGATCTTATGGCAACTCCATGCGTCATTTTTCTGCGCAAGGACGCGAACGGATTTGCATCCTCCCTCCCGCGTGCAGCCGCTTCCGGCCAACGCTGGAGTGTTTTGCCTTGTACACATCCCGGGTGAAGTCGAATGGAAGGTTGTTCCGTGCTTGTAATAAGAAGCTCACGTAAACACAAGAAGCGGAATGCTCTGTAAGTCTGCTTCCGCCTACAGGATTCGAAAGAGCGTCCGGGAGGACATTACCTTTGGGCTTTGCGTGAAGCGGCCTTTTTCCGCGGCCGGGGCGCCACTTCGTTCGAGCTTCGTGCTGCAGAAGGATGAAAAACATCACTGCAGCGCGATATCGGAAGAAGAAGGGCGTCCGGAAAAGCTACAAGCTGGGAAAGGCTTCCGCCGGCATCGCCATTCGGATCACACCCCAGAAAAGTTAGCGGTTGATTCCGCTGCCTCAGTGAAGGACTGCACCGTTCGGATCGCGCCATCCAGGGCCACGCCGTCGGCATCAGCCAGCGCGGCCTCACGCAACCGCCTTATCCAGTCCGCTGCATCATTGCGCCCTTCGAGAAGAGGCAGGCAACCCAGTACCCGGTCGAACTTGGAATTCCCGCGCGCATGTGTATCGGAATAGCCCTTGATGAGCCGCCTGCATTTCAGCACTTCAACGCCGAGTTCATAATCGTCGGCGCATTTGCTGCGTGCCAGATCAAGCCAGCGCTTACGATGTTCCGCCTCCACCTTGTGCCGCAGCAGGCTGCGCCGAAAACGGCGTAAGCCAGCGATGATCCAGAGCATGCCGAAACCATAGATGCTGTCGGTTCGGATACGGCGGCCACGGTCCACGAAGTTGTCGAGCCGGTCCATCAATTTCGGCCGCGCCTCGATACCCGCTCCAAGCCCCGCCGGTAACAGACCGATGATCTCCTGCATGCGCGGATGGAAATACTCCGTGGTCAAAAGCATCTGATCGCCATGAAGCTGCACGTCCTGGCGAACACGCTCGGCGCGCGAGGAGCGAGTCTTGAGGTCGGCGACACGGATGATATCGTCGTAGACCATGGCGTTGGCGAGGTATTTCGCAGCCTCCCTGGAGAAGGCGTAGCCCTTGTCCTGCCGATCGCTTGCAACCACCTCCTCAAGCGCCGCCATATATTCGGCGCCATAGGCGCAATCCAGAAAATCCACGACCTTCTTTAGTCCTGGAACAGCCATCGCGCGAACCGGTTGCGGAAGCGGCTCGGTGCGGCCGAGGAGGTTTTCCCACTCCTTTTGAAGCCACTGCGGACCACGCACGGCGGCTGCCTTGCGGAACGAGGTCTTCTCCTTCGCATCGCCTGCAGCGGGAGGCGCGCCGGCTGCCCGATCGAATGCGCGTGCAAAGGCTGCAAGGCTTGCCTCCGCACCACGCCCGCCGGAACGAACCGTCTCCTCGAAGGCAGCGCGCGGGAACGGCAGTTCGCCGGAGCCGGCGAGTGCTCCAAAAAGGCTCGACGAAATAACAGTGTCTGCTTCCTGCGCGATCTGCTCCATGTCAAAATGGATGAAGCGCCGCGAAGCATCGGCCGCTCTCTGCAGCAATATGCTTTCATCCGCCTGCCCATCACCCGGCACGATCTTTTCCGAAACTGCCAGCATGCGGTGACTGGAGGCGATGAGGGCGGTGCGCTCGGGCGAAACGAAGCCGCGCAGAACGGCCCTGCCCGCCTCGGCAAGCTCGGCCGCGATGACGATATCGACGTCGCCCGGCGCTGGGCTGAGCGCAAAGACGGGACGAGCTTCGGGCTGGCTCTCGTCCTTCGGCATCATCTCCACATAATAGATCGTGGCGCCGGTGCGTTGCGCTACGCCTGCGACGGAGGTGGACTGAACGTGCCAACCGGACCGTTGAGCAAGGTCGGTAATCCACGTTGTCAGCACGCCTCCCCCCTGCCCCCCGACGGCAAGGATTGCGAGCTTGATGATGCCTGCTACCAGCTCCGGACGTTCTGGCGATCCGGATTTCACGGCGCAGCCTCTGCAAAGATGAGGCGCCGGCTCTCACGCCGGGCCTGAAGCCAACCAATCACGCGCCGGCTGACATTGGCGCGGAAGCGCTCCCAGCGGGTCGGGTTGTTGACCACATCAGCCTGGTAGAAGGACGGGCACAGCACCGCCGCATCCGCCACCTCCCCGCAATTGCCGCAGCCAACGCAGTTCTGATCGATGAACGCCACAGGGTCATCGCGCAGCGGATCGTCCAGATGCTTGACCGTGAGCGAGGGGCAGCCGGAAAGCCGCATGCAGGCGTGATCGCCCGTGCAAACATCCTCATCAACGCCGAACTTCGTCCTGACAACGCGCTTGCCTTCGGCAACCGCCTTGCGCAGAAGAGGCCGCTCACGCCGCTGCCGGTTGAGCATGCATTCGGAGGAAGCAACGATGACCTTCGGTCCGGTCTCGTTCGTTGTCAGCGCCTCCTTCAGCGTGTCGCGCATCTTTCCGACATCATAGGTGCGTTCAAGATGACGTACCCATTTCACGCCCATGCCCTTAAGAGCCTCGGTAATAGGATGCTTCGTAGCCTTGGTCGGGTTTTCCGCCCGGGAAGAAAGGATATCTTGCCCGCCCGTCGCCGCCGCATAATAGTTATCCACCACCACGATAACACCGTCGTTCTTGTTGAACACGGCATTGCCGATCGAAGAGGTGAGGCCGTTATGCCAGAACCCGCCATCCCCAACGAAGGAGATGGAGCGCCTTTTTGCGTCCGGCGAGTTGAAGGCTGACGCCGAGGCGGGGCCGAGACCATAGCCCATGGTGGTGGCGCCAAGTTCGAAAGGCGGCATGATGGAGAAAAGATGGCAGCCAATATCAGAGGCGATGTGATGCTTTCCCAGTTCCTGTTCCACCAGCTTAGTGGCAGCAAAGATCGGCCTTTCTGGGCAGCCCACGCAAAAACCCGGGGGGCGCATGGGCACCGTCTTCGCAAGATCCTGGTCAACCGGCCGGGCAGGCATGTTCGGCGCACGGATTTCGGGCGGCAACATTTCGTCCGCATATTGGCGCAGGAAGTTGCCAACCCCCGAAAGCATGACGTCGCCGGTATATTCGCCGGCCATGGGAAGGATGCCCTTGCCTTCAAGCCGCACCGATGCTCCGGCCTTGTAGAGCATGGATCCTAGCGCCTGCTCGATATAATGGGGCTGGCCTTCCTCCACGACAAGAACCGCCTCCTTGCCGGCGCAGAACTCCAGAAGTTCGTCCTCGACCAGGGGATAGGTGACATTCAGGACGTAAAGCGGCACCTCGGTTCTTCCATAAACATCGGCAAGGCCCAGGCGCTGCAAAGCACGGACAATGCCGTTATACATGCCGCCCTGCATGATGATGCCGACTGGGCCCTGCCCGCCAAAAACCTCGTTGAGCCTGTTCTTTCTGATGTATTCGATAGCGGCCGGCAGGCGCTTCTCCACCTTCTCCCTTTCATGCATGAAGGAGGCAGGCGGCAGCACGATGCGTCCGGTATCGCGGCGCGGGTTCTCCAGTGCCTCGGCCACCGTCATGGACGGACGGCGATTGTTCTTCGCAATGAACGTACCGTGCACATGGCAGCTACGGATGCGCACCTGCAGCATTACCGGCGTGTTGGAGGCTTCCGACAGTTCGAAACCATGCTCGACCGCAGAGACGATGGAAGGCAGGTTTGGCCGGGGATCGAGGAGCCAGACCTGGCTCTTCATGGCAAAGGCGTGACTACGCTCCTGCATTATGGATGAACCTTCACCATAATCCTCGCCAACGATGATAAGCGCACCGCCTGTCACACCGCCCGAAGCCAGATTAGCCAGCGCATCGGAGGCGACGTTAGTGCCGACGGTAGACTTGAATGTAGCGGCCCCGCGAATGGGGTAGTGCACCGACGCTGCGAGCATGGCCGTGGCGGTCGCCTCTGATGCGCTCGCCTCAAAATGGACCCCCAGCTCGCCGAGAATCTCCTGGGCATCGGCCAGAACGTCCATGAGATGGCTGATCGGCGCGCCTTGATATCCGCCAACGTAACCGACCCCGCATTGAAGCAGCGCCTTGGTGATGGCGAGGATGCCTTCGCCCGAAAACTCTTCTCCTTCACCGAGCCGGAGTTTTTGGACCTCCCTGACGAATGATCGCTCGGCCATTGCCTTTTTCCTCAGAAGTCGTGCCTGCGGACGTTGACAAGTATTTTCTGCAAGGTCGCCACGAAAGCGGCCTGCTCTGCCGCGTCGATGCCCGCAAGCATATGCTGGTAATTCGCTCGCATCGTGGGCCACAGCTTCTCGAAAACAAGCCGCCCTTCGGGTGTAATGCTGACACGGGTGGAACGGCTGTCATCGGGATCGCGAACACGGCGCACGAGCCCTTCGGATTCTAAGGAATCGAGTGCACGGCTCAAAGTGGACTGCTCCACGACCGTATAGACCGCAAGGCGGCTGATAACGAGGTTGTCGATCACCGAAAGAACCGCCAGAGTGCGCATTTTGGGCGTCGTCAAGCCTGCGCTGGCGAGTTCCTTCCTGAGCGAGTGATTGTAGCGCCCCATAATTCGGTTCATGAGATAGGGCGCAAATTGGTGCAGGCCGATCTCGCCAAGCGTCCGGTTCCCCTCTGGAGCATCGCTGATGAGCGCGAGATCGTTCATTCAAGATCCTTTTCAATCCTGCAGGCCCATCTGCCTAAAACGCTGCCAGAGCTAGGCGATCAGCCTGCAATCCGGGCCTTCAGGCCCTTGGTACGAGCGCCAGAGCGCGCACGGGGCTGCCCGTGCCCTCCGCAATCTTAAGAGGAGCGGCGATCAGGATGGCGCCCTTGGGCGGCAACTTGTCTAGGTTGCAGAGGCTTGCAAGCCCGTATCTGTTGGCCTTGTGCAGAAGGTTGTGCGCCGGGAACGGCGGCTCCATTCCGCCCGCAGCGCCCGCATCCGTGCCGATGCACTGCGTGCCCCAGCCGATTGCGCCTTGCTCAAGAATGTATTCGATGCAATCCACCGTCGGGCCGGGGGAATGCGGGCCGTTCTCGTCGGCATTCAGGAACTCCGCTTCCGAACGGTTGCGCCTGTCCCAGTCCGAGCGCATCAGCACCCATTCGCCCTTGCCGATGGGGCCGTGCTTGGCCTCCCAGGCGCGCACACCATCGGCGGTCAAGAGAAAATCCGCATTCTCCGCGACTTCTTTCGAGCAGTCGATCACGTTAACCGGTGCCACGAAATTTTTCACGGGGACCGTGTCAGTGTAGCCATCAGGATAGTCCCTGCCGGTGATCCAATGGTGTGGCGCGTCGAAATGTGTCCCCGAGTGCTCGCCCAGCTTGAGCCACTTCCACGCCCAGAACGGCCCCTTGTCGTCATACTCGGAGATCGTGTGAATTTCGATCTTCGGCGTGTCGACCGCCAATTCCGGCGGCAGTTTCAACAGTGGGGTGTCGGGCCCGAGCCGTGCTGAAAGATCAACCACCTCGATATCGCCGCTCAGAAGAAGCTCGGCTAACTTGCCCAATGTGTCTGCTGCGGACATGCTTGTTCCTCCCTACGCATTCCGGCAGGCGGTTGCCCTTCAACCGTGCCAGCCGGACATCGCTCCCGCAAGCAAGACTACGCGGGTCTATTTGCATCTGCAAGTATATTTCCCGTTTGACCGAGGATTTAAGAAGGGCGGCGGCAGTGTGAACAGCACAAGTTATGGCAGCCCACTCGGACGACTGGCGGCGCAGACACATCGACAAAACATGCATTTGCAAATACTTGCCCGTTCCAGCCATTCCGCGATTGTGCTGCCGCATCGAAGCGGGCATGGTGTTCGAAGGTGACGCCGGGAGGAAGAGCGATGCTCGTCTCAGTTCCGTTTCCCACGCGGAACCGGAAATTTCATGCTTGAAGGATTTTCATTGATCGTTACCCGGACTCGTGATCATTTGAAGCGCGGCGAACCATCCCGCCTCTGACAAACATTCGTCGTTGGTAAGGGAAGACCGCCGGCAGCGTGGGAGACTTGCGCGGGGAGTAAATTCTGCTCGCCAGGGGCAACAGAAGGAGGAGGACTGGCATGAGATTTGGCTACTTGAGGGCATTGATTGCGGCGGCTTTCGCCCTGGCGGCTACTGCATCCGCCATCGCCCAGGACAAGATTATCGTAGGTGCATATCCATCGAACCCGCCTTGGGAGTTCAAGACCGAGAGCGGCAATTTCCAGGGCTTCGAGATTGAGGTGGCAGAGGGCGTCGCTGAGCGCCTCGGCATGGAAGTGGAATTTCAGGATATGGGCTTTCAGGCCCTGTTTGCCGCAACCAGCTCCGGGCGCATAGATTTTGCCATCTCTTCGATTTCGGTCACGAACGAAAGGCTACAAAATCAATCGTTCACCCAGCCCTATTACGATAGCGACGGAACGGTGGTAGGCCGCGAGGACTCCGATGTCAGTTCGCTGGAGGATCTGAAGGGCAAGGTGATCGGTGTCGTTGCCGGCACGACCGGGGATCGCTGGGCGAACGAGAACAAGGAGGAGCTCGGCATTGCCGAAGTACGCAGCTACAACGCCCAGCAGGACCTGCTTCTGGAAGTTCAGAACGGGCGCATAGAAGGCGGGGCGGGCGAAATCGCCGGCTTCCAGTATGCCATGACGCAGATGCCGGGCCTGAAAATCCTCGTTCGCATTCCGACAGGCGAGCGCTTTGCGATGATGACGCGCAAGGATCACCCTCTGCTTGAAAAGGTCAATGACGCCATTTCCGAGATGAAGGAGGATGGCACGCTCGCCGAAATTCACCGGAAGTGGTTCGGCGTTGACCCTGATCCGGGTACCAGCACGGTGACACCCATGCCCGTGCCGCAGCCAGAATAGTCCTACGCGTCTTGCGTGACGCGGTGCACCGGCCAGGAAGCGGCCGGTGCAGCCGCAGCGTCAGCATTGCGGCCACAGGCCTCGCTGGCGGAAGGCGGAAAGCAATCCCTCCAGTCCTATTTTGTACCGCGATGGACCTGATCAGCACTTTCTTCAACTGGGAGATACTCGTTCGCTCCTTCCCGATGCTGATGCGCGGGATAGGCAACACGCTTCTTCTTGGCTGCGCGAGTATCGTCTTCGGCGGCATTGCAGGGCTCCTTGTCTGCCTCATGCGGCTTTACGGACCCACACCCATCCGGCTCTTCGCCATCGGCTATATCGATGTATTGCGAGCGATGCCGATCCTCGTGCTGCTCATTCTGATCTATTACGCGCTGCCCTTCATTGGCTTGCGTTTCTCATCATTCACCTCCGCGACGCTCGCCCTATCGATGGTGCTATCCGCCTTTACCGCCGAGGTCTGCCGCGCAGGTATCGAGAGCATCCCTCGCGGGCAGTTCGAAGCGGCGGCGGCGCTCGGCCTCAATTTCTGGACCACCATGCGCAAGGTGATTCTTCCGCAGGCACTGCGCGTCGTCATTCCACCGCTCACCAGCAATTGCGTGTCCATCTACAAGGATACGGCGCTTGCCTCGGTGGTTGCCATGCCCGACCTTCTAAAACAGGCGACCGACGCGCAGGCCCTTATGGCAAACCCCACCCCGCTGATTGGCGCTGCGCTCATCTATCTGGCCTTTCTGCTGCCACTGGTGCGCCTGGTGAGCCACCTGGAAGAGCGGGGCAAGACACAGATGACAGCACGATGAGCGAGGCTATCCTGCCTGGCCGAGGGAGAATAACGCCATGAGTGGAAATACAATCCCCGCTGACGGTTCCGCCTACTTCCTCTATCACTCCATCGGCATGTATCCCGGAAAAGCCGAAGCCATGGCGGCCGCCTTGTCCGATTTTTCCCATGGCTGGGGCGCATTTGACGATGGCCAGTGGACACGTGCTCTTGCCAAGCGCCAGGAATTTATCCGTCTTTGGAGCCGGCTTATTGCAGCGCCAGCCGGTACGCTGACCACGGCGGAGAACGTCACCACCGCACTTTACAGCATCATCGGTGCACTGCCTGCGGAACATCTGAACGGCAAGCGGTTGCTGGTGGCCGCAGACTGCTTCCCGAGCCTCCACTTCCTGCTTTCAGGCCTTGCGCCGCGCTTGGGCTTCACGCTCGACACGGTGCCGAAGCGCGGGGGGGAGGACTGGGTGCTCGACGAAGATTTAATCGCCCGGTGGGACGAAAGCGTGGGCGTTGCGCTTGTGACCTTCGTCACCTCCACCAGTTCGCACCGGCCGGACCTCGCCGCGTTGGTGGAGCACGGCCGGCGCATGGGGAGCCTCATTGGCGTGGATATCACCCAAGGGGCCGGGCTCCTGCCTTTCCGCGTCGATGATCCGCCAGTGGATTTTGCCGTATCAACGACGCTCAAGTGGCTATGCGGCACGCCCGGAGCAGGCGTCGTCCATGTGGCGGAGCCATTACTTGACAGATGCCGTCCGGAACTGCGCGGCTGGTTCAGCCAGGAGAATATCTTTTCCTGGGATCTGGACGCATTCAGCTACGCAAGGGACGCACGGCGTTTCGACCATGGCACGCCATCCGTGCTCGCCTGTGTTGGTTCGGTGCCAGCCTTGAAATGGCACGCTTCGCAAGAGCTGGACGCAATGCTTGCGCATAACAGAAGGCTTAGTGCCATGATCATCGAGGAAGCGGGCAGGATGGGCCTTTCGCTTGCAAGCCCGAGGAAGACTGAGCGACGCGGCGGCAGCGTGATGCTGCGCCTGCCGGAGAGTGTGGAGCCGGAGCAGATCGTGGATGGCTTGCGCAAGCGCGGTGTTTTTGCCGACTGCCGCAATCGTATCCTGCGCCTGTCTGCGGGCACGATCACCACGGAAGCGGGTGTGGAACGGCTTTTTTCAGGGCTACGTGAACTGCTGACCGGGTCATGATCCTGGTATCGGAAGCCCGCCGGCCGCATCAAACCTGTTCACCAACCGGCGCGGCCGAGGGAGGACACCGCCGCGCGGACGACAGGCCGCTTCATCCCAGCGAATTGAAGAACCTGCCGAGCCTCTCCATCGCCTCCTCCAAGCGCTCGTAGCTCTGCGAGCCAAAGCAGATGCGAAGATGGTTCTCCCCGCGCGCACCGTAGAAGCTACCCGCCTCCACTACTTCATCGACATCCTCCAGAATGGCATCCGCTGCGGCCTGCGACGTCAGGCCGGTGCCGCTAATATCCGGAAAGGCGTAGATGGTACCTTCGGGCCTGGGGCATACGACGCCCGGCATCTGATTTAGTCGCCTTACCACGAGATCGCGCTTGCGGCGATCATCCTCCACCATCTCTTCCAATATGGAGGCCGGTCCAGTTACAGCCGCGAGCGCGCCATACTGGATGAAGGTGTTGACGTGGGTGACCTCGGTCGTTGTGATTTTCATGAGCGCGGGGATCATGGACTTGTCCGCGGCCAGATAACCGAGCCGCCAGCCATCCATCGCATAAGCCTTGGTGAAAGCGAACATGGTGACGGTGCGCTCTCTCATGCCGGGCAGTGAAGCGATGCTTACATGGCGGGCATTATCGAAGACGATCTGCTCGTAGACCTCGTCGGATACAACCGCCAGATCATGCTCGATGGCGAGATCGGCGAGCACCTGAAGCTCTTCGCGAGAATACACGCGGCCCGTCGGGTTGCACGGATTTACGAGCACGATCACGCGTGTGCGCGGCGTAATCAATGGCTCGATCAGTTCCCTGCGGATGGCGAAGCCCGCCGCCTTGCCGAGCGGAGCCATGACAGGCGTCGCGCCGGCCATCTCCACCTTCCCCACATGCTGCGGATAATAGGGTTCGAGCAGGATCGCTTCATCGCCCTCATCCAGGAGTGCCATGAACGCGGCGAATGATGCCTGGGTAAGGCCGTTCGTCACCAGGATCTCGGACGCGGAGACATTAACACCGTTATAGTCCCGCACCTTGGCGGACAGCGCCTCGCGGAGCTGAGGGATTCCTTGAAGATCGCTGTAATGCACATGACCGGCCCGCAATGCGTCCATCGTGGCCTGTTTGATGTGTTCGGGCGTGTCGTGGACCGGCTGTCCAAGTTCCAGATGGATAAGGTCGCGGCCCTCTTTTGCAAGCCCCGCCGCCTTGGCGAACATGCCGTAGCTCTTTTTAGAGGTATGGGTGATCCGTCGCGCGAATTTCGGCATGTGGAACCGCGGCTCCCTATCCGCCATCCCGTCGTGTTGAGGGAACGTTAGTTGTGATAGCGCGATCGCGTCAACATATTTTGAGCTTAAAGTTTTTCCTGCGCCTGGAGGAAGAACATTCTGCCGGAAGAATTACAGACGCCGCTGCCAATCCCGCAGATGGTTGTTTATCTCCTGCATCCGCCGGAATAGAGTTCCAGGCGCGCGGCATCCGGCAGCGTGGCGATGCATTGGAGTGAGGAGGAGATCAGCATGGATCTGGGCTTAGAAGGCAGGACGGCTCTAGTTTTGGGTGCCAGCGGCGGCCTTGGCGGCGCCATTGCTCATGCCTTGGCCGCGGAGGGTGTGCAGGTTGCGTGTGCCGGACGCAACGAGGCGAAGACGGAAGCTACGGCGGAAGCCATCCGCGCCGCTGGCGGCAAGGCAATGGCCGTGACGTGGGACCTGGCCGATATTGAGGTAATTCCATGGGTGCTGACGCAAGTGGAAGGCACCTTCGCCCCTGTGGACATTCTGATCAACAATACGGGAGGCCCGCCGCCAACGACGGGTTCCGGCCAGGAGCCGGACCTTTGGCGCCAGCAATTCGAGGCAATGGTGCTCTCGGTGATAGCTTTGACGGATGCGGTGCTTCCCGGCATGCGGGAACGCAAATGGGGTCGCGTCATCACCTCGACCTCGTCCGGCGTCATCTCCCCAATTCCCAATCTCGGCCTTTCCAATGCGCTGCGATCGACGCTTGTCGGGTGGTCGAAGACCATATCGCGCGAGATCGCCAAGGATGGCGTCACGGCCAATATCGTCGTGCCCGGGCGCATTGCGACCGCCCGCCTCAGCTTCCTGAACGAGCAGCAGGCAAAGCGTGAGGGGCGAAGCGTGAAGGAGGTGGAAGCTGCAGCCACAGCAGCCATTCCCAGCGGGCGGACCGGGACGCCGGAGGAATATGCCAATGTCGTCGCGTTCCTCGCCAGCGCACGAGCGTCCTACATCACCGGCAGCATCGTGCGTGTCGATGGAGGGCTGCTTCAAAGCATCTGAGCAGCTACCGTTCGCCGCCGCCTTTCCTCAAGCGGGGACCGCTTGGCCGCGACAGGATGAAAATTGCCACACATCCAAGCACGGCAGCTTGTATGACAAGAACGAGAGCCTTCACACCGAGCAACCACGACAAAAGAAGGGTTGCGGCCATAAATACGACGGCCATGATCTTGCTCTGCTTGTCAATGCTGCCGTGATGCTGCCAGTTTGTGATGAGTGGCCCGAAACGGGGATGCCCGATCAGCCAAGCATGAAGCCGGGGCGAACTGCGCGTAAAGGCGTAGGCGGCAAGCAGCAGGAAGGGCGTCGTCGGCACCAGCGGCAGCGCCACTCCGGCAACCCCGAAGAGCGTGAAGGTCAACCCCAATATCAACCAGACGGCGCGCATGCCGCTTTATCACTCCAGCCCACTGGCATCGCCTTGCAGGCTCTCCATGAAGGCGAGGACATCCTCCCGGTAGGGCATGGGGGTTACTGCGCCATAGCGCAGGGTTGAAAGCGCCGCCGCGACATTGGCAAAATGCGCTGAAGAAATAGCGTCGGCAGTACGGAGATATTCAGCAAGAAAATTGCCGTCGAACGCGTCGCCCGCACCAGTTGCGTCAACAGCTTGCACCTGAATACCAGATATCCGGCGCCGCTCTTTGCCAGTAGCGACAAGACAGCCCCCTCTGCCCAGCGTCAGCGCAACCACTTTGGCGCCGAGCGAAAGATAGTGATCGACAATTGCATCGGGGTCCTCCAAGCTAGTCAGTTGGCGGGCATCGTCCATTCCCGGCAAGGCGATGTCACAAAGCTCGGCCGCCGCTTCAATGACTGCCCGCGCCCGCGGGAGCGGCCAGAGCCGCAGCCGCAGGTTCGTGTCGAACGAGACGAGCACGCCAGCTTCCCGTGCCATCCGGATTGCTTCGAAGACTGCGTCACACGCGCTCTCGCTTATGGCCATGCTGATACCGGAAACATGCAAAACCCGCGCCTTTCTAAGATAGGCGGCGGGAACGTCCTTCGGCGTGATCCTGCTTGCCGCAGAACCTGCACGCAGATAGGTGAAATCATGCCCCTCAGGGCCGTGCGTGACAAAGTAGACGCCGGTGTGGGCTTCAGGATTGCGCAGGACATGGGAAGCGTCGACACCGTTTTCTTCCCAAAGCTGCATGAAGCTGTCGCCGAACGCATCGTCGCCGAGCGCGGTGAAATAGCCGGCTGAGGCTCCGGCTCTCGCCGCTGCGATGGCACAATTGGACGTATCTCCCCCGTGACCGAAGAGGTAATGCCCCTTGTCGAGAGCCTGGTTGAACTCGACCATGGGTTCCCCCATCGCAATAATCTCGGGACTCGACATGGCCAATCCAACGCTCTTGGCAGATCATAGGGCTGGTATCTTTGCGCCCAAGGCGGTGGAGACCGCCATCAACGCCATGCGCTAGCACAAACGCGCCGCCCTCGTCACCCGCCAGCGGAGTCCATAACCGAACTGGAGGTGGCCTAGATCGCTCTCAAGCAGTCATGGATGTGCAGGAGGCCCACCAGTCTTCCGCTGGCATCCTCGACGATAAGAGAGGTGATGCTGTGCAGCCTCATGCGCTCCAATGCCTCGGTGACAAGAAGGTCCGGCTCCGTGGCAAGCGGCTTGCCCTGGATGATGTCTCCCGCTTTGCAGTTCCACAGGCGCTCGACATTGCGTCGCATATCGCCATCGGTGATGAGGCCTACCGCCCGGTCCCCAGCGGATACGATAGCCACGCCGAAGCCTTTCGCAGACATGGTGATCACCGTCTCGTGCATGGGAGTTTCAGCCGAAACAATGGGCAGCGCATCACCGGTCCGCATGACATCCGCCACGCGCAGCAGCCGCGCGCCCAGCTTGCCGCCGGGATGGAAGCGCCGGAAGGTTTCCGCAGTCGAGCCAAGAAGCGTCGCCAACCCAACGGCAAGCGCATCTCCAATGGCAAGCGCGAGCGTGGTGCTGGTGGTGGGGGCCAGCCCGTTGGGGCAGACCTCGCTGACCGAGCCGTAGGCAAGTGCCACGTGGGCGTGGCGGCCGAGCGTACTTTCTGGGCTGGACGTAATGGCAATGATGGGAACGGAGTGGTGCCGGCAATAGTGGAGCAGATCGGACAGCTCCGGTGTTTCGCCGGAATTCGAAATAATGATGGCAGCGCTTCCCTCTCCCACCACTCCAAGATCACCGTGGCTTGCCTCCGTGGCGTGCAGGAAGATGGCCGGCTTGCCTATGGAACGGAGTGTGGAGGCAATCTTTCGAGCAATATGGCCGGACTTGCCGACGCCTGAAACGATCGTCGTACCCTTTGCATCGCGAAGCAGGCGGACAGCCCTTTCCAAACCCGGATCACGCCGCACAGCATAAGCTGCGACAGCCGCAGCCTCCGCTTCAAGAGCCTCGCAGCAAAGATCGACTATCTGTTGCGACGCTTTCTCGATTGCGCTTGCGGCATCCTGCTCCGTCACGTTGGCCACGCTTCACTCCTCCGCCTATTTACCTAGCTGCCCTCCTGTTAGGACAATGTTCCGGGCCGGACAAGGAAACACATCAAGCCTCCACAACGCGTCATCCCGACGTCCTCGCCCTCAATTCAGCATCCGATAACAGCCGGGGAATAAGCACCAGGCTGCGCAGGTGCCCGTTCAGAACGCCACTTTCTGCAGGATGCACCGCAGTGCTGCCGATGTTGAGCAATGTCGTGGCTGAAAGGTCGCACGGGACCGACCCGACTGAAACGGCCTCTCCATTCCGGCTCGCCCGGGACTGCTGTCCGTCCAGCGCTATGGCAACGGTCTCGAAAATGCCTTCAGGCGGCAGGACACCAAGATCATGCTGGATCGGCGCGGCGCTGTCCTGCCTGCCCACAAGTTTCAACGAATTTTCGTAGCGCAAGTCCGTGGCATTCATACCCGCTCCGCTGAATCCCCAAATGCCCGCCGGCTGTTGCTGCGTGGCTATGCCCGGTCTCATCGATGCAAATTCAGCCACAATGGTTGCGCCGCCTTCCAGCAAAGGAAAGGCGGTTGCGCCAATGGTCAGGAGATCGGCTGCGCGCACTCCCTGCACCTCCTGGGAAGGAATATGGGAGCTGGGGTTCGTGCCAACCTCCACCTGAGGCCCCCAAAGATAAAGCCCCGAAGCGCCGTCACCCTGGTAGCTGATCCCGCCATTCTCATCGGTGATATGAAGAACGAAAAACTGTGTGACGTTACCAGTGGTGGAAGACGTCACGGTGAGCGAAAGTCTGTACCAGCCTGCGAAGGGACCCGAGATCGTGCAGTGGTCCGGCGCGCTGATCGGCGTCAGGGTTCCGTTCTCAAGATCAACCAGAATGCGGCCCGGCCAACCCCAGGTGCCCGTCCTCATTTCCAGCTTGCTGCGCTCGCCGGCCCGCGCGAAAACAGAGAGCGTATAAGTGGTGCCTGCGGTAACTGTTCCACCCTGATCGACCCGGGAAGAGCCATAGCCGGCGCGCTCATTCATCTTGAAAGCCAGCGAACCATCAGGCGCAGGAACAGCGGTTGCGGAAAAGCTCACCCCCTCCTTGCGCCAGAGGGAATGAGTGAAATCCATCGTATGGAGCAGGAGGTTCGTCCGCTCCTCCTCGATCAGGAGGCCTAGCGTGGATCCATCCGCCCCATGGTCTGTACGCAGCCGCGTATCCGTTGAGAAGAGGCCCTCCTTGCCGGCAAGATACTTCACAGGCGCTCCGGCTCGAATGAGAAGATCATTGGGGTCGCCAAGGAAAGCGTCTTCGGGTTTTGATCGGTCGCGCATGTAGGCGCGCATATGGACGAAATCGAGTGCCAGACCCTCGCTCCCCTTGCCTAGCAGCCTGATGGCCGGGTCCAGGGGAAAGGGCGCTGTACGGTCGATATAAGGAATGATGGTCACGGACGTGCCTCCAAAGTTCTGGCACGATGCTAGTTGCGCCAGGCTTTACGGGGACAGATTCGCAGGAAGGAAGGCGCGCACGCCTTCCTGTGCGGGCCGTGCGAGTTATCGTCCACCACAATCTCTCCCCGGAAGGAGCGCCTCCCGGCTAACCTGTTGGAACGTGAAGACCCATCCCGATAAGGAGATCACGCGCTACATATAGGGCTGTGCTTCAATCCTACCCGGCAAGGTCCTCATGCATGGTTTTTGCAAGAGCCGGCCGCTTTTATTTTCGTTCCGGTTCGTTATAGCCTTGGGCCGGTCGATGCCATGAGGAGATGGCCTTGAGTGAAGATCCCGTCTACGACATCCTCATCATAGGAGGCGGGATCAATGGCTGCGGCATTGCACGCGATGCGGCAGGTCGCGGGTATCGTGTTTTCCTAGCCGAAAAAGGCGATCTGGCCGGTGGGACCTCTTCCGGCTCCACCAAGCTTGTCCATGGCGGTCTGCGCTATCTGGAATTCTACGAGTTCCGCCTCGTGCGAGAGTCGCTGATGGAAAGGGAAGTGCTATGGCGCAATGCACCGCACGTCATCTGGCCTATGCGATTCGTGCTGCCGCATCATCGCGGCCTTCGCCCTACATGGCTTCTGCGGCTCGGGCTCTTTCTCTACGATCATATCGGCGGACGCAAGCTTCTGCCGAAGACACGTACGGTCGACCTGCGGCGCGATCCTGCTGGCCGCCCCTTAAAGCCGTTCTACTTGCGCGCCTTCGAGTATTCGGACTGCGGAGTGGATGATGCCCGCCTGGTCGTGCTCAACGCGCGGGATGCCGCTGATCGCGGTGCCGTGATCGCCTCGCGCACAGAAGTTGTCAGCGCACAACGCGACGGCGATGGATGGCGCGTTAAACTGCGCGATCAGGCCAGGGGTACCGAGCAAGAGGTAAGGGCAAGGCTTCTCGTCAATGCGGCTGGCCCTTGGATCGACAATGTGCTTGGCACCGTCTTGGGACGTGGCAACGCCCATAATGTGCGGCTGGTAAAGGGCAGCCATATCGTCGTCCGGAAAATATATGAGGGCCCTCTGGCTTATATCTTCCAGAATAGTGACGGCCGCATAGTATTCGCCATTCCCTATGAGGACGATTTTACCCTCATCGGCACCACCGACCAGGACTATGAGGGCGATCCCGCGGACGCTGCGATCAGCGATGCGGAAATCGATTATCTCTGCCGCTCGGCGAATGAGTATTTCGCCGGTGCGGTGCATCGCGCTAACATCGTCTGGACTTACGCTGCCGTCCGCCCGCTGCTTGACGATGGGGCGAGCAAGGCCCAGGAGGCTACCCGCGACTATGTTCTGGAGGCGGAGGGCGGAGGTGGTGAAGCACCGCTTCTCAACGTCTTCGGCGGCAAAATCACCACCTATCGGCGACTCGCGGAAGCCGCGCTCGAAAAAGTGGGAAGCCTGATCGGCCGGAAAGGCGCCTCCTGGACAGCCGACGCCCCCTTGCCGGGCGGGTTCCCCGTCAATGCTTATGAGGAGGAGGTATCCCGCCTTTCCGCCAGCTACCCGTTTTTGAGTGCCGCCCATGCCCGCCGTCTGGTGCGCCGTTACGGTACGCGCGCTTCGGAGACGCTTGGTGAGGCGCAATCGGCCGAAGATCTCGGCCGCCATTTCGGTGCCGATCTTTATGAGGCAGAAGTCCGCTACCTGATCGAACAAGAATGGGCGTACACAGCGGAGGATGTGCTGTGGCGTCGCACCAAGAGCGGACTACAGCTTGCGCAGAACGAGGCAGAAGCACTGGAAGCCTTTATGCAAGCCGCCATCCCGTCGCATGGAGGGTGGGAGCCACGGGGCGAGGCGCTATAGGTTCGGGGAATTCCAGGGAAGGAGGGAGCATGCGTCGATACGTCCTCGCGATCGACCAGGGGACCACATCAAGCCGCGCCATCATCTTTGACGAAAGAGCGCAGATCATCGCCCTCGGGCAGAAGGAATTTCCCCAGCATTATCCCGCCTCCGGTTGGGTGGAGCACGATCCGGAAGATATCTGGAAGAGCGTCCTGACGACCATCAGGGCTGCGCTCGAAAAAGCTGCGCTTTCGGCCGGCGACATCGCGGCAATCGGCATCACCAACCAGCGGGAGACGGCAATCATCTGGGAGAAGCAGACGGGCCGTCCCATTCACCGCGCCATCGTATGGCAGGATCGCCGCACGGAGCCGCTCTGTGCAAGGTTCCGCAAGCAGGGTTTGGAGGCAAAATTCACGAGGAAAACGGGGCTGCTTCTGGATCCCTATTTCTCCGGAACGAAGTTCGCGTGGATTTTGGACGGGGTGAAGGGTGCGCGGCGCCGTGCAGAGAATGGCGAGCTTCTTGCCGGCACCGTCGACTCCTTCCTTATCTGGCGGCTGACGGGTGGTGCGCGGCACGTCACCGACGCGACGAATGCCTCGCGCACACTGCTCTACAATATCGAGAGAAACATTTGGGACGATGAGCTTCTCGGCATTCTCGGCGTACCGGCGGCAATTCTGCCGGAGGTGCTGGACTGCGCGGCCGATTTTGGGGTGACCGCGAAGAAGCTTCTCGGCGCCGAAATTCCAATCCTTGGCGTTGCCGGCGACCAGCAGGCAGCCACCATCGGGCAGGCTTGCTTCAAGCCGGGGATGCTGAAATCCACCTACGGTACCGGATGCTTCGCCGTGCTAAACACAGGCGAGCGGCTTGTGCGCTCAAAAAACCGGCTGCTTTCGACCATAGCCTATCGCCTCGATGGCAAGACAACGTATGCGCTGGAAGGCTCGATCTTCATTGCCGGGGCTGCCGTGCAGTGGCTGCGCGATGGTCTGGGCGTGATCAGTAGGGCAGCCGAAAGCGACGAGCTCGCCGCCCGAGCGGATGAGAGCCAGAATGTCTACCTCGTACCGGCCTTCGTCGGACTCGGCGCACCCTATTGGGATGCCGAGGCGCGCGGCGCCATTTATGGCCTCACGCGCAACTCCGGGCCGGCAGAGTTTACCCGCGCAGCGCTCGAGTCCGTGGCCTACCAGACGCATGATCTGCTTCTGGCCATGCGAAAGGATTGCAGGGGCTTGTTCCGGGAGACGGTGTTGCGGGTCGATGGAGGAATGGTCGCCTCGGACTGGACCATGCAACGGCTCGCCGACATTCTTGACGCGCCGGTGGATCGGCCGACCATCCTTGAAACTACAGCACTAGGTGTGGCGTGGCTTGCGGCCTCACGAGCCGGCCTGTGGCCCGGAAAGGAGAAGTTCGTAGAAAGTTGGGCTTTGGAGCGACGCTTCGAGCCGCAAATGGAGGCGAGGATCCGTAACGCGAAGCTTGCCGGATGGCGCAATGCCGTCCGGCGGACGCTTTCCATCACCTGAAGCACGGCAGTCCTCCTGCCCGGGCGCCAATGCAGTGATGTACGCACGGCTTTCACAAATCTCGCGATGCTGGGTCGGCTCTATGACAAGGCTGCAAGCCCCGCGAGAAAGGGTTCGGCAAGAGGCGTCTCGCCAAACCAGTTGAGCCGGTTCACACAAACATGACCGGCATCGATCAGAGCATTCTCGTCACCCGGGGACGTTGCGTGCTCGCGCCCGCGCGGGATCACCAGAACCGTTTTCTCCCCTTCCTCTTCAAGCACCTCGCAACTCCGGCCGATCTTGTCGCGACCGATGCGCGGCTGGCGGATCGAGGCGGGAAGCGAATGGGGCAGGTTGACATTCAGCCAATGACCTTCATGGGCCCATTCCGCCCGATTTTGCCACAGTAACACGATGAAGGCGCGAAGCCATTCAATGTCTGTGGGCATTTCGGCCGCGTTCTTCACGCGGGAAAAGGCAATCGCCGGCACCCCCCAGAACGTTGCCTCGCGCGCAATGCCGTTCGTGCCAGAATAAGCCACATCCTCGGCAACATTCCGCCCGTCATTGATGCCGGAAAGCACCAGGTCAGGCTTCCTGTCCTCCGCAAACAGCCATGTCATCGCTGTAACTACACAGTCGGCCGGCGTGCCGGAACAGGAATAGCGCCTTTCGCCCCTGCGCAGCATCGTAAGCGGCCTTGCAATCGTGATCGAGGTGCCGCCAGCGGTACGCTTGCCGTCGGGTGCCACAACAAAGACATCATCGCTGAGGCTGCGCGCAACCTCTGTCAGCCTTGCAAGGCCAGGCGCGTCGAAGCCATCGTCATTGCAAACGAGGATTCTCACCGCAGTGCTCCTTTTTCCAGATGCAGCGTCCCTCCAGTTGCGCACTGCGGGCGCAGGGCAGGAATTTCGCGAGAAAGTTCCTCCAGTCCATTAACTGGACAGGAATGACCGATGGCGGCCGGGCACCCGGCCGCTTCCCAGATAGCCTTGTTGCCCGTCAGCGTGGGGTGTGTCGGCATGCGAATCCAGCCTGCCCGCCCGTGCTCCTGCAGTCTGGCGCCAGGGGAGCCTGCAGGCAGATGACCTGTAAGGAGTATGGGATAACCGGCAGAATCAGCCCGGGGCAGGAGACGGGACGAAGGCCCGCTTGCCCCCATTCCGTCGTGGCAGATGAGCGGCATGGCAGGCAGTTCTTCATCCTCCCGCCAGTCCATGGCACTTGAAAGCTTTGTCGCCACCATATCGCGCATGCCGGGCCTGAAGGCGTCTTCGGAGGTAAGTTGAAGTTCAAGACCCTGTCGCATCTCGTGATGTATTGCGAACGGTCCAGGAATGCTGGCGATAAGTTCGAGAGAGCGGCCGGAAAGCGGGGTGGGCAACAGGCAGCCCCTGGGGTGCTCCTTGATCCAGGCGGCAATGGATCGGGCGCGGTCTCTTCCCGTTATCCTATCGGCACCATAGGAGGCGTCGAGCAGCAGCAAATCGCAGGCAGGCACCTCGTCCATCCGGAAGACTGCACTGTCGGGCACGACATCACCGCAATAGGAGACGACCCCATCCTCGTGCCGCACACAAAACCACACGCCGCCCGCCACATGGCCGGAAAGACCAGTATCCGCGGTAATGTCGCCAAATTCGAGCCTGTCACCCGGCTGAAAGATCTCAACCTGTGCGGTGGTGAAAAGGTCTGCGTGCTCCTCAAGCGCATATTGAGTAAGCGTGGCGGGCGCCTCCTGCGCCGTTTCCTTCGTCATGAAAACGGGGCCGCGAAAGCCGCCTGCAAGAAGCCAGCCCAGCGCCCCGACATGATCCTCATGAGCGTGCGTGATAAAGAGCGCATCGATTTCGCCCGGGGAGCGATCGAGCGCAGGATAATATTCCGCTCCCGCCGCGCCAACCTTGATGCCAGCGTCGAGCATGATGGAGCAGCCGCCGGTGCAAATGCCAACGCTTGTCCGCCCCTTCTCTGCGAAGCCGCCCAGCAGTCCAATCTGCATCAGCCAGCGTTCTCCTCGGGAATAAGCCAGCCGGAACCGATCCTGAGCCGGGCTGTCATGCCCGGCTCAAGCGTTACGGGTTCCTTCTGGTCGAAATGCAACGAGCAGTCCGGCGCGTCGGTCGGTGCCACCTCAATGCGCCCTACCCCGCCGCGATAGACGCTGCGGGTGACCGTGCCCTCAAAGCCGGGTTCGCCGGGAGCAGCCGGCTCTATATCGGCGGAGCGGCAGCAGATGAGCGCCTTCTGCCGCGGCTTCTCCCCGGGCTGGCAACGCACGACGAACTCCGTCCCCAGCACCCGCACGCGGCAATGGCCGCTCTCCTCCGCCGTCAGCACATCCGCCGGCAACACGATGCCGTTGGCGATGAATGATGCCACCATTGCATTGGCAGGCTCGCGGAACAGTTCGCGTGGCGTGGCAAGCTGGATAAGACGTCCCTGGTCCATAACCGCGATGCGGTCTGCAAGCGCCATGGCTTCCGTCTGATCGTGGGTAATATAGACGATCGTTGTTCCAGTGCGCTTATGAAAGGCGGCGAACTCATCCTCCATTGAGGCGCGCAGATGTACGTCGAGATTGGCAAGCGGCTCGTCGAAGAGCACCAGAGACGGTGCGGCAACGAGACAACGCGCGAGCGCCACCCGCTGACGCTGCCCGCCGGAAAGATTTGCCGGCCTGCGGTCGCCGTAGCCCTGCATGTTAACAAGCGCCAGCGCATCCTCGACGCGCTTTTCCCGCTCCGCCTTTCCAACCTTTGCGACCTTCAGCGGATAGGCGATATTTTCCGCTACCGTCATATGGGGCCAAAGCGCATAATTCTGAAAGACGATGCCCACCCGCCTGCGCTCCGGCGGCACATGCATATTCCTGTCGGAAACAACCTTATCCCCGATGAGAATACGCCCGTCCGTCACCTGCTCAAAACCTGCAATCAGACGCAGCATCGTCGTCTTGCCGCAGCCGGAAGGCCCGAGAACGGCAAGGAACTCGCCGTTCTGGACATCGATCGAAACTTTCCTGACCGCGTCAAGATCGCCGAAGCTTTTGGTTACATTGTCGATCGTCAATCCCGCCATGGGAGAACCCCGCTTGGAAGTTTTTTTGCAAACAGGTCGGCCAGGAGCATCAACGCTGCCGTCACCGCAACGGCGATCACTGAAATGGCAGCCGCCTCGCTCGATCTACCGCCCTGCTCGAATGAGAAGATCATGACGCCAACCGTCTCGGCGCCAGAGGACCAGATGAGCGCTGAAACGGTAAGCTCACTCAGGGCCGTCATGAAGATGAGAAGCGCGCCCGCCAAAGCAGCCGGAGCCACAAGCGGGAAGATAATGGTACGGAGCCGCATCAGCAGCCCAGCACCGGTGATCTGCGCTGCCTCCTCCAGAGCCCTGTCGATTTGATGATAGCCGCTTACCGTCGGCCTCAGCGCCAGCACCAGAAAGCGCGCGAGATAAGCGTAAAGGATGATCCAAACCGTATTGTAGATATGGATCCCGGTAAGCGGTATCGGGCGCAGGAAGATTAACAGGGCGGCGATTGCCATAACGACGCCGGGGAGAGCGTAGGGCAGCTCTACGGCCAGATTAAGCGCCTTTGTCCAGCGGCTCCTGCCCCAGGCAACCATATAGCCAAGCGGCACCGCCACAAGGACCGCAAAACCTGCCGCCGCAAGAGACAGAAAGATGCTGTTCCTGAATGAACGGGTAACGGCGGCATGCTCGAAGAGAACGAAAGTGTAATTACGAATGCTTACCGTCTCCCAGGTCACCGGCACGCCAAAGGCGCTGATGAGCGAGGTAAGCACCAAACCAAAAAGTGGCAGCACCAGAATGGCGACGATGACGAGCCACATCACGGTTTCGGCCACAACGCGCCAGCGACCGAGATTGTAAGGCTGCGGCGGCAGCGAGGTGGAGCCGATGCGGAAATCGCGCCTGCGAGCGATAATGTCCTGCGCCACGATACCAGCCATGGCGATGACGCCGATCAGCACCGAAAGGAAAGCCACTTCCGGCAGAACGGAAGGGCCGGCACCTGCGAGGCGCTGATAGATCAGGGTTGGCAAGACCAGGTAGTTGGCAGGGATGCCAAGGAAGGCCGGGATGCCGAAATTGCCGACGCAGGAAACGAAGGTCAGCGCCGCGGCTGCGACGATGGAAGGTGTCATCAACGGCAGAATTACCGTCCATAACACGGTGAACGGACCTGCGCCGCCGCTCTGGGCAGCCTCAACCAGTTCGCGCGGAAGGCGGCGGAGGCCCGCCCTCACCATGAGAAAGACGAGAGGTGCGTACTGGACCGCCAGAAGCAGGACGATGCCGGCCGGCGAATAGAGCGGGTTGGGAGTGCCTATCGGAGGAGCGATGCCGAAGAGCTTCAGGAACGGGCTTGCCGGCCCAAATAGCTGCAGCCAGGCCAGCGCAGTGATTTGAGGGGCGATCATCAGCGGCAAGACAAAACACAGAACGAACAAGCGGCGCCCGCGCACATTGGTAAGCGCCACCAGAAGCGCAACCGCGGTGCCAGCCAGCGTGGCAAGAACAGTCCCGCCTATGCCTACGACAAGCGTATTGCGGGTGGCCCGCCAGGTTGCAGGATTGGCAAGTCCGGCCTCTATGGCCGCCACGGAAAGCTCCCCGCCCGGAAAGACGACCTCCAGCAGAAGCCGAGACATCGGCAGGACGGAAAGGACGACCGCGACAGCGGCAATCACCGTCGTCAGGGCCATTTCCTGGCCCTGACGCATTTTCAGGCTTTGCAGCATGTTGTCGGATACTCTGGAACTATCAGCCGCCGAAGATCTGCGAGAAACGTTCCTTGTCCGCGTCGATCGTCTTGACCACCGCGTCGATATCAATCTGCATCACATTGACCTGCGTGCCTTCAGGAAGCCACTCCGGCTGACCAACCGACGGATTGGCAGGCAGGTAGCCTTGCTCCAGCGCCAGTTTTTGGCCTTCGTCCGAAAGGATGAAGTCAACGAACTTCTTCGCCTCCTCGACGTTCTTGGCGGAGGACATGATAGCGACCGGCTCGGTCACTGCCGGTACCCCTTCCTCCGGGAAGACGAACCCGATTGGGGATCCTTCATTCTTGGCGTTCATCGCCATGAAGTCGACCAGAATGCCGTAGGCCTTCTCACCCGTGGCAACAGAACGCAGGACCGCGCCATTGCCCTGGACGGTGACCAGCCCGTTCTCCTTCAGGCTCTCGAAGTAATCCCAGCCGAGATCGTCGCGGTTGGTGAAGCCGGCAAGAAGATAGGCCGCAGCACCGGAATAGAGCGGGCTCGGCATGACGATAAGATTCTTGTAGGCTTCGCCCGTCAAATCCTTCCAGCTCTCAGGCTTCTCGGGAGCTGCGGTGTTGTAGGCTATGCCGGTGGTGATCAGCTTGCTGCCGAAATAGGTGCGGTCGGCATCGTAGGCAGTCTCCTCCAGGCCTGAGACGTCAGCTTCCGGATAAGGCATCAGATGCCCGTCGGCCTTCAGCAGTTCCATGCTGACGGCATCGGCAATGAGCAGCACGTCCGGCTGCGGATTGCCGGCTGCAATCTCCGCAGCGAGCTTGCTCAGCAGATCGCTCGTACCGGATCGGAAGATCTCGACCTCGACGCCGGGATTTGCCTGCTTGAACGCTTCCACCGTCTGCGTCGCATCAGCCTCCGGCTGAGAGGTGTAAAGCAACAGCGCATGCGCGGATGTGGTGATGAAGGTGGCCGCGGCGAGACCGAGTGCGACCTTGCCAATGATTGTCTTCATAAGGCTACTCCTACCCTGTTTGCGGCGAACGCTGCCTTGGCATGACGTTCACCCTCCTCTGCAGCGGCATGCCCTTTTTGACTGGCGTGCACGTCACCAAAGGAAATGATCATTTGTTCTCTGTCAACAACAAAAGAACGGCGAGTGGCTTGCGAGCGGGAGGAAAACCCGCCCGCAGCGCTCACAAAACATTCATGAATGACAGTATGACGACAGACTACCCCCCACATATCGCACATTCCAGAAAACCGCATATTTCCACATCACGGCGCGAATGGCCTCTTCCGCCCGGAAAGGCCGAATAGCGCCGACTGTCAGATCACGCCTTTCTCCTGCATGAAATCGTCTAGACCTGCATGGGTGACGCTTTCGAAATCGGTTACGGCTTTGCGTATACGCTGGCGCTGGCGAAGCATGAAGGTCAGCACCTGGCGCATCTCAAAGGAGATTCCAAAGCGGCTCCAACGTTCGGCGACATGCTCGGGCAAGTCGGCGTCCGCGCAGAATGCCTGGATGCTGTCATAGCCCAGATCGGCCATCAGCAATTCAGTGTCCACAGGCGACATCCGCTCCTCCAGGGCATGATCGCGGAACCGCTGCAGCAGCATCCTCATATCGCCGGGCGTAGTATCGATCAGGCTCTTCACCAGCGTGGGCATGGCTTGCATGGCTAACCCTCCTTGTGAATGGTCATGGAGTGATCGGACACCAAGTCGAGCCGGTTCGCAACCGGAATTACCTTAACGGCGCGCCGGGAAAGGGCCAGAAGCAGGCATTCAGTCACGGCAGCGATTCGCCTAGTATCGTTCGTCCATAAGACCATCAGAACCCTACACCAGCATAGCCATGGGGTTTTCGATGAGGTGCCTGAAGGCGGAGAGCAGTTCGGCGCCGAGTGCACCGTCCACCGCCCGGTGGTCCGTGGACAGCGTCACCGTCATCACCGTCGCCACCTTGACATGGCCATCCTCGACCACCGGCCTTGGCTCGCCCGCCCCGACGGCAAGGATCGTCGCATGCGGCGGGTTGATGATGGCGGCAAAGTCCCTGATGCCATACATGCCCAGATTGGACACCGCCGTCGTGCCGCCCTGGTACTCTTCCGGCTTCAGCCGCCTGTTACGGGCCCGCGCGGCCATGTCCTTCATCTCGTTGGAGATGACCGACAGGGTCTTCTCCTCCGCCCGCCGCACGATGGGCGTGATCAGCCCGCCGGGAATGGCAACGGCCACGCCCACATCGGCATGGCGGTGCTTGACCATCCCGGCCTCGCTCCATGAGACATTGGCGTCGGGAACGGCCTTCAGTGCAAGCGCCATCGCCTTGATGATCATGTCGTTGACGGACAGCCTGTAGGCAGGCTCCTCGCCCGCTTCGCCCTGCGTCAGCGGCGCCGCCTCGTTGAGCTGCTTGCGCAGGCCAAGCAGCGCGTCGATGCGGCAATCAACGGTGAGGTAAAAATGCGGCACGGTGGCCTTGGACTGGCTCATGCGGCGGGCGATGGTGCGGCGCATGGCATCGTGCGGCACGATCTCGTAGGTGCCCTCCTCGAAGAGCTGCAGTACCTCCTCATCTGCCAGGGCCTGCGGCGCAGGCTGCGCTTTCGCCTCCGCCGCCTCAATGGCGGGCGCCGGTGCGGCCGTGCCGGCCTCAAGCGCCTTCTCCACATCCGCCTTCACAGCGGCGCAGGCTGCGCTTTCGCCTCCGCCGCCTCAATGGCGGGCGCCGGTGCGGCCGTGCCGGCCTCAAGCGCCTTCTCCACATCCGCCTTCACAACCCGCCCATGCGGGCCGGAACCGACAATGGCCGAAAGATCAAGGCCGGCTTCCCGCGCCAGGCGGCGAGCCAATGGCGTCGCGCGGACCCCGGACGGCGTCATTTTTGCATCGGCCGGCGTCTTGGTGTCCAGAACCGGCGACAAGGATGCGGGAACGCTTTCTTCGGAAGCCGCACTTTCGGCGCCGGGCGCAGATTCGCCAATCTCAGGAGCCGCCTCTGAAGTCTCCTTTGCAGGTATGGTGGCGGGAGCTTCGCCTTCCGAATAAATCCATGCCACCGCCTGCCCGACGGGGATATCCACTCCCTCCTTGCCAGAGATATCGCGAATGACGCCGCTTGCCGGCGCGTCGATTTCCATGGCAGCCTTGTCGGTCTCGATCTCAAAGAGCACGTCGCCCTTCTTGACCTCCGCTCCTTCCTTCACATGCCAGCGGGTAATCCGGCCGGTTGCCATGTCCATGTCGACCTTGGGCAGAATGACTTCTACCGGCATGGCTCAGCGCGCTCCCTTCACCAGATCTCTGGCCGCTTTCACGATGTCAGGGGTTTGCGGTACCGCCGCCTTCTCCAACTCGGGATTATAGGGAATCGGCGTCTCCCTGCCACCAAGCCTCACGATGGGAGCGTCGAGATAATCGAAGGCATCGCTTTCAGCGATCATGGCGCTCACTTCCGCGCCGACGCCAAGCGATTTCACGCCTTCATAAACGCAAAGGAGCCGCGTTGTCTTCTTCACGCTCTCAATGACCGTCTCTCGGTCCATTGGGCGGATCGAACGCAAGTCGACAACCTCTACATCGATCCCCTCGCCCTCCAGTTCGGCCGCCGCTTCCAGCGCACGATGCACCATGATGGCGCTGGCGACGATGGTGAGATCCCTGCCTTCACGGCGTATCTCCGCCTTGCCAATTGGCACGCTATAATGCCCCTCCGGAACAGGGCCCTTCATCTTGTAAAGGAGCTTGTGCTCGAAGATCATCACCGGGTCAGGGTCCGCAACCGCGGCGAGGAGAAGGCCCTTGGCATCATAGGGTGTTGCCGGCTGGACAACCTTCAGCCCCGGCACATGGCCGAACCAGGCTTCGAGGCTCTGGCTGTGCTGGGCCGCTGCTCCCGTTCCCGAACCTGCCGGAAAGCGCATGACAACCGGAACAGAGACAGCCCCGCCCAGCATAAAGCGTATCTTGGCAGCCTGGTTGACGATCTGCTCCATGGCAAGCGTGGCGAAATCGGAGAACTGGAACTCGAAGATCGGCCGCATACCGGTGACTGCCGCGCCAACGGCCACGCCAGCACCGCCGAGTTCGGAAATGGGCGTATCCATCACCCGTTCCTCGCCGAAACGGTGAACAAGATCGCCCGTCACCTGGAAAGCCCCGCCATAAACACCGATGTCTTCGCCCATCAGGAAGACACGTTCGTCCGCTTCCATGGCAATGGCCATGGCCTCCTGAATGGCCTGCGCATAGCTCAACTCACGAAGTTCAGCGTCCATCAGGCAAGCTCCGTATAGACGTAACGCTCCAGGCTGGCGAGATCAGGCATAGGACTTTTCTTGGCAAACTCGATGCCCTCTGCGATTTCCCGCTCAACCTCCGAGCGGACTGCATCGATCTCTGCGGCGTCAAGGATGTTGAACCCCTTGAGTTCCGCCTCGAAGAGAGCGATCGGGTCGCGTTTCGACATCCAGTCCTCGATCTCTTCCTTGGTTCGATACCTGTTCCGGTCACTCTTGGAGTGACCACGATAACGGTAGGTCTTGGCCTCTATAAGAGTTGGTCCCTCGCCAGCGCGCGCGCGCTCGATCGCGGTGTGAGACGCTTCCGTAACCTCCGAAAGGTTGTTTCCATCGACGATCACGCCGGGCATCGAATAGGCGGCAGCGCGATCGGCCACATTCGGCACGGCAGTCGAACGAGCTATCGAGGTCGACATGCCATATTGATTGTTTTCGCAGGCGAAAATCACCGGAAGCTTCCAGATCGAAGCCATATTGAGCGCTTCGTGGAATGCTCCTTCATTATTGGCGCCGTCGCCGAAAAAGCAGACCACTACCTTGCCGTTCTTCTGCTTCTTGGCCGAAAGCGCAGCACCCACCGCAATAGGCAGTCCGCCGCCGACAATTCCATTGGCGCCCAGATTTCCCTTGGAAACATCGGCAATATGCATCGAGCCGCCAAGACCACGGCAATAGCCAGTGCTCTTGCCGAAGAACTCGGCAAACATCCGCTTCACATCTGCGCCCTTGGCGATGGAGTGTCCGTGGCCGCGGTGGGTGGAGGTTATCTGGTCCTCCTCCGTGAGCGGCATGCAGATGCCGACCGCGCTGGCCTCCTGCCCGATGGAAAGGTGCATTGTGCCGTGAATGAGGCCGCGCATGTAGGAGTCTTCCGCCCCCTCCTCGAAGCGGCGGATAAGATGCATCTTCCGTAGCGCCTCCCTCAGCGCCGCCTTGTCGTAGTGGCGATACAGAAAGGGCAGGTTCGCGCCCGCCCCAGGTGCACGTGGACTGCTTGCTTGTGCCTTGGCCATGCTAGGCTCCCGCTTCTCCATATACCAGCCGGTCCTGCCGCGCACGCAACTCGGCGATCCGCGATCCGGCAGGCGGTGCGGCATTGTCGTAGGTAATCAATTGACCCTTGGTGATAGGCTTGAGCACCTGCCCACCCTGGAGCAGGCCGCAAGGTATCGCCCTTGCCCCGCGCGCCTCTTGCGCCTGCATGATCCAGGCGCGGTAGGTATATTCGCCGATGGCATCGAGCCTGTCTCCAGGCTTCAAGTCCTTCTTGGCAACCGCGCACACTTCGGCCACGGGCTTTGCCAGCGGCACCATGTCCGGCTTGTTGTGAAGGACGACGCGCGCGCAGGTAAGCGGCACTTCAAGTGATGTGAGATGGTAGGGGCGGTGGAAGGTGAAGTAAGGTCCCTCGCCCATCTTCAGATCTTCCATGCGTTCGCGGATGCGCGGATGCGACATGTCGGCAATGACAAAGACTCCCGGCGCAACGCCCTTACCAATAGAATAATCCACCACGCCGACCCTGGAGAGCACGCCCCCGTCCTTCTGCGGGATCAGCGTCTTGTTGAGCTCCGCAAGGGTGGCCGATGGCCCGTGCATTCCCGGCCGGTCAGGCACAAGTCCGGTGGCATTGGCGATGGCTGCCATTTCCACCATGGTCTTGGATCCATCAACGAACTCAACCAGCATGCGCACGTTCATGTTCCGCCGCGCGGCTTCCTCGGCATAGTCGTCAGGAACGGCATCGATATTAAGCGGGTTGTTCTTGCCTTTTCCCGCAGCGACGATCGTATGCCCCATTGCGGAAACGAACTCTATCAGTTCCATGCAGGAAGACGGCTCATCTCCCGCGCCCAGTGAATAGACGACGCCAAGCCGGTCGGCCTCGCTCTTCAGATAGGCGCCGATGGTGACGTCCGCCTCGACATTCATCATGACGAGATGCTTGCCATGCTCCATGGCGCGCAAGCCGATCTCGGCACCGACGGCGGGAACACCGGTCGCATCCACCACCACATCTATCAGATCGCTGCCGATGACGAGATCCGCATCGCCGGTAATGGCGATCTTGCCGGCTTCCATGGTCTCGGTCATGGCGGAAGCATTGGAGACTTCGCGCGTATGGCCTTCTTCGCGATAAGCGATTTCAACCGCTTTCTGCGCGGCGGGCAGGTTCAGTTCTGCGATCGCGCCTACTTCGATGCCGCGCATTTGAGCGACACGCGAGACGATGTCCGTGCCCATTTCGCCGGAGCCGATCAGCCCAATACGAACAGGCTTACCCGAAGCTTCCCGCTCGGCAAGGTCTCGTGCAAGGCCCGTCAGGGCGACATTGGTAGTCATTCTTCGTCCTCCCCGGCTGCTGCTTCTTGAGTAATGAACATATGTTTTAAAGTCAATACGATTGTCCAGTGACATAACTCACAAAGGCGAGTTGTCAAGACGTGTAACGCTCAAAGCTGGGCTAGAGCGTCCTCCACCTCTCGCCAGCTCTGGTAGATGGCAGCCGGGCCGGCGGCAGCAAGCCTTTCGATCATAGCTTCGTCGGCGTGGGTGCCGCCCGTAAAGCCGAACACTCGCATGCCGGCCGCTTTGGCACCCTTAACGCCGTAGGGCGAATCCTCGATAACAAGGCAGCGGGAGGGGTCGACACTCATGCGTTCCGCGGCATGGAGGAAGAGGTCCGGCGCAGGCTTTCCCCTGGCCACCATGCTGGAGCTGAAGAACGCATCGCCAAAGAAGCGGTCGAGGCCGGTAACGGACAGGCTGTAGGCAATGCGCTCCATGCTTGAGGATGAGGCGACGCAAGACTTTCGGTCCAGCCGCGAAAGGAAATCACTGAGGCCGCAAGTGGGCTTCAGCCTTTCGCCGAAAAGCCGCCGTGTCTCGGGCCATAACTCGGGCAGTGCCTTCTCGGGCAGATAATGGCCCGTGTTCCTTCCAATGAGCGAGAGTATATCGGTCTGCTTCATGCCGACACCGGCGGCAATGTTCTCGGGTTTCACGGCCATGCCATGGCGGGAATAAACGAGAGCCATAGCCTCTGCGGCTAGCGGCTCGCTATCCACCAGAACCCCATCGCAATCAAAGATCACAAGTTCGATCCGCATGCCGCATCACCTCGTTCCGCGTGCCATACAAGAATTACGTACAAAGAGGGTCAGTCCGCCGCGTCGAGAAGCCTGCGGGCAGAGAACTCGTCTGTAATCAGCACATGCGGCTCGATCACCGCGATCGCGCCAAGCAGCGCTCCTGTCTTGTCTGCTCCCCCCGAGGTGAGGATGCGCCATTTGCCGAGGCGAAGCCGGTCCAGACCCACGGACATGACCAGTTCGTTGATGGGATGATCAACGATCCGCCCCTTTTGGTCGATGAAATGGAAGAGGATGTCGCCAACTGCCCCGCTCTCCTGAAGCGACATGAGCTGCGCTTCCGTGATGAAGCCGACCTGATGCGTCGTTGTAGTGGCGGGGGCAAGCCCGCCAACGCTCAGTACGACAATGTCGAGCTCCGCCGCCTTGTCGAAGATGTCCTTCAGTCCACACCGTTCGATCAGTGCCTGCCGGGTCTCCGCACTGTCGACAAGCGCAGGGGCGGGAATGAGATAGGCGTTGCCGCGGAACGCCTGCGCAAATTGCCAGGCGAATTCAGCCGGGTTGAAGCGTCGGGCATGGATAATGCCGCCAAGCAGTGAAATTACCTGAAGGTTTTCAAGCGGGCGGGGCGTGATATAGGGCAGGCAGCTCAGTAGCGTGCGTCCCCAGCCGACGCCAACCCGCAGGTCGGACTCGACCATTTCCGACAGATAGCGGCCTGTTGCCGCTCCGATGGCAGGAATGACATTTACACTGGCATCCGAGACTGGCGCGACGATGGCACGTTCCAGCCCGAAGCGTTTTTCAAGCTCCCGCTCCAGCTTGACCGTCTCAACAAGCTCTCCCTCGATGGTTATGCGCACTTCATTGCGTTGCCGAGCCTCCGCCAGCATGCGCACGACCGTTACTCGCCCGATGCCCAGAACGTCGGCAATGTCACTCTGGGTCATGTTTTCAATGTAGTACATCCACGCCGCACGCAGCCGGGTATGATCGGCACGGGATAGGGCTGCGAGCCTGTCGCCCGTCAGTTCCCCGTTTGCAGACTTCCTTCCTTTCTCGCTTCTCCTGCTGACCGGTTTTTTCAAGGAAGTTTTCCTCAACGCGCGGCCCTGCGCCGCAATTTGCTTCGCATCGGCGATGCTTGCCTCTAGACTAAAATGGAATCGTTATGGCGTGTACGTGCCGATGGATACCAACAAGTGCCATGATTGAGAACCCTGGTGAATTCCGTCCGCCCTTCGGCAGTCTTGCCGATAGTCTTTTGACAATGGCGCGCGATCGTGTGCGCGATGCTCGCCATGTGATGCGCAGACTTGCCGCCAACTCCAACATGGCGGCTGAGAGCAGGGGCATCGGCAGTCCGCTGGATTTCCTGCGTGATATTGCGCGGCTCTCGGATTCGGCTATCACCCAGGCAGAATCCATTGTCGTGACATTTGCTCCTGCACCGATGCGTCCCTACGGGACCCACAGCGGATCGTTTGAGCCGCGCCTCCATTTTCTGCACGGCATGGAGGGCTCGCTCCGATTCAGAGCGGATATCTACCGCCTCATCCGCAACATCCTGGAGCGGCTCGGCTTTCCCGATCCGCTCGTGCACGAAACCCGCCTCGGGGATGTTCACCAGGCGCTCCGACGCGGCGACCCGGCACTGCTGGCCGACGCTCTTGGCGGGCAGAGCGGCGCATTCTGGCGATTGTCGGCGCGCCTTGCACTGGAACTTGCCAGACGTGAACCGATCATTCTGCTTTCCGCTCTCGCAGGCCGTAACGAGAGCCGGCAGAAGGAAGCGGAGCTCGCTGAGCTGTGCTATGCCCTCATTGGCCTTGCCTATGCTGTAGCGGGGACCAAGAAGGATTGCGAGGGCCTTATCGAAGGCGTCGTAACGGCGGCACTGGCCCGGCGAGAGGCGCTGTTGGCTGCCTCGTCCGGAACCGATGCCGAACTTCAGCTCGCCCAGCTCTACAGCAAGATGGCTCCGCATCTGCCCTGATCTCATTTGCCGATATGGTCGATCACCGCCTTCTTGGCGGCAAGAATGAATGACGGGCTCATGCTAAACTCGTAGATGCCCATTTCGAGGAAGCTGGGGACCAGCCGCGTGTCGGCGGCAGCCTCCCCGCAAATGCCAATGGGAATGCTCGCTTCGCGCCCTGCCTTCGCTGCAGCGTCTATGGCCCGCATTACGGCCGGGTTTCTTACGTCATTAAGGGCGGCAACAGAGTTGTTGAGCCTGTCAGCCGCCATCACATATTGCGTCAGATCATTTGTACCGATGGAAAAGAAAGCCGCTTCGGCAGCAAGTTCAGGCGCGATCATGACGGCCGCTGGCGTCTCGATCATTACGCCGAGCGCAAAGCGACGGAAGGGCCTGCCTTCGCGCTCAAGTTCTGCTTCGCACTCTTCCACCAGAACCCTTGTGCGACGAAGCTCCTCCAGGGTCGAGACCATGGGAAGCATGACCTTCAGATTGCCCTGCTGATTAGCCCTAAGGAGCGCCCGTAGCTGCGGCTTGAAGATTGCCGGCCGGTCAAGGCACATGCGTATGCCGCGCCACCCAAGAAAGGGATTGTCTTCATCGGGAAAATCAATGCCGGTAATCGGCTTGTCACCCCCAACATCAAGCGTACGTACGATGACCTCGTCCGGCGCGAAGGCTGCCGCCAGTCCTGCATAGGTCTCATATTGCTCTTCTTCCGAGGGCAGCGCAGGGTGCGCCATGAACATGATTTCCGTACGGAAAAGGCCCACGCCCATTGCTCCCACGGCAAGCGCGTCGGGGATATCCTTCAGAGAACCAAGATTGGCCGCAATGACAACCGCCTGCTGGTTGGCAAGGACCGGCCTTTCCGATGCAAAGGCGCTCAGTGCCTTTCTTGCTTCCTCCTGATGCGCAATGCGCTCGTTGAAATAGCTTTCGGTTGCCGCATCGGGATCAGCAAATGTAAGGCCTGACCCGCCATCCACGGCCGCGCGCTGGGCGGAGCGGAACGCCTCGATATCCTTGCCGAGGCCGAGCACCGCCGGGATGCCGCGTCCACGGGCGATGATGGCGACATGGGAAGTCGCACCGCCATGGCCACAAACAATACCGGCAATGCGGTCCAGCGGCGCACGCGCCAGATCGAAGGCGCCGATATCGTTGGCGGCCAGAATCGCGCCGTCAGGCATGTCGGCAAGATCGGCATCCTCCCGTTCCAGAAGCGCCAGGCAGATCTGGCGGGTGACCGCATTAAGATCTTCCGCGCGGGCCTTCATATAAGCATCATCCAGCGCTTCGAATTTTGCCGCGACGGCAGCCCCCGCGGCCATCATCGAGGAAACCGCGTCCAGCCCGCTTCCGATAGTTTCCTCGGCACTGGCAATGATGTCGGCGTCGTTCGCAAGCTCAATCAGCGCGCGCAGGATGCCGGCATCGGTGGCGCTCGCCTCGGCTGCGGCCGAGCTCTCCATCTGCGCCGTCACTTTCGCGATGGCGGCCCGAAGGCGCTTCTTTTCCGCTTCCCTTCCGGCGGGCGGAATCTCCTGATGCGGTGGAGCAAGCTCGGGAGGGAAATAAGCAAAGACAGGTCCAAGCGCCACGCCAGCACTGGCGGCCGCTCCCTTATAACCATGAGCCGGCAGTTGGCCAGGCGTGTTGTCCTGCGAGAATGTCTCCTGCCGCTCATTGTTTCTTGCGGGTGCGGAGGATGCTTCCCCGTCAAGGCCCGCATCGGGATTTTCCAGATAGGCCAGGAGCATGCCCATTGCCTCGTCCTCGTCAGGGCCGGAAACCTTGAGGGTCACCTCGTCTCCCTCCTTGACGGTGAGCAGCATTAACTTGACGGAGCTTTTCGCGCTGGCAGACTTGCCGCCCTTAGCAAGTTCAATGTCTGACTTGAAGGTCTTGGCAAGCTTTACAAAACGTGCGGCGGGCCGGGCGTGCAGGCCCTCCCTCACTCTGACAATGGTCGAGCGTTCCATGTCTGTCCGTTCTTCGTGTTGGCAAGGCAGAAGTGTCAGCCATCCGTTTCGATTACAAGTTGCACGCCCGGCCGCAATTCAGCCACGAGCGCTTTCCCGTCCACAGGCTCGGCGCAAATCTCTCCGGGGCGCTCAGCCTCGGAAGCACCGTTAAAGCTCAAGACGACATGACCCATGTCAGCCACCTTGGCCCATGCCGTCTCGCCCATGGCGGTAATCGTGGCAGTGAGCTTGCCAATGCGCACCGTTGCGCCAACCGCGGGCGGCAAGCCGGCCGGGCCCTCGGCCGCATGCAGCACGGAGACTTCTGCAAGTTCCGGAGGGGCGCCGTCAGCAAACAGGATGACGACGCCGCTCTCGGCGAGGTCCGCCACTTCCGGCCCGATGCCCGTAAACCGGGTCTTGTAATGGATCGTCATGAGGACCTCATTCCACCTTTCCTAAAGCACGAACAGGCTGAACACCCAGGCGATTAACACGGAGACCGGCCCCATTATCTGACGGCTGATGAGCACCGCAGGCACGCCGATCTCCACCGTCTTCGGCTTTGCCTCGCCGAGCGCAAGGCCCACCGGCACGAAGTCACAGCCGACCTGAGTGTTGTATGCAAACAGCGCCGGCAGTGCCATAGCAGGCGAAATCGTACCGTTGGCAATCTGCGGGCCTATGATGGCAACGCCGATCACCTGTGCGATGACCGCACCAGGCCCGAGAACCGGCGAAAGGAATGGCAGCCCGCAAATGGCCGAGATGACGAGCAGACCAACGATGTTGTTAGCGAGCGGACCCATGGGCTGGGCAAGCAGATCCCCGATACCCGTATACAGAATGAGGCCGATCAGCATGGTGACGAAAGCCATGAAGGGCAGCACGTTACGCACCACCTGGTCGATCGTCCGCCGCCCAGCATTGAAGAAGACACCGACGACGCGGCCCATTACGCGGCCGATTGAACTGATCAGGCCAACAATGCCGCCACCTTCTTCGGCGGGTTGCAATGGTGCCGCCGAGGGTGTGGAGAAATCCGCCGGCGATTTTGCCGCGCCACCGATTGCGCCTGTCGTCACCGCCTCGCCGGCTTCGGCGAGCGCCATGTCGGCGGGAGTGACGCCGGAGACATAGATGTCCTCGGTGATGAACTGCGCCAGCGGCCCCACCTGTCCGACGGGCATGACGTTGATCGTGGGGATGCGCTTGCGCGGATAGACGCCGCAGCGTGCAGTGCCGCCGCAATCCACCACCACCGCTGCAATCTCACCTTCTACCGGCGGTGTGCGGAAGCCGTCGACAACCTCCCCCCCGGTCAGCTCCGCAAGCCGGCGGGCAACGGGATGGATTTCGCCCCCGGTGATGGAGACGATCTTGCTGCGCTCGATGGTCGGTTTGATGACGAGGGGGCCGCCCCAGCCGCCGGCACCCTTCGTGACCTTGACGGCAGTGAATTCCTTGACGATGGACATTGTTGTGCCCTCCCTCAGAGCTCGACGCCCTGCCGGCGCGCCATGATCATCGTGATGCGCTCCGTCAGCATGCCTTTTAGCAGGATGACGATGAGGCCCACGATGGCGTACCAGACCGCAACGTTGATGTGATAGCCGGTCGGGACCGAGCCGTTACGCTCCAGTTCCAGAAGTGCCACCAGAATCCCGCCCCAGACGAAATATTCGCCGGGATTTACATGCGGAAAGAGGCCGAGCGGCGGATGAACATAGGAAACTGCCGCATCGTAGAAAGCGGGCTTGTGCTTTTCCTCAAGAAAGGTTCCGAAGGTGTAGGCCATCGGATTCGTAAGGAAGAAGACGGCAAGCACGGGAAGGATCGTATAGCGGGTCAAGGCGATCCGTCCCGCCCATTGGGCAGCACCGTGCACGCGCTGTTCGCCGATAAGCTCTGTCAGCGCATAGAACGCCGTCATCAGCACCACGAGGGTTGGAATGATCCCGGTTACGAAACCGGCGAACACTTCACCACCCTGTTGAAAGATGCCGATGAAGTAGCGTCCCGCTGCCGAAAGCCACCCAACCTGCTCTTCCTGCTCGACGCCCTCAAGCCGCTCCCGGAATTCCTCCACCGTAATGCCGTTCTCGGCCTGGGCGAGAATGATAAGTTTGTCGGCTCCGTCTTGGATCGTATGACCGCTGTGGAGGACAGCGTCCTGCACCAGCGCGCCTGCGTGATTGAGGCTCAACGCCGCCAGATCGGCGTGTTGAGCCAATATGGATACAAATGACATGTCGCCTCCCGTTAAAATCGGCCCGCAGGCCGAAAGCTCCTCCAGATCCCGTTTCGCCCCCACTTGGCGATCAATTGCTGCCCGGATATGGATCCGTGCCGTTGGCCGGATCTAAGCCCCGGTTTCCACCGCATTGAGCGGGATCGGGGCCTCGCCGCTCTTCTGCCCGCGCGCCTTGTCGATCTGCTCCACCGCCCTGGCGACGGCAAGAGCGACCCCCGGCTCTGCTTCCTTCAGTATTTGTGATTCGCCGCGCAGGTCATCGAGGCTCTGCCCCTCGTAATGCGGCATCCGCACAAATTTGGCCAAGACCGACCGACCGCTCATCTGGAGGAAGCGTTCGATCCTCAGCGCTTCATCGACCACGACGAGCACGATAACACCCTTGCCGAGTCGGCCCTTGGCATTTCCCGCACCCACATAGCCTTGCTTGTAACGGTTGGAGATGCCCTTCATGACATCGGTATAATGGCGCATTTGCAGCCAGGTGCCGAAAGACTGCAAGCCCCAGACAACAGCTAGCGCCAGGATAGCCCATTGCCAAATAGCCATCGAAGCCTCCCTGCGCCGCGTTGAAGCGGCGCTCCTCCACTTGAAGGAGAACATCTGTCTTTACAGTTGTCAATATGTATAAAAGAGGCCAAATTGATCCTGGATTTTTTTCTGTATCCATTTTCTGCAGCACCTTCGAAGGAAGGATCAAGCATGATGTTTCAGAACACTCTTGCCTCACTTCCCGATCCACGTCATAGGCTGCGGCAATGGCGCTGGTTCCGCATGGCCTTTCGCAGGCATGCCAGCGAGGTGCGCGACGCTTTCGGCATCGGCTATGAGATCGATGACGTCAGCTTGGCACGGGTCTTCTTCGACTGGCTCGAGAGTTTGGACGAATTGCGCGCGCATTTGCCTATGGACAGATCGGATCTGATCGTGCTGGCCGCCGGCGTGCTTCTGCGCGAATTGCTGCGCGGCGCCCCGGTAGATGACCATTCAGCGCCAGGGCAGCTATCTCCTGCAAAGCAGACAGATGAGAAAGCTTCGGGAATGGCCGACATCGCCCGTTTCTGGCCGGAAGGCTTTCTGTACACAAGCTTCTGCATTTTCGGTGTATCCGCCGTCAGTCAGCAAGACGGCGACAGGCCCGTCGAACCGGGCAAGTTCGCGGAGGACCTTCGTTTCTGGTGGTCGTTCAAGGAAAATGCGAAGGAAATGCCTTCATTAGCAATACCCTTCCTCCACCGCATGGTGGATCGGGAACCGAACTGGATTATGCCCGATGCTCCGGCGGTCGGCTCGTTGCTTCATCCCGGACGGTCGACACTGCGGCTGCCGGCTTAGCTGAACCGTCTTTCTCCGCACTGCTCGGCATGATGCGTGCGGCAGCCCTGCGCCACAGGAGCTTTCGCCCTAGATTTACCAGCAGACTTGAATTCCGTTTTCTTCAGAAAGGCTGATTGATCAACGCAAATGCCCGCAACACCCTCCTTATATTACTGCAAGTTCTTTCGGCATCATAAAGGGATGCAACAATGAGCGGGACGCTGGTGATCATACATCTGGCCGGCGCGGTAGCTCTCCTGCTTTGGGCCACGCGCATGGTACGCACGGGTGTCACACGCGCCTATGGCGACGTGCTCCGCCAGAGGCTGAGAGCCGCGCTGCGCAACCCCTTGATGGCGGTGCTCGCAGGCACAAGCCTTGCTATCGCCTTGCAGAGTTCAACCGCCGTTGTGCTTCTAGTCGGCTCATTCGTTGGATCGGGCATTGTAGGCGGTACTGCGGGCTTGTTCGCCGTATTGGGGGCCGATCTGGGTTCGGCGCTCGTGGTCAGGATCCTGAGCTTCGACCTTAGCCTTCTCATTCCGATCAGCCTTTTTGCAGGCACCAGCATCTTTCTTGCCACGGAGAGCCGGAACTGGCGGCAGGTCGGACGTATCCTCGTCGGCATCGGCCTTCTTCTTTTATCCCTGCAGATGATCGGACGGGCCTCCGAGCCGCTTCGCCAAAGCACCGTGCTGCCGGTCATCACAGCCTATCTGGAAGACGATCCAGGCATTGCCTTCCTGCTGGCGGCAATAATCACGTGGCTCTTTCATTCAAGTATCGCCACAATCCTGCTTCTGGTGGCGCTCGCGGCCAGAGGTATCATCTCGCCGGAACTTGGAATCGTGCTCGTGCTTGGCGCAAATCTCGGAGCCGGCCTCATTGCGACGGCGCTATCACGAACGATGCCGGCCTCGGCTCGTGCCGTACCCGTTGCCAATCTGGCCTTGCGCGGCCTCTTCTCTATCCTCATCGTGACGGGCTTCGTCCTGCTCGATCCCTCGCCCACATTCCTGGGTGGCGAGCCATCAGCACAAGTGATCCACGCCCATATCGGCTTCAACCTTATCGTCGTGATCCTTGGCCTGCCGCTTGCCACTTTCGTCTATAGGGCCGCCGAGATGATCCTGCTTAGGACAGGTGCGCCCGCGCATGGCCCGACCGAAGACCCGTTCGAGGTAAGCGCCCTCGATCCAGACGCACTGGACAGGCCGGCCGAGGCAATCGCCAACGCCACGCGCGAAGTTGTACGCATTTGCGAAACTCTCGAAGTGATGCTCGTGCGCATCATCGGACTTTACGAGGATTACAGCCCAGAAGCTGCAGCAGCTCTTGCCGCCCTGGATGACCGCATCGATCGCCGGCACGCCGCGGTGAAGCTTTATCTCGCGGAAATCGCCCGGCGAGAACTCAGCGAAGCCGAATCGCGCCGCGTGCAGGAGCTTCTCAACGGGTCGATAAGGCTGGAACAGGCTGGCGACGTCATCGTGCGCAACATGCTCGTCCATGTCCGCAAGAAGCACGAGCGCAATCTCACCTTCGCGCCTGAGGGTTGGGAGGAGGTAAGCTCCTTCCATGCGGCAGTGCTGGCAAATGCGCGCCTTGCCTTCAATGTACTGGTGACACGCGACAAGCAGACTGCGCGCCAACTCGTGCAGGAGAAAGACCGCCTGCGGGATCTGGAGAAGTCGACCAACCGCCGGCATTTCGAACGTCTTCGCAAACGTAAGAATGTCAGCGTGGAAAGCAGTTCGTTGCACCTCGACACGATCAGGGATTTGAAGCAAATCAACTCACTGCTTGCTTCGAGCGCCTATCCCGTTCTCGAGCAGGAAGGCCTGCTCCGCGCATCGCGTCTGGACGTGCCCCATCATAACTAAGCCAGCGGGTGGCAGGCAGCCCCTGGTGAACCTCGCCGCAATGAACGACCGGGAGAAGCGTGTCCGGCTTCTCCCGGTGCAGCTCCGCAAGTTTCAGTGTTTCCGGAACGTCGGATCTCAGTTTTTTCTTTTCCCGGAATTCCGCGGGAAAGCCATATGGACGCTTCCTGGAGTTCCTCTAGGTCATGGCTCCGTAACTCTTGACGAATAGGTCGCGAACGACGCCTCCGGTGATGGAAACGACAACGAAGCTGACCGTATCCCCTTCGGCAACCGACACGTCGAGACTGGAAATTGCTTGGGGATTGCCTTGCGTTACCATGATAGGCCCTAAAACCATCGAGCCTCCCACCTCTAGGTAAAGATCGACAGCGCTGCCGGGATCGCCGTCGATTATCTCGGCATAGAGATAAGCCTGCACACTTGCCGCATTGGCACGGCGATCAGCGTAGTACCCCCCGGGCACGATGCCCTCGCTCCTGAAGATGGAGACGCCGTAGCTTTCATAGGCGTCGCCCGTATGACCCTTCTCACCTTGCGGACCTCGCTCACCGGCCGGCCCCACTTCACCCTGGGGGCCTCGTTCGCCACGCGCACCCTGCGCTGCCAGCAATGTCCAGAAGGTTGCCCAGTTTGTCCCCTTCCCCGGTTCGCTTTCAGCGAAAGCGGCATGAGGCATAGTGCAACGATAGGAAGAGCCGGCATGGAGAACCGCATCGCGCATGGCGTAGGAAACGCCGGGCGACCACTCCTCCTGCCAGTTGAGGCCAATTGGACCTTGCGTGCCGGTGGAGAAGACCGAGACCGGATGGATGGTGTTGTTGACCGTGACTTTGCTCATCGCGTGGCGATCCAGATTTCATCGGTGGTCTTCACGCAGCCATCCGGAAAGGTCCGCGCAATTCTCAGGTAGTTGAGATTTCCAAGGTTGAGCTGAGCCGCCGCCTCCTTCGGCAGATGGAAATGCACCGTGCCGTTGACGGGGTCCGTCTTTATCAGGACGGCTTCGGCAAACGGGCTTTCCGGATTTGCGGAGTGAACCGTGAAGGTCTGGTTTGTAAGGTCCTCCGGATCGCCGTTCTCATCCCTGAAAACGAGATCGAAGTCTATGCAGCTTCCATAGGTGACCTGAACCGGACTGGATTTGGACATATTGCACCTCCTGCGGCAACGCCTTTCGACGTGCTCTCGCGCCTTCGAGCAAGCCCGAGACGACCTTCTGACAGGCCGATGCTAATGCGGCGTCGATTGGCGGGGATATTTTTCGCCATGGCGGAAAGGCAACCGGCGGCAACGCGCTGCCTTCCGCCAAGGGCGAACCCATTCCTGTCCCCGCTGACTGAACGGCAATCGGCAAAGAACGAGCGGAGGTTACAGCCCGCAGAGAAAGGTTGGGCCTCAGATGAGGCCCTTCTTCTCCATCATCGCTTCAGGGCTTGGTAACCGCCCGCGGAACGCCTTGTAAAGGTCTTCCGGATCGGCGGACCCACCGGCCGCATAAATATGCTGCCGCAGCTTCGCAGCCACTTCCGGATGGAAGGGATCGCCCGCCTCCTCGAAGGCACGGAAGGCGTCCGCATCGAGAACTTCCGACCACATGTATGAGTAATATCCTGCCGAATAACCATCGCCGGAGAAGACGTGCAGGAAGTGCGGCGTGCGGTGGCGCATCGGAATCGCTTCCGGCTTCCTCAACTCCTCCAGCACTTCCGCTTCAAAGCGCAGCGGATCTTCCGGCGCTTCCGCCCGGGCGTGAAAAGCCATATCTACAAGCGCCGAAGCGGTGAACTCGACCGTGGCGAAGCCCGCGTCGAAGTTGCGGGCATCTCGCATCTTCTGAAGAAGCTCGGCCGGCATCGGCTCGCCTGTTTCCACATGGCGCGCGTGTCTGGAAAGCACCTCCGGCACGGTGAACCAATGCTCATAAAGCTGCGAGGGAAGCTCCACGAAGTCGCGTGCTACCGAGGTGCCGGCAATCGAAGGCCAGGTGACGTCGGATAGGAGGCCGTGCAGGGCGTGACCGAATTCATGAAAAAGAGTGCGCGCATCGTCCACCGATAGGAGAGCGGGCTTGTCCTTGGGCGGCTTGGCAAAATTCATCACATTGTAGATGATCGGCATCTGCCCGCCCCCGAGCTTGTAACCGGACTGCAAGGCGCTCATCCAGGCGCCCGAGCGTTTGGAGGGTCGGTTGAAATAGTCGGCAAGGAAGAGCCCCCGCTCTGACCCATCCGCATCCCTCACCACAAACACGCGCACATCCTCGTGCCAGGCAGCAATCTTCTCCTGCTCCTCGAAAGTGAGGCCGAAAAGACGGCCGGCAACGTCGAAGGCAGCCGCAATAACATTGTCCAGCGCAAGGTATGGCTCCAGCGCACCCTCATCGAACGCAAAACGTTCGGCTCTCAGCTTCTCGGCGTAATATCGCCAGTCCCAGGCAGCAATCGGATGATTGCGCCCGCCCACAGCAGCAAGACGCTGCAACTCCTTCTCGTCGGCCGCGGCCCTTTCCCGAGCCTTCTGCCAAACAGGCTGCAAGAGCTGCATCACGGCTTCAGGGGTCTTTGCCATCGTGTCATCGAGCTTGTAGGCAGCGTAGTTAGGGTAGCCCAGCAGCCTTGCCTTCTCTGCACGTAATTGCAGCGTCTGCCTCACGATTCCGGCATTGTGCGCCTCCCCTCCATTGTCGCCACGGCCAATGAAAGCCCGCAGCACCTTCTCGCGCAGATCACGACGGCTGGAGAAGGAAAGAAACGGCTCGGCAATCGAACGCGACAGGGTGACGGCGTACCGCGCCGGCTGCCCACGGGATTCGGCCGCTTCGGCCATGGCACTTTTCAGGGAGGATGGAAGGCCGGCAAGATCTTCCTCATCGAGGAAGAGAACCCACTCGCTCTCATCCTTGAGCACATTCTGGCCGAACCGGGCTCCAAGCTCGGCAAGCTGCTCATTGATCTCTGCCAGCCGCGTTTTCCCCGATTCATCCAGCCTGGCACCGCCGCGCACAAAACGTTTCCAAGTCTTTTCCAGAACGCGCAAAGTTTCCTTGTCGAGGCCCAGTTCCTCCCGCCGCCTGTAAAGATCGTCGATACGCTGAAAAAGCGCCGCATTCATGAAAATGTTCGAATGGTGGCGTGCCAGGCGCGGCGAGAGCTCCCGCTCAAGCTTCTGTATTTGGGCATTCGTATGCGCGCCCGCCCGGCACCAGAAGATTGCAGAGACTCGCGACAGCGCCTTGCCGGAAAGCTCCAGCGCGCCCAGCGTATTCTCCACCGTTGCAGGCTCATCCTGACCGGTGATGCCCGCGATTTCGGCCTCATGGGCAGCGAATGCCGCATCGAACACGGGCGCAAAATCCTCATCCTTTAAGAGCCCGAATTCCGGCAGACCAAGCGGCCCGTTCCAGGCGGTTAGCGGATGTGTTGCGAGATCGACTGAAGCTTGGCTCATCACCATGAAAACCCTTGAAGAGATGGAGTATGTAACCGGCATGCCCGATGTAGGACCGGCCAAGTTCCGGCGCAACTGGCAACAGTCAGACGCTTCTACCCGTAACCGGTGTGGGCGGGTTAAGCGATTGGTCGAATTCCGGCTGCTCGGCTTCCTCGGTCGGCTGCTCGGTGAAGCCCTTGAGACCTGAAGCCAGTTCCCTGACGTCGCGCGTTATCTCCAACGGGCTGGCGATGTAGCGCCCGACAAGCTCCGCCACGGAACAAAGCGCGTGAACATGAATGCGCTCATAACCGTGGCTCGCATCAACGCCGAACGCGACCAGCGCGGTGCGTACATCATGGCCCGCCTCGACGGCGGAGGCCGAATCCGAGCGGTAATATCGAAATATGTCCTTCTGGAAAGGAATTGCGTGCTGACGGCAAAGATCTATGAGTTTTTTCGTCAGATGGTAATCAAACGGTCCAGACTGATCGGCCATGGCAATCGTGGCGCCAAATTCGGACGAGTTCTGTCCCGGCGCAGTGGTGCCATTATCGATAGTCAGCATCGAGGCTATTTCCGGTGTCACGATGGAAGCGGCTCCGACGCCCACCTCTTCAGCGATGGTGAAAAGCCAGTGGATATCGACCGGTGCCGTCAAGTTCGCTCGCTGAATGGCTTCGATCACCGCGAGCGCAATCGCCACACCGGCCTTGTCGTCAAGATGGCGTGAAACAATGAAGCCGTTGTCAAGAAATTCAGGCTTAGGGTCGATGGCGACAAAATCGCCCACATCGATGCCCAGCGCTTTTGTTTCCTCCCCGGATTGCGTTACCGCGTCTACGCGCAGTTCCACTTGGGTCCAGCCAACGGGGAGTTCGTCTACTTCCTCGTTGAATGTATGGCCTGATGCTTTCAATGGGAGGATCGTGCCGCGGAAACTGCCCTGCTCTGTGAAGAGAGTGACACGCGCCCCTTCGGCAAAGCGCGCCGACCAATGGCCGATGGGCACGAGTTCCAGCCGTCCATTCTCCTTTACCAGCTTCACCTGCGCGCCGATCGTGTCGAGATGGGTGATGATCGCCCGTGCGCCCAGCCGGTGACGCCCGCGCCGCAAGGCGCGTATGGCGCCGCGCCGCGTCAATTCCGGCTCAAGGCCTAGCCGCTCCAACTCTTCCGTGCAGTAGCGGACGATCTGGTCCGTGTAGCCTGTCGGGCTGGGGATTGCGAGTAGTCCCGCGAGTTGCCGTAGCAGGTAGGCTTGATCGATCTTCAACTCCGGCCCGCCCACCATGCTCGCTCCCGACTGTCTTCAAAGCCTGCCGAGCGCCAGCGCCGCCGATTTCTGGCCCGAAAGGGGAAACAGAAGATCGACAAAGCGCTCCGCGGTCGGCTGGGGCTCGTGATTGGCGAGGCCCGGCCTCTCATTCGCTTCGATGAAAACATAGTCCGGCTCGGTCGGGCTGCGAACCATGAAATCGATACCGACCACAGGAATGTCGATCGCCCTAGCCGCCTTGCAAGCCGCTTCAACAAGCCGGGAATGCACGATGCCGGTCACGTCGTGGATTGACCCGCCCGTATGCAGGTTCGCCGTCTTGCGCACCAGGATCTCCTCCCCCTCTTCCGGCACGCTATCCAGCTTATAGCCCAAAGCCGCAAGGCAGCGTTCCGTCTCGCCGTCGATAGGGATGGTGCTCTCGCCTCCGGTAGCGGCGGCCCTTCTGCGAGATTGGCTTTCAATCAGGCTTCGGATATCGCTGCGCCCGTCCCCCAAGACCGACGGAGGACGGCGTACCGCCGCCGCCACCAGCTTGAAGTCGATCACGACGAGCCGCAGATCCTCGCCATCGAAACAGGCTTCGACCAGCACACGATCGGAAACCGTGCGCGCAGCGGCGATTGCACGCCGAACGTCCTCGATGTTGTCGAGACCAACGGCAACACCGTTGCCTTGCTCCCCACGGGCTGGCTTCACCACCACGCGCTTATGCCTGGCAATAAAGCTTTGCAATGGTTCATCATCGTCGCCGACGACCATCTGTTCAGGCACTTTCAGCCCGGCATTTTCCACTATCCTGCGCGTCACAGCCTTATCGTCACAGATCGACATTGCGACCGCCGATGTAAGGTCCGATAGACTTTCACGGCAATGAATGGAACGGCCCCCCTGCGACAGACGAAAGAAACCGCTTTGAGCATCGGTAACATCTACGTGGATGCCGCGCCGGAGTGCTTCATCAACGATGATCCGAGCGTAGGGATTGAGCGCGTCATACTCTTCCACAGGACGGGCAAAGAGCTTTTCGTTGATAGTGTTCTTGCGTTTCACCGCGAAAACAGGAACACGCCGAAATCCGAGCTTTTCATAGAGCGCAATCGCCTGCTCGTTATCGTGCATTACCGATAGGTCCATGTGGCTTGCGCCACGCGCCTTAAACAATTCTGCCAGGCGCCGCACGAGCATTTCCCCGATACCCGGCTGGCGGGCTTGCGGGGATACTGCAAGGCACCACAGCGAACTGCCGTTTTCCGGATCGTTGAACGCCCGCCGATGGTCGATGCCGGTTACCGTGCCGATGATCTCGCCGGAGGAATTGTCTTCGGCCACCAGATAGGTAATGGCGCGAATATGCCGGTTGGACCAGAAAAAATCCGGGCGCACCGTCACCATTCCCCGCGATGCGTAAATGGTATTCACCGCCTGGGCATCCGCCTCGGAGGAAAGCCGGCGGATAAAGAAGCCTCTGGGCTGGCGGCGGCTGGACCTGTAGGTAGATAGGTCCAGCCTGTAGGTGTGTGAGGGGTCGAGAAAGACCTCCTGGGGCGCAAGCGACAGCAGAACGTGCGGATCGCGAACATAGAAGGCAATGTCGCGGCTGGCGGGACCTTCCTCGCGCAGGGCTTCCACGATTTCCTCGTTATTGTCGAAGGTCTGCGCGAAGATGAGGCGGCCCCAGCCGCAATCCAGGGCCACCGCATTTCCTTGCTCCTGATCGGGCATTTCAACGGGCGGCTTCATGGAATCATGCCGCAGCCGCTTGAGCCGGTGCGCGAGTGCCTTGTCATGCCGCATATGGCTTTTCCTCTCATCCCTCGGCGACTTCTTCGTCATGGATCAGATACCGTGGGTCTGCAACCAGAGTTCCAGCAGCCCCACCTGCCAGAGCTCCGATCCGCGCAGCGGCGTCAGATATGCTGTCGGATCGGAAAGGAGCCGCTCCTGGTAATCCTGGCGCAGGATCGCCCGCTCGCGAGCAGGGCGTGCTGACAGCGCATCGCGCACCATCTCAAGATACGGTCCGTCGATGTATTTGAGTTGCGGTACCGGGAAATAGCCCTTTTTCCGGTCGATCACCTCGCTCGGGATCACCAGTCGGGCCGCATCCTTAAGGACGCCCTTGCCGCCATGTTTCAGCTTTTCCTCAGGCGGGATTTTGGCCGCCAGTTCGACCAGTTCGTGATCGAGGAAGGGAACCCGGGCCTCCAGGCCCCAGGCCATTGTCATGTTGTCTACCCGCTTCACCGGATCATCGACCAACATGACGTGCGTGTCGAGACGAAGGGCGGCATCCACGGGAGTATCTGCCCCTGGTTGGTTCAAATATGCAGCCACCAGATTACGGCTGAAATCCTCGTCAACCAGCCATTCCGGATTGGTCTGTTCGGCAAGACGTTCATGCGAACGGTCGAAGAAGACGCGGGCATAATCGGCCACCACGTCATTGGAACTGGCTAGCGGTGGGTACCAGTGATAGCCGCCAAACACCTCGTCCGCCCCCTGCCCCGACTGCACCACCTTGATGTGCTTCGAGACCTCCTGCGACAGGAGATAAAAACCGACATTGTCGTAGGAAACCATCGGCTCGGACATGGCCGCGAAGGTCCCGGGCAGCGCATCCAGCAGCCGTTTCGAAGACACGGAGATCTTGTGGTGGTCGGTGCCGTAATGCTTCGCGATGAGATCGGAATAGGCGAACTCGTCTCCCTTCTCGCCGTGAGCTTCCTCGAATCCGACGGAGAAGGTCATCAGCTCGTGCTGACCCTGCTCGGCCAGCAGCCCAACGATGAGACTGGAATCGACACCGCCGGAAAGCAGCACACCAACGGGCACATCCGCCACCATGCGCCGCCTTATCGCCGTGCGCAGCAGATCAAGCACGCGATCGCGCCACTCTTCCGAACTTAGTCCCGAAAGCGCAGGATCCCGCTCGTAGCGCGGATTCCAGTAAAGCGTGTCAGAAATCCGCCCATCGGCCTCAACTACCCGTATCGTGGCTGGCGGAAGCTTCTTGATGCCTTTGATGATCGTGCGCGGCGGGGGCACCACGGCATGGAAGGTAAGATAGTTGTGGAGCGCGTAACGGTCTATTGAGGTATCGACGTCACCTGCCTTCAGGAGCGCTGGCAGGCTTGAGGCAAAACGCAGGCCCGCCGCATTTTGGGTATAATAGAGAGGCTTGATGCCCAGCCGGTCCCGCACCATGATCAGCCGGCCCGTGTCGCGCTCGTGAATGGCGAAGGCGAACATGCCGAGGAACCGGTCAACGCACTCCTTTCCCCAGGCATGATAAGCCTTAAGCACGACCTCCGTATCGCCATCGGAGAAAAAGCGGTATCCCCGCTCCTGCAGTTCGCTGCGCAGTTCCGGATAGTTGTAGATACATCCGTTGAACGCGATCGTCAGTCCAAGTTCCTCGTCCACCATCGGCTGGCGGGATTTGTCGGAAAGATCGATGATCTTCAGCCGCCGGTGCGACAGCGCGGCATTGCCGTGCATGATCATGCCTGCGCCATCGGGGCCGCGCGGGTTGAGCGCTTCCATCATCCTGGTTTGAACAAGTGCTGATGGCTGCGCGCCATCGAAGCGTATTTCGCCGCAAATTCCACACACGATTCTGGCCGGGCCCTCCGTTTCTTTTTACGTCGAAGGTGATATGATTTGGTTTAATATCATTCGATTGTCAAATTAATCCATGCCGGATAAGCCGGATTCTTCAGCGCCCGTGGACAACGCATCATCGAGTAGAAGGTTGCGTAATCAGGAGTTGCGCATTGCGGAAAAAGCCATTCGCGAGCTTGTGCGAGCGTACAACCAACAATCGCGGGAACTCTTAAAGACCACCGGATTGACTTCGGCGCAGCTTGTCTTGATGAGCGGCATTGCTGAACTCGGGGAAGTGACATCAATCGCCCTTTCAGCCTATGCAGATATCAGTCCCGCCACAGTGGTCACCGTTCTCGACAATCTGGAGGAGCGGCAGCTTGTCCAACGCTATCGCTCGACGAAAGACCGGAGGATCGTCCATACGAAGCTTACGGAAGCAGGTGAAGCATTAGTGCAGAAAGCGCCGGCTTCCCTGGGCGAGGCGTTCGCAGAGCACTTCGCTCGAATCGAAGCCGAGGAAAGACGCAGGATCATCGAAGGTGTAACGACACTTGCGCAACTCCTGTCCCGCGGCAACGCCCCCGTTTCAGCTTCGTCCCGCAGCTGCACGGAGCCGCCGCAAGATTCCGGGAGTAAGCTCTGACCAAGAACGGCAAGCAAAGGTTGCACCCATCCCACACATTCCGACCCTTTGCTTGAAAGCAGATCTCCTTCGTAATAACGATTGCACTACTTATAAAATACAAAAGGAGGAGAAGGGTTTTGCCCCCAGTAACGCTTGAGAAGCGCAATGGGATAGCGCTTCTGATTATCGATAACCCGCCCGTTAACGCGCTTGGACACGCGGTCCGTGCCGGCCTTGCAGAAAGCATCAGGGCAGCGGAAGCCGACGGAACGGTTGAAGCCATCGTGATCGCGTCGGCAGGCAAAACCTTCATCGCAGGTGCGGACATCAAGGAATTCAACGCGCCACCGCAGCCGCCTTCACTTCCTGAACTGCTCGCCGCGATAGACGCCTGCAAAAAGCCTTTTGTGGCGGCAATTGACGGCGCAGCGCTTGGGGGCGGACTGGAAGTGGCGCTCACCTGTGACTTCCGGCTGGCGACGCCGGCCTCGACCTTGGGCCTGCCGGAGGTCAAGCTGGGACTTATTCCCGGTGCTGGCGGCACGCAGCGCCTTCCGCGCCTAATCGATCCGGCCGCGGCACTCTCCATGATGGCAGAGGGCAATCCGAAAACGGCCGAGGCTGCTGCGAGGCTTGGCATTGTCGATGAAATCATTCCGGCAGAGAACCTGCTCGACGTGGCGGTCACCTTTGCAAGGCAGCGCGCAGCAGAAGGCGCCAAGCGGCGCCTGAGCGAGCGTACACCTGCATCAGCGGAGCGTGCAGCAGTGGAGGAAGCGGCCACCAAGATCCTGAAAAAGCGGGCGGGCGAGCCCCAGGTGGAAGCGATCGTCCGATGCGTGCGCGCCGCTTTCGAGGAAAGCTTCAAGGATGCAACGCGGTTAGAACGGGAACTCTTTCTGCAACTGAAGGAAAATGAGCGTTCGAAGGCCCTCCGTTATGCCTTCTTTGCTGAGCGTGAGGCGGCACGCAAGCCGCAGGTTGCCGAGGGAGCCGCGCCACGCCCCGTGAAGCAGGTAGCAATTATTGGCGGCGGCACAATGGGCAGCGGCATCGCCATCGCCTTTCTCGACGCAGGCATAGCCACCACCGTCATCGAAACCGATGAGGCAGGCGCATCCCGCGCGGCCGAGCGCATCTCGGGCAATTACCAGTCCGCCGTCGACCGCGGAAGGATTTCCGCGGAGCAGAAGGAGGATCGTCTTTCCCTGCTGAAGACCGAGGTAGGTCTGGACAAGGTTGGCCAGGCGGATCTCGTGGTGGAAGCAGCCTTCGAAGACATGGCGGTGAAGCGCGAAATATTTTCAACGCTCGACCGGATCGCAAAGCCCCGCGCGGTTCTTGCGACCAACACCTCATATCTTGACGTGAACGAGATTGCCGCCGCCACCGCCAGGCCGGAAGACGTGCTTGGTATGCACTTCTTCAGCCCGGCCAACATCATGCAGCTTGTTGAAGTCGTCCGGGCAAGCGCCACCTCCGACGAGACCCTGCTGACTGCCATTGCAACTGCAAAGATGCTGCAGAAGACGCCCGTGGTCGTCGGCGTCGGCCATGGCTTTGTCGGTAACCGCATGCTGGCGCGACGCTCCGAGCAGGTGGACCGGCTGCTGCTTGAGGGAGCCTCGCCAAGCGAAATTGATGCGGCGCTGACCGAGTTCGGTTTTAAGATGGGACCGTGCGCAATGGGCGATCTTGCCGGACTGGACATTAGCTGGCGCATGCGCAAGGCGACCGGCAGAAGGGCACCTGCAGCCGATGCGTTGTGCGAAGCCGGTCGACTGGGCCAGAAGACGGGAAGAGGCTATTATCTTTATCCCGATGCTTCCCGCAAAGGTGTCCCCGACCCTGAAGCCGAGACGATCATTCAGGCGGCAGCCGAGCGCGAAGGCATCGCAAGACGCACGATTTCCCGCCAGGAGATCCTCCAACGCCTCATCTATCCCATGATCAATGAGGGTGCGCGCATACTGGAGGAAGGCATTGCAGAGCGTCCTGCCGATATCGATGTGATCTGGCTTCACGGCTATGCCTGGCCGCGTTGGCGGGGCGGTCCAATGTATTATGCGGATCAGATGGGGCTTGCTACCATTGCCGCCGAGCTTGAGCGCCTTTCGACTGACCAGAAGGACGAGTCGCTTGCGCCGGCAGGCCTTCTTGCCAGCCTCGCCCGGGAAGGAAAAGGCTTCCATTCCTGACAAGCCGCCGGCGGCCCTCGTCCCGCCGGCACGGCCCGCACTTCAGACTAGCCGTTGGCGGAGTAGCGGTAGATGCCCTCCGACTCGAGGCGCTGCAAACGCTCGCGTGCGACCAGGTAGTTCACATGGGCAAGCGCCTCGGCAAAGGCGAAGCTACGCTGTTGAGGATCGAGAGGGCGGGGAAACAGAACCGGCAGCAATTCACCTACTGTCATGGGGCGGTCTGCAACCGCTTCCAAGATTCGGTCGCAGCGGCGGTGATGATGCGCGGAAAGCTCGTCGATCCGCTGGTGTAGCCCCTTGAATGGCAGGCCATGGCAAGGCAGAACGAGTACGTCAGACGCAACACGCTCCCTTATCTCCCCCAGAGACCGCAGATACTCATCCAGCGTATCGTCATCGGGCGCAAGTGGCGTGATGCCGACATTGGGAGAAATCCGCTGCAACACCTGATCCGTCGAGAAAAAAGCGCCTGATTTCGCACCGTACAGCATGACCTGTTCCGGCGCGTGGCCGCCGCCTGTCAATACTTCGTACGCGGTACCACCCAGATGCAGCGACATGCCGGCAAGCAGCCGGCGGAACGTGCCAGGAAGCGGCGAGCACATATCCAAGAATCTCTGGCCGCGCTCGGTGACCACCGATGCCAACTCGGGTTCGACCCCGTGTGACTCAAGAAAGCCTTTTCTGAACCGCATCAGCCCGCTGCCGGCAGGATGGGAAAGTCCGCGGGCAAGCAGGTAATCGGTTGCGCTCATATGCAGCGGAATATTGAACTTGGCAGCAAGCCAGCCGGCAAGGCCTACATGGTCCGGATGGTAGTGGCTGACAATCACGCGCTCCAGACGCTCACCGGCAAGCGGGCCAGAGAACAATTCCTCCCAGATCGAACGAATCCTGGCATCGTCGACGCCGGTATCGAGCAGCGCCCAACCGTCTTGTCCCCTTATGAGGTAGACATTGACATGATCAAGCGCGAAGGGAAGCGGCAGGCGAACCCAGAGGATGCCATCGGCGACCTCCACCGGGGCCCCCCATTCCGGTGGGGACTCGACCAGCACCTCAGTATCTGACAAATCCGCAGCACGGGAGGCGAGGGAAAGAATTTTATTGCTGAAACTCAAGGTCAAAAGTTGCCTGTCTTGTTGGAGATAGAAGCGGGTGGCCCGATTAATACGAAACCGGAACCGCAAAGACATTATCGACTTAAACGATAAACTATCCTTCGCATAGAGCTTCGGTCAAAGGATGACTTGCGTCGGCAAGTCCCTCGATAACGTTGAAATGATGGCGGTCCGGTTCCACTACAGAAGCGGTCACCGCCCCAAGGCCGGTCCAGATATTGGCAAGAAGCGCGCTCTGTCGCAAGAACTCCGCCCTCTCGCTACCGCCGACCCAGCAGACAACCCGCGCACCCTCCACCGGCTGCAGGAGGGCCGGACTTTGCGCAACCGCTTCGTCCTCGTCGATACGAAGCTGTTCATTCATTGCGGTGCGCATGAGCGGGCGCAGATCGTGCAGCCCTGAAATGGAGACAACGCGGTGGATACGCCACCTCAGCTCATCCGACAATGGGGATGCACGAGCGATCATGCGGCTCACCAGATGCCCGCCGGCGGAATGCCCGGCAAGCATTACCGGCCCTTTCACGAGGCCGGCCGCCTTGACGATTGAGGCAGCAATTTCATCCACGATGCCTGAAATGCGGATGTCAGGACAGAGCGTATAGGAAGGCATTGCCACGGCGTAGCCCAATTCCACGCTGCCACCGGCCAGATGGGACCAGCAGCTCTTGTCGAGCTTCAGCCAATAGCCGCCATGGACAAACACCACCAAGCCCTTCGGAGTCCCGTCCGGCAGGAAGAGATCGAGCCGGTTACGAGGTGCCTGGCCATAGGCGATATCGAGCCTTGCCCGCTTCTTCTCCTCCATGTGTTTACGAAATGCACGCGCCGGTTCCACCCATGCCCCCGGCCAGCGTTGGGCATCCGGGATGTTCGGCCCGTTCGCATAGGCATCATCCCAGTCCGAGATCATCCGCTCCAGCATCACCAAGCGCTCCCTGCCGCCGTGAAACACCACACAGGGACGAAGGAAAATGGTCGATGTCAATATGCAAAACGAAAAGCTTTATGCTTGAAGTAATTCCGGAGCGGTGTCATGCTGAGTTAGGGAAATGACAGCCACGGCGTCTGCGCGATGGATTGGGCAAGGTGGGAGCACTGCCCCGCAGCAGCCACGCCGCCGGCTTGCGGAGGAGGTAAAACGTCACCCGATGATGTTGGGACCGACAGCGCATATCGATACTTTTGCTCGCGACAATCTACCGCCGCGGGAACAGTGGCCGGCATTCCTGCTCGATGGTTTTGAATATCCTGAATACTGCAACGCTGCGGTGGAACTCACCGACAGGCAGGTAGAACAAGGTCTGGGTGATCACACGGCCCTGATCGGCCACGGCAGACGGCGCACCTACAAGGAGCTTTCCGACTGGACCAACCGCCTCGCCCGCGCATTGGTAGAAAATTACGGCGTCAAGCCGGGCAATCGCGTGCTGATTCGCGCTGCAAACAATCCCGCTATGGTGGCGTGCTGGCTGGCTGCCACAAAGGCGGGAGCGGTGGTCGTCAACACCATGCCTATGCTGCGTGCCGCCGAACTTGCGAAGATTGTTGACAAGGCCGAAATCTCGCTTGCCCTCTGTGATACGCGGCTGATGGACGAGATGATCGCCTGTGCCAAGGAAAGCCGCTTTATGAAGCAGGTAGTCGGCTTCGACGGCACGGCGAACCACGACGCGGAGCTCGATCGTGCTGCCCTCGACAAGCCGGTGACGTTCGAGGCGGTTAAAACTGGCCGGGACGATGTGGCGTTACTGGGATTTACCTCGGGTACTACCGGCATTCCGAAGGCCACGATGCACTTCCACCGCGACCTTCTGATCATCGCGGATTCCTATGCAAAGGAGGTGCTGAAGGTCAGGCCGGAGGATGTCTTTGTCGGCTCACCGCCGCTCGCCTTCACATTTGGGCTTGGCGGGCTTGCCGTCTTTCCGCTCCGCTTTGGCGCTGCGGCGGCCCTTTTGGAGCAAGCAACCCCGGCCAACATGATCGAGATCATAGAGACCTACCGCGCAACGGTCTGTTTCACCGCTCCGACGGCTTATCGGGCCATGCTGAAGGCCATGGAGCAGGGCGCCGATCTTTCGTCCCTGCGCGCGGCAGTCTCCGCAGGTGAGACTTTGCCGGCGCCGGTTTTCGAGGAATGGATGAAGAAAACCGGAAAGCCGATCCTCGACGGCATCGGCTCCACCGAGATGCTTCACATCTTCATCTCCAACCGTTTCGAGGACCTGAAGCCCGGGTCGACCGGAAGGGCCGTCGGCGGCTACGAGGCGCGCATCGTGGATGACGAGATGCGCGAGGTTCCGCGCGGTACGCCCGGCAAGCTCGCAGTGCGCGGCCCGACCGGCTGCCGCTACCTCGCCGACGACCGACAGCGCGACTATGTGCGAGAGGGCTGGAACGTCACCGGTGACACTTTCCTCCAGGACGAAGAAGGCTTTTTCCATTTCGTTGCCCGCTCCGACGACATGATCATCAGCGCCGGCTACAATATCGCAGGGCCGGAAGTTGAAGCCGCCCTGTTGACGCACCCGGATGTCGCTGAATGCGCCGTGATTGGCGCCCCCGATCCGGATCGAGGCCAGATCGTGGAGGCACATATAGTGCTCGTCGAAGGCGTGGAGCGCGACGAAGCATGCATCCGGCGGCTTCAGGAGCATGTGAAGGCGGCAATCGCGCCGTATAAATATCCGCGCTCGATCAGATTTACCGACGCGTTACCCAAGACGCCGACGGGCAAGCTCCAGCGCTTTCGGCTAAGGGCGGAGTATCGTTACGATGAAAGCGCCTGACCCTGCCACCGAAGGAGCCGAGATGTCGTTTAAGGATCGGATGTCCTACAGCGACTATCTCTGTCTTGACCGTGTGCTTGACGCACAGGTACCGCTTTCATTTGCCCATGATGAAATGCTGTTCATCATCCAGCATCAGACGTCGGAACTATGGATGAAGCTGGCGCTCCATGAAATCGGCGCGGCCATGCAGATGATCCGCCAGGACAAGCTGGAGCCTTCCTTCAAGATGCTGACGCGTGTGGCGCGGATCTTCGAGCAGTTGAACAATGCCTGGGACGTCCTGCGGACCATGACGCCCAGCGAGTACACGCAATTCCGGCACGCTCTTGGCCAATCTTCCGGCTTCCAATCCTGGCAGTACCGCGCCATCGAATTCATGGCAGGGAACAGGAATCTTGCCATGTTGCGCCCTCACGCGCACAGGCCGGATCTGTTGGCGAAACTGGAGGCAATTCTCGACCGGCCCTCCCTTTACGAGGAGGCCATCCTCCTTCTTTCCCGCAACGGATTTGACGTCGGGATGGACGCCAGCCGCACGAGCTGGCGCGAGACAAGGATGCAGAGCGAGGAAGTGCTTGCAGCATGGCAGGCAGTTTACAACGATCCCCAGCGGCATTGGATGTTCTATGAACTGGCCGAGAAGCTGGTCGATTTCGAGGATTACTTCCGCCGCTGGCGCTTCAATCATGTTACGACAGTGGAGCGGATCATCGGGCTAAAGCGTGGAACAGGCGGTACTTCCGGCGTTTCGTATCTGAAGAAGATGCTGGAGGTTGAACTGTTTCCCGAACTCTGGAAAGTACGCACAAAGCTCTGACGCAACGGCAATCGCAGGAGGGGAAAATGAAACTTATCGCAGCAGGAATATTCAGCGCGGCGCTCGCTCTGTCGAGCACCGCCCTGGCGGAGCCAGTCAAGATCGGCATCATCACCACGCTTTCGGGCGGCGGTGCCGGGCTTGGCATCGATGTGCGCGACGCCTTCGTACTGGCCGTCGAGCAGTCCGGAAACGAGGAGATCGAGCTTGTCATCGAAGATGACGGGCAGAAGCCGGAACTTGCCGTTCAGATCGCTGAAAAGATGATCCAGAGCGACCAGGTTGATCTCATGACCGGCATAATATGGTCCAACCTTGCCATGGCCGTGGTGCCGAATACGGTTGCCCAGGACATCATCTATCTTTCTCCCAACGCCGGCCCGTCGGCGCTGGCAGGGGCAAACTGCCATCCCAATTACTTCAACGTCGCCTACCAGAATGACAATTTCCACGAGGCGATGGGGCAGTACGCCGCGCAGAATTACAAGAACACCTTCATTCTTGCGCCCAACTATCCGGCGGGCAAGGATTCGCTTACGGGCTTCAAGCGCTTCTATACCGGAGAGCTTGCAGGCGAGATCTATACGCAAGTCGGCCAGACCGATTATGCGGCCGAAATCGCGCAGATCCGCGCTTCGGGCGCCGATTCGGTCTTCTTCTTCCTTCCGGGGGGCATGGGCATTGCCTTCATGAAGCAATACGCCCAGTCCGGCGTTGACATTCCTGTCATGGGGCCCGGCTTTTCCTTCAGCCAGGACGTGCTGCCGGCTGTGGGAGATGCGGCGCTCGGCGTGAAGAACTCCGCAAGCTGGTCGAAGGACCTCGACAATGAAGCGAACAAGCGGTTCGTCGAGGCATTCGAGGCCGAGTTCGGACGCCTTCCCTCGGTCTATGCGGCTCAGAGCTGGGACACGGCCAATCTCATTCTCTCGGCGCTCTCCAAGGCGAGCGTGAAGGATAAGGAAGCATTCCGCGCCGCACTCAAGGAGGCCGATTTCGAATCGGTACGCGGGGAGTTCTCCTTTAACAATAACAACCATCCGGTCCAGAACATCTATGTCCGCGAGGTCATCAAGGAGGGCGACGTGCTGACCAACCGCATCATCGGCACAGCCTTCGAAGATCATTCGGACGCCTACGCCAAGGATTGCCCCATGTAAGCGGCGCAGCCCGTTCCTCTTTCCGGGACCCGGAGTAGCCGGGTCCCGGTGTTCCGCCCGCCCTTCCGGCGGATCCCTTTCGGCTTTTCAAAATCCATCCGGATGGCAATCCTTGTCCACGGCACTTCTGATCGAGCAACTTCTCAACGGCCTTCAGCTCGGAGTCATGCTGTTCCTGATGGCCGCGGGCCTGACGCTGATTTTCGGCGTGATGGGGCTCATCAATCTGGCCCATGGATCGCTTTACATGGTGGGTGCCTTCGCCTGCGCCACCGTTGCGGCGGCAACCGGCTCCTTCTGGATCGGCCTTGCAGCGAGCCTGGCGGCGGCGGCATTGGCGGGAGCCATCGTCGAAATCCTTGTCATTCGCCGGCTTTATGAGCGGGACCACCTCGACCAGGTGCTCGCGACCTTCGCCCTCATACTGATCTTTTCCGAAGGCACGCGCTGGCTGTTCGGCTCCTTTCCGCTCTATCTCGACATTCCCCCATTGCTCCAGGGCGCGGTGCCGCTGCCGGGGGGCGGGCAATATCAGCTCTATCGCCTGGCTATAATCGGCGTCGGCGTTGTGGTGGCGGTCGGCCTCTATCTTATGATCGCGCGCACGCGGCTCGGAATGCGCATCCGCGCGGGCGAGTCGGACCGCGAGATGATCGCCGCGCTGGGCATTGATATCTCCACCCTCTACACCGTCGTCTTTGCGCTGGGCGCGGGAATGGCCGGGCTTGCCGGCGCTCTGGTAGGCGCGTTGCAGTCGGTTCAGGTCGGCATGGGTGAGCCTGTTCTCATCCTCGCCTTTGTGGTTATCGTCATCGGAGGCATCGGTTCGATCAAGGGGGCACTTTTTGGCGCGATCCTCGTCGGCGTTGTGGACACGATGGGGCGCTTTCTCCTGCCGCAGGCGCTGCTTTTCATGCTGCCGCCTTCACAGGCGGCATTGGTAGGCGGCGCGCTGGCCTCCATGCTCATCTATATCGTGATGGCGCTCATTCTTGCTTTCCGCCCGCGCGGCCTTTTTGCGGCACACTCATGAGGCCAGCCTTGTCCCGCGAAGCAACCGTCAACGCTGTCCTTGCGCTTCTTCTGCTGGCAATTCCGCTTGCCGCGAGCGCGGCTGGACAGACATTCTACGTGACATTGGCAACCCGCATCGCATTGCTTGCGCTAGCTGCCGTGGGGCTGAATATCGCCCTTGGCCTTGGCGGCCTTGTCTCCTTCGGTCACGCAGCCTTCTTCGGGCTTGGAGGCTATGCCGCAGGCATCATGGCTACCCATGCATTCAACAGCGAGCCCTTGCTCTTCGGGCTTGAAGCCAGCACCTCCATGCCCGTGATATGGCTGGTGGCTGCGCTGGCCTGCGGGGTCGCTGCCCTGCCCATCGGCGCGGTGAGCCTGCGCACGACGGGCGTCTATTTTATCATGATCACGCTGGCCTTCGCGCAGATGATCTATTATTTCGCCATTTCCTGGCCGGCCTATGGCGGCGAGGACGGCTTGCCGATCTATGTGCGCAACAGCTTCCCTGGGATCAACACCGCAACGCCCCTTTCCTATTTCCTGCTGTGCTATGGGATGCTTATCCTCGGGCTGGTGCTGTTTCGCTTCCTGCGCGACTCGCGGTTCGGCGCGGCGCTACAGGCAGCGCGGCAGAATGCGACGCGACTTTCCGCCGTCGGCATCGCGCCATTTCAAATCCGCCTCGTCGCCTTCGTCATCTCGGCAATGATCACTGGCGTGGCAGGCGCGCTCCTGGCTGACCTGAACCGGTTCGTCAGCCCTTCCATGCTTTCCTGGCACATGTCCGGCGAGCTCATCGTGCTGATCATACTTGGCGGAAAGGGAAGGCTCTTCGGCCCCGTGGCTGGAGCCATGCTCTATGTTCTTTTCGAATATGCACTCGGCAGCTACACGGAACGCTGGCAACTTTTCCTCGGACTTATCCTGCTCGGCGTCGTCTTGTTTGCGCGGGGCGGGCTTCTCGGGCTCATCGCAGGACGGGAGCGACATGGCTGATCCAGTCCTTGAAATTCGCGAGTTGCGGAAGAGTTTCGGTGCCCTGAAGGCGACGGACGGAGTAAATCTCGATCTCGTGCCAGGTGAGATCCATGCGCTTATCGGTCCGAATGGTGCGGGGAAAAGCACGCTCATACACCTGATCTCCGGTTCGCTTGCGCCCGATCACGGCACGATCCGCTTTCTGGGTAAGGACATGAACGGCCTCAACATGGCGGCGCGAGCACGGCTTGGACTTGCCCGGAGTTTCCAGACCTCCTCGCTCGCACAGGAATTCTCCGCACTGCGTAACGTGATGCTTGCCATTCAGGCGAGGCAGGGGTCCAGCCTGCGCTTCTTCCGGCCGGTCATGCGCGACCGCAGCCTCATCGAGCCTTCCATGGAAATGCTGGAGAAGGTGGATCTTGCGGATCGCGCCCATGTGCCGGCCGCCGAGCTTTCCCATGGCGAGCGAAGGCAGCTCGAAATCGCCATCGCGCTCGCCCTTGGCCCTAAGGCCTTTCTGCTTGACGAGCCCATGGCCGGAATGGGGCCGGAGGGTACTCGGAGCCTTACAGAGTTCCTGGACGGCCTACGCAAGGAGGCGCCGATCCTCCTGGTCGAACACGATATGGATGCCGTTTTCGCGCTTGCCGATCGCATCTCGGTTCTCGTCTATGGCCGTGTGATCGCCAGCGGGAAAGTGGACGAAATCCGCAACCACCCCGAAGTCCGCCGTGCCTATCTTGGAGAAAGCCAGTGAGACTCCTGGAACTGGCCGATGTCGAATCCTTCTATGGTGCCTCGCAAGCACTATACGGAGTCAGCCTTACGCTGGACGAAGGCGAGATGGTCGCTCTCATGGGCCGCAATGGCATGGGCAAGACAACGACGATCAGATCTGTTTTTGGCCTGATCCGTCCCCGCAGCGGCTCGATCCGTTTCGAAGGCGCCGAAATTGCCGGCAGGCGACCGCATCGTATCGCAAGACTTGGCCTGGGGCTGGTGCCGGAGGGCAGACGCTGCTTCCCCAACCTCACCGTTTTCGAGAATTTGACGGCAGCGGCACGGGGGGGCGAATGGACGCTGGAGAAGGTGTTCGGGCTCTTTCCCCGACTTGAAGAACGCAGCGAACAATATGCCAACACGCTTTCGGGCGGCGAGCAGCAGATGCTGGCGATTGGTCGCGCCCTCATGACAAATCCGAAGCTTCTGGTGCTGGACGAGGCCACGGAAGGATTGGCGCCCGTGATCCGGCAGGACATCTGGCGCGCCCTTTCGAAGCTGAAAGCCAGCGGCCAGACCATCCTCGTCGTCGACAAGACGCTGTCAGAACTTTTGCGGGTGGCCGACCGTTGCTACATCCTGGAGAAAGGCAAAACCGTTTTCGAAGGAACCCCGGAGGCGCTCACACCTGACCTTCAGGACCGTTATCTGGGCGTCTGATGAGCGTTCATGTCACCATGGTGCGGTGAGCGAAACGTGCTTCCTTCCATAATCCGGTACGCAGCACTTCTTCCAGCACCTCGACTGCATGCCACACATCGGCGAACCCGATATATAGCGGGGAGAAGCCGAAGCGCAGCGTAGAGGGAGCGCGAAAGTCTCCAATGACGCCACAAAAAATCAACGCCTGCATAATCTCATAGGCGTTCTGATGCGCGAATGCGACCTGGCTGCCGCGCCGATGTCCTTCGCGCGGGCTTTCCAGCGTCAGACCAAAAGCGCTGCATCTTGCCTCCACCAGCCCGATGAACAGATCGGTCAAGGCAATGCTCTTTTGCCTTACCAGTTCCATATCCACTCCATCCCAGATGTCGAGCGCGGCCTTCAGCGCCCTTAGCGACAGGATGGGTTGCGTTCCGCATTGGAACTTGGCGATGCCTTCGGCGCCGGAAAAGCTCTGCTCGAAGGCGAAAGGACGTGCGTGTCCCCACCAGCCGCTGAGGGGTTGCTGCGCCTGTGCATGATGACGCTGTGCCACATAGATGAAGGCGGGTGCGCCGGGGCCGCCGTTGAGATATTTGTAGGTGCAGCCGACAGCTAAATCAGCTTCCGCCTTATCCAGCTCGACGGGCAGCGCACCCGCGGAGTGACAGAGATCCCACACGGTGAGCGCGCCCGCCTCATGCGCCCTGCGGGTGAGCGCCGTCATGTCGCGAAGCGCACCCGTCCTGTAGTTGACATGGTTAACGAGGACGGCCGCGACCTGATCGTCAATCAGCTCCTCGATCGTGGGCGCGTCTACGCCTTCAAGCCGAAGGCTCGCCCCGTTATGCGTGGATACCACCCCCTCTGCCACGTAAAGATCGGTAGGGAAGCTGTCACCTTCTGCAACGATAACAGGCCGGCCAGGCCTAAGGACCATGGCGGCATGGAGAGCTTTGTAGATGTTGATCGAGGTGGTATCGCATACGGCCGTCTGGCCAGGCGCAGCTCCCACCAGCCTACCGATACAATCCCCCAAGGTAAGGGGCAAAGTAAACCAGCCCGCGCCGTTCCAACTGCGGATCAATCCCTCGGCCCACTCCTTTCTGGCGGCGCTTTCCAGATCGGCAAGAACGGAGTGCGAGGCAGGGCCTAGAGAGTTGCCATCGAGATAGACGATCCCTTCGGGCAAGGAGAACTCGTGCCGAAGCGCCCTCAAAGGGTCGGCAGAATCCATGACATTAACAGCGGCGAGATCCGGCACTTGGAACATGGCTATCCTCCGACGCTCAGGCAAACCTGCGGCTGACATAGGGCGAGGCTCTTAGCCCGAAGCGCCATGGAGTGGTGATGCCTCGCGATATACCAATGCGCGTGCCAACCATGACGGGAAAGTGCTGTTCCGGCAGCGTCAGCTGAAAAGGCGGTGCGAAAAGGGGAGCGCCGTCCATTGAGCCATCGATACCGAGCGCTTGGGAGAGGCGGCCGGGGCCCGCGCAGAGCAGGCGCGGAGATTGCGTTCCGCGCCGCTTCTGCATGGTTTCAATTCCAGCCGAAGGCTCAAGAGCACGGATCAGGACAGCGCTACCGGGAAGGCAAACGAAGTTGAGGCACCAATGGATGCCATAGGAGCGATAGACATAGGCGTGGGCGGGCGCCCCGAACATGGAACTATTGCGTGAAGTAGGGCCCCGATAGCTGTGAGAGGCAGGATCGTCGCGATCATATGCCTCCGTTTCCACGATCACGCCACCGGTTTCTCCCACCAGCAGCTCCGCGCCGATGAGCTCCCTTGCCACCTCCGGTGCCGGCCGGGAAAAGAAAGCAGGCAGCTCGGTGTCAAGAAAGTTTGCTATCTGCATTGCTGCTCAATCCGGCACGACGGCCATTGCCTGGATTTCCACCTTGGCACGGTCCTCTATCAGTGCCGCAACCTGGACGGCGGCCATTGTGGGAAAATGACGGCCGATCACCTCGCGATATGCTGCGCCAATCCCCTTGAGATTGGCAAGATATTCGGCCTTGTCAGTGAAATACCAGGTCATCGAGGTAATGTGCTCGGGGCCGGCACCCGCCTCGGCAAGCACGGCAACGACATTCTGGAGCGTCTGCCGCACCTGATCGACGAAATCGTCGCTCTCGAACTCGTAATCACCGTTCCAGCCAACCTGGCCTCCAACGAAAACGAGTGTACCACGCGCCGCAATGCCATTCGAATAGCCGACAGGTTTTGCCCAACCCTCGGGCTGCAAAATGGTGTGCATTCAATTCTCCGCTCAAGCAACGATGGAATTATGGAGGCGATCTTTCGTCAGTCTTTTCTTGCTGCCGACAGCACCTGCCGCGCGATCACCACTTTCTGTACGTCGGACGCACCCTCATAGATGCGCAAGGCGCGTATTTCACGGTATAGGCGTTCCACGATGTGCCCGCTTCGAACGCCGTCGCCGCCATGGAGCTGGACCGCCCTATCGATCACGTCCTGAGCGCGGTCGGTCGCAAAGAGCTTTGCCATCGCCGCCTCGCGCGTAACCCGTTCGGCCCCATTGTCCTTGGTCCAAGCCGCTCGGTAAATGAGGAGCGCGGCAGCGTCGACATCGAGTGCCATATCGGCAAGATGCCCCTGGACCATCTGCAACTCAGCCATCGGCGCGCCGAAAAGTTTCCGCTCGCCGGCGCGCTTTACGCTTTCCTGAAGCGCTCGCCGCGCAAAACCCAAAGCCGCCGCGCCAACCGTAGAGCGGAATACGTCGAGCACCGACATGGCGATGCGAAAGCCCTCGCCCGGCTTGCCGATCATCGCTGAGGCTGGCAGGCGCACATCTTCAAAGGAAAGACGCGCCAAGGGATGCGGCGCGATCACCTCCAGCCGCTCGGCAATATTCAGCCCCTTTATATCCGCCGGAACGAGGAAGGCGGAAATTCCCCTGGCGCCGGGACCTTCTCCTGTCCTGGCGAAGACCACATAGAAATCAGCTATGCCGCCGTTGGAAATCCAGGTCTTCTCGCCATTGACCACATAGAAATCGCCGTCACGTTCTGCTGCCATGTCCATATTGGCCACGTCGGAGCCGGAACGTGGCTCTGAAAGCGCAAAAGCGGAGATCGCGTCGCCCGCGCGCGTCCTTTCCAGCCATTGCTTCTGCTCCGGCGTGCCGTAAAGGCTGATCGCTCCGGTGCCGAGCCCTTGCATGGCAAAGGCGAAATCGGCAAGCCCGTCATGCCGGGCCAGCGTCTCGCGCGCAAGGCACAGCGTCCGCACATCGAGCGCTGCGGGAACGGCAGGATCAACTGCCGTGGGCTTCAGCCAGCCGTCGCGCCCTAGCTTCGTGACGAGTTCACGGCAAGCGGCATCGACGTCATCATGGGCGACGGGCAGGTTTCGCGCGCACCACGTTTCCAGCCGCTCCGCAAAGTCGCGATGGCGATCCTCGAAGAAAGGCCAGCAAAGGAAAGAGCGGTCCACCATCAATTGCCCTCGAAAACGGGCTTTTCCTTCGCCACGAAGGCATTGTAGGCGCGCTCGAAGTCGCGGGTCTGCATGCAGATTGCCTGAGCCTGCGCCTCGGCTTCGATCGCCTGTTCAAGGCTCATGGACCATTCCTGGTTGAGCTGTGTCTTGGTGATGCCATGGGCAAAGGTCGGGCCCGAAACTATGCGCCCGGCAAGGGCCAGCGCCTCCGCCTCCAGTTCCTCCGCCGGAGCCAGCCGGTTGTAGAAGCCCCAGCGCTCTCCCTCTTCGGCACTCATGGTGCGGCCAGTATAAAGGAGTTCCGCTGCCCTACCCTGCCCGATGATACGCGGCAGGATCGCGCAAGCGCCCATGTCGCAACCGGCAAGCCCCACCCGAGTGAAGAGAAATGCCGTCTTTGCCGCCGGGGTCGCGATGCGAAGATCGGAAGCCATGGCAAGGATGGCACCAGCGCCGACCGCCACCCCATCGACGGCTGAGATGATCGGCTTGCCGCAATTGAGCATTGCCTTGACCAGGTCGCCCGTCATACGGGTGAACGACAGAAGCTCCTTCATGTCCATCTTGACCAGCGGACCAATGATGTCATGAACATCGCCACCGGAGCAGAAATTGCCGCCATTTGGCAGAAGAACGACTGCGTCCACGTCTTCGGCATAGGCGAGGCTGCGGAATGTATCCCGCAGTTCCGCATAGGAATCGAAGGTGAGCGGGTTTTTGCGATCAGGGCGGTTGAGCTGGATGATTGCAACCCGGCCCTCCATGCGCCAGAGAAAATGTTTCGGCTCCAGACCAGCCATTTCAACCGCTTTCAATGTTCATTCTCCCAATTGCTACGAAATGCATAAAGCAGCTTCGAAAGCTCATGCACCTCTGCCGTGTCGATCCCCGGAAGCAGTTCCGCGATCCACTGCTCGTGTGCTGCCGCCATCTTCTCGAAAAAGGCAGCGCCAGCCTCGGTCAGCCGCACCACCGAGGTGCGCTTGTCCCCTTCTCGCCGCGTGCGCGTCAAATAGCCGTCCCTGACCAACCGGTCGACAATGCCGGTAACATTGCCATTCGAAACCAGAAGGAACCGCGAAAGATCGCTCATCAGCATGCCTTCCGGCTGCCGATGCAGCGCCGACATCACATCGAATCGTGGAAGGGTCGAATCGAAGTCGCGCTTCAGCCGCTCCCGCAACTCCGCCTCGACAATGCGCGTCATACGCAAGAGCCTGATCCAAAGGCGAAGGCGTTCCTTGTTACCTGTGCCCTCCTCAACCAGAGAAAGCGGCACGCTCACCATGTCTCTCCCCCAGAGATTGACAATGCTTGCCCGGTCACCGAGGCAGAACCGTCGCTGCAAAGCCACCGCACAACAGACCCGACCTCCTCCGGCTGTATGAACCTTCCCTGGGGATTGCATGCCATCAAGCCCGCGCGCGCCTCATCAGGCGTGCGCCCCGTCTTCTCCACGATCCGCTCGACCGATCGTTCCAGCATCTCTGTTTCGACGTAGCCGGGGCAGACCGCGTTGACCGTCACGCCGGTGCGGGCAAGCTCGGCGGCAAGCGCGCGCATGAGGCCAATCACACCATGTTTGGAAGCCACATAGGGTGCAACATAACCGTACCCTTTGAGGCCCGCCGTGGACGCGATAAAGACGATCCGGCCGCTCCTGCGCGCCATCATTCCAGAAAGAGCTGGCTGAACCGTCAGGAAAGCTCCGGTCAGATTGACGTCCAACGTCCTCTTCCAGTCTTCGAGCGAGACCTTGGCTGCCGGTGCGCTGATGGCAATTCCTGCATTGGCGACGACAACGTCGATCGCTCCACGCTCCAGCTCAGCCTGTTTGTAAAGGGATGCAATAGATGCTGCGTCAGTGACATCGGCAGCAATCGGATGAAGCCGCGAATATTCTTTAGCGGCAGCCTCCAGCGCCTCCATGCCCCGTCCGCAGATCGTCACCTCCATTCCCGCATCGGCTAGCGCATGGGCAATCGCCCGGCCAACACCCGAGCCGCCACCCGTGACCAGCGCGTGTCGCAGGCCCGTCATGGCAAATCCTTCCGGATGATGCGTAACATTCGATGAAGGGTTGGGCTGCATTATCACACTCTTCCGAGCATTGCGTCACGTCGCTCGGCAAGACGGTAGGCTTGTTCGCGGCCCGGTAGATAGGGATTCGGCCATTTAACGTGACGGTCGCCGAGATCCACCGCCGCGTGCAATGTCCAATAAGGATCGGCAAGATGCGGCCGGGCAAGACACACCAGATCCGCGCGACCGGCCATCAGGATGGAGTTTACATGATCCGGTTCGTAGATATTGCCGACCGCCATCGTCGCCATTCCAGTCTCGTTACGGATGCGGTCCGAGAACGGTGTCTGGAACATCCGGCCATAGACCGGCTTCGCGCGGGTGGAAGTCTGCCCGGCAGAGACGTCGCAAACATCCACACCGGCTGCCTGCAACATGCGTGCGATATCTACCGCGTCCTCGGGCAGGATGCCCTCATCGCCCACCCAGTCATTGGCAGAAATGCGCACGGAAATGGGCTTCTGCGCCGGCCATACGGAACGCACCGCGTGGAAAACCTCCAATGGATAGCGCATGCGGTTTTCCAGGCTGCCGCCATATTCGTCGGTCCGCTTGTTGGTGAGCGGCGTAATGAAGGCGGACAGGAGATAGCCGTGCGCCATGTGCAGCTCCAGCATGTCGAATCCGCAGCGGTTCGCCATCTCCGCCGACGCGACGAAAGCATCGCGCACTTCGTCCATGTCCTTGCGCGTCATCTCGCGCGGCACCTGATTGGCCTTGCTCCAGGGCACAGGCGAGGGCGCGATGATGGGCCAGTTTCCGGAGACAAGCGGCATGTCCGCATCCTCCCAGCCGACCTGCGTCGAAGCCTTGGCGCCCGCATGGCCAATCTGAGCACAGATCTTCGCTTCCGTCTCGCGATGGACGAAATCGACTATGCGCTTCCATGCAGCTTCGTGTTCCGGCTTGTAGAAGCCGGGACAACCCGGAGTGATGCGCCCTTCCGGTGTCACGCAGGTCATTTCGATATAGACAAGCCCCGCGCCGCCTTTCGCCCGCTCGGCATAGTGGACGAAGTGCCACTCTGTCGGACAGCCGTCGACAGCCCGATACTGCGCCATCGGAGAAACAACAACGCGGTTGACAAGATGCATCTCCCGCAACCGGAAGGGCGCGAACATCGGCGCACGCGCGCCATTCACATTGCTGCCCGCCTTACGCTGGAACCAGGCTTCGGCATTACTGAGCCATTCGGGATCGCGAACCCGCAGATTCTCGTGGCTGATGCGCTGCGAACGGGTCAGCAGCGAGTAATTGAATTGAACCGGGTCGAGATGAAGATACCGCTCTACGTCCTCGAACCATTCGAGCGAGTTGCGCGCAGCGGACTGGAGCTTCAGCACTTCCGTCCGCCGGTCGTGCTCGTACTTCGCAAAGGCAGCTTCAAGAGTCGACTCGGAGTGAAGATAATCGGCCAGCGCCACCGCGCTTTCAAGGGCCAGCTTCGTGCCCGATCCGATCGAGAAATGAGCGCTCGCCGCCGCATCCCCCATCAAGGCGATATTCTCGTGCGACCAGCGCGCGCAAAGCACGCGCGGGAAATTGATCCAGGCCGAACCACGGATGTGGTTGGCATTGGACATGAGGCTGTGACCGCCCAGATACTTGGCAAAAATACGCTCGCAGGTGGCGATCGACTCTTCCTTCGTCATATCGCCGAAGCCGAACCTTTCCCAGGTTTCCGGCGCGCATTCGACGATGAAGGTGGCCGTATCCGTGTCGAACTGGTAGGCGTGCGCCCATACCCAGCCGTGCTCCGTCTCCTCGAATATGAATGTGAAGGCATCATCGAATTTCTGGTGCGTGCCAAGCCATACAAATTTGCACTTGCGCACGTCGATATCCGGCCGGAAAACATCGGCGAAAACAGCCCGTGACTTAGAGTTCAGGCCGTCCGCAGCGATCACCACGTCATGGGTTTTCATGAAGGGGCGAGGATCGTCGATCTCCGTCTGGAACCGCAGTTCGACACCCAGCTCGCGTGCCCGCTCCTGCAGGAGCAGAAGCAGCTTTTGGCGGCCGATGCCGCAAAAGCCATGGCCGCTCGATACCGTCCGTGTACCTCGATAATGCACGGAAATATCGTCCCAATAGGCAAAATTCGCCCGCACGGCAGAGGCGCTTATCGGGTCGTTCGCTTCCAGATGCGTGAGCGTCTCGTCCGAGAGCACCACACCCCAGCCGAAAGTATCGTCCGGACGGTTGCGTTCGTAAACCGTGACCTCATGAGTTGCATCCCGCAGCTTCATCGAGATCGCGAAGTAAAGTCCGGCCGGACCACCGCCAAGGATCGCTACCTTCATGGGCTTACCTTCTCTGGAATTGCCTTCGGTCGCATTGAGGCAGGATCGCACCCAGCAAGATATATTTCAAGCCTAAAATATCTTCTGCGGCTTCCTCTATCTAGTCGTTTCTCTTGGTAACGGCTTCTTCTCACGCATCAGCGAAGATGTGGCACCGCTTCCGTCATGGTGGATGAAGACCAGCCTTTGCACCAGGGTCCAAACACGCTGGAAGCGCGTCCAGGCGCACGGTAAAAGCGCCTGAAAGACTCCTTACTGGCCGGAGTTTGAAGCATCGGCTAAATGCCCGTAGACGCTAAGACGTCTTAGAAAACCACCACGCTCCTGATGCTCTCGCCCTGGCGCATCAGGTCGAAGCCCTTGTTGATTTCATCCAGCGTCAGCGTGTGAGTGATCATCGGGTCTATCTCGATCTTGCCTTCCATATACCAGTCGACGATCTTCGGCACGTCCGTGCGCCCGCGCGCGCCGCCAAAGGCAGTTCCCTTCCAAACACGTCCGGTGACAAGCTGGAACGGTCGCGTGGAAATCTCCTCGCCCGCCCCCGCAACGCCGATGATGATGGACTCGCCCCAGCCGCGATGTGCCGATTCCAGTGCCTGCCGCATCACGGTCACGTTGCCGGTACAGTCAAATGTGTAGTCGGCCCCGCCGATCGTATCAGCTCCGCGCTTGGTCAAATCGATAAGATAAGGGACCAGTTCGCCTTCGACCTCCTTCGGATTGACGAAATGCGTCATACCGAAGCGCTCGCCCCATTCCTTCTTCGCATTGTTGATGTCAACGCCGATGATCATGTCGGCTCCGGCAAGGCGAAGTCCCTGAATAACATTGAGCCCGATCCCGCCCAGGCCGAAGACGATGGCTGTGGAGCCGATTTCCACCTTCGCCGTGTTGATGACGGCGCCAATGCCGGTCGTCACGCCGCAACCGATATAGCAGATCTTGTCGAACGGTGCGTCCGGATGAACCTTGGCCACCGCAATCTCAGGCAGCACGGTGAAATTCGAGAATGTCGAGCAGCCCATGTAGTGAAAAAGCCGTTCGCCCCCGACGGAGAAGCGCGAGGTTCCATCCGGCATGAGCCCCTGCCCCTGGGTAGCGCGAATGGCGGTGCAAAGGTTGGTTTTGCGCGACAGGCAGGAGGGGCACTGGCGGCACTCTGGCGTGTAAAGCGGGATAACGTGATCGCCCTTGCGGACGCTCGTCACACCAGGGCCGACATCGACCACCACACCTGCGCCCTCATGGCCGAGGATAGCAGGAAAAATTCCCTCCGGATCGGCCCCAGAGAGCGTGAAGTCATCGGTGTGGCAGATGCCCGTGGCCTTGATCTCGACAAGGACCTCGCCTTCGCGGGGGCCTTCAAGGTTTACCTCCATGATCTCCAGTGGCTTTCCGGCGGCGACGGCGACGGCGGCGCGGGTCTTCATCGGCTGCTACTCCTGCAGGACAAAATCACACGGCGGTACAGACACTGAGCCATACCAGGGTCGAGCCTTCATCGACTCGGCGGCGTCGTCAAGTATCTTGCTTTCGTTCGACAGGATCCGGGAGGTAAGAAGTTTTCCTTCGACGAGCATCATTCTGCCTCAGCCGTGCTGTTTCACCTTGGTTACACCACGGCAAGAGGCTGCTTGCCCGAAATACCGCAACATTGCATAGTCTGAAAAATGGGCGGAAACGAAATATCCTGGCATCCACGCAATCTGACGATCACCCAGCGTCTTATTGCCCTGACTGCGCTCGCAATGCTGCCAGCCGTGGCAGTGGTGATCTTCTACATCGCTTCGCTTCACCAGCAGAAGGAGCGGGAGGTGCATACGCTTGCTCTGCAGCAGGCCCAGATGGTGAGCCTGGAAATGGAGCGAATCATTTCCGGTGCGGAAGGCCTCCTGCTTTCGCTGAAGCTTTCATCGACCATCCAGGAGTTCGAGTCACAGGATTGTGAACGCTACCTCGCTGCCGTTCAGGCAGAGCTGGCCCGCTTCCTTGGCTTTGCAGTGGCAGATAGCGAGGGCACCGTGCGATGCGCCTCCACCACGGTAATGGAGCCTCTGCAAATCCGCGACCGGCCCTATTTCCAGGAAGCGGTTGAAACAGGCGGCTTCGTCGTCGGCGAATTCTCACGCTCCAAATTCGGTGAACTATCTTCCCTCCCCCTCGCGCTGGCGATGAAAGATGGCGCGGGCAACGTAATCGGCGTCATCATGACCGAGATCAACCCGGACTGGCTCCGCGGCCGTCTGGAAGAGCGAAATCTTACCGAGGGCAGTTCCATTACCGTCACCGACCGGAGCGGCGTCATTATTGCCCGTGAGCCGTTTCCCGAGCGGTTCGTCGGGACCAGCGTCCCGGAGCATTTCCTGAAGCTGGTAGGCGCGTTTCGTCCCGGCAGCCTCCTGCTCGACGACCAAGACGGCACACGCAGCGTCCTTGGCTACTATCCCCCGGCATTCGCCGGTACCGGGCTTTTCATCAGTGTCGCGCTGTCAACGGAAAGCGCGTTCCGGGAAATCAACGCTTCCACCTACAAGAGCATCGCCATTGCAGTCATCGGGGCCGCCGCAGTCTTTGTCATTGCATGGATGGTTGGCGAACAGCTTTTCCGTAGGCCGATCAGAAAACTCCTTGATACGATATCCGCCTGGCGGAGGGGGAATGACACGGCCCGGACCGGCATCGTGGACGACGGCAGCGAGATTGCTTCGCTGGCGGCCGCCATCGACGAGTATATGGACAAGCTTTCGGCAGACCGGGTGGCGCGGCGGCGCGCCGAAGAGCACAGAAATCTGCTCGTCAGGGAACTCGACCATCGCGTGAAGAACATTCTGGCGACGGTACAGGCGATTGCAACCCAGTCCTTCCGGAATGAACGCTCGCAGGCATTCGAGGTATTCACCGGCCGACTTGCCGCCATGGCCAGTACGCACGACATGCTCATGAAGGACAATTGGGCCACCGCAGAGATTTGCAAGATCATCGAGACGGCGATCAAGCCGTTCAACGAAGAGGGCCGGCCGCGCTTTTCGCTAAGCGGTCCCCCGATGATGATTCGTGCCCGGGCCGCACTCGCTCTCTCACTGGCGGTCCACGAGCTTTGCACCAATGCGGTAAAGTACGGGGCGCTTCGGACCGATGCCGGCCATGTCGCGGTAAAATGGATGGTGGAACCCGGTAAGGACGGTTTTATCTTTACATGGACCGAACGAGGCGGCCTACCGGTTTCGCCCCCGGAAAGACCCGGCTTTGGGACTCGGATGATAGAACGAGCTTTGGCAGCGGAGTTATCGGCCAGCACCGACCTCAGCTTCCCGGCCGAAGGCTTCACTTGCAGGGTGAAATGCGCACTATCCTCCATCGTTGGAGACGATAGCTCGACAGAGAAAGCTGCATAACCGAAACTATCCAAGCGGTGCGGCCTAGGTTAAACAAACCCTATCCAGCGTCCCGCAATGACAGCAGCGATCCAGATGACAAGAGACAGGCCAGCCATGGGCCTGACCAATGGAGATGCGCTGTCGTCAGTTGATGTGTGGCGCCAGGGAGCAATGGTCCGGAATAGCAATGCATTTGTGATGCCGAGGCCAAGAAGCACCATCTTAGTAATAAATGCCGGGTTCCCAGCATACTCTTTGGCCCGCACGGTGAAGAGCACCACGCCGAATGCAATTGCCAGGAGGCTACCAATCATCGCAGCGCGCGAGAGGAAGGGGCCTATGACATCGAGAGGAACGTGCCGGAAAAATCCAAGCAGACGCAAGTCGAGCGGAATGATCGCGCCGATCAGAATCCCAATTGATATGATGTGCGCCGCATTGACGAACATGTAGAGCGTTGGCGATGCTATCAGTGCCTGAGCAAGCGTGCTGCCTGACAGCCAGTCGAACAAGTTCAGCACATCATCGTCAATTCGTGATCCGGTCAGGATACAGATCGTAGTTCTTGCCGCTTATCGTGATGCGGACTGCCTTGATCAGGTTCTTGCTTTTATCAAGCGAACGATTGCCCAGAACGGTGACCTCATCCCCAACCTCAGCCGATCCCGGTACAAAACCGGAGCGCTTGGTCTGGGCAGGATTGGCCAGGTCGACCTGCCAGATCTGGCCATCGACATCAACCACAAGGGAAGGATGAGGCGGCGCAAACGAAATCTCCTGGATCGTTCCGTTCAGCTCGCTCAGTTCACCTTCGGCCCAGCTCCAGCCGTGGTGGGCCAATGCTGCTGTCGCAAATAGGGCTGAAGCGTAGAAGGCAGCAATAATGGTTTGCGGGTTCAGTGCCATGGCAAACTTCCTCAATGTTGACGCCGCAATCCCCGCCGTTCAGAGTGGACGCTTGCAAGTAAAGCGTCCACTCACAATAGGCTGAAGGATAGCAGAGCGAAGGCTCTATGAGGAGGGAGTTTGGCTGTCCTGCAGCCAGCTTGCCTGGTGACTGGCACATCCGGAAAAGCTTTGTTGTGCGACCGCCGGCCGCGGTACCATCATCCTTGTCACCGGGGCGAAGCTTCGTTCCTCCTCTTTGTTGCGGAACCTTGCCGCAGGCCAGGAAGTTTCTGGAGAAAGGAGGGACGCTCATGTCCGAACGGGATGAAAAGATAAGACAGCGCGCTTACGAGATATGGGAAGCAGAGGGCCGCCCAGAAGGCCGGGAGGCAGAACATTGGGCACGCGCTTCCCAGGAGATCGAGGCCGAAAGTGCCCCCAATTCCGCGGAAACCGATAACGGTCGGGATGCAGTTAACATCCACGCCTCAAGCCAGAACCCGGGACGCCGGAAATCCGCAAAGGCAATGCCCGGCAGCACGGGCGAGCAAGAGGAAGAAGCAGCCAGAAACACAAGAAAATAGGCGGCGAGAGAACTACCGTGCCTCCAGCACCGCCACAGGCATGTCGTTCCAGAGTCCGGAAAGCGGAACCTCAGGACCTTCCACTGGAATACCGGTCAGGCTGCGGTATCCGCCTGAGCTGGCCGGAAGACGCAGGACCGTCCGAGCGAAGGCACTGGATATCCAGGATTGCCGCCAAGGTTCGCAGTGCCGCAGGACGATTCTCGGCACGGCAACTACGATCCTCGCCCGGCCCAGCGAACGCGTGAAGGCAACAACATGGTATGCTTCGTTGCCAATGACTGAAACCTCATCGTAATCCCCATGGCTGAAAAGCCGCGCTTGCGCAGCGCGCAGGTGCAGAAGCCGATGCAGCAGCCACATCTTCGGCACGCCCTCCTGCCACCGTCCCATGGCTTCCGCTGCCGACATACGCCGAACTTCATCTAGAAGGCGATGCCGCAATGCAAAATCCACCGGGCGGCGGTTGTCGGGATCGACCAGACTGTAGTCCAGAAGCTCGCAACCCTGGTAAATGTCGGGAACGCCGGGAAGCGTGAGCTTCAAGGCCAGTTGGGCAAGGCTGTTGACAATGCCGGCGGGTTCGAGTGCTGCCACCAGCGCCCGCACCTCTCGCAGGAAGCTTCTCCGACGCGGAGTAAAGACAGCACTGATATACTCTTCCACCGCCTTCTCATAGGGCACGTTCTGGTCGGTCCAGCTCGTATGCCTTTTCGCCTCGCGCAGTGCCTTTGTCATGAAGGCGGCAAGCCGCCGGGCGAGCTCTTGCAATCCTTCCTCGTCTTGCAGGGAAAGGTCAGCCGGCCAGGCTCCCGTCAGCGCCTGATAGAACAGCCACTCCGTACTGGGGGACGGTGCAGCACCCCGAGGCAGCGCAGTGCGCATCTCCGCCGCTGCTTCGTGCCAGCGGGAAACCGCTGCAGCCCACTCCTGCGGCATCTCACTCAACACGGCCAGCCGGGCGCGGGCATCCTCGCCGCGTTTCGTGTCGTGCGTAGCGGTGGCCGATAGGGCGTGTGGCCACCTTTCCGCGCGCTTCTTCATAGCAATATGGAAGGTGCCAGGATCGAGCCCGAATTCATCGGGTTCCGCGCCGACCTCGTTAAGTGCAATCAAGCGATTGTAGCGATAGAAGACGGTGTCTTCGACCGCCTTGGCCATCAAGGGCCCAGTCGTCTGTTGGAACCGGGCGATGAAGGTAGTGCGCGCGGATGAACCCTGCGCCGGCTCCAGTAACAAGGATGCGATGAAATCCAAAACCCGATCGTCTTCCACCTCGCGGCCCCGCTCGACGCGCCCGACCGCGCTGCCGATCAGTTCCCGGTCTTCTTGGGAAGCCCCTCCGCTGTCGATGTAGGTCCGGTAGACCGGAAGCACCGCCGCCAGTTCCACAATCGCCAACCGCAGCGCATCAAAGCCGAAATCGCGGGTTGCGATATCTTCTACAGCGACTGCGCGTGCAAGCCGCACGAGCGCATCGAGTTCCCCGGCAAGGTTTACGGTAAGGATACGCCGCTTGGCGTGTAGCACCTGACGATGAAAATTTGGATCATCGCCCGTGAAGCGGCACCATTCATACGTCATGGCAGCGCGGTTTGACGGCTCAACCTGCACAGCAGTAATCAGCCGCGATACCTCATAGCCCGTCGTCCCAGCGCACAGCCAGTCGCCGCGCAGGTCCTCTCCAGCACCAAGAATCTTTTCCACCACCACATAATGTGGCCCGGACGATTCGCGTAGCGCAGCCAGATAAGCCTTGGGATCTGCCAGCCCGTCCACATGGTCGATGCGCAAGCCCTCGACAACCCCTTCACGGACAAGCCGAAGTGAAAGCTGATGGACGTCCGCGAAAACAGCGGCATCCTCGACCCGGACACCGACTAGATCGGAAATCTCGAAAAAGCGCCTATAGGTCAGCGCTTCTCGCGCCAGCCGCCAATAACCGAGCTGCCATACTTGCGCTTCATGCACCCGGTGGAGGAGCTTCTTGTCCGCATTGACCTTCGCAAGCAGTTGCTGCCGCGCGGCGGGATCAAGCGCCGCGGGATCAACGCCCTTCCCGAAAATCCGCGCGATAGAGGACGGAGTGAGGGGAAGCGACAGTTCATGATATCCCAATACCGGTTCGCCGGTATCATCCTCGATCCTTATTTGGAACAACCCCTGTGAAAGAGCCTCACCATACGGCTCGCCCAGCAGCGGCAGAAGCAGTTTCGGGGCTTGCCAGTCTATATCGAAATGCCGCGAGAACCGGCTTTCGCGCCCGTGTTTCAACACGTCCCTCCACCACGGATTGGCCGTGGAAACGGCCATGTGGTTGGGAACGATATCGAGTATCAAGCCAAGCCCATGTTCCTTAAGTGCCTTGGCAAGGGTGACAAAGCCTATCTCGCCGCCAAGCTCCGGGTCGAGCGCCTGAGGATCGGCAACGTCGTATCCGTGGCTTGAGCCGGGCGCCGCGATGAATATCGGCGAAGCGTAGAAATGGCTGATTCCAAGCTTGGCAAGATAGGGGACGATCTCGGCCGCTTTCTCGAAGGTCATACCCTCTCGAAACTGAAGGCGGTAAGTGGCACGCGGAACAATCATGAAAGGCGCGGCCTTTCCTGCACTATGGCCTCGATAACGGCGCCGAACATCTGCGAGGCTTCCAGTTCCTCGATAGGCACGGGCAGTTTTCGTTGCCAATTCGGATGCTGATCGACCGTGCCGGGAATATTGGCCTGCCCGGCGACGCCCAGCAGATCCTCCATTTGGGCAGCGGCAAGCCTTGAGGGTGTCTTTGCCACAAGCCGGTGGATGGCGGCACAGGTTGTCTCGTTGAACTCCTTGCTCACACCCGTCATACTCATCGAGTCGAGCAAGTTTATCGCCTGCTGTTTCTGGCGGGCGCGCAGCTTGCGCTGCCCGTCCGCACCTTCCGTATCATAAAGCCCAATTCGCTCGCGAAGGTCGATGTCGCTGCCGGTCCACCATCCGGCAAGGGTGCTCGTGTCGTGGCTGCCAACACAGGCAAGGGCTGAACGAGGCCAACGATCGGGAGGAATGAAGCCCTGCTCGCTCCTCTCGAAATAGAAGATGCGGTAACCAAGCAGGTTGGCGCGGTCCATCTCTTCCCGAAAGCCATCCGGCACAACACCGAGATCCTCGCCGATGATGATGGCCGCCGGCGATATGTCCTGCCTCGTGTGCGATAACGCCAATGATCTCGTTGGGCGTTTCAGATGTGAGCAGCGCGCCGGTATGGATGAAGATGCGCCGGCCAGCCACAAAGGCGTTGAAACGATGATCGTTGACGAGAATAATCTCGATTCCTGAGCGCGAAAGTCCGGCCGCCTGCAAGATCGGGCGTGCATATTCGCTAACGAGAGCTTCGATCTCCGCATCCCGTACGACCGGCACGCGCCCTTGTGCCTGAACCGCAGCTAACGTCATCACCAAGGCACTGGCCAGGACAAGGGCCACTGCGGCGATATGGGCAATGGCGGTAAGAAAACGCTCAGGAAAGTTCATCATGGCACGGAATGGTTAGCCGAGCATCATGGCGATGAAAAGACGCAAAAGCGGCTTCAAGTTCTTTTGATGCAAGGCGAAACGCTCTCCTCGCCCGAATCAATGCGGCTGCTGTCGCGAGCTTGCCCGGTTCCTGTGCTGTCCGGCCGGAGCGCATTGAAGATTACGGCCGGCCGGAATGCCCTGGAAGTCTAAAAGAAGCTCTTGCGCTGCCACCAGCCGGTTCTGCGCTGTAGCGGCTCTTCGCCTTCCTGCAGGGAAGAAACGACAGGTTCCTGAGTGGAGGAGGCGACGGGCTCCTTCTCTTCAACTTTTTCCTCGCGCGGCCGGCGCCTGCCGGGTTTTGCTGCTGGCTGTTCGGCGTCCTCCGCGGAAACAGAAGCCTGAACCTGCTCCGATGAAGAGACCTGGCCGGCGTCGGCTTCCGAAGGGGCCTCGCCCGCCTTATCTTCCTGGCTGACTTCCTGCACTTCCTTGCGGGCGCGCGTTCTCCGCCGCGGCTTCGGCGCTGGTTCCGCCTTCTCCAACTCGCTTGTTTCGCCGGCAGCAGGTTCAGAGGAAACCACGGCCGCAGGTCCAGAGTCGGCGGCAGCCGCAGCAGGTTCGGGGAGATCGGTCGCCGCAGGCTCGGAGGCATCTGTAGCAGCAGGCTCGGAAATATCCTGCGCCACGCTCTCAGCGATCGCTGGAGACGCCTCTGATTCGGCGGGCGATTCGCTTAGCTGTGATGCACGAGCATCCTCATCAGGGCGCTCTGATGAAACGGACGTGACCTCAGCCGCGCTTTCCTCTTCCGCACCGGCCCCCTCACGCCGGTTGCGCTTCCCGCCGCGTTTGCCCCGATGGCGCTTCTTTCGTGGTTCGGCTTCATCTCGCGGGGCGGCTGCGGCTTCCTCGGTGGGGGAAGGCTCTTCCGCCTCGTCAGCCATCAGATCATCGCTGGCTGCATCGGCACCCAGTTCGCCGTTCTTGTCACGTCCGCCGCGCCTGCGACGCTTGCGCCTGCGCTTGCGGCCCGCACCGCCGTTCTCCTCCTCGGAAGCAGCAGCTTCGTGATCGCCGTCCAACTCATCTTCCGAAGATGTGTCTTCCGTTTCTGCCGTCTCGGGAGTTTTCTCGGGCAAACTGGCCGATTTTGCAGCGGAGATATGGGTGGAGGGTAAACCCTTCACGATTGAATAGTGCTGCCCGCTCAGATGCTCATCGGCCTCGATGGTGACGGCAACTCCGAAACGATTTTCCAGGTCCATCAACGTCGAGCGTTTCTGGTTAAGCAGGTAGAGCGCGGCGGATGACGAAGTGCGCACGGTGATGTCGTAGCGCGACTCCTTAAGAAGATGTTCCTCTATGGCGCGCACCACCATCAGCGCTACCGAGGAATCGGACCGCTGGTAGCCGGTCCCGCCGCAATGCGCGCAGGGCTGCATCGTGCTTTCCAGAACGCTGGAGCGGATGCGCTGACGCGACATCTCCAGGAGCCCGAAATGGGAGATGCGGCCCACTTGAATGCGCGCACGGTCATTCTTCAGACATTCCTTGAGGCGCTTCTCCACTGCACGGTTGTTGCGGCTCTCCTCCATATCGATGAAGTCGATGACGATCAGGCCCGCAAGATCGCGCAGCCTGAGTTGCCGGGCCACTTCCTCCGCCGCCTCCAGATTGGTCTGGAGCGCAGTGTCCTCAATGGAGTGTTCCTTGGTCGACCGCCCGGAGTTGACGTCGATAGCGACCAACGCCTCGGTTTGGTTGATGATGATGTAGCCACCTGACTTTAGCGTCACCTGAGGCTGCAGCATCTTGTCGAGTTGTGCCTCGATGCCGTTGCGGGCGAAGATGGGAACCGAGTCGCGATAGGGTTGCACGACCTTCGCGTGGCTCGGCATCAGCATCCGCATGAAATCCTTGGCCTCGCGGTATCCTTCCTCGCCGGCCACCAGGATCTGGTTGATTTCCCTGTTATAAAGGTCGCGCACGGAGCGCTTGATAAGGCTGCCTTCTTCGTAGACGAGCGATGGAGCGATGGATTCGAGGGTTACGCTACGTACCCGTTCCCACAGGCGCATCAGATAGTCGTAGTCGCGCTTGATTTCCGCCTTGGTGCGGTTGGCGCCGGCGGTGCGCAATATGACGCCCATCCCTTCCGGGACATTGAGGCTCTTGACGATTTCCTTGAGCCGTTTGCGGTCGGCAGGATTGGTGATCTTGCGCGATATGCCCCCACCCCGCGCCGTGTTGGGCATCAGCACAGAATAGCGCCCGGCAAGCGAAAGATAGGTTGTAAGGGCAGCGCCCTTGCTGCCGCGCTCCTCCTTTACGACCTGTACGAGCAGGATCTGGCGCCGCTTGATGACTTCCTGGATCTTGTAGTCGCGCCGGACAGGCCGGCGGCGCACCTGCGCCTCGTCAAGAGCATCGCCTGCGCCGACGATGTCGATCTCGCCGTTCTCGTCGTCATCGAGCCCGTTTCCATTAGCCCCGTTTCCATTCGCCGGAGGAGCCTTCTCGGAGATGACATTGTCATGCACCTCTTCGGCCACGGCAGGCTGGTGGCCATTCTCCGAAAACTCCTCCGCCGGCGTGGCTGCATCTTCCTTGGCTGTGCTGCGCTTTCCGTTACGGCGGCGGCGCTTGCTGCGGCCCGAATCGTGTTCATCGGCCTCTTCGTCGGCGGCCTTTGCCTCCTCAGCTTCCGCTTTCAGAAGCGCCTGCCTGTCAGCAACGGGGATCTGATAGTAATCAGGATGGATTTCACTGAAGGCCAGGAAGCCGTGCCGGTTACCGCCATATTCGACGAAAGCCGCTTGGAGTGAGGGTTCAACGCGCGTCACCCGCGCCAGATATATGTTACCTCTGAGTTGCTTCTTGTCCTGGGATTCGAAATCGAACTCTTCGATTCGGTTACCGCGTACGACGACTACGCGTGTTTCCTCCGGGTGGGAGGCGTCTATCAGCATCTTGTTGGGCATTAAATCTAGTCTCCCCGGCGCGATTCTTCGTCCGGGCATACGCATCTCTTTGTGCGGAAGCCGTACTTACGAATCTTGTGCCGGATAATTTGAGGTGTGCCGATCGGGCGCCAAAGAGCGCAGAATACCTGCCTGCCGCGGATGGTCTGCGGAGAATGTGGGAGGAACTCTTAACTGCGTTCAAGGCCATTGCACCGCCTGGCACGACCGTTTCAACAAGGGTCCATGATCGGGACCCGGTACATTGCTCATCACGAGCCGAGCCATTTGCCCGGCCGTTTTCCTCTGGTTGAGGGTTCCGGCTCCGCCGCAAACACCTCGAAGAAATTCGTCTGATCCACCGTCCTCGCCCCGCGCATCGGATTAGAAAGGACCGCGCCCTGGACCCGCGTTGCGGATTTTGCAACGGCATCCGCATAAGGGCACTTCGATGGTTCAGTTGCTGCTTTTATGATTTGATACATCACATGGCAACCCTGAATTCATCTTTCCAATTATGCTCCTTGGGTCTTGATGCGGCTGAAAGCATTGTTTAGCTGCGGTCAGCATCGAATGCATGCAGAAGAATAGGAAGCCGTGGGGAAGCAGCATAGAACGGGAGCCGCACGGAGGCGCAACGCTGGTCGGGCAGGCAGGAACGCTTGTTCTGGACTCTTACGCTTTCTCCTTCTTGCCTTGTCCTTTTTCATGCTCCTTCCCGGTATGGCGGCATCCGAGGCAGAAGAAGCGCTCGTTGCTTATGAGTACCGCATGGCCGGCGATGCAAACCGCACGCGCATGATCGTGTATTTCGACCAGGAACCAGAGGCGGATTGGTTCTTTCTGCGCGGTCCCCACCGGCTCGTCATCGACCTACCGGAAACCAAATTCGCTTTTGAAGCGGGGGCTGCCGAGGCAAGCGGCATGGTCGCCAAGGTGCGGTATGGCCGCATGGGCCCGGAGCATTCCCGCATGATCTTCACCATGCGCAGCCCTTTCACGCTTGATGACCTTTCCATCCTTCAGAACGAGACGTCGCGCGGCTATCGCCTCGTAATCGATATTGCCTCTGCCTCCGAGGAAGCTTTCGAGGCCGCCATGCGTGAGCGCATCGATTCGATTCCAGATGCCGGTACGGGTCACCCGACTTCGGACAGCGGCAGGATGACAAGCGAGCGGTTCACAGTAGCTCTTGACGCGGGACATGGGGGCATCGATGGGGGGGCGCAAGGGGCAAACGGAATTTTCGAGAAAACGATCACGCTAGCCTTTGCGCTCGAATTGAGAAAGAAGCTGGAAGACACCGGCAAGTATAATGTCGTCCTCACGCGTGACAGCGATGTTTTCCTGCGCCTTGACGAGCGCGTGCGCATCGCCCGTGAGAGCAGCGCAGACCTTTTTATTTCCATCCATGCCGACGCAATCCGCATGCGTGATTTTCGGGGCGCGACCGTCTATACGCTCTCAGATCAAGCCTCGGATGCGCAGGCTGCCGCCACCGCGGCGCGCGAAAACCTTTCCGACGAGATTGCCGGAATGGTCATTGAAGAAAGCGAGGATGAGGTTGCTGACATATTGATAGACCTCATACGCCGGGAGACGCACGCCTTTTCCATTCAGTTCGCCCGCACATTGATCGGGAAGCTGAGCGATACCGTTCAGCTTGTGGGAACGCCGCTGCGCTCGGCCGGTTTTCTCGTCCTGAAGGCGCCGGATGTGCCTTCGGTTCTTCTGGAACTCGGTTACCTGTCCAATCCTGAGGATGAAGCCTTGATGCGCGATCCGGAGTGGCGCGGGAAGGCCGCGGATCGAATCGTTGAGGCTATTGCCGCCTTCGCGGCTGCGAAGACAGGCGGCTAACCGCCTCCATGCATTAGGCAAGGTGATTCGTTCGTCTGTTCTTGTCTTGCTAAGTGGGAATTATCCGTTCTTGTCTTGCAATGCCGGGATTATCGGTGCATCCGGCTCGCGGGCATGGGCACGAGGATGCGGTAACCGTTGCAATCTGACAACGCTGGCCAGCTTAATCGTAAGGTATCTCGCAGCTCCGAGGCTCCGCCCCATTTTCCTCACAAGAAAGCGCCAAGGTTTTTCCATCGCGTTTGTAATGATGTTATTGTTGCGCGGTGCTGGCGCGCAAGATGCCACCGGATCGGCGGTCATAGTGGAGCAGGCATGGTACGTCTCTTAGGGTATTTCTTTGGCATCGGGATTATTTTCGCGTTGCTGGCCGCGGCCGGGGTGGCCATTTATGTGGGCGATCTCACTAGGGACCTCCCGGACTATGAGGTTCTCGCCCGCTACGAGCCGCCCGTGACGACGCGCGTGCATGCCTCTGACGGTGCGCTGATGGCCGAGTTTGCGCGCGAGCGGCGCCTTTACCTGCCCATTCAGGCGATTCCCGATCGCGTAAAGGCCGCCTTCCTTTCTGCCGAGGACAAGAATTTCTACACCCACCCCGGTATCGACCTTCTCAGCCTGGTTCGCGCCGTAGTTACCAATGTTCAGAATTTAGGATCGGGCCGCAGGCCAGTCGGCGCTTCGACCATCACCCAGCAGGTTGCAAAAAATTTCCTGCTTACCTCCGACCAGACGATACAGCGCAAGATCAAGGAGATGATGCTGGCCTTCCGAATCGAGCAGGCCTACTCCAAGGACCGGATATTCGAACTCTATCTCAATGAGATCTTCTTTGGCCTCGGCTCCTATGGCGTGGCAGGTGCCGCGCTTGCTTATTACGATAAGACGGTGGAGGACCTGACGATCGCGGAAGCGGCCTACCTTGCCGCGCTGCCCAAGGGACCTTCCAACTATCATCCGTTCCGGCATACCGAGCGCGCAATTGAACGCCGCAACTGGGTAATCGATCAGATGCTGGCGAACGGTTACATTACGGTCGAGGAGGCGGAAAAGGCGAAGGCAACGGATCTGAACGTCAGCCCGCGCCCGCGGGGCAGCTATCTCTTTGCCGCCGATTACTTTACCGAAGAGGTCCGGCGCGAGATCATCGCCCGTTACGGTGAGGATGCGCTTTATGAGGGCGGGCTCTATGTCCGCACCACGCTGGACCCCAAATTGCAGCTTCATGCCCGCAGCGCGTTGCAGAAAGGCCTGATCCGTTACGACACGTTGCGCGGCTTTCGCGGGCCGGTGAGCCGGATCGATGCGTCGGAAGACTGGGGTGAGGGTCTCGGCGAGATCCAGGGCCTGAGCGACGTGCCCGAATGGCGTCTTGCCGTCGTTCTGGAAGCTTCCGGCAGCGAGGTCAAAATCGGCTTGAGACCGGGACGTGAGGTCTCTGGCGCATTGTCGACCGAACGCGAAACCGGCACCATTCACGTAGACGATATGAAATGGGCGCTGCGCCACATTGTGGACGGACGTAGTGTAAGGGCCAGTTCCCCTGCCGAAGTGCTGAAACCGGGCGACGTCGTCTATGTCGAGCCCAAGAAAGAGGACGGTAGCAACTACCTGCTGCGCCAGGTGCCGGAAATCGGCGGAGCGCTGGTTGCCATGGACCCACATACCGGCCGCGTCCTCGCCATGGCGGGGGGCTTCTCCTATGCTGCGTCCGAGTTCAACCGCGCCACACAGGCCTATCGTCAGCCCGGCTCTTCCTTCAAGCCGATTGTCTATGCGGCTGCACTTGACAATGGCTATACGCCCGCGTCCGTTGTGATGGACGCCCCAGTCACGATCCATATCGGTAACCAGGTTTGGGAACCGAAGAATTATGGTGGCGATTTCGCCGGCCCCTCCACGCTGCGCATGGGCATCGAGCGGTCGCGCAACCTCATGACGGTGCGCCTGGCCCAGGACATGGGCATGGATCTTGTCGCCGAGTATGCCGAGCGCTTCGGCATTTACGATAGGATGCCGCCCCATCTGGCCATGTCCCTCGGCTCGGGAGAGACAACGGTGATGCGCATGGTCTCCGCCTACGCGGTCATGGCGAATGGCGGCAAATATATCCAGCCTTCGCTGATCGATCGCATCCAGGATCGTTATGGCAAGACGGTTTACAAGCACGACAACCGCGAATGCGTGGGTTGCACGGCACAGGATTGGAATGGCCAGCCGGAAGCCGAACTCATCGACAATCGCGAGCAGGTGCTCGACCCGATGACCGCCTACCAGATCACCTCCATGATGGAAGGAGTGGTCAAGAGAGGAACAGCCGTATCCATATCCGAACTCGGCCGTCCCATTGCCGGCAAGACGGGGACGACCAATGACGAGAAGGATGCCTGGTTTATTGGCTACACGCCGGATCTCGTCGTGGGCGTCTTCATGGGCTACGATCAGCCACGCTCGATGGGCAAGGGCTCTACTGGCGGCGGACTGGCAGCGCCGATATTCAAGGACTTCATGGCAGAAGCATTGAAGGACATGCGTCCCGTGGACTTCCAGGTTCCCGAAGGCATGAAGCTAGTCGCAATCGACCGCCACACGGGAATGCAGGCTGCACCGGGACAGCCCGGCGTTATCATGGAAGCCTTCAAACCCGGCACCGGCCCTGCTGATGCCTATTGGGTGATAGGCATGGACGAGCTTGGAACCGAGCGCGCAAGGAACATCTCGCCTCAGGCCAATAGAGCCATTACCAGCGGCGCCGGCGGGCTGTTCTGACCAGGGCAGATGCCTGCTCAAAAGGAACAGGACGCTTCCAGGTTGATCGGCTGATGGCGGCGGGCGGTCTCCTGTTGGCGGGAACCATCAGCGAGGGCGCTGATGACCTTGACCTATGCCGGCACCTTGAAACCATCGTGGTGAGACTGTACTTATAAACGTGCCGGTTCCTAACTGAACCATCCTTGGGCAATCGGAGCCCTATGGATCGTAGATGGGAGCCGGTTTCTCGTTTGTTCACACTCCGCAGAAATCCATCCTTCATCCAGCTTTACAGGCGGGGTCCCGCTCCATAAGTTCCGTCCAACAGCAAAACACCGCATTCAGGAACGAGTCAGGAAAGAAGTGCATGCGTACGGAAACCGCGTCTTTGGTCGATGAAATCAGGCAGGCCATAAGCCTGCTGAGGAGGTATCTTTGACTGGGATGAGGCAGTAAAACGTCTCGACTATCTGAACGCGCGTGCAGAGGATGCGGACCTGTGGGAAAACCCGCAGGAGGCGCAGAAGCTGATGCGGGAACGCCAAACGCTGGAAGACAGCATCAACGCGGTAAACGGTTTCGTCCAGACCCTTGAGGACAACATCGAACTCATCGCGCTTGGCGAAGAAGAAGGTGAAGAGCAGATCGTCAAAGAAGCCGAGAGCGCGATCCGCAACCTTCGTGGCGAGATTGCGTCGCGGCAGGTGGAGATGTTGCTTTCGGGCGAGGCGGACGCGAACGATAGCTATCTGGAAATCCACGCCGGCGCTGGCGGTACCGAGAGCCAGGACTGGGCCTCGATGCTGCTGCGCATGTATACGCGCTGGGCCGAGCGGCGGGGGATGAAGGTCGAAGTGCTGGAGATGCATGACGGTGAGGAAGCAGGTATCAAATCGGCGACCATCCTCATCAAGGGGCAGAATGCCTATGGCTGGCTGAAGACGGAATCGGGCGTGCACCGGCTGGTGCGCATCTCTCCTTTCGATAGCAACGCAAGAAGGCACACCTCCTTCGCAAGCGTCTGGGTTTATCCGGTGATCGATGACTCGATCGAGATAGACATTCCCGAGTCCGATGTTCGCATAGATACTTACCGGTCTTCCGGAGCAGGCGGCCAGCACGTCAACACCACCGACTCCGCAGTGCGCATCACCCACTTGCCAACAGGCATCGCGGTTGCGTGCCAACAGGAACGCTCTCAGCACAAGAACAGGGCAAAGGCATGGGAGATGTTGCGCGCCAGGCTTTACGAACTTGAGTTGCAGAGGCGTGAGGAAGCGGCAAATGCCAATGAAGCTACCAAGGGGGACATTGGCTGGGGACACCAGATCCGCTCCTACGTGCTGCAACCCTACCAGTTGGTGAAGGACTTGCGCACGGCGGTGGAGAACCCAAGCCCCCAGGACGTTCTGGACGGCGATCTGGACGAGTTCATGAAGGCATCGCTTTCCCAGCGCGTGGAGGGCAGCGCGGGGGTCGAGGTGGCTGATATCGACTAGAGCAACGGTCTGCCGGGCCGCAGCGACCTGCCGTCGCGCGGCCACTTCCGCATTTGTGAAGTGCCTGCGCGCCGATTAGGCGGTATAGATGATGCTGGCCCGCGCGGACCAGCAGGTTCTTGCCCCCGCATCGGACCGGTTTTGTTTTAAGAAGTCTCAACCGGAGAGGGTGTTATGTGCGGAATCGTCGGCATTGTAGGGCATAACCCAGTTGCACCTTTGATCGTCGATGCCTTGAAGCGGCTTGAATATCGCGGTTATGACTCAGCGGGTGTCGCCACCATCGAGGACGGTAGGCTGGCGCGCAGGCGCGCCGAGGGCAAGCTCATCAATCTGGAAAGGAAGCTGGCCGAGGAGCCGCTGGGCGGCCTGATCGGTATTGGTCATACCCGTTGGGCCACGCACGGCGTGCCCAACGAGGTGAATGCGCATCCGCACTTCTCGGAAAATGTGGCGATCGTCCATAACGGCATCATTGAGAACTTTTCCGAATTGCGCGCCGAGCTGGTGGCCGATGGCTTCGTCTTTGCCTCTCAGACCGATACGGAGGTCGTCGCGCATCTGATAGCGCGCGAATTGATGCGGGGAGCCGCGCCAAAGGATGCCGCCTTTGCTGCGCTGAAGCGGCTACAAGGGGCTTTTGCCCTCGCCCTGCTGTTTCGCGGTGACGAGGATCTTATCGTAGGAGCCCGAAACGGCCCGCCGCTTGCGATCGGCCATGGTGAAGGCGAGATGTATCTTGGCTCCGACGCCATCGCGCTAGCTCCCTTCACAGAGGCCATTACCTATCTGGAAGACGGAGATTGGACGGTGGTGCGGCGCTCCGGTGCAGAGATCTTCGACATGGAGGGACGGACGGTCCAGCGGCAGCAGCAGCAATCGGTGGGGACGAGCTTCCTTGTTGACAAGGGAAATCACCGGCACTTCATGGAAAAGGAAATTCATGAGCAGCCGGAGGTTATCGCGCATACACTGGCACACTATCTCGATTTTACGAATGGCAGCGTGAAGCCCTTTGAGACACCCTTCAACTTTGCAGAGATAGACCGGCTCGCAATCTCTGCCTGCGGCACGGCATACCTTGCTGGCCTCATCGGCAAGTACTGGCTGGAGCGCTATGCGCGCATCCCCGTGGACATCGACATAGCTTCGGAGTTCCGGTACCGCGAGATGCCCTTATCAAACGCTTCGGCCGCGCTCTTTGTCTCCCAGTCGGGCGAGACAGCCGACACGCTTGCTTCACTTCGCTATTGCCGTGCTGAAGGCGTGCCCATCGCTTCCATCGTGAATGTGCGCGATTCTACGATAGCGCGCGAGAGCGACGGCATCTTCCCGACGCTTGCCGGGCCGGAAATCGGGGTCGCGTCCACAAAGGCTTTCACATGCCAGCTTTCGATTTTTGCCTCGCTTGCTGTGCGCGCAGGTCTTGAGCGCGGAACGCTTACGCAGGATGAGGCGCGCGCGATGGTTCGCTCGCTTTCGGAAGCGCCGCGCTATGCAAGCCAGGCTCTGCGGCTGGAAGAGCGGATCGAGAAAATTGCGCGGGAGCTTTCCCAGGTGCGTCATGTGCTCTATCTGGGCCGTGACACCAGTTATCCATTGGCGCTGGAAGGAGCGCTCAAGCTCAAGGAAATCTCCTATATCCATGCTGAAGGTTATGCCGCGGGCGAGTTGAAGCACGGCCCGATCGCGCTCATCGACGAAACCATGCCGGTGATTGTTATCGCCCCGCATGATCGTATCTTCGAGAAAACTGTCTCCAACATGCAGGAGGTCGCGGCGCGGGGAGGGCGCATCATTCTCATTACCGATGAGGAAGGCGCGGCCGGCGCTGCCCTAGATGGCGCCGAGACCATTGTGATGCCAACGATGCCGGAGTTCATTGCGCCGATCGTCTATGCGCTTCCGATTCAGATGTTAGCCTATCACACGGCTGTCGTGATGGGGACGGACGTCGATCAACCCCGCAACCTGGCAAAATCCGTGACGGTGGAGTAGCGATCTGGCGGCTAGCTGCGAAGCTGCATGCAGGAACGTCATCCGGCGCGTAGAAGGCGCACCGCCTCGTCCCTGCCGAAAAGATAAAGCAGGAGCCGCAGCGCCTCGCCGCGTGGGGAAGCAAGCTCCGGATCGCGGGCGAGGATGAGCCGCGCGTCGTCTCGCGCGGTCGCTAGAAGATCGGCGTGGAACTCCAACCTTGCCACTTGGAAGCCTGGCGTGCCGGATTGGCGCGTGCCGAGAAGGTCTCCTTCGCCGCGCAGCCTCAAATCTTCCTCAGCGATCAGGAATCCGTCTTCCGTCTCACGCAGCACCGCAAGCCTGCGCTTTGCCATATCATTCAGGGGCGGCTTGTAGAGAAGGACGCAGGAAGAGGGCCTATCCCCGCGCCCCACACGGCCCCTGAGTTGGTGAAGCTGTGCAAGCCCGAAGCGCTCGGCGTGCTCGATGACGATGATGGTGGCATCGGGCACGTCGACTCCCACCTCCACTACGGTGGTGCCGACGAGAAGACGGGTCTCTCCTGAACGGAAGGCGCTCATGGCCTCATCCTTCTCGCGCGCTGCCATGCGCCCGTGAACAAGCCCGACCTTTCCGCCCAGGACCTGTTTCAACGCAGCGGCCCGATCTTCCGCGGAGGTAACGTCCAGTTCTTCCGATTCCTCCACGAGCGGGCAAATCCAGTAAACCTTCTGGCCCTCCGCAATCGCGCCCTTCAGCCTTTCGATCAGTTCCCCCTGGCGCTCCGCCGGCATGGTGACTGTGCGGATTGGCTTGCGGCCGGCCGGCTTCTCTGTAAGGCGGGAGACATCCATGTCGCCGAAGGCGGACAGCACCAGAGTGCGCGGGATCGGCGTTGCCGTCATCACCAGCATGTCCGGGGCAGCTCCCTTGGCGCTGAGGGCAAGGCGCTGGTGCACGCCGAAACGGTGCTGCTCGTCTATGACCGTAAGCACCAGGTCGCGGAAGCGCACCTGTTCCTGGAAAAGCGCATGGGTTCCAACAACGAAAGCGATCTCGCTTGAGGCGATACCTTCGAGAACGGCCTGGCGCTCGCGGCTCTTTTCGCGACCGGTCAGAAGGGCGGCCTTGAGGCCTGCTGCCTCAGCCAAGGGGGCGATGGTTGCCAGGTGCTGGCGGGCAAGAAGTTCCGTCGGTGCCATGAGGGCAGATTGCCCCCCAGCTTCGGCCGCGCGGGCCATGGCCATGAGCGCCACCACTGTCTTGCCTGCGCCGACATCGCCTTGCAGCATGCGCAGCATGCGTTCTTCCCGGCCAAGATCGGCAAAGATGTCGGCCACCGCCTGCTCCTGCGAGGGCGTGAGTCTGTAAGGCAGTGCAGCCCTGATGCGGGCGGCAAGGGTTCCGTCACCCAGAAGCGGCCTTCCGGCAAGCCGGCGGGTGCGCGCCCGCACAAGGGCGAGCGAAAGCTGACTTGCCAGAAACTCGTCATAGGCAACGCGCCGCCACCACTTTCCTTCGGGAGAAACATCCTGGGCGCATTGCGGATCGTGAAGGCGCTGGAGCGCGTTTTTGAAGGAGGGCATATCGAGTTTGGCTCGCAAGCTTTCGTCCTGCCATTCAGGCAGCTCTGGAAGGCGTGCCACTGCATGGCTGATAGCCCTTCGCAGAACCTTTGGCGAAAGCCCTGCGGTTAGCGGATAAACCGGCTCGAAGGAGGGAAGCGAGGCAGCATCCGAGGCAGGAACTATATGATCGGGATGTACCATGGAGGGCCGGCCGTTGAACCAGTCCATTCGGCCGGAAACCAGTACCTTCGCCCCGATCGGCAGCACCTTCTCCAAGTAAGCAGCCTGCGCGTGGAAGAAGGTAAGCGCGATCTCCCCCGTCTCATCAAAAGCGAATACGCGGTATGGAACATTCTTGCGGCCGCGCGGTGCGGGTTGATGACCGGCGACGGTGAGCGAGAGAGTGACGATTGCGCCTTGCGGAGCACGCGCAACGCCGGGCCGGTTGCTCCGGTCGATCAGCGCGTGAGGAAGCACAAACAGAAGATCGCGCACGCGAAGCGGGCGGCCAGTGAGGTCTGCGGGAACGACATTGGAGATCAAGCCGGCGAGCCGAGTACCGATGCCTTCCAGCGTAGTTGCAGGTGCAAAAAGGGGATCAAGGACTGAAGGACGCATGACGGCAACTTAGATGGATGAAGCGGCGGAGGAAATCCTCCGCACAGGCTGACATTCTGGTTACGAGACGCTATATGCGCTTTCTCATCGTGAAAGGCACCAAAATGACCGGAACCACACGCTCCAGCGCCGATCTCGCTCCGCGCAGGCGCCGCTCGCTCATCAGAGCCTGGCGCCGCGGCATGCGCGAGATGGATCTTGTCTTGGGCGGCTTTGCAGATACTTACCTCGACTCGCTTACGGAAGAAGAGCTTGCTGCCTTCGAGGCATTGCTGGAAGTGCCGGATGTGACGCTTCTTTCATGGATAACAGGTGAGGCAACTGTGAAGCCGCCGCACGATACGCCCCTTTTTGAACGCATTCGGGCGACTTGCAGGACAAGTGCTGTCTGACACAACGACTGTCATGAATAAACTGATCAAGACTACCGGCCTTGCTGGTAACCGGAAGCGGTCGGTGATTGTCGACGGCGTTGCCGATGGCTACGAAGCTTTTGCCCTGGCGCAGCTTTCTTCCGAAATCGCGCCTGATGGGCCCATGATTTTCGTGGTGCGCGATGGCCAGCGTCTTCCGCTGATTGGAGACGTTCTGCGCTTTGCTGCGCCCGGCCTTCCGCTTCTGGAACTGCCCGCCTGGGACTGCCTGCCCTATGACCGTGTCTCGCCCGGAGCGGACGCGGCGGCTCGACGTCTGGATGCGCTTGCCGCCATGGCTGCGCTCCAGAAAAACCCGCACAGGGCCCTTGTGCTGGTCAGTGCCAATGCGCTCATCCAGCGCATGCCGCCTGCATCCAGTATTGCCGCGCAGGGCTTCCGTGCACGGCCTGGCAACCAGGTGGATATGGAAGAACTTACGGCGCGGTTGGAAAAGAGCGGCTTCGAGCGCGTCCCCACTGTGCGCGACATCGGGCAATATGCTGTGCGCGGTGGCATTCTCGATCTCTTCGCTCCCGGCTGGGAGGAGGCCGTGCGTCTTGATTTCTTTGGCGATACGCTGGAATCGATTCGCGCCTTCGACGTGGCGACGCAGCGTACGACCGGACAACAGAACGAGATTTCGCTTCAAGCGATGAGCGAGGTGTCGCTAACGCCTGAAACGATCAGCCGCTTCCGCCGCAATTATATCGAGGCTTTCGGAGCGCCGTCTCGTGACGACGCTCTTTATGCGGCGGTTTCCGAAGGACGGCGTTTTGCGGGCATGGAGCACTGGCTGCCGCTGTTTTATGACCGGCTGGAGACGGTGTTCGACTATCTGCCCGATGCGCCTCTGGTGCTCGATCATCTGGCTCATGAAGCTATCCGTGAGAGATTCGCGCTGATCACCGATCATTACGAAGCGCGCATGCGGCAGGCTTCCGAAGGAGCGGGTATCGGCGAGGCGGTACCCTACAAGCCCGTCGAGCCGCAGCGGCTTTACCTAAGCCCTGAAGAGGTCTCGGAGGCTGCGGAAGGTCGGCACTTCTTTCGCTTCACGCCCTTCGCCACCCCGGGGGAGAGCGCCAAAGAGGTCGCCCATGCTGGCGCGCAGGGAGGACGCAGCTTTGCCGAGGAAAGAGCAGATCCGAAGGCGAATGTCTTCGAGCATGTGGCAAGGCATATCGGCACGCTGAGGGCGGAGGGTAAGAAGGTGCTGGTTGCCGGCTGGAGCCAGGGATCGACCGAGCGGCTCGGCCAGATCCTGGCCGAGCATGGGCTTGAGGGCTTTCAACGGGTGGAAAGCCTTGCCGATCTTGAGAGGCTGCCTAAAGGTAAGGCCGGGCTCGGCGTTCTGCCGCTCGAAGCTGGTTTCGAGACGGCTTCATTCACCGTCGTCGCTGAGCAGGACATTCTGGGCGACCGCCTGATCCGGCGCACGAAGAGAAGGCGCAAAGCCTCTGATTTTATTTCGGAAGTAAATGCACTTTCTGCCGGGGATATCGTCGTCCATGCTGATCATGGCATTGGCCGCTTCGTGGGGCTCAAGTCCATTGAGGCCGTAGGAGCGCCGCACGAGTGTCTGGAGATCCGCTACGCAGGCGACGACCGGCTGTTCCTGCCGGTTGAGAATATCGAGCTTCTTTCCCGCTACGGCTCCGATGCCGCGGAAGCGGTGCTCGACAAGCTCGGAGGCGTTGCCTGGCAGTCGCGCAAGGCGAAGCTTAAGAAGCGGCTGCTTGAGATGGCGGGCGACCTGATCAAGCTTGCGGCCGAAAGACAGATGCGTCCTGCGGCCAAGCTTGCACCGCCCGAAGGCCTTTATGGCGAGTTTGCGGCCCGTTTTCCTTATGACGAGACGGATGACCAGCAAAACGCTATTGAGGCAGTGATCGAAGATCTCACCTCCGGCCGTCCCATGGACCGTCTCGTCTGTGGTGACGTCGGGTTTGGGAAGACCGAGGTTGCCTTAAGGGCTGCCTTTATCGCCGCCATGGAGGGTGTTCAGGTTGCCGTGGTGGTGCCCACGACGCTGCTCGCACGCCAGCACTTCAAGACCTTCCGCGAGCGTTTCATGGGCCTGCCTATATCGGTGCGCCAAGCCTCGCGCCTCGTCGGCTCCAAGGAACTCGCGCAGACAAAGAGGGGGATAGCTGAGGGTACGGTGGATATCGTCATTGGCACCCATGCGCTTCTGGGCAACTCCGTTACGTTCAAGAATTTGGGACTGCTGATCATCGACGAGGAGCAGCATTTCGGCGTAAAGCACAAGGAGCGGCTGAAGGAACTGAAGTCGGACGTGCATGTGCTCACGCTCTCGGCAACGCCCATTCCCCGCACATTGCAACTGGCGCTAACGGGCGTGCGCGAATTGTCATTGATTGCTACGCCGCCGGTCGACAGGCTCGCGGTACGGACGTTCATCTCACCGTTCGACCCGCTGGTGATCCGCGAGACGCTGCTGCGCGAACGCTATCGCGGCGGCCAAAGCTTTTACGTCGTACCGCGTGTTTCCGACCTGGAAGAGGTGAAGGAGTTCCTGGCCCAGGAAGTCCCGGAGCTGAAGGTGGCTACGGCCCACGGGCAGCTTCCGGCGGGCGAGCTCGACGACATCATGAATGCCTTCTATGAGGGCAAGTATGATGTACTGCTTTCCACCACGATTGTGGAATCGGGCCTGGATATACCAACGGCCAACACGCTGATCGTGCATCGGGCAGACATGTTCGGGCTTGCGCAGCTTTACCAGCTTCGCGGGCGTGTAGGCCGCTCCAAGGTGCGGGCCTATGCGCTCTTCACATTGCCGGCCAACAAGACGCTGACGCCAACGGCGGAAAGGCGTCTTAAAGTGCTGCAATCGCTGGATACGCTGGGCGCGGGGTTCCAGCTGGCAAGTCATGATCTCGACATTCGCGGTGCGGGAAATCTTCTTGGAGAGGAGCAGTCTGGGCATATCAGGGAAGTGGGTTACGAGCTCTACCAGCAGATGCTGGAAGAAGCGGTCGCAGAACTGCGCGGCGGAGGCGAGGCGCTAGACACCGGCTGGTCGCCGCAGATCACCGTCGGCACCGCCGTCATGATCCCGGAAAGCTACGTACCTGATCTCCAGCTTCGCCTGGGCCTTTACCGGCGTCTTGGCGAGTTGACGACAACGGAAGAGATCGACGCTTTTGGGGCGGAGCTGATCGACCGCTTCGGCCCTCTGCCGGTGGAGGTGGAGCACCTCCTGAAAGTGGTGTTCATCAAGGCGCTTTGCCGCCGGGCGAATGTGGAGAAGCTGGATGCTGGTCCGAAGGGCGTGGTGCTCCACTTCCGCAACCAGGCTTTTCCCGAGCCAGCCGGCCTTGTGCGCTTCATTGGCGAGCAGGGGCAGCTTGCCAAGATCAGGCCGGATCAGAGCGTGGTGTTCATCCGCGACTGGCCAACGCCGGAGAAGCGCCTTTCCGGAGCAGCGGTGATCATGACGCAACTGGTACGGCTTGCGGAAAGACAGGCAGCATAAAGGGACGGCGGTGCCGTCATGCTGCCAAGCCAGGTGCCTTCGCAGGATCAAGCCTCGTTCTGGTCGAGCAGGCCCTTCGCCTTGGCCTCTGCCACCTTCGAAACCGCATCGGCGAGCGTCTCGGGCGGCTGGGCGCCTGTCAGCACATAGCGGCCTTCAAGGAGAAAGCAGGGTACCCCCGTGATGCCCATGCGGTTCGACGCTGCAATCTCCGCCTCAACCTCCGTCCGGCCGGCATTGGTGGCGAGGAGCTTCATAACAGAGTCGGCGTCCATGCCTGCATGACGCGCAGCATCAGACAGTACGGCGTGGTCGCCTATATTCGCCCCTTCCTCAAAATAGAGGCCGAAAAGCCGGGAGACGAGCCGTGATTGCACATCCTCGCTGAGGGTCCCGGCCCAGCGGATCACCCGGTGCGAGTCAAGCGTGTTGGGCGCAATCCTGATCGCAGAAAAATCGAAGGGGATGCCTGCCGCCGCCCCAAGCTCGCGCAAACGCTCATGGGCAGCATCGATCCGCTCACGATTGCCAAATTTTGCGAGCATGTAGCTCTCCCGTTCCAGCCCTTCCCGCGGGATCGAAGGATCGAGCTGGAAAGGCCGCCAGCGCACAGATCTGGACAGCTCTGGCAGGCTTTCAAGTGCGCGTTCCAGATAACGCTTGCCAAGGTAGCACCAAGGGCAGACGACGTCCGATACGACGTCGATGACGATTGCGGGTTCTTTTTCCACATCTCTCCCTTTCTTACTGGGGCTTGCGCCACCAGGCAGACAGGTCAAACCCGTCCAGTGGGTTTACGTCCGGATGATCGAGATAGTTCCAGTAGGCGATCCACTGCAGCGTATTGTGCTGGGTTGGGACCATATAGGCCCCGGAGATTAGAAGCCGGTCGAGTGCGCGCACTGCGGCAACATAAGTCTCCTGGTCGCGCGCATTGAGCATTGCCTCGATCATGGCGTCGACTGCGGGATCGGCAACGCCGGCCAGATTGAAGGAACCTTCGGCATTGGCGGACTCGGAGCCCCAGCGGCCGACCTGCTCGATGCCGGGGGAAAGCGAGCCGGAAAAGCCTACGCCTGCAATCAGCATGTCGAACTGGAAAGCTTGCTTTCGCTGCTGCATCTGGGAATCATCGAGCACCCGCAGGGAAACCTGAACGCCGATCCGGGCAAGCGCACGCTGATAGACGCTCGCAATACGCTCCTGCTCTCCGGGAACGATGAGGATCTCGAAGGCCAGGCCCCTCCCGGATGCATCCTGTAGAACGCCGTTCTTCAGGCTGTATCCGGCCGTTCTTAACAAGGCGAGCGCCTCGCGCATCATCTCCCGGTCAAGACCGTCTTTGCCATCCACGCCGTAGGTGCCGTCCATAACTGAGGGCAGGACTTTGTCCACGTATGGTGCAAGAAGCTTCCGTTCAATCTCGTTCGCCGGCCTGCCGAGCGCTGAAAGCTCCGAGTTCTGCCAGTAGCTCAGCGTCCGGCGGTATTTCCCGTCATAAACGTTTCTGTTCACCCATTCGAAATCGTAGAGCATCGAGAGCGCGCGGCGCACTCTGGGATCGGAGAACTTTTCCTGACGTGTGTTGAAGACGAAGCCGACGACCACCGGGGGAATTTTCGACTCAAAGGATTCGACGACTACATCGCCTCTCTGCGCGGCGGGAAAGTTGAAATCGCGCGCCACGTGGTTCGGATCGAGCCCGGTATAGACCGGCCCGCCATAGGCTGAGCAAAGCCCTTTCTTGAAGGCCTCGAACTGGGAGTTGCTGTTCAGGAAATAGTCGACGCGGATGCGGTCATAGTTGTGAAATCCGCGCATGGAGGGTTTATCCGCCGCCCAATATTCGGGATTGCGCCGGTAGACGATGCGGCGGCCGGGATCAACCGCTTCTATGGTGTAAGGGCCACTGCCGATCAAAGGCTTGAGCGTGGATTGGTCGAACGCCTCGCGCTCGAAAGCGTGTGCTGGTATGATAGGTGTAAGCGCCACGATAAGCGGAAATTCGCGATCCGATTTTTCGTTGAAGGTGAACCGTACGATGTGCTCGCCGATCTTCTCTAGCTTTGCGATCCGGTCCATGCGGGTGCTGTAGGGCGGGCGGCCCTTCTCGGCGAAGGTTTCATAGGTAAAGATGACGTCCTCGGGCGTGACTGGCTTGCCGTCCGACCATCGGGCGTCGGGATCGAGGTGAAATTCCGCATAGGTGCGGCCTTCGTCCATCACAACCGATTTGGCCAGCAGACCGTAGAGGGAAAACGGCTCTGCCCGGCTCCGGCGCATCAGCGGCTCGAAGACCAGATTACCGAAGATCGCGTCGGTTACCCCGCGGGCCGTTGTGCGCATGCTTTTCAGAATGAAGGGATTCAGGTTGTCGAAGGTGCCTACGACGCAATAGGTGATTTCGCCCCCCTTCGGAGCTTCAGGATTGGCATAGGGAAAATGCGTGTACCCGGCAGGCATGCCTGGTTTGCCATTCATGGCAATTCCATGTGCGGGGATGTCCTGCGCCTGTACCGGTGCTGCGCAGGCAAGCCCCAGGGCAAGCGCCAGAATCAGGAAGGTACGAATCATCAAAGACCTCATCTCAAACTTCGAGTGTCTCACGCTTCAAACAGTTCACAATAAGGCGGGTGTCTTGCCCGATCCTGCAGTTCGCGCCAATCGCATGCGAAAACACTGGAGCCTTGGGGATGAACACTGGATTCGCGGCCATATGCAGTGTAACACGCGCGCAAGCCTTGCTGTCGCCGCATTCGATGGCAAGGGAATGCGTCGTAATGGCGTAGCTGCCGGTGGGATTTCAAGAGGAAGGTATCAATGATAGGCCAAAATGCGAAAGCATACCGTTTGCCGGCCGCCTTGTTCGGCGCGCTGTGCATGGTTGGCATCGGGGGCAGCGGTCAGGCGCTGGCGCAGCAGGCACAGCAGGAGCCGCCGCAGGGCTGGTTCAAGGCGTGCACGAAGCAGGAAGACGTGGACGTCTGCAACGTTCAGTTTCTTCGTCGCGCTGAAACAGGTCAGCTTCTGACCAGCGTGAATTTGATAGAAGTGAAAGGCAAGGTGAATCGCAGCGTGCTGCAGATCGCGGTGCCGTCGGGACGTCTCATACCACCGGGAATTGGGCTTCAGGTCGACGGCGGCACGACACAGAAGATTGAATATGCCATCTGCGTTCCGGATCGCTGCGTAGCTGAAGCACCCCTTACAGACCAGGTGGTCTCAGCCTTCAAACGCGGCTCTGAACTGACGCTCACCTCCGTCAATTTCCAGAACCAGCCGAATCCGATCAAGGTCACGCTTCAGGGCTTCACCAACGCCTTTGACGGCGAGCCGTTGCAGCAGAGCGACCTCGACGAGCGCCAGAAGAGGCTCGAAGAGTTCGTAAGCAAGAACAACCAGGAATTTGTCGATAAGCTGAAGCAGGCTCAGGAGCAGGCAAAGCAGCAGTCGCAATAAGCTGCTCGAAACGGTTCCGTGGGTCGACAGTTACTCGGTCGAGTCATGGCGATCCTGCCATGGCTTTCCGATACGAGCATCTGCTTCAGGCGGCGGCTCAGAATCGACCAGCGATTGGGCTAGCGTGAACGAGTAAGCCATCGCAGCATCCATCGAAACGCTGCAATGGCTTAAGCTCTTGTTTTTCAGAGTTCCGGGAGGTAACCAGTATCCAGTTTTCCTCAGGTTCCTCTAGTGCGTGTGCTTTTGGTGCGGCATGTATTTGCCATTTGCCATGCGCACAAAAAATTCCGATAGCTGGGGATGGCTCACCGGCTCGCCTGACTCATCTTCCAGAAGATTTTGCTCGGAAACATACGCGACGTACTGGGTTTCTTCGTTTTCCGCCAGCAGATGATAGAAGGGCTGATCCTTGGATGGTCGAATCTCTGCCGGTATGGCCTGGTACCACTCCTCGGTGTTGTTGAATTCGGGATCGACATCGAAGACTACGCCCCGAAAGGGAAAGAGCCGGTGGCGGACCACCTGGCCGATCGCGAATTTTGCTTTTCTGATCTTTTGCATCGCTTCCTGCCTTCGCTCTTATGTGACGTTGTTTTCGTCACAGTTCAACCCGTCCCTTCGTGAAGGTGACGCCGGATGATAGAAATGGTTCAATGACAGGATTCGTTGCCGCCATCTTGGCCACGGGAGACTCTAGGGAAGCAGTTCCCGGGAGGGACGTAGAAAATCCGGCAGAAGGGCCGCGAAGCCGCTGCCCGGGTACATGCCCTCCCGCATGAAGAAGCCTCGCAGGTGCGGAAGGCTTCCCAGAAGCCCCAGGCCGGCGCTCCTTGCAAGCTGAGCCGGCAAGAGGTCGGAAAGAAGCGACGCGTTGACCAGATTGACGGCGCTGCTTCGCGCCAGCACATCCGGACGGCGGCGCGCATCATAGTGCCGGAGTGGTTCGGTCGCACCTGGGTCGGAAGCGTAAGCGCTGGCCACCTGGGCAAGATCCATGACATCCCGTAGGCTTAGATTGAGCCCCTGCGCGGTTATTGGCGGAAAGACATGGGCGGCCTCACCGACAAGCGCCACCCTGCGGCTGGCAAAACGGGCAGGCATAGCAGTCGAAAGGGGAAAAACCTGCCGGTTGGGCTCGACCGTAGCTTTTCCCAGAAAGGATTGCTGTCGCTCCTCAATACGCCGGGAGAGAGTATCGTCGTCGAGCGCGGCAAGCTCATTGGCGTGATTTGGCCGGGTCACCCAGACGAGGCTGGACCGGAAGCCGCCTGGCAGGGGAACCTGCGTGCAGGGTCCATACTCCGTGTGAAACTCCGTCGAGGAGAAGCCGTGATGGCGCGCATGCGCAAAGTTTAAAACCAACGCGCTTTGCGGAAGCTTGCGCGTAGTCACCGTGATTCCCGCAGCCGCCCGTGCGGGAGAATTGCGGCCATCGGCGGCAACGGCCAACGAGGCTCTAAGGACGGTGCCGTCCGCAAGCTGCGCCTCTGCGTGATCGGCGGTCAGGTCCCAATGTGCCACGAGGCTGTCGTGCCATGTGATTTCGGGACATTGGCGCACAATCCCGGCCAAGGTGGCATTGAGCTCTGCATTTGGAATATTGAGGCCGAACGCCTCCTGGCCGATCTCGGCGGCGTGGAACGTGACCACGGGGCTGCGGATGAGACGCTGGGTGGCATCGATGATTCGCATTGTCCTCAGGGGAGCGGCGACACGATCGATCTGCTCCGCAAGGCCCAGCCGGCCAAGAAAATCCAGCGCCGGGCGCATTAATGCGGTTGTACGTTTGTCTTGGATATTCGGGCCAGGGCCAACAAGAAAGACCTTGCGACCCATCTTAGCGAGCGCCAGAGCCGCAGCCATTCCGGCTGGCCCTGTGCCTGCGACGAGGATTTTCTGCTTCACTTCATTCATTGGGCCGGACAACCGCCTCCTTGCGCGGCGCACGGCCGGATGAAGTATAGCAGCGATCCGCCCTAATCAAGGCGGCATTCGGTCCGAAAGCGGTCAGAAGGGCGAATTGGCTTTTCCACATGCGACAGGGCTGTAGTACTGAGCAGTTTCGCCGGAGCGTGATAAAGACGTGTGCCGACGTTATGGTGAAAAGGAAAGACAATGCTTGCAGGAAGAGGAGCGGTGCGGGACGAACCAGGCTGGAGCGCCTATCCGGGAAAGCGCGAGAATGGGCGCACTGCAAGCGTACGGGACCAGCAGTTTCGATGACGAGGAAAAAAGTCACTGCGCCTCAGGCAAAGGCCTTCTCTGTTCATCTGCTTACTGCGTCCGGCTCGTTCCTTGCCTTTCTTTCCTTGGTGGCGGCGAGCGAGGAACGCTGGACGGCGATGTTCTGGTGGCTGGGGCTTGCCCTTCTGGTTGACGGAATCGACGGCCCGATTGCACGCAGGCTGCAGGTAAAGGACGTGCTGCCCACCTGGTCCGGCGACATGCTGGACAACATCATCGATTATGTCACCTACGTGCTCATCCCTGCCTTCGCCCTCTACCAGAGCGGCTTCATGGGGGAGGGGCTTTCCTTCCTTTCCGCTGCCGTCATAGTGGTGTCGAGCGCAATCTATTATGCCGACACGGGCATGAAGACGAAGGAGAACTTCTTCAAGGGTTTCCCCGTCGTCTGGAACATGGTGGTATTCACGCTCTTTGTCATTGAGCCGGGGGAATATTTCTCGTTCGCCGTGGTGATGATCTCGGCGGTCTTCACCTTCTTGCCTGTTCATTTTCTGCATCCTGTCCGCGTCAAGCGGTTGCGGGTGCTCAATTTTAGCGTCTTCCTTGCCTGGTGCGCGCTGGGGGGCATGGCGCTCCTGCAGGACATGCAGGTCCACGCGCTCGTGAAAGCGGGGATCGGCGTGTCGGGCTTATATCTTTATGGCATCGGCGCTGTGATGCAGGCGTTTCCCCAACTGGGACGGAAGAGGATGTGAAGCATGGCAAAGGCGATACGCGTGCACCAGACGGGCGGACCTGAGGTTCTCCGCCTGGAAGATATAAAGCCAGGCAGCGCTGGCGCCGGGCAGGCACTCATAAGACAGCGGGCGATCGGCGTTAATTTTATCGATATCTATCAACGCACCGGCCTTTATCCGATGCCCATTCCCTTTACGCCCGGCGGGGAGGCCGCCGGCCTCGTTCTGGAGGTAGGGGAAGGGATCGAGACGCTGAAGCCGGGCGACCGCGTCGCCTATTGTATCGCCGGCGGCGGGGCTTACTGCGAGGAGCGCCTAATCCCCGCCGACCAATTGGTCAAGCTGCCTGAGGACGTGTCCGACGAACAGGCTGCAAGCATCATGCTGAAGGGCATGACGGCCTGGTATCTGCTGCACCGTACCTTTCCAGTAAAGCCGGGTGATACGATCCTCTGCCACGCGGCAGCAGGTGGGGTCGGGCTCATCATCGGGCAATGGGCAAAGCATCTTGGCGCAACTGTGATCGGAACGGCAGGGGGACCGGAGAAAGTGAAACGCGCCCTCGCGCATGGTTTTGACCATGTGATCGACTACAGGAAAGACGATTTCGTAACCGCGGTGCGGGAAATCACCGAAGGGCGGATGTGCGACGTTGTCTATGATTCCGTTGGCAAGGACACGTTTCCGGGATCGCTTGACTGCCTGCGGGCGCTTGGCATGTTCGTAAGCTTCGGCCAGTCATCCGGTATCGTACCAACGTTCAATCTAGGTCTACTGGCCCAGAAAGGCTCGCTTTTTGCCACACGGCCGATGCTCTTCACCTATATTGCGGAAAGAAAGGACCTTGAGGCGGCGGCTGCGGCGCTGTTCTCGGCAATCCGTTCCGGGGTGGTGAAGAGCACGATCAACCAACGCTACCGGCTTGCGGAAGCGGCGCGGGCACATCAGGATCTTGAAGAGCGCCGTACGACTGGAGCCACCGTTCTGATTCCCTAAAGGGGGGCGATTACCAATCTGATTCCCTGAGGGGGCGATTACCAACACCATGTGATGGTGAGGATCCGGCTAGACCGGGTCACTGCCTCCTGACTGGAAGCTGTCAGAAGGCCCGCGCCCGCGATCGTTTTACCCTGGCTATGTGATCTTGGGGAGCGGCATCCATTTCACGATGAATGTGGCAAAGCTTCTGCCGGTGGCAGTCTTCACGACTATATCGCCCCACGACGGATGGTTCCGCCTGCCGGCGCAGCGCCGGGCGCTATATGGAACTTGCAGCCAAGATACCCGCCCTCCGCAGTTTCTTAGCAAAGAGCCAGGCAAGCGCATAGTCAGGCTTCATCGAGCCTTTGCCTCATCCAGAAGCTCCTGGATGTAGCGCGGCAGCACGAACGCTGCCCGATGATGGGCCGGCGTATAATAGTGCGTGGAAATATCCTTCGTTCTTTTGGCCAACACCGCCTCATCGACATTGGCCGGATCGACATCCTCACTTGCCCATCCGAGCGTCATGTGCCCACCGAAATAGGTAGGCACGGTGACCAGGTAGCTTTGGACGTGCCGGAACACCGTAGCCAATGCACCAAATGCCGCCAAGTATTCGTCCCGCTGAAGAAAAGGAACGCCGTTCTGCGTAACCGCAATGCCGCCGGGTTTGAGAATGCGCTTCAAATTAGCATAGAAAGAAGGAGCGAAAAGCGCTGCGCCGGGGCCGGTGGGATCGGTGGAGTCCACAATTGCCACGTCGAATCGATCCTCCGTTTGCGCCGCAAATGCCGCACCATCGGCGATCCGTACTTCAAAGCGGGGATCTTCAAAGACGGGCGCGTTGAACTCGGAGAAATGCCGGCGCGAAAAGTCGAGCACGGATTGATCGATTTCCACCTGTGTCAGCGACTTGACCCGGTTGTGCTTCAGCACCTCCTCCGCCAATCCGCAATCCCCGCCACCGATGATAAGCACATCTGCAGGGTCGGGGTGGGACGCAAGAGGCACATGCGCCATCATCTCGTGATACATGAACTCGTCGGCGCTGGTGACCTGTACCGCGCCGTCGAGCAAGAGGACCTTGCCGAACACCGCGTTGCGGATCAGCTCAAGCCGGTGATGCTCCGTCGCCTCTTCATGCAGGACCTCGTCCGCGGTAAAGGAGAGCAGCACATCCCCATGAAGGGTCTCGGAAAAGGTCGTCCGGCCGCTCATACGCTTTCTCCCCGCAGCAGCTCCTTAACCTCCATGCGGCCGGGATGGAAAGCGTTCTTGAGAACGTCGATGCAGCGGTCGGGCTCGGCATCCCCGCACATGAAGATGTCGAGCGCGGCGTAGCCCCGCTCCGGCCAGGAATGAATTGAGATATGGCTTTCCGCCAGCACGGCGACACCGCTCACCCCGCCATTAGGCTCGAAGGGATGAAGGTGGATGTGCAGCAGCGTGGCGCCGGCCGCCTCCACGCAATCGATGAGCGTGCGACGGATATAGGGCAAATCGTCAAGGCGCTTTGCCTCGTATAGATCTACGATCAAATGCGCACCCGCGCATACCACCCCATCCTTTTCGATGAAATGGTCCGGTCGGTCCCTTTCCTGTAGGACCGTTTTATCCTCTTGTTCCGTTTGGGCGGTGTTCAGGCGCGCTGAATCCATCCCCAATTGGAAAAGGGCGTCTTTCAGCATGGCGTCCTCTCCAACCAGCAGATGTGGCAATCTTTTAAAAGCAGGGTCTATATAGGTGGACGAAAGCGGGGGTACAACCGGTTAGGGCAAGCAGCCACAGGGTTTCAGAGATGGGTGGAAAGGAGAAAATCTGCAGAAGAGTACGCGCGCGGCGGAAATACTTATCTGATATACTATGGCGAATCGCTGAACCGCCGGGTACCTGACGGCAAGGCTAAGCACCATCTGTGACGGGGCGGGAATGTCGCGGCGTGTCCTTTTCCTTGCGTTCCTTTTGTCCCTCTACCAAGGAGCGCCGGCTCTTGCGCAAACGGAAACCGGCGCGGGGGAAAGGCGCTTTTTGCAGCCGGGTGTCCATGCACATTGGCAGGAGGTGCGGTTCGGTGTGCTCGCCTACGACAGAGGCTTTTTCTCTACGGACGACTTCAGCGGTGTAGTGATCAACGGTGAGTACGTTTTCCGCTCGCCGGAATTTCTCCGCCCCGTCGGTTCGCCCAGGCCTTATATCGGGTTTGACGTTGCTATAGCGGATGATCCCATTCACTTCGTATACGGCGGCCTTAACTGGGATTTCCGGATCAGTGACCGGATCTATCTCGGACTCAGCTTGGGAGGCGCCGTGACAACAGCCGAAGATCTGAAGAACCCAAGCAATTACAAGGCCCTCGGCTGCCGCGCCTTGTTTCACCTGGGTGCGGCCGTCGGCTATGATTTCAGCGAGCGCTGGACCGTTCAGGCTTACACCGACCACTTCTCCCATGGCGGCCTTTGCAGCAGCGTGAATAACGGGGCGGAGGCGACGGGCATCCGCATCGGTTACCGGTTCTAAGAGCATCGACATCCGGCCCCTTCGGAACAAGCGGCATTGAAGCCTTGTTGGTTGTGCGAAAGGGCCATGGGTCGAAGCAATGGGAGAGCACACTGCGACAAGAGTCCCGCGCTGCGAACGAGCAGATGGGTGCGCGTGAGCGGTTAAAGGAGAATGGAAGGGGGAGGCAGGCGCGCAGAGTTCGCGATATTCCCTGGCGCGGCTGGGTGGATATTTTGCGCCGCGTCTTCGCCCGGCTCGGGAAAGATCGCCTGACGCTGGTCGCAGGCGGCATCACGTTTTACCTGGTCCTTGCGCTCTTCCCTGCACTGGCTGCCTTCGTTTCCCTTTACGGGCTATTTGCCGACGCTGGACAAGTGGCCGAGTATCTCAACATGATGCAAGGCGTGCTGCCGCAGGCCGCTCTCGATCTTATTGGTGGCCAGCTCATGGAGCTTGCCTCCCAAAATAATCAGGCATTGGGCATAGGCTTCCTCATCTCCTTTGCTTTCTCCTTCTGGAGCGCCAATAACGGGATCAAGGCCCTCTTCGAAGGCATGAACATCGCTTACAATGAACGTGAAAAGCGCGGCTTCATCAGGCTTACCGCGATTTCCTTCGCCTGCACCATTGGCGCCATGATCGCAGCGGTGTTGCTGTCCATTCTGATCGGGGGCGTACCGGTGGTCCTTGCCTTTGCCGAACTGGGACCGGTGGGGGACATTCTCGTGCGGGCGGGGCGCTGGGTGATTTTCCTTGCGTTTGCCTTCTTTGCCGTGAGCGTCCTCTACAGGGTGGGCCCCAGCCGGGAGGATGCACGCTGGCAATGGGTAAGTGCGGGCAGCTTGCTCGCGGTCATCGTCTGGGTCGCCGCTTCTGTCGGTTTTTCTTTCTATCTTCAGAACTTTGCCGATTACAACGCCACCTATGGCACGCTCGGGGCGGCGATCGGCTTCATGATGTGGATCTGGATATCGGTGATGATCCTCCTCGTCGGGGCGGAACTCAATGCGGAGATGGAGCACCAGACCGCGAAGGATACAACGACCGGCGAGGGAAAGCCCATGGGGCAGCGCGGAGCGTATATGGCCGATCATCTGGCGGCAGATAGCAAGGAGGAGGAGGGGTAGTTTCCTGAGCCAGGGACATTGCGAGCCTCGAATGCTGAGGGTCATGACCCATGCCAGGCGCTACGCTCCTGCCGCTTCTTTCAGGAAGTTCGTGCGCGCTTTCGGTTAGTTAATCGTTATTGCCTGTCCAGATGCGACCAACGAGCAGCGACATACCAATAGACAGCTGCGGCACCGGTTAGGCAGCCGAGCAATGCCCCCAATCCCAAACCGAGAAAGAACCACGACATGCAAGCCTCCAGATGGGGATGGTTCCTTTCCCGCCGGCGCAATACTATCTGAACAGATGTAAAGGTACCACGGAAACATTATCTGAGCAGATGCACCACGGAAACCCCGCCAGAGGGCCACGCCGGGGCACCACCTTAGGGCGTCAGTTGGCTATTCACCGTCATTGACGTGGCAGAATGGTTGACGCCGTTAATAGCGGCGCGGTAAAGCCGAGGATGAGCACCGTTGACCTTGTCCTGCGCAAGAAACGGTATTCATGTGCTTTATGGAAGCGTGGCCGAGTGGTTGAAGGCACTGGTCTTGAAAACCAGCAACGGGGCAACTCGTTCGTGGGTTCGAATCCCACCGCTTCCGCCACCTCCGCTCTACAGAACGCGGTTTCGCGTTCAGCCTTGCACTTCCAGACAACGCGCGCCATGTGAAGGCTTGTCTATGGAGACCTAAACGGCAACGCGCAACATCTACCGAATCATTCCAGCATCGCTTGTGAACAGCCCCGGAAGTTTTGATATAGCGGAGCTTGCGATTATACGCGGGTGACAGATATGGGTTCTAGCTCTTACGGGCACAGGCTTGCCATCGCGCCGATGATGGACTGGACGGACCGGCATTGCCGCTTCTTCCACCGGCAATTTTCGCAAAGCACGCTGCTTTATACGGAAATGGTGGTGGCGGATGCCGTGATCCATGGGGACCGCGAGCGCCTCCTCGGCTTCGGCTCGGTGGAGCATCCGGTGGCGCTTCAGCTTGGCGGTAGCGAACCGGAGAAACTAGCGAAGGCGGCACGCATTGGCGCAAATTTCGGGTATGACGAGATCAATCTGAATGTCGGTTGCCCCTCGGACCGGGTGCAATCTGGCACCTTCGGTGCTTGCCTGATGAAGACCCCGCAACTTGTGGCCGATTGCGTTTCGGCAATGAAGCAGGCCGTAGCGGTTCCGGTGACAGTGAAATGCCGCATCGGCGTTGACGATCAAGACCCGGAGGAGGCGCTCGCAGTAATTGCAGACGCGGTCTTTGCTGCAGGAACTGACGCATTATGGGTGCATGCGCGCAAGGCTTGGCTGCAGGGTCTTAGCCCGCGTGAAAACCGGGATATTCCGCCGCTCGACTACGATCGGGTCTATCGCCTGAAGAGGGCGTATCCTGAAAGGTTCGTGGGAATCAATGGCGGCATCCGCAGCGTTGAGGAGGTCGAGGCGCATCTTGCCAATGTCGACGGCGTGATGATCGGGCGGGCGGCTTATCATGAGCCGGTCATCCTGGCTGCAGTGGATTCGCGCATATATGGCAAGGCGGATGAGCCGGCGGACCTTGAATCGGTTGTGCATGCGATGGCGGATTACGCGGCGCAGCATATTGCCAGCGGCGGGCGGCTTTCCCAAATCACTCGTCACATGACAGGACTTTTCCACGGATTGCCCGGTGCCCGGCGCTACCGCCAGATCCTTGCCACTGAGGCAACGCGCCCAGGTGCGGGCCCTGAGGTTCTGCTCCGGGCCATCTCCGCAATCGACCTTTCCGCCCGCGACAAGGCTGCCTGAGCTGCGCAGTCGGCCAAGCGATTTACTTTCTCCCGGCCCCACTATAGCCACTGGTCCGCACAGCAAGTGGAAAGGGGGCCCGATGGACATTCCTTTGAGCGAGATCGCGACATTCGTGGCGGCGATTTCCGGCGCGGCGGTGGTCGCAGGAATTCTTGCCGGGCTTTTCGGTATTGGTGGGGGCGCGGTACTGGTGCCCGTCTTCTATCAGATCTTCGGGCTTCTGGATGTCGATGAAGCGGTGCGGATGCATCTTTCCGTTGGAACGTCGCTTGCCATCATCGTGCCCACCTCGCTGCGTTCATGGCGGGCGCATTATACGCGGGGGGCCGTTGACATGAGCCTCTTGCGCAGCTTTGTCATCTCGGTGCCCATCGGGGTCGTCATTGCCTCGATAACGGCGGCGCACCTATCCAGCGCTGGATTAAGAGTGATCTTCGCCGCTGTTCTTGGGCTTCTCGGTCTCAAGCTGATGTTCAATCATCGCCAATGGCACATCAAAGGCGATATCCCGGGAAATCCGATCCGAGGGATGGTCGGCTTTCTTATCGGCTATCTTTCCACCCTGCTCGGCATCGGGGGTGGTATTCTGAACAACAGCTTCATGACGCTCTTCGGGCGTCCCATTCACCAGGCGGTGGCGACTTCCTCGGGGGTTGGCGTGCTGATCTCCATTCCGGGGTTCCTGGGCTACATCTGGGCCGGCTGGGGAGCACCGGGCCTGCCCATCGGATCGACCGGATTCGTGAACTGGATTGCGGTCGCGCTGGTCATTCCCATAACGCTGCTCGTGACGCCGCTCGGCGTGCGCATGGCGCATGCGCTTCAGCGGCGGCATCTGGAGATTGGCTTCGGCGCCTTTGCGCTTTTCGTGTCCGCGCGTTTCGCCTGGAGCCTCTTGTGATCTCAGTCGGTGAGAAACAGGCGGTCGCCGCGTATCTCGAACCCGGAAAGGCTTGCAAGGAACTGCATGCCGAGCAGGCTTTGTTCAAGCCGTCCTTCCTGCGCGACGAGTACCGGAACGCCTGACCGCTCGATTGGCCCGATTTTCAGAGTCTCCACCTTTGCCCGTGCAGCGAGCGCCCGGCCATTGGCAGTCATGACCGGAACGGCGAACGCAAGGTCTTCCACCGCAAGGCCCGCGCGAGCAGCATCCGCCGCTGACAGCACCGTCGTGGAGGCGCCCGTGTCCACCAAGGCCAGCACCCTGGCGCCATTCACCATCATCCAAACCTCGAAATGACCGTTGGCGGATTTTTCCAGCATCACTGCAGCGCGCGAGGAGCCGGAGATCGTGATGGGGCTTCCGGGCACGAGCCCTGCTGTCAGTCGGCTCGCCACGTCCTGCAATTCATAGCGGTACTGGTAGCCGGTCATCAGAACGAGCAGGATGAGCAGCCAGTAGGCCAGATCCCGGGCCATGTCCCGGAAGCGGGTGCGAGCGCCGAAGATGGCGACGATGAGAACGGCGGCCCATAGGCCGAGATAAAGGACCGAGGCGAAAACGCTGCTTTCGAGCCCGAAAACGGAGCCGCGGTCATGGGTGGCCACAAGCAAGCCAAGGCCGCCGGCAAGAACAGCCATTACGATCCAGAAAAGCCGCATCGCTTAACCCTTTTGCTCGCCGCGCTCGCGGGCAAGCCGGGCGCGGCGAGTTTCGCGGCGGGGGCGGCGCTCGACGGATTGGAGGCGCGAAGGAAGCACTTCCATCACCTCCCGGCGCTCGGCCTGAGACATTAAGAGCCACGCGGCGATCTCGCCCCTCGTGCGGCCACAGCCGAAGCAGTAGCCGGTTCTTTCGTCGATGGAGCAAACGAGAATGCAGGGGGATTCGATAGTTGTCATCAGCGCCTTCCTTGCTTCCACATGAAACCGTTCGGGCACGAAAGCAAGCCCGCGGGCATTGCCTCGGGTCGTGGCTGCCGTTATGCGGGGGCATCCTCTCACTGAAAGGGCGATGATGACGATGGGCCAGCCATTCGATGATATCCGCGATCTTGCCAGCCGCCTTCCGTGGGGGCACGGTCCTGCGGCGGGGCAGGTTCGGGCAGGGCTGTCCGCATCAGGATCGCACGAGGAGCTCGGTCGCCTTGGGGAACTTGCTGTGTGGTTCGCTGAAGCCACCGGGCATGCGCATGTGGCTAGGCCCAGGATCGCCCTTTTCGCGGCAACCCATGCGCTCACGGCGCGCTTGACCGGGACAGATCCCGTTCCGGGAGCGCGGGCCGCCATGGAAGCAATCGCTTCGGGCGCCGCACCGGTCAGCCATCTCTGCGCGGCGGCTGGCCTTGGCCTCAATGTGTTCGATCTTGCCCTGGATATGCCGGTGGAGGACATCACGCGCCGACCTGCACTTGACGAAAAGGCGGCTGCTGCGACAATGGCGTTCGGCATGGAAGTTTTAGCGAGCGGTGCCGATCTCATCGGCCTTGGCACCGTCGATGCAGCCTCCGACATCTCGGCCATGGCCCTCATCAGCGCTATCATGGAGACGGATGGCGCTGAGTGGGAAAAGCGCGGAGAGGTCATCAAGGAAGCACTGGCCAGCCATACCGGCCACCTGGGCGATCCACTGGAAGCGATGAGCAGGCTGGGCGGGCGCGAGATTGCTGCTTTGGCTGGCGCTATCCTCGCAGCGCGCATGCAGGATGTGGCTGTGGTGCTGGATGGGCTGGCGGCCACCGCCGCCGCGAAGGTTCTTCATAAGCTCAATCCGGAGGCGCTGACCCATTGCTGCCTTGCTTCCGCCGTGAGTGATACGCACCGAAAGGCGGCGGCGCGGATCGGTCTTGAACCATTGCTTGATCTCAAGTCTTCCGGGTCGGGCGGCGTTGGGGCGGCCCTTACGGCGGGGCTTATCAAATCCGCCGGAGATGTTTCCACCGGCCTTTCCGAAGTCCGCCGCAGGAAGGGCTGATCCGGTTTGCGGTAAAGCCTTAGACGCTGGCACGGCCGGCGTCGTTCGCCCCGAGTGCCGGGGAACTCGTGATCACCCGGCTGCGTGGAAAGGCGACGATCGCTTCGGTGCCCTCGCGGAGCCTGGATTTTAGCTCGAATACACCTTCGTGAAGGCGTGCAAGGCCCTGCACGATGGGCAGGCCAAGTCCCGTCCCCTGTTCGGCGCTCTTGATCGCGATGGTGCCTTGGCCGAAGGCGGCAAGCACCACGGGAATTTCATCCTCCGGGATCCCTGGTCCATTATCCTTGACGGAGATGTATTCTCCACCACCGGCAGTCCATCCCACCCGCACGCGGATCTCGCCCGAAGCGGGGGTGAATTTCACCGCATTTGAGAGAAGGTTTAGCGTGATCTGGCGCATGGCCCGCTCATCCCCCAGCAGTTGGGGCAAGGAAGGCTCGAATTGCAGGACAAGGCGGATTTCCTTTGCCTTTATCTTCAGTTCCATCATGCGGCAACACTCCTGCACGATATCGCTGAGTAAAAGCGGCTCCTCGTTGAGCTGGTAACGGCCCTCCTCGATGCGCGACAGATCGAGAATCTCGTTGATGAGCTGAAGCAGGTGCTGTCCCGAATCGTGCACGTCGCGGGCATATTCGCGGTAGGTGTCGTTCTCGATCGGGCCCAGGACCTCCTTTGCCATGACCTCCGAGAAGCCTAGGATCGCATTGAGCGGGGTACGCAGTTCATGGCTGATGGAAGCAAGAAAGCGGGACTTCGCCAGATTGGCTTCCTCCGCGCGCCTGCGCGCTTCGTCGGAAAGAGCCTTAGCAGTCTCCAGTTCCGCGATGAGCCCGTCCTTTTGGCTGCGAAAGGAAAGCAGGCTGATGGCGGCTCGGTTGCGGTGGTGAGCGACATAGGTGAAGAAGGGGAGGGATAGAACCAGAAGACCGGCCATGATCGTCTCCACGTTCACCGGCAACCGGGTATAGAGAAATGCGTAGGCAGCCACCGGCAGGAAGAAGGTGGCCGTGATGGCTCCCCCTAGAGAAGACGTTACAAGCGCAGTGAAGGCGATCATCATCAGAAGGATGATGGCAATGAGAACCGGGGCATGACCGAAACCGCAGTCAGCGCAGTCGAGGAAGGCGAGATATGCCCATCCGATACCGCTCAGAAAATGCAGAAACAGATATTGACGTTCGAGTCCGTGCTGGTTGATTTCGGTAAGGTCCAGACGTTTCACGCGACGTGAAAGAAGATAGAGCGCTGCGTAGCCGGCTGTCGCCAGCAGAATCCAGAATAAGGTATCCCGCAACATGCCGGAGGCAAGGCCCACGGCCGCAAGGGTAAGCACGATGGCCAGCTCCCAGGGGGAAGCGCTGATGATCGTGTGTGCATGGATCTTGAGCATTTCGCGGTCAAACGCCGGGGCCTCGGCAGCGGCCTCGGACAGCGCCTCGGACAGCCGGTCGCGCGTGCGGCGGACCGTGCGCGCCACGTCACCATTGCGGCGGGGCCTTCTGCGGTCCACTATAAATTTGTCCGCCGAAATACTTTCCCTCAGCGCCATCACTGTACAACCCGCGTTTGTGCATGAATCTATTTTACAATGATTAAAAGACCCTTCCGCGGCTCGGGCTACCGCACCCTGCGGTTGCGCCGCCATCAGGCAGCGCGGAGGAGACCGCTTGCAGATATCATGCTCGCGGGCGCGATCCTCCTGCTGCTCATGCTTCTGGCCGCAAGATTCGATCAGCTTGCGGTGCGGCAGCTTACCGGGCCGTTTTCGGTCGGAGACGGGGATAGCTTGACTCTTGCCGGAGAACGCATTCGCCTGCGAGGAATAGATGCGCCGGAACTCGGCCAGCAATGCGTTGCCGGCGGACAGACTTACGCCTGCGGCAACGAGGCCCGGCGTGCGCTGGCGAAGCTGGTGCGACACGGCGAACTCATCTGCGAAGGTCGGGAGCGCGACCGCTACGGCCGGCTGCTAGCCCGCTGCCGTGCAGGGGGCCTTGATCTCAACCATGCAATGGTGGAAGCAGGATGGGCGATTGCTTATGGTGACTACCATGAGGCAGAGGCGGATGCTCGTTCCAAGCGCGGGGGGCTTTGGGCAGGCACCTTCGAGCGCCCCAAAGACTGGCGTGCGCGAAAAGGTCAGGCCAGGGAGGAGCCTCATACCGGGATCGGTCGCCTGATAAGCATGCTTAGACAATTATTCTGGAAAGCGGGTGAGGGGCTGCCAGGCAGCATGGGAGAAAGTGAATGAAGCTTTATGACGGTGGCCGCGCACCAAATCCCCGACGCGTACGCATCTTCCTTGCCGAAAAGGAATTGGAAATACCGCTCGTTCCGGTGGACATGGCAGCCATGGAACATCGTGGCGAAAAGCTTTCACGGCTCAATCCCCTGCAGCGCCTGCCGGTGCTGGAGCTCGACGATGGGACGGTGATCACCGAATCTGTTGCCATATGCAGGTATTTCGAAGAGCTGCACCCGGAGCCGCCGCTTTTCGGCGTTGGAGTGCGCGAACATGCATTAGTGGAGATGTGGCAGAGGCGAATCGAATTCGGCCTTTACGCGCCGGTCGCCGCTGCTTTTCGACATCTGCACCCGGCAATGAAGGAGTGGGAAGTGCCGCAGGTGCCGGAGTGGGGCGAGGCAAACAAGCCCAAGGCGCTGGAGTTCATGCGCTTTCTTGATGAAGAGCTCACCCGCAGGCCTTTCATTGCAGGCGAGAGGTTCACCATCGCGGACATTACAGGACTGGTTTCCGTTCAGTTCATGAAGCTCGCTCACATCGAGGTGCCGGCCGAGCTTGTTCACCTGCGGCGATGGTATGAGAACGTGGCCGCACGTCCCAGCGCCTCAGCCTGATTGGCGGCAGCACAAGGCTCCATGACGGAAAGTAGCGACTCGGTGGAAGCTCTGCTTCGTGAAATATCGGCCTGCCGAGTTTGCAGGGACAGCCCGCTCGGGCCGACGCTGCCCCATGAGCCGCGGCCGGTCGCTGTCGCTTCGCGTCGCTGTCGCTTCGCGTAGCGCGCGCATCTTGATCGCCGGCCAGGCACCGGGGGCGCGAGTCCACGCAACCGGGCTGCCCTTCGATGACCGGTCGGGGGACCGCTTGCGCGACTGGCTGGGCGTCGACCGGCAGACGTTTTACAATGCCGCCAAATTCGCCATCGTTCCAATGGGCTTCTGCTTCCCAGGATATGACAAGTCCGGTGGCGATCTGCCCCCGCGGCGCGAATGCACACCGCAATGGCGCCCAAGGCTTCTGGCCGAGATGCCGCAGGTTGAACTGGTGCTGGCTGTCGGCCGCTACGCACAGGCTTGGCACCTGTCAAACCTGGCGCAAAAGAATATGACGGAAACAGTTCGCTCCTGGAAACAGCTTCTGGCAAGGCGCGCCCGACCCCGGATATTCCCGCTGCCGCACCCTTCCTGGCGCAATACGGCATGGATCAGAAAAAACCCGTGGTTCGAGGAGGAACTGCTGCCGGCTTTGAAGAGCGAAGTGAAGGCGCACTTGTGAGGAAGAGGGGCCTCTCTACAGCAATTGCATATATTTAAGAGAAAAATTTTCTTGCAAATGGCATCTTTCTTGGGCATCCGGAGAATATATTTGCACGGAGAGTTCTGATGGACCGTCTTGACCGCAAAATCCTCCGCCTTTTGCAGGAGAATGCAACGCTTGCAGTAGCTGATATCGCCAAGAAGGTGGGGCTTTCCACCACCCCATGCTGGCGCCGCATCCAGAAGCTGGAAGAAGAGGGAGTGATCCGCCGCCGCGTGGCAATCCTCGATCCGATCAAGGTAAATGCGCAGGTTACGGTCTTCGTGTCGATCCGCACCAACGCCCACAGCCAGGAATGGCTGCTTCGCTTCTCCGAGGTTATCAAGGAGTTTCCTGAGGTAGTGGAATTCTACCGCATGAGCGGTGACGTGGACTATCTTCTGCGCGTTGTCGTTCCCGATATCGCCGCCTATGACACATTCTACAAGAAACTGATCTCAAAGATCGAGATCCATGACGTCTCCTCAACGTTTGCCATGGAGCAAATCAAGTACACGACCGAACTTCCGCTGGATTATCTCGTTTTAGACAAGGAGGCTGCAAGCGCGGCGTGAAAGTTTCATTCGCTTTGCGTGGCACGGGGGATTGGGCTGTTGGCTGTATCGGGGTGCACCACACCCGCAGCCGGCCACAAGGGACTTGTAATTTGCGGGCTTTATCGCTAATCGCCCCGCAATCAACCTGAAACACGTCGCCTGGGGATTGTGAGATGGCCAAGGGTAAATTTGAGCGGACGAAGCCGCATGTGAACATCGGAACGATTGGTCACGTTGACCACGGCAAGACGTCGACGACGGCTGCGATCACGAAGTTTTTTGGAGAGTTCAAGGCTTACGAGCAGATTGACGCTGCTCCTGAAGAGAAGGCTCGCGGCATCACGATCTCGACGTCTCATGTGGAGTATGAGACGGAGAACCGTCACTATGCGCATGTGGACTGCCCGGGTCACGCCGACTATGTGAAGAACATGATCACGGGTGCGGCGCAGATGGACGGTGCGATTCTTGTTGTTTCGGCTGCCGATGGTCCGATGCCGCAGACGCGGGAGCACATTCTTCTTGCGCGCCAGGTTGGTGTTCCGGCGATTGTTGTGTTCCTGAACAAGGTTGACCAGGTTGACGATCCGGAGCTTCTTGAGCTTGTCGAGCTTGAGGTTCGCGAGCTTCTGTCGAGCTATGAGTTTCCGGGCGACGACATTCCGATCATCAAGGGCTCGGCGCTGGCGGCGCTTGAGGGCACGAACAAGGAGATCGGCGAGGATGCGGTCCGCGCGCTGATGAAGGCGGTGGACGAGTATATCCCGACGCCCGAGCGGCCGATCGACCAGCCGTTCCTGATGCCGATCGAGGATGTGTTCTCGATTTCCGGCCGCGGCACGGTTGTGACGGGGCGCGTTGAGCGCGGCATCGTGAAGGTGGGCGACGAGGTTGAGATTGTTGGCATCCGCCCGACGACGAAGACGACGGTGACGGGCGTTGAGATGTTCCGCAAGCTGCTCGACCAGGGTCAGGCGGGCGACAATATTGGTGCGCTTCTGCGCGGCGTTGACCGTGAGGGTGTGGAGCGCGGCCAGGTTCTTTGCAAGCCGGGCTCGGTGACGCCGCACACGAAGTTCAAGGCCGAAGCTTATATCCTGACGAAGGAAGAGGGCGGCCGCCACACGCCGTTCTTCACCAACTATCGTCCGCAGTTCTATTTCCGCACCACGGATGTGACGGGCATCGTGAAGCTGCCGGAGGGCACGGAGATGGTGATGCCGGGCGACAATGTGACGGTGGATGTGGAACTGATCGTGCCGATCGCCATGGAAGAGCGCCTGCGCTTTGCCATCCGCGAGGGCGGCCGCACCGTCGGCGCCGGCATCGTCGCATCCATCACCGAGTAAGAAGCAGGCTTACTCATCATGCGGGCGGCTTTTGCTGCCCGTGTGCTTCCCCGGGAATGGCTCCAGGTTCGCTTTTCGGGAATCCATCGGCGGGGCTGCGCGGTGGTGGCAGCATCGACGGATTTGCGGAAATGGGAACCGGAACCGGCACTTATCCGAATGTGGGCTTGCACCGCGGGGAAAGAAGAAATAGGTAAGCATTAATCTGGCATTCTAGGGGTATAGCTCAGTTGGTAGAGCGGCGGTCTCCAAAACCGCAGGTCGGGGGTTCGAGCCCCTCTGCCCCTGCCATTCCCTTGATTAGACACAATTGCCCGCATAGCCACTTGCGAAGTACGTGAAGACGAATTATGTAGAGCAGCAAGCAGATGGTGCGTGGAGCTGGGAGTCGGCTTTACGCGCCTTTGTCGCGTGTGCGGAATTGGCCAGCTGTCTGGTTGGCGTGCCGTGGGGCGGCTTGGTTGCATGCCGGCGCGGCTGAAGTTCGGGTTTTGCCCGGGCGTATAAGGAATATGAGCGTTAGATGGCCTCCAAGACCACGAATCCTTTCACATTTCTCCAGCAGGTGCGGTCTGAAACCGCGAAGGTGACCTGGCCATCCCGGCGGGAGACACTCATTTCAACGGTGATGGTTCTTGTGTTTGCTGCTTTGGCTGCACTCTTCTTCTTTGCCGCTGACCAGCTAATGTCGTGGGTGATCGAGATGATCCTCGGACTGGGTGTCTGACGTCGCGACAAAAGGAGAGAATTACAAGATGACTGCGCGGTGGTACATCGTCCACGCCTATTCCAATTTCGAGAAGAAGGTAGCCGAGTCTATCCAGGAGCAGGCGCGCCAGAAAGGGCTTGTCGACCAGATCGAGCAGGTTGTCGTGCCGACGGAGAAGGTCGTTGAGGTCCGTCGCGGGCGCAAAGTCGATGCGGAGCGGAAGTTTTTCCCGGGCTATGTGCTGGTGAAGGCCAATCTTACGGACCCCGTGTTCAGCCTGATCAAGAATACACCCAAGGTGACGGGCTTCCTTGGCGATTCGCGTCCGGTTCCGATCACCGATGCGGAGGCCGAGCGCATCCTGACTCAGGTGCAGGAGGGCGTCGAGCGGCCGAAGCCTTCCGTTACATTTGAGATCGGCGAACAGGTGCGTGTATCGGATGGTCCCTTCGCCTCCTTCAACGGTCATGTGCAGGAAGTGGACGAGGAGCGTTCTCGGCTCAAGGTGGAGGTTTCGATCTTCGGGCGCGCCGTACCCGTCGATCTGGAGTTTGGTCAGGTCGAGAAAACTTGACCGGCTTTCCGGGCATCCGGAACGGAGCGGTGGAAGGGGTGGGCCGTTTAGCCGGCGGCCAGGTATCCCGCACCACCAAGCTGCAACCGCCAGCCGCGAGGTTGGCATTACAACAAGGCAGATGAGACATGGCTAAAAAGATCGCAGGCCAGCTCAAGTTGCAGGTACCGGCGGGGGCGGCGACGCCATCGCCGCCGATCGGTCCTGCGCTTGGTCAGCGCGGCATTAATATCATGGAGTTCTGCAAAGCGTTTAACGCGCAGACCCAGGAAATGGAGAAGGGATCGCCCATCCCGGTAGTGATTACCTACTACCAGGACAAGTCCTTCACCTTTACCATGAAGACGCCGCCGGTAACTTTCTTCCTGAAGAAGGAAGCGAAGCTGAAGTCGGGCGCAAAGGAGCCTGGCAAGCAGACGGTTGGTCAGATCTCACGCGAGAAGCTGCGCCAGATTGCCGAGGCGAAGATGGCGGACCTCAACGCCAATGACGTGGAGGCTGCGATGCGCATGGTTGAAGGATCTGCCCGTTCGATGGGCTTGGAAGTGGTGGAGTAGGGCAATGGCGAGGAAGATTTCCAAGCGCGTGGCCAAGAACCGCGATGGCATTGACCGGGACCGCTACTATCCTCTGGAGGAGGCGGTGAAGCTGATCAAGGAGCGCGCCTCGGCCAAATTCGACGAGACGGTCGAAGTGGCGATGAATCTAGGCGTCGATCCCCGGCATGCTGACCAAATGGTGCGCGGCGTCGTAAATCTACCAAATGGCACGGGGCGTGAAGTTCGGGTGGCGGTCTTTGCCAGGGGCGAGAAGGCCGATGAAGCCCGGGCGGCAGGTGCCGATATCGTCGGCGCAGAGGATCTGGTCGAAGCGGTGCAGAGGGGTGAGATTAATTTTGACCGCTGCATTGCCGCACCTGACATGATGCCGCTGGTGGGGCGCCTGGGCAAGGTGCTTGGCCCGCGCGGGCTTATGCCCAACCCCAAGGTCGGCACGGTGACGCCCGACGTGGCGGCGGCAGTCAAGGCGTCAAAGGGTGGAGCTGTAGAGTTCCGCGTGGAGAAGGCAGGTATCGTTCATGCAGGCGTAGGCAAGGTGTCCTTCGACGATCAGGCGATCACCGAGAATGTGCGTGCTTTTGCCGATGCGGTGATCAAGGCAAAGCCCTCCGGCGCCAAGGGGAACTATCTGAAGCGCGTGGCGATCACATCCACCATGGGCCCGGGCGTGAAGATCGACCTGGGAAGCCTGGCGGCTTCATAGAGTTAAGCCGGGGAGGGCATCTTCCCGGCATTCTTCAGGCCGGTAACGGTCTGAAAACCCGGAGGGAGACCTCCGGATATCCTGTCCGAGATTGCAGGCGGCCCGCCTTAATTCCGTTAAGGAGCCTGCATGAGACGGGTAAGACCGATCTGAGGCGCGGGGTTTCCCCGGTCGATGAAAGGTTCGAACCGTGTTGGCCTTTTGCCCGAAACCGGCTTGAAGTCTGGTGCGGCGAAAGGGGGCAGGATCCTCGAGCGTCGTTCGGGTGATCCCAACCGGATGCCCGTCCGGCAAAAGGCAACCCGGCGGCAGGTCTTGTGATGACCGGCCGTCAACTGGAGAAAGGCTGTGGACAGAGCGGAGAAACGCGAGTTCGTCGCGAACCTGAACCAGGTGTTCGAGAGCACTGGTTCAGTGGTCGTGGCGCATTATGCCGGTCTGACCGTCGCGCAGATGAACGACCTGAGGTCGAAGATGCGGCAGGCGGGAGGAACGGTCAAGGTCGCGAAGAACCGTCTCGCCAAGATCGCTCTTCAGGGTACCAAGTCCGAAGGCATGCAGGCGCTGTTCCAGGGACAGACGCTGATCGCCTATTCGGATGATCCGGTGGCCGCAGCGAAGGTCGCCCATGATTTCGCCAAGGGCAATGACAATCTCGTCATTCTTGGCGGAGCGATGGGCGCGACCGTACTCGATGCGGAGGGTGTGAAGGCTCTTGCCTCGCTGCCCTCGCTCGACGAGCTGAGGGCCAGGATCGTCGGCATGATTTCGACGCCGGCGACACGGATCGCTCAGGTTGTCAACGCACCCGCGGGTCAGCTCGCACGCGTCGTTGGCGCCTATGCCCGGAAGGATGAGGCGGCGTGAGGCCGTTCGTTAGACCGAAATCAACACAGTTCGAACTTTGAAGGAAATGAACAATGGCTGATCTTGCGAAGATCGTTGAGGACCTTTCGAGCTTGACCGTTCTTGAGGCGGCAGAGCTCTCCAAGATGCTGGAAGAGAAGTGGGGCGTCTCCGCGGCAGCGCCTGTGGCGGTGGCTGCGGCTGCCGGTGGTGCTGCTCCTGCGGCGGCCGCTGAGGAGAAGACGGAGTTCGACGTCATTCTGGCGGAAGCCGGCGCTCAGAAGATCAACGTGATCAAGGAAGTGCGCGCCATCACCGGCCTCGGGCTCAAGGAAGCCAAGGATCTGGTCGAGGCGGCGCCGAAGCCGGTCAAGGAAGGCGTGGCAAAGGACGAGGCAGAGAAGATCAAGGCTCAGCTAGAGGGAGCTGGCGCCAAGGTCGAGCTGAAATAACTTGCGCCTCGGCCCGCGGGCAGATGTTCGCGGGCCGATGCGACAGGGACAGGAAGAACCTTTTTCCTGAGGGCCAGAAAAGGGCTTTCAGGAAACGGGTTTTTATCCGTTTCGATTGGCCGCCCGCAGGGCGGCGCGTGATGGCAGGCAAGCGGCAGGCAAGGAGCGACGATGGCCCAGACCCAGACTTTCAACGGTCGCAGGCGCGTACGCAAGTTTTTCGGGAAGATTCCGGAAGTTGCGGAGATGCCGAACCTTATCGAGGTTCAAAAAGCATCCTATGACCAGTTCCTCATGGTCGAGGAGCCCGAGGGCGGGCGCCCCGACGAGGGATTGCAGGCGGTCTTCAAGTCGGTGTTCCCGATCTCGGACTTTGCCGGAACGGCGATGCTCGAATTCGTGCGATACGAATTCGAGGCTCCCAAGTTCGACGTCGAGGAATGTCGTCAGCGCGATCTGACCTATGCGGCGCCACTAAAGGTGACGCTGCGCCTCATTGTCTTCGATGTCGACGAAGACACGCAGGCAAAATCTATCAAGGATATCAAGGAGCAGGACGTCTATATGGGCGACATGCCGCTCATGACGGACAATGGCACCTTTATCATCAATGGCACCGAGCGGGTGATCGTCTCTCAGATGCACCGCTCGCCGGGCGTGTTCTTCGATCATGACAAGGGCAAGTCCCACTCGTCCGGCAAGCTGCTGTTCGCCGCGCGCGTTATTCCCTATCGCGGCTCCTGGCTCGACATCGAGTTCGACGCCAAGGACATCGTGCATGCGCGTATCGACCGCAGGCGCAAGATCCCCGTAACGTCTCTGCTTATGGCGCTGGGTATGGACGGCGAGGAGATCCTGTCGACCTTTTACAACCGCCTTACTTTCATTCGCGATGGGGAGAACTGGCGCATTCCGTTCTCTGCTGAGCGCTTCCGGGGGATGAAAGCAACAGCCGACATCATCGATGCCGACACCGGCGAGGTGGTCCTTGAGGTGGGCAAGAAGATGACTGCTCGGCAAGCGCGTCAGCTTGCGGAAAAAGGGCTGAAGGCTATCCGGGCGACGGAGGACGACCTGCTCGGGAATTATCTTGCCGAGGATATCGTCAATCCTGAGACGGGCGAGATCTATCTTGAGGCGGGCGACGAGATCGACGAGAAGACGCTGAAGGTGCTGCTGGAGACGGGCGTTGAGGAGGTCAACTTCCTCGATATCGACCACGTCAATATCGGCGGTTACATCCGCAATACGCTCGTCGCGGACAAGAATGAGAGCCGTCAGGATGCGCTGTTCGACATCTACCGGGTGATGCGGCCGGGCGAGCCGCCCACGTTGGAGACGGCGGAGGCCATGTTCCACTCGCTGTTCTTCGATCCAGAGCGCTACGACCTTTCCGCGGTCGGGCGCGTGAAGATGAACATGCGTCTTGAACTCGATTGCCCGGATACCGTGCGCGTCCTGCGTAAGGAAGATATTGTCGCCGTCGTGAAGATTCTCGTGGAGCTGCGTGACGGCAAGGGCGAGATCGATGACATCGACAATCTCGGCAACCGGCGCGTGCGCTCGGTGGGCGAGCTCATGGAGAACCAGTACCGCGTGGGTCTGCTTCGGATGGAGCGGGCGATCAAGGAGCGCATGTCCTCCATAGAGATCGACACTGTGATGCCGCAGGACCTGATCAACGCCAAGCCGGCGGCGGCGGCCGTGCGCGAGTTCTTTGGTTCTTCGCAGCTCTCGCAGTTCATGGACCAGACGAACCCGCTTTCGGAGATCACTCACAAGCGACGCCTTTCGGCTCTTGGACCCGGTGGGCTTACGCGCGAGCGTGCTGGTTTCGAGGTGCGCGACGTGCACCCGACCCATTACGGCCGCATCTGTCCGATCGAGACTCCGGAAGGGCCGAATATCGGGTTGATCAACTCTCTCGCCACCTTTGCCCGCGTCAATAAGTACGGCTTTATCGAGACGCCGTACCGGAAGGTCGTCGATGGCAAGGTGACCGAGGAGGTCGTCTATCTGTCGGCCATGGAGGAGGCAAAGCATTACGTCGCCCAGGCGAACGCCCAGATCGACGAGAGCGGCGGCTTTGCTGAAGAATTCGTCGTCTGCCGCCATGGCGGCGAGGTGATGATGGCCCCGCGTGAGAACGTGGACCTGATGGACGTGTCGCCAAAACAGCTTGTTTCGGTGGCTGCGGCCCTGATTCCGTTTCTTGAGAATGACGACGCAAACCGGGCGCTTATGGGCTCTAACATGCAGCGTCAGGCCGTGCCGCTGGTGCGTGCCGAGGCCCCGTTCGTGGGTACGGGCATGGAGCCGGTCGTGGCACGTGATTCCGGTGCAGCCATTGTCGCGCGCCGTACGGGTGTTGTCGATCAGGTGGATGCAACGCGTATCGTCATCCGGGCTACGGAAGATGTGGACGCTTCGCAATCCGGCGTGGACATCTACCGGCTGCAGAAGTTCCAGCGCTCGAACCAGAACACTTGCATCAACCAGCGTCCGCTAGTGCGTGTGGGTGACCAGGTCAATAAGGGCGACATCATTGCGGATGGCCCGTCCACGGATCTTGGAGATCTGGCTCTTGGACGGAACGTGCTCGTCGCCTTCATGCCCTGGAACGGCTACAATTATGAGGATTCCATCCTGCTCTCCGAGCGCATCGTGCGGGACGACGTCTTTACCTCGATCCACATCGAGGAGTTCGAGATTATGGCGCGTGACACGAAGCTTGGGCCTGAGGAGATCACGCGCGATATTCCAAACGTCTCGGAAGAAGCGCTGAAGAATCTCGACGAGGCAGGCATCGTCTATATCGGTGCGGAGGTCCAGCCGGGCGACATCCTGGTGGGGAAGATCACGCCGAAGGGCGAAAGCCCGATGACGCCGGAGGAAAAGCTTCTGCGCGCCATCTTCGGCGAGAAGGCATCCGACGTCCGCGATACCTCCATGCGCATGCCCCCCGGCGCCTACGGCACGGTGGTCGAGGTGCGCGTCTTCAACCGCCACGGGGTGGAGAAGGACGAGCGCGCCATGGCCATTGAGCGCGAGGAGATCGAGCAGCTTGCCAAGGACCGTGACGACGAGCAGTCCATTCTGGACCGCAACGTCTATGCGCGTCTTTCAGAGATGCTGATCGGCAAGGAAGCGATCGCCGGTCCCAAGGGCTTCAAGAAAGGTACGACGCTCACCGCGGAACTTCTCGACGACTATCCTCGTTCGCAGTGGTGGCAGTTCGCCGTCGAGGACGAGAAACTGCAGAATGCGCTCGAAGCTTTGCGTGCGCAGTATGATGAGTCCAAGAACGCGCTTGAGCAGCGTTTCATGGACAAGGTCGAGAAGGTGCAGCGCGGCGATGAAATGCCGCCCGGCGTGATGAAGATGGTAAAGGTCTTCGTCGCCGTGAAGCGCAAGATGCAGCCGGGAGATAAAATGGCCGGCCGCCACGGAAACAAGGGCGTGGTTTCCAGGATCGTTCCGATCGAGGACATGCCGTTCCTCGATGATGGAACCCATGTGGACATCGTGCTTAACCCGCTGGGTGTGCCTTCACGCATGAATGTCGGCCAGATCCTGGAAACGCATCTTGGCTGGGCCTGCGCAGGCATTGGACGGCAGATCGGGGAACTGATCGACGCCTACAAGGAAGCGGGCGATATCAAGCCGATCCGGGAGAAGATCGAAAGGTTAATTCCGGCCAATGATCGCAACGAGCCAGTGCGCGATTATGACGACGACAGCATCATCAGGCTGGGTAACCAGCTTCGCCATGGCGTCTCTGTCGCGACGCCCGTTTTCGACGGGGCGCATGAGACTGACATCAACTCGATGCTGGAGGAAGCGGGTCTTGAGACCAGCGGGCAGGTAACGCTCTATGATGGGCGTACGGGCGAACCGTTCGACCGCCAGGTGACCGTGGGCTACATCTACATGTTGAAGCTCCACCACCTCGTGGACGACAAGATCCACGCACGTTCCATCGGTCCCTACTCGCTGGTTACGCAGCAGCCGCTGGGCGGCAAGGCTCAGTTCGGTGGTCAGCGCTTCGGTGAGATGGAGGTCTGGGCGCTGGAGGCCTATGGCGCCGCGTACACGCTGCAGGAAATGCTTACCGTCAAGTCGGACGACGTGGCCGGCCGCACGAAAGTCTATGAAGCCATTGTGCGCGGCGACGACACGTTCGAGGCGGGCATTCCGGAAAGCTTCAACGTGTTGGTCAAGGAGATGCGCTCGCTCGGCCTCAATGTAGAACTGGAGAACTCGCGGCTCGATGCGTCGCCTCCAGCACTGCCCGAAGCTGCCGAATGATTGCAACCATCATCAGCGCACCGCGGCCATCCGCGGTGCGCCTCGAAGGCGGAAGGTGATGAAACGAAACGAGGTGATTTCGTCGCTTGATACCCGCCACCGCCAAGTCATTTCAAGGGGCCCGCAGGCCCCGCAAAGGAGATCGGCATGAACCAAGAGGTCATGAACCTGTTCAACCCTCAGGCGCCGGCACAGACCTTCGATTCGATCCGGATTTCGCTTGCGAGCCCGGAAAAGATCCTGTCCTGGTCTTATGGCGAGATCAAGAAGCCGGAGACGATCAACTACCGTACGTTCAAGCCAGAGCGTGACGGCCTTTTCTGTGCGCGCATCTTCGGCCCCATAAAGGACTACGAGTGCTTGTGCGGCAAGTACAAGCGCATGAAGTACAAGGGTGTCATCTGCGAAAAGTGCGGCGTTGAGGTTACGCTTTCCCGCGTTCGCCGCGAGCGCATGGGCCATATCGAACTGGCCGCGCCCGTCGCTCACATCTGGTTCTTGAAGTCGCTGCCATCGCGCATCGGCATGCTGCTTGACATGACGCTCAAGGATATTGAGCGGGTTCTCTATTTCGAGAACTACATCGTGACCGAGCCCGGGCTGACGGCGCTGAAGGAGAATCAGCTCCTCTCCGAAGAAGAATACATGATGGCCGTTGACGAGTATGGCGAGGATTCCTTCACCGCCATGATCGGAGCGGAGGCCATCCATCACCTGCTTGAGGTGATGGACCTGGAAAAGATTGCAGGCGAGTTGCGGTCGGAGCTAGCGTCCACGACATCGGAGCTTAAGCAGAAGAAGCTGCTGAAGCGCCTCAAGGTGGTCGAGAATTTCATCGATTCCGGCAATCGTCCGGAGTGGATGGTCATGAAGATCATCCCTGTGATCCCACCGGATCTGCGCCCGCTGGTTCCGCTCGATGGCGGCCGTTTCGCCACATCGGACCTTAATGACCTCTACCGCCGTGTTATCAACCGGAACAACCGGTTGAAGCGTCTGATCGAGCTCAAGGCCCCGGGCATCATCATCCGCAACGAGAAGCGCATGCTTCAGGAGGCGGTTGATGCATTGTTCGACAATGGCCGCCGTGGCCGCGTCATCACTGGCGCCAACAAGCGTCCGCTTAAGTCGCTCTCGGACATGCTGAAGGGCAAGCAGGGCCGTTTCCGCCAGAACCTGCTGGGCAAGCGCGTAGACTACTCGGGCCGTTCGGTGATCGTGACAGGTCCGGAGCTGAAGCTGCACCAATGCGGCCTGCCGAAGAAGATGGCGCTGGAGCTGTTCAAGCCCTTCATCTATGCGCGTCTCGACGCGAAGGGCTATTCGTCCACTGTCAAGCAGGCCAAGAAACTGGTTGAGAAGGAAAGGCCGGAAGTCTGGGACATCCTGGACGAGGTGATCCGCGAACATCCTGTGCTGTTGAACCGGGCGCCGACGCTGCATCGCCTCGGCATTCAGGCATTCGAACCGGTACTGATCGAAGGCAAGGCGATCCAGCTTCATCCGCTGGTTTGCACAGCCTTCAACGCCGACTTCGATGGCGACCAGATGGCCGTGCACGTGCCGCTGTCGCTGGAAGCCCAGCTTGAGGCGCGCGTGCTGATGATGTCGACCAACAACATCCTGCACCCGGCTTCGGGCGCCCCGATCATCGTGCCGTCGCAAGACATGGTTCTTGGACTTTATTATCTCTCCATCATGAACCAGAATGAACCTGGTGAGGGCATGGTGTTCGCCGATATAGGCGAGCTGCATCATGCGCTGGAGAACAAGGTCGTTACGCTCCACACCAAGATCAAGGGTCGCTTCAAGACCGTCGACCATGACGGCAAGCCCTTGTCCCGGATCTACGAGACAACGCCTGGCCGCATGATCATCGGCGAGCTTCTGCCCAAGAACCCGAATGTGCCGTTCGACATCTGCAACCAGGAGATGACCAAGAAGAACATCTCGCGGATGATCGACACGGTCTACCGTCACTGCGGCCAGAAGGAGACGGTGATCTTCTGTGACCGCGTCATGGCTCTCGGCTTCAGCCATGCGTGCATGGCAGGAATCTCCTTCGGCAAGGATGACATGCTTATCCCCGAAACGAAGGAGAAGCTGATCGCCGAAACCGAGACGCTCGCCAAGGAGTACGAGCAGCAGTACAATGATGGCCTCATCACGCAGGGCGAGAAGTACAACAAGGTGGTCGACGCCTGGGCCAAGTGCTCGGAGCGGGTCGCCGAAGAGATGATGAAGCGCATCAAGGCGATCGAGTTCGATGAGAACAACCGGCAGAAGCCGATGAACTCGATCTATATGATGTCGCATTCGGGTGCCCGCGGTTCGCCGGCGCAGATGCGTCAGCTTGCCGGCATGCGCGGCCTGATGGCTCGTCCGGACGGATCCATCATTGAGACGCCGATCATCTCGAACTTCAAGGAAGGCCTCACCGTGATGGAGTACTTCAACTCCACGCACGGCGCACGCAAGGGCCTTGCCGACACCGCGCTGAAGACGGCCAACTCCGGTTACCTGACCCGTCGCCTTGTCGACGTAGCGCAGGATTGCATCGTCATCACGCCAGATTGCGGCACCGACAAGGGCCTCACGATGCAGCCCATCGTAGATGCGGGCCAGGTTGTCGCCTCAATCGGCCAGCGCGTTCTTGGCCGGACTGCTCTTGAGGATGTGCTGCATCCGGCGACGGGCGACGTGATCGTCTCTGCCGGGCGTCTCATCGACGAGCGCGACGTCGAGGCAATCGAGGCAGCCGGCGTCCAGACGGTACGCATACGCTCGGCCCTAACCTGCGAGGTCAGGAACGGCGTCTGTGCGGTCTGCTACGGACGCGACCTTGCACGAGGCACTCCGGTCAATATCGGCGAGGCTGTGGGCGTGATTGCCGCGCAGTCGATTGGCGAGCCCGGTACGCAGCTCACCATGCGCACTTTCCATATGGGGGGTACGGCGCAGGTGGTGGATCAATCCTTCCTTGAAGCTTCTTTCGAGGGCACGGTGAAGATCCGCAACCGTAATGTGGTCCGCAACTCGGACGGCCATCTGGTCGCCATGGGCCGCAACATGGCGGTGCTCATCCTCGACGAGGCAGGCGCCGAACGTGCTTCGCACCGCCTGACCTATGGTTCGCGCATCTATGTGGATGAAGGCGACAAGGTGAAGCGCGGCCAGCGCATCGCCGAGTGGGATCCGTATACGAGGCCCATGCTTACCGAGGTGGAAGGCACAGTGGCCTTTGAGGACCTTGTGGATGGCGTCTCTGTGCAGGAAACCACCGACGAATCGACCGGTATCACCAAGCGCGAGGTCATCGACTGGCGTTCGACGCCGCGCGGCGCGGATCTGCGTCCGGCGATCACCATCCTTGACTCCAAGGGCAAGGTGGCCAAGCTGGCTCGCGGCGGCGATGCTCGCTTCCTGCTGTCGGTGGAGACTGTGCTCTCGGTGGATGCAGGCGCAAAGGTGAAGCCGGGCGACGTGATCGCACGTATCCCGACCGAAAGCGCGCGGACCAAGGACATCACTGGTGGTCTGCCGCGCGTTGCCGAGCTCTTCGAGGCGAGGCGTCCGAAGGACCATGCGATCATCGCCGAGATCGACGGCACAGTGCGTTTCGGGCGCGACTACAAGAACAAGCGCCGCATCATCATTGAGCCGCACGACTCCACTTTGGAGCCGGTCGAGTACCTCATTCCCAAGGGCAAGCCGTTCCACCTTCAGGATGGCGACGTCATCGAGAAGGGTGACTTCATCCTGGACGGAAATCCTGCGCCGCACGACATTTTGGCGATCAAGGGCGTTGAGGCGCTCGCCTCCTACCTCGTCAACGAGATCCAGGAGGTCTACCGGCTTCAGGGCGTGCTTATCAACGACAAGCACATCGAGGTGATCGTCCGCCAGATGCTGCAGAAGGTCGAGATTACGGCCCAGGGCGAATCGACTTACATCCCCGGCGATCACGTGGATCAGGTCGAGTTCGATGAGGTGAACGAGAAGCTGGTTGCGGAAGGCAAGAAGCCTGCCGAAGCACAGCCTGTGCTCCTCGGCATTACCAAGGCTTCACTGCAGACGCCTTCCTTCATTTCCGCGGCTTCCTTCCAGGAGACCACGCGGGTGCTGACCGAGGCCGCTGTTGCGGGCAAGGTCGACACGCTGCAGGGACTGAAGGAGAACGTGATCGTCGGACGTCTCATTCCGGCCGGTACCGGCGGTGCGATGACGCAGATCAGGCGCATTGCACGGGCTCGCGACGAACTCATCCTCGAAGAACGTCGCAAGGCATCGGGGGCGGAGAAAGCGGACGCGATGCTTGAGGATATGACCAGCCAGCCAGCGGAGTAATCCAAAGGCTAATGAAGAAAAGGCCGCCGGACTGGCGGCCTTTTTGATTCCCGAGGCTACCTGCTGAATGGATTACCTTTGTTCGGTCTCGTAAACTTCCATTCTGCTTTCCGGAATCGATACCGGTTTTCAAAGCAATGCTGTAAGAGACCTATCGCGAGGGACGTTAGCGGGTACCATCTCGAAAGAAGTCGCTCCTGCTTCCGGTTCTACTTCGTTGGCAGGACGAAGTTATTTCGGTAGCGGGGAAAATGCTCTACAGGACTGCTCATGAACAATGCCGTACCCGATATAATTCGCATCGCGATCGCCCAGCTTAATCCGACCGTAGGGGACATAGCAGGTAACCTCGCCAAGATCCGCGAGGCGCGGGCGCTTGCCGCGCGCCAGAAGGCCGATCTAGTCCTTTTCACGGAGTTGTTCATCGCCGGCTATCCGCCTGAGGACCTGGTTCTGAAGCCAGCCTTTCTCAGTGCTTGCGAGGCGGCTGTCCAGGAGCTGGCCCGTGACACCGCTGATGGTGGGCCAGGCATTGTCATCGGCACACCGCTGAAGCGCGAAAGTGGCGTGCACAACTCCGTGGTTGTGCTCGATGATGGAAAGGTGGTGGCCGAGCGCTACAAGGTCGATCTGCCGAACTATGGCGAGTTCGATGAAAAGCGCGTCTTTCGGGCTGGCCCCAGCCTTCCGGGGCCGGTCAACTTTCGCGGCGTCCGGATCGGCATCCCCATCTGCGAGGATCTTTGGGGGCACGTTGGTGTCTGCGAGACTTTGGCGGAATCCGGAGCGGAAATCCTCCTCGTGCCAAACGGCTCGCCCTACTATCGTGGCAAGGTGGAGGTGCGCCAGCAGATTGTCATCCGGCAAGTGATAGAAAACGGTTTGCCCATTATCTATGCCAACATGATAGGCGGGCAGGATGAATTGGTATTCGATGGGGCGTCTTTCGCCATCCATTCGGACAAGTCGCTCGCCTTTCAGCTAAGCCAATTCGAAGAGGCCGTGGCGCTGACTACCTGGCGCAGAAACGGTGAGACCTGGCTATGCGAAGACGCACCAATGGCCGTTATCCCCGAAAATGAGGAAGCCGACTACAGCGCCTGTATGCTGGGACTTCGCGATTACGTGAACAAGAACGGCTTCAATAACGTGGTTTTGGGCCTTTCGGGTGGGCTTGACTCAGCGCTTTGCGCGGCGATTGCCGTCGATGCGCTCGGCAGGGAGCGCGTCAGGACGGTCATGATGCCGTACCGCTATACGACTGGGGAGTCGCTTGCTGATGCAGAGGCCTGTGCCCGTGCACTCGGTTGCCGCTACGACATCGTGCCCATCTCCCAACCGGTCGAGGGCTTCCTCGATGCTCTCGGCCAAATGTTCTCGGGAACAGAGGCAGGTATCACGGAAGAGAACCTGCAGAGCCGCGCTCGAGGAACGCTGCTCATGGCGATTTCAAACAAGTTTGGCTCCATGGTGGTTACCACCGGCAACAAGTCGGAAATGTCGGTAGGCTATGCTACCCTCTATGGCGACATGAATGGCGGATTCAATCCGATCAAGGACGTCTACAAGATGCAGGCCTATGCCCTCAGCCGCTGGCGCAATGGGCATGTGCCGCGGGGCGGGCTTGGCCCATCGGGCGAGGTGATACCGGCGAATATCATCAACAAGGCACCGTCGGCCGAATTGCGAGAGAACCAGTCCGATCAGGATTCTCTGCCTCCCTATCCAGTGCTGGATGAGATTCTGGAATGTCTTATCGAGAACGAGATGGGAGTGGATGAGATTGTGGCCCTTGGCCATGACCGGGAAACGGTGCACAAAGTGGAGCACCTTCTTTATGTTGCGGAATATAAGCGCCGTCAGGGCGCGCCGGGCGTAAAGATAACCAGGAAGAATTTCGGGCGGGACCGGCGCTACCCGATCACGAACAAGTTCCGCGACCGGACATAGAAGGGCGGCGACGAACGAGGTGTGCTGGTGGGGGCGGCTTGCTTCCCAGCAGCAAGCACCTAGGATGCCCGGTCCTTTAAACTGGCCTCGCGCACAGCGTCTGGCCGCTCTTCATCATGAAGCCTATGTCGTTCTTTGATTTCCTTCGCACGAATGCGCGCTGGCTTGCAGGCGGCTTTCTGCTCACCTTTTTCTCTTCCTTCGGGCAGACCTTTTTCATCTCGATTTCAGCAGGAAACATCCGCGCGGAGTACGGGCTTTCGCATGGCGATTTCGGGTTGATCTATATGCTGGCAACCCTTGCCAGCGCTTTCACGCTTACCCGACTCGGCCAGATCGTTGACCGCTACTCGGTGATGAAGGTCACATGCATCATCGTTCCGGTGCTGGCACTTGCCTGCGTGTTCATGGCTGTTTCCCACTCGATCCTGTTCCTCTGCGTGACCATCTATCTGCTGAGGCTGTTTGGCCAAGGCATGATGACACAGAACGCCTTCACCGCTATGGGTCGATGGTTCGCCGCCCAGCGAGGACGTGCGGTATCCATCACGACACTCGGCCACAATGCAGGCGAGGCGATCCTTCCTGTAACCTTCGTTACGGTGGCAAGTTTTGTGGGATGGCGTAACGGCTGGCTAATTGGCGCTGCTGTTCTGCTCGTCATTGCACTTCCGGCCATTGCCTGGCTGATGAGCGTGGAACGCAGGCCGCAATCGACCGACCCGCAGGCACGCCTTGCGACGGGACGTGATTGGACGCGGGCGGAAGTTCTCCGCGACCCGCTGTTCTACGGCCTTCTGCTTGGCGTCATGGCTCCTGGTTTTATCGGCACCGTCATTGCCTTCCACCAGGTCTATCTGGTGGAGCTTAGAGGGTGGGAGCTCGAAATCTTCGCATCTGCCTTCATGGTTTCCGCGACGATGACGATCATATTCGCGCTGACTTCCGGCTACCTCATAGACCGGTTTTCAGCGGTCGCCATGCTGCCTCTCTTTCTCCTGCCCTTGTCGCTGGCCTGTTTTGTCCTGGCCTCATTCCAGGGGCAATGGAGCGTTTTTGCTTTCATGGGCCTACTGGGCATGTCGAACGGCTTTTCCTCCACATTGCTTGGCGCGCTGTGGCCGGAGATCTATGGCGTCCGCCATCTCGGATCGGTGCGCGCCCTGATCGTGGCGGTGACTGTGCTGGCAACCGCAATGGGGCCGGGGCTGACCGGATACCTTATCGATATTGGCGTTTCCTATCCCTCGCAGATTGCCGCCATGGGCCTTTACTGTATCGCAGCGATGGCGTTGATGTTCCTCGTTTCGCGGCGGATCGCCAACCGAGCCTTGCAAACGATTGAGGCCTCGGATAGCTGAAATGCCATGAATATCACCGTTCGCTTCGCTCCATCACCCACGGGTCACATCCACATCGGCAATGCGCGGACAGCCTTGTTTAACTGGCTTTTCGCGAAGAAAGACGGCGGGCGATTCATCCTCCGCTTCGACGATACAGACCTTGAACGGTCACGGCGGGAATATGCCGACCAGATAGAAGAAGATCTCTTATGGCTCGGCATCCGGCCGGATAAGACGGTGCGGCAGTCGGAGCGCTTCCCGCTTTACGAACGCGCGGTCGAGAAGCTGACGGAGAAGGGCCTGCTCTATCCTTGTTACGAGACGCCGGAAGAGCTGGAACTGCGGCGCAAGGTGAGACTGTCCCGCCGCCTTCCGCCGGTCTACGGCCGGGAGGCATTGAAGCTTACTTCTGAGGAGCGGCAGGCGGTGGAGGCGCAGGGGCGGAAGCCGCATTGGCGCTTTCTGCTGCCCAATTTCGATGACGATCCGTTTTCGCCACGACGGACGGAAGTGCGTTGGGACGATCTTGTGCGCGGGCATCAGACCGTCGACCTTGCTTCCATGTCGGACCCGGTTCTGGTCCGAGAGGATGGGACGTTCCTCTACACCCTGCCTTCCGTCGTGGACGACATAGAGCTTGGTGTCAGCCATATTATTCGCGGCGACGACCATGTGACAAATACCGGCGCTCAGATCGCCCTCTTCAGGGCGCTGGATGCAGAGCCCCCCGTATTCGGTCACCACAACCTGTTGACCACGGCGAGCGGCGAGGGTCTTTCTAAGCGTACAGGCGCGCTATCGATCGCAAGCTTGAGGGAAGCGGGAATCGAGCCTATGGCGGTCGCTTCACTTGCGGTTCTCATCGGCACCTCGGAGGCGGTCACGGGGTGCCGCAACATGGACGAACTGGCCGAGCGCTTCGATCCCGCGTCAAGTTCAAAATCAGCGGCCAAGTTCGATCCGGCCGAGCTGGCAATGCTAAGCCGCAACCTCATCCACACCATGCCCTATGAGGAAGCCGAGGAGCAACTCAATGAGATGGGGATTTCCGGTCCGGGCGCAAGACCTTTCTGGAATGCCGTAAGGGGCAATCTGGAAAAGGTGGCCGACGCGGCATTCTGGTGGCGTATCATCAGGGAAGGCCCAGGGGAAACGGAACTTTCCGATGAGGATCGCTCCTTTGTACGTGAAGCGTTCGACCTTCTGCCGCCGGAGCCGTGGGACCGCGATACATGGCGTTCATGGACAGAAAGCGTCAAGGCGGTGACCGGCCGCAAGGGCAAAGCACTATTCCGCCCGCTGAGGCTTGCGCTTACAGGCAAGGAATCGGGGCCGGAACTCGCCGATCTAATGCCTTTATTGAACCGCGATACGGCTATGTCCCGCCGTCCCTGATCCGCAATCAACGGCTGCGTAGTTCTCAAGCGGGCAGGACAAGCTGGCGGTTCTGGTTCTGCAAGACCTCCACGGCAGCAAGAGCGGTCATGTTGACGACCCCGCGTGAGGTGACCGAAGGGGTGAGGATGTGTGCAGGACGCGCTGTCCCGAGTAGAATCGGCCCGACATGCAACGCATCAGTCATTACCTTCACGGTAGTGAGCGTGATATTGGCTGCATCCAGATTGGGGAAAACCAGCAAATTTGCCTCTCCCTTGAGGACCGAGTGAGGGAAGACACGACGGCGCAACTCTTCTGAAAGGGCGGCGTCGCCGTGCATCTCGCCATCGACCACAAGGTCCGGCGCGTTTCTGTGAAGGATGGCAACAGCCTCGCGCATCTTGAGCGCGCTTGCCGATTCGCGGGAGCCGAAATCCGAATGGGAGAGCAGCGCCGCTTTGGGCTCTATGCCGAAACGGCGAATCTGTTCCGCCGCCAGAATTGTAGTCTCCGCGATTTCCTCGGCGGTCGGGTCAAGTGTCACATAGGTATCGGTAAAGAACATGACATTCTGCTGCGCGATAAGCAGCGAGAGTGCCGCAAACTCCTGCACCCCTGGTCGTCGGCCGATTATGGCATCGACATAGCGAAGATGCCGTTCGAAACGGCCTTCAAGACCGCAGATCAGGGCATCTGCCTCCTGACGCATCATTGCAAGCGCCGCAATTACGGTAGTGTTGGTGCGTACGAGCGTGCGCGCCACCTCCGTCGTGATTCCACGACGCCCGGCGATTCGGATAAGCAGTTCCACATAATCCCGGTAACGAGGATCGTCTTCCGGATTTATGATCTCGAAGTCCTTGTCCGGCCTGATTCTCAGGCCGTAGCGCTTGAGCCGCGTTTCCACGACGCTCGGGCGGCCGATGAGGATGGGCTGCGCCAGACCTTCTTCAAGCACCACCTGAGCGGCCCGCAGAACACGTTCATCTTCGCCATCGGCGTAGATGACCCGCTTGTTGCCGGCCTGCTTGGCGGCGGAGAAGACAGGCTTCATCACCAGGCCGGAACGGAAGACAAACCGATTCAGCCGGTCCAGATAGGCGTCCATGTCGACAATGGGGCGGGCAGCTACGCCTGACTCCATCGCCGCCATGGCAACGGCAGGCGCGATGCGCAGTAGGAGCCGAGGATCGAAAGGCGATGGGATCAGGAAGTCCGGTCCGAAGGTTGGCGTCTCGTCGGAATAGGCGCGCGCTGCAACGTCGGACGGTTCTTCCCGGGCAAGGGCCGCGATTGCGTGCACCGCCGCGCGCTTCATCTCCTCGTTGATCGCGGTTGCGCCAACATCAAGAGCACCGCGGAAGATATAGGGGAAGCACAGCACATTGTTGACCTGGTTCGGGTAATCCGAACGACCGGTACAGATCATGGCGTCAGGGCGTGCTTTCCGCGCTACGTCCGGCATAATTTCGGGGTGTGGATTTGCAAGCGCCAGAATGAGCGGCCGATCCGCCATTTCCTTCAGCATTTCAGATTTTAGCACGCCGCCGGCTGAAAGTCCGAGGAACACATCGGCCCCACCGATCACCTCTGCAAGCGAGCGCGCGGGGGTGTCCTTAAGATAGGGCTCTTTCCAACGGTCCATCTCCTCGACGCGGCCAGTCCACGCGACGCCGTGGCGATCGGTGATCCAGATATTGTCCGTCTTCGCACCCAGTGAGACGAGCAAGTTAAGGCAGGCGAGCGCAGCCGCGCCTGCCCCTGAGGTGACGATCTTTGCGCTGCCAATATCTTTGCCGGTCAGTTCGAGGCCATTGAGTATCGCAGCGGCGACTATAATGGCGGTGCCATGCTGATCGTCATGGAAGACGGGGATGTTCATCCGATCCTTGAGGCGTTCCTCCACCTCGAAGCACTCGGGAGCCTTAATGTCCTCCAAATTGATGCCACCGAAGGTAGGCTCCAATGCGGCTATCGTATCGACGATATGGTCGACGTCAGAAGCATCTATTTCGATATCGAAAACGTTGATCCCGGCGAATTTCTTGAAGAGTACGGCTTTCCCTTCCATAACCGGCTTGGAAGCCAGCGGGCCTATATCTCCCAGGCCGAGCACTGCCGTTCCGTTGGAAACCACCCCGACGAGATTGGCGCGTGAGGTGTAATCGGCAGCCTTTGCCGGGTCCTCCTGGATGGCAAGGCAGGGAGCCGCCACGCCCGGCGAATAGGCAAGCGCCAGATCGCGCTGGTTCCCAAGTGATTTCGTAGGCTGGATCTCCAGCTTACCGGGCGTAGGATGGCGATGAAAGAAGAGGGCGGCCTCATCGAGGTCCGAAAGTTTTTCCTTCACGTTCTTTTCTTCCGTCAATGTGCCCCCCTCCCATCTATACGCATCCTTTATCGGGCGACTACTCGCTGCTGCTGCTCGCCCAATCCGGTTATCCCGAGCCGCATCACATCCCCCGCCTTCAGATAGACCGGCGGGTTCATGCCCATGCCGACGCCGGGCGGCGTTCCGGTGGTGATGACGTCGCCAGGCTCCAGCACCATGAAGCGGGACAGGTAGGAAATGAGATGCGCTACTGAGAAGATCATGGTCCGGGTGTTGCCGGTCTGCGTGCGCTTTCCATTAAGGTCGAGGAACATGTCGAGATTTTGGGGATCGGGAACTTCGTCCGGCGTGACGATCCAGGGGCCGAGCGGGCCGAATGTGAGTGCGCTCTTGCCCTTGATCCATTGGCCTCCGCGCTCGATCTGGTACTCCCGTTCAGAAACGTCATTGCAGATCGTGTAGCCAAAGACTTTGCTTAGTGCTTCCTCCTCGGAAACATAATCGCAACGCTCGCCGATCACGACCGCCAGTTCGACTTCCCAGTCGCTCTTTAACGAGCCCTTTGGCAACATGACGTCGTCATTTGGCCCGGAAAGGCTGCTCGGCGCTTTTGAGAAAACAATCGGCTCGTCAGGCACGGGCATGTTCGACTCGGCGGCGTGGTCTGCGAAATTGAGCCCGATGGCGAGAAAATGTCCGGTGCGGGCAAGTGGTGCGCCAATGCGCGTCGCCGCCGGAACGGTGGGCAGCGATCCTATATCCGCCGATTCGAGGATGCGGATTAGGGCGGGCGATATGGTTGTGGGCGTATAGTCAGCGACAAGCGAAGAAACGTCGCGAATAGTGCCGTCACTATGGAGAACCGCGGGTTTTTCGGAACCCTTGTTGCCAAAACGCAAAAGTTTCAAAGCTTTCCTCCTTCTCGGAAATAACGCCACATACGCGACGGCAGACCAACACTCCCCGCAAGGGGGCGCCCAACGGTGATCGCCGTCAAGTCCGGCTCCCCACATGCATGGTGATCGTCTAGCGGGAGCGGGAGGACGGCGCAACCTCCAGGCAGCCGGCTTGGAAGGGTAACGAAACGCACCGCCGCCCGAGGTGGGCAGGTCTCTCGGCGGCTATGCGGCTGATCAGCCCCACAATTCCGGTTGCGGCGGGAAGACCAGCGAACCCTCATAGCGAAGGCCGGGAACGCGATCCCGCCCAAGAAGGAGGGGGCCGTCCAGGTCGACGAAATCCGCGTCCTGCGCAAGAAGGACCGCCGGCGCCATGGCGAGCGAAGTGCCCACCATGCAGCCGACCATGACGGTAAAGCCCAGTGAACGGGCTGCGTCGCGCAATGCGAGCGCCTCGGTCAATCCACCTGCCTTGTCCAGCTTGATGTTGACGGCCTCGTAGCGCCCGCGCAGTTGCTCCAAATCTTCTGCCGTGTGCAGGCTCTCATCGGCGCAGATGGGCACCGGATGAAACGTCCGAGCAAGTAGGTCATCGAGACCGGCAGGCAGAGGCTGTTCGACCAGAGCTACGCCGAGACGTGCCGCAGCCTCCAGGTTTCGTTCCAGATTTTCTTCCGTCCAACCTTCATTCGCATCCAAGATCAAACGGCTGTCGGGTGCGGCAGCCGCAACGGCCTTAATGCGTGCATCATCGTCCTCGGCACCAACCTTGACCTTCAGCAGTGGCCGATGGGCATGCTTCCGGGCCTGTTCTGCCATTTCTTCGGGCGTGCCGAGCGAGATGGTCTGCGCGGTCGTGAGCGGGCGCGGAGGAGTGCTGCAGATCACGTCTGCAACCTGGGTGCCCAGAAGTTTCGCCTCAAGATCCCATAGCGCACAGTCGAGCGCATTACGGGCGGCGCCAGCAGGCATTATCCGGAGCAGGCTCTGCCGGTCGAGGCCTTGCGCGATTTTCGCGCTCATAGCCTCAATCTGTTCCACCACTCCTTCCAGCGATTCGCCATAACGTGCATAGGGCACGCATTCGGCACGTCCCGCTGCTCCTCCTTCGGTAATCGTGCAGGTCACGACCCGAGCTTCGGTCCGCGCGCCGCGGGAGATGCGGAACAGCCCGGTTATGGGAAAGCTCTCGATACGCGTCGTCAAGTTTCGCTGCATTCTCAACCTCGGGAGTTGGGGTGAAGGAGAAGAAGAGCGGTTGTTGCCCGTCTTTTACCTCACGCAGGTTTTCTTCTCTTCCACTCCGCTCTAAGGATAGCCGTTATGGTGTTCAAGGCGCTGACAAGAAGAACTACGCCCGACATTCCGTCGGCCCCCGATCTGACGCGCGTCGATCTGCACGCCGAGGGGGACGTCCTTCACTGCCGGCTTTTCGGCACTTGGACGACACAGACGGCAGGCGTCATGGATCGACAAATGAACGATCTTGGAAGGCGCCGCGATTTTCAGCGGTTGCGCATCGATCTTTCAGGCATTCGTCAGCTCGACACAGCAGGTGCCTGGCTGGTGGAACGGCTCGCTTCGGCGCAGCGCAGGCGCGGGGCTGAAGTAGAACTAGCTGGCGTGTCCGACGCGGCCCGAATCCTCCTTGCAGCGGTGGGGCCGGCTGCAATGGCGCCGGAACTGCATCCGGATGGGCGCAGGTATTCCATGTTATCCGAGTTCTTTGCCGCGATAGGCGCCACTGTCTACAACATTCGCGCCGATCTGCTTTATGGGATGCATATGCTCGGAGCGACGATCAGCGGCGCACAACTGAAACTCGGGCGCGGCCACGCGGTGAACCCGGCGGCAATAGTCCATCAGATCGACCGGATGGGCGTTGGCGCGGTGCCGATCATCGTGCTGATGTCGGCCATCGTTGGAGCCATTATTGCCCAGCAGGGAGCATTCCAGCTCCGCTTTTTCGGCGCCGAGATCTTCGTAGTGGACCTGGTGGGTATCCTCATCCTCAGGGAGTTAGGCGTACTCCTCACGGCAATCATGATTGCGGGTCGTTCTGGAAGTGCAATCACGGCCGAAATCGGCTCCATGAAGATGCGCGAGGAGGTCGATGCGCTGAGGGTGATCGGGCTTAACCCGATTGGCGTGCTTGTCTTCCCGCGCCTGGTCGCGCTTGTCATCGTTTTGCCGTGCCTTACCATCGTCGCGAATTTCGCCGCCCTTGGCGGGGCCATGATGGTTGCTTGGTTCTATTCGGGTATCTCGCCGGTGGCGTTTGTCGACCGGCTGGGCGGGGCCATCGACCTGACCACCATCTTCGCCGGCCTCATAAAGGCTCCTTTCATGGCGATGATCGTTGGCATTATTGCTTCGGTCGAAGGAATGAAGGTTGGCGGCAGTGCCGAATCGCTAGGAAATCACGTTACCACTTCCGTCGTGAAGGCGATCTTCATTGTCATCGTTGTAGATGGGCTGTTTGCGATGTTCTATGCCGCGATAGACTTCTGATGCCCAGGACAGGAAAAAGCGCCGATAACGACGATGCACTTGCCATGCAGAGCGGAAGCAAGGCGGAAGAGCGCAAGACCGTTCTGGAGGCCCGGAATATCACCGTTCGCTTTGGCGCGACGACGGTACTTGAGAACCTGTCGCTGGATGTCTATCGCGGTGAGATACTGGGTTTCGTTGGTGCTTCGGGTTCAGGCAAATCCGTCTTGCTGCGAACCATTCTTGGTCTGGTACCCAAACAGACCGGCACGATTCGGATGTTCGGCAATACGCTGGAAACGCTCGATGATGCCGAGCGCATGCAGATCGACATGCGTCAGGGCGTTTTGTTTCAGCATGGTGCACTGTTTTCTGCCCTCACGGTGCTGGAGAACATCCAGGTGCCCATGCGCGAGTATCTCGACCTGCCCAAGACGCTGATGAACGAACTGGCGCTGCTCAAGATCGAGTTGGTCGGCCTGCCGCGTGATGCAGCAACCAAGTTCCCCTCCGAGCTTTCGGGCGGAATGATCAAGCGGGCCGCGCTTGCCCGCGCTCTTGCGCTTGATCCGGATATTGTTTTTCTGGACGAGCCGACCTCCGGCCTCGATCCGATAGGGGCAGCGGATTTCGACGAGCTCGTTGCAAAAATGCGGGATACTATGGGCTTAACCGTCTATATGGTTACGCACGACCTCGACAGCCTGCTGACAGTCTGCGACCGCATCGCTGTCCTCGGCAAGAAGCGCGTCCTGCTCGAAGGTACGGTGGAGGACATGATGGCGAGCAAGGAGCCGTGGGTAGAATCCTATTTCCGGGGCAAACGCGCTAGAAGGATCGTACGCTGAGATGACAGTGAAAGATGTATAGGTAAATGGAAACAAGGGCCAATTACGTTATCGTCGGCATCTTCACCGTCCTGGCCGTGCTCGCTGCATTCGGTTTTGTCTACTGGACGGCGGGGATCGGCGAAAGGGGGGAAAAGGCGCCCCTGCGTTTCCGCATTCCCGGATCGGCTTCGGGGCTGAGCGCCAGCAGTCTTGTCCTGTTCAATGGCGTTCCTGTCGGCAACATCCGCCGCGTTTACCTCGACATCAACAATCCAAGCGTGGCAATCGCCGATGCTCAGGTCGATCGGCTGACACCGATCACGGCCTCGACAAGGGCGGATGTGGGGCTCGCCGGTCTTACGGGCCAGGCCAATATTGAACTGAAGGGCGGTAATCCGCAGGAGCAGAACCTACTGGATCTGGCAGAGGAACAGGGCAGCATTGCCGAGATCACCGCAAGCCCGTCTGCTGTGACCGATCTTCTGCAGACCGCGCCCAGCGTGCTTGCGCGGGCCGACTCCGTGCTTGAAACACTGGATGTAATTCTTTCCGATGCTCGCGGTCCTGTGACGGACACCGTTAGGAACGTGGAAAGATTTTCCGAAGCATTGGCGCGCAATGCGGATGGGATTGATAGCTTCCTCGACAATCTGGGTGCACTGTCAGGAACCATCGGCAATGTCTCTGAACGGCTTGATTCGACCCTGTCCGCTGCGGAAAGCCTCATAGAGGCGGTTGACCGAGAGCAGGTCGCAAAAGTTGTGGAAAACATGAACCAGTTTACCACCCGGCTGAACGAGGCCGGGGAGCAACTGAACGGCATTATCGCAGGAGTGGATGAGACAGTCGCATCCATCAACACCTTCGCGCAGAATGCCAACGAGACGCTGTCCAGAATCGACACGTTGGTGACGGAGGTCGAGCCTGAAAGCGTAGCGCGCGCGGTGGACAATTTCCAAAATGCAAGCGCCGCCTTCAGCCGCGCGTCAGAGGATATTGCGCGGGTAAGTGAAACGGTGGGAGGGCGCACCGAAGATATTGACCGGTTCATCTCGGACGCAAGCGAGCTTGCCAGCCGCCTCAATGCGGCGTCCGTGCGGGTCGACGGAGTTCTGGCGAAGCTCGACAGCCTGTTGGGTTCGGGTGAAGGCGAGGACCTTTTTGCCGAGGCCAGCGCCACGCTGGCGGAGTTCCGGGAAATGGCAGAAACGCTCAATTCGAGGGTGGGACCCATCACAGAAGGGTTGTCGCGTTTCTCCGGCAAAGGGTTGCGTGAGATCGAATCGCTGGTCAGCGAGGGGCGGCGGTCAATCGCCCGGATTGAGCGGGCAATCACGGAATTCGAGCAGAACCCGCAGAGGATTATTACCGGGGGGGAAGGCACGGTCCGCCGCTACGACAGCCGCACCCGCCGTTGACAAGCGACTATCACCTCCCCAAAAGAAACGAGCCAAGCGGGGGATCATTGGGTCAGGAGCAGCGGGTTGGCAGTAAGACGTGCTAATGGCGGGCTGCTGGCATTGAGCCTGATGCTTGGCGGATGTGCGGCAATCCCCGGGTTCGGTCCTGCTCCGGTGGATGTCTACGATCTTACGGCGCCGGTTGCACAGGTGCCACGCCGCTTGCCACGCACGCAAATACTGGTGCCCGAGCCCACGGCTCTTAAGATTCTCGATGGAGAGGATATCGCCATACGCACCCCGGGCGGTGCGGTGCAGCTTCTGGAGGGCGCGCGCTGGTCGGACCGGCTGCCGCGCCTGGTGCAGTCGGGCCTCGTTGCGGCCTATCAGCATTCCGGCGCGCTCGGCGGTGTCGGCCGACCGGGCGACGGGCTGGCTATTGATTATCAGATCATCGTTGAGATACGTGGCTTCGAGGTACGCCCAGGCGGAGGGCAGGCCGTGGTGGAGCTATTCGTGCGCGTCCTGAACGACCGTAACGGCCAGGTCCGGGCCTCGCGCAGCTTCTTCGCAACGGCAAGCCTTGCAGGCGCACGGAGCGATCCTGCATTCGTGGCCGCTCTCGACCGGGCATTCCAGGCTGTGGCCGCCGAAATCGTCGAGTGGTCGATCGGGGTGATGTGAACTTCGACGGCGGCCAACGTCGTCCTTCCGCATGAAAGAACCCCGGGTTGGGATGCCCGGGGTTTTTCGTGACTGACGAGGCGAAATCAGGCTGAATAGTACATGTCGAACTCGACCGGGTGCGGCGTCATTTCGAAGCGCAATACTTCCGCCATTTTGAGCTCGATATATGCATCTATCTGGTCATCGTCGAAGACCCCGCCAGCCTTCAGGAAAGCGCGATCCTTGTCGAGATTCATCAGCGCCTCGCGCAGCGAACTGGAGACGGTGGGCACCGTTTTCAGCTCCTTGGCGGGAAGGTCGTAGAGATCCTTGTCCATTGCTGGGCCGGGATGTATCTTGTTCTTGATACCGTCAAGGCCTGCCATCAGCAGCGCGGCGAAGGCAAGATAGGGATTTGCCATCGGGTCGGGGAAGCGCACTTCCACGCGCTTGGACTTCGGCGAGGAGCCGAAGGGGATGCGGCAGGAGGCCGACCGGTTACGTGCCGAATATGCAAGGAGCACGGGGGCCTCGAAGCCTGGCACCAGGCGCTTGTAGGAATTGGTGGACGGGTTGGCGAAGGCGTTGATCGCCCTGGCATGCTTGATGATGCCGCCGATATAGTAAAGGCAAGTCTCGGACAGGCCGGCATATTCATTGCCTGCAAAGGTAGGCTTGCCGTCCTTCCAGATAGACTGGTGGACGTGCATGCCCGAGCCGTTGTCGCCATAGATGGGCTTGGGCATGAAGGTGGCTGTCTTGCCGTAGGCATTCGCCACCTGGTGCACGGCATATTTGTAAATCTGCATCTTGTCTGCATTGCGCACCAGCGTGTCGAACTTGATGCCAAGTTCGTGCTGGGCGGCTGCAACTTCGTGGTGATGCTTTTCCACCACCAAACCCATCTCCGTCAGAACGGAGAGCATCTCGGAGCGCATGTCCTGTGCCGAATCGACTGGCGGAACGGGAAAGTAGCCACCCTTGACGCGCGGGCGGTGACCGAGATTGCCCGTCTCGTAGTTCCTGTCATCATTGGAGGGAAGCTCTGTGGAATCGAGCTTGAAGCCCGTGTTGTAGGGATCGGCCTTGTATTTCACGTCGTCGAATACGAAGAACTCGGCCTCCGGGCCGAAGAAGGCCGTATCGCCAATTCCCTCGGACCTCAGATAAGCTTCAGCCTTCTTGGCCGTCCCGCGTGGATCGCGATTGTAGGCTTCGCCGGAAACCGGGTCGAGGATGTCGCAGATGATGGCCAGCGTCGATTGAGCGTAGAAGGGATCGATGTGTGCCGTCTCGGGCTCCGGCATCAGAACCATGTCGGATTCATTGATGGCTCTCCAACCGCCGATGGAGGATCCATCGAACATCACGCCGTCGGCGAACATGTCCTCGTCCACCCCCTGGACGTCCATGGTCACATGCTGAAGCTTGCCTTTCGGGTCCGTAAAGCGGAGGTCGACGAATTTGATATCCTCATCCTTGATACGTTGCAGAATGTCCTGTGCAGTCGTCATTTTACGTTTAATCCCCGTGAATGATGGTGGGTACAATCGTCTGTTTGGCCAGTTCGGCGTCTGCTACACCGCGTCCGGGCCAGTCTCGCCTGTGCGGATCCGGATGACTTCCTCGACATTGGTGACGAAGATCTTGCCGTCACCGATCCGACCGGTCTGCGCCGCCTTGCGAATGGCTTCGATGGCTGCGTCAACCATGTCGTCGACCAGCACCACCTCGATCTTCACCTTTGGCAGGAAGTCCACCACATATTCCGCGCCGCGGTATAGTTCCGTGTGGCCTTTCTGCCGTCCGAAGCCTTTTGCTTCCGTAACGGTGATCCCTTGCAGGCCGACCTCCTGAAGCGCTTCCTTCACTTCGTCGAGCTTGAACGGTTTGATGATCGCCTCGATCTTTTTCATGATTCAGCGGACTCCGATTGCTGAGAAAACGGTTGGATCCTCGCTCCGCTGATTCAAAGCAGGATCCATGCCACTTTTGAACAAGACGCTGGCAGATGAGGAAAGGTTCGCTGACGGCCATCTTTTTTGAGGGCGTAGGAAGAGAATCGGGCCGCATCAGGGGCACAGGGCGCTTGAACCTGCCTTCACTGATGGTGAAAGTTTGCGCATTTTGCCGAAAAGTTAGGCAATCTCATGCGCAGGATTTACGACGAGGCTTCCGCAGGCCATATTCTGCCGCGAGAGAGGCAAGCCATGTACGAAGTTCTGTTGCCGCAAGAAATGACTCAAGCGGACAGGCTCACCGCCAAGGCAGGGCCATTCGACACCTATCGCCTCATGTTGAATGCCGGCACAATGATCGCGGCGGAGCTGCTGCAGCGGTTTCCCGGGGCACTGGGCTTCGACGTTCTCTGCGGACCTGGAAACAATGGTGGCGACGGCTATGTGGTAGCGCGCTTGCTCTACGAGCGCGGCCTTTCCGTAAAGATATGGCGGCATGCCGAGCCCTGGCCCGGTGGTGATGCAGCCCGCGCGGCTGCATCCTGTCCTGTTGGTGCGTCGGATCTTTCCGGCTTCCGGCCAGAGGCGGGCTGGGTCGTCGTAGATGCGCTGTTTGGAGCTGGCCTGTCAAAGCCGATTGAGGGCGTTTACGCCGACGCGCTGGAGAGGATCGCGATGAGCTCCGTACCGGTGCTTGCCGTCGACCTGCCATCGGGCATTTCCGGTGAGAGTGGCCAGGTGCTTGGAACCGCTGCCGCCGCCGACGTTACGGTCACCTTCTTCCGCAAGAAGCCGGGGCATCTTCTTTACCCGGGCCGCGCGTTCTGCGGTGAGGTCCTTCTTGCCGACATTGGCATTGGTAGCGTGGTTCTTGCAGAGATTGCCCCGAAATGTCGGGAGAATGCGCCAGCCCTTTGGCAGTCGCTCCTGCCGCGCCCGGCGGAAGAAGCGCACAAGTATCTGCGCGGCCATGTGGCCGTTTTCTCCGGAGGAGCGATGACGACGGGGGCGGCGCGGCCGCGGCGCTGCGCGCGTCGGCGCAGGAGCGGTGACGGTCCTGTCGCCCGCTGCCGCGCTTGCCGTCAACGCGATGCATCTGACGGCGATCATGCTTCGCCGCGCCGAGGACGAGGACGATCTGATCGGTTTCCATCGGGAGCGCAACCCAGCGGCCTATGTGCTGGGTCCCGGTTTCGGAGTGGGGGAGCGGACGCGCTCCTTTACCGAGTTCGTGCTGGGGCAAACCGGCAGCGAAGCTGCGCATCTGGTGCTGGATGCCGATGGTATCACGGCATTTTCAAGCGAGCCGGAACGCCTCTTCAAGGCCGCCGGGAAGGCCGGTGGCGCGCTTGTGCTGACTCCGCACAGCGGGGAATTTGGTCGTCTTTTTCCTGATCTTGCCGACGACGACACCCTGTCCAAGCTCGAAAGGGCGCGGCAGGCGGCAGCCCGCAGCGGTGCCGTTCTGGTGCTGAAGGGCGCCGATACGGTAATCGCCGCACCTGATGGGTCGGCTGCCATCAACACGAATGGCACGCCCTATCTTGCAACCGCAGGCTCGGGGGACGTATTGGCGGGCATGATCGCCGGACTGGTGGGGCAGGGGATGGAGGCATTCGATGCAGCCTCGGCCGCTGTCTGGCTGCACGCGGAGGCTGGGCGTTTCTTCGGTGCGGGTTTGGTGGCGGAGGACCTTCCGGATCTGCTGCCGCGTATCCTCAAGGAGCAGCTTCAGGAACGGTGAAGCCACCGATCATGGATGGTTGTGGCCGTAATGGGGATTGCCCGGCGTGCGCCCGTAACGGTCGACGATCATGCCGTTACCATTCGACGTCGCCTGTCCGACGAAATAGCCGGACGTACCTCCGAACAGCAGCCCTGTTGCCAGCGCAACCCAGATCCAATGAATATGGGCGGTGCGGATCACCCGGCGGCCGGACCCTTCGCTTTTCGTTTTCTGTACGGACTTCTTGCGCGCCATTGCAAACCTGTTTGAGTAAATTGCGATACACGTCTAGATTGCCCGCGCTCAACCTCCTGTAAAGAGGCACGGCCGTCAAACAGGTGGATGAGTGGCTGCTTGGGAGTACCGAATGCATTGCGTTAGCGCGACAAGATCTGGAGCAGTGCAGGGAATGCGGTCTGGATATGCTAACAACCGCCGCGGGTACGAATGCCCGCAGCAGGAGCGCTTTGATCGTTTGGCCCCCCGCCATGAGCAACCGCTGAAGCTCTACAGCCATCTTCAAGAAGATATGACGGCTGGGCGCTGCCGGCCTTCACGACGAGGATATCCTGGTTGAAGCCGCGTCTGCATGCAGGGGCGATCCGTGTCCCGAGCGCAACGGCTTGTCGAAGCCTCCGAGCAAAGGAGGCGGACGTTGAAATTTCGCCCCTGAGATTCATGCACTATGATCTGGGATATAGCGACCTGGAGCAGACGACCTTGCAAACTATCGACAACCCGCTCGGCACAAGGTTGTTACCCATGTCGTCGGTATAAAATGTAACCCATGTGTCCAGAACGGGCCATGATGTCGATGGTGAGCGCGCAGGGATTCGAACCCTGGACCTACTGATTAAAAGTCAGTTGCTCTACCGGCTGAGCTACGCGCTCGCGCGGGGAATGGACCCCAGCGAAGTGCGGCGGAACATAGTGAGGCTCCTTATCCCGGTCAACCGCAAATACCAGATTATTGACTGGCCTGCTGCGATGTGCGCGCTCTCTGCGGCGCTATGCCACGAGATGGTGATTGGAGTGCGAGGACAACGCCGGCTATATGCAGGACTTGAAAAGATATTGGTCGTACCGTTAGTTGCAGAAGGAATCGCATGGCGATCGATGTTGGCTATACAAGCGCGCTCTTCGCTGGCGCACTGTCTTTCCTCTCGCCGTGCGTCTTGCCACTAGTACCGCCATATCTGTGCTATATGGCGGGTGTGTCCGTCGATGATTTCCGCCGGATGGATGCTGGCGCAAACACACGTCTCTCCTTGCTGACCGCATCGCTGGCCTTCGTGCTTGGTTTCTCCACCGTGTTTGTCGCACTTGGCGCCGGTGCATCCAGCATTGGGGCGGTGCTCAGGGCCTGGCAGCAGGAACTGGCGATCGCAGCAGGGCTCCTCATCATCGTCATGGGCCTCAATTTCCTCGGGCTGGCACGCATTCCGCTCTTTTCGCGCGAGGCTCGCTTCCAGACAGGCGGAAAGCCTGCAAGCACTGGCGCGGCATACCTCATGGGGCTCGCCTTCGCCTTTGGCTGGACCCCCTGCATCGGCCCCGTGCTCGGACCAATCCTGACCCTTGCTGGCGGTCGCGAGACCGTGGGGGAGGGGGCCCTGATGTTGGCCGTCTACTCGGCAGGACTTGGAGTGCCGTTTTTCATCGCAGCGCTGTTCTCGGGTGCCTTCATGCGCTTTCTGCAGCAGTTCCGGGCGCATCTGGGACGCGTGGAAAAGGCAATAGGGGGCCTCTTGGTTGTCGCGGGTATCCTGTTTCTGACGGGAGGCATGCAAAGCATGGCATTTTTCCTCTTGGAGACATTCCCGGCGCTTGGCCGCCTTGGATGAGACTTTGCATTTGCGCTGCTTGCATGCACTGGTAGGGAAAATCATCCATTACGCTAACCAACGGATTTCCGCCAATGAGCAATCGTACCTGCCTTGCCGTCATACTTGCCGCGGGTGAAGGCACCCGCATGAAGAGTTCGCTGCCCAAGGTGCTTCACCCGATCGCCGGGCGCGCCATGTTGGCCCATGTGATGGATGCGGCGACGGCGGCTGGCGCCGATTCGCTGGCTGTTGTTACAGGCGCCGGTGCCGAGCTGGTGCGCGATGCCGTGGCAAATCTTTCAGCGCCGTCCGCTTCCCAGCCCGAAATTTTTGTCCAGATGGAGCGGCTTGGAACGGCGCACGCGGTGCTCGCGGCTCGGGAGGCGCTTAGGCGCGGCCACGACGACGTACTCGTACTGTTTGGGGATGCGCCGCTTCTTGATGTGGAGGCAATTTCAGCGATGCGTGCCGCACTGCAGGAAGGGGCAGCCATTGCCGTAATGGGATTCCGCACCGATCGGCCGGCGGGCTATGGAAGGCTTGTCGAGCGAGACGGGATGCTGGTTGCGATCCGCGAGGAGAAGGACTGCTCGCCCGAGGAACTCAGCATCTCCTATTGCAATGGCGGTGCGATGGCTATTGCAGGCAGGCACGCGCTGGATTTTTTGGAGAACGTTGGCAACAGCAATGCGAAGGGCGAATACTATCTGACGGACATTGTGGGCATCGCCGCTTCGCAAGGACTTCCCGTAAAGGCAGTCGAAACGCTCATGGAAACCGCACTCGGCGTCAACAACCGTGCGGAACTAGCTGCTGCCGAGGCAATCTGGCAGGAGCGCAGGCGGCGCGAGATGATGCTGTCGGGCGTTACGCTGATTGCACCCGAAACGGTCTTTTTCTCCGCCGATACGGTGATTGGCGCGGACACGATCGTGGAGCCGAACGTCTGGTTTGGGCCCGGCGTCACGGTCGAGGGTGGCGCCAGGATCCATGCCTTCTGTCATATCGAGGATGCCAGGATCGACAGCGGTGCTACCATCGGGCCCTTTGCTCGGCTACGGGGAGGCTGCGAAGTCATGGAGAAAGCCAAGATAGGCAGCTTCTGCGAGACCAAGAAGACGCGTATCGAGCAGGGAGCGAAGGTGCCGCATCTTTCCTATATCGGAGACGCAGTGATCGGCAGGGGCTCGAATATCGGTGCAGGGACCGTCACCTGCAATTATGATGGCGTCAGCAAGCACCGCACCGAAATCGGTGCAGAAGCCTTCATCGGCACCAACTCGTCACTCGTAGCGCCGGTAAAGGTGGGATCGGGGGCCTATGTCGCCGCTGGGAGCGTGGTAACGGAGGACGCGCCGGACGATTCCTTGACGTTCGGACGTGCCCGGCAAGTCTCTTATGAGGGACGCGGAAGAAGCCTGCGCCAGAAGCTTCTGGCAGCCCAAAAAGGCTGATTATTGTTGAATCACTCCTGTTTATTGCGCCCCTCGGCAAGCTCGTTGAGCAAGCGGTCCATTTCCTCCTCAATCGAGCTCTGCCGCTCGTGGGCGGGACTGGCGGCCGCTATGTCATGGGCACGAGTGGGCTGCCGGCCGCTGGCTGGCGCATGACCTCCGGACGTAGCGAGGAGCCTATCCGCCCCGGAAGCAGGCGGAAGCCGAGGCTCTGCCTCACGTCCCAATTCATACGGTGGAGGTGCATTCCGGGGAGGCTCCGGATGGGCTACGTCCGGCTGGCGGGCTGGCGCGGCCGTCAAAGGACGCCGCTCCTGAACTTCATCAACAGAAGGTAATGGCATCGGTTGCTGCCTACCGGCTTGCGAAGATCTTTCAGAACCCGGCTCGTTGCGCATGGGGGACTCGACTGCCGGAGCTGAGGATGGCTGTGGCGGTTGCGCAACCGGCTGCCGGACGCGTGCCGGTGCAGCCTCGCGCCGCGGCTCCTGTGGCTGGAGGCCACCGGCTTGCCTGACCCGGATTTGCGGTTCGATGACGATGTCGTTGGAACCACCGATCAGCAGAAGGTGCTCAACATCGTCGCGGCGTACCAGCACGAGCCGCCTTTGATTATCGATAGCGGCAGCATCCACCACCGCAAGCCGCGCGATACGGCTTCGACCGCCGGAGATAAAGGTTCCAGCGCCACCGCTGCGGAATATGCGGAAGAGGATCATGACTGCTGCGACGATCGCCAGCGCAACAATCGTCCAGAAGACCGCTCCCGCGAAGTTATCCCCCCCTGTGCTTGCCAACCAGTCACGCATGGCCGCTCTCCAGGTCCTTTTTCATCAATGGCTTAAACTACGCTGTTAAGGTGGGAAACAGCAAGCTGAATCACAGTTTCCCACCTTCCGGCTCGGCCTGGAAGGCGCCTGCGACCTTGCGCGTACGCGCCGCCCTGATATATGCGAGAAGCAAGGGGCACGCCACGGTCGGGCGCTACAGACAGGGAACGATGGTATACCCACATCTCTCATATGCCATGCCGCCGGTGCAGACCCTTAAGGCGCAAGGCGGTAGCTGCTTTCGGCGGGAGCACCTCGAAGGGCATTCACCCAGACATGCCCCCGGCCAGGACGTTCAGGGCATGCCGCATGGAGATAGTGATGCGGGCTAGGCAGGGCCGGGCTGAGATAGAATCGGTGGCTATCATCGATCAGGGCGCTCGGCCAGGCGTCATCACACGGCTGATCATCTTCATTCTCGTCCTTACTGGCTCGGCCATGGTCTTCGCCTTGTTCCAGGACCAGCTCGGCGAAGACTTTCTGCTCGGCATTCTCGGCATCCTGGCCATGATCGGCGTCGGCTATCTGTTTGCCAGCGCGATCGGATTCATCCAGATCGCGCCGCGTTCCACGGGGGACGAGCTTTCGCGCTCCTTCATCGACTCCATGGGCGAGGGGCTTGTGGTCACCGACGCGAAGGGCCGCTTGCTATATGCCAACAGGGCCTATGCCGAATTGACAGGCGCCATTTCCGCGGCCGATGTTTCCACAGTTGAAGCCCTACTCTCCGACAATCAGGAAGCCGCTCCCGTTATTGAACGACTAGCCGCGAGTTTGAGGGACGGAAAGGCGGCGGACGGAGAGTTCCGTCTTTCCCGGCCGATCCGGCCGGGGGCCGATCCGGGGGCGCGCTGGTATCGCGCTTGCGCGCGCGTCTTCAAGGTGCCGGGACACCGAAGACCGCTTTCTGCCTGGCTTTTGACCGACATCTCCGACGAGCGGGCCGAACAGGAGCAATTCTTCCTCGACCTTCAACAAGCGATTGACCATCTCGATCATGCGCCTGCCGGCTTCTTCGCAGCCGACTCGGAGGGCCGCATAACCTACATCAACGCGACATTGGCCGAATGGCTGGGTGTGGACCTGGTCAATTTCGTGCCGGGCGCGCTTACGCTCTCAGACATTGTCGCGGGCGATGGCATGGCGCTCATTCACGCCGTCAAGGCGGAGCAGGGAACCGTTCGCAATGCGGTCATCGACCTCGATCTTGCGACGATGCGAGGAGAGGCGTTGCCGGTACGCTTTATGCATCGTGTGACGGCCAGCCGTGAAGGTATGACAGGGCCTACACGCACAATCGTGCTCAACCGCCGGATAGGAGAAGACGCCTCTGCCGATCTGCGGGCATCGGAGGTGCGCTTCACCCGCTTTTTCAATTCCACTCCCATGGCAATAGCCAGCGTTGACCATGAAGGAAGGATCCTGCGCACCAATGCTCCTTTCCTATCGCTGTTTTCCAGCGTGGTGGACCGGGATGCCGTGGACCGGCGCATCAAGCTGGATACGGTGATGCAGGAGCGGGATCGGGAGCAATTTGCGGCGGCACTGGAAAAAGCCAAGGAGCGGCAGGCGGATATCGCCCCCATTGACACGGTGCTGCCCGATGACGAGGAACGCCATATGCGTTTCTATGTCAACGCCGTAGCCGATGCCGGGGAGGGCGTGGAGGAGGCTGCAATCGTCTATGCCGTCGAGACGACGGAGCAGAAGGCACTTGAGGCGCAGATGGCGCAGAGTCAGAAGATGCAGGCGGTAGGGCAGCTTGCCGGCGGTATCGCCCATGACTTCAACAATGTGCTGACCGCCATCATAATGGCGTCGGACCTGCTTTTGACGAACCACCGTCCGTCCGATCCATCGTTCCCAGACATCATGAACATCAAGCAGAACGCGAACCGCGCTGCCTCGCTGGTGCGGCAGCTCCTGGCGTTCTCCCGCCGCCAGACATTGCGTCCGGAGGTCCTGAACCTGACAGATGTGCTTGCCGACATCCGAATGCTCCTGTCGCGCCTCGTCGGAAGCGACGTCACGCTCGCCATTGAGCATGGCCGCGATCTCTGGCCGGTGAAGGCGGATATCGGGCAGTTCGAGCAGGTGATCGTCAATCTGGCGGTCAATGCACGCGATGCCATGCCCGACGGCGGTACCCTCGCCGTGCGGACTACGAACGTTCCCGGTGAGGAGTGCACCCGCTTCGGGTATCGTGAGCTAATACCTGCCGATTATGTAATGATCGAAGTGGAGGATACGGGCACCGGCATTCCCCAGGAGACGCTGAAGAAGATCTTCGAACCCTTCTTTACGACCAAGGAAGTGGGCAAAGGAACCGGCCTTGGCCTTTCAATGGTCTACGGCATCGTCAAACAGACGGGCGGCTTCATCTTTTGCGATTCGGAGCTGGGTGAGGGAACCGTGTTCCGCATCTTCTTGCCCCGCCATATCCCGTCTGAATCGGAGATCGAGGCGAAGGCGGCGGCGAATGGGGCGGCTGAAGGCGCGCACAGGGCCCCTGCGGTAAATCGTGACCTCTCCGGGTCTGCGCGCGTGCTGGTGGTGGAGGATGAAGACGCCGTGCGGATGGGCAGCGTACGCGCCCTTTCATCCAGAGGTTATGAGGTGCACGAGGCCAGTTCGGGCATCGAGGCCATGGAGATTTTCAGGTCTCTGGACGGAAAGGTGGATATCGTCGTTTCTGACGTCGTCATGCCAGAGATGGACGGGCCGACGCTGCTAACGGAACTACGCAAGGTCCAGCCCGAAGTTAAATTCATCTTCGTTTCTGGCTATGCAGAGGATGCATTTTCGCGGAATTTGCCATCGGATGCGAAGTTTGGTTTCTTACCAAAACCTTTTTCACTCAAACAGTTAGCAACTGTCGTCAAGGAAATGCTAGAGGAGAAGGCGTAAGTCGGGTTGCTCTTAAGCCCGGTGCGCCCTGGCCGTGGTTGCAGTCAAGGCGCTTTGTTGCTTCTGGTTTGGGCACCGAATGTGCTTGCCGCTCCGGTCAGACCTAGAGCGGTTCATTCTTTGTCTGAATCGGTTGGGGTTCCCATCGGGTCCTTTTTGTGATTCAAGATGTTGGCTGGAGAGGAGGCCAGCATCTTATGACAGCACCTCTTTCCAATGATCTTCGCAAGCGCGTGATTGGAGCGATCGAGGCCGGGGAGAGTTGCCGGTCGACGGCCGCCCGGTTCGGTGTCTCGGTTTCTTCGGTGGTGAAGTGGCATCAACGTTATCGTGCGACGGGCTCGGTCGCGCCGGGCAAGATGGGCGGCCACCGAAAGCGGGTGCTCGAGCCGCACCGGGCGTTCATCGTCGAGCGCATCAATCAGGTGCCGCATTTGTCGCTGCACCGGCTCAAGGATGAACTGGCTGCGCGCGGGGTGAAGGTGTCGCACAATGCCGTGTGGCAGTTTCTGCAGCGCGAGGGGCTTCGGTTCAAAAAAAACACTGTTCGCCCTTGAGCAGGCGCGGGCCGACATAGCGCGCAGGCGTCAGCGCTGGCGTTCCTTTCAGGCGAGCCTTGACCCGCACCGGCTGGTTTTTATCGACGAAACCTGGATCAAGACCAACATGGCGCCCCTGCGCGGCTGGGGACCACGCGGCAAGCGCCTGCGCGGCTTTGCCCCGCACGGTCACTGGCGCACGCTGACCTTCGTGGGCGCGCTGCGCTGCGATGGGCTGACAGCACCTTGCGTCTTTGACGGACCAATCAACGGACAGTGCTTCCGGGCCTATGTTGAGCAGCAGCTCGTGCCGGTCCTCAAACCCGGCGACATCGTCGTTATGGACAATTTGGGTTCCCACAAGTCGGCCACCGTCCGAGCTTCAATCCGGGCGGCCGGCGCCAGGCTCTGGTTCCTGCCGCCCTATTCACCAGACCTCAACCCGATCGAACAGGCCTTTGCCAAGATCAAGCACTGGATGCGCCATGCCCAGAAACGAACCGTCGAGGACACATGGCGTCACATCGGGCACCTCGTCTCAACCATCGAACCCGGCGAATGCGCAAACTACCTCGCAAACGCCGGATACGCTTCCGTCAAAACATGAAAGACTCTAGTCGTTGCAAACCTAAACGGTTACCGCCTGACGAACCATGTTCCGCTCGCCGAACACCTTGAGGTAACGCTTGATCTCGTCTGGATCTCCTGTTGACTTCTCAGGATTGTCCGAGAGCTTCACAGCGGCCCTGCCATTGGCCTTGCTCACCTTGCAAACGAGCGAGATTGCCTTGAGGCTCTTGATTTCCTCCGGGGCGCAGCCGGCAAAATCATTAGTCAGATTGGTTCCCCATCCAAAGGCCATGCGTACGCGGCCCCGGAAATGAAGATAGGTACGTTCGATCGTATCGACATCGAGCGCATCGGAGAAGATCAGCAACTTCTCACGCGGATCGCGGCCGCGCTCTTTCCACCATTCGATGATGCGTTCTCCCCCTTGGATGGGGGGGGCGCTATCGGGGCGGAAACCCGTCCAGTCCGCGACCCAATCGGGGGCATCCCGCAGAAAGGCTTCCGTGCCGAACGTATCCGGCAGGACTATGAGCAGATTGCCGAAATAGTAGCTCTGCCAGTCTTCCAGAACACGGTAGGGCGCGGCTCGCAACTCCTCATCCGTCTCGGCCAGGGCACCAAGGACCATAGGCAACTCGTGGGCGTTTGTACCCAACGCTTCCAGATCCGTGTCCATTGCAAGCTTCACGTTGGAGGTGCCGGTGAAGGATTTGCCGACTCCTTCCTTGAGTGCCTCCACACACCAGCGCTGCCACAAGAAGGAGTGCCGGCGCCGCGTGCCAAAATCGGAAATGCGGATCTCCGGATATTTTTTCAGCCGCTCGACTTTCTCCCATACCTTAGCCTTCGCCCGGGCATAGAGGACGTCGAGCGCGAAGGGGCCGAGCGAACGCATTGCGGCGCGCGAACGCAATTCGTTGATGATGGCAAGCGCCGGAATCTCCCACATGGTGGTTTCCATCCAGCGGCCATGAAAATTTAGCTCCAACTGACCGTCGCGGTGCGTGAGTTCGTAGTCAGGCAGGCGGAAATCAGCCAGCCAAGCGAGGAACTCCGGACGGAATATCTGCTTGCGGCCGTAGAAGGTGTTGCCTGCAAGCCAGATCATCTCCTTCTTGGTAAATCTGATGGAGCGGGCATGATCGAGCTGTTCTCGTAGTTCCCCCTCGTCCACCTCATCCGCAAGCCGGACCGTCTTCGTCCGGTTTGTGAGGGTAAAAGTTGCATCGACATCCGGGTAAAGGCCCCAGATCATCTGCAGCATCAGGAGTTTGTAAAAGTCCGTATCCAACAGACTGCGGCAGATCGGGTCGAGTTTCCATGTGTGGTTGTAGACCCGTCTAGCAATGTCGGTCTTGGTGGTCATGCCATCCCGCCTGGCTCGCGCAACTGAAAGCGCCTGATTTGCACCTTGCGATAGTCTGCTCGGCGTTGTTGCCGCCAACCCATACTTCTTGGAACAAAAAGTCAATGATGGGTGGGAAGTGTGCGATGCGGAACATTCACAGGCAGCTAATGTTCGAACTTCTGTGCAGCCCCGGTCAAGAGCTGAGAGAGTCGTTAGCGGAATGTTAACGACCCGGGGTGAAGAAAACCCGCGGGAGGACAACCTCTGGGAGTAATCATGAAAGATTCTCTCCTTTATGCTGTATCACGAAAAGCGGCCGCAGGATTGGCGTTGCCCCTAGCTCTGTTATTAATTTCGACAAACGGCCACGCTCATAAGGCGAAATCCGGCTGGACTTACCCATATGCCTGCTGCTCTGATCAGGATTGCCGCGAAGTGCCTGCCAGTCTGATATCAGAACGCCCCGAAGGTTATGTCATCAATGCGACGGGGGAGGTTGTGGCTTATTCGGACCGGCGTGTGAGACAGTCACCGGACGGTGTCTATCACTGGTGTTCCATTGCCGGCGCGGATAACTCAAGGACCATCTGTTTATTCGTTCCGCCGAAATCGTTCTGAAGCAGTGGACGTTTGCGCTTTCACTGGCCGCGCCCTCACGGTAGGTGGGGGCGCGTCCATAACTGGCTTTCGGCGAAAAGTGCTGTCGTTGCACGCCGACGACTTTCCGGACACGGCCAAGGCAACTTGATGTGAGATGGTCCTTCCTGTGCGCTGAAGACCAGCGCGTTCCTGCCCTGCGCGCAGACGTTTTACCAGGTGCCGGTGTTTTCCATTGACGCCCAAGGTTCGGCCTTCGGTCTGGCCTCGCCCTTCTGCAGAAGTTCGATGGAAATGCCGTCAGGCGAGCGGACGAATGCCATGCGGCCATCCCGCGGCGGCCGATTTATCACCACGTCGTTATCCATCAGCCGCTGGCAGGTTTCATAGATGTCGTCCACCTCATAGGCAAGATGGCCGAAATTCCGCCCGCCGGTATATTCTTCCGGGTCCCAATTATAGGTGAGTTCGAGAAGGGGCGCCTTCACCTCCTCGGCCTGGACCACATCCTCCGGTGCGGCAAGAAAGACCAGCGTAAAACGGCCGGCTTCATTCTCCGACCGATGTGTTTCGCGCAATCCGAGCTTGTTGCAGTAGAAATCCAGCGACCGGTCAAGGTCTTGAACCCGAACCATGGTGTGAAGATAACGCATGGCTTATTTTCCTTTCTGATGATGTTGCGAAGCATATGGCGTTCAGATCATTGGCGACAATGAAAAAACTCTACCGCCATATATGAACTCATTAGCAAATCGCCGCAGTACTTCCGCCTCTGTTGAAAAGGATCACGTGGGCCTTGCTAAGACACGAGCCTCGGATGCTATCTTCGTCGTACAGAATCAATCCAACGGAAGGCAAGACGGATGGAGGAGAACTCCTCAACACGGGGGCTTGCAAGCAGTGATGGGGACCGTGCGGCAGGTTCCAGTGAGGACACATCGGAAGCGATTGAAATTGCCGGCGTTATAAAATGGTTCGATGTGGCAAAAGGGTTTGGGTTCATTCTGCCAGACAATCTGGAGATGGGGGATGTTCTGCTGCATGTCTCCTGCCTCCGCCGTGACGGCTTTCAAACGGCTTTGACTGGCTCCCGCGTCGTCTGCCTGGCAAGGCGGAGCGAAAAAGGGCTTCAAGCGTTCAAAGTACAGTCTATGGATACCTCTACGGCGGTTCATCCCGCCGAAGACCAGACTGCCCGTACGCGAGTGTCCGTTGTTCCCGAAAGCGGGTTGGAACGGGCCCTGGTGAAATGGTTCAACCGCACGAAGGGGTTTGGGTTCCTGACGCGCGGCGAAGGTACCGATGATATTTTTGTTCATATGGAAACCCTAAGGCGCTTCGGCGTCACCGAACTGCGCCCCGGACAGGTTGTGCTTGTGCGTTATGGGCGTGGCGAACGCGGCCTTATGGCTGCTGAAATTCATCCGGATATCGGAACGCTGCCGGTGTCCCACTAGGTCTGCGGAACTGCCGAACCGGAACGCGGCCCAGGAATGTGTTGATGCGTTTGGTCTGGTCCTGTGTCCTTATGTTAGCGTTTGCCGTTGGGCTGGGCGCGCCTTTGCGCGCCCAGGCACCCATGCTTCTGCCGGCACATCCTGTCTTACTGGTGGCAGAGACCGAAAGCGGCGCGGCAAGCTTTTCCATAGAGGTCGCGGACGATCCAGAGAAGTCCGCTCGCGGATTGATGTTTCGGCGGGAGATGGCGGATGACCGCGGAATGCTTTTCGTTTTCTCCGACAGCCGGCGGCGAGGTTTCTGGATGCGGAACACACCACTAGCGCTCGATCTGCTTTTCATAGGCGAGGATGGCCGGGTGCGGGCTATCGAGCACGGTGTTCCCTTCTCCACAGACACGATCTCGCCTCCCGTCAGCGCGCAATTCGTACTTGAACTGAAGGCAGGAACCGCGCAGAAGACCGGCATCGATATTGGCGATCGCCTACGTCATCCGCTGATCGACCGTGTTGCCGGTGATGGATAAAGTTTGGATTTTGGTCAGGTTATGCATTTTTTCTCCCATGCTGGCTTCGAAATAGCCTTCATTGATGAGGGCGTTGGCGATCCGGTACTGCTCATCCATGGTTTCGGCTCCAACCACTTCGTCAACTGGGTCGCTCCAGGATGGGTAAAGACGCTGAGGGATGCGGGCTACCGGGTCATCGCGCTCGACAATCGCGGTCATGGCCAATCCTCCAAGAGCAATGAACCGGACGATTACACACCAGCAAAGATGGCCGGCGACGCGGCGGCGCTGCTCGATCATCTTGCCATCCCCTGCGCTCACGTGATGGGCTATTCAATGGGTGCCCGAATTTGCGCCTTCCTTGCTCTTGCGCATCCGGAAAAGGCGGCCACGCTAGTTCTCGGCGGGCTTGGCATCGGGATTACCGAGGGGATGGGGGAATGGGAGTCCATAGCCGAGGCGCTGCTCGCTGAGGACCCTACCACCATCACCCACGAGCGTGGGCGCATGTTCCGCTCTTTCGCCGATCAGACGAAGAGCGACCGCCGCGCACTGGCCGCCTGCATCTCTGCCTCGCGCACCCTGCTGACGCCGGCAGACATCGGCCGGATCACACAGCCCACGCTGGTTGCCGTCGGAACAGAGGACGATATTGCCGGCGCACCGCAGCCGCTGGCAGCACTGCTGCCGAAGGGAGAGGTCCTCTCGATCGAGCGGCGCGATCATATGAAATCCGTAGGCGACAAAACCTTCAAGGAACGGGTCCTAACCTTCCTGAAGGAAAATCCGCTATATTGAGCGCAAGTTGAACGAGAGGCGCGCTGATTTGAAGTTTAATAGTTGGCGCTCCCGCCCTAGATTGGGCAAGTTGATATCGCACGGGAGACGATCATGACGGGGAGACAAGCGGTACGCTCGAACGTATCCCAGACCATGGATCCCATCTGGTCCAAGATACGCGCAGAAGCTCTGGCCGCCGTTGAGAACGACCCGATGATGTCGGCGTTCCTCTACACGACCATTCTGAATCACCAGACCCTGGAAGATGCAGTCATCCATCGTATTGCCGCGCGCCTCGACCATCCGGATCTAGGGGCCGACCTGCTGAGGCAGACATTTGGCGCCATGTGGGAAAGCGAGCAGGAGTGGACCACAACCGTACGGGTCGATATCCAGGCCTATTACGACCGTGATCCGGCGTGCGACCGTTTCCTGATGCCGGTGCTTTACTTCAAGGGCTTCCACGCCATCCAGACTCATCGGTTGGCCCACTGGCTCTTCAATCAGGGGCGAAGGGACTTCGCCTACTATCTGCAGAGCCGTTCATCGGCAGTGTTCCAGACCGACATTAATCCGCGCGCACGCATCGGCCGTGGGATTTTCCTCGATCATGCGACGGGCCTCGTCGTTGGGGAGACCGCGGTGGTGGAGGACAATGTCTCCATCCTGCAAGATGTCACTCTTGGCGGGACGGGCAAGGAAATGGACGACCGCCATCCGAAGATCGGCCACGGTGTTCTGATAGGCGCCGGGGCAAAGATACTCGGCAACATCAAAATCGGTCATTGTAGCAAGATTGCCGCAGGCTCTGTGGTCTTGAAGCCCGTCCCTCCCAACAAGACCGTAGCCGGCGTGCCCGCACGTATTGTGGGCGAGGCCGGATGCGAGGAGCCCTCCCGGGCAATGGATCAACTGCTTCGGGACGATTAGCCGAAGATGGTCCCGTGTCTTGTGAAAGGTTCGGGCTTTACAGTCACGCATCGACCGTGCCAGAAGCCATAGCGAACAAACAGGCAGCGGAGAAGTCTTTTGAAGCCGGAAGAAATCAGGAAGCTCGACGCGTATTTTAAGCGGACCTTCCAGAACCCCTCACTGACCGTAAAAGCGCGCCCGCGGAAGGATGATTCTTGCGAGCTTTATCTGGGAGAGGAGTTTCTCGGCATCATCTTCAAGGATGAGGAGGAAGGTGAGCTTTCCTATAATTTTTCCATGGCGATCCTCGACGTCGATCTCGATTGATCCGGGTTTATAGCGGCAGGGGGCTCAGTCTTCAGGGAGCTGCAAAGGGCTGTGGCCCGGTCGCTTGCCTATTGTCGGTATGCGTCCCATTGATGCTTTGAAAGGCAGAGCGAGTCTGCGGCTTGCCCAACCGGATCTTCCATTCATGGTGTCTGTACCGCGATTAGGAGCCGTAAACCATGCCGATCTATACCCTCAACGGGCATAGCCCTCATTTCGCCGCTCCGGAAACTGGATGGATTGCGCCTGATGCCGTTGTCATCGGCAAGGTGACTGTTGGTCGTAATGTCGGTATCTGGTTTGGTGCCGTGCTGCGTGGCGACAACGAGCCCATTACGATCGGCGACGACACCAATGTTCAGGAACATACCATGATGCATACCGATATGGGCTTTCCGCTCATCATCGGCCGCGGTTGCACCATCGGCCATCGGGCCATCCTGCATGGCTGCACGTTAGGGGATGGTGTCCTGGTCGGCATGGGTGCAATAGTCCTGAACGGTGCTGAGATCGGGGATGAATGTCTGGTCGGCGCCGGTGCGCTGGTGACGGAGGGGAAGAAATTTCCGCCGCGGTCGCTGATTATCGGCTCGCCCGCCAAGGCGGTGCGAACGCTCGACGAGAGGGATCGTGAAGGAATGCAGCAATCCGCCGTCAGCTACGTTGAGAACGCGCTACGGTTCCGCAACCACCTCTCCTTGAGCGACTGATCAAGTACGCGATCTATGGTGCTGGCGGAGCCGACCCCTGGGCGGGGCCGGCTCCTGACCCGGTCGTTTGGGACGGGGAGTTGGGGACTCGACCGGGTTTCGGTTTCGGTTAGCGGCTGGACTGTACGCTGCCGACAACAACGTCACGGCCGTCCTCGATGGACACCCAACGGTGGCCTCCGCGTTCGGATTGGCGCTTTAGGAACCGGTAGCTTGTTTCCGTCCACAGCAGGATGCGGGAATCCATATTGTCGAGAATGAAGTCACCCATGCTGGTAGTAACTGCGAGCACCGCATGGCCGTCGCCATTGGGCTGGAGTACCACGGCGATCAGCAGACTGCTTGCCGGCACACCTGCCTCAATGAGTAGCCGGCGCTTCTCAAGCGCATAGTCTTCGCAGTCGCCGTATAGGTCCGGATAAGACCAGTATTCCTCTACACCCCACATTTGCATGTCGGTGCGAGGGATGACGGAGGTATTCACCTTCTTGTTTACGTCAAGCAGCAAGGCCCACAGGTCCCGGGTCATCTCCACAGGTTTCACCGGCCTGATCTCGCGGCAATCGGCTGGCTCACGCTGGCAGAATTCATAATGGCCAATAGGCTGCGATGCGTAGCCGCCGGTGGGCATGTACACCGATGCAGAGGCGGCGCTTACCCCCAAACCCATCATCGAAGCAACAGCCGCTAAATGCAGCGTAGACATTCTGTTTCGTTGCATAGTCGTCTCCCCGTACAGGGTTGACTATGGCAGCTTCCAATTTACAGGGAGCAAAAAGCAGAAGTATAAATCGTATAGTTATTGAAAGGAATTAGAAACGACTATGTATAAAGTCGTTAAAATTATAGGAATAATTTGTTAATCATGTCCGTTGAAGGTTTGCAAAGGAATGGATTACTCGAAGCATCGAGTAGAGGCTTCGGAGGTGAGGCGGCCATCACTCCATTCCGAGCTATTTACAGCCGGATTAATGGTCCTTCACAGTTTCCATCGCAACGAAAGTGGATGTGTGCGACAGGTGGGGAAGGTTGGAGATCTTCTCGCCAAGAACGCGCCGATAGGCGGCGATATCCTTGGTACGTATCTTCAGCAGGTAATCAAAGTTCCCAGCGATCATGTGGCACTGCTCGATCTCCGGGATGGCAAGCGCGGCCTTGTTGAATGCGTCAAGCGCCGCTGAACGGGTGTCGGAAAGGCTAACCTGGACGAAGGCGACATGACCTTCGCCCATGCGGGCGCGGTCTATGATGGCCATGTAGCCACGTATGAACTCTTCCTTTTCCAGGCGACGCAGTCGTGCCTGCACGGGTGTCTTCGAAAGACCTACACGTTCGGCCAACGCTGCGATTGAAAGCCGTCCGTTTTTTGACAAAGCATCCAGTATTTGCCGGTCAATTCGGTCTAGACGTTCCAACACAACTCCATTCACGGGATTATTGGTCTTTACGTGACGTATGAAATAGATCAATTGCTCTGGCAATCCCCCATATTCAGATCATGGAGAAGTGTGCCCTATGTTATGAATGGCACGAAGAGATAAGCGAGGATAGGGTGCCATGCTGGCGAACCTGCGCGAGGAAATCCGCAAAAACTATCTGGCGGAGGAAGCCGAAGCCATGCGGCGGCTTGTCAGCATTGCGGACCTCTCAGCAGCCCGGCGCCAGGCGATTTCAGGTAAGGCATTGGGTCTCGTCAGATCCGTAAGGGCGGTTTCTGACCGTCGTTTGATGGAATCATTTCTTTCCGAATACGGGCTTTCCACCAACGAGGGCGTGGCACTCATGTGCCTTGCGGAAGCGTTGCTAAGGGTCCCGGATGCAGACACCATGGACGACCTCATCCGCGACAAGATCGCGCCGCATGACTGGTCAGCCCATTTGGGCGAATCCGCTTCCATCTTCGTCAATGCATCCACCTGGGCATTGATGCTCACCGGCCGCGTGCTGGACGAGGGCGGCTCCGGTGTGGAGGCCACTTTACGCAGCATGCTGCGTCGACTCGGAGAGCCCGTCATCCGCGCTGCTGTGGCCGCTGCCATGCGGGAGATGGGGGAGCAATTCGTGCTTGGCCGCACCATTGGCGAAGCGGTCAGACGGGGGCGCAACATGACCGGGAAAGGCTACACCTACTCCTACGACATGCTCGGCGAAGCTGCCCGGACGGCTGCCGATTCATCCCGCTATTTTGACGCTTATCGGGAGGCGATTGCCACATTGGAAGGAGAGGTAGAAAGCGAGGACCTGCGCATCAATCCCGGAATTTCGGTGAAGCTTTCGGCGCTTCACCCTCGTTACGAGGCGGTGCAGAAAGAGCGCGTTCTGCCGGTGATTTGCGAGCGGCTCCTGCTTCTTGCGCGGCATGCCAAGGCTGCGTGCATAGGCCTGAATATCGATGCCGAAGAGGCGGATCGGCTGGACCTTTCGCTGGATGTCGTCGAACAGGTGTTGGCGGACCCCTCCCTTGCCGGGTGGGATGGTCTTGGCGTCGTGGTTCAAGCCTATGGCCAGCGCGCGCCGTATGTGCTCGACTGGCTTTATGCGCTCGCCCAGAAGCTGGACCGCCGGATCATGGTGCGGCTCGTCAAGGGCGCCTATTGGGATACGGAAATCAAGCGGGCGCAGGTGATGGGACTGGGTGGCTATCCGGTCTTTACGCGCAAAACCAATACGGACATTTCCTACATAGCCTCCGCACGCAAGCTGCTTCTCATGGCGGATCGCATTTATCCGCAATTTGCCACCCACAACGCACATACGATCGCCGCCATCCTGGCCATGGCGCAGGACATCGGATCTTTCGAACTCCAGCGTCTGCATGGCATGGGCGAGAGCCTGCACGAGATCGTGCGCCGGCGCGAAGGAACCCGCTGCCGCATTTACGCGCCGGTAGGGGCGCATGAGGATCTGCTTGCCTACCTCGTCCGCCGTCTGCTTGAGAATGGCGCCAATTCCTCCTTTGTCAACCAGATCGTTGACAATGATGTGAGTGCGGAGGACATCGCTCGCGACCCTTTCGCAGATCTTGAGAAGGGAGTCTCTGCTGCCAACCCTGCTATACCGGCGCCTGCGCTGATTTTCGGGCAACGCTTGAACTCCAGAGGTTGGGACCTCACTGATCCGTTGAGCTTTGCTCAGGTCGAGAGAATGCGCGAGCCATACCGTTCCCCCTACAGGTGGCATGCGCGGCCGATGACTACCATCGAAGGTGGGGGAAGCACCCGCACCATACGCAACCCTGCCTGCATCGACGACGTTGTCGGGATAGTGGAAGAGGCTACGCCGGATCAGGTAAAGGCAGCGGTGGGAGTTGCGTCATCGGCGCAAGCCGGGTGGGCCGCAAAACCGGTCGCCGAACGCGCGGCGGTCCTGCGCAGGATTGCCGACCTCTACGAGGTCCATACCGGCGAGTTTCTTGCGCTTGCCGCGCGGGAGGCCGGCAAGACGATACCCGATGGCATTGCCGAGATTAGGGAGGCGGTGGACTTCCTCCGCTATTATGCCGATCAGGCCGAATATGCGGAGGAGAAAGGAAAGGCGAGGGGAGTGATCGCCTGTATTTCGCCCTGGAACTTCCCGCTTGCCATTTTTACGGGACAGATCGCCGCGGCACTCGTCACCGGAAATACAGTGGTGTCAAAACCCGCTGAGCAGACCTGCCTGATTGCTGCACGCGCGGCGGCATTGATGCACGAGGCAGGCATTCCAAAAGACGTCCTCCATCTTCTACCCGGCGACGGGCCGAGCGTCGGCGCGCCGCTTACTGCCGACCCGCGCATTGCAGGCGTCTGTTTCACCGGCTCGATAGAGGTTGCGCGGCTGATCGAGCAGCAACTAGCCAGAACGGCTGCACCCGACGCCATGTTCATCGCCGAAACAGGCGGTATCAACGCTATGATCGTGGATTCCACTGCGCTGCCGGAGCAGGCGGTACGCGACATCCTCTCCTCGGCCTTCCAGAGCGCTGGTCAGCGTTGCTCGGCACTACGCATCCTTTATGTGCAGAAGGACGTCGAAGACAGGTTCCTCAGGATGCTTGAAGGCGCAATGCAGGAGCTTGTCGTGGGCGATCCCTGGCAACTATCGACCGATGTCGGCCCTGTCATCGATGATGATGCGCTTTCAGGGATTACAAGCTATTGTGCGGAGATGGAACGCGAGGGTCGTCTGATCGCCAAGATCGGAAGGCCCGAGGCCATTGGCCGCTTTGTTGCACCGATCGCGTTCCGGGTTTCCGGCATCGAGGAAATGGAAAGGGAGATTTTCGGCCCCGTGCTGCATGTCGCGACCTTCGATGCGGATGAACTTCATAAAGTCATTTTCTCCATAAATGCAAAGGGTTATGGGCTAACTTTCGGCCTTCACACACGCATCGACGTGCGGGTTCAGGAGGCAGTGGACAAGGTCAAGGCCGGCAATATCTATGTGAACCGGAACCAGATCGGTGCCATCGTTGGTTCCCAGCCATTTGGCGGAGAGGGGCTGTCAGGTACCGGCCCCAAGGCGGGCGGGCCCCATTATCTTTCCCGGTTCGTCCGGGAAAGGGGCGGCAGCGACGTGGTGCCGGCAGGCGCTGCCCTTACTGATGAGGGGATGGTGACGCGGGCCATGGCCGAGCTAGAAGAAGGCGGGTGGGCCAGTCGGACGGATCGGCGCATCATGTTGCGCAATGCACTACACGGACAATGGACTGATGTCATGACCGCGATGGATGCATTGAATTTCGGCCCGGTCGACCTGCCCGGCCCGACAGGCGAGGTAAATTCATTGCGCCTGGTGCCGCGCGGCCGGGTCTTGTGTCTTGGCGCTGACGGCGAGACGCTTGCCGCTCAGGTGATACAAGCAATTGCGGCGGGAAATGCGGTGCTTGCAGTAGGGGATAATGCCGGGAACCTGCTGCAGCCGCTTCTCCAAGGTAAATTTCCGCTAGGTGTTCTGGAGGGGACTATTGCGCCGGAAATGCTGGAGCGCCTGTCTGTCGATCTTGTCGCTGCGTCCGGGGGGCATGATTGGCTCGCTCGTCTGAGAAGAGCCCTTGCCGCACGTGAAGGTCAGATCGTGCCATTAGTAACGGAGATCATCGCGCCCTCCGCATATGTGAACGAGCATGCAGTGTGCGTGGATACAACTGCGGCAGGCGGCAACGCAAGCCTGTTGGCATCGGCCTGAATTACCGGAATCCTCTTAGTTCACTACTGCCGCCCGTGATTCCAGCACGTCAATTCCGAGCAGGTGACGCATATTGGGCCGCGCGTCGACCAGATCCTGAATCGTGTAGGAGGCCAATACGTCGAAGAATGCGTCCAACGCCCTGCGCAAAGCCTCGTTGAGGCCGCAGCCATCCACAAGTGGACATTCTGAATCGCTCTCGAAACACTCCGCCATGTGAAAATTCTCTTCCGTCACGCGCACAACCTCAAAGAGATTGATCTCATCGGCAGGCTTGGCAAGACGCACCCCGCCATTGCGGCCGCGGACAGTCTGCACCATTCCGGCTTCTACCAGCGGTTGCAGGATCTTGAAAAGAAAAAGCTCCGAAAGGGAATACGCCCGCGCGATATCTGGAATGCGGCTCAAACGATCATTGTTGGCAGCGCAATACATCAGGATACGAATGGCATAATTGGTCTGCCGGGTCAGGCGCATGATTTTTCCTTCGCAGGCTGGAAACAGGCTCAATATGGCTTATCGAATAGCGCAATTCCAGATGTAAGTCGAACTTTGACGAGTGTTGTCGTTTTGCCGCGTTTTTTGGGTTCCACGCATACACCGAGCGTAGCAGTTTGTGGCAGCGCTTCTAGCTCGCTTCAAGAACTGCACTCAGGAATTGCCGGGTTCGTTCCTCCTTCGGATCACTGAAGATAACCTCCGGCTTGCCTTGCTCTGCGATATTGCCGTCATAGAAGAAGCAGACACGGTCGGCGAACTCTTTGGCAAAGCCCATCTGGTGCGTGACCATCAGCATGGTGAGGTTATGCTGCTCCCCAAGCTTGCGGATCACGTTCAGCACTTCACCCACCAATTCCGGGTCGAGCGCTGATGTGACCTCATCGAACAGCATCACCTTTGGCCTCATGGCAAGAGCCCGGGCGATTGCAACACGTTGCCGCTGTCCGCCGGATAGCTGGCTTGGATAGTGATCCATCTTGTCTGCCAAACCTACCATGTCGAGAAGCTCTGCCGCCCGCTCCTCCGCTTCCCGTTTCGAAAGACCCAGAACATGAATGGGCGCTTCCATGCAGTTCTTGAGGGACGTCATATGCGGAAAAAGATTGAAGTGCTGAAAGACCATGCCGATGTTGCCGCGCATTCGGCGCAGATACCGCCGGTCGGCTGGTACAAGGCTGCCATTCTTCCGCATATGGGTCAGGGGCTCCCCGTCAACATAGATTACGCCGCCATCAATTCGCTCAAGCGTCATCAGCATGCGCAGGACCGTTGTTTTGCCAGAGCCAGAAGGACCGATAATGGCGACTTTCTCGTAAGGTGCGACCTCCAAATTGAGGGAATCAAGCACCGTAAGGTCGCCATAACGCTTGGTTACATCTTCGAACTTGATCATGGGCGTTGTCATCGTCCGGCTCCAATGCGCAGCGTGCGGTTAAGCCAGGCTTCCACCTGGCGTATCAAAGCGGCAGCCACCAGACTCATTATTAGGAAGAAGGCGCCAACCAGCGTAATCGGCTCCACATAGCGGAAGCTCTGCGACCCGAGAATCTTTGCTGTTTGCATGAGTTCGAGCACGGCGATGGCCGAAAGGAGCGGTGTTTCCTTAAAGAGCGCTACCAGATAATTGCCAAGAGCGGGAACTACCGGCGGAATTGCCTGGGGAATGATAATGTCCCGATAGGTAATGAAGGGGTTGAGATTGAGCGCAATCGAGGCTTCCCATTGTCCCTTCGGGACGTTCTCCAGTCCCGCTCGATACACTTCCGAGCAATAGGCTCCGTAGTGGAGGCCAAGCGCGATGACGCCAGCGGTCATCGCCGGAAGCACCAGGCCGAACTCCGGAAAAACGAAGAAGATGAAGAAGATCTGGATCAACACCGGTGTCGATCGGATAAACTCCACGGCAGCAGCAGTCGGAACTGAGATCCAGACCGTCCTCGACATGCGCGCGATCGCCAGGACGAGACCCAGAATAGCCGCGAGCAAAAATCCCAGAAGCGTAGCCTGAATGGTAACGACAGATGCCCGCATTAGGGTTGGGAGGATTTCCCACGCATAGTTCCAATCCCAGAACACTTTATCCTCTCCGTGCGATACCGCGCGACGCATAGCGCTCAAGAGTCCGCATTCCGACGGTTATCAGAATCGATATCGCCAAATACATGATGAGCACGATGGTGAAGATTTCCACGGTGCGGAACGTCGTCTGGTTCATCTGCTGCGCCCGGAAAGTAAGATCCGATATGGTTATGAGCGAGACGAGCGCGGTGGCCTTTAAAAGCTCGATGAAGAGATTTCCCCAAGGCGGGATCATTGCAAGGAAGGCCTGCGGCAGAATGATGCGGCGCAAAGCGAGATGTCGCGGCATGTTAAGAGCAATGGTCGCTTCCCACTGCCCCCTAGGCACAGCATTCACGGCTCCCCGCACTACCTCGGCGCCATAGGCCCCTATATTGAGGCCCAAGGCTGTAACAGCTACCGTTATGGGCTCTAGCGTGATCCCGAAATGCGGGAGGACGAAGAATAGCCAGAATAGCTGAACGAGTGCCGAGGTACCCCGGAACACCTCAATGTATGCCACTGCCAGCCAACGCAGCGGAGCGGGGCCGTACATCCTGGCCATGGCCGCAAACAACGCCATCGCAACGGCCAGAATCGCACCGCCCGCAGTAATTTGAACGGTAACCCAGGCACCCTCAAGCAGGCCGGGGATGAACTCACGAAAACCTGCGAAACTGGAAACAACCAGACCCGCAGTGAAGAAGACGATCGCGCAGACGGCGAGCTGGCGCAGCTGCATCGCGAACCTTGGTTCCTTTCTGCGTCGGCCGTTATGCAGCCATACGCGTCTCCTCTTTTCAACCGGGAGTTTCTTGAGCGAGGCGCCGGCATTGACCCGCGCCCTGACATCTGCTTGCGCCTAGCTTGCCGAACACAGTTCCTCTGTGGTCTTGGTCGGCAAGTATCCATCGCCGAAGCCAAATTCCGAGACGAGTTCGATATGTTCTTGTGTGCCTATGAAGGCCTGAAGCTGCCTATTGAACTCTTCAAGCAGCTCCGTGTCGTCCGGCCTGAAGACGAAGCCGCCATGTCCCATGACCGACTCACCTGCAACCTCGGCGAAGGGTTCGGTGGATTCAACGCCTTCATTGCTCTGCGCCATTCGCTGAATCGACAAGGCTGTTAGCGCGGCGGCATCTGCCCGGCCTGACCGCACCGCACTCACAAGACTTGCCTGATCAGGTAGTATGACAAGCTGGTCATCTGCGATGCCTGCCATTTTTGCGTAGTCTGCCTCGACGGCGCCTGCCATCACAGCAAGGGTGATCTCGCTGTTGTCGGCAATGGATGAATAATCAACGAGGTTCTTCGGGTTTCCCTCTGGCACCAGAAGAGCCTGGCCGATGCCATAGGATGGCTCTGAGAAGGCGGCTTGCTGACAACGCTCGGGCGTGATGAACATGCCCGCGGCGATAATGTCAAAGCGGCCCGCCATCAGTCCAGGAATGAGAGAGCCGAACTCGGTCAGAACGCCATCAACCTCCTCGATCCCCATGCGTGAGAGGATTTCCTTGGCGACTTCCGGTGACTCGCCCGTCAGCTCGCCTGCTGGCGTGGCGTAGCCATAAGGCGCTTCATTCGCAAATCCGACGCGGATGTATCCCTGCTCGCGGGCTCGTTCTAGCGTGCTCTGGGCGGCAGCGGTGCCGAGAGAGGCTGCAATGGCACAAAGCGCCACCATTCCTTTCAAAAAGGTTCTTCTCATCGTCTTCCCTGTTCCATTCCTGATTTCGGATTGCTGGCTCGAATGGCCTGTTGTATACAACAGCATGGGCCTTCGGGGCATGTCAACCGCTGTGCCTTTTCTTTGAAGCTCTAGAATAATCGGATTCTCCAGACGTCATTGTAGGACTCGCTAAGGTAGGGCGTAAGCCAAGACGTGCCAGTGCGGCCGGCAGCACCTTTCCTTACGAGAAGTGCGATCGGGGCCGGGAACGCAAGGCTATGATAACTTGGCTATCCAAGAGGCAGACGAACTCACGTGCGGTGGGTGAGACGCTTGAGAGATCGACGTGGTCGCAGAAATGAAAATGAACGTGCCCGGCCCAAGGATATCGCGGGCGCGCTTCAGCCATATATACCTGACGCTCCGCAGCCGCATCTGTCTGCTCGACTACCCACCCGGCCAGCGCCTTCGTGAGGAAGACCTGGCGGCAGAGTTTCACACTAGCCGGACGCCGGTACGCCGTGTGCTTGCACGACTCGAAGATGAAGGTCTCCTCCGATCCGTCCATGGGGTGGGAACGATCGTCACTGACATTCACATCGATGAGTTGCAGCAAGTTTATCAGCTTCGGGTTGAGATTGCAGAGCTTATTGGCAAGCTGCATCCAGTTCATCCTGGGCGGGAGGAGATGGATGTATACAAGAAGTTGCTCTCGCGCTGCGAAGCCCTCATGGAAAAACCCGATGCGCGGGAATTTGCCCGTCTCAATATGGAGTTCTTCCATCTGCTCATGAGGTTGACAGGAAACGAGCCGTTAAAGGCAATTTCCGAGCGGCTCTATTACCAGACGAACAGGATATGGCTGAAAACCGCATCGGAACTGGCGCAGTATGACGATGTGCTTCTTAACGAAATTAGCGTTTTTCAGCGCGAGATGACGGATATCGTTGCTGCCATCGAATGTGGTGATCTTCATGTAGTCGGTCATATCCGCCGTGCGCACATTGCCATGAGTTTTGCTCGGCTCTACGCGGCTGCGCATCCTCCAGAGGAGGCTGCCGGCAAGGACATTGTATGAAGTGCGGCGTAGCGGAAGCGCCTTAAAGCAGACCGGAAAACCGGCATTGCCGGGGGAACGGTATAATCCGCCGTGCACGTTCAGATAACTGGAAGGGATTTAACCCGCTCTTGTGATGCAAGCGGGTGGAGTTCAAACCTTACCGGGGACTTTCATGAAGTCCGGCATATCGTCGCCGAATCCAACGACAACTTCGGGTTCACGTTGCTTGTCACTGTGATGTTTCCTGCCGTCGCCGCCTGACTTTTGTGTTCCCTTGCGACTGCGGTTTTCATCCCGCTCCATGGATGTGCGCTGAGATCGCTTGGAAGAATCGTCGGTCTCTTTTGAGCGTTCTGCCTTGGGGTCGGGCTGCTGGCTGCGTCCGCCCCCGCGCGTGCGGCGTGGCTTTTCCGACGCGTCATCCTCCTCGCTCAATGTAGAAAGATCGCCATCCAGCCATTCGATTTCCTGGCCAATGAGCTTCTCAATCGCCTGCACGTATTTTTCGTCGGCGCGAGTGACGATAGTGTAGGCTTTGCCGGAGCGCCCGGCGCGGCCGGTACGGCCGATGCGGTGCACATAATCTTCCGCATGCACAGGCACGTCGAAGTTGAAGACATGGCTGACATCGGGGATATCGAGGCCGCGCGCTGCCACGTCCGACGCCACGAGCAGCTTCAGCTTCCCACGGCGAAAATTCTCCAGCATCGTCATGCGTGCGCGCTGGTCCATGTCACCGTGAAGGGCGCCTGCATCGAACTCGTGGCGGACGAGCGAGCGGAAGAGGGTGGCTACTTCCGTCTTGCGGTTGCAGAAGATGATGGCGTTCTTGAGTTCGTCGCCTTCTGCCCTGATGAGCTCGCGGAGCCGCTCGCGTTTAGCCCAAGGCTTCGACCCGGATTTCACCAGCCGCTGGGTGATATTGGCTCCCGCCGTGGCGGGCCGCGAAACCTCAACACGCACCGGCGCCTGCAGGAACTGCTCCGTGAGCTTGGTGATCTCCGGCGGCATGGTGGCAGAAAAGAAAAGCGTCTGCCGCGTGAAGGGAATAAGCTTGCAGATGCGCTCGATGTCGGGAATGAATCCCATGTCCAGCATGCGATCCGCCTCGTCAATGACGAGAATTTCCACGCCTGTAAGAAGCAGCTTGCCGCGCTCGAAATGATCCAGTAGGCGGCCCGGCGTGGCGATCAACACATCGGCACCACGCTCAAGCTTGCGCTCCTGCTCATCGAAGGAGACACCACCTATCAGCAGTGCAATATTGAGGCGGTGGTTCTTGCCGTATCTGGTGAAGTTCTCTTCCACCTGAGCGGCAAGTTCACGCGTTGGTTCGAGAATGAGCGTACGCGGCATACGCGCCCGAGCGCGGCCGCGTTCCAGTCTTGTCAGCATCGGCAGCACGAAGGAAGCGGTCTTGCCCGTTCCCGTCTGTGCAATCCCGAGCACGTCCTTCCCCTTAAGCGCATGGGGAATGGCCCCCGCCTGAATAGGCGTTGGAGTGGTGTAGCCTGCGTCATTCACTGCGGAAAGGACCTTTTGCGAAAGCCCGAGGTCCGCGAATGTCACAACGTCTTGTGCGATTTCCTGTGTGTCCGACACTTAAGTCTTTGCTGCTCGTTGGCCTGCGATGCTTGCTGCGCCGCAATCAGCACTTGACGCGGCCTAAGGTGTGGCAAGCCTAATGTCAACACCGAGAGTGACCGAAGCGCTCCGCTGTTTAGTGATTAAAGCTTCTTGGCAACATAGCAAGTCGCTCGTGTAGATGAATCTGCTAATAGCGGAATTGTTCCGAAAGGATGCGCTCGTCCCAGGAGTGGCTGGCATCGAAAAGAGTTGTTGCGGTGAAATCGCGGGATTCGCGTACTGTTACGGATATTACCGATTTTATCTCGGTATGATCAGCCACAGCGTTGACCGGGCGCTTCTCCGTCTCGAGAATTGAAAATTCGACCACCGACTGGTTGGGCAGGAGCGCGCCCCGCCACCGCCTCGGACGGAAAGGGCTGACAGGGGTGAGTGCCAGGAGCGGAGCATCCAGCGGCAAAATCGGACCGTGTGCGGAAAGGTTGTAGGCCGTCGACCCGGCTGGCGTCGCAACCATGATTCCGTCGCAGATCAACTCGTCGAGTCGCACCTTTCCATCAACGGTAATGCGGATCTTGGCGGCCTGGTAGGACTGACGAAGAAGCGAGACCTCGTTGATTGCAAGCGCCTCGAACGTCTCCCCCGCCGCATCCTTGGCCTCCATCTCCAGCGGCCGGATGGTTTCAGGGATGGCCTCCGCGATCCGCTCGCGCAAACCCTGCTCATGATATTCGTTCATGAGGAAGCCCACGGTGCCGCGATTCATCCCATAGATCTGTTTGCCTGTGCCCATTGTTTCGCGCAAAGTCTGGAGCATGAAGCCATCGCCGCCAAGAGCGACGATTACATCGGCATTCTCCAACCTTTCCTGGCCATAAAGCGCGGAAAGCCGGGCGGCGGCCTGCTGGGCATCATCGGTGTCCGCGGCGACAAAGGCCAAGGCGAGCGCTGATGGGTCTTTCATGAGGGGAAGAATGGCTCCAGAGGTTGCCGTAAGGGCTCAACTGGTATCACGAGGGCTACCTTATGCAAAGGCGCAGCCGGCGCAGAGACTCACTGGCGCGCTAGCGCCATCGCTTCGGCGCGGGAACGCTGCACTCGAATCTTCCTGCGCATGGCGTAGTCCACGCGATAAGCACTCTTGATCTTAAGGCGTGTGAGCCATTTAATTTCAGGATAAGGAAGATCGGGTGGGATCTGATCTTCCGCTGGCAAGGCAACTTCCGGCAAGCCGATCTCGCCAAGCATCTCGTTGAGTTGCTCCTCCAAACGCTCATACTCAAGTACATGGGTTACGCCAATCGAGCCATCGGAACGCTTCAAGCGTTCAACCTGCGGCATTGATCGTTCCGGAAAGGTGCGGCACCAATCTGACAGGAATTCGTCGAATGTCATGTTCCCCGTGTAAAGGGCACCATCCTTGAAGCCTGGATGAGCATGGCTACGGTAAAGTGATACAAGCCAATCAACCGGATCGCGCATGACAGCGAAAATCGTGAACTCCTCCAAGGGAACTTTGTCAAAGATCCAGGCGAAGCGCGTTTCAATGTCCGCAATCCCAAGATACTTTCCCCATTCCGCTTGGGGAAGGCTGATTTGCGCATGCGGGCGAAGCGCATTGTGAATGCAGGTGGATCCCACCTTCACGTTGGCCACATGAATAAACTTGTACGCAAGGCTGATCAGCATTGTCGTCCCATTGCCGATTCTCGAGAATGAGTCATCATGGCAGGAAGGAGCGGTTTTTGAAGTGGCGTTCCGCCGCGTATATGCCAATGCTCAAGGCACAATTTGTTACCGTTCTTTCCCGGCTGGTGTCCGCGCCTAGCCAGATACAGGGAGGATCAGGAACATTGTCGCTGATGACTAAGAGCGGAAATAGGTGACGTTTTGTACCGAATACATGGCTGACACTTATGGCTCGGCTGGAGGTATTGATGGTTAAGAAAGAGTGTTCGGTGATGGAGGAACGCCTTCATTTTGCCGCAGCCTACTCAGGGCAAGGATGAGGGGGGCGGGCCAAACACCTTGCATCCGCCTTTGGAATAGCTGGGAAGTGCCGCCGTTTCGTAAGCGACGTCATCCGTCTCGGTAATAAAGAAACTGTTGCCAGGATGTCGGGAGCGGTTACCACGCAAATAGTTTTCTTGTTCTGGATCATGGCCTTCGCCGCCCGTGTTTGAGGCAGAGGGCTATGTGAGACAGCTCCGTCATCCCGGTATATGACGGGATCGGCCTCAAAGGCGACAACATCGGCGGCTTCAGGGGACGGACGGCAAGCAACCGATCACTCGGTATCGGCTTCATGAGCGCTGGTCTCAAGGAGGTGACCGGACTTGAAGAACCTGCAAACTAGATCGATGAACAGCCACTCATGCAATTCGCTCGGCCGGCACAGTAACGGCGTTCCTGCTGATGCTGTCGGCAAGAGTCCTCGTTTCCGATCGAGATGTACCATTCGCTTATTTTGGGACGTATCCGTATTCGGCCGCCATTTCACGAAGTTCCGCGAGTTTGGACGGGAAAAGTTCCTCTATTCGTTCCCAGCTTGCAGGCACTCGCCTCGTGGCCGCTGGACGTGCATTAATGTTGGACGGGAGGTTGTCGATCAACTTGGTGGCGGCTGGGTTTGCGCCGATAGCTTCGCAGAATAGTGTTGAAGATTGTCCCTTGCTGGTAAAGTCTTCCAGTCGCAGAAGAATTTTCTCTCGACCGAAGGCGCGATTGTAGCGAAGCCAATAGTTCACTGCGCGCCCTAAGCGGATAACTGCATTATCCGCACCTTCGGGAATGAAGTCCGGCTCGCCCAATTTGCTTTCAATAAACTTGAACAGGGAATCGAGGTGCGTAGTGGCGGATTCAATTGCCTTCACCGGTTCACGCACCAAGTGAAATTGTACAGCCTTTTTCGCTGCATACTTAGGAGTTAGAAGTGACCACTTCCATCCAATGAGCCCATCATAATTGGCAAAGAGCCGCGGGTTTGCAGCAATGTACTTTATCCCTAGTTTCTGCGGGAACGGCCAATCATCGCCCATCTCGTGCAAAACGGAGATACCCATACTCGACAACGCGCGAGCAACATACTTACTGCCGCTGCGCCCGCAGCACGAAATGTGAAATGTTTTCTTCATTCTAAGCCTATGGAGTGATGATCCCGGGTAGGTTTTAGTCGCATGGTGCGCGGCGGGATTCAACCGGTCAACCCAGCTAGTAACCAAACAGAACCAAGTTTCTCATTCCCATGGTTACTGTAGACAGCTAGGGGCGTCGGTGCGAGACAAGAGAAAATGGGCCTGTTGTCTCCGTTGAGGAACCGCGAGCGGCATTAACATTGAATTCGGATTTCCCCGAGGGCGGCATGCGCAAGAGCTTCCTCGGAACAAAAAGAAGCTCATTCGCTTACCGAAGAAGGGGAAGACCACCAGAACACTCTTTACGGGTTTCAGGAGCGCAATGAATCCGACCGCTTTGGGTGTGCGATTCTTTACATGGTGGCTCGGCGATCGTTGTTTCCCGCCTTGCTCTCATTGCATTGGCCTGAAAGGCCAATCTGCCAAGTATTTTAGGTATGGTGCCCCCGGCAGGACTCGAACCCGCGACCCCCTGATTACAAATCAGGTGCTCTACCAACTGAGCTACAAGGGCATGGTCACGCGCATAGCATAATCGCGCGCGGAGTGAAATGCATTCTTCTCAGCAAAAGCATCCGGTTCTTCCGATAGAATGGCCGATCAGCTCGTTACCGAATCCTGCCGATGGCGTTCGCATTCCTGGCTTCCGCCACGTTCCGGATCCTCCTGACTCGTCTGTGCGGACACTGAAAGAGCGAATGAGGTCGTACTAACAATTGACGCACCGACCAGGAGGATTGCAGCGATGTGTCTGCGCATCGAACGCTTCCTCTATAACGCGCAAATAAAATACTCCAATGTGCGGACATTTGCACGAGCTTATCGCCGGCCCGGTACGGCTGTTTTCCTCCTAGCCTGGCGGGCGATGTAAAGCGCTACGGCAGCGGCGTTGGACACATTGAGGGAACGAATAGCGCCCGGCATGTCCAAGCGGGCGAGAGCCCGCACCGTTTCACGGGTTTTCCGGCGGAGACCTTTGCCCTCTGCGCCCAGGACCAGCGCAAGCCGGCCTGTACCCAGCGCTTCCTCTAGCGGGCCAGGCGCATCCGAATCGAGACCGACCGTGTGGAAGCCCGCGGCGTGAAGCTCCTCCAGGGATTCGGCAAGGTTGCGTACTTCTATATGGTCGATGTGTTCCAATGCACCAGAGGCGGCTTTCGCGAGAACGCCAGATTCCGCGGGGCTATGGCGGGCGGTAGTCACGAGCGCATCCACGCCGAACGCAACCGCCGAGCGCATGATGGCACCAACATTGTGCGGATCCGTGATCTGATCGAGCACTAGGACGAGGGAAGCTTTCCCGAGCGCCGAAAGCGTCTTTGGGGTACGGATCTCCGCTTCGATCAGGACACCTTGATGAACCGCGTCGGCGCCCGTCAACGAATCGATGGCTTTGGGCTCGACAAGCTCGGCCGGGAAGGGAAGGGCGGTAATGTCGGCAATTTTCAGACGCTGCGCTGCATTCCGCGTCACCCACATGCGCCGGATGGATCGCGCCGGATTGTCTAGCGCGGCGCGCACCGTGTGCAAGCCGTACAGGCGCACCAGGCCTTCATCAATTTCCGATGGGCCACCGCCTCCTTCTGAAGCGCGAGCACGGTGGGCTCGCCGCAACCTGGCGTAGTGGCTGTCCTTGGGAGTTCCTGTCTTGCGATCCTCGCTCATTCCTCTCCTATAACGGTCCGCGTGCGTGCAGACTATGTAGAAAGCAGCGATGGGGAAAATTCCCCTCAAATGCGCCTTGGCCCTGTTGACAGGGCAAGGCTCGCTGGCCATAAGGCGCATCGGAAAACGGTCGTGCCATTGAATGGCGGACCTAGATTTCCCAGATACGCGTTGCATGAATGCAGCCGTGAGGAGGGGTGTCCGAGTGGTTAAAGGAGACGGACTGTAAATCCGTTGGCTATGCCTACGCTGGTTCGAATCCAGCCCCCTCCACCACTCTGCGGGTATAGCTCAATGGTAGAGCAGCAGCCTTCCAAGCTGAATATGCGGGTTCGATTCCCGCTACCCGCTCCATTTGTTTGATGACTTGAAAGCACGGCGCCGAGCATTGCGGCTGGCCAGACGCTGTTGAGCAAGGCAAATGCTGTCGGCGAACCCGATCCGATCGCCAGAGCTGTTCATTGTCCAGTATAGGCGATCAGGGCGCTTGACGGGTGAGCCTGCCCAACCTATTGAACTCGTGACGCCAATCTGCGGCGTGGCCTCGTGGCGGAGTGGTTACGCAGAGGACTGCAAATCCTTGCACCCCGGTTCGATTCCGGGCGAGGCCTCCAATCAGCCACAGATGGTTCCGGGTTGCTCCGCGCCTAAAGTACCTTGCGTAGAGACGTATCGCGCTCATTGCGGTCTTTGGCGAGCAAGTACAGGATGAATTTGTGACGGCAGCCTTGGCCTTAATCTGTCCAACGGCCTCCCGATAGAAGCAGAACAACCTCCCTCCTTATCCGGCAAAGCCCTGACGCTGCCTCCTGCCGTCGGCGGAACATTCTATTTTCCGGCCTGTTCGGCATGCAAGGCCTTCTGATGCCTGACTTTGCCAGACCGGAAGAGCCCGGAACGTTTTGCTCCTGCTCTTCCTAACCACCACGGTAAAGAGGAAGAGATGAACACCCGTTTTCGCCCAGATGAGATTTCGCAGCGTATTGCAGAGTTGGGACCCTGGTTCCAGAACATGACGATAGGTGGGGTGGAAACGGCGCCCGATCATTTCTTAGGCGATTATCCGAACTGCAAGTGGAAGCGTTTCTGCCATGTCATTCCCCACGACCTTAGTGGCCAGACCGTTCTCGACATTGGCTGTAATGCAGGCTTCTACTCGATCGAGATGAAACGCAGAAATGCGCGCAGGGTGGTAGGAATTGATTCTGACCCGCAGTATCTGCGCCAGGCAGCCTTTGCAGCGCGACATGCGGGAGTGGACATTGAATGGCGGCAGATGTCGGTCTACGAAGTCGGGCGGTTGGAAGAAAAATTCGATCTCGTGATCTTCATGGGCGTTCTCTATCACCTGCGCTATCCGCTTCTGGCTCTTGATCTGATCCATGAGCACGTCGCAGGCGATAAACTGCTCTTCCAGTGCCTTCAACGAGGGGAGAATGGGGTTGCGGAAGTCGCTGCCGATTATCCCTTTGGTGAATGGGATATTTTTGACTGGCCGGATTTTCCGAAGCTGCATTTCATCGAGCACTGCTATTCAGAAGATCCCACAAATTGGTTTTTTCCCAACCGGGCGGCAGTAGAGGCAATGCTGCGTAGTTCGGGTTTTCAGATCAATGCTCATCCGGAGCCGGAGGTTTACCTTTGCACCCGTGGCCGGCGCGGCTATGCGGTTGATCCTCCGCCCGCTATTGCGTCTCAGGCGAAGTGAACAATCTCTGCTTAACATGGTTCGGCAGCAGCAGTGATGGAGCGGCTCACCCATGTGCGCCGCTGCACCTAACACCTTCTTGCTCTGGAACAAAGATCCACCTGTAACGGTTCGAACATGACCGGAAGGACCGTACCGGGCAAATTCCAGTTCGCCTTGACGGCCTTCTATACAGAATGGAGGCGAGAGAATGGATGGCGCACAAGTGCGTGTGGGGATCGTGGGTGTCGGCAACTGCGCGTCGTCGTTTGTACAAGGACTTTCCTACTACCGGGGTCTGCGTTCGAATAACCCGATCCCGGGTATCATGAACGCCGATATTGGTGGATATCTGGTTGACCATGTGGTCATCAGTTCCGCATTCGATGTGGGTGCCTCTAAAGTCGGACGCGATGTTGCAGAGGCCATCTACGCGCCTCCCAATAACACGATCCGTTTCGCAGATGTGGGACCAACAGGCGTAACGGTGGAGCGGGGCAGGACCCTCGACGGTCTTGGCAAATATCTGCGGGAGGAGATCGAGGAATCGGACGCGTCAGAGGCTGATGTCGCCGACGTACTGACCAGAACGCGCACGGATGTTGTCGTTTCCTACCTGCCAGTCGGCTCTGAGAAGGCCGCACAATATTATGCCGGCGAGGCGTTGAAGGCCGGTTGCGCCTTCGTTAACTGCATGCCCGTCTTCATCGCTTCGCATCCAGAATGGCAAAAGCGATTTGAAGAACGGCGCGTTCCCATTATCGGCGACGATATCAAGAGCCAGTTCGGCGCTACCATCGTGCATCGCGTATTGACGAACCTTTTCCGCGACCGCGGCATACGCCTCGATCGTACCTATCAGCTTAACTTCGGAGGCAATACGGACTTCCAGAACATGCTGGAAAGGGAAAGGCTCGAATCTAAGAAAATTTCCAAGACCCAGTCTGTGACGAGCCAACTGGGCGTACCCCTCGAACCGGGAAATATCCACGTCGGGCCAAGCGATCATGTGCCGTGGCTGACGGATCGCAAATGGGCGTATATCCGCATGGAAGGCACGACCTTTGGCGGTGTTCCGATCAATTGCGAGTTGAAGCTCGAAGTTTGGGATTCGCCCAACAGCGCCGGCGTTGTGATCGATGCTGTGCGCTGCGCGAAGCTGGCAATGGATCGGGGCGAGGGAGGGGCGTTGGTCGGGCCCTCCAGCTATTTCATGAAATCCCCACCCCAGCAATTTACTGACTCAGAGGCACGGCAGCGAACACTCCGCTTCATCGCAGGTGACGAGCTTCCCGCCGGTCTCAAACAGTGATGACAGTCTTCCACCTCCTACGCCACGCATCCCATGGCGAACTTGGGACGATCCTTACCGGACGCCGTTCGCAAATCGCTCTCACGGCAGCTGGCCGCTTGGAAGCACGGCGGCTCGGACGACACATCGCAAGACTTCAAGTCGACGCGCTGAAGACAAGCCCGCGCCTTCGTGCCCGCCAGACAGCCGAAATCATCGCCATGGAGACCGGTCTGGAAGCCGGAATAGCCGAGGAACTCGACGAGATAGATTTCGGATGCTGGTCGGGCCTTCCGTTCGAGGCGCTTTCAGCGGATCCTACCTGGAGGCAATGGAACGCTGAGCGAGATATCGCGGCAACGCCTGCCGGCGACACCATGGAAAAGGTAGCACTTCGCTTCGGCGATCTGGTGAACCGGCTACGGCAGGAACATGCTGGCCTGACGGTGGCGCTGGTGAGCCACAGCGATGTCATCAAGGCCGGGCTCTGTCATTTCCTCAACTGGCGTTTTTCCAGTGTACACGATTTTGAAATCCGCCCCGCATCGCTCACCACCCTTGTGTTCGGCGAGGAAGGTTGCAGCTTGCATCTGCTGGACTATAGCCCGCTCTCGGCCGGTACGGAGACGGCAGCATGAGGCTGTTGATCTTCAGCCTTAAGTTTCCTCTTCCTGGAAGATTGGCTCGAAACACAGTGGGGAGGGCGAACGTACTCCTGCGTCGGTGCACTGCAAAGCTGATCCGCGCCTGTTCGGTCGACCGCGCAGCCGTAAACGGCGAGCCGCAAAGTGCATCCCGCGCGTCAGCACCGGTGCGGCCATAGTTTCAAGCAAGCGAAATGAGGGATCTGAGTAATGATTGAAGCCGCGATGATCTGGAACGAGCCGAACAACAAGTCCCATTGGGACCTGGAAATCGATCCGGAATGGAACATGTTCGCCGAAATGGCGATGGGTGCTGCTGATGCAATCCAGCGCGTCAACTCCGACGTGGTCCGCGTTTTGGGAGGTATCTCGCCTATCGACCCACTGTTCATTCGTAATATGCAGGGCAAAGGCGTTCTCGATCATGTCGATGCCATTGCAGTGCATGGCTTTCCTCTGGACTGGAACCTCTGGCAGATCGATGAATGGCCGGCAAAGCTCGCTGAAATTCAGGCGCTGACGCACTTGCCGGTCTGGGTGAGTGAGGTGGGCGTATCCACTTTCGGCGCTGATGAAGTCCAGGAATGGGGGCTTGAACGTACCGCCACTCTTCTGAAAGGGCGTGCGCCGCGCATCCAGTGGTACAGTCTTTTCGACCTGCCTCAGGCTTGGGGTGCCACTACTCGCCACAGGGAAGCGGAGGGCTCTTCCTACTACCGCCATTTCTATATGGGTCTCATCCGCGAGGATGGCACACCCAAGCCGGCCTTGGAAAAGTTTGCCAGGCACACGCCAGAACTTGGCATCTGCCAATGGTTCCACTTCGAAGACCCTCGCCTCGATGAAGCCGTCGTCTGGCTAAAGCGGCTGGGAGTGAAACATCTTCGCACTGGTCTTTCCTGGGCGGATAGCTTCCGGCCCAATGCGCTTGACTGGTTCGACAGGCAGATGGAGAAACTTGCCGATTTCGATGTAACGCTCACCTTCTGCTTTACGCCAGAACATCGCGGCATCGCACCCCATCACACTAGCGCGCCGCTGGTACCGGAAGAGTTCGCCGAGTTTTGCGCCACCATGATCGAGCGCTATGCCGGGCGCGCCGAACGCCGCATCAAGGGCGCCGCCTGACGTAAACGGGGCATGTCTACCGTCCCGCCCCGTCGCCTGCGGGAGCCTTCTTAATAAGGCTCTGCCCGAGGGGAAGGTACAATGGCCGCCAGAGTTGGTGGCGGCCCATTACGCTCGTCCGATGACTTGAATTGCATTTCGCAACGTCAAGACGCTATACGTCTAGAGGACCTGCCCGCGCTATCTGGACATTCGCAAGCTAACCGGCAAAACCCGATGCCTGCCTTGCGATTGACCCGCATCGATCGGCGGACCCAAGCAAGGCGGGGCCTCGCTAGTCTAAATGTCCAGTTCCTCTACAAATTCCGCGTTCTCCTGAATGAAGCGGAAGCGGGCCTCAGGCTTCGTTCCCATCAACGCATCGACAGCATTGCTCGTTGCCTCCGAGCTTTCCAGCACCTCCACGCGCAGAAGAGTGCGGTGCCTGGGGTCCATTGTGGTTTCCTTGAGCTGTTTGGGCATCATCTCGCCGAGGCCCTTGAACCGGTTGATCTCCACCTTGCCCCGACCCGTGAACTCCGTCGTCAGCAGTTCATCCTTGTGCGCGTCGTCGCGCGCATACATGGTCTTGCCGCCCTGGCTGATGCGGTAAAGCGGCGGCACTGCCAGAAACAGATGGCCGCCGGTTATGAGTTGCGGCATCTCCTGGTAGAAGAAGGTGATGAGAAGGGAGGCGATATGCGCCCCGTCGACATCGGCATCCGTCATGATGATAACGCGTTCGTAACGCAAGTCGTCTTCGCGATATTTTGAGCGCGTACCGCAACCCAACGCCTGGACGAGATCGGCAATCTGCTGGTTGGAAGCAAGCTTGCCCGACCCTGCGCTGGCAACGTTCAGAATTTTGCCGCGCAGAGGCAGAACGGCTTGGGTGGCGCGGTCGCGCGCCTGCTTGGCGGAACCGCCTGCTGAGTCACCCTCGACGATGAAAATCTCTGCGCCCGCGGCCGCACCCACCGTACAATCGGCCAACTTTCCGGGCAGGCGGAGCTTGCGAACTGCCGTCTTGCGGCTCACCTCCCTTTCCTGCCGGCGGCGAAGACGCTCGTCCGCCCGTGCGATCACCCAGTCGAGCAGCTTGGTGGCTTCGGTTGGATTATCGGCGAGCCAGTGATCGAAGGGGTCGCGGACCGCATTTTCCACCATACGCATAGCGGCGGCAGTCGCCAGCTTATCCTTCGTCTGCCCTACGAATTCCGGTTCCCGAATGAAGACCGAGAGCATGCCCGCCGCGGAAATCATCACATCTTCAGCGGTGATGGCGGAGGCCCGCTTGTTACCGATGAGCTCGGCGTAGCCGCGCAGCCCCTTCAACAGCGCATTACGGAAACCGAGTTCGTGTGTTCCTCCCTCGGAGGTCGGAATTGTATTGCAATAGGAGTTGAGCAAGGCGTCGCCGCCATACCAGGTGACCGCCCATTCGACGGCGCCATGACCGCTGGATTTTTCTGTCCGCCCCGCAAAAACCTCCTGCGTTACCTGGAATTCGCCGGCGAGCGTAGCAGAAAGGTAGTCCTTCAGACCTCCGGGAAAGTGAAAGCTGGCCTTCTCTGGCGTTTCGTCATTTTTCTTAAGGAGGGATGGGGCGCAGTTCCAGCGTATCTCTACCCCGCCGAACAGGTAGGCCTTCGAGCGGGCCATCCGGTAGAGACGGGCGGGTTCGAACTTCGCAGCTGCGCCGAAGATCTCCGGGTCTGGCTTGAAGCGCACCCTCGTGCCGCGGCGGTTATGCACTTCGCCCAAGCTTTCAAGCGGCCCATGAACCTTTCCTCGCGAGAAGCGCTGGCGGTAAAGCCGGCGGCCACGCGCGACTTCCACCTCCAGTGACTCTGAAAGGGCATTGACGACAGATACGCCCACGCCGTGCAGGCCGCCCGACGTCTCATAGACCTTCGAGTCGAATTTGCCGCCCGCATGAAGCGTCGTCATGATGACTTCAAGCGCGGACTTGTCCTTGAATTTCGGATGCGGGTCGATTGGAATGCCACGGCCATTATCCGTGACGGTGAGGAAGCCGTCTTCATCGAGGTCCACCTCGATAAAGGTTGCATGGCCTGCGACAGCCTCGTCCATCGAGTTGTCGATGACTTCGGCGAAAAGATGATGCAGCGCTTTGTCATCCGTGCCGCCAATGTACATGCCAGGCCTGCGCCGTACGGGCTCAAGGCCTTCCAGAACCTCGATGTCCGCTGCGCTGTAGCCTTCCTCGCGCGCGGGCGAGGAAGCTTCTGACCCCCTACGCGTCGAAATGATCGGGTCCGGCTGCCTTACGCGCTCTGCAGTCGAAGTCAGGCCGGCAAAAAGATCGTTTGTATCGTCCATCAAACAGGTTTCCCCATCACCCGCGAATCATCCTTGATCTTGCCATGCTTGGCAGGGCAAAGCGAAGGCCGTTCCGGTTCCGTTCAGTGGGTGCGAGGCGTTCCTTACAGGACAGACGGCCATTCGCCAACAGCATAATGCGGCGTGCTCCTTAACGAGAGCGCACCGCCTTCGTTAATGTCAGGCTGAATGTCAGCTTGCCAAAGCCTCCATCGGAGGGCATGCGCAGACGAGATTGCGGTCGCCAGCCACATTGTCGATGCGGGAGACGGGCGGCCAATACTTCACGCTCCATTCCATCCCCCCCTTAGGGAAGGCAGCCTCCTGCCGCGAATAGGGATGCTCCCAGCCATCCGCCATCAACTCGGCGGGGGTGTGCGGGGCGTTGACCAGCGGATTATCGTCCCGCGGCCATTCGCCCTTTGCAACGCGCTCGGCTTCGCGGGCGATAGAGATCATCGCTTCGCAGAAGCGATCAAGCTCGCTCTTTGGCTCCGATTCGGTAGGCTCCACCATCAGTGTGCCGGCCACCGGCCAACTCATGGTGGGAGCATGAAAACCGTAGTCGATCAGGCGCTTGGCAATGTCCTCAACGTTGACGCCCGCCCGATCCTTAAGCACCCTCGTGTCCAGGATGCATTCATGGGCCACGCAGCCGTTGCGGCCTGCATAGAGCACCGGATAGTGCTCATTGAGCCGTTTGGCGACGTAGTTTGCGGCAAGGATTGCCGTTTCCGTGGCGCGCTTGAGACCTTCAGCACCCATCATGCGGATATACATCCACGTGATCGGCAGTATGGAGGCGCTGCCAAAAGGAGCGGCCGCCACCGCATTGGAGGTGCCAAGCGCCACATGACCCGGCAAAAATTGTTTTAGATGCGCTTTGACGCCAATGGGACCAACGCCGGGACCGCCGCCACCATGGGGGATGCAGAAGGTCTTGTGTAGGTTCATGTGGCAGACATCGGCACCCAGGTCTCCCGGCCGGGCAAGCCCCACCATTGCATTCAGATTCGCCCCGTCCAGATAGACTTGCCCGCCATGCGCGTGGACAAGCTCGCACATTTCGCGCACGCCTTCCTCGAACACGCCATGGGTCGAAGGATAGGTGATCATCAGTGCGGCTAGCCGGTCGGAATGCTCGGCTGCCTTTGCGTTGAGATCCTCAACGTCAATGTCGCCGTTCTCGGTGCAGCGCACCACTACCACGCGCATTCCCGCCATCGCAGCGGACGCCGGATTGGTGCCATGCGCGGAGGAAGGAATAAGGCAGACATCCCGCTCCGCTTCGCCGCGCTCGCGGTGATAACGACGAATGGCGAGCAGCCCCGCATATTCGCCCTGACTGCCAGCATTGGGCTGCAAAGACACTGCATCGAAGCCTGTGATCTCGGCTAGCCAGCCCTCAAGCTCGGCGGTCATGCGGCGATATCCGCCGGTATGCGCTTCTGGCGCGAAGGGATGCAGGCCGTTCACCTCGGGCCAACTGACGGGTATCATCTCCGCGGCGGCATTAAGCTTCATGGTGCAGGAGCCGAGCGGTATCATTGCCCGATCGAGCGAAAGGTCCTTGTCTGAAAGCTGGCGCAGGAAGCGCATCATCTCCGTTTCTGAGCGGTACTCGTGGAATGCGGGCTGAGTGAGGAAACCTCTTCCGCGGGGCTCCGACGGCGCAATGCTGGCGGCCTGTTCCGGCGCAGTGACGCCGAAAACGGCGGCAATGGCCTTAAGGTCCTCATCGTTGGAAGTCTCGTCAAAGGAGATGGCAAGCCGGTCCTCGTCAAGGACCCTCAGGAGTCTGCCACCCGCTTCGGCTTCCGCGGCGATGGCTGCGGCCCTGCCTGGCACGGATACCGTTACTGTATCGAAAATCCGTTCTCCGGCCATGTCGAGCCGTGCAGCCTTTAGTGCGGCATGAAGACGTGCGGCCAAACCATGCGCATGTAGGGCAATTTCCGTGAGGCCATCTGGCCCGTGCCATATTGCGTAGGCCGCTGCCATATTGGCGAGCAGCGCCTGGGCAGTGCAGATATTGGAAGTCGCCCTGTCGCGGCGGATATGCTGCTCGCGCGTCTGTAGTGCGAGACGATAGCCGGCCCGCCCATGAGCGTCGACCGATTGGCCAACCAGCCGCCCCGGCATCAGCCGCGTCAGCCGCTCGGACACGGAGCAATAAGCTGCATGTGGACCGCCGAATCCCATAGGCACACCGAAGCGCTGCATGGAGCCAACAGCGATTTCCGCTCCAAGGGCTGCCGGCGTTTCACTTAGAAGGAGACCGAGCGGATCGGCCACAAAAATAACGATAGCGTCTTTCTTCTTTGCTTGGGCGATGGCTGCGGAGTGATCTTCGTAGACGCCGAACGTGTCACCCCATGGGACGATGAGGGCGAACGTATCATCATCGATGGTGTCGGTCGCAACCTCCAGGCCAAGCGGCTCGGCGCGGGTCTCCACGACATCGCGGGTTTGCGGATGAAGTGCGCCTGCGATCACCAGCCTGTTGCGGCGGGAGCGGTGGTGCCGCCAGGCGATCCCCACGGCCTCGGCAACGGCGGTGCCTTCGTCCAGCAGCGATGCCGAGGCGACAGGCAAGCCTGTGAGTTCAGTCACCAACGTCTGGAAATGGAAAAGCATCTCCAGCCGGCCTTGGCTGATTTCCGATTGGTAGGGGGTGTAGGCTGTATACCAGGCCGGGCTTTCGAACAGGTTGCGCTGGATCACGGCCGGCACGTGGCAACCATGATAACCCGCCCCGATGAAGCTCTTGAGCACCCGGTTTTCACGCATATACCCCTGAAGCTCCGCAAGCGCTTCTGCTTCGCTCGCTGGTTCCGGAAGGGCGAGGGGACGCTTTAGCCGAATGGAATTAGGAACAGCGTGGCTGATCAGCGTCTCCAGTGAGGGAACGCCGAGGGCGGCGAGCATAGCCTTCTTGTCATCGGAACCAGGGCCGATATGGCGCCTGGAAAACGGTGCTGTCATGCTGAAATCTCCTGGGCGGGGTGCGCGGCGCGCTGGCCTATACGCGCTTCCGCTTCTGATCGTTTGCCAAGGCAGCCATTCCGCCTGCCATTCAATGCTCTACTCTATGGATGCCTTGTAGGCGTCCTCATCCATCAGCCCCTCAAGCTGGCTTTCATCGGTGATCCGCATCTTCCACAGCCAGCCGTCACCCATGGGCGCGCTGTTGACGAGCGATGGGTCGGACGAAAGAGCCTCATTGACTTCCGTTACCTCGCCATCCGCCGGGGCATATACATCGGATGCAGCCTTAACAGATTCAACCACGACGGCGGTATCTCCCTTCGCAAGCGATTTTCCGCTCTCGGGCAACTCTACATATACGAGGTCGCCGAGCTGTTCCTGTGCATAATCCGTTATGCCAACCGTTGCCGTGCCACCCTCAATGCGAATCCATTCGTGATCTTTGGTGAAATAGGTCTTGCTCATTGACTCTTTATCCTTTGCGGTATCGGTGGGGCATGAAGGGCAGGGGGTGCACCCGCAGAGGCACGCGGTTGCCGCGCACATCGGCAAAAAGGATTGTGCCCGGCTCACGAAGAGCTCTGGACACATACCCCATGGCCACGGGATGACCTGCTGAGGGCCCGAATCCGCCGGAAGTGACCCGGCCAACAGCCTCGCCGGCTTCGTTCATAAGTATGGCTCCTGCACGAACGGGCTGACGCCCCTCCGGCTTGAGCCCGACCCGCGTCTCCTCGACTCCCTTGGCAAGCAGGCCGCGCAATGCGTCGGCGCCCACAAAGCTGCCTTCCTCGCGAAGCTTCTTCGGGATCGCCCACAGTATGGCGGCGCGTGCCGGGTCCATGTTCTCGTCAAGATCCTGACCATACAGGCAAAGCCCGGCCTCAAGCCTCAGGCTGTCGCGAGCGGCAAGTCCGGCCCACATCACACGTTCGTCAGAGAATAATTTTTCAACGAACGCCTGCGCATGGGAAGGCGGCAGGGCAATTTCGAAACCATCCTCGCCCGTGTAACCTGATCGGGTAACGAACCAGTCCTGCTGCGGCTCAACAGCTGACATGAAGCTGAGATCCGACAAGTCGAGGCCTGCGCCAATCAGCACGCTTTCTGCTTCAGGCCCCTGAAGGGCAAGAAGAACCCGGTCAAGCGGCTTCAGTGAAACATTAAAACCCCTGGCTAATCCGCTGAGAATACGATGGTCTTTTTCGGCGTTCCCGGCATTCGCCACGATCATGAAACGATCGGTGTCCAGCCGCGTAACGATAATATCGTCAAGGATGCCGGCCTGCTCGTTCAGCAACATGCTGTATTTCGACCGGCCTGATTCCAAGGCCACGGCATCCAGCGGGCAAGCCAGTGAAAGAAAGGCGCAAGCATCAGCGCCCTCCACCTCGAAAAGGCGCATATGCGATATATCGAAAAGCCCGGCCTTTTCCCGCGTGTGCTGATGTTCTTTCATCACGCCGGCCGGATAGGTGAGCGGCATGCGCCAGCCGGCAAATGCGCCAAAACGCGCCCCAGCCTCCTCATGCATGGTCTCAAGCGGAAGTGTCTTCAAGTCCCTCATCATTCCTCCAAAGTTGCACGCACGCCGCTCGCGGCGGACGTGCTAGTGCCCCTCTGTCGGAAGCCTGAGAGACTCGCGCAACGGACTTTCGTCAGCAACGCTTACACCTTCGGCGCGGGAATAACCCCGACTTTCCAGAGTGTCTGACCCGTCTACGGTTCCTTTGCCTGAGAGATTTCGGGCGGTTTCCCCTTCGGCGGCAGCAACGCTGCTCTCTCCCACAGACAGGCAGGGCTAGCGCCCTCAACGGCCTTTACCTAGCGTAGGCGAGCGGACTTGTCACCTGCCACGGATGCTGGAACGAGAATTCCTGTGAAAACAGCGCTCATCTCTCTTCTTTCAAGGCACGCCGAGCGATCTTCTCCAACGCCTGAAGAAAGGCGCTGCGATCCTTTGCGGTGAAGGCAGAGTTGTAGCCCTTTATCTCTCCGGATTCCCGCAGGTCCTGTTTCAAATTGCGCATGGCAACGTCCATGCCGATGCTTTCGCGTGTGAAGACGCGGCCGGTCGGGCCGATTACATGCAGCCCGTTCTCTACCAGCCGCGCGGCAAGCGGCACGTCCGCCGTAACCGCAATATCACCGGCATTGGCGTTCTCCACGATCCAGTCATCCGCAGCGTCCGCCTTGCCGGGAACCACGACGTGGCGCACCATTGGATCGCGCGAGGGGCGAAGCCCGCCATTGGAGACGAAGATCACCGGCAGGCCGTGCCGCTCTGCCACGCGTACCACCTCCGCCTTCACGGGGCAGGCATCGGCATCTACATGGATGGAGATCATGGCAGGTCCAAGGTTAGCTTGCGTGGCGCATGGCTTAGAAGAATATTGCCTTGAGGGAAAGGGATGATGGATCGAGGAACCGGTGCCCGGCGCGGCAGAAAATCCCATGTGGCCTTCCCCAGGGAGGACTCGACCTTAGCTAAACGATCCGAAAGAATGAGCGCGGGTAACAAATCCGACTGAGAGAACGAATCGATGACGAGCGAAAGGCGATCGCGGGATCCCCTGATGGCCGAAGTTCTGCGGCTCCAGGCACGTCCGGAGAGGCACTTCATTCATCTGCGTGTGCATTCTGCCTATTCGCTTCTTGAAGGTGCGCTGCCGCTTGGCAAGATCATCAATCATGCCGTTAAGGACGAGGCGCCGGCGATCGCCATTACTGACACGAATAACCTTTTCGGCGCGCTTGAATTTGCGCAAAAGGCTGTGAAGGATGGCGTACAGCCCGTCATCGGCTGCCAGATCGGCATCAGCTTCAACGATGCTTTTGCCGAAGGGCGGCAGGGGAATGTGCGCAGACGGACGAGCGAATATGACCCGCTTGTTCTCATTGCGGCGACGGAAGGCGGCTACCAGAATCTCGTGCGGCTGGTCAGCCGCGCATACCTTGAGAACGAGGCCGGCGCAGCCGTTCATGTGCCCGCGGATTGGCTTGCCTTGCACCAAGAAGGCATCATCTGTCTAACGGGAGGCCCCCGCGGGCCTTTAGGAGCGGCCCTCAAGGCCGACCAGACCGAAGTTGCCGAGGCGCGCCTTCTGTTTCTCAAGGAGACCTTCGGCGACCGTCTTTACGTCGAACTGGAGCGACTTGCGGGTTATGATCGCGGGCTGGAGGCAGCGACCGTCAATCTTGCCTATCGGCACGATCTGCCGCTGGTCGCCACCAATGAGGCCTTCTTCCTGACCCGCGATGATTTCGAGGCGCACGACGCGCTGATCGCCATTGCCGAGGGCACGGTGATTGCCGTGGACGACCGCCGCAGGCTCACGCCCGACAATTATCTGAAGTCGCAAGCGGAGATGGCCGCTCTCTTCGCGGATCTGCCGGAGGCCATCGACAATACGGTCGAGATCGCGCAGCGATGCTCTTATTTTCCAAAGACCCGCGCACCCATTCTTCCCCGCTTCACCGGCGGCAATGCCGAAGATGCCGAAGCAGCCGAGAAGGCGGAGGCGGAAGAGTTGCGCCGCCAGGCGCGCGAGGGTCTCGAATGGCGGCTTTCCACGCAGGGGCTCGCCGAAGGCCACAGCCGCGAGGAGTATGTCGAGAGGCTGGAATACGAGCTTGGCATTATCGAAAGGATGAAGTTCCCCGGATACTTCCTTATCGTGTCGGACTTCATCAAGTGGGCCAAGGCGCATGAAATACCGGTCGGACCTGGCCGCGGATCGGGCGCGGGCTCGTTGGTCGCTTATGCGCTCACCATCACCGATGTCGACCCGCTGCGGTTCTCGCTGCTTTTCGAGCGCTTCCTCAATCCCGATCGCGTTTCGATGCCGGACTTCGACATCGATTTCTGCCAGGACCGACGCGAAGAGGTGATCCGCTACGTCCAGGATAAATACGGACGCGATCAGGTCGGCCAGATCATCACCTTCGGAACGTTGCAGGCGCGCGCCGTGCTGCGCGACGTGGGCCGCGTGTTGCAAATGCCCTACGGGCAGGTCGACCGGCTCTGCAAGATGGTTCCCTCCAACCCGGCCAATCCCACGCCGCTCCATAAGGCCGTTGAGGATGAGCCGCGCTTCGCCGAGGAGGTAGAGAAGGAACCCATTGTCGGCACGTTGCTCGAAATCGCACAGAAGCTGGAAGGTCTCTATCGCCATGCCTCGACGCACGCCGCGGGCATCGTTATCGGCGACAGACCGCTCTATAATCTGGTACCGATGTACCGCGACCCGCGTTCCGACATGCCGGTCACGCAGTTCAACATGAAATGGGTGGAGCCGGCGGGCCTGGTGAAGTTCGACTTCCTGGGCCTCAAGACGCTCACCGTGCTCGATAAGGCGGTGAAGCTCATCCGCCGGCGCGGAATCGAGATCGACCTGTCGAAAATCCCGCTCGACGACCCCGAAACCTACGCGATGTTGTCGCGCGGCGAGACGGTCGGCGTGTTCCAGGTGGAAAGTGCAGGCATGCGCAAGGCGCTGATCGGCATGAAGCCTGACCGCATCGAGGATATCATTGCTCTGGTGGCGCTCTACCGGCCCGGCCCCATGGAGAATATCCCCACCTACAACGCCCGCAAACACGGCGAGGAGGAGATCGCCTCCATCCACCCGAAGATCGACCACTTGGTGAAGGAGACGCAAGGCGTCATCGTCTATCAGGAGCAGGTGATGCAGATCGCCCAAGAGCTCTCAGGCTATACGCTGGGCGAGGCCGATCTGCTCCGCCGCGCCATGGGCAAGAAGATCCGCGCCGAGATGGACAAGCAGCGCGTGCGCTTCGTCGAGGGTGCCGTCGAGCGGGGTCTTGAGAAGGCACAGGCCGATTTCATCTTCGACCTGCTGGCGAAGTTCGCCGATTATGGCTTCAACAAGTCGCACGCCGCCGCCTATGCCATCGTCTCCTACCAGACGGCTTATCTGAAGGCGCATTATCCGGTGGAATTTCTGGCCGCCTCCATGACGTACGACATGGCCAATACGGACAAGCTCAATGACTTCCGGCGCGACGCCATCCGTCTCGGGATCGAGGTGGTTTCGCCATCGGTCATGACAAGCTATCGCGATTTCGAGGTGGGCGAAAACCGCATTTATTACTCGCTCGCCGCCATCAAGGGCGTAGGCGATGCCGCGGTGGAGCACATCGTGGAGCGACGGAAGGAAAAGCCATTCACAAGCCTGGAAGACTTTTGCGCCCGTGTCGACCCAAAGATCGTCGGAAAACGGGTGCTGGAAAGCCTGATCCAGGCCGGTGCGCTTGACTGTTTCGGCCATGACAGGGCCGCGCTCTTCGCCGGCGTCGACCGGCTCATGGGCATGGCGTCCCGCGCGGCCGAAGATGCGGCCATGGGGCAGGGCGACATCTTCGGTTCCGCGGCGCTGGAGCCTCAAAAGCTGCACTTGCCGGCCGGCGAATCATGGTTGCCGGCCGAGAAGCTGCATCGCGAGTTCCAGGTGGTCGGTTGCTATCTTTCCGCCCATCCGCTCGACGATTACCGGCAGACGCTGGAAAAGATGCGCGTCCAGAACTGGGTGGAATTCCAGGCCGCCGTCAAGCGGGGCGCCTCTGCCGGGCGGTTGGCTGGCACGGTGACAGCCAAGCAGGAGCGGCGCACGCGCACCGGCAACAAGATGGGGATCGTCCAGCTCTCCGATGCATCCGGTCAGTACGAAGCGGTCCTCTTTTCGGAATTGCTTCAGCAGTACCGCGATCTTCTGGAGCCGGGAATGTCCGTCGTGATCATGGTGTCCGCAGAGGACAGGCCTGAGGGGGTTAACCTTCGCATCCAGAGCGTGCAGTCGCTGGAAGAGGAGGCGAGCCGCGCCCAGAAGGCCCTGCGCGTCTATCTTCGGGACGCCGCGCCTGTTCCCGCCCTTTCCTCCCAACTGGTGAAGCAGGGAGAGGGGCAGGTGAGCTTCATCGTCATCAGGGAAGGGGGCAAAGGCGAGATCGAGATCGGGTTGCCGGAACGCTACCGCATCTCACCCCAGATCGCAGCTGCCATGCGTGCCGTGCCAGGGGTCGTTGAGGTGGAACTGGTTTAGGCGCTCGACACATTTTTCAACCGCCGCCTAGTTCCGCATGTGCCAGAAGAGAGTTGGGAGCAATGAAATGGCACCCGCCGGTCCTGCCCAAGGAATCGCTGATCAGCCTCCTTCCTGTGTCAGAATTGACTTTTACGTAAAGCAAATGGCACTCTTTCTCGCGAGGATTGCGGGCAAGCTATGCGCGACTACTACACGATCACCGAACTCACACGCGAATTTGGCGTCTCGACCCGAACACTGCGTTTCTATGAAGACGAAGGGCTGATTCATCCTGTGCGCCGAGGGCGTACCAGGCTTTATCGCCCGTCAGACAGGCATCTGGTGCGCCAGATCCTGCGCGGCCGGCGCCTAGGCTTTTCCATCAGCGAGATCCGCGAGATCATCCAGATCTACAAGACTCCGCCGGGAGAGGTCGGCCAGCTCCATCTGCTCATCGAGAAAATTGACGAAAAACGTCAGACGCTGCGGCAGAAGAGGCGGGATCTTGAGGATACGCTCCACGAACTTGACCGGGCTGAAGAAGCTTGTGTGGAACGGCTGGCGGAACTTGGCGTGAAGACGTAATTCGCTGCCCGGCCACGGTCCTGGTGCAATTCAAGGAAAAGCGGATACGGGTTTTCCGGCCGGAACTATGAGGAGCAAAGACCTAGGTCATCAGAACCAGCGCCGCACCCTCTTCTGGTAGTCACGATATTTCTTGCCGAAGCGCAAGGCAAGGTGCCGCTCCTCCGGCTCAATTGCGAGCTTCTGTGTTGTAAATCCAGCAATGAGGCCGAAAAGGAAGAACCAGGGCTGGCCGGCGATCATCCCGATCGCAAGCATCATCACGGTATTGCCAAGATAGATTGGATTGCGGCTGAAGGCATAGGGGCCCGACGTAACAAGGTGGCTGGCTCCTTTCGTTGGCATGATGGTCGTCTTGGCACGACGCAACGCCCTTAGCGAACCGACCCACAACAGCATAGCGGCCGCTGCCAGAATCCAACCGGCCGCGAAGAGGATGTGTGAAAGAGGCGCACCAAACCAGGGAAGGGGGACTGCATAGCTCAGAATTATGGCGCCTATGATTGCTGCCAGATAGATGATGGTTGGCCACGCAACGCGGCTTGGCACCTGGTCCAGCGGTTTACTCATAAGCCTCTCCCGGCGGCCGAAGGCGAGATTTCGCCATCCCGGCCATTGTTCTCCAGGCTACAGCGAAAGACAACCTCTTCCAGCCATTCCTGGGTAGCAGCATCAGGCCGAGGAGAGAAAAGGGCCTCTACCCTGTCGTCTGCAGCGGCCGCATCTACTACGCAGGCACAATAGGTCCGGCAGAAGCGTTCCTCACGGCTGGCCGAGCAACGTTCGGTGCAAGCGTCCAAGAATATCGCCGTACGGTCGGGCGTGGCGGGCGGAAGCACCTGCGCGAATGTCCAGAGGAGCGCAATCAGTACGGGCTGGTGCAGCAGGTAAAACAACAGGCTATGCCTGCCCGCCGCTGCAAGGAGCGGAAGCGTGTGAGGTCGAACGCTCGCCAGGCGTGCAAGTATGCCGGTCGACGCGGCCCATTTTGCCGCAGCGATACCTAGAAGCACCATGCCGAACCAGGGAAAAATTGGGATGTAATCGTTGCTCGGCGGTACGTTGCGGGAAAGCCCGGTCCACCAGAAGAGCGGCTGGTCAAGAAGGGAAGCCTGGATGAATCGGGAGGCTGCAATCACCGCACCCGCCAGGATCACAAGGGCAAATACCGGCAGCCGCATGACCGCAAGGCCAAGAATGCTTGCCAGTGCGATGTGGTGCAGGATGCCAAAAAAGATGAAGGCGTCGGGCGTGGCGTAATAGGTGACGACAGTAATCGCCAAGGCCGCACCGGCGATCATGGCGAGCCGTTTCCCAAAGGAGCGCCATCGGATACCATGGCCATGAGCCAGGAAGAGGCTGACGCCGACGAGGAAAAGGAACGAGGATGCAATGCAGCGCGCAAAGATCCTCCAGCCGCCCGTCACGGGGATCGTGGGCTCTATATAGCCAAAAAATCCAAGGTCCCAGGTGAAATGATAGATGGCCATCGCTACGAGCGCGGCGCCACGCGCAGCGTCAATGAGTTCTATGCGGGATAATCTTCGTGCCTGCACATGCTTCTCCTGCGGGCGTCAAGATGGCCAGGCAGCCATGCACGCGGGTTGATGATCAGACGAAAGCGCGTATTTTCCACTTGGGTCAATGGGCGCCGTGCCCGGGGCGGCCGAACTGGCATGGATTTCTGCCTGCCGCACTGCAGACGAGAGGAGGATTCATGAAGACGTTGCATGTGAATGGCGCAGATATCCCGGTAATCGGGCTTGGAACTTGGACACTACGCGGCGACGCCTGTGTTGATCTGGTCCGCCATGGCATCGATATCGGATACAGGCATATCGACACGGCCGCATCCTATGAGAACGAGGCGGAGATAGGAGAGGCGATTCGTAACTCCCGCGTTGAGCGCTCGGAAGTTTTTGTCACGACGAAGGTCTGGTGGACAAATCTTTCAGCCTCCGATCTGCTCCGCTCTGCCGAAAGTAGCCTCCAACGGCTCCGTCTTGATTATGTTGACCTTCTCCTCGTCCATTGGCCTAATCCAGAGTTTCCACTTCACGAGACAATGGATGCGCTCAGCCGGCTTCGCGAACGCGGACTGACACGGCATATCGGTGTAGCCAATTTTCCGACGAGTCTTCTTGCCGAGGCGGTGCGGGTATCACCGGTGCCTCTTGTCGCCAACCAGGTGGAGTCGCACCCCTACCTTGATCAGAGAAAGATTCATGAGGCTTGCCGCATGTATGGCATGGCGATGGTAGCTTATTGCCCTCTGCATCGTGGCGGCTCGCTTCTTGAGGAAGAGCCGATCCGGGCCGCTGCTGTTCGCCATGGCAAGACGCCGGGACAAATAGTGCTGCGCTGGCATATCCAGCAGGAGAATGTCGCTGCCATTCCTCGCACCAGCCGCAAGGAGCGGCTCGCTGAGAATATCGACGTTTTTGATTTCATGCTCGACGATGACGAGATGGAAGTCATCGGCAGCCTGCGCAGCGAGGGAAGGCGGATTTGCGACTATGATTTCTCGCCGCAATGGGATGAGCCCTGAGGCTTGCGGGGAAGCGCCGGATTAGCGTGTGCGGCGCCTTTCGCGGCGACCCGGGGCAGCACTATCGGCACCGCTCTGGGCGGCCTGCTTGTTACGCATGGGGCCGACACGCGCTTCGATCACCTCGATCGTGGGGCGGACACTCTTTTCATGCCCATCGAGCGCTTTCCGCATGGCGGCCAGATGCTCAAAGGACGTGCCGCAACATCCGCCGATGATCTTCGCCCCGCTATCGACAGCAAGGCGTACATATTCCGCCATGAGCTCCGGCGTGCCGGAATAGTGGATTTCCGAGCCGCGGAACTCCGGAATTCCGCAATTGCCCTTCACAATCACGGTCGCCTCAGGCCGGGCTTCGGTCATGTCTAGTAGAGCGGCCAGGATATCCGGCGCTCCGACACCGCAATTTGCCCCCACGGCGACTGGCTTTGAAGGAAGTGCCTCTCCAACGGAGTGGATGTCTTTCGGTGCGAGCCCCATCATGGTGCGGCCGGCCGTATCGAAGGAGCCGGTATAGGTGTAGGGTATTCCGACCCGGATCGCCGCCTCGGCCGCCGCGCGGATCTCTTCCGGGGAAGACATCGTTTCGATCCATGCGACCTCTGCCCCACCGGCCTTCAATCCTTCGATCTGTTCGGCAAAGGCATCCACTGCCTCGTCAAAGGCGAGCGCGCCAAGCGGCTGCAAGAGCTCGCCGGTTGGACCCACGGACCCTGCGACAATGACGCGATGCCCGGCGCGATCGGCAACACGGCGGGCAATCTCTGCCGCCTTCCTGTTGAGTTCGAAAACACGGTCTTCGGCATGATGCAACTTCAGCCGATGGCGCGTGCCGCCGAAGGAGTTCGTCAGAATGATATCCGCCCCGGCGTCGACAAAACCCTGATGCAGGGCCTCGACCTTCTGCGATGCATCCTCATTCCAAAGTTCCGGTGCCTCGCCCGATTGCAAGCCCATGGCGAAGAGATTCGTGCCCGTGGCGCCGTCAGCGAGCAAGATGCCTTTTTCCGCGATCAGCGCATCGATGGGATTCTGCATGGGGCGTCCACTTCATCGTCTTGGGGAGGGTCATAACGATATAAGGAACTCCTTATATCCGGTCAATGGCGTGAAGCCTCTGCTTTGCGATACAGCAAGATCGCCTAACCTCGGTGATATGCAAGGCGCTCGTTGTCAGTCGCGCACTAGCTTGAGCTTCTGCTATGACTGTTCGGGACAGTACCCGTCCGGCCAGGATCGGGCGTGACGTCTTGTATGATTGACAATTGCTACCCGAGCGCAAGTTTGCCCAGGAAGCAAATATGGAGGCTGCCTATGATTCGGCACATTGTTTTCTTCAGCGCGCGGGATAAGGAAAATGTCCAGCGGATTGCTGACGAACTGGGGGCGCTCGGACGCATCCCCCACTCGGAATATTTTGAAGTCGCGCTCAATCGTCGAGTGGACAAACTCTCTGGAGAGGTAGACGTGGTGGTTTATGGCGAGTTCCGGGACGAGGCGGCGCTCGAAGCCTACAAGGCGCACCCCATCTACGAGGAGACCATTGCGAAGGTGCGTCCGCTCCGTGAGATGCGTATCGCTGCCGATTTTCTCTCCGAAGCGGGAGGGCCGAAGTAAGGCTCGCGTCCAACTTCTGGAGTGCAGATTCTGACAAACGTTCGCACTCGCGTTGCTGCCTTTCGGCTCCAGGGTCGGCTTTCGCCGCCTCACGCTGTCATAACCCTACACTAAATGTGACTTTATCAGGTCATATTCAGTGCATATTAATGCCCATATCTGGCCACATAGCGTTTACATTCTGATAAGAATTCGATGCGCATGGGTAAGGTGGCTGCACCTTTTGATGCAGTTGTCCGAGTGTTTTATTCAATTGAGGGATAATCAAGGGACCAGCCCGTGACTGCAAGGGGATACGCATCGAAAGACACGAAGAAGGGGGATGAGGCTGAAAGGGGCGGGCGGCGCTCACGCGTTGCTGTCATTTCTGCTGGTCTAGCCGCTATCGTGACGGGGTGTAATGCTCCTGCGCCAAAGGCTGGGCTTGCTCCGGCGACGAGCGAATATTTCGCCGAGTCCGAATATGGCGTGAAGACGAGCCCACGTGTGGCATTCAATTCCTCCGGCTTACGTCGCGGAGGTGGGCGCTATCAGGTGGGAAAGCCCTATAAGATCAAGGGGCAGTGGTACAAGCCCAAGGTTGATCCGGATTATGTCGCCGAGGGCGCGGCCTCCTGGTATGGCGACGCTTTCCACGGCAGGCTGACCGCAAATGGCGAAGTCTACGACATGACGCATCTGACGGCAGCGCATCCGACCATGCCGCTACCCAGTTATGCGCGCGTGACCAACATGCAGAATGGCAGTTCGGTCCTTGTACGTGTTAACGACCGCGGTCCCTTTGTCCGCAATCGTGTCATCGACCTTTCGAAGCGTGCGGCAGAGCTGCTGGGCTACAAGCATGCAGGCGTCGCAAACGTCCGTGTCGAATATGTCGGCCCGGCACCTCTGCATGGGGAGGATGACGGCTTTCTCCTAGCCTCTTACCGCCCGAGCGGAGCTGCGCCGGATCCTTCGGACGGGCTTCCAACCGGCGTGATGGTAGCTATGTCCGGGCCGACGCCGAAGCAGCCTGTGTTAAGCACTGCTTCCGCATTTGCAATTCAGCCAAGCGATGGTTTCTCGGGGCTGCCCGCGATCGGGCCAATTGTACCGGACCGGCCTGCAGACGCAGTTCCTGCGGATGTGACCGAGGTTGCCCTCCTTTCCTATGCTGTGGGGAACTCCAGCGGGGCGGGGCGCGTTTTCGAGTCCATTATCGGGCAGACAGGCGATGGAGAAGATGCCGGTGGCATGTCACACGGCCTTGGTAACCCCGCGAAAATTCTTCTCGGAACCTGGTCGTCTCGGAACGACGCCGAACGCTTTGCACAAAAGCTTGCGGATCTCGGAACTCCGGTGGTGCAGGAAGACGACACGCGTGGCGGACCGCTTTACGTCGCAACCCTTCACCTTGATGGAAGGGCAGAGCCGGACCGGGTCTTGCGTGTGGCTTGGTCCGCTGGAGCCACGGACGCTTTCTTCATCCGCGATTAGAAATGTCCGGCACGACGGCCGTAACGGTTGGTCACCATGGTCGTTGACGACGTCACCTGCGACCTTCGCTCCATGAATGCGCAGAAGATTGCAGCATCCGTCCTCGCTCGGATCGCTAATCTCGCACTGGTGCTGCTTGCCCTCCTGATATTTGTTGTTCCCGGCCGCTCGGAACTCTTCGAAACGAAGGCTTCGAGCGCCTACATGATCGATGCCGAAACGGGCACCGTGCTTTTTTCCAAAGCACCCGATCAGCTTTTTCCTCCCGCCTCGCTCGCCAAGCTGATGACGATCGAACTGGTTTTCCAAGCGCTGAAGAACGGCCATCTCTCTCTCGATCAGACATTTCCGGTAAGTGAATATGCCTGGCGGACAGGGGGAGCCCCCTCACGCACCGCCACAATGTTTGCTGCTGTGAATTCCTCCGTTCCTGTTGAAGCTTTGATCCAGGGCATCATCGTGCAATCGGCCAACGATGGTTGCATCGTCATTGCTCAAGGAATGGCGGGCTCGGAGGAAAATTTTGCTCGGATGATGACTGAGAGGGCGCGGGAGCTTGGCCTGACAGCCTCCACTTTCGTCAATTCGACCGGGCTTCCCGCGGAGGGGCAATGGGTGACCGCGCGCGAACTGACACAACTGGCGCAGCATCTGTGGCAAACCTATCCCAGCTATTATCGTTATTTTTCGCAACCCGCATTCGAGTGGAACAATATCTTCCAGCGGAACCGCAATCCTCTCCTGACGCGCAATATCGGGGCTGATGGGTTGAAGACAGGCTTCACAGAAGAATCAGGCTATTCCATCGTTGCTTCGGCGGCGCGCGGGGGCAGGCGGCTTTTCGTCACGCTCGCGGGGATGGAAAGTGAGGAGGAGCGGGAGGAGGAGGCGAGCAGGCTCCTCGACTGGGGCATGACTGCCTTCGAGAAGCGCCAGATCTTTGCCGCAAACGAAATAGTTGGTGAGGCGCAGGTCTATGGAGGCGAGCGGGAAAAGGTAACGCTGCGTACCGATGCGGAGCTTACGGCGCTGGTGCCCACCGAAGAAGGTAGCATTTCCGGACGTATTATCTATGAAGGCCCGGTGCCAGCCCCAATCGAGGAAGGGAGCCAGATAGCCAGGCTGGAATTGCGCGTGGGCGATACACGCAGCCATCAGGCGCCTCTCTATGCCGCCGAAACGGTCGATCGGGGGAGTTTACGGCAAAGAGCCCAGGGTGCCGTGTGGGAACTGCTCGTCGGCTGGCTGCGATAAGTTCTTGGGTTCACCATCCTTCAGGATGCATAAAGGATGCGGTAAGCTGTTGCATTCGCATCGTGCCTTCCGGCGCGCCAATCGCAACGACATGAGTTGGCCATTCTAGCTGGAGCGATTATGAAAAGCCCGCAGATCACCAGGACCGGACAGGAGAAGCCTTGCGGCGCGGAGTATTCATAACGTTCGAGGGTGGCGAGGGTGCCGGCAAAACGACCCAGATCCGCCGCCTTGCCGGACGTTTGCGGGCGGAGGGCCATGAGGTTGTGGAGACGCGCGAGCCAGGTGGCTCGCCCGGTGGGGAAGCGATCCGCCACGTTCTTCTTTCCGGTGCTGCCGAGAAGTTCGGCCTTGCCATGGAAGCGATTCTGTTCGCAGCCGCTCGTACCGATCATATCGAACAAGTGATCGAGCCAGCGCTGAGCCGGGGGGCCTTGGTTCTGTGTGATCGCTTTGTCGATTCGTCTCGTGTCTATCAGGGTATTACGGGCGATCTGGATGAGGAGTTCATGGGGGTACTGGAGCAGGTAACTGTCGGAGAGATGATGCCAGACCTGACAATCATCCTCGATATCGATCCGGAAGAGGGCTTGCGCCGCGCGACGGAAAGGCGCGGCGGCGGGACGGTCGATCGGTTCGAGAAAGAAGACTTGGCAGTGCACCGCCTCCGCCGGCAGGCTTTCCTTGACATAGCAGAGAGGGAACCGGAGCGCTGCATCGTAATCAGTGCTCATCCTCCGGCCGAAGAGGTCGCCGAAGCAGTGGAAGAAGCGGTACGGGCGCTCATCGCGAAAGAGCCAACTAGAGGCAAAACGGCGGAGAAGGAGGATGTTTGAGCGGACCGCGCCCGAACAGCACGATTCGCTGCCGGATATACCCGAACCTGCCGAGAATCCATTGCTGGTGGGGCATGAAGGGGTACGCGACATGCTGGCGCGAGCCTATCACTCGGGAAAGCTGCACCATGCGCTCCTTCTGGCAGGGAGGAGGGGTATAGGCAAGGCGACGCTTGCCTTTCATATGGCGCATCACCTCTTCACATATCCTGATCACAGGCTTGCGCCGGCGGAATTGGCAAAGGTCGATGTTGCGTCCCCCGCTTTCCGCCTCGCCGCGCAGGGTGCCCATCCAGGCCTTTTGCATCTAACGCGCCCGTTCGACGAACGCGCCAAGAAGTTCAGGACGGTTATCACCGTCGACGAGATCCGCCGGGTTTCACGCTTTCTCAGCCTGACGCCGGCCGATGGCGGCTACCGCGTCGTCATCATCGATCCGGCGGAAGATATGAATCTCAGCGCCGCTAATGCGCTCCTCAAGAACTTGGAGGAACCGCCGCCGCGCACTTTGTTCATGCTTGTGGCGCACGCGCCTGGACGCCTTTTGCCAACTATACGGTCACGCTGCCAGGTCCTGAAGCTTGAGCCGCTGCCGTCAGATCTTCTGGGACGGTTGCTGGTAAGTCTAGGCGCTCAGTTGCCGGAAACGGAAAAGGAACGCCGCCTGTTGACGGAACAGGCAAAGGGTAGCGTGCGTGAAGCGATACTGATGACGCAGTTTGGCGGACTGGAAATCGCCTTAGCGCTAGATCGCATCATATCGGGCAAGAAATTCGACGTGATGGAGGCTGCAAGGCTGGCCGACGCGGCTGCGGGACGCGAGCGTCAGATACAGTTCGAACTCTTCAATCGCGCCGTTCAGGAGCATATTCTCTTGCATGCTTCCGAATTGGGCAGGGCTGGCGCGCTGGAACAGGCGGCCCAACTTGCTTCGCTATGGGAAAAAACGGCAGAAACCATTCGGCAAACCGAGATATTCAACCTCGACCGCAGGCAGCACGTCATGGCCATGACAGCGCGTCTGCACGAAGCGGCGCAAACTCTGACTGGTTAGTTTGCAGCATGGCATTCCCGGTCGCGATGCGCTATCTGGGCGCGGACGAATGCCTTTTTTGAGCACCGAGCCAATGACGCGCGAAACCTTTTATATCACTACGGCCATATCCTACCCCAATGGGGCGCCCCATATCGGCCACGCCTATGAGCTGATCGCCACCGACGCGCTAGCGCGTTTCCAGCGCCATGACGGCAAGGACGTGATGTTCCTTACCGGAACAGACGAACACGGGGTCAAGATGCTGCAGACGGCGCGCAAGGAAGGGATTTCCGCACGCCAATTGGCTGATCGCAACACGCCGCAATTCCAGCGCATGGCAGAGGCTCTGAACGCCTCGAACGACGACTTCATCCGCACCACGGAAGAGCGCCATCACATTGCTTCCCAAGCAATTTGGAAGGCAATGGCTGAAAAGGGCGATATTTATCTGGGCAGCTACTCGGGCTGGTACTCGGTGCGCGATGAAGCCTATTATGGCGAGGAAGAGACGACTGTTGGCGAAGACGCTGTGCGATACGGCCCACAAGGCACGCCCGTCGAATGGGTGGAGGAAGAGAGTTATTTCTTCCGCCTCTCGGCCTATCAGGAACGCCTGCTCAGGCACTATGAGGAGAATCCCGATTTTATCGGCCCCACCGAAAGGCGCAACGAGATCGTGAGCTTTGTCCGTCAGGGCCTGCGCGACCTTTCCATTTCCCGCACGACCTTTGATTGGGGCGTTGCGGTGCCGGGAGACGAGCGGCATGTGATGTATGTGTGGGTTGACGCGCTCACCAACTACATCACTGCCATGGGTTATCCGGATACGGACGCTGTACGCTGGCGCTACTGGCCCGCCGACGTGCATGTCATTGGCAAGGACATCACGCGCTTCCATGCCATCTACTGGCCGGCCTTTCTTATGTCCGCGGGCATTGCCTTGCCGAAGCGTATCTTCAGCCACGGCTTCCTGTTCAACCGCGGAGAGAAGATGTCGAAGTCGGTTGGTAACGTCATTGATCCGTTTGCGCTGGTGGACCATTACGGCCTCGACCAGGTGCGCTATTTCTTTCTGCGCGAGGTGCCGTTCGGGCAGGATGGCAGCTACAGTCACGAAGCCATCGTGAACCGGACCAACGCCGATCTCGCCAACGATCTGGGCAACCTGGCGCAGCGCTCCCTCTCGATGATCGCCAAGAACTGCGACGGCAAGGTGCCTGCGCAAGGCACGCTTTCGGACGAGGATAGAGCACTGCTGACCCAAGCGGCAGGCGCTCTCGGTGGCGCACGCGACGCCATGGAACGCCAGGCGATCCACACAGCACTTGCAACCATCTTCGAGGTAGTGGCAGAGGCAAACCGCTACTTCGCCAGCCAGGAGCCCTGGGCCCTGAGGAAGACCGACCCAAAACGCATGGAAACAGTGCTCTACACCACGGCCGAAACGCTGCGCCGCATTGCCATCCTCTGCCAGCCCTATATGCCAGGTTCGGCTGAGAAGTTGCTTGATCTTTTGGCAGTGGCCACTGAGCGGCGGACGTTTGCTCATATTTCCGACGACGCTGCGCTGGAACCGGGTACGCCACTGCCTCCCCCGCAGCCGGTCTTTCCGCGATATGTGGAAGAGGCAGTGGGGCAGGGCGGATGATGCTGGTCGATGCCCACTGCCATCTGGATTTTCCAGATTTTGAGACGGATCGAGATGAGATCGTGGCTCGTGCTGCGGCAGCCGGCGTTGCGCTGATGGTTACGATCTCAACCCGGGTGAAGCGGTTTGAGGCATTGAACGCCCTCGCCGAGAAGTACGACAGCGTCTATTGCACAATCGGGACTCACCCGCATAACGCCGGTGAGGAAACGGACGTCACCGCCGATGATCTCGTTAGCCTGGCTGAGCATCCCAAGGTGATCGGCATCGGGGAGGCCGGCCTTGATTACTTCTACGACAAGGCACCGCGGGACATCCAGGCAAAGGGCTTCCGGACCCACATCGAGGCGGCGCGTCGCACTGGCCTGCCGCTCGTCATCCATGCCCGGAATGCGGATGACGACATTGCCGCAATTTTGCGGGAAGAGACGGGGAAGGGCGCTTTTCCCTTTATCCTGCATTGCTTCTCCTCAGGCCCGGCCCTGGCCCATACAGGAGTAGAACTGGGCGGCTACATCTCCTTTTCCGGTATCCTGACCTTCAAGAAATCGGAAGCTTTGAGGGAAATTGCGCGCAACGTGCCGCGCGACCGGTTGCTGGTGGAAACCGATGCGCCATTTCTGGCCCCTGTTCCTAATCGTGGCAAGCGCAACGAACCTGCTTTCGTGGTCCAGACGGCCAAGGTCCTTGCAGAAATAATCGGCCTCCCTCTGGAAGAAACGGCCGCATTGACGACAGGAAATTTCTTTCGCCTGTTCGGCAAGGTACCCCGCCCTACGGAAGAAGGCGCCTGAACTTGGCTGACCGGATCCGTCTTACTATTCTAGGCTGTGGCTCCTCTCCGGGAGTGCCCCGAATAACCGGCGATTGGGGCGCCTGCGATCCCTGCAATCCGAGAAACCGCCGCTCACGCGCCGCGGCGATGGTGGAGCGCATCAAGCCTGATGGACGTGTCACACGTGTTGCCATCGACACGGGGCCCGATTTCCGCGAGCAGATGATCCGTGCGAAGGTGACGAGCCTTGACGCAGTGGTCTATACGCATCCACATGCCGATCATATCCATGGCGTCGACGATCTGCGCGGCTATGTTCTGGCGCAGCGCCGGATGATGGACATCTATGCGGACGAACGGACCATGGCGCGCCTGCGTGAAGGGTTTGGCTATTGTTTTGAAACCCCGCCCGGCAGCAGCTATCCGCCGATCCTGTTGCCGCACATCATCCGCGGGAAGTTCACGATTACGGGTGAGGGGGGGCCGCTCAGCTTCACGCCGCTGCTCCAAATCCACGGCGATATGCACTCGCTTGGGCTGCGGGTGGAGGACATCGCCTATTGCCCTGACGTGAGCGATTTCCCGGAGGAAACGGTGCCCCTCCTTTCGGGGCTTAAAGTTCTCGTCATAGATGCGTTGCAATACCATCCGCATCCGAGCCACTTTTCACTGGGAGAAGCGCTGCAATGGATTGAGCGGCTCGAACCCCGGCGGGCCGTGCTGACGCATATGCATACTCCGCTTGATTATGAGACTGTACGTCAAGAGACGCCGAGCCACGTTGAACCTGCATATGATGGTATGATTCTTGAAGAAATTAGTGCAACAGGCTGAAACGTAAGGGAACTTGATGTCAAAAAGCGTCGAGCGAGTCGCCCGCGCGGCTGCGATGGCAGGGCTTTCAATCGAGATCAGGCGGATGGGGGAATCGACGCGAACGGCGGAGGAGGCGGCCTGCCAGTGCGGCTGCGACGTTGACCAGATCGTCAAATCGCTGGTCTTTGCAGGAAAGGAGTCAGGCCACCTTTACCTGTTTCTCGTCTCCGGCAGCCATATGCTTGATCCGAACAAGGCCGCAGGTCTTGCTGGCGAGGAGCTGGAGCGAGCTGATCCGAGGAAGGTGCGGGAAGAGACCGGCTTTGCGATCGGAGGTGTCTCGCCCTTAGGTCACCCCGAAACGGTTCGCCGCTTTGCTGACGAGACCTTGCTTCGCTTCGATCGCGTCTGGGCTGCGGCCGGTGCGCATGACGCGGTATTTGCTGCTGCGCCCGACGCGTTAATCGAGGCGGCCCGGGCACAGGTCGCTGACATCGTGGTTTGAGCATGCAGGCAGCCATGGCCATTCAAGCAGATAAATTGGATGCCTGAACCGATCGATGAAAGCGATCACGGTGAAAACGCACCGAGTTCAGCTCAGCGGAGAAAGAAGGGCGCGCTCGGTGAGGTCTTTGCTGCTTTTTTGAAGCTTGGGCTTACATCCTTCGGCGGGCCCATCGCCCATCTTGGCTACTTTCGGGACGAGTTTGTGGTCCGCCGGCGCTGGCTCAACGAGAAGGGCTATGCGGATCTCGTTGCGTTGTGCCAGTTTCTCCCGGGACCTGCATCGAGTCAGGTAGGCTTTGCGCTGGGGCTTCTGCGAGCAGGGCCACTGGGCGCGGCAGCGGGCTGGCTGGCATTCACGCTTCCTTCCGCAATCATTCTGGTGCTCTTTGCATTAGGCGCGGCAACGTTCGGCGGCCCCGTTGGCTCAGGAATCCTCCACGGCCTGAAGGTTGTTGCGGTCGCTATCGTAGCGCAGGCCGTGTGGGGCATGGCAAGAAGCCTCTGTCCTGATAGGGAGCGCGCGAGCATCGCGCTTGCGGCAGCACTGATCGTGATCTTTATCGCAGGTTTCATGGGCCAGATCGCTGCCATTCTTGCAGGGGGCCTTGGCGGATTATGGCTCTGCCGGTCTGGGGCTGGGGACGGCGCTGCAAGCCATGTCCGCTTTCCGCTCACGCGTGCCTCAGGGCTGATCTCGCTAGGGCTGTTTTTCGGACTGCTTTTAGGGCTGCCATTGCTGGCTTCCGCCACAGCATGGCAAGGGGTTGCCGTTTTCGACGCCTTCTATCGAGCCGGCGCCTTGGTTTTCGGCGGTGGCCATGTAGTACTGCCGCTTCTGGAGACTGAAATTGTCCGTTCGGGCTGGGTTTCGGCAGATGCGTTCCTGGCCGGATACGGAGCTGCCCAGGCCATTCCGGGACCGCTTTTCACCTTTGCTGCCTATCTTGGAATGGTACTCGGCCCAGAGCCGAACGGCTTTCTTGGGGCCGGCATTGCACTTGCCAGCATTTTTCTGCCGGGATTCCTTCTGTTGCTCGGAGTTATTCCGTTCTGGGATTCATTCCGCATGCAGCCGTCTGCACAAGCCATGATGCGAGGCACCAATGCGGCCGTCGTCGGCATCCTTGCGGCTGCACTTTACGATCCGGTCTGGAGCAACGCCATTCGCGGGCCGTACGATTTCGCCCTGGCAATGTCGTGCTTCGTGCTGCTGATGGTCTGGAAACGCCCGCCTTGGAACGTTGTTCTGATCGCGGCATTAGGTGGGATCCTAATCGACTGAAGTTCGGACGCATTTATGCGCAAAGCATAATCGGCCTAGTCGATCGCAACGCATTTGCGCATACAGTCTCTCAATTCCCGCTAAGTCTGCGACGGAAAATGCGATCCGTTCTCATATGCAACGTGGAGCCCACTTAATGCAGAATCGGCTGCATGGTGAAGGGGGCGAGCCTGCCATCGCAACAATGGACAAGTATCAAAGCTCTTGTCGAAGCCCTACAGCATCCTGCTGCCAGTTCCATAATATATCTTATGCGACTTGTTATTTAGCAGTGCGCATCGTCGACAACCTCCCTGTGGGTTGCAAGCAAAAGAGTGTCCTCGTCTGTCACGAAATGAACCATCGGTCCGCCTGGTCACGCGGTTCGGAAATATGGTGCCACCTGGCCGAACTGCGCCTGCCGCGCCAGACGCCGCCATGACTGCCGGTTCGGCCCGGATCTATGGATTTTGAATCGTCCAGACGACGTCCACACGCGCTGCTTTATGGGCCATCTCCAGCGTTACCGCATAACAGAGACGGCCGGTGATCAATCGTGGCGGCTGATCAGTGACGTCGGCCCTGCCCCAATCTCCACTGGCCGCTTTTTTGCGTGCCGCCTTCTGGTGCTGGGTCTGTTGCGAGTATTTCGACGTCTTTCAATATGTGCTCCGCTGATCAGCGGAGTCGGCTGCGATCGCGCCGCGTGGCTGACTTGATCGCTGCGGATAGACCGGACCGGATTGCCTCCCCTACCCGCAAAACGATCAAGCGCTGTTCAGATGAAGGATGTTGTTATCAGGTTTCATAAACCCGGCCATCGTGAAACCGCTCGCGTCGTGGTTACGCCCTTGTATGATAGCGCCTGATGTCAGACCATGGGCACCCCGCTCCCTCGATAAATATCGCTCAAAATATCGCTACGGCGGCAAATAGCTGAGGAAGATTAACCATTGAGTGGGTTCGTAAATGCCTTGATGACATCTTAAGACTCGAATTCCAACAAGTCTGGCGGATGCTCCTCATTCCGTGAGCGTCGGGATCGATAGTATGGCAGAGAGCCCACGTGGCTCCCGGTTTCTCAATATCAACGTGCCTCCCATGCGAGCCACCGCCTCCTTTGCAATTGAAAGTCCGAGGCCGCTGCCGGATGAACACTTTGTCCGCCCTCGGAAAAACCGGTCGCTCGCGCGTGGCAGGTCATCGACGGGAATGCCGGGTCCCTCATCTTCCACCACGATTTCGATGCCGGCTGAGGTCTCGCCGATGCTGACTGAAACCTGTCCATCCGAGTGGCAGATAGCGTTTTCCAGGATGTTTCGAAGTGCAAGTGTAACAAGCACCGGATCGAGCCGCCCGGAAGCGTCCTCGCTTCCTTCGATCCTCACCCGTCGCTCCGCGGAAAGCGTCTCGGCTGCAACGCGCCTGACGAGCTCGAGCAGGCGTGCCTCCTGCAGCTCAGGGGTTCTGTCCGTCGCCTCGATCGCGGCGAGATCGAGCAGTTGACGGACAAGCCTTGACGTGCGGTCAACGCCGGCCGCAATCTGCCGAAGAGCATTTTCATGGACCTCCCCGTCCTGGCTCGCAAGCGCCACCTGAGCCTGGGTTTTCAGTCCAGCCAATGGCGTCTTCAGTTCATGGGCGGCGAATGCCGTAAAGCTCTTTTCGCGCTCGCGCGCGTCCTCCACCCGCCTGAACAGCCCGTTGAGAGCGTGGACGGCAGGCGCAATCTCCTCAGGCAAGTTTTCATCGGGAAGCGGGCGCAGATCGGTGGCCGAACGCGAAGACAGGGACTCCGCCATCCGGACCAGAGGCGACATGCCGCGCCGGACGCTGACCCAGATGACACCGGTGAGGAACGGCAGGATCAGCGCCGCGGGAATTGCAAGTCCTTTTACGACATCGCCGACGAGGCGGTTGCGTACCGCCATGCTGTCCCCGACCATGACGCGCACGCCCAAGGCTACGTTCTCGATCGCGTAAACGCGCCACGTCTCACCGTCCACGACGCTTTCGGAGAACCCATTGTCGGCATCCGTGAGCCGGTCGCCAGGTGCATGTTCCGAACGTCCCACCAACCGCCCGTCTAGGGACCAGATCTGGCACGACAACTGACGTTCGTAGGAGGGGTCCTCGATCTGGAACTCAGTCGCGGGGAGATCGCCGACATCAGGAAGTGCAATTTCGATCCGCCGCTCTGCCAGCAGCGAGTTGACCATACGTGCCGCCTCGGTGAGGCGCGCATCGAGCACCCGCTCGACTTCGGCTTGTGTGCTGACGTAAATCCAAGCCACCGCCAACAGCCACACCAATCCTGTTGAGGCGATAAGGATGGTGAGCAGCCGCGACCGGATCGACCTCACGCCTGTTCCTCCGCCAGCCTGTAACCCAGCCCCCGGACCGTCTTGATAAAGCTGGTTCCGAGTTTGGTCCTGAGATTATGAATATGGACTTCTACGGCGTTGCTTTCTACTTCCTCCTGCCATCCGTAAAGCGTCTCCTCAAGCACCGCCTTCGAAACCGTCGCGCCAGGGCGTTCCATGAGTGCTCGCAGGACGCCGAACTCCCGACGGGTCAGGGCAATCGGTTTTCCTTCGGCGTTGACGGTCTGCCCTGCCGGATCCAGAACCACGCCCCTCCATTCCAATACCGCTGAGGCATGGCCCGCTCCGCGGCGCGCCGCCGCCCGTACCCGTGCGGCTAGTTCGTCGAGATCAAAGGGCTTGCCGACATAGTCGTCGGCGCCGGCGTCGAGCCCGGCGATACGGTCTTCCACCTGGTCGCGTGCGGTAAGCAGGACAACCGGGGTTGCGTCCCGGCGTCTGCGAAGGGATTGAAGTACATCGAGGCCAGACCCATCCGGAAGCATCAGGTCAAGGACCACGGCGCGATAGCTGTGCGTTTCGAGGGCAGCAAAGGCATCCTCGCAAGTGGCGACGGCATCAACAGTGAAGCCGGCAAGCCCGAGGCCTGCCGAGAGGCCGTCGAGCAGCATCGGATCGTCTTCGATTACCAGTATCCGCATTGATCGAATTCCATGGAAAGCTCCTGAGCATCAAATCCCGCCCGTTTGGTGGCGTCAGCCAACGAGAAGATGCTTCATGGCGGGATCGGGAATGACCACGATCGGGCTGCCATCGCGGACCTCATCATGAAGATGAATAACATCCTGGTTGACGAGACGGATGCAGCCCGAGGACACGGCCTTGCCGATGCTCCAGGCTTCAGGTGTTCCGTGGACCCGGTAAAGCGTGTCCTTGCCGTCTTTGTGGATGTAGAGGGCCCGCGCGCCGAGTGGGTTTTTCATTCCAGGATCCATCCCCCCATTGGCAATGCTGTAGGGTTCGAGCTCAGGCTGCCGCGCGACCATGGAATCGGGCGGTGTCCAGCGCGGCCACTTGCGCCGGTAGGCCATGATCGCACGTCCAGCCCAGGAGAAACCGTCCCGACCAACGCCGATGCCGTAGCGGGTCGCGCGGCCGCCCGGCTTCACATGATATAGGTACTTGCCTGGCGTATCGACAATGAGAGTTCCCGGCTTCTCATCCGTTGGGTAATCAACCTCTGTGCGCCAGAATCGCTCGTCGAGCTGCGTCACGTCGACGGCGGGGATCGGAAAGCGCTCATGCGGCATTGCATAGTACATCGGCGGCACCGCCGGAGTGGGCTTGGCCGCCGGCGCTGGTACGGGCGCGACGCTGACCACAGGCGCCTGGCGCGGGGTTGCAACGCAGCCGGATACGGCCATAGCGCCTATTCCGACCAGGAACGATCGTCGTCCGACATTCTTGCTGCCCATCTTCGTTTCGCCTTGCATTGCCATGGTTCCGAAATCGCGCGTCATTGCCTGCCTCTCCTGAGTTTCCGTGACGCTCTGAAGCCTTCCTACCTTAAGGCTGCCTTAAGCTGCGTCGCCCAGTAGGCTCGAAGAACGAGGTTCTGCCTCCAGCACGGGACGTAAGGAGTGGGCAATGAAGAAGACAGCGGCAGGTATCCTGGCAGTGCTCGCAAGCCTGGGCATTGCGCTTACTGCCGCAGTGGCCGATGAGCCGCTTCCCGTGGATCAGGCTTTCAAGATCGCGGCTTCGCAAGGTCCCGGCGGATCGCTCGAAATAGAGTGGGAAATCGCCGAGGGCTACTACTTATACCGCGACAGGATCGCTGCGCGGGCCGCGGACGGCGCGGCACTGACGGTTGAGACACCGCCGGGCCTCCAAAAAGACGATCCCAACTTCGGACCTTCCGAGATCTATTACGGTCGTGCCGAGGCGGTGCTTTCCGATCGCGTATCCAACCCCATCGAGATCTCCTATCAGGGGTGCCAGGAGGACGGCATCTGCTATGCCCCCGAGAGGCGTCTGGTTGATCCGGTGACCTTCGCGATCACCAACCCGACGCCGATGACGAGGGCTCAGGTCGCCTGGAGTTCGGAACCCGCCGTCGAGCCGAAGAGCGGGCTGGAGTCTCCAGGTTTTCAACTTGCGGCGGACGAGGGCCTTGTCCAGTCGCTCCTGGGCAAGGGCGGAATAGCCTTGATGCTGGGCATGTTCACGCTGTTCGGTCTGCTGCTCGCCTTCACCCCATGCGTGTTTCCGATGTATCCCATCCTGGCCGGAGCCTTGGCGCGGGAAGGCGAGCGCCTCACTCCAGGGCGGGGCTTCGCCCTCTCCGCCGCTTACGTAATTGGCCTTGCTTCCGCGTTCGCGCTGCTTGGTGCTGCGGCTGGATGGTCGGGCCAGAACCTCCAGATGGTCTTGCAATCCTCCTGGACGACAGGCGTCATCGTGGCGGTATTCATCGGCCTGGCGCTTTCCATGTTCGGGCTGTTCGAGCTCCAGCTTCCCTCGGCTTGGACGAGTTGGATCGCGGCGCGCACGGGCAGGCGGGGAGGATCGACTGGTTCGGCTGCCGCCCTCGGCTTCTCGTCCGCGCTTATCGTCGGCCCCTGCGTTACCGCTCCGCTCGCGGGCGCACTGCTATACATCGCGCAGACAGGCGACACTGCGCTCGGTGCGGCGGCTCTTTTCGCGCTTGGAATCGGAAAGGGACTGCCGCTCCTCGTTCTCGGCGCCTTTGGCGGCAAGGCTCTGCCGCGCGCAGGCGCCTGGATGGAACAAGTCAAGCGTGCCTTCGGCTTCGCGTTTTTGGGAACAGCCATATGGCTGGCGACGCCGCTCGTTCCAGCGGGCGTCGATCTCGCGCTATGGGCGGTCCTGTTGATCGGCGTTGCGAGCTATGCATTCTCGGCCATTCTGCCGCGCGGCCTTGCGCTGACGGCAGGACGTGCATTGGGAACCATTTCGCTGATTTATGGCGCAATTCTCATGATCGGAGCCGCTGCCGGGGCGACCGACCCGCTCACGCCTCTTGCAGTGTTCGCGGATCGCGGGCAGGCCTCTGCCGTCAGCAGGGACCTTGACTTCGGCTCCGTCACGTCGGCCGCTGATCTCCAGGCGAAGATGGACGCGGCAGGCATGCCGACGCTGGTCTACTTTACGGCCGACTGGTGCGTTACGTGCCGGAGCATCGAGCGCGGAGTGCTTCCTGACGCGGGCGTGCGGGAAGCCCTTTCAGGCTTCCGGCTCTTGAAGGCGGACGTGACTGATTTTGACGCGCGGGACGCCGAACTGATGAGGCAGCTCCGCGTGGCCGGGCCTCCAACCATGCTGTTCTTCGACGCGAACGCGCGCGAGATTGCCGGAACCCGGCTCGTCGGCAATGTGAGCGTCAATTCCCTGACTGCGTCTGCTGCCCGGCTGGCGGGGTACTGACATGAATGCTGTTTCCCTTGGACCGCTCGTACTGGCTGCCGACCGCTTTGCGGTCACCCTGGGCGTCGTCACCTTCATTCTCGTGACGGGCATCATTACGAGCCGGATCGACGACCGTTTTCATGTCTGGTCATGGTGGGTCCTGCTCGGCGGCATCGCGGCGGCTCGTTTAGGGCACGTGGCTCAACATTGGCGGAACTTCGTTGGCGAGCCGCTGCGCATCTTTGCCCTGTGGGAGGGAGGCTTCAGCTGGGTGGCTGCGCTTGCCGCAGTCGCCCTGAGCGTCTTCCTTGTGCTGCGCTCCGCTCGGCTGCGCCTCTGGGCCATGTTGCCCTTGGCGCTGGGCCTCATGGTCTGGAATACGGCGTGGCAACTGACCGGGGGAACGCAGGCGATCGCGCTCCCGGCCAGCGCATACCGGACGCTTTCCGACGACACCTACTCGCTGACCGCGGCACCCGGAAAGCCGATGGTCATCAATCTCTGGGCGACCTGGTGTCCGCCCTGCCGGCGCGAGATGCCGATGATGGCCGACGTGGCGAGGTCCACGGAAGGAGCCGAGTTCGTGTTCGCCAACCAGGGCGAGGGCCGGGACGCCATCGAACGTTATCTCACCGAAAACGGGATTTCTCTCGACCACGTGCTGCTGGATTCATTCGGCGAACTTGCCCGCCACTACGGCGCTCCGGGGCTGCCCGCCACCCTTTTCATCGGCACGGACGGAGTGCTCAGGCACGCGCATCTCGGCGAGATCTCGCGCGAGGCGCTGCAATCGCGAATTTCCGGACTGCTGACCGAGAATGACTGACCAAGGAAAGGAGTAGAAGAATGTTGAACAGACGAGACCTGCTCAAGACGACAGCCGCAGGCGCCGCCATTGCGGCGCTCACGCGGCCTGCTCTGGCGCAATCCTATCCGACCGTGGAGGAAGTGCTGTTCGATCCGCAGATTCCCGCCCTGGGCAATCCCGACGGGAACGTGACGATCGCCGAGTACTTCGACTACCAGTGCCCCTTCTGCAAGCGCGGTCATGAAGAGTTGCTGGACGTGGTGCGGCAGGATGGAAACGTGCGGCTTGTGATGAAGGACTGGCCGATTTTCGGTGGCGCTTCGCTTCACGCGTCAAGCCTGGTGCTTGCTGCCGGCGAGAATTACGAGAAAGCGCTGAACGCCGTGATGGCAACGCCTGGCAGGCTCAAAAAGGAGGATGTCGATGCCGCCATCGCAGGGGCGGGCCTCGACCCCAAGGCCTTATGGGAGGCGTTCCGGAAGGACATGGAACGCGTTGACGGCATCATCGCGCGCAATATGGATCAGGCGAACGCCTTCGGCTTCGGCGGCACCCCGGCCTTCATCGTCGGCACCCGCATCTACCACGGCGCGATGGACCGCCAAGGGCTCATCGACGCCATCGCTGCAGCGCGTCAAAACTGAGCAGAGGCGGCAAATTACAGCTGCACGGTCAGTGGATGATGCGAGCTGGCGCGAAACGGCAGGAAGCACGGGTGGTGCACGGCCCTATAATCCGGCGGAACGTTCGTCATAACATAGTCAGTCTGGCGCCCGTCCTGATGGCCGCCGAAGCCTCGGCGTTTAGTGAACATGGTGCATACCACCTGCAATTTCCTCAAGAAAAACCAGGGTGAAGCGGTAGACTGAACTTGTTGAAGTTGTAATGCGGATGTACCCGTCCAAGGGCGCGTAAACCGCTTCCAAAAGCTTCCTTTCGCTTTCGGAGAACACGACGCACGCAATCTGCCAAAGTGCGCAGACGCTTACCTGATAGCGCTAATGAGTTCGGCCAGATGCTCGTCGATAACCTTTAGCGCGCCGTCCCGATTGAGATGATCGGTGTCGTAGTAGTAGTCGTCCTCCGGCAGCGTCTCAGACAGATCATAGTGTTCGATCCCCTCCTCCTGAAGCAATGGCTGGAGGAATTGCTCGAAGTCGGCTTCGTAGGGCAGCAACTCGCGATAACGCTCAGGTGTTGGCAGCTCAACCGTAACCAGTTCCATTCCGTGCTGGCGAACCAGTCTGGCCAGATCGCGGAACTCCTCCCCGTAGTGCGCCAGAATCCCGGGATCGGGGTTTTCGGGATAAAGATACTGCACCCGCCGGCGGTCAATCTGAGCAATCGGGCGATAGGTACGCGTAAAGTCCCGCTCGGCGTCCGGAATATCGGGCGCAAAACGGTCTGGATTGTTAATTTTTCCGAAGCCTGACACATAAACGGGAAGGAGCCGGCGTGCCCATGGGTAACTCCAGAGCGTTCTGATCAGTGCCGGGTCGAAGGGCGCCCTGCGCAAGCTTGCATCGTCCAGCCGCTCTTCGTTCCACTGCGGTGAATAGAAGGCGAAGGAATCCACAACCATCATCACGTGCGAGGCACTGTGACGCTTGAGAAAGTAATCCAGAAGCAGGCGGTTCGGAAGTATGCCGGCCCCTTCCGTCGAAAGGTTCATGATTTTCGCGCCACTCGCCGCCTCCAGCCGCTCATTCATGTCTTCGAAGTCGAGCGGCATGGCATGCGAAGCGCCAAGCACGACAACATCGAAATGCTGGCTCGGCATTGAGTTGATCATGAAGAAGCGGTTCTTCTCGCCGTAGGATTCGACGAGATGCTCGGACCAGACATAGAGGCAAAGATAAAGCACCAGGCCGACAAGTACGAAAGCACCCCACTGCCGAAGGATTGAATTGCCTTTCGCTCCCTCGCGGGCCTGTTCCGAATCTTTCACCTTTTCAAGCACCATTCGGGACAGCCTTTTCTACCTCTCCGATGCGGTACGCAGCCCTGTTCATTTCTTCGCCTGATCCCGCAGCTAACTGAAGTTGCCCCCTCCCCGGCACGTCCCCTATTCGGGCCATGCTAGAATCGCATATAGACAAATTCGCTCAACCCCCACTGGCCGACAACAACGAGGCAGGCCAGGACCGTGTAGTAGAAGCCCCATCGCAGGGCTACCGGCCGTTTCTCCAGCCATTGCCAGAGGCCGCGCTTCTCATCCAGCGCTTCGAAGCCGATGAGGAACACGATCAGCCCAAGCGCCAGCCAGAATTCGCCCGTCCAAGGATGGGCAGCGAGCAAGGTCGGCATCTGGAGCAGCGAACCCTGAATTCGTCCGATCACCGCCCAGGCCTGGGCAAAGCTGTCCGCGCGGAAGAATATCCAGGAAAGCGTGATCAGGTGGAATGTGAGGAGGACGGCCAAGGTGTTCCAAAGCCATGCGGGCAGCAGCGCAGCAACCCGCGTACGTAGGCCGCCAAGCATGAGATAGACAATCTGGTAAAGGCCATTAAGCCCACCCCAAACGACGAAGGTCCAATTCGCGCCGTGCCACAGACCGCTGATCAAGAAAACGATCATTACGTTGGCGTACCAGCGCGCCGTAGACACACGGTTGCCACCGAGCGGGATGTAAACATAGTCGCGGAACCAGGCCATCAAGGAAATGTGCCAACGGCGGCTCCAAAATTCCGGCACGGATTTCGCGAAATAGGGCCGGCGGAAATTCTCCATCAGCTTGATCCCGAACAGGGCGGAAGCACCGATGGCCATGTCGGAATAGCCGGAGAAATCGCAGTAGATCTGGAAAGCGTAGAAGTAGACTGCGACCAGCACGGTGGCAGGTGATTGAAAGTCCGGGCTGCTGAAGCCGGCATCCACGAATGCGGCGAGCCTGTCGGCAATCACCACCTTCTTGAACATGCCCCAGAGCAAGAGCTGCAGACCGAAGGTGAACACCGCAGGCTCAAAGCGCGCTTTCTGCTCAAGTTGGGCCAAGAAGGGCCCTGCCCGCTCGATCGGCCCGGCAAGGAGCTTGGGGAAAAAGGCAATGTATAGCGCTAGTTTTCCGAAATGGCGCTCCGGAGGTATCGATCCGCGCCGGACATCCACCAGGTAGCTGATTGCGGAAAATACATAAAAGGAAAGCCCGGCCGGCAGCAGAAATTCCAGCCGGGGCAGCGCGATTGGCTCGGCTGACAATGCCAGCCAGCCGAAGGCCCCCTCAATGGATGCGGCCAGAAAATCGAAATATTTGAACAGGGCGAGGACGGACAGCTCCCCTATAACGCCCAAAGCCAGCAGGATCCGGCCAAATCGCGTTCCACCTCGCCCCGTCAGTCCCAGTCCCACGAGATAAGCGACGCCGGTCGCGTAAGCGAGCAGCAACAGATAGGCAGGTTGAAAGGTGCTGTAGAAATATCCGCTTGCAACCAGCAACAGCAACCAGCGCCAGCGGTGGGGCAACACATAATAAGCTGCCACCACCAGCGCCAGGAAACCCAGGAAAGCAAAGGAATTGAACAGCACCGCTCGACCTGTTTTTCGATCGTGGCTGGGTTAGACGTAGCCTTTCGGATCAGTAATCGGTCAATGCTTCGATGATCTCGGGAGGCAGTTCGGGTGGCTCACGCTCCGGATTGAACTTCGCCGCCAGATAGTGCCGAATGGTCTCGACCTCTTCATCCGATAGGTGCGACACACGTTCCCTGTGGCGGTTCAGCAGGCTCTTCCAGCCACCTTCATCATACTGGCGCAGAACGATCTGCACGAATGCATGGCAGGCAACGCAATTCGTGGTAACAAGCTCCCGCCCCACATTGCATTCATCCAGCGGCAACGTGGACTGATCCTCACAGGTGAAGATCTTTTCCAGATCAAGCTGCTGCGCCGCAGCCATGTGCGCGCCAAATTGAGCAAGAGGTGACAATCCCAAAGCAACGAGTGCCACAAGACCCGAAAGGAGAGCGGATCTTGCTGCACCAACACCCATTTTCTGATCGGATGGTCTCACTGTGGAATATCCCCTAACGCTTCAAGTTCAGGAGGAAGCTGTGGCGGCTCGTTTTCGGGGTTGTAGTGGGCCTTCAGAAAGACTGCTAACTTTTCATAATCCTCATCGCTCACTTCAGGCAGGCGCGCCCGATGAGATTGAAGTGTCGCGTTCCACGCGCCATCATCCTTCCGAGCTTTCACAATCGGTACAAAGGTGTGGCAGCCGGTGCAATTGGTGAGCACCAGCTCACGCGCGGTAGCGCATTCCTCCGGTGTCTGCGGTCCTAACGGGCCGTCGGCCGAACAATTGAATACTGCTTCAATATCGACGCCCTGCGCAGTAGCAAAAGTGGATTGCCCCACATATGCAGCAAGAAGGGCAGTGGCACCCCCCAGGAACGCGATTGCTCTCCTGGAAAGGGAGACTTGGGTACGCCTTGTCACGTTTATCTTCTCCTAAATCCCGTGGTCTTCAGGCAGCGCGGGTGTTGCTCCCTCTTTTAGCGAGTAGATTGGCACCTTGATTTCTCGAACGAGTCGGCTGCTCGGAAAGCCCTGGCTGACCAACTCCTGGATCTTCATGGCTGCGTCTTTTTCATAGAACTGCTCCTGGCAGTCTTGGCAGACCTGTGCGGGTACATTCTCGATGACGACAAGGCCGCGACCTGTCCACATCGTGACGTCGACGAGCTTGTCTTCCAACTTTCCGCCGCAACTGCCGCACTGCGGCGAAGAACCATTTGCTTCGGGCACGCCATTCACTTTCTGGCACTAGGGTTGAATTGTAATGACAGTTCGGAAAGCGGGGGCGGATGCGCCGCCCCCGGCAAGACAATGCTAGGTGGCTTATGCTGCCACGAGCTTTCTTGCAGCCTCTACGATCTTGGGCGCGTCCGGTCGCATCCACTCGATCATCCTGCGCGCACCTGGAGGCGGTGCGTCGGGGAAGGCAAGCCGGGCAAACTTTGCGCCTGGCACCCCGATCGCGCAACGGGCGATTATCTCCGTCGCGCCGCAAAGGGTCTCGTGACCATGATCGACCGCCAAGAGCCTGCCCGTCTTACGCACGGACTGGAGGATCGTATCCATCGGCAGCGGCTTCAATGATCTTGGATCGATGATCTCGGCGCTAATGCCGGCTTCCTTGAGGCCTTCGACTGCGCGGTTGATCTCAACTGCCGCCGGTCCATAGCCAACAATAGTGATGTCATTGCCTTCCTGACGGGTGATCGCCTCCCCAATCTTGACTTCGTAAGCCTCATCGGGGACGTCGACCCGGACGCCGTTGATCTCGGCATAGTGGAAAAAGATCACCGGGTCAGGATCCCGCAACGAGGCATGCATCAGCCCCTTGGCATCGTACGGGTCTGCTGGAACGACCACCTTGACGCCTGGCAGAGCGGCATAGAGCGACTCCTGTCCTGCGTCTGCGTGCTGTCCCGCCGGACCTGCAGCACGGCCTGCGCCGTCCTGCCAGATGACGAGCGGCATATGAGCCTGTCCGCCTGTCATATGGCGAAGCTTGCCGATCTGGTTGAACACAAGGTCAAATGCCCTGACCGGGGTCATTGACGGTGTGCGTGCAATGGTGGGTACACCTGACATGGCGGCGCCTGCCGCAGCGCCGATGTACCATTCTTCGTTGATCGCAGTACCGAAGGGGACTCGCGGATCGCCAAACTCCGCGAACAGGTCGATGACCTGCCCCATGGGGCTGACCGCTACGGGCTTGCTGCTCTGCCACCAGAAAGTCAGGTGGGGTTGAGCGCGCATTTCATGCTGAACTGCTTCCAGTATCGCATATGTACCGGGTTTCGGTGCCATGGCTCTTCACAGCTCCTTAAATTAGAGTGCAACGGTGTGGTGAGGGTTTGTCAGGCGAAGAACTGGCTCGCCGCGACCTTCCCTTCAGCGTAAACATTGGCAAGGCCTGCATCCTCGTCTGGATCAGGGCTCTGGCGCGCGTAGTCAAAGGATGCCAGTACCTCATCCTTGACCTTCTGCACCATTTCGTCTGCCTGTTCGTTGGTGAGCACACCGAGTGCAATCAATGTAGCCCGGAATTTCTCGATCGGGTCATTGGCGATCCACGCATGGACGTCCTTGTCCGACCGGTATGGAAGCCCGAACGCGCCGAACTGCCCGACCTTTGCTCCGGCGAACATCGCGTGGTCGTAGAAGCGATAGGTCTTGGCCTCGATGAGCGTCGGCCCTTCGCCATTGCGGGCTCTTTCGACAGCCTGCTTGGTCACCGAATAGACGGCGAGCGCATCCTGCCCGTCCACCACGTAACCCGGCACTTCGAATCCTTTCGCCATCGTGGCGAGGTCCTTCAGCGGGTTGGTGTTCTCCGTCGGGTTGGAGACCTGCCAGCCATTGTTCTCAATGATAATGATCAATGGCAGTTTGTAGAGGGCGCCGTTCCGGAGCGCATCGTAGAACCACCCCTGGTTGACCGACCCGTCGCCGCCGAAGGCTACGGAAACCTGCTGGGTGCCCCGGACCTTGATGCCATAGGCAGCGCCCGCGGCAAGGATATGCGAGGACCCGACGATACCGTTCATGCCAAGGATGCCCTTCGACGTGTCGGTAATGTGCATCGAGCCGCCATAGCCCTTGTTGTAGCCGGTGCTCTTGAACCAGATTTCGGCGGACATCTTGTTCAGGTCGCCGCCCTTGGCGATTAGTTGCGCATGACCGCGGTGCGTTGAGGCGATGAAGTCGTCTTCGTTGAGCGCTGCGATCGCACCTATTGAGACGGCTTCCTGACCAATGCTCAGATGAACATAGCCGTAAAGGTCGTCCTCGCCTGCCAGCCAAGCGTCTTTAAGAAGCTCCTCCCACCAGCGCGACTTCAGCATTTTATCGTACATATCGACCAGCTGTTCATTGGACAGCTGATCCAGGGCCCCGGCATTCCAGCCATTGGCTGCGTGGGCCAGATCAATTTTCGACATAATGCCAACCCCGGCGGCAACCCCGCCTAGGGTCTTCAGGAACGTGCGCCGCCGCATACCGGGTTGCTTATCGCGTTCCTGATTACTTACTGTCGATTTCTCGGATACATGCAAGGTGTCGGACATCGAGTCTCCTCCTCTTGGACCAACGCCTGTTGATCAACAGCGTGTTCTTTCAGGAAGGAAGATCTCGCTATATCTAAGCTAAACCTTCTCTCCTGCAGAAGGCTGTCATCTCAGGCTGACCTACATAACCACTTCTGTCAAGGCAATGAATCTTGAACCGGGGAACATGATAGTAGTCCAGTTAGATACCAACACTTGGACCAGAGCACGTTATAGGTATCTAAGGCATAACCGCTGTATTAGGCGGCGATGGAATCGGAGACCAATGGGTGGGTGGCTGCCCCCACCACTCCTGCGTTGACCAAATGCCAGCCCCAAGCTCGTCACGTACCTCCCAATAGCCAATTCCCTGGAGAAATCCATCTTCGGTAAGCAGGCCTAGAAGTATAGTCTTGTCCTTAGGAGCGGTTTTTATGGAGTGCCAAGCCGATGGAGCTGGATCAACAGCGCAGTTCTTAACAGGCGAACCGGTTTCGACATAGGCGGAAGTCGTTGCTGACAACAGAGAGAGCGTGGCAACGGACCAACGGATCATAGATGGCTCCTTTGCTTTGAGGCGAATTTACTCAAGTATGTAATAAGCAGTGGGAAGGCGGAAGCCTAACATTCTAGCCTGCGGTATCATCCTCGTCTTGCTTCGGTGCATTGACGGGGGAAGCCGAGTGGCGGGCGGCGCTTTCTTACACGATCTGCCATAGCGATCGGTGTTAAGGAAGATGGCCGCACCGGTCGAAGACGCACCGTCCGCAGGCAGCATTTGCGGCCAGGTCCTTTTACCCAGATGCCAACTTTTGCAAGATTGCAGAGCGTGCCGCAATCCTGTTGCCGGCGATGACGGTGGTCGTCGAACGTGGCGTTGTATGCTCAAATGTGGTTGAAGCGGCAGGGGGCCGGTATCATTGCGGCAGCCTGTATGGTCCACACGGATGGAGTTTTCATGAAGCCTTCGAGGGATATAGCCCGGTTGATCGAAATCATGGCTGCACTGCGCGATCCCGAGAGCGGTTGCCCATGGGATGTGGAGCAGGATTTCTCCAGCATCGCACCCTACACGATCGAGGAAGCTTACGAGGTTCTCGACGCCATTCAACGCAACGACATGCGGGATCTGCGCGAAGAATTGGGTGACCTCCTCCTGCAGGTGGTCTTCCATGCGCGCATGGCGGAGGAAGAAGGCAGCTTCGATTTCGGCGATGTGGTGGAAGCCATCACGTCCAAGATGATTCGTCGCCACCCGCATGTCTTCGGAGACATGGATGCACAGCAGGCGGGCATGGCGAAGGGAATGTGGGAACGCATCAAGGCCGAAGAGAAGAAGGCGCGACGCGCAGGGGACGATGGAGGAACTGACGGTCCTCAAGGCTATCTCGACGATATGACGGTAGCTTTGCCCGCCCTCACCCGTGCTCTTAAGCTACAGGCAAAGGCAGCGCGCGTCGGCTTCGATTGGGGAGAGGCAAGACCAATTCTCGATAAGATCGAGGAGGAGATCGGCGAATTGCGCGAGGCAATGGACAATGGCCAGTATGAAGCCATCGCTGAAGAGTTCGGCGATTTGCTTTTTGCCATCGTGAACCTAGGACGCCATCTCCAGATCGATCCCGAAGCCGCGCTGCGTGGGGCCAATGACAAGTTCCGCAGCCGCTTTCATGCGATAGAACGCGGCCTGAAGGCGAAAGGAAAAAGCCTCGAACAGGCGCAACTGGAAGAAATGGAAGCCCTATGGCAGCGGGAGAAAGACAGGTAACCTACCTACCCGTTGCCCCACTTCCCTTCTCATTGCCGGACAGCTTGCGAATGATCTGTTCCCGTGTAGCTGCCGTCGCCCTGACGCGGAATGAGGCGCTTCCATCATCCTGGTCCGTCCGCTCCCTCACCTCGCCATGCTGGTATATCCAATCGGCCAGACCGAGCTGATTCGACCCCAGCGTGAAAGAAAATTCCTCTACGGGCCCTGACAAACGCTCCTCGATCACGGTCAGAAGGTCGTCAATCCCCTCCCCAGTCTCCGCGGAAATTGCGACCGGCGGACGCTTGTTGACCTCGTCGTGCAAAAGCCGCTCGCGCTCAGCCTCGTTCAGAAGATCGATCTTGTTCCATGCCTCGATGACGCGCTGGCTATCGGAGACATCCACGCCGAGACTTGCCACCACGTCCTCCACATCCCTGGCATGAGCCGCCGTGTCGGGATCGGAGATATCCCTTAAGTGAATGATGAGGTCGGCCTCGACCACCTCCTCCAGCGTGGCGCGGAATGCGGCGACCAGATGCGGCGGCAGATCGGAAATGAAGCCGACCGTGTCTGACAGGATCACCTCCGTTCCATACGGAAAGCGAACCCGCCGCAATGTCGGGTCGAGTGTGGCAAAAAGCATATCCTCGGCAAGGACAGATGCGCCTGTCAGCCTGTTAAATAGCGTGGACTTACCGGCATTCGTGTAGCCGACGATAGCGACCACCGGAAACGGCACCTTGCGTCGTTTGGACCTGTGAAGCTCTCGTGTACGGCGGACAGTCTCCAGTTCCCTCCTGATGCGCACGATGCGATCCTGAAGAAGCCTGCGGTCCGCTTCGATCTGTGTTTCGCCCGGGCCCCCCATGAAACCGCCGCCCCCGCGCTGACGCTCCAGATGGGTCCAGCTTCTGACGAGGCGTCCGCGCTGGTATTCCAGATGCGCAAGGTCGACCTGCAGCCGCCCCTCCTTCGTGCGGGCGCGCCGGCCAAAGATCTCCAGGATAAGACCGGTGCGATCAAGCACCTTAGCCTTCAACTCGCGCTCAAGATTGCGCTGCTGCACGGGGGTTAGCTGGTGATCGACAATGATGAGTTCGGTATCGGTCTCGTCCACAATCTTCGAAAGAGCCTCTACCTTCCCCTTGCCTATCAGGGTTGCAGGCCGCGGTGCAGCAATCTGCACCACTTCGCTGTGAACGATTTTGAGATCGATTGCCTCGGCAAGCCCGATCGCTTCCTCGAGCTTTGCCTGGGGAGAAAGAGCCATTCGCGGCTTGGAGCCACCGTCATCTGACGATGCGCGCTGTCGGCCCGTATGCACGGGGACTACGACGACGGCACGAGTAAGTTCGTCCGTATCGCCATTCTCGGCTGCATGGTTCTTGTTCGCCAATTAACCTTCCCGGCTGCTTTCCTCCGGATCGAACAGCTGCACGGGCTGGCTCGGCATGATCGTGGAAATGGCATGTTTATAGACGAGCTGCGAGTGGCCATCCCGACGTAGGAGGACGCAGAAATTGTCGAATGATGTGACGACGCCTGTAAGTTTAACACCGTTGATAAGAAAGATCGTCAACGGGTTCTTGCTCTTACGAACGGTGTTCAGGAACAAATCTTGCAAATTCTGGGAACGTTCCGCCATTGTTTTTATTTCACCATCCCCTGCGCTTCGGGCAAGTAGCGCAAATATCGCCCCGTCAGTCAAGCGCGGTGACTGCCCTTGCATCCGCACCCGGCCGGCAAGCTCTCTTTACCAGCCCCAAAGGTCGTTAACAGGCAGGGAGCTTTTCCGCAACGTCAAAAAATGCCTGCCGTAGAGACAGTGCGACGGAACCTGGCCGGCCATTGGCGACCGTCTGTCCGTCTATCTCGACCACCGGCGTCACCACGCTTGTGGCGGACGTGATGAAAGCTTCGCGTGCTCCCTTCGCCTCCTCCACCAAGAAGGCTCGTTCTTGGACGTCGAGGTTCAGTTTCGCTGCGACATCCATCAGCGTCGTTCGCGTTACACCGCGAAGAATTCCTAATTCAGCGGGGCGAGTGACGAGCTTGCCGTCTGCGGTGACGATCCATGCATTGGTGGAAGAACCCTCAGTTACAAAGCCTTCGTTGTCGACGAACCAGGCTTCCGCTGCTCCTTCTTCACGCGCCTTCTGCTTCGCAAGCACATTGGGCAGCAAGCCCACAGTCTTGATGTCCACCCTCTCCCAACGGTTCTCCGGTACCGTGATCACCTTGACACCACTCTCTGCCCGCATTGCCGCAATATGCGGAGCAACCCGCTTGGCCGTCACCACCAGGGCAGGACGGATGCCGGGCGGGGGGAAGGCGTGATCGCGAGGGGCGACGCCGCGGGTAACCTGCAAATATACAAGACCATCGCGCACACCATTGCGCCGAACCACTTCGCGCATGACAAACTCCAGCGCCCGGCGGTGCAGGGGCCAATCGATCTTCAGTTCGCGCAACGAACGGTCAAGACGATCAAGGTGCCGCGTCATGTCCATGATGAAGCCGCCGGAGATTTCGCATACCTCATAGACACCGTCGGCGAATTGATAGCCCCGGTCTTCGATATGTACGGCGGCGTCTGCGTGGCGGACATAACGTCCGTTGACATAGGCGATGCGCGGCATTTCGCTCTCCTCAACAAGTACAACAGTAATAGCTCAAAAAAATTCTAGGCTTACGCGGAAAAGCCGCTCGACCTGCCGTACAACGCCTTCAAGGGCGAAGATTACGAGCCGGTCGCCCGGCTTGATGCGCAACGAACCGCTTGGGGCTATGACGTTGCCATCGCGGAAAACTGCACCGATGCGCATGCCTTCAGGTAGGTCCTGCTCGCTGAGCGGAGGTCCGACAAGCGGTGATGTTTCGAGCGCCTCGGCCTCGATAATTTCTGCGCCCCCTCCCTGGATGTTGTGGACCGCGCGTATCCGCCCGCGCCGAACATGCTGCAGCACGCGCGAAATGGTGATTGCCTGTGGATTGACCTGGGCCTCGATGCCCAACGTTCCTGCGAAATTGTGATAGGTAGGATTGTTGATCAGTACCAGATTGGACTTGCAGCCAAGCCGCTTGGCGATGACGCTCGACAGGATGTTGACCTGATCGTCATTGGTGAGGGCCACCATAAGGTCTGCATGCCCTATGTCTGCCTCCAGAAGCAGCTTCTGATCGAGAGCGCTGCCATTCAGAACAACAGTGCGGCGAAGCCGTTCCGCCGCCGCTACCGCATGATCACGATTCTTCTCGATAAGCTTCACCTTCGTCTGGCTCTGCCTCGTTTCGATCGCCTTGGCTACGTAAAGTCCGACATGCCCTCCACCGGCTATGACGATGCGTGTCGCTGCGGTCTCCTCATGGCCGAATAGTCCTAGCGTGCGGCGTACCTGCTCCTTAGTGGTGACGACATAGGCCAGGTCCCCCGCCAGGAGTTGATCGCTCGAACGGGGAACGAAAAGACTGCCATTTCGCGACAGGCCAACGACTGTCGAAGGCAAGTCAGGAAAAAGTTCGGTGAGCTGGGCCAGCGGCGTGTTGATCACCGGGCACTCCTCGAGGCATTCGATGGCCACCATGACCACCTTGCCATCGGCAAAGGTAACGACATCCGTGGCCCCCGGCAGCGCGATGCGCCGCAATACCATCTCGCCCACCTCGATTTCCGGCGAGATGATCACGTCGATCGGCAGATGATCGCGCGAGAACAGGTCCATATAGTGGGGCTGCAGATAGGATTGCGAGCGAATCCGCGCGATCTTGGTCGGCACCTCGAAAAGTGCATGCGCAACCTGGCAGGCGATCATGTTGACTTCGTCGTGGAGAGTCACCGCGATGATCATGTCGGCCTGCTCGGCGCCGGCGGCAGCGAGCACCTCAGGGTGTGAGCCGTGGCCGACGAAGCCGCGCACATCGAGCGAATCACGGACTGTCCGGATGAGATCGGCAGATGTGTCGATAATGGATACGTCGTTCTGCTCTGCCGCGAGCCGCTCGGCGATGCCATAGCCGACCTGCCCAGCTCCGCAAATGACGACCTTCATTTTGTCCTCAGACGCCCAACGACTTCAGCTTCCGGTGAAGTGCCGAACGCTCCATGCCGATAAATTCCGCGGTGCGAGAAATATTGCCGCCAAAACGGTTGATCTGCGCCAGAAGATACTCCCTTTCGAACATTTCACGCGCCTCGCGCAGCGGAAGCGCCATGATATGCTGATCCGATTGGGTTGGGACGCGCGGCATCATATCCCCAATTTCGGCCGGCAACAGGTCGGCTGTGATCAGCGCGTCATCGTCGTCGCCGCGGGTAAGGATCATCAGCCGTTCGATGTTATTGCGCAACTGGCGGATATTACCCGGCCAGTCATGAGCCTGCAGCACGGCGAGAGCATCATCCCCTAGCCTACGCGGACGGATCCCGACCTGCTCGACGATCTGGTGCATAAAATGCTGGACGAGCATCGGAATGTCTTCCCGCCTTTCTGCCAGAGGTGGAATGGGAACCGGCACTACCGCCAAGCGGTGATAGAGATCCTCCCGGAAACGTCCCTCAGCGATCATGGTTTCCAGATTGCGCGCAGTGGATGAGATGATGCGCACATCGACCTTTACCCGCTTCGTGCCCCCTAGCCGTTCGAATTGCTGGTCGACAAGAACGCGCAGGATCTTGCCCTGCGTTTCGCGCGGCATGTCGGCAACCTCATCGAGGTAAAGGGTGCCCCGATGAGCTTCCTCCAGCGCTCCAACCTTGCGCTCCCCGCCATTGGATTCGGTGCCGAAAAGTTCCATCTCCATACGCTCCGGCGTTATGGAGGCCGCATTTACACAGACGAATGGCGCGTTAGCCCGATGTGAAGCAGCGTGAATCGCTCTTGCCGCCAGTTCCTTGCCAGACCCGGATGGACCGATCAGCATGACGCGGCTGTTTGTGGGCCCTATCCGTTCGATCGTCTGACGCAGCTGGTTGATGGCATGGGAAGTGCCGATCAGGTCGAAGGTTTCGCCGCTGCGTCTCTTGAGGTCCTCAACCTCACGCCTCAACCTCGAAGTTTCAAGGGCCCGCTCGCAGATTAGAAGCAGCCTGTCTGCCTTGAAGGGCTTCTCGATGAAGTCGTAGGCACCGCGCTTGATGGCCGAAACTGCCGTCTCGATGGTCCCGTGGCCGGAGATCATCACCACTGGAAGTTCCGGATGCATCTCCTTGATCTTGTCGAGGAGCGCCAGCCCGTCAAGCGTCGAGCCCTGAAGCCAGATGTCGAGAAGCACCAGCCGCGGCACGCGTTCGGCTATCGCGGCAAGAGCCGTATCGCTGTCACGGGCGGTGCGCGCTTCATGGCCCTCGTCGCTCAGAATTCCGGCAACTAGTTCCCGGATGTCTTCCTCATCATCGACGACCAATATGTCAGACGCCATTTTCGACCTTTTCCGTTACTTCCGCTGAACTATCCGCCCGCGCCCTCTGCCCTTCGCCTGCCTTTGCGGCAGGCAGAAGTATCTGGATCATGGCTCCTACACCTCCGTGAAAGCTGTCAGGTGCGTCATGCAATTCCAGGCTTCCGCCATGGTCCTCGACGATCTTCTTGACAATTGCGAGGCCGAGCCCAGTCCCCTTTTCGCGAGTCGTCATGTATGGCTCAAGCAGCCTCTGCCGGTTCTCTCTTGGCAAGCCCCTGCCGTTATCCACCACCAGTACCGCGATATTGTCGCCAGCGCGGCGCGCAGTGATGCGTATCACCCCATGACGTTGATCATCGCGCTGCGCCGCATCAATGGCTTCTGCTGCATTCTTGATGATATTGCCGAATGCCTGGCTCAGCAGCCGCGTATCGAAGCGGCCGTAGAGGGGTTCGTTACCGAGGTCGCGCTCTATCCTGATGTTGGGCCTGCTCACTTCGACGAGGAAGGAAGCCTCCCGCAGTGGATCGCGCAGGTCCAGCTTCTGGAAATCCGGTTTGGGCATTCGCGCAAAAGCGGAGAATTCGTCCACCATGCGGCCAATATCGCCTACCTGGCGGATGATGGTATCCGTACATTGATCAAAGATTTCCCGGTCTTCGCTAATGACACGGCCGAAACGCCTACGGATGCGCTCCGCTGAAAGCTGGATGGGCGTGAGCGGATTCTTGATCTCGTGCGCAATACGCCGTGCAACATCCGCCCAGGCCGTGGAACGTTGTGCCTGCACCAGATCCGTGATGTCATCCACCGTGACCACAAAGGAACGTTCTGCCGTATCGCCGACGCTCTCCTCCGTCGTGATCTGAATGTTGAAGGTGCGCTCGATGCCAGCACGGAAGAGCGTGACCTGGTCCCGGTGAACTTTCCGCCCATAAATCCTTGCCTGTTCGAGCACTGCGCCTAGCCTCGGCAGTACATCGGAAAGGTTTTTGCCCACCGTTTCCTGCGCTCGGATGGCGAGAATGGTTTCGGCTGAACGATTGACGATGGTCACGGTGCCGCTTGCAGCCACGCCCACCACGCCGGCTGTAACTCCGGAAAGCACAGCTTCGGTGAAACGGCGTCTTTCGTCGATGACGTCACGGGCCGAGATGAGCTGATCGCGCTGCGTCTTGAGCTGAAGTGTCATCTTGTTAAAGGTATCGCCGAGGGAAGCCACATCCCCGTCAGACGCGCGTACGGGAACGGCAACGTCCAGATTGCCACTCGACACCGCATCGGCAGCTCCGATCAACTGCCGGATTGGCCGCACGATACGGTCGGCAACAGCAATTCCCGTCCATATGGCCGCCAGCACAATCGCCAGCGTGACGATGAGATAAAGTAGCGCAAAAGCGACCTGGGTATTGAAGCGGTTCTGTTCCAATGCGCGATATTCGCCGCTGTTTGCGGCCACGAGCCGCTGGGCCTTGATAACCTGTGGGTCGAGCTCGCGCAGCGTGTAAAGATATGCGTCCGGGATCTCCTGGAGTTTTATCACCGCGGCAATCACGTTGCCTGGAGGAAGATCGAATAATACCGGGCGGCCTTCCGCCGCCTGCTGAATGGCGCCGTCGCGCGGTGCCGAGACTTCCAGCGCGCGCGGAAGATCGGCCGCCATGATGACCGACTCGTCTTCCTTTATGAGGAGGGCATGGGTAAGCCCCCGCGCTGCGGTTTGCTGCGTGAGAAGCTGACGGAATCCTGTCCGGTCCAGATTGTAGAGAGAGCGGAAACGGTCGAGGTCGATAGCCATGGACAAGGTTGTGCCTTGCAGTGTGCTGGCATTCTGCGCAACGTATGCGTCGGCGATAGACAACGATGACTGGACGATCACGCGCGTCCTCAACTCGAACCAACGGTCAAGCCCTAGGTCGAGCGTTATCGAAGCGACAACCGCTACCAAAATCGCTGGGACCGCGGCCATCAGGGAGAACATGGTGACGATGCGCACATGCAGGCGCGATGCCGCCTTGCCTCCCTTCCTAGCGCTGTAGATGCGGTGCGCCTCGCGGCCAATCAGTCCGAGCAGGACAAGCACAAATCCCGCATTGATGCTGATCAGGGCAAGCGTTGTCCTTTCGTCCGGTGCAAGTGGAGTAAGACCGAGCAGGACGGCGAAGGAAATCGCCGCGGTCAACAAGGCCCCAACAGTTGCAAGAATGCCGGGCAACGCCATCAGGCGGCGCCCTTCGCTATGATTTGGCCCATATGCCGGCTCAGCCATGGCAGGTGCCTGTTCACTCATCTGCGCTCGCCCTGGACATCCGGTTGCCCTTTGACCTGTTCGCGTTGCAGATATGCAACGCAATGTGGCGATTTTGCAACGAACGTTTCTGTCCGGCCCTGCAACGCCGCCTTCTTCTGTGGAAAAGCAGCTTTCAAGCGTCTGAACGAGATCTGTGATAGATGTCGACGCCTAGCTCCCGGATCTTCTTGCGCAGCGTGTTGCGGTTCACGCCCAGAAGATCGGCAGCCCGCAATTGATTTCCCTGCGTTGCCGTGAGCGCCGCGAGCACAAGCGGATATTCCACTTCCGCCAGGACGCGATGATAGAGGCCGGGAGGCGGCAGGGAATTGCCGAAAGAGCGAAAATAACGCTGCAGATACTGCTCGACGGCCTGGCCGAGTAGCAGGTTCTGCGCAGTGTCTGCGTCTCCGCACTCCCCTCTGGGGCAAGAGCCGGTGCTACAATAAAGTTCGCTGACGATGATTTCCTTTGAAATCTCATCCTGAGGGTAGAGTGCGGCCAGCCGCTGCACAAGGTTTTCCAGTTCGCGCACATTTCCCGGCCATGGATATTCGATCATTGTTTCCAGCCCGTCCTTGGTGATGCTCTTGGGCTGGAGCCCCGAACGCCCCCCGCGGGCGAAAAAATGGCGTACCAAATCGGGAATATCCTCCGTCCGCTCTCGCAGCGGCGGAAGGCGCAGAGGCACCACATTGAGGCGGTAGAAGAGATCCTCGCGGAAAAGGCCCTGATTGATAAGCGTGCGTAAATCCTTGTTGGTCGCTGCCACGATCCGCACATCCGTCCTGATCGGCGTGCGGCCACCCACGGTGGTGTATTCGCCCTGTTGGAGGACACGCAGGAGCCGCGTCTGCGCTTCCACCGGCATGTCGCCGATCTCGTCCAAGAACAGCGTGCCACCTTCCGCCTGCTCGAAGCGGCCGAAAGAACGCTGCTGCGCACCCGTGAAGGCGCCCTTTTCATGTCCGAAGAGCTCTGATTCAATGAGATCGCGGGGAATTGCCGCCATGTTGATGGCGACGAACGGACCGTTGCGCCGCCTGCCAAAATCATGCAGCGCCCGCGCGACCAGTTCCTTGCCAGTTCCCGATTCCCCTGTGATCATGACCGTTAGTTCCGTCTGCATCATGCGGGCGAGCATTCGGTAGATGTCCTGCATGGCAGGCGAACGGCCGATGAGCGGCATGGATTCCGGCACCTCGCTCACCCGGGTGCTGCTCAGCTCCCCCCGCGGCTCTGCAAGCGCTCGGCCGACAATATTGAGAAGCTCCGTCAAATCGAAGGGCTTGGGAAGATACTCATAAGCTCCCGCTTCGGAGGCCTTTATGGCCGTCATGAAAGTGTTCTGCGCGCTCATGACAATAACCGGCATGCGAGGGCGAGCCTTGCGGATGCGGGGCAGCATGTCGAATGCATTCTCATCCGGCATGACCACGTCAGTGATCACCAGGTCCCCCTCGCCGGCTGCGACCCACCGCCATAGCGTTGTAGCATTGGAAGTCACGCGCACCTGATGGCCGGCGCGCGTCAACGCCTGGTTGAGAACGGTCCGTATGGCGGCGTCATCGTCGGCTACAAGAATATTGCCATGCGCGTTCATGTTCTCTGATCCACGATCGGCCTTTGTGCGTTGTCAGCCTTTTCCTGCCACGCCGGCATGAGGATGCGAAAAGTGGTTCCGCGCTGTGACGAATCGCATTCGATCACCCCGCCATGCGCACCCACGATCTTCGCAACAAGCGCAAGTCCCAGCCCGGAGCCGTTCGGCTTGCTGGTGATGAACGGATCGAAGATGATAGACTGAATGTCCTCCGGTACCCCTGGACCATTGTCCTGTACGCAGAATTCCAGCGGGAGGGACACTCGTTCACGCAGGCCGGGCACAAAGATGCGGATTCCCGGCCGGTATGCAGTGGAAAGTTTTATCTCGCCATGGTCATTTCTTCCAATGACTTCCGCTGCGTTTTTAACAAGGTTGATAAAGATTTGAACAAGCTGGTCACGGTTGCCGAGGACTGGGGGGAGGGACGGGTCGTACTCCTCGATGAATCTGATCCCGCGCGCAAAGCCATTGCTGGCGATTGCCTTCACATGATCCAACACCACATGGATATTGACCGGCTCCAGGTCGACACGACGTTCGTCCGAGAAGACTTCAATGCGATCGACGAGCGCAACGATGCGATCTGTTTCCTCGGTAATGAGACGGGCAAGCGCCCGGTCTTCGTCTGAAACAACTCGCTCCAGAAGCTGTGCTGCACCGCGGATACCCGAAAGTGGATTCTTGATTTCGTGTGCCAGCATGGCCGCCAGGCTGGTGACGGATCGCGCCGCGCCGCGATGCGTCATCTGGCGGCTGATCAATTCCGCCATCGAGCGTTCCCGAAACAGGATGACGACCGAGCTTGAAAGTTCCGCAACCGGCGCGACGTAAATGTCGACGATCCTGTCAGGGCCGAGCCGGGGCAAGGAAATATTGACACGATACTCATTGAAGGGGGTGCGGCGCTCGCGCGCCTGATCGACAAGCGTAAGCAGCGGGCTGCCGAGCGACACGAGATCGGACAGCTTGTAGCGCATCAGCATCGATGCGCTTAGAAGAAAAAAATTCTCCGCTTCCGCATTGGCAAAGGTGATCGCTCCTACCTGGTCCACAATGACCACCGGATGGCCAATGGCGTCTATGGCAAGTTGCGCCAAGTCGGCCTTGCATGGGATAGCGGTTGCGCCGCTCATGCCACTGCTGCCTGTTCTGCAACAAGGTGGGCGAAGGCCGAGCGCAGCATCTGCAACACCTTACCGGGATCAACTTCCCTCAGAATGGATTGACGCAGCGCCGTACACTGTTCGCCCCGGCGTTCCAGATACCAGCCGAGATGTTTGCGGGCGTGGCGTACCCCCTGCCCGGTTCCGTAATGCGCAAGCATGTCCTCGTAATGGGCCGCCACATAAGCGGCCATTTCGCCCGCACCGGGGATATCCGGCGCCGCGATGCCTGCAGCATGGGAGGCCAGCGCCCCGGCCTTCCAGGGAGCGCCGTAATGCGCCCGGCCGATCATGATTGCGTCTGCTCCCGATTGCGCAAGCATGGCAGCCGCCTCCAGTACGCCGTCGCCATCCCCATTGGCAACCACCGGAATCGAGACAGCCTGCTTTACTTCGGAGATGGCCCGCCAGTCGGCCCTGCCCTTGTAGAACTGGCAGCGGGTCCTGCCGTGGATTGTCACCATCGCCACGCCAGCCTCTTCCGCACGCCGTGCGATTTCCGAGGCGTTGAGGCAATGCGCATCCCATCCGAGCCGCATCTTGACCGTCACGGGAACCGGCACTGCCCGCACTACGGCATTAATAAGCGAAAGAGCATGATCCGGCTCCCGCATCAGGGCTGAGCCTGAATAGCCGCCTGTCACCTTCTTGGCCGGGCAGCCCATGTTGATATCGACAATATCGGCGCCCTCGTCCACGGCGATCCGCGCCGCCTCCGCCATCCAATACGCATCGCGGCCGGCGATCTGCACCATGTGGACGTCAATGTCGGGGCGGCGGATACGCCGGGCACTCTCGGCCCTGCCCTTCGCCAGTTCACCGCTCGCCACCATCTCCGACACGACAAGCCCGGCACCATGCTTGTAAGCCCGCATGCGGAACGGCAGATCCGTAACGCCCGACATGGGGGCCAGGAAAACGCGGTTGCGCAGCGTTATGCGGCCGATCCGCAACGGCTGGGAAAGGATATGAAGGGGAGGTTTGATCAAAAAATATGCACCCTGTCGCTGCGCCTATTTTTTAAACACTTGCGCATAAGCGCGCAACGGCTTCTTCCTGCGGCATAAATCCATTGGCATTTCGTAACTGCCGAGATAAGCATCTGCCGCATGAATGCGCTCGTGGAAAAGCCCAGGCTCGGCGGCAAGCGCCGGATTGCAGCAGTGATCGTGGCCGCAGGACGCGGCGAGCGGGCGGGCCAGAGCAAGGATGGCCCGAAGCAATACCGCCTGATCGGCGGCAGGCCGGTGATCCGACATACGCTCGAAGCATTTTCCCTGCATCCACTGGTTGATAATATCGCCGTTGCCATTCACCCAGAGGACAGCGTGCTTTTCCAACGCGCCAGCGAGGGGCTCAACCGCCCGATCCAGGTAGTTAATGGCGGGCCGTCCAGGCAGGCTTCCACTCGGTTGGCGCTTGCGGCTCTGGAGCCGTTGAAACCGGAAATCGTGCTGATTCACGATGGCGTCCGACCTTTCATCGACCATGGCCTGATCGACAGGGTGATCGGTGCCACGGGAGAGAATCACGGCGCCCTGCCGGCTGTCGCCGTGTCAGACACGCTAAAACGCGGTAGGGGAGATATGTTCGTGGAGACCACCGTTCCCCGCGCAGGGCTTTTTGCGGCGCAGACGCCGCAAGGTTTCCCCTTCCGCCCCATTCTGGCCGCCCACGAGGCAGCAGAAAAGGCTGGGCGGACCGATTTTACCGACGACTCAGCCATTGCCGAGTGGGCGGGTATCGGGGTGCGTTTTGTCGAAGGCTCCCCGGACAATCTGAAGCTGACCTGGGCGCGGGATATCGCGCTTGCTGATCAACGCCTCGGAGGAAATTCCATGGCAGGACTGCCGGACATCCGTACGGGTAACGGTTATGACGTGCACGCGTTTGGCGAAGGCGATCGCGTTACTCTTTGCGGCATTGATATACCCTATTCAAGGGCGCTGGTCGGCCACTCCGATGCGGATGTCGCGCTCCATGCGCTTACCGATGCGCTGCTGGCCACCTGCGGGGCGGGCGATATCGGTACCCATTTCCCTCCTTCCGACCTGCAATGGAAAGGCATGCGGTCGCGCTTCTTTGTCGAGCGCGCGGTGGAGATGGTGCGCGGGCGCGGCGGGCGTATCGCCCACGCTGACGTTACGCTCATCTGCGAAGCGCCGAAGATCGGGCCGCATCGCGCCGCCATGGTGGCGGAACTTTCCGACATGCTGCAAATTTCCCCCGAGCGCGTCTCTGTGAAGGCAACGACGAATGAGGGCCTGGGCTTCATTGGCCGCTCGGAAGGCATTGCGGCCATAGCGACGGCAACCGTTGTCTATCCCGGCTCGCTGCCGGATTGATCTATTCGGGGGCTCCATGAGCGACATCGAGATTCTGGCAGCAAAGGTGCTGCGCACGCTGGAAGAACGCGGCCTGAAGGTGGCTACTGCGGAATCCTGTACGGGTGGGCTTGTGAGCGCCGCCATCACGGAGCTTGCTGGAGCCTCGAATGTGTTCGAGCGGGGCTTTGTCACCTATTCCAACGGGGCCAAGATTGAGCTGCTTGGCGTTTTGGCCGAGACGATCAATGCCCATGGTGCCGTCTCGGAGGAAACTGCGCGGGAGATGGCGGCTGGCGCGCTGGCACGTTCCCATGCCGATATTGCGGTGTCGGTGACTGGCGTTGCCGGCCCCGGCGGCGGCACGGCACAGAAGCCGGTCGGCCTGGTCTGGTTCGGTCTGGCGGTAAAAGGACAGGCTCCGCAAGCCGAGAAACGCCAGTTTTTGCCTGGAGACCGCGCGATAGTACGCCGTGACAGTGTGATGGCCGCACTCTCCCTCGTGCTGGAAGCGGCCACACAGGTGCAGGAAAATTCACCTAATACGGGTTAAGGCGATGCCGTCACCCTACGCCGCCTGGCCATAGATCTGATCTGCCCGCCTTTCGAATGCTTCCGCGAACATCCGGAATGCGCGATCGAACATGGCACCCATCAGCATGCCGAGCATGCGGCTCTTAAATTCATATTCGATAAAGAAGTGGACGTCCGTCTCGTTCTCCCCAACGGGATCGAAGCGCCAGTAATTCTGCAGGAAGCGAAAAGGTCCGTCGATATAACGCACATCGATGAGGCGCTCGGCTGGCTTCAGGACCACCTGGCTGGTGAAGGTCTCGCGGATGGCCTTGTAGCCGACAGTCATATCGGCCACCATGATGGTCACTCCGTTGCGTTCCTTTCGCGAGCGCACCGTAAGTGCTTCGCACATGGGAACGAATTCGGGATAGGAGCCGACATCGGACACCAGAGCGAACATCTGCTCGGGCAGGTGCTTCACCCTACGGACGGTTTCGTGCTTGGGCATAAGGACGGATCAAGCTGTTCTTGCCTGGGCGAAACGCTCCTCCCGCGCAGCCCTGAGGCGGGCAAAGTCCTCCCCGGCGTGATGGGATGAGCGAGTGAGGGGGCTCGACGAGACCATGAGAAAGCCCTTCGTGTAGGCGATGGTCTCGTAGGACTTGAACTCCTCGGGGGTCACGAACCTCTTTACCGGATGATGCTTTCGGGTCGGCTGCAGATATTGTCCAATTGTGATGAAGTCGACATCTGCCGTACGCAGATCGTCCATTAGTTGCAGCACCTCGTTACGCTCTTCCCCGAGCCCGACCATGATTCCCGATTTGGTGAACATGCTCGGGTCCATCTCCTTCACACGCTGTAGCAGGCGGATGGAATGGAAGTAGCGGGCGCCGGGCCGGACGGTCAGATATTTCGACGGCACCGTCTCCAAATTGTGGTTAAAGACATCCGGCTTTGCGGCAACGACAATCTCCAGCGCTCCCTCCTTGCGCAGGAAATCAGGCGTAAGGATCTCGATCGTCGTGGCCGGCATAGCCTCACGGATGGCGCGGATTACATCGGCGAAATGCTGCGCGCCGCCGTCATCAAGGTCGTCGCGGTCCACCGAGGTAATCACAATATGACTTAGCTGCATCTCGCGCACGGCTTTCGCCACACTGGCAGGTTCCTGCGGATCGAGCGGGCCGGGGATGCCGGTGGCCACGTTGCAGAAAGCGCAGGCGCGCGTGCAGATCTCGCCCATTATCATGAAGGTGGCGTGCTTTTTGTCCCAGCATTCGCCGATATTCGGGCAGCCGGCTTCCTCGCACACAGTCACGAGCTTGTTGGATTTTACGATCTCGCGCGTTTCCATATAGCCGCGGGAGGTGGGCGCCTTTACGCGTATCCACTCAGGCTTTCTGAGCACTTCCTGGTCCGGCCGGTGCGCCTTCTCGGGATGACGCGGACGCGGTCTGGCGGAAACGGTGTCGAGAATTGTGACCATAAACTTCTACTGCTTTGTTTGTAGCCCGCCGGCATAGCCACATATAGGCGCTCGGCGCGACGGGCGAAAACCCGCCTGCCGTGCGGCAGGCGGGGTTAACTGCGGGAAACGTTACGCTCTCCCGCGAATCAGCCGGAACAGCCATATCAGCAAGCAAGCGCCTATAATGGCGACAATAAGCTGGCCAATGATGCCGCCAAACGTGCTGCCAACGATAGCGTACAAAATAGCGTTAAGAACGACGGCTCCCAAAATACCCAGAACGATATTCAACAAAAGACCGTGGTCGGCCTTCATGATCTTCTCGGCGATCCACCCCGCCAAACCGCCAACGACAATTGTCAAAATCCAACCTAGACCTTCCATGGAAGTCTCCTCATATGGTTTCGGGACAGCACGGTATCAGTCCGACGGACGGGCAACTGTTCCATCAGGCTCCGTTCCGTCAAGCGTTCAGGGCGCGTCCATAGGCGTCCAGAACGCTCTCCTTCATCATCTCCGAAAGCGTTGGATGTGGAAAGACGGTGTGCATAAGTTCCTGTTCGGTGGTTTCAAGGTTCATGGCCACCACGAAGCCCTGGATCAGTTCGGTTACTTCCGCGCCGACCATGTGCGCGCCAAGTAGTTCGCCGGTCTTGCTGTCGAAAATGGTCTTGACGAGACCCTGGTCCTCGCCGAGCGCGATCGCCTTGCCATTGGCGCTGAACGGGAAGCGGCCTACGCGGATCTCACGTCCTTCAGCTTTGGCTTTTTCCTCGGTGAGGCCGACCGAGGCGACCTGCGGGTGGCAGTAGGTACAGCCGGGAATCTTTCCCTTGTCGAGCGGCTCAACGCCCGGAACCTCCGCGATCTTTTCGATGCAAATGACACCCTCATGCTCGGCCTTGTGCGCAAGCATAGGCGGGCCGGCCACGTCTCCGATGGCATAGATACCTGGCACGTTGGTGCGCCCGTACCCATCTACGGCAACCACTCCGCGATTAACGTTCACGCCGAGTTCCTCCAGCCCGAGGTTCTCGACGTTGCCTTGCACCCCGACTGCGGAAATGAGGCGTTCGGCCGTAAGCTTCTCCTGCTTACCGCCTTTCATCTCCAGGTGCGCGGTCACCTCGTTCGCGCCCTTCACGACTTTCGTGACCTTGGCCTCGACGTGGAACTTGATGCCTTGTTTCTCAAGCTGGCGGTGGGCAATCTTGGCGATTTCCGCGTCCTCGACCGGCAGGATCTGCGGCATGAGTTCGACAACCGCCACCTCGGCGCCCATGGCGCGGTAGAAGCTTGCAAACTCAATGCCGATGGCGCCGGAGCCCATGACGAGAATCGACTTGGGTATTTCCGACGGGACCATGGCTTCGAAGTACGTCCAGATAAGCTTGCCATCTGGCTCGATTCCCGGCAACACGCGCGGCCGCGCGCCTGTGGCCAGGATGATGTGCCTCGCCTTGTAGGTTCCCTCTCCCCGCGTATTCTTCGGTGCGGGATGCTGCGGCTGCATCGGCTTTCTCGATGTCTTGGATACGACCACCTCGCCCGGCTCGCTCCCTTTTGCGGCCCTGGCGATCTTGGCCTCGCCCCAGATGACGTCGACCTTGTTTTTCTTCATCAGAAAGCCGACGCCATTGTTGAGGCGAGCTGACACCTTGCGCGAGCGGTCGACGACAGCAGCAGCATCCACAGAGACCGTGCCATCAAGCTTGAGGCCATATTCGCTGGCACGCCGGGCGTAATCCATGATCTCGGCCGAGCGGAGCAGCGCTTTGGTGGGGATGCAGCCCCAATTGAGGCAGATGCCTCCGAGATGCTCACGCTCGACAATTGCGGTCTTAAAGCCGAGCTGAGCCGATCGCACAGCCGTGACATAGCCCCCCGGCCCGGAGCCGATGATGATGACGTCGTAGGTTTCAGCCACGGCTCTCATACTCCTCATTCAAATCACGCCCGCAGTTCGGGCCTTGTCCGGTGATTCGCCGCGCGCAGCCCGAAGGCTACGAGCAGCATAAAGGTGCCATTGGAAAGAAGTTCTATGGCCAGAAGAATGCCCAGCACCGCCGATGCCGTCCAGGGAATGTCCGCAAGGATCATGATGCCCAGAACCAGCGACAACAGGCCGGATGCAAGCACCCAACCCCAGCCGGAAAGGGGCCGCAGGCTGAAGGCATACATTACCTTCACCAAACCGGAGACCAGGAAAACGATGGCAACCAGCACCGTCAGCGAAATGATGCCTTCCAGCGGCCGCACAAGCAGCGAGATTCCGATCGCCAGCGCCAGCGCCCCCAGAAGTAGCGTCCACAGGAAGAGCGGCAGGCTTGCCCGCAGCCTGAAAGCATGGAAGATCTGCAACACACCGAACAGCGTGAAGGTCCACGCCGCCAGAAGGGCGGCGGTGATAGTTGCGGTAAAAGGATTGGCCAGGGCGATAATGCCGCCAATGAGCGAAATTGCCCCTATAAAGGCAAGCCATTTCCACGAAGCCTTCAGTGAACCACGTGCGGCAGGGTCGGCCATGATCATCCTCCTCACAAACAGATAAACCCGATACTGTATTGTAACGCATGTCCGGCTTATCGCGAGCAAAGACGGCTTTGGCTGCAGAGGCTGCGCGTCGGCCCGAGCCAAAACCAAAAGGGTTACATCCTCACCTTTCCTTCTGCCTGCCGGGTAAGCCCCCTACACCAGCATAGCCATGGGGTTTTCGATGAGGTGCCTGAAGGCGGAGAGCAGTTCGGCGCCGAGTGCACCGTCCACCGCCCGGTGGTCCGTGGACAGCGTCACCGTCATCACCGTCGCCACCTTGACATGGCCATCCTCGACCACCGGCCTTGGCTCGCCCGCCCCGACGGCAAGGATCGTCGCATGCGGCGGGTTGATGATGGCGGCAAAGTCCCTGATGCCATACATGCCCAAATTGGACACCGCCGTCGTGCCGCCCTGGTACTCTTCCGGCTTCAGCCGCCTGTTACGGGCCCGCGCGGCCATGTCCTTCATCTCGTTGGAGATGACCGACAGGGTCTTCTCCTCCGCCCGCCGCACGATGGGCGTGATCAGCCCACCGGGAATGGCAACGGCCACGCCCACATCGGCATGGCGGTGCTTGACCATCCCGCCCTCGCTCCATGAGACATTGGCGTCGGGAACGGCCTTCAGCGCAAGCGCCATCGCCTTGATGATCATGTCGTTGACGGACAGCCTGTAGGCAGGCTCCTGGCCCGCTTCGCCCTGCGTCAGCGGCGCCGCCTCGTTGAGCTGCTTGCGCAGGCCAAGCAGCGCGTCGATGCGGCAATCAACGGTGAGGTAAAAATGCGGCACGGTGGCCTTGGACTGGCTCATGCGGCGGGCGATGGTGCGGCGCATGGCATCGTGCGGCACGATCTCGTAGGTGCCCGCCTCAAAAAGCTGCAGTACCTCCTCATCTGCCAGGGCCTGCAGCGCCGGCTGCGCTTTCGCCTCCGCCGCCTCAATGGCGGGCGCCGGTGCGGCCGTGCCGGCCTCAAGCGCCTTCTCCACAACCGCCTTCACAGCCTCCGCCGCCTCAATGGCGGGCGCCGGTGCGGCCGTGCCGGCCTCAAGCGCCTTCTCCACATCCGCCTTCACAACCCGCCCATGCGGGCCGGAACCGGCAATGGCCGAAAGATCAAGGCCGGCTTCCCGCGCAATCCTCCTGGCAAGCGGAGAGGCGAAGACCCGGTCCTCTGTCTGGGAGACCGGCGCCGGAGCGGGATCGGCCGGGAGCGGCTCCACGCGGCTTTCTTCCTCATCTTGCCGCGCTCTGGAAGGAGGCTCAGCAACTGGAGCAGCAGGCGCTTCCGTCTTTCCTTGCTCGCGTTCAGGCGCCAACATTCCAGTATCGGTCGCCGCAGCTTCCGAAATGTCCTCGCCTTCGGCGGCGAGAATAGCGATGACGGCATTGACCTTCACGCCTTCGGTGCCTTCAGGCACAACGATCTTGGCTACTGTCCCCTCGTCGACCGACTCCACTTCCATGGTGGCCTTGTCAGTCTCGATCTCGGCAATCACGTCGCCGGCCGAAACGCTATCTCCTACCTTAACCAGCCATCTGGCGAGATTGCCCTCCTCCATGGTGGGCGAGAGGGCGGGCATGGTGATCTGAATCGGCATTACACCCTCCCTCAGGCGCGGTAGGTGACGGCCTTCACGGCCTCCACCACTTCAGCGACGCTCGGCAGCGCGAGCTTCTCCAGATTGGCAGCGTAGGGCATGGGTACATCCTTGCCCGTGATCGTGATCACCGGCGCATCGAGATAGTCGAAGATGCGCTGCATGACCTGAGAGGCGATGTGATCGCCGACAGACGACTGCGGAAAGCCTTCCTCAACCGTTACCAGCCGGTTGGTCTTCTTTACCGATTCGATGACCGTATCGAGATCCATCGGGCGGATCGTACGCAAGTCGACGATCTCGACGTCGATCCCCATCCCCGCTAGTTCCTCCGCCGCCTTGACCGCATAGGTCATGCCGATTCCGAAGGATACGATCGTGGCATCCCTGCCCTGCCTGTGGATACGCGCTTTGCCGATGGGCAGTACGAAATCGTCCAGCTTCGGCACCTCGAAGCTCTGACCATAAAGGATTTCGTTCTCCAGGAAAATAACCGGGTTTGGGTCGCGAATGGCTGCCTTGAGAAGGCCCTTCGCATCCGCAGCCGTATAGGGCATCACCACTTTCAGGCCCGGTATGTGCCCGTACCAGGCAGCAAAATCCTGGCTATGCTGCGCCGCGACACGAGCGGCTGCGCCATTGGGGCCGCGAAAAACGATCGGTGCGCCCATCTGACCTCCCGCCATGTAGAGCGTCTTGGCGGCCGAGTTGACGATCTGATCCATCGCCTGCATGGCAAAGTTGAACGTCATGAACTCGACAATCGGCTTCAGCCCCGCAAAGGCCGCACCGATACCGACGCCGGCAAAGCCATGCTCGGTGATAGGCGTATCGATTACGCGCTTGTCGCCAAATTCCTGTAACAAACCTTGGGTGACCTTGTAGGCGCCTTGGTACTCGGCAACCTCCTCGCCCATGATAAAGACATCCGGATCGCGACGCATTTCCTCCGCCATGGCATCTCGCAATGCCTCGCGCACCGTCATCTCTACCATTTCCGTGCCCCCCGGAATGTCCGGATCTGCCGGCAAAGGCTGAACTGGAACCTTGGGGACCGCAGCAGGTGCGGCAGGCTCTTCGGTACGCTGCTCAGCATGGACATCTGCAGGAGGCTGCGCGCTTGCAGCGGGCCGTGGCTCGGGTGCCTTCTCCAAGTCTTCCGAGCTTTCGCCTTCAGCCAGCAGCAGTGCTATCGGCGAGTTGACCGGCACGCCTTCGGTGCCCTCGTCCACGAGAATCCTGCCGATTATGCCTTCATCGACCGCCTCGACCTCCATGGTCGCCTTATCAGTCTCAATCTCGGCAATCACCTCGCCGGCCGACACCGTGTCGCCCTCCTTCTTTAACCACTTGACGAGATTTCCTTCCTCCATGGTGGGAGAGAGCGCAGGCATCAGGATTTGCGTCGGCATGGTTCGCGCTCCCCTTCTCAAAGCAGGACATCTGTATAGAGCTCGGAAACATCCGGCTCAGGATCTGACTGGGCAAAATCCGCCGCATCGGCGACAATCTCCCGCACATCCTTGTCGATGGCCTTAAGTTCGTCCTCGGTGGCCCACTTCTTCTGCAGAAGCCGCTGGCGCACCTGCTCGATGGGATCATGCTCCGCTCGCATCTTCTGCACTTCATCCCTGGACCGGTATTTCGCCGGATCCGACATGGAATGCCCGCGATATCGATAGGTCTTCATTTCGAGGATGATCGGCCCCTTGCCTGAGCGGCACCAGTCGAGCGCCAAGTCACCGGCTGCCTTCACGGCGCGCACATCCATGCCGTCAACCTGAATGCCCGGAATTCTGAAGGAAATGCCGCGAAGAGACAGATTGGTCTCGGCGGAGGAACGCGTTATCGCCGTGCCCATGGCATAGCGGTTGTTTTCAATTATGTAGACGATCGGAAGCTGCCATAGCGAAGCCATGTTGAAGCTTTCGTAGACCTGCCCCTGATTGGCCGCGCCATCGCCAAAATAGGTGAGCGAGACGAAGTCATTGCCGCGATAGCGGTTGGCAAGCGCCAGTCCCGTGCCGAGCGGCACCTGAGCCCCGACTATGCCGTGACCTCCATAAAAATTCTTTTCCTTGGAAAACATATGCATGGAGCCGCCCTTCCCCTTGGAATAGCCGCTCCGCCTGCCCGTCAGTTCCGCCATCACTCCGCGCGGGTCCATCCCGGTAGCCAGCATATGTCCGTGATCGCGGTAGCCGGTAATGACCTGGTCGCCTTCTTTCATGGACATCTGCATGCCCACGACCACCGCCTCCTGGCCAATATAGAGATGACAGAAGCCGCCAATGTGCCCCATACCGTAGAGTTGCCCCGACTTCTCCTCGAAGCGCCGGATGAGCAACATCTCGCGGAAGGCGTGAAGCTCTTCGTCCTTGGTTAGTTCGGCGGGTTTAGGTGTCCGCACTGCTGGCGTGCCGGTAGCGGCGAGCGATGATCTAGCCGAGGCGCCCCGAGTTCGCGCAGATTTTCCCGCAGATGATTTCACTGAAGTTTTCTTGGCGGCTGTCGCCATAAACTCACTCCCTAGGAACAGTTTGCTGGCAGACTTAAAGGCACGGCGCAAATACCATTGTGCCGCACGGCCACCACCTAGTCCACGGCATGCCGTCGTCTACTGCAAATCTACTTTTACCGGCTATACGCTAGCACGAGGCGAAGCGGCCCGCCATGCAATTTATGCATGCCAGCCATGTGGATAAGGGGTTAAAATTGCAGTTCTTTTCCGAAATTAACCGGAATCGAGTTAATTATGCTGGCCGGAAGTCCGGAAAATCAGTATCTCATTCTCCTGCACGAGATTAAGGCTGCGCCGAATCTGCTCGTCCAGCATATCGCGCTCGAGCGTGCCGTCATTGATGAGGGAGAGCCGCTCCTCAAGCCTGCCGCGTGTCCTTTCAAGCGTGGCAAGCTCCGTTTCGAGCACCACAATCTTTTCTGAAAGCCGTTCTTTGGCTTTCAGCCCATAATCGCCCTGGTAGGCATGGAAGCCGAAATAGGAAAGCACAACGGCCGCAATCACAGGCGTGATCAAGCGTCCAGTGTTGCGGCGTTTATGATGACGTGTCCACATGCGGCAAAGCTTTTCCTTTGACCGCATAACGACATATCTTGCTTAACGGAGAGTTAGAGCCCGAAAGGATCGAGTGCCGTCCTCTTCCTTTATTGTGCAGGAAGGCACTGCAAGAAGCTCAGGCGCCGTGACACCCGCTATCCACGCACGACCGAACGTCCGGCATAGAGTGCCTGCTTGCCAAGTTGCTCCTCGATGCGAATGAGCTGATTATACTTGGCTGCCCGGTCGGAACGGGCAAGGGAGCCGGTCTTGATCTGCCCGCAATTCAACGCAACCGCAAGATCCGCGATGGTCGCATCCTCCGTTTCACCCGAACGGTGGGACATGACAGCAGTATAGGCGGCCTTGTGGGCCGTCTCAACCGCATCCAGCGTTTCTGTGAGCGTGCCGATCTGGTTGACCTTGACCAGGATCGAATTGGCAATGCCCATATTGATCCCGTCCTTCAGGCGGGAGGAGTTCGTTACGAACAGATCGTCTCCGACAAGCTGTGTCTTGTCGCCAGCCACCTCCGTCAACACCTTCCATCCCTCGAAGTCGTCTTCCGCCATTCCGTCCTCGATGGAGATGATCGGATAGTCGCGGACGAGGCTGGCAAGATATTCGGCTTGCTCCCTGGCGTTGCGTGTCTGTCCCTCTCCTGCATAGACATATTTGCCATTATGGAAGAACTCGGTAGCTGCACAATCGAGGGCCAGGGCAATCTCTTCGCCTGGCTTGTAGCCGGCCTTCTCTATTGAGGTCATGATGAAGTCGAGCGCTGCCCTGGCGTCCTGCAGGTTGGGCGCAAATCCACCCTCGTCGCCCACATTAGTGTTCTGCCCGGCTGCCTTCAGACCCGATTTCAACGTGTGGAAAACTTCTGCCCCCCAGCGGAGCGCTTCGCTGAGGCTGGCCGCGCCAACGGGCATGATCATGAATTCCTGAAAGTCGATGGGATTATCCGCATGGGCGCCGCCATTGAGGATATTCATCATCGGAACAGGAAGGATATGCGCTGAAGCTCCTCCGACATAACGGTAAAAGGGAAGGCCTGTAGCCATAGCGGCCGCCTTGGCGACGGCCAGGGAAACGCCGAGGATTGCATTGGCGCCCAGCCTCGCCTTGTTGGGCGTACCGTCCAACTCGATAAGGGTGCGGTCAATATGGATCTGCTCTTCCGCTTCCATACCGCCGATGACTTCGAAAATCTCGCCGTTGACAGCCTCCACTGCGCGCGAGACACCCTTGCCCAGATAGCGCGGCCCCCCGTCTCGAAGCTCGACGGCCTCATGCGCTCCCGTAGAAGCGCCAGAGGGAACTGCGGCACGGCCGATCGAGCCGTCTTCCAGAACCACGTCAACCTCGACAGTGGGATTGCCGCGGCTGTCCAGGATCTCGCGTCCGACGATATCGACAATGACGGTCATGGCTCGTCCTTTATAATTCAGTAATCAGTGGAGGAAATTCCGCTTTCTTATCGCACACGGGGAAAAAGACAATGTAGCGAGCTTTCTTTCTCGTCGCGGAATACTTTAAAAAGCGGCCGGATGCTCAGATGCCCTTTGCCACCCGGTCGAATGACAAGAGACGTTCCAGAAGGGCGGGCATCTTGTCGAGCGGAACCATGTTCGGTCCGTCTGAAGGAGCATGGTCTGGGTCCTGGTGCGTTTCTATGAAAACACCTGCAACACCGACAGCCACGGCTGCGCGCGCCAGTGTCTCGACAAACCTGCGTTCCCCACCGGATGAACTCCCCTGCCCGCCAGGCTGCTGGACAGAGTGGGTGGCATCGAAAATAATCGGCGTGCCAATCTCGGCCATCACTGGCAAGGCACGCATGTCGTTGACGAGCGTATTGTAACCGAATGACGTTCCGCGCTCGGTCACCAGGACGTTGGCATTGCCAGAGGCACTGATCTTGGCGACCACGTTCTTCATGTCCCAGGGAGCCAGAAACTGGCCCTTCTTCACATTCACGGGCCTGCCGGTGCCGGCAGCAGCGACCAAAAGGTCAGTCTGGCGGCATAGAAAAGCGGGAATCTGCAGGACGTCGACGAACTCCGCCACTACTGCGCATTGCTCTTCCGTATGCACATCGGTCAGGATGGGAACATCGAGCTCACGCCTGAGATCTGCAAAGATGGGCATGGCGGCATCGAGACCAGCGCCGCGCTTGCCGGAAAGGGAGGTTCGATTCGCCTTGTCGAAGCTTGTCTTGTAAACGAAACCAATGCCGAAGCCCTCAGCCATTTCCTTGAGGCGCCCGGCCATCTCGAAGGCATGTTCGCGGCTTTCGAGTTGACAGGGCCCGCTGATCAGCGCCAAAGGTGCATCATTGGCAAAGACAGTCTTGCCAACTTTTACACGCGAATTGAGATTCATAATCCAAACTCCAAAAGCCGGGATCTTGACTGGCGAGCAGCCCGGCGGCGCTACAAGCTTTCTCCATTAAAAACGTGCTTCTACCGCTTCAGACCAGCCGCGACTGCTCTACCGCGGCAGCGATGAAAGAAGCAAAGAGCGGGTGCGGCTCAAAGGGGCGGCTCTTCAACTCCGGATGGAACTGTACCCCGATGAACCAAGGGTGATCGGAATATTCAACTACTTCCGGCAAGACGCCATCAGGCGACAGTCCGGAAAAAATCAATCCGCACGCCTCCAGCTTCTCACGGTAGCCGATATTGACTTCGTAACGATGCCGATGACGCTCCGAAATGGTTTCTGTGCCATAGATATCCGCGATCCTGGAGCCGAGGGCAAGATGCGCTTCATACGCCCCAAGCCGCATGGTTCCCCCCAGATCGCCTGCAGCCGTGCGCTTTTCCAGCATATTGCCATGTAGCCATTCCGTCATAAGGCCTACCACCGGCTCGTCAGTGGGACCGAACTCGGTCGACGATGCATTCTTAATCCCCGCAAGCGACCGCGCCGCCTCGATGCAGGCCATCTGCATGCCAAAACAGATGCCGAAAAAGGGCACCTTGCGTTCGCGCGCGAACTTTGCCGCAAGGATCTTGCCTTCCGATCCGCGTTCGCCGAACCCTCCAGGCACGAGAATGCCATGAACTTTCTCGAGCCACGGGGCCGGATCTTCCTTCTCGAAGATCTCCGACTCGATCCAGTCGATCTTCACGCCTATTCGATTAGCGATGCCGCCATGGGCAAGCGCCTCATTAAGCGATTTGTACGCATCCTTCAGGCCGGTGTACTTTCCGACTATTGCGATTGTGACCATGCCTTCCGGATTATGGATCCGGGCTGAAACGTCCTCCCAGCGCTCCATGCGCGGCTTGGGAGCCGGATCGATGCCGAAGGCTGCGAGTACCTCTCCATCCAGTCCTTCCTTGTGGTAGGCAATGGGGACGTCATAAATGTTGTCGACGTCGAGCGCCTGGACTACCGCTGATTCGCGCACATTGCAGAAGAGAGAAAGCTTGCGCCGCTCTTCCTGCGGAATTTCACGATCGGCTCGCACGAGCAGCACATCAGGCGCAATGCCGATGGATTGCAGCTCCTTTACCGAATGCTGCGTTGGCTTGGTTTTCAGTTCGCCCGCGGCAGGAATCCAGGGCATGAGCGTTAGATGAACATAGACCGCGTTGTTGCGCGGCAGTTCATTGCCAAGTTGCCGAATTGCCTCAAGAAAGGGCATGGCCTCGATGTCGCCCACCGTGCCGCCGATCTCGCACAGGACGAAATCGAAATCTTCGTTGCCTTCCAAGATGAACTGCTTGATCTCATCAGTGACGTGCGGAATCACCTGTACCGTAGCGCCTAGATAGTCGCCGCGCCGCTCCTTCTCCAGGATGTTCTTGTAGATGCGCCCAGTGGTGATGTTGTCTTGCTTATTGGCCGAACGCCCGGTGAAACGTTCATAATGGCCAAGATCCAGGTCGGTTTCTGCTCCATCGTCGGTAACGAAGACCTCGCCGTGCTGATACGGCGACATCGTGCCCGGATCGACATTGAGATAGGGGTCGAGTTTCCTCAGCCTTACGCGATAGCCGCGCGCCTGAAGAAGCGCGCCGAGCGCCGCAGATGCGATGCCTTTGCCAAGGGAGGAAACCACGCCGCCAGTTATGAAAACATATCGCGCCATGGGACTCATCGATTAACCCCGTGCGAGCGATTCCGCCAGCGCAAAATGCTCGCAACCACCTCTTTTCCCGCACAGGCGCTGCGATGGTTTGCCCGGCACCTGGGAAAAGCCAAACTTGCAGCTTCGTCTTATTGGCCTGTCGGCACCTGCGGCTGAGAATCTTCCGCCGGTGTAGATCCGGACTCCGCGGGAGCCGGCACCGAGCTTTCGCCGGTGGGAGCCACCGGCTCCTCCTGCGCAGGTGAAGGTGCGCTCAACGGCCCGCCCAACTCATCAAGAATCCCTGCGCCGCCGCCGTCACGCTCCGTCTCGGCTTGAGGCAGGCGGTCGAAGATGTCCGTGGGCTGCGGCTGATACCGGGCTAACAGCGAAAGAACTAGTGATGTAGCAAAGAAGATCACCGCGAGAATGGCCGTCGTCCGCGTAAGCGCGTTGGAAGCTCCGCGCGCGGACATAAAACCACCGCCACCTCCGCCAATTCCCAGGCCGCCACCTTCCGAGCGCTGTACTAGAATGAGGCCAACCAGCGCGACCACGACAAGCAGATGAATAACGATGACGATTTTGTCCATGAATTCCTTCCGGCGCCTGAGGCAAACGGGCGAGCGCCCGCGGCTCATTACACGGCTTTGGGCGCTTTTCCAAGCCTGCCTTTTTCCAAGATAGGAAAGCGCCTTGCGATTGCAAACTGGCTGTCCGGGTCAGCGGGGACTTATCGCTTCTGCGATAGCCAGAAAATCGACCGCTTTAAGGCTGGCTCCGCCGATTAGTGCTCCATCGACGTTATAGACCGAAAGCAGTTCACCTGCGTTCCCTGGCTTGACGGAGCCACCATAAAGCAGGCGCACGGTTGATGCCTCCTTACCTATTCTTTTTTCCAGCTCGCCGCGGATATGGGCATGGGCTTCCGCAACATCGTCAACGGTTGGGGTCAGCCCCGTTCCAATCGCCCATACGGGCTCATAGGCGACAACCGTATTTGCAGCAGTTGCCCCTTCGGGCACGGAGCCTTGGATCTGCCGTGACAGGACCGAGAGCGTTTCCCCCTCCTCGCGCTCTTCCTGAGTCTCGCCTATGCAAATGATGGCCGTCAGTCCCGCTCGCCAGGCAGCCTTCGCCTTCTCCGCCACTTGCGGGTCGTTCTCGCCGTGATCCATGCGGCGCTCCGAATGCCCGACGATCACGCAGGTTGCGCCGCAGTCGGCAAGCATTTCAGCGGAGATGTCACCTGTGTGAGCCCCCTGCGCCGCAGAGTGACAATCCTGCCCGCCCGCCGCGACGGGGGTATTACGCAGAAGGTCGGCGGCTTGCGAAAGGAGCGTTGCTGGCACGCAAACCAGCCCGTCCATCCTCTCAGCGGAGGCAGCAGCGAATCCCTTTCCAATGGCGTCCAGTTCCGGGAGCGAGGCACGTATGCCGTGCATCTTCCAATTGCCGGCAATAAGGGGGCGTATTCCTGGAGTCATGCGTCTCTCCCGATGCTGTGTTCAGTTCCTGCCGTCGCGTGACAGCCTGTTGACTATCAAAAAGAAGGCACAAAGCAATCGACAGTAACCTTTTGGGACGCTATTCCCGGGGACAGAATGGAAACCGCAACGGAAATGACATGCTCGACATCCTGAGAAGAGGCGCACAGACGTGGTTTGCTAAGATCCTGCTGATGCTGCTGGTGCTGAGCTTTGCCGTGTGGGGTATTTCCAACCAGCTCCTGACAGGCGGCAGCAATGACGTCCTCACAGCAGGAGGCACAACAGTATCGGCGCTTGACTACCGACTGGCCTATGACCGCCGCATATCGGAGTTCTCTCAGCGCATCGGCAGCAGGCTCACGCGTGAGCAGGCCGTCGCCTTCGGCATAGATGATCAGGTTCTGGCCGAGTTGGCGGCTGGTGCGGTACTCGACGAGACAGCCAGGCGTATCGGCCTCGGCGTATCGCAGGACAAACTTGCAGAATTAGCAGCCTCCGATCCCGCTTTCCGGGGAGCAGGCGGCCGATTTGACCGCGCGCAGTTCGAGTTCGTACTCCGGCAGATCGGCATGCGGCCACAGGACTATCTGCGCAATCGCGAGAAGGCAGCGGTTCGACAGCAAATTGTGGACGCGGCGGCGGCCGGAGTCTCGGCGCCTGATGCCCTTCTGCGCAATGTCGCCCTTTACCGTGGCGAAGACCGGACGATCGAATATGTTCTCCTGCAGAGCCCGCCCGCCCAGAACCTGGTGGCTCCTGCTGAAGAAGAGCTCCAAAGCTGGTTTGAGGCTCGCAAGGAGCACTATTCCGCTCCGGAATATCGCCGGATCGACTACGTAAAGCTTGAGGCCGAGGACATCGTCGATCCGTCTGTCATTTCCGACGAGCAGGTGTCCGCCTATTACGAGCAAAACCGCAACCGCTATACAACGCCGGAGCGGCGCACCATCGAGCAGATCAATTTCCCCGATGCGGAAACTGCCGCTGCAGCGCATGAGAGCTTGCGTGCGGGCACCACCTTTGAGGACCTGGTAGAGCGGCAAGGCCGCACATTGGCCGATGCGAGCCTGGGTACACTCTCCCGCGAGGAAATCGCCGACAATGCCATCGCCGAAGCTGCTTTCGCCTTGGACGAAGGACAGATCAGCCAGGTCGTTGATGGGACGTTTGGTCCGGTTCTCCTTCGCGTTACGGAGATATCTCCCGAGCGGGTCTCCCCCCTTGCCGAGGTGGAAGACGAGATTCGCAACATGCTTGCGCTGGATGAGGCAAGCAGACTGGTGCTTGACACCTATGATGCGTATGAGGATGCGCGCGCAGCAGGTGCCTCCATGGAAGAGGCTGCCGGGCAGTTGAAGCTTACCATGCGGACGGTGGAGGTCGATCGCAATGGCCAAAGGCCAGACGGCACCGTCGCCAACGACTTGCCGCAATCGCGCGAGTTGTTGAATGAGGCTTTCGAAGCGGATGTCGGCGTTGAGAACCAGCCGATCAATATTGGTTCCAACGGCTTTCTCTTCTTCGAGGTAGCCGGAGTGACGCCCGCGCGGGAGCGTTCTTTCGATGAAGTGCGCGACAGGGTCCTGGCCGACTGGACCGACGAGGAGCTCACAGCCAGGCTTTCAGCACGGGCGGAGGAACTGCGCAAGCAGCTCGAAGACGGGAAAACACTGGATGAGGTCGCGGCGGAGATCGGTCAGGAGAAGATGGTCAAGCGGGGCCTCAAGCGCGAAGCCAACGATCCGGATCTCGGCCGGGCCGGCGTTAACGCTGTCTTCTCGCTGCCCAAGGGTGGCGTAGGAACCTTTGCGAACCCCACCGGCAACGGCCGCATAGTCTTCCAGGTTACCGAAGTGTTCGAGCCCGCCGGCGCTTCGGCCGAGACGCTGCCTGAAGACGTTGCAAATGCCATCACCCAAAGCCTTGAGAATGACCTTCTCGACCAGCTTGTAAACCGACTGCAGGCAGAGCATCCGGTTGCGGTCAATCATACCGCCCTCCAGCAGGCGCTGAGTTTCTAACGGGAATGCCATGGCAGACTTGAAGGCCCATATTGCCAAGGTCGCCGCGGGAGACTCGCTCAGCTTCCCTGAAGCACGAGAGGCTTTCGAGATCATCATGTCGGGCGAGGCAACACCCAGCCAGATCGGCGGCTTTCTGATGGCGCTGCGCGTCCGCGGGGAAACCGTAGACGAGATCAGCGGTGCCGTGGATACGATGCGCGCGAAGATGCTCCCGGTCACAGCGCCGGCTGATGCCGTGGACATCGTGGGAACCGGCGGCGATGCCTCTGGCACGTATAACGTTTCCACCTGCGCCGCTTTCGTCGTCGCCGGCTGCGGCGTGCCGGTGGCCAAGCACGGCAACCGCGCTCTATCCTCACGCTCCGGCGCAGCGGACAGCCTCGCTTCCCTTGGGGTTAACATTGAAATTGGGCCTGAGCGGATCGCTTCCTGCATCGCGGAGGCTGGCGTCGGGTTCATGTTTGCACCCAACCACCATGCCGCCATGCGCCATGTGGGCCCTGCCCGCGTCGAACTCGGCACGCGAACGATCTTCAATCTCCTGGGTCCACTTTCAAACCCCGCTGGCGTGAAGCGACAGCTCGTGGGGGTCTTCTCCCCGCAGTGGGTAGGACCGCTCGCCCTTGTTCTGAAGCAGCTCGGCGCGGAAAGAGCCTGGGTGGTCCACGGGGCCGGCCTGGATGAGATGACGACAGCAGGCACGACCCTCGTGGCCGCGCTGGAAGATGGCAAGGTGCGCAATTTCGAGGTTACACCGGAGGAGGCGGGGCTGGAACGGGCTGCCGTTGCGGACTTGAAAGGCGGCGATGCGGCCCACAATGCGGCTGCCCTGCGGGCTGTTCTTGAAGGCCACAAAAACCCATATCGCGACATCGCCCTTCTGAATGCGGCCGCTGCCCTGATCGTGGCCGGCAAGGCAGATAGCCTGAAGAAAGGCGTCGCCTTGGCCGCTGAAAGCATCGATAGCGGACGGGCGCTTGCCGCGCTCGAAAAGCTTATCGTCGCGTCCAACAAAAGCTCCTGATTAAGGTCGAGGGCAATGGCCGATATCCTGCGAAAGATCGAAACCTACAAACGCGACGAGATCGCCGCGGCGAAGGCCGCCCTTTCCCTGGAGGAAGTCCGTGCTCGTACCCGCGATGTATCGCCGCCGCGCGGCTTTGCTGAGGCCCTCGTCGCAAAGCAGGAGCGGATGGAGTTCGCGCTCATTGCCGAGGTGAAGAAGGCAAGCCCGTCCAAGGGACTGATCCGGGATGATTTCGACCCTCCCGCGTTGGCTGCGGCCTATGAAAGGGGCGGAGCGACCTGTCTTTCCGTGTTGACGGACGAACCTTCTTTCCAGGGCAAGCCCGGGTTCCTCACCTCCGCCCGGGCGGCTACCGGATTGCCGGCTCTACGCAAGGACTTCATGTTTGATCCCTACCAGGTTTATCAGGCGCGCATGTGGGAGGCCGATGCTATTCTCATCATCATGGCGAGCGTGACAAACGACGAGGCAATGGCGCTGGAGGATACGGCGGGCGAACTCGGCATGGATGTTCTTGTCGAGATCCATGACGAGGAGGAGCTGGAACGGGCGCTCAAGCTTTCCTCGCCCCTCATCGGCATCAACAACCGCGATCTCAGGACGTTCGAAACCACCCTGGAAACGAGCGAGCGACTTGCGCCGCAAGTGCCGGAGGGGCGCATCGTCATCGGCGAGAGCGGCATCTATACCCAAGCAGACTGCCAGCGCCTGAAGCAAGCGGGAATAACAACCTTCCTAGTAGGCGAGAGCCTGATGCGGCAGCAGGACGTGGAGCAGGCGACACGTGTGCTTCTGGGCACTGCCACGGGCTCACGCGCGGCAAGTTGAGATGGCTGGAAAGAGAGAAAGCGGCCTCACCCATCTTCGCAGCGACGGGCGCGCAGAGATGGTGGATGTGGGCGCCAAGGCGGACAGCCATCGCACAGCCACGGCCAGGGGCTGCGTCGTCATGGCAATGGAAACGCTTAAGGCCATTGTCAGCAACAACGCAAAGAAGGGCGATGTCATCGCCGTGGCGCGGCTGGCAGGCATCATGGCAGCCAAGAAGACCTATGATCTCATCCCCCTTTGTCATCCGCTCGCGCTCAACAAGGTTTCCGTGGAAATCGAGCCAGATGAGGGATTGCCCGGCTTGCGTGTCGAAGCTACGGCTCGCGTGACCGGCAAGACAGGGGTGGAGATGGAGGCGCTCACAGCGGTTTCAGTCGCCTGTCTGACCATTTATGACATGGCAAAGGCCCTCGACAGGGGCATGTCGATCACCGGAGTGCATCTCGTGGAGAAAAAAGGCGGGAAATCCGGGACCTGGCGCGCGGACGAGAAGAGTAATGGCTCTCATATCGGTTGACGAAGCGCTGGAGCGGGTACTTGCGGGCATACGCCGCCTGCCTGCTGAGAAGACGCCGCTGCACGAGGCGGCTGGCCGCGTTTTGGCGGCGAAGCTGTCTGCGCTGCGCACGCAGCCACCCTTCGACGTTTCGGCCATGGACGGATATGCCGTGCAAGCCGCCGATATCGCAACTGTTCCGGCCATCCTTTCGGTGATTGGAGAGGCTGCTGCGGGGCGTCGCTTTTCAGGCAGGGTCCGACCTGGCGAAGCGGTTCGCATCTTCACCGGCGCTCCGGTACCCGAAGGTGCCGACACGATACTCATCCAGGAGAATGCCCGCCCGATGGAGGCCGGACGGATCGAGGCCATCACTTCGGTTGTTCTGGGCCGCCATATCCGCTCCGCTGGAACAGATTTCCACAACGGAGATATCCTTCTGGACGATGGCCGCGTACTTGACCCGGCGGCGCTCTCGCTCATGGCCGCGGCCGGCCATTCCCATCTACCGGTGGTGGGAAGACCGCTGGTTGCTATCATCGCCACCGGAGACGAACTTGTGCCGCCAGGCATCGAGCCCGGTGCTGACCAGATTGTCGCCTCCAACAGCTACGGCGTTGCCGCTCTAGCCAAGCAGGATGGCGCCAATATTCTCGATCTGGGCATCGTGCCTGACCGGCACGAATCGATCTCAGATGCAGTACGCGCGGCGCTTGCCGCATCCGCCGACATCATCGTGACGCTGGGCGGCGTTTCGGTCGGCGACCATGATCTTGTACAGGATGTGCTCCAGGCTGAGGGTATGGAACTCGCCTTCTGGAAAATAGCCATGCGTCCAGGCAAGCCTTTGATGTTCGGTAAGTTGAACAGCGCACGCGTTCTCGGCCTGCCCGGCAATCCCGTTTCCAGCCTCGTGTGCGCCCATCTCTTCCTCCGGCCCATGGTTGCCCGGCTGTCCGGCCGCCTCTACGCTCCGGACATACGATCCGCTACACTCGCCCGCCCCATGAAGGCCAATGGGGAGCGCCGCGACTATGTGCGCGCCACTGTCGTGCAGCAGCAGAACGATCTTCTTGCCACACCTTTCGACGTTCAGGATTCCTCCATGCTCACGACGCTCGCCGCCGCGAATGCACTCATCCTGCGCGAGCCCCAAGCGCCTGCGGCGGATGCCGGAGCACGCTGTCAGGTCCTGATGCTGCGTTAACTCTTCGTCGCTCCGTCCTTTCTGCTGTTGCGGAACACAACTGGAACATATAGTGTATGTTCTGGTTTTGTTTATTTTTAACTCCGGGTGTTTCAATGCTGACGCGCAAACAGCATGAGCTGCTTCTCTTCATTCACGAGCGTCTGAAAGAGACGGGGATCCCGCCTTCCTTCGATGAGATGAAGGACGCGCTTAATCTCGCCTCGAAGTCAGGCATCCATCGCCTGATCTCGGCCTTGGAGGAACGGGGTTTCATTCGTCGACTTCCGAATCGTGCTCGGGCGCTGGAGGTGCTGCGTCTTCCTGATTCCATCGCTCCCGGACTCGGCGGCCCGCGCCGTTTCTCCCCGAGCGTGATCGAAGGCGGCCAAGGGCGCGCTGCCGCGCCGGCCTTGCGGCCGGTTGCCAGCGATGAAGCGGCCATCGTCTCCATCCCCGTAATGGGACGGATCGCTGCCGGCGTGCCGATCGAAGCGATCCAGCATCAAACCCATGCCATTAGCGTGCCTGCTGAAATGATCGCCGGCGGCGAGCACTTTGCTCTGGAGGTGAAGGGTGACTCGATGATCGAGGCCGGCATTTTCGACGGCGACACCGTTATCATACGACAGACTCAGACGGCCAACCCCGGTGAAATCGTGGTAGCGTTGGTGGACGAGGAAGAAGCAACGCTCAAGCGCTTCCGCCGCAAAGGCGCTTCCATCGCACTCGAAGCGGCCAATCCTGCTTATGAGACAAGAATCTTCGGCCCTCACCGTGTGAAAGTACAGGGTCGCCTGGTCGGTCTCATTCGGCGTTATTGACAGGCGCGGCAGTTTTAGCCGGAGGTTTCTCCCTACGCTGATAAGGACCCAATCCGCGTGCAGGGCGGGACCAGGCCCGGTACTCGTGCCAGGGCCGCCAGGTTTCTCCCAATGAGAAGGTGATTTCCGGGCCAGTTTGGTGTTCGCCCTGTTTTCGGGTGAAGCGTGCGGAAGCAGCGCCCTGTCGGGCGAGATCTCGCTTGGTTATGACGCTCACTGCGTCAGAGCCGCAAACATCACCTGCGGTCGCATCGTCGATCACAATAAGTATGGCTTTACCGCATGCATTGCGTGCGGCGACGATATTCTCTGCATGGGCGATAATGCTTCCGCTTTCATGACGGGCAAGGCACAGGCCCTCCGCGCAGATGAAGGCAGCCCCCGCCTGGGGGTCAATGTCGTGGTGATGCGCGTTCTTCAAGGTTAGAGGCTTCAGAAGCTCTTCCGCCTTCAGCGCCCGGGTCCAGTCGGTTACGGTGAAACTATTTGGACGAACGCGGTTAACTGCCAACACACCCTCGCCGGCGCGAATCCCGATCAGGCGCGCATCCTCAGCGATTACCACATCCGGCAAGTCTCTTTGGGCGAGAGAGAATACGCCCAAAGCAAGAAACGGCAATGCCAGGATCCGCAACCACGTTGTGGATGCAACGAGGATGAGAAGCGCCGCTGTAAAGGCTAGAAGCGAGGAAAGCGGGATGAGTCCCACGGCATCGAAGGGAGAGCGGTCAGAAAACCACTTGGCGATTTCAATGACCGCAACGATGCCGTGCCCCATGATCTTGAGAAAGAATCCTTCAAGGCCAAACGGCATCGCCAGGATGGCGAACACGGCTCCGGGCATTACAAACATCGAGACGAAGGGCATGGCAACCAGGTTTGCCTGAAGCGCCAAAGGGGTTGCCCGCTGAAAATGCCAAACGCCGTAAAGCGCCGTCGCCGTGCCCGCGATGAGCGAGGTGGCTGCGAGCCCCGCCAGAGAGTAAATCGCCATGCGGATTACCCGCCGTAATAGTGGTTCGCCGACAGGCGGTCCGCTTCGTGGCCGCCTGCGGCGCCATTCGGTCCATCCTGCAAAGCCGGCCACGAGCGCGGCTGTGGCGGCGAAGGACATCTGAAAACTTGGACCAATGACCTCATGCGGCGAGTACGCCACGATGATGATCGCTGCGATAGCGACGTTGCGCATGGTGAGGGCCGCGCGATCGAACAACAGTGCCGCAAGCATCACTGCCAGCATCAAATAGCTGCGTTGGGCGGCTACATCCATGCCGGAGAGGGAAAGGTAGAGGGTGCAGAAGGCGAGAGCAGCGGCAACCGCATACTTCTTGACGGGAACGCGCGAGGAGAAGACCGGGAAGAGTGCGGCAGTGGCGCGCAAGATCGACATTACGGTCAGCGCGACGAGCGCCATGTGCAGGCCTGATATGGATAGGATGTGGGCAAGTCCTGAACGGCGCAACCATTCGTTCACCTCCTCCGAGATCCCCGGACGGAAGCCAACGATCATTGCGACCGCTACCTCGCGCTCCGGCCCGCTAAGGCTTGAGCGGATGCGCTCCGCCAGTGCAAGACGCAACTGCTCCAGAAATCGGGCGGGCAGCAGCGAAAGGGGCGTCTCATGGCTGCCTGCTGCATATTCGGGCCCCGACATGAAGAAGCCGATCGCACCAAATCCATCAAAGTAGCTGGCAAAACCAAAATCGTAACTTCCGGGGCGGACCGGCCCCGAAGGGGGCATTAAGCGTACAAGGCCCGAAACATCGTCTCCGGGCTGTAATCCTTCCGGGATTTTTCGCGCGGTTACACGTACCCGCTCCGGCGCATAGCGAAGTTTAGGGCGCTCCGTGTCTATGACATCGATCATAAGACGGAAACGGCCACTTGCCTGGTGCTCCACTCGCACCACCTTGCCGGTAATGCGGGTTGTTATCTCCGACCCCAGCATCGATGTCGAAGCACGCCATGTTTCCAACTTGGCCGCCACGATGCCGAGGGTGAAGATGAGGCAGGCCGTCAATGGCAGGATGAGGAATGGTCTTCCTCGTGCAAGCCACATTGCAATGAGCAACGCTGCAAGCAGGATTCCAAGTGCGATTCCGCCCGGCTCCCAGGCAAGACTGAAATAGAATGCCGCGCCAGCCCCTAGGAGAATGGGAATGCACAGAAAACCGGCGCCGCGAGCCCCGTCCCGCTCTATCTGGTTTATTGCAAATGCAGGAAGCCTTGTAATGGCGGACAGAACAGAACGCCAAAGCGCCAGGGGATGCGGTACCCTGGCCTCGGCGCCTCGGTTCCCCTGGCGTGTCGCCGCTGGAACGCCAGGCACGGGAGCCACGATACTATGCTCGGCAATCGGCAAGAATTGCGCACGCTCATCCTCGAAGGCGGCTGTCGCTCGCCGGTCCCCCATGCCTGCTTCTCCCCCCAGGCGCTTGCACCCCCTTCCGCCTATGCTACACAACGGGCGACCAATTTCCACCCGCAGGCCGTTTTTGTCGCGCCGAAACCCGGAAAGACAATGACCGATACCGTCATCACCCGTTTTGCCCCCTCCCCCACCGGTTTCCTACATATAGGCGGGGCGCGCACCGCTCTCTTCAACTGGCTCTACGCCCGTCATACGGGTGGAAAGATGCTGTTGAGGATCGAGGACACAGATCGGCAGCGCTCCACCCCGGCGGCCACTGCGGCCATCCTCGACGGGCTGTCCTGGCTCGGCCTCAATTGGGAAGGGGAGCCAATCTCGCAATATGCGCGCGCGGAGCGGCACCGCGAGGTAGCGAAGGAACTGGTAGAGCGCGGAGAAGCTTACTACTGCTATTGCACGCCAGAAGAAATCGAGACAATGCGCGAGAAGGCCCGGCAGAAGGGCCTCCCACCGCGCTATGACGGCACCTGGCGTGACCGCGATCCCTCCGAGGCTCCGGCCGGGGTCAGACCCGTCATCCGCATCAAGGCTCCGCTTGAGGGCGAAACCGTAGTCTATGACAAGGTGCAGGGCGAGGTTCGCTTCCCCAACAAGGATCTCGACGATTTCATCATCCTGCGTTCAGACGGCTCGCCGACCTATATGCATGCCGTCGTAGTGGACGATCATGATATGGGCATCACCCATATCATCCGCGGCGATGATCACCTGACCAATGCAGCAAGGCAAACGCTCATCTACAAGGCCATGGGATGGGATGTGCCGGTGATGGCGCATGTCCCGCTGATTCATGGACCGGACGGGGCAAAGCTTTCAAAGCGTCATGGCGCGCTTGGAGTGGAGGCTTACCGTGCCATGGGCTACCTGCCTGCCGCGATGCGTAATTATCTTGCCCGCCTCGGCTGGAGCCATGGCGATGACGAGGTGATGACCTCGGAGCAGATGATCGACTGGTTCGATATCGAAGACATCAACAAGTCTGCCGCGCGATTCGATTTCCAGAAGCTGGAGGCGCTGAACGGCGTCCATATCCGGCGGATGGACGATCAGGACTTGCTGGATGTCTTCCTTGAGACCCTGCCCTATCTGGAGGGCGGACAGCGTGTGCTCGACCTCATTGATGATAGGCGCAAGGCCCAACTGGTTGCCGCCATGCCTGGCCTGAAGGAGCGTGCCAAGACGCTGGTCGAGCTATTGAATGGAGTAGGCTTCATTTTCTCGATGCGGCCGCTCGTGCTGGATGAGAAGGCGGCAGCCTTGCTGGACGAGGAAGCTCGCCTCACGCTTGCCGAACTGGCCGGTAGTTTGGCCGCGCTAACGGACTGGTCTGCCGAATCGACGGAAGCGGTCGTACGCAGCTACGCAGAACAAACCGGCCGCAAGCTTGGGAAGATAGCCCAGCCACTCCGGGCCGCTTTAACTGGCCGCACCACCTCCCCGGGAATATTCGACGTATTGACCGTGCTTGGAAAGGAAGAAGCGCTTGCCCGGATCGAAGACCAGGCGGCAAGAGACTGACGGAAATACCCTCTCTTGAGGAATACGCGAATGAACAAACCTGAGGTCTACTTTCATCCGTTGCCAAGCTTGGCAGCGGAAATCAAATGCGCTAGCTAGAGCCACGCTGGCGACGGCATGTCACCCCGCGTGGCAGGCTTTCACACGCCCAAGTTTCAAGAACAGAAAGGTAATCTGCGATGGCCACTTCGACGGTGAAACTGGAACTTGGCGATGAAGCACGTGAATTCCCGTTACGAAAGGGCACTATTGGCCCGGATGTCATAGACATCGGATCGCTCTACAAGGACACTGGGAAGTTCACCTACGATCCCGGCTTCACCTCGACCGCAAGTTGCGAATCCAAAATAACCTATATTGATGGCGACCAGGGCATTCTGCTCCATCGCGGTTACCCGATCGAGCAACTTGCCGAGCAGGGCGACTTTCTGGAAGTGTGCTATCTGCTGCTTTACGGTGAGTTGCCGACCAAGGCACAGAAAGACGATTTCGACCAGCGGGTTACGCGGCACACGATGCTGCACGAGCAGATGTCGCGCTTTTTCACCGGATTCCGCCGCGATGCCCATCCGATGGCTGTCATGTGCGGCATGGTAGGGGCACTGTCTGCCTTCTATCACGACTCGACTGACATCTCAGACCCGCATCAGCGGATGGTGGCCTCGATCCGCATGATCGCCAAGATGCCGACCATCGCCGCCATGGCGTACAAGTACCATATCGGCCAGCCATTCATCTATCCGCGCAACGAACTCTCCTATGCGGAGAACTTCCTTCACATGTGCTTCGCGGTCCCTTGCGAGGAGTACAAGGTAAACCCGGTTCTTGCGCGCGCGATGGAACGCATCTTCATCCTGCATGCAGACCACGAGCAGAACGCCTCCACCTCCACTGTCCGGCTCGCCGGCTCGTCAGGCGCAAATCCGTTCGCCTGCATTGCTGCCGGTATCGCCTGTCTGTGGGGCCCGGCCCATGGCGGCGCGAATGAAGCAGCCCTCAACATGCTTGCCGAAATCGGCACGGTGGAGCGGATCCCCGAGTATATTGCCCGCGCCAAGGATAAGGACGATCCGTTCCGGCTCATGGGTTTCGGGCACCGGGTCTACAAGAATTACGACCCGCGCGCGCGCATCATGCAGAAGACAACCCACGAAGTGCTGAGCGAGCTTGGCATCAAGGACGATCCGCATCTGGAAGTTGCCCTTGAGCTGGAGCGAATCGCACTGACGGACGAATACTTCATCGAGAAGAAGCTTTATCCGAATATCGATTTCTATTCAGGCATCACATTGAAGGCTTTGGGCTTCCCCACGACGATGTTCACCGTCCTCTTCGCTGTCGCCCGCACCGTGGGCTGGATCGCGCAGTGGAAGGAGATGATCGAGGATCCGCAGCAGAAGATTGGCCGTCCTCGCCAGCTCTACACGGGTGCGACGCAGCGCGACTACGTGCCTATCGCAAAGCGCTGAGGCGAACCTTATATCTCTTCAACCCGTGAGGGAGCCCTCATCCCTCCCTGGTTGAAGAGGCAAAATTTCGAATGGCAAGACCCACCGCCCGCTCCGGCCCGCGGATCTCGCGCAATTGGACCGGCCCTTGGCCGCGAACGCCTGGGCGGATCCTGGGAACGGCACTGGTGCGTCTCTACCAGCTCACGCTTTCCAGCTTCATTGGCAATTCCTGCAGGCATTTTCCCACCTGCTCCGAATATGCTTATGAGGCAATCGCCCGCCATGGGCTATGGGCAGGCGGATGGATGGCGCTGTTCCGGGTAATTCGTTGCGGCCCCGGTGGCACCCACGGCATCGACCCGGTGCCCGACGCACTCTCCTCCCGGCACCTATGGTGGACGCCCTGGCGGTTCTGGAAATTATAGCCTTCGGGCTTTACGCCAGCCTGCGGTGCCGTTACATGCGGCACCACATGCTTGACTTTAACCACCCGCGTTCGTTGGCGGGACTGGATAGGAGTTCCTGATGACAGACACAATCTCCCTTGCATTTCCGGACGGTTCTAGGCGCGAATTCGACGCTGCAACTACCGGCGCCGATGTCGCCGAGTCCATTTCCAAGTCGCTTGCCAAAAAAGCCGTCGCCTATACTCTGGATGGTGTCCTGCGTGACCTTTCCGACCCGGTCGGCCGCAACGGAACCATAGAGATCGTTACGCGCGATGACCCACGCGCATTGGAACTCCTACGTCATGACGCCGCGCACGTAATGGCCGAGGCTGTCCAGGAGCTTTGGCCGGATACCCAGGTAACGATCGGACCCGTCATCGAGAACGGCTTTTACTACGACTTCGCTCGTGACGAGCCTTTTACGCCCGAGGACCTTCCCGTTATCGAGAAGAAAATGCGGGAGATCATCGACCGCAACGAACTCTTCACCAAGGAGATTTGGTCGCGCGAGAAGGCAAAGAAGGTGTTCTCGGAGAAGGGCGAAACCTACAAGGTGGAACTCGTCGACGCGATACCTGAAGGCGAGGATGTCAAGATCTACCGCCAGGGCGAGTGGTTCGATCTGTGCCGTGGACCGCATATGGTCTCCACGGGCCAGATAGGAAAGGCATTCAAGCTGATGAAGGTTGCCGGAGCCTATTGGCGAGGCGATTCGAACAACCCGATGCTCACGCGCATCTATGGAACGGCTTGGGCAACTCAGGAACAGCTGGAAATCTACCTCCACATGCTGGAGGAGGCGGAAAAACGGGATCATCGCCGTCTCGGCCGCGAGATGGACCTTTTTCATTTCCAGGAAGAGGGACCGGGCGTCGTCTTTTGGCACGCCAAGGGTTGGCGCATGTTCCAGAACCTCGTTTCCTATATGCGGCGGCGGCTTGACGGCGACTATGCGGAGGTGAACGCACCGCAGGTGCTGGACCATTCGCTGTGGGAAACCTCCGGCCACTGGGGCTGGTACAAGGAGAACATGTTCAAGGTCGAGTGCGCCGATGAGGAAGCGGAAGACAAGCGCGTCTTTGCCTTGAAGCCGATGAACTGCCCGGGTCATGTCCAGATATTCAAGCATGGACTGAAATCCTATCGCGACCTGCCGATACGGCTTGCTGAGTTCGGCGCGGTGCATCGCTACGAGCCCTCAGGCGCGCTCCACGGTCTGATGCGCGTGCGCGGCTTCACCCAGGATGACGCGCATATTTTCTGCACCGAGGAGCAGCTTGCCGAAGAGTGCCTGAAGATCAACGATCTGATCCTGTCCACCTATGCTGATTTCGGCTTCAAGGAGATAACGGTTTTTTTCTCAACGCGGCCTGAAAAGCGCGTGGGCTCGGACGCGCTGTGGGACCACGCGGAGGAGATCATGCGCGGTGTGCTTCAGGATATTCAACGCTCGGACAGCCGGATCAAAACAGCAATCAATCCCGGCGATGGGGCATTTTACGGGCCCAAGTTCGACTATGTCCTGAAGGACGCTATCGGGCGTGAATGGCAGTGTGGCACCACGCAGCTCGACTTCAACCTGCCAGAGCGCTTCGGGGCGTTCTATATCGACAAGGAATCGGAAAAGAAGCAGCCGGTGATGATTCACCGGGCAATCTGCGGCTCGATGGAGCGTTTCCTGGGAATTCTGATCGAGAACTATGCGGGCCATTTTCCGCTCTGGTTGGCTCCCGTTCAGGTAGTCGTGGCAACCATTACTTCAGATGCCGACGACTATGCACATGAAGTCGCTACAAGGCTGAAGGCTGCCGGGCTGACGGTCGAGACCGACCTGCGCAACGAAAAGATCAATTACAAGGTGCGTGAGCACAGTCACGCCAAGGTGCCGGTCATTCTGGTGTGCGGAAAGCGCGAAGCAGAGGAAGGATCGGTAAACATGCGTCGCCTCGGCAGCCGCGACCAGTCATCGCTGTCGCTGGAAGAGGCCGTGTCGCTTCTCGCCGAGGAGGCGACGCCGCCGGATATCCGCCGAAGCCGCGCCTGATCTTTCCGGCGGGATGGCGTATTTGCACAGAAAGGGCCGGCAGCGCTGATTTTCAAGCAGCCTTGCCAGCCTTCTTCTTCTCAATCTGGTCGATGCAATCGACCACCGCATCAAAGGTAAGCATGGTGGAAGCGTGGCGCGCCTTGTAGTCGCGCACCGGTTCCAGATAGCGAAGATCGGCGAAGCGGCCTTCCGGTGGCGGGCCGTCCTCTTTCAGCATCCGAAGCATGGTCAGACGCACTTCCCGCAGTTCCTCCGCCGTGGCCCCAATCACGTTCTGCGCCATGATGGAGGATGATGCTTGCCCAAGCGCACAGGCCCGAACCTCATGGGAAAAATCGGTGACAACCGCGTCTTTCATCTTCAGATCGACAGTCACCGTCGAACCGCAGAGCTTGGAATGGGCAGTCGCCGAAGCGTCCGGCTCTGCAAGGCGGCCGATTCGACCGATATTTCCGGCAAAGCCAAGAATTTTTGCATTATAGACGTCGTCTATCATGATTTTTCCGCTTGCCCGATGGCTATCCAGCAAAGCATGTCGCGCTAATGCCTTTTAAAAAGGGCCGTTTAAATCTATATAATGGTAGCGACCGCCCAAGGGCAAGAAGGGTATGATGCCTGGGCTGGCGCGGATGCCGCTTTCGGGACTGGACTGAATTCTCAGGAAACCCGCGAAAGGCTATGAACCGTTCAACTCGTCCCTGCGCGACAGGGACTACGGGAGATGCCTTCTTATGGATGCTGTCATTAAAAACTTCCCGCGCACGTCCGAAACGGGTGCGAAACCTGAAGAGAATCCTGCATATCTCGACAAGCCAGTTAACAATCGGCCAAGCCGCGAGGAGGTTGAAGATGCCGTGCGCACCCTCTTGCGCTGGGCGGGCGATGACCCGGGCCGGGAAGGCCTTAAGGAAACACCTGAGCGTGTCGCGAAAGCCTACCGTGAGCTTTTCTCCGGCTATGACCGCTGCCCTGCCGAAGAGCTCGGGCGTACCTTCGAAGAGGTCGCCGGTTTTGATGACATGGTGCTTCTGAAGGACATTTCCTTCCACTCCCATTGTGAGCATCACATGGTGCCGATTATCGGCAGGGCGCATGTCGCGTATCTTCCTGCTGGTAGAGTCGTGGGGCTTTCCAAGATTGCTCGCGTTGTGGACATCTTTGCCCGCCGCCTTCAGACGCAGGAGGCGATGACTGCGCAGATTGCCAACACTATTCAAGACGTGTTGAAGCCGCGCGGCGTGGCGGTCATGATCGAGGCTGAGCATATGTGCATGTCCATGCGCGGCATCCAGAAGCAGGGATCGACCACACTCACATCCACCTTCACCGGGACCTTCAAGGAGCAGCCGGCGGAACAGGTCCGGTTCATGACCCTGCTCCGCGAAGCTCCCAGGGGCTGAACGCCGTAATGCCGGCGCTCTCCTTCTCTCCGCCTCCTGCGGATAAGGCAGCCCTCGAAAACGGATCCGAATTCACCCCGCGTTTCGATGCAAGCGGCCTGATCACCGCCGTCGTCACCGACGCGGACGATGGGGCACTACTCATGATAGCGCATATGAATGCCGAAGCGCTGTCATTAACGCTGGAAACCGGCATCGCACATTACTGGTCGCGCTCCCGCTCCACCTTATGGAAGAAGGGAGAAACCTCTGGCAACGTCCAGAAGCTTGTCTCCCTCACTACCGATTGCGACCAGGACGCAGTGCATCTTCAAGTACGCGTTCAAGGCGACGGTGTAACCTGTCACACGGGACGGCGTTCCTGCTTTTACCGCACGGTGAAATTTGAGCACGGCCGGCCCGTGCTCACAGAAGACGAGTAACATGCGGCACGGTGCGAACGCGCTTTCTTGATTTTTTGCCGGTGTTCCGATGATCGGCTCCTATCTGCCTCGCTACATAGGCGAGAGAAAGCTGATACAGTTTCGACCGATTACGGAACTCTGCATCTTAATGGGGGCGCGGTTGGAACCGGTACGATGGATTGGGAACGTATTTGCCTTCGCGGTCGAACGCGCCGACAATCTTCTCGTGCGGGATGTCCGTTCCGTAGTTCACCTCTAGCGGACGCGAATGCGATCTAGCTGCTTCCTGCGCTGCCCGCTCTTGGTCGAGCTTGTTTGTTTTGCGCAACCGTGAGAACGCCGCGTTCCTGTAGAGGTCATAACCCTCCAGGGCTCGCGCATCTACGAGGTAGGTGTACCCGCCTCTGGCGCGGCCATACACATCCGCTCCCGCACCATCGGCCGTGGCGGCAAAAGGTGAGGTAGAAATCCCCCTTCCATCAATGTTGAAAGCATCCCGGCCTCCGCCGAAGCCGCCTCTGAAACCATTCACCTCTTCGACCGAGTTGATCTTCGTCCGCAGCTTGAAACCGTCTTCGAATATCTGTTCCGGCCTGCGCATGTCGCCTCGGAAAACAAAGCCCTTATAGACAAAGCCGCTTTCCTCATTGACAAACTTGCTTTGGGGCTTCTTGCCGATCAGACGCTCGGCATCCTGAACTGAAAATTTTCCCGTCCTGGATTTGGCAAGTAGTCTGCGCGTTAAGCCATTTAACGGTGCAGACAAGCCGGTTTCGTGTGCGCGCAAGGATGAGGGCTGCGCGCCCATATTCGGCTTCAGCCGCTCGGCTTCACCGAAAAAGGTGCCGCTCGTCTGGACGACTACTCCTTCTTGTGGCGGTTGCTTTTCCAATACCGGTACTGCCTTCACGCGGTAACTGTTACCGACACGTGTTACCTCAAGGCGCCGATGTAGCGGCCTTAGCTGAATATGGCGGCGGGTTTCCTCAAGACCTTCCGCCACAGCCTTTGCGCTTTTCCTTCCCACATGCTTTGCCTGTGCCGCTGCGTCTGCCGCTCCCTCCACTTCCGGCAGAGCTTTCATGCCGCCATTCATTCTTGCAGCCTTCGCCCCCTTAATAGCCTTGCCCGCCTTGGCACTCTTTAGTGCAGCCTTGAAAGGTCCGCGCAACATACGTGAGGCATCATCGAAGATGGGAGCTATATCCAAGGCTGCAGAAGCAGCAGCGCCGGTGTAATCGCCCCGGTCCAGCCTTTGCTTAGCATCGTAAAGGGGAATTGCATTGCCTCGGACGTAGTCGACCAACGCTTCGTGATCGGTTTCGGAGAATGCAGCGTCGTACCAATCGAGGGCAGCATCGTTGACAATGTCGGAAACACAACTAGAGGCCCCCTCCTGCACGCTCACGCCACCTCTAACTTTGGGTATATAGAGCCGTGCCTCCGGATCTTCGCCGAAGAAGCGGCGGGCGTTTTGAGCGAGCCAGGTAACGCTCTCAATTTCATCACCTGATACGTCCACCACCATTGGCGACTCTTCGGGTAGGATGGCGAGATCACGTCTTTTGCCGTCCTTTTTCACACTGACGATGCAGACCAGGCCGCCGGTTACCGGAATGGGAGGCATATAGGTTTCATCTATTGCCTGAACAAAAATGATCGAAGCGCGGTCGCCCATATCGAGCCCTGCGTCTTTCAGGAGGCATAGGATCCTGTCTATGGCTTTGCCGACCCATTTCTGGGCTTCCACTTCATATTGCGCATTGAACTCGCTGTTCAGGTTGGGCGCGATTTTCTGTACCTCGGGTGAAATACGCGGGAAAAAAGGGGCTGAGCTCTTCTGCTCCGCCATAATGACCTCGGGCAGAGGAGCCGTATCAGTCGCAGCTACCCCCCCTATTCCCATCGGCAGAAAAAAGCTTACTGAAGTATAGTTTCTCGTGGGATCAAGACCGTTCTCCAACGCCTTGGCGGACGCCAGATCGGCGCGGCGCACGATGTTTTCCCTCATCTCTGCTAAAATGGATCTGTCTGCCTCAGCGCCGCAAGCTGGTGCGTAATGCGCAATGGAAGGCGGTTGCACGCTATGAATGGGCATTGCCTCAAGCGGTTTACCCAACGCAAGAAGTGCCAAAACCCTGACGGCATGAGCCAGCAGGCCTGAACTGCCCCCTAATGTCGGTACAAACGCTTGTCCAGCCTCCGATACACCCTCTAACGTCTGGATCGTCTCGGCCAGGTCGCGCAGCCGTCTTTCATGGACATCGAACCGGGCTTTATCGCGAACCCTGTCATTCAGGGATGTGGCTCGTGTTCTTCCTCTCTCGGCTCCACCGGCTGCAATGTTCTTGCGCCACCGTGTGAGTTCGCCCGGTTTCGCAGTTGCTGGATTGATCGGGTACTTTATTGATTGGATGTTTATCTGCCAAGGCGCCATGCAACAGCCCATTGAAAATTTGATAATAGATACGCGCAGTGATTGCGCTACAGGACTGTCAGGGAAGCATCCTGTCAATTATCCACCCTATTGAATTTTCTTATGAGTGGGCGTCAGCGTGCCTTCGAGCGAGATGACATGGCCAAGGGCTGCGCCGGCATTGCGCGCCCTTCACGATGCGGCCTTGTCAAGGAGCCGATGAGCGTGGCTGGTTGTCGACCATCGCTCGGGGCGGGAGATTCGTCTGCCCCGAAGGTCTGACGCAGAGAAAGACGCAGCTTGCCTGCGAGCAGGATCCCACTGATGTAGTCCGCCAGCGGGCGCAATGGGCTTATCGGGCCGGATTGATCCATTCTGCCTTCTTCATCAATGGTGAGGCGAACAGAAGTGGTGGATGGACCTGCGGCCTCCCGGCAACGGGATCAGGCCCAACAGCATGGCGGCTGCCGTGTATTTCGCCTTTCATATACTATCGGCCTGAATGCGGACATTTCGCTCGTACGAGATCTTTGCCAAGGCGATGCGCAAGCACCGCCTTGGCAATCGCGAGGAGACAGGTTCTCGCAAGAACGGCGGAAGCCTCAGTTTTTCGCCTTGTCCACCAGCTTGTTCTTGGCGATCCACGGCATCATGCCGCGCAGCTTCTCGCCCACCTCTTCGATCTGGTGCGAATCGTTCAGCCGCCTGATGGCCTTGAAGCGGGCAGCGCCCGAGTGCCATTCCTGCATCCATTCGGACGTGAACTTTCCGGTCTGGATATCCTTGAGAACGCGCTTCATCTCCGCCTTCGTATCGGCAGTGATGATGCGCGGGCCCGAAACATACTCGCCCCATTCGGCGGTGTTGGAGATCGAGTAGTTCATGTTGGCAATGCCGCCTTCATAAATAAGGTCGACGATGAGTTTCACCTCATGCAGGCACTCGAAATAGGCCATTTCGGGAGCATAGCCCGCCTCGACCAGCGTCTCGAAACCAGCGCGGATGAGTTCCACAAGGCCGCCGCAGAGCACCACCTGCTCGCCGAACAGATCGGTCTCGCACTCCTCGCGGAAGGTGGTCTCGATGATGCCGGAGCGTCCGCCGCCCACGCCGCAGGCATAGGAAAGAGCAAGGTCGAGCGCGTTGCCGGAAGCGTCCTGATGCACGGCGACCAGGCACGGCACGCCGCCGCCCTTCTGGTACTCGCCACGCACGGTATGCCCCGGTCCCTTGGGCGCGATCATCACGACATCGACCGTCTTCTTCGGCTCGATCAGGCCGAAATGCACGTTGAGGCCGTGGGCGAAGGCGATTGCCGCGCCGTCACGGATATTGGGCGCGATTTCGGAATTATAGATGCCAGCCTGCAACTCGTCGGGCGTTGCCATCATCATGAGGTCAGCCCAACCGGCGGCTTCCGCCACGGTCATCACCTTGAAGCCGTCACTCTCGGCCTTCCTGGCCGTCGCTGAGCCCGCGCGTAGCGCCACCGCCACATCGGTAGCGCCTGAATCCTTCAGGTTCAGCGCATGGGCTCTGCCCTGGCTGCCATAGCCGATGATGGCAACCTTCTTCGACTTGATGAGGTTCAGATCGGCATCGCGATCGTAATAGACACGCATCGTTCGTCCTTCCTTTCACATATGCGGGCGGGCAGCCTCATGCCGTATCCGCCCTCTCCTTCTCCCGCACGCCATGGAGTGCGAAAAACCGTTCCACCGCCCCTTCCGCCATGGCAGCGAACTTCTCGTGCCTGCGCGCACCTGACTCGCCCAAAAGCATGCGCACATGCAGGTCGCGAACCACGAGCCCATAGAGGGTCCGATAGGCATCGTCGGCGTCGTCATAGGCGATATGCCGGTTTCGCCGCCCAGCCTCCAGCAAGGCTATGGCCCCTTCGTCGATACGGCGCCTTCCCTGTGCCACCAGGAGCCGGCCAAGGCGGCTTTCCTCGCGGCTTGCCTGACCGATGGCCAACCGGTTGAGCGCCAGTGAAACCTCGCCCGAAAGCACGTCGAGAAGATCCCGAGCGAACGCCACGAGATGGGCCCTGAAATGCACCCTGTCCATTGGCTCGCCATCATCGGCGAAGGTGCGCACCTTGCTCGCCTGGTGGGCAATCATCGCCGCGAGCAATCCGTCGCGATCGCCGAACCACCGGTAAAGGCTTTCCTTGGAGCAATTGGCCGCGCGCGCGACACCGGCGGTCGTCACCGCCTTTTCACCCCCGGCCACGAGCAATTCCAGCGCCCGTTCAAGCACTGCCCGCTGGCGCGGCGTATATCCTTGCTCCCGATGCTCGCCCAAGCTTACCTCTATCCGTACCGTACGGTACGGTTCTGTCACAAATAGCGAAGGAGAGCAAGAGCGCACAAGCCACCGAGCCGGCGCCACCACAGCGCCCCCGGCTTTCAGATGGTGATCTGCGTCCCGATCTCGACCACCCGCCCGGTGGGGATCTGGAAGTATTCCGTCGCATCGGCGGCTGTGCGCGCAAGCGCGATAAACAGCCTGTCCTGCCACACCGCCATTCCGACATCGGCAGAAGGCCTCAACGAGCGGCGCGACACAAAGAAGGAGGTGTTCATGATATCGAATTTCCAGCCCTGCTTGCGGCAGAGGGCGAGCGCCATCGGGATGTTCGGCCGCTCCATATAGCCAAACGTTACGGTCACCCGCATGAAGAGCTGATTGATGGGCTCCATCCTCACGCGTTCAGAGGGCGGTACATGGGGCTGTTCCGCGGTCAACACGGAAAGCACTACATTTCGCTCATGCAGAACCTTGTAGTGCTTCAGGCTGTGAAGAAGCGCTGTCGGCGTGCTTCCGCGGTCCGCCGTCAGGAAAACGGCAGTTCCCGGTACGATCTGCGGCGGGTTTCTGGCCAACCGCTCGGCAAGCGCATCGAACGGCACCTTGTTCTTGCGGGTCTTGTCCAGCAGCACGCGTGTGCCGCGCAACCATGTTATCATCAGAAGCCCTGCAACAAATGCGACGACCAGGGATACCCATCCCCCCTCCACAAGCTTTGCGACATTGGCGGCAAAGAAGCCGATATCGATTGTCCCGAAGATCAGAAGCACGGCCAATGCCGCCGCGATTGTCCAACGCCAGCGCAACAACGTGACGACGGATAGAAGCACGGTTGTCACAAGCATGTTGCCGGACACCGAGATGCCATAGGCCGATGCAAGTTCGCTTGACGCCCCGAATCCGACGACGAGCAACATCACACCCAAACCCATCAGGAGATTGATGCGCGGAAGGTAGATCTGTCCTTCCTGGGTCTCGGAGGTATGCAGGATATCAAAGCGGGGCAGAATATTGAGCTGCGAGGCTTGCCGGGCAAGCGAGAACGCTCCCGAAATCACCGCCTGGCTTGCAATCACCGTTGCAGCCGTTGCCAGCAGCACCATCGGCAGAAGCGCCCAGGACGGCATCATCTGAAAAAACGGATTTTGCGGCTGGCCACCATGTGCCAGCACGAACGCGCCTTGCCCGAAATAATTTAGAAGTAGGCAGGGAAAGACGATGGCAAGCCATGCAAGGACGATCGGCTTGCGCCCGAAATGGCCCAGATCGGCATAGAGCGCCTCCCCACCTGTCACTGCAAGGAAGACAGCGCCCACTGTCAGGAATGCGACTTCGGGTTGGTGCCAAAGGTATATGATGGCGTGATAGGGATTGATGGCGAGGAGTACACTCGGGTCATCCGCGATATGCATGAGCCCCGCCACTCCCAGAGCCAGAAACCAGGCGGCGGTGACAGGACCGAAGACGCTCGCGACCTTGCCGGTTCCGAGCCGCTGCACAGAAAAGAGCACCAGCAGGATCACCAGAGTGATTGGGACCACGTAGGGATCGAAGGCCGGGGTCGCGACCTCCAGGCCCTCGACGGCCGAAAGGACGGATATGGCCGGGGTGATGAGTGCATCGCCGAAGAAGAGCGACGCACCGCAGATGCCGAGCGCGAGAATGAGCCCGGACCTCTTCGGATAGCTTCCACGGGCAAGCGCCATCAACGACAGAATGCCGCCCTCGCCGCGATTGTCGGCCCTTAGCACGAAGACGACATATTTGACGGTAACGACCGTTGTGAGCGCACAGACAATCAACGAGAGAACGCCGAACACGTCTTCGCGTGTGACTGTCCCGCCACCGGATGAAGCGTGTAGCGCTTCGCGGAAGGCATAGATCGGGCTTGTGCCTATATCACCGTAGACCACGCCCAGCGCGCCGATCACCAGCATCCTGAGATTCTGGCGGGTATCCCTCCTAGCGCGGGGTCCAGCAAGATCGCCTGCATCGGAGCCACGAAGCTTGGCATCGGCCATGAGCATGCTCCACTGATCGCCGCGCTTCCTTCCGGACACAAAAATGGCGATCTATATCTTTGTCGGAGCCGAACCGGATGGCTTTTCGACCCGGTGCTCCAGGAACATGGCGGGCTGGGATAGTCCTGTCGCGGTGCGAACGCAACAGGTTTCCGCACAACCAGTCTAGCGTCAGATGGTTCCTGGAAGCGTGGATTACAATCGACGGCCTAGCGCAGCGAGAAACCGCCGCACCGTTTCGGCCATCCCGTGTTCCAGCGCATCCGCAGTCAGCGCATGGCCGATGGAGACCTCCGCCAGCGCAGGGATGCGACGGGCGAGCGCCGGCAGGTTGGGAACGGTAAGATCGTGTCCGGCATTGATTGCGAAGCCCAGGGCTTGGGCGCGCTCTGCCGTCTTTGCAAGTTTTTCCAATTCGCTATCGGCTTTTTCAGCAGCATCATGACAAGCGCCGTAAGGCCCTGTGTACAGCTCGATGCGATCCGCCCCGGTCGCCTTCGCCGCCTCCAACGCCGCCTCGTCCACGTCGGGATCGCAGAAGAGGGAGACGCGCATGCCGCGCCTCTTCAGCCGCCTGGCGACGTCCCTCAGAAAATCGGAATGCGCCTCGAAATCCCAGCCGTGGTCGGAGGTCGCCTGACCGGGCTCGTCGGGCACGAGAGTCACCTGCTCCGGCTCGTTTTCCTCCACGAGCCGCAGGAACTCTTCCGAGGGATAGCCTTCGATATTGAATTCGCTATCGGGAAATTCGTCATCGATAAGCGCGCGGATATCGGGCAGGTCGGAGAAGCGGATATGACGCTGATCCGGCCGAGGATGAACGGTGAGACCGTGCGCGCCGGCAGCCAGCGCCATGCGCCCAAGCCCGGTGACGCTCGGCCACGGAAGGTCGCGACGGTTGCGCAACATGGCAACCGCATTGAGATTGACGGAAAGCTTTGCGGCCATGGGCGTTCGATCCCTGTCAGACACGAGTTCCCTCTCCTATAGCGGCTTTGAAGTGAACCGACAGGGCCAAATTCGCGTTTCTTTGCCGTTAAACGGAATGCCACTTCGACAAGCAAAGGAACAGGGATGCTGATAAACGAAACGCCACCCAATGTGCGCCGCATCGAAACCGACCGCGACGACGCCTTTGCATTCGAGATCAAGGGGCATATAGGCGCGGCTGACATGCAGAACATGTATGGTCTTCTGGAAGGAGCCTATGCGCTGCACGAACGGATCGACGTGATCATCCTCATCCATGACTATGAGGGAGTGGATTGGGCGGCAGCCTGGAAGGAACCTATCATGCTCGGGAAAGCCCCCTCCCTAAAACATATCCGCAAATATGCGGTAGTGGGCGGGCCGGGGTGGATCAAGCCGATGGTATCGCTCTTCAATCCCTTCCTCTCCGTTGAGATGCGATATTTCCCGGCGCAAGAGGCGGAAGCTGCATGGGACTGGATCGGAACCAGGCCCCTGCCCGCCCCTGCTTGATACAGGGCTAGCTAACGCACGATGGTCAGGCGTTCCGAAGCGCGCGTAATACCGGTGTAAAGCCAACGCTGGCGCGTTTCACGAAAGGCAAAGCTTTCGTCGAAAAGCACCACCTCGTCCCATTGCGAGCCCTGCGCCTTGTGCACGGTAAGCGCATAGCCGAAATCGAAATCATTGTAGCGCTTCTTCGTCTGCCACGGGATATCGGCATCCGGGTCCTCGAAGGCGGCCTTTAGCAGCTTGATCTTGGCCACACCGCGATCCGGATCGTCCTCTTCAGGCGAAACCAGCAGATTGATGCCGGGCTTCACTGTCTCGCGCGAAGCGGTCATGACTTTCCACAAGGAGCCGTTGAGCAGACCCTTTAAGGGCTCGTTCCGCAAACATACGAGCTTGTCGCCAGCCTGTGGAATGAGCGAGGTGAAGCCTTTTAGTTCACGCAGGCGCTGGTTATAGCGCCGGCGCGTGCGATTGATACCAAGCAGCACCTGGTCGGCATCGAGCACAAGATCGCTCGTGACCTCGCCTCTGGTGATTACCTGCGCCGACCCGTAGTCGCCATGTTCGAGCTCCCGTCCTTCGCGAACGTCGAGCGCGAGTCGGATGATAGGGTTGTCGCGGGCCTGACGGTGAATTTCCGTGAGCAGATAGTCCGGCTCGTGCTCGGTGAAGTAACCCCCGCCCGAAATCGGCGGCAGCTGACCCGGATCGCCAAGCACGAGGATCGGCGTGCCGAAGGTCATCAGGTCCCGGCCCAATTCCTCGTCCACCATGGAGCATTCGTCAATGATGACGAGCTTGGCCTTCGCCACTGGGCTCTGGCGGTTGAGAGAGAAGGTCGGGGACATGGTGGTGCGCCCGGTCGTCTCGTCCTCCACCTGCTCCTCACCGCGCGGGCGGTAGATAAGCGAATGAATGGTGCGCGCGTTTGCCGCGCCTTTTGACCGCAGCACCTGCGCGGCCTTACCCGTGAATGCAGCAAACTGCACGTCGCCGTCGACATGCTCCGCAAAATAGCGTGCAAGCGTCGTCTTACCCGTGCCTGCATAGCCGAAGAGCCGGAAGATCTGAGAGCTTCCTTTCTTCAGCCAGCGTGAAACCGCCTTGAGCGCCTCGTCCTGTTGAGGAGAAAATTGCATGGTTCCAGTATTACAACGATAAATGAGGGAGCATGTTTTCGCCTGCTGATCTAAACCAGCTTTACGCGATTTACGAGCCGGCTGCAGCACCAACCATTTTTCGGACGGCCAATGGATGCTGTAGCCATTTAAATTTTGTACCGAGCGCTCGAAGAAGCTGGTTTTGGGGTACTGCGCAATCTGTCCAGAAAAGAGGGGTAGGATGGGGCGATTATTGATGCTGGTGACAGCAATGGGGCTCACGGCGCTCTTTATCGCTTCTGCGTGGGAAAATCCGCCCTCCTACGAGGCGGCAGCGGCTGACCGGTTACCGCGGGTGCTCGTCAACCAGCTCGGCTACCTGCCCGATGGACCGAAACGGGCAACGCTTGTCACAGGGGCGCAAAGCCCTCTGCCTTGGCGTCTTCTCGACGAGGATGGCCTAAAGGTCGCAAGCGGCCTGACCGAGCCGGCGGGCGCCGACCCAACTGCAGGGCTCAACGTTCACGTAATCGACTTTTCCGCCTTTGCAGGCTCCGGACAGGGCTTTCGTCTCCATTCTGACGGAGACACCAGCTTTCCGTTTGTCATCGGACGCGGCTTTTATGAGGCGCTCGCGCGTGATGCCTTCGGCTACTTTTATCCGGTGCGCTCCGGCATTGCCATTGACGGAAAGATCGCTGGAAGTTCCTATGCGCGCCCTGCCGGACACGCCGCCTCTCCCGGCGATGCTGCCGTGAATAAAGGCGATCGCGGCGTAGCCTGCCTGATGCCCGAGCAGGCGGTAGAAGCTTATGGGGAGCCCTGGACCTGCAAGTACAGGCTGGACGTGACCGGCGGTTGGTACGACGCGGGCGATCACGGAAAGTATGTCGTCAATGGCGGTATCTCCGTAGGCCAGCTTATGAGCGCCTATGAGCGGACGCTTTATGTGGAGGGTGCTTCTAACGCTCTCCTTACAGACGGAGCGCTTGCCGTGCCGGAATCTGGCAATGGGGTGCCGGATGTTCTAGACGAGGCGCGCTGGGAACTGGAGTTCCTCGTCAAGATGCAGGTGCCCGAAGGCGAACCTCTGGCGGGTATGGCGCACCACAAGGTGCATGACACCGAATGGACGGGCCTGCCGCTCATGCCGCATGAGGACGATAAGCCGCGTGCGCTTCACCGGCCTTCGACCGCCGCTACGCTCAATCTCGCCGCCGCAGCCGCTCAGGGCGCGCGGCTTTTCAAGGAATTCGATCCGCGCTTTTCCGAATCGCTATTGGTAGCGGCCGAGCGTGCCTACGAAGCGGCCAAAGCGCACCCCAATCTTTACGCTCCCGCCAGCGACAATGCCGGTGGCGGAGCTTATGACGACGATGATGTCAGCGACGAATTTTACTGGGCGGCGGCGGAGCTTTTCATCACTACTGGCGAAGAACGCTACCGCGAGGACATCAAGGCATCTTCCTATTTCAGCGGCGATGCGTTCCGTGAATACGGGTTCGACTGGGCCTTTGTGGCGGCGATGGGCAGGCTGTCGCTCAGCCTCGTGCCGAACCGCTTTTCCGATGAGCAGATCGCTTCTTTCCGTGCTTCCGTGGTGGAAGCGGCGCAGCATTTCGTTGAATTGCAACAGGGGCGGGCTTTCGGCCAGATCTACACGCCTGCCGATGGGCGCTTTGGATGGGGCTCCAATCATCTGATGGCCCAGATCGGCATTATCGTCGCCCGTGCCTATGATTATTCAGGCGCAAAGCACTTCCGAGATGCTGCGCTGGAGGCAGCGGATTATCTGTTCGGACGCAACGCACTTGCCCTTTCCTATGTGACCGGTCACGGCAGCGCTTATGCGATGAACCAGCACTCACGCTGGTTCGCGCACCAGCTTGATCCTGCCCTACCCCGACCGCCGGACGGTGCGCTGGCCGGTGGTCCAAATGTGTGGTTGCAGGATACGATTGCGGCAGAACGGCTGTCTGGCTGCGCGCCGCAATTATGCTATATCGACCATATCGAAAGCTGGTCGACCAATGAAATCACCGTCAACTGGAATGCAGCCCTTGCGCAGTACGCCGCCTTCTTGGCGGGAGAATAGCGATTCGCCACGCCCTCGGACTCAGAATGTGACCGACAATTTCCCGTCACCGGTCAACCAAGTTCTCGGCTCTAGTGGGACTTGATGTTTCAAGATAGTAATCCGCCCATGAAGAAGGGCTTTATGTGAAGGCGGAAGAAAGTTTTTCCAACATGACATCGACTTCGGCGCGCTTGGAGGCGGCGCCGCGCCGGCTCTCAACCGTTTTAGAGCAACTTGCGAAGCAGCCGGATGGCTCGATCACCGTGGAACAGCTCAGACAAGCGCTTGGCGACCGCAGCTTCGCTACATTTCTTGTTTTCTTCTCCCTCTTCAACCTGCTTCCCCTTCCGCCCGGAAGCACGCTGGTCTTCGGAATCCCGTTGATTATCATTTCCGTTCAGATGACCTTGGGCAGACAGACAATCTGGCTACCCCATTTCCTCCTGGAAAGATCCATCAGTTCCGAACGTTTTCGCCATCTGAGCGAGAAGGTAGCTCCAGCACTGAAGCGGCTGGAAAGAATCGTGCGGCCGCGCTATTGGCCGTTTGATCGTAATCGCGCGGACCGTGTCATTGGCATGCTCGCGCTGATTCTTGCCACCGTCGTCACCCTTCCTATACCCTTCGGCAACTGGTTTCCTGCTCTGGCATGCGCACTTTTGGGAATAGCGCTTTCCGAAAGAGATGGCGTGCTCCTCCTGGTGGCAGCGATTATGGGCGTGCTGTCGCTTGCAATCATCACCATGCTTGTCGGCACCGCCACCGTTCTGGCCGATATGCTGATAGGCTGAGGTCACGTCGCTTTTGAAGCCGCAGGCGTCGTGGGGCAACAAGCAAGCGCCCGATGCTTTCGGCAATCCTCCATTTCAAGACGCAAAGGAAGGCTCTATGGCCGATCTGATCGTTCTCTACTGGCGCGATATTCCCGCACAGGTAATCGTCAAGAAGGGGCGGCAGACCGCAAAGCGGGAACTGTCGCTGCGTTTTACCGAAGCGATCGACATGTGTGCAATGCGTGTTGGCGCGCGCGATACCGATGCCTATCTGGCCGAATGGCGCCGAGGCGATGCCGTGCCCGTCAGCGACGATCTGGAGGCCGAGGCCGACAAGGCTCTTCAGTCCATCGAACGGGAATTCCCGCGCGAGCGGCTGGTAGCGCTTGTCAAGGCAGGCGGATATGACAGCACCTAACGGGCAGGAATCACGGAGATCGACCACAACTCAGGCGACGCTGGTTCACAGGGCGCGGGCGAGGTTTGCCTATAAACCCGCCGATGTTTCGCCGCATCGCCGCGTGCAGCGTCCCTACGCAATGCGGCTGTGGGCTGTGCGTCATGCGCGCTTCCTCGAATGGTTCTACAGCCGCTTCGCCAACTTCTTCCTGAAGTTGCATCCTTTGTGGAACGCGATCGGCTATTCGCGCGCTGAAAAGCCCGTGACTTTCATTGAAAGGCAGGTAAAGGGGCTGATATTCGACTGCCGCATGTGCGGGCAATGCATTCTTTCGTCCACAGGCATGTCCTGCCCGATGAACTGCCCCAAGCAACTCAGAAATGGCCCTTGCGGCGGTGTGCGTGCCAACGGCAATTGCGAAGTGGAGCCGGACATGCCCTGCGTCTGGGTGAAGGCGTGGGAAGGCGCGCAGCGCATGCGTAGGGGCGACGCGATCCTGGCGGTGCAGAAGCCGGTGGACCAGTCACTGCGCGAGACCTCGGCCTGGTTGCGTGTGACGGCTCTTGCCGCCGCCGAGCGCGCGAAGATACCGGCGGACCAATGACAAGGGAACCCCGCCAACAGGATGAAAATCCCGCTGGGGCAGATCTGCCGCTCGATCCCCTCCCCGGCCATTCCTCCCGAGGGCGGCTAGAGCGCATCTTGCGGCGCGGCGAGTTTGCCGTCACGGCTGAACTCAACCCGCCTGACAGCGCCAACGCACAGGATGTCTATGATCGGGCCGCCGTCTTTGACGGCTGGGTGGACGGCATTAACGCGGTCGATGCTTCGGGCGCCAATTGCCATATGTCCTCCATCGGTATTTGTGCGCTGCTTACGCGGATGGGATACGCGCCCATCATGCAAATCGCCTGCCGCGACAGGAACCGAATCGCCATTCAGGGGGACGTTCTTGGTGCCGCGGCCATGGGCGTTGCCAACATTTTATGCCTGACCGGGGATGGCGTGCAGGCAGGCGATCAGCCCGGCTCAAAGCCCGTTTGCGACCTCGATTCCGTATCGCTGCTGGAGACGATCCGCATCATGCGCGACGAAGCGCGCTTCCTGTCGGGACGGAAGCTTACCACGCCTCCTGCACTGTTCCTTGGCGCGGCGATCAACCCCTTCGCTCCCCCTTATGAATTCCGCGCGCTCCACTTCGCAAAGAAGATCGCGGCTGGCGCGCAGTTCGTGCAAAGCCAGTACTGCTTCGACGTGCCTATGCTGAAGGAATTCATGAAGCGTGTGCGCGACATGGGACTGCATGAGCAATGTTTCATCCTTATCGGAGTTGGTCCCCTGGCATCCTCCCGCTCCGCTCGCTGGATCCGCAACAATGTGCCGGGCGTCCACATACCTGATGCCGTGATCAGCCGCCTAGCGGGCGCGGAGAACGAGAAGGAGGAAGGCAAGCGCCTTTGCATCGATATCATTAACGAGGTGAAGGAAATCGAGGGTATTTCCGGCATCCATGTGATGGCGTACCGCCAGGAGGAATATGTTGCCGAGATCGTGCACGAGTCAGGCGTGCTCAGGGGCCGCAAACCGTGGCGGCGCGAGCCCGGACCCGATGACGCCCTCGTCGCGAAACGTCTAGACCACATATTGGAAGCGCCCAACGAGAAGCCGGTGGAGATGGTGAACAAGGCAATCGGCCACGGCATGGCAGATTGAAACGGCGATCGAAGCGAGAGGAGGAACGCTGTCCCACTTGCGGATTGCCACTGCCTTATTGCCCTTGAACAGATAACGATATAAGGAAATCTTTATATCTTCTTGGAGGTTTATGCATGACCCGTACCATCGTCGCCTCTGCGACCCGAGAAGTCGTAATCGGCTTCGATCAGCCTTTCTGTGTCATTGGGGAACGGATTAACCCGACCGGCCGCAAGAAGCTTGCCGCAGAGATGGTGGCCGGCAACTTCGAAACGGTGAAGAAGGATGCCCTGGAGCAGGTGAATGCCGGCGCAACGATGCTCGATGTCAATGCCGGCGTGACGGCGGTCGATCCCAATGCGACAGAGCCTGAGCTTCTCGTTCAAACGTTACAGATCGTGCAGGATCTCGTGGATGTTCCGCTGTCAATCGACTCCTCCGTCTCCGCGGCAATTGAGGCTGCGCTGAAGGTTGCCAAAGGTCGCCCGCTGGTGAACTCCGTTACCGGTGAGGAAGAGAAGCTGGAAGCAATCCTTCCGCTTGTGAAGAAATACGATGTACCCGTGGTGGCGATTTCAAACGACGAGACGGGCATCTCCGAAGACCCTGACGTGCGCTTCGAGGTGGCCAGGAAGATTGTCCAGCGCGCCGCCGATTACGGCATTCCCGCCCATGACGTGGTGGTCGACCCTCTGGTCATGCCCATAGGCGCCATGGGAACTGCCGGCAAGCAGGTGTTCGCGCTTCTGCGCCGCCTGCGGGAAGAGCTGAAGGTGAACACGACTTGCGGCCTTTCCAACATCTCCTTTGGGCTGCCGCACAGGCATGGAATCAATGCGGGCTTCATTCCCATGGTGATCGGCGCAGGCCTGACCAGCGCGATCATGAATCCGTGCCGCCCGCAGGAAATGGAGATGGTGCGGGCTGCAAATGTGCTCAACGGCACCGATCCCAATTGTCAGACCTGGATCATGACCTATCGCGACCAGCAACCGGCGCAGACTGGCAGCGCCGGTGCCTCTGCGGAGTTGCTCGCAGGCAATGGCGGACAGGCTGCCCGGGGGCGTCGCCGAGGCGGTCGCGAAGCCCGAATGGCGCGAATGGGCCAAGGTTGAGTTGAAGTTCACCCTGGAGGTGATGGTGCTCTTTCACAGCGCCCCATATTCGGAGCAGGCCCTTTCATGAATGCGCGCCCCAATCACGCGGAGCCCCTCGTCCTCTTCATGCCATCGGGAAAGCGCGGCCGCTTTCCCAAGGGCACGACGGTACTCGATGCCGCACGGCAGCTTGGCGTCTATGTGGAGAGTGTTTGCGGCGGACGCGCTACTTGCGGGCGCTGCCAGATCGAGGTGCAGGAAGGGCACTTCGCCAAGCACCAGATTTCTTCCTCCAAACAGAACATATCCCCACCCGGCTCGACGGAAGCGCGCTATGCGGAAAAGCGCGAACTCCCTCCCGGCCGCCGCCTTTCCTGCTCGGCCACGATCGAAGGCGACCTCGTCATCGACGTCCCCCAGGATGCGGTCATCAACGCCCAGGTTGTGCGCAAGGATGCCGACACCAGGGTGATCGAGCGTTATCCCGCCGTGCAGCTTTGCTATGTCGAGGTCGAGCAACCGGACATGCACAAGCCTCTGGGGGATCTGGACCGCCTCAAGGAACAGTTAAGAAAAGAATGGGGATACAAGCGCCTAGCGGTGGATTTTCATCTTCTAAGTGATGTCCAGAACATTCTTCGGCAAGAGAACTGGGCCGTTACGGCAGCCATCCATCATGACGACGAAGATGATACGGCCCACGTCATTGCCCTTTGGCCGGGCTTGAAGAACGAAGCCTATGGGCTTGCCTGCGATATCGGCTCCACCACCATCGCGATGCATCTGGTCTCCCTGCTTTCCGGCCGCGTCGTGGCGTCCGCGGGCGCTCCCAACCCGCAGATCCGCTTTGGCGAGGACCTGATGAGCCGCGTGTCCTACGTGATGATGAATCCGGACGGCCGTCAGGCGATGACGCGGGCGGTACAGCAGGAGGTTTCCCGGCTCATCGAGCGGGTAGCGGTAGAAGGCGGAGTAAACCGCACCGACATTCTGGATGCGGTTTTTGTCGCCAATCCCATCATGCACCATCTCTTCCTCGGTATCGATCCGACGGAGCTTGGCGGCGCGCCCTTCGCACTTGCTGTCTCCGGCGCGGTCAAAACGCGCGCAAGCGACCTGCGTCTCGGACTCAATCGAGGTGCCCGGCTCTACATGCTGCCCTGCATTGCCGGTCATGTAGGTGCCGACGCTGCCGCTGTGACGCTTTCTGAAGGGCCCGACCGCCAGGACGAGATGATGCTCATCGTAGATGTGGGCACCAATGCGGAAATCGTCCTGGGAAACAGGCACCGCGTCGTGGCCGCCTCCTCCCCCACCGGACCGGCCTTCGAAGGGGCAGAGATTTCCTCCGGGCAGCGCGCCGCGCCCGGAGCCATCGAGCGGGTGCGCATAGATCGCGAGACCCTGGAGCCGCGCTTCCGCGTCATAGGATCGGAATTATGGTCCGATGACCCGGGTTTTGCCGAGGCAGTGGCCGAAACGGGTGTCACCGGCATCTGCGGCTCCGGCATCATCGAAGCTATCGCAGAAATGTATCTGTGCGGCATCATTTCAGAAGATGGGGTGGTGGATGGGGCGCTTGCCGCTCGCACGCCGCGTATCGAAAGCCAGGGGCGCACCTTTGCCTACCTGCTGCATGAGGGCGAGCCGCGCATTACGGTCACGCAGAATGACGTGCGCGCCATTCAGCTTGCAAAAGCGGCACTTTACGCAGGCATCAAGCTGCTGATGGAGAAGCAGGAGGTTGAGACGGTCGATTCCATCCGCTTTGCAGGCGCCTTTGGCACCTTCATAGACCCCATGTACGCGATGGTGCTGGGCCTCATTCCCGATTGCGAACTGGAGAAGGTTTCCGCCGTTGGAAATGCAGCAGGCACGGGTGCGCGCATGGCTCTCCTGAACCGCAATCACCGTCGCGGAATCGAAGCGACGGTGCGACGCATCGAAAAGATCGAGACGGCGCTGGAGCCAAAGTTCCAGGAACACTTTGTCCACGCCATGGCGCTGCCCAACAAGGTGGACCCGTTCCCGAAGCTGAGCCTCCAGGTGCAGTTGCCGCCCCGCAAGGTCTTGGCCGAAGGCGGCGCCGAAGCGCCGCGCCGCCGGTCTCGTGAGAAGCGGATTGCAAGGCGGAGACAATAGACCATTGAGGAAGCTGAAATGATCTACGACTTTGCCGTACGGAATTCCTAGTCTAGCGGAAACCCGGAACCCACTTTTCCTGGAGCTTCGTTCGCGGATGCCGGCTGTTCCGGGACAGGCACCTTGTGCAGACGGGTCATTCGCCCGCTGCGACATTGGGTTCGTTCCTATACGCGTGACTCCCGCAACGAACCTGAGCTGCCCTCGTCATCCCCCGACCTTCTCTGCCAAGCATCAGCCGCCGACGCCCAGACAGGCCCTTGGCTCTGCTCATTGGAAGCACTGTAAGGCGGAGGCGGCCCGGGATCATATGCAGGAGGACGATCATACCGGCCCCTGGACTCCACAGCGGGATCTTGATGGCGCGAATAGGCTGGAGGGGGTCCACCGACGGGCGGGGTGTTACCAAAAGGCACGCGTACGACTCCTTCAGAATTGGCTTTGACACACCACTTTCATATTCCCTGGTAACGCTATGACTTCATCGAAAATCCGTATCCACTCCTGCCTTTCTTAAAAGCGGCTTTGTGATCGACTGCTGCCATTGCCCGGCTTCGGCCCATGGATCGCGCGCGCTCATCCGCTTCTCCATATCTTCGACATGGAAGACATTCGCAGCAGCAAGCGTCTGGATCTCTTCCCATGAAACGGGCATGGCGAGCGGCGCGCCCTTTCTTGCCCTTGTCGAGTAGGGCGCAATGGCCGTCGCCCCACGCTCGTTCCTCATCCAATCGATGAAGATTCGTCCCTCGCGCTTCTCCTTCGATGCTTGAGCAAGAAAACGCTCGGGCTCATCGCGACTCATCTGCTGCGCGAGGGCTTTCGCGAAAGCCTTGACCTCCGGCCATTCCGCGCGCGGGGAAAGCGGGGCAACCACATGTACGCCCTTGCCGCCGGTCACCAGCGGTAACGAACGCAGACCGAGGTATTCGAGCCGGTCCCGCAGGTCGAGAGCTGCCTGGCGGACCTGGGCAAATCCCAGTTTCTCATCCGGGTCCAGGTCGAAGACCAGCCGGTCCGGTTTTTCGAGCGCATCGATACGTGAGCTCCAGACATGAAACTCCAGCGTGTTCATCTGCACACTAGCAACGAGCCCCGCCAGGTCGCGGATGAAAAGATAATCCGCTTCGTCCCCGTCCTTCTCTATGATCACCTGCCGCTTGACTTCTTTGGGGAATCCCCGCCCGGCATGCTTCTGGAAAAAGCATTCGCGGCTGGAGCCTTCGGGGCAGCGGACGAGGCTCACCAGTCGCTTCTCCACCAACGGCAACATGCGCTTTGCAACGCGCACGTAATGTCGGGCGATGTCGGCTTTGGTCAGCCCCGCTGCTTCGAATACCACCTTTCCAGGATGAGAAAGAGAAATGCCGGCGATGGTTTCTCGCTGCGCATCCGGCATGAAACCCTCCTCTATTCCGCCCCACCGGTAAACCCGTCACCCTTGCAGCAGTTCCGCAAACTCAGAAGCGGCCCGTCTCGTGGAAAAGCTCGAAGGTGGCACGGATATGGTCCGCAGCAGCGCGCATCGGCGCGTCCGCTTCAGGCGCGACAAGCATCCCGATATGATAATTTCCCATCGGCGGCAGGCCATCATCCTCGCCAAGTTCGACAAGGTCCCCGCCAATAAAGGACTTGGGCAGCGGCGCAATCGCCAGATCGGCCAGGATCGCTGCTCTCTGGCCTGCCGTATGGGCGCTCATATAAGCAATGCGATAGCTGCGCCCTTCCTCACCAAGAGCCTTGAGTGCGGCCGAGCGCCACGCGCAGCCCTCTTCCCATATCGAAACCGGCAGAGGCTCGCGCAGATGGGCGCAGCCGCCCTTCGCACCCGCCCAGGCGATCGGCTCCGACAGCAGAATTTCAACGCCCGGCTCCATCATCGTGTCCGTGCAGGTCAAAAGAGTTATGTCGAGCTGGCGGCCATTCATGCGCTTTCGCAGATTCGAGCTCTGGTCGATCACCACATCAACCGCGACGGCCGGGTGCGATTGTGCAAAACGCTTCAGCACGCTGGGCAACACGCGCTCGCCGAAATCATCGGGTGAGCCCAGCCTGACGACGCCGCTGATGTCCGGCATCACGAATTTGGACACCGCCTCCCTGTTTAGTGCCAACAGACGGCGGGCATAGGAGAGCAGGACCTCGCCATCGGCGGTAAGCGTCACCGATCGCGCATCGCGCAGGAAAACGGACCGGCCGAGGATATCTTCCAGCTTCTTGATCTGCATCGAAACCGCTGAAGGCGTGCGGAAGACCGCGCTCGCGGCCGCGGAGAAGCTGCCTGTCTCCGCAATGGCAACGAATGTGCGCAGCAGATCGGGTTCGAGAAGCGGCATCGGGTGGTTGAGCGGCGCATTCATCGCTGTCACCATTCAATTTTCTTCAATCAATCGTTCATTCTATTTCGTTTGATTGAAGCTAACAGCGAGCCGATAGTCAACCACGATGTTAGGGATGGAGAGAAATATGTCTATTCGCTCGCACTTGGTGGAGTATTGGCAAAACAGGGTCGCCCTTTGGAGGCGGCGGCGGAACCATCATTATATCACTAGCCTGCCTCCTGAGATAAGAAAGGATATTGGCTGGCCAGCAGGCGATGCTTCTGAGCGGGTGCGCGGATTGCCACAACATTCGCTCTGGGAAAGGCGTTGGTGAAACATCCTGGGCTTTGCCCTATCCCCCTGTTCATTCGGAGCCAGCGTTGCTGGAAGCAGGCGATTGGCGCAACGCCGTGCAACCTATTGACAGGGGGGGCATTCCCGAGGAAGGCTTGTCTCTTAGCGACATGTTCGGTGAGGGAGAGCTCTCCACAGGGAGTGGTCGTTATGCAGGATGGCATGACTTTCAAGCGCTCACTGGTCTTCTTCCTTGTGCCGGATTTTACGATGGTGGCGTTCGCGAACGCATTGGAGCCGCTTCGCGCAGCCAACCGCATGGCTGATAATCAGGCTTATCGCTGGCGGCTGGCGAGCGTGGATGGGAAGCCCGTCCGAGCTTCCAACGGGGTTGAGCTTGCGGTTGACACCTCGCTTTCCGAAGAGCGGCAGATGATGATCGGCGCTGGCCGCCCGTCCATGGTCATCGTTTGCAGTGGGCTCAATGTGGAATCTTACGATAATAGGTCTGTTTTTGCGTGGCTGCGGGAGGAATATAATCGCGGCGTCGCACTTGGCGGGCTTTGCACGGGCGCACACATCCTTGCCGCGGCCGGTCTTCTTGCAAACAAGCGCTGCGCAATTCATTGGGAAAATCTCCCAGGCTTCGCCGAGCGCTTCCCCAGGGTCAGTGTCTTTGCCGATCTTTTCGAGATCGATTCGAACATCTACACCTGTGCCGGCGGTACGGCTGCGATGGATATGATGTTCCGCCTCATCGGCGAAGATTTCGACGAGAATCTGGTCAACCGCGTCTGCGAGCAAATGCTGACTGATCGCGTAAGAAACCCTTCGGACCGTCAGCGCCTTCCACTGCGCGCAAGGCTCGGCATACAAAACGCGAAGGTTCTCAGCATCATCGAGCTTATGGAGGCAAACCTTTCAGAACCAGCTTCGCTGGTGGACATTGCAGAAGCAGTCGGCCTTTCACGCCGGCAGATCGAGCGACTCTTTCGCCAGCAGATGGGCCGCTCACCCGCCCGCTATTATCTGGAACTGCGGCTGGACCGCGCTCGTTACCTGCTGCGTCAGTCCTCCCTCCCGGTCGTGGAGGTGGCGGTTGCCTGCGGCTTCGTTTCTGCATCGCATTTCTCGAAATGTTACCGCGAGCTTTACGGCCGCTCGCCGCAGCAAGAACGAGCCAACCACAAGCACCTGATGGCAGCTTAGGTTTTTCGCATCTCCGGGATTTTCTTTCTTAAAACTGGCGTCGCAAGAACGTCGGCCCGCTATTGGGGCCACATCCGGTTACGGTCCTGCCACATCTTCTCGCCAATCATGCAATCCCGGCGTTGTTCTGCTTGCGCCAGCACGATGGAAGGCTGCATTTGCGCAGGTTCCTTTCCCGCAAGCTCGATTACCAGCTTGCGCCGGACGGCTTCCGAAAACTGTTCCCATGCATTGACGGGGATCATGAAAGCGCCGGGTCCGCCGATCACACAATCGGCATAATAAAGATCTAGATCCGCAACATCGTAGTTGCTGCTGAAGCCCTCATTGGTCATCAGCGGCAAGCCATTGATGGTGACACCTGCGGCAAGGAGACTGTCCCGGGCTTCCTCCACCGGCGGCCCCTGATTGTTGGGTCCATCTCCGGAAATATCGAGAACGCGGCGCAATCCATTAAAGCTGCTTTCGGCAAAAAGATCAGCAGCGAAACTGATCGCTCCGGAGATGGATGTGCGCCTGGCGCTGCGCGGCGGCGTGGCCGACAGCATTTCAGCCACCCGCGCGGCATCCTCTGCCGAAGCCACGACCGTCCACGGGACGACGATCCGCTGTGAAAAGTCCCCAGCCCATTCGAAATAGGAGAGTGCGATACGCCCGTTAATGCCGTCCTCTATCGCCTGTACGACGCTTTCATGCGTTAGCGCCTCTGCGTAGCCCCGCCGTTGAATCTCCAGTTCCCCGGGGGACATGGAAAGTGAAACGTCCACCGCCAGGATCAATTCCACGTCTACCGCCTCCTGCGCTTGCCCCTTTGCTGAAAGCAGCAAGGCCATCAAGGCGGCAAGCACGCCTCGATGAAGATAGCGGTTGTCGTGGAGCATCCACATAATGGCGAAGTTTACGGGCTGACGGCGGCACGGCAATCCGCCCTGGGCAAAAAACCTTGAGGACGCGTTCACATTTCCGCGAAGTACGTCTTTAGAGTTTATACCGCCTTCTTAAGATCCGGGGATCCACCTCATCCATCGGAGCGCAAGGCATGGTTTTCGGGATCGTAGGGACTTTCCCCAATCACCGTCGCCCCGTGCAGGCGGCCAAGAATATTGATGTCGAGCTGTGTGCCTTCCTTGGCGAATTCCGGACGCACCATGCCGAGCGCGAGGCTTTTGCCCACGCGCCAGCCATAACCGCCATGGGTAGCCCGCCCCACCAACTTGCCATCCTTGTAGATTGCTTCGGAGCCGCGCGCGTCCGCATCCGTCACATCGTGAACCTCAAGGGTCACGAATTTCCAGTTAAGGCCCCTCTCCCGCTGGCGCTCCAGTGCTTCCCGGCCGATGAAATCGTCCTTCTCCATACGCACGAACCGGTCGATGCCGCTTTCCCAGGCGGTATATTCAATGGAAAGTTCGCGCGGGATAAGCCTGTAGCTCTTTTCGATGGCCATTGACGTCATCGCGCGGATGCCAAAGGGTTTGATACCGAACTCCTGGCCCGCCTCCATCACCATGTCGAAGATGGCATTCTGCATTTCGATGGGATGGTGCAGTTCCCATCCAAGCTCACCCACGAAGTTGACCCGGAGCGCGTCCGCAGTGGCGTGCCCAACGGAGATTTGTTGCCCAGAGAGCCAGGGAAAGGCCGCGTTGGATAGATCGGCACGAGTCAGCTTTCTCAGCACGTCGCGGCTGCGCGGCCCTGCCAGCACCAGCACACCGCGCGCCGTGGTGACAGGTACCATCCGCACGCTGCCATCCTCCGGCAGAAGCTTTCTCAGCACGTCATGGTCATGCGTCTCATAGGCCCCCGCCGAGACCAGATAAAAGCCTTCAGGCTGCCTGTAGACGGTGAACTCCGAGCGTACGCCGCCACGCTTGGTCAGGATGTGGCAAAGCGCAATGCGCCCGTTCTTTCTCGGAACCTGGTTGGCAAAAATGCGATTGAGCCAGGCTTCTGCTTCCGGCCCGCTCACCCAGCATTTGGCGAATGCCGACATATCGAGAAGGCCGACATTCTCATGCACGTTGCGCACCTCGTTGCCGACATGCTCGAAATAATTTGCGCGGCGGAACGACCATCTCTCCACGATGCGGCCGTCATCAAGGGGAGCGGCATGGTTGTGTTTCAGAAGCACATCCGTGCCGACGTCCAGCTCTTCTGCAGGCACCTCATAGCCTTCAGGTGCGAACCAGTTGGGCCGCTCCCAGCCATAGACGGAGCCGAAGACGGCCCCCAGCTTCTTCATGCGTTCATGGCAGGGCGTGGTCTTCAGGGGCCGGGCGGCGGGCCGTTCCTCGTCCGGATAGTGGACGGTAAAGACGTTGGCATAGGCCTCCTCGTTCTTGGCGCGCAGATAACCTTCCGTGGCGTAAGGGCCGAAGCGGCGTGGATCGACGCCCATCATGTCAATTGAAGGCTCGCCCTCCACGATCCATTCGGCCAGTTGCCAGCCAGCGCCGCCAGCCGCGGTGACGCCGAAGGAATGACCCTCGTTCAACCAGAAGTTCTTAAGCCCCGGAGCCGGACCGATGATCGGCGATCCATCGGGCGTATAGGCAATTGCGCCGTTATAGATCTTCTTGATCCCCACCTCGCCAAAGGCCGGGACCCTGGCGATCGCCGTTTCCACATGCGGCATCAGCCGCTCCAGATCCTCCTGGAAAAGCTCATATTCGCTGTCTTCCGACGGCCCGTCGACGTAGCAGCAGGGCGCCCCCTGCTCATACGGGCCGAGCAGAAGCCCGCCATTTTCCTCGCGCATATACCAGGAGGAGTCGCTTTCGCGCAGTACGCCCATTTCGGGGAGCCCTTGCTTTTTGCGTTCCAGGATCGCCGGATGCGGCTCGGTGACGATGTATTGGTGCTCGACGGGAATGACAGGCACATCAAGGCCCACCATCCGGCCTGTCTTGCGGGCAAAATTGCCTGTCGCGGATATCACGTGCTCAGCGAGAATGTTGCCCTTTTCGGTCTTCACCAGCCAGCGCCCGTCCGGCGCCTTCTCAATGGCGGTTACCGCCGTATTGCGGTGGATCGTGGCTCCCCGGTCACGCGCCCCCTTGGCCAGCGCCTGCGTCAGATCCGCGGGTTGGATATAGCCGTCGTCGGGATGTTGGATAGCGCCGAGAAGCCCGTCAGTCTCGCAGAGCGGCCAAATTCCCTTCACCTGCTCGGGCGTGAGGATGTTGACGGCGACGCCGATAGTTTCGGCAATGCCGGCATAATACATATATTCGTCCCAGCGATCCTTGGTGCGCGCCAGCCGGATGTTCGAGCATTGCTTGAAGCCGACATCCATGTCGGTCTCGCGCTCAAGCTCCCGGTAGAACTCCACTGAATATTTATGAATCTGCCCGACTGAGTAGCTCATGTTGAAAAGCGGCAGGAGGCCAGCCGCATGCCAGGTGGATCCGGAGGTCAGCTCCTTGCGCTCCAGTAGCACCACATCTGACCAGCCCTTCCGGGCCAGATGGTAGAGGGTGGACACGCCCACGACCCCTCCACCGATAACGACAGCGCGCGCCTCGCTTTTCATACAGTCTCTCTCCCCTCGAAGGCCGGATCGGGCCTGCATTGACAAGGAAGATTATGCGTTAGCGCACGTCATCTCCCTGCCTGTTTGCGACATGCCCGACTTGCGGCGCGACGTATCGCTCAGGCCACCCATTCGCGATCGAAGCGCGGCTTCCAGGAAGACAGAAGCGTCAGCGCAAGCCCGGCAATGAAGACGAAGTAGAAGCGGTCGTCGGGCAGAGGAAAACTGACGAATTTTCCAAGCGCGCCAACAGCCAGCGCGAAGGTGAGCATGTTTGCTCGCGCTTCGCCCATGTGGCCAAATCGCCCGATTAATGCCCAGCCGGCCATCATAAGGAGGAGCAGCGCCGGCCAATCATTGTACTGCATCGATATGACAGCACCGCGCACATATCCGCTGATCATGGCGAAGAGTGAGAAATCCGGGCGGAAGTCCGCCATGTTGTTCTGTATCTCCACACAGGAGAAATAGAAGTGCGCCCACCAACCCGGATGCTCGCCCAATCGGGAAATGACAAGGCAGGCAATGAAAGCTGCCGCAAAGGAGACAGCGATCGGCAGCTTTCGCGAGTTGAAAAGAATGGCGGCAATCAGAACCGCAAAGATGAGAATGATGTTGTCCGGCCTTACGAAGACCGATGTGAAGAGCAGGAAACATCCCAGCCATTGGCGGCCGCGCCATAGCGCGTAAAGCGCCGCAAGGGTAACCAATGCCAGCAGCATGTCCGGCACCGCTGCCGAGGTCATGCGCGAATAGTCTGCCAAGAGCAGAAAAGGCAGCAGCAGGAACGCACCCTGCAGCGCCTGTGCCCGCCACAGCCACCACAGGCATATTAGCCCTACGCCGAGCGCGGGCAGCACGCTCAGGAGTATCGCTCCTTGCACAAGCCCTGTGACGGGTTCCAGAAGCCGAAGCAGCGCCACATAGGCGACCTTCACCCGGTACATGGAAAGTTGCGACTGAAAATCCTCCGGATTCTCCCACTGGTTCAGATTGTAGGGATTGGAATGTTTAAGATGATATTCTTGTCCCTCATCGGCACCTGCGTCGATGCGCGCCCAGGTTTCCGCATGCAGGCTGACCGCGTCGTCGAACCTGTCCTCTAGAGCGGCTGCGACATAGGCGACCATATCCCAATTATAATCTGGCCGGATCCAGCCGTAGGCAGAAACCGCAAGCACGCCAATGAGCAGAAGGAACGCTCCCGCACGGTCGAGCACCTTGCGCGTGGTCATCCGGCGCGCGAATGTGGCGCCGGTGTCGAGCAAGCGGCCCACGATGGTCGTCTGAGCGGTCAGGCTCATTCGCTCTCTCCACTGGCAAATCCAGGCAACGGCTCGTCGGATGTAGTCAAGGTGCCGTGACTCCGCCGATTCCTCAGCTCACCTGACTCTTCACGAAATCCTTCACGATTGCGACCACGCCCCGCCCAAGCAATTCATCAAGCGCGGCAATGAACTGATCGACATGCTTCCGCCTGACAATCAGCGGGGGCTCCAGACGGATGACGTTGCGGTTATATTCGGTGAAAGCCACGAGCACGCCATGATCGCGCAACAGAAGCGCGCCCACAAAGCCGGATAGCGAGCCCTTCAACTTGTCGTCCAGCATGGAAAGCATGGGCCTAACAACTGCCGGCATGGTGTGCGAGAAGTCGTGGAATTCAAGTCCGACCATGCATCCCCTGCCCCGGACTTCCTTGATGATGCGGGGATACTTCTCTTGCAGCGCCATGAGCCTCTCGATGAGATAGCCGCCTGTTTCGGCCGCGTTCTGCATGAGCTGCTCATCGTAAAGCACGTTGAGGCCTTCGATAGCGGTCACGCAAGCTTCGCCGATGCCCCCGAATGTCGCCATGGCATGTACCATCGCCGACTTGGGCGTGCCATAAGCCTTCAAATAGATGTCCCGCCGGGCGATCATGGCGCCGATGGCGGCCTTGCCTGCCCCTAACGACTTGGCAAGCGCCGTGATGTCAGGCACCACGCCGTAATGTTCGAAAGCATAGAAGCGCCCCGTACGTCCATAGCCGCATTGCACCTCGTCGGCGACCCAGATGACGCCGTACCGGTCGCACAGTTCGCGCAACTTCGGCCAGAAGGCCGGATCGGCCTCAATGATGCCGCCACCACCCTGTATCGTCTCCAATACAATGGCCCCGATCTCCGGGTCAGCCCGGAAGGCGTTCTCGACAGCCTCGATGTCTCCGAAAGGCACGCGCACGGTGTTGCCGGTGAGCAGAAACTCGCCGCGATAAAGGCTACCGTCGGTGACCGCCAGCACGCCCTTCGTCTTTCCATGAAAGGAATTCTCGGCATAGACGATCTTCGGCCGCTTCCTCCCGGCCGCCCGCTCGGCAAGCTTCACCGCCGCTTCCATGACCTCCGATCCCGAGGAGCCGAAGAAGACCATTTCAAGGTCCCCTGGCGAGCAGCGGGCAAGATTTTGCGCGAGAGCTGTCGAATATTGCGAAAGGAAGGCAATTGCGATCTCGTGCCGCTTCTCGTCCTGGAACCTGCGGCGCGCCTCCAAGATGCGCGAGTGGTTGTGCCCGAAGGCGAGCGAGCCGAAACCGCCGAAGAAGTCTAGGATCTTCCGCCCGTGCTGGTCGATGTAGTACATGCCTTCGGCACGTTCGACCTTCACTTTGTGGAAGCCCAGGAGCTTCATGAAGTGGAACTGTCCCGGGTTGATATGCGCCTTGAACAGGTCGGCCATCTGCTCGACGTTGAGCGCCTTGGCGTCCTCCACCGAAAGGAGCGCCGGCCTCGTCGCTTGCGTAAGCGGAGGCTCGGCGAGCGCTGCCGCACCGATGACATTGCTTTTCGTTACTGCTGTCATGCTGAAGCTCCTATTCGGCTGGTGCCTGCCGTGCCTTCGCGGGCTGCCGGGTCTTATTGGCGCGGTATTCGTCATAAGCGGCGATCAGCATGTCCTCATCACGGTATTGAGGCACCCAGCCGAGCTGGCGTTCGCCCTTCGACACGTCGAGTACGCACATCTCGTCGGCAATGAGATATTGCTCCGGGTCCATGATCGGCAGGTTGATCAGGTCCAGGAAGTCAAGCGTCCGCTTCACCGCCCAGCCGGGGGACGGGATGAGGAAGGAGCGTGAGCCGGCATGCGCGATCAGGGTCTTAAGCAGCTTCCGCACCGGCGGAGGGTTGAGAGAGCCGAGATTGTAGGCTTCGTTGGGCACCCCCGCCTTCCAGGCGAGCCTTGCAGCCTCCGCGCAATCGAAGACGGAAATGAACTGGTACGGATTTCTTCCCGAGCCGATCATCGGCACGGGAAGGTTCAGGTCGATCAGCTTGAAGAGCTTTTCAAGAATGCCCAGCCTGCCTGGCCCGATGATGAGGCGCGGCCGGAACAGCGCTATGTTCATGCCGCGCCTGCGCCATTCGACGGCGAGCATCTCGGTATCGGCCTTGGACCGGCCATACTCGCCGAGCGGGTTTACCGGGTGATCCTCGGTCATGGGATAGGTGACCGTATGGCCGTAAACCATGTCTGTGGTGAAATGGATGAGGTTCTTTGCACCCACCTTATCCATCGCCTCGATGATGTGGACCGTTCCGTGATAATTCACGGGATAGAAGAAGTCGTGCCTCTTGGAGCGGATCTGGATCGGCGACAGCATCTTGGCCGACAGGTTGTAGACCATGTCATCCGGCTTGATTCCCACGGCTTCGACCGATGTCCTGTCGGTTACATCACAATGGACGAATTTTGCATGTCGATAGTGCGGCCGCTCGCCCTCGGCGATGTCGGCAATGATGACCTCCTGGCCATCGGCTAGCAGCTTGGGCGCAAGATGACGGCCGACAAAGCCGTCGCCACCGAAAATGACGTGTCTCATCGGATATTCGACCTTTCGGATGAAGGGGGTATTCCGGCCAGAGCCTGTTCCGGCGCATCGCGACCGCTATGGGCGATGAGAACCGTGCCGACGCAGATGAGCGCGATCCCGGCGACGCGGTAGGCGTTGAGATCCTCACGCCACAGGAAATAAGCGAACACGGCTACCGCCACATAGGCTAGGCTCAGGAAGGGGTAGGCAAAGGAGAGCTCAACCTTCGAAAGCACGAAAAGGTGCGACGCCATGGAGATCACGAAGACGCACAGGCCCAGAAAAATCCATGGGCTGAAGACGATTTGCAGGACCTTGAGCAACGGGTTCACGCCGGCGAAAGAGAGCGGCCCCATCGTCATCATGCCGTATTTCAACATGAGCTGGGCTGCGGCGTTCGTGAAAACCGTAAAGAGTATGAATGGGATATATTTCATTGCCGCCCCGTCTGCTGGTCCCCGCCGCTTGCTATCGCAAAGGTTGAAACATGGCGTGAAGTCATTGGCTCAAATCTTCCGCATCGCGGTAACTGTCCTGCAATCATCGTGCGCCGCCCCTTTCCCATGTGGTGCCGGTTCGAGTGTCATGGCCGTGCGGCGCCAGAAGTCCGATATGAACGCTGGGTCGCGCTGGCGCTCCAGAATGCGCCAGCCGGGAAAGGACGCAGCAAAGACGCCAGCGCTCATACGCACATCCTTGTAGGGGTTCACTGCCCCGCCGGCATCAATCGTGATCTTGTCAAGCTGTTCAAGCAGTTGAACTGTCTTCTTCCCGCGATTTGGAAAATCCAGCGTGAGGGTGAAGCCTGGTCGAGGAAAGGACATGATTGCCGGTGAGCGCTGCGGCCCAAAGCGCTTGAGCACCGTGAGGAACGATGCTTCTCCTGCATCTCTGGCGGCGGCAAGCAGAGCCGGAACAACCGTCCGCGCCGCGCCTTCCGGAATGACGCTCTGGTGCTGATGAAGGCCGCGCGGTCCATAGAGCCTGTTCCAGCCGGCGACACCGTCGAGCGGGAAGAAATAGCTTCCATAGTGACTGCGGCGGGGGCCTTCATGGCGCAGTTTCGCTCGCTGATAAGCGGCATTGAAGAGGCGGATGGACAGCTTGTTCAACACGTTGAGCGGCGGCTGCAAAGGAACAGAAAGCCTTGCCCTGCCTGCCGGGCGAAAGACACCGTCCGGCGCGTGGTTGGCAGTAAGAAGAAGCCCCCTGCCTGCCGCAGTCCCACCCGCGAGCTGGTCGATCCACGCAACCGCATATTCATTCGCTGCGTCCGCCTCCTCGGCAAGATCGAAATACTCGTCGAGTGAGGAAAAACCCTGCACCTTCTCGATCACATCAGCGCAGTCCACCCGCATCAACCGGATGGTGGCTTCCTGGATGAGGCCGGTAAGGCCCATGCCGCCCAAGGTGGCGCGGAAAAGCTCCGTCTCTCGGTCGGGTGCGCATTCATATACTATGCCATCGGAACGCAGCAGCGTCAGCGCCGTTACGTGGCAACCGAAGCTGCCGCGTCGGTGATGATTCTTTCCATGTACGTCATTGGCGATAGCGCCGCCGAGGGTCACGTATCGCGTGCCGGGCACGACCGGCGGAAACCACCCATGAGGCGCCGCTTCCACAATGATGTCGGCAAGCATCGCTCCCGCCTCCGCGCGGATTAGCCCGGTGCGGGTGTCGAAGTCGAGAATGCGGTTCCTACCCCTCATGTCGATGACCGCGCCCGCCGTGTTCTGGCAAGTATCCCCGTAGGAGCGGCCATTGCCATAGGGAAGCAGTGAAGCCGGTTTCGCCTGCGCGGACTTGAGCAAGCTCAAGCCTTCGTCGGCCGAAATAACATGCGCCGTGGCCGCTGCCACACGGCCGAAACTTTGCACCACGCGCACCATCTACAGCCCTGCCCCGAAAAGAAGCACGGCGCCAAGCGCCATAAAAAGCTGGCTGCGCCAGTCGCTGATGATGAAAACGATTGGATCGTCGTGCAATTCGCCGCGGCGGGCGAGTATCCAGATCCGCATCGTAAGATAGAGGACAATGGGGCCAAGCGGCCAGAGCAGCCACGGATAGTTGTAGAGTTGCGGTACTGAACCGCTCTGGATGTAGAGCGCAAGCACCAGCGCGGAGGAGAAGGCGGAAGCCATGCCTGCCTGCGCGAGGATTTCCTGATCCTCCTTGCGATAGCCGCGTCCGGCGATGCGCTCGCCCTCCGGCAGCGCGGTCGAGCGAAGCTCCACATATCGCTTCACCAGCGCCAGCGACAGGAAGAAGAAGATGGAAAACGCCAGAAGCCAGAACGAAACCTCGATCCCCGTCGCTGCCCATCCGGCAAGCAGCCGCACCGTGTAGAGCCCGGCAAGCATCAACACATCGAGCAGCAACATCCTCTTGACAAAGATCGAATAGGCGGTCGTCGCAACGAGATAGAACAAAAGGACGGCCCCAAAGAGCGGCGGAAGCAGCAATGCCGTCGCTGCGCTTGCGGCAAGCAGCCCTGCAATCACGCCGAGGCCGAAGGGGATGGAGAGCATCCCGCTGGCGAAGGGCCGGTTGCGCTTGGTCGGATGGCGCCTGTCGAGCGCAAGATCGAAGAAGTCATTCAGAATGTAGATGGCCGAAGCCGCCATGCTGAAGGAAAGAAATGCCAGAAGGCAGGCGATGATCAGTTCCACGTTAAAATACTGATGCGCGAGGATCATGGGCACGAAGATGAGTGTGTTCTTCACCCATTGATGAACCCGCATCATGCGCGCGAAAGTCCTAAGGGTCGCCTTCGGCGCCAAAATGAGATCGCCCCCGTTGCGGCGGTGCCATCGAGCCGCGTGCCTGTCCGGCGCAACGACGATCACGCGATGGGCTGCATCGAACACCGGCAGGTCAGCCTGGCCATTGCCCGCATAGTCGAAGCCGCCGTCACCAAAGAGCGTAGCAAGCGCCTGCCGCTTTGTCTTGGCGGCCATGTTGCAGCCGGGGTCTGTACAGACAACCGTGTCGAAGAGCCCCAGATGCGCGGCAATGCTTTCGGCGAGCCGGCGCGCCGCTGCGGTCGCAAGCACGATGCGGCGCCCTGCCCTGTGCTCCTCACGAAGAAGATCCAGAAACTCCTGCCGGTAGGGCAGCGCTGCCGGATCGAAGTCGATCCGCTCGGCAATCTGACATTTGAGATGAGCCCTTCCCTGCCACAACCAGAAAGGAAGCAGGAAGATGCAAAGCGGCTGCTTGCGGATAAGCAGGAAAAGGCTTTCCCACAGCAAATCGGTCGCAATCAGCGTACCATCGAGATCGACGGCCAGCGGTACGGCGATGCGTTCAGGCCGCGCATCCATTTGAAGGCCCCCACCAATTAAATTGTCGGAGGCCCCCACTACGCCTCCCCAGAGCGCCCTCTAAGCCAGGAATCGCTTCAGAACTCTAAATCCAGACGGAAGACGTGTCTTAGACAGCCGGCTTTCCTGCCCTATCCTTAGCGCAACGTAAATGCACAGCAGGATCGGATGGTCCCGAAAAATCGGCCTGCTCGGCCGAAAGGATGGAGCCCGGCGGATTATGCCAGGCCCTCCTTTGCAGTAAAACGTGCTTGATTACTCTGCCGTCTCCGCCGCAGGGGTTGCGGGAGCAGCGGTCTCGGCGTGCTTCATGCGGTGCATGAACCTGTGCTGCTTTCCCTCCCCCCGGCGCATGGAGAAGCGCGGACCGTGCTCGCCCCTGCGGTGCTCGTGCATTGCGCGCCAGCCATGGCCGCCCCGGCGCAGTTCCTCCTGGCTGAGTTCGCCGTCATTATTGCGATCCAGAAGGGCAAAACGCTTCTGCTGATGGGCCTCGATTTCCTCCAGCGTAACCGTGCCATCGCCATCTATGTCGAGCCAGCGGGCAGCGCGCTCGGCACGGCGCTGAAACTCGCGGTTGATCACGTAGGTGAGGAGTTCGTCCTGGGTTAGTGTACCGTCTCCATCGGCATCGGCAGCCCTCAGCATATCCAGATGCCGGCCGGCGAACTCGTCCGAGCTGATGATGCCGTCTCCATTGCGGTCGAGGCGTTGGAACATCGTCTGGCGAGCGCCTTCGCGCTTCGACACGCCTTGCTGTCTGTCACCGGCATTCTGCGCGAACGCGGCAGTTCCGGCGACAAGCGAAAGGGCTATTGCAGAAAGTAAGGTCTTGCGAAGCATATTCATTCCTCGTGTGGTGCTGCCGGGCAGCGCGGGGGGACGCTCTTCTTCTGCCACGGCGAACATTACGAGGCGCTTGCCGGAGAATTACATTTTCGTAAGCTGGTAAAAACGTTGTCTTGGGCGAAAACGGCGGCCGCCCTCACCTGACGAAGGCTACGAATTCCTCAAGCGGTGCGCGCTCGGTCCTGAGCCGGTTTTCCGGTTTGTCAGGATCCTCATAGCCAAGCGCCATTCCGCATACGACGATTTCCTCATCAGGTATCCCGAGGATGGGCCGGATGATGCGATGATAGGGTGCGAAGGCCGCCTGAGGACAGGTGTGCAGCCCTCTCGCCCGTGCGGCGACCATGATGGACTGCAGGAACATGCCGTAATCGATCCACGACCCCATGTTGAGCCGACGGTCGATCGTGAAGATCATGCCCACAGGCGCGTCGAAGAAGGTGAAATTGCGATCGTGCTGCGCGCGCATCCGTTCCACCTCGCGCCGGGTAATACCGAGCAGGTCATAGAGCGCATAACCCACTGCCCGGCGGCGCGTCAGATAGGGCTCGAAGAACTTGTCGGGATAGTATTTGTACTCGTCCCATTCCGCCTTTTCGGCCCGTATGCCCGAGGAAAGGATGGCTTCGGAGAGCCGTTCCTTTGTTCGTCCTTCCGTAACGTAGACCTTCCAGGGCTGCATGTTGGTACCCGAGGGAGCGCGCGCGGCCAGCCGCAGTATCTCGCAAATCGTCTCGTGATCAACAGGGTCGGGCAGGAAGGCGCGCACAGATCGGCGAGAGGCCAGAGCCTGATCGACGGCCGCAATAGCCGCCGCATCCGTGCGTTTGTCGTCGGGTGCCAACATCTTGCCTTCCTACAGGGCTTTGGCCTCTTCTGCCGGCAAATCATCGCCGCCAGACACGCCATATGAAAATCTGCTTGATTTTTTCATACAGGCCGGTTTCATGAATTTCCAGAGGGAAATCCCATGCCGCCGCTCCAATCCAATAATCCGGACGCCGACATCAAATCCAGCGCGCTGCGTGTCCTTGCTGCAGACATCCGGTGCCTGCGCAAGGCCCACGGCCTCACGCTCGCCCGGCTTGCTGCCCGGCTTGGCCGCTCGGTAGGCTGGCTGAGCCAGGTGGAACGTGGCATTTCGCTGCCGAGCCTGGCGGACCTTCGCGCATTGTCGCATCAGTTCAAGGTGCCGGTCAGCTTTTTCTTCCGGCCCCAGGCGGGAGATGAGAACGAGTCGCGGATTGTGGTGCGCGCCGGCAAGGGACGGCGGCTCGCTTCGGATCAAAGCGGGGTGACGGAAGAACTGCTTTCGCCCGATCTCGGCGGGCGCTTCGAGATCCTGCGTTGCGAATTCGCGCCCGGCAGCGGCCTTGCGCAGAAGCATCAGCGCGCCGCCGAGGAGGCAGGCCATATCATTTCGGGAAAACTTGAAATCGAGATCGCCGGCCAGTGGTACCAACTAGAAGCCGGCGACAGCTTCTGCGTACGCGGCGAGCCGCTGCGGTGGTGCAACCCCGGCAACCAAAAGACGGTTGTCCTATGGGTGATCTCCCCGCCAAACTGTTGAGCCAAGGCTAAGCACCTTTCCGGGGCTTGACATTTGCTCCGGCGGATAGGACCCCTGAGGCGTGGTCCGGCGTCGGTTCGGACGCACAAAGGACGCAATAAGCAATTTCTATTTGCTCATCGCTTTCCAAGAGCCGATCCAGCTTTCGCCCGTTCCCACGACAAGAGTTGCCAATGCCTGAACCTTCAAGACGTATCACCGGCATTATTCCTTCCGGCAAGGATGGCTGGGAGGTCCACTTTGCCGCCCTGACGCGCAAGCAGGCGGGCGAGGACATATTGATGCTGTCGGTGGGAGATCACGATTTCGACAGTCCCGCCGAAACGGTCGCCGCCTGTGTGGAAGCCGTGACCGGCGGAGCACACCATTATGTGCAGCTTCCGGGGCTGCCTCGACTGCGCTCCGGTATGGCGCGGCTATCGACGGAATGCACGTGCGTTGAGACTCTGCCTGAGGAAGTGATCGTCACCCAGGGGGGGCAGGGTGCGCTATTTGCAGCGTGTCAGGCGGTGCTGGATCCGGGGACTCATGCGGTTATCCTTTCCCCCTATTATGCGACCTACCCCGGCACTGTGCGAGCAGCGGGGGCGAGCTTCACCGAGGTAGAAACGCTTGCGGAAAACGGCTTCGAGCCGGATCCCGCCGCTATCGCTGCCGCGTTGCGCCCCGAAACCCGGATGATCCTTATCAACTCTCCCAACAATCCCACTGGCGCCGTCTATTCCCGCGCCACTTTGGAGTGCATTGCCGATCTCTGCCGCCGCCATGATCTATGGCTCGTATCTGACGAGGTTTACTGGACGCTCGCCTCGGGCCGCGAGCATGTCTCCCCGCGCGCGTTGGCCGGCATGAAAGAGCGCACACTTGTCGTCAATTCCCTTTCGAAAAGCCATGGAATGACAGGCTGGCGCGTCGGGTGGCTGACCGGACCTTCCGAGATCATCCGGCATCTTACCAGCCTGAATCTCGTCTCCAGCTACGGGATGAACGAATTCGTCTCACAGGCCGCTATCGCCGCCGTGGAGAACGGCCATGGCGTGGCCGACATCGCTTCCCGCTATGATACCCGGCGCCAGTCATTCCTTAATGCCTTGCATGGCGTTAATGGGGTCACCGTTCGCGGCTCCGAAGGCGGGATGTATGTGATGCTCGACATATCCCAGGTTGAACCCGACTGTGAGGCGTTCGCTTGGGGCCTGCTGGAGGGCGAGCGCGTCGCCGTGCTGCCCGGAACGAGCTTCGGCTCTGCGGCAAGAGGCCATGTGCGAATATCCATGTGTCAGGAGGAGGACGTCCTTCACGACGCAGCCCTGCGGTTGCGGCGCTACATTGCAGCAAGACGGGGTGGCTAGGAGGAGTCAGCGCCTGAACCGCCAGAAATCCTCCGGGTCGGGAGCCAGGACACAGATATTGCCGATCCTGCATCGTGCAGCGTCGCCTGTCTGTACCCACGCTGGTTCCGCGATCTGTCCGGACGGGCAGAAACGGCCGTCCACAACGAAACGGTCATAAGTGTGTGGCCCCGTCGTGAGCACGATAGCACCGGTGCTTTGCACGAGTGCCCTGCCCTGCTCACAGCTCATGGTGCGCGTATCGGGTCTTGCCTGCGCTTGCGCCTGCGCAGCAAATGCCAGAACCGCAAGCAACGTTGCGGCAAATGGCCATCCCATCAATCGTGACATCTCCGTTACCACCCTTGTCGAAAGTGAAAAACCGCTTTATCTGCGTCGCGACGTGGCCGGAGTCATTGCCTGCCGGCAGGCGTCTGGAACCGATTCAGCCGTGATCCGGTCGATAATATCACGGTCATTCCCAACTCTCTTGATTCGCAGCGACTGCAAATAACATGACCGGACAACCCGCACCTTTGATATCATTGGACCCTTCCAACCTAAAACCAGAATCGACTGCCCTGTTCCTGGATTTCGACGGTACGCTTGCAGACATTGCCGAACATCCGGACGCTGTCTCGGTTCCCGCGGTCACCTGCGACATTCTCCGCCGCCTTGAAAGAAGCACCCAAGGCGCTCTTGCCATTGTAACCGGCCGGCCGATCGACCATATCGACCGGTTTCTGGCGCCCCTTTACCTTCCTGTAGCGGGGGTGCACGGTCTGGAACGGCGAACGGCCCGAGGCACGCGAAGCGCCGTAGCGATTGACGAGAAGGGTTTCGGCGCGTTGAAGAGAAAGTTGAAGGCGTTCGCTGATGCCAATCCAGGGCTTCTTTTTGAAACGAAGCGAGGCTCGATTGCACTGCACTACCGCCAGCGGCCCGAACTTGCGGACGCCGCGGCAGCAGCGGTTCATGCTGCACTGGACGGCCACTCCGGCCTTCACATCCTGAGTGGCAAAATGGTGATCGAGATCAAGGCTGGGGAGGCCACCAAGGCGGACGCCATCGCGGCTTTCATGAAGGAGCTGCCGTTTCGAGGGCGTCGGCCCCTTTTTGCCGGAGATGACGTAACCGATGAGGATGCGTTTCGCGAGGTTGCACGCTCTGAGGGCATCTCCATCAAGATCGGCAGCGGTACCACCGCTGCATCCTTTCGCAGCGAAGGAACAGACGCATTCCGGGCCTGGCTCGCCAGGCTAGCGGATTGCTTTGACTCCCAATTATTGACGGAACAAGGCTTATAATGACCACTCTTAATCTCGGCGCTGTAGGTAACTGCAGCTTTTCTGCTCTGATCGACCCCAAGGCCAGAATTCTCTGGTGTTGTCTGCCGCGTTTCGACGGTGATCCGGTGTTCAACGCTCTGCTGGCGGGTGACGACGATCCCGAAGAGGGGCTTTTTTCAATCGAGCTCGAAGATCTCGCCGAGACCGAACAGAGCTACGAGCCCAATACTGCGGTCCTGTCCACAACACTGCATGGAACGTCTGGTTCGGTGGAGATCATTGACTGTGCGCCGCGCTTTTACTGGCGCGACCGGATCTTCCGACCGCAAACGCTGGTACGGCGGGTGCGCCCCATTTCCGGCACTCCGCGCATTCGTGTACGGGTTCGCCCCACATTCGCCTACGGCACCGTACGCCCTCAGATCACGCGCGGCTCCAACCACCTGCGCTACGTGGGACCGGAAATGACGTTGCGGCTTACCACAGATGCCCCCGTCGATTACGTCTTGGACGAAACCTACTTCAACCTGACGGGCCCGGTCGACTTTGTCTTCGGCCCTGATGAGACGCTGTCGGGCAACGTTACCGATGTTGCCCGGGATTTCGAGGAGCGCACCTGCGCCTACTGGCGCGGCTGGGTAAGCAATCTTGCGCTGCCCTTTGAATGGCAGGAAGCTGTGATCCGGGCGGCAATCACGCTGAAGCTGTGCACCTACGAGCCTACCGGCGCCATCATTGCAGCAATGACTACCAGCATACCTGAGGCGCCGGGAAGCGGCCGCAACTGGGATTACCGCTTTTGCTGGCTGCGCGATGCTTTCTTCGTCGTGCGTGCTCTTAACAGTCTGGGCACAGTTCAGACGATGGAGAACTATTTCCGCTATCTCATGGATATAGTAGCAGACGCAGATGGCGGCCATCTCCAGCCCGTATTCGGTATCGGCCGCGAACGCGAGCTGACTGAAAACATTCTCGACCACTTTCCCGGCTATCGCGGCATGGGACCGGTGCGCAGCGGCAACCAGGCGCACGAACACTACCAGCACGACGTTTATGGAAATGTCATCCTCGGTGCGGCCCAGATATTTTTCGATCGCCGCATAGAAATGACCCCTTCGCTCAGCGATTTCCAGCTTCTCGAAGCTGCAGGCGAGCAAGCTTACCGACTGCACAACAAGCCCGATGCGGGGATGTGGGAACTCCGTTCCAGATCGCGCGTTCACACATCATCCAGCCTGATGTGCTGGGCAGCCTGCGACAGGCTCGCGCACATCGCCACACAAATGGGAGAAGCGGCTCGCGAGCGACATTGGAGAAAGCGGGCCGACGAGATTAAGGAGCGCATACTTGCCGAATCCTGGTCCGAGAAGCGCAAGGCGTTTGTCGAAAGCTTCGGTGGTGAGACACTCGATGCAAGCGTTCTTTTGATGGCGGAGGTCGGCTTCATCGATCCCGTTGATCCGCGGTTCGTTAGCACGGTCGACCAGCTTGAAAAGGTGCTTGCAAACGGACCCCACATGCTGCGTTATGAAGCAGCGGATGACTTCGGAAAACCGGAAGTCTCGTTCAATATCTGTGCTTTCTGGCGGCTGGACGCACTTGCCCGCATCGGCCGGGCAGATGAGGCTCGCGACATATTCGAAGCCCTCTTGAAAGCCCGCAATCCACTTGGCCTTCTGTCGGAGGACACCCACCCCACGACAGGCGAGATGTGGGGCAATTTCCCCCAGACCTATTCAATGGTAGGGATTATTAACGCCGCAAGACGGCTATCCAAACCATGGGAGACGGTTGTGTGAGAAGACTTGTCGTCATCTCGAACCGAGTTGCTGATCTGACCAGGACTGCGCAGGCTGGGGGATTGGCGGTAGGACTTGCCGATTCCCTTCGCGAGCGCGGAGGGGTCTGGATGGGCTGGGATGGCCAGTCTCTGAAGTACGAAGCGGAGCCTGAGCCGCGCATCCGGAAAATAGGCGAGGTCACGCAGGCGACCATTCCGCTGACGCAACAGGACTACAGCGACTATTATCTGGGCTTCGCCAACAGTGTCCTGTGGCCGCTCTTCCATTACCGGCTCGACCTTGTCGATTTCAAGACGGCCTTTTTAGACGGCTACCGCCGCGTCAACGCGAAGTTTGCCAACGCGCTGATGGCGATCCTGAAACCAGATGATCTCGTTTGGATTCATGACTATCACCTGATTCCGCTTGCAGCGGAGTTGCGGCGGCGCGGCTGCCAGCAGCGCATGGGCTTTTTCCTGCATATCCCCTTCCCTCCGCCGGAGATCCTGGCGGCGGTGCCACGCCATCGCTGGCTTGTCGAAAGCCTGCTGGAATTCGACGTGATCGGCTTTCAGACCAATACGGATCTTGGCAATCTTCATCATTACGTGGAGGACAATCTGGGAAGCTGGATCAAGCCGGATGAGCGCATCAGGATTGGCGAAAGGGAGGTAATTGCCGGTTGCTTTCCCATCGGCATCGATGTGGATTCTTTCATCGCCATGGCCGAGCAGCCAAATGATGAGGTCCAGATTGAGACGCAGCGGCGCGCGATTCTCGGCCGCCGTCAGATCATTGGTGTGGACCGGCTGGATTACACAAAAGGCCTGCCCGACCGTTTGCGCGCCTTTGCCCGCCTACTGGAGCTCTATCCGGAGATGCGCAAGTCGGTGGCACTGATGCAAATTGCAACGCCAACGCGCGAAGAGGTCGACGCCTATGTCTCCATCCGGAAGGAACTGGAGGCGCTGTCCGGTGAGATCAACGGTCGCTTCGCCGACTTCAACTGGACGCCGGTGCGCTATATCCACGGCACAGTACCGCGCGATGCACTGGCTGCGCTTTATCGGGCAAGCCCGGTTGGCTTCGTAACGCCGCTACGCGACGGGATGAATCTGGTCGCCAAGGAGTATGTCGCCGCCCAGTCGATGGACAATCCCGGCGTCCTAGTGCTGTCGAAATTCGCGGGTGCAGCGGAGGATTTGCATGAGGCGCTGATCGTCAATCCTTATGATGTTGACGACATGGCGCGCAATCTACGCCGCGCGCTAACCATGCCGCTGGAAGAGAGACAAAAGCGGCAGAAGGCCCTGATGGAACGCATTCGACGTCATGATGCCAAGAACTGGCTCAACACCTTCATGGCGGCGCTTGAGGACGAACAGACTCAGCCTTCAGCGTAAGTCCTGCTTGGTGGCGTAGTCTTGGTGGCCTTGTCTCCAACACCTTTAACGGCTGGCCTATAGCGCGAGGAAAAAGCACGCTTAAAGTAGGACATCTTTGCTCCCTACGGCCTATGCGCATGTCCGGCCTTCGCCCGCTTGTTCCCCTTCTTATCGCTGCGGGCATTCTGCTAGCCGGCAATGGCCTTATGGGGACGTTGATCGCCCTGCGCGGCGTGGCTGAAGGCTTCAGTCCCATTTCCATCGGCATCATGGGGACAGCCTATTTCCTGGGTTTCGTCATCGGTTGCCTCTATATACCCCGGCTCCTTCGCTCCGTCGGGCACATCCGGGCTTTCGCCGCAATGGCAGCGCTGGCTGCAACTGGCACGCTGCTGCTCGTCCTCATCATCGACCCCTATGTCTGGACGGCCGTCCGCCTTCTAAATGGAATCTGCTTCTCCAGCCTCTTCACCATCATTGAAAGCTGGCTCAACTCCGGTGCTAAGAATGAGAATCGCGGGCGCGTGCTTGCGATTTACCGCATCATCGACATTGTAGCGATCACCGGCTCGCAGTACATTATCCCGGCGGTCGGAGTGGAGGGATTTACCGTATTCGCCCTCACGTCGATGATAATCACCCTTTCTCTGGTACCGGTTTCGATCGGCGACCGGTCCAACCCCACGCCTCCTGCGGAACTTCGACTCGACGTCTCGGCCGTCTGGCAGGTCTCGCCGCTTGCGATGCTCGGCGCCATCACCGTCGGCCTCACGAACGGCGCCTTCCGCATGGTCGGCCCCGTCTATGCCGATGCCGTTGGTTACTCCGTGGCCGAAATTGTCACCTTCCTCAACGCCGGCATTATAGGCGGCGCCCTCATGCAATATCCGCTGGGTGCACTCTCTGATCGCTGGGACAGGCGTTATGTGATTTTGGCTTCAACAACCGCCGCCGCAGCAAGCACACTTGCCATATTCATGCTCGGCGCCGGTGGAATTACCGGTTATGCTCTGATTTTCGTCTTCGGTTCCTTCGCCATGCCAATTTACTCTCTGACGGCTGCACATGCTAATGACCGGGCGACGAGCGGCGAGTATGTGCAGGTTGCGGCAGGGCTCATACTGTTTTATTCCACGGGCGCGGTCGTGGGTCCGATCGCTGCGTCCCTGCTCATGCAGATTTATGGGTCAGGGGGCCTTTTCGCCTTTATAGCGGCGGCCTACATTATATTCATTCTCATTACGCTTTACCGGATCGGCGCTGGCGACGCGGTACCGACGGAGCGGCGCGGCCGTTTCGCCGCCTTGCTCAGGACGTCGCCCATCTTTATCCGCATGGCAAGACGTGTTGCGAACCGCGAAAATGGCTGATTGGTTGAAAACCCCCTTCTTTCCTTTTTTGCAATCTGCGCCTAAGAAACATCCATGCAACTGATCACAAGCGCACAAGAACTGAAGGAAGCGGTCGCCGCGCTCGAAAAGTCCGACTTCGTCACGATCGACACCGAATTTATTCGCGAGACCACCTTCTGGCCGGAACTCTGCCTGATCCAGATGGCTGCACCCGGCACAACCGCCCTTATCGATCCCTTGTCTGCGGGGCTCGACCTTTCCCCCTTCTTCGATCTGATGGACAACAAGAAGGTGATGAAAGTCTTTCACGCTGCTCGACAGGATATCGAAATCATCTATCATGAAGGCGGGCTCATCCCCGTCCCGATCTTCGATACCCAGGTTGCAGCCATGGTCTGTGGCTTTGGAGACAGCATCTCCTACGACCAGCTCGTCTCCCGCGTTACTGGGGAGCATATCGACAAGACCTCACGCTTCACAGATTGGCGCCACCGCCCTCTTTCCGAAAAGCAGCTCAGCTACGCGCTCGCCGACGTCACGCACCTTATTCCCGTCTACCAGCATCTGAAGGCAGAGCTGGAACGGGAGGGCCGCGCGCACTGGCTCAAGGAAGAGATGGACGTCCTTACCGCCCGGGAAACCTATGACCCGCACCCCGAGGATGCCTGGAAGCGCCTCAAGATGAGGGTGCGAAAGCCGATCGAACTCGCCGTGATGCAGAGCGTGGCGACCTGGCGGGAGCGCGAGGCGCGAGAGCGCAACGTCCCCCGCGGCCGTGTCGTGAAAGACGAAATGATCTACGAGGTGGCTCAGCAGCAGCCCCGCGATCCGGAGGCGCTCGCACGGCTCAGGAGCACCCCCCGTGGCTGGGAACGTTCAGCGGCCGCTGCCGGTCTTTTGAAGGCGGTGAATGAGGCTTTGGCGTTGCCGAAAGAAGCATTGCCCAAACTCCCGAAGCCGCAGCACGCGCCTGAAGGCGCGGCCGCCGCAGCCGAACTCATCAAGGTGCTTTTGAAACTCGTTGCAGAGCGCGAATCCGTTGCGCCGAAGCTGCTCGCCTCCAGCGATGATATCGAGCGAATCGCCGCTCAGGGCGAGAAGGCCAACGTGCCCGCCCTTACGGGCTGGCGCCGCGACGTTTTCGGTGAGGAGGCTTTGAAACTCCTGCGCGGTGAAACGGCGCTGCGTTTTTCGAACCGGCGTATCGAGACCTTTACACCGGAAAGCAGCATGGTAAGCGCAGCCGAGTGAGGAGCCGGACGGGTAGCGGCGTAAACCTGGGCGGGTTTTGAAAGCTGTTGTGGAGCGCCAAGAGCTTGCGGTAACTCCCCTGCTCTGCTTCAGCCGTTTGCCGCGAACCAGTCGACGATGGCGGGCATGTGCCGCTCAAAGCCACCGGGAATGAAAACATTCAGCATTCCGGCCGTCTTGCCGCTCGTGTTCCGGAAGTCATGCGTTACCCCTGCGGGAATGCGGATGAATGCGCCGGCTTCAGCCTCTATCCACTCACTGCCGAGAAGGATGGCAACGGTGCCCTCGATGACGTAGAAAATTTCGTCATTCTTCTCGTGCGAGTGAGCGCCGGGTCCTTCGCATCCAGGCTCAAGCCACCATTCGGACACGGAATAGCGCTGAGCGGTCTCCTCCTCGTCCGCCTTGAAGATCGCCCGCATCTTCTTCATTTCGTATGATCGGCCCGCACCTTTGGGCAGAACGAGAACTTCCGCCATTGTTTCCTCCATTTGTGGCAGGCGTTCAGCTAATCTCGGCTTGCCACCTCCAGCACAAGATTTCGGCCCGTCAGCTTGGCGAGTTGAGCCATTCGACCTTGAGGTCTTGCACCCATGAGATCCGCTCTGTCCCGCGGGATGATGAGTGCCAGTGCGCCATCGCTTCGCCTTTCCCATTTCAGCCGGGGAATGACGCCAGGCATGGAGGCGGAAAGCAGGTACACCACTCGCATGAGCCCGCCCAGCAGCCGCGCCCTTTCCGCATAAAGGGGCGTTGCAAGTTTGCGCATTTCCGGCGACAGCTCATCGTTAAACAGCCCTTCGTGGCGGAACATGCTGGTAAGCGCGATGAAGGCGCGACCAGGATGGTCAATTCCGGCGAACGAGCCATGAGCAATGATGTTGAGCGACTGCGTACCGCGATATTCCGGATGCGCGCGCCAGCCGATGTCTGCAAGAAGACACGCGGCGCGCCGGTAGCGCGCCTCATTCTTCGTCTCCTCGATGCCAAGAGCAGCGAAGGCTTCACCTGTCCAATCGGCAAGCTCGTGCGCATGGGTAACCGAGCGGGCACGCAGCAGCGCCAGTTCCTCGGCGGCCGAGAGGAGCGGGTCCGCTCCACGCGCTTTCTCCGGCAGCAGCGAATAAAGATAGCCTTCACGCACGCCATTGGCGGAGATGGCGATCCTGGCAGGCTTCGCAGCCCGGATGACCTCAAGCAGCACCGTCGCACCAAATGGCAGGAGAGCACGCCGGTTCTTTGACACGCGCTCGATGCCTTTCATTTTGCTCACATTACCCTGTGCAACGCGCTTCAGGAAAGGCAGGCATTTCTCGGGGTCCAGCTCGTAATGGTGCATGACCTCCAGCGGGTAGCGGGTGACGCTCATATGAAGCCGGGCAAGGTTTCGCCAGGTGCCGCCGACGCAGTAGAAGGTTCTTCCTTCGCACTCGCCCAGCCATTCGGCACGAGCGACCTCCGCCCGGGCGATCTGCCCTGCCGCCTCCAGGGAGCCGCCCGCCATATCCTGCAATCTCAGGCCGCCGAGCGGCAGGGTGATGCCCTCGCCCCTCTCATGGCTCTTGATGTCCACCAGTTCCAGGCTGCCGCCGCCCAGGTCCCCCATCACGCCATCGGCCCCATGGAAGGAGGAAGTGACGCCCAATGCGGAGTAACCGGCTTCCTCGCGCGCCGAAAGTACGCGGATATTCGTACCCAGAATCTCTTCGGCACGTCGGATGAACTCTGGCCCGTTCTTCGCTTCCCGGGCGGCAGAGGTGGCCAGCACATGCAGCGAATCCGAACCTGCCTGCTCTGAAAGCGCCCGGAACCGTCTGAACTCCTCCAGCGCACGAGAGACTCCGTCCGGGTCGAGTTCGCCCGTGGTTACAATTCCACGGCCAAGTCCGGCAAGCATCTTCTCGTTGAACAGAAATGTCGGCGATCGGGCAATCCCCTCATAGATCACCAGACGAATCGAGTTCGATCCGATATCGATGACGGAAACCGGTCGCCGGTCCTGCAGCCGTCCCTGCGAGTTTTTCAGGCTCACGAGCGGTCAGCCGTCCGCAAGCGCTTTCTTGCGCCGTTTGAAAGCGGCGATTCTCTTCGGTGCGTGGGACTTGAGGGCATGGCCGCGACCTGACAGGCTTGGATTGGTCATAAAATATTCCTGCGCGTTGAACGCTTCCTCTCCGTCCTCCGGCTTCATGCGCCTTGAGGTGCCGTCAGGCAATACCTCCCAGCTCTGCTGGTTGTCCATGATATTTCCTAGCATGATCTGACCGAGAACCTGTTCATGCACGGTCGGATTAATAATGGGCACCATGCATTCGACGCGGCGATCGAGATTGCGGGGCATCATGTCGGCAGAGCCGATATAGACGATCGCCTCATCGGAAGGCAGTCCATGGCCATTGCCGAAGCAGTAGATGCGGCTGTGCTCCAGAAAACGCCCGACGATGGATTTCACACGGATATTCTCCGAAAGTCCCGGCACCTGTGGGCGCAGGCAGCAAATGCCGCGCACAACTAGGTCGATCTCCACGCCCGCCTGCGAAGCCCTGTAGAGCGCGTCGATCACTTCAGGATCGACCAGTGCATTCATCTTCATCCAGATCTGCGCCGGACGACCTGCATTCACATGCTCCACCTCCGCGTGGATGTGCTCCAGAATGCGGTTTCTGAGGGTGAAGGGAGAGACGGCAAGCTTCATGTTGACGTCCGGTTCGGCGTAACCGGTGATGAAATTGAACACCTTCGCCACATCATGAGCGATCGCCGGATCGACGGTGAAGTAGGAAAGGTCCGTATAGATGCGCGCAGTGATCGGGTGGTAATTGCCTGTGCCCAGATGCACATAATTGCGCAGGCGCCCTTCCTCCCGCCGCACCACCAGCGACATCTTGGCGTGCGTCTTTAGTTCTACAAAGCCGAACACCACCTGCACGCCTGCCCGCTCCAGATCGCGCGCCCAGCGGATATTAGCCTCTTCGTCGAAGCGCGCCTTCAGCTCCACCAGCGCCGAGACCGACTTGCCAGATTCGGACGCGTCAATCAGTGCGCGCACGATCGGGCTGTCGTTGGATGTGCGGTAAAGCGTCTGCTTGATAGCCACGACATTTGCATCATTCGCCGCCTGCCGCAGGAACTGCACCACAACGTCGAAGCTTTCATAAGGGTGATGGACAATGATGTCCTTCTCACGGATGGCAGCAAAACAATCGCCCCCATGCTCGCGGATGCGCTCTGGGAAGCGCGGATTGTAGGGTTGGAATTTAAGCTCGTCCCGCGGCAGCCTGAAGAGCTCGGAAATCTGGTTGATGGCAAGCGGACCCTCAAGAACGCTAATGCGAGGGGGCGCAACGCCGAGCTCCGTGGCAACGAAATCGCGCAGCCCTTCCGGCATCGTGCTTTCAAATTCGATGCGGATAACGGAGCCGCGGCGGCGCTCCTTCAATGCTGTCTCGAAGAAGCGGACGAGGTCTTCCGCCTCCTCCTCCACCTCGATATCGCTGTCGCGGATAATGCGGAAAGTGCCGGAACCGTTCACCTTGTGGCCGGGGAAGAGTATGGAGGTGAACATCTCCACCACGTCTTCCAGCATAATGAAGCGCACCATCTCCGGCTGTTCCGGAAGCGCAATGAAGCGTGGCAACGTTGTCGGCAGGCGCAGGAGCGCGGTCATTTTCTCATTGCTGGAGAGGTTCTCCAGCGCCAAGGCAATGGAAAAGCCCAAGTTTGGAATGAACGGAAATGGATGGGCGGGATCGATGGAAAGCGGGGTGAGCACCGGATAGATCTCATCCATGAAGTGCTGCTCGACCCAGCTTCTATCCTCAGCCGAAAGCGCATCTGGCCGCACGATGGCGATACCCTCATCGCGGAGCATTTCCAGCAGCCGGATGAGGCTGCCATGCTGCTCCATCTGCAACTCGTCCACCTCGCGCAATATATGTTCAAGCTGCTGTTCCGGCGTGCGTCCATCCGCGCTTCTTTCCGTGATCCCCTCGCGAACCTGGCCGGCAAGACCGGCCACGCGCACCATGAAGAACTCGTCGAGATTGTCCGCCGAAATGGAAAGGAAGCGCAACCGCTCCAAAAGGGGATGATTCGGATTCTGCGACTCTTCCAGTACCCGGCTGTTGAACTGGAGCCAGGAGAATTCCCGGTTGACGAAACGGTCCGGGCTGTTGAGCGCGATCTCGGCCGCGTCTTCCGGATCGGTGGGAAACTCATTCCTGACGGGCTTCAGCTCGTTCATTACGCTCACCGTCCGCTCTCGTTCGCCCCCTTTTCCCTAATACGGGTTGGTGACAGGCTTTTGCGACAGTTTCATATCACAGACTTGCAAAGAAGGCATTTATGCTCCAAACGCAGCATAAATATCCCCCCTTTTCCGGAGATGTTCATGGCGGGCGACGCAACACCGCATTTCCACAACACGGAAGGCCACCGCTCGATTGAGATCGGCGTCAAGGAATTCATGTGCATGGGAGCGCTGCCTCCCAACGATCATCCGCACATCTTCCTGGACATGGGCGAGGACGAAGAGCGCATCTGCCCCTACTGCTCCACCCTTTACCGTTACAATCCGAAGCTGAACGCGCATGAGACGGTGCCGCCCGGCGGCCTGTTCGAGGATGGTCCAGCTTAAGGCCCTGGCGCTGCCCACATGGATGAAATCGTCATCGCTGGGGCGGGAATAGGCGGCCTTTCTGCGGCCCTTGCATTTGCCGCGGGCGGAGCATCCGTTACCATTTTGGAACGCGCAGAGCGTCTGGAGGAGGTGGGCGCGGGACTGCAACTCTCTCCTAACGCCACCCGTCTTCTGAAGCGGTGGGGGGTCCTTGCCCGGCTTGAAGGAAAGTCCGTGAGGCCGCAGGCCATCTTCCTTAAGGACGCGGGAAGCCTCAACACACTGGCCGCCATACCGCTGGGCCAGGCAGCGGAAAGGCGGTGGGGAGCGCCTTATATGGTGGCACATCGCGCCGACCTCCAGCGCGCCCTTCTCGACTGCGTCACCGAAACGGCCACCATCACTTTAAGAACCGGCGTGGCGGTCACCGATGTGACATTTGAGCCGGAAGGTGTTCGTTTTATCACCGCCGGAGGAGAACGCAGTTCCTCAGAGGCCACATGCCGGCTGCTGGTTGGCGCAGATGGAGTGTGGTCGCAGCTTCGGAAGCTCACGGGCGGGGGCAGCCGCTTCACCGGCCAGGCTGCCTTTCGCGCCATCCTGCGCAGGGAGGCAGCGAATGGCGTGGCCGCAGCGATACTTCCGTCTGACGGAGTCGTAGCCTGTCTTGCGCCGGACTTTCATCTCATCGCCTATCCCCTGCGTGGGGGTTCGGAGATCAACCTGGTGGCGATCACCCGCAGCCCGGAATTAAGCCGCGGGTGGGCCAGTGACGCGGACATGGTCCACCTTCTGAAAGAAACCGAACGCGCTGCCCCTCCCCTCCTGTCGCTCATCAAGACTGCTGGAGCATGGACGACGTGGCCAGTTCATGAGGTACGCAACCGCGCCCGCTGGGTCCATCCCGGCGTGCTCGCCCTCATCGGCGATGCGGCTCATGCATTGCCGCCCTACCTTGCACAGGGCGCTGCCATGGCCATCGAGGACGCTGCCACTCTGGCGGCGCTCTACTTCCGCGGAGGTGCGGCGCAGGTGCTTCACGATTTTGAGCGTCTCAGGCGCCCCCGCCTTGCACGTGTTGCAAGGCGCGGGAGCTTCAATCGCTTCGTCTGGCACGCAAGCGGCCCGGTGGCGTTTGCGCGCAATCTCGCCTTGCGGCTGCGGGACGGGCAGAAGCTGGCTGCCGATCTCGACTGGCTCTACGGATATGACGCGGCCGCCGCCGTTGAGTGATTCCGCCTCGTCAGTGTAGGATCTGCGACAGGAACAGCTTCGTCCGTTCGTGCTGCGGGTTGTCGAAGAACTCGGCCGGCGTGTTCTGCTCCACGATCTGCCCCTGGTCCATGAAGATGACCCGGTTAGCGACCTGCCGGGCAAAGCCCATCTCATGGGTGACGCAGATCATGGTCATGCCTTCCTGGGCAAGATCGACCATGGTATCGAGCACTTCCTTGATCATCTCGGGATCGAGCGCCGATGTCGGCTCGTCGAACAGCATGATGCGCGGGTTCATGCACAGCGCGCGGGCAATCGCCACGCGCTGCTGCTGCCCGCCCGAAAGCTGACCTGGATATTTGTCCGCCTGTTCCGGAATACGCACCCGCTCCAGATAGTGCATGGCGATCTTCTCCGCCTCGTGCTTGGGCATCTTGCGCACCCAGATGGGCGCCAGCGTGCAGTTCTCCAGAATGGTCAGATGCGGGAAGAGGTTGAAATGCTGGAAGACCATGCCAACTTCGCGCCGCACCTCGTCGATCTTCTTCAGATCGTTGGTCAGCTCTATCCCGTCGACGAGGATGCGGCCCTGCTGATGTTCCTCAAGCCTGTTGATGCAGCGGATCATGGTCGACTTGCCGGAGCCTGATGGGCCACACACGACGATGCGTTCGCCACGCATAACCCTCAGATTGATGTCACGTAGCACCTGGAACGTGCCGTACCACTTGTGCATGCCGATGATCTCGATGGCTACGTCCGTACCGGACACCTGCATCTTGCCGGACCCGGGCTTGGCCTCCCGGGGCGCTACCACGTTTGTATTCTGCGCCATGTCTTTTCCCCTGAACGGCACTTCGGCCTGTTATCGCCGGTGACCGGTATCAAGCCGGCGTTCCATGAAAATCGAATAGCGCGACATGCCAAAACAGAAAAGCCAATAGACGAATGCCGCGAAGAGGAGCCCTGTTGCTGCCGTGGTCGGTGTGATCCAGTTGGGATCCGAAAAACCGCGCCGTACGGTTCCCAAAAGATCGGCGAGCCCGATGATATAGACGAGGCTGGTATCCTTAAAGAGGCCGATGAAGGTGTTAACAATGCCCGGGATGACGAGCTTGATCGCCTGCGGCATGATGACGAGGCGCATCATCTGCCAGTAGCTGAGGCCCACCGCCATTGCCCCTTCATACTGCCCCTTGGGGATCGCCTGTAGTCCGCCGCGCATTACCTCAGCCATATAGGCTGCGGAAAAGAGCGCCACTCCGATGAGTGCCCGCAGCAACTGGTTGAAGGTTATGCCCACCGGCAGGAAAAGCGGGATCATGAAGGTCGACATGAAGAGGACGGTGATAAGCGGCACGCCGCGCCAAAATTCGATGAAGATGACGCAGAGGAGCCGCACGGCAGGCATGTGCGAGCGGCGCCCAAGTGCAAGCAGGATACCGAGGGGAAGCGAGGCTGCGATCCCGGTAAGCGCGACCACCAGAGTCAGCATCAGCCCGCCCCAGAGATTGGTGGACACCGGCATCAAGTGGAAATCACTCGTGAGCAGTGCCACAAGTGCTACGGCGAAGACCGACGGCATGAAGACCCGGAATGGCATGAAAGACCTTTTCAGGCCCCCGCGCGCGGCGACTACGCTTAGGCCGATGGATGCAAGCGCAGCCAGCAACGCAGCCAATGACAGCAGAGGGAGTTCGAAGATCGGAAGCCGGATATCCGATCCCGGCAGGATAATGGACGCAAGAAGAAGGACGAGAGCCGCCAGCGCCAGCCTGTAGGCGCCCTTGAGACGGCCGGAAAGAGCGCCGGCAGTGCCTGCCGCCAAAGTAGCGGACGCGAAGGCAGCGGCTATGAACAGCAGTACGATCCAGCCGACGTTCATGTCAAAATTCCCGCCCGTGAGCAGTACCAATGCAACGAAGGGAAACACCCCTATGAGCAAGCTCGCGTTCAGGCGCTTGAAAGGAGCCCGCGGGATGGCAAGAGGCAACGCAAGGGTGGCAAGCAGAAGCAGCGTCAGGTCGACCCGCCAGCGCTCCGCCAGCGGATAGCGCCCATAGATGAACTGGCCTATTTTGGCATTCACGAAGGCCCAGCAGGCTCCGACCGGTCCTCCGTCGGTGGTAAGGCAGGCCTGCCGGTCCTCCCCTGTGAATACCGCCGTTACCAGGCCCCACTGGATGAGCTTCCACGCCACCCAGACGGAGCCAAGGCCAAGAACAACCGTCAGAAGGGAATCGAACCAGGTTGCGAAAAGGTTCTTGCGCAGCGCCGCCAGCAGGCCCTGCTCTCCCGGCGGCGGCATCGGCCTTTTCTCATCGCGGGCAATATGAGCTTGGAACTGTTTTTCCATTCTACCGCTCCAGCAACATCATGCGCGCGTTGAACCAGCTCATGAGCGCCGAGGTAACGAAACTCAGGCCCAAATAAACAACCATCCAGATTGCCACCACCTCCACCGACTGGCCGGTCTGGTTGAGAACCGTTGAGCCGACTGCCACAAGCTCCGGATAACCTACGGCAAGGCCGAGTGAGGAATTCTTTGTCAGGTTCAAATATTGGCTGGTCAGCGGAGGAATGATGACGCGGAAGGCCTGCGGAATGATGACGAAGCGAAGCGTTTGCGCCCGCCTGAGGCCCAGCGCATAGGCTGCTTCCGTCTGCCCCCATGAAACGGCCAGAATTCCCCCGCGCACGATTTCGGCGATAAAGGCGGCCGTGTAGAAGGAAAGCGCGAGGAAAAGCGCGAGGAACTCCGGCAATACGTTCCAGCCCCCAACGAGGTTAAACCGCGTCGCTGTCGGGAACTCGACCGCAACGGGGAAGCCGGTAAGTGCGAAAACGGCAAGCGGCACTCCGAGAATCAGGGCCAGATTGGGCAGGATGAGCGAACGTTGTTGCCCGGTCTTCATGTGCTGCTGCCTGTTTGCTCGCCCAAGGACGATCGCGCCAGCAACACCGGCGACAAAGGCAATCAGGGTGAATAGCGCGGCCGGTTCAAAGTTGATCGAGGGCGTCTGCAACCCCCGATTAGAAAGATATGAGCCAAAGGGCAGTCCCACCGCGTTTCTCGGCAGCGGCAATACGGTAAGGACACCGAAATACCAAAAGAGGATGACGAGCAGCGGCGGGATGTTACGGAACGTCTCCACATAAATACTGGAAAGTCCCCGCACGAGATAATTGTGGGAAAGGCGCCCGATACCAATGATGAAACCGACGATCGTTGCGAGAACGATCCCGGAGAGCGAGACGATCACCGTATTGGTGATGCCCACCAGCAGCGCTCGGCCATAGGTGGAATTGGCGGTGTAATCGATCGGCACCTGACCGATATCGAAGCCTGCGCGGGAGGACAGGAATCCGAAACCCGAGGCAATGTTTGCCCGGCTAAGGTTTTGAACCGTATTGTTGACCAGCCAGTCTGCGAAAGCCAGGATGGCGACGATCATCACGATCTGGATGATCAGCCCGCGCATGCGGGGGTCGCGCAGGAGCGCAATGCGCTCGCGCGGTCCGGTGCGAGATTCTGTATCGACGGTCATAGAACGCTCCAGGAGCCGCGGCCAAGGCACGGCTCACCCGCGCTTTCGCCTGCAGCAACCCGACGCCGGGCTCGCGCTTAGCGGTGCGCGGGCTTCCGTCCTTTGCTCAGCGGATCGGCGGCGCGTATTGCAGGCCGCCCTTCGTCCACAGGGCGTTGATGCCGCGCTGGATCTTTAGCGGGGTATCGGGGCCGATATTGCGGTCGAAGATCTCGCCATAATTGCCGACGGCCTTGATGGCGTGCACCATCCACTCATTACTGAGACCAACATCTTCGCCGAAGGTCCCGTCGCTGCCCAGCAGCCGGCGAATGTCCGGATTGTCGGAATTTGCCGCAAGTTCTTCCACATTGTCCTGGGTGACGCCGAGTTCCTCCGCATTCAGGAGCCCGAAATGAACCCATTTGACAATGTCGAACCATTGTTCATCGCCCTGCCGGACGACAGGACCCAGCGGCTCCTTGGAGATGATCTCCGGCAGAACCACATGCTCGTCAGGATTGGCCAGTTCGAGGCGGCTTGCATAAAGGCCGGAAGCGTCGGTTGTCAGCACGTCGCAGCGGCCCTGCTCGTAGGCGGAATTGACATCATTCTGCGCCTCGATGACCACCGGATTGAATTCCATGTTGTTGGCGCGGAAATAGTCTGTCAGGTTGAGCTCGGTTGTCGTGCCGCTCTGCACGCATACGGTCGCGCCCGAAAGCTGCAGGGCCGAGGTGACGTTCAGATCCTTGCGCACCATGAAGCCCTGTCCGTCATAATAGTTAACGCCGACAAAATTGAGCCCCAGCGCGGTATCCCTATTCATGGTCCAGGTCGTGTTGCGGGCAAGCAGGTCGATCTCGTTGTTCTGCAGCGCCGGGAACCTTTGAACCGCCGAAAGGGGGGTATATTCGACCTTGCCCGCATCGCCATCGAAGATCGCAGCCGCGACGGCCTTGCAGTAGTCAATGTCCATACCCTCCCATTCGCCGCGGTCATTCTGGAAGGCGAAGCCCGGCAAGCCGGTATTGATGCCGCAGCGCAGCGCGCCCCTATTCTTCACATCGTCAAGCGTCGCCGCGGAAACCGAGCTGGCGGCCAGCGCGACAACAACCGAACCAAGCAGCGTCTTTATTAATTTCTGCATGATCAATCGACCCTATTCTTAAGCAGGGCTTAATCCCCTAAACTAAAACAACCGAAGCTGACGCCCGCCTGACGGTGGCGAGCACGCTTCTCCTCCAAATCACGGCACCCATCGAATGCGATAATCTCGCCTTGGTCAAGAACGAATGAAACGCTCGCCCGGCCTTGTGATAATGCAGGGGAGCCACTAAGCCGTAAATCCGGAAACAGCAGGAGTGGAGACTGTCGATATGGCGGATAACCATCGCAAAAAGGGCGTCAACACCAGGCTGGCCCATATGGGCAACAACCCGCGCGATTTCTTCGGCTTTGTCAATCCGCCGGTAGTGCACGGCTCGACGGTGCTTTTTCCCGATGCGGCGACCATGGCCAGCCGGTCCCAGCAATACACCTATGGCACGCGCGGCACGCCCACGACGGACGCGCTGGCGAAAGCGGTGGACGAGCTTGAAGGCTCGGCCGGAACCATTATCGTCCCCTCCGGCCTCGCGGCGGTCTGCGTGCCGCTCCTAGCTTTTCTTTCCGCCGGGGATCATGCGCTGATCGTCGATTCTGTCTATAATCCGACGCGCCACTTCGCTGACACGATGTTGAAACGCCTTGGCGTCGAGGTAGAGTATTATGACCCGATGGTGGGCGCTGACATTGCTGCCCTCATGAAGCCCAACACGAAGGTCGTCTTCACCGAATCTCCGGCCTCTAACACGTTCGAAATACAGGACATTCCCGTGATTGCCGCGGCAGCCCACAATGGCGGTGCCATCGTGCTGATGGACAATACGTGGGCCACCCCCCTCTACTTCCGACCGCTCGACCACGGTGTAGACATATCAATTCATGCGGCCACGAAATATCCGGCGGGGCATTCGGATGTGCTTCTGGGGACGGTTTCGGCCAATGAGAAATGCTGGAAGCAGTTGCACGAGACCTTCATCACGCTTGGCGTGTGCGCAGGCCCGGATGATGTCTATCAGGTGCTTCGTGGTCTGAGGACGATGGGCGTGCGGCTTGCACATCATCAGGAGAGCGCGCTTGCCATTGCGCGCTGGCTGGAGGGTCAGCCCGGCGTTGCGCAGGTGTTACATCCTGCCCTGCCCTCCCATCCCGGCCACGCACTATGGAAACGTGATTTTTCAGGCTCAAGCGGCATTTTCTCCTTCGTGCTTTCACAGGGCGGAGGGGCAGAAGCACACGCCTTCCTCGATGCCCTGGAAATCTTCGGTCTTGGCTATTCTTGGGGCGGCTATGAGAGCCTCGCCGTTCATGTCTCGCTGTCCGACCGGACCATAACCAACGGCTCTTACCCGGGCCCAGTCATCCGCCTGCAGATCGGGCTGGAGGATGTAGAGGATCTGAAAGCAGATATCGAGAAAGGGCTTGCGGCAGCGCGGCGGTGAGACCGAAGCCAAGCCAAAGCGGCTCCTTTGTTTTTTGTGTACCTGTCCACCATCACCGAGTTGCCTCCTATTATCTTAAGCTGTATTTCTGGCTCAGTCGGTAAGGAGACTTATGCGCAGCGGCATATGACAGGATCAGCCCGTCGACGGGCGGAGCGGCCTCCACGGCCGAACATGGACCTGCGCGCTTAAGCGCTCTACTGGCGGATATCTGAAATGAGTATCGAACTGGAGATTCGGCCCTACCAGCCGAATGACAAACCACGTTTGCTCGAAATCTGGCGGCAAGCCTCCATTGTTGGGCACCCCTTCTTTACCGAACAGCAATTGGACGAACAGGCGAAGGCTGTTGCGGCGATTTACCTGCCGAGGGCGGAGAACTGGGTTGCCACTTGTAATGAACTGCCGGTCGGTTTCATCGGGTTGCTCGACGGGTTCATCGGGGGCCTGTTCGTGGATCCGGCCTTTCATGCCCAGGGGATCGGCCGCGCGCTCGTCGAACATGCGGCCAGGCTTAAGGGTCGCCTGGAGCTTGAGGTCTACTCCCTCAATAAAGGAGCAAGCCGGTTTTATAAGCGTCTTGGTTTCCGAGAGGTCTCCCGCAGAGACATCGACGACAACGGCTTGCCCTTCGAGTTGTTGAGACTGGAGCGATAAAGGAACCGGCAGGGCAGAAAGAAGCCATATGTCCTGCTCCGCTCACTAGCAGCAGCCGGCGTAGATCTATCGACATGGAGCAGTTATTATTACAAATAATCGCCACTGTTGGGCATAAGGTAGTCTACCCAAGTCTTGGCTACGCAGCCAGCGTGGCCGGCAATGCCGGTCCCACGGGGACAATTCCTGTCGGATTGAGAGCCTTGACTGAATAATAGCCGCGCTTGATGTGATCGATGTCGACCGTCTCCCGCATACCGGGCAGTGCAAGGATGCGCGCCTGATAATCAGACAGTGTACTATAGTCAGCCAAGCGGCGTAAATTGCACTTGAAGAGGCCATGATAGGCGACATCGAAACGCACCAGCGTCACGAACAGCCTGATGTCGGCCTCGGTCAGGCGCTCGCCGAGCAGAAAGCGTCGTCCATCACCGAGAAGGGCTTCCAGTTCGTCAAACATCCCGAAGACCTGATAAAACGCCTCTTCATAGGCAATTTGCGTTGTGGCAAAGCCTGCGCGATAGACGCCATTGTTGAGGCTTGGATAAATTCGGGCGTTAAGCGCATCGATCTCCTCCCGCAAATCAGCCGGGTAGAGGTCATGTGTCGGGTCCGCGAGGTCGCCGAAACCGGAATTCATCATTCGCAGAATCTCGGCAGACTCATTGTTGACGATGGTGCCGCGCTGCTTGTCCCAAAGAAGGGGAACGGTTGCGCGGCCTGAGATGGTGGGATCAGCGCGGGTATAGAGTTCGTGCATATAGGTGACGCCGGTGATCTCATCGGGCTCTTTGAAGCGCCAGCCCTGAGCCGACAATTCCGGTTCAACCACGGAAACGGAGATCACATCACCCAGGCCCTTCAGCATGCGCCCCATGAGCGTGCGGGAAGCCCAGGGGCAGATCAGCGCCACGTAAAGATGATAGCGCCCTTTTTCAGCCGGAAAGCCACCGTCGCCCGTTGGGCCGGCGCTGCCATCGGGCGTGATCCAGTTGCGGAAACTTGAAGTCTGCCGGACGAAACCACCCTTTTCGTCCTTCGCTTGGACGGGTTGCCAGTCCGCCACCCATTTGCCATTGATCAGCATGATCCTCTCCTTGAGCGTTGAACCGGCGCCCGCCGCAAAACTCGTGATGAAGGAGGCACGTTTAGGTTCCACGCCCTCCAGATTTTCAGATCGTCAGTCTCTGGCGCGCTTTAGCGAGAAGGCGCCATCGCCCAGCAGTGCCTGCACGATCAGGGTGATCGCCCAGAACATCGGAAATTCCCAGCCGCCCCCCTCATTGGAGAAGAAGAAGCCTGCGGCGCCGTGGGGCGTGTAGATGGAACCGAGCAGAATCGGCACCAAGGCAAGCGACACCCACCGGGTCCACAGGCCGAGGATGAGTGCGATACCGCCGAGCAGTTCGGCGCCTAACACCAGATAGGCAAGCCCGCCGGGTAATCCCAGGCTGCCAAAATAGGCCACCGTCCCTGCGGGCGTGAAGATGAAGATCTTCAGGCCGGCATGGGCCAGAAACAGGACGCCCATTGAGAAGCGAAGTATCGCTGCCGCAAGATCGGCATTGGTAACGCCTTCTACTATGGATGAGTTGACCGAGTTTCGAATAGTGACGTCGCTCATGGTGAAAATCTCCTTGGATGATCGGGTTCAGGCAGCGCGCTGCCAGGTTGGTGCGATGGCCACACCGTGGCCAAGGCCATAGCCAAGGGTGATGTTGAGTGCGGCTACTGGTTCGAGATACCGCGCGGTGGAGAGGCTACCTGTCACCTGCGTTTCAAAGCCTGCATCTTGTGCGAGCTCCACCACCTTTGTTCTGGCTTCCGCATCGTCGCCGGCGACGAACACTGTGACGGGCTTGCCCGCGATCTTCCCGCCGTTCTGCAGCACCTGGGCGAAGACAGTGTTGAATGCCTTCACCAGACGGGCGTGCGGGAACTTCTTCTGTATTTCCTCAGCAGCGCTCGTCGTGTGGCCGATGCTTAAGCCCGAAAAGTCCTCAGTCATGGGATTGGTGATGTCGATCACGATCTTGCCTACGAGCCCTCCCGCAGCCTCGATCGCCTCGAAGGCACCTTGATAGGGCACTGCAAGAACCACAATATCCGCCGCTGCGGCCTCGGCGATTGATCCTGCCGTTGCGCCGTTACCAGCCTCCTGTGCGGCTGCTTCGCCCTTGACCTTGTCTCGGGCGGCAATGGTGACGCGGTGGCCGGCTGCAGTGAAAACTGCCGCAAGGCCTTTGGCCATGTTGCCTGCGCCGATGATCGAAACATTCATGCTGGTTCTCCTTGTCGATGACCGCTGGGGTCCGTGTGACAAGAAGATGGCTCTAACTGGATGCGATGATAATCAGACCGGGAGGAAGATCATATCTTCCATTCTGGAAGCAATCTACCAACCCTGTTCCCAATGCGGCGTGTCGCGGTACCGCTCAACCAGTGTGTCGACGAGAAGCCGTACCTTCGTGGCTAGGTGGCGGCTGTGGGGATAAAGGATGTGAACATCATAGGGTTCGGTCTCAAACTTCTGCAGGATGCGCACCACGCGGCCATCGCGGATGGCCTCCCCCGCGACAAAACCGGGCACGCAGGCTATGCCAAGACCGGCTTCAGCCGCTCGAAGGCAAGCTTCGGCATTCGAATAGCGGATGCGCCCGTTCACGGCAATGTTGGCTGCTTCTCCAGCGCTGTTCCTAAAGGGCCAGCGTTTCACGTCGCGAAAGTTCGGATCAAGAATACAGCTGTGGCCGGAAAGATCGTCCGGCGCTTCGGGCTCACCGTGCTGCTCAAGATAGGACGGGGCCGCAACCGTCGCAATCCGGACCGCGCAGAGCCTGCGGATGATGAGACTTGAATCAGAGGGTCGGCCAACTCGCACCGCCATGTCGAAACCCTCTTCTACAACATTCACCACGCGATCGGTAAAGCTAACGTCGAGCTCAATGTCCGGATATTCTGCGGCGAACGCATTGAGCGCGGGGGCAAGTTCGACCACCCCAAATGTAAGCGGCGCAGTGACGCGAATCCGCCCCCGGGGCGATCGGGAGATATTCCGAATATCGCTGTCAAGGGCATCAAACTCATCGATCAGCGGCTTGAGACGCTCGTAATAGGCGCGCCCTTCCGCTGTGGGCTGGACCGAGCGCGTGGTGCGATTGAGCAACTGGACCCCGAGCTCAGCTTCGAGTCGCGAGACCAGCTTGGATGCTTGTCCAGAGCTGGTGCCGAGCTGCCCGGCGGCAGCAACGAAGCTGCCCATCTCGATAACAGCCATGAACATCCTGTCATGTTCGAAACGGTCCATGCTGACCCCCCTGCCGCTCATCATGAACTGCCGCACAGGCCCAATCAACGGGTTATTGGAGAGCAGGAACACGGCAGCGCATAAACGGCAAGGATCTGCCATCCAACCAACCCGCAGGAAGTAGGTGCCGCAGGCGCCAGCGTCGGCCGCTCATGCAGTAACATCTGCCAGAGACGCGGCCTGTGGTCGATCCCCTGCGAGACGAGCCCAGCCAATTCGCCGTAGGAACGGGCCGCCCACACGCGCGACTGGCTGAACGCGTACCGAAAAAGCGTGAGACTTTGCGGTTAGCAGCACCAGCCCAATTCGGATGTTTGGAAGAAGGGATCTCAGAAGGGTTAAGTGGCGCGAGTGACGGGGCTCGAACCCGCGACCTCCGGCGTGACAGGCCGGCACTCTAACCAGCTGAGCTACACCCGCGCACCAACGCGCCAAATGCACGTCGTGGCGGTCACTTAGGCACTTACGCGTTTGCTGTCAAGCGGTCTCAACAGGCATGTGCACAAATCCACGGCGGAATTACGCCGCAGTCCGCCCAGGGCAATTTTGACTTGCGATACCGCCGTGAAACGCCTAAACGAACGGACCTGGGATGTGGCCGCTTGCGGCCGTTTTCCTAAGGGCGATTAGCTCAGCTGGTAGAGCGCTTCGTTTACACCGAAGATGTCGGGAGTTCGAGTCTCTCATCGCCCACCATCTCCCTTGAAATGATTGAACCATCTGTATTTGTCGCTTTTTGCCGACCATTTGGTGCGCAAAGGTGCCGGAACATCGCCCACTATGCTGAGGTTCTGATGTCAGGCCGGCTGCCACCTAGTGCTTCGGCCACTCGATCGCTCTGGCGAGGCACAATTTTAATCATGTGAGGACTTTAACATGGAACTGGTCCCGTCTGATTGGCTGAAAGTGTTTGCACCGGAAACTCCGCTCCTCGAACTCATCGCCAGGGCTTTCGTTCTTTACCTCGGTATTCTCGCCTTCATGCGGCTGTTGCCGAGGAGGACGGGCGGGGAAGTGGCGCGTATGGACCTGATATTCATGCTGCTCATTGCAGAAGCTGCCACTCATTCTATGGGCAGCTACAGTTCGGTCGCAGACGGCCTGATCGTCATCATTGCCTTCATGGCCTTGGACTATGCAATAAATGCGCTCACCTTCTATGTTCCCGCGCTCGAAAAGCTGGTAACGCCGGGGCCGCTAACGGTGGTGCGGAACGGCAAACCACTCATGGACAACTTGCGCCGTGAGTTTCTCACCGAAGAAGAACTGACAAGCTATCTCAGGCAGCACGGCATGGACGACATCTCAACGATCAAGGTCGCTGTGATCGAAGGCAGTGGGAAGATATCGTTTGTGCCTCTTAAGGCATAGTTGCGATGAAGCGACATAGCCTTGGTGGCGGCTGGTCAAGGTGAGTTGGCAAGGCGGAAGTTCGGCCCGCCGGACGACTGCCTTCGTAAGGCTCGACGTAAGCCAAAAGTTAGCCGCAGAAGCTGTTCTAACCTGCCTGCTCCGGGTATGCTATGTGAATACTGATAGCCTCATAGGCTTACGCAGCCGAGCGTCAGGATTAGCGCTGGCTTTAAAGCAGCTCTTGCCAGGTTCGCTTGGTCCTCCCCGTGGCATGTACCACAAACTGGCATTGATCCTTGTCACAGCCCGCGTTGCGAGCTGTGTTCTGAAGCCTTGCTACACGGCTTTCCGGCAAAACAAAACGCCGGGCACCAACGGGAGCCCGGCGTTCTGAGAACCATAAATTTGTGAAGCCGGATCAGCGAGAGTAATACTCGATAACCAGGTTCGGCTCCATCTGGACCGCATATGGAACGTCGACCAGCGCTGGGACGCGCACATACTTGGCCACCATCTTGTTGTGGTCCACGTCGATATAGTCCGGCACATCGCGCTCAGCCAGTTGCACGGCCTCCAGCACCATCACGAGCTGCTTGGACTTTTCGCGAACCTCGATAACATCGCCTGGCTTACACCGATATGAGGGAATGTTCACGCGCCGGCCATTCACATTGACATGACCATGATTGATGAACTGGCGGGCGGCAAAGACGGTGGGAACAAACTTCGCGCGATACACGATCGCGTCGAGCCGCGACTCCAGAAGGCCGATCAGGTTCTCGGTCGCCTCGCCCCTGCGGCGGTTAGCCTCGTCATAGATGCGGCGGAATTGCTTTTCCGAGATGTCTCCGTAATAGCCCTTCAGCTTCTGTTTGGCGCGGAGCTGCTGGCCATAGTCGGAAAGCTTGCCCTTGCGGCGCTGGCCATGCTGACCTGGACCGTATTCACGGCGGTTGACCGGAGACTTGGGCCGTCCCCAGATGTTTTCGCCCAAGCGTCGGTCGAGCTTGTATTTTGCAGATTGGCGTTTGCTCATCGCATTCCCTTTCAGATAACACACCCGGAACCCCTTGTCCCAGGTGAAGGAAACGCGCCCTCCTCTGGCCCTCATTAAGGCCTGACAGGACATTGCCGCACGCAAGAGGCACTGCCCACGGGACACGTCACTAAGCACGGAAGGCACAAGGCCATCGCGCTGGCGGGGAAATAGGCGAGACCGGTATTAAAGTCAACAAGTGCAGAATGCCGAAAGCGAACATCCATAGGCCGGTTTCGCGATGATATCAGGGTTCCCTTGCCACGGCAAAACCGAAGCCGCCGACCAGCCTGCTGAGAGCGGGCGGCGGATTGCCCGAGGTGAAAAAGGCCAGGTCCAGCCCCTGCCGCTGCGGCTGCGGCAACTCCTGCGCCAAGGCCAACGCGCGCCGTGCAATGGCCTCGGAGGTGTCGATCCAGTCGACCGGCCAGGGCGCAGTCTTGCGCATGCGGTTGACGAGAAACGGGTAATGTGTGCAAGCAAGCACGACTATATCGGTGCGCCTGCCCTCTTGCTCCACGAAACAGGGAACGATCTCCTGACGCACCGCCGCCTCGTCGACAAAGCCTTCCCGCATATATTGCTCCGCCAGCCGGGCAAGATTTTCGCTGCCCACCAACCGGACATGGCAGCTTGCAGCATACTGGCCGATGAGATCCCTTGTATATTGCCGTCTCACAGTGCCAGGGGTAGCCAGCACAGAGACAAGGCCGGATCGGGTACGCTCGGCAGCTGGCTTGATGGCAGGCACGGTGCCGACAAATGATTGGCCGGGATAAGCTGCCCTCAGATCAGCGATGGCGAGCGTGGAGGCGGTGTTGCAGGCGATGACGATCAGCGCGGGCTCGAAACGGGCGATCAGCCTGCCGAAAAGCTCCACGAGCCGCGCCCGTAAAGCCTCCTCTTCCCAATCGCCATAAGGGAAAGCCGCATCATCGGCCACATAGACATAGGGATGCTCCGGCAGAACTATGCGAGCCTCCTTCACGACGGACAGCCCGCCGATACCGGAATCGAAGAACAGGATGGGCAGGGACGCTTGTGCATTTACCATTGCAGAAGCGCGCTCCGCGGTGCGCTAGCAGGATTGCGCAGAGGTCCTTCAGAAAGATCAGTCCTCTTCATTAACCACCCTGCCCTTCGGCTTGTTCGGCGAGAATTTTTCCAGACAGACCAGAACGCCGCGCAGCACCGCAAGCTCTTCCACCGTGAATGCCGGACGTGTGAAGAGGCCGCGCAGATTGTCCATCATCTTGGGCTTCTTGTCAGCGGTACGGAAATAGCCGCGTTCCGACAAAACTCGGTCCAGATAAGCGAACAGGCTGTTGAGATGTTCGCGAGTCGCTGGCGTCTGTCGATGATCGTAGGGCGACACGCCCTTTCCTCCGCCCTTCATCCATTCATAGGACATGAGGAGCACCGCCTGCGCGACATTGAGCGAAGCGAAGGCAGGATTGACGGGGAAGGTGACGATCTCGTCGGCCATCGCCACCTCCTCATTGGTAAGGCCCCAACGCTCGCGGCCAAAGAGGATGCCGGTCTTCTGCCCGGATGCATGGCGCGCGCGCAGATCGAGGGACGCCTCTTCCGGCCCACGGACTAACTTGAAATTATCGCGCGGGCGCGCGGTGGTGGCATAAATGAAATTGAGATCGGCCACGGCGCTTGAGAGATCGTCGAAAACGCGCACGGCATCGATGACATGGTCGGCGCGGCTCGCAGCCGCGCGCGCCTTCTCGTTGGGCCAACCGTCACGCGGCCGTACAAGCCGTAGCTCCGCGAGGCCGAAATTGGCCATCGCCCGCGCTACCATGCCGATATTCTCGCCCAGTTGCGGCTCGACGAGGATGATTGCCGGGCCTTCCGCGAGCAATTCGCGTTGTCTGTCTGTGCCTGCCATTTCCCGCTGTTAGCGTCTTCCGGATGCGTGGTAAAGCGGGCCTACACGCCTTTGCCAAGCGTTCAGGCAATGCTATAGGGGCGCCACTTCGAAAGTTGACCGGCGGCACGGCCGCCCTTTTTTCCGCAGAGAGGTTGGGCATGGCGAAGATCAAGGTGGATAATCCCGTCGTTGAACTCGATGGCGATGAGATGACGCGTATCATCTGGCGGTTCATCAAAGAGAAGCTGATCCACCCCTATCTCGATATTGACCTCAAATATTTCGATCTGGGGATTGAATCGCGCGATGCCACCAGCGACCAGATCACCATCGATGCCGCCAATGCCATCAAGGAATATGGCGTAGGGGTCAAATGCGCGACCATCACGCCGGACGAAGCCCGCGTTGAAGAATTCGGGCTCAAGAAGATGTGGAAGTCGCCGAACGGCACGATCCGCAACATTCTGGGCGGCGTGATCTTCCGCGAGCCCATCATCTGCCGCAATGTGCCGCGTCTGGTACCCGGCTGGACCCAGCCTGTCGTCGTTGGTCGCCATGCCTTCGGCGATCAATATCGCGCCACCGATTTCAGGTTCCAAGGCAAGGGCAAGCTCACCATCAAGTTTGTAGGCGAGGATGGCCAGACCATCGAGCACGAAGTGTTTGACGCCCCAAGCTCTGGCATTGCCATGGCCATGTACAATCTCGACGACTCAATCCGCGACTTTGCTCGCGCCTCCCTGAATTACGGTTTGCAGCGTGGCTACCCGGTCTATCTTTCTACAAAGAACACGATTCTGAAGGTCTATGACGGCCGCTTCAAGGATATCTTCCAGGAGATCTACGAGACCGAGTTCGAAGATGCCTTCAAGGAGAAGAAGATCTGGTACGAGCACCGCTTGATTGACGACATGGTAGCTTCGAACCTGAAATGGTCGGGCGGCTACGTCTGGGCCTGCAAGAACTATGACGGCGATGTTCAGTCCGACACGGTCGCGCAAGGCTTCGGTTCGCTCGGCCTCATGACCTCCGTCCTCATGACTCCGGACGGCAAGACCGTCGAGGCCGAGGCCGCCCACGGCACCGTCACCCGGCACTACCGGCAGCATCAGCGCGGCGAAGAGACCTCCACCAACTCCATCGCTTCCATATTCGCCTGGACGCGCGGCCTTGCGCACCGCGCAAAGCTCGATGACAATGCAGAACTGAAGAAGTTCGCAGAGACGCTGGAGCGCGTGTGCGTCGAAACCGTCGAGGCCGGCCACATGACCAAGGACCTTGCCCTTCTTATCGGGCCGGACCAGCCCTGGCTTTCAACGACCGGCTTCCTCGATAAGGTCGACGAGAACCTACAAAAAGCCATGTCGGCCTGAAAAAGCCCCCGGATAATTCAAAAAGGCGGCTTCTGGCCGCCTTTTTCTACTTTGGAAGCCCAGCGCAGAAGCTTCATCAGCGCCATCCCCGATATCCACACCCGGGGAACCCAAAATATGGTGTTCACAGAAGTTACGCCGCCGCTCCTTGACGCCCTGAACCGAGTCGCCTTTTATGGTTGTTGTGCGTCCATCATGGACGCGACCGGAAAGTGGGCAGTCGGTCAGTTTCCCAAACGGTGATCGTGCAAGTTCTTCCGTCCGTAGCCGCGAGGCGGAAGAAGGGTTCTCTTTTTGCGTTTTTCGCGGCTGGGGGCACTGGTCTTGAGCATGGATAAGGAATCGGTTAACACTACATTTAGTGTTTGCTTCCATGCCGCACACAAATTAGCAGTAAATTTCCCGTTGGAGAGCGACCACTCGAAGCGTCATCACGGACCAACCGGGTTCCAGGTAGTTCGTGTGGCTGAGGGGCCGCTCCAGCAGGATTGGGGAAAACGGTGAAAGGCTGCGCCAGCGCGGCGTTTTGCTGCCAGCGAAGGATTCGCGTTGTCCCCAAAGGCATTTGTGATGAGCAAAAGCTTGCTCGGGACGCTATATATATCGGGTCGAAAAGGAACGAAGATGCGCATCGAACGCCGGTTCACGAAGGAAGGCCAATCGCCTTACGCAGAGGTTGCATTCCGCAAGGCAACCAGCGAGATCCGGAACCCGGACGGCTCCGTCGTCTTCCGGCTGGACGATATCGACGTTCCGGCGCAGTTCTCCCAGGTGGCCTCCGACATCCTGGCGCAAAAGTATTTCCGCAAGGCCGGGGTACCCGCGCGCCTGAAAAAGGTGGAAGAGAATGACGTTCCTTCCTTCCTCTGGCGCTCTGTCGCCGACGAAGAAGCGCTTGCGGCACTGCCCGAGGGGGAACGCTACGGTTCCGAGCGGGATGCGCGCCAGGTGTTCAACCGGCTAGCGGGCACCTGGACCTATTGGGGCTGGAAAGGCGGCTATTTCGACACGGAAGCCGACGCCAGGGCCTTCATGGACGAGCTTGCCTATATGCTTGCCACCCAGCGCGTCGCGCCGAACTCGCCGCAATGGTTCAACACCGGGCTGCATTGGGCCTATGGCATCGACGGGCCCGGCCAGGGCCATTACTATGTCGATCCCTTTACCGGCAAGCTGACCAAGTCCAAGTCGGCTTACGAGCACCCGCAACCGCATGCCTGCTTTATCCAGTCCGTGGAGGACGACCTCGTGAACGAGGGTGGCATCATGGACCTTTGGGTTCGTGAAGCGCGTCTCTTCAAATACGGCTCCGGCACGGGCTCGAACTTCTCGGAGCTTCGCGGCGAAGGCGAGAAGCTTTCGGGCGGCGGCAAATCCTCGGGGCTTATGTCGTTCCTGAAGATCGGCGACCGTGCGGCGGGCGCCATCAAATCAGGCGGCACCACCCGGCGCGCCGCCAAGATGGTCATCGTCGATGTCGATCATCCCGACGTAGAAGCCTTTATCGACTGGAAGGTGAACGAGGAGCAGAAGGTCGCCTCGCTTGTCACCGGCTCCAAGATCGTGCGCAAGCATCTCGACGCCATTCTGAAGGCTTGCGTCAATTGCGATGGTGCTAATGATGACTGTTACGATCCGAAGATGAATCCAGCGCTAAAGCGCGAAATCAAGGCGGCGAAGAAGAACGCGGTACCTGAGAACTACATCAAGCGCGTCATCCAGTTCGCGCGGCAGGGCTACACCTCCATCGACTTCAAGACCTATGACACGGATTGGGATTCGGAAGCCTATCTCACGGTCTCTGGCCAGAACTCCAACAATTCCGTCTCGATCAAGGACGACTTCCTGCGCGCGGTCGAGAATGACGGCGAGTGGACGCTGATCCGCCGCATAGACGGCAAGCCGGCAAAGACCTTGAAGGCACGCGATCTATGGGACAAGATCGGCTATGCCGCATGGGCCTCCGCCGATCCGGGCCTGCATTTCAACACCACCATGAACGACTGGCACACCTCGCCCGAGGCCGGTCCCATCCGCGCGTCCAATCCGTGCTCGGAATATATGTTCCTGGACGACACGGCGTGCAATCTCGCCTCCATCAACCTGCTTGCCTATCGCGGCAAGGACGGCAAGTTCGACATCGAAGCCTATGAGCACTCCGTCCGGCTCTGGACGATCGTGCTCGAAGTCTCCGTGATGATGGCGCAGTTCCCCTCCAGGGAGATCGCCAGGCGCTCCTATGAATACCGGACGCTGGGCCTTGGCTACGCCAATATCGGCGGCCTGCTCATGACCTCCGGCATCCCCTATGATTCCGACGAGGGCCGCGCGATCTGCGGCGCGCTCACTGCCATCATGACGGGCGTGGCTTATGCCACCTCGGCCGAGATGGCCGCCGAGCTCGGCGCCTTCCCGGATTACGAGCGCAATGCGCAGCACATGCTGCGCGTCATCCGCAATCACCGCCGCGCCGCCCATGGCCAGATCGACGGCTATGAAAAGCTTTCCGTCAATCCCGTGCCGCTCGAAGCGCAGCATTGCCCCGACCCGGCGCTGATCGAACACGCCCGCGCCGCCTGGGACCGGGCGCTGGAGCTTGGCGAGAAGCACGGCTACCGCAACGCACAGGCGACTGTCATCGCGCCCACCGGCACGATCGGCCTCGTCATGGATTGCGACACGACCGGCATCGAGCCAGACTTCGCGCTGGTGAAGTTCAAGAAGCTCGCCGGCGGCGGCTACTTCAAGATCATCAACCGTGCCGTGCCGGAGGCCCTGCGCACGCTCGGTTATTCCGAAGCGCAGATTGCCGAGATCGAGGCCTATGCCGTGGGCCACGGCAATCTCAACCAGGCACCGGGCGTCAACCCGTCCACGCTCAAGGCCAAGGGTTTTACCGACGAGAAGATCGCCGCGCTCAACGCCGCGCTCGCCGCCGCCTTCGACATCAAGTTCGCCTTCAACCAATGGACGCTCGGCGCCGACTGGCTGAAGGAAACCTTCGGCTTCACGCAGGAGCAGCTTGACGATTTCTCGTTCGAGCTTCTGCCGGCGCTCGGCTTCTCCAGGAAGGACATCGAGGCAGCCAACATCCATGTATGCGGGGCGATGACGCTTGAAGGCGCGCCGCACCTCAAGGAGCAGCATCTGCCTGTTTTCGACTGCGCCAACCCTTGTGGCAAGATCGGCAAGCGCTTCCTCTCGGTCGAGAGCCATATCCGCATGCTTGCGGCCGCGCAGCCCTTCATCTCCGGCGCGATTTCCAAGACGATCAACATGCCGAACGAGGCCACCGTCGAGGATTGCAAGAACGCCTATATGCTTTCCTGGAAGCTGGCATTGAAGGCCAACGCGCTCTACCGCGACGGTTCCAAGCTCTCGCAGCCGCTTAACGCCTCCCTCATCGCCGATGATGAGGAGGATGAGGACGATGCGGTGGAAACGCTGCTTGCACAGCCCATGGCTGCCCGTGCCGCTCAGGTCACGGAAAAGATCGTGGAGCGCGTGGTGGAGCGCCTGGTGCGCGAGCGCGAGCGGCTTCCAAATCGCCGCAAGGGCTACACGCAGAAGGCGGTGATCGGCGGCCACAAGGTTTACCTGCGCACCGGCGAGTTCGACGATGGCCGTCTGGGCGAGATCTTCATCGACATGCACAAGGAAGGCGCCGCCTTCCGCGCCATGATGAACAATTTCGCCATCGCGATCTCCATCGGCCTGCAATATGGCGTGCCACTGGAGGAGTTTGTCGACGCCTTCACCTTCGTGAAATTCGAGCCGGCGGGGATGGTGCAGGGCAACGACGCCATCAAGAACGCCACCTCGATCCTCGACTATGTCTTCCGCGAGCTGGCCGTCTCCTATCTCGGCCGCACGGATCTGGCGCATGTCGATACGTCGGACTTCGACAAGACGGCGCTCGGCCGGGGCATCAATGAGGGCAAGGCGCTTCCCTTCTCCAAGGGTCTCATGCGCGGCGCCACGCCCTTCAAGGTGGTGAGCGGCAAGGGCGAGCCGAAGGGCGAAGCCGCACCGGCCTCTCCTGCCCAGGCCCGCACCGCGCCGACAGCCTCCGGCGGCTCCAATGTCCGCGCCATTTCCTCAGGCGCAACCGTTACGGCTCTGAAGCATGCCTATGCGGGGCTTCAGGAGGAAGCCACTGCCTTCCGCCGCGATTATGAGGAGCGCGCCCGGGAACTGGCCGAGGATGTGGCTGAAGAGGAAGGCGTGAGCGCCCTCTTCACCGACACGGCGGCCGAAGAGGCAGCAGAAGCCAAGAAGCTCGAATCCCAACGCCGCCAGCAGGCGATCATGCAGGGCTACACGGGCAACATGTGCTCCGAATGCCAGAACTTCACGATGGTGCGGAACGGCACCTGCGAGAAGTGCGATACTTGCGGCAGCACCAGCGGCTGCTCATGAGCAGAGTTGACGACGTGTGAGGAGGGCAACATAGTTTGTCCTCCTGCAGCCTAAATTGTCCGCAATGGCAGCTTGACGATGTCCCAAAGCTACGAAACAGCGTGAACGAGCAACACAACAACCCGCTTTCACCGACCGTCACGAAGGTTCTTGACGAGTATCTTGATACGTTGCTTGCTGATGAATCGCTGGGAGACGCAGTTGCAAAGCAGCTCGACGCACTCTTGCGAACGGGCAAGGTTCCGAAAATCGAGGATATTGATACGGCACTTTCCCCGCTACCCAAGGGGGGCGATGGGTGATCCGCATAAAGACCATTCATATCGAGGAGTTTCGCGGCATCCGGGAACTTGATCTTGATTTGGGCGGTGCAAATTTCGGGATTTGCGGACCGAATGGCACCGGCAAGAGCGGCGTGGTCGATGCCATCGAGTTTTGTCTCACCGGCAATGTCACGAGACTTTCCGGACAAGGCCAGGGCGAACTAAGCGTTAAAGGGCATGCCCCTCACGTCGAACATCGCAAAAACCCTGACAAAGCCAAGGTTGCGATTACTGCGACTATCCCTTCTCTCGGTAAGGATGTCACGATAACGCGCACCGTCAAGAATCCGCGTATCATGATCCTTACGCCCGCTGATCCGGCAGCGGAGGCAGTCTTTGACGAACTGCAATCGCACCCCGAGTTTGCCCTCTCCCGTCGTGAGATCGCCAAATACATTGTCACGCCACCCGCGCAGCGTTCCACTGACGTGCAGAATCTGCTGCGCCTTGAGCATATTGGAGGCTTGCGCAGAGCGTTCGTCAGCTACGCAAACATATGCAAACGGGAGGACGAGGAAGCGGAGCGCGCGCGGAAGCGTGCCGAAGACGACCTCAAGACGGCGCTCGGGCTTCCCGCGCTTGACCGGGAAAAAGTGCTGGAAAGAGCCAATGCGCAGCGCGGCATTCTTGGTTTGCCGACTTTGGCCGAGCTCACCCCGCAAACGTCTTTCAAGGAAGGTGCGCCAAAGGATGGGAAAGATTCCGAGAAACCCGGCATAGCAAAAGATGTCGCCCTTGCGGACCTTGCTGCGTTGTCCGCCGCCATTAAGGCAGCTGAACCCGCCACGTTGAAAGCGCATCGGGAAAGCGCCCTGTCAGCTTTGCGAAAGCTAAAGGAGGACGAAAGGGCTCTGTCGCTCGCCCGGTCGCATGGCTTCATTACCACCGGCCTGCAACTGGTTACGGAGGATGCCTGCCCTCTTTGCGACACGCCTTGGAACGCCGATGAGTTGCGCGAACACCTCAAGGCGAAGCTCTTGAGTGCCGAAGAGATGGGCACGCTGCTCGAAAGTCTTAACAAGGCGATCAGCGCAGTTATGGGCGGGATTGATGAACGGGCAACAGCGATCCGCAAGGCGGCTGACTACGCGGGGGCCCTTAATCCCTCCGTCCTGCGCGCCGAGCTCGATAGTTACGCCGAGGCCCTTAGTGACGTGAAGGCGTCGCTCAAGGCATTCCAGGAGGATCCTTCCAAGATTGAAGGAGCAATTTCTGCGCTGGAGAACAAGTGGTGGGAAGTTGGGAAAGAAGCGCAGGCACGACTAGACGAGACGCAAAAAGGCTTCACGGCTTTGCCCGACAGCTCGGCCAAGGACAAAGCGATTGCATTTCTCGCCGTCCTCCAGGATCGCTATGAAAGACTGCTCTCTACGACCAGAACCGCCAAGGCAATGGGCATGCGAAATGCCACAGCGCAGAAGGTGCATGACCACTACAATGCCGTTTCCAACAAGGTCCTCGAAGACATCTACGATGCCGTCGCCAAGGATTTTACCGACTTCTACAAGGCTATCAATGACGATGAAGGTAAATTTGTCGGTGAGTTGAAGGCCGAGCCGGCGAAACTCAGTTTCAATGTCGACTTCTATGGCAGGGGAACATTCCCGCCCGGCGCTTATCATAGCGAAGGGCATCAAGACGGTATGGGACTGTGCCTTTATCTGGCACTGATGAAGCACACGCTCGGCGACAAATTCAGCTTTGCCGTGCTCGATGACGTCCTTATGTCCGTAGATACCGGCCACCGGCGCGAAGTATGCCGCCTGCTCAAGACAAAATTTCCCGATACTCAATTCATTCTAACAACACATGATCGGGTGTGGCTGCAATATATGAAGACCGAGGGTCTGATCCAGAAGGGCCAGTTCTTCGGCGGCTGGAATATCGAAACAGGACCTCGCATTTGGGATGATACTGACGTCTGGACCGAAATCCAGGAGGCTCTGGACAAGGATGATGTGCCACGCGCCGCTGCGTTGATGCGCCGTTATCTTGAATATATCTCTGCCGTTCTTGCCGACAATTTGCGGGCGCAGGTCGAGTATCGGGGCGATGCGAATTACGATCTTGGCGACTTGTTGCCGTCTGTGCTCGACCGATGGAAGAACCGTCTGGAGAAGGGAATCAAGTCCGCAGCACATTGGGACCACGACGAGACCAAGGCGGCGCTGGAAGCAAAATTGGCGGAAGCCACGATGCTGATTCAGAAGACCAATGCCGAGCAATGGGCGATCAACAAGTCCGTGCATTTCAACGAGTGGGAAAACTTCACGAGGACCGAGTTCAAGGAGGTGACTGACGCTTTCAAGGCGTTACTTGGCCATATTCGCTGTCAAAATCCGAAATGCGGTGGCTATCCCTACCTCACACCACGCAAAGGGGCTTCGGAACAGCTTCGCTGTAGCTGCGGGAGCATCAACGTAAATCTCAAAACCAAGTAGGAAAGTAGCGTCGTCAGATCGATGACGCCGAGAACTTTCGGTTAGCGCGCTGTACCATCCACTTGTCCAGTGTACGCCTTCGGGACATATGTATCGTCAACTGCCACCCTCATGGCGCAGTGGTGGCGATTAACGCGCGATCGGGAGTGCAATAGCGAACCAGTCAAATACTTAAGGGAGTGGCCTGAAACGACGAAAGGAGGTCCGACGACCTCCTTTCAAATCTAACCAGCCGATCCCTGGTTTGGTGATACTCGTCGCTTATCGACTGACCTCACCTGGTGCACGCTCGGACCTGTGCAGGTTTCCCCACACCTTATGTTTTATGACCGTGAGGCGTAGGCACGGTCAGGGCATTAGCGCCCAATCACATGAACCTATATGGCTCACTGTTGACATCTAGTCAATACCTAACCCCCTGGTTTGGTTCCCAAGGCCGTCCTTGAGGACATGGGTAAGACCCTACAACCCGCTGACGAAGCACACCCCTGAGGTGACGGTACAACCAGCCTCCGTAAGAACATTAACCGCTGAGGTCAATGAGGCACCTGTGGACATTAGGTCATCCACTATTATTAGACGCTTGCCTACGATGTCAGGAACCGGCCCGTTCAGTGTGAGCGGATTAAAGCAATGCCTGATGGGGTTGACGATCTCCTTCATCGAAACGTATTGAGCAGGCTTCGCACGACGCCAACTGGCCAGTTGGGCTTTGTAGCTTATTTTAGCTCTGCTATTGAGACCGTTAGGCACTTCTAGTCCATACTGGTCGAGCATTTCCTGAACCGTCCTCTTCCGTATGAAATTGGGGTCCAGGTACTCTTTTTCCGTGATCTCGCAAATGAGTTCGGCCACCTCTCGGCAGAAGTCGTAGCTGGAGGGGAGAGGCATGATATAGTCAGCTTCCAGTTCCTCCGCAAAAGATTCAATGATCTGTCGCGCCCGATTCATGAACTGTTTCCGGTACATAGGCATGATCTGGTATCCGTGCATACCCTTGAGGGCATAAATCAGCGGGTTGCCGTCACGATCCTTGTCCCCGGTTTTGTTCCGCCTGAAGATGTGCCGAACGGCAATACCGCCAACAGTTTCACTCGTCGGGTTGTTGAGCGAGGTGTCAACGCGCCTTTGATGCGTGTCATCAAAGGCAACAAATTTCGTTGCAGATATGTTAAGTCCCAAGATGCCCCCGATTTCAGCTGGCCAATGGCCATCGCGATAGCCCCGCTGGAATTCGCACTCTCGTTTCTAGCGCTTCAGTGCACTGTAACGCTCGGCACGCTCTCGGACTGGGTTACTTTCGCAAGGAACCCTTTCTCGTCTTTGATGGCTCCGCTCTGGATCGCTCGATCTATCGCATGCTCGATCACCACCCGAAGCTGCGCGCTCGTCGATGCAAACCCGAACGATCGTGCAATAGCCGTGACGAGTTCCTCCCGATTGGCTCCGAAGTTTGCCTCCACAACGGCAACAGCTGCCGCCTGAATCTCGGCCGGCGGCAAAACCTCAGGCCGCCTTAGTGACTGAGACAGGACCGCTGAACGATCCCGAACCCTGATCTCTTGGCCGGGTACGATATAGAATTGATCCTCACCATTGATGCCGCCCTGCGACTTGGCTGCCCTTATCCCTGCTAGAACCGCGTCCCGAATCCGGTTACCCGCTCGCGCCAATCCCCACGCCGATCGTATTCTCGTGACGATCTCACTTTCGTGGACCGGGCCTTCTTGTCTGATTACCTCAACAACATAGCGCGCCATCTCGGAAACAGAGACTTCATGGGGCTCCCGGTCGGTCCGGACTGGGAAAGTGGCTTCTACATACGGAATTGCCAGAGGTGGTTCTTCCGGCGACACGTGCGCGGTGATCACGTCGACATCTGCTTCAGTGTGCGTCGTGAAGTGCAGCGGCACCGCTTGCCGAGGCTTAGCCAGATCGTCGTCCCGGTTCCGCCATTCCGCCTTCGCACTCTCAATCGCGGCAGTAACCTTTGCCAATTCTTCATTGGGGCGGAGATACCAGTCCGTCGACCAAATCCGATGAATGATCCATCCATGGTCTTCCAGCACGCTCTGCCTCAAGCGGTCACGTTCTCTCGCCGACCGGGATGAATGGTATTGTGCGCCGTCGCATTCGATTCCCAAAATGAAGCGCCCCGGCTTTTCGGGGTCGGAGATGGCGAGATCGACGAAAAATCCGGCCGACCCGATCTGGGTTTTCACGTCATACCCAAGCGATCGAAGCTTGTCGGCCACCTGCTCTTCGAAGACGGAGTCCGGTCCGTTGCCGGTCTCTTCCGCAATACCAAACTTGCCCGTCTGTGCGAACGTGAGGAAGAGCTTGAGCGCAGCGACGCCTCGGCTGCGGACCCGTTCAAGGTCGATGTCGTCCCCCGTTATGGAAGAGAAGACTTCGCACCGAAGTTTAGCCCGCGAGATCAACACGTTCAGGCGTCGCTCGCCACCTTCTGAATTCAGCGGACCGAAGCTCATCGCCATGTAGCCGGTGCTCGTCTTCCCGTACCCAACCGATATGAAGATGACGTCGCGCTCGTCTCCCTGGATGTTCTCGAGGTTCTTGACGAAGAAAGGCTCGGTGGAACCCCGGTTGAAGAAGTCTTCCGTTTCAGGATGTGCCCGGCGCAGAAGCTCAAGTTCCTTCAGTATCGCCTGACGCTGAGCGACCGAGAACGTTGCCACCCCAAGTGAAATCTCGGGCCGCTCCGTGGCGTGCCGGATTACAGCTTCAGCGGCGGCCTTAGCTTCGACTGGATTCGTGCGGGTGTTTCCACGGTCGTAATGAGCGTCTGGCAGGTAGTTGAACTTGAGTCCCATCCCTGCGACTGCATCATAGGGGCTCGGAACGATGAAGAGCCTGTTGTCGTAGAATTCCCGGTTGGATACCGCGATCAGGGACTGGTGCTTGCTGCGGTAGTGCCAGTTAAGCATCCGAAACGGCATGCCCTTGGCGAGGCAGAGGTCAAGGATCGATTCCGCATCCCGGGCTTGGAATGTGACCCCGTCATCGTCCTCTTGCTCGTCAACGTCGGAGGTAAGCTTCGCAAAGAAGCGCGTTGGCGGGAGCTGACGCTCGTCCCCCACGACAACGACCTGGGCGCACCGGGCGATCGCCCCCAGGGCATCGATCGGTTCGATCTGCGAAGCCTCATCGACAACCAGAAGATCGAACGAAATCGAGCCCGGCTTCAGGAACTGAGCGATCGAAAGCGGACTCATCATGAAGATCGGCTTGATCTGCTGAATGACTGGCCCTGCCCTATCGAGAAGCTGACGTATCGGTAGATGGTTACGCTTCTTCGCCAATTCACCGTTGAGGACCCCGAGAGGACCGATACCGCCATTGCTGCGAGGTAATTCCATTGCATGCTGGGCAACGATCTGCTCTCGGGCAAGCGACATGCGGGCAGCCTCCAGCCCGCGGAACGATTCCACCAAGCGGGAATGTAGTTCGCCGTCGAAGCGTTTGAGGTCAGGTTCCCGCGCAAAGAAGTCGGCACGAAGCGCCTCGAAGTATGATCTTTCCAGCGTCGGGACCAGCGTGTCCGCGCCGAGTTCGCCACGAAGTACACCGTCAGCAAGGCTTTGGAGGCCGAGAGAGGACGCGGTCCGGCATCGGTCACAAAACGCCACCCATTTCGTGATGCTCTCGATGTTGACATCCCATTGGCCGAGCCGCTGCGAGATCGCCTCAACCTCCGCGGATGCAAAACTCTCAGCCGCCAGCGATTGCCGCAGATCGAGGTCAAGGAACTTTTGCAGTGCGCCCCATCCCTGCACAAATCGGGCAAGCAATTCCGACAGATCCCGGGCAATCTCAATCTGCCGTGGTAAATCCGTTGCCTCAGAGAGATACTTGAGGATGTCCGGTGTCAGAAGATCATCGTTCACCTGACGCCATTCAACCACCGTACGGGCGCGATCCCAATCCGAATTCTCACCACTCCAGTGCGCTCCCATCGCTGCAGCGCCGGTCGCCTTCAAGCCGTCGAAGTCGCGCCGGGCCTCCTGTGCCGAGATGACCGTGTCGACCAAAGCCAACCTGGCAGGAAGTTCTTTCGGCAATGGCTGCTTCAGATAGGACTTCAGCAGGGCGAGCTGTGATCGATAATGGCCACTGAGAATCCGGAGTATCGACGCTCCCTTCGCTGCCAACACAGCTCTGCATTCGCTCAGGGAGGATGCCCAGACTGTCTCCGCAAACGAAGTGTCCACCGCCTCCCGAAGTGTTTTGAGCCTTGCACCCGCCTCGATCAGTTCTGCGATCCTGCCCGGTTGCTGCCATATGGGGTCCGCAAAGGCCTTCCGGTCGAAATCCGGCAGTGACGCGATTGCCCGTAACACCTTCAACAGACGCACGAGATCGGAGAACTTCTTGGGCTCGCCGATGTTGAGGCGCTTGGAGGCCTCCCGAGAATTGGTTCTAATGCTCTCGAAATCCGAGCAGAGGTCGGCGACACTCCGACGAAGGTGGTCGATCTCACCAGGATCGAGAGCCTCTCGTCGCACACCATACCAAGGATGCTCTACAGGCTGGCCGATTGAACTGAAACGGTCCGTCAGTTCGTTGCAGACATCCAGTCGTTTTTCATAGTCCAGGGGTCCCCAGCTCTCTGGGGCCGAAAGTGCAAATCCGGGAAGCCCATCCCCTTCGCCGATACGGACAAGGTGTCCGATCAACTGGTAGGGCGTCATGCCACTGGGCTCATGCACCGCATGCATCGCATCGCTATGACCGTTGAGCCCGTCCTGAGCTGCCTTCAGGCGGGTGATGACGGTGGCGTCGCTCTGCGGGACCCGCCCGACCAGATCTTTTGTCCTGCGTAGCTCTTCCAAAAGTGCCCGCTTGTTGGCCTTGTTCGAATGGAGTTCCAGGGTCAGCGGACCGAGACCGGCATCTCTCAATCGCCGATGGACCACATCCAAAGCCGCCATTTTCTCTGCCATAAAGAGAACCTTCCGCCCTTCCTTGGCAGCCGCGGCGATTATGTTGGTGATGGTCTGGCTCTTTCCGGTACCGGGCGGCCCTTTCACCACGAGATGGCCGCCTTGTGCCACCTCCTCGATAACGACCGTCTGAGACGAGTCCGCATCCACTACGTGATGGGTTTTCTCCGGCGGGATGAAGGGATCTATGCGCCCGGTGTCCGGAATGATTGGATCACGCATCGGAAACCCGTCGCCCAACAGGCCTTCGATAACGTGGTGACGATCGAGAGATTTCTCTTCAGGCCAGTTGTCCGGATCAAGATCGCGGTACATCAGGAATTTGGCAAAAGAGAAAAAGCCAAGAACCATCCCGTCCGGCAGAACAGACCATCTTTCTTTGCCTGATACTGTTTCGGCCACCTTTTCGATGTAGGCTGCAATATCGACCTCTTCCTCATCTTCCAGATCCGGCAGTTTCAAACCGAACTCCGAGTTCATCTTGGCCTGAAGCGACAGATTCGATGAAGGCGGCTCTCCCCGCCAACGGAGCGTGAACCGGTCGGCAGCACTTGTGCGGTCGAGTTGCACGGGAAGAAGGACAAGCGGCGCGTGACGCTCGATGTCCGAGTTATCGGCATCGAACCACCGCAAAAGGCCCAACGCTAGATAGAGGACGTTGACGCCCTGCTCTTCCTCAAGTGTTCGAGCATCATACCAGATGTCGAACAGCCGCTTCTGGAGTCCTTGCGAGGTCAAACGGGTCTGCAGCCGTGTATCCAGATGGCGGCGCGCTATACCGCGCTCGTCCACTTCCTCATCGTCGTCCGGCTGCGGAATACCCCCGGTAATATCGTCAGTTTCCCCGAGTTCCGCCTTCTCTTCGTCCGTGAGTTGCCGACCCGGGAGAAAAGTCAGCCCCTTCCCGTCAACCAGAAGCCGATAAATTTCAGTCGTCTTCTCATCGACGATCTCTATCGTCCGTATGTTTCGCGAACGCAGGGGAACGTTGATCAGACGGTTCCGAGTGCTCAAATCGAGCAGGATGCGGCGATCGGCAAGAAGTCGATCCCTGATCGAAAATGCTGCGGCGGCCGCAGTTTGATTATCCATAAAGTCCCCCTGCCCCAGAGTTCCGCCTAAACTTTAACGGCAGCAGCGATCGATGCAATGCCGGTCTGGTTCTCATGGTCAAGGAGTCTCGCACTCCTTCACTCTGGCGGCAGCCTTCAGCGATGCAATCCAGAAGCAGAGGGAATCGCAGAATCCCGCTGCCCGGCGGGAATGCCCATATCGCATCCGGATACCGGCGACTGAGAACCCGTCCGGTCTTGCCAGGAGTACGGATTAACGAGCCATCAACTTTCCGTAGCCAATTTCCCAAGCGGGGAAACAGGGGCTTGGAATGCTGGCATTGAGAGGAATCGACCTTTTCTGCGGCTCAGGCGGATTCGCCTATGGCATGCAATCTGCAGGCGTGAAAATCATCCGTTCCTTGGATCACGACCCAGCGGTTATCGACATCCACCGGGCAAATATAAAGGACGTGAAGAACCCAATACGATTGTTTCGCCCGCCAGTGAAGCAGTCGATCGCCAAGGCTGGAGGAAAGTCGCAACGCGGCCGTATACATAAAAGCCATCTTCCACATCATGTAGCCGATCTTCTGGCGGTGATCGATATCGCTCCTGAAATCGCATTGGACCGTCCGGACATCATCTTCGGTGGCCCACCTTGCCAACCGTTTTCGGCGGCAGGAAAAGGAGAAGGTGATAAGAGTCCGCTTTCGAGCCTGACGGAAGCCTTCGCTATTCTCGTGGCCGCTGCACGCCCGAGATACTTTGTCATGGAGAACGTAAAGGGACTTCGTAACTCCGAGGTCTACCGACGAGCACGTGCGATTTTTGAGCGTGGCGGGTATGGTCTCACTGAAACTGTATTGAACGCTTCCTATTTCGGCACTCCACAGAACCGAGAGCGTCTCATCTTGGCCGGGTGCTTAGACGAGACAGACGGGTGGCTCCACGCATACTTGAACCAGTACAAATCTCGTGAACCCATGACGGTCGCGGATCTGTTGGGCAACGACTTTGGAACCCAGTTTGAAGATTTTGCCCTGGACCCAGAATGTTCAGACCTGGTGTCAAAGGATAGTTCCGAATACAAGAGTTATCGGTTGCGCAAGCGCGATCTGAAATGCTTATCAGAGCGAGACCCGAACACACGCTTTTACTACCGTTCACCCGGAGGCGCGGCCTCAGGAGCGATTCAGAGAACCGACAGGCCCTCCCCTACCCTTATCCGTACATCGACTGACCGGCTGTCGAAGAATTATCGGCCGACCGTTGGTGATCCTGTCGATCTCAGGAAGCTGCAGCAGCTGACGTTTCATCAGTTCTCGCGCCTCACGGGATACCCTGAGTGGTGGGATTGGAAGCTCCCCTCGCCAGAAGACGGGGGCTTGTCCGAAACCGAGGCTGCTCCAGTCGGCGGCAGCCGGCAGCAGATGCTGGCGAATTCCGTTCCTCCACCGCTGGCCCAGGCGATAGGACGCGCGATTGTCGACCATGCCAGAAGAATGGTTCCGGCCAATCCAATCGAACCCAAGGCGATTGCGGAAGCCGAGTGGAGGATGAAAGCTGTCGAACTCAAAAGGTACAAACGTTGGCTTGAAACTGCCAAGGGATTACGGGGCAAAGACATCAGTCAGGAACTTTCGGACCTCCGCGCCGCCAAAAAGCTTGTGCACGTGCGGAAACTCGGAAGCGCAGAAGAAGAGCTGAGGGCCTTTAACTCTCTGCCAGCGACAGCGGCAAATAGGATGTCCATCGTAAGGAGGTCACAACTGCGCAAGGCACTGGTGAACCTCGCGGAGTTCGAGCTGTTTCAAACTTACGTGCGCGCCGAACTCTTTCCTGACGACGATCTGATGTACGCTCGTGGTGCTTTTGCGGCAATGCTGGACCCGAACGTCCAATACGAGCAGATGGTCGAGAGCCTGCAGGAAGATGAAAAGCCGTTGCCGAAAACGTTTCTGCGTCAGTCTCAGCTTCCGGAAACATAGCGCAGGACCGCTGGTTGACGCCAAGGATCATGATCTCTGCACCCTGGGGTACGTACTCGCTGGGACCATGCGAAGCAGAATGCGCCAATTATCCATCAAGATGGCTTCCCCCGTCAGACCGTCACGGTCGATAGAGGCTAATGGTTTTCGATTGGACCGCCCTTCGACAACAACTTGTTACCTATCGGCGTCGCCGTAGCACGAGACAAGCTGACCGTGAACTCACGGCCATCGTCGACAATTCGCTGCGGTCCCCTTTGGGAAGCCGCCGCAAGCAGAGCATCGAAATGCACGCGGGCATCCTCGACCATCCAAGAATTCGAATCCTTTTGCTCAAGGCCTCTCCTGGATGGATTCTTTGCCATAGGAAATCCTTACACGCCTTCGCAGGATCGCGCGTTCTGAACTAGCAACCAAACTGGGACTGAGTCCCAGAACCGATGTTACTACGGATGTGGCGCGAGAGCCCATAGAAGAATTCGCGAAGCCTGCGAAAGCCGAAAGCCCATGTCGAATCCATTATTGATTTGGCCGCCGATAGGTGTAGTGGCTCGAGATCTATCCAGCCGCTTCGGAGCCCGAAGCGGTCGTTTATCTCATCTGTATGAGCCACACCAGCGCAGCCTTTTGGTTACAGGCGTGTAGTAGAGGCCTGCGAGCGTTTCACCTGCACGCTCATCCTCCATCTGCCATCGCATCACACGGTCGGTCTTGAACGCTCGCTTCGTCGCGGAACCTAGCTTAGCAATTTCCCATCCCTGTTTTTGCTTCTTTGAGACGTGATCCCATGCCTCCAAATATTCTCGCATGCGTGCTTCTACTGCACATCTCAACTCGAACGCGGCGTAGAAAAGGTACTTTGGATCGTTCTGTTGCAAGCAGCTTTCTGCTCGTTTGATATAAGCACGCGCCGACATCCCGTAGCTCATGGGAAATCCTCCTCGTTTGGGCTCCCACTGTAGCTGACTGCAATCTACCACCACCTTTGGGGTTAATGCGTCCACGGGCCGACGATCACTCAAGCCCCGGGCTGAACTTCAATACTCCGGAGGGCTTTCGTTCACCAAACGCAAGCCACTGAACCAGTTGGCTTGGAAGGTCGCGATACACGAGCCCGTTGCCCGACCCGAAACCGAAGCGGCTGTAAGTAGCGAGGATCGCCGATCAACACGCAGCCATCGGCCCTCATCTGCCGCAGCCGAGAGAGACCTTCCTTCACGAGGGCACTACCGATACCGGTTCTTTGAAGGTGCGGCCATACGGAGACCGGCCCCAAACCGAACCATCCATCACGGTGCCCGTCGACGAAGACCGGCGAAAACGCGATATGGCCGAGGAGCCCAGCATCACCCGTCGCGACCAGGGAGAGTGTCAAGTCTCCATCTTCCCGCAGAACGGTAATGGCATCGGCCTCGGTCCCATCGCTGAACGGCATCGGATCGAAAGCTGCCTTCGTCAGACGATATATGGTTTCGTAATCGCTCGGTGTCTCGGCTCGGATTTTCATTTGGCCATTTAGCACCGGAGTTCCCCATTTGCGAACGGCAACAAAGACCGCGACAGGGCCGACCGGCGCGCTCACCTCGGCTCCGGAATGAGGGAGCATTCTACGTCATGGTCGGGTGGAGAATTGCCGTTCGGCGAGGATGAGACGAACGGCGTGGTAGCGGACCAAGCGGTCGTCGCCACGCTAATCGCCGAATGACGTGTTCGGGGCCGTGAGCTGACTCGCCGCTTATGGGTGCCAAGTCGGCGAAGCAGACATTCGCCCAAGAGAGGTGCACACACTCTCGAGAAGATGGATTCGCAGTCCCAACGTAAATAACCCTTCTTCGACGCAAATATTTCGTTCATAATTTTTGATATTCTTTTCTTAAAATAGCCAACGCCAGTTCCCCTTCAAACGCATCGTCCTGACCCTGGACCAACCACCAAACTAAGATTATTGAAGCAAAAATGTGAGGGTTATTTGCTGATTTCATATAATTCAGAGCTTATACGGGATATTTGTTTTCATGCTTCCACTGCGATAGAATATTTGGGAGAGGAGGCGGCTATTTCTTTACAGGCGCGGCATTCTGATATTCAAGCGGCAAGCAATATATTTGAGCTGCTGGTCGGGCAGGTATCCGTCGATGGAAACCTGTGCACTCTAATAGTCCCGAATCTCCTTTCAATCGTGATGGCTCCCAATTATCCAGTTGCGGATGACGGCAGCCTGTACGATTGGTCAACGGTCGGACGGGTTAAGCTGATGGGGATCAATGATGTTAAATGATGGAACCGTTGAGAAACCGGACTGGGTGTCCCCGCCGGGACACACCATCGTAAGCATCCTCGAAGAACGCGAGCTAACAGTCGAACAGTTTGCCCACATAATCGGACATAGTGCGGCTGTGGCACAGAAAATCCTGGACGGTTCGCGTGCTATCGATGTGGATTTAGCGCGCCGCCTAGCGCGGGCCATCGGCGCTTCAGAAAACTTTTGGATGGCACGGGAACACGATTACCGGGCAAGCTTGACGGAACCAGAGAATGTTAGGGTCAGCAGTTTAGATGACCTGATTGGCGGGCTCCCGCTAAGTGATATGCAGAAATTCGGATGGATCGAGACTCCTCGATCCAGGGGCGATCAGATCGCAGAATGCCTGAATTTTTTCGGTGTTTCATCGCTCGCGCAGTGGCAAGGGCGATATGAGAATGCATTTCAACAAGCAGCCTATCGACGGTCGACAGCATATGCATCTTGCGAAGTTTCAACGACGGCCTGGCTCCGCCAAGGCGAAATAGAGACCCAAAATGACAAGGTATCGGACTGGTCGCCGAAAGCGCTCGAAAGCCAGATTCCTCAATTCCGAAGACTGACATGGTACAAGAGTCCGGAGCTATTCTTGCCGAAACTCAAAGCGGCCCTTGCCGAAGCCGGGGTAAAGTTCGCAATTGTCAGGGCTCCCAAGGGGTGCTCTGCGAGCGGTGCGGTGCGGATTCTGGCAGATGGAACGCCCCATATTCAGGTCAGTTTTCGCTACTTGTCCGACGATCAATTCTGGTTCTCGCTGTTCCACGAGATCGCGCATCTGCTTCTCCACTATGATAAAATGCCAATATTGGAGAACACTGAGCTAACGGAAGAACAGTGCGAGCAGGAAGCGAACGAGTACGCCGCCCAGGTCATTGTCCCAGTATCGTATCGTGAAGAATTGCTCTCGCTCGGTGGTTCACGATTTCCGATTATCGAATTTGCAAAGAAGGTCGGCGTAGCGCCGGGCTTGATAGTAGGTCAACTCCAGCATGAGGGCATCATAGGATTTAACCAGATGCAACGTCTCAAACGTCGCTTCCGCTGGACAAACTAGCCCCGGAAATAAATGTAGTCCGCCGGGCTTTTTTGCCAGTTGCACAGCGCATCTTCGATTGCCTGCGGGCTGACATCCATATGCTCGGCCAATTCCACACATGCGGTTTCGAGTTGCGCGACACTCAGGCCATTGCCGAACAGCAGACGCGCCCCCGCTTTCGGACCGGTCGATTGAGCGATGTAAGCTTTGTCGGGAAGGATCGGAGCGATCAGCAGATTACTGAGATTGCACAGAAGGTCGAACTTGCCTAGCCTGCCAAGCTTGGCAACCTGATCGAGTTCGCCATGGAGACATGCGAAAACATCTTTTGGATTTTGGCCGACCCGCTTCTGCACATCGCCAATCAATGCCTGATGGGAGCCATACGCAGCAATCCACTGAATGTAGGTTGCAACGGCATGACCGGTGCCCTTGGGGCCCGGTTTTAGAGTTTCAAACTTGCGGTGATTGCCAAAACGCCGGGAACGTCCGGCGCTGGTGACATGAGGGTAGTTCGCCTGTAGCCAATTTGAAATTGCCATAGGGTCTTGGCTCGCTGAGGCCCAATCCCAGACGCCGCCCTGCCCGAACCGGCCATAGAAGTCCTCGGTCAGATTCCAGCCATCGGTCTTGTGCTTCCCGAAGTGGGTCGCCAGGTAGACCAACCAATAGGCATCGTCTGTTCGTCCCGTCTTATGCAACGCGGCCGCACCGCCAAGAGGCTGGAAGCTCCCTGAATAAGGAGTATAAAGACTAGCTGACCCGGCTCTGATCGACGTTATACGAAGATACTCGATCCGGCGGATGCTGTCGACAAGTTGCGCAACCAAAACCGATTTGCGCTCAGGGCTATTCAGACCCACGAACGGGAATTGGGCATTGGGAAAATTATCTAGCAAATCGGAAATTTCGTCGGACTTTTGTTGGTCCTTAATTCTTAACGCCATCATCATCACCTAAATCGAGTTTGTCTTGAATCATTACGGGTGCTGGCGCTTTCGGCAACTTTTTTGGACGCTTAATAAAGAAGTTTCTGTAAAAATTATTATTTATATTCGAGAAGTTATCCTCAAGCGTCTTCTGCCCCCTTCTAAATCTTGAATCCGCGAGGCGAAGGAGTACAAGTGCCAAATCACGCCAGTATTCTGGCAGCTTTATCTGCGCCGCCGCTGTGGTCTTGCCGCTTCTGATCGACTGTTCGATATCGAGAAAAGCCTGAAGGTTGGCGAGCTGACAGCCGGAAGGCATTTTTGGCATCGCGAATGTAGGACTTTGGAATCCTTCATCGAGATAGGCGGAAACCTTGTCCTGGTCACGCTCATAGAGATGCAAACTCGTCGCGAAATGATGATATTCGCCGACCTGGATACCGAGGGAACGGGCAACAAGCTCTTGGATCATCGTGAAACAGAACACGTCATGGGGAAAGCCCAGATAGGCGTCATTGGATCGCATCATCGCAACGAGATGCAAGCGTTCACGTCTGCGAATAAATTGCAGGGCTATGGTGCAGGGGGCTTCCTCTTTCCCCGGTTCAAGATCGCTTGGCTCAAGAATGGAAATCACCGCGCGGCGCGTGTCAGATTTTCGCCGTAGCCGGTCGATCACTCTGTTAATCTGGTCGAATGAGCGGCCAAATTCACCTGTGCCAATAAGGCGAGGTCCATAGGCTTCTTCAAGCGACCCTTTGGCTCCTTCGGGAGGATAATCGGGCAAATAGAAGCGAATGAAATCTAGGTCGGCACTCCCAGCCATATACCAGCAAAATTCCGCCAGCGCTGAAATGAGTCTTCCGCGTGTTGCGGTGGCGCTGATTCGGGCGCGAGGGTCTTTAAGCAAAATCTTTTGCCCTAGAAGATCTTGTCCTTTTCCTTTGCTCGCTTCGAACGTGTCAGTGCTCTTCGAAAGCTCGCTGTAGAGCTTTCGCATTATTTCATCCAAGTACCGCCCTTCTATCATCATAACTCAGCAATTTAGCCGATAGGTTTGATTCGAAAAACTCATTCAGTCGTCGGCCTTCCGTATTAATCGGTGCAACCAGCAGTCGCTCTACAAGCCAAGCGGTCGGGATTGTCAGGCTACGATATGGCTTGGACAAGCCTCTTACGGCAGGGCGCGCGGGGCACCTATTTTCGCACTGAGTATCCGCTTCCAGGAGGCGAAGGTTATCAACTGAAGATAGTAATCAAAGTCGGATTTCCGCCTGTTCTGGTATTGGGTCCTCTCCGAAGAAACGTCCGCTTCCGAGTTGCCCGAGCGCGCTGACCTGAGGGCGCGTTGTGGACAAAGAAATATCTATATGTATCTGTCCGCGACTTGTCGGGCGTAACAAACCACGCGGTACCAGACAATTGCTCGTAATGTTCTACTTCCAGTGCCTGGCGTGGCGGTAGGCCCCGTCGGTTATAAGCCTCACTTTAAGGTGATAGCGATGTCGAGTAACTTCAGGCAAAGGGCGGAAGAATTCATCTCCGGCCCATTGAGCCGCGATGGGCTCGCCACGCTCCTGAGGGAGTGTGTCCTGGACGGAGGGTTGGAAGCGTTGACGTCCGTGTGCCGTCTCTACGAGGACATGTACGATGGCATTACCTTCAACATGGAGGTCAAGGGCCCGGCTGCCGCTGCTTTGCTAGCATGGAGAGAGAATGGGTTGCTCGCTTTGACGGAGGCTGCGAAGCGAACACCTACCGGAAAGAACTCGGGATTGGCAATGCAGTTTCTGGCAATGGCCGCTTCCGGCGATGTGTCAAACCGCCTCTTCCGGATCGATCCGATTGTCGACGAGAAGGTAGACGCCGCGGCAAATGCTCCGGCCGTTCGCAAATTGGCGAATACAATGCTTGTTGATCTCATCCTTTCGTTCGACGACGACGATGTCGCCTTACATGTCGGCACCACGCTCATGGGCTTTTCGTTTTCGCAGGCGAAAGCCGCCAAGCAATTGGTTACCGCAGTGTCTAGGCGGTGGATGGCCATGAGCACGCCGGTTCTTGATGAATTTGACGAGTTGATCAAAACTCGCCCATCCGATGAACCCGCGTTCCAAACGTTCTTGACTCGTCACCCGCAACTCCTCGACCCGCTCGCGCATGAGGTTTGGCCGCAGCCGAACCTGTTTGGTTACAGGGAGCCCGACTTCATCGTAAAAAGGGCGGACGGTACGTACATGGTGGTGGAGATCGAATGTCCCAGCAAAACACTGGTTACCGCTGGAGGACAAATCTCCGCGAGCGTGACTCACGCCGAACAGCAAGTAGCAGACTATCGACGTAACCTGGTCCGGAAGTATCCCGACATCAGGCTACATATGCCGGACTTTCAGGAGCCGGACTGCCTAGTCGTCATCGGCCTTGAACGCGATCTGAATTCCAATCAGTTGCAGGTTCTCCATGACGCGAACCAGAGCGGCAATCACCTGCGGATAGTCGGCTTTGACTGGCTTCTCGAAAGAGGGCGCACTATCGCTGCGAACGTGGTGCAGCACGGTGTGGAAGTTTCCGACTTGCGTGTAGTCTGATTATGTATCGCAAAAATTGTCCGTCTCAATCGGTGCAAAACCCTCGACTTCAGAACGAAGGCGTTCGAGTACGGATTGCACCCACTTCCTATGTAATCTCAGGAGAGCTTTACCGGGTTCTGGCATTTGGTTCGGATACCCACACTGACCGCTTTCGGGGACTGCGCCAACGGCATTGAATTGCTGAATTGTAAGGCGCGAAGCCGCCGTTCGTAAGGCGTGGCGGGAACGACCGGACCGGGCTCGAAGTGTGAATTCGAGCTCGCCGAACGAACTTCCGATCAGGGTCGACAGCGGTAATTCAGCTGCTCTCACTGCAGTCTCACAACCCTGCGCCCGGTCTCATGAAAGTGAGCTTGTCGCAAATAGTCCGAGCCCGCTCTCATTTGATCTGAGCCAAAGTGGATTTATGGTCAAATAATGTGAGCCAGAAACCGCTATGATTTCGCGCCCGAGCGCGGATGATCTCAAGCCACTACAGATAAGCAAAGAGGAGCCGGCCGGAAGTCATCCTACACCACGCGTCGATCAACCTCTTAGAAGCGAACGTTCGAAACCGCCGGAGCATGGCCGCGACTCCCGAGCATTGTCTCCACAATGAGGTTGCCGCGGCGCTCCCCTAATCCTATGCAACTAATTCACATGATGAAAAAGCCGGGAAGCATGTCACCTCAAGATCTTTCGAGATGACACCGCGTTAAGCACGGAATAGCCTCACACATGGTTTCGGGGGATTGGTCAGATACGGAGAATGACGCAGTTGTCGCGGCTTATTTCGCGATGCTCAGCGATGAGCTCGCTGGCCGTCCATTCAACAAGGCTGCCCAGAATCGATTGTTGCAGGAACAGATCGGACGCAGCCGAGGCTCGATCGAGTTCAAGCACTGCAACATATCTGCCGCCGCCAAGGGGTTCGGGCTGCCAATGGTCAAAGGCTACCAACCCCGGTTTAACTTTCAGATGTCTTTGGCCGAAGCGATCTCACGCTGGCTGGCTCGGCATCCTGAGTGGGAGGCTGCCCTACACAATAGGCAAAAACCGGGACTGGCAGAGGCTCCGCCACTTTTCATCGGCATTGCTCCAACGCTGAAGAACACTCCTCCGCCCGATGAACTTGTCCAGATGCAAACCGTCGCCCGCCGTTTCGATGTTGCCGGACGCGACGAACGAAATCGGACCTTGGGCCGTGCAGGCGAGGAAAGGGTCTTTCACCACGAGTGCAGCCAGCTTCGCCAGTACGGTCGCGACGACCTTGCCCGTCGAGTCCGCTGGGTATCGCAGGAAGATGGTGACGGGGTTGGCTACGACATCGCCAGCTTCACGGCTGACGGGCGTGAGCGCCTGATCGAAGTGAAGACGACCAACGGTTGGGAACGCACCCCCTTCCACATTTCGCGAAACGAGCTTGAGGTTGCCGAATCCCGTCGTGAGGACTGGTATCTCTTCCGCCTCTACGATTTCGCGCGTTCGCCCAAGGCCTTCGAGTTACGCCCACCGCTCGATGCCCATGTCTCGCTGACAGCAACCAGTTTCCAAGCCAGCTTCCAATGAACAAGCAGGCAGATCATCCCACGCGACATCACTTCGGACGCACGACAGGCATCGACTACTCCGGTGCCGAGACGGCCGAAGCCAGCCTCAAGGGATTGCGTGTGTATCAGACAGTTGGCGACGGTACCCCCGAAGAGGTTCCACCGCCGCCAGGCCCGAAGAAATACTGGACCCGGCGCGGACTGGCGGAATGGTTGATCGAGACACTGGATGACAGCGTACCGACCATCGTCGGGATCGATCACGGCTTTTCGTTCCCGATGCGGTACTTCGAGCGGTACGGGATTCCGCCAGATTGGGTCAGCTTCCTTGAGGACTTCTGCGAGCACTGGCCGACGGACAGGCAACATACTTATGTCGATTTCGTACGTGGCGGAGTGGTCGGAAACGGCGCTGCCCGGCTGGGTGAACGGCATTGGCGCAGATTGACCGAAGAAGCGACGGGCTCCGCGAAATCCGTGTTTCATTTTGACGTTCAGGGGTCAGTCGCCAAATCCACGCATGCTGGAATTCCCTGGCTGCTCCGGATCAAGGAAGCACGGCCAAGCCTTCACTTCTGGCCGTTCGACGGCTGGATCCCAGAGCCTGGTGTCTCGGTTATTTTCGAAGCCTATCCGCGGCTTTGGAGTGCAAACTATCCCGTGGAGGACAGAAGCTCCGATCAGCACGATGCCTATGCAGTTGCCCGTTGGCTCCAAGAGGCAGGCCGGAACGGGACGCTGCTTCGCGCGTTCCGTCCGCCCAAGCCTGAGCACGTAGCAATGACCGCGAGAGTTGAGGGATGGATTCTGGGCGTGGAATGGGCTCCGAAGCCAAGGAATCCGAAGGCCCGAAACAAAGCACCCAATCGCAATCGTAAGACGACCGAACCTGGTCACGTGAACCGGAACAAGCAAGAAGTGATCGCACGCACCGATCTGCCGGGCAGCGACCATAACCAAGTTGTCTATCTTCTGCGTTGCCAAAACTGCGACACGCGCCACGGAGCAAACGGCTCGGACATCTTCCAACGCCGCTGCCCGAACTGTGGAGGAGGTCGTCCGGGGCTCAGAACGGAATAATCGTTCCAGGCCGATTAACAGGATTTCTCGACTCGAATCCGTCATCTGCATTTGGTGTCAGGTGTGTCAGCTCCCCGGCCACGCTGATTCGTCAACTCGAGGGTGTTCGGCGTTCGCATTGCAGGGACGGATCACCTCAGCTGCGGCTGTCAAAATTCAATTGAGTAGCCCCTGCATGAGTATTTGTAGTTTCTTAACTACTTTTTCCAGAAAACAGAACTGGTGGGGAAAATAACTGGTCTCAAGGCACATTAAGGCCCGTTCTTAATGTTCATTCTAGACACATGCGTCCTCAGCAATCTGAAGCTGAAATATCCTGACCTCAATCTCGTGCGCTGGATTGACAATCAAGCGAGAGCAATATCCCTTCCGTTTTCCGCTGTATTCGAAATACAGCGGGGAATCACCATGCTGGAAGGTACGAATCCCGAAAAAGCATCAGAATTGTCCTCATGGCTCGATGACATACTTGCGTCTGATATTCCGTTCCTTGAAATGGACGCGAGAATAACCCGCCTTTATGCCCGAATGACTTGCGTTCCTGCCTTGCGACATCTTTGCGTACCGGCCTTGAATGCGAAGCGGTTGAAGCTTGGGCAGGATCTCGCGATCGCCGCCACGGCCATCGTCAAAGACGCCCCTGTCGCAACGATGAATACAAAGGACTTCCTGCGCATTCATCGGTATTTCACGTTGCCGGGCCTGTTCAACCCACAACAGGAACGATGGTTGATCCCACCCCGACAGCAAAAGCGAATCGAGGAAACTATCACCCTCCCCGAAACCGGGCATCTTCCCGCCGGATTTCGAATGTGCCCCGGTTCGGGTTGACAGGCCAGAAGTTGTTCTCTATCTGTTCATGTCATTATGAACAGGATGCTCATACGCCTCATACGTTGACCGGGTGCCGACACCGCTGACTGGCGGCGTCTCATACTTGTGTTTTTGCGTATGGAGTGTCCTGTGACCACTCTCCCCACCGCCAATCAGAATTTTCTTGCCTCCATCCGGGCCGAAGCAGCTCAACGTACGTTTCATCCCTACGGCACGGTCCGATGCCTCGGTGATCCATTGTTCCGGAACCAGGCGGCACGGAACCTTGGATGCCTGCTGGATGTCGACCGCGAGGTGATCTCCTGGACCTGTCTGCCTTTGGCGCTGGAAAATGGCAACGACGTTCACATCCCGGACTTTCTGGTCGAAAAGGACCACGGGCTGGTCGTCATGGACGTCAAACAGGCGAAGGCTCGAACTCCACCCCCATGGATCGCCCACGAGGTCGCAGCCCGAGGATATCGATATGCCTCCTTGGGCGCTGACGAGGTCAGCAGCGGCTACCGGCTGCGGAACGCCGTAGACCTCCTTCGATATTCCCGGTGGCACTGCCCTCTTGGAGACCGCATCCGCCTTCTGGCGGCGCTGGGCGAACACGGAACACTGTCGGTGGCCGATTGCTTTCCGGCGTTCCAGGAGACACGGCCGATAGCCGGTCTCTCCTCCCTGATCCTGAACCGCTTCGTCGAGGTGGATCTCGACGAAGCGTTGATCGGACCGGAAACCTCCGTCAGGCGCAGGCGCGGCTGACAACGTCCTTTCCCCCAAACTTGATAAGCCGGACCTTGTCCCGGGCGTATCCGGAGTCACTCCAATGAGCCGCAAGCGAAAACCCAAAGCACCGAAACAGCTGCGCAAACCAGCCGAGTTCCTGGCCTTCTGCTCGATTGTCCATTCGGTCAGGCAGGAGCAGGTCTTTCGTAAAGGCGAGCCGCTGGTCCTGGCGCTGCTTGTCCCCAATCCGCAGGATTTCGATCTCTACCACGAGGTTGTCCAGCGCGCATTTCATGGCTGGCAGCCGAACCGCCGGACGAAGACCGACGATGCCTGGATCGAGGCGTTTCAAGCCACACGAAGAAAATTCAACCGAAGCTACAATCTGCTGGAGGCGGCGGCCGGGCATGAGAAGCTCATCCTGTTGGCGGACTCCCGAGAGGCCCTCCCCGACGGCGTTGATGGCATTGCCGATGCGGTCATCCAAATTCAGAAACCCGACACGCGGCATGTCCGGGCGGCAGCGAAGCTTTTCTTCGGCCTGACAGTTACAGAGGAACAGGCTGCCCGGATCGCTGCGTTCCCCCTCCGGATCGTCGCCGCCGCATGGCGGAAAGGAAGGAGCATCACCCAAACCATTGAGGCCATGACGCGGGTCGCCGGTCCCAAGCGGAGCCTGGCATCAGGACCGACGTTGGACGATCTATGCGGCATGGGCGAAGCCGGCGATTGGGGAATAGAGCTTGCCAGGGATCTCGATGATTGGCGAGCAGGTGGTATTCCTTGGGGCGACGTCGATCGTGGAGCTCTGGTAAGCGGCCCGCCGGGGTGTGGCAAAACCACATATGCTCAAGCTCTGGCACGCACCTGCAATGTCCATCTTGTGGCAGGTTCGCTTGCCCAGTGGCAAGCCCGCGGTCATTTGGGAGATTTGCTGAAGGCCATGCGTGCGGCTTTCGCGGAAGCGGCGGAGAATGCACCTTCAGTCCTTTTTATCGACGAGATCGACAGCGTGGGCGACAGGGCCCGCTTTTCCGGCGACAGCGCCCAGTACTATACGGAAGTCGTGAATGGCCTTCTGGAGTGCCTCGATGGAGTGGGTGGGCGTGAAGGCGTGGTCGTGATCGCAGCCACGAACTATCCGGAGAAGCTAGATGCGGGTTTGGTCCGGCCGGGGAGGCTTGATCGGCATATCCGCATTCCCCTCCCCGATCGGGAAGCCCGCAACGGAATCCTGAGGTGGCACTTGAGAGACAATCTTGTCGGTGCCGACCTGTCCGAAGTCGTTGAACGAACCGACGGCTGGACGGGAGCCCGACTGGAACAGCTCTCACGTGATGCACGCCGTTGCGCGCGCCGTGCTCGTCGCCCGATGATGGTCGCGGACTTGGTGGCAGGGCTGCCGAAGCGGATTGCTCTTCCTGAAAAACTGCTCTGGAGATACGCGGTGCACGAATCCGGACACGCAGTAGTCAGGCATGTCCTGGAGATCGGCCAGCTTGAACATGTCTCCATTGCCAAATCGCTCGAACTCGGGGTAGACGCGCTGCAGTCCGGGGGCGGAATGTGCTTCAGCGAAAGTGCGTTTCCGGAAATGACAAAATCCAATCTCCTGAACAGAATCGCCATGCAGCTCGGGGGACTCGCTGCGGAGGATGTTATTCTAAGATCCCGCTCTGCAGGCGGAGGCGGGCGAGAGGGAGCTGACCTCCACCTGGCCACTATCGACGCGTTGCTGGTGGAAGCTTCCTTCGGCTTGGGAGAGCATCTCACCTATCTCGTGGGGATGACCGAAGACGACATGCTGTACCTGCTCCGAAAGGACATTGATCTTCGGCAACGAGTAGACAAATTGCTGTCCCGTGAATTCGAGAGGGCCAAGGGTATCGTTGCCGATCACCGGCCCGAACTCGAGAAGATCGCAGAGGAACTCTTGCGAAAGCAAAAGCTTTCCAGAGAAGAAGTCGAAGAGATTTTCGCGCGACAGCACCCCCCGAGACGAGTGACCGGCATCGAAAAGAAAATTGCTTAGGGAGGGCGGTTAATGCACATCCCTCTGGCGTCAGGCGAATGGGCCGCCCCTCAATCACGAACTAGGAAGGTCTCGATAGGGTGGAGAGCCGTCGGCCGCTGCAGCTCGCAGGAACGGCTGAGGTCGCCAAAAGCCGTCATTCCTGACACTCTTTTAATCCTGCCACTCGTTCTACGGCGTGAGTCGACCCGGTGCGGAAGTTCGTTCGCCCTTGCCGAATTCGCGCCCATGACTCATTGCTGCCGTTTACCCGTGAGCCAACCGGTGGACGGTATTGTGACAAACACGTGCTCCACCGGCAACAGGAGAGAGCAATGGACGTAAGTGAGTTCATCGATACCTACTCGGATGATCTAATTACTATCCACGAAGCTCGGTCCGCGGCGTACACACACCCACTTAGGGCTGACTACGCCTTCGCCGAGCCGCTTCTGGACGCTTCCTTTTGCCGCATTCTCGCCGTCTTTGTCGTCGGTGGAATCGAGGCGATGCTTAAGGCTTGGAATGAACGCGACAGTTTTGATGTGCTCAACAAATACTTCGCGCAGAACGTGCCGAATGGCGAGCGTGTCACAAGTCTTCATCAAGGCTTCTTAGACGCGGGCATTCAGGCGGATAGAAAAATCTTCGACGATTATCTTGCGATAAAGTACCTCCGCAACACAATTATTCATGGCCAATGGAAGGAGCATGAGAAGGACTGGCTCGATGCGCGCGGCTTTCCAAGCGACACCCGGAAGCTCACGAGGGCGCACCTCGACAAGATCGAGCACGTCAATCAGAACATGTTATTCTATATCGCACTGACGGGCCTAGCCGACCCGAATGCGCCGAAGCCCGCGAAGCTGATCAACCTCAACGAAACCATCACACGCCGTAAGGATGATACAGGGATTCTCCGAATTCGCGACATCGGACGCATTCTCTGGAATAACCTGGAAAGGATCGACGCCCATCTCTACGCCGCTATTGAGAGGACCGCCATCACCAAGCAATACGACTGGACAGCAGGGCGCTCGGAGGCCGAGTTTAGCACGCTTGGCCACGAGGAGCGCAAGCGGTTCTTTTACCTAGCCGCCCGCCATGCTGGCGAAGAGAATTACGGGCCTTTGGCGCAACATCGCGAATTAGCGAAAGAGGCGGTCGAGTTCTGGCGTGAGTACTGGCAGCGAACAATTGCTCCTCACGAGCAGGCAGTCAGGCCTGCACTCGAGGTGTTTGCAAGTCCTTATTTCAGGCCGGAAATGTCCGAGTGGTCCGTCATCGCGAATGTCCAAGAAGATGATGTCGCCCGTCGACTCGTGGAACAAATCCTGCCCGTTCAGGGGCCGTTGAACAGCGAGCAGATCGTTCAAGCCCTTCGCGCTGGTAAGGTTGCCTATGAGGCCATCCCTAACATTATGCCGGTTACCCTGTTCACGGTGCACTTGCCGATTGTAGATCCTCAGGACACGCCTACCTACCTACACGAAGCGGAACATGCCCTTGACGTGTTCCGGCTCAACTGCGCTTGGTATGAGTGCGTTGAGCACCGCCGTCGGTTCAAGGACAGCAACGGCCTTGGCTTCTATGTCCAGATGTACCGCGAGCTTGCCCAGCGGTCGCAGGGTGATGGATGAGGAAGCTAGGTGATGTCGTGCCTTTGGGAGCCGATCACCGACCACAACAGCATGCAAGACGGCAGTCAGCGCTGTCGCTGATGGTGAGCGTTATCGCGTGACACGATAGGAGCCGATCGTGGCGAGGCGCTCGCCCATAGCGTTCAGTAGGATCTTTGTCCCTATAAGCACGATTTCCGTCTCAGGAAGAATTGCCTCGCCAGGCGTGACGTAGCGGCTGCGATATGGCCGATCGTAAACGCTATCCAGAAGTCGCAGATGATCGAAATAGACCCGCCATCGGGTCTCAACATCCTCTTCGCCTCGTAAATCGAACCTACGTCGGACCTCTTCAGGAAGAGCAAGGTGATTTGTATTTGATATATGCAAATTGATGAATTTCACTTCATCGAAGCATGCCCGAGCGTCACAGTACAGTTTGTAGGTATCATGGCTGTACTTCTTGATTTCCTGCATGGATTTTCCGCAACCACGGAGCATGGTTTTCAACATGAGCTCAGTTGCCAAGCCGACGTTCTGCATAACTGGGCCGCAGTAGAACGGTGCATGATGATCGTTGATTTCCGAGAAGTTCAACTGTTCAGCAGCGCTGAAGTACGCACTCGCCCAGGTAAACAAACCCGTCACATCCATCTCGTCGCCGTCCTCGGCATTTGCAGGCCAACCTTTTGAGAACCCGATTGCAGCTGCCATTTCGCTCACGCCATACACTCCCCAATACGCTGTTTTCGCCACGGCCTTACTCTGGCGATCAATAAGCTGTCGCGCAGGTTTTCATATGGCCCTTATGGGCTCAAACGGCTGGATCACCCGAATGTCCGCTGACCGGTAGCAAAATGGGCTCGGGAGAGTCCGCGAAGCGCCACACACTCCAGCCATCCAACATTGCTCCGCGACTGTCTTGTATGGGTCGAGGGCAGAATTCAAACCGAGACAATACCCGACGGCTTCGCTCAGTCAGCCTTCTTTATCGGATGGCTGTTGGTAAGCGCTCCGGAAGGCACGAGTGATCGTCCCCGAAGAGCGAACTTTGCATTTTCATCAGCCATATGTTCCAATCTCATCGGGATTTTATGGAGGGGGCGATGGTCGAGAAGCCATCAATATTAGCCAGGGGTGAGCGTGCGCGGCTTTTCCCGGTTCTTGCAGAGACATCGAAAGAAGGCCGAACACTTTCAATCCTGCTCGCGTGCCTCGAAAGCGTCGATGAGTTCGGAAAATCTCTCCTTGCAGACTTCGGGCTCCGAGCAGGCACACGTGCGAAGATCAAGGCCTATACCGAGGTCGTTCTGAAGAAGGGTGGAGAAAAAGCGGCTCGGCCGGACGGTCTCCTCATCCTAAAAACCGGTTCCCGTACCTGGACCGCCCTCGTCGAAGCGAAGGTTGGGAACGCCGAGTTAACCCAAGAGCAACTGGACAGTTACCTCGATATTGCGAAGCTGAACGGCGTCGATGCGCTGATCACCATATCCAATCAATTTGCTCCCTTGCCGTCACATCACCCAGTGCAGATGAGCGCATCATCGCTGAAGAAGGCTACTCTGCTCCATTGGTCGTGGATGTATCTGCTCACCCAAGCCACACTCCAACTCGGCAATGATGATATCCAGGACAAAGAGCAACGTATCATTCTCAATGAAATGGTGCGTTTCCTGAGCCATCCAAGCGCCGGCGTGAAGAGCTTCGACCAGATGCCGGCGTCCTGGTCTTCCATTGCCAGTACCATCCAAGCTGGAGGAACGATCTCGCCAAAGGTGAACGAGGTCCAAGAGGTCGTCGGGGCTTGGTATCAGGAGACCCGGGATCTAAGCCTTATTCCTCAGCCGCCAGTTGGGCGAGGACGTCTCGGTGAAGGTTTCTCGGGCCCACGCCGCCGATCCGGCAGCTCGGCTAAAAGCGGATGCCCAGCACCTGGCGGCGGAACACTGTCTTCACTCAACGTTTGTGGTACCTAACACAGCCGCGGCCATCGACGTCGCGGCCGATTTCCGCAAGCGTGCCGTCTTCGCTTCCATGAAAGTGAATGCGCCAGCCGACCGAAAATCCACCAAGGCCCGCGTGAACTGGTTGATCCGACAGCTGCAGAAATCGAAGCCGGAAGACATCCACATCAGGCTTTTTGGCCCGGTCGAGGACCTTTTACACAACACCCCCTCACCGCTCTGCGCGAAGCCCCTGAGATCGCAGAGCAGAACGGAAAGGTGGCCACTTCGTTCGAGGTCGTCTTCGTGCGCGATCTAGGAGCTCGGTTCACGCAGCGGAAGAACTTCATTGCCGAACTTGAACAGGCAATTCCCGAGTTTTACGAGCGGGTTGGACAGCATTTGAAGGCATGGCAACCGCAGGCCCCCAAGGTGAAGCCCGATAGGAACGAACCCGAGAACGTCAGCACCGAGGCCCTTCGCGAGGATGCGGAAGCTGCGGCGGCGGATCGGAACATCCCTGCGGAGTGATAGGATCTATCCTGCACGGTATCCTTTCGGGTGCTCTCTAATACATTTGTCGGCTCTATCGTGCCTCGGGAAAAGCGGGATCCCGGTCACCACTCCATTGCCAATCAGCAGGTCCTGCAAAGAATCGTCGCAGCCCAGTTTGCGAAACAGCTCCCTGCTTTTCTCAGGCAACAAGGGCTCCAGGCAGCGGGCAACGGTATGGAGTACAAAAGCAAGGTCATACAGACAGCGATCGAGTTTCTTCCTCGAAGGAGCTGCCGTGTCATCGCCGTTTGCCTTCGCCAGCGACCACGGCTGAACATCCGAAACGTACTTGTTGGCCTCGGCCACCAGCCGCCAGATCGCGCCCAGCGCTTTGTCGAACCGGAACGACTCCAGGTGCTTTGATACCGTGTCGGGAAGCGCCCTAGCCGAGCGGCTGATACTATTCCCGGTTTCGTAATCGGCGAGTGGCTCTGGCACGACCCCATCGCAGTAACGCTCGATCATCGAAAGGACGCGATGAGCGAGGTTGCCCAGTTGACCGGCAAGTTCGGAATCGTATGCCTGTGCAAAGCGCTCTGACGAAAAGTCGCCATCTCCGGTGGAGCGGATGTGGCGCAGCAGGTAATAGCGCAGCGCGTCCGAACCGAGCTGTTGAGCGAGAGGAACCGGGTCGATGGCGTTTCCGAGCGACTTGCCAATTTTCTTGCCGTCCACGGTGACGTAGCCATGCACGAGAATACGCGTTGGAAGCGGCAACGCTGCCGATAACAGGATTGCCGGCCAGTAGATGGCGTGGAAGCGCAGAATGCCCTTCCCGATAACGTGCTCACGAGAGGAGGGGTTGAGCCAAAAACGAGAGAAGTCGTCGCCCCCTGCCCCGTAGTCCAAAGCGGTGAGGTAGTTTCCGAGTGCGTCGAACCACACGTACATGACCTGATCCGGATCGCCGGGTACCGGAACGCCCCATCCTCGCGCACGGGCCGCACTACGCGAAATGCTGAAATCCTCGAGGCCTTGTTCGATCCATCCAAGAATTTCGTCCCGACGCCACTCCGGCACGATCTCGATGGTACGGCGCTCGTACGCGTTACGTAGGTCCTTTTCGTACCTCGAAAGGCGGAAAAACCAGTTCTCCTCATCGATGTCCTCCGGAGGGATCCCGTGCTCAGGACAACAGCCGTCAATCAGATCCGCCGGCTTGTAGAAGGCCTCGCAACCGACACAGTAAAGGCCCCGGTAGGCACGTTTATAGACATCGCCGGCCGCTACACATGCCCTCCAAAGCCGCTCCGCCCCTGTCCTGTGCCGATCATGAGAGCTGGTGCGAATGAAATCGTTGAAGCTCAGCCGCAAGGCTTCCTTCAGCGAGAGGAACTTAGCCGCGTTTTCCGCCACCAGTTGGGGAACCGGAACTCCAAGCGCTTCCGCAGCCCGCACGTTCTTCAGGCTGTTTTCGTCGGTTCCGGTTTGAAACCGCACCTCGCATCCCGACGATCTATAGTGACGGGCCAACACATCGGCTTGCACCAGTTCCAATGCGAAGCCGATATGGGGTTCGGCATTCACATAGGGAATCGATGTTGTGAGATAGCGGACAGGTGCGTCCGATTTGCCCTGGAATGACATCTTCTGAACCCTCTCGATTACATGCGAGGCGGTTCCGAAGAATGAAAGGCCGCCTCGATTGAAGCGGCTTGGCGTTACTCTTAAAGGCCTGGAAAGATCACGTGCCCACGCATACCGCTTCTGTCTCCGACAGCGGCATCATTGTCGTGGCGATCTGCAGGAACGGCTTGTTCATGGCGGTCAATCTAGCCGGCTCGGGGCTGATGATCAACTAGGAACAATTGGAACTTCCAAACGACCTGACGTCATGCAGCGTCCCACACCTTGTTCAGGATCTGTGCGGCCAGTGCTGCCTTGTCCTGCGGGAGGAAACGCGCGTAGTGGTTGGCGACAGTCTCCGGCGTGTCCTGAATCGCATAGCTTGCCTGCTCATACGACCCGGTCTTCTTGAGAATGTGCGTGGCGAGAACATCGCGCACATTGTGCGGCCCGTGCGGGAGAAGACCCGCTATCGCGCCTCGCTGCGTGTATGGATTGTAGATCCCGTAGCGCTGGATAATGAGCCTCCAGGCCTCGTAGAACGTGTTCTGATCATATTCGGCCGTCTTGCTGGTTGCCTTCATGGTCTTGACGAAGAAGGTGCCGGGATCGGCTCCGCCGTTGAGGAGGCAGGCCCGGTGCCGATCGACGTACGCGTCAAGATAACGATAGAGTTCGCCGATATCCGGCAGGATCAGGCGGAACGGCTTGTCTCCGAAATAGGAAGAATGGGCGTTCTTGAAGGCAGCGGCTGGAATGAGTACTTCCCAGCCGTTCTCGCGTTCGCTCCAGCGCAGCTCACCCCGCTTCAGTTCGGCCAGTTGACGCTCGGACAGTGGCAAGCGGCCCTTCTGGCAGAACAGCAGCTGGCGCAGGTTCTTTTGTCTGGTCCCGAGGTGCAAGCCCAAACGGATCATCAGAAATGAGCGAACGGACTCGGCCGCAGCACGCGGATAACGCCGTTCGTCCGGCATCCTGTAAAGGATCTCGTCCGCGATCTTCTTGTATTCGCCAACGGGACTGTCAGTCTCCAGGATCGGAAGGATGGCTTCGAATGGATCCCTATGCACCCGGGCCACTCGCTGGACCTCCTTTGCACGAACACCGCAGTGCTTGTGACATCGGTCGCAGGCGGCATCCCAGTCCTGCCTGGCAATGTCGATATCCTGCGCGGTCACCAGTCTGCCGATAGGGCGAAGGCTCTCTACGAGTTCGTCAGTTTGTCTGATCCAGCCGGTTTCCACCCTCGTGAGCGCCATGGCCAGCCGCAGCATGTCGACTTCCCAAGCGGTGAAGAACCCGCGCCGGCGCTCACGCCACTGCAGGTACCAATCCCACACCGACGGAAACACCAGCAGCCCGAATGTCAACGACTGCAAGGGCACACCAAGCCCGCGGACTGCACTGCGGGAAGAGGCGACAAGAGCCCCAAAAAGCAGCCCCAAATGCTCAACCTTTTGCGCTGCGGTTTTCTCGCCCCATACGCCAGAGCGCTGATAGCCGAACGCCGTCAGGGTTGAAGTCTTGAAACGCAATAGATCGGCCATCTCCCCGCGCAACCGCGGTGGAGCAACAACCGTCGTGGTCGCCGGTTCAGTTTCCATGTCGTCAGGAAACTCAAAGTCCAGGTCATGCTGAACGTCTCCGAACTGCCGGATCGATGAGGCCCGCGTGGCCATATTCGTCAGAATGTCCGGGAAACGAACCGCATAGCGGTGCTTCATGGCGGCGGACTGATATCGGCGATAGTCGGTTGAGCCCGCAACGATCACTCTGCGAACCCATTCCAGAATTTCTTCCTGTTCGGATGCGGAACGGCGGTCGAAGTCATCTGGCAAATGCCACGCGATTCTCCGACGTTCGGATGGAGTGATCCCCGCTGGCTTATGGCCATGTGCCGAACGCGACGGGTCGGGAAGCTTCGCTTTGAAATAGCCCTCCGGAAGTCGGTATCGCCGCTCGATCCGCCCCAGTATCTTGAAGCTCTCCAGGCTCCGCGGTGCGCGGGTGCCATGCACCCATGTTATCAATGTCTTCCTGTCCAGGGTTTCGTCCGGCTTCACTACGGCTCGATGCAGATACCAATAGGTGTCCCCGTGTCTTTTCATGTGGAGCTCAAGGGCTTCATGAAATGCGGATGGATCCCGCCAGCTCTCCCAGAGCGGCTTGGGAAACTCGATGACGCCTCGCGGCCGGCGGCCCCTCTTCTTTCGTGGTTCCGACGCCGTTTCTTCAGACGTCACACATTGCGTGGTCCGGCTCTCCTGGCGATGCACCCCTCGCTTTGGGCGGTCACAAGACTTCTTGCGGGAGACTTTCTCTGTTGGTTTATCCGGCTGCCTGCTGTGCTTAATTGGAACAGGCCGTTTCGAAAGATACCGCACAATTGCCTCGAATCCGGGCTGCAGTACCGATCTCGCGACTTGCATATATTCCGCCTCTACTCCGCACTCCTGTTCAATGGCCAACCAATCCAGTCTGGCCCCTCGCCGCGGTGGCGTTCGAGGTGTTCGGACGAGCTCGAGCATGTAGGCATGCATTTTCTCCAGCTCTCGTGGCGGCAGAACTGGTGCGGCTCGCTGCCGAACAAAATCTGAGATCATGCGCGGAAACGAAGAAGTTGCGGCAACGTCTTTCATATGTTCCTGGAGTATATTCACCTGCTCCCGCGCAATGCGCGGAACCGAATGGGCTGGAGGGGGTGGAGAATCCAGCAGGAGTGAATTACCGGGCATCTCGCATCGTCCGGAACCGGCATCTTCAACTAATCCCCGGATTTCTCAACAGGTTTTGGTGTCGAAGGCGAAAGGGTTTCCAGCAACCATCAGCCACGTATGATCGACGCGGAATCAATCGAGGAGCGGGTTCATGCTGCACCACACCGCCGGCTCTTGGTGCACCAAAGCATCCAGCTTGTCGGTGCACTAGGCGCGGGATCGCTCGGAAAAGCTGCTTTGGACGAATCAGACGTCCGCGATTGACGAACGTTTCCAGAGATAAATGTCGCGTGTCGAGGGACCAGCTTTCACTTTCTTCCGACGAACGGGAACCGATAGAAAATGCACCTGCGATGGATCGGAACGGGAAAGAAGCGACGCGTTGCTGTCATCGGCCTCCGGCGTATTGAACCGCTCGATTGAGCCCTTTTGCAGCAACCCCAAGCTGCCATGTATGATGAACGCCACCAAATTCAATTGATAGCCGTCGATCTGCCTATATGTACGCGCGTGATTTGATGATTTGGCTTCACCAGAGGCTTGCTGAACGGGGCACGCTTGATCAAACGCAGAAGCGTTTCGAATGCCTGAGAGGATACGGTCTTCTTCCGCGAGGCCGCCAGAATGCTGGCGTCCGACTATCCAACGAACAGATTGCGAACGCCGTGCTCGCTTTCGCCCACCCTATGCCCGAGGTTGCTGGCCATGCCTCTCTCATTCTTGGTGGCTTGCGTCCAGTTGGGGGGCCGAAAGCATCATTCAGAAGTGCACCAAGCTTGAAAGATGTGGTTGCCGCACTTATCGGAGCAGGAGATGCCAATTCTGATCTTTTACGTCTGACCTTGTCCGTGGAGCAGGATTTCAAGGGCGACGAATACGCAGGCGTGCTTTACTTTAGAGAGAACGGTCAAGTGAAGCCAGTCTCGTTCGTCTCCAAATACGCCCACAGCCTTTTCGGATCTGGAGCAGAAGAAGGTTACGATCACGAGCAACTGGACAAGCTGACTGCTGTCCAAAGGTCGTTGGGTTCAAGATTCTTCCGAGACCTATCACGAGAGGTCTCAATCTCGCGACATCTAGACCGCCCCCTCAAGACCGATTGGCGCGAATATGAGACCGAGGAGGAGAAAGCCGAGTTTTGCCGGAAGCTCGGGGCCCGCCAATCATCACGGTTTTTGAATTTGCGTGTGGACGCACAGGTCACATGGCCAAAAGACCCAACACGAATGAAGTTTGGGGGGCACCATCTGGTTCTCTTCCCGAAGACAAAAGATCATTCGCATTCCATTAGTATCGATCTCGCTCATGAGCGCCTATCCGCAGACGATGCGCGATCACTAATGAACCGCATGTTGAGCGTGATGAGCTGGTGCGACAACCGGCCCGCGTCTTTACATGAAGGCTGGTCCGGCAACCCTGTTCCAGTGCGGGTACCTAGGCAGAATTTAGCATTCACGACAATGCACGAGTGGCATTTCTATCGGACTCTCCCAGACAATCAAGATCTGTTGCGATGCTTGGCCTACTACCGCGATGGCTTAAACGCTTACTCAGTAGGATTGGCAAGTCATGCAGTCCTTAGCTTCTTCAGGGTTTTTGAGACCCGCTACGACGACGGGAAAAAGGTGAAGAACTGGGTCAATATTGTCTTCTCCAAGATCGAGCCGTCCATCTCAGAAGGTGCATTGAAAGCCTTCGAGTCAGATCGGCAATCGGAAGGCGTAGATGTTGGGACGTATGTCTATCGTAACTGCCGTGTCGCGACTGCACATGCAGCACGAGACGTGCCTTCCGACCCTGATGGAACTGAGGAATCTCGTCGTCTGCTGAACGCATCACAAATCATGCAGCGACTTGCTCGATATTTCATAAAGCAAGAGTTCAGATTCTCGACTTCATATTTGACGGATGATCCCGGGTAGTCGGGAACTTTCCTTGGCAGGCTGCCGTACACCGTCGGAATGTCGGTGATCGCCCGCATACTTTGCTTGGCAGACGTGGCGGGTGGGCCTTACCCGCCTTGAGGTCAATTTCCGGCAATTCTTGTCGAGTACTCTGGCGGGGCGGCGCTGTTGGCTTGTTCAGCCTTCTTCGGTACATGGTGAGCTTATCTCTCAAGTCGATGTTTTGGTTCGTCCGCTACTGTGCCGTTCGGAGATTCTCTTGGCCATCTCCGTGCGAAGGCGCGGATCCGCAGGCCGGACGTTACCCCGGCGGCTATCAACTCTGGCCAGCCGGCGCGCGTCGCCGGACGGTCGTTGGCGTGGCTTCAGAGCGCTTCACCAGGAGCGATGACGCTCCTCCGCGGACCAGCGACGCATATGGTGTTCGCATATTTGGCGGCAACCTGCTTCTTCTTGATGTCTGATCATGTACCAGTGACCAATCGAGCGAGCCAAGGCGCAGTGTCCGCCCACCGTCCTTTTGGAAACGGGGAAGGAAGTGACTTCCTCCTCTACGGGTGTCGCATGAAGACTGCACGAATGAAGCCCTCGTCGTCTCGATCACGGAGCAGGCTGAAGTCGCAGAACTGGACACAGGAAAGGTTTGCGAGGTTTATCAGGCTCGATACGACCTCCAGAATCGGGAACTCGCGACCAGGGCCGACATAAAGGCAGTGAGTACCGCCTTGCCGACCCCACGCCCACGAAGATCCGGCCGGATCATAAAATCGATGTATCCTTGCCCCGATTCGTCAAAGTCCACCTGGATTTGGCCGTCCAATTCGCCGCTGTCACCCAACGCAATCCACGCTTCCCTGCCCAAGCCGGAAACGTGCGAGAACACTCATCTGTGGGGTAGGAGATTCGGCAGCATGAAGGCTGGACACTACTGTGACCGAACGGACACAGTACCATGGTCAAGAACGTCGCGCCGGTTTCGGGATCTTGATCTTCGTCTCTGCTGCTGACATAAGCCGCCTCCCGACGCGCGCCGTCGGCAACACAGGACCGGAATACATGATGAAGCTCATATCGATAGTTGAGCGGGACGACCGCACGGCGAAGGCCTAAACATCGGTGTGTGTTCAACGCCGATGTCCAGCATCGGCGTCCGGATCGTCCTTTCGACAAGCAAATCATCAGCTTTGAAAGGACAGCTTCATGAGCGAACGGCTTTTTCTGAATCATCTCCATGATCGTCGTGCGGGCATTGCCCTGGCGGCGGGAAACATTCCCGCGGCAATGAGCTTCCTGCGCCCTGACCATCTGTTCACGGGCCGCGTGATCGAGACCTCGGGAGGAGGGTGCGAAATACCGTGCCTTCCGCGCGAACGAGGTTCTGAGCATGACCCAAGTTTGGGTGCCGCCCGGAGAGTCTAAAGCTTCCCGACGCTTCGATTGGAAGACGAACGCGTCCGCACGCGCAAGCGTCGCGAATGCATCATCGAACCGCAAGATGATCGCTGAAAGCCTGCTTGAGGCCAAAGCGATGACTGTTCTGCTGGCCAAGCGAGATGTCCGCGAAGTCTGGGAGCAACCGAAAGCCGTCTGGTACGTCGACCTGGACGGGGTGGAACGCAAACACACGTTTGACCTGCTCGCGGTGTTCGAGAGCGGCTGCCGGGTGGCGTATGCCGTCAAGCCTTCGAGCCGCGTCAGACGAACCCGCCTCGACCTCGAGATCGAGCTGATCCGCCGACAAAGCCTGGTTGGCGTTGCGGACAAAGCGGTCATCCTCACCGAGAGGCAGATCTCCCGCGCACGCGTGTACAACGCCGAACAAGTGCTCAAGGCACGGCGGATGCGTAACGAGCAGGATTGCGCAGAGCTTCGACGCATCGCCTCCGGCATCAACGGCCTGGTGCGTGTCTACGATCTGCTCAAGGCAACTCCGGACCCAGGCCCCGCCAGGACAGCTTTTTGGTGCCTGATCGATGAGGGTGTCCTCGAACTGGTCGCACGCGACCCTCGGCACACGCGCATCCAGGACGGCTCGATCGTGCGTGTGAACCATGAGCTGCTCGCGCAAGGATAAGGAGATTCAAATGAGCAACACAACCACCTCGCCCGTTGGGGCGAATGTTCCGACCGTTCCCTTCTATCGTTTCGGCCGGCACGATCGCATCACGATCGGCAACACCGCATACGTCTACGGCGGTGACAGCGGTGACGGGCATTTGTTCCGCCGTCACGACGACCTCGAACTCGTGGAGCATTTCTCGCATGAGCAAGTCTACCGGAAGATCGCCAACGGAGAACTCGTCGTCGACAGGGACTGGTTTCAGGGTTCTGACGCTTATGTTCGCGCCAAACATGGCGAGTTGCAGGTCACGGATCTCACCGAGAAAGCCCAGGATATTATCCTGTGGCGGCATTCGCTGATCCATAATTTCTTCCAGCTGGAAGCCGAGGGCCGTTTTTCCCGCTCAGATGAAAGCCTCGCCGCATACATGCGTGCACGGCAAATGGAACTCGATGACGCCGAGGCGTGCGCAAAGGGCAGGAAACCTCGCGGAGGAACCAAAGAAGTGCGGCGAGCTGCCGTATCGCCGCGCACATTCCGTCGCTGGTTGAAAAGATACGAGCAAGCCGGGTTTGACGCCCGTTCTCTCCGAGACGGATACCGGTATCCCGGCACGCGCCCGTCGCGTTTCACGGCCGAGGAAACTGAAATCCACCGCAAGTGGGCGGCGGGCTATGCCAGTTCGAACCAGCCATCGAAGGCCACCCTATTCAGCGACATGAATGCGGAACTCGTTCTGCTGAACAAGGAACGGGCGTTGAAAGGCCTGAAACCTCTCCGTTCGCCGAGCCGGCGCACCTTCGAAACCATGATCGACAAACTCGACCACTTTTTCGTGCTGGCCGGAAGAAAGGGCAAGGACTACGCAGCAAGAAAGCTTCAGATTACCCAATCAGGCGTCGACGTCGACCGTCCACTGCAGCGCGTGGAGATGGACGAGTACGAGGTCGAGTTGATGACGATTCTCATGGATATCGGCGTCTGGGAAACCCTTTCCGAGAAAGAGAAAGAGGCGATCAAACCTGCCCGTGTCTGGCTCTCGATCGCCATCGACGTTGCCACGCGGTGCATTCTGGCGATGCGGTTCATCGACAAGCCACCGTCGGCGGAGTCATCCATCGTCACGTTGGAAATGGCCGTTCACGACAAATCGCACATCGCCGATGCAGTGGGAGCCGAAACACCCTGGGAAATGCACGGCACGCCGGAAAGTATCTACACGGACGCAGGTGCAGCCTATGTGGCCAACTCTTTCAAGGCGACAGTGCTGGCGCTGACCGGCAACGCTGTCATCCCGCCATCGGGGAAGCCGCACCTGAGAGGGACGGTGGAGCGGATGTTTCTGATCATTCGCCAGCGGTTCCTCGTTTGGTTCTCCGGTCAGACATTTGCGAATGTGGTGGTCCGGGGTGATTACGACTCGGAAAGCAACGCGTCCATCTCCGTGGAGGAACTGAACCGCCTTCTCGTCCGCGCCATCGTGGATGCTTATCACAACACGCCGCATACGGGCCTTGCCGGTGAAACGCCCCGCAATGCCTGGCTACGGATGACGCAGCGGAACCCGGTCATTCCACCGCCAGCTCCCTTTATCCGTCGGAGCATCTTTGGGGTCCACTGCGAGTGCCGGGTCGGCAGCAAAGGCGTCCGTTTCCTCGGGATCCACTACCAATCTCCCCTCCTCCAGCAGATCCGGGCATCGAAGGCGAACCCTTCTGTCCACATCCGCGTGAATCGTTTCGACCTTGGCGAGATCTCCTTCTGGCATGAGGAAGAAGGCGGGTGGGCGGTCGCCCGGGCACGTTTCGATGGCTTTCAGGGTGTCAGCATCTGGGAATGGGTTGAAGCTGTCAAACACCTTTCCCGTGTCCATGCCTATAACGCCCGCGTGCCGCAATCGGTGGTCGCCAAGACAATTTCCGAATGCCGTGCCTATGGCGATATGGCTGCACAACGCGCCGAACTTGGTTCTCCGGTAATGAACAGCGAGCACTTCCGCGAACTCGAGCGGGCCCACTTCCGTACTTTCGAGATGATGGAAGACGGTGAGGTGCCTGCATCCGAAGCTGGCGACGTCGTCGCCCTCCCGGAGGACAGTAGGGATTACCCGATCATTGACGACCTTAATCCCGATGACGATCGCGTGCGCGCCGCACCGGTGACGCCGGAACCGCAACCGTCCCCTTACGCGATGGACGTCGAACCCTCCGCCGATGATGACGACGGATCCGATGAAGCCGGTCGCGCTGACGACTGGTCGTTCGACGACTGATCGTTCGACGACTGAGAAGAGAAAGGAACGAGCGTACGGCGCGATGGGTCGGCTCTGGTGGTCATCGGAGATTCCGGAGCGGGTAAGACGACACTCCTCAAACGTATCGTCGCGAACAGAGCCGAATTTCAGCCCTACCAGGACCGCTATGGCATCTCGACATCTCCCCTGATCAGCGTCGTGGCCCCCTCCCCTTGCACGCTGAAGCAATTGGGGCGGGAAGTACTTAGGGCGTTGGGATATCCCCTCTCCCGAGAAATCAAAGAACACATGGTGTGGGAGCTCGTCCGTCAGCAGATCCGGATTCGCAAGGTGATGTTCATTCACATCGATGAGATGCAGCATGCCGTGAACACGCTGAACGACACCGAACGGCAAAAGCTGTCGGATACAATCAAGAACGTCATGCAACAGCCGGACTGGCCTGTGTGTTTCATCCTGTCTGGTATTCCGACACTCGCGCGCCTGGTCTCATCCGATGTGCAGCTGATGCGCAGATCCCGCATCTTCGAGTTCAGCAACCTGGAATTTGCGAAAGACGCCGTCTCCGTACGAAAAATGATCGAACACATGGTGACAAAGCACGCCGAAATGCAGCTCGCCTCGGCCCTGCCAGACGAGTTCATCCACCGCCTGCTCCACGCCGCCTACGGCCGCTTCGGCGTTGTAATTCAACTCGTCCGCGGCGCGATCGAGCAAGCGATGTTCGATGAAGCTGCAGGCGGACAGGTGAAGGCGAGACATTTCGCGGCGGCTTACAGCCGCTTCTCCGGTTGTACTGAGGACGAGAACGTATTTCTTCGCGCCGACTGGCAAATGCTTCAGCCTTCGGCTGCTCTTGTCCGAGATCGTCCAGCCGAAGAGGTCTCCCCTGCCCCGAAACGCCGCCGAAAGGTTTGAGGAGACGGACATGACCCAGTTAACTATCAGAACCCGTCTTCATTCCGGCGAAACCCCGGCAAGCTTCTGCTCCAGACTGGCGGCCATGAACGGCCGCCTGAAAGCACGCCACTTCTGCGCCGATCTGGGCTTCAACTTTCAGGACGTGGTGGATGGCCGTGACGCTGCCCTCTCGAGACTTGCATATCTGGCAGACATCGACGTGAGTTCTCTCAGAGACAGCGCGATCCTGAAAACGGCGGACGGGTACCAAGTCGACGGCCAGCGGATGACGCGGAACCTGATGATCCGCAACCGCCTGCGTTTCTGTCCCGAATGCCTGGCTGAAGACATGCGCCGCCAGGATGAGCACCCCCTGGCACGGGCATGGGGCCGCAGGAAATGGCTGATCTCGTTCATCCGGACATGTGACGTCCACAACGTGTCGCTTGTCGAGTGCTCCGTGCAGCAGGAGCCATCCATGATCCACGATTTCGCCGCCATGGTGCAGGCGGACCGCCGGGAGATCCCCGACGCGGCCCAGCATTCGGTTGCGCGCGAGCCGTCGGCTTTCGAACGCTATCTCCACGACCGGATGACCGGACGCGTCGGTGCATTCCCCTTCCTCGACGCCCTGCCCTTCTATGCCGCCGCGAGATTCACCGAGTTGTTGGGTGCCGTGGTGACGCGCGGCCTCAAGGCTCCGATCCGTAGTTTTAGCGGTGACGACTGGTGGGAGGCTGGAGCCGCCGGATTTGTAGTTACCTCCGGTGGGGAGGATGGAATCCGTAGCTGGCTGTCGAAGATGCAGGCCGCATTCAAGGGCAAGACCGGAGATGCTGGTGGACGGGCACTCTACGGTCGGCTGTACGAGGCGCTCGCACATGATTCCGACGACAGCGCCTACGATCCGGTTCGAAAGCTGATCCGGGCGCACGCCATTGACACCCTTCCCCTTGGTCCGGGAGACGAGCTCTTCGGTCCGATCACTGATCGACGCTGGCACTCTGTACAATCTGCGTCCAAGGAATTCGGCGTGCACCCAAAGCGCCTGCGAAAGCTTCTCATCGAAGCGGATGTCCTCTCCAAGGATACTGCGACGCTGGCCAATGCCCGCATCATGCTCGATGCTGAGGAGATCGCGGAATTTGTTGCGGAGATCAAGGACACCGTGTCCGCGAAGGAGGCGCAGGAACTCGTCAACGCACCACGGGTTCACTGGGGCATCCTGGTCGACCGGGGTTACCTTGCACCCCACGTCAAGGCGGGAGCCAAACATGGCCTCCAATTCCGGTTTCGTCGCGAAGATATCAGCGTGTTTCTCGACCGATTGCTGGCGAACACGAAGCTGTTGACGGGCCAGGAACCCGAGTTGTGCAGCATCCCTCAGGCCGTTCGGAAGGCGAACTGCAAGGCTGTCGAGATCCTGGATTTATTGCTGGCGGGCAAGCTGGAGCGTGCTTTCCGCGATCCCGACAAGCGCGGCTACATGACAGTGCTCGTCGACCCGACCGAGCTTCGCGAAAAGACGATGCTCAAAGACCACGGCGGACTGTCGCTCCGGGAGGTCGAGCATCGCCTGGGGACGAAGACGCAGGTAGTGAAAGCTTTGATCGAGCATGGGCACCTCCCTGCGCGCACTGCGGTGAACCCAATCAATCGGTGCCCGCAGACGATCGTCATGCCGGAGGACCTGGCTCGCTTCCAACGATCCTATGTCTCCCTCATGAATCTCGCCAAGGAGCGCGGAGAGCATTTTGCCAGCACCAAAAAGGAGCTTGAGAACCGTGGTGTCGAGACTGCATTCGCGGCCGATGTGATCGGGGCGCGGTTCTATACACGAGCCGAACTCCAGTAAGTCTTCCTATATACGGGATATCAATTCAGCGCCTCGGCAATGCCGGGGCGCTTTCTTTTTGGCCACTTCCCTCCCCGCCGCTCAAAACACCCGACTTTGGGACATCGCCAAGCTGCCATTGCGGACAAACCGCATTGCCGGTTTCCAACATATATCTAATGTTTTCAATGTTTTAGTGAAATGTTTGGGACAAACTATGCTCGCCTTCACAACGTGATGGGTTCCCCGGGCGTGTTGCTGAAGCCGGCTAACACGTTGCTGCGCAGATGGATTTCATCAGCTTGCGGGCCGCGTTACTGCGGCCTGCAAGCGTGATGCCGAAACAACCTCTACACGACCCGCAAATTCCGGATGGGCTTGCCAGGCGTTAGTGCTTCGGTGGCCTGGATGATGCCTCGCGCGTCGATGCCGTAGTGGCGGTAGAGGTCGGCAATCGAGCCAGTCTGCCCGAAATGCTCGATACCGAGCGAACGCGTGCGATGACCGTAGACGGAACCAAGCCAAGCGAGCGTCGCGGGATGACCGTCAATCACCGTGACAATACCGCAATGCGACGGAATCTCGGCAAGCAGACGCTCGATATGACTTGAGGCGTGTACAAGGCCGCCCTCGCGCGCACGTTGCGCCGCCGTCCATCCGGCATTGAGCCGGTCAGCGGAAGTGATCGCAAGAAGCCCGACATCGCGTCGGTCCTCAGCCATCATCCCCACGGCCTCGATCGCCTCTGGGGCAACCGCGCCAGTATAGGCAACGATGACCTGCGCATTTGGACCGGGCTTTCGCATCCAGTAACCACCATTAATGATATCCCGTTCGAGCTGCGGCGTGATCTCGCGCTTCACCTGCTCGATGGTGCGGGTCGAAAGACGCAGATACACCGAGCCGCCGGTCGCATCGCGCAGCCAGGAAAGCTTGTCAGGCTCCGCCTCGCCCGACCGCTGCATGTATTCGAATGCCCAGCGCATCATCACTGAAAGCTCATCAACGAAGGCTGGCTCAAAGCTGGCGAGACCGTCCTGTGCCATGCCGATCAGCGGGGTTGCGATCGACTGGTGCGCGCCGCCTTCCGGCGCAAGCGTCACGCCGGACGGCGTAGCGACCAGCATGAAGCGGGCATCTTGGTAGCAGGCGTAGTTGAGCGCATCGAGACCCCGCTCGATGAACGGATCGTAGAGCGTACCGACAGGCAGGAGGCGTTCGCCGAAGATCGAGTGCGACAAGCCGAGCGCCGAAAGCATGATGAAGAGGTTCATCTCGGCAATGCCAAGCTCCATGTGCTGGCCCTCGGGCGAGAACGACCAGTTGTAGGTCGAAGGGATCCGCTCGGCCTTGAAGATGTCTGCCGTCGTCTCCTTGGAGAACAGGCCTCGCCGGTTGACCCAAGCGCCCAGATTGGTCGAGACGGTGACGTCCGGCGAAGTGGTGACGATGCGTTCGGCAAGCTTGTTATCAGACCTTGCGATCTCGTGCATGACGAGGCCAAAACCCTGCTGCGTAGACATGGAGGGCCGTGCGCCAAATTCCAGCTTGTCTGGCACGGGAATGGCGTCGGCGGTGTAGCGGCGGCGGCCCTTCGCGGCGAACGGCACCGATTTGAGGAACGCGGTTAGCGCGTCGTCCGGAACGGCCAGCCCTTCGAATTTATCCCATTCGTGGCCATCGCGTATGTTCATGTTCTTGCGCAGCGTGTCGATCTGGGCTGGAGCAAGGAGCCCGGAATGGTTGTCCTTATGCCCCGCGAGCGGCAGGCCGAAACCCTTGATCGTGTAGGCAATAAAGCACACGGGACGGTCATGCTGGCGTGCAGCCTCAAAGGCCTCCAGAAGCGAGGGAAGATCGTGGCCGCCGAGATTGCCCATAAGCGCGGCGAGTTCTTCGTCGCTGCGTGATTCGAGGAGACGTGTCACATCACCCTGATCACCAATCTCGTTCATCAGACGCTCGCGCCAGGCCGCCCCACCCTGGAAGGTCAACGCTGAATAGAGTTGGTTTGGGCAAGCATCGATCCATTCGCGTAGCGCTTCGCCACCAGGCTCGGCAAAGGCCGCCTGCTGCAGCTTGCCATGCTTGAGCACAACGACATCCCAGCCGAAGTTGCGGAAGATCGCCTCGAAGCGCGCCCACAGCCCCTCGCGCACGATGGCATCGAGGCTCTGGCGGTTGTAGTCCACCACCCACCAGGTGTTGCGAAGACCATGCTTCCAGCCTTCCAGCAGCGCCTCGAAGATGTTGCCCTCGTCCATCTCGGCATCGCCGACAAGCGCGACCATCTTGCCCTCGGGCATGCCGGTCTTCCACCCCTTCGCCTTCACATAGTCCTGAACCAATGAGGAGAATAAGGTCTGCGCGACGCCGAGCCCGACCGAGCCGGTCGAAAAGTCGACATCGTCGACGTCCTTGGTCCGCGAAGGATAGGATTGGACCCCTTGGTAGCCGCGAAAGTTCTCCATTTTTTCGCGGCTCTGATTGCCGAAGAGATACTGGATAGCGTGGAAGATCGGGCTCGCATGGGGTTTGACTGCGACCCGGTCCTCGGGCCTGAGCGCGTGGAAATAGAGCGCGGTCATGATGGTTGCGAGCGAAGCAGATGAGGCTTGATGACCACCAACCTTTAGCCCGTCGCCGTTATCGCGCAAATGGTTCGCGTTGTGGATCATCCATGTGGCCAGCCACAGCACCTTACGCTCCAGCTCGGCCAGCATCTTCAGGTCAGTCATAGCGGTACTCCCATTTCGAAAACAGAGTACGTCAGAAACTGAGGCTATTCAGACCAATCTTGCCTATATCTCGGCCTTATATTAGCTTGATCAGCTAATCTACGAACTAGAATTGGGTAAACCGTGCCAACTCCAAAACTTGACGCCATTGATCGGAAGATCCTGCGGGCATTGCAGGAAGACGGTAAGATCTCGATCGGCGAGCTTGCGGAGAAGGTTGGCCTTTCCCCCTCCCCCTGCGCGCGGCGTGTAAGGCTGATGGAAAAGGCGAGCATCATTAAAGGCTATGCCGCGATTATCGACCAGAAGAAGGTCGGTCTGCCCATCAGCGCCTTCGCCTCAATCAAGCTGGAACGCCAGCGGGAAGAAGACCTCGATCGGTTCGAAGCAGCGGTCTCCCGTTGGCCGGAGGTCCTTGATTGCTATCTGATGACCGGCCAGCGCGATTACCTGATGCGCATAGTTGCTGCGGATCTGGAAGAATACGAGCGCTTCATCAAGGACAAGCTCACCCGGCTCGACAATGTTGCCTCGATCGAGACCAGCTTCGCGCTAGGACAGGTAAAGCGGTCGGAGCTGTTTCCGTTACGCTGACACGGCGGCAACCGTCTAGAGTGCCTTGACTATCATGCGTCTGAGAACTTGCGAACCGCTTCATTGCTACAGAAGCACCGCTTTGCCGCCATTCCTGCCGCGGATCCAACGATGAAGCCCGCAAAGCCATCGAGCCGCGACGTACGCCGCCGCCCGGCCGTCGACGCCCGGTTCGCGAATCGTCGCGCGTGCAACCAGCAGATCGCGCTCGACACACCAACGCCGTACCGCGCTCCCGCCTGACGGCCAAGGCTCCTTCGCACGCATCCTTCAAGACACGAGGTGCTGCCAGATACGCCAGCCTTTGAAACTTCCACCTAGCAACCCCATATGGCAGCGACAGTTGCAAGAGGGTAGATTTGTAGCTGATTGAGGACCGTTCAGGACGGGGTTGCATGCCCGGCTCAAACAGGTTAAGGAGCGCCAACTCGTCAGGCTTGCCTGGTGGGCATACCGGTAGACCGCAAATGCAGTCCTGCCGCTTGGCCGGGTGATTAGCTCAGTTGGTAGAGCAGCTGACTCTTAATCAGCGGGTCGCAGGTTCGATCCCTGCATCACCCACCAAAGAGCCTGAGTTTCCCTATTCCGGGCAAATTCTAGCGTAACCCTGGTCCGCGGGGACTCTTGGGATGATGAAAGGCAAGGCATGCGCCTGCCTGCTGATCCATAAGGAAGGCCGTTCTTTAAAGCTATTCTCGCCGATCCAACGCGATGCAGGATGAAGCTTGAAACCACTGCTGGAAAGCATGAAGGCTGCCAGACAAAAGAAAAGGAAATACTGGGGTGATAAAATTTAACAACAGCGAGGCGCTGGCCATTCTGAAGTGGATGGTTCGTACGCGGCTCATGGAGACCATGTACGAACCTGATCCGAGGAAGGCATTCGACCGCAAGATCGAGGACGATTTTGCCGAGTTGATGGAAGCGGGGGTGATCACATTCGCGGAAGTCACTGATGGGGAAGAAGGGGTCATCGCAGTGAAGCTGCACCGGGACGACGAGCGTTTTGTGTTCAGGGCAGCCGTTGTCGACGGACAGATCAAGATCGAGCGCCGGGCCCTTTCCCTTTAGTTCAGCGTCGTGAAAATCCGGGTTCGGGAAGCGCTCATCCTGAGCTATCGAGCCACAAGGCCACCGCGCTGGAACATGCAGGCAGATGAGCGGTTGGGCCTCCGGAAAAGGAGGACCCGGCCATGGCCCGATGTGAAATGTGCGGCAACGAGTATGACAAGGCATTCACCGTTGAAATGGGCGGTGAGCGCCGCGTCTTTGACAGCTTCGAGTGCGCGATTCATATGATGGCGCCTCAATGTGCGCATTGCGGCTGCCGGGTGATCGGACACGGGGTCGAAAAGGACGGGACCATCTTCTGCTGCGCGCATTGCGCCAGCCAGGAAGGCGTAGAAGGGCTGCGGGATCGTACCTGAGGATCAGCCCTGTTCCTCGCAGTGGATCGGCCCATCTGCAAGCCGTGCGCCTCGACGCGACGAGGACGCAACCGACGCAACGCCCCATGAACGTCATCGCTTTCCAGTGCCCGTGCAGCACCTTTGCTCTGCTGCGGAGCGCTGGTCCATCCACGACTTCGACGAATTTGCATTAGAAGAAACCTTCCGATGATTAACACCACGGGAGCGTGTCTTCTTAGTTCTTCTTCCAGTTCGGGTCATCATCGCGATCCTTGGTGAGCAACAAACCGTCCACTCCGCGTGGGGCAGATGGCGAATGAGCCCTGACTCCTTGACCTTTTAGGCTGGCGCGCTGACGGAGCCAGCCAGAGTTTTAATAGCCTCGTCTCTGCTCGACTTCGTGGTCGGGAGCTAATTGAGGAGATGGCAGGATCGGTACTCCTGCTACCGGATTGGCCCCGATGGACTTCGCGCGCACATTTGTTATGTCTGCCGGCAAGTCGAATCCCGTTGCAGGAGTTGCGTAATGGCGGAAAAGATCCGCATTGGAATCGTAGGTTATGGCAATCTAGGCCGCGGGGTCGAACTGGCAGTGCCAAAGAACCCTGATATGACGATCGTGGGTATTTATACTCGCCGGCCACCCGAACGCATTGCTCCTTTTTACGCAACGACAGCCGTCCACGGCATGACAGAGCTAGCCGCCCACCAGGATCGCATCGACGTGCTCATCCTTTGCGGCGGCTCCAAGGAGGATCTGCCCCGCCAGGTGCCCGAACTGGCAGCCTCGTTCAACACGGTCGACAGCTTCGATACGCATGCACGCATTCCGGAATATTTCGCGGCGGTAGATGCGCCCGCACGAGCGGGCCAGCGGACTGCCCTGATCTCGGCAGGATGGGATCCTGGCATGTTCTCTATCAACCGAGTCCTGGGCGAGGCCCTGCTACCCGATGGTGCCACCTATACCTTCTGGGGTGATGGGTTGAGCCAGGGCCATTCCGAGGCGATCCGAAGATTGCCGGGCGTCGCGGGAGCCGTGCAGTACACCCGCCCGATCAACGAGGCGGTTGACCGCGTCCGTAGCGGTTCACGACCGGCGCTCGCCACCCGGGAGAGGCACCGGCGTGAGTGTTTCGTCGTACTGGAGGAAGGGACAGATCCCGAGCGCGTGCGGGATGCCATCATCACAATGCCTCACTATTTCGACGAGTACGACACGACGGTGCACTTCATCACCGCAGAAGAACTGGAGCGCGACCATAGCCAGATGGTGCATGGTGGATTTGTGATCCGCAGCGGCAACACCTCGCCGGAGAACCCGCAGGTCATTGAGTACAGCCTCAAGCTCCAGAGCAATCCTGAGTTCACTGCCAGCGTCCTGGTCGCCTATGCCCGCGCCGTCCATCGCCTGCATGCAATGGGAAGCTATGGCGCGCATACCGTGTTTGACGTTGCGCCGGGGCTCCTGTCGCCTATGAGCGCGAACGAGTTGCGCGCGGAGTTCCTGTAGCGGCATTGCCCCCCGCTTCCCGCGAACTGTACCTGCAAGTTCTCGCCTTCCGATATGCCCGACATGCCGCGAGCGGTGCGGCCGGCATGCTACACCTGCCGCGGCATGTGCGGCGTTCCAGGTTTGCATTCGAGCATAGCGCGCGGCCAACTTCATCTGTCAGCCACATCGCAATAGGTCATTTCCAGAAGCGGATCAGCGTCCACTCCGCCTGCTTTGACGCCAACTCATATGGAAGGGAACTAGCGCGAGCTGTCATCAAACCAGACTTCATCAGGCAAAGCCTTCGAGGCGGTCGAAGGATAGAAGTAGAACATAACGTCATCCATGCCGAAGCTGCCGTGCCCGAACCCCGACGAAGATACTTCGGGACTATAGGCTTCCCGAAAGACGCTGTCTGGAAGATCCCAGTCCATCGGGATTTCTTGACCGGTTCGGCCGGATCAACGTTTCATTATCCAAATAGGTTAGCGCGCAGAAGGCTTGAAGAAAACCGCTACTGGCACCCGTATCTGCAATGCACAAACCTGGCACGCATGAGGCGAGTTGGCTTCGGCGATGACGGGATTTGTAGGCTTCAACGTTGGCGTTGAGGCTGCTTGCGGCATCCTGTAATTGAGGCGGTATGGCGGGGGCCTCGTGGCTGTTACCGGCAGCCCGCCGTCACAGGGGACAGCAATGCCTTCGATCTTTGGCAGCTATGTGATCTTCGCGGCCGCGGCTCTTTGCGAGATCGCCGGGTGCTTTGCCTTCTGGGCCTGGCTGCGGAACGGGCAGTCGGTCTGGTGGCTTATTCCTGGCATATCCTTCCTGATGGCCTTCGCCTGGTTGTTGACGCTCGCTCCAAGCGATTATGCGGGACGTGCCTACGCGGCCTATGGCGGCATTTACATCGTCGCTTCACTGGCCTGGCTATGGGCTGCGGAGGGCAATCGCCCGGACGCCTGGGATCTGGCTGGTGGGTCGCTGGCTCTTGTTGCCGCGGCGGTCATCCTCTTCGCGCCAAGGGCGGGGTAATCTTACGTGCGGGAGGTATGTACGATGGCCGCTCTCTCAACCCTCCGCAATGCCAATGGTAGAAACGTAATGTACGTGCCCCACGTCCTGATCGAGAGGCCGCAATCAGCCTTTCCTCGGCCGTGCCACACTCACGAAGTGGCTGCCGCCGCAGGGCCATATCTGCTCAGGTTCTTGCGTTCGTCGACACTGGAAAATCGTCCCGCCTCGGCGCTATGAGTGTTCGGCAGCTTTGCTCCCGGCTGTTTGACGGAGGCGCTGTCTGCGCCTTCAGCCGGCGGCCTTTGTCTTCCGCCCCTTGGTCTTGGGCTTTTCGGCCGCCGCTTCAGCAGCTTCCTGCGCTTCCTTTTCCAGTCTTGCTTGGCGAAGCCGCTCTGTCTTAGCGTCGCGCCTGCGCGTTTCATCCTCCACGATCGCACGGAAAGCTCTGTCCGTCGCGTCAGCTTTCGTTTCGGCGCTCGTGCCCTTTGGCTTGAAGAGCGTGTCTTTCGTTACCATTGAAATCCTCCACGCTGAGGGGAAAGTGGGACGGGACCCGTACCCTCCTCAGGCTTCACCAGCCGGTTGGGACGCATCCGCAATCAGAGGCCGGAGGCAAGCTCAGGACCTTCTGCGGGCAAGCCAAACGTCGCTGAAATGCCGATCCGCAGGATCGCTCCTCATAAAACTAGGGCGAGCGTTGATGTAATCAACCGTCAACTTCAAAGGCAGTGCTCAACCGGCCGCCCGACCCGCTCGCTGGCTAAGCCATTGCCACCACATAGCTTCATTGCCGTGAAACACGTTAAGGTCGATTTTCCCATCCACACCATGGCCAAGACCGGAGCCTGAATATTGCCAGAACACCCAGTCGCGCCCCGGATAGACCTTTGAGGGGTGCGCGGCGACCGAGCGCAGCCAGAAGGGATGGTTCGGAAACGCTCCTTTCAGATTATCACGGTAGAAGTCGGGCGGAGTGTATATGATCGGGCGCTGGCCATAGTGCCGCTCCACGCGATCCATGAAGATCTGCATCTTCTTCAGAACCTCCTCGCGCGGAGGACGGCGCTTGCAGTTCGACAAATGGTTCCATTCCACGTCGAGGACGGGTGGGAGAGCACCCGGCTCTTTCGGAACATTGCGTATGAACCAGTCGGCCTGCTCGGAAGCCGGCCGGCACCAGTAGAAGAAGTGATAGGCTCCACGTGGAATGCCAGCCCTGCGTGTGGCTTCCCAGTTCCGGCGGAACATCGGATCGAGATGATCCCCCCCATCGGTTGCCTTGATATAGGCAAAGTTGGCCCCCTGCTCTTTCAGCTTCACCCAGTCGATCTCGCCTTGCCAACGCGAGACGTCCACGCCATGCACAGCATGTTGCTGCGGCGTGATCCGGCCAAAATTGACGGGTTTGGCATCGCGGAAGCGGCTTCTGTGGATCCTGCCATTTGCCGGCGGACGTGGGACAATCATCGCCACCTGCTGAAGCGCCTGGGCGTCAGCCTGGTCAGGTTCGGCAAGTGCTGCAATCACACTTTCCACATCCATGGGATAGCCTACGCTCGCACCCGCGCTGCCCTGCACCGGCGCGTCGGGACGAATGATTGAACTCGTCACCTCACCGGAAGGCTTCGAAATCTGCAATCCGTCTATCATTGATCTGTTCGAACAGCCGGATAAACTCAGGCACGCAACAAGAAGAACCAGGAGCGGAGGCGTACGCATGGACAACCTGTACCGGATGCACGGGACTGGCGCGGGTGGCGCCGGGCAGCTCGAACTTTGATCCTTGGCAGGAAATAGACAAGAAAGTTTAAATTGTTTTGTTAACAACTACCCCCGCTTCGGGCAGACGAAGCAACGTCATTACAGAAGTTGCCGATTGAGGTAGGCGGAAAATCAATCCGCTTCATTCTGCTAAGGATATTTTGGCTTGTTTAGCCAGTGGAAATCTACCCCGGTCAGCGGTAGAGAGTAGCACCTTCCGCATATTGCGGACGAAGAGCCGCCACGATCCAAGGAAAGCACGGTCATGACAACTTTGGCTGCGGGCGCAGGAGCGCCTCAGGTCAATTCCTGGCTTGTCGAGGCCCGCGCCACTCTGGCGCTGGCTTGGCCGATGATTCTGACCAATCTGGCTCAGACCGCCATGACCGTAACGGATGTCATGATGCTGGGCCGTCTCTCGCCCCAGGCCATGGCTGCCGGTACGCTCGGCCACAATCTCTACTTCCTGCCAATGATCTTCGGCCTCGGCCTCGTCGGTGCCGCCTCGCCATTGATGGCGAGCAGCTTGGGCCGGCGTGTACAATCCGTAAGAGAGGTGCGGCGAACCGCACGCCAGGCTCTTTGGCTTGCCGTGGCCGTGACGTTGCCCATCTGGGCTGTTCTCTGGCATACCGAGGAAGTTCTTCTCTTCATGGGGCAAGATCCGGCGTTGAGTGCGGCAGCCGCCAGCTACATGCGTGCGTTGCAATGGGCAATGCTGCCCTATCTCGGCTACATTGTGCTGCGTTCCTTCATCTCAGCCTTGGAACGGCCGGGGTGGGCGCTCGTCATCGCCTTTTCCTGCGTAGGCTTCAATGCGCTTGCCAATTGGATGCTTATCTTCGGCAATCTTGGCATGCCGCGCCTAGAGGTAACCGGCGCAGGGCTAGCGACGACGGTTTCAAGCCTGCTCATGTTCGCCGGCATGACGGTAGTGGTCGTTACCGAGCGGCAGTTCAGGCGTTACCGAATCTTCGGCCGCTTCTGGCGGTCTGACTGGCCGCGTTTTCGCAAGCTTGTTCGCCTTGGCCTGCCGATAGCCGCAATCCTAACCTTCGAGGTCTCGGTCTTCAATCTCGCCGCGCTGCTGATGGGATTAATCGACACCGTATCGCTTGCCGCTCACGCGATCGCCGTCCAGATCGCTTCGGTAAGCTTCATGGTACCGATGGGGCTGGGACAAGCCGTCACCGTGCGGGTTGGCCGCGCCTTTGGGGCGCGCAATGCTGTAGCCGTCACACGTGCCGGCTGGACGGCTTTCATCATGGGCGTGAGCTTTATGGCTTTCATGGCGCTGGTGATGTTCTTCGCGCCGCGCCTGCTCATTGCCGGCTTCATCGATCTCAATGATCCGCAAAACCAGAAGGTCATTTCACTGGCAACCACCTTCCTGGCATTCGCCGCATTCTTCCAGATCGCCGACGGTGCGCAAGCGGTGACATCCGGCATGTTGCGCGGACTGCACGATACCACTGTCCCGATGATCTATGGCGCGATCGGCTATTGGGGAGTTGGCCTGCCTCTGGGCATCGTTCTAGCCTTTCACCTGGGTTTCGGCGGTTCCGGCATCTGGATTGGGCTTTGTGCAGGGCTGTCGGTGGTGGCCTGTCTCCTGATTTGGCGGTGGTTGGGGCGCACAACGCTGCCGCCGGTGAGCTGAAATTTTCATGTATCGGCTGCGGTCGGCTCCAGCCCTCACCTGCGCGCGTACACGACTCATGTTATGACGTTCCAGGTGGATCGATTGATTGCAGTAAGAGCATGGGAACGAAGCTGAACCCGATGATTAAGCGTCTGTGGCTGATGGCAGGGCTAACCTTGGCGGCGGGGCCTCAGGCCGCAAGAGCTGAAGCTGCCTATCTGGACGACCGTTCGTCCCCCGAGGTGCTGGTTCGCTCGCTCTACAATGCAATCAACCGCAAGGAATATGCCCGCGCATATGCCTATTTCGGAACGCCGCCCGCACAGAGCCTCGATGATTATAAAAAAGGTTATGAGAAAACGCAGAGGGTGGAAGTAACCACAGGTGCTGTGACCGCAGATGGAGCGGCTGGCAGCATCTTCTATGGGATCCCGGTAGCAATCCGCGCCTATGGCACCGACGGGAGCGAGCAGGTGTTTAAGGGATGTTACACGCTGCGCTTCATCCAGCCTTCCGTCCAGACAACGCCCTATCAGCCGCTCCAGATCGAGAGCGGTAGGTTGGAGGCCGGGGAGCTGAATGAACCGCTTGAGATGCAGCTTCCTGCAAACTGCGGCAATGGCGAAGCACTGCCCGCGCTGCCCCTTGAGGAACGCGCAAAGCGCCTGTTCGACACGGTCTATGAAGATGAGTGTCCTGACAGGATGATGGAGACGGCGGACGAGCCGCAAAGCCATGCGATCCGCTTCAACTATGCCTATGATGGGCCGGAGGAAGAACCGAGGGAAGCGCATCTGTTCCGCTTCTTCTGCTCACGCGGTGCCTATAACGAAAGGCACGCCTATGTTCTCGCAAATGATTTCGGCGAGCTTTCCCCCTTGCAGTTCGCGGTGCCAGACCTCGACATCCGCTACGAAAACGATGATCCCGACGCTGCCGTGGAGGAAATACTGATCGTCGGCTACAAGACCGAGGGTCTGCTTGTGAACTCCTCGTTCGATCCGCAGGAGTTGACGATATCGTCCCGCGCAATGTGGCGCGGCCTCGGAGATGCTTCGTCGAACGGCGTGTGGATGTTCCGCTCGGGCTCTTTTTCCCTCGTCCGCTATGAAGTGGATGCTTCCTATGACGGGAAGATCAATCCTGAAACCGTGCTGGACTATCTGACCGGCCCTTGACGCCGCGTGTCAGCATCCAGTTGAGCGTGTCCCGCCAGTCAGTCATGCGGATGGGCGTACCGTGCGTGCCTGTCTCGAAACGGACGAAGCGTACGGGATAGCCCGGTGCAACCTTGCGGATGCGCGCGTACAGTGCTTCCTGCGTTTCGACCGGAAAGACGGTATCACGGCTTCCATGTCCGAAAAACACCGGCACATTCCGCCTGAAGGCTGCGGAGGTGAGGAAGCCTTCATCCGGAAACGAGCCTAGCAGAAGCAGCCCGCCAAGCCGGGGCGCCAGCTTCGCATTCCTCGCAAGCCGCCAGCACAGTGCCCCTCCCATCGAACCACAGGCGATAAAGATCGGAGCCTGGGGCGAACGGGCGGTATAATAACTCAAGAGTTCAGCCACTTCTCGTGCACCCCGCGCACCGAAATCGGAAAAATCCGGCGACAGGTATAGGCCCCCATTGCGCGCCATGAGATTCTTGATGCGGTTAAAATTTCCTCCGAAAGAATAGTCGTTCATGCCTTGATGACGGTTCCCGCCTTGGCCATGGAGATAGACCGTGATCGCGATCGCTCCTTCGGCTTCGCCCACGGCATGATGCGCAATTGAGCCCGCCTCGCTGCGAACTGCAAGATCACGCTGCAGGCGGCGTATGCCTAGCGACAGGTAGCGGCTGTGCGCCCTGCGCTCCGGCACTGCGTCGCGGCCGTTTATGTCGCGCTGCTCGCGGTAGTCGACAATGCGATAGGCGCCGCCATCCCGCTGTTCGAGCACGGGTGGATAGGCAAAGAGGCGGTCCTTGAAGGGAGCAAGCTCCCAGGTCTGGGCCGGCGAAGCGCTGAAGGCCAGGCCAAGGAGCGCCGCCCACATCAACCATGCACGCAAAGCGGCCTCATTCCTGCCCGACAAGCGCGCCGCGCGCGAGCTCCAGCGCCTCCGGCGTATCAACATCGAAACTGGCGGCACAGCCAATCTCGACATCAATCACTTCAAGCGCCGATGCCTCGATGATCTGCCGCGCACCGACATCCCCTTCAAGCTGCTCAATTTCCGAGAAAAGCACGCGCGGTAGAATGACTGGATTGCCCCGCTTCCCATTGTGCGTGGCACGCACGACTGCCTTTCCGCCTGCTTCGACAAACGTCTTGATCAGCAGATCCAGATCGGCCGTGGAGATGCCCGGCATGTCTGACAGCGCGATCAGCACACCATCGGCGGAGGGTGGCACATTGCGCACGCCCACCTTCAGCGAGCTGGCAAGCCCGCTGGCGTAATCAGCATTTTCCGCCTTGCGCAGGCTGAGCCCGGACAAAGCACGGCTGACGGCGGCAGCTTCATGACCGAGCACCACAACAGTGGCGGCCACGGCACAGTCCAGAAGACGCTCTGCGGTACGCCGCACAAGCGGCTTTCCCTCAAATTCTACGAGCAACTTGTTGGCAGGCGCCATGCGGCGGGATTGACCAGCAGCGAGCAAAACCGCCCATACCTTTGGAGACATGTTGCGGCTGAGCGTCTCTCGCGGTTGTGGCCGGGTGGGGATCTCCATCAGCAGCCCACCCACACCCATGCCGCCGATCTCCTCCGGCGTTACGTCAAGGCCGGCCACGAGGCGGTCAAGAACCCAGTCGAAGCCATTGAGCTTGGGACTTCGCGCACACCCCGGAACTCCCATTACCGTCTTGCCATCGAATGTCCCCAGCACCAGCAGATTGCCAGGGTCGACAGGCATGCCGACACGTAACACCTTGCCGCCCGCGCGCCTGATCGCAGCCGGTATGACGTCGTCTTCGTCGCAAACTGCCGAAACGCCAAAGATAAGAAGCATGTCGGCGTCTGCAGCCTGCGAACGGATGGCTTCCGCCACCGCTTCCTCCCGGTGCGGCGGGCGCAGCTCCGCAACGATCCTGCTGCCTGAGCGTGATAAACGCGCTTTGGTCATGCGCGTGGTCTTGTCCAGCACGCTCATCTTCACGCCGGGCAGAACGGTCTGTACAAGGGCGATACGACGCGGCAGAAAAGGCTGCACGGAAAAAGCCTCCATGGCGCGACACGCGGTCTCGGCCTGCGCTATGAGATTTTCCGGCACCGCAAACGGAATGATCTTGACCGTTGCCACCATCTGCCCCGCCTCAACCCTGGCGTAAGGAGCGAGTGTGGCTATGGTGATTGCTGGGTCGATGCGGTTGATAGCGTCGATCACCCGCGGCTCGACCATGAAGATCCCTGCTTCGGTGGCATGCAGATTTACACGGCCGGTAGATGGTGCCCGCGTTTCGACATGCACCGTTCGCAATGCGCGGGCGACACGGTCAGCAGCGAGATTTTCATCCAGGTCGTCGGGATCGAGAACAGCCGCCACCACCTCGCGGATGCCTGCCCGGGCAAGTGCCTCCACATCCTCTGCCGTAAGGCGGTGTGCCTTGCGCAGGCGCAAATCTTCCGCCACCATTGCATGAGCGAGAATGGCGCCCTTCGCCTCCTCCACGGCAACGGGACCGAACTTCATGCTGCTTTTCCCCTTTCAGCGCCAACCCCGCGTGAGCGCAGCGCCTCGATTATCTCCGCTAGGACGGCAACGGCAATTTCCGCCGGACTTGCGGCACCGATCGCCAGGCCGATCGGCGCCCGGATGCGCCCGATCGAAGCGCTGGAAATTTCTGCTGCTGTGAGGCGCTCCACGCGCCGGGCGTGGGTTTTCCGGCTGCCGAGCGCCCCAATATAAAAGCAATCTGCCTTCAGTGCCGCTGTCAGAGCCGGATCATCGATCTTCGGATCATGGGTAAGTGCTGCCAAGGCGCAGTAAGCATCAAGGGGTTCTCTGGCAAGAACGTCCTCCGGCCATTCGGCATCGAGCCGCACATTCGGGAAGCGCTCTGGCGAAGCAAAGGCGGTACGCGGGTCGATGATCTGCAGGTCGAAACCGGCAATGGCCGCCATGGGAGCCAGCGCCTGGCTGATATGGACAGCGCCGATCATCACAAGCCGCGGTGGAGGCAGATGCACATTGAGAAAAAATGCGCGGCCATCCACTTCCCTCGTGCCGGACTTGCCGGAGCGGAAGGCGTTTGCAACCGCATCGCCCAATGCTCCGTCAACGGCATCGCCCTCAACAATCACACGGTCACTGCCGTCACCCAGATCGGTGAGCAGGATTGCCGCCCGGCGTTCCCGGCGGCACTGGTTGAGCTTCGTTAGGGAATGAGGGTCCATGATGTCAGCCCAGCCGCTCCACATAGACCTTGATGCGTCCGCCGCAGGAAAGACCGACCTCCCATGCGGTTTCATCGGCGACGCCGAACTCGAGCAGGCGCGGCTTGCCATCGGCTATCACGTCCGCTGCCTCGGTCACCACGGCGCCCTCCACACAGCCCCCGGAGACGGATCCTTCAAAGAGGCCATCTTTATTGATCACAAGATGGCTGCCAATGGGCCTTGGGGCCGACCCCCACGTCTCAATGACAGTCGCGATAGCAACCTCCTTGCCGTCCTTCAGCCACTCCTCCGCGATCGTCAGAGGGTCCTTCGGCGGCGCCGATTGCATGGTCTGGGACATATCCGCTCACTCCGATTCTGAACCGATACTGTACACGTGCCAGTATCATCATGAGGCAACTCGCTTGCCAATCCCCGTTCCCGGCCGGCCGCTGCGCAACCTTTGCAGCGGTGAAGCAGAAAGCGCAGCGCAAAGGTCGGACATGGCTTCCAGCGTATGCACCGGCCTCATCTCGTCCACATGCGGTAACATTGCCCGAACGCCCCGCGCCCGGGCTTCGAAGCCTTCGAAACGCAGCAGTGGGTTGAGCCAGATAAGCCGGCGGCAGGATCGCCTCAACCGCGCCGTTTCCTGCGAAAGAGTGTCGGTGTCGTCGCGTTCAAGGCCGTCTGTGATGAGAAGCACCACCGCGCCTTGTCCGAGCAAGCGGCGCGACCACAGGCGGTTGAAGGTGCCGATGGCCTCGCCGATGCGCGTGCCGCCGGACCAGTCTTCGACAGCGGACGCACACTCTGCCAGCGCCTCGTCCGGGTCGCGGTTTTTCAACTGCCGGGTAAGGTTGGTAAGCCGCGTGCCGAAGACGAAGCTTGAAACGCGGCGGCGGTTCTCCGTCAGCGCATGCTGGAAGTGCAGGAAAATGCGCGTGTACTGGCTCATCGAGCCGGAAATATCGGCTAGCACCACAAGCGGCGGATATACCTGCCGCGGTGAGCGGTAGCACGGAACGATGAAATCGCCTCCGGTGCGCAGGCCAAGACGCATCATGGCCCGCGGGTCTATACGCCTGCCGGACGGATCGGTACGGAAACGGCGCGTAAGAACCCGGTCGTCCGGCAGGACAAGCTCGGCAATCGCCTGTCGGGCCTGAACCAATTCCTCAGCCGTCATCTGTGCAAAGTCCTTCTTGCGCAGCACCTCGCGCGAGGAGATCGAAAGGCGGGCTTCGATCTCGACCTCCTCGTGGAGGTTCTCCTTACGATGCTGATTGTCGAGCAACGCTTCGCTTACGCGGCTTTGCGCCGGGCGCGGCTTCTCCTGCGCCCCTCGCGCCGGAGCGACTGGGGAAAGCATGGCGAGCATTTTCTCGATCAGTCCGCGCGAGCGCCAGAAAAGCCGAAACGCCTCGTCGAAGACGTTATGATCCTCATGCCGGGAGACTAGCACCGCATGAAGCGTCCAGTAGAAGTCCTCGCGCGAGCCTATACCGGCCGCAAGCACAGCTTGAATCGCGTCGGTAACGGCGGCAGGCCCTATGGGCAAGCCCGCCTTGCGCAAGGCTCTGGCAAAATAGACGATATTATCGGCAATCCGTCCCTGCGGATCGCCCTCCCGACTCACCTCATCGGCGTGGCCCATAGATCTATCCGACCGCCGCCAATTCGGCCTTGACTTCCTCCAGTATCCTGTTGCCTTCACCCTCCTGGACCTTGGCGATGTCGTCCTGGTACTTCAGGAGCACACCCAACGTGTCGGAGATCGTCTCAGGATCGAGCGCCACCTTGTCGAGCTCGGTAAGCGCATTGGCCCAATCGATCGATTCGGCCACGCCGGGGACCTTGAACAGGTCGATCTGCCGCAGCTTCTGGATATAGCTGACCACCTGGCGCGACAGCCGTTGGTTGGCATGCGGAACGCGCCGGCGCACAATCTCCAATTCGCGCTCAGCATCGGGATAATCCACCCAATGATAGAGGCAACGGCGCTTCAGCGCGTCGTGGATTTCGCGGGTGCGGTTGGTGGTGATGACTACGATGGGCGGCTCTTCTGCCCGGATGGTGCCAAGCTCCGGAACGGTCACCTGATAGTCCGAAAGGATTTCTAGAAGATAGGCCTCAAATGCTTCGTCGGTGCGGTCAAGCTCGTCGATCAGAAAGACAGGTGCTGCGCCTGCCTTTCCCGCAAGCGCCTCCAGCACCGGACGCCTGATAAGGTACTTCTCGGAAAAGACATTGCGCTCCATTGCGCTGCGATCGCTGACGCCGGCGGCCTCCTCCATGCGGATCTCGATCATCTGGGCCGCATAATTCCATTCGTACACAGCGGAGGAAATATCGAGGCCCTCATAACACTGCAGCCGAATGAGCTGGCGACCGAGAGAGGATGCAAGAACCTTGGCGATCTCCGTCTTGCCGACTCCCGCCTCGCCTTCAAGAAACAGGGGCCGCTGTAGCCTCAGGCTGAGAAACAGCACAGTCGCAAGCGCCCGGTCGGTAACGTAGTTTGCGCCCGAAAGAAGCGCGACGGTTTCGTCTATGCTCTGGGGAAGTGGGCGGGGCTGTTGCGGCATGAAGCCTCCCGGATTACAACACGCGGTAGCCACGGTCATGATAAAGGAGCGGCCGCAGCTTATCTCCAATACGCAATCCCGTCACCCTTCCGAAATAGATGCGATGGGTTGCAAATTCCTTCGTATCGATGATGCGGCAGTCAAAGACGGTGAGCGCGTCGACCAGTGTGGGGGCGCCGCTAGACAGCGTCTCCCACTCGCCAAGCGCGAAACGCTCTTCCTGCGGCAGGCCGGAAAAACCCGAAAAGGCGTTGGAGATGTGCTCCTGCCCTGCGCTCAACGTATTGAGCGCAAAGATCCCATTCTTCAGAAAGGCATCGTTTCTAGGATTTTCCCGATTAAGGCACACCAGAACGGTAGGAGGGTTATCCGACACCGAGCAGGCAGCAATCACGGTCACGCCACGTCGGCCATGGGAACCGTCCGTCGTGACAACATGCACGGCACCCGCAAAGCGAGCCATGGCATCACGATAATCCTGTGGCGCTACGTCGTTAGTCTTCAGCAAATCAGTCCTCGCCGCACCGATATAGGTTTTATGCATCCGCATACAAGCGCCTCATAGCGTGTTGCGCCTTGCCCTGCTACCATTTACGAGTCTCCTCTGGTGAAGTGGAGGAAAACAGGATCACAGCATTTTCGAAACACCTCATCCGTGTATTTCTTGCGATGCTTGCTCTCGCATCAGCGCTTCCGGCACAGGCTCAACAGCAGACCATCGGCGTTGCGGCGCCGCTTAGCGGCAACTTCCGCCTGCTCGGCGAACAATGGGTCCGTGGCGCAGGCGCCGCCGCGCAGCAATTTGCAGGCATCGAACTCGTCGAGGCGGATGGCGGCTGTTCGGAAGAGCAGGGAGCTGCAGCGGCACAGACGCTCGTCGACTCGGGTGTGTCCATTGTTATCGGCTTTCTATGTACGCCAGCCATCGCAGCCGCGATGCCCATTCTTGCGGATGCAGGCATTCCCGTTGTCTCGCCAGTCAGAACCAGCAGCCTCACCAACGAGCGCTCCCGTTCCGGTTGGCCGGTCTACCGGCTGGGACCGCGCGATGACGATGAACGGAGAGCGGTCGCCGAAATCCTGGTGCGGCAGTGGCGCGGCGTCTTCTTCGCCATCATAGACGACGGCACGATATACGGCCGCGAACTAGCAGAGACGCTGCGTAGAGAAGCGGAACTTGCGGGACTGAGGCCGGTCTTCTTCGACACCTTTCGTCCCCAGCTTGAAAATCAGATTGGTCTTATGGGCCGCCTGCGGCGAGCGGGTGCAACCCATGTCTTTGTCGGCGGAGACCGAGCAGACATCGCTATAATGGCGCGTGATGCAGCGTCCATGGATTATGAGGTGACATTTGTCGGCGGCGAAGCGCTGCGTGCGGACGATGGACCCGAGCCGCTTCCGGCAGGCGTCCTGATGGTGGGGCTGCCGGAATGGCAGGAGATCGCAAGGCCGGAAGTTGTGGACCGGCTCCGCGAAGCGGCAATCCTGCCGGAAGGATACGTGCTTCCGGGTTACGCCGCTCTTGAAGTCGCTGCCCAGGCCACGCAGAAAGCGGCAGCGGAAAGTCTTGCCATCGATGACGTCCTGTCCGGCCAGTCTTTCGAGACCGCCATCGGCACGATCCTGTTCGATAAGGGGGGCAACCTGGACCGCAATTTTTACCGGCTCTTCCGCTACGACGGAGAGCAATTCGTAGAGGTGGAGTAAGTGTTCCGGACGGGGCCGAGGAACCTGATTACAGACGTGGCCGGCCTGAAGGTCGGCAACAGCAGAGACGACCGGTTGAAGTCGGGCGTCACTATCGTCCTTTGTGAGGAGCCGGCGGTCGCCGGTGTTCAAGTGCTGGGCGGGGCGCCCGGCACGCGCGAGACGGATCTGCTGGCACCGCAAAATCTGGTCGAAACCGTGGATGCGGTGGTGCTTGCGGGCGGCTCGGCCTTCGGGCTCGACGCGGCCTCGGGCACGCAGGCCGCATTGCGCGAAGCTGGAAGAGGTTTCGCCGTCGGCGGGCAACGTGTGCCGATCGTACCTGCCGCCATCCTCTTCGATCTCGTCAATGGTGGCGACAAAGACTGGGGCCGCTTTCCGCCCTACCGCGAACTGGGCTATGAAGCCACCTTGGCTGCGAGGGAGGATTTTACCCTCGGCTCCGACGGCGCGGGTACGGGCGCGACGACGGCGACGCTCAAGGGCGGACTCGGTTCCGCTTCTACCCGGCTTGAGAACGGTATTACTGTAGGAGCGCTGGTGGCGGTCAATGCCGTAGGCTCTGCCACGGTGGCCGATATGCCCCACTTCTGGGCCGCTCCCTTCGAGGCTGGCAACGAGTTCGGCGGTCTTGGCCTTCCCGCGCCAATGCCTGCCCAGGCTCAAGATCCGGTAACAAAGCTCAGGCGGCTTCCGTCCGGCCCGGGCGGTAACACGACCATCGCTGTGGTCGCGACCGATGCAAAACTATCAAAACCTGCTGCTCAACGGCTTGCCATCGCAGCGCATGACGGATTTGCACGCGCCATCTGGCCCGCGCACACCCCCATGGACGGCGATTTGGTCTTTGCGCTGGCGACCGGACGCAGCGAAAGCGAACTCGAGCTGGATACAACAATCGAGCTTTACGCTGCTGCGACAGCGACCATGGCACGAGCCATCGCCCGAGGCGTCTATTCCGCGCAGAAAGCCGATGGAGACATCATGCCCACCTTCCGCGACCGCCACGGACTCTGATAACCTTAGTTACGGCGAGGGAAAACTTCATGCGGGAATTCCGCTTCGCATTGTTCCTGTTTGCCTTCCTCCTTGCGCCGCTGGCCACTCGGGCCGGAGATATGGCTGCGGTGGAAGTTCTTGGCTTCAGTTCAGACGGAAGCATTTTCGCTTTTGAAGAATATGGCATTCAGGACGGTTCGGGCTTTCCCTACGCGAACCGCTTCTATATCGAGACGGCAACGGATAGCTTTGTTGCGAACACGCCCATCCGAGTCCGGCTCGATGATGAGCGGGCGAGGCTGGAGGAGGCAAGGGACCAGGCGAAAACCCGCGGCCAAAGAATCGTCGCGGACGAAGAACTCAGACGGAACATCGGTTTCCGGGCTGGCTGGAACGCTGTGACGGAGCTATCAGCGGACCCGCATCGCATGATGGTCAATCCTCGGCCGATCATGCCTCCGCTCGATGAGGCGCTGGAATTCCGTCTGGAGGAGCTTGTGCTTGGCGAGCCGGAACGATGCCGCCATTTCGGACCGGTGGCTGGCTTTCGCCTCCTGCGCGTCGGCGCCGCTGCTGGCGAGGAAACGCGGATCGTTCACGAAGATTCGAGCATACCCTCAAGCCGCGGTTGCCCGCTCGGCTATCGCATCGCTGGCATCCAGACCTTCCACCCTGAAGGGTCCGCGCCCGTTTACGCCGTCCTCATAGCAATCCGGCAAGTGGGGTTTGAAGGTCCAGACCACCGCTTCCTTGCGGTGACCGGCAGGTTGTAACATTTGTCTTCCTCCACGTTCAAACGGACGAACGGCTTTGTCACGTGGCTGCGCCGCGCTGCGCCTTCCGCACGTGAGCTGTTTGGCGGAACTGTGCTCTGGACAGTGCTGATGGCAGCAAGCGCTTTTTCCGGGCTTGCCCATTGGGCGACGCTCTCCCACATCGCGGCATTGCTGGTGCTCTACATGGCAGGTGGTGCCCTCGCCTTTCCCATCGCCTTGCTGGCAGCAACGCTTGTTTCAGGCACCAAGGGCTTCACCCAGCGTTTCGCCACATTCTTCCTCGCGCTTGCAGTGGCGACGGGAGCCGTGACCGCTGCCCTCTTCGCGCTTGAATACCGCGCCTATTACGCACAGTGGCATGCCGGGCCGTTCTCTTTCGTCTGGATCCTACAGTTCGTCTTCACGCTGGCGAGCGCCGCTTATCAATTTGCCGTAATCGGCCTGCGGCTCTATTTTCCGATCGGCCTTTTGGGGCTCTTCGCCGCCAGCATTTGGTTTGCCGCGCGCCCACGTTGAGCTTTAGGGGCCGCTCTGATAGGAGGCTCGCAACTCTCCACAAAGCAGGCAAATCTCATGATCCCGCGTTATTCCCGCCCCGAAATGGCAGCGATTTGGTCGCCCGAGTCGAAATTTCGCATCTGGTTCGAGATCGAGGCTCACGCAGCCGATGCCATGGCGGAGCTGGGCATCGTACCGAAGGAGGCAGCCCAGAAGATCTGGGAAAAGGGCGCCAAGGCCACCTTTGACATAGAGCGCATCGACGAGATCGAGCGCGAGACAAAGCACGACGTCATTGCCTTCCTCACCCATCTTGCCGAGATCGTCGGGCCGGAGGCGCGCTTCGTGCATCAGGGCATGACATCGTCCGACGTGCTGGATACCTGCTTCAATATACAACTGGTGCGTGCAAGCGACATACTGCTTGCCGATCTCGATCAGCTTCTTTCGGTGTTGAAGAACCGCGCCTACGAGCACAAGGACACGATCACCATTGGCCGAAGCCATGGCATTCATGCCGAACCTACGACCTTCGGGCTGAAACTGGCTCAAGCCTACGCGGAATTTGCCCGTTGCCGTGATCGCTTAACGCGCGCTCGTGAGGAGGTGGCGACTTGCGCCCTTTCCGGCGCGGTGGGGACGTTTGCCAATATCGACCCGCGTGTTGAAGAGCATGTAGCGAAAAGAATGGGGCTCAGCCCCGAGCCCATTTCGACCCAGGTCATACCGCGCGACAGACATGCCATGTTCTTCGCCACGCTCGCTGTTATCGCCTCGTCGATTGAAAGGCTGGCAACCGAAGTGCGCCATCTGCAGCGCACGGAAGTGCTAGAGGCGGAAGAATACTTCTCGCCGGGCCAGAAAGGTTCGTCGGCCATGCCGCATAAGCGCAATCCCGTCCTGTCGGAAAATCTTACGGGCCTTGCTAGGATGGTACGGGCATACGCGATTCCGGCCCTCGAAAATGTCGCCCTATGGCATGAGCGCGACATCTCCCACTCCTCGGTGGAGCGCATGATCGGCCCTGATGCCACCGTGACGCTCGATTTCGCGCTTGTCCGGCTGACCGGTCTCATGGAAAAGCTCGTCGTTTACCCTCAGAACATGCAGCGCAACCTCGACCGATTCCGCGGGCTGGTCCATTCGCAACGTGTCATGCTGGCGCTGACGCAGGCGGGCGTGAGCCGTGAGGACGCCTACAGGCTGGTTCAGCGCAACGCGATGAAAGTTTGGGAGAAAGGGGCAGATTTCCTGGAGGAACTGCTCGCCGACGATGAGGTGCGCGCGGCGCTCCCGGAAGCAGAGATCCGGGAGAAATTCGATCTGGCCTATCATACCAAGCACGTTGATACCCTCTTCAGGAGGGTGTTCGGGGAGGACTAACCTCCCCAAATCAGGCTCCAGACGAAGGCACAAGGCGAATCGCAGTACCCCATGGATCCTCCAGAAGCCTTTCCTCCCCGGCTTCTGACGAGTGCAGTTCGATCCATGCAAGGCCCGTCCGGGCGGGATCGCGACGGCCCGCGCCGCGGCTGTGCCAGGAATTTGCGCCGACATGGTGGTGATAGCCGCCTGAGGCGAGGAAGACAGCCTGCGGCCCATATCGCGCCATGACGTCGAGGCCGATTGTCTCGTGCCACCACCTTTCGGCTTCTGCCGGATCACCCACACGAAGGTGGACATGGCCGATTACCGTTCCGTCAGGTGCGCCTTTCCAGGGATCGTCGCCCCCCTCGGCGAGCAGATCTTCGAAATTGAGCCGCAAAGTCTTCATGGAGACTTCATCGCCTTCCCAGAGCCACTGCTCGCGCGGCCTGTCGGCATAGATCTCAATGCCGTTTCCTTCAGGATCGGTCAGGTAGATGGCTTCGCTAACCAGATGATCGGAAGCACCATCAATCGGGAGTGGCTCCTCCACAGCACGTCGCGCCCATTGTGCAAGGGCCTTCCGTGAAGGCAGCAGGAAAGCCGTATGGAACAGGCCCGCTTCGCGCGGATTGTCGGGTTTTGCATCCGGGGCAGCCTCGATCGTCAGAAGATGACGGCCACCGGCACCCAATTGGATTGAGCCATTGCTCCGACCGAGTTCGTCCAGTCCCACCACAGTACGATAGAACTGGGCGAGCGCGTCGGCGTCTCGCGCCTTGAGAGCGACCGAAGCGATCCTGACCGGCGTCGCGGCGGCGAAGGGAAGATGGGTCATATCTGAGCTCCTGAAAACCCGGTCTCAAGGACACGGGAAATGCTTGTGCACCCAATTTGATCCTGCCGAGCTAAGTGTACAAGCGCGTGGAAAGAGAACACGTTGTTTACCAATCGCGATCTCCCGCGACCTGCTGCCCGTGGGTTGATCCAGCCGGAGCCAACCGCTAGATGCGCGATCATGAAAGTAAAGGACGCCGACATCCTCATCATTCCCGGCTACACCAATTCGGGGCCGGATCATTGGCAAACCCGGTGGCAGACCCGCATGTCCACCGCGCGCCGCGTGGAACAGGCCGAATGGTCAAAGCCCCGGCGCGAGGATTGGGTTCAAAGTGTTGCGGATGCAGTGAACGCGGCGGAAAGGCCCGTCATCCTCATTGCCCATTCGCTGGGCGCGGCATCGGCAGTTCATGCGGTTCCGCTGTTCCGCAAGAAAGTAGCCGGAGCATTTCTCGTCGCACCGCCAGAAGTGACAAACCCGTCGATTAGGCCGAAGCATCTTCTAACCTTTGGCCCCTACCCGCGCGCGCCCCTGCCCTTCCCGTCCGTGGTAGTGGTAAGTCGCAACGATCCCTTCGGCAGTTTCGAAGCAGCCGAAGAGATTGCTTTCTGCTGGGGATCCCAGTTTCTCGATGCCGGAGAGGCTGGGCATATCAATGCTGAGTCGGGCTACGGGCCGTGGCCAGAAGGAACGCTCGCTTTCGCCCGCTTCCTGTCGAAGCTTTAAGGGCCCGTTAAGGAGCTGCCGCCTCTCTTCATTTCGAGGCGATTACTCGCTCTTCACCTGCTCCACCGCTTCCGCGAGCAACTCCACCATCCTGTTGCGAATGGTTTCATCGGACGCGTCAACATTGGCCGCGTCAAAGTCCTTCCGGATCTTCTGGAAGACGTCCTCATGGCCGGGTTCCTTGAGATCTGCCCTGATCACTTCCTTCGCATACTCTTCCGCAGCCACCCCCGATTTACCCAGCTTTTCGGCAGCCCATAATCCGAGCAGCCTGTTGCGGCGAGAAACGGCCTTGAATTTCAGTTCCTCATCGCGAACGAACATCCGCTCGAATGCTTCCTCACGCTCTTTCATGCTGCTCATCGATCGAAACTCCGGCTTATGCGCCGCCGCAAAGCAGGACGGCGGTTGACAGCGATAAGCGTTAGAGACCAGAAGCGTTGCGAAGCGTCAATAGAGCGCTCACATGGCGGACAGAATCCGTTGAAGCGGGGAATTGCAGATTGAGATGAGGCAACGATTAGGCTAGAGAGCGCGGGAGCCATCTGGCCCTCCATCTTGTCGAGTCGGCCCATGAACATCACCTTAAAGGCCGGCACCAACACCAGAGAAAGCTATGAACCGTCGCCGCCGCATTTATGAAGGCAAGGCCAAAATTCTTTATGAAGGGCCTGAGCCCGGCACGCTGATCCAGTTCTTCAAGGACGATGCCACTGCCTTCAACAAGAAGAAGCACGAGATTGTCGATGGCAAGGGCGTCCTCAACAACCGGATTTCCGAGTTCATTTTCGAGCATCTGAACCGGATGGGCGTCCCCACCCATTTCATTCGCCGGCTCAACATGCGCGAGCAGCTCATCAGGGAAGTGGAGATGATCCCCCTGGAGATCGTCGTGCGCAATATTGCCGCAGGCTCGCTGGCAAAAAGGCTTGGCCTTGAGGAAGGCACGGTTCTGCCGCGTTCCATCATCGAGTTCTACTACAAGGCAGACGCGCTCGACGATCCGATGGTGTCCGAAGAGCACATTACGGCTTTCGGATGGGCGAGCCCCCAGGAGCTCGACGATATCATGGCACTCGCTATTCGCATCAACGATTTCCTCTCCGGCCTTTTCCTCGGAGTCGGCATCCAGCTCGTAGACTTCAAGATCGAATGCGGACGCCTTTGGGAAGGAGATATGATGCGCATCGTCGTGGCCGACGAGATATCGCCCGACTCCTGCCGGTTGTGGGATGTTTCCACCCGTGACAGGCTGGACAAGGACCGCTTCCGCCGCGACATGGGCGGGTTGGTGGAGGCCTATCAAGAAGTCGCGCGAAGGCTCGGCATCATGAACGAGAACGAGCCGATCAAGCCCACCGGCCCGGTACTTGTGTCATCCAAGCCCAATGGCGAGACCAAACATTAAAGCGAAAGCCAAGGGAGACTGATCGACGTGATCAAGGCACGCGTCACCGTCACATTGAAGAATGGGGTGCTGGACCCACAGGGGAAGGCAATAGAGGGTGCGCTTGCAGGGCTGGGATTTTCTGGCATCGGCTCTGTGCGCCAAGGCAAGGTCTTTGACATAGAGCTCGATACGGCTGACAAGGCAACGGCGGAGGCCGATCTGAAGGAGATGTGCGAGCGTCTGCTGGCGAACACCGTGATCGAGAACTATAGCATCTCAATCGAGTGAGGTAGCGGCGGCCTGTCTCGGGAAGGATCGCACGGCGGAATTCTTGAAAGATGCAACGGAAAATACCTCATTCGATGGATTGGACGAGGGTGGCGCCGGAGCCTGTTCCATCCTGGGCCGGTTGATGTGTGATGTTTGCGACCTTAGTCCCTGCGCCATTTGGAACGGTTCGAGCAGCAAGCACCGGCTTCATTTGCGAGAACTTACAGTAACCTACAAACCGAACCCCACGATCTGAGCGCATGAAATCCGCAGTAGTCCAGCTTCCCGGCCTAAATCGAGACCGCGACATGATAGCCGCTTTGAGGTTGGTTTCAGGCAGGGAACCCCTCATCGTCTGGCAGACCGAAACCGCATTGCCTTCCGGCCTTGACCTCATCATCATTCCGGGTGGCTATTCCTATGGCGACTATCTGCGCTGCGGAGCGATCGCTGCCCGCACACCGGTGATGCGAGCGGTGGCGGAGATGGCGAAGAAGGGCGTGCTCGTCATGGGCGTCTGCAACGGCTTTCAGATCCTTATAGAGGCCGGCCTGCTGCCGGGCGCATTGCTTCGCAACGCTTCGCTAAAATTCGTCTGCCGTGAGGTCAAGCTTCAGGTATCGAATGCCGGCACTGCTTTTACCCGCGCCTACTCGTCCGGCCAAATCATCCGCTGTCCCGTGGCGCACCAGGACGGCAACTATTTTGCCGATCCTGAATCGCTGGCCCGTATCGAAGGCGAGGGTCAGGTGGTTTTTCGCTACGCGGAAGGAACGAACCCCAACGGCTCCGTCAACGATATCGCGGGGATCGTCAATGAAACCGGCAATGTGCTGGGGATGATGCCGCATCCAGAAAACCTGATCGAGACCGCCCACGGAGGCACTGATGGGCGCCCGCTATTTGAAGGCATTTTGGGAAAAGCTGCGTGAGGCGGAGAGGATTCCGGTTGCCCTTCACAAGGGGCTTGCCCTGCACTCTTCCTTTCGCGGCGATTTGCATCCCTGCCCTACTGGCGGGTTGCCAAAGCAATTTCCCGGCAGCGCCGTCATCACAGGGCGCGGAAGTGTCGGCCAGCGTCCGCACACTGCAACGCATCAACGAAGCAGGTGCAAGGTGCTGGATGCGTTCAACGGATCGTGATTTCCGTAATCTCACCCTGATTCCAGAACTGGATACAACGGCAGGCAGACCTCGCATTCTGGTTTTTGATAAGGGCAAAGCAGGCGGCTTGCCGCTGATGGTGATCGAAGCGAGCGGCACGCCCGCCGGGGTTGAAACCTACGGCCCGCTCGCTGGAACTCCGGCCGGTCAGCGTATGACAGCCGACATCGGGCGCTGGTCCCGCGGTGGGCTTACCTGCCGCAGCTGATCAAAGGATGCAGGGCACAAGGACAATGACTATACCCAACACCATTCCCATCACAGAAGATCTTGTCGCCGCACACGGCCTGAAGCCGGAGGAATACCAACGCATCCTCGATCTGATCGGGCGGGAGCCGACCTTCACAGAGCTTGGCATCTTCTCAGCCATGTGGAACGAGCACTGCTCTTACAAGAGTTCCAAAAAGTGGCTGCGCACACTGCCCACATCCGGCCCGCAGGTGATCCAGGGTCCGGGCGAGAATGCAGGCGTTGTGGACATCGGTGACGGGCAGTGCGTCGTCTTCAAGATGGAGAGCCACAACCACCCCTCCTATATCGAGCCTTATCAGGGGGCCGCTACGGGCGTCGGCGGAATCCTTCGCGACGTCTTCACCATGGGAGCAAGGCCAATCGCAGCCATGAACGCGCTGCGTTTCGGCGCTCCGGATCATCCCAAGACGAAACATCTGGTGGCCGGGGTGGTGGCGGGAATCGGCGGCTATGGCAACGCCTTTGGAGTTCCCACCGTCGGCGGCGAATTGAATTTTGACGCGCGGTATAACGGCAACTGCCTCGTCAACGCCTTCGCTGCCGGCCTTGCCCGCACGGACGCCATTTTCTACTCCAAGGCCGAAGGCGTCGGACTGCCGGTTGTCTATCTCGGCGCCAAGACCGGTCGCGATGGCGTGGGCGGCGCCACGATGGCATCTGCGGAGTTCGATGAGGGCATCGATGAGAAGCGTCCGACCGTGCAGGTGGGCGACCCCTTCACCGAAAAATGCTTGCTGGAGGCTTGCCTTGAACTGATGGATATCGGAGCCGTCATCGCCATTCAGGACATGGGTGCTGCGGGCCTAACCTGTTCGGCGGTTGAGATGGGGGCGAAGGGCGATCTTGGCATTGAGTTGAACCTGGACAACGTTCCGGCGCGCGAGGAGCGCATGTCAGCCTACGAGATGATGCTGTCGGAGAGCCAGGAGCGCATGCTCATGGTCCTGCGGCCAGAAAAGCATGAGGAGGCCGAAGTCATCTTCCGCAAATGGGGGCTGGACTTCGCCGTCATCGGCCGCACGACGGATGATCTCCGCTTCCGCGTTCTGCATCAGGGCGAGGAGGTTGCCAATCTTCCCATCAAGGAACTCGGCGACGAGGCGCCGGAGTATGATCGGCCATGGCAAGCGCCCTCTCCGCTTGCGCCCCTTGACACCGCGAGCCTGCCTCAGACAGACGTTGCAGCAGCCCTCCTGAAACTCCTCGGCTCGCCCGATCTTTCCTCACGCCGCTGGGTCTGGGAGCAGTACGACACGCTCATTCAGGGAAACTCTTTGCAAATTCCCGGCGGCGATGCCGGCGTTGTCCGCGTCGAAGGCCACCAAACCAAGGCTCTCGCCTTTTCATCCGACGTCACTCCCCGTTATTGCCAGGCCGACCCATATGAAGGCGGCAAGCAGGCCGTGGCTGAATGCTGGCGTAATCTCACAGCTGTCGGTGCGGAGCCGCTGGCTGCCACCGACAATCTGAATTTCGGCAATCCCGAGCGGCCCGAGATCATGGGGCAGCTCGTGCGTGCCATTGAGGGCATTGGAGAGGCTTGTCGAGCGCTTTCCTTCCCGATCGTCTCGGGTAACGTATCACTCTACAACGAGACTCTGGGAGAGGCCATTCCGCCCACGCCGACCATCGCCGGCGTTGGTCTCATTCCCGACCGGGCAAAAATGGCCCGCATTGCATTTACGGAGGAAGGGCAGACGATCCTACTGGCGGGAGGCCCGCAGGGCTGGGGCTCTCATCTCGGCCAGTCGGCGTATCTGCGCGACATCTTCAAACGCGCCGAAGGCACGCCGCCGCCGGTTGACCTTGAGCACGAGAAGCGGGTGGGAGATTTCGTTCGCTCCCTTATCCGTAACGGTAAGACCAGTGTCGTCCATGACATTTCCGATGGCGGTCTGGCAGTGGCCCTTGCCGAAATGGCAATTGCGTCGGGTATTGGAGCCAGGATCGACGAACCGCCTGCAAACGCAGACGCAGCCTTCTTCGGTGAAGATCAGGGCCGCTACGTGCTGGCGTGTTCTCTTGGAGACGGAGTGCTGGACGAGTTGATAGCGCAAGCGCAAAAAGCGGGGGTATCCCTCATCCGGATCGGCGTTACGGGAGGCAACGAATTGAAACTCGGCGAGGCACATGCCATATCCGTTGCTGAACTAGAAGAAGCCCATGAGGGTTGGTTCCCAAGGTTCATGGACGGACGGACCGGCTGAACGGGCGGATTTACAGGGGAGACGATCATGGCTATGAGCGCCGGCGATATAGAGCGCCTTATCAAGGAGGCCATTCCCGACGCCAAGGTCACGATCCGCGATCTGGCGGGCGACGGAGACCATTATGCGGCGGAAGTTGTGTCGGAAAGTTTCCGGGGTAAGACGCGTGTCCAGCAGCATCAGATGGTTTATGAGGCGCTGAAGGGAAATATGGGCGGTACGCTACACGCCCTGGCGCTGCAAACCAGTGTTCCTGAACCGACGTCCTGACGTGCAGCCAGCCGCAGACGACGCGATGCAAATCGTGCGTCCTGCCTAGCGAAGGGTAATAGTTTCCCTCACTGCATTGCATGGGGCGCTCCCGTGCAATAGATATTGATCACACTGCTTACAATGTCGGGCCTTGAACCCGTCAATGAAAGGACAAGCGATGAGTGGTATCCACGAATTCATCGACAATGAGGTGAAGACGAACGACGTCGTTCTCTTCATGAAGGGCACGCCCGGCTTCCCGCAATGCGGCTTTTCTGGTCAGGTGGTGCAGATACTCGACTATCTCGGCGTCGACTATAAGGGCATTAACGTGCTCGCCTCTGACGAGATGCGCCAGGGCATCAAGGATTACTCCAACTGGCCGACCATACCGCAGCTTTATGTGAAGGGCGAATTCGTCGGCGGCTGTGACATCGTCCGCGAGATGTTCCAGGCGGGTGAATTGCAGTCCTTTCTGGAGGAAAAGGGCGTAAGCGCCACCGCTGCCTGAAGCCCTTCTTCGGTCCGGTTCTCCAGATCGGGCTTGTTTTCGACGAGCTGAATACGATTGTTTATGGATGCGTCGGTTTGCGGCCGACGCATTTTGTACCCCATTGTCCTTTTGAACACACAGGCATTTCGTAGCCTTCGATTGCCTGTACGCGCATTCTCCCCGGAGTGAAATGATGAGCGACGCTACTGCACGTGATCCCGGTTTCACTACGGGGATCGGCAAGGGCGAGTTCATTGCGCTGGCAGCAGCTCTTATGGCACTCAACGCCATGGCCATTGACGTCATGTTGCCGGGACTTCAGGAGATCGGCGCCGCGCTCGGGGTCGAGGACCAGAACCATCGCCAGTTTGTCATCACGGCCTATGTGCTTGGCCTCGGGGCCGCTCAGCTCTTCTACGGCCCGATTTCGGACCGCTTTGGCCGTCGGGGGCCGCTTCTAGTCGGGCTCATCTTCTACGCTGTGACGGCCTTTGCTGCCGCCTTCGCGCCGAGCTTTGCGGTTCTTCTGGTGCTGCGATTCCTCCAGGGTGTCGGAGCGGCCGCTACCCGCGTGATCGCTGTCTCTGCAATCCGCGACGTCTTTGGCGGCCGCCAGATGGCAGAAGTGATGTCGATGGTCATGATGGTGTTCATGATCATTCCGGTCATCGCGCCAAGTCTTGGCCAGGCGGCGATGATCTTCGGCGACTGGCCGATCATTTTCATCACGATGGGCGTCATGTCGCTCGCTATCACCATATGGGCGCTGTTGCGCCTTCCGGAGACCCTAGCGCCTGAAATGCGCCGAGCCCTTTCACTAAGCTCCATCGCCGAGGGTTTTGGTTTCGTTCTTACAAACCGCGTTGCGCTTTGCTATACTCTTGCATCGACAGCCATCTTCGGTGCCCTGTTCGGCTTCATCAACTCGGCGCAGCAGATTTATGTCGAGATCTATGATCTGGGTGACTGGTTCCCGCTTCTCTTCGCCATTGGCGCAGGGCTGATGGCGATTTCCTCCTTTACCAATGCGCGCCTGGTCGGCCGCCTCGGCATGCGCCTCCTGTCGCACGGTGCGCTGATCGGCTTTCTCACCGTAAACGGAATCTGGCTGGCGCTGACGCTGATCAGCCCGGTTTCCTTTCCTGTATTCTTTGTACTGTTCGCGCTGTCCATGTTCCAGTTCGGCTGGGTCGGCGCGAATTTCAACGCCATCGCGATGGAACCTTTGGGGCATGTGGCAGGAACAGCAGCAGCAATACAGGGCTTTGTAACGACACTGGGCGGCGGAGTTCTGGGAGCCCTGATCGGTCAGGCATTTGATGGAACGCTGACGCCCCTTGCTGCCGGCTATTTTGGCGTTGCCGCGATTGCACTTGTCTTCGTTCTAATAGGTGAGCGTGGAAAGCTTTTCCGCCAGACCGTTCCAGCGCGGACCACCGATTAGACTAGGATCGTGTCTTCATTTCATGAAAACACTGAAACGACCCAAGCCCCTGATTTCGCGCTAGTACACGAGACGCAGCCTTCGCTTTTCTGGAATTGCTAAGGGCTTGAGGGGACTTCCGGCTACTCACCCGACGCTGCGCCGGAGGAGCTGGACAATTCCTGCTCCAGCGCCTCGGCCATGGCGCTCAGCATGACGAAAGTCGATGCCGCACCCGGATCTATATGGCCCAGCGAGCGCTCGCCCAGTTTGCTGGAGCGTCCTTTGCGTGCTGCGATCTTCGCTGTAGCGTTCATGCCTTCTTCGGCTCCCCTGGCGGCGGCTTTCAGGCAGGCGAGCGCAGAGCCCCCTTCCCTCAACGCACGTGAAGCCGCTTCTGCTGCTGGCACCCATGCATCTACCATGGTCTTGTCGCCCGGCTCCGCCTTGCCGCGCTCGCGGATGCCTGCCGCCGCCGCTTCGAGGAAGGCCACCAGGGCGGCGGCATCGAGCCCGATACGACCGCTGGCGCTGGCTCCGGCCCGCAGAAAGGCCGTCGCATATAATGGCCCGGACGAGGCTCCCACCGCGTCCAGAAATGCCTTCGCCATGCGCTTGCAGACCGCCTCGATATCCTCTTCGGCGGTGACTTCATCCAGCGCACGGTCAACCGCTGCCCAGCCAAGCGCCATGGTGACGCCATGGTCGCCATCACCGATCACGCCGTCGAGTTCGCTGAGCCAGTCCTTCCTGGCAAGGATTGCTGCTGCAACATTGCGAAACATGGCCCGGAAAATCTGCGGCGTCACCTCGCCGCCCGGACGTTCGCCCTGCGCAGCGCCTTCACCGGCACTTTCGGAACGCCGCCCGGGATGGGTTGAAGATGCCCGGTGTTCTGGCCCGGAGGATCGGCTGACGCGCTGCCCACTGGTCACGGAACCCACCTGAAGGGCCGCCGTGTGACAGGGATGGTCGAGCAGTGTTTTCAGTTCTTCGTCAAGCTTGAGAAGCGTGATCGACGCGCCCGCCATCTCCAACGACGTGACATATTCGCCTACGAAGGAGTGATAGATCTGCACCTTCTTCTCGTCCAGCCTTTGCTTGGTACGCCTGTGCAGCAGGTAGAGCTCCATCAGGGAGGTAGAGCCAAGCCCATTGACCAGAACGGCAACCTCGTCGCCCGGGGAAAGGGTAAGTTCGGCAAAAATGCGGTCGAGCAGTTTGTCCGTTACGCTATCAGCGCTTTCCAGCGGCTCACGGCCAATACCCGGCTCGCCATGAATGCCCATGCCGATTTCCATCTCGTCCTCGCCGATGGAGAAGTTCGGCTTCAAGGTTTGCGGCAGCGAGCAGGATCCCAGCGCTACCCCCATTGTAAAGGTCGAGCGGTTCGCCTTTTCGGCTACCGCAACGACTTCCTCCAGGCTCGCCATTCGGTCGGCTGCAGCACCGGCTATCTTGAAGACGAAGAAGTCGCCCGCAATGCCACGGCGTTCATGAGCCCGTTCGGTTGGCGCGGAGGCAACGTCATCCGTGACCACGACGGTACGTACCGCAATACCCTCCGCTGCGGCCTCCTCCGCGGCCATGTCGAAATTCATGACATCGCCCGAATAGTTCCCGTAAAGGTAAAGGACGCCCGCACCGCCATCCGCAGCCCGAGTGGCCTCAAGAATTGGCTCCGGCGAAGGAGACGCAAAGACATTGCCGACGGCGACAGCGTCGGCCAGCCCTCGTCCAACATAGCCAAGGAAGGCTGGCTCATGGCCCGAACCTCCGCCGATAACAATCCCCACCTTCCCCTCGCGGGGGCCATCCACCGCAACCAGCGCGCGCCCGGTCTGACCATGGCGCGTCACAAGGTGCGGGTGCGCGCCAAGAAAACCTTCCACCATCTCGAAAATGATGCTGTCGGGATTGTTGATAAGCTTCTTAGTCTTGGTCACGGGATCGTCCTGCGGCTTTACGGAGGAGCCGGTCTCGCCGGCGCTGGAAACAGACTTGGAACCTGGCTCAGCTTGCCTGTTTGAGAAGCTGGACGCTCTTCTTCATGTCTTCAAGAACAAACTCATCCGTCTCCTCGAACGGATAAATGACTTCAAGAAGATAGGTTTGATCCGCCAAGTGATGCCGCTTCCAGAAATCAGCCAGCCCGTCGAGCGTGACAATGCCGTCGCGGGTGAAGTTCCAGTGCCGGTCCAGCATGCCATCCGTCTGCTGGATGTGAAAGGCGGCGATGTATTCCCCACAGACGCGCATCCAGTGGTCCATATCGGCCTCTTCCTTGAAGAGGGGCTTGAACAGCGCATGGCCCCAGTCCACGAGCAGGCGGACGGGAACCTCGGTGGCGCCGTCAAGATCCTTCATCAAGCGCAGTGAATCGGCCGCCGAAGACGGAAACTCGGTTGCCAGGGGAACCGGCTCGACCATCAGCATGGAAAGACCGCTCTGCTTGGCATGGCGGGCAAGATCGACGAACGTCTCCAACGCTTGCTTGTAGATTTCTTCGCGGCGGGCGGGATCGAGTGCGTCATCGGCAGAGTAGGAGCCAAAGGGCATGCCGGCGGCAGGCACCTCCATCGCGGCGGTCATGTCGATGGCGCGCTTGAGATGCTCCTTGCCAAGAGCGCGCAGTTCCGGCGTCGGCGCCAGAAAGTGATTATAGGTGTAGGAAGCAAGGCCGCCAAAGCTGCTCTCGATTGTCACGCCCGCTGCCTTGAAGCCACGCGCATAGTCAGCAGCGATGCGGTCGCGCTCCGCAGCCGGCCACCATGGATCCACCAGATCCCAACTGAACTGGGCGTAATCAAGACCGAGGTCCTCCTTCACCAGGCTTGCAAGACGGCCGCCGCCCAACCACCGCTTGACCGCGAAACAAAGGTTTACGCCAAGTTTCATGTGAACCTCCTGTGATGAGACTTCGATGTCATCGGTCTTCCCGCCGGATGTAGCGGCGTGAGATCGAGTCGAAGGAAATTGCAAGAACCACGATTGTTCCGCTGACAAGGCCCTGCCAGTAAGGAGATACGCCAAAGAGAACGATAATGTTCTCGATAGTTGCGATGATGGCCGCACCGAATATGGCGCCGAGCGGCGTGCCGATCCCACCTGTTGTCGCAACCCCGCCAATGACCGCGGCCGCGATTGGCGGAAGCACCCAGGTGTCACCGATTGACGGCTGAGCTGTCCCCAATCGCGCCACCATCAGGATTCCGGCAAGCGCCGACAGAAAACCTGCCAATGTGAATATAGCGACGCGGACGCGATCGACCTTGATGCCAAGCATTTTTGCGGCAGCCGTGTTGTTGCCTACTGCGTACATATAGCGTCCGAAGCGCGTCTTGAACGTAATGAAGGTGGCGATCGCAAGCGCCGCAAGCATGATCAGAAAGGGTACGGGTATGCCGAAAAGGCTGCCGCGCCCAAGAAACTGGATTTCCGTGGGAATGTTGGTGATAGCCACGCCCCTGGTGAGCACCAGGGTCACGCCCCCGTAAATCCCAGCCGTGCCGATAGTCAGGACCAGAGAATGGAGGCTTAGAGTGGTAACCAGTGCGCCGTTGATGAAGCCGAGCGCTGCCCCCATTACAAGGGCCAGCCCCATGGCTACTGCCGGGTTGATCCCGTAATTGACCATCAGGATGCCCGAAATTACCCCGCAAAGGCCACCGATGACACCCAACGAAAGGTCGAGTTCTCCTAGAATCAGAAGCATCGATTGCCCGATTGTCACCAGTCCGACAAAGGCGAGTGAACGGGCCACAACCGACATGTTGTAACTGGAAAGGAAATAGGGAGAAAGAAATGCGGAAATAGCAAATATGATGAGAAAGGCCACGATCACGCCAGCAAGCTGGTTCGTGGCAAGACGCGTCAGGAAATTAGGCTGCATTCTTTTTCTCCGCACCAAAGATCGCCCCGACAAGCGTCTCGTTTGATGTCGCTTCCGCGTCGAAGTCGCCGGTTACTCGCCCTGAATACATCGTAATGATACGGTTTGCGCATTTGCGCAGTTCCTCCATCTCTGAGGAAATGAGAATGATGCCTACACCGTCCTCGGCCAACCGTTTCATGATCTTGTAGATCTCGGCTTTGGTTCGGACGTCGATGCCCTTTGTGGGCTCGTCGAAGATGAGGACGCTCGGGCGTGTAGCCATGGCACGGCCGATGATCGCCTTCTGCTGATTTCCGCCAGACAGGAACATGATCTTCTTTTCCATGTCGGAGGTCTTGATGTCGTAGGCGTTGATGATCTCCAGAACCTTGGAGCGCTCGCGTGAGGTGGAGATGCCAAACTTGGACAGCGTCTCATCCAGGATAGCGATGCCGATATTTTCCCTCAGGCTAAGCAGCGGCAGAATTCCGTGAAGCTTGCGCTCCTCGGAAAGATAAAGCACGCCATTCTCGACCGAATAGCTGGTATCTCCCAGCTTCCAAGACTTGCCGAGCACCGTCACGCTCCCGGCAGAAGGCTTGCGGAAGCCAAACAAAGTTTGCATGACTTCCGAGCGGCCGGCTCCAACAAGACCGGCAAACCCCAGGATCTCGCCACGCTTCAGAACGAATGAGACATCTTCGAAGCGGTAGCCGCTCAGGCCGCGCACCTGCATGATCGCCTCGCCCGGACCGCCAGGCGGCAAAACAGGCCGGAAATTCTCGCCAAGCTTCAATTCCTCGCCGGACATGGCGCGGATCAGCCCTTCCTCATCCGTATCGGCCATGCGGCCGGATGCGACCTTCCGGCCGTTTCTGAGGACGGTGTAATCATCACCGATGGCGAAGCACTCCTGCATCTTGTGCGAGATGAAGACGATTGCATGATCGCCATCACGAAAGCTGGAGATCACCCGGAAGACACGGTCAACTTCCGCCTGCGTGAGCGAAGAGGTCGGCTCGTCCAGGATCAGCACTTTCATGCGCTTGTTGGTGGAGGCGCGGGCGATCTGCAAAAGCTGCTGGTCGGAAACCGAAATATTGCGAACAAGCTCGGTCGGGCGCGCCGCAATGGCAAAACGGTCGAGATACTCCTGCGCCTTGCGCTGGATTTCCCGATGATTCACGGTAGCGCCGCTGAAGCCCGAGCGCTCATATGGAATGAAGAGATTCTCCGCAACGCTCAGGTGCGGGAAAAGACTGAGCTCCTGCGGCACATAGGCGACGAGGTCAAACACCTCCGGATGCTCTGCCGTATCGCGCCCGTCTATCCTAATGGTGCCGCGGCTTGGAGTATCTGCGCCGGTGAGAAGCTTCACCAGCGTGGATTTGCCGGCGCCATTCTCTCCGGCAAGGATGTGAACCCGCCCCAATTCAAGATCCAGATCCACATCGTCGAGAGCAGTCACGCCGGGAAAATCGCGCCCTATGTTGCGAACTTCGACAAACGCCATTGCTGTCCTCGATGATCCGGACGGATCGTTCCTGTTGTGAACTGGCTCTCCCAGCATCTGCCGAGAGAGCCTTTCCGTTAAAGCTGCCGCTGGATGGACAGCCTGTTCTGGTCAGACATCGTCCTGGGTGATAACCGCGATGCCGGTATCGATGTATTTGGGCGTCTCGATGCCCAACGCCTTCTGCCACATGGTCATGACTGACCAGTAGCCCTGCATCTCCGGCTTGGTGGAGGAACTGCTGTCAGCGACCCCGTCGCGGATGAGCTGCAGCATCTCTGGAAGGTCGTCGAGACCGACGAGGAGCACCTCGCCCACCTTCCCGGCTTCCTGAATGGCCTGGCCGATACCAATAGGCCCTGCGGCATCGCAGGCAACCCAGCCCTTGAGGTTCGGGTGAGCCTGCATGATGGCCGCCGCCTGCTTCTGCGCAGTTTCGATATCGTCATTGTCGATGCCTGTAGCAACGACGTTGATGCCTGGATGCTCGTCAAACACCTCCTGGTGGCACTCGGCACGTATTGCGTGGTTCGGAGCGCTGGGGACACCCATCATGATGGCCACGTCGCCCTCCCCCCCAAGCAACTCGACCAACCGACGCGCGGCAATCTTGGCCTGCTCGCAGAAATCATTCCCGATACTGGTCAGCTCCATACCTTCCGGCGGAACCGAGTCAAAGATGGTCACGGGGATCTCCTGGCCGACCGCCTCTTCAAGCGAAGCCCGGTTGCCAGATGCATCGAGCAGGTCGATGGCAATGCCGTCCGGACGCGTGGCTATCGCGCTTTCCAGGATCTGGTTCTGCTGCACGACGTCTGCCTGCTGGGGAGCACTGTAATCGATCTGAACATCGGCTCCCGTGAGAGCCTTGATAGCGGCTGCCGCCTGCTGGGCGCCGTCATTCACCTTATCAAACCACGGGTGCACCACCTTGGGGATGATCACGAAGCGGTAGCTGTCCTTGGTATTCAGATCGGCCTCCTGCGCCATGGCTGCGCCAGTCCCGATCAGTGCCGTCGCAAGCAACGACATCACCAGTTTCTTCATCGTTTCCTCCAAAATTTTGGCACCGCCGCGCGGGCCGGGGTCAAATTGTGTCCAGTGCGGGTGCGGGACGCCCCCCGGAACGGTCAGACGTCAAACTCCGACAACACCATAATAACATATGTAAATTGAGAATTACAAGATCATAGCGGAGGCTGCGAACGGCATCAGGGAACGCAGAAAAGCCGCAAGAAGCGGCTTGGAACGAAACCTGTTTTTCGGGATTTCAGGATGTTGAGGCGATCAATCAGCCAGCAAAGAACGCGCTACTGCCTCGTCCGTAACAAGCCGGTTCACATAACGCCCACGCAAAATCGCACGGATGATCTTCAGCTTCCTCATCCCGCCCGAGGCGAGGATGGAGACCGGCTTCTCCCGCAGCTTGGCCGGTGGAAGTGCCATGATGCAGTAATTGACCGGGTGCGAGACGATGCAGCCATCCTCGTCCATGAAGCAGCCGAGCACCTCGCCGACGCTGCCGAGCGCCTTGAGTTCTTCCAGACTTTCACCCACGACCTTGATTGGAACGACTGGGGAGCGGTCGGAAAGATCGCCGCAGGACACCAGCGCGATTTCTGCTTCCTCCGCCCGCCGCATGACATCGTCCAGCTCATGTGTAAGAAGGGCGTTGCGACTTTCCGGACTTGGGCAGTAGATCGGTGCTGTCAGATAGTGACATTCGGCGCCAAGAACTTGTGCCAGTGCGGTCGACACCTCGAAGGTGTTGACGCCTGAACCATGGGTGACCCCGCCCATCAGCCCGACGACCCACGAAGTGCGCAATCGCTTCTCACCCAGCCTGCGGGCACTGAAGCTCAACGTGCGTCCCCACCCGATGCCGATCCCTTGGCGGCCGGGAAGAAGGGATTCAAGTAACAGGCCGGCCGCTTCACCTATCGCTCGTTGCTGCTGGAGATAGTCGGGAACGGACGGCACAACCACCGCATCCTCAAGGCCATATCGATCCTTAAGACTGTCCGCCAGTTCGATGCATTCGATGAGCGGCAGGCGGATATCTATGAAGACCGACCCTTCCGCCCGCGCCTGCCCGATCAGCTTGTTTACCCGCAGACGCGTGATTCCCAGCTGGTTGGCGATTTCTTGCTGGGTCATCCCCCCAACGAAGTAGAGCCACGCAACGCGTGCGCGGAGCTGTTCCGTGTCGAGATCGCCCGGAAATGCGTCCATAGAGATCTGTCTGGCAGTGCTCACGAACCGGCCTATTCCAAATTGGTGTGATTCGCGCGCATGGCTTCAGGCAATATTCCGAGGAGGTCGCGGAGTTTCAGAATCATGATCTCGAAAAGAACATACTGAGTACCTTCATACAAGGAGCCCATGGGGAGTACCGAGGTTTCGGTCCCCTGATCGTCCGCCATGGTCTGGGCTGGCACCGGCAGCATATGGGTTGCCGCCCTCGGGCAGCGGCCATTCGGCTGTGCGGTCACGCAGAGCGTCTCGGCGCCAGCCTGGCTCGCCGTGTTCATCAATGCTTCGACGGTCGAAAACCATCCAGGCCCAGCGGAAACGATCAACAGGTCCCCTTCTCCCAGGGGAGGAGTCGTCATATCACCGACCACCGAGGCATTCAGTCCAAGGTGATAAAGCCGCATTGCGAATCCCTTGATCTGCAAACCCTCGCGCCCCACGCCATAAAGTGCGATCCGGCGAGCCTTCGCAATTACCTTTACGGCGTTGTCGACCTGTGCCTCATCGAGCTTATCGAAGACTGACTGCAAATCGGCAAGCGCCCTTGCATAAAGCGTCGGCATGGCCGCTCCTCCTTCCCTCGATCTTCAGTTCCTCAGTTCACGGTATTTCGCGTCGAGCTCCTCGATTGCGGCGACGTTGGCCGCTGAACGCCCTTCGACGTCGAAATGGGAGCGAAGCCAGGCATCGACGATTGATTTGGCCAGCTCCGGCCCGATCACCCGCGCACCCATGGTGATGATCTGGGCATTGTTACTGAGTTGTGCCCGTTCGGCCGAATAGGTGTCGTGCGTCTGCGCGGCACGAATGCCGGGAACCTTGTTTGCTGAGATAGCAACACCAATGCCTGTCCCGCAGATGAGCACGCCACGATCGTAACGGTCATCGAGAATGGCACGGCAGACGCGCTCGGCAATTCCGGCATAAAATTCGTCTGCACCGTCATCCCGCTTGCTGAGATCGGCAACTTCCACACCCTCCGCAGACGAGAGATGTTCTAGTACGACCTTGACCAACGGCTGTCCCGCGCCGTCACCGGCGATAGCGATTCTCATGGCATTCTTCCTTTCGAATGATGGGCGGCAACGATCCGCACGATGTCAATGAAGCCTTCTGCCGACCAGGCATAGCGGCCGACGAAGAGACCATCGACTTCCTGCAACGCCATGAGCGTGCCGGCGTTGCTGCGATCAACCGAGCCGCCATAGATGATGCGTATGGCCGCGGCCGCAGCCGAGCCATGGCGTTCTTCGATGGTTGCGCGGAGCCCCCGGTGCCTTTCCAAGACATAGGCCGGGTCGGCTGCAGCCTTCTGCCCGATGGCCCATCGCGGTTCATAAGCAAGGATGATCCGCGGAAGATCTTCCGGGCTAACCTTGGTTAAAGCCATTGAAAGCTGGCTTCCCAGCACTTCCTCTGCCCGTCCTTCTTCCTTGTCCTCCACTCCTTCACCAAGGCAAAGAATGGGTTTGAGGTCGTTCTCAAGCGCTGCTGCGACCTTGAGCCCCACGGCCTCGTAACTTTCACCAAAATACTGAAACCGCTCGGCATGACCGAGTGCGACATGGCTGCAACCCACGTCCCGCAGCATGCGAGCGGATATTTCCCCGGTAAAGGCCCCATGCTCGGCCCAATGCATATTCTGGCCACCGATTGCGATACCCGTCCCGCTGAATGCCTCGTGTGCGGTGACAAGCCCGGTGAATGGCGGCAGAACGAAAAGCTCAAGCTGTGTTGTATCGACGTCCGCCAAACCTTTCCGTACCGCAGCGGCGTAATCGGCGATGTCGCTTCGCAGATGGTTCATTTTCCATCCGGATCCAACAATGGGCATGCGGGGCGAAGCTGTCATTTTCTTTCCGGAGTATTATACGCCCTCAAGAATACATATGGAATATGGAATTTACAATTATATTATGCGCTCCGCTTCGGAATGCCAGATAGCCGGGCGAAATCCGCTGGGTCCGCGGGACGCCTGGACCGTTTCACTCACGAGCAGTGTACCTTCCCTCTGGCCGTCTCCAACGAGTTAGCGCTGCCATTGTCCCGGAACCGCAGCCATAAAAACAGAAAAGCCGGGCGAAACCCGGCTTTTCTTGTAGATCGTTGGTGAGACTGTTGGCGCGGTCAGTTGATCGCGTCCTTGAGCCCTTTTCCGGCCGAGAATTTCGGCACATTGCGCGCCGGAATCTGGACTTCCGCACCCGTCTGCGGGTTGCGGCCGGTTGTGGCCTCGCGCCTTGACACGCTGAAATTGCCGAAGCCTACAAGGCGCACGTCACCGCCGCTCTTAAGCTCGTTCGTGATGACAGAGAAGACCGCATCTACGGCCGATTGAGCATCCCCCTTCGAAAGCCCGGCTTTCTCGGCAACGGCGGAGACTAGTTCGTTCTTGTTCATAAACAACAAACCCCTTCCTGATGGTAGCCGGATGATAGACTCAGCCGGCAGGAACGGCAGTCTATGTAGAACTTATCTGCTCACCAAGCGGGAAATGCCCGGGAATGCTGAAAAAATGGCGGTTTTGCGCGGTTTTCAAAAGGAAAAGCCGGCCATAAATGGCCGGCTTTGTCTTTGAGCATGCCGAACTCAGTGCGCTATCGTCTGCTGCCCTGCGTCGTCTGCTGCATCAATGGCCGGTGCCGGCGCGTCGACGGGCTCTACCCATTCGATTGGCTCAGGCATGCGAACCAGCGCCTGCTCCAGCACCTCACCCACACGGCTCACAGGAACGATCTCCAGTCCGTTCTTCACGTTCTCCGGGATGTCCGCCAGATCCTTGGCGTTCTCCTCGGGGATCAGCACCTTCTTGATGCCTCCGCGAAGCGCAGCCAGCAGCTTCTCCTTTAAGCCGCCGATAGGCAGGACCCGTCCGCGCAGCGTAACCTCGCCGGTCATGGCAACATCCTTGCGCACCGGAATGCCCGTCAGCACGGAAACGATGGCTGTTGCCATAGCGACGCCGGCTGACGGCCCATCCTTCGGCGTAGCGCCTTCCGGCACATGCACGTGGATGTCCCGCTTGTCGAAGATCGGCGGCTCGATGCCGAAATCGACTGCCCGGGAGCGGACATAGGACGCCGCCGCCGAGATCGATTCCTTCATCACGTCGCGCAGGTTGCCGGTCACTGTCATCCGGCCCTTGCCAGGCATCATAACGCCTTCGATAGTGAGCAGTTCGCCGCCCACTTCCGTCCAGGCAAGCCCGGTGACAACGCCCACCTGGTCCTCGCCCTCAGCCTGTCCGAAGCGATAGCGCGGAACGCCCAGATAATCGGCAAGGTTCTCTGCCGTCACCTCGACCGACTCTTTCCCGGTCCGCAGGATCTCGGTCACTGCCTTGCGCGCCAGCTTCATGAGCTCGCGTTCCAGGTTGCGCACTCCGGCTTCCCGCGTATAGGTGCGGATGATGGCTTGCAGCGCCTCATCGGAAACCGAGAATTCGCTCTCCTTCAGCGCGTGCTCACGCACGGACTTGGGCAGAAGATGCCGCTTGGCTATCTCGATCTTTTCGTCCTCGGTGTAGCCGGCGATGCGGATGATCTCCATCCGGTCCATCAGGGCCGGCGGAATGTTGAGGGTGTTCGCCGTCGTCACAAACATCACGCTGGACAGGTCGTACTCGACCTCCAGGTAGTGGTCCATAAAGGTCGCGTTCTGCTCCGGATCGAGCACCTCCAACAAGGCGGACGAAGGATCACCGCGGAAGTCCATCCCCATCTTGTCGATCTCATCGAGCAGGAAGAGGGGGTTGGACTTCTTGGCCTTGCGCATCGACTGGATGACCTTGCCGGGCATGGAGCCGATGTAAGTACGCCGATGCCCACGGATTTCCGCCTCGTCGCGCACGCCGCCTAACGCCATGCGCACGAACTCGCGGCCCGTTGCCTTGGCGATTGACTTGCCCAGCGAGGTCTTGCCCACACCGGGAGGGCCGACAAGGCACAGGATCGGTCCCTTCAGCTTCTTCTGTCGGCTCTGAACCGCCAGATACTCAATAATGCGCTCCTTGACCTTCTCCAGCCCATAATGGTCTGCATCCAAGACCGTTTCGGCAAAGTCCAGATCGTGGCGCACCTTGGAATTGTTCTTCCATGGAATGGAGAGCAGCCAGTCCAGATAGTTCCGCACGACAGTGGCTTCCGCCGACATGGGCGACATGGACTGGAGCTTCTTCAGCTCAGCTTCCGCCTTCTCGCGCGCCTCCTTGGAGAGCTTCGTCTTCTTGACGCGCTCTTCCAGTTCGGTGATCTCGTTGCGGCCGTCCTCGCCTTCGCCCAGCTCCTTCTGGATGGCCTTCATCTGCTCATTCAGGTAGTACTCGCGCTGGGTCTTCTCCATCTGCCGCTTGACGCGGGAGCGGATGCGCTTTTCCACCTGGAGGACGGAGATCTCCGCCTCCATGAAGCCCATGGCCTTTTCCAGGCGCTCGCGCACAGACAGCGTGGCCAGCATCTCCTGCTTTTCGGGAATCTTGATAGCCAGGTGTGAGGCGACCGTATCGGCCAGCTTGGAATAATCTTCTATCTGGCTCACCGCGCCGACGACTTCGGGCGAAATCTTCTTGTTGAGCTTTACATAGTTCTCGAAGTCGGCGACCACCGAGCGGGCAAGTGCCTCGATCTCGATCTGGTCCTCCTCCGGGTCCTCAAGAACCACGGCACCAGCCTCGTGAAAGTCCTCGCGCTCAGTAAAGTTGGAAATCCGCGCACGCGCAGCGCCCTCGACCAACACTTTCACCGTGCCGTCGGGCAGCTTCAGGAGCTGGAGCACATTGGCCAGCGTACCAACGTCATAGATTGCGCTTGGCTCGGGGTCGTCGTCCGCAGCGTTCATCTGTGTCGCAAGCAGAACCTGCTTCTCTGCCTGCATTACCTCTTCCAACGCCTTGATTGACTTGTCCCGTCCGACGAACAGCGGGACAATCATGTGCGGGAACACGACGATGTCGCGCAGAGGCAGTACCGGGTACAACGCTTCGCCGGACGTCTTGTTCTCTTCTGTCATTTCTTCAGCCTTTCAAGCCGCAGCCGCTTTAAAGCCAGCCGCGGATTACACTGTTAGGGCCTCGCTTAGAAAGCTTGCCGACTGCAACGCAACCCTGGAAACGAAACCCGCCACGCTTGATACCTAAGTGGAGGTGAAGGAGGCCAATATCAAGAGCGCAAGGAAGCACGTTACGACATCTCGCAACGGTGGAAACTTGTGGTCTCCACCCGTCAATGCCGAGGCCCACGGTTTGCACGACAGGCTGCATCACGCGCTGACACTGCCCTTTTCCTTCTCGCGCTCCGCGTAGATATAGAGCGGCCTTGCGTTACCCTCGACCACCTCTTCCGAGATCACGACTTCCTGAACGCCTTCCAGTGCCGGCAGTTCGAACATGGTATCGAGCAGGATGGCTTCCATGATGGAACGCAGACCACGGGCGCCCGTCTTGCGCTCGATTGCCTTGCGTGCGATTGCCGTCAGCGCATTCTCATGGAACGTCAGCTCTACATTCTCCATCTCGAACAGACGCTGGTACTGCTTGACCAGTGCGTTCTTCGGCGCTGTCAGGATCTGAACAAGAGCGTCTTCGTCCAGGTCCTCCAATGTCGCCAAGACGGGAAGACGGCCCACAAATTCGGGTATCAGGCCGAATTTCAGCAGATCCTCCGGCTCCACCTGGCGCAGAAGCTCGCCCGCGCGCCTGTCCTCGGGAGAGGAGACAGTCGCGCCGAAGCCGATGGAGGTCTTGCGCCCGCGGTCGGAAATAATCTTCTCAAGCCCCGCAAAGGCTCCGCCGCAAATGAAAAGCACGGAGGACGTGTCCACCTGCAGGAATTCCTGCTGGGGATGCTTCCTGCCACCCTGCGGCGGGACGGAGGCGACCGTACCTTCCATGATCTTCAGCAGTGCCTGCTGCACACCCTCGCCCGACACGTCCCGCGTGATCGACGGATTGTCCGACTTGCGCGAGATCTTGTCGATCTCGTCGATATAGACAATGCCGCGCTGGGCGCGCTCGACATTATAGTCGGCCGCCTGCAGCAGCTTCAGGATGATGTTCTCCACATCCTCGCCTACATAGCCAGCTTCAGTGAGGGTCGTGGCGTCGGCCATCGTGAACGGCACGTCGATGATGCGCGCAAGTGTCTGCGCCAGCAGCGTCTTGCCGCAGCCCGTGGGACCGATCAGGAGAATGTTCGATTTGGCCAATTCCACATCGGGGTTCTTGCTTGCGTGCGCCAGCCGCTTGTAGTGGTTGTGGACGGCCACGGACAGGACACGCTTGGCATAGGACTGGCCGATCACATAATCGTCCAGTACTTTCAGTATCTCCTGCGGCGTGGGAACGCCCTCGCGCGACTTCACCATCGAGGACTTGTTCTCCTCGCGGATGATGTCCATGCACAGCTCTACGCATTCATCGCAGATGAAAACCGTCGGGCCGGCGATCAGCTTGCGCACCTCGTGCTGGCTCTTGCCGCAAAAGGAGCAATACAGCGTGTTCTTCGAGTCTCCGCCGCTGTTGCTGATCTTGCTCATATTTCAGGTCCTTTCAGTACATTGGCGCCCCACACGGGCCGCCACGCCGGAAGTGCGAAGGCAGGAGATTGGTTCCCACCTCTTCGTCTTCAGTCCGAACGAAACACAAATCGGAAAGCGCGGCAACAATTCTCATCCCCAGCCCAACCCTATGTGTTGAAATTCAACATAGGCTTAACCTGGAGCGCTTGCCAGCGCATATAGCGCCACACGTCCTTCCGGACACCACAGGGCAGTGCAATCTTCCTGAAAGCTCGGAAGCTGATCCCGGTTTTCATCTCGGCTGCAAGAAGCAAAAAATCGTGACCCAATTGCGGCTGGCCGATGTTGCCAGCCATCGAGGACAAGCCCTGCTTCAGTCAGGTCGAAGCTACGGTTTCGATCGCCTCGCGCGAGGAGATCACCTTGTCGATGAGGCCAAACTCCTTCGCCTCCTCCGAAGTCATGAAGTGATCGCGATCGAGCGTCCGCTCGATAGTTTCGTAATCCTGCCCCGTATGACGCACATACACCTCGTTAAGCCGGCGCTTCAACTTGATGATGTCTTGCGCGTGGCGCTCGATATCGGATGCCTGACCGGAAAAGCCGCCGGAAGGCTGATGCACCATGATGCGCGCGTTCGGCGTGGCAAAGCGCATGTCCTTGGCGCCTGCGCACAAAAGGAGCGAACCCATGGAGGCCGCCTGGCCGATGCACAAGGTGGAGACCGGCGGCTGGATGAATTGCATCGTGTCGTATATTGCCATTCCGCTCGTCACCACGCCTCCCGGCGAATTGATGTAGAGGGCGATCTCCTTCTTTGGATTTTCCGCCTCCAGGAACAGGAGCTGTGCACAAACGAGGGAGGCCATGCCGTCCTCGATCGGCCCCGTGATGAAGATGATCCTCTCCTTCAGCAGTCGCGAGAAGATGTCGTAGGCGCGCTCGCCCCTATTCGTCTGCTCGACGACCATCGGCACAAGATTCAGCGCGGTCTCGACTGGATTGGCCATAAGAATACCTTTTCTCCGGATGACGGCGCCCAAAGAGAGCACAATGGCGCCGATTCTCTTTTTATCGCCGATATAGGACCACCCCTCCGCCTCGTGCAAGAGCGCGAGCGCGACAGCGGCTGTCTACCACCAGCGTTTGGGTTCGAAACGGCCTGCCGCCTGTTCGATGACGTGTGCCGTGCGGAACAGCATTTCCTCGTCGAAGGGGCGGCCAATGATTTGCAGCCCGAGCGGCAGCCCCCGCCCGTCGAGACCGCCCGGCACGGCGATTGCCGGAAGGCCGGCCATGTTCACCGTAACGGTGAAGATGTCGTTCAGATACATCTTGACAGGGTCGGTCCCGATGTCCTGGTCGCCGATCCCGAAAGCGGCAGAGGGCGTGGCCGGCGTCAGGATGGCGTCTATCCCAGCTTCGAACGCTTCCTCGAAGTCGCGTTTAATCAGCGTACGTACCTTTTGTGCGCGCAGGTAATAGGCGTCGTAATAGCCTGCCGACAGAACATAGGTGCCGATCAGGACGCGCCGCTTCACCTCGTTGCCGAAACCTTCGGCGCGCGTCTTCTCATACATTTCGGTAATGTCACGCCCAGGAACGCGCAATCCATAACGCACGCCGTCATAGCGGGCGAGATTGGATGAAGCCTCAGCAGGCGCGACGATGTAATACGCGGGAAGCGCATATTTCGTATGCGGCAAGGAGATGTCCACAATCTCCGCCCCCGCATCGCGCATCCATTCGATGCCTTTCCGCCACAACGTTTCGACGTCTTCGGGCATTCCGTCGATGCGATATTCCTTGGGTACCCCTATCCTGAGGCCCTTTACGGATTGGCCGATCGCAGTCTCGTAATCGGGCACGGGAAGGTCCACCGACGTTGTGTCCTTCGGGTCGACCGATGCCATGGACTTCAGCAGGATCGCCGCATCGCGCACATCGCGCGCGATCGGTCCGGCCTGGTCGAGGGAGGATGCAAAGGCGATAGTGCCCCAGCGCGAGCAACGCCCATAAGTGGGCTTCATCCCCACTGTCGCAGTGAAGGCGGCAGGCTGCCGGATCGAGCCGCCGGTATCTGTCGCCGTTGCGCCCGCGCAGAGCCAGGCTGCTACCGCAGCCGCCGAGCCGCCGGACGAACCGCCCGCCACCAGATCCTTGTTGTCACCCTCCGCGCGCCATGGATTGACCACTGGGCCATAGTAGGAAGTTTCGTTGGAGGAGCCCATGGCGAACTCGTCCATATTGAGCTTGCCCAGCATGACGGCGCCATCCGCCCAGAGATTGGCCGTAACCGTGGATTCATAGGTCGGCTTGAAGCCGTCGAGTATGTGGCTCGCGGCCTGCGTGTGAACGCCTTCGGTAGCGAACAGGTCCTTGACGCCAATCGGCACGCCTTCAAGCGGCCGCGCTTCGCCTTTGGCAAGGCGCTCATCCGAAGCCTCCGCCATTTCGCGCGCCTTGTCCGCAGTAACGGCGATATAGGCATTGAACCTTTCATTGGACGACCGGATGGCCGAAAGATATGCCTCCGTCAGTTCCACCGCAGTAAATTCCTTCGCCGCCAGCCTGGCGCGAATTTCGGAGATGGTGAGCTTGGTAAGGTCGGTCATGAAAATGTCCGTTCAGGCAGCCGCCGGTTAAGCATCAAAGGTCATTCGCGGAATGGAGGATCACTTGGCGCACGGAACGTCAGTGGCAGGCATCCTATTCCACCACTTTGGGTACGAGGAAGAAGTTCTCGCCGGTCTGAGGGGCGTTGGCCATGATGTCTTCAGCCTTGCCGCCATCCGTGACGGCGTCCTGACGCATCTTCAGCGCGATGGGAATGACCGATGTCATGGGCTCGACGCCGGTTACGTCAACTTCGTAGAGCTGCTCGACGAAGCCGAGAATTGTGTTGAGTTCACCGGTCGTCCGGCCCGCCTCCGCGTCGTCGATGGCGATCCTCGCCAGTCTCGCCACGCGTTTAACCGTTTCGGTATCAACGGACATGCAATCTCCTTGCAAAGGAAAATCTTTGGCCGAGCGCTATAGTCGCCCCCGGCAACTGGTGCAACAGCATTGGCGGAATGCCTACACCTCCACCGACTCGCCTCGCTTCGGGGTAATCACCTTCGTATCGGTGCCCTCCATTCCAGCAATGAACTTGTCCGCGTTCTGGTCAAGGGCCGGGAACGTTCCGTAATGGCATGGGATCACTGTCTCGAAGCGGAAGAAACGGCGGCAAGCAAGAGCCGCCACGGCACCGCCCATTGTATAGCGGTCACCGACCGGCACAATGCCTACCTGAGGCTGGTGCAACTCCTGTATCAGCGCCATGTCGCCGAAGATATCCGTGTCGCCCATGTGGTAAAGCGTCTTGTCCCCAGGGAAATGCAGTACGAATCCGACCGGATTGCCCAGATAAATGTTGCTGCCGTCTTCCTTGAAGAAGGAGGACGAATGATGCGCGAGCACGAAAGTAGCAGTGAAGCCGCCGCAGTCGACCGTCCCGCCGAAATTTCCTGGGTTGACGTTTTCCACACCCTGATTCGAAAAATAGGTGCCAATTTCGGCGTTAGCGACAAGCATCGCGCCTGTCTTCTTCAAGATAGCGAGCGCATCGCCGATATGATCACCGTGCCCATGGGTAAGCAAAACATGGGTGACGCCCTCCGCGGGCCCCTCCCAGCCGCCGTCCCATGTTGGATTTCCCGAGAGGAAAGGGTCTATGAGGATCTTTGCCTCACCGGTCTCGATTTTGAATGCGGAATGACCGTACCACGTCACTTTCATGTACAAATCCTCAATTGTCGATCCGCCGAAGGATAGAACGGCGCGGCAGAGTGTCAAAGACGGAGAACCGCCTTGGGTGTTCTTTCTATAGAGGAGCTTGCAAAAACGCTACCGGAAGGCCGCCCGCTCGCCGGGCTCGACCTCGGCACAAAGACCATCGGCGTTGCCATCGCCGATCTCGGCCTCTCCTTCGCCACCCCCCGGGCCGTAATCGCCAGGAAGAAATTTTCGCAGGATGCCGAGGCGCTGCTAAAGCTGCTTGCCCGCGAGAATATAGGCGGAGTGATTGTCGGCCTGCCCATCAATATGGATGGCACGGAAGGCCCGCGCGCCCAATCCACCCGAGCCTTCGTCCGCAACCTGCTTCCACGAACCGACCTGCCCTTCGCCTTCTGGGACGAGCGCCTTTCGACGGCGGCAGCCGAAAGGGCGCTGATCGAGATGGACGTATCGCGCGCCAAACGTGCGGCCAGGATCGATTCGGCCGCCGCCGCCTTCATCCTCCAAGGTGCGCTCGACCGGCTCCAGGCGCTGCGGGCGTCAGCGCGCAACTAGCGCCCCAAATTCACTTACATTGCGTCGGGGTAAAGCATGTCGACGATTGCGGAAGCATCGTGTCGGGCGTCGAGCATCCCGTAAGTGCCGCGCCATTGACCCGCAAGCCGTGTCTCGATGAAAGCGTCCGCAACCTGCCCTACCCCCAAGCGGCGCAATTCCGCTGCCGCGGCTGCGAGCGCCATCTGCTCCACCAGAATACGCGCCGAGCCCTCGTCGCTTTCGCACACCCGCATCGCCGCCTGTAGCACGGCAACCGTACCCGGGCCTGCCTCTCCCAGATCCTCGCCAACACCAGCGAGCACTTCATCGAAGAGGCCGCGATTTCGCGACAGCACGCGCAATACGTCGAGCGCCATCACGTTTCCGGAGCCTTCCCAGATGGCATTGACGGGTGCCTCCCTGTAGAAGCGGGCGAGCGGCGCCTCCTCCACATAGCCGTTGCCGCCCAAACACTCCATCGCTTCATAGGTGACCGCCGGCGCTATCTTGCAAACCCAATATTTGGTAACCGGCGTCATGACGCGAGCATAGGCCGCCGCCGCACGGTCACCCGCCGATTCATCGAAGGCTCGGGCAAGTCGGAACGCGAGCACCGTCGCCGCCGCCACATCGAGTGCCAGATCGGCCAGAACGCGGGTCATCAGCGGCTGGTGGACAAGAGACTTGCCGAAGATCATCCGATGACGCGCATGGTGCACGGCTTCGGCAAGCGATGCGCGCATCAACCCCGCAGAGGCGATGGCGCAATCGAGGCGCGTAAGCGTCACCATGTCCATGATGGTGCGTATGCCTGCGCCAGCTTCTCCAACGAGATAGCCCAGCGCACCTTCGAACTCCACTTCGGCCGAGGCGTTGGAGCGGTTGCCGAGCTTGTCCTTCAGGCGCTGGAAATGGAAACCGTTGCTGCTGCCATCATCGCGAAGCCTGGGCAGGAGGAAGCAGGAAAGTCCTTCCTTTGCCTGCGCCAGCACGAGAAACGCATCGCTCATTGGCGCAGACATGAACCATTTGTGCCCCGTGACGCGGAAAAGCCCGTCGCCGGCCGGTTCCGACATTGTGGTATTGGCTCGCACATCCGTGCCGCCCTGCTTCTCCGTCATGCCCATCCCGAGCGTGATGCCTGCCTTCCAGCCGATGGCGCGATTGGTATGGTCGTATTTCCGTTCCGTTACCTTCGGCATCCAGGCCCGAAAAAGCTCCGGGCTCGCCATCAATGCTGCAAGAGCGGCATTGGTCATGGTGAGCGGGCACAGATGGCCGCATTCCAATTGTGCGGTGAGATAGAAACGCGCTGCCCGCACTTGGTGCCGCTGGCCCTTTTCCTCGCTCCCGTCCTCCCATATCGAGGAGTGCAGCCCAGTGCTTACTGACCTGCGCATCAGCGCGTGGTAGGCGGGATGGTATTCCACAATACCAAGACGGTGACCGTAGCGGTCGTGGGTTTTCAAGACCGGCAGATGCGAATTGGCAAGCCGCGCCAGATCGAGCGCTTCCTGTGCGCGGACGAAACGGCCAAGCACCTCCAGTTCCCCGCGCACTGGATCGGCGAACTGCGCACCCAACTGTAAAAGCAGCGGGTCGGAACGCCAAGCGTTTGTCCCGCTGATCGGGGGCGGCTGATTCAACACCTCGTGATTCATGCAACAGTCCCCTAAACGCTGAGAGCTTTGAGCCGGTTTCTCGCATGAACTGCGATAGTTCAAGGTAGACTTTTTTTGCCCATGATGAAAATGGCTGGAAGAAGGGGGTACACAGACTCCTGCGCTTGCGGCCGGCGAACAGGGCGCTTATAGCAACTACCTGATATGAGCGACACTTCCAGCTTTCCCCTTTTCCAGCACCGCCACCTGCTTGGCATCAAGAATCTTTCACCCGCCGATATCAATCTGCTCCTCGACCGCGCGGATACAGCAGTGGCCATTTCCAGGCGACCGCAGAAGAAGCTTTCGACGCTGCGCGGGCGGACGCAGATCAATCTCTTCTACGAGGCTTCCACGCGCACCCAGTCTTCCTTCGAGCTTGCCGGCAAGCGGCTTGGAGCAGACGTCATGAACATGTCCGTGGCAAGCTCCTCCACGAAGAAGGGGGAGACGCTGCTCGACACCGCCATGACGCTTAACGCCATGCGGCCGGACATTCTCGTCATACGCCATTGGGCAGCAGGCGCTGCGGCGCTTCTGGCGCAGAAAGTCGCCTGCTCTGTGATCAACGCAGGCGACGGCGCGCACGAGCATCCGACGCAAGCACTGCTCGACGCGCTGACCATCCGCCGGGCGAAGTCACGGCTTGAAGGCCTTGTGGTGGCGATCTGCGGCGACGTTCTGCATTCACGCGTGGCACGGTCCAATATCTACCTGCTCAACGCCATGGGCGCCCGAGTTCGGGCTGTGGCCCCCTCTACACTGCTTCCGGCCGGTATAGGCCAGATGGGAGTAGAGCCGTTCACACGGATGAGCGAGGGTCTGGCGGGCGCTGACGTTGTGATGATGCTCAGGCTTCAGCGCGAGCGCATGTCCGGCAGCTTTGTTCCATCGGTTCGCGAATATTTCCGCTTCTACGGTCTCGACGCGGAAAAGCTGAAAGTCGCGAAGGATGACGTTCTCGTCATGCATCCGGGGCCTATGAATCGGGGTGTCGAAATTGCGTCGGAAGTAGCTGATGGCCCGCGCAGCGTCATTCAGGAACAGGTCGAAATGGGGGTGGCAGTGCGTATGGCCGTGATGGAGGCGCTGCTCGATCCGCGACGAGACGGGAGCCCAGCATGAGCATCACCGTCTTTGACAATGCCCGCATCGTCGATCCTTCTCAGGGTCTGGACACACTGGGCGCCCTGATTGTCGAGGGCGCAACGATCCGAGCCTCCGGACCGGCTGTGCGCAACCAGGGCTTCCCCGAAGGGGCAAAGGTGGTCGACTGCGCAGGTAAGGCTGTTCTCCCCGGCCTTGTCGATGCCCGTGTCTTTATAGGCGAGCCGGGCGCGGAGCATCGTGAGACCATCGCCTCCGCAAGCTGCGCGGCCGCCGCCGGCGGCGTCACCTCGATTATCATGATGCCTGACACGATACCGGTGATCGATGATGTCGCGCTGGTAGAATTCGTTCTGCGGACGGCCCGCGAGACGGCTCTCGTCAACGTTTTTCCTGCTGCTGCCCTGACGAAGGGGCTTGCCGGCCGCGAACTTAGCGAGTTCGGCCTGTTGCGGGACGCCGGTGCCGTCGGGCTTACGGAAGGCCGCAAGACCATCGCCAGCCCGGTGATCATGCGCCGGGCCCTGACCTATGCGCGCGATATGGGACTGGTGGTCGCCCACGCGACGCAGGAACCCGAATTCACCGCAACTGGCGTCATGAATGAGGGCCTTCTTGCAAGCTGGCTTGGCCTGCCTGGCCTTCCGCGCGAGGCCGAGGCAATCCCACTTTCGCGCGACCTGATGCTGGCGGCGCTCACCAAGGGCCGTTACCACGCGGCCGAGATCTCGACCTCTATGTCAGCCGCCGCCGTGCGGCGCTCTAAGGATGAGGGCGCCGCGGTCACCGCTGGCGTAAGTATCAACAATCTCTGCCTGAACGAGAACGATGTTGGCGAATATCGTACGTTCTTCCGCCTTCTGCCGCCGCTGAGGGCCGAGGAGGACCGGCTGGCGATGGTCGAGGCCCTGAAGGATGGCACTGTCGACATCATCGTCTCCTCACACGATCCGCAGGACGTCGATACGAAACGACTGCCCTTTGCCGAAGCGGCGGCGGGCGCTATCGGGCTGGAGACGCTGCTTGCCGCAGCACTGCGGCTGCATCACTCAGGCGACGTTCCGCTGCTGCGCCTGGTAGATGCGCTGTCCACTGCCCCGGCACAGCTTTTCGGGCTTCCTGGGGGAACGCTAAGAACCGGAGCTCCTGCAGACCTCATCCTCGTCGATCTTGACGCACCCTGGATCGTGCGGGAGGCCGACATACAGTCACTCTCCAAGAACACGTCCTTTGAAGGTGCGCGAATGCAGGGTAGGGTATTGCAAACCATGGTTGCAGGCCGCACAGTATTTTCTGCCTGAACCAGTCGAGGAGCGCCGAGACAGAACATGACGGCCCTACCCTATGCCGCCGCTGCCCTCCTTATGGGCTATCTTCTCGGCTCGATCCCCTTCGGCCTGCTTGTTACACGGCTTGCAGGGGCTGGCGACGTCCGGCAGATCGGCTCAGGCAATATTGGCGCAACAAATGTTCTGCGTACGGGCCGTAAGGGCCTTGCTGCCTTGACCCTTCTGCTCGATGCGTTGAAAGGCACTGCGGTGGTGGTGGTCGCGGGTGCCTGGGGAAGCGAATTTGCCCTGGCCGCGGGGCTGGGTGCCTTTCTCGGCCATCTCTTTCCGATCTGGCTTGGCTTCAGGGGCGGCAAAGGAGTAGCGACTTATCTCGGGGTGCTCCTTGGCCTTTCCCTTCCCGGCGCACTTGTCTTCGCTGTTACCTGGCTGGCGACGGCCTTGGCCACCCGCTATTCTTCATTATCGGCGCTGGTGGCTACAATTATTGCGCCCGTCGCGCTCTTCCTCTTCGCGGATATCCGCGTCGCCGTGCTCTTCAGCTTTCTCAGCCTGCTTGTCTTCATCAAGCACAGGGCAAATATCGCCCGGCTTCTGGAGGGCAGCGAAGCGCGTATTGGGGCCAAGGGTTGAGCATGGAGCCGGAAGCCGGGGTGGGGCGGCACCTCGATGACCGCCAGCGGCTCGCCTGGTTGCGCCTCATCCGCACCGAAAATGTCGGGCCGAGCAGTTTTCGCGCCCTCATCAACCGGTTTGGCTCGGCCGAAGCCGCGCTTGCGGAACTGCCCGAACTTGCCCGCAAGGGCGGTGCACGCTACATCAAGATCTCCTCACAAGAGGACGCCGAGATGGAAATGGAAGCGGTTTCCCGGATGGGCGCCTGCTTCATTGCATTAGGCGAACGCGAATATCCCCCGCTTCTGGCCGCGGCCAACTATCCTCCGCCGCTGATCGCTGCCAAGGGCAATCTGGAGTTGCTGCGCCAGCCGATGGTGGCGATGGTCGGCGCTCGCAACGCTTCGTTGGCAGGTATCAAGATGGCGGAGCGGCTGGCACGGGAAATCGGCGGCCAGAACTATGTGATTGCTTCCGGTCTTGCTCGCGGGATTGATGCGGCGGCGCATCATGGCAGCCTCGAAACGGGAACCGTCGGCGTTCTTGCGGGCGGCCTGGGCAAGCCCTATCCGCCCGAAAATAGACCTCTTTTCCAGCAGATTTCCGACACTGGTGTGGTGCTTTCAGAAATGCCCTTCGGCTGGGCCCCGCGCGCCCGGGATTTTCCGCGGCGCAACCGCATTGTCGCGGGCCTTTCCTACGGGCTTCTCGTAGTGGAGGCAGCCGACCGGTCCGGCTCCCTGATAAGCGCCAGGCTTGCCAATGAGATGGGAAGGCTGGTCTTTGCCATACCCGGCTCGCCACTCGATCCCCGCGCGGCCGGAACGAACAAGCTTCTCAAGCAGGGCGCCATTCTCGTCACGAATGCCGATGATGTGCTTGAAGCATTGTCGCCCATCGTCGGCAAGCCATTCACCACCGATGGAATCGAGGAAGACACCGCGGAGCTTTCAGACGCGCCAGCGCCGGATGACGATGAGCGCGCCCGTGTTTTGGAGGCACTCGGTCCCACGCCAGTACTTGTCGACGAGATCATCCGGCATACAGGGATGCATCCCGCCCGGGCTCATCTCATCGTGCTCGAACTCGACCTGGCAGGCCGTATCGAGCGCCATTCAGGTGGCGCGGTTTCTCTTTTGACAAGCTAGTTCTATCAGATCAGCCCGATGATCGGGGTTGAGGATATCGCTCGCCTCCACGCAAGCCAACTCGATGAAATATGCGAGCATGTCGCATTGTTCAGCTTTGGCCATCGCACGAAGTTGACCAAGCATGGCAAGGATATAGTCGATGGCTTCTTCGTGTTTGTTCCGTTGCCTCTGACCCATACCGCCGCATTCTCCCCATTCCCGTGATCCACGGAGTTAGAGCGGTTCATTCTTTGTCTGAATCGGTTGGGGTTCCCATCGGGTCCTTTTTGTGATTCAAGATGTTGGCTGGAGAGGAGGCCAGCATCTTATGACAGCACCTCTTTCCAATGATCTTCGCAAGCGCGTGATTGGAGCGATCGAGGCCGGGGAGAGTTGCCGGTCGACGGCCGCCCGGTTCGGTGTCTCGGTTTCTTCGGTGGTGAAGTGGCATCAACGTTATCGTGCGACGGGCTCGGTCGCGCCGGGCAAGATGGGCGGCCACCGAAAGCGGGTGCTCGAGCCGCACCGGGCGTTCATCGTCGAGCGCATCAATCAGGTGCCGCATTTGTCGCTGCACCGGCTCAAGGATGAACTGGCTGCGCGCGGGGTGAAGGTGTCGCACAATGCCGTGTGGCAGTTTCTGCAGCGCGAGGGGCTTCGGTTCAAAAAAAACACTGTTCGCCCTTGAGCAGGCGCGGGCCGACATAGCGCGCAGGCGTCAGCGCTGGCGTTCCTTTCAGGCGAGCCTTGACCCGCACCGGCTGGTTTTTATCGACGAAACCTGGATCAAGACCAACATGGCGCCCCTGCGCGGCTGGGGACCACGCGGCAAGCGCCTGCGCGGCTTTGCCCCGCACGGTCACTGGCGCACGCTGACCTTCGTGGGCGCGCTGCGCTGCGATGGGCTGACAGCACCTTGCGTCTTTGACGGACCAATCAACGGACAGTGCTTCCGGGCCTATGTTGAGCAGCAGCTCGTGCCGGTCCTCAAACCCGGCGACATCGTCGTTATGGACAATTTGGGTTCCCACAAGTCGGCCACCGTCCGAGCTTCAATCCGGGCGGCCGGCGCCAGGCTCTGGTTCCTGCCGCCCTATTCACCAGACCTCAACCCGATCGAACAGGCCTTTGCCAAGATCAAGCACTGGATGCGCCATGCCCAGAAACGAACCGTCGAGGACACATGGCGTCACATCGGGCACCTCGTCTCAACCATCGAACCCGGCGAATGCGCAAACTACCTCGCAAACGCCGGATACGCTTCCGTCAAAACATGAAAGACTCTAGCGCAATCTTTCTGCATCCGTATGATCACACCCCTGCCCTTACTGTAGTGATATGCCCCTACTGCCTATAGCGGACGGCAACATAATTGAATATAATATTCAAATAAATACTCGGGCAGGTCAGTGCCGCAGCCCCTCTCAGCTTGCGGTTGTATTTTCCTTTTGCTTCAGACGCGTTTACCCTTGACCGCAGGGAAAAGCACAGCCATGTGACTGGCTGCCGGACCCGCTTCCGGGCATCTCACCGCGGCGAAAAGATCGCGGCCTCAAATAAGGTATTGCCAGCATATGGATGTCGTCATCGTCGAATCGCCAGCCAAGGCGAAAACAATCAACAAGTATCTGGGTAAGGATTATAAGGTTCTTGCCTCCTTCGGCCATGTGCGTGACCTGCCGGCCAAGGATGGTTCCGTGCGCCCGGACGAGGACTTTGCGATGTCCTGGAGCGTCGACAGCCCGTCCGCAAAGCGGCTCAACGACATTGTAAAGGCGGTGAAGGATGCGGATGGTGTTATTCTTGCCACCGACCCGGACCGCGAAGGTGAGGCAATCTCCTGGCATGTTCTGGAGGTGTTGCGTCAGAAGCGCGCACTGAAAGACAAGAAGGTAAGCCGTGTTGCCTTCAATGCCATCACCAGGAATGCTGTCCTGGAAGCCATGAAGGCTCCCCGGGAGATTGATGCGTCGCTGGTCGATGCCTATCTGGCGCGGCGCGCGCTCGACTATCTCGTTGGCTTTACGCTCTCGCCCGTGCTTTGGCGCAAGCTGCCAGGTGCGAGATCGGCAGGTCGTGTGCAGTCTGTAGCGCTTCGTCTGGTATGCGACCGCGAGGGGGAGATCGAGCGCTTCATCCGTGAGGAGTACTGGCAGATCGTAGCCCTCCTGGACACACCTCGCGGTGATACCTTCGAAGCGCGGCTGACTGAGCTGGAAGGCAGAAAGCTCCAGAAGCTTGATATCAAGAACCAGGAAGAGGCCAGCCGCATCAAGACGCTGCTGGAGGGCGCGTCGTATCGCGTCCTTTCAGTGGAGGCTAAACCAACGCGGCGCAATCCGGCGCCGCCCTTCACCACCTCCACGCTCCAGCAAGCTGCTTCCTCCCGGCTTGGCTTTTCTGCCGCACGCACGATGCAGATCTCTCAACGTCTGTATGAAGGGGTAGACATCGGCGGGGAGACTGCGGGTCTCATTACCTATATGCGTACGGACGGCGTCCAGATGGCACCAGAGGCGGTGGAGCAGGCGCGCTCGGCGGTCGTCCATACCTTTGGTGAGCGCTACCTGCCCGCAAAGCCGCGGCATTATTCGACCAAGGCGCGAAACGCACAGGAAGCGCACGAAGCTATCCGACCGACAGACTTTACCCGCACGCCCGATCAGATGCGCAAATATCTGGATGCGGACCAGGCGCGCCTTTACGAGATGATCTGGAAGCGCAGCATCGCCAGCCAGATGGAGGCGGCGCAGATCGAGCGCACGACGGTCGAGATCGACGCGGCGGACGGGAAAGCGCGTCTCAGGGCAGTCGGTTCCGTTGTTCGCTTCGATGGCTTCCTTGCCGCCTATGCGGAAGTGAAGGACGAAGACAGCCAGGACGAGGAAGATCGAAGCCTGCCTGTAATGAGTCCTAGCGAAACGCTTACCCGCAAGAGCATCAATGCCACCCAGCACACCACCGAGCCGCCTCCCCGTTATTCGGAAGCGACGCTGATCAAGAAGCTTGAGGAACTGGGAATCGGCCGTCCTTCGACCTACACGGCAATCCTGAAAACGCTGGTCGACCGCGATTACGTGACGATCGACAAGCGCCGGCTGGTGCCACAGCCTAAGGGCCGGGTGGTTACCGCATTTTTGGAAAACTTCTTCCAACGTTACGTAGAGTACGATTTTACTGCCGATCTGGAAGAGAAGCTGGACGAGATTTCCGACGGCAAGCTCGCCTGGAAACAGGTACTGCGGGATTTCTGGTCGGATTTCTCACGCGCCGTGGAAGACATCAAGGAGCTCCGGGTCACGGATGTTCTGGAGGCGTTGAACGAGGAGCTTGCTCCCCTGCTCTTCCCGCCGCGCGAGGACGGCACGGACCCGCGCATCTGTCCCAAATGCGGCTCCGGCCGGCTGTCGCTCAAGATGGGGCGTTACGGCGCCTTTGTTGGATGCTCCAACTATCCCGAATGTGGCTATACGCGGCAACTCGGCGAGAATGGCGAAACCGGCGAAGCTTACGCCGTCGATGGTACGAAAGTGCTGGGCAACGATCCTTTAAGCGGTGACGAGATCACGCTTCGTTCCGGCCGATTTGGCCCCTATGTCCAACGCGGCGAGGGGAAGGAGGCAAAGCGTGCCGGCCTTCCTAAGGGCTGGACACCAGAAAGTATCGACCTTGAACGTGCTCTGGCGCTTTTGTCCCTGCCTCGCGACGTGGGAAAACATCCCGAAACCGGCAAAATGATCTCCGCCGGGATCGGCCGCTATGGTCCCTTCCTACTGCACGATGGTGCTTACGCAAATATTGAATCAGTCGAAGATGTGTTCTCTATAGGTCTCAATCGTGCGGTCACGATCATCGCGGAGAAGCAGGCAAAAGGACCCCGGGGCCGCGCCAAGCCCGCCGCGCTGAAGGAGTTGGGGGAACATCCCGACGGCGGTGTCATTACCGTGCGTGACGGCCGCTATGGCCCTTATGTGAATGTCGGGAAGGTGAACGCCACCATCCCCAAGGAAAAGGACCCAATGTCTCTGACGCGCGAGGAAGCACTTGAACTGATTGCGGCGAAGGCAGGCAAGACAGGGAAGAAGCCAGCGCGCCGTGCCAAGACGGGGAGCTGACGACTTGGCGCGGGGCAAGGCAATCCCTGATCCGGCGAGCCGGAGCAAGGCCGCTGAACTGCCTTCCCGTGAAGATGTGCTGCGCTTCATCTCGGACAATCCGGACCGCTCGGGCAAACGCGAGATCGCCAAAGCATTTGGGCTGAAGGGCGGCGACCGCATCTGGCTAAAGGACATGCTTCGCGCGATGCAGGAGGAAGGTCTCCTGACGAAGAAGCGGCGGCGCCTCATGCCACCAGGCAAGCTGCCGCACGTGGTGGTGCTTGAAATCTTCTCGCGCGATGCCGGAGGCGGGCTGTTGGCGCGGCCGACCGATGTGGACGAGGCGGAAGGTCCTGTACCCTTGGTCTCCATCCGCCCGCAAAGGGCGGGACGTTCGCCCGCCGCCGGCATAGGTGACAGGGTGCTTGCTCGCGTCTTCCCGAGCGAAGAGGAAACCGGCCCGTCCTATTCCGCTCGGGTCATGAAGGTTTTCGAGAAGCGCCGCCGTGCGGTGCTCGGCGTCTTCCGCGAGATGCCTGATGGAACCTTCCGGATCGAACCGGTGGAGCGGCGCCAGCCGGAACTCATGGTGGAAGAGGCTCTTCGCAATGAGGCACGCCACGGCGACCTTGTGGAAGTCGAGGTGGTTTCGCAAGGCCGCTATGGCCTGCCACGTGCGAAAGTCCTGGAGGTGGTTGGATCAATCGACAGCGAAAAAGCGGTTTCGCTGATCGCCATTCATACACACGAAATCCCGCATATCTTCCCTGGAAGCGTGATCAAGGAAGCAGAAGCGGCCAGGCCCGCAACGATGAAGGGGCGCGAAGACTGGCGCAAGCTGCCGCTCATAACCATCGATCCTGCTGATGCAAAGGATTTCGATGACGCCGTCTATGCCGAAGCTGACAAGGACGAGAAGAATCGCGGCGGGGTGATCGTCACCGTCGCCATTGCCGATGTTAGCTGTTACGTACGGCCAGGCTCAGCGCTTGATCGCGAAGCATTGAAGCGCGGCAACTCGGTCTATTTCCCTGATCGCGTCGTACCGATGTTGCCAGAACGCATCTCCAACGACCTGTGCTCTTTGCGCGAGGGGGAAGATCGCCCCGCATTGGCCGTGCGCATGCGCTTTTCGGCTGCGGGCCGGAAGCTCGGGCACTCCTTCCACCGCGTGATGATGCGGTCGGCGGCACGGCTTTCCTATGAGCATGCGCAAGCGGCAATCGACGGCAGGCCGGACGAGACGACCGCACCATTGCTGGAGACGATCCTTCGTCCGTTGTGGGATGCTTACGGTGTGCTGAAAAATGGCCGCAGCGCGCGCGAGCCTCTTGAGCTCGAACTACCTGAACGTAAAATTCTGCTGAAGCCAGACGGCACCGTTGACCGCGTCATTGTGCCACCACGGCTTGATGCGCACAAATTGATAGAAGAATTCATGATTCAGGCCAACGTCGCTGCGGCAGAAACCCTTGAGGCTGCGAGCCAGCCCTTTGTTTATCGGGTTCATGACACACCCTCGCTGGCCAAGCAGGAATCGCTGAGGGAGTTCCTGGCCTCGCTTGATATACCGCTTGCACGTGGCGCTGCCCTGAAGCCTTCACAGTTCAACGCAATCTTGGCGAAAGTCGTCGGATCGGATCACGAGCAACTCGTCAGCGAAGTGGTTTTGCGCACTCAAAGCCAGGCTGTTTACACTACCGAGAATATCGGCCATTTCGGTCTCAATCTCCGCCGCTATGCGCATTTTACGTCGCCCATCCGCCGCTACGCGGATCTAATCGTGCATCGTGCTTTGATCACCGCACATGATTTCGGCGATGACGGATTGCGCGAAGAGGATGTGGAAAGGCTGGAAGAGATTTCCGCGCTCATCTCCGCAACGGAGCGGCGTGCGATGGCAGCCGAACGCGATACGGTGGATCGGCTCGTGGCGGAGCATCTATCCGGCCGCAAGGGAGAGGTGTTTTCCGCCCGGCTTTCCGGTGTCACCTCAGCGGGTCTCTTCGTCCTTCTTCCCGAATATGGCGCAGACGGTTTTGTGCCCATTTCTTCGCTGGGCGATGACTATTACGTCTATGACGAAGCACGGCATGCGGTGATCGGCCAGAAAAGCGGCCGAGGATACCAGCTTGGCGATACGGTAGAGGTGCGTCTCGTCGAAGTGGCGCCGCTTGCAGGCGCCATGCGTTTCGAGATGGTAAGCGAACCTGTCCGACTACCCGGATCAATGAAATCGCTACATAAGGCGAAAAGGACCCGGGCCAGGGGCGGGAAGGAAAAAGGCGCAAGCCGGCGCAGGAGATAACGATGGAAGAACAGGTTTTCGGCGGTGGGGCAAGCAAGCCGGGTCAGCGGCATGTTTTGGAAGCGATGAGGCGCGGCTTTCTCAGCCGTTGCCCCCAATGCGGCAGGGGACGTCTGTTCCGCGCCTTTCTCAAGATCAGCGACCGCTGCCCTGACTGCGGCGAAGAGTTGCATCACCATCGTGCGGACGATCTTCCGGCCTATCTTGTCATCGTCATCGTTGGCCATATCGTTGTGGGCGCCTTCCTTGGCGTCGACGCGGCGACGAACTGGTCGTACTGGTTCCATCTTGCGATATGGGCACCAGCGACGCTCCTGTTTTCCCTACTTCTCATAGGTCCGGTAAAGGGTGCCGTCGTCGGGCTGCAATGGGCGCTGAGAATGCACGGATTCGGCGGTGAAAGGGACATTCTTGAAACGCATCCCGAGCTGTGAAGATGCCCGGAAGAATCAAGGATGGCCTTACACGGGCCGAGGTAGACGCAGCCGAATCCCGTGATTTTGCCCTTGGTCCCGGCCCGCTTCGTCCACGCGATGCTGCTACTCTGATCCTGATTGATAAGAGGAAAGGCGAGCATTTCGTGCTGATGGGCCGGCGGCACCGACGGCACGCCTTCATGCCGGGACGCTTTGTTTTTCCGGGCGGGCGGACGGACCCTTCGGACAGCCGGGTTGCCGTTGCAACCAACCTGCATCCCGCCGAGGAAGCAAAACTGGTAGGCCACGGAGCATGCGTGACTGCTACCCGTGCAAGGGCAATCGCCCTTTCTGCGATTCGGGAAACCTATGAAGAGGCAGGGCTGCTGCTGGGCCGAAGGATGCCGTTTGCCAGCCGAAGCCCGCATTGGCAAGGGTTTGTCGAGCATCGCATAGGCCCAGCGCTTGACGGTTTGCGCTTCGTGGCAAGAGCCATCACGCCCCCTGGACGGGTACGCCGTTTCGATACCCGCTTTTTTGCGGCCTGGCGCAGCGAGGTGGCCGTTGAACTGGATCAGGGCGGGCCGACAGACGAACTGGAAGAGATTTCCTGGATTCCCATACGCGAGGCGATGGAGTTCGAGATTCCGGCGATCACCCGGACGGTGCTCGGTGAACTGGAAGAGCGGCTTTCCGCGGATGGTGCCCTCAGCCCGGGGCATCCCGTGCCGTTCTATTCGATGCGGCAAGGCCGTTTCCAAAGAGCTGTCCTATAGGCAGTAAAGGCCCTGCGGACTTGACTTTCCGCGCTTTGTCTTTATGTCTGCCGCAAGTTTCCGCGCACCCGTTTCAGCTAGGACGGGCCGCTTTCAGCCACCAGAACAACGGACGAGTATCATGGCTAAGGCAACGACCATCAAGATCAAGCTCCAGTCGACGGCCGATACCGGCTACTTCTATGTTACCAAGAAGAACAGCCGCACGATGACCGAGAAGATGACGCAGCGCAAATACGATCCAATTGCGCGCAAGCACGTCGAGTTCAAAGAAGCCAAGATCAAGTAAGCCTGTTACGCGGGTTTGACGTGACGGCGCCGAGGCGCCGTTTTCATTTGCAACGCTGAGACCCGCTTTGAAAAGCTCAGCAGTAGGATGCAATAGCATCATTTCAGCATTTCACAAAACGCTGAGGGCGATCTAAGTATTTGTCTTAGCTATCTTTATGGAAAGCCGACATCTGCTTTTCCTGGAATGCGCGCGCCTTTACCCGAGCATCCTGCGCTTTAACCGAGCATCCTGCGCCGGGCCCCTGACGATTTCATCAGCCAATAGCTCCAATGATTTCAGCACAGCCCTGATAAATGGGGCCGGTCGGCTATTCTGGCAGCGGTACGAGGAGGCCACTTCGCCAGCGCCAACCGGCCGACCCCACGGACCCAGGAGATGCGGCGGACCTGAGCATCATGGGGTTTCTGTTACGGGGTTTCACCTGCCTCGTGTGTTCCCCGTCCACCTTTGGTTGCGACAGTTGCGCAACTCACAACGAAAATCAACACTTACTTAACCATCACTGTCAAAAGTGTGCCTTAAGGTAAATGACTTTACGAAAACTTTCTGAAATGTCAGGCAGCCGACGCGGCGACCCGGTTCCGGCCGCACAATTTTGCCTGATAGACGGCGAAATCGGCTCGTTTCATCAGCGCTTCGACTGAATCGGCCTCCCATTTGGAGGACACTCCAAGGCTGGCAGTCACCGTGACGGAACGCCGGCCGTCCCCGATCGGAAACGGTGCCCCAGCAATTTCCGTGCGAATACGTTCGGCTACCTTTTTGGCAACTGCCAAATCGGTTTCGGGCATCACGATGACGAACTCCTCGCCGCCGTACCGGCAGACGAGATCGATACCACGCAGATTGCGGCGCAGGCGTGAGGCAAACTCCCGCAACACGGAGTCCCCCACATCATGCCCCCAGGTATCATTGATAGCCTTAAAGCGATCTATATCCGCGATCATAACGGACAATGGTCGTTTGCGGGCATCTGCCCGGTCGAAGAGGCTTTCAAGATGGCTGTCGAGATATCGGCGGTTATGAAGGCCCGTCAACGGGTCGGTGACCGCCATTTCAACGGTCCTGGCAACACTCGAACGCAGGCCGTCATTATAGCGCTTGCGGCGGATCTGCGTTCGCAAGCGTGCGATAAGTTCCTGACGCTCGACTGGCTTTAGGACGTAGTCGTTGACCGCCAGTTCCAGCCCTCGGATGATCCGTTCCTCATCTTTATCGCCGGCAAGTAGGATAATCGGCACGAGATGCGTGCTTTCCATCGCCCGCAGGCGGGAACATAATCTAAGTGGGTCCTGCCCGAGCGCCATTGAAACGATGATGGTATCATAACTGTGGCTAGAAGCGCGGACCAGCGTGCTCGCTGCATCATGCGTGACATCGAGATCGAAATGATCGCGCAGGATGTGTCGGATCTGCCGGGCATGAACCGGGTCCTCCTCCACGAGAAGCACGGTTGGGATGTCGTCCTCCCCTGCCCTCTTTTCAAGGAGTTGCTCTACGCCGATATTGCGCGTCGTTGCGGCTCTCAGGCGCAACTCGTCCGTCAGTGCTTTCAGCCGCGCCAGGCTCTTCACCCGGGTAAGGAGCTGCAGGTCATTCACGGGCTTGGTGAGAAAATCGTCGGCACCCGCCTCTAACCCCCTTACCCGGTCAGCGGGCCGACTGAGCGCCGTGATCATAATTATCGGAATGTGCGTTGTAGCAGGACTCGCCTTCAGCATGCGGCAGACCTGGAAGCCGTCCATGCCTGGCATCATCACATCGAGGAGAACGACATCGACCTTGCTCAGTTCGCAGATCTCGATTGCATCGGGACCATTTGATGCGGTTACCACATCGTAATACTCGGCCAGAAGCCGTGCTTCCAACAACTTCAGATTCGCCGAAACGTCATCGACGACGAGGATGCGCGCAGTCATGGCCCGCCGCCCCGTCCATGACACGCCGCCCCCCGGCTCATTACGCTTCTCCGAGATAGGACTTGATCGTTTCCAGAAAGCTGGGGACCGAAATAGGTTTCGAGATATAGGCCTCGCACCCCCCCTGGCGGATACGTTCCTCGTCGCCCTTCATGGCAAAGGCAGTGACGGCAATCACGGGAATGGTGTGCAGTTCCTCGTCCTCCTTGAGCCACTTGGTGACTTCCAGGCCGGAGACTTCCGGCAGCTGGATATCCATCAGGATCAGGTCCGGACGATGATCGCGCGCAAGATCCAGAGCCTGTAGGCCATTGCGCGTGCGTACCGTTTCGTAGCCGCTGGCCTCAATAAGGTCGCGGAAGAGCTTCATGTTCAGCTCGTTATCCTCGACGATCATCACCTTTTTCGGCATAGATACCCCGTACCGACTAAAGCGCCCCGAAGACGCGCGCTCTCGTGGTGCGCCCTACCCGCTTGTTGCATGAATTCTTTTACGAAAGGGAAATTGTAGCGGTCGAATTTGCAGGTATCCTTTGCGCTATTGCGCCTTCGGGCGCTTGCTCCTATGCCATATTACAGCATCACATGCGAAAAGCGAAATATGAGGAGCCGGCTCCATGTCACCGGAAGAGGCCGAAGCCATCGGCGTGAGGGCGCTTGGTTTCATCGCATCCGACCCGCAGCTTCTGCCACGGTTTCTTGCAATCACCGGCATTGAAGCGGGCGAAATCCGCAGGGCGGCCAATGAGCCGGGCTTTCTTGCCGGTGTCTTGCAATTCGTGCTCGCGCACGAGCCAACGCTGCTGGCCTTCAGCGAGGCGGCTGGCGTCGAGCCCCCGGATGTCGCCGCCGCCCACAGACAACTGCCTTTTGGCGATGACGGCTGGGATATTCAGCCATAGCAGGTCTCATGTTCCGGCAGCTCCGTCATGGCTAGCACCTTGCCGCCCGGCATATGCCGCGACTGCCGCTCCCGGCCGGCGGCGGGAGAGCGGCGTTGCCGCCATTGCGGTAGTCCGCGCATCATCCAGCACGGGGAACTGGAGCGGCTGGCGATCGCCCATATCGACTGCGACGCCTTCTATGCAGCCATCGAGAAGCGCGACAATCCTGCCCTGCGGGACAAGCCGGTGATCGTGGGAGGGGGGAAACGCGGCGTGGTCTCTACCGCCTGTTACATCGCCCGCATCAGGGGCGTGCGCTCGGCAATGCCCATGTTCAAGGCATTGGAGGCTTGCCCCGAAGCCGTGGTCATCAAGCCAGACATGGAAAAATACGCGCGCGTCGGACGGCATGTACGGGAGATGATGCTGGCTCTCACGCCGATGGTGGAGCCGCTTTCCATCGATGAGGCGTTTCTCGACCTTTCCGGGACGGAGCGACTGCACGGAGCCCCACCCGCCATGGTGCTGGCCCGATTCGCGGCGCAGCTCGAAGAGGAAATCGGCATCACCGCTTCTATCGGCCTTTCCTATTGCAAATTTCTTGCAAAGGTCGCCTCGGACCTCAACAAGCCGCGAGGCTTCTCGGTCATCGGCCGGAAGGAAGCGCTCGCCTTCCTGGCAGAGCGGCCAGTCTCCATAATCTGGGGTGTAGGCGAGGCTTTCGCTGCCACGCTCGCGAATGACGGCATCCGCACCATCGGTCAGTTGCAGCGCATAGAACGCGCCGATCTCATGCGCCGCTACGGCACCATGGGCGACCGGCTCTACCGGCTCGCGCGCGGGCAGGACGAGCGGAAGGTGAAGCCCCGTGAAGCGGCCAAGAGCGTTTCCTCCGAGACGACCTTCGACCGCGATCTTTCACAGTTGGACGACCTGCTACCAGTCCTTCGGGCGCTTTCAGAGCGCGTTTCCGAACGGCTCAAGAAGGCGGGGATCGCGGGACGGACCGTGGTGCTGAAGCTGAAGACCCGCGACTTTCGCATCCGCACCCGCAACCGCCAGCTCAGCGACCCAACGCGGCTTGCAGACCGGATCTTCGCTACCGGCCTCGACATGCTCAAGCGCGAAGCAGATGGCACCTTCTTCCGCCTCATCGGCATCGGGGTAAGCGATCTTACCGACGCGGCAAAAGCCGACCCGCCCGACCTTGTCGATACTCTTTCCCATAAGCGGGCGCTGGCCGAAGGCGCGATCGACACTCTGCGGGAGAAATTCGGGCGGCAGGCAGTGGAGACTGGCTATACCTTCAAGCGTGCAAGACACCAGCGGACCGAGCCTTAAGTTGGGTAAGGGTCCAAACCTTTGTTCCAGCAAGGTTGATCGTTCCCCCACGAAGGGCTTGCCGGCCCAAGGACAGCCGGTTGCCGCCCGTGGCTCTATGCTCTGTTGCGGAAGCCCTTTATGAATGGCTTATCGTACGCTTTTAGATCGTTTCAGGATCTCATCGAAGCTATGATCCGAACCTTTGTTTTCGCAACTCCGGACGGAAACCGGTATCCACCTTTCCTGAAATTGCTCTAGGAGCCTGTGATGCTGCAACCCGTCCCCGAGGTCGAAAAGCGCAGGCCGGACGACAAGGAGGCCTGGCTGCGGCTTGGCATATGCATACTGCTCGGCACCATCGCCGGCGTCGGCATGTGGGCCTTCGTCATAGCCCTCCCGAATGTGCAGGCGGAATTTTCGGTGGTGCGAGGCGAAGCCTCCCTTCCCTATACCTCGATGATGGTCGGTTTCGCGGTAGGAAACGTCATTATCGGCCGCTACGTGGATCGCCTAGGAATCGCCATCCCCATGGCTGCGGCGGGTGTCTCCCTCGGTCTCGGCTTTATCCTTTCCGCTTTCGCCCAATCGCTCTGGCAGTTCGTTTTTCTGCAGGCACTTGTCGGGCTTGGCGCATCAACGGCCTTTGGCCCGCTGATCGCGGATATCTCCCACTGGTTTGAGCGGCATCGCGGGGTGGCGGTGGCGGCTGCCGCGAGCGGCAATTACGCTGCCGGCGTCGTCTGGCCGACAATGATGAAGTTCATGTTGCCGGACATCGGCTGGCGCATGACCTTCCTATGCATCGGCCTGTTCTGCATCGTCACGATCGTACCTATGACGCTTCTTTTGCGCGCTCGACCGCCCGCACCCAGCGCCGGGAACCTGCCGAGAAAGAGAGGCATACGCCAACGGCCGGACTCACCTCCGTTTTCGCCAGCCGTTTTACAAAGCCTGCTCGTCGTCGCCGGCCTTGCCTGCTGTGTCGCCATGTCCATGCCTCAGGTGCACATCGTTGCCTACTGCATGGACCTTGGCTATGGCGTCGCTCGCGGGGCGGAGATGCTTTCGCTGATGCTGGCCGGCGGCATCCTCAGCCGACTGGCGTCGGGTGTTCTTGCCGATCATATCGGCGGCGTTCGTACACTCCTCATCGGTTCGGTACTGCAAGGCTTATCCCTGCTGCTCTACATTCCCTTCAACGGGCTGACCTCGCTTTATATTGTTTCGCTGGTATTCGGGCTGGCGCAGGGCGGCATCGTACCCTGCTACGCCATCATCATACGCGAATATCTGCCGGCCCATGAAGCCGGGCAGCGCGTCGGCATCATCATCATGGCAACCATCGTCGGAATGGCCGTTGGCGGCTGGATGTCCGGCTGGATTTATGATCTCACCGGCTCCTATCGCGCCGCCTTCATCAATGGCATCGCCTGGAACATCCTCAACGTGACAGTGATGCTGACGATCCTCCTTCGCTCGCGCAGAACAGCTGCGACCGTGGAGGCTTGAATTTCATGCGGAGCACGGTTGGCGCGGGAGATCAAAGCAGCCCGTACCACCATGTGGCGAGGCCGAGAAAGGCGAAGAACCCTACCACATCCGTAATTGCCGTCAGGAAAACCGCCGAGGCAACGGCGGGATCAGCCCCGAGCCGGGAAAGGAGCAGCGGAATCAGGATACCGGCAAGGGCCGCGACGAACATGTTGATGATCATGGCAGAAGCGATGATGCCGCCAATGGTGACGCTGTCGAACCAGATACCGGCGATCAGGCCGATGAGGGTTGCAAAGACAAAACCGTTCAAAAGGCCAACACCCAGCTCACGACGGATAATGCGGCCTGCATTGTAGATGCTGAGATCGCCGGTTGCGAGCGCGCGCACCGTTACGGTCATGGTCTGCGACCCGGCATTGCCGCCCATGCCGGCAACGATGGGCATCAGCACAGCCAGCGCCACCACCTGCTGTATGCTGGCATCGAACAGGCTGATGACAGATGCGGCGAGAAAGGCCGTAACCAGATTGACCATCAGCCACGGCACGCGCGAACGCCCCGCCGCAAGTACGGAGTCGGATAGTTCCTCATCGCCCACGCCGCCCATGCGCAGCAGGTCTTCCTCCGCTTCCTGAGTAATGACGTCCACCACGTCGTCAATGGTCAGGACGCCGACCAGGCGTTCATTCTCGTCGACCACGGCCGCGGAAAGCAGGTCGTACTGCTCGAAGATCTTCGCCGCCTCCTCCTGGTCCATGGTAGCGGGAATGGCGTGGCGCGTCTCGCGCATGATCTCCTCGACCTTCACCGAACGTTTGGTCCGCAATATCCGGTCGAGGTCGACGGCGCCGACGAGGCGGAAGGTCGGGTCTATGACGAAGATTTGTGAGAAGGAATCGGGAAGGTTCTGATCCTCGCGCATATAGTCGATGGTCTGCCCGACGGTCCAGAACGGCGGCACGGCAACGAACTCCGTCTGCATCCGCCGCCCAGCGGTCTCCTCTGGATAGTTGAGAGAGCGGCGTAGCCTTACCCGCTCGGTGAACGGGAGCTGCGCAAGAATCTGCTCCTGATCCCTAGGATCGAGGTCTTCGAGAATATAGACGGCATCGTCGGAATCGAGTTGCTGGACGGCTTCGGCGATCTGCTCGGGCTTCAAGCTTTCCACAATGTCGAGGCGGATGGCCTCATCGACCTCCGTCAGGGCGGTAAAGTCGAATTCCGCACCCATGAGACTGACAAGCGACCGGCGTTGCTCGGGTGACAATGCTTCCAGAAGATCGCCGATTTCAGACTGGTGCCGCGAACCGACATCGGCTTTGAGGGCAACCGTGTTCCCCTCGGCAATGGCTGCGCCGACATGCGCGAGAAAGGCAGCAGAGACCGCGCCATCCTCGCCATAGATCCCATGCATCGGCATCTCGGTGGGGCCGCTCTCATTCGCCTGCGTTTCCGGCTCGCTCAAGGGGCCCTCCTGCATTCAAACTGGCACGGCACGGTCCGTGCTGGAGCAAATACGTTTGCCGCCCCCACAACCGCATAAACGACTGTTTTTCAACGCAGTTGCGTTGCGATAGATCCTATCGTCTGCCGCAATTACCTGTAGCGCGGCTCGAGGCGGAACACAAAGCATGTCGCGCACCAGCCGGAAGTTTTAGACAACTGCCTGCCCCACAACGCGCAAGTGCGAAAATCATTCCGGCCGCAGAGCAAGCTTCGGCACCGACTCCACAAGCGTCTGGGCAGTGGCAGACTGCGGGTTGCTGATCACGGACTCGGTTGGGCCCGTTTCAACGATTCGTCCCTCATCCATGATGGCAACCCGATGAGAGATGATTCGTACGGCGGCAAGGTCGTGGGAGACGAAGATGTAGGAAATTCCTTCGGCTTTCTGGATGCCAGCCAGGAGTTCCAAGATTCGGCCTCGCAGGGAAACGTCAAGGGCGGAAACCGCTTCGTCCAGAACGATGAGCGAGGGCCTTGTGGCAAGGGCGCGGGCGATGGCGACGCGCTGCCGCTGACCGCCGGAAATCTCGTGGATAGCGCGGCGGGCAAGCTCAGGCGACAGGCCCACGCGCTCCAGAAGTTCATCGACAAGGTGCGGCCTTTCGTTGCGGGTTGCCAGAGCGTGGATGCGCAATGGATCTGAAAGAACACCACCGACCGTCGCCCTCGGGTTGAAGGCGGAAAGCGGATCCTGAAAGACCATCTGCACATGGCGGCGGCGCGCACGCAACCGTCTTCCACCAAGCGCCAGCCAATCTTCCCCGTCGATCTCGACGCGGCCCGAATCGGGAGCGATGAGGCGAAGCACCACGCGGGCAAACGTCGATTTTCCACTTCCGGAGGGGCCGGCAAGGCCAAGTGTCTCGCCACGTCCAAGCGCTAGCGAAACGTTGTCCAGCGCTTTGACGATCCGGCCATGGCTTCTAAACGTCTTGCTAAGCCCCTCCGCCTTCAGGACGAGCGCTGTCATCAGCCGGCCTCAATTAGCCGCGGCGAGGTAAAATCGATGTGAGAATTGATCAGCATCCGCGTGTAAGCGTTTGCGGGTCGTGACAAAAGCTGCGGTGTAGGACCTGTCTCCACAAGCCTGCCGTCGCGAAAAACAGCGATTGCATCGGCCAAACCTGAGGCAAGCGCGATATCGTGGGTGATGAGGATGAGGCTCATACCCTCATCCCGTACGAGACGGTCGAGCAGACGAACAATACCGGCCTGCACGACCATGTCGAGCGCGCTCGTCGGTTCGTCGGCGATCAGGACAAGCGGATTGGCGGCGATGGCTGCAGCGATAGCGATACGCTGACGTTGTCCGCCGGAGAACTGGTGCGGATAAGCGCGAAGGGCCGCCTCGGGATCAGGAATCCGAACCCGCTCCAGAAGCTCGAGCGCACGCTTCTTCGCGGCGCCGCGGCTAAGGCCGAGATGCCGTCGCGCACCCTCGCTCACCTGCTCACCGATGGTGAGGACGGGGTTGAGACTCGATCCAGGGTCCTGGAAGACGTAACCGATGTCGCGCCCGCCAACAGGCGAACGGTCGAGGCCAGGCCATGCGATGCTGCCCTCAACCACGGCTTCGGGCGGAAGAAGCCTCGCAAGCGCAAGCGCAAGCGTCGTCTTGCCCGAGCCGCTTTCCCCGATGACGGCGAGCCGCCCGCCAACGGCAACGTCGAGATCGACAGTGCTAAGTGCGTGAGTGGCCGCATTCCGCCTGCCATAAACGACGGACAGATCGCGAACCTGAAGAAGCGGCTTGCTCATTGCCTTATCCTGCGCCTGGCGAGCGCCTCCACGAGACCCTCACCGAGCAAGTAGACGCCAAGCACCATGGCAACAAGCCCGAGGCCCGGAACGATGGAAAGGAAGGGCGCCGTGCGCAGCACGTTGCGGCCTTCGGCGATCATCGAGCCCCAGGTGACGATGTTGGGATCGCCAAGACCCAGGAAGGAAAGGGCCGCCTCCGTCAGGACGGCACCCGCAACGATGACCGAGACGAGGGCGAGCACCGGCGGCAACGCGTTGGGCAGCACCTCCTTGAAGGCGATCTCCAGAGGGTGCATCCCGATCACCCAAGCGGCGGCTACATAATCGCGCTCGCGGATCGAAAGCACTTCGGCACGGGCAAGACGCGCCGGACCCGTCCAGGCGCCAAGCGCGATTGCAAGCACGATGAGCGGCAGCGAAGCACCCATGACGCTGACGAACGCAAGTGCCAGAAGAAAACCCGGCACGATCTGGAAAGCATCGACCACGCGCATCAAGGCCTCGTCGAACCAGCCTGAAGAGAAGCCTGCCAGCGTGCCCACAATCGCACCGGCCAGAATCGCCACCACTGCCGCGGAAATCCCGACAAGCAGGGAGGTGCGCGCGCCATGCATCAGCCCCGCAAGCACGTCGCGGCCAAGCCTGTCCGTTCCCAGCGGGAAAGCAGGGTCAGCGAAAGGGGCAAGGAGCGGGCGGCCGACGATCGACAGCGGATCGCGCGGGAAAAGGTAGGGCGCGGAAAGCGCCATCGCCAGAAGACATGTCGTAAGAACCAATCCCGCCACACCCTCTGGGGAGCGAATGAACCGGGCGGCGAACTCCCTCATGTGCGCCGCTCCCCCTGCCCTACCCGCGGATCGAGCGCCGCATAGGCCAGGTCGATCAGGAGGTTGACCAGAATGACCAGTATGGCGCTCATGACGATGATGCCCATGAGAAGCGGTGCATCGCGGGCCGCGACAGCCTCCTGGGCAAGCCGTCCGAATCCCGGAATGGCGAATACGCTCTCTATTACCACGCTGCCGCCCAGCATGGCGGCGGCCTGAAGGCCGAGCATGGTGACGAGGGGAAGAAGCGCGTTGCGCGCAATATGTCTTAAGACGATGCGCCGGCGTGCAAGCCCTTTCGCACGCGCCGCCAGAACGAAATCCTGTCGCCAGATCTCCGCCATGCCCGCTCGCATCATGCGCAGGAAAAGTGCCAGATAGATGAAGCCCAGCGCACAGACCGGAAGCACCAGATGGCGCGCGATATCGACCGCGCGGTCAAAGCCGGACTTGCCCGATGCAATGCTCTCGATACCGGCAGTGGGGAACCAACGAAGCTGCACGGCAAAAAGGAGAATGAGCACAAGTCCGAGCCAGAAGCTTGGAACAGCGTATAACGCAAGCGAACCCACCGAAAGAAGCCGGTCTACACCGCTGCCCGGCCGCGCGCCAGCGACGATACCAAGCAGGCTGCCGAGCAGGAATGCCAGCGCCGTGGCGCTGCCCATCAAAAGAAGGGTGTTTGGCAACCTTTCCAGAATGACGTCAAGGATCGGCCGGTTGAAGGCGACGGACCAGCCCAGATCGAACCGGGCAAGAGCCGAAACATAAAGCCAGAGCCTGCTCCAGGCCGATTGGTCCAGCCCATAGGTTTCGCGAAGATTGCGGGCAAGTTCGGCGTCTCCTCCGCCCAGCGACACCAGATACGCGTCGACGGCATCGCCGGTAGCCGATTCGAGCAGGAAGAAAGTGCCGGTGACAACGATCAGCAGCACCGGGATGCTGCTGAGCGCGCGCCTTCTGACCAGCTTCAGGGCCCGATGCATGGGAGGGTCAAAAAGCTTTTCACATCAGGGTTCGAGAGCCGTGTCGGCCCAGTTGGAAACCACCCAGCGCGGATTGTTGCCAACGTTAAGCACCTTCTCGCTGGCCACGGAGGTAAAGCTCCATTCGGCCACGTTGATGAGCGGCAGTTCCTCAACGACGAGACGCTGGAATTCGTTGTAGAGCGCGACGCGTTCGGCGGTATCCACGGTGGTCGCCGCTTCGTCGATGAGGGCATCGAGTTCGGGATTTTCGTAGCCGCCCTGATTCGAGAAGGGCACGCCATTGGGTATGCCGGAGCGGACGAGGATCGTGGTGGAGATTGCCGGGTCGTCGCGGAAAACCGGTGGGCTCACCGTGATGTCGAAATCATGATCGGTGTAGACCGCCTTTATATGCGCCGGCGTGTCATTGTTGATCAGTTCTACCCGGATGCCGACTTCAGCCAGTGCCTGGCGCAGATAGTCGCCGAACTGGCGCGTCTCGGCGAAGAAGGGGGCGGGAAGCAGCCGTAGGGAGAAGCGTGTTCCGTCATCGCCGCGCGGATAGCCCGCCTCGTCAAGCAGCGCGTTCGCCTTCTCCACGTCGAAGTCGTAGACGGGAACGTCCGGATTGTAGAACTCCGGTGCATTCTTCGGCACGGGACCGGTCGCCGCGGCGGCATAGCCGAGGAAGATCGTGTCCACCACGAAATCCTTGTCTATTGCGTGAGCGATCGCCCGTCTTACGCGCCGATCGGCCAAGGCTTCGTTACGATGGTTGATCTCCACCACGAGCTGGTAGGTTAGTGCTTCATATCCTTCCGTTATCACCTCAAGCCCGGGCACTTGCCCGATGCGTTCCAAATCCACCAAGGGCACTTGCGAAAATGCAGCAAGATGGATTTCACCCGCCTCAAGCGCAGAAGCCGCCGCAGATCTGTCTGGCAGCACCCGGAAGATGATCTCGTCGAGCTGCGGCTCGCCTTCGCTCCAGTAGTTCTCGTTCTTCACCAGCCGGTAGTATTCGCCCGGCCTGTACTCGGCAAACTTGAAAGGCCCGGTGCCGACAAGCTGGGTGTTGGTCGGGTTGGTGGCGATGTCCTTGCCTTCATAGATGTGCCGGGGCAGAACGGCGGTAACAGCCGGCATTGCCTTCATGATCATCTGCGGCGGGGTAGGCTCGGAGAACCTGAAGATCGCTGTATGCTCGTCCGGGGTTTCCACATCCTCAAGACTGGAGAAGACGATGCGGCCGAGGTTCTGCAAAGGCTTCCAGACCTCAAGGGCGGAAAAGGCGACGTCAGCCGACGTGAAAGGTTCGCCGTCATGCCAGGTGACACCTTCGCGCAGATTCACGGTGAAGGAGAGGCCGTCTTCAGAGCCCTCCCAACTGGTCGCAAGTCGTGGCTCCAAGCCATCTTCGCCTTCATAAGATGCTTCCGCAAGCGGCTCTATCACCTTGCTGGAAATGAAGAAAACACCGTTGGAAGCCACAACAGCCGGATTGAGATCGCGCGGTTCTGAATCGGCCGCGACAACGAGCCGGCCTCCTTCGGGAGCTTCCTGCGCGGCAGGAGAAAGCGGAAGGATGGCAAGCCCGATCGTCAGAGCGACCGGGTAAAGAAGCGCCCGCCTGGAGAGTGAAAAGCGGAACATGGAAGACCCCTTCATCTTGGCGTTGAAGCACATGGATTGCGATAGTTCCCTGCGCTGGCCATTCTCGCTTGGTTTGCATTTTCACACCGCGTTGAATGTAGCAAAAATTGACCTGCCAGAGCCAAAGTTTTTCTGCTTCTCGGCTTTCTGAAAAATAATGCCGGCAAAATAGCTGCCTCTTCATTCGGCGTCGCCATTGATCACGGCCATCGCCGCCTCCATGCCCGTTCCAAGCGCAGCCTGATGGCCCAGCGAAGACAGTGCGCCGACATAGGCGGAAAGCGCGGCAATAGCAAAAATGGGCTGTGCTGCCGGTCCCATATGTCCGATGCGGGTGAGCTTTCCTTCCGTCGCACCACGCCCTCCGGAAAACAGGACGCCATAGCGCTCCCGCGCGATCCGCCGCAAAGATTCCTCGTCAATTCCATCGGGTACGCGGATGGCAGTGGTCGTGGGCGACGCAATCCCGTCGCAGGCGGGCCAGAGCGAAAGCCCCATAGCGCGGATGCCCGCCCGCGTAGCCCGCGCCGTCAGCGCGTGACGTTCCCAAACGCGCTCCGGGCCTTCTGCGAGATAAAGGTCGAGCGCAGCTTCCAGCCCGTTGATCTCGGCTATTGACGGTGTGAACGGGAACGGTCTTTCGGGCGACCAGGCTTGTTCCCAGTCAACGATGCTGAGCGCCGATCCGCGGGGTGCCATCCTGTTGGCCTTCATCTTTAGCCAGGCGCGATCGCTCACCCCCAGGAGCGTGAGCCCCGGGGTTGCACCGAGGCATTTTGCAGCCCCCGTAACATAGAGATCGGCATGGCATGCCCTGGGATGAGTATCCATCCCGCCAAAAGAGGAAACGGCATCCACGATGAGGTATGCGCCATGAGCAGAGACAAGCGCGCCAATTTCGTTGACAGGATTGAGGGTGCCTGAAGGGGTATCATGATGGCACACGCTAACCACGCTAATTTCGGGATGCTGGCGCAGTATTTTCGCCACGTCCTGTGGATCGATAGCCTCATTATAGGGCACTTCGATCTCCAGAAGATTGGGCGAATAACGTCTTGCCCAGCCGCCAAAACCCTTTCCATAGACACCCGACACGAGATTCAGAACCGTGTCACCCGGCTCGATCAACGAAGCCGCCGCTGCCTCAAGTCCCAGCACCGGCTCGCCCTGCAGGATCACGGGACGCTCCGAAAGCCGCATTGCCTGACGTGCCTTTTCTACTACCCTTTCATAAAGAGCCTGAAAAGCCGGGTCGTGATCATAGAGAACCTGGCGTGAAAGGCGGCGCAAGACCTCCGGATATGCCTCAACCGGCCCGGTTGTCAGCATGATGACAGGCTGCTCATGGCTGCGATAGTGCATTCCTTCCTCCCCGTCATGCCGGCACAAGACCAGTTGTAGCAGAATTCAGCGGCTTGGCTGCTCCTCCTTTCCCCCGCTGACAAGAAAGGACTTGAACGCGGCCTGAGAAAGGGTTGGCTGCCGGTCGCGGTGGACAATCAGCACGAACTCACGCGGCGGAATGTCGAAAGGCAGTATGCGGACCGTGCGCCTTTCCAGTGCGGTGGCAGCCGCCAGCTCGGATATGATCGTCGCGCCCGCGCCTGCTTCGACGGCATGAATGATGGCTTCATTGCTGGGCAGGACAAGAAAGATCGAAAGATCATCGATAGATCCGCCCTGCTGGGCCATCAGGTCTTCCAGCACCTCCCTTGTACCCGAACCGCTTTCGCGCACAACCCACTTCAATGTAGAAAGGTTCACCTCCCCTTCCGGCAGTGCGTCGATGCCACCCAATCCGGCCGCTGTGACCAGCATGAGCCTGTCAGTACCAAGCGCAACACGCTTCAGAAGGTCGGCATGAGTTCGTCCTTCCACAAGGCCAACATCGGCCGCCCCATCCAGAACCGCAGCCTCAACCTGACGCGTGTTGCCGATGCTGACATCGAGGCGGACGGCCGGATGGCGTTCATGAAACGCCGCCAGGCGGCGCGGCAGCCAATAGCTGGCAATGGTCTGGCTCGCCGCGACAGACACGCTTCCGGCGATGGTCTGGGCCACACTTTCGAGCGCCTGACGCGCCGTGGCCACCTGCTCCAGAACAGCCCGGGCCTCCGGCAGAAAGCGGGCGCCCGCGCGCGAAAGCTCGACGTTGCGCCCCACGCGGTTGAAAAGTTTGACTCCGCTTGCCGCTTCCAATGCCTTGATCGCGGCCGAGGCGGCGGACTGGGAAAGGCCAAGAGCTTCTGCCGCTCGCGTGACATGTTCGCGCTCAGCTACAGCGACAAAGATCCGCAGTTGGTCAAGATTCATAAATGATCGCGTCAAGAGATGAAAGTTACAATATACATCTATTAGACGGATCGATTTAAGTTGACCATGTTAGAACTTGATTGGGGGGTTGAGAGTTCATGTCTGCCTGCCGCGTCGGACACATTCTGAAAGCGTTCACATTGCGTCTGAAAGAGGCAACTCTTGCGCGGCTGTTACCGCCGGGAGATTTGCTGCATGCCGGGCCCATGTACGAAGGCACTTGCCAAGACGCACGAACCGAAGCGAGCGGCAAACCGTGAACGCTGAACGCTTTCGCGGGGCGAACTCCTGGCCGTCGCAGCGACCCCTGGAAAATACCCGTGCACCTATGGAAGGTGACGGCGTCGAGACCTCGGCCAGGGTTGGGGAGCGCGTCGAACGGACCACCTGCTACATGTGCGCTTGCCGCTGTGGCATCGAGGTGCATCTGCAGGACGGCAAGGTGCGCTACATCAACGGCAACCGGGATCACCCGGTGAACCGCGGCGTGATTTGCGGCAAGGGCGCCGCTGGAATCATGCAGCATTATAGTCCGGCCCGGCTCAGAAAGCCGCTTTTGCGTACCGGTCCCCGCGGGTCCGGCGAGTTCCGCGAGATCGAATGGGAAGAAGCGCTGTCAATCGCCACCGAGCGGCTTGGCCGGATCAGGGCGACGGACCCGAAGAAGCTCGCCTTCTTCACCGGGCGCGACCAGTCGCAATCGCTGACAGGATGGTGGGCTTCGATGTTCGGCACGCCCAACTTTGCCGCCCATGGGGGCTTCTGCTCGGTCAATATGGCGGCAGGCGGGCTCTACACGATTGGTGGCTCCTTCTGGGAATTCGGCGAGCCTGACTGGGAGCATACCAAATATTTCATGCTATTCGGCGTGGCTGAGGATCACAGTTCCAACCCGATCAAGATCGGCCTCGGCAATCTCAAGCGGCGCGGCGCAAAGATCGTTTCGATCAATCCCTGCCGCACGGGCTATAGCGCCATTGCCGATGAGTGGGTCGGCATACGCCCCGGCACGGACGGGCTTTTCGTTATGGCCCTTGTCCATGAGCTTCTGAGATCCGGTAAGGTCGACTTGGATTATCTGGCTCGTTACACAAATGCTCCGGCTCTTGTCATCAGCGAGAAGGACGCAGCGGATGACGGGCTCTTCCTGCGGGACGAAGCGGGCGAAGTGGTGGTCTGGGACAAGAAGCGGGGCGGACCAGCCCCGCTGGGTGCGACGGGCATTGTGCCCGCAATGGCCGGCTGGGTGACGGCAGGCGGGCGCAACTGCGTACCTGTCTTCCAGCTTATTGCTGAGCGTTATCTCGATCGCGCCTATTCCCCGGATGTGGCCGCACCGCGTTGCGGCGTGCCTGCGGACACGATCCGCCGCATTGCGGCCGAACTTGCTCATGTCGCCTTCGAGGAAGCCATTGAACTGCCAGTGTCGTGGACAGACTGGACCGGACGGCAGCACGTGACGATGAAGGGACGCCCCGTCTCCATGCATGCCATGCGCGGCATCTCCGCCCATTCAAACGGCTTTCACACCTGCCGCGCCCTCCATCTGCTGCAGGTTCTGATCGGCTCCGTGGATGTACCGGGAGGCTTCCGCTTCAAGCCGCCCTATCCCAAGCCGGCTCCGCCCGGCCCGAAGCCGGCAGGCAAGGACGGCGGCCGGCCGACTGAGCCGCTCGGCGGTATGCCGCTCGGCTTCGTGTCCGGGCCGGAGGACCTGCTGGTCGATGATCAAGGCAAGGCGGTGCGCATCGACAAGGCGTATTCGTGGGAGGCGCCGCTTGCCGCCCACGGGATGATGCACATGGTGATCCGCAACGCCTGGGCGCATGATCCCTACGCAATCGACACGCTCTTTCTCTACATGGCCAACATGGCCTGGAACTCGTCCATGAACACGGCCGAGACCATTACCATGCTGACCGACCGCGACGCGCATGGCGAATACCGCATCCCCTTCATCATCTATTCCGACGCCTATTATTCCGAGACCGTGCCGTATGCCGATCTTGTCCTGCCGGATACGACTTATCTGGAGCGGCATGACTGCATCAGCCTGCTCGACCGGCCGATCAGCGATGCCGACGGACCGGCCGATGCCATCCGCCACCCGGTGGTGGAGCCCGATCGCGACGTGCGGCCGTTCCAGACGGTGCTGATCGACCTTGGCGCACGTCTCGGCCTTCCGGGCTTCGTGAAGGAAGACGGTTCGGCCAGATACCGCGATTATGCGGATTATATCGTCAATCACGAACGCTCCCAGGGCATAGGCCCTCTTGCAGGCTGGCGCGGCAGGGATGGCGCTTACTACGGGAAGGGAGAGCCTAACCCGAACCAACTCGAACGTTACAAGGAGAATGGCGGCTTCTGGCACCATCGACTGGCGGACGATCAGCGCTATTACAAGATGGCCAACCGCTCCTATCTGGAGCTTGCCACCCGGATGGGCTTCATAGCCAAGCCCGAGCCTGTCATCTTTCAGCTTTATTCGGAACCCTTGCAAAAGTTCCGGCTCGCCGCCCGAGGCCACGGCCCGGTGCTTCCGCCGCCTTATGAAAGGCGGCGCATCGAAGCTTATTTTGACCCCCTGCCCTTCTGGTATGCGCCTTTCGAGGAAGCGGCAATCAGGCTGGATGATTTCCCCCTGCATGCACTCACCCAACGGCCGATGCACATGTATCACTCCTGGGGATCACAGAATGCCTGGCTGCGGCAGATTACCAGTCAGAACCGCCTCTTCGTGCACCGGGAGACGGCAGGGGCGCTTGGCCTTGCCGACGACGACTGGGTGTGGATCGAGAGCGTGAACGGGCGCGTGAAGGGGCAGGTGAAACTCGTTGAGGGCGTCAACGCGCAGACCGTCTGGACGTGGAACGCCATCGGCAAGCGCAAAGGCGCCTGGGCCCTGAAGGAGGATGCGCCCGAGGCCAATCACGGATTCCTGCTCAACCACGCTATCGGCGACCTCTTGCCTGCCTATAGCGACGGCAAGCGTTACTCCAATTCTGATCCGGTGACCGGACAGGCCGCCTGGTTCGATCTCAGGGTCAGGTTGAGAAAATGCGCGGCCGGAGAGGAAGGCCTTGCGGCGCCCCGGTTCGACGCATTGCCGCTGCCGCCAGGGCTCGATGAAGGGCCTGACAAGCTTTCCTACGGCTCCAAATTCCGCAAGGAGCGATCCAGATGACTTCCTATCCCGCCCATACCGACAAGCAGCTTGGGCTTGTCATCGACCTTGACGCCTGCGTGGGCTGCCACGCTTGCGTGACCTCCTGCAAGGAGTGGAACACGGGCGGACACATGGCGCCCCTCACCGATTTTTCGCCCTATGGCGCGGGGGCGGACGGGGTGTGGTTCAACCGCGTTCACTCCTACGAGCACGAGACGGAGAGCGGATGCCGGACTGTGCATTTTCCGCGCTCCTGCCTTCATTGCGCCGAGCCAGCCTGCGTGACGGTCTGCCCCACAGGTGCCTCCTACAAGCGCCAGTCTGACGGCATCGTTCTTGTCGATGAGGACAAGTGCATCGGCTGCAAGCTATGTAGCTGGGCCTGTCCTTACGGTGCGCGCGAGTTTGACGCTGATGTGGGCGTGATGAAGAAGTGCACGCTGTGCATCGACCGCATCTATAATGAAAACATTCCCGAGGAGGACCGCATACCGGCCTGTGTTGCTGCCTGTCCCACCAGCGCGCGCCATTTCGGCGATCTAGGGGATCCCGATTCGTCCATTTCGCGCCTGGTGGAAGAGCGCGAGGGTATCGACCTGATGCCGGAACTTGGCTATCGGCCCACGAACAAGTACCTGCCCCCGCGCGCCTATTCAGGCAAAGGTGCCGCCGTTTCCGCTCCTCCACTTGAGGCCGCGTTCCCGGAAGGTGGGTTCCTCGCCTGGGTCGATCGCGTACTTTCCCGGTAGAAAGCCTTGCATCCTGCCTATTCCATCATCTTCTTCACCACGGCGTCGGGCGCGGGCTATGGCCTCCTTGCCCTTTTGGGCCTTGGCGTCGCAGCTCCTGGCGCCATCCTGCCGGAAGGCAGGGCTTTCGGGCTTGTATCCCTCGGCCTCGCCATCGGCCTCGTTTCGGCAGGGCTCCTCTCGTCAGCGTGGCATCTGGGTCGACCTGAACGGGCGTTGTGGGCCTTTACTCAATGGCGCTCGTCGTGGCTTTCGCGCGAGGCGGTGGCCGCGGCATCGACCTATCTGCCGACTGCTGCCCTGGCGGCTGGCTGGGTGCTTCTCGGGCGCCTGGACGGCTGGGTGGCGCTTTCCGGCTTTCTTGCGGCCACAGGCGCGCTCATCACCGTTTGCATGACGGCAATGATCTACGCCTCCCTGAGACCGATCGCGCAATGGCACAACCGCTTCACGCTACCGGCCTATCTGGTCTTCTCGATCATGTCCGGATTCGTGCTGCTCAATGCCCTTCTTTGGATATTCGGCGTCGGATCGCCATGGACGTTTTCTCTTGCGCTGCTTGCAATCCTTGCAGGCTGGCTAATCAAGATTGCCGCCTGGCGCAGTGTTGACGCAAGCGCCCCGCCCGCCAGCGCGAACACCGCCACCGGGCTTCCCGGCGGAACGGTCCGCTCACTGGAGTGGCCACATACAGAGGAGAACTACCTTCTGAAGGAGATGGGCTACCGGGTTGCGCGCAAACATACCCGGCGCCTGCGTGGCATCGTGCACTTGCTGGCCTTCGCTTTGCCGTCATTCCTTCTTGCTCTGTGCCTTGTACTTCCCGCGCCAGCGGTACTCGTTGCTTCGGTGCTCGCCGCCTTTTCTCAACTCGCCGGATTGCTGGTGGAGCGCTGGTTATTCTTCGCCGAGGCAAGGCATACGGTAACCCTTTATTACGGCTATTAGGCCGTGGTGATTCCCTGTCTGGGAGCAATCATATTCAAAGCTGACTTTTGGAGGTTAGCTTTGGAAGGTCTCTTCGTGACGATCAATGGGAAACGATCGAGCCGTTGGTGCCGCGCGGATGCTCTGGCGCAAATGATTAAATCGACACTCCAGCCCAGAATCACGCTTGAAGTAACAGAAGCATTTTCTGGTACATCAACGTAAAATGGCAAGGCTCGCCTGCTCAACGATGAGCGGCATTGCCGATCCATGACGGTGCAGAACCGACAGTGGCCTTTCTTCAAGGACCGCATAAGCTTCAACAGCTTACATTCTCATTTCTTGTACCCTATGTTAGGTATGTACGAGGTTGAAGCGGAAAAACGTTGCAAGGCGGCAAAGACGGGTTGCCCGAGCCGACGAAGCTCTCTATAAGGCCCTCGTCATCGATTGCGCCCATCGTCTAGCGGTCTAGGACGCCGCCCTTTCACGGCGGAAACACGGGTTCGAGTCCCGTTGGGCGTACCACCTCCCCTTTAGAGCACTTCCTACTGCCCTGATTAGCTGGCACTTTGCGCCAGTCCGTCCCGACTATGGAAAAACCGAAAATCCCGCCTAATCGCGCAGGATGACCGCTGTCCTAACCTCCGGTGATATTTCGGTGACGTACTCGTCTTTCTGCCAGACAGGAGAAAAGCCCATTTTTTGATAGAGCGGAAGCGCTGCCGGATGATCCAGCGTGCAGGTTTCCACGGATACGACCTCAGGCTCATGCTTCCAGGCCGTTCGAATTGCCTCACCCAGGAACCAGCGGCTGATTCCGCGGCCGATAGCATGTCTCATGAGGCCGAAATGCACGAGCCTGCAGTCCTGCTCGTTCAACAGCCGCAATTCAAAGAAACCGGCCGGACAGGCATCGAGATAAAGCACATTGATGTCAGTGCGCGGGCTTTCAAGCCTTTCCTCAAGTTGTTTGTCGGAAAGGGTGAGCGCAGCCGTCCAATGCCAATCGCGACCGACGCGATCATAAAGATAGCGGTAGAAATGCAGCGGGATCGAGCGGCATCTTGACACTGACAAGGGCATTCCAATAGGCGGATGCGGGTAATGTCGTGGCGGGGTGGCCATGCGTAGATGCGTGACGGTGGCACGCAGCATGCGCCGGCGCGTCGCAGAAATCCGGCCGATCATTGTGGCCCCGCCGCTACTGGCATGTCATCGCGGGCGCCCCACTCGCTCCAGGAGCCGTCATAGAGCCTGTGGTCGTTATGGCCGAGAGATTCCAGCGCAAGATTTAACACGGCTGCCGTTATGCCCGACCCGCAGGTGGTAACTACCGGGCGGGAAAGGTCAATGCCGGCGTCTTCCAGCCGCCTGCGCAGTTGGTCAAGTGGCAAGAGGCTTCCGTTCTCCGACAAAGTTCCCGCCGGGAAATTGCGCGCGCCGGGCATATGGCCGGAACGTACCCCGGGGCGAGGCTCCGGTTCCGTGCCAGCGAAGCGGCCGGGCGAACGGGCGTCCGCAACTTGTGCCGAACGCGTTTCTACAATTTCCCGCATCTCGGCCAGCGAGGTGACGTGGCTGCCATCGAATCTCGCCTTGAACGCTGAAGGCGCGATCTTGGTTGCCTCGCTAGTCACTGGCCGCCCTTCTGCGCGCCAACGGTCAAAGCCCCCATCCAACAGGAACACCTTCTGCGCGCCCATCACTCGGAACATCCACCACACGCGTGGCGCGGAGAACATGCCCGGCCCGTCATAGACGACGATGGTGTCGTCCTCCGTTACTCCCATCGAGCTTGCATGACGCTGGAAGGTTGCCGGACTTGGCAGCGCATGCGGCAAGTCCGTATCGGGATCGACCACGAGGTCCTGGTCAAAGAAGATGGCGCCAGGAATGTGGGCCGCTTCATAGTCCGCGCGTGCGTTGCGGCCTGGAAGGTACCAGGAGCCGTCAATGATCGACAGCCCAGGCGTGGAAAGCCTCTCCTCCAACCAGTCTGCGGAGACCACGAACGCACTTTTCTCACTCATGCGAACCATCCCTGGAATACGGTTCTCATCTGTCCAACGGTTCACAAATAGATAGGAGCGGAGCAAAGAGAGCAAGACAGAAGGCTTTTCGGCTGCACCTATCTAGATCACATCCTGGCATCCACCTGCGCCAAAGTGGGCTCTGCATCTCGCGCGAACGCACAACTAGTTGGCGGGCAACGGCCCGAAGCGGATGCGAAAGCGGCGGTTCTCCCGCCCCTTCTTTTCGATCTTGCCAATATGGATCTTGCCCACCTCAGCGGTGGTGGCCACATGGGTGCCGCCGCATGGCTGACTGTCTACCGATGCATTCTCGCCTATGCATACAAGCCGGATTCGCCCCGCGCCCTTTGGCGGGCGCACATTCTTCGATTTGACGAGCAAGGGATTGGCGTCCAGTTCCTCTTCACTGATCCAACGCGTGAAGACCGGATGATCGGCCTCAACCAGTTCCGACAGCCGTTGGCTTACCTCCTCCTTTGTCCAGCCGGAGTCTGGCAGGTCAAAGTCGACTCGTGAATCTGCCTCGTCCACGGCCGCTCCCGTGATCGGAAACGGGCAGATCACCGAAAGCAGATGACAGGCCGTGTGCATGCGCATAAGCCGGTAACGGCGGCCCCAATCAATGGCTGCCGTCACCGTCTCGCCAATCTCCGGCAGTTCGCTTCCCGCAGATGGCACGTGGATGATGTGATCCTTTGACTCTCCCGTAACTGTCGTGGCGATCGGAACGGGCGAACCATCGGCCCGCAGCAACATGCCGGTGTCGCCCGGCTGTCCTCCCGAAGTGGCATAGAAAACGGTCCGATTGAGCACGATGCCCCCGTGATCATTGATATGTAGGACCAAAGCTTCGGCTTGCTCCAGATAGGGCTGGTCGCGAAAGAGCGCTTCGGTGTGCATCGGCTTACTCCACGGCGCCCACCGGCTGAAGGAGTCGGACGGGAACTCTACGTTCATAACCGGGTCTCTCACAGATGGGAACAGAATGCCTTGGCATTTTGCGTTAAGCCGATGGAAAGCTACGACCGGGAAGCTGGCCGGCGGAATTCAGGAAGAGGATCATGGCAAAATACAAAAAGCGGTCAAATGTTGGCTGGATGCTACCGGCTTTGGCCATTACCGCAGCGTTTTTGGCAGGCGGTTGGACGGAGCCTTCCGAACCTGGAGCCTTCTATCAAGTAGAGGCAGAGGAGATCACCGGCTCGCCGGGAGACATTCTGCGGATTGAACCCTTTAACGATGCGCCGCAGGGTGCCCAGGCATGGCGGGTGCTCTATGTCTCCACAGACATGACGGGAAAGGCTATTCCCGTTTCCGGCGTGATTATCGCCCCTGGCGGCGCCGCTCCTGCAGGCGGGCGGCCCGTCGTGTGGCATGGGCGCATGGCACCACCGGCGTGGCGAGCCGCTGCGCGCCTTCCTTGAGCGCCAGTTTCTCCACGCAGATTCCGGGCCTCGAACTGCTTCTTGCACGCGGCTACATCGTTGCCGCGACGGACTATCCCGGACTCGGAACCGCCTCACCCCATCCCTATCTGGTAGGCGTAAGCGAAGGGCGGGCAGTGCTTGATTCGGTCCGTGCTGCAAACCGCATCCCGGAAGCCGCCGCGGCCGCCAGATTCGCTGTCTGGGGACATTCACAGGGCGGACATGCCGCGCTTTTCGCGGGCCAGCTTGCCCCCTCTTACGCGCCGGAGCTTTCGCTGGCCGGGATAGCAGCGGCCGCACCGGCAACAAACCTGGCAGTGCTCCTAAGCGATGACCTTGACAGCAAGGCCGGCAAGGTGATGACCGCCTTTGCCATGTGGTCATGGAACAGGGTTTATGATGCGCCGCTATCACCTTTGCTGGATAGGCATGCCGCTTCTGCCATCGACAGGATCGCCGCCGACTGCCTGGAAGGTCCTTTGGAAGGCCTGGTGATGCTCGCACGAGAATGGCTCATCGACCATGATTTCCTTCATGGCGATCTCACCACGACAGAACCTTGGAAGACGCTCCTTGCGCAGAACACCCCTGATGCCACCAGCCTAGGCAAACCGCTCTTCATTGCACAAGGCTCAGCGGACTCGCTTGTTCTACCGCAAGTAACCGCTTCATTCGCCGAATCCGCCTGCAGCAGCGGAATTCCCGTGACTTTCCACCTTGGCAAAGGCCTGGATCACCTCAAGATCGCGACCGAAAGCGCTCCGCAAGCCACGGAGTGGATTTCCGCGCGGCTGTCGGGTGCCAGTCCTGGTGACGATTGCGACAAGCTTCCGGAGCTGCGGCCCGATGGAACCGAGTAGGCGGTTCCCCAACCCGCCTATCCGGCCTCGTAAGGAATGGCGATCTGCGGTTCTTGCTCCATCCATTCCGGGACCGGAAGGTCCCTCTCCCGCAGGAAGGCCGGATTGAAGAGCTTGGACTGGTAGCGCGTGCCATAGTCGCAAAGCACGGTAACGATCGTATGCCCTGGCCCCATCTCCCTGGCAAGGCGAATGGCGCCTGCAATATTGATGCCCGTGGAACCACCGAGGCATAGCCCTTCCTCCTGTACCAGACGGAAGATGATCGGCAGCGCCTCCTCGTCCGGGATCTGGTAGGAAAAATCTGGCTGGAAGCCTTCAAGATTCGCGGTCACCCGCCCCTGCCCGATTCCTTCCGTAATGGAGTTGCCTTCGGACTTCAGCTCGCCCGTCGTGTAGTAGCTGTAGAGCGCCGCACCAAGCGGGTCGGCCAGCGCCACCTTGACTGCCGGATTTCTGGCCTTCAGCCCTTCACTGACGCCGGCGAGCGTCCCGCCCGTGCCGACGGCCGAGACAAAGCCGTCCACCTTGCCAGCGCTCTGCCTCCAGATCTCCTCGGCCGTCGTGCGTACATGGCCTTCCCGATTGGCGATATTGTCGAACTGGTTCGCCCAGATTGCGCCATTGGGTTCCTCGCGCGCAAGCTGCTCGGCAAGCCGGCCGGAAAGCTTCACGTAATTGTTGGGATTTCGGTAGGGCACCGCCGGTACCTCGATCAGTTCGGCGCCCAGAACGCGCAGCGCGTCCTTCTTCTCCTGGCTCTGCGTCTCGGGGATAACAATAACGGTGCGGTAGCCCAGGGCCTTGGCAACCACGGTCAGCCCAATTCCCGTATTGCCCGCAGTTCCTTCCACGATCACACCGCCGGGCTTCAGGAGGCCCTTCTTCTCCGCATCACGGACGATGAACAGCCCCGCCCTGTCCTTCACCGACTGGCCCGGATTCATGAATTCGGCCTTGCCATAAATTTCGCAGCCGGTTTCCTCGGATGCCCGCCTGAGGCGGATAAGAGGCGTGTTTCCGATAGTATCGATCACCGATTGGTGCATAATGCGAATCCTTGCTTGAGCTCCACGCCCGGACAAGACGGGCATGTTCGGGGCAATTTGATAGAACCTAGAAATCGGCGCGCCGCCTGACAAGCTCATGTTTTTCCCTGCTTGTGCTTGAAAGGACAAATGCTTTGCCTCCCCGTGGGAGGAATGGGACCTAAGTTCTGCCCTCGCCTTGCGCCACCTGCTGCATAGCCGGATCCCTGGAGAGAAGATAGACGAGCAGGCCAATGGAAAGCAGCGCCGCGTAAAAGGCAAAGAGAAGGCTGTAGACCGCAACAGAATCGCCAAGACCCGCTGCGGCGGCGACAATACCGCCGGTTGCAAACTGCATCACCCCGGTTCCGCCAATGGAGAAAAAGTTGAGCAGCGTTACGCCACGTCCCGTAAGATGCGGCGGCAGGAACGTGGTTCCATGCGCTATCAGGAGGCTGAAGGTCATGCCGCAAAGACCGATGGCCACAAGCAAAAAACTGGCTGCTGCTAACCCCGCCGAGGGAGAAGCGGACAGCCAGAGAATGGCTATGAGAGTAATCCCGTTTCCGGCCACCACCAGCCATTTGAGCGTACCCAGAAACGTGCTCACAGGGCCATAGATAAAGGAGCCCACAGCCATCGCAATCGCCATGAGGAGCGTAACCTGGCCAATTAGAATCACATCCGCCCCGTAAATGTCCGCCAGGTAGGGTCCAGCCCACAAGCCGCGAATGCCCGCCGCTGCGGAATACGAAATGGCGGTGAGCGGCAGGATCGGCCAAAGATGGCGCACTTTCAGCAGTTGCAGATAGCCGCCAAGACCAGCATTGGAATCGCCTCCTCCCTCCAGCCGGTCCGGGTCGCGCGTAAAGATGACGATGGCCGCCGCGACCAGCAGCGTGAACGCGCCAAGGCCTGCCATCACCCCGCGCCACCCCCAAATTTCAGCAGCGGCGGCAAGCGGCGAGGCGCTTACGATATTGCCCAATGTACCGACGCCGACCAGCCATGAAGCCAGCATCGCAAACCGCGATGGCGCAAATGATTTGGCGAAGATGAACATGGCAGCCATCAGTACCGGCGAGCAACCGGCACCGATAAGAGCCATCGCAACGATCACCATTGCCGGCGTGGTAGCGGTTGCGAAGAGAAAGGCACCGCCCCCGCCGCCAAGTGCAAGCAGCATTGAGCTGGTGCGGCGTGGACCATGGCGGTCCAGCCAGACGCCGACGGCAAACTGCATCAGCGCGAATGAAGCGAACCAGACGCCAAACGCCGTCGACAGATCAGCCCTTGTAGCGCCGAGATCTTCCGTCAGCGTCGGGGCAAGCACCGCCAAAAAGGAACGGTAGAACTGCGATAGAACATAGCCAATTGCAAGCGCACCGATCCCGGCCATGTGCCCCCCTCACCTTTCGCGGATCTGCCTTTGCTAGCGCAGAGCCTTGCGACAGACAATCGTGCCGCGCAGAGGAAAGGGAGCGCCGGCTTGCTGCAACCATGCGAGGACGCCTGCGCCAGGCAAGCGTCCAGTTCGCATCAGGCCGCCCGTGAAGCCATACGGCCGGGACGGGAAGCTACTCCGTTGCGGCCACCGCGCTTGCGCCAACGCTGTTTGGAACTGCTCCGCTCCTTCTCGTCGCTTTTCTTCTTGCCACGGACTTCCACAGCTTGCGGACGTTCCATTGCATCATGCGCGGTACCCGGCTGAGGAGAGCGAACCGGATCCGGCTCGCCCGTCACGTCTTTCAAAATGGCAAGGCGGCAGCGGATCACCCGTTCCACCTGCCGCAGCTTGCTTCGTTCGTCCGGATCGCAAAGCGTGATCGCCTCGCCCGTAGCACCGTTGCGGCCCGTGCGGCCGATCCGGTGCACGTAGCTTTCCGCTTCGTCCGGAAGATCGTAATTCACCACATGGGTAATGCCCGGCACGTCGATCCCGCGAGCCGCGATGTCGGTCGCCACCAGCACGCGTGCTTTGCCAACGCGAAAGGCTTCAAGCGCCCTCTGACGCGCATTCTGGGACTTATTTCCATGAATGGCTGCTGCCTCAAAGCCGTCTCGTTCAAGGTCACGGGTCACCCTGTCGGCGCCATGTTTGGTACGCGCAAAAACAATGACCTGACGCATGGATTCGTCCGCCAGCATGTCCGACAGAACCTTGCGCTTCTGCCTGGTGCGAGCCATCACAACATACTGGCGAATTTCCGCAGCCGTAGTGCCTTGCGGCGCAACCTCGATGTGCAGAGGGTCCCTCAGCAGACCTGCCGCGAGCTTTTGAATCTCGGGCGGCATGGTCGCCGAAAAGAGAGCCGTCTGGCGTGCCGGATGCGTAGCCTTGGCGATGCGCCGCACATCGTTGATGAAGCCCATGTCGAGCATGCGGTCCGCCTCGTCGAGGACCAGCCATGTGGTTTCTGACAAGACCACTTCTTTCTCGCGCACAAGGTCGGTGAGTCGTCCAGGTGTGGCAATCAAGATGTCGACGCCCTGCGCCATGCGCTTCACCTGGCTATGACGGGAAACCCCTCCAAGCACCAGAGCTGTCGAAATATGCGCGCCCTTGCCAAGCTCGCGCACGACCTTCTCGATCTGCACAGCCAATTCGCGTGTCGGGACGAGCACCAATGCGCGGGCGGTTCGAGGTCGGCGCTTTGTGCCGAGGCCAATGATGCGGGACAGTATGGGGATTGTAAAAGCCGCTGTCTTTCCTGAACCGGTCTGCGCCACGCCCAGAATATCGCGCCCTGCCAGAAACGGCGGAATCGCCTGTTCCTGAATTGGCTTGGGCTGGGTCATGCCGGCGGCGGTCACCGCGTTCAAAAGGGTGCCCGCAACACCAAGGCGGGCAAAGCCCTCCGACTTTCTATCAAGTTCTTTATTCAATTCTTCTCTCATGTGCTGCCTAGGGAAGGCGCATTCAGATCGACAGGGCGCAACCTGCCTGACTATTGATTTGATGAAACGACAAGGCGGCGGGATATTCCGCACGGCTGCGCTGTCGCGCCCGAAACATTCCGCCTCGGGGCTTTTCCCGCCTGCAATCCTGAAGGATGTTAGGGAGACAGACGCAACCAGTCTCGGTGGAGAAAGCCGGACGCCCGGCCCATGCGCCTATGGGGCTCATATGGCCCATGGAAGGCGAAATAGCAAACAGATAATTGTGCGGTGCAAGATCGCGTCACCGTAGCTGCCATCTCATCTGCAGTGGGCCGGCTCTGTCCGTTCGCCCGGAAGCAGGCATTGTTCTTTGTGTTCAGATGATGAAATTCGCGATGGTTTCATTGTCAGTGATGTCCTGATAGGCCCACCCCGCCTCGTCGAAATGGCGTAAAAGCACCGCGAAGTTGCGCGGATCCCTGGTCTCAAGGCCGATCAGAACCGAACCGAAGTTGCGTGCCGACTTCTTCAGATACTCAAACCGGGTGATATCATCCTCGGGGCCGAGAAGCTCGAGGAAATCGCGCAGCGCGCCGGGGCGCTGCGGAAAACGGAAGATGAAGTACTTCTTTAGCCCCTTATACCGTAGCGACCTTTCCTTCACTTCTGGAAGCCGCTCGAAATCAAAGTTTCCGCCGGAAATGATGGCTACCACCGTGCGGCCGTGCAACTCCTTGGCTTGAAAATCCTTGAACGCATCTATGGCAAGCGCTCCTGCCGGCTCGAGCACGATACCTTCGACATTCAGCATCTCGGTTATGGTCGAGCAAAGGCGGTTTTCCGGAACCAAATAAATGCTTTCTGACGAAAATTTCCTAAGTTGCTTGAAGGGTTCGCGACCAATCTCCGCTACCGCCGCCCCATCGACGAAATTATCGACCTGCGGGAGTTTCACGCGGCGGCCGGCAGCAAGACTTTGCGCAAAGCTCGGTGCGCCGGCCGGCTCGGCGAAGGCGAACCGCGCTTCCGCCTCGATTCCCTGCAAGAAGCGAGTGACTCCTGCTGCAAGCCCCCCGCCCCCCACGGGCAGGACGACAAGCGCTCCTTCCAGGGAGTTGCCCATCTCCTCTGCAATCTCATGGGCAACTGTCGCCTGTCCCTCGATGATGTCCGGGTGGTCGAAGGGAGGCACCATCAGCGCCCCGCGCGCCGATGAATAATCGAGAGCCGCTTGATAGCATTCGTCGAAGAAATCGCCGTGAAGTTGCACCTCGATCCAGCTGCCGCCGAAATGCTTCGTTTTTTCGATCTTCTGCTGCGGCGTGGTCGTGGGCATGAAAACGGTGCCCCTGACTGAAAAATGACGGCAGGCGAAGGCCATGCCTTGCGCATGATTGCCGGCGGAGGCGCAGACGAAGCCTTCCTTTCCGGCGCCTTCCGCAATCGCCTTGCGCATGAAGTTGAAGGCTCCACGAAGCTTGTAGGAACGAACGGGCGAAAGGTCCTCGCGCTTCAAGAAGACGCGCGCACCGGTCTTGCGGGAGAGATAGTCATTTTCCTGCAATGGCGTCGCCGGGAAAAGTTCGCGCAGAGCTTCCGCAGCCTGGTCAACGCGCTGGACAAACGCGTTCATCTCATTCTCCCTAAAAAAAGATCTGTTGGCCGCGGGTCCTGACGTTGTCGCGTTTGGCGTCCGCTATTGCATACTGCCCCGGCTAAATCCACTTTGGCTTGGCTTGCCGCGAGGAAGGATGAGGACAAGGTTCCTATGCAATATGTGGCTCTTCGGGCGGCGATACACATAGCTTCCGTTTTCGCGCTTTACCTTTCGGTGGCCATGCTCATCCCGGCCTTGGTCGATCTGTATTATGGCAATGACGACTGGCGCGTCTTTGTCATCTCGGCTTTTTTCACCGGCGGCCTGGCATTGGCTGTTGCAATGGCCACCAACGGGCGCGCACCCGCCGCCTCGCCGCGCCTTGGCTTTCTCGTGGTCAACCTCCTATGGCTGACCGCCTGCCTTGTGGGTGCCGTTCCGCTCTTTGCCTCCTCGCTGGACCTAAGCCTTGCCGATACTGTCTTCGAGGCAACCTCCGCGGTCACAGCCACCGGCGCGACCGTGATACAGGGGCTTGATGGTCTGCCACCCGGACTGCTTCTATGGCGCTCGATTCTGCAATGGATCGGCGGTCTTGGTGTGATTGCGCTGGGGCTCTTCATCCTGCCTTTCCTGAGAATCGGTGGCATCTCCTATTTCAGGATCGAGTCATCGGATATAGGGGACAAGCCTTTCGATCGCTTCTCCACCTTCTCGATCGGCCTGATCAGCATCTATGCTATCCTCACGATCGCTTGCGGTATTGCCTATTCAATGGCAGGCATGCCTGGCTTTGACGCTGCAAATCATGCGCTGACGACGCTTTCCACCGCGGGTTTTTCCACTCACGACAGCTCCATGGGCTTCTACGGTGAAAACCCCGCAATCCTCTGGGTCAGTACCGTTTTTATGTTCATCGGTGCGATGCCCTTCTCGATTCTTCTCCTGTTTGTGGTGCGGGGGAGGCTCGATGCGCTTAGAGATCCACAGATCCGGCTTTTCACTGCTTATCTGGTGGCATTTGTGCTGGTCGTCACGCTCTACTTGCGAATTTCCACCGAGCGGCCCCTCCTCGACGCACTCACCCACACGGCCTTCAATTTCGTTTCTCTCATCACGACCACCGGCTTTGCGACGGAAGATTACGGCGATTGGGGGCCGTTCGCGATCGCAGCCGCCTTTTTTGCGATGTTTCTGGGCGGCTGCTCCGGTTCGACGACCGGCGGGATCAAGGCGTATCGTTTCCTGATCCTTTTTGAGCTTCTGGCCAATGGCCTCAGGCGGCTTGTCTACCCCAACATGGTACTGCCGGTGCGCTATGGCGACAGGCCGGTGGATGATGCCATGCAGCGAGCGGTGGTACTTTACATTTCCGCCTTCCTGGTAATCTGGGCGGGAATAACCCTGCTTCTGGCGGCCACCGGCCTTGATTTTGTTTCGGCGGTAACCTCGGCTCTTACAGCGCTCACCAATGTCGGCCCGGGTCTGGGCCCCGTCGTGGGGCCGGTCGGAAATTTTGCTTCGCTGGCTGACTTCGCCAAATGGGTAATGGCGCTGGCCATGCTGCTCGGCCGGCTTGAACTTCTTGCAGTTCTCGTAATTTTCACGCCCATTTTCTGGCGCAGATAGGTGGTTGATACTACAGCCGCATGGGATACGATACCGACGCCAGGCAGGGCTGTTCTGTCCGATCTATCGTTTCCATGGTCAATATTAGCGATTTCGCACACTTGCGCGTTCTTCTGCTGGTTTCTCTTGCCCTGCTTGCTGGATGCATGCATCCGCATCAGCACCGCCTTCTCGCCGAGACGATTGCCCCGGCACGCCCCGCGCAAGTTGCCGCCGTCCACCGCATCTATGTGGCGACCTCGCGCGCAAGCACCGAGGAGCCAGGCGTGGTATTCTCAGGCGAGCGGGCGCATGAACCATCCTACGCACTCGTGGACGTAAGCGTTCCCGCTATTCACGAGACCGGAAAGCTGGAACTCGCCCCTTCGCCCCAGGTCGCCGATCCGGCGCGTTATTTCGCGGCTCTTCGTGCCGGCCTTTACAAGAGCGAAACCGGCTTCCGTAACGCGCTTGCCCGCAACATTGCTGCCCATGACGGGCGGCTGCTTGTCTTCGTTCATGGCTACAACACCAGTTTCGATGCCGCCGTCTATCGCATGACGCAGATCGTGCATGATTCGGGTTATCGTGGACTGCCCCTGCTTTTCACCTGGCCTTCCGCCGGGCGGGCTATCGACTACATCTACGACAATAACAGCGCAACCGTCGCGCGCGATGCGCTGGAGCATACGTTACGCCTTGTCGCCCGCTCCGGCGCGCAACGCATCGATATTGTCGCCCATTCCATGGGAAGCTGGGTCACAATGGAGGCATTGCGCCAGCTTGCGATCACCGGAGACCGAAATCTGGGCGGCAAACTCGCGGATGTCGTCCTGGCGTCGCCCGATATCGACGTCGACGTCTTCAAGGCCCAGATGCGCCGCTACGGGGACCCCGACCGCAGCTTCTTCATTCTCAACTCCAGAGGCGACAAGGCACTGGACCTGTCCGGCTTCATCGCCGGGAACCGACCGCGCCTCGGCGGCGCCATCAATGCTGAGGAGCTCGCGGAATTCGGCGTAATCGTCATCGATGTCACGCAAGTCTCTTCACCGGACTTCCTGGGGCACACAAAGTTTGCGGAAAACCCGCTTCTGATCCGCCTGTTGGGCGAAGGCCTTGCAGAAACGGGAGCCCAGCCTTTGGCAGATCAGGCGATCACTCGCCGCCTTGCCAATCTCGCAAGAGGCATTGGCCAGACAGTAGGTTCGGCCGCCGAACTTGTGGTTACCACACCCTTTGAAGTGCTGGACATCGCCGTAGGCAATTAAGATCATTTAAGGGTTCACTGAAACTTGAAATGATCTAAACCTTTGTTTTCTGAAATCGCGCTAGCGCCTGCTGGGGTCATGACGGCAGGAACAAATCCACTTTCTTAAACGCCGTCACGTCGATGATGCCAAGGTCGGAAATCCGCAGTTCGGGTATGACCACCAGCGCAAGCAGGGAATGCTGCATGTAAGCATTGTTCAGTGTGCAGCCCATCTCCCGCATGGCAGCCGACAATGCTGCCGCCTTCTCCGCCACTACTTCGGCGCGAGCGTCAGACATAAGCCCGGCAATGGGCAGCTCGACAAGAGCAAGTTCGCGTCCACTTGATACCATCACAATGCCGCCCCCCACCACCCCCAAGCGGTTTGCGGCCTGTGCCATATCCTCCTTGTTGGTGCCCACGACGATCATATGATGCGAGTCATGCGCCACGGTAGAGGCGAGCGCGCAATCCTGCTTGTAGCCAAAGCCCGAAACGAAGCCATTGATCACGCTTCCCGTGCCCTGATGGCGCTCGATCAGGGAGATCTGGCAAATGTCGTTGTCGCGGTCCATCGCGACGATGCCGCCGTCAACGGGAAGCACGGCTGCAAGTGCGCGCGTGGGAGCCTGGTTTTCGACGACGCCGATGACACGAGCCTTTACGCTTGCTGTACCCTCCGGCGCCTGGATGTCAAAGTCGGCCGCAGTTATGCGCTTCCCCAGCCGTACTGTATTTTTGGCGCGCTCAGGATAATCATAGGCTGGAATATCGGCCTCCAGTCTGCCACCCTGCGCCAGCCGCACACCGCGAGCGTAAACCTCATCGATGGCGAGGCTCGGAAGGTCGGAAACGATGAGCAGATCGGCGAGCCGTCCGGGCGTGATGGAGCCCAGTTCCCGTTCCAGTCCGAAATGTTGGGCCGTGTTGAGAGTTGCCATCTGGATCGCCGTGATGGGATTGAGGCCCTGGGCGATTGCATGGCGGACCACCCTATTCATATGGCCTTCTTCCACGATCGTGGCGGAATGGCTGTCATCTGTGCAGAGGATGAAATTGCGCGGGTCGAGCCCGTTTTCCGTTACGGCCTTGATCTGGCTTGCAACATCGTACCATGCCGAGCCGAGCCGTAGCATCGCGCGCATACCCTGGCGCACACGGGCGATTGCATCCTCGGCCCGCGTGCCTTCGTGATCGTCTGCCGGTCCCCCCGCCACATAGCCATGGAACGGGCGGCCCAGATCCGGTGAAGCATAGTGACCGCCGACAGTCTTACCCGCTCGCATGGTGGCGGAAATCTCGCCTGCCATGGTTTCGTCGTTGAGAATGACGCCGGGGAAATTCATCACTTCGCCGAGCCCGATGATGTTTGGCCAACCCAGCGCCTCCTCCACTTCTTCAGGGCCCAGCTCCGCACCGGCATTCTCCAACCCGGGTGCCGAAGGAACGCAGGAAGGCACCTGCACGAAAACGTTGATGGGTTGGGCCATCGCCTCGTCATGCATGAGGCGAACGCCCTCCAGCCCAAGAACGTTGGCGATCTCATGGGGATCGATGAACATGGTGGTCGTCCCATGCGGAATCACTGCACGGCAGAACTCCGTCACGGTGACCATGCCGCTTTCCACATGCATGTGCCCGTCGCACAAGCCAGGCACCAGATAGCGGCCCTGCGCATCCACCAACTGCGTCTTCTCGCCGATAGCGTGGCCCGCGTCCGGACCGCAATAGGCGACCCTACCGGCCACGATGGCCACATCCGTGCCGGCGATGACCTCGCCCGAATGAACGTTGACCCAGCGCCCGTTCCGCACAACCAGATCGGCCGGCCGGCGTCCCATCGCCACGTCGACTAGCAGCGGGGCGACTGTGCTCCAAGGTTTCGGTTTTTCAAAAGATGTTGTGGTTGCATGCATGGCGTTCTCCTTGGCCGCCAGTCTGGCAAAGCTCCGGTCCGCGTGCCAGCAAAATAAACGCATCTGGACCGGCGCCAGCCGACGCCCTACCTTCACGCCATGGCGAACGGTTTTGACAAACGGCAGGACAAGGAGGGCCGGTGGGAAGTTTTCGATACCGGCACCGACCGGGTAGTTCGGCTTGACGGACTGCCTCTTTCCGGCCTGGACGAGGCGGAGGCGGACGAGGCGATCGAGCGGCTTCAGGCGCGTGAGATCACGCCGGACGACAGCCGGAGGTAGGCTGATTGGCCAAAGCGTACGGCGCGCTTTGCGACCTCAGTCGTCCCGGTAGACCCTCTCGCGCCGTTCATGGCGCTCCTGCGCCTCTATGGAAAGCGTTGCGATGGGCCTTGCGTCGAGACGCTTCAGCGAAATCGGCTCGCCGGTTTCCTCGCAGTAGCCGTATGTTCCCTCTTCGATGCGCTGGAGTGCTGCGTCAATCTTTGCGATGAGCTTGCGCTGACGGTCGCGCGCGCGAAGCTCTATGGCCCGATCCGTTTCCGACGATGCTCGGTCGGCTAGATCCGGATGATTGGCATTCTCACGCTGCAGCGCCTCCAGCGTCTCCCGCGCTTCACGCAGAATTTCATTCTTCCAGTTGATCAGCTTGCTCTTGAAATAGGCTCGCTGCCGATCATTCATGAAAGGCTCGTCTTCGGAGGGTACATATTCAGCATCAACGAGATCGGACATGGAAATACCCCACAGCTTGCCAGCGGCGCCTATATATTCGGGGAAGAAGCCCCCGACAAGCAGAAACGGCAGTCCGATAACGCATTTGTCAAAAGGTTCGAGTCAATCGAACAAATAAACGGGCGATTGCACAAACCGTCTTTCTTTCCTCTGCATGAACGCAAAGCAGCCTTTGCACCCTGCAACTACGCCCTTATGATTCATCGCGCGATGCCAATGATCCTGTCACTTGGAGGAGGCTCCTTTGCATAGGCTCTTTCTGCTGCGCCATGCCGAGGCTTTGCAGGGAAAGCCCGGCGGGAGCGACAAGGAACGTCCGCTTTCGGAACGGGGAAAAGACGACGCGATAGCTCTTGGAAGGCGGATGAACGCGCAGGCCTACCGTCCCTCAATGGTTTTTTGCTCCGATGCACGAAGAACGCGTGACACCTGGGCGGCCATATCCTCCGGGCTGCCCCCTCCTGCGCCCGAAACTATATACATACCTGAGCTTTATCGCGGCGGCACCGGCGACTACCGCATCCTTGCAGCGTCGAGCCCCGCCGAAGGGCCGCTGCTGATTATCGGGCACAATCCGATGATCTCGCAACTGGCTTTGTCACTTGTCCGCAACGGTGACGAATCCGGCCGCGCAGCATTGGCTTCGGGTTTTCCGCCGGGTGCTCTGGCGGTGCTGGAGTTCCCTCAGCCCCTCTCCCAGATTGCACCTCGTACCGCAAGCCTTGTCGCATTTCTTCGGCCAGGCTCCTGAACTCGGCCATTTCATCGTCGCCCGGGATCGCCTATATGGCGGAAGGCCGTTTGAACCGAAGGACAGCCCTTGCCATCGCTCACCACGATCGCTGACGAAGCCCTCATTGCACTCGATACAATCTCCGACAGGACCGCCCGCCTATTGTCGCCATCAATCCGGCTTGGCGTGACGGGCCTGTCGCGCGCCGGCAAAACGGTTTTCATCTCTGCCCTCGTCCACAATCTCGTGCATGGCGGGCGCCTGCCGCTGTTCGAGGCACAAGCTTCGGGTCGAATCGCAAAAGCCTATCTGGAGCATCAACCAGACGATGCGGTGCCGCGTTTCCAGTACGAAGACCATATCGCCGATCTTGTGGAGCGACGCATCTGGCCGGAATCGACGCGGGCGATATCGGAGCTGCGCCTGACCGTAGAATATGAATCAGCCTCCGCCTGGGGCAGGATGTTCTCGCGCGGCAAGCTTTCCCTCGACATCGTGGACTATCCTGGCGAATGGCTCCTCGACTTGCCACTGCTTGGCAAGGATTTTGCGACCTTCAGCCGCGAAGCGTTGGAAATGGCCCAGCTTCCGGCCCGGCAGGAAATCGCCCGCTCCTGGCTTGCACTCGCCCGCGAGATCGATCCTGACGGTGATGCCGATGAAATGCTGGCACGGCGCCTTTTCGAGACCTTCACGGCCTATCTGAAAGCCTGCAAGGAAGACGGCCGCGCTCTTTCCACATTGCCGCCGGGGCGCTTTCTCATGCCCGGCGACCTTGAAGGCTCGCCGGCGCTTACCTTCGCTCCCCTCGCGCCGAACGACGACAGGAAGGCGCGCACCGGCTCCATGCGCGCCATGATGGAGCGGCGCTACGAGGCTTACAAGACGCACGTCATCAAGCCCTTCTTCCGCGAGCACATCGCCCGGCTCGACCGCCAGATCGTGCTTATCGACGTAATGCAGGCCATCAATGCGGGCGCCGATGCCGTTGCCGATCTTGAAAACGCGCTGACCGAGATCCTCTCCTGCTTCCGCCCGGGCGGGGCCAGCCTGCTGACTGGCCTCATCTCGCGCCGCATCGACCGTATTCTGATCGCAGCCACCAAGGCGGATCAAATCCACCATGAAAGCCACGACCGGCTTCAGGCAATCGTGCGCAGGCTGGCGGAACGCGCCATCTCCCGGGCGAGTTTCTCCGGCGCGGAAGTGGATGTCGTGGCCATGGCGGCCGTGCGGGCTACCCGTGAAGGTACCGTATCGCGCGGCAGGCAGAGCCTTCCCGTCATTATCGGCACTCCGCTTGCAGGCGAGACGATTGGCGAGGATGTTTTCGATGGCGAAACGGAGACAGCCGTTTTTCCCGGCGATCTGCCGGAAAGCCCCGCCGCTCTCTTTCGTAAGGACAAGCAACCTCCCGAGATCCGCTTCGTACGCTTCAGGCCGCCCCGGCTCGAACGCACGGCCGAGGGCGTCACGCTATCACTACCCCACATACGGCTTGACCGTGCGCTGCAATTTCTCCTGGGAGACAGGCTCCAATGAGTGACCCCCGGCGCCCCGCTGCATTCCGCCTTGATCCGGCCCCAAGCGATCCCGCGAAATCGCGACGGGAAGCGGAGCCGAGAAAGCCGCAAGCCATCAGCGTGGATGACCAGGTGACAGTAACGCCGGCCGAGTTTGACGTATTCGATTCGCCCGAGCCCACTGCTGCGCCCCCACCGGCCACTGTCGGCCGGAAGCGCTCGCGGCTTGGAACGGTCTTTCTTACCGCCTTCGGGCTCGTGATCTCGCTGGCGGTGGGGCTATGGGCTGACCGGCTTGTCCGAGACCTTTTTGCCCGCGCCGACTTATTGGGTTGGTTGGCCCTTTTCCTCGTCGCTGTCGCAGCGCTCTCGCTTTTAACGATCATCGCGCGGGAGTTGTTTGCACTCACCCGGCTGGCCTCGGTTGAAAAGATCCGCGGCCGTGCAGATGACGCCTATGAGCGCGACGATGCAAGAGCGGCGCGGGCCGTTGTCGCCGACCTTGTCCGTCTCCTGTCGGATCATCCCGATACTGCAGCAGGACGCCGGACCCTGAAAGAGATCGAAGACGACATCATCGATGGCCGTGACCTTCTGCGAATCGCAGAAGTCCAGCTTCTCGCGCCGCTCGATGCAAAGGCGCAAAAATTGGTGCTCGACGCCGCAAAGCGGGTTTCGGTAGTGACGGCGGTAAGCCCTCGTGCCCTCATCGACGTCACCTATGTACTCTTCGAGGCGGCGCGGCTCCTTCGCCGTCTCTCACAGCTTTACTGTGGCCGGCCAGGCTTCCTCGGATTCGTACGCTTGTCGCGCAGCGCGCTTGCTCATCTCGCGGTGACAGGCTCCATGGCCATGGGCGATACGCTGGTGCACCAACTCGTAGGCCAGGGTCTTGCGGCACGGCTTTCGGCACGGCTCGGCGAAGGTGTCGTTAATGGCATGATGACGGCTAGAATAGGAATGGCAGCCATCTCGGTCATCCGTCCGCTTGCCTACCGCGGTGTGGAGCGGCCTGGAATGGGCCATTTTCTGAAGGCGCTTACCCAGTTCGCGGCAAAAACGGGTGAAGAAGGCCGCAAGTAGCTTCGGATCCCCATATTCCAGCGCGCGACGTTTTTGGATAAAGTCCTTTGGCGCGGTGACGAAGCCTTAACCAAACTTCTTCATCCTCTGGTAAAACGTCGCTATCAGCCTGTGCGGGTCCCATGTCTGCAGCTTCGCGTTCTCTTGCTCTTCTGTCCTTAGCCGCGCTTATGTCCGCATACCCTTGGTCCGTTGCCACCGCTTCGGAAACCGGGCGGCAATTTTTCGAGCGCGTGGCGGGAAAATGGTCCGGCTCGGGAGAGATCGTCGCGGGCAAGTACAAGGGCACGAAATTCGTGTGCAGTTTTGCGGGCTCCACTCCCGCAGGCAAGACCGGCATGACCCTCGACGGCGATTGCCGCGTCGGCGTCTTCAATCAGCAGATGTCGGCCACGGTCGAGCATGGCCATGCAGGCTTCCGCGGCACATTCCTCGACGGCGCAAAGGGCAAGGGGCTTGATGTCGTCGGGGGCGCGATTGAGAGGGAAACGGCCGTTTTTGCCATCCACCGCAACGCCCTCACCGGCGCAATGCGGGCGCAGCTTTCCGGGCAGGACAAGATGAACATCACCATCTCGGTCCATGTCGATGAAGAGCTGGTGCCGGTCATTGGCGTTGCGCTGAAGCGCGTCGATCAGGGGACCGTCAGCGCCATCGCAGATTGAGGCCTCCGTTCAGCCTCGCCACCAGTTGCCATCAGCGCTTAACCGTTCCACTCCGGAACTATCGAGAGCGGAAAGATGCGCCTCGATCGGCCGTCCTCCAAGGATCAGCCGTGGCGCAATCTCCGCAAGCGGCAGAAGCACAAAAGCCCGCGCCAACATCCGCGGATGCGGAATTTCAAGACCGCTCCCGTCAATACGCCGGTCGCCATAGGTTAGGATGTCGATATCGATGTTCCTCGGTCCCCAACGCTCCACCCGCTCCCGCTTCAGCGCTCGCTCGGTATCCAGGCACAGGGCCAGCAGTTCCTGAGGCTTAAGTCCGGTTGCGATCTCAGCCGCCGCATTCAGGAAATCCGGCTGGTCGAGCTTGCCCCAAGGAGGGGTCCGGTAGAGCGAGGAGGCTTGCACCACGCGTACGCGGTCATGGGAATCAAGCGCGCGCAATGCGGCCGCCATGGTTTTTTCCGGTTCGCCGACATTGCCGCCAAGCCCAAGAAAGGCGCGCACTTCACTGCGGCCAAGCAACCGTCACCTCCACATAATCAAGCACGCCGCGCACCGGCGCGCCGGGCTTGCGCACCGTGACGCGGGCGCATGTGATCTGCGGGAATCTCTCGCAGAGGGTCTTGGCGACCTCAAGCGCCAGCGCCTCTATCAGGAGCCTTCGTCTGCCGGTAACGATCTCCTCAATTACCAGGAAGGCTTCACCGTAGTCGACGGTTGCCGCAATGGCGTCCTGCGCCAGAGCATCCGTTACCTGAACATCGAGTTCGGCATCCAGATAAAAGCGCTGACCAAGCTTCTCCTCTTCGTCAAGCACACCATGCCGTGCGAAGAAGCTGCAATTCTTCAGCCTGATCGTGTACACCATCATCTCCCGACCCGGCGTTCCGCAGCTAGCATAGCATCGGCTATGCGCAGTGCATCCCTGTTTTCGGCGACATCGTGAACGCGGAACACCGATGCACCCTTGATACGAAGAAGTGCGCTGGACGCCGCCGTGCCCACCGCGCGCCGGCCCACGTCACGGCCGGTAAAATGGCCGATGAACCGCTTTCGCGAGGTGCCGGCTACGAGTGGAAAGCCCAGGCTGGCAAGCTCATCGAATCGCGCCATGATCTCCATGTTCTCGCCAGCGTCCTTGGCAAAGCCGAAGCCCGGATCGATGAGGATCTGTTCGTCGGCAACGCCCGCCTCCCGTGCAATTTCGAGCGAACGGCGCAGGAAGGCGAACTGGTCTGCAATCACGTCCGGCAGCTTCTGCCTCTCCCGGCCCGTATGCATCAACACGAGTCCTGCTCCAGTTTTCGCAGCAACCTCGGCAATGGCCCTTTCCTTCTGCGCACCCCAGACATCGTTGATGATGTGGGCCCCAGCATCGACCGCAAGGCTGGCGGTCTCGGCCCGGTAGGTATCGACCGACAGGATGATGGACCTTTCCTTCGCCAGCACCTCGATGACCGGAAGTATGCGCTCCTGCTCCTCTGCCGGGCTGATGGGCGCGCCGCCGGGACGAGTTGATTCGCCACCGATGTCGATAATCGCCGCACCCTCCCGGGCCATGGCCAGCGCTGCGTTCACCGCGCCTTCGACCGAGAGGTGCCTTCCGCCGTCGGAGAAGCTGTCAGGAGTCATATTGAGGACGCCCATGATCACCGCTTCCGAACCCAACTCCAGCGTCCGGCCCTGAGCCAGTCTCCAGCGCCACCTCTGCATCGTCATCCGTGTCATCCTTGTAGCCTTCGGCGGCGCTTGTTCATGTGACCGCAGCCGGTCAAAATCAACCGGTTTCGTTAAGGCCTGTTCGTTACTGCTGGAAATGGCCTGCTGTTTTTTTCCGGCCGCCCGCTTTTTCATTGCCTGGCATCGACGGCTGTCGCAATCTCGCAGCACTGGAGTATTTGATGAGACACGCTTTCCTTTCCATCCTTGCTCTTGCTTTTGGGGCTGTTTCCGCCCACGGAGCCACGCTTTCAAAAACCTACACCTATTTTCCCATCCGCGGTCTCACCCTGGCGGAATTGGAAAGGCAGTTGGAAAGGAACGGACCGCGCCTTGACAGTACGGGCCAGCGGCACCCAGGCGCGACCAATATGGAGATCACCACCCATGTGGATTATGCCGAGGCTCGCGGACGCTGCCGGGTGGCTGACGCACGGGTGACCGTGAAGGCGAAAGTGACGTTGCCCAAATGGCGGGACCGGCACCGGGCGGACGAGGAGGTACGTCTCATATGGGATACGCTTGCGCGTGACATCCGGCGCCATGAGGAAAGCCACATGAGTATCGCCAAGTCCCACGCCCATCAGCTTGAGGATGCGCTCAGGAAGCTGCCGTGGCGGCGGAATTGTCAGGCACTGGTCAAGGATGTGGAACAGACGACCCAGCGCGTTCTGGCCAAGCACGACGCCGCTCAGTACCGCTTCGACCGGGTCGAGAACATCAATTTCGAAAAGCGCATCATGCGCCTTCTGCAATATCGGCTGGAACAGATCGAGACCGGGCGCATAAACAGGTAGTCGCTAACGTCGCGGCCAGTCAGCCGCCTTTCGCTCACCCCTGCCTTTCCGGCACCCGTACAACCAGACCGTCAAGTTCGTCCGTCACCTGAATCTGGCATGACAGGCGTGAATTCGGCCTCGGATCATAGGCGAAATCGAGCATGTCCTCCTCCATCGCTCCGGGCGGCCCAACGATATCGGCCCATTCTTCTTCCACATAGACGTGGCAGGTTGCACAGGCGCAGGCGCCGCCACATTCCGCCTCTATACCCGGCACGCCGTTGCGAATGGCGTTCTCCATCACGGTCGAGCCATTTTCGGCCTCCACATCGAAGGTCGCGCCGTCGAAAGCGATGAACGTCAGCTTGGTCATTACGGATCCTGCGGGAAAGCAGCGCGGGGGCTGCGGATGGGTGTCGCAGCGGAGATAATCACTGCAGGCGGCGTGTCAACCGCGCGTCTCTGGTGCCGGCTGTGCAAGAAGCTCAGCAACGGCTTCCACCAGGCGGCAAAGCTCGGAAACGACCGAGGCGGACGCAACCGGCGAATCGGGCGAAGCCTCCAGTTCAGCCGCTGTAGCGGCCAGGGAGAAGGCGCCCACTGCGCTTGCCGAACCCACCAGCCTGTGGGCGAGATCGCGCTTCTCCCTCACATCCGTATTTTTATTAGCAAGGGCGGCGCGTGCCTCAGTCATCTCCTTAGTGAAAAGCGTGAGGACGTCCCGTTCGAGCCTGGGATCCCCGGATGTCTGGCTGGCCAGATGCGCCAGATCGATCACCGGCGCACCCTTCGCCTCACGCCGCCTTTTCCAATGCTCGGTCATTTGCCCTGTCCCGCAATGGCACTACCCCAAGAAGCTGTGGGATACGCGTTAAAATCCGATTTACCCGTATGCACAAGGCGTTAATACGCGCTATTCAATGTGCGCGGAAAGCCCAGCCTTGCATTAACCTTATGTTTAAACTTCTGGGCATTGGCATTAAAACGTATTTTATTAGTGTTGTTGTCCCACTACGATACGACCTAGAGCATGGGCATAATTGGGCCAACATGGACCCGTTTTTTTGATAGCCCCAACAACAGGTGGCGGCGGAATGGCGCGCGGAACAACAAAGACGGCTGCAAAGGCCAAAACGGCTACGGACGATTTCGCGAAGGAGCTGGAAGAGGCATTGAGGCTTGAAGCCGCCTCCTTCTCCATCGACGACGACGATCTGGAAATCTCCGCCTCCATGGAAGATCTCGAGGCGCAGATAACAAAGGCGGCTGAGGAACTCGCCCGCGAGGAGAAAGAGCGGCCGGCAATTGCCTCGCTGACGCCAGCGGGCAAGGAGCCCCTGGAAGCCAGAAAAGGCCCGGAAGGCAAAAAAGGTCCGGATGGCGAAAAGCCGCTCAAATTCGAGCCGCTGCCGGACGAGCCTGCGAAGCCGAAAGAGAAGCTGCGCCCTGCCGAGACTGTTCCTTCCAGCACCTCCGCCGTGCCACTTCCGGCTAATGACGACAAGCAGAGCGAATATCACCAGTTCGCCCGCAAGCTGTCGCAGAAGCCTCCGCACACCATCTACTGGGTAACCGGGGCTCTTTCTGCTGCCTGGATTCTGGCAGGGCTGGCCGTTTCCTATCTGCTATACGGCCCGGCATTATGGCAGGTCGGCACGGTGGATGGGCTGCTTACCGCGCCCTTCGCCGCCAGCATCGTTGCCGCGGTCTTCCTGCCGGTGGTGCTGTTCTGGGGCTTTGCGGTGATGATCCGCCGCGCCCAAGAAATGCGCATTGCCGCGCAGCAGATGGCCGAAATGGCCTTCCGCCTCTCCGAGCCGGAAAACTTCGCCCAGGAACGGGTGATGATGGTCGGGCAAGCCATCCGCCGCGAGGTCCAGGCCATGGGAGACGGCATTGAGCGCACGCTTGCGCGCGCCGTCGAGCTTGAGACTCTCGTCCACACGGAAGTCAACGAGCTTGAGCGCGCCTACTCTGAGAACGAGGCCCGGATACGCCTCCTCGTTGACAGTCTTGGTTCCGAGCGCGAGGGAATTGTCGGCCATGCCGAGCGCGTGAGGGCCTCCATTACCGGCGCGCACGAGATCATCAAGGAAGAGCTGGAGGCGGCCGGCGAACAGATCCGCCTCAACGTCGACAGCGCTTCCGAACACCTCATAGCGAAGCTCAACCAGGCGGGTGAAGCGCTGACAGAGCGCATCAGCAAGGTTGGCGAAACGGCCAGCGAAGCCGTTGGTGAGCGCGCAGATACGCTTTCCCGGCAACTGGCCACGTCGGGTGAAACCGTAGCCCAGCTTCTAGACGAACGCATTGCCGCACTTGGTACCTCGGGCGACACCTTCATCGAACGCATCGGCGACACCACAAACATCCTTACTTCGACGCTCGACGAGCGTGCCGAAACGCTGCAGCAACATCTTGCAACCTCCGGCGAGAACTTCACGCAGCTCATGGATGAGCGCATTGCCGCGCTCAGCACTTCCAGCGATACCTTTATCGAGCGCGTAAGCAGCACGACAAGCGCACTCACCTCCTCGCTGGACGAGCGTTCTGAACTGCTGGGCCAGCGCCTCGCCTCTTCCGGCGAGAACTTCACGCAGCTCATGGATGAGCGCATTGCAGCACTCAGCGCTTCAAGCGATGCCTTCATCGAGCGCGTGGGGGCTACCAGCGGAGCACTCACTCAGACGCTGGATGAGCGCTCCGAGACGCTTGCGCAACGCATCACCAGCACCACCGAAGGCATTGCGGGCATACTGGACCAGCGGATCTCCGCGTTTGGTTCTTCGGGTGATATTCTCCTTGAAAAAGTCGACCAGAAGACCCATGCGCTTACAAGCGCACTGGAGGAGCGTACCACGACGCTTGCCGAACGCATCAGCACCTCGGGTGCTGGAATTGCCGACCTGCTCGATACGCGAATTGCATCGCTGGACGCACATACGGCCAGTGCTGCCCAGTCGCTCGGCCAGATGTTCGATGAGCGGGTTGCTCACTTCCTAAGTTCGGCCGGCAATGCCTCCGATCAGCTCGACGAACTCTTCACCAGCCGTCTGGGTGAGCTTGAGCGGACGCTTTCCGAACGCGGCCAGGTACTCATTTCGGAATTCTCCACACGGGCGCAGGCGCTCGATGCCGGAATCGAGAAGCTGGAGGCGGCGCTCGAGGCGCGCGCGCGCAACATTAACGAGTCGCTTGTGGAGCGCACGCGCGAGATTGCTGAAACCTTCATGCGCGGAAAGCAGGAGGTCTCGTCTAGCATCGACGCCGGCAAGGCCGCCATCGACAGCGAGCTTTCCGAGCTCGTGGCCTCCACGACCATCATGCTGGAAAGCCGCGCGGAGGATTTCGCCGGGCGGCTGCGTGAGGGGCATGCTGAGATCAATGCTGAGCTCGACCGCAGCCTCGGCAAACTGGAAACGGTGCAGGCTCGCATCGAGTCGGCGATCGAAGGGCAGATTGGCGCAGTCGAGCAGAACCACGAACGAATCGCCGCCACCATCGAAAGCGGCCTGCGTAGCCTGGACGAGAACCAGAGCCGCTTCGAGGAGCGCGTTCAGGGTCAGATTGAGCATCTCGTTGAGACACGCAAGGGCTTCTCGGCAACGCTGGAGGAAGATATCGCCAAGATTACCGAGCGGCGCGATGATCTGACTGCAGCCATTCGCGCTGACATCGACAAGGTGACCGAGTCGTTCACCGCCCACACGGGCGTAATTGAGGAACGTACCCGCACCATGGAACATGCGCTGTCACTCGGCGTCGACAATGTGCGCAAGACGCTGGAGAACAGCGCGGCAGTCGTTGCCGGCGCCCTGCGTGACAAGGTGGTGGAGGCCACTAACGTCCTCGGCAGCGAAACGGCGAAGGTGCTCGAAAGCGTCGAGGAACGCATCGCCGGCCGGGCGCAGGATGTATCGAAACTGATCAACGAGCAGGTCGACGGCATCGACCGTACGCTCGACGGTGTCGAGGAACGCATTGCCGTTCGCGCGCGCGACCTTTCGCAGGCGCTTGGCGAGCAGGTTGACAATCTCGGCCACGCCCTCGAAGGAGTCGAGGACCGCATGGCCGGCCGTGCGCAAGCGGTCTCCGAAGCGATCGCCCAGCAGGTCGACAGCCTCGGCAACACGATGGGCGGTGTCGAGGAGCGCATCGTGCTCAGGACGCAGGATGTGTCGAGGATGATCGGCGAGCAGGTCGAAGGAATCGACCAGGCGCTCGAAGGCGCTGCTGAGCGGGTCGTGCAGCGTGCCCAAAATGTGCGTCAGGAATTTGGCGAGATGGACGAGCGTGTCGCACAGCGTCTGGCGGAAGCTTCCGGCATCCTGTCCGACCGCGTCGAGGATTTCGCGCGTGCCTTCGACGACATGGACAAGCGTCTCATCTCACGCACGCAGCAGACAGCAGTCGAGCTCGATGCGCATGCTACGGCCATGACCGATCAGGTCGCTGAGATCGAGAACCGCCTCAAGGCCGCCGCAGGATCTTCCGCATCCGCCATCATGAGCCAGATGCTGGAGGTCGAACGACGCCTCGGCAGCAGCGTTGAGCAAACACGGAGCACCCTGCAGGAAGGCATAGGCGATGCCGAGGAGCGCATGCGGCAGGGCGCTGAGCAGGCAGCGCTGCATGTCAGCCAGCAGCTTTCTCGCACTCAGGCGGATCTCGTCTCGACCGCCGACACGATCGGGCAAACATTCGCCGCCATCAACGAGCATATCAGGAAGCGTACTGCCGAGACCGTGAGCACTCTGGACGAGCGCACCCGCGCCTTCAATGCAATGCTGGCCGGGCGCTCGACCGAGATTGCGCGCATTCTCGACGAAACGGCGCGACCGTTGGTCGAACGTTTCGAAGCCAGCGGCGGCGAGCTGCAGAAGAATATCGAGACCCTTACGCAGCAGACGACGGAGCGTCTGCGGCAGGAGAACGCCGCCCTCGTCAATGCGCTCGCCAGCCGGACGGCTGACACGCTCAACGCCATGGAGCGTGCCCGCACCGGTCTTCTTGGGGATGTCAAGCAGCTTCTCGGTCAACTCGATTCCTCGGGCGACAGACTTTCCCATTTGGTTGAGTCGGCTGCTCTAAACCTGTCGCAGGTGGACGAGAAGCTGTCCGTTACTGCCCAGGAGTTTACCCAGAGCACGGAGCGGGCGGCGGAGAATCTCGCCAATTCCGCCAGCCTCATCAACGCCAATTCGGGCAGGCTTGCAGATTTCTCAGAGCGTACGCTCACCGAGATATCTTCCATCGCCAGCCGCTTCGAGGACCATAGCCGGCTGCTCGAAAGCGCATCCCAATTGCTTGAGCGCGCACAGTCGGGCCTCACAAGTACTTTGGAAAGCAGGCAGAAGGCGCTCAACGAGCTCGCCGACGGTCTTGTCGCAAAGTCGGAGCAAATGGGCCGCGCGATGCAGTCCTTCGAGCAGCTCCTCCAAGAGGCCCTGGAGACGGCAGAGGGTCGCACCCGTCAATCTATCGAATCGATCCGCAGCGCCATCGGTCAGGTGGTAGATGCCGCCACATCGCGCTTCGCTGGTGCGACCGACGATCTGCGACGCAGTGCAGAGGAAATCCGCAGCGAACTCGAAGAGACCCGTGCCGACATGAAACGTGGCATCGTAGAGTTGCCTGAGGAGGCAAGGCAATCGACCAATGCCATGCGTCGAGCCATCACTGAGCAGATCAATGCGCTGAAGGAGCTATCGGAAATCGTGGCCAAGTCCGGCCGGCTGCACGATGTCGGCATCAGCCAGCGCAGCCCGGAATATGCTGGCGCGTCCCTCCAGGCAACCGCTCCGCAGCCAGCCGCCGTGACGATGCCTTCTCTGCCGCAGAATGCGGACAGGCCGCGTTCCGACGCCCCGGCCTCTCCCATGCGCCCGGCCCGAAACGAGATGCCGCAGCCTGCGCCTTCCCGGCCCGGCGGGCTTGCCCATAGCGAGGAACGCCATCAGCAGCCAGGCAATGGCGGCTGGATACGCGATCTTCTGCGTAGCGCCTCGCAACGTGAAGAGCAGGAGGCTAAGCAGAACGCTCCGCAGAGCGAAGAAAGGTCCTCCCTGAATGTGGTGGACTCGCTTAATACACTGTCCGTCGATATTGCCCGTGCCATCGATCACGATGCATCGATGGAGCTGTGGGAGCGCTATCGCAAGGGTGAGCGGAACATCTTCACACGCAGGCTCTATACCCTCAAGGGACAGCAGATCTTTGACGAGATTCAGCGCAAATACGGCGCCGATCCCGAGTTCCGCAGTGCTGTCGATCAATACTGCCGTGATTTCGAGCGCCTACTTGGCAATGTCTCGCGCTCTGATCGGGACAATGTGATGACCCAGACATATCTGGCCTCGGATACAGGTAAGGTCTACACCATGCTGGCCCATGCCAGCGGACGGCTGCGATAGCCTTCGTGTGAACATACCATTGACCAAAACCCGGCCTTCCAGCCGGGTTTTTTCTTGTGCGTAGCTTCTGGGAAAGGCGCTTTGCTTGCATTGCCCATCCGCCGCACATTCTCATGTGGAAGTTTCAGAAACCTATGCAGTCTGGCCGCGACAGTTAAGTCCATTCGTCATCAAGGCTTGTGAGAATTGTCCGTAGGGCGTCGAACGCCGAGAATGCAGTGTTCCTCCAGCGCGACTGTCTCGCGATCATGCACATTACCTTCCTTCTAGAGCATCTTTGATGAACGCAGGTCGGGGTTTGGGATTCGCGCGGGGGCGGCGCCTGATTCACTACTGTTGGTGTTTTTGCCAGAAGGTGGTGATGACGAGGAGCTTGAGTGCCGACCTTCGGGGGCGCGTAATTGCGGCTATTGAAGAGGGCGTTCGACATGGGAGCCGGCACGGCGCTTTCGCTGCATCGGGATCTCTATTGCCGGAATGTGGTATCGCCGCTATCGCGAGACCGGCGATACGGAGGTACGCAAGCAGGGCCAGCCGTCGCATTCGAAGCTCGACGCGCATGAGGCCTTCATGCGTCGGGATGGATCGCGGAGCGCAAGGACATCACGCTAAACGAAATGGTGCAGCGCCTTGAGGCGAAGTGTTCAATGCGCGCAGCCGGAGCGCCTTAAGGGATTGGCTGTGCGGTTGCGGCTGGACTTATAAAACGTCCGCCCACGCACTGGAAAGGAGCATCCCCACATCCATGACTACAACTGATCTACAGCGGCGTCCGAAATTCGGAACTGCACGGATCGTACGCCGTTCCAGTGGTTGGCGGCAAGCTGCCCCGCAACATGTATAGTGCCCCCGCGGCGGTCAAGAAGAAACTTTCCCAGATCCGTTTCCGCCGCACGAAAAGCTATCGCCTGCAGCCTCGCGCCTGAATGGGCACGCAGATCCACGCGCACATGGCCATTGCCGACAACGCGTGCATCCGCCAGACGGTGGCGGGGCAATGCAAGAACCGGAGCCGGGTGGCCGGCCCCATAGGGCCCTGCGGCTTCAAGCGTTTGCAGAAGGTCGAGCGTGGCACCCTCGGCCGAAAGGGCCGCGTCGATCCTCAAGCATTCCGCCTCACGCAAGGCGGCAACCGCCAGGCGCGCCCTTTCCTCGAAGAATGCGCGCAAATCGCCAAGCCTTCTGCGCTCAAGCGTAATGCCAGCAGCCATGGCATGGCCGCCACCCTTGAGAATCAGCCCTTCAGACACCGCTTCCCGTACAAGGCGACCAAGATCGAAACCGGGAATGGAACGGCCCGAGCCGGTACCCTTGCCGTTAGGATCGAAGGCAATGGCGAAGGCGGGACGACGGGCATAATCTTTCAGTCGCGAGGCAAGCAGCCCGACAATCCCTGGATGCCATTCTTCACTCGCGGTCACCAGGATCGCGGGCCCCTCTCCGCTCGAAAGCTCCGCGTCCGCTTCTGCGCGCGCTTCGGCAAGCATCGCTGCCTCCATCGCCTGACGCTCCTGGTTGAGCCGATCAAGCGTTGCCGCAATCGTTTCCGCTTCGCCCGGGTCCAGCGTGGCCAACAGATTGCTGCCAAGCGCAGCGTCTCCAATCCGCCCGCCCGCATTGATGCGAGGGCCGAGAAGAAAGCCCAAATGATAGGAATTAAGAGGTTCGCCAATACGCGACACTCGCGTAAGCGCGGAAATGCCCGGGGTTTTCATCTGGCGCGCTGCAAGAAGGCCCTTGGCAATAAAGGCCCGGTTGACGCCGATGAGCGGAACGACGTCGCAGACTGTCGCAAGCGCCACCAGATCAAGCATGGACAGAAGGTCGGGCGCCGGGATGGAGGGCAGCCTGCTTCGCAGGATGCGGCTGGTCTGTACCAGCGCCAGGAATACAACGCCTGCCGCGCATAGATGCCCCTGCCCCGAAAGGTCGTCCTCGCGATTGGGATTGACCACGGCCAGCGCGTCCGGCAGTTCGCCCCCTACTTGGTGATGGTCGAGCACCACCACGTCGGCCCCGGCTTCCCTTGCAGCAGCGATCGCAGGTCCGCTATTGGTGCCGCAATCCACGGTGACGATAAGCTGTGCACCGCGCCGCACAAGTTCACGCATGGCTTCGGGATTGGGTCCATAACCTTCGAAGATCCGGTCCGGAATGTAGATTTCCACGGGCACCCCGTAATGCCCCAGGAAGCGCTTTAGAAGTGCGGAGGAGACGGCACCATCCACATCATAGTCGCCGAAGATCGCCACGCGGTGCTTCGTCAATATGGCGTCGGCGATTCGCCCGGCCGCTTTCTCCATATCCGTCAAGGTGGTGGGATCGGGCAGCAGGTCGCGGATGGTAGGGACGAGAAAGCGCGCCGCCTCTTCGTGTGCAATCCCCCGCCCGGCAAGTACGCGAGCGACAATTTCCGGGACACCATGGCTCTGGGCAATCCCCAGCGCCATATTCTCGCCGCGCGCGTCAAGCCGGTGCTCCCACGCCACACCGCGAGCCGACTTCCGGACGTTCAGGAAATATCGTCTTCCGCCGTTCACATTATCCACCCTAGCCAGCAGGATAGAGGTTCAACGGCATGAATGGGATCAATTTCAGAACTTATCCAGATCCTGATGTTTAGCCTTGATCTCGCGTACGGTGCCGGAAGAGGATCGCATGACGATGGTGTGTGTCTGGATTGAATCGCGGCCGAACTTGACACCCGCAAGCAGGTTGCCGTCCGTCACGCCCGTAGCAGCGAAGAGAACATCTCCGCGCGCCATTTCCTCCATCTGGTAAACTTTGTTCGGATCTGCGATGCCCATCCTGCTGGCGCGGGCAATCTTCTCTTCGGTATTGAGCTGAAGCCGCCCCTGCATCTGGCCACCAATGCAGCGAAGCGCAGCCGCCGCCAGCACACCCTCGGGCGCCCCGCCAATCCCCATATAGATATCGATCCCCGTCTCATCGGCATCGGTCGTATGAATCACGCCGGCCACATCGCCATCGCCGATGAGGCGTATTGCAGCGCCCGTGGCGCGCACCTCCTCGATCAGGCGCGCGTGCCGCGGACGGTCAAGAATGCAAGCCGTGATCTCGCGCGTTGGGACGCCTTTGGCCTTGGCAAGGTTCTCGATGTTCTCCACGACCGGCGCGTCCAGATTGACAATGCCGGCCGGATAGCCCGGACCAATCGCGATCTTCTCCATATATACATCCGGCGCGTAGAGCAGGCTGCCCCGCTCCGCAATAGCGATCACCGCAAGTGAGTTGGGCAGGTTTTTGGCACAGATTGTGGTGCCTTCCAGCGGATCCAGCGCGATATCGACCAATGGCCCTTCCTTCACGCCCACTTCCTCGCCGATATAGAGCATCGGCGCCTCGTCGCGCTCGCCTTCTCCGATCACCACCGTACCTTGTATTGGCAGGCGGTTGAGTTCGGAGCGCATGGCATCTACGGCAGCCTGGTCGGCCGATTTCTCGTCTCCGCGGCCGCGCAGCCTGGCGGCGGCCACTGCGGCCCGTTCGGTGACGCGGACAAGCTCGAGTGTCAGGATCCGGTCGAGGCCGGATTGGGGGCGCTTCGGCATGAAGGTCATCCTGCTATCCTCTTGAGGCAATCACCGCACCGCATTATTCGGCGCGCCGTTCCCAATGTCTTTGGCAAAGAGCCGGGATGACAGCAAGACCCCTGCGTCCTCTACCATCAACCTCAATCGATTGAATTATTTCTTGGGATGGCCATGAGCCGGCAAAAGCGCCGTCTCAAATAGCGACGTGCTTCGGCAGGCTCAGCGGCGGTCAGCGCCACGGCGATACCACCAAACCTCGATGCGTCGGCGCATGCGTCTCACCAGGGGGATATCGTAGGACAGGAAAAGCAGTCCGAGCGGCACCATCCAGAAACCGAGAATCGGTAGAAAGCCGAGGACTCCGCCCAGGACCAGCAGCAAACCGCTGGCGATGCGCAGGGTGCGGGACCGTGGCAGCGGCACGCGGCGGCCGGCGATGGAAACTCGGGGGCGCAGCGGATCAGGGGGCAGCGGATCAGGGGACAGCGGATTGGGGCGCAGTTCCCTACCCTCCTGTTCGCAAGATGAAAGCTCACGGCCCATCAATTTACGTCCTTCCTATGGTCTATCCGGGCGCGCCTTCTGCAAAAGGCACAGTGCCGTAACGTTCCCCAAAATCCAATCATTACATGGCAATTATGAACGCCTTGCAGCCTGCTGCGCCTGGTTCCATATGTGTGCTTGTAGGCGCAAATGCGAGCCCGAAAGCGATTTCGCTGAAAAAAGGCAAATGGAGCTTGGCAAAAGCGGAATCCGTTTGTTATAGAACCGCTCGCAAGAGCTTTCCCCGGTAGCTCAGCGGTAGAGCAACCGGCTGTTAACCGGTTGGTCGCTGGTTCGAATCCGGCCCGGGGAGCCACTCTCTTTTTTTCTTACTTCATTGAAAGCGTAAGGCTTTCTCCTGAGCGTCCCCGCTCCTGCATAACTTCTTTCATAACCTGGCAATAGATAAAGCCGCCGCCGTGCCGGAACGGCTGCGAGAGGTTGCGCCGAATCACGCGGCGAGCAATTCCATGAACTGGGGCAGCTCGTGCTCGCTGAGTGGGCCTTCGCCTCCTCCAAACCGGCGAAGGTTTAACTGCGCTCCTATGCGATCCTCCTCTGTTGATAACAGAATCTCACTATGCACATAAATGACAACTGTGTGCGGGCAAGGAGGGAGAATGAAGGTATCGCTTGCACCTGCAGTAACGTTTCTGGCGTTGTCGTCATGAGCGTCTACAGACGATGCAGCCCCTCAGATGACACGTGAAGAAACCTTTGCGTACCTGAGCGAGTCTGCTGAGCTTCAAGCATATGCATTGGCCGCTGATCGGACCGCTGCACAGCGTATAGATGAGACCTAGAAAAGAGCCGACAGTCTACGCGACACCTTGGCGAACAATCCGTATGTTCAAATAATCGGGTTCTCGGTCGCGATTCCGTAGGGGATCACCTTCGATTTCAGCTTTCCCACGTCAGAGGCCGTCAGTTAGCCTCGGGCTATGCGGCCTTGCGCTGCTTTCTTGCGCTACGTAATGCGCACGACCGCAGCAACAAGCTCCGACCTTGCTTCACGGCGTTAAGGATATCTTTCAGGAACGGTGCCCAACCTTTAATTACCATGCGGGATTGCCGGTTGGGCTTCCTTGCGTGTGAAGCGCCGTGCCGTCACAATTGCACGGCGCTGGAGTTAAAGCTCAGAACGGGCTGTCGGGGAAGTAGAAGGTTTCCGCGTTTTCCGGCGTGATGAGCTGTGAGCCGATGATGAAGCGGCCAGAGACAGGCGTACTGGATACCAGCCCCAGAGCCGTCAGCTCGATCGCTGTGGAAATTTGCGCCGGCGGATAGGTGACGTTAACTGGCAATTGCGGATCGCCTTCCATGATGCGCTTGACGATCTCCTTCATTCCGGCACCGCCGACCACCCACATCTGGTCTTCGCGGCCTGCCTGGGCGATCGCCTCCAGAACGCCGATGGCCATGTCATCGTCGGCTGCCCAGACGGCGTCGATGTCGTCATATTTTGACAGGAAGTCCTGCATCACGTTGAAGGCATCGTCGCGATTCCAGTTGCCATGCTGCATATCCAGCACATTAATGCCCGAACCTTCTATTGCAGCCTGGAAAGCTTCCACCCGCTCATTGTCGAGCGTTGTAGGGATGCCACGCAGGATGACGATATTATCGCCCTCATTCAGATTCTGGGCGAAATACTCACCCGCCATGCGGCCAAAGCCGGGATTGTCGCCGGCGACATAAAGATCCTCGATGCCGTCGACCGAAAGACCGCGGTCGACCACCGTCACCCAGATACCCTGTTCCTTCACCGACTGAACCGGCGAGGTGAGCGGCTCGCTTTCAAAGGGCAGCACCACCAGCGCATCGATGTTACGCGTTGCAACCATATCCTCGATATCGTTGACCATCTTGCTGGCGTCGCCCGCCGTCGACAGAACGAAGGTGAGTTGCGGATAAACCTCTTGCAAACGCTGGATCGTTGCGCGGGCGTGATAGTTCAGGCCGCCCATGAACCCGTGAGTCGCCGAAGGTATGGCAACGCCGATCGTGTAGCTCTCCTCCTGCGCTACAGCCATGCTGGAAGTGGCGAGCGCCCCTGCCAGCGCGGCGCCTTTCAGAAAATTTCTGCGTTTCATATTCTCTCTCCCTTGGTTGAAATCATCATTGTTCGGAAGGTTTCTTCTCTCGCTGCAGCACGACCGCCAAGATGACAACCACGCCCTGGATCGCGCCGTTCAGGTAGGGGCTGACGATCGAAGCCAGATTGAGAATGTTGTCGATCAGGCTGAGGATCAGGACGCCTACCACCGTGCCCCAGATGCGGCCGAAGCCGCCTTTCAGCACCGTCCCGCCGATAATGACAGCGGCGATGGCCTCCAGCTCCCACAAAACGCCCGTCGAGCCGGATGCCGAGCCGAGCCGCGGCACATACATAATCGTTGCAAGCCCCACGAGTGTTCCGAGAAGAACATAGGTGGCGGTGCGGGCACGATCGACATTGACGGCTGAATAGCGGGCCACCTGCTCGTTGGCGCCAATGGCGGCGCAATGCCGGCCGAACGCGGTGTGCCGCATCAGCAGCTCACCCGCGAACGCCACCAGCGCGAAGACGATGATCGGCCAGGCGACGCCGAAAAGCCCGCCATAATAGACGGGGCGATAAAGCGCGCGCAGATCGAAGTCGAGCGACAGCGTACCGCCATCGGCAAGCCACGTCACTAGACTGCGATAGATCCCCATGGAGCCGAGCGTGACGATGAAAGCCTCGATCCTCACCTTGCTGATCAGAACGCCGTTGATCATGCCCGCGGCAAATCCGGTTAGCAGCGCCAGCGCCATGCCTACAAGAATGAGCGGAATGCCAACGCCCATGAGCGGGATAAGGGAGTTCATGGCAAGGATCATCACGCCGGCGACGAAGGCCGCCATGGACCCGACCGAAAGGTCGATCCCGCCCGCCGTTATAACGAATGTCATACCCACGGCGATGATGCCTATGAAGGCAGAGCGCGCCAGCACATTCGTCACATTGCCATAGCTCAGAAAGTTGGAATTGAGCATGGCACCGAGGATGATGAGAGCAATCAGCGCGAATAACGGCCCCAGAACATGCAGATTGTAGCGGCGCAGGTTCAGTCTTGCGAGCGTGTTGATTGCAGCTTCCGTCATTCCACTTTCGCCTTCCGTTCGGCAATCCCCATGGCGAGCCGCAGAATTGCATCTTCGGTGATCCGCTTTCCTTCCAATTCTCCCGCAATGCGGCCGCTGGCCATGACCACCACGCGGTTGGCCAGGCCGATGACTTCCGGCAGTTCAGATGAGATAACGATCACGCTTTTTCCCCGCGCAGCTAGCTGGCTGATGAAGCCATAGATCTGCTGCTTGGTGCCGATGTCGATGCCGCGCGTGGGCTCGTCGATAATCACGATGTCCGGCTCGGCCAGCATGGTCTTGGCAAGAAGCAGCTTCTGCTGGTTCCCGCCGGAAAGATTGCCCGCCAGCATTTCGCGATCGCCGGCCCGTATGTCGAATTCCTCGATTGCGCGGGACAAAGCGCGTTCTTCAGCCTGCCGGTCTATGGTGACGCGGGTGAAGCGGTCGAGCGCCAGCAGCGTCAGATTCTCGCGCAGATTTTTGCCGAGAAGCAGGCCCTTTTCCTTGCGGTCTTCGGTTAGATAGACAAGCCCTGCCTCGCGCGCAGCAAGAACAGAGCCTGGCTTTACGGAGACGCCATTGATGCGGATCTGGCCTGTAGCGCTACGCAGACCGACAATGCCCTCCATCAGTTCAGTGCGCCCGGAGCCCACAAGCCCAGCAAAGCCTAGGACCTCGCCCCGCCGCAGGGCGAATGAAGCGTCATCCACGTGGCCCGGAACGGAAAGATCGCGCACCTCCAGCACGGTTTCATCCGCGGGCATGGCCTTATCGGGAAAGAGGGTGCTTAGCGACCGCCCCACCATAGCCTCTGCCATGCGCTGTTCGTCCAGCTCACGTGAAGGCGCCTCCAACACCTTGTGGCCATCGCGCAACACGGTCACGCGGTCAGCGATCCTGGAAACTTCGTTGAGTTTATGGGAGGTATAAAGGATTGCGGTTCCTGCCGTCTTGAGCCTGTCGATCTGCTCCAGAAGCGTATCGGTTTCCCGGTTGGTCAGCACCGCCGTTGGTTCATCCATGATGAGAACGCGCGCATTCCGCCCAAGCGCCTTGGCGATTTCGACCATCTGCCTGTTGGGCACCGAAAGGTCGGAAATCCTCTGCCGTGGATCAACCGGGCAATTGAGCCTTCCCAGAAGTGCTCGGCTCTGGGCTTGCATGGCCTTTTGATCGAGGAAGAAGCCGCGCTGTTCTTCGCGACCGAGAAAGATATTCTCCTCTACCGTAAGCTGCAGCGCCAGGTTAAACTCCTGATGGATCATGATGATCCCCGCCGCTTCGGCGTCGCGTAGCGTTTCAAAACGGACCGCATTTCCGTCGAGCAGCAACTCGCCTTCAGTGGGTTGAAGATAACCGCTCATGATCTTCATCAGGGTTGACTTGCCGGCCCCATTTTCCCCGATCAAGGCATGCACCTCCCCTTGGCGCAGCTCCAGATTCACATCGAAGAGCACCTGAATGGGCCCGAAACGATGCGAGATTCCCTTGAGTCCGAGTACGGCGGCCATCGCGATATCCTTTAATCGAGGCACAGACGCCAGAACCGGGTGGAAAAGGGGCCGGCCTGCACCGACGCCGCCCGCGTACATGGAACCTCTTGGGCTAGCGCCCCCGTGCCCTCGTTCTGCGTCATCCTGCTGCGAAAAGGGCTACGGGTCCGGAGCCGGAGGATGCTTGCCTTCTTGAGCTTGGCCGGCTTCGTTCAACAATGCTCCTCCCCCGCCTGAGCCTCCCCCTTAGCGGCTATGTAATCGATTGCAGTCTATGCGAAACGGAGCGGTTTTCAATACGGATTGTAACAGCGCAACCCTCATCCCGGCGGCGGTACGTGCACAGCCCGGTGCAAGCATCAATTGCGCTGGGCCGGATGACGGTAAAGCGCCCCGGACCGGTGTCATGCCAGACGGTCCAGGCTAATACTGGATCCGCCAGATTGAAGCGCCCTTGCTGCGCGTATCGCCTCCCGGTCGGCCAAGCTCCTGATCCTTGAATGTGCGGGCGACTTCCATTTCGATTTTCAGATAAGGAGCAGCGCCTTTTGACGGTTGGAACACAGCCACATCTTCGGCACCCTCCTGCTTCTCGAAGGAAAAATCGACCGGCTGACCGTTGACCCGCAGTCGGAAGCTTTCCCGGACGGCGTCATCTATCCAGCCACGAATGAAAATGCGCAGCCGATTGCCCGTAAACGGTAGGTAGATGACCGAACGGGTCCCGGGCCCTGTCCAGCGGCAGCATTCTTCGGTACCCGCGCTATCCCGCCCTGAAAAGCCGGTTCCGATGAGAGGATGGTTCATGGTGTACAGGCCGGTGTTGCCCACAATTTTGGCAAGCGCCGTCACCCGCGCGTGTGCATAGTGGCTTTCAAAATCTTCTTCATCATAGCTTTCGGCTGCGGCGAGACTGGCCTGACTCCGCTCAGTAGCGAAATCATAGAGCATTTGATCCGCCTGGTTCATCTCGGCAAGAATGGCATTGGCCACTGCCTCATCCTCGCCGGCCTTCGTCCTCCGCTCAACCACATTGAGGTGGCGCACCTGCTGCGCTGGGCAGGCACCAAGGGCGGCTGCAAGCGCTCTCATGGAGCGGGGAACATCCTCCTGGATGCCTGCAAAGTCGATTTTGTCAGTAAGCGCCTCAGCCGCTTCCTCGAAGCGCTGCCGCGGCGATAATTCATGGAATGCGTCCAGCGAATACTTCCATGAAACAAGTGCGCGACATTGGCGATCTTCATAAATTTCCCGAAGGACTGGCTCGTTGCGAAGCGTCTTCAGCGATTGAGAAAAGGAGTGCGCCCTAACCGCGCGATGATAGCGCTGGAAGGCTTTTGAAAGATGGGCATAATCGTGTTCCTGTAACCGCGAATGATCGAAATATTGAGACCACGCACGCTGGATGGGATCGCGAAGAAAGGTGAAAAGAAACGCTCCCTCGGGAGCCGCCCGGATCAGGTCCCTGTGCCCATGAACTATGTCATATGCTTTCCACGAAAGCTCTGAACAAAGTTCATTCGCCACATCCACGGGAACATTGTGGTCCCGCATGAACTCGGCAAAACGCGTTGGAAATACAGCTGGCCTTGCCCGCTCGAAAGACACGAGATCATCGAGCCACGAGTTAACGGAAGTACCCGCCGTTTTCGGGATGTGCACATGCCCGATTTTTGTTGGAATAGCCCGTAAATGTGCCACCATCATTTCTCCTGCTTGCCAGGCGCAAGGGCGAGAATGAAAACTAGATGGGCTCTCCGTCCATCCTCAATCATCGATGCGGCATTGGCGCCAGAAAGATCTTGTCGAAACACCCTTCCCTTTCCCGCTTATGGATAAGGGTAATCGTCGATCCTTCGCGCTCTGTAATCCTCCCACTCTCTCGTCCGCTCCCGGAACAGGTTCTTGATATCCGCAACCATCTGCGACAGGCGGCGCTGTGCTTCTTCGTGACGCTTCTTCGTTTCGTCAGAGACGGTAACATCGCCGCTTTCAATCAGGCGCGCGGCCTCTTCGCAGGATACGAAAGGGATCGCGAACTCTTCTGCCATGTACCGCATCTTGCCGAAGCGGCCGACCTTTAGATCCGGTTCGAGAGGGGGAATGACCTGAACTGTTGGAGTGTTGTTGGCTATTGCAAACACCATTGCATGGAGGCGCCCTACGCTGACGACCATTGCGCTGGCTGCAACTTCGGCAACCATCTTGCTCGTGTCCGACCAGAGGCTCCTCGACGGGAGCATGCCTGCAATGCCGAGCTTCTCCAGAAAAAGCTCATCCTCGGGTGCAAGGGGCAGAAAGACCGGCTGCAAACCTGCCTGGCGAACAGTGTCCACCAAGCGGCGAATCTCGGCCACGTAATAATCCGGCTGGACGATGTCCATTGGCCATTCGCGCAATGTGATCAGTGCTGTACTCGAACGCTCTTTTGGCCGAGGAGCAACCAAGCGCAGTGCCCAATCCGCACCGTAATTCACTTCGCGCCCGTCGGCCTGAGCGGCAGCGACACTTGGCGCCGATCTGAGAAACACGCGGTCGAAAATGCTGAGATACAACGCGGCCGCTCGCGAGCGGTATCCTGGCAGGTTTTTTGTTATATGTACGTGATCGGTTCCGGCGAGCACCACCGGCGTTCCGCCAAACTTACACACCAAGGCCTGACTGCCGCCGTAGCCTATCCCCAGCCCCCCTCCTCCGACGATTAGACCCGCCATGCGCTTTGCGAAGTAGTGAATATTTCCGACATGTACGCGCTCGATCTCATTGTACGGATACCATCCGTCAAATCCCCGATATGCCCCATGCTCATCGACAACGACTACAACGTCGAACTCGTCTCGGAACGATTCGTAGATGCCGCAAAGGATCGCTTCATCCCCGCTATTCCCTCGCCCGTAGAAACCTAAAACTCCAATCAAGGGCTTGCCTGTCCGGCTATTGAGCATTCGCTGCCGTCCTTTCAAAAGGTTCCAGATCGCCGGGTGTTTCTGAGACAGATGTATGGCAAGGGGAAGGCCGATCCGTCGAAAGCTCAAGGTCTTCAAGGCAGCGAATTTTCGTGCAAGCCGCAATATTTTCTGCTCCTGCTGCATCGTTGTTCTTGAAAGCGTTGTGGTCGATTTTTGCTAAGCCGCATCTGGTAGAAGAGCGCGCCCTATTGCCGGCCTGGAGAATGTCAATCGCGCCAGCCAGGCTTCTTGCTATGCAGCCCGGGCAACGGCCGAAAGCGAACGCTCAAGCCTCCTCCTTTGGCCGCATCATCATCAGTGCCTGGCGCTCGCAGATGCCACAGACAATGTCGTCCTGATTAAGCGCTTCGTGGCGGAAGGTGACGATGCCTTCGCCGGGGCGCGAACGGCTTTCCCGCTTGGCGATCACGGTCGTGCGAACCCTGATCGTATCGCCCTCAAAGAGCGGATGCGGGAAGCGCACCTCGCTCATGCCGAGATTGCCCACGGTCGTGCCGAGTGTCGTATCGTGCACCGACATCCCCACCATGAGCCCGAGTGTAAGCAGGCTGTTGACAAGGGGGCGGCCCCACACGCTGCGCGTTGCAGCGTGGGAATCGATATGAAGAGGCTGGGGGTTCATCGTCAGGAGCGAAAACCACTTATTGTCGGTCTCGGTGATGGTCCTTGTCCATTCATGCTCGAAAACCATCCCTTCCTCGAAATCTTCAAACCAGAGACCCGCCATTCCTGCTCCTCCCCGTACCGGATTCGGATTAATATGATGCTGCGTCCAGCGCTGCACGCACCTTGTGCTTCTTCTCCGCCCTCATCATTTCCTGATAGGCGGCAATCAGATCCTCGATATTATCGAAATACCAGATGCCTTGACGTGAAACCAGCAGCCCGCAGTCGCAATATTCCCGGATCTGCGCCATTGCGTGGGAGACCATAATGATGCGTGCCCTCGGCAGCTTCTCCCGGAATACGGCTTTCGACTTCCTTTTGAAGACGCCATCGCCCACAGCGGTTATCTCGTCGATCAGGTAGCAGTCGAAGTCGATGGCCATGCTCATGCCAAAGGCAAGGCGCGCCTTCATGCCGCTCGAATAAGTCTTGATCGGGGTAGCCAAAGATGCGCCAAGCTCGGAGAATTCCTTTACGTACTCAATAACGGCGTCCGTGTCGGCCCCATATATCCGCGCAACGAAGCGGATGTTCTCCAGCCCTGTCATCGAACCGTTGAAGCCGCCTGAAAAGGCAAGGGGCCAGGAAATCTTGCCGTGGCGGATGATCCTGCCCTCATCAGGCTGCTCGGCGCCTGAAATGAGACGCATGAGCGTCGACTTTCCCGCGCCGTTTGGACCGACGATGGCCACGTTGCGATCGTGAGGAAAGGTGAAAGTCAGCCGATTGAAGATGCGCTTCTTCATGCCCTTCAACCGATAAGTCTTGGAAACTGCCTTCAATTCAATCATCCGCCGCTCCTTCTCCTGCGCGTGAGGCGTTCGCCTTGAAGGCCGATGAAGATCAGGCAGACGGCAACAGAAAGGACATAGAACTTGTCGAGAACCCTGCTGTCATAGTTGGCATAATATCCGTTGCGCATCCATTCCACCGTGTGGAGTACGGGGTTCCATTTAAGCCAATCGATCACCTGCGGGGGAAGGTAGCTGGGCACATAGAAGATAGCCGACACGATGAAGAGCGGGCGCGTTGCAATCTTTTCCACCTGGCGCCAGCTCTCCCACATGGAGAAAATGACGGCATTGGTGGCGCCCATGCCAAAACCTAATAGGAAGGTCGTGCCGATAGCCTCCATAAGCTCCAGCGGATGCGCCGGCAGGCCGGCAAGACCGAGCGCCACGAGCCCGGAAAAGAAGATCCCCATGATGAGGATATAGGTGAAGGCCACGAGGATGGCGCGGGCGAATAGTACGTCCGTCTCCTTGATGGGCGGATAGGACAGAAGCGCCCTGTTGGCATCGAACGCGGTCATGAGCGTCCGGCTCAGCCGGTTGAAGAACTCAAGCGTCAGGATTCCTGTGGCGAAGAAAAGGGCAAGACTTGCTCCGAACGGCGCGTGCCGCCCGATTGCCGTGAAGATGATGACCAGGAGTACCGTGCTGGCCGCCGGCGTGATGATGGCCCACAGATAACCGATCTGCGATGAGCCGAAGGTTGCCCGGGTCTCGCGCAGCACAAGTGCTGCCAGAACGCGGAACTGAAGGGCGAGAACGGCAGGCATGGCTCCTTCACGCGATATGGTCGCGGACAGCATATGCGATGAGTATGCCGATTGCCCACAAGAGGCTCAGACCAGAGAAAATGAGGAAGCTGTTCAATAGGCGCCTTGGATAAAGCGGATATTGAGGCGTTGATGGCGCTGAATAGACCGCCAGGTAGCGCTGCTGCCTGTCTGCCTCCAGACGCGCCTTCTCCAGCGAGGAGAGCGCAGACGCGTAGTACTGCTGGGCAAAGTCGCGCTCGACCTCCAGCGATTCAAAGGTAGCGAGTTGCCCCGTAAGCGAGGCCCCGGGCGCTCCCAGCTCACGGGAACTGATCTCGCTGCGTTGCGCGGCAATCTGCTGCTCGATTGCCTCCGCCTGCCGCATGAGGCTGCGCATGGAAGGCGCATCCGCATCCACGGACCCGCTCAAAGCGGCAATGCGCGCACGAATTTCTGCAAGCTGCCTCTCTAAGCCGCCAATCAGTTCGAGTTGAAGGCGCGCGGCGCCGGCCGGATCAATTGCGCTCTCTGCCTCCCGAAATTGACGCAAGGCATCAAGCGCCGCTTTTAACCGTTGTTCTGACCGCTCCACCTCGCCTTCAGCATAGGCGACGGCATCCTGCCGGGCGCGGCTGGACAGTTCGTTGACGAGTTCCTTGCTGTAGGTCAGCACCAGTGAGGCAAGCTCGAGGGCATCCTGCGGATCGAAAGCCTCCACCTCGAAAGTAAGAATGCCCGACATATTGTCGAAGCTCGTGTGGATGCGCCGCTTCCAATAGTCCACTACCTGCTCGATTTCCATCTCAGGGCCCAGCCGGGAAAGGAAGTCCACCTGCGGATTGCTGTAAGCTTGCCGCAGGTGAAAATCCTGCTTCAGCCTTTCCACGATATCGCGACTTTCCAGATATTTGAGCAGGATGTAGGAATCCGACGTTGTCGAGCCGGTGCTCGCAAGGCCGGTAACCGCGCCCAGAAGATCGCCGCTTCCCGTGTCCATTCCACGCACGGCGAAACCGGCGCCGGCCACATAGCGGTCAGAGGCTATGAATGCATAATAGAAGATACCAAGAAGCGTTGGCAGTAGGACGAACAGGACGTAGGAAGCAGCCAACAGCTTGCCGCGTTGTGACCGGGTGCCTGTTTCTTCCCCGGTTGACAGCAGGATCCCATTGCCCGGTTCGGGCAGAGGAACGAGTTTAGGCTTCTTGCTTTTCTCCATCGACGGTTTGGCGGTAATTCCGCTCATCCGCTCCCCCTCATTCCCGGGCCGGCACGAAGCTGCTTCGACAGGCGCAGCAGAGGACGCAGGGTTCTGCGCCAGGAAAACCCTTCTGTCTCCGTGTCACGCCAGTTAACCAGCTGTTCGACGGCACGTTCAGGTGTGGTAAAGCGGCCGGTCCGTCGGCAGACATAGGTTGGATAAAGTATGAGGCTGGCAGCAATGAGCTGGTCAAGCGTGAGGCGGCGGGTGCGGCGCGGAACAGGCGCCATATCCCGCGTAAGGCCCCAGCCGGCATAGAAGGGCTGACCGTAGCAGACGACATTGCGTCCCCTCAGAAGTGCCTCGAAGCCGGCAAGAGAGGTCATCGTGTGAACCTCATCGACCTCATGGAGGAGACAGGCCATATCGGCGTGATGAACGACTTCGTCGCAGAAAGACATCGAATCCGATTCCCCCGCGCCGCGTCGCCGCAGCCGGGCGGTCACATCGGGATGAGGCTTGTAGACGATATAGGCGTCCGGATTGGTTTCTCGGACAGTTCTCAGCAACTGGAGATTCGTCCTGATCAATGGAGCGCCCTGACGGATGGCAGCATCATCCTCGACCTGTCCAGGTACAAGGATGACACGAGGGCTGCGGTCCGGCCTCTGCCATGAAAAGATGCGCAGATTATATTTCGTTATCCCTGCGTCCACGATGCGCCTGCGCAGTGCCTCGGCACGCGTCAGGAGCGCCGCATCAAACTCGGTTTCGGCAAGGAGCTGTTCCAGACGCGACAAGCGGGTAGAATCGTAATAAAGGCCGACCGGATCGCAAACCCATGAAAGCGGCCGGGTGAGATCAGCCCCAAGACCAACGGACCTTAAAAATCCATCCTCGATATGGATGATCCTGACTCCGTCAGGCAGGCCCTCCGGAATGGCACAGCCCCAGACAGCAACCGTCGAGTCTTCCGCAACATCGCTGGCGCGCCGCCGGAATCGTACCTGTGAACCTGATAGAAACCGGCGCAGGATGGGCCGTTTCCATCGGGAGAAACCCAGCGCCTCCACCTTGCGTGGAAAACGGGAGCGAAGCCGCCTTTGAAGAGCGATATGGGATAGGACGTCCTCTACCTCGCATCGCGTGCCAGTCTCGTGATCCACATAGCGCGGGTAGACAACCAGCGCGGCATGCACCAGGGCCTCCAGGCTCGCACCGTTCTGCCGCCGGGCTGGCGCCGGCAGAGCATCATCCGTAAGTCCCCAACCTGCATAAAAGGGCATGCCGAAGGTTCGCACGCGCTTGCCCCAGATCAGGGCCTCGAAACCGATCTGCGACGTCACCGTGTAAACTGCTTCCGCCTCCTCGATCAGCCTTGCCGGGTGGCAATCATCGGCTATGACGGTGACCCGCGGGTCTTCAACTGCTTGGCGCGAGAGATAACCTTTCTTGCCGCGTGCCAGGACATCCGGATGAACCTTGACAACAACCGCGCAATCTGGATTCTCAGAAAGAGCTGCTTCCAGCATGCGGGCGAAACTCGCCGCATCGGCTTCTCCATAAATGACCGACGCATCTCCGCAAATCTGATCGACGACCATCACGTAGCGCGGGGGAAGAGCACCTTCGAAGTCGCGGGAATGGTTGTACTTGGACACCCTTCCTTCCCGCCACATCCGGATGAGCGCCTTTGCCCGCTGCTCTTCATCGGCGCGGATCGGCCTAGAAATCAGTGCTTCCAGCCGGGAAGGCGCGGAACAGTCAAAATAGATGCCCACATCGTCGACCACGAGGGACAAGGGAGGGTCATCCCGTTCGACAGACCGCAAGAAGCCGTCTTCCACGGTCAGAAAGGCAAGCCCCTCACGTGCTGCAAGAATCCACGCAGCGCGCGCCCTCTTTCGCCGTCCCCAGCCGGCGATCATGTCCACCCCGTCGCTCACTCCCCCCGCAAGATAGCGCGGCTCGGCCTCTAACAAAGCGGCGAGGTTGGGCACGCGTGTTGCGCGCAAGGAGAGGAACCCGACCTGTCTGCGACCGAGATCCATTGCCTCTCAGCCCCCCTCGTCCACCGATTCCCGGGACAACAACCTGTTATTCCTCCATGGCGGCGGTTGAGCGTGCCACTCCAAGCAGCGGCGACACGATCGTGGAGAGAAACTTGCTGAGTTCGGCGGTCGGATGGTTGGCGACGTAAAGGACATCCTTGTCGCGCATCCTGAAGGTTTGGGCGAGAAAGAAGGAATCCGGACTCTTGAAATCGAGGCGGTAGATGACGGGAACACGTTCGGTGGTCATCGCGGACAGCGTTCCGCCGCCAGATCCCACATCGACCAGCCAGCGAGCCAACTCTCTACTTTCAAAGCGAAAGAGAAAGACGCCACCCGCATCGGCGCGCGCATCAAGCAGCCCGCCGGCTTGGGCGACAGCCTCTACCAATGTGAGGGTCTCGGATTTGAACGGCGTAAGGCCGCTCCTTTTGACGGCACCAAAAGCGGAGTAGGTGCGCGGCTGGTGCAGAACGAGAACATTATCGCCCGGCGCGAGCCAGATGTTGTTCTGGGCAGATGCCGCCACATCGTCCAGCCTCACAGTGCCGCTGCGCTTTCCGCGCGTAACGGTCGCAACGGATTCGTAAGTGGGCGCGCGCGTGCCACCTGCCTGAGCCACCGCTTCCATGAGGCGTACTCCACGTAAAGGCACAGGAAGCAGACCTGGGCTTGCCACGTCGCCCACGACGACAATGGTGTTGGCCGTGTTTTCTTCAAGGAGGACCTGCACCTGCGGCTCGACGGCCTTGCCCTTGAGACCGTCCTGAATGGCCTGACGCAGGCTCTCCACCCGACGGCCAGCGGCCCTGATGCGACCTGCATAGGGAATATAGATCATTCCCTCTTCATCCACGATCGCCTTCAGCGCCGTCTGCTTGTTCTCTGCGGTTGCAAAGATCCCATCCTGGGATGGCTCCCAGATATTGATCAAGAGCTTATCGCCTACTCCAATCGTCATGGCATGGCTGCCGCCGAGCGATGTCTTGAACTCGCTCGGAAAGGAGATCGGCTCGAAGAAATTGATCTTGCTAACGGTTACCGCCGTCAGCGGGACCATAAGGTAGGAGTTTAGCTTCTCCGACCTGGCCGCCTCGGCCAGCGAGATATCAAGCCCGCTGGGTCCCTCTCCCGGTAGAAACGCGCAGGCACTGAGTGCAAGCAGCGCTCCAAGCGCGGCTGCTTGCAGGACACGGCTTATCAGCATGCAAACCTCGGTGCATCATACCGGGAATTCGCCTGATCCTGCCCATCCTGAAGTTTCTCTAATACGCCCTGGCAGGCAAGAGGGATACCTGCCCTGGCATAAAAATCCCCCGGCCTCAGACACATCTTGCGCAGCCAAGCAAGGTAGCGGTGGCGCAATGCCTTCTCGGCGACAGGTCCGTTGTGCCAGAAGAATTCAAAATCCGGCTTGCCTCGCGCGCAAGTTGCCAGAGCCGGATTTGCATAAATAGCATCCCCGATGACAAGGAGTGGCACGCCATGGTGGATGGCTGACAAGCCCGAGGTTGAGTTGATGGTAATCATCCCCGCCGCGTGGCGCGTCAGAAGGCCAAGGGAACCCGTTTCTATGACATCGACACGTTCGGCAATACCCAGAACGAGCGCGGTGCGCCGGATCAGGCGCCGATGAATGTCATGTCCACGCTCCAGCGGATGGATTTTGAAGACAAGCCGCTGCTCCCCTTTTGCGGTCCGGGCAAAGGCGTTGAGCGTCTCGGCGATCAGCCTCGTATTGGTCCAGCCGCGCGCCCAACTCATCTGGCTGTCGGCTGCAACCTGAAGAGGAACGAGGAAATATTTCCTGTCGCAGTGCTCGAGAAGGCGCTCGATAATCGAGAAATCACTCGTCCGGTGAGCCACCCGCCGCCAGTAATTGCGGCCCCACAAGAAAGGCTCACGCAGCGCATCGAAGCGCCGGTGAAACAGAGCTCGTTCCCGGGCACTGCTCAGAAGAGAACGCGCGCCGTAATATGCGGCACCATACAGGCACATCGACGCGAATGAGTTGAAGTCCCGGCCGGCTAGCTGGCTCTCAGCAGGGAACGTTTCTCCCGAGGGCGGCAGTTTTCCGGCCACGGGAGAAGCTGCGTTGTTGCCACCCTCCTCTATCGTCACGAAACCTGGCCGGATATAGCCCTCTTCGAGGGAGAGGACGCGAACTCCCATTTCGGCAGCAAGTTGCCCGGCAACGATATGCGCCGGCCGCGCACATCCGAACAGCACGATCCGGTCAACGTCGGCGCCAGCCAGAAAGGGACGGAACCAGCTTTCCCATTCCTTTGCTGTGCCGGCAAAATCGATCTTCTTGAAATCTCGCGCAAAGAGGCGGTCTCCCCCATTGAAGGTAATCCGCCAGGCATCAAAACCGCAGTTTTCAAGAGTTTCCTGCAGTCGGGTGAAAAAGGGCCCGACAGGACCTTGCAGCAGAACGACCCGTGGACGCGTCTTGGCTGGCAGTGCTGCAGGAGGCATCCGCACCAGCCGGAGGTAAGGGCGTTTCAAAGAATGAACGGCTTCCGAGGGCAGAGATGATCCTGTACTCTCCTGCCCTGTTCCTTCCACGTCCCCGCCTGAATGCTCTTCCGCCTTCAGCGTAGGCACCGGAAACTCCACAGCAAATCTGGAAAACAGGCGCAATCGGGCCCGCAACGTCCGCATACGTAAGCCTGCGGCCGCGCACCTGGCGACTGTGACATCTCAACCCCTTACTAACAGCCCACCCCTCGCACTATCGGCTCGATGTCTCTAGGCGACAAACAAACCGGAGGTCAATAACTTTGATCGCGAATAACGATTATGGCTGTTGTAAACGGGGACCAGCTACTCGGCGTATACCTCCAGCATAATCCCGCGGAAAAAATTTTTCAAATTATTCCAAGTACATACGAGCGCCGCTCCTCCGCATCGGGTGAGAACGCTCGTGCATTGATGGATAATATACAACGCGAAACTGCGACTCTATCTTTTCTCAGCCAGCACCGGACTCGGGAGGCGGAACATCGGAGTCCTGCTTGCAGTCTTTCAGCCAAACATCGTAAACGGCATGTTCAAGCGCGTTAAGGCCGGGGCTTTCAGCAAACATCCAGCCGGTGAAGATGCGGCGAATCTTTCGATCGAGCGTTATCTCATCTACCTCGACGAACGCATCCGTCTTGGGCTCCTCCGTCTCCGGCGACGAGTAGCAGACGCGGGGCGTGATCTGGAGAGTTCCAAACTGCACCGTCTCGTCCATATAGACGTCAAAATTGACCGTCCGCCCCGTAATCTTGTCGATGCCGCTAAATTCGGCAACCGGGTTCATTATACGTTCGGCAGCCGCCGGGCTCGCCGCAAAAAGCAACAGTATCGCAGCAGAAAATGCCCAAAGGCTGCGGTGGGCGAATTCCGGGCTTGGCATGATGCTGTTGTTCCCTTGATTCGCTAGGAGGTCATTGCCACGAAGGAAGTTATTGCCACCCCACGCTTTCATTTATCGTGCAATTGTGGCGACAAAAAAAGCCGCTCAATCGCCTGGTGTCCACGCATCATAGTCGCCCGTCACGCGCGGCCGCTTTTCGTTCGTCAGGACAGAGCCGCGGGGCCGATAGGCCGCAGGAGTGCCTGTCAGATTAGGCAGGTGTGGCTTCTGCCATTCATACGGCTTGTAGTCTTCCTGCGTGGGGGGAATATCCACCTTGTGATGCAGCCAGCCGTGCCAGCCGGGCGGCACCCGTGAAGCCTCCGACTGACCGTTATAGATCACCCATCGGCGTATCCGACCCTCCGTGTCGACGCCGCCTTGATAGTAGAGATTGCCGAACTCGTCTTCTCCTACGCGCTCACCTTTGCGCCAGGTATGGAAGCGGGTGTTCAGCGTCTGGCCATTCCACCAGGTGAAAAACTGAAGCAGGAACTTTTTCATTACACTCCTCGCGGGGGCGGATGCCCTAGCCTGGATGCCCGCGTTATGGCGATGATAGCGGCAGAAGGCAAGGCCTTGCAATGCGCGGCCTTACTCAAGCCGCATCTTGAAACCGAGATGGCTTTTGGTGAAGCCGAGCCGCTGGTAAAAACGGTGCGCATCGAGGCGCGACTCGTTGGACATCAGTTGCACCTGCCGTGCGCCGGCCTCTTTTGCCCGCTCGATGGCGAAGCGCATCATGGCTTCACCAATGCCGCGCCCTCGCATCTCTGGGCAGGTCTGCACCGCCTCGATAATCATTCTGAGCGCTCCTCGCCCCGGCAAACTCCGGGTCAGCATGGTCTGGAACGTTCCGACAACCCTCCCGTCGATCTCGGCGACATAGAGCTTGCTGCAGGCGCAGGCAGATATCGCTTCGAATGCGGCTTCATACTCTGCAGCGGCAGCCGCGTCGGTGGTATCTCCGTGACCTCCCAGCGCATCGGCCGCGAAAATGGCGACCAGCGAAACGATGTCCTCGCGCCGAGCTGCCCGAATGAGGAGCTTTCCATCCCAAGCCACGGTGGCTGTCCACTTCCTTACCGCATCAAGATCTGCCTTGACCCCTGCATCGCCGGGCCGGCACATTCCTCAGCAGATGGGACCATTCGCCAGCAGATCGGGCCGTAAAGGAACACCCCGAGCTGGAAACATCGCTAGTCCTCGATCTCAAGCTTCTGCTTCACCAGAGCGTTGACTGTCTGCGGGTTGGCCTTGCCCTGTGTGGCCTTCATCACCTGGCCGACGAACCAGCCGGCAAGGGATGGCTTGGCCTTCGCCTGCTCCACCTTATCCGGGTTAGCAGCGATCACTTCGTCCACCGCCTTCTCGATGGCGCCGGTATCCGTGACCTGCTTCATCCCGCGCGATTCAACAATCTCGTTCGGATTGCCCCCCTCGTTCCAGACGATCTCGAACAGGTCCTTGGCAATCTTACCGGAGATGGTTCCGTCCTTGATGAGATCGATGATGGCACCTAGCTGAGCCGGGGATATTGGCGTTTCCTCGATCACGGCGCCAGCTTTGTTGAGGGCGCCAAGAAGATCGTTGATCACCCAGTTGGCCGCCGTCTTGCCATCGCGCCCATCCGCCACCTGCTCAAAGAAATCAGCAATCGCCTTTTCTGCAACGAGCACAGAAGCATCATATTCCGACAGGCCGAAATCGCTCATGAAGCGCGCCTTCTTCTCGTCGGGAAGTTCAGGCAGCTCGGCAGCCAGAGCGTCCACATAGGCCTGATCGAAGACCAGCGGCACCAGATCCGGATCGGGGAAGTAGCGGTAATCATGCGCCTCTTCCTTGGTTCGCATGGAGCGGGTCTCGCCCCTGGCAGGATCGAAGAGCCGCGTCTCCTGCTCAATGGTGCCGCCATCCTCGAGAATGGCAATCTGGCGCCGTGCTTCCGATTCTATTGCCTGGCCGACGAAGCGGATCGAATTGACGTTCTTGATCTCGCAGCGCGTGCCGAAGGACTCTCCCGGCCGACGAACCGATACATTCACGTCGGCACGCATGGAGCCTTCATCCATGTTTCCGTCGCAGGTGCCGAGATAACGCAGGATCGTGCGAAGCTTGGTCAGGAATGCCTTCGCCTCTTCCGACGAACGCATGTCAGGCTTTGAGACGATCTCCATAAGCGCTACGCCCGAACGGTTCAGATCCACGTAGGACATGGTGGGGTGCTGGTCGTGCAGTGACTTGCCAGCATCCTGCTCCAGATGGAGACGCTCGATACCGACCTCTATTTCCTCGAAACTGCCGTCTTTGGTAGGCCCGACGGAAACCATCACGGTTCCCTCCCCCACGATGGGGTGCTTGTACTGGGAGATCTGATAACCTTGTGGCAGGTCGGGATAGAAGTAATTCTTGCGGTCAAAGACTGATCGGTGGTTGATCTTCGCCTTGAGGCCGAGACCGGTGCGAATGGCCTGCTTTACGCATTCCTCGTTGATGACGGGAAGCATGCCCGGCATGGCGGCGTCGATGAGGCTGACATTGGCGTTGGGCTCGGCCCCAAATTCAGTGGACGCACCGGAAAAGAGCTTTGCACGCGACGTAACCTGCGCGTGAATTTCCATGCCGACAATGACTTCCCAATCGCCGGTGGCACCGGGAATAAGCCGCTTTGGGTCTGGCGTGCGCGTGTCGATGATCGTCATGGGCTGTAAGCAAATCCGCGTTGAAACTACAGCCTTCGCCTAGACCAATCGCCCACAGGTGGCAAGCGCAAGTCTCCAACGTGCCACCCCGCATGCGATGCGGCGCCCGGCCGGCTAACGCTTAGGCCGTGGCAATATAGGTCCTTATCTCCTCCGCCTCTCGCTCGGCTTCCTGTATCCGGCGCTTGACGACGTCGCCAATGGATACGATGCCGGCGATCTTTCCGTCTTTTTCTACCGGCAGATGACGAAAGCGGCCTTCGGTTATGATCTCCATGACCTCGATGACCGTATGCTCCTCCCGGCATACTTGAACGCGCGCCGTCATGAAGGCCAAAACTTTACGGTCGAGCGCTGCAGCCCCCTCACTTCCTATGGCGCGCACGATGTCCCGTTCTGATAGTATGCCGGCGAGACTGCCATCCTCACGGGTTACGACGACAGCACCGATGCCATGGCTGGCAAGCAGAGCCGCTGCCTCTTTCAAGGTGGCATCGGGAGCGATGGTGACGACATCGCGTCCCTTCGCATCGAGAATGGCCTTGACCGTCATGGCAAACTCCTGACCGTAATGCCCCCGCCTCCACAATAATGTTGCGACGAGCTGCCGCAGTTTGCAAGTAGCAGTCAGGAACGCGCCTGGCGCTGCGGCGCGTCAAAGGCCCGGATTGCGAGGAAACCTACCAGAAAGCCTCCAATATGCGCCTCCCATGCGATGCGGGGCGTCCCGCCGGTGCCCGAGGCAAGCCCTACCGCCAGGTTGACGACGAACCAGACTGACAGAAAAGTCACAGCCATGCGTGAACGGAAGACCTGGGAAAGTGGCAGAGCCTCGCCGCCAAAAGCGGGCCGGTCGTGGCTGCGGTCGATCTTGAAGCCAAATCGAGCCGCTGCGCCCATCATGCCAGATACCGCGCCCGAGGCGCCTACGAGCGGAGCTGCATCGAAGGGATGGAGCAAAAAATGAAGAAAAGCCGCCGCCAGCGACGTGGCAACCCAGAAAAGCAGGAAGCGCAAAATGCCGATGCGCATGGCCAGCGGAGAGCCAAAGGCGGCAAGCCAGATCATGTTTACCGCCAGATGCGCGACGCTGCCGTGCAGGAATGAATAGGTAATCGGGCTGATGCAGGCGAAGATGTCGATTGCATAGCCACCCGTGTAGCGCAGGGGAAGGAAGGCGAAATAAAGAAGAAACTGCAGGCCTGCCTCGGGCGTCAGGATATAGGCCCGGAACAGGTGGAGACCGACGCAGAAGGCGATGATGGATGCCACCACGCCCGACAGATTAAAGATGGGTTCACGGCCCGGGGGGTCCCGCTCCTCGTCGCGCTCTTGCATCGCGTGTTCGTTATCAGTCATGGAGCTCTAATTTCTGCAAAGTGGAGGGTGCGGTAGCAGAGATAGAGGAAAAACAGAAGCCGCCCAGCACTTTGGCTGGACGGCTTCCCTCGGTCGAGCCCCCCGGGACCTATGCTGCACGAAGCAAGCAGCGTGCCACACAGCGCTTCGAGCCGCCCCGGTAAAACCCTTGAATATCGTTTAGGGCTTATCGCACATCGTAAACCGTTTGTTAACCCTCCCTAACCGCCGTTTTGAACACGATTTATGTCGAGCTGGCACGCAAACTGCATCCTCCTCCAGCAGGTGGCGGAGTTGCGGCTCCTGTCCACCATTGGCACAGGAGCAAGGAGATTTCGGCACATGTACAAGGAAGGTTCTATCTTCCTGTTCCATTATTGGAACCGGCTGCGGGGTAGCCGCCTCGCCCCCCGGCGGACGGAGATCGAGCCGGCGGATATAAAGACGCTCCTGGCTGACACCTTCATTCTAGAACAGGATGGACGCGGTGAAGCTGTGTTCCGCCTTGCGGGCACGCGGCTGTGCGCGACCTATGGCCAAGAGTTGAAGGGCTTTGCTTTTTCATCCCTTTGGGCTGAAAAGGATCAGCCGACCATCCGTCGCTTGACCCGCCATCTTATGCGCGAGAAGGCAGTGATCGTGGTTGTGTTCGAAGGATTCAGCAGCCAAGGGCGGCTCAACGGGTTCGAGCTTCTAATGCTGCCTCTCCAGGACAGCAAGGAAGGCGCACGCGCATTGGGCACCGTCCAATCCTTCACGAAACCTTTCTGGCTGGGTTCTGATCCGATACAGGAGAATCGCATCGGCAGTTTCCGCCTGCTTGACCCGGATCGCGAGTACGTCCTGCCGGAACACCGGCCGGCCGTACCCGAGCCGCTGTTGGCAAGCAGCGGCGCATTCGCGCTGCAAACAAGCGGGCGCCGCATTGGCCATCTCCTGGTGTATGAGGGCGGCCGCAGCGGTTAGCATCCCGCAGCTTCCTGTCCATGATTGCCAACTTACGTGTTCTTAACGTTTGCCGGCATATCTTCACCATCCATCTTCGGACCGCTTCCACGGACCGGGAACGATGACAATGGCAGTGCTCATGGCAGTAGATCCAATGCCCATGCGCGCCGAGAGGCGGCGCTTTCAGCGCGTCAAGGTCACCCTTTATGGTCGGTACATGCTGCAGGACCGTTCCGAGCATCAGTGCCGCGTAACGGACATGTCGCCGGGCGATGCTGCCTTCCAGGCGGAACGTGCAGGAAGCCCTGGCGAGCGGGTCGTCGCTTATCTGGACCATATCGGACGGATAGAAGGTCAAATCTCACGAGTGCTGGATGGCGGCTTTGCCATGACGATCAATGCGTCCGAACGGAAGCGCGACAAGCTTGCGGCGCAGCTTACCTGGATTGTCAACAGGCATGAACTCGACCTTCCGCAGGAGCGCCGTCACGAACGCATCATTCCACGCAATCCGATCAGCACCATTCACTTGCCGGCCGGCGGTCATTACCCCTGCCGTATTGTGGATCTGTCCGTTTCGGGCGCCGCCCTGGAAACTGAGGTGAAACCGCCCGTCGGCTCGCAGATATTCCTGGCCTCGTTGCGCTGTGAGGTCGTGCGCCACTTCGACGACGGAATCGCGATTGAATTCACGGTGCCCCAGGAGCAGTCATTGCTCCTCAGCGAATTTTTGGATTGATGCGGGTCGAAAGCCCGAGCGGCAGGACCCGCCGCTCGGAGGCACGGTCGGCTATAGGCCTAGCCCGCCTATGCAGACATATTTTGTATCGAGATAATCCTCTATGCCCTGACGTCCGCCCTCCTTGCCGAGGCCTGATTCCTTGAGGCCGCCAAACGGCGCTTCGACGGTCGTTATGATTCCTTCGTTGACGCCGACCAGCCCATATTTCAGGCCCTCCATTACCCGGAAGGCGCGGCCAAGATCGTTCGTATAGAAATAGCAGGCCAGCCCGAAGGACGTTGCGTTCGCAAGCTCTACGGCTTCCTCCTCTTCCCTGAACTTGAAAATGGGGGAAACGGGCCCGAATATCTCCTCTTCCATGATGCGCATCTGCGGATTTGCCCCCGTGATCACGGTAGGCTCGAAGAACGTTCCACCAAGAGCGTGCCGCTTTCCGCCAGTGGCGATCGTACCACCTTTGGAAGTAGCATCGGCGATCAGTTCCTCCACCTTTCGCACAGCGCCGTCATCTATAAGCGGCCCTTGATGGACACCCTCTTCCAGTCCCGGACCGACGTTCAGCTTTTGGGTGGCATCCACGAGTTTTTCGACAAAGCGGTCGTAAATCTTCTCTTGAACGAAGAAGCGGTTCGTGCATACGCATGTCTGCCCGGCATTGCGGTACTTGGCGATCATCGCACCCTCAACGGCACGATCCACATCCGCATCGTCAAAGACGAGGAAAGGCGCGTTGCCGCCAAGCTCCATCGAAACCTTCTTCACCGTGCTGGACGCCTTCTGCATCAGGAGTTTGCCGATCTCGGTCGATCCGGTGAAGGTTATCTTGCGCACCAGGTGGTTTTCCGTAAGCTCGTCGCCGATTTCGGAAGCCGAGCCGGTGACGATGTTCACCACACCTTCCGGGAATCCCGCTTCCTCGACCAGGACACCCCAGGCAAGGCCGGAAAAAGGTGTTTGAGAAGCAGGTTTGGCTACCGCCGTGCAACCTGCCGCAAGGGCAGGGCCCAGCTTGCGCGCGAGCATGGAAGAGGGGAAGTTCCAGGGTGTGATCGCCCCGATCACTCCGACCGGCTCCTTGGTGACGAGGATCCGTCGATCCGCCCAGGGAGACGGTACAATATCTCCATAGACGCGACGCCCCTCCTCCGCATACCAGAGTACGTAGGCGGCCGACATGCCGACCTCGCCCTTGGCCTCCGCCAGCGGCTTTCCTTGCTCCAGTGTGAGAAGCTCGGCAAGCGCGTCCTGATTGTCCATGATGACGTCGTGCAATCTGCGAAGAAGCTTAGCACGATGGTCGGCGGAGGTTCGCTTCCAGGAATGAAACGCTTCCTCTGCCGCCTGGATGGCGCGACGGGTCTCAACCCTGCCGCTTTTGGGCACGGTTCCGATCAACTGTCCGTTGGCGGGATTGTTCACGCTGATCGTCGCACCAGAGTCCGCTTCGACCCACGCGCCACCGATGAAATTTGCCTCCCGGATGAAATGGCTGGTCTTCTTGAGCATGGTTCCTCCTAAGGCACGTCAAGTGCACGCGGATTTCTTGAGACATGGGCCTGATCGCATCCAAGACTTGCTCAATTTTCAGGCTACCGCAAGCGTGGCACCCTGCACCGCACCGGGCCAGTCAATGTGAAAGCTAGGACCAGGCGTTCGAACAACAAGGCGTTTCGCAGCCTTCACGCGCACTCTTGCAGACAGACAAGGCCGCCAAAAGCGCGTAGGTTTGCGCGGGAACTGCTTTGGTCTCTATATGGGACGATTGTAGAAGGGGTTGCTATGCCTCGGGCCGCCATCGCCATCATTATGCTTCTTCTCGCCTTTCCAGCTAATGCGACCGAGGCTGGTTGGGCACTTGTGCGCAATGGCGGGCAGGTCGTGCTGATCAATCATGCCAACGCACCCGGCACCGGGGATCCTGCAAATTTCAACATAGACAATTGTGCAACGCAGCGGAATCTTTCTGACCGCGGGCGCCAGCAGGCCCGCCGTATGGGCGCCCTCTTCTTTGCCCGCGCCGCCCCTATCGAGAGAATCCTCACTAGCCGCTACTGCCGGGCAATTGACACGGCAACTTTCGCCTTCGGCGAATCCGAGGTGGAAGAATTCCCGGCTCTCGATCCGCTGGCGGCCGAGGAGGACGCGGCCAAAGAGCAGTTGGACGCAATCAGGGAGCGCATCCTCGACCATACGGGCTCCGGCAATCTCCTGATGGTTACTCATCCGTCAGTTATTACCGCACTGACTGGCGTCCAGCCGCGGGATAGCGAGGCAATCATCCTATCCCGCTCCGCTGAGGCAATCGGGGCGGCTGCGCGAATCTCTTTCAATTGACGGAACCCATCGCAATTGACGGGACTTGCCCGGGGGGAAACCGTCCGCGCTCTTTTCCTGCCATCAAAAAGCGACTACACACGCCGCACAGCAATCAGGAAACAACCCGCTCCGAGGATCTGCAGTGACGACAACATTTGACAGGGTCGCCGACATCATAGCCGAAACGAGTGAGATCGACCGCGATAAGATCACGCCGGAAAGCCACACGATCGACGATCTGGGCATTGATAGCCTGGACTTTCTAGACATCGTCTTTGCGATCGACAAGGAATTCGGCATCAAGGTGCCGCTTGAGAAGTGGACCCAGGAGGTCAACGACGGGAAGGCCGATACGGAAGAATATTTCGTTATGAACAATCTTTGCGCCAAAATCGATTCTCTGGTCGCGGCCAAGGCTGCCGGCTAAGCATCAGTCTCCAATCGGCAGCGAGGCGGATATGGGCGCATCGGACGTCGTTATTACAGGCATCGGAATCGTCTCATCGCTTGGGCTGGGGGCGGATGCACACTGGCAGACATTGTCGCAGAGTGGTGCCGAGCCTTCGCTAGAGCCCGAGCGCTTTGCTCCTTACGTTGTCCACCCCCTGCCCGAGATTGACTGGAGCACACAGATTCCGAAACGCGGCGACCAGCGCCAAATGGAGACCTGGCAGCGCCTCGGGACCTATACGGCGGGACTTGCACTAGAAGATGCCGGTCTCAAGGGTGATGAGGCGCTGTGCGCGACCATGGACATGGCGGTGGCTGCTGGCGGCGGCGAGCGCGATGTGGCGGTAGATCAAGCGATCCTCGATGCCTCGCTCACACGCGGCGACCACGATGTTCTGCTCAATGAAAAGCTCACGACGGAACTGCGGCCAACGCTGTTTCTGGCGCAGCTTTCCAACCTGCTTGCCGGCAACATTTCCATAGTCCACAAGGTCACCGGCTCCTCACGTACCTTCATGGGCGAGGAAGGCGCCGGAGTGTCGGCTATAGAGACTGCCGCCGCTCGTATTCGGGCGGGCCAGTCGTCCCATGTGCTGGTCGGCGCCGCTTTCCAGACTGAGCATCCCGACATGCTGCTTGCCTATGAGCTTGCAGGCTATCTTCAGCGCGAGGAATGGTCGAGCGTCTGGGAGCGTTCCAGCGCGTTGGGCGGCGGCGTCATTACAGGATCGGGCGCAGCTTTCCTCGTGCTTGAATCGCGAGCGCATTCACAGGAGCGGGGCCGTGAACCCTATGCAGCGATTGGGCCCGTGCTTTCTGCGCGCATCCAACGCAGAAGCGGAACCTTGTCGGAGCGGCTTGAGGAAATGAGCGGAGCGCTATCCCAACGCCGGCCTCTTCTGGCCATTTCCGGCGCATCGGGAGCGCACATGCCGACCCAGGCGGAGAGGTCCATGCTTGACCGCACCGGCAAGGCAGTTCGCGGCTTTTCATCGCTAACGGGCCATCTGAAAGAGGCCCAGTTTCCCTTTGCTGTGGCACTCGCTGCGCTCGCCATAAGAAACGGCCAGGCCTACCCCGTCTTTGACGATCGCAACGAACAGCCTTTTGATGAAACGCCAGCAGAGGTGCTTGCCACAACGGTCGGCTATCATTGCTTCGAAGGCATGTGCCTCGTGGCCAAGGCCTGAGGAAGGAGGGACGCGTGAAGACCACTGACAGTTTCGGACGTCCCCTGGTCGCCGTTACCGGCATGGGCGTGGTCACATCGCTTGGCCAAGGCAAAAGCGACAACTGGAAGGCGCTCACCGAAGGGCGATCGGGCATCCATTCGATCACCCGTTTCCCTACCGACTATCTGGCGACCACCATCGCAGGCACCGTGGATTTCCTGCCGGAAAGCAGCCGCGGCGCAAGCCTTCTCACCTTCACGCTCGCCGATCTGGCTACGGAAGAGGCGGTTGCCGAGGCAGGGCTTCCCCTTTCCGATTTCGGCGGGCCGCTTTTTCTCGCCGCCCCTCCGGTCGAACTCGACTGGCACCACCGGCTGGCGCTTTATGCCCGTTCGAAACGCGAGGGAGACTGGCGCAGCCTGATCGAAGCGGCAAGACAGGCCAATGAAGGTGCGCTCTTCGATGAAACACAGTTCGCGTGCATCGCTGGCCGCCTGGCCGAGAAGTATGGCACGCTCGGCCTGCCGATTACTTTATCGACCGCATGCGCCTCGGGTGCCACGGCGATTCAGCTCGGCATGGAGGCTATCCGCAGGGGAGAGTGTGACCGTGCACTTGCAATTGGAGCCGACGGCTCTGCCACGGCCGAGGCTCTGATCCGTTTCTCCCTGCTTTCAGCGCTATCTACCCAGAATGAACCGCCGGAAAAGGCTTCGAAACCGTTCTCGAAGGATCGCGACGGCTTCGTCCTTGCTGAAGGTTCCGGCGCCTTGGTGCTTGAGTCGCTGGAAAGCGCGTTGTCCCGAGGCGCGGAGATAATCGGTCTGATGCGCGGCTGCGGCGAGAAGGCGGATGATTTCCACCGCACGCGCTCAAAGCCTGACGGGTCACCAGCGATCGGCGCCGTGCGCGCTGCGCTTGCCGATGCGGGCATGTCCGAGGACGAGATCGAGTATATCAATGCCCATGGCACTTCCACGCCGGAAAACGACAAGATGGAGCATCTTTCGCTCTCCACCGTGTTCGGGGAACGCATGCGCGAATTGCCAATATCGTCCAACAAGTCGATGATCGGGCACACTTTATCCGCGGCTGGTGCGGTCGAAGCGGTCTTCTCACTCATGACCATGCGTGAAGAAGTGATTCCGCCCACAATCAATTACGAGAATCCCGACCCTGCAATCGAGCTTGACGTGGTCCCCAATGTCAGGCGGGAAGCCGAAGTCGCCACGGTTCTGTCGAACTCCTTTGGTTTCGGGGGACAAAACACCTGCCTGGTGATGGCACGCGAGGCGGTGTGACAAAGAGCGCGAGCTTGGCTCCGGCCTGTTGTTTAGGGCGTCCCCGGCCGGTACTGATAGGCCATGGTGGTGCGGCCTCGATATTTGAGGGCACCTGACAGCTCCGCTAATCACACCAGAGATTACTGACCATGCGCGCATTGCAACTTGTGGCCGACCGCCAGCTTGAAATCACGGATATCCCCCCTCCCCCTCCGCCCAGAATGGGCGAGGTGACGTTGCGGATTGCAGCAGTGGCGCTCAATCACATCGACGTCTGGGGCTGGCGCGGCATGGCCTTTGCCAAGCGAAAGATGCCGCTGGTGGTTGGTGCGGAGGCGTCCGGCATTGTGGATGCGGTGGGTCCGGGGGTCGCCGGCCTGCTGCCCGGCCAGATCGTATCCATTTACGGGGCGCGCACCTGCGGCCTCTGCCGCCCGTGCCGCGTAGGGCGCGACAATCTTTGCGAGCATGTGGACGGCGTCCACGGATTTCATCTGGACGGCTTCGCACAGGAGAAGGTCAATCTCCCTGCGCGCCTGCTCATACCCGCGCCTCCCGGCGTCGACGAGATTGCGGCCGCGGTCGCGCCCGTCACTTTCGGCACGGTCGAGCACATGCTGTTCGACAATGCGAAGCTGGAGCCAGGTGAGTCGATCCTCATTCATGCTGGTGGTTCCGGTATCGGCTCCGCAGCGATCCAGCTTGCCAAACGCATGGGCTGTACGGTCATCACGACTGTAGGGTCGGACGACAAGATCGAAAGTGCCAGGTCACTTGGTGCGGACCATGTCATCAACTACCGCAAAGATCGCTTCGAGGGCGTGGTGCGCAAGCTCAGCAGGAAGCGCGGTGTCGACGTGGTCTTTGAGCACGTCGGCGCGGACACCTGGGCAGGTTCCCTGCTCTCCCTCAAGCGCGGCGGAAGACTGGTCACCTGCGGCTCCACCTCGGGCGTATCGACGAACATGAACCTGATGCAGCTATTCCAGCAGCAATTGAAGATCTTCGGCTCCTTTGGCTGCCGGATGGAGAATATGGCGAATGCCATGCAGAAGATGGCCGCCGGACAGGTAGCGCCGGTCATCGATACTGTCGTCGGCTTCGAGGATATCGGCACTGCGCTCAAGCGGATGGAGAGCCGCGACGTCTTCGGCAAGATCATCCTGCGGATCGAATAGCGGGGAATGAAGGCTTTCTTGCGCAGGCTGAAGATGCGGCTCAAGGCGGTAGAGCACTGGCTCATCGCACAGGTAGCGCTCACACTTCTGTCCCTTCTGCGCCGACTGCCGCCGGACAAAGCGCTCGTATTTGCCGAGAAGGTGGCGCGCCGGGTGGGGCCTTGGGCCGGACGGCACCGAGTGGCAATCGACAATCTGCGCCGGGCCTATCCAGAGAAGACGGGTAGGGATGTGGAAGCCATTGCCTCTGACATGTGGGCCAACATGGCGCGGCTTGCGGTCGAGTACATTTTCCTGGACAAGCTTTTCGATTTCGATCCGGACCGGCCGCAACCGGGACGGGTGGAGGTTTCAGGTATTGAGATCTTCAAGCGTCTGCGGGAGGAAAATCGGCCGCATATCTTCTTCACCGCCCATATCGGCAATTTCGAGTTCTTGCCTATCGCTGCTGCCACCTTCGGGCTGGAACTGACCTCTCTTTTCCGCCCGCCGAACAACCCCTACATCGCTGATTACATCTACCGCACACGTCGTTCTGCCATGGGGGGGCTGGTGCCCTCGCGGACGGGCGCTGCTCTCCAGCTTGCCCGCGTTCTGGAAAGTGGTGGCAATATCGGCGTATTGGTCGACCAGAAATTCCGCCGGGGCGTGCCTACCACCTTCTTCGGCCGTGCTTGTCGCACGAACCCGCTGGTGCCTAAATTGGCCCGGCAATATGATTGCGACGTCTATCCCGCCCGTTGCATCCGCCTGCCAGGCGGGCGCTTCCGCCTGGAGATCAACGATAAGCTCAACCTGCCCCGCGAAGAAAATGGCACGGTGGATGTGCAGCGCACGACGCAGATGCTGAACGATATCGTCGAGAAGTGGGTGCGAGCCGATCCCGGACAGTGGATGTGGTTTCACAAACGCTGGGAGGCCGGCGGTGACACCACGGGGCATTCAGCTCGCCCTGGAGCGACATAAAGCTGTTACCCCAGGAAGGTGCAACAAGGCTAGCATCTTGCCAGCCGCGCCAATACTGGATTGGATAACCAAATGAACGAAGCGTTATCCAAGGCCGTTGCCGAGCGAAAGGATGAACTCGTCGCGCTTACCGCCGACCTCATCCGCTTTCCGACGATCAATCCGCCGGGCGAAGCCTATACACCTTGCGCCCAATACATTGCTGCTCAGCTTACCGCCCGCGGTTTCGAGACACGGCTGATACGCGCAGAAGGCACGCCAGGCGATACAAGCCGCTATCCGCGGACAAACATCGTGGCACGCCGTGAGGGCTTCCGTCCCGGCCCAACCGTGCATTTCAATTCGCACATCGATGTGGTGGAGGCGGGTGAAGGCTGGACGGTGGACCCCTTCGCCGGCGTGGTGCGCGACGGCAAGGTTTTCGGCCGCGGCGCATGCGATATGAAAGGAGGGCTCGCCGCCTCTATCATAGCCGTGGATGCGTTCCTCGCCGTATACCCGGATTTTGCCGGCGCAATTGAGATTTCCGGCACCGTGGACGAGGAATCAGGCGGCTATGGAGGCGTTGCCTATCTTGCGCGCCAGGGCTTCTTCTCAAAACCGCGCGTTGATCATGTGATCATCCCCGAGCCGCTGAACAAGGATCGCATCTGCCTTGGCCATCGCGGCGTCTGGTGGGCTGAGATCGAGACGAAGGGATCGATCGCACATGGCTCCATGCCTTTCCTGGGCGATTCGGCCATCCGCCACATGGCGGCGGTACTGTCTGCTTTTGAGGAGGAACTGTATCCTGCTCTGGACGCCAAGCAGACGGACATGCCCGTTGTTCCCGAAGGCGCGCGCCGCTCGACACTGAACATCAACTCCATTCACGGCGGGCAGACTGAGGATTATTTTCCTGCCCTCCCCTCGCCGACGGTAGCCGACTCCTGCCGCCTGGTCATCGACCGCCGCTTCCTGATCGAAGAGAAAATCGAAGAGGTTAAGGACGAGGTCATCTCCATTCTGGAGAGGCTGAAGGAGGAGCGACCTCGCTTCGATTATGAACTGCGCAATTTGTTGGAGGTGCTGCCGACGATGACGGAGCGCGACGCGCCCGTTCCGCAGGCGCTCGCCATCGCCATACGCGCCGTGTTCGGCAAGGAGCCGGATTATGTGATCTCGCCTGGAACCTACGACCAGAAGCATATTGCCCGCATTGGCCATCTTCACGATTGCGTTGCCTATGGCCCCGGCATGCTGGAGCTTGCCCACCGCCCTGATGAATGGGTAGGAATCGAGGACATGGTCCAGTCTGCGACTGTGATGGCCATGGGCCTTGACGTGCTTCTGCGCGGTACAGCGGAATGAATTGGCGCAATAGACGCATTGCTTAGACTCGGCACTTGCGCTTCAATCCGGCGGGATGCGCCTAAAGGCGCGGGCGAGAAGACGGGAGACTGAGATGAAGCGATTCTCAACGATGCTCGGCGCAGCCATGGTTCTGCTTGCCACGAGTACGGCCGCCTTGAGCGCCCGCACCGATCTGGTCTTAGGCGTCGTCCTTGAGCCGCCCCATCTCGATCCTACGGCGGGCGCTGCCGCGGCCATTGACGAAATTGTCTACGCCAACATCTTCGAGGGGCTGACGCGCATCGGCCCCAGCGGCCAGGTAATGCCAGCCCTGGCTGAAAGTTGGGAAATCTCCGAGGATGGCAAGACCTACACTTTTCATCTGCGCGAGGGCGTAACCTTCCATGACGGAACGACATTTGACGCAGAAGACGTGAAGTTCACGCTTGAACGCGCCATGGCCGAGGACTCGACCAACGCCCAAAAATCCCTTTTCGCCGCCATAGAAACCGTCGAGGTAGTGGACGCAGCAACAGTGACGGTTAAGTTGGCGCACCCGCAAGGCTCCTTCCTTTATAATATGGGCTGGGGCGATGCCGTTATTGTTGCGCCCGAATCAGAGCTAGAAAACAGGGAGAAGCCGGTCGGTACCGGTCCCTTCAAGTTCCATCGCTGGGCCAAGGGTTCCGCTGTCACACTTGTCGCAAACCCGGATTACTGGGGCGAGCCGGTGGCGCTTGAGAAGGTTGAATTCCGCTTCATCCCAGATGCGGCTGCCTCAGTTACAGCACTGCTGTCAGGCGACGTGCATGCATTTTCCAACATGCAGGCTGGCGACGCATTGCCGCAGATCGAGGCGGACCCGCGCTTCAAGGTGGTCATCGGTTCGACCGAGGGAGAGACGATCCTTGCCATGAATAACGGGAAGGCTCCCTTCGATGACATCCGCGTGCGCAAAGCAATTTCGCACGCACTCGATCGGGAAGAGATCATTCTTGGCGCAACAGCAGGCAATGGGGTGCCTATAGGGTCGCACTTTTCGCCGGCGAACGAGGCTTATGTCGATCTGACGGGAACCTATCCCCACGATCTCGACAAGGCCAAGGAGCTTCTAGCCGAAGCCGGTCTTGCCGACGGATTTTCTGCTACGCTGAAGCTGCCGCCACCGCCCTATGCGCGTGATGGCGGGGAAATCATCGCCTCGCAATTGCGCGAGATTGGTATCCAGCTCGAAATCGTCCCTATGGAATGGGCGCAGTGGCTGGAGCAGGTCTTTTCCAATAAGGATTACGACCTCACCGTTATCTCGCACACAGAGCCCAATGACATCGAAATCTATGCGCGCGATGACTACTACTTCAACTATGACAATCCGGAACTGAAATCGGTGATGGCGGAACTGGATCGCACTGCTGACCCAGCCAAACGCAATGAGCTTTATGGACAGGCTCAGCGGATCATTGCTGAAGATGCGGTCAACGGCTTTTTGTTCCAATTGCCCAAAACCGGCGTATGGGATGCCAGGATTGAAGGATTATGGGAGAATTCGCCCATACAGGCCAACGACCTGACCAAGGTGCGGTGGACGGAATAGCGCCAGGCCGCATGCAATCCTGCGTTTTCATAGCAGGGCCTCATCCATGATCGCATTTCTCGCGAAAAGACTGGCCGTGGGATTTGCAACATTGCTTGCATCCTCAGTCATCGTCTTTTTCGTGCTGGAAGTTCTTCCCGGCGACCCGGCACGCATCATGTTGGGCATGAATGCAAGCCCCGAAACGCTGGCGGCGTTGCGGCTGGAAATGGGTCTCGATCGGCCGATCCCGATTCGATATCTGGATTGGATCATGGGCTTGGCGATCGGCGATTTCGGCCGCTCCTACACCTATTCATCAACGGTCATGGACCTCATCCTGGAACGGCTTGGCGTTTCATTGCCGCTCGCCGTCATTGCGCTTACCCTTTCTACTCTGATAGCCATCCCCGTGGGTGTCTTTGCTGCCGCGCGGCGCGGGCGCGCAGCAGACACGATCACGATGGGTGCGGCGCAGGTGGGTGTGGCGATACCCAATTTCTGGTTTGCCCTGCTGCTCATCTATGTCTTTGCAGTCGGCTTGCGCCTTGTGCCAGCCGGCGGCTTTCCCGGTTGGGGTGAGACCTTGGCGGACAACTGGCAGGCCCTGAAAGCGCTGATCCTGCCTGCCGTCGCGCTTGCCCTGCCACAGGCAGCAATTCTTGCCCGCGTGACGCGGTCCGCCATGGTTGATGTCATGGGCGAGGATTATATCCGCACCGCACGGGCCAAAGGCATGCCGCACCGCACCGTGCTATGGCGCCATGCGCTGCGCAATGCACTCATTCCAGTGCTCACGATCATGGGCCTGCAATTTGCTTTCCTGCTTGCCGGCACCATCATCATAGAGAATGTCTTTTATCTGCCAGGCCTCGGCCGTCTCATCTTTCAGGCTATCATCCAGCGCGACCTGATAGTTGTCGAGGGTGTGTTGATGTTGCTGGTGGCAACGATCATCCTCATTAATCTCGCCGTCGACATATGCTACGCCCTGATCGACCCACGCCTAAGGCTTTCACGATGAGCCTCGATCCGGTTTTCGTACCCACGCCAAAACGCAACTTTTTCCTGAGGGCTCTGCACAACCGCTCTTTTCTTATTGGCCTGATCGTCACCGGTTCCATTGCGCTGATGGCGCTTGTCTCCTTCTTCTGGGTGCCCTACGACATCACCCGCCTGGAAGTCGCCAACCGCATGCAGGGCATCTCGCTTTCCCATCCGTTCGGCACGGATCACATGGGGCGCGACATTTTGTCGATGATCATGGTCGGCTCACGCAATTCCATCGCCGTCGCCATCGTCGCGGTGGGCCTCGGAATGGGACTGGGCGTTCCGCTTGGCACATGGGCTGCGGCACGGGGGGGACTACCTGACGATCTTCTCATGCGCTTCAACGATGTGATCTTCGCCTTTCCCGCCCTCATTTCGGCGTTGATGATTACGGCCATTTTTGGCCCAGGCGCCGTCAACGCGATCATAGCGATCGGAATTTTCAATGTGCCGGTGTTTGCGCGTATCGCCCGTGCCGGAGCGCTCGCGCTCTGGCCGCGCGAATTCATCCTGGCGGCGCGAGCCTGCGGCAAGGGACGACTGGTGATCACCATCGAGCATATCCTGCCAAATATCGCCAGCCTTCTGCTTGTGCAGGGTACGATTCAGTTTGCTCTTGGCATCCTGGCAGAGGCCGGACTTTCCTATCTGGGACTTGGAGCACAACCGCCCATGCCCTCCTGGGGCCGCATGCTGTTCGATGCGCAGACGAGGATAGCCCTTGCACCACATCTTGCCCTCTTTCCCGGCCTCGCCATCGCGATCACGGTTCTGGGACTTAACCTTCTGGGAGACGGATTGCGTGATCTTCTCGATCCGCGACTGAGACACACACGATGAGCCTGCTTGAGATCGAGAATCTTTCGTTGTCGATCGGCGACGTTCCCATCCTCAAGAATATCGAGCTTTCCATTGCACCGGGCGAGGTGATGGGCATCGTGGGTGAATCGGGTTCCGGCAAATCCCTTACGGCGCTCGCCATAATGAAACTTCTGCCGGAAGGAACCATGGCGCGCGGCCGCGTCACGTTTGACGGCATCGATATACTCTCCGCGCCAGAGCCCTCTATGTGCCGGTTGCGCGGTGATGATATCGGCATGGTCTTTCAGGAGCCCATGACCGCGCTCAACCCGGTAAAGACCATCGGCGAGCAGGTAGCCGAAGGTATCCGCTGGCATACCGGCGCCAGACGCGCCGATGCGGAGAAACGAGCCCGAGCCATGCTGGATCGGGTCGGCTTGCCGGAAAGCAAAGTTCCCCTGTCCCGTTATCCGCACGAGCTTTCGGGCGGCCAGCGGCAGCGCGTCGTCATAGCCATTGCGTGCGCTCTTAGGCCCAAGCTGTTGATCGCTGACGAGCCCACCACTGCGCTCGATGTGGTCCTTCAGGCACAGATCCTCGAACTCCTGCGCGACCTGGTGCAGGAGAACCGAATGAGCCTGCTTCTGATCTCCCATGATCTTGCCGTTGTCGCGGAGATGGCCGACCGCATAACCATCATGCGGCGCGGCGCCGTGATCGAGACAGGCGACACGACCCGGGTGCTGACGAGGCAGGCACACCCCTATACCCGCCAGCTTGCGGAAGCATCTGCCCATGTGCCCGCGCGGGCAGCCGCTGCCGCTCCGCCTGCGGCCGAGCCGCTGCTCGAGGTGCGGGACGTGGTGCGCGACTATCCGCTGCGGCGGCGGTCGCTGCTGGCCCGGCCGGGAAAGTTCCGAGCAGTTGATGGTGTCTCCTTTTCGCTGCGGGCGGGTCAATCCATTGCCTTGGTGGGCCGATCCGGCTGCGGCAAGTCGACGCTCGCACGGATGATACTAGCGCTCGACCGTCCCACATCGGGCACCATCCGCTTCATGGGGGAGGATATAGCAACACGTGCCAACGATGCCCTGCGGCCGGCGCGTCGTAACATGCAGGTGGTCTTTCAGGACCCATACGGCTCCTTCAATCCACGCCACAAGGCCGAACGGCTGGTTGCCGAGCCGTTGCACCTTCTTGACGAGCCGCTTTCCAAGGCCGAGCGGCGTACACTCGTGGCCGAAACGCTTGAACAGGTAGGGCTCTCTGCCGCGGACATGGACAAATATCCGCACGAATTTTCCGGCGGACAGCGGCAGCGGCTGTCCATCGCCCGCGCCATCATCACCAAACCCAAACTGATCATAGCCGATGAGCCTGTTTCGGCGCTTGATGTTTCCATCCGCGCCCAGATTCTTGATCTCTTCGCCGATCTCAACGCGCGCCTGAATCTTGCTTATCTTTTCATAACCCACGATCTGACCGCCGCCCGGGCCATCACCGATACGGTGCTGGTGATGCATGAAGGCAGGATTGTCGAGACCGGCCCAACCGAGACCGTCCTTCGCCATCCTGCAAGCGACGTCGCTAGAACGCTGGTGGCGGCAGCGCCCAACCTGGCGCAGGCACTGGAAACGCGGCAGAGGCGGCTTGCAAATGCGGAGGGCTCATTCGGCCTCCCGTTTGATCCGCACACCTCATAGGCAAGAACGCGCTTGCAGGATAGAATAGTTCTCAAACGATAAGACGAGGGATGCACGTCATGAGCCGTTCGGTTTCCATCCAGCCCCCGCGAATCTATCCCACCTTCCGCTACCGCAACCCCGCCGCCATCATTGAATTTCTGGTGAAGGCGTTTGGCTTTTCGATACATTCGCGCGTCGCCGATGGTGACAATGTGGTCCATGCTGAACTCGCCCTCGGCTCCTCGATCATCATGCTGGGCCAGACAGAAAATGACGCGTATGGAGCAATCGTCGGTGAACCGGGTGAGCAAGGAGGAAAGTCGGTCTATCTCGCCGTAGAGAACGCGGATGTACTCTACGATCAGGCGCTAAGGGCCGGAGCCGAAATTCTTCAAGAACCCCTTGATCGCGATTATGGCAGCCGGGAGTTCATCTGCCGCGATCCGGAAGGCAATGTCTGGGTTGTGGGCACCTACTGGCCGAAAGCGCATGAGGCGGGATCGGCATGATTTATCGCGCCGCAGCGAAGAGTGCATCGCAATTGAGATGCCGTTCCAGTTCCGCCGCAATCGCATCGAGCGCTTCCTCGATCTGATCGAGGTAGCCACGACCCGCGTCATGAACACCAAATTCCTGAAGAAAGCGCGCCCGGAAATCCTCCGCACCGAACAGCCCGTGAAGGTAGGTGCCAAAGACTTTTCCATCGGCGGACGTCGCCCCCTCCGGATGCCCGTCAACAAGAGCCACTGGCCGGTCACAATCCGGGCCGCGAGTCCGACCCATATGGATTTCGTAGCCGGTTAACGAAACATCGTAACGTGTTGAGTGCGCAAATACTTCGCGCACGGTCTTCTCCGGCACCATCACTGTGTTGACGTCGAGGAAGCCAAGTCCTTCGGCTGCGCGCGCCTCCCCTTCAAGCCCCAGCGGGTCGTCTATCCGCCGGCCAAGCATCTGGAATCCTCCGCACAGGCCGATAATGACGCCACCCCGCGCCCGATGGGCGGCAAGATCGCGATCCCAGCCGTTGCGCCGGAGAAACGCAAGATCGGCAATCGTCGATTTCGTCCCCGGTATGACGACGAGTGCAGCATCTTCGGGGAGGCGTTGGCCTGGCGGTACGAAAATGACCTGCACGCCTTCCGTCCCCCTTAGCGGATCGAGGTCATCGAAATTGGCAATCCGGGAGAGCAAAGGGACTGCAATCTTCAGCGCGGAATTCTTCGACGCGCCGCAATTCAGCACTACCGAATCCTCCGACGGAAGGTGAGCGACTGCGGAAAGCCATGGCACGACACCGAAACTTCGCCAGCCGGTGAATCGTGTGATTGCCGCAAGACCATCATCAAATAGTGAAAGATCGCCGCGGAATTTATTGATAATGAAGCCAGAAATCGTCTCGCGATCTGCATCGGAAAGGATCAGATGCGTTCCGGCGAGGGCCGCGATCACCCCGCCCCGATCGATGTCACCGACCAGCACGACAGGCACATGAGCGCGGGTGGCGAAACCCATATTAGCGATGTCGCGATCGCGCAGATTGATCTCCGCGGGCGAGCCTGCACCCTCCACGATAACGAGGTCCGCATCCTCCCTGACCCGCTCCCATGAAGACATGACGGCCGAAAGCAGATGCTCCCGAAGCCGGCCATAATTGCACGCATCAATCCGGGAATACGCCCTGCCCTGAACAATGACGTGCGCACCCATGTCGCTCTGCGGTTTCAGGAGCACCGGGTTCATGTGGACCGTAGGCTCCGCACCGCAGGCGAGCGCCTGCAGCCATTGAGCCCGCCCGATCTCGCCGCTGCTCCCCTCACCTGGGATGGTGGCAACCGCGGCGTTGTTTGACATGTTCTGGGGCTTGAAAGGACGCACCCTCAGGCCACGTCTTGACGCAACCCGGCAAAGACCGGCAACGAGCACGGTCTTTCCCACATCGGAACCCGTCCCCTGCAGCATGATCGCGCGAGCCATTCCTCACCCTTCTTTTTGCGCAGGAACCGGACCCTGCTCTTCGCGTTGCGCGCTCCTTCCAATGCACTAAACTCCGGCGCAGTGAAAGTCGGGCCAGGAAGGATGTCATGGATGCTACCGCAGAAGACGCCGTTCGTCAGTTCGAGCTAAATGCGGAGCAACGCGCCATCCGTGAGGTGGCGGAAAGCTTTGCGGCAGACCGTGTGGCGCCTTTTGCACTTGAATGGGACCAGAAGCGCCATTTCCCCGTAGATGTGATCCGCGAGGCTGGTCCGCTTGGCTTCGGCGGCATCTATTGCTCGCAGGAACTGGGCGGCTCCGGCCTTGGTCGGCTGGAGGCGGTGCTGATCTTCGAGGCGTTGGCTGCTGCCTGTCCAGGATTCTCCTCCTTCATCTCCATCCACAACATGGTCGTCTGGATGATCGACACATTCGGTAGCGAGGAGAACCGTGCACGTTTCCTTCCTCACCTTACCACGCTCGAATGGCTGGCAAGCTATTGCCTGACAGAGCCCGGCTCCGGTTCGGACGCAGCCGCCCTGCGGACAAGGGCAGAAAAATCCGGTGACAACTATATCATCAATGGGTCGAAGCAGTTTATCTCCGGCGCGGGCGTCTCAGACATCTACATCGTCATGGTACGGACCGGTGAAAACGGTCCGCGCGGCATTTCCGCCTTTATCGTGCCGAAGGATGCACCCGGCCTTTCCTTCGGGCCGATGGAAAACAAGATGGGCTGGCACATGCAGCCCACGCGAGAGGTGATTTTCGAGAACTGCAGCGTACCGGCTGCGAATATGCTGGGCAGCGAAGGAAATGGCTTCCGCATCGCCATGGCAGGGCTCGACGGTGGGCGGCTCAACATTGCAGCGTGTTCGCTCGGCGGCGCACATGCCGCTTTTAAGAAGGCGCTCGCCTACAGTGCCGAGAGACAGGCATTCGGTCGGCCGATCAACCGCTTTCAGGCGCTGCAATTCAGGCTGGCGGATATGGAGACGAGCATTTCGGCCTCCCGCATGCTCCTCTATGCCGCCGCCGCCAGGCTCGACTCCAAGGCCGGCGATGCCACGAAATGGTCAGCGATGGCCAAGCGCTTCGTCACCGATACCTGCTTTGAAGTTGCTAATGAAGCGCTGCAGCTCCACGGAGGCTATGGCTATCTGCACGATTACGGCCTGGAGAAACTGGTTCGTGACCTGCGGGTGCATCAAATTCTGGAAGGCACGAACGAAATAATGCGAGTCATCATTGCTCGCAGCCTGCTGAAACGCTGAAGTTGATCTTCTTGCGCGAAGCCACGGAATGCTTGAAGCAAGGGCCGGTTCGCGCCGCCAAGGACTCGAAGGTGGCATTCATCACAAATGCTCATGTCACCGCAACAGCGAGCGCGCCCCAAGCTTCCGCCGCAAATTAAGGATTACTCAATTACTTGATAACCTCCCGGTAACGATGTGCCGTTAAAAGAAGATCTGAGGCGGCAATCAAGCCTCCCTGCTCCGGATCAGGTCTCGCGTACCGGAGCAGCTTGTCTCAAGCGGTGATGTGTTACCGTGCCGCGTTCCGCCTGCATGTTGAGCCTTCTTAACCGAGGCATATCCAACACTGTGCCGGCAGGCGGTTCCATCAGAATTCATCGTTCACCCCATCCCTGGCCAAAGCTTCTACGGCAAAGCTGACGGCACACGTGCAAAATATTCCGGACGCAGCCCTGCTGTGTATATTTTGCACGAGCGACCATGCGCCTTAACCACGAATCGGCTCGCCCGTGCGGCTGATTCAAACCTGAAACCTAAGTTGCCTATCAACTGGACGTCAGGGAACTTCCGCATTCGGGACCGGTTAGTACGGCTATCGGCAAGGCTGTTCGGTTCGCTGAGCATCTCGTCCAAAGCTCAAAAAACATTCGAAAGGACAGGCCATGGGACAGCAGATTGGCGTCGATCCCGATGCGCGCGCTGATGACCCTCGCAAGGAACAGGATGACGGTACTCACGAGATTGCAGACGACCTCGCCTATAGAAGGCTCGGAATTGTCAACGTCATCTTCTTCGGAAGAGCGGGCGCCAAGGATCGCGAGTGGGTACTCATTGATGCAGGTGTAATGGGTACCACGGGATTGATAACAAACGCGGCAACGGAACGCTTCGGACCGGACTCCAGACCTGCCGCAATTATAATGACGCATGGCCACTTCGACCATGTGGGCGCTCTGGAAGAGCTTGCAGAACGTTGGGAAACGCCAGTCTATGCTCATGAACTGGAGCGTCCTTATCTTGATGGCAGCGCCTCCTACCCGCCGCCTGACCCTTCGGTTGGCGGTGGATTGATGTCTCTGCTATCGCCGCTCTATCCTCGCGGGCCTGTCAATGTAAGCCGGTGGCTCCGAACTTTCCCGCAGGATGGTAGTGTTCCTGAAATGCCGGGTTGGCGATGGCTTCACACGCCGGGACACACACCGGGACATATATCGCTTTGGCGGGAGAGCGATCGGACAATTATAGCAGGCGACGCATTCATTACGACACGACAGGAATCGGCCTACGCCGTCACTGTTCAACAGCCGGAGCTGCATGGCCCCCCTATGTATTACACCACGAATTGGGAGAATGCGCTCAGATCAGTGGAACGGCTCGCCTCTCTTGAGCCAAACCTCGTAATAACCGGCCATGGCCCAGCCATGCGAGGTGCCGAGATGAAAAGAGCCCTGCATGAACTATCACGAAACTTTAATCGTGTTGCTGTGCCTGAAGACGGGAAATATGTTCACAGCCCGGCCCGCGTTGAGGATAATAGCGAGTATCGGGAACCTTAGTGTGTAACCCTCGCTTTGGCGAACGACGCACAAGGATGAAGGAAGAAGCACGTGGCTTACCATCCGCCCTTGGCATGTTTCAGAAGCAGCCAATGCCGGCGCCACGGAGGCAAGCTTGCACTTTCATCGAGAGCCTTGTCTGCGAGTGACTGGATACGGTCGAAATAAGCGCCCGTAAGCGCTAAAGGCAAATAGGCGGGGCGAAGCGACACCGGCAATGCCCCTGCCCCTTCAGTAAAGGCGGCCAGATGCTCGCGCCCCAGCGCCACCATTGCTTCAACCGCGCGCGCGGCCGCTTCGCGGTCGGTGCCCTCAATGAAGGTATCGCGCGTAGCGCCAGCCGCGGCCAGCACATCGAGCGGAATGTAAGACTGGCCACGCCGGCGATGGATCGGCAGCATGCGCAAGATCCCAGCTATGGCCTGTGCGCAGCCCGCATGGCCCGCCAGATCTGCGGTGACCACGGCAGCTTGAGGGTCAAGGATGAGAGCCGAAAGCTGGATCAGGGCCGACGCGGTTTCACCACTATATCCTTCTAGATCACCGCGCGACGGCATCGGGTCATCATAAAGGTCGAAAACCCGCGCCTCGATCATGTTCTGGAAAGGCTCAACCGGCAGCTTGTGGCGGCGGATCGTTTCTATGAGGGCGGCGGCTACGGGATGGCCGGCCTCAGCCGCAGGGTCATCCAACGACGAAAGCGCATCGCGCCACCATTGCAGCCGGATCTCACCGGGCAGCGGCTCGCGGATGCGATCGCGCACGGCAGCAAGTTCTGCGTTGAACGCATAAAGGGCGAGCAGGCTTCCTCGCAGTTCCGCGGGAGCATAAAGAGCGGAAAGATAGCGTTCAGGGTCAGCTTGCCTTACGACCCGCTGGACTTCGGCTTCGCTAGCGTTCATCCTATTCGACGGCGATAAGAGCCGCCGCAACCGCGCGATCCTCTGCAAGCAGCACATTAAAGGTGCGCACCGCGGCACCCGTCGCCATCGTTTCAACCGCCATTCCCGCTTCCTTCAACACCCTGCGCAACTCGGGCGCGAGGGGCTGCAAGGTAGAGCCCGTTCCCACCAGCAGGATCTCGATCCTTTCCGCCTCCGCAATCAGCCCGGTGAAATCCTCCTCGGCGAGCATGCGCAGGTTTCGCGGCTCCCAGCCGTAGATCCCGGACGGAAGGCACAGGAGCGAACCCCGATGTGACATATCCGCAAAGCGGAACCCGCCATTGCCATAGGCGTCAATCGGGCTCCTGCCGGGGAAATGGGCGTTACGGATGGTGATGCCCTTCTTCATGCCCGTCAAGTTCCGGCCTTAGCCTGCCCAACCGCGCCGCTCTTCTCCTCCTCGACGCCGAATGTGTCCGGCCGCAGGTTGAACATGATGAGCATTGGACCAGCGATGAACAGCGACGAGTAAATGCCGATGAAGATCCCGATCATGATGGGCAGTACAAAGGACGCTATAACCTCGCCTCCGAACAGGTAGAGGGCAATCAAGGCGAACAGCGTAGTTACGCCTGTGAGAATTGTGCGCGACAACGTCTGGTTCAGCGAGAGATTGATCACCTCTTCTATCGGCATCTTCTTGTATTTGCGCAGCGTCTCACGGATACGATCATAGATAACAATAGTATCGTTAATGGAATAGCCGACCACTGTGAGGATCGCCGCAATGGCGGTCAGATTCATCTCCAGCCCGAGCAGGAGATAAATCCCCACAATCATGACGACGTCATGTGCAGTTGAGACAATGGCGCCAACGCCGAACTGCCACTCGAAGCGTAGCCAGATATAGATAAGCATGCCGATCATCGACAAAAGGATGCCGATCATACCGGAAACGGCCAGTTCGCCTGACACCGTCGGGCCGACCACCTCAATGCGCCGGAACTCGTAGTCGTCTTCCAGCGCGCCGCGAACCTTCAGCATCGCCTCCTGCTCGGCTGTATCGCCGCCGTCCTGCGCCTGAAGTCGGATCATCAGCGCGTCGCCATCTCCGAAGGCCTGGACCTGAATCTCGCCGAGATCGAGCTCCGACAGGCGGCTGCGTACATTGCCGGGATCGGCCTCGCCGCTGCGGGCCTGAACCTCGATCAACGATCCGCCCTGGAAGTCGATTCCGTAGTTGAAATCCTTCACGAAGAAGAGGCCCGCAGCGCCGGCTGTAAGTGCGACAGACAGTGCAAAAAAGAGGCGGCGTGCCTTCATGAAGCCGATCTTCGGTTCCAGCGGCATCTTGTGCACCAGACCGGCGGGCAGCTGTTTCGGCTTGAAGCGGCGCAGCCACCAAACGGCGATCATCCAGCGAGACAGCGTATAGGCGGTGAAGACGGTCGTCAGAAGGCCGATGGCGAGAGTGACTGCAAAGCCCCGCACGGGACCCGTGCCTACATAAAACAGGATTGCCGCCACAATCATCGAGGTAAGGTTAGCGTCGACAATAGTGGCCAGCGCCTTCTGAAAGCCCTGATCGAATGATTGGACGAGGGAACGGCCCCGCGCCACTTCCTCACGCACGCGCTCGAAGATGATGACGTTTGAATCCACCGCCATGCCAATGGTGAGAACGATGCCGGCAATGCCGGGTAAGGTCAGTGTCGCCCCGAGCACCGTAAGAATAGCAACGATAATCGCCACGTTGGCCATCAACGCCAGATTGGCAATCACGCCAAGCCAGCCATATATGACTAACATGGTGCCGATGACCAGAATGCTGGCGACAACGGCCGCGATCTTGCCGGCCTCGATCGAATCCTGACCGAGGCTTGGCCCCACCGTCCGCTCTTCGATAATGGACAAGTCTGCCGGAAGCGCGCCCGCGCGCAGCAGCACCGCCAGGTCATTGGCGCTCTGAACAGTGAAATTGCCCGAGATCTGGCCGGTGCCGCCAAGGATCGGCTCGCGGATCTGAGGCGCCGAGATCACCTGATTGTCGAGAATGATTGCGAAGAGGCGACCGACATTCTGCTGCGTTGCTTGTCCGAAACGGGTTGCTCCGCGGGTATCGAAACGGAAGGTGACGACTGGCTCATTGGTTAATTGATCGAAGCCGGCCTGCGCATCGACCAGGTTCTCGCCTGAGACAATGACCCGATCCTCTATGATGTAAGGTACCGGCGGGTTGTCGGTGGAATACATGACGGAGGTGCCGACCGGCGGGCGGCCGTTGATGGCCTCCTCTACCGGCATGGATTGATCCACCATCTGGAAGGTCAGGCGGGCGGTCTGGCCGAGTATATCCTTCAGACGTTGCGGGTCCTGCAGCCCTGGCACCTGAACGAGGACGCGATCATTGCCCTGGCGCTGAATGATGGGTTCCGTCGTACCGAGTTCGTTGACACGGCGCCCTACCACCTCGATGGACTGGGTGACAGCCGTGGAGAGCCGGTAGTTGATCCCTTCATCCGTCAGCGTAAGCCTGAGGAGGCCACGCTCAGGCTCCGCAAGCTGAAGCTCCCTAACGGAACCACTTCCGAAAAGAGTGCCCGTGATTGGCTGCGTCAGTTCCGATATCGCCCGCCGGGCAGCATCCACCTGATCGGCGTCCCGGATGCGCACCTGAACCGACTGGCCGGCACTTGAAAGTCCCGTATAGCCGATGCGCTGCTCGCGCAGCAAGGTGCGTACGTCGTCCCTTATGCTTGACAGACGTTCCGCAACCAGCGACTTGCGGTCAACTTGAAGAAGAATGTGCGACCCGCCTTGAAGGTCGAGGCCAAGCGTCATCTGCTTGGATGGAACCCATCCGGGAAGCGAGGACAGGAAGGATTGCGGAAAGAGGTTGGGCGCGGCGTAGACAACGCCCAGGGCCACAACCAGCCAAATCAGGATCGACTGCCAGCGCGAAAAATAAAGCATGGTCTCTCTTTTCGTTCAGGCCAGCCGGCCCCTCGCCGTACCGGCAGTTCCCTTCAGCCGAGCAGTGTTACTTGCTGCTCTTTTCCGCCACCGGCTCGCTCTTCACCCGCACGTCGGCAAGCATGGAGCGCAATGCGGTGACCTTCGTCCCCCCCCCAAGATCAACCTCAAGCTCATTGTCGTTGATGACCTTCGTCACCTTGCCGACGAGGCCGCCGCCCGTGATCACGGTGTCACCCCGCCGGACGGCTGCGAGCATCTCCTGGCGCTTCTTCATTTGCTGGCGCTGAGGCCTGATTATGAGGAAATACATGATCACAAAGATCAACACAAAAGGCAGGATGCTGACAAAAACGTCCGGAGCCCCGCCCGCCTGGGCATATGCCGGTGTCACAAGCATGAACTTCTCCCAAAATACAAATGACTGAAAGACGGACGCGCCAGCCCGCCAAAGCTGGGCGGAATATAGATGTTCGCCCCTTCATTGCAACAGCTTCGGCAACGATTACCGCGGCTTGCGCGCGAGCCTACCAGCTTGCAAATCGAAGACGTTCGTGACAGAACCGTACCGTACGGTACACCGCCCGCGTGAACGGAGTCCCAGGCATGACCGAGAATGTTCTTGAGGTTTTGAACCAAAAACTCGACAGATTGGTTGCGGCAGTCGAGAAGATCGCCCCTGTCCTGCCGCCCGTGCCCGATTTCGACGCTGCATCCTGCTTTGTCTGGGATGCGGAGAGTAGCGCGCTGCTGCCCGTTACCAAAGTCAATCGGGTGGATATTTCCCTGATCAAGGGAATAGACAGGGTTCGCGACATTCTCCTGGACAATACGCGCCGATTCGCCGCGGGACTTCCTGCAAATAATGCGCTTCTTTGGGGCGCGCGCGGCATGGGCAAGTCGTCGCTGGTAAAAGCCGTACATGAGGAGATCAACAGCAGCCGGAAGGAAGGTGATGCGGCGCTGAAGCTGGTTGAAATCCATAGGGAGGATATTGCGAGCCTTCCGAAGCTGATGGCGCTCCTGAAGGGATCAACCCACCGATTCATACTCTTCTGCGACGATCTGTCCTTCGATCATGACGATACATCGTACAAATCTCTGAAGGCCGCGCTGGAAGGCGGGGTCGAAGGGCGGCCGGAGAACGTGATTCTTTATGCCACCTCCAACCGGCGGCATCTGCTGCCTCGCGACATGATCGAGAATGAACGTTCCACCGCCATCAACCCGTCTGAAGCGGTGGAGGAGAAGGTCTCCCTTTCCGACCGCTTCGGCCTGTGGCTGGGTTTTCACAAGTGCTCTCAGGACGAATATCTTGCCATGGTCGAGGGCTACGCAGCCTATTACGAATTATCCGTCGATGCCCAGGTGCTGCGGACAGACGCGCTGGAGTGGGCGACAACCCGTGGGAGCCGTTCGGGTCGGGTGGCCTGGCAGTTCATGCAGGATCTGGCAGGCAGGCTGGGCAAGCGCCTCGGCTGAAGTAAGGCGGTTCGCCTTACCGCCTATTCTAGATAAGCAGTGGGATCGACAGGAGTTGTCCCTTTACGGACCTCGAAATGCAGCTTCGGTGAATTTGCATCGCCGGTCATCCCGGAAAGAGCGATTTCTTGGCCGCGACGAACCGTGTCACCACGCTTGACCTTCATTTCAGAGGTATGACCGTAAACGGTCACCAGCCCATCCTCGTGCCGGACCAACACCGTGTTTCCAAAGCCTTTGAGGCCATCTCCTGCGTAGATGACAACGCCATTTTCCGCCGCATGGACAGAGGTTCCCTCAGGGACGGCAATGTCTATCCCATCATTACCTCGACCACCATTACTAGCTCCAAAGCCCGCGATAACGCGCCCGCGAACCGGCCAGCGCAGACGATTTACGCCTGTCGACTGTGGCGGCAAGGCCGCGACCTGGGTTTCGGTCTCCGCCTCTTTTACAGTTTCGACGCGCTCGACGGGGGCTTTCTGCGCCTCTGAAGGCGGCGTATAGGCCGTCACCGCAGGCACCTCCCGCTCCTTCGACGCTGGCGCCGAAGCAACCGGCTTTGCCTCGGGCGTTGGCGCGGCAGCGCGGGGCGTTGCCGCGTCCTGGGATGGCGCCGCTGAAGCAATCACCGCCTTTTCTCCCGGGATTGACAGCTTCTGCCCCACCCGGATCGTTCCGTCGCTGGAAAGCCCGTTTGCTTGTTTGATCGCTTCCATGCCAACGCCCGTCCGGCGCGAAATCGCATAAAGCGTGTCGCCCGCAGCTACAGTATAGCTCCCGCCGCTTGCGGACGTTGCTGCGACGCTCGACGCTGGCACAAGCGCGGAAGAGGCCGAAGCGACTCCCCCCGCAGGCTGCTGGGCTGTCGCGGATTGCGATGCTGAAATAGAAGCGGGCGCCGCTGCAGCTACAGGCTGGGCGCTCGACGGTGGCGGCAATGGTGCGGCGCTTACCGCTGATGCCCCCATGGGCTCGGCATAGATGGCCGACGATGAACCAGAAACGGGTGCGGAAAGCGGCGGCGTCGACGCGGCACCTGCGGAGCCGACGGGCTCCTTCGGTCGAATGACGCGACTGTACCCCTGATTTCCGCCAGGGTAAGGCTGGTTCACCTGTGCGACGGCAACGGAGCTTGTCGAACCAGTCGTCAGACCGTCGGTAATACTTGAAATACCCGAACTGCAACCAGCCACCACGCCTCCGATGAGAACAATCGAAGCACCCTTGAAAATCGTGGTACCGAGTTGTCGTGTTCTGCCCAAGAGCATGAGGCTACCCGCATCTTCCCGTTAACGAATCGGATTGATTAGATCGCGTTAATCTTACCGGGCCGTTAAGTTCTGCTGAAATCAGCGAAAGTTTCTTCAGGTCCTCAAAGTGCCTGGGCGATGCCCTTCGCCAGAGGCTGAAGGCGGACGGGAACAAGATCTGTACGCTCGAACCGGCTGCCGACTTTCACAAATCTTGCCATCGTCTGCACGCCGTCGCCCGGACCGACCGGCGCGACCAATACACCGCCACTGGTTAGAAACTCCACAAACCGGCGCGGAGCCTCCTCGAAGGCTGCCCAGACGACAATCCGGTCGAACGGACCTTCGCCCGGACCTTCGGAGCCGTCGGCCTGACGAAGAGATATGTTAGAGAGGCCGAGCGCATCGTGCCGCTGGCTGGCGTTCTCTATTAGGGTCTTGTAGCGGTCAAAGGAAAGGACCCTTTCCGCCAGGCGCGACATTACCGCGGCAGTGTATCCCGTTCCCGTTCCGACCTCCAGCACGCGCACGTTCGGCGCAAGGCCGAGCGCATCTATGACGATGCCGTCAAGATCGCAAGGCTCCAGCGTTTCACCACATTCGATGGGCACGCTGCGGTTGGACCAGGCGAAATTCTTCCATTCTGGCGCGATGAAGGCGCTACGCGGTATTGCTTCGAATCCTGAGAGAAGTTCCTTGGAGGAAACGCCCAGCGCACGCATGCGCAATATGAATGCGGCAAATCCCTCCCTTTCCTCCTCTCCCATGCTCATGCCAGTGCTTTCGCCAACGGATCACGGACTTCATGGGCGGTCAGATCGAGATGCAGCGGCGTGACCGAGATGTAGCCGCTGCGCAATGCTGCCTGGTCGCTGCCCTTGCGCAGCTTAGCTTCCTGCCGACCGAAGCGGAGCCAATAATAGGGAAAGCCGCGCCCATCCTTACGTTCATCAATCCAGAGCCCATGCACCAGCTTGCCCTGGCTGGTGACGAGTGTTCCGTTCACCTCTTCCGGCGGGCAACGGGGAAAGTTGACGTTCAGAAAGACGCCCGGCGGCAGGTCAGCCTTTACAAGTTTCTGCAGCAGCGCGGGAGCCAGCGCTTCTGCGGTTCCCCAAGGCACATAGCGCATGTCGTCGGTAAAATCGTACGCCTGGCTCAGCGCAATGGATCGGATGCCGAGCAGGGTGCCTTCCATGGCACCGGCCACGGTGCCGGAGTAAGTAACGTCATCGGCGACATTGGCCCCGTTGTTGACACCCGAAAGGATAAGATCGGGAGGAGAATCCATCACCTTGCGCACGCCCATGATCACGCAGTCCGTCGGCGTGCCCCGCAAGGCGAAATGCCGGTCGTCGATGCGGCGCATCCTCAAGGGCTCGGAGAGCGAGAGCGAATGGGCAAATCCGGACTGATCGGTTTCGGGGGCAACTACCCAGACGTCGTCCGAGAGAGTGCGGGCGATGCGCTCCAGGACCTGCAGCCCTTCCGCATGGATACCATCGTCATTAGTCAGCAGAATGCGCAACCCTAGCTCCTTGCCGGTTCGATCTTTTCCAGCCCCCCCATATAACGCTGCAGGATTTCAGGGACGCTAATGCTTCCGTCTTCGTTCTGGTAATTTTCCATTACTGCGATCAGCGCGCGCCCGACTGCGACTCCCGAGCCATTCAGCGTGTGTACGAAGCGAGACTGCTTCTCTCCCGCAGCCCTGTAGCGCGCATTCATGCGGCGCGCCTGGAAGTCCCCGCAGATTGAGCAGGAGGAAATTTCGCGATAGGCCTTCTGGCCCGGAAGCCAAACTTCAATGTCGTAGGTCTTCTGCGCGGCAAAGCCCATATCTCCAGTGCACAGAGCCACGGTGCGGAAGGGAAGGCCAAGTTTCTTCAGTACCGTTTCGGCGCATTCTGTCATGCGTTCATGTTCATCGATGGCACGTTCAGCATCGGTGATGGAGACCAATTCCACCTTGTTGAACTGATGCTGGCGCAGCATGCCCCGCGTATCGCGCCCGGCTGAACCCGCTTCGGAGCGGAAGCATGGCGTCAGCGCGGTAAACCGCAGGGGAAGCGTTTCTGCGCTCAAAATCTCCTCGCGCACCAGGTTGGTGAGGGAGACCTCGGAGGTCGGAATCAACCAGCGACCATCTGTGGTTTGGAACAGATCCTCCGCAAACTTGGGAAGCTGCCCGGTTCCAAACATCGCCTCGTCACGAACCAGGAGCGGCGGCTGGACTTCCGTATAGCCATGCTCGCGCGTATGCAGATCGAGCATGAACTGACCCAGAGCACGCTCAAGCTGCGCAAGCTGGCCGGAGAGCACCGTAAAGCGCGTACCCGCAAGCTTTGCGGCACGCTCGAAGTCCATTTGATCAAGCGACTCGCCGATCTCGAAGTGCTCTCTGGTCCAGGACGGCTTGTTAGCTTCACCGAAGCGGCGCACTTCTACATTGTCGTTCTCGTCGGCTCCCACCGGGACATTGTCGAGCGGGATATTGGGCAGGCTTGCGAGAAGATCATGAAGGCCTGCGTCGAGTTCGCGCTCCTTTGCTTCGCCGTCCTGAACGAAGCTCTTGATCTCGGTGATCTCGGCCTTCAGCCTCTCCGCCGCCTCGCGATCGCCGCTTCGCATCGCGTTGCCGATCTCGCGGGAGGCGGCATTACGGCGCTCCTGCGCCTCCTGCAGCTTCGTCAGATGGGTTCTGCGCGCCTCGTCAGCGGCAATAAGAGCGTCTACGACTGACCGGGCCTCCCCCTCCTGCTGACCGCGCTTTCGAAGCGCCTGAACCAGCAGTTCGGGATTTTCGCGAATCCATTTTATGTCAAGCATGTTCCAAATCCGGGCAAGCAGGCAAGATAGGGCGCGGAACCCAGTCGTTGATTACGAAACCGAACCCGTACCAGCATTGCTCGCGGTCTGTCCGGCGTCGCCTTCGGCTTCCGCAGCTTCAGCGGCAAGCCGTTCTTCTTCGCGTCTGCGCTCTACCATCCGCGCGCTCCAGATCGAAATTTCGTAGAGAAGGATGGTGGGAAGCGCAAGGCCGATTTGGCTTACCGGATCAGGTGGCGTCAGAACAGCGGCGACAACGAAGGCTGCAACGATGGCAATCTTGCGCTTGTCTACCAGGGCCTGCGAAGAAAGAAGCCCCACACGCGCCATCAGAGTCGTCACCACCGGGAGCTGGAAGACCAGCCCGAAGGAAAGAATCAGCGTCATGATGAGGCTGAGATACTCCGACACGCGCGGCAGCAGCGAAATGTGAATCTCGCTATCCGGCCCGACTTGCTGCATGGAAAGGAAGAACCACATCACCATTGGCGTAAAGAAGAAGTAGACGAGCGCGGCGCCAATAAGGAACAGGATCGGCGATGCAATGAGAAAAGGGAGGAACGCGCGCCGCTCGTTCCGGTAAAGGCCGGGGGCTACGAACTTGTATATCTGTGTGGCAATGATCGGGAACGCCAACACGAGGCCGCCGAACATGGCAAGCTTGATCTGTGTGAAGAAGAATTCCTGCGGCGCGGTATAGATCAGGTCGACCTTATCCGCGTCGAGCCCAGCCCAACGCGTTGCCCATTGGAAAGGAATAACCAGCAGGTTGAAGATGGATTTGGCAAAGTAGAAGCAAATAAGGAACGCGACAAAAAAGCCCGCGATCGCCCATATGAGGCGTCTACGCAGCTCGATCAGATGCTCGATCAGCGGCGCCGAGGACTTCTCGATCTCATCTTCTTCGTCTTTATTGGAACTCACGTACCCGACCCTGCATTCTTCCGCGCGCTGGAAGCGGTCTTCACAGCAGGCTTGTCTGTTTTCTTCGCCACGGCCGTCTTGCGGGCAGGCGCTTTCTCCGCCGCGTGTTTCGGATTGGTGGCGCCTGGAGCGGCTTTCGGCTCGTTTGCAGACGCGGCACCGCCGGACGAGGTTTCAGTGGCAGGTGAGGCCGAAGAAGGCGTTTGCTTTACAGATGCAGCGGCGGCCTCCGGTGCAGAAGCCGCAGCTTCGGAAGCTGCCGCCCCCAGGCTTTCCGCTTTCTCCGTCTTCACTTCCGGCTTGGGCTTTGCTGCCTCATCCAGGCTGCTGCGAATGTCACGGCCGGCCTGCTCCAGCGGGCTGAGGTGCTGTCTCAGCTCCTTGCGCGGGTCAAGCTTGCGGACATCGTCAACCAGTCCCTTGACTTCGTCCAGTTCCGCCTCCCGCAAAGCCTCGTCGAACTGCTTGCGGAAATCGCCCGCCATCACGCGCAGCTTCGCCGTCGTGCGTCCGAAACTGCGCAAGACCTTGGGCAAGTCCTTTGGCCCGACGATTACGATCAGCACGATCGCAATGACAAGGATTTCGGACCAGCCCAAATCAAACATCGTCCAACATTCCGAAAGACGGCGTCGTCATTTAAGACTTGCCTGCCTTCTCCTTGGCATCACTCACCTGCTCGTCGGCGCGATGCTCGACCGTCTTGGTCTCGTCGGGATCGTCGGCCATTCCCTTGCGGAAGTTCTTTATGCCTTTGGCCATGTCGCCCATCAGCTCAGGAATCTTGCCCCGGCCGAACAGGAGCAACACCACCACGAGCACAATGAGCCAGTGCCAGATCGAGAAGGAACCCATGATTGATCTCTTTGCCTGATTAAGAGGACGCTTTCATGATCTATGCGCTTTCGCTCCGTCTTTCAAACACTAGTACGTCGCTTGGCCGAACTTTCATCCATATATCCCTCTTGCCGGGCGGAAGCAGGCCAGCGCGCAGGCGCACGCGCACATGCTCATCTGCCCCCGGCAGGGCAAGTTCCAGCAGTTCTACCACCCCGAGAAACCGTCTGGAAACGACTCTTGCCTCAACCCCCTGCCCGTCTTCGGCAACTTCAAGGCCTGACAGGCGGATGGCTACTGTGACTTCCTTGCCATCTTTGTGGCCGGCTGCGGCAAATTGGCCAAGCGGCGTCTCTGCCATGCCACCGCGGATGTGGGCGTCGAACAGGTTGAGTTCGGAAAAGAAACCGGCCACGAAAAGGTCTGCAGGCTTGAGATAGAGTTCCTCCGCCGTCCCGACCTGGATGAGCCGTCCACCCTTCAGTAGCGCAATGCGATCGCCGAGCCGCATCGCCTCTTCCGCATCATGGGTGACGACGATTGCCGTCGCCCGGCTCTGGCGCAAAATCGCAAGGGTCTCCGCCCGGACGCTATCCTTGAGGCGAGAGTCAAGGCCGGAGAAAGGCTCGTCCATCAGGAGCACTGCGGGACGCGGCGCGAGCGCACGTGCCAATGCCACACGCTGTTGCTCTCCGCCGGAAAGAACATGCGGATAGGCCGACGCATAACGCCCAAGCCCGACACGGGTGAGCGCGATCATTGCCTCTTTGGTAGCTTCCTCACGGGAGAGCGCGGTCAGGCCGAAGCGGACATTTTCAAGAATCGTCAGATGCGGAAAAAGAGCAAAATCCTGGAAGACCAAACCAATGGAGCGGTTTTCCGGCGGCAGAAAGATATTCGGGCCCGCGATTTCCCGATCGTTCAGGAGCACGCGGCCAGCACACTGGGCTTCAATGCCCGCGGCGATTCTCAGGAGCGTCGTTTTTCCGGAACCCGATGGTCCGAGCAAACACAGGACCTCGCCCGGCTCGGCAGAAAGGGTGACATTGTCCAGCGTAACCTGGCCCGGGGCAAAGCGGTGGCTGATACCCTCGAACGAGAGTCGTGCCGCAAAGGTGACACCCGCAGTCACCCGCGCAGTCTTATCTACCGCCTCGATCATTCTGCCGCATTTACCCCGAAATTGGTACGGGTTGGCCCCGTAAGCTGGGGTCAATCATTCTCCACACGAGGAGTCAACAGTCCAAGCTCCTCAAGGTCGATGTCTCTCAGGGGATCTTCGTCCTCCATCAGGCTGTCTGGATCGGCAGGCGGCTGGGGCATGGAGAAACTGGCCGGCATTCGTGGCGAAAGAAGGCCGGCACCCTTGAGTTCGTCAAGGCCGGGAAGATCGCGCAGTTCTTCCAACCCGAAATGGTCAAGAAACTCTCGCGTAGTGCCATAGGTGACGGGGCGCCCGGGCGTACGGCGTCGCCCTCTCATGCGAATCCACCCCGTCTCCAGGAGCAGGTCGAGCGTGCCCTTGGAAGTCTCGACCCCGCGTATATCCTCGATTTCAGCGCGGGTGACGGGCTGATGGTAGGCAATTACTGCAAGCATTTCGAGGGCGGCACGCGACAGCTTCCTCTGTTGCACTGCATTGCGGCTCATCAGGAAGGAAAGATCCCGCGCGGTCCGGAAGGCCCAGCTATCCTCAACCCGCACGAGATTAACCCCCCGCATGGCATAATCGCGCTTGAGGTCTTCCATGATGGTGGGGATGTCAGCACCATCAGGCAGCCTTTCCGCAAGTACCTTCTCGGTGACTGGCTCCGCGCTGGCGAAGACCAATGCTTCGGCCATTCGCTTGAATTCCGCTAGTCCGACGGTGTCTTGCAAGGTGTCCGCTTCGCTTGGGGACGGGGGCCGGTCGTCTTCCGCGACGAACGGAATGACATTGGTTGTCGTCTCGGTCATGCTTCTGCCCCGCCTTCACGGGAGATGTCATAAGCCCCCCCATCACGACGGAGCCGGGAGCCGGACCGCATATAGATCGGCGCAAACGGCGCCGCCTGTCGGATTTCCAGTGCTCCCTCGCGTACGAGTTCGAGCGAGGCTGCGAACGTGCTTGCCACCGCCGTCGCACGCTCTTCTGGCTGCGATAGATAAGCGACAAGAAAACTGTCGAGCGTGGCCCAGTCCGGAAGAGTTCCGGCCAGCCTGACCAGGATCTCGCGAGCCTGCTTGAGCGACCATACGCCCCGCTTGGCAATCTGGACGTTGGTAATAGCACGCCGCTGGCGCTGCGAGGCATAGGCTGTCAGAAGATCGTAAAGCGTTGCTGAGTAAGCACTTTTCGTCTCGACCGATATCGGCTCGGGCGCACCGCGCGGGAAGACGTCGCGGCCAAGGCGGTCTCGATTGACAAGGCGAGTTGCAGACTCGCGCATCGCTTCCAAACGCTTCAGCCGGAACTGGAGCAGAGCCGCCATCTCCTCGCCGGAGGGTTCGTCATCCGCGCTTTGCCGAGGAATGAGCAGGCGTGATTTCAAGTAAGCAAGCCAGGCGGCCATCACCAGATAATCCGCGGCAAGCTCAAGGCGCATCTGGCGCAGGCGCTCGATGAACTGAAGATATTGCTCAGCCAGAGCGAGCACCGAGATGCGCGCGAGATCCACCTTCTGACTGCGTGCAAGTTGCAAGAGCAGGTCAAGCGGCCCCTCAAAACCATCGACATCGACGGTGAGCGCCGGCTCAGATACAGCGAGCTCCGCCGCATCGTCTGCCCAAAGCCGGTCCATTGGAACGGGCCTTCCCATCCCTTCTTCAACCTTTTCCTGCCGCTTTGGGTTGGCCAACGAACCCGCTCCCCGCTCTCAGGCTGCGACTTCCGGACAGTCAAGGAGCCGCGCGAACTCCGCACGTGCTTGATCCTCGTCCGCTCCGTCAGCTTGGCGTCTTGCTGCTAGGGCACTTGCCGCTCGTTCGAAAGACTTGCCGCATAATTCCGGCGCCCTTTCGGCAATAGCCTGCATTTCAGCCATGACGCCAGTGCAGTGAAGGACGAGATCACATCCGGCTGCAAGTATCGCGGAGGCGCGCGCCGAGAAATCCCCAGAAAGTGCGTGCATTGACACGTCGTCGCTCATCAGGAGCCCGTCGAAACCGATCTGCCCGCGTATGACGTCGCGTATGACCCGTCTGGATGTGGTGGACGGGTTCTCCGAATCAATATCCGCATAGACCACATGCGCGGTCATGGCCATCGGCAGGTCGGAAAGCGCCCTGAACGGCGCGAAATCCCAATCGTGCAGTTCCTTAAGGGGGGCATCGACCCTGGGAAGCGCCTTATGGCTGTCCACGCCCGCCCTTCCGTGTCCCGGAATGTGCTTCATCACCGGCAGGATGCCGCCCGCCATCAGTCCGTCGGCTGCAGCACGGCCGAGTGCGGCAACCGCGTCGGGCTCGTGCGCGAAAGCACGGTCGCCGATAACGTCATGTGCTCCCTCAGAGGGGACATCAAGCACTGGAAAGCAGTTCGCGGATAGATCGTGGCGCGTCAGTTCGAAGGCGTGCAGGCGCCCCATTAGCCAGGAGGCACGCAGGCCGGCTTCCGGCTCCCGGGTATAAAGCGCGCCGATCGCCGCCGCGTCAGGATAGTTCGGTGCCAGTGGCGGGCGCAGCCGCTGGACGCGTCCGCCCTCCTGATCGATGAATATGGGCGCCTCAGGCCGGCCGACACATTCGCGCACCGCGGCGGCGAGATCTCGCACCTGTTCGGACTCCGAGAGGTTTCGAGCAAAGAGGATGAAACCCCAGGGCCGCTCGTCCCCGAAGAAGGCCTTCTCATCCGCGGAAAGCCTCAAGCCGTTCACGCCGAGGATCATAGCTTTTGATTCGCTCATGGGGCAAACATAGCGGGAACTGCAGCACAAGACACGTGCCGGCGTTTCATTATGGGGAACTTCGCAGGAATGCTGAATCTGCGCGTTAGGCAGGTCTTGAACACAAGCCTCGCCTCACGCACCAAAGACGCGGGACCGCCGCGTTGCCGCGACGGCTCAAAAACTTGGGGGCAACGCCTACTTCGAAACGAAACAGCTACCGCCGGCTCCCTTCAGCCGTTCACAAAGCTGGATCGCATCGTCCTTGGAGTTGGATGGGATGCGCACGCGGTAGTAGGTGCCCTTCCCTTCGATTTCCGCCTTGACGATGTTGACACCCCTGCCCTGTAGCATTTCACCATAACGCTGCGCCAATTGCTGGTAGGACTGCTGAGCGCTTTCGACGGTGGGTTGAGATGAAATCTGCACGGACCATTCGGAAGCGGCAGCCGCTGCGGTAGGCGCAGGCGCTGCAACTGCGGCGACCTGCTGAGCGGCAGGCGGCTGCGGCGCCTCCCGCCTCGTAAGGATTCCAGGTGAATCGGATCTGGTCTGCGGCTGCTCCGCTACGGCGACATTCGCCGGGCGCGCGGGTGGGATCGGCCCCGAACTAGGTACAGTCGCCGGGCTTTCCTCTGCCCTAGCCGCCTCTGGCTGGGTCTCGTCGGTTGAAGCAGCTGCGACTTCGACCACCGGCGCCTCCGTCTGCCTCTCCGCAGTCGTTCCGGTTGTCTCAGCGGGTTCGGGTATTTCACGCGGCACCATGGTGCCGTCCGGACGCACCACCAGCGAACGGACACGGCGAGGTGTCAGCGCAATCACGCTCTCGTCCGCCGTTTCCTCCGCGGAGTTCGTCAACCGCTCCTCGATCTTGGCGGCAATATCATCGCCAACGTCTACCCCAGGCAGGTCACTACGCACCTCCTCCGGTTGGGGCAGGTCGACCGGCTCCTCCGTCGTAGTGATGAGTTGCTGCTGTGCCGGGCGCGCGTCCGCTGCCTGCTCGCCTGAAACACGCCTGTAGACTGGATTATCCTGGTTCGGGATCTGGATGCCGCCGGGATTTTCAGGACGCACCTTAATCGGCGAATCCTCTGCAGCCACGAGAACTGGCTCGTCGCTGCCCCCGCCCGTGAATGACATGGCCAGAAGAGCAGCGCCGCCCAAAATCACCACACCGCCGATGAGGCCAATGGCGAGCGTCGAATATGAAGCCAACCGCGAGCCGGCCGCTGGTGGCGGAGGAGCGATTCCAGGTGCCGGCTTCAGCGAATCATGAGCGTGGGGCGATGCCCAATCCTGCTGATGATAAATATCGGCCGGCTGGCTTGCGAACTCGGGATAAGCATCCTGTACCCCGCCGCCTTGCTCAATCCCGGCAGCGGCGGCAATGCTTCTGGTGAAATCGTCTCCGAAGATATCGCCATCCTCGCCAGCGCCGGGTGCCTCCTTAACGGCAGGATCACCCGCCATCCTCTCCTCGTGGCTGGCCGCTTCCACGGCTTCCCCGAAGGCACCTGCCAGAATTTCCTCGATCTCATCAAAATCGGTGGAGGGTTTTACCTCCTCGCGATAGCGAACCTCTGGAATATCGAGATGATGGGTAACAGGGACGGCAGCCTGCGCCACCTCGACGGTCTCGATCTCCGGTTGCAAGCTGACATGGCGGGGCGCGCGCAAAGCATCATGGGACTGCTCAGACTGGAATGCTTCATCCCAAGCCTGCTCGGCAGGACGGATTTCCTGTTCGTGCCACAAGGCAGCTGACTGATTCTCTGCGGTGCGGTCGCTCCCCCGGGGAGGCTGCGGCCCCCAGAAAGGTTCCGGCATCTCAGGCGAGGGTGTTGCATGATACGCTGCCTGCCGCTCCGATAAGGGCGTCCTTGCTGGAGTGGCGGCCCGAAAGGTCCAATCGGCAGCTTCTGATTGGGCGGGCGCCGCAGCCGCGTAGCGCGGCTGCGAGGAGTCGTAACCCCCGGCAGAAAAAGGCTCATTCCCGTCCAAAGGGTGCCCGGGAACCGCATGTTCGTCCCCGTACGCGCCGCCGTTACCAGGTTCTCCTGCGTCAAAAATGCTGTCCAGTTCCGCCTCAAGAAGGCTCTCTGCGGAGTGGGCGCTGGAGACTGCTCCATGAGCGCTGTCAGCAATCACAGATTGTTCGTCTTGCCACGCTGCATCGCGCCACTGAATGATCTCAGCCTGGGTATGTCGCCCGCTTCCCTGCTGCGGGACAGCGCCGGCCATCAGCTCGTTTTCAAGTTCCAGCGCCAAATCGTTCGTTTGTGCCTTTCGACCCTGCAGCAGCGGCGACAGCGACTGCGGATCATGTCCCATAATGCGTGTCAGCTCGGCGAAAGGATCGTCGTGCGACAGCTCGCCCTGGTCGGCGCTCATCTTCATATTTTTCTCAGCCATTTCCCACACCCGCTCGGACGTCGCGACGTCACGATTCGTTTGGCCTACCAGCGCATTGTGAGCAAATGGTGACAGTTTTATCCGTATGCGATCAGCGCATCTCCGCCGGGGCGTCCGCGCCTACAAGCGAAAGTCCGGACGCCAGCACATCGCATACAGCCTGCACCAGACCCAGCCTGGCATATGTCAACTCTCGGTCGTTAACTTTAACAAAACGTAAGCGATCTGCCTCGGTGCCGCGATTCCACTGCATGTGGAACTGGCTGGCAAGGTCGTAAAGATAGAACGCAATCCTGTGCGGCTCCATGGCCTTGGCCGCACTTTCAACAAGACGCGGGTACTCGGCGAGTTTACGCATCAGTGAAATCTCGCCTTCATCCTCCAGGCGATGGAGGGCGGTGCGCATGTCAGCGCGATCAAAAATTTCGACCGACAACTGCTCCTTCGCCTGACGGAAAACGGAATGGCAGCGCGCCGACGCATACTGGACATAAAAAACCGGATTATCCTTGGACTGTTCGGTTACCTTCGCAAAATCGAAGTCGAGCGGCGCGTCTGCCTTGCGGTAAAGCATCATGAAGCGTACCGGATCGCGCCCCACTTCGTCTATGACGTCGCGCAAGGTCACGAACTCCCCTGCCCGCTTCGACATGCGCACGGGCTCCCCGGCCCGGAAGAGCCTCACCAGCTGGCACAGGATGACATTGAGCTCCAGCTTACCGTCGGAAATAGCGCGGGCAAGCGCCTCCAGCCGTTTAACATACCCACCGTGGTCGGCACCCAGCACATAGATGAGCTGCTCGAATCCACGCGCATATTTTTCCTTCATATAGGCCACGTCCGCGGCAAAATAGGTGAAGGTACCGTCGGATTTGATGAGCGGCCGGTCGATATCGTCCCCCACATGGGTGGAACGGAAGAGGATTTGCTCACGGTCTTCCCAATCATCGGGCAGTTGCCCTTTGGGAGGTGGCAGCTTGCCGCGGTAGACGTGCCCCTTCATCGTCAGGTTGTTGATGGCGGAGCGGATGGCACTGCCATTGTCGGCGTGCAGTGATCTCTCCGAGAAAAAGACATCATGATGGACGTTGAGCGCGGCAAGATCGGCGCGGATCATCGCCATCATGGCATCAATAGCGCGATCCTTCACGATTGCTAGCGCTTCCTCCTCCGGCATCTCCAGAAGCTTGGTCCTGAATTCCTCGGCAAGCGATTTCCCGAGAGGAACCAGGTATTCGCCGGGATAAAGCCCTTCCGGAATTTCAACGACCTTCTCGCCTAATGCTTCGCGATAACGAATGAACACGGACCGTCCCAGAATGTCGATCTGGGCGCCGGCGTCGTTGATATAGTATTCCCGCGTGACGTCGTACCCGACGAAAGAAAGAAGATTTGCAAGCGCATCCCCAACGACTGCCCCGCGGCAATGGCCGACATGCATCGGACCGGTTGGGTTGGCGGAGACATATTCGATATTGACCCTGCGCTTGCCGCCCATTTCAGAGCGTCCGTAGTCACCGGCAAGTTCCAACATCTCGCTCAAACGGGCTTGCCAGAAGCTGTTGCTCAGGCGCAGATTGACGAAGCCTGGACCAGCCACCGATGCTTCTGCAACATCTTCGTTCCTGCCAAGCTCAGCCGCCAGCCGCTCTGCAAGCGTCCGCGGGTTCTCGCCCACCGCCTTCGACAGCACCATAGCCGCATTCGTCGCTATATCGCCATGGCTTGCATCGCGCGGCGGCTCGACCGTCACACGCGAAAGGTCGAGTTCTCCTCCGTCCACGGCGCGCAGGGCCAGGGCGTCGATAGCGCTGGCAACCCGCGCGGAAAAATCAGCAAAGATGTTCATGGGCTAATAGTCCCAGCTTGGCGATCATTGCGGCACCGGCCGCAGCGCCTGCGCCTAACGCAAATCGGGCGTATGGTCAAACAGGCGGCGATGCTCCTTAAGAGCGTAGGTATCGGTCATGCCTGCAAGAAAGTCGGCCACGTAGCGGGCCTTGACGCGATCCTCCGCGGTGTCGAGCCCATCGCGCCATCCTTCGGGCATTTCGCGAGGATTGGCAAAATAGGCGTCGAAGAGGTCGCGCACCACGCGGTCGGCGGAGCGACGCACGGCGAGAACCGAAGGATGGCGGTAAAGATTGCGGTAGAGGAACGCCTTCAATTCACGTTCCTCTTTTTCCATAGCCAACGAAAAACATACGATGCTACGCCCCGCATCGCGCACATCTTCGACCGAAGCCGGTTTCAACTTTTGCAGATTGGCGCGGCTTGTAGAGATCACATCCTCCACCATTAAGGTGATCTGCCGCCGCACCAGTTCATGGCCGCGGCGCACGGGATCAAGCCTGGGGTAGAGTCTGCCCACTTCCTTCAGGATGCGGCCCGGCAGCGATATCTCGCTCAGCAGGTCTAGAGTGAGAAGTCCTGCGCGCAGCCCGTCGTCAATATCATGCGCGTTATACGCAATATCGTCGGCAATGGCAGCACATTGCGCCTCGATGCCCGCAAAACGGTGCAACTCAAGGTCATGAATCTGCGAATAGTTGAGGATCGCCTGCGGAATCTGCTTCTTTAGGCCGGTACCGTCCGCAGAAGCCATTGGACCATTGTGCTTGACAAGGCCTTCGAGCGTTTCCCAACTCAGATTGAGCCCGTCGAACTCCGCATACCGGCGCTCCAGACGCGTGACTACCCGCAAGGACTGCGCATTGTGATCGAAGCCGCCCCAGGGCGCCATTTTTCCGTTAAGCGCCTCCTCGCCCGTATGACCGAAGGGGGTGTGTCCGAAATCATGAACGAGAGCCACCGCCTCGGCGAGATCCTCGTCGCAATGGAGCGCACGTGCGAGAGCGCGGGCAATCTGCGCCACCTCAATCGAGTGGGTGAGCCGTTCACGGAAATGATCGCCCTCATGCGCAATGAAAACTTGCGTCTTGTGTTTAAGTCGCCGAAAGGCAGTCGAATGGATGATACGATCGCGGTCGCGCTGGAAGGGTGTGCGCGTGGGGCTTTCCGCCTCCGCATAAAGACGCCCGCGCGTGCGCTCCGGTGCGCAGGCATAGGCTGCGCGAGGGCGGTAGCCGAAACCGATTCCTTCAAGGTCTGCGGGAGCAGCCATGCTTGCTCGATATTGACTTGCAGTTGCCCTGTTCATACCTATTCATGAGACGATAGCAAGGTGACCTTCATGGGCGTTGATGCCAAGACCGATATGAAAGGTGTCGAGCTGACGGAGGCGGCAGCCCGGCGCATTCTGAAAATCCTGAGCGAGGAGCCGGGGAAGATCGGGCTGCGGATCGCCGTCGATGGCGGTGGCTGTTCGGGATTTTCATACAAGTTCGATCTCGCCGACAGCCGCAACGACGATGACACGGTGATTGAACGCGACGGCGCGAAGGTGTTGATCGATGAGCTCTCGCTCGTATACATGGGCGGCTCGGTCATCGATTTCGTTGACGATCTGATCGGCCAATCGTTCCAGATTCGCAATCCCAACGCGGTCGCCTCATGCGGCTGTGGGACAAGTTTTACTATCTGAACCGCCGACGCGGCTGCAGGGCTCCTTCAGCATCTAACGGAACTCCGCTGCAACTATCATGTTTTGACGCGGAACCCCCACGTCTGAAGGAGGACCGATCATGGTGAGGAAGTGGTTCAGGGCAGCGGCCTTTGCAAGCGCCCTGCTCTTTCCCGGAATTGCTGCGGCCGTGCCGGCAATCGTCACGGCCAATGTCAACTACCGCACTGGACCTGGCGTGCAGTACCAGCGGATTGGAACCATTCCGGCGGGGCGCTCGGTCGATGTGCTTGGCTGCATAGCCGGCTTCCACTGGTGCGAAGTGGTCTGGGCAGGTAGGGGCGGCTGGGTCTCCGGCAACTACCTGGCATATCTTGACAGGGGCTATCGCCGGGCACTGCCGAGCGTCGGGCTAGCCATTGGCGTACCAATCATCACCTATGAAATTGGCCGCTGGGACCGCCGCCGCCATTGGGATCGCCGCTGGGACCGTCGCCATTGGGACCGCCCCGGATGGCGCCGCGCAGCGCCGCCTGTCCGCCGCGACAGGCCGCGCGCACGCTATGAAATACCGCCGGGAAGCGGCCCGCTTCTTTGCAACGGGCCCTGGTGCGAGCCCAATTACCGCCCGGGCCGCGGAGATCGCTGAGATCCGATGGATGCGGCCCCGCATCTTCACGGTGCGGTAGCCGCTTCCAGTTCCTGCATGTTGGTGGCGTTGGAGAAGGCTAACGCTATTGGCCTCAAGGCCGGTACGCGCGCAAAAGCCAAGGTCATCACCAGCATCATCGGAACGGCCAGAAGAGCGCCGATCAATCCCCAAACCCAGGTCCAGAACATAAGGGCTATCAGTACTGCCAGAGGAGAGAGGGAAAGCTGGCGTCCCTGCAGTTTCGGGTCGACATAATTGCCCATGAGCTGTTCTATCACGATCAGCCCGCCCGCAATCACGAAAGCGGATGCCAGATCACGCTGGAGAAAAGCCAGCCCTACTGGCAAGGCCCCGGCGATGATCGAGCCTATGGTGGGGATATAGTTCAACAGGAAAGCCAATAACCCCCAAACAAGCACAAAGTCCAAGTTCCACCACCATATCCAGGCCATGTAGAGCAGGCCGGTAGAGACTCCCATTATGGTGCGAACCGCCAGATAGCGCCGAAAACGCATGGCGGTGGTGCTGACGACCCTGAGCAAAGCGGCACCATTTCCCGAAGAAGCCGCGTCCTCCAGCTTTTGTTCATAGGCGAGCGTTTCCAAAAGCATCAGCCAGACGAGGAAGAAAAGCAGCGTCAGTATTCCGCCGAAGCTCCAGACGGACTGGGCGATGGTAGTGGCGAGCGTCATCACCGTTTCGATGAGGCGATCTGGAGAAATCGTTCCCGTAGTTCCGTTAACAAGAGATTGACCCCAGCGGCTCCCCGTTTCGAGCATTTGAGCCAAAGGCTCCTCATAGCGCTCCAGGCCAATGGCGACCTGCGTAACGACAAAAAGGAGCCCGAGCCCGAAGAGAAGGAAAACAAGGATGATGATCATCAAGGCTGCGGCATGGCCGATCCAGCGCAGTCCTCGCGGCACATGCTGCTGAATCCAGAAATCCACCGGCCACAATGCCATCGCCGCGAAGAAAGCGAGCGCCAGTGTACCGGAAACCCAGGCGGTCTCCCGCAAGAAGAAGACGAGGAGAATTGCAGCGATTATGGCGAGCAGCCATGTTGAGGTTCGCGTCGAGCTGAACTCATCCTTCCCCCCCACTTCCTGACCAGCCATCTCGCCTCCGCGGCGCGTATCTCGACGCACCTATTGTCCTGCGCTCATTGGCTCTCCCGGCTGACAGGCTCCGTCTCCACGGCTGTGCCGAAACGGCCCTTTGGAACAGCCCATGGCGGTTCTCCGAGCGTGGCAAAACTGTCGCTCTCGACAAGGCTACGCAGGGTCTCGGCCGCGCGCTTGATGATGTGCGCTCGGCCGGCCGCTCCGCCGGTGGGCATCGGATAAGCAAGTCGAACGGAGACGGTCTGGCCATTGTCGTCCAGGAACACAACGTTAGCCCAAACGCTGTTCTCGCCTTCGCGCGCGACGACGGTATCGATGATATGCACGTCCCTTCCTCCGCTGTTGCAGAACAACGGTCAAGGAACGGCAATCGTTCCGATAATGTTGCTATTGTGCCTGGTTCTGCTGAGAGGCTGGTGCGGTCTCTTCCGGGGACTGCGGTGCGCTCGATTCCGCATCCGGCCCTCCTGAGGTCGTGTCCGGTGCTGTACGGGAGTCAAAGTCGAGAATCAGGAACAGGGCGAGGACAACAATGGCTATCGCCGCAACGGCGATGAGCACCCGGCGGTCGGTCCTTCTTCCCTGTTTGCTACCGGCTCTATGCGCCATTTTGCGCCCTACCCTGTTCTTCCCCTGACGGCGCATCGACCTGCTCGACATGCGTCGCAGGGCGATCGTCGCCGGCCTCGACCTCCTGATGCCAGCGGCCCCTGGCATCCTGATATTCAATGAAGGCATCGCCTCCAGCTTCCCTATGGGCGGCGGCGGCCTGTTCGGCCGCGCTCGTCGCCTCTTCCCGGCTGGGGAAGCTTTCGGAGAAGACATCTCCCACCTTGTATGCCCATCCGCCGTCATGTTCGACGATGTTGTAGACTACCTCTTCCTCAGTCCCGCGATCCTCTCCGCCGGTGTTTAGATGGGTAAGGAGGCCACGCGGGGTGCGCGGCGCCGCCCACCAGCCGAAGAACCGGTAGATCCCGTAGCCTGCGAAAAGAGCCAATAGAAAGCGCATCATCCTCTCCGTTTTCGCCTCCCGAAAACCAAACCCCAATGATGCGTGACATGTTCCGCAGGATGGTCGCGCGAGAGGGGGGAAGAAGACCGCTCAACGTCAAAGCACAGGATCATTGTTGACCGCTTGTATACCCCTCCTCCCTATGATGGCGGCCTCCGAGGTCCAGTGTTATCCATGATCATCCCATCTACAATGGCCAAACGTTATCTGCGCCATGCCCTCATACGCGTGGGTCTGGAGGGTATTTCGCTTGCCCGCGCCGGCGGGATGTGGCGTGGTATTGGTGGGCGCGGCGTCATCTTCACCCTGCATCACGTTCGCCCGCCGGAGCGCCAGATAAGCCGCGCGAGCGAAGGGATCACCATCACCCCTGGCTTTCTGGAAGATGCTATCCTCACTTGTCTTGAACAGGGCCTCACGCCTCTTCCGCTGGACGAGCTGCCGGAGCGGCTCGCAGATCCACGGGACCGCCGGGCCTATGTCTGCTTCACCCTCGATGACGGTTACCGCAACAACGTTCAGTTCGCGGCTCCCGTCTTCCGAAAGCATCGTATCCCCTACACCATCTTCGTTTCGCAAGGTTTTGTTGACCGCACCCGCCCCATATGGTGGGAGACCGTGGCCGCGATCATTAAGGACCAACCTTCAATTGAATTCGATTTCGGTCAGGGCCCTGAGCATCTAAACGCCACATCGAAACTGCAAAAATCCATAATTTACGATCGCTTCGTGTCTTTTATTCAGACACATGATGAAGACGAAGCAGTTTCTCGGATCGCCCGATTAGCGCGCGACCACGGCATAGATCCCATCGGGTTGGTAGACGATCTGACGCTCAATGCAGGTGAGTTGGAAAAGTTGCAGCACGACAAGCTTGCACGGATCGGCGCTCACTCTGTCACACACGTCAATTTGCGGCGCGTAAGCGATGCACGCTTAATGTGGGAGCTTACCGAATCGGCAAAGGCGGTCGAACGGCACGTGGGGTACCGGCCGCATACTTTCGCATTTCCCTACGGCACCGCCTCGGCGGTGGGGGAGCGCGAGATTGCGGCGGCAGCGGACGCAGGCTTTACTGTCGCCGTTACCAACCGGCCTGGCCTTCTCGATCAGGACTCCATCAAACAACCGACGGGCCTTAAGCGCATCTCGCTTAACGGCAGCTACCAGCGCAAGCGATATGTGAGCGCTCTCATCTCTGGCATACCGTTCAAAATGGTCCGCGCAAGGGGAAGCCATGCATACTGATCCGGCGTGACGGAAACTTAAAGCTTCCGCAGTGAGCAATGGATCGCATCCCAAACGCGACCCCGCCATTCCGATTTCTTCGCCGATGGGCTAAGTGTGGTCCGATTTCCTCCATCCGGATACGTCCCAGCATGAAAATTGCCACCTGGAATATCAACGGCGTCAAGGCGCGAATCGAAAACCTTCTACACTGGCTCGAAGAGGCGAAGCCTGACATCGCGTGTCTGCAGGAGATCAAGACGGTTGACGAACAATTCCCACGCGAACCGATCGAGGCGCTCGGCTACCATGTTGAGACAAATGGACAGAAAGGCTTCAATGGCGTCGCCATCCTGTCCAAAATCGCCTTCGACGAGGTAACGCGGGGGTTGCCGGGAAACGATGGGGACGAGCAAGCCCGCTTCATGGAAGGGGTTTTCTCCATTGAAGCCGGTGCGCTTCGCGTCGTTTCATTGTATCTGCCAAATGGCAATCCCATCAACAGTGAGAAATTCTCCTACAAGCTTGGCTGGATGGAGAGGCTGGAGCAATGGACGCGAGCGCGGCTCGCATTGGAGGAACCTCTGGTGCTCGCAGGCGACTACAACGTCATTCCCGAACCGGATGACGCGAGGAATCCCGAAAACTGGCTGAACGATGCGCTCTTCCAGCCAGAAAGCCGTCAAGCCTTCCGCAGACTCGTCAACCTTGGGCTGACGGATGCGGTGCGTGCGGTCATCAATGATCCCGGCACCTACACCTTCTGGGATTATCAAGCTGGAGCCTGGCCGAAGAACAACGGCATCCGCATCGACCACCTGATGCTTTCACCCGAAGCCGCCGACCGACTTGTATCGGCTTCCGTGCAGAAGCACACGCGCGCATGGGAAAGACCATCCGACCACGTTCCTGTCGTCGTGGAGCTGAGGTAACATTGCACCGCCCCCGGGATGCCTGGAACCGGCTACTGGACTATTGCATGCCGCCGGTTCGATAGCTCTCCGCCAGGGCGATGGCTGTCCGCCGGTCCGATTCGCCGGCAAGAGCGAAAGCTTGCTCCTGCATCTTCCGAATCCACCCGATATCTGCCGGGCCAGCACGCTCCAACGCCGTTGTCATCAACGCCAATCCCTGAACCATCTTGCCGCTCTGGAACAACAGATCGCCGAGCGTTGCCTGCGCGCCGGCATGTCCCTTTTCTGCTGCAAGCTGCAGCCAACGCGCTGCCTGCTGGACACTCTTCGTCCCCCCCTCGCCACTAAGGAACATGCGGCCGAGTTCATACTGGGCGGTGGCGTTGCGATAGGTCGCTGCCGCCCGCATGAAATAATCCTGAGCGAGCGCCGGGTTTGCTTTGACTGGTGTACCCGATATTCCCTTTCTTAGATATTGGCCGATAGCAACCAGCGCATCCGATACATAGCTCTCGTCCCGGCTGCCGGGGTGCACTTCCTGCTGAGCCACGGCCGAGAAGAACTTGAAGGCTTCGTAATCATCGCGCGCTACACCGTCGCCCTCGGCATACATGCGGGCAAGCTTCCAGCGCGCGCCAACCTGGCCATTTTCGGCGGCATAACGATAGGCTTGCACGGCCTCGTCCTTCTTGCCGCGCTTATAGGCGGAGAAGCCGAACCGGAACACGGCGAGCGGATTGCGCTCACGCTGCTGGATCACGGTCTGCTCATCCAGAGCAACCGCGGGGCCAGGCATCCCAAATACGATGAGGGCAGCGGCCAAGAGCCCGCCCAACACTTGCCGCTCACAAATCCGCATAGCAGTGCGTTTCTTTCTTGGCACCAGGATGTGTCACTGCGCCGTTACGAGCAGATCCTACGGTCTGCGCATATTTCCAGATTGCGCCGGACTGGTAATCCGTCTCTCGCGGGGTCCAACCCTTGCGGCGCGCCGCGAGTTCCCTATCGCTGAGGGCGACATCGATCGTGCCTTCCACAGCGTCTATGGAGATAATGTCGCCATCCCTAAGCAGTCCGATCGGCCCGCCCATAGCTGCCTCAGGAGCGACATGGCCGATGCAGAAGCCGCGGGTGGCTCCCGAAAAGCGCCCATCCGTGATCAGCGCAACCTTGTCACCCATGCCTTGCCCGTAGAGGGCCGCCGTTGTGGCCAGCATCTCGCGCATGCCGGGGCCACCCTTGGGCCCCTCATAGCGGATGACAAGCACCTCCCCTTCCTTGTAGCGGCGTTCGGTTACGGCAGCAAAGCACTCCTCTTCAGAATCGAAGCATCGCGCCGGTCCGGAAAACCGCAGGTTCTTCATGCCGGCCACCTTCACGATGGCGCCATCGGGAGCCAGCTTTCCCTTCAGCCCGACAACACCTCCGGTCGGGCTTAGCGGCTTGTCCGCCGGTCGAACCACGTCCTGGGCCTCGTTCCATTGAACGTGCGTCATGTTTTCTTCCACGGTGCGGCCGGTAACCGTCATGCACTCACCATGCAGATAGCCGTGCTCAAGCAACGTCTTCATCAGCAGAGGAATGCCGCCTGCCTCGAACATGTCCTTGGCAACATATCTGCCGCCCGGCTTCAGATCGGCAATGTAGGGCGTCTTCCTGAAGACTTCGGCGACATCGAAGATATCGAAGCTGATCCCCGCCTCATGGGCAATGGCCGGCAGATGAAGAGCGGCATTGGTCGAGCCGCCAGAGGCCGCGACGACGGCGGCCGCATTCTCCAGCGCCTTGCGAGTGACGATGTCGCGCGGGCGGATCTGCTTTGCGACAAGCTCCATCACCTTTTCGCCCGACGCATAGTTGAAGCGGTCGCGCATCTCGTACGGAGCGGGCGCTCCGCAGGAATAGGGAAGCGCCAAGCCGATCGCCTCGGCTACGGTCGCCATGGTGTTGGCTGTGAACTGGGCGCCGCAGGAACCGGCGGAAGGGCAGGCAGCCTGCTCGATTTCAGTCAACTCCTCATCGGAAAGTGAGCCCACCGAATGCTGGCCCACAGCCTCGAACACGTCCTGTACAGTGATTTGGCGCCCACGCCAGGTGCCGGGTAGAATGGAGCCACCATAGATGAATATAGATGGCACATTGAGCCGCACCATCGCCATCATCATGCCCGGTAGCGACTTGTCGCAACCAGCCAGGCCCACGAGCGCGTCGTAACAATGGCCGCGCATCGTCAGTTCCACTGAATCTGCGATGACCTCGCGGCTGACCAGCGAAGCCTTCATTCCCTGATGGCCCATGGCGATGCCATCGGTGACTGTGATGGTAGTGAACTCGCGCGGCGTGCCTTTGGCAGAAGCCACTCCCCTCTTTACCACCTGCGCCTGGCGCATCAGGGAGATATTGCATGGAGCCGCCTCGTTCCAACAGGTAGCAACACCTACCAGAGGCTGCGCGATCTCCTCCGCCGAAAGGCCCATTGCATAAAGGTAAGACCTATGCGGTGCTCTTGTTGCCCCGACTGTCACATGCCGGCTCGGCAGCTTGTCTTTGGAAATCGCCCGAACGTCCATGATCACCTACCCGTGGCTAGGCATTTTCCTGACATTTGTCGAAAAAGCGCGCCGAAGTCTCTTCGGTGCGCCTGTTTTATGGCGGGAAGTTGGCGTAGCGCCCCCGCACCTTCTTAGCCCATTACATAACAAGAAGGTGTTGCCGATCTATCACAGATCGGCAACTAAGAGCTGTATTGGGCATGTCCGAGCGAAGGCGGATCTTAGCGCTCGGCCGCCTCGGAGCTTTGTTTCTCGTCAAGGACCTCGCGGCGATCAAAGATCGAGATGAGGACGGAGCCTCCGATGATCATCACCGTTACGGCAAGAGCCATCAGCGAGGGGATATGGATATACTCGCTCAACAGCATCTTGAAGCCGATGAAGACAAGTACCAGCGAAAGACCCACCTTGAGGTGGCGGAATGAACGCAGCATGCCCGAAAGTACGAAGAACAGCGCCCGCAGGCCAAGCACGGCAAAAACATTGGACGAAAAGACGATAAAGGCGTCGTTCGAGATAGCCAGGACAGCCGGGATGGAGTCGACGGCAAAGACAAGGTCCGTCAGTTCCACCGTGACCAGGACGACAAAGAGCGGAGTCATGTAAAGAAGGCCGTTGCGGCGTGTCAAAAACCGCGAGCCCTCATACTCCGTGGTAACCCGCCCGGTACGCATCAGAAGCTTGACGATCCGGCTTTGCCCGGGGTCGACTGTCTCTTCACCGGAGAACATCATCTTAAAACCGGAGAAGATCAGCAGCGCCCCGAGCGCCATGGCGATGATCTGGAATTCTTCCACCAGCTTGACGCCAGGCACGATGAGCGAAAGGCGCATGACGATAGCGCCGACGATACCGTAGAACAAAACCCGGTACTGCGCCTCGGCGGGCACCTTGAAGTAGCTGAAGATGAGCGCGATGACGAAAATGTTATCGAGCGAGAGCGACTGCTCGATGAGGTAGCCGGTCAGAAACTCGGCGCCCCTCTGTGCCCCGGCGAAATAGAAAACGCCGGCAGCGAAGATCATTGCCAGAGTGAAATAGCCCGCGACGGTACGAAGGGCCTCACCGGTCGAGATCACACGGTCCTTGTTGTGCAGGATAAAGAGGTCGACGAAGAGGATAACGCCGACGAAGGCCAGAAATCCTGGCCATAGCCAATCATGCAATGTCATTAGAGTGCTGAATGGGTTGCGCGGCGTCTGCGCGTTGTCGTTCGGTCCGACATCACAAGCAACGCCTTGCCTGCCAGAGGGGCCCGGACCGGGTGACTTAGTGATAAGTGCTTCAGCCCGTCCTACTTTTCAAGACCGGAAAAAAGTATTCGCTTAATTTTTGCACATCTGCGGCTGCAAGGCTCCGTCCGGCATGGCAACCAGGCCATGCCTGAGCGGTACTAAGCTACCAGCGAACGCTGTAGGAAGCAGAAAGAATTCCGGCCAAGCCTGAATCAACCGCCGCACCAAAATCGGGGACGGGTGCTCCGTCAGGCGCGGTAGCCTGGTCAATGCTTGCAGACGTCAGGTAAGACAGCCCTCCTCCGAGGCGCAGTTCGCCACCCAGAACATCCTTGACGCTGGCACCTGCCGTGAGCAGCCATTTGTCGGTGCGAAGGTCATAGCCGGTGCTGACGCCTCTATCCCACTGCAAGCTTACAGCGCCGGAGACACGCTCGTTGAGGGAATGGCCAATTCCTGCCGTCACGGTCCAGCCATCACGCCAGTAATAGTGGTTCTGAAGCGTCTGCCCGAGTTCCGGGACGTTCACCGTGAGCGTTTCGTTGATGGACCAGTCCGTCCATTTAACAGAGCCAAAAGCAAGCCACCCAGGGGCGATGCCTGACTGGACCTTCAGTTCAACGCTCTGCGGCAGTTCTCCGATGGCGTTCGGAGTGAGCGGGATGATGCCTCCAAGTCTGCCGCTCCCGTCCGGTTCGTGTGTCGTGCCAGAGCGGTAGAGAAGTTGCGCTCGCAAGGCGATGTCCGGGACTTCATAGCCGAAACCAGCGCGCCAGCCGTAAGCTGTGCTGTCCATTTCCAGCTGCAAAAGGCCCGCTCCGGCAAGAAGCTCGTAGTCGAACGTTTCGGCGAATGCCCCGCCCAGGACAGCGAAACGCCCGGGACCGGAATCGAAGAAAATGGCGCAGGTAAGACCATATTCAGCCACCGTGAACTCTTCAAAGAGCTTGCCCCCCGGTCCATAGGGCACCGCATAGTCGGATGCCGCGCCATTGGAGTGAGTGTATGTGCCCGCACAAGCAAGATTGTCGCTGAAGCTGATCTTGCCTGCGACCGAGGGGATTACATAAGGCTCAAGGTAATTCGTCCCCACAAGCGCAGGATCGGCTGCCGCAACCGGCGGGGCGGTGAATTTCTGGCTCGGTACGACCAGAGTTGCGCCTGCGTGAAAATCGACCTTCCCCGGCTCGAAAAGAATGTCCGTATCCGCTGTCCCACGCGAGAACCCGCCCGCATGAGCGCTTCCAGCAAGGACTGCCAGCCCAAGCACAGGAAAAAACAGGCGCCGAAAAGCCATCTGTGAACCTCCCTACAAACCTGCGGCCGGATGGATCATCCCCCCCTCCCCCGCGAGCGACCAGCAATGTCCTCAACAGAAGCGCTGCTGGGCCGCATCTATGTTCTAGAAAAAAAGATAACCGAGGCCTTAAGGGGGTAAAGTCGGAATCGGGAAAAGGACCTTCTGCGACCAGATTTTACCTGGACGTAAACATCAATCCGGAGAGGCACCCTAAAAAGGAGCACAAAATATTGCCCTCTCCCGATAGATCACAGCCAACATATTGCCCTCAGAAGGGCGGAGCGCCCTTCATGTTGCAGGATTGCGACAGGCTGAAAAAACCATGCGCTTGCCCGATAAGCCGTGGCGTAAAATGCGCGGCGCGTCCCGTTCCTAGCGAATCACCCGACTTCCCGAACGCGGGCAAGTGCAGCTTCGAGGCGCTTTAGCGTCTCCGCAAACTCCGCATGTTTTTCCTGTTCCGCAGCCACGACCTCTTGTGGAGCGTTAGCGATGAACTTCTCATTGCCAAGCTTCTTGTTCAGTCTTTCAATTTCCGCCTTCGCCCGAGAAATTTCCTTTTCGAGGCGCGCTGTCTCAGCCCCGATGTCAATCAGTTCGCCAAGCGGTAGGCAGAAGGTTGCCTCTCCAATAATAATCTGGGCCGAGCCCTTGGGCGCCTCGCTCGCAAACCCAACCTCGCTGACGCGCGCGAGCCTGCGAATGGCCGGCTCATGGCGTGCGATACGCTCGCGCGTCGGCGCCTCGGCTCCCACGGCGATAAGGGGCGCCGTAGCAGCAGGCGGAACATTCATCTCGGCGCGGACGGACCTTATTCCGGAAACTAGATCGATGAGCCAATTGATGTCGGCGGCAGCTTCTGCATCCTCGAAGACGGGCTCGGGCCATGGCGTCAGAGCAAGAAGAGTTTCCCGCCCTTGCGCGCCGCCCGTATGCGCCCACAGCTCCTCGGTCATGAAAGGCATCATCGGATGGAGAAGCTTGTAGATCTCGTCGAGCACATAGGCGGTGCAAGCGCGCGATTCCGCCTTCGCCTCCTCATCAGCGCCCGAGAATACCGGCTTTAGCAGTTCCAGATACCAATCGCAGAAGAGACTCCAGACGAAACGATACGCTGATGCAGCCGCCTCGTTGAAGCGGAAGGAGGTGATTCCTTCAGTCACGTTACGCGCCGTGCGGGTCAGCTCCGTCAGGACCCATCGGTTGAGCGCCAGCTTCGCATCCTCCGGACGGAAGGAAGGCACGCGCGCAACCCCATTCATCTCCGCAAACCGGGTCGCGTTCCAAAGCTTCGTGCCGAAATTGCGGTAGCCGGCGACGCGGGCAGGGTCGAGCTTCACGTCGCGCCCTTGCGCCGCCATGATGGCCAGGGTGAAGCGCAGTGCATCGGCGCCGTATTCGTCGATCAGTTCCAGGGGGTCGATCACATTGCCCTTGGACTTCGACATCTTGGCGCCGCTCTTGTCCCGCACCAGCGCGTGGACATAGACGGTATGAAACGGCTCCTTATCCATGAAATGGAGCCCCATCATCATCATCCGGGCGACCCAGAAGAAGATGATGTCGAAACCGGTCACCAGTACCGAGGTCGGATAGTAGGTCGCCAGTTCCTTGGTTTTGTCCGGCCAGCCCAAGGTGGAAAACGGCCAGAGAGCGGACGAGAACCAGGTATCAAGCACGTCCTCGTCGCGCGTCAGGATCTCGCCGGGCTCAAAATTCTCCAGCTTGTCTTCGACCCACGCCTTCCATGGTCCCTCATGGGCGATGTAGTGCTGGATGGCCATTTCCAGCGCTTCCTCCTCGTCCTTGGCGACGAAGACGTGGCCGTCCGGGCCGTACCAGGCGGGAATCTGGTGCCCCCACCAAAGCTGGCGTGAGATGCACCAGGGCTGGATGTTCTCCATCCACTCGAAATAGGTCTTTTCCCAGTTCTTTGGAACAAACCTGGTACGGCCTTCACGCACGCTTGCAATGGCCGGACCTGCGAGCGTTTTCGCGTCCACATACCATTGATCGGTCAAAAAGGGCTCTATCGGAACGCCGCCGCGGTCCCCATGCGGGACCGCATGGCGGTGCGGCTCCACCTTGGCCAGGCAGCCAAGTTCTTCCATGATCGCCACAATTTCCTTGCGCGCATCGAAGCGATCCCTGCCCTCCAGCATTTCCCATAGGGCTTGCTGCTCAGGCGCGGCATCAAGGCCTTCAAGAAAGTCCGCGTTTTCCTTGATGTTTACTGCGGCTTCAACCGACATGATATTGATCGCCGGCAGGCGATGCCTACGGCCGACCTCGAAGTCGTTGAAATCGTGCGCGGGGGTGATCTTTACCGCGCCGGATCCCTTTTCCGGATCGGAATATTCATCCGCAACGATCGGAATCCTGCGCCCGACAATCGGCAAGACGACGTTCCGGCCGACCAGATGCCGGTAGCGTTCGTCATCAGGATGGACCGCAACCCCTGTGTCTCCCAGCATGGTCTCGGGTCGTGTCGTTGCAACCGTGATGAAGGTTGAAGGATCATCCGGGTCGAAACGCTCGCCTTCAATCGGATATCGGAAGTGCCAGAGGTGACCGTCAAGCTCTACCTGTTCCACCTCCAGATCGGAGATGGCGGTCAGCAGCTTCGGATCCCAGTTGACGAGCCGCTTGTCCTTGTAGATGAGCCCCTGCCTGTAAAGGGTGACGAAAACTTCGATGACGGCATTCGACAACCCTTCATCCATGGTGAAGCGTTCGCGCGACCAGTCACAGGAGGCACCCAGCCGCTTCAACTGGTTTATGATCGCACCGCCGGACTCTTCCTTCCACTCCCAGACCTTGTCGACGAACTTCTCCCGACCCAGGTCGCGGCGGTGCATCTGCCGCTCCGCCAACTGACGCTCAACGACCATCTGCGTTGCGATACCGGCATGATCCATCCCCGGCTGCCACAGGACATTCTTACCGCGCATCCGCTCGAAGCGGACCATGATATCCTGCAAAGTGTTGTTGAGCGCATGGCCCATATGCAAGGAGCCAGTGACATTGGGCGGCGGGATGACAATGGTGAAAGGTTCAGCGCCCGGAGCGGCGCCCGCACCGGCCTTGAAGGCTCCTGCCTCTTCCCATCGTATTGCGATCTTCGGCTCGACGCTCGCCGCGTCATAAGTCTTTTCTAACATGGAATGTCCGTGCTTGCCGGCTTCATGGCTGAGGGCTGTAAAGCCGAAGGGTCCAGGCAAGTCAACCGGCGCCGTCATGTACTACGGCAACAGCTCGAAACGTGAGCCGTTTTCAAGAAAGCTGCGCGCCCAGATCTCGCTCAAGATAGCGCGCATGCTCCGCGTTCAAAAGTCATTGCTGCACGCACGAAGCACAGAAGATGGAAGGAAGCGAAAATAGTACGTCTGCAGCGCTGGCGCTGCAACCCGCGCTTCGAACACCTATCCCCTTGCTATGCGCTCAATTTCTTCGCGGACCAATCTCTCGACCAGTTGCGGAAGGTTGTTGTCGAGCCAATCCTGCAACATTGGCCGCAGCAGCTCGTCTACCATCTGGTCGAGTCTCTGCCGGCGCATCTCCAAAAGCGCTTCATTGAGTTCCTCGAATGCTGCCGCCGCCTGGCGCCTTGGCGCATCCGACAGGATGGTCGTCCGCTCCTGCTGTGAGACCCCGGACGGAGCCGCTGGAGCAGGCTTCTGCTTCTCTTCCATCATCTCCCCGGCGAAAATGGATGTTGGCTCAACTAAGCGATCCTGTTCAGAGCCTTCAACCGCCCGATCCTCAGCTTCCTCATGACGAACCTCGCCCAGTGCGACGATGTCCCTCGCGCTATAGTTCGTCGCCTTCTCCACCTCGCCGTGCTCCTCTTCCTTTCCAGAGCCAGGGAAAGTGAAGCCTTCGTCACCCTCCGGGCGGCTTTCCGTCGCCCGAGAATAGGGCAGATTTGCAGGCCGCAGCTCAGCATGGAAGGAAGAAAATTCGACCGGCGCCTCAACGGGAGCCTCACTTTCCCTGTCCTGCCTTCGCCCGGCTTCATTGTCCTCGATGATCCGTCGAATCGATGCGAGTATCTCCTCCATGGAAGGCTCGCGCTGTATGCTGTTTGCTTGTGCCATGTTCACCGCCGCTTTCCCAATCAGCACCCCCGGCGAGCCCTTCCTCCGTCTTTCGGTTTGGTCGGCCTCGAATCACCGGTTAAATTTAGCCGAGCATGAGTCTGCTGAGAATCCCAAAAAGAAAAAATGCCTTCCTTTACACAGGATTACAACCAATAGCGGCCCTGCACGCGATAGACATTCGCTGCTTCTGGAATTGGCTTAGCCTGCAACAGGCCATCAGCTTACGGCGCCCGCAGCGTAAGGCGGGCAGCCGGAGGATATGTCGCCATGCGGTGAATAGAAGGGCCTGGCCGATTCACCAGGTAAGCCCTCACCGCGGAATTCATTCCGAGCTGTCGTTTCTTGGCTATCATCATCCTGGCGAAGTCTTCTTCCGATCCACCGGTGAATTCGGCCACGGCCGTGGAAACGTCATTTGCCAAGCGCGTGACGAGCGCCTTGATAGCATGGTCCAGGGTGATGCTGCCGCCTGCCTTTACGACGAGCTTCGCCGGCGGCTCCGAAGCCGCCTGAGAAGGTCACAAGCGTGTTCTTGTTGATGCGACCCGAAGCCATTGCCATGGAAGGCGCGCCTAAAATCCGCAGCCGGAAGCCGCCCGCGGTTACTCTTAGGCGAGCTCGCACAGTAGTTCGCTTCCGCACTTCATGGAAACTGCTGAAGCGATCTAAGCTCCCGCCCTCAGATGGAAATGGATACCCAATCTGCGAACTGTTCTTTAGCCTTCACGCGGCCTCAGCGGCCGTCAGGCGTGCGCAGCCCGTACCATTTATCCTTGACAGCGCGGTAGTGCTCCTGCGGATCGTAGGTCGCGACCTGAAGCCCAAGACGGGTGGGAGATAGACGCCCAATGGCCGAGGCGATGGCATAGCTTGCGACCACCACATTCCGCTGCGCCGTCACGAGATCGATTCGCGCAGAAATGACGTCGGCTTGAGCATTCAGCACGTCGAGCGTTGTGCGCTGGCCGACATTCCGTTCCTCTATCACCCCGCTCAATGCGAGTTGAGCAGCGCTGACCAGTTCGCGGTTGGCAACCACCGATTCGCGCGCAGCCTGATATTGGGTCCAGGCCGAAGTAATAGCGGCGCGCACCTGGTCGCGGCTTACGTCCACATCGATCCTGGCGCGGCCGAGCGATTCCTTGGACTGGCGAACCCGCGCCGAGGTTTCACCGCCCTGATAAATGGGAACCGTGAGGTTGAGGCCGATGGTGGCCGAATTTGAACTTCCGTCGTTCGGCCCACCGGGGCTTGAATCCGTGCGGCTCGCCGTCAGGCCGGCTGAAGCGGAAAGCTGGGGTAACAAGGCGCCTTCGGTCGCCTTCACCGTGAAGGCCGCCGCATCAACCTGATGTTTGGTCGCAAGGATGACGGGGTGCTCTGCAAGAGCAATGTTTATCGCTTCGTCCAGGCTGCGGGGAAGCAGGTTAGTGAGTGGCTGCGCGGGCGAAAGCGAGCCCGGCTCCTCGCCGACAAGCTGCCTGTACAACGCAGCGCTCGCGGCCGCTTGCGCGCGAGCGGCCGAAAGGCGTGCAAGCGCTGCCTGGCGGCTCGCCTCTGCCTGGGCGACGTCCGTGCGCGTGCCCTCGCCAACGTCCAGCCGCGAACGCGCCGAACGCACCTGCTCCTCCAGAAATTCGAGGTTTTCCGCAGTGAGCGCGGCAATCTGCCTGTCGCGGATAACGTCCATATAGGCGCTGGCGGCGTCAAAAAGGATGTTCAGTTCGTCATTGCGCAGCGCTTCCACCGCGGCACGCACCTGCGCCTCACTAGCGCGCACATTGTTGCGGGTCTGAAAGCCGTCAAAGATCGGCTGCTGAAGCGAAACTCCAAACTCGCCGGCGCGAATCTCTACACCGTCGCGGCTTTGAAACAGCAAGCTTCCGGTGGCGGAAATGCGTGGCCGGAAGCCCGATTTGGCAATCGCCACATTCTCATCCGTCACACGTACCCCGGCGCGTGACGAATTGAGGCTCGAGTTGTTACGGTAAGCTTTGGCGAGTGCGCCCGGCAATGTTTCGGCGCCGGCGGTGGCCGGCGCAAAGATCAAAGCAGAAACCGCAAGCGCAGCAATGACCCGGCTTCGCAAGAACTTCACGGATCGACCCCTCATCCTTTTGTTGATGGACATTATCTGAGATGCCCCTGCCCGGCCAAACAAAAGTTCAGGCCGTGCCTGCCTCCCTCAATGCCATACAACCCTTGAACCCCTTCAACTTATTAAAACAGGAGGCTATATCATCCCGGCAATCAAAACCGTTGCACCGGCGCAACACTGCCTCCTTATGAACGTCTCAGAAGACGAAGCCACGTTCCTTCCTGAATCCGGGCAGCGGCATGACCGCAGCGTTGAAATCCGGGCGGGAAGAGACAACCCCATCCTCCTTCACGAACAGATGCGCACGCGCAGCATTGCCCGCGCCGATGATTGCGACGAGCCGTCCCTTCTCGGCGAGCTGGCTGAGCAGCGAATCAGGAACATAGTCTACCGCGCCGCCAAGAAAGATCACGTCATATGGCGCCTCGGCAGCGTGCCCCTCCTCTAGGGGTCCCGTCACGACTGAAACATTCGTGCAATCAAGTTCGGCCAGCGAGCTTGAGGCCAGCGCGGCAACTTCCGGATCGCACTCTATCGCAACAACGAAGCTTGCGAGTCTGGACAGTACCGCCGTTGAATAGCCGGTTGCACAACCGACATCGAGCACCAGGTCCGTGGGGCCGACGGCAGCAAGCTGCAACAGCCGCGCGAAGGGGGCGGGCTCCATCAAATAGCGCGCCGGCCTGCCTTCCGCCGCCGGGGCAATTTCGAGATCTTCATCGATATAAGCCAGACTCTTGTGGGGACCAGGCACGAAAGCTTCGCGAGGAAGGTCTCCCATGGCTATCAGCAACGGGACATTCGTCACGTCACGCGCACGTAGCTGCCCCTCGATCATCATGGCGCGTTGGGCGGAAAAATCGACGCTCATCACCCTGTCCTGACTCGCGCACAAAGGCGCATCTGTAACGGCACGAAACGCCCTCCCTGGCTGGTGAGCCGGAGCGAACGGGCGAAATGCCAGCGAACATTTGAGCGTGATGTGGCAAAAAACAATGGCAGCGTCAATGAAGGAGAAGCGGCCGGCAGCCGCTCCGCGGATAGCTTGCACCGCCGCCTTGAATCCGCAGGCGGACACTTATGCACGTCAGGCCGCAAGCGCACGAGCCTGCCTGCGCGCATCCTGGCGCAGGAGTTCCAGGTGAATGCGCCGCAAGAGGCTTGCAAGAGCTGCGGCTTCATGTGTGTCATCTCCCTCCAGCACCTTTACCATGTGCTCCGTCACCTCCAGCGGGCCAGCCATGCATTCGCCATTGGCTACCGCTCGCCAGATCTGAAGCGCCGCCAGCAGGGGCTTGTGCGTGACCTTGCTCAGCCCCGCGCGCGCCAGAAGCGCTAAAACCGCGCTTTTTTGCCCAGCGGCCAGCAGCGACCGCACGCGCTCTTCCCGCAGCTTGGACAGCGCCCCGAGGGCGGCTACCAAAAAATCGAAGCGACCATGAACAACGCTGCGCAGAAGGAGAACCGAGGTGAGCTCGCCGCGCAGACGCAAGTGCTCCACTAAAGCGGCATACTCTCCTGCGTGAATGGCTTCAATGAGCGTGATCGACGCGTTTGAACAAGCCTCACGAGCCAGCCTTTCAGCACGCGCTATACCTACCACCGCGCGAATCAAGGGGGCGGAGGAAAGCGCTTCGCCCACCCGAGTCATCAGCAGGTGGCGGCAGTCAGCAGGCAAGCGGCCGTGTTCCAGCAGCGCCCGGCGCAGCGTGGGACTACTGTCGCCATGCCGCTCGATCATGCGACGGAAACTCACCCTTGCGATCTCGGCGCCTACGTTTCCTACAAGCGCGAGGCAGGCATCCGCTTCGCCCACCTCGGCAACTGCCGCAGACAGTGCGGATGAGACTTGCGGCCGCGCGGCGATCAGCGCCTGGATGCGCGCATCTCCCGCAACGACGCGGTCAATAAGATCACTATCTGAAAGAAGAGGCGACCGTATCAGGATCGGAGCGGCCACCGAAAATTCGTCTGCGGCGAGCGCCGCAATTACATGGCGCGGTGCTTCGTGGCTGAGGGATAGAGTCTGTGAAATCGCGAGCCGCACCTTTTCGGAAGGATCATCCAGAAGCAATGTCAGGACAGCTTCGGCAGCCATACGGTCTTCGCATGACAACCCCTTCTGAACGCACGCCATGGCAAGCGCCTCCGCCGCGGCCGCCCGCTGGGATACTGTCGCCGTCTCGATCCATTTTAGCAGCCGTTGAATGACCAACACCGCAAAACTCCCTTTGGAGACAAAAGTCTACCGGGTCATTCGTATAGAAATCGTTTACCATAATGAGTGCTCGCCATTGACTCGGCGCGCTCAGAACCTGCAGCCAATTCAGAGGTCTTTATGCGCTCCTTGCTTTTCGTACCCGCAGATTCGGAGAGGAAACTGGAAAAATCCCTCCAATCAGGGGCTGATTCCCTGATTCTCGATCTTGAAGATTCTGTCTCACCGGGCCGCAAGGAGGTGGCACGCGGCATGGCCGCGGATTTTCTCCGAGCGCATCAGAATGCGCAATCACCGTTGCTATTTGTTCGCATCAATGCGCTGTCGACGGAACTGTCGGAGAGGGATCTGGAGGCGGTGATGTCAGCGCGACCTTACGGAATCATGCTGCCCAAATGCGAGAGCGGCGGTGATGTCACGCTGCTTTCCGCAAGGCTTCGTGTTCACGAAGCGCAGAACGGTATGGAGGATGGCGTCACGCGCATCCTGCCCATCATCACAGAAACTGCCGCCGCACTCTTTACAGGCGCTACCTATAAGGGGGCGAGTGATCGGCTCTGCGGCCTTACCTGGGGCGCAGAGGATCTTTCTGCCGTCCTCGGCGCGGCAACGACGCGCGACGAGGATGGCCGCTACACAGGCGTCTTCACGCTTGCTCGTTCAATCACACTGCTCGCAGCAAGTGCGGCCGAGGTTCCGTCCATCGACACGGTCTTTCCAGCGTTCCGCGACATCGACAGCTTCGTGCGCGATTGTGCGGCAGCCGAGCGGGATGGCTTCACAGCCCGGATGGCCATTCATCCGGCCCAGGTGCCAATCATCAACGCTGCCTTTACCCCCTCGCCGGAGGCGGTCGAGCAGGCGCGCCGTGTGGTAGAAGCGTTCGGGCAAGCCGGAAGCACCGGCGTCGTCAGCCTTGACGGAGAAATGATCGACCGGCCGCATCTAATCCGCGCGGAACGCATCCTGGCCCGCGCTCGGCTTGCTGAAGCTGCCTGATGCTCAGACATCCGCCTCGGAGCTTCCCTCCGAGTTCTCCCACGGACCCTTATAATCGCTGACGAGGCTGGCCGCATCGGGCCGGGGACGGTCTGGCACCTCGCCCGTAAAACTGCCAATATGGATGAAGCCGATGACGCGTTCCTGCGGCGCAAGGCCGAGTATGCGGCGTCCCTCTTCCGCATCGGAATACCAGTTGGTGATCATGTTGGTCCGATATCCCAGCGCATTGGCGGCGGTGATGAGATTCATCGCCGCCATTGCACCGGAAACGAACATCTCCCATTGCGGGATCTTCCGGCTTTCCTTTGGATGCGACACGACACCGATGACGAGCGGCGCGCGTGAGAAGCGAGTCAGCTCCTGCTCGCGCCTTGCCTTCGGTAGTGGTCCCTCCCGCTTCTCCGCAAGTTCTGCCAGCATCTGCCCGACTTTTTCGCGAGCCTCACCGCGGTAGACGATGAAGCGCCACGGCGTCAGCATTCCATGGTCAGGCACACGCGTGGCAGCGCGCAAGATGAGATTGAGCTCCTCCTCAGAAGGGGCAGGCGGCTTGAGCTCATGGATCGGCGGGGACCGCCGGGCAAGCAGAAGGTCAATCGCGGATGCGCTCAATGATACACTCCTTGGTAGGGATCCAAGCTGGCGGTGAGTCATTGCAATGTGCAATGGCTCAAGCGGCCCGTCAGTCTTGAAATTGCCACTGGACTAAGCTTCAAAGCAACCATGTGGGTGACCGCCGGACGATTCTTCACCATCATAGCACCGATCTTGGGTCTGCTCCTTGCGCCAGCTTATGGCGAGGAGGACATTTTCACGCTCGATGATCTGCGCTTGCCCGGCATCAGCGACTATGCCGTGCCGCAAGCCGGGCAAAATCCGCTGGCGGCACACGCGACACAGATCACGCTTGCCGCGCATCTGACACAGGACGCTCCGGCAATTCGCGATGGGCTGGTGTGGCGGGTTTTTCTTCCCGAGGAGGGAGAAGATGGCAAGCTGCCGCTCGTCGCCACCGCCGAGGGCGGAACCAGCACCTTGAGGCTTGCCCCCGGCAGCTATCTTGTACATGCCGCCTTCGGGCGCGCGGGCGCTACGAAACGCATCACTGTCGGCAACGAGCCCAAATACGAGCAGTTCGTGCTCGACGCGGGGGGGCTAAAGCTCGATGCAGTACTCTCAGGTGGAGTGCGCATTCCTCCCGATCGCTTGAGCTTTTCCATCTATGAGGCAGAGCCGGATGCCACGGGCGAACGCCCGTTGATCATTCCCGATGTGCGACCCAATGCCGTGGTTCGCCTCAATGCTGGCACCTATCACGTTGTCTCCACATATGGCTCCGTCAACGCTGTCATCCGAGCAGATATCCGTGTGGAAGCTGGCGAGCTTACTGAGGCCACGGTTGAACATCGCGCCGCACAACTCACCATGAAACTGGTGCGCGAGCCCGGAGGGGAAGCCATCGCCGACACGGCCTGGTCAATCTTTACCGAAACCGGCGACATTGTCCGGGAAACGGTCGGCGCCTATGCAGCGATGGTGCTTGCGGAAGGCGAATACACCGCAGTGGCCAAGAATCGCGACCGCATCTATCAGCGCGATTTCATAGTCGTGCCGGGGCGCAATCAGGACGTGGAAGTCCTTCTGACCGATCTGATAGAGCCGAGGACGGGGCTTATCGACACGCAGTAGTGCAGCCGTAACCGTTTCCGGCGTCTTTTCGGCCAGACAAGAGGCGGCTATCAAACGACTGCAATCAGGCGGTAAAAGAGGCGCGCAGCGCCTCAAGCAGCGCTACTGCACCCATCATGTCGCGCTTTCGTGCCTCGCGCCGGGCCAATGCTTCGGCATCCTCCCCCCATTGCGAAATGTTCCAGTCCTCATCGACATGGGCAGCCGACCAGGCCGCTTCCAGGTCGAGCGCCTGAGCTTCGACCGCAAGTGCGAGAAGCGCAGAACCGGTCAGCGTCGTCATGACGTGAAGCGCAGCAAGCCGCAGAGGTTCGCGCCGGGGCCGCAGATAGCTGCTGACAGCGGCAATTGTGGCGCGTGGCTGCTCCACATGCATCACCCCTTCTGCAAGCACGAACCGTGCGCCAAGCACGCCCTCCGCCCAGTCGAGAACGGGGTCCCAGGCATCGGCCTGCAATCTGACGAGACGTTCTGGCGTGCCCGAGCGGTAGCACAAAAGGTCGCTTGACGCGTATCGCAGGATGTCCTCGGCGACGGCTTGCGGATCATTGCTGACCCCGTCTATGGCCGTGTTGACAAGGCGTGTCACGGGCATCGACATGGGATCGATATGTTCGCGCTGGCTGTCATATTCGGCCGCCACGAGCCGTGCGGCATCTTCGGTTTCAAGCTTGATCTGCGCGCCCGCCGGCGTGCGGGCCGCGCGGCCGTCGAGGAGAATGCGGTATTTCCCCTCCTCTTCTGCGACGTCAACGCCCTTGTAGAAGCGCCGCGGCCTCGGAGTCTGCATCTGCTTTTGTGCCCGGCGCATAGGATCAACGTCCGATAAGGATCGGCCAGCATCAAGGTCGTTCAGAATATCACGCATTAGGTTCATCTACCCGGTGGGGCCGTTGCGAAAAACTGTGATCAGGCACGGCGCGGCGGCCCATCTTCGTCTTGCTCCCATATAGGCACTCAGCTCCGGCACGTCACCTGACCGGACCAAATCGTTTCAGCTATCACTCTCGGCGGCCGCCTCGTCGAAGCCCAGCAGGTTCCAGCTCTGCTGCATATGGGGAGGCAATTCGGCGGTGACATCGATCATGCCCCTGTCAGGGTGCGGAATGACAATTCGGCGGGCATGCAGATGCAGCCGGTTCTGTATTCCGCCGGGCAGTTCCCAATTCTGATCGGCTCCGAAGTATTTGGGATCACCGATGATGGGCGTGCCAAGATGTCTTGCGTGTACCCGCAACTGATGCATGCGTCCGGTATAAGGTTCCATCTCGATCCAGGAAAGAGCCTTTCCCACCTGTTCGATCAGCCGGTAGCTGGAGATGGCGTGGTCTGCTCCCGCCTCACCGTGTTTGACTACGCGCATGCGGTCGCCATCGTGAGTCTGCTCGCGCAGAAGCCAGGTGGAGATGCGTCCGCGCCGAGCTTTCGGAACCCCCTTCACCAATGCCCAGTAGATCTTTTTCGTTTCTCTGGCGCGAAAGGCCTCCGTCAGCCTCACCGCCGCGAGCCGCGTCCGCGCCACCACCAGCACGCCTGAAGTATCGCGGTCGAGCCGATGAACAAGCCGCGGCTTCTCACCTTTCTTGCTGCGCCAGGCTTCCAGCATTCCATCCACGTGGCGGCTGATGCCCGACCCGCCCTGCACCGCAAGCCCTGCCGGCTTGTTGAACACGAAAACCTTATCATCCTCGTGGATGAGCATCTGGGAGAGCACCTCCGCGTCACCCTGGCCGCGGATGGTACGCATGGTCGTGGGCTGAGTACTTTTGCGGTCAACGGAGAGCGGCGGAACGCGGATAGTCTGCCCCGGCGTTACGCGGGTGTCCGCCTTGGCGCGAGCGCCGTCGACTCGCACCTGTCCCGTCCGCAGCAGCTTCTGCAACTGCCCGAATCCCAGGCCGGGATAGTGGACCTTAAACCAGCGGTCGAGCCGCATGCCGGCTTCGCTGTCGTCCACCTTTATTTGCTCAATCCCCGCCATCTGCGATTCCACTTCTAAAGAAAGGTTCTTGCCAGCCAAAGACCGGCGAAAAGAGCAGCCATGGCGCCGGCAACGCTGGCAATGCCATAGGTGACGGCCAAAGCCGACGCCCCTCGCTCCCACAAGGAGGCGACATCCAGCGAAAAGGCCGAAAATGTCGTGAAGCCTCCCAGCACACCCGTGGCGATGAAAAGGCGCAGCTCGTGAGAGGCACCGCCAGCACGCCGCGCCAGCCACTCGATGAAGACTCCCATCACTAGAGAGCCGGTGACATTCACCGCCAGCGTGCCCCAGGGAAATGCCGGACCAAGCATCCTGAGCGCCGCAAGGCCTACAAGATGGCGCAGCGACGCGCCGATCGCTCCGCCAGCAGCAATGATCAGAACATGGCTCATAAGGTGCCTTTTGCGTAAGTCCCCGGTAAAGGTCAACGCAGGTTCAGACTTATGGCTGATGGTCCTCGCCGCTTCTTTCCTTCCTGAGCTTTGCCCAATATTCGAGTCGTTTCCTGATCTCACGCTCGAAACCGCGTTCTGGTGGATCGTAGAACGTCTTGCGGCCCATAGCCTCCGGGAAATAATCCTGTCCGGAAAAAGCGTCCGGCATGTCGTGATCGTACTGATAGCCGGCCCCGTAGCCCGTCTCCTTCATGAGGCGCGTGGGCGCGTTGAGAATGTGCCTGGGTGGCAGGAGAGAGCCATGCTCCTTGGCAGCCGCCATGGCAGCCTTGAGCGCGGTGTAGACCGCGTTCGACTTCGGCGCCGTGGCGAGATAGACGCAGGCCTGAGCCAGCGCAAGCTCGCCTTCGGGCGAACCAAGATAATCATAGGCGTCCTTGGCAGCATTCGCGATGACGAGCGCCTGCGGGTCGGCAAGCCCAATATCCTCAACAGCCATGCGGACCAGCCTGCGGCCGAGATATAGAGGATCCTCGCCGGCATCCAGCATGCGGGCAAGATAATACAGCGCTGCGTCCGGGTCGGAGCCGCGCACCGACTTGTGCAGGGCGGAGATGAGATTGTAGTGGCCGTCCTGGCCCTTGTCGTAAATGGGCGCACGCCTTTGCACGACTTGCTGGAGGGCTTCGGCGTTGAATATTTCCCCCTCCCTGGCCGCCCGCCAGATTTCTTCGGCCAATGTAAGCGCAGCACGACCGTCGCCATCGGCCATACGAACGAGAACGGCCCTGGCCTCTTCGTCAAGCGGTATGGGTCGCTGCTCCGCTGCCTCCGCGCGGCTGAGCAATTGCTCAATGCTGGCTGCATCGAGCGAGTGAAAGACAAGCACGCGCGCGCGGGACAAAAGCGCGGCATTCAGCTCGAAGGAAGGGTTTTCCGTCGTCGCCCCGATCAGGATGACCGTTCCATCCTCCATCACCGGCAAGAAGGAATCCTGCTGCGCACGGTTGAAGCGGTGAATCTCATCAACGAAGAGAAGGGTCTGCCGCCCTTGAGCGCGGCGTAGTCGCGCCGCCTCGAACACCTTCTTCAGGTCCGCAACGCCGGAAAAGATTGCCGAGATCTGCTCGAAAGCCATGGACGTTTCGCCAGAAAGCAGCCGGGCAACCGTGGTCTTCCCCGTGCCTGGCGGCCCCCAGAAGATGAGAGAGCCAAGCGAGCCGGACCGGATCATCCGCGTCAGCACGCCATCAGGTCCGGTCAAATGATCCTGACCCACGACCTCGCTGAGCCGCTGTGGCCGCAGCCGGTCTGCAAGCGGCCTGCCGCCTCCGGCAGACATGGGCTGCTCATCATCTTTATCGAACAGGTCACCCATTTTCAGAATCGCAGCGTCTGCCGGATGGTGCGCCCACCCCGCTCCAGGGTGATCTGCCACCAACGGGCGCCGCCCTCGGCAATGTCCTTCAGCTGCTCGGCACTGATGATTTCTTCACCATTCAGTTCCCGCACGATGTCGCCCGGGCGGAAACCCATGCCTGCCGCTGGCGAATCACGCGCAACGGCGAGGACGACGATACCTGTCCGGTTCACCGCCAGCCGCAGGCGCTGTGCAAGCGCCGGGGACAGTTCGGCAACGCGGACGCCCGCGAGCGGTCCGCCTCCGATCTCCACTTCCCTGCCGCTGCCTTCGGGCGGACGCTCGACAGGCATGGCAAGCTTAACGCGCTTTCCGTTCCGCAGAACCTCGATTTCCGCTTCGCTGCCGATGGGGAGCGTTGCAAGCCTGTAATCGACCGCCTCGGGCGTATCGACCGAACGGCCGTTCACGCCGATCACCACGTCCGCAGCCCGCAAGCTGGCCTTCTCGGCGGGGCTTTCCGGTGCGACATCCGTAACCAGCGCGCCCACCGGCCGCTCCATGCCCAGCGCCTCCGCGATCGCTGCGGTTACACGATCAAAACTTGCGCCAACATAGGGACGCTGGAAATAATCCTTGCCATTCTTGGCTGCATCCACCACTGCGCGCACAATGTTGGCTGGAATGGCGAAACCGATCCCATTGGACCCACCCGAGCGGCTGTAGATCGCTGTGTTGATGCCAACAACCTCGCCGCTCATATTGATGAGCGCGCCGCCAGAATTGCCTGGGTTGATTGCCGCATCCGTCTGGATGAAGAAGCCAAAATCGGAAATGCCACTCGGTGTGCGCGCCAAAGCCGACACGATACCGCTGGTGGTTGTCTGCCCGACCCCGAAGGGATTGCCGATGGCAAGCACAAGATCCCCAACCTCCAAAGCTTCCGAATCGCCAAGCTGAGCGGCGGGGAAAGGCTCCGTGCCTTCGATCTTCATCACGGCAAGGTCGAGCTGTTCATCCTGAAGCAGGATCTTGCTGGTGAATTCGCGCCCATCCGCCATGGCAACCTTCACCTGGTCGGCATCGCGGACCACATGATAATTCGTGACCACGACTCCAGAGGGATCGACCACCACGCCGGAGCCGAGTGATGAGCGGTGGCGGGGTGGCATTTGTGGAAAATTAAAAAATCGTTCGAAGAAGGGATCGCCCATGAAGGGAGACCGTGCCTGCACCCTGGTCGAGGCGTAGACGTTGACTACCGCCGGGCTCGTCTGGGCGACGAGTGGCGCGAAGGAAAGCTGCATCTCCTCCCTGGAGAAGGGAATGCGCCGCTGCAGCTCTTGCGGTCTTTCCATCTCTTCCCCGCTGCCTCGAAGAAGCCTCGTCAGCGGATCGAGCAGCGTGCCGTTTCCCCTCTCCTGGGCCTCAACGGGAGCAGCTAAAATGGCAAGTGCAACTAACAGCCAGGGAAAGCGTAGCTTGTTGTTTCTCATTGGAATCCTTGGCCTTCGAACTAAGCCTCTTTTACATAGGAATGTGTAGAAGAAATGGCTGCCGCGCCCTCCCCTTGCCGGGCAAGAACAATGGCCTCGGCAAAATCCGCGGTGGCGATCCTCGTTCATGCTTCGTTGAAGCGTTCCCATTTCACCGCTGTCGCAATAGCGTAGCTCTGCCCGAATCACACGGATGTTTCCTGACAATCTTAGGCGACTTCGAGGACACATATGAGCCTGCCCCATCTGACGCCCATTGTCCTGCTTTCCTTTTCCAACATCTTCATGACCTTCGCCTGGTACGGCCATTTGAAATTCGGGTCCAGGCCCCTCCTGCTCATCATCCTGGTGAGCTGGGGCATTGCCTTCGTCGAATATTGTTTCGCTGTGCCCGCCAACCGCTATGGCCATGCCGTCTATAGCGCCGCAGAATTGAAGACCATACAGGAGGTAATAACACTCTCGGTCTTTGCTGTCTTCTCCGTGACCTATCTGGGCGAGCAGATCACGCTTAACCACGCCATGGGCTTTATGTTCATCTGCCTCGGCGCCTTCTTTATCTTCAAGGGGCCGCTTGGCTGACCGCGCTTCACCTTCGCTGCGAGGAACAAGTCCGGTCAGGTGAATCAAAAAGGGGCCGCGTTGGCCCCTTCCGTTACCGGCCTATTGCCGGAGTTGCGCTGCAAACTCCGTCAGGCTGCCTCGGCTTCCTCATTCGCCGCTTCGGCCTCAAGCCGCGCCCGGTCGGCCGCGCCCTTAGCTTCCACGTCGCGATCGACGAACTCGATCACCGCCATCGCGGCATTGTCGCCGTAACGGAAACCGGCCTTCATGACCCGCGTGTAGCCGCCATTGCGCGAGGCGTAACGCGGCGCCACGGTGTCGAAAAGGCGCTTTACTATATCCTCGTCCCTAATGGCTGCAATCGCCCGTCGGCGAGCATGCAGATCCCCGCGCTTGCCGAGCGTCACGAGCTTCTCAACAATGGGGCGAAGCTCCTTTGCCTTGGGAAGTGTCGTTACAATCTGCTCATGCTCGATGAGCGCGGCGGCCATATTGGCGAACATGGCCTTGCGATGGCTCGATGTCCTGTTCAGCTTGCGGCCGGATCTTCCGTGACGCATTGCTTATCTCCTTCAATTCCCCTGCGGAACGCAGCCGGCGGGGCTCAATACTGGTCTTCGTAGCGCTTGGCCAGTTCTTCGATGTTCTCGGGCGGCCAGTCGGGCACTTCCATACCAAGATGCAGGCCCATCGAAGCCAGCACTTCCTTGATCTCGTTCAGCGACTTGCGTCCGAAATTCGGGGTTCGCAGCATTTCGGCTTCCGTCTTCTGGATCAGGTCGCCGATATAGACGATGTTGTCATTCTTCAAGCAGTTCGCCGAACGGACCGAAAGCTCCAGTTCGTCCACCTTCTTCAAAAGCGCCGGATTGAAGGCAAGCTCCGTGACCTGCTCGGCCGGCTGTTCCTTCTGCGGCTCTTCAAAATTGACGAAGAGGGAGAGCTGATCCTGCAGGATGCGCGCGGCAAAAGCCACCGCGTCCTCGCCCGAAACCGACCCATCCGTCTCGATGGTCATCGTCAGCTTATCATAATCGAGAATCTGACCCTCGCGGGTATTCTCAACCTTGTAAGATACCTTCTTGACCGGCGAATAAAGGCTATCGACGGGGATGAGTCCAATAGGTGCGTCTTCCGCGCGGTTGCGCTCGGCCGGCACATAGCCCTTGCCCGTATCAACCGTGAACTCCATGCGGATCTCGGCATCCTGGTCCAGCGTGCAGATCACGTGGTCGGGATTCAAAATCTCGACATCGCCAATGGTCTGAATATCGCCGGCAGTCACGACGCCTGGGCCGTGCTTGCGCACAACCATGCGCTTTGGCCCTTCGCCTTCCATCTTGATGGCTATTTCCTTGATGTTGAGGACGATGTCCGTCACGTCCTCACGCACACCGGCAATCGAGGAAAATTCATGTAATACGCCGTCGATCTGCACCGCGGTAACCGCCGCGCCGCGGAGCGAGGAAAGCAGAACGCGCCGCAGCGCGTTGCCAAGCGTCAACCCGAAGCCGCGTTCTAGCGGTTCGGCGACCAGCGTCGTTTTCAGCCGGCCCTTGGAAGTGAACTCGATCTTGCTTGGCTTGATGAGTTCCTGCCAGTTCTTCTGGATCATGGATTTGTCCTTCCGTTACCCCACCACCATCCAATCGTGGCGGGCGTTCTGGAAACCGTAGAGGAGCGCAAGATCGCGCTCATACGGCAAAATGCCCTATACCCTGCGCTTCTTGCGCGGGCGGCATCCATTATGCGGGATGGGAGTCACGTCACGAATGGAGGTAATGGTGAAGCCAGCCGCCTGCAAGGCCCGAAGCGCCGATTCCCTGCCTGATCCCGGCCCGGAGACCTCCACCTCCAGGGTGCGCATTCCGTGTTCCTGTGCCTTGCGAGCACAATCTTCGGCCGCGACCTGGGCAGCGAACGGGGTTGATTTGCGGGACCCCTTAAACCCTTGAGCACCAGCCGAAGACCACGCGATGGCATTACCCTGCGCATCAGTGATCGTGATCATGGTATTGTTGAAGGACGAATTTACGTGGGCAACACCGGAGGAAATGTTCTTACGCTCGCGACGGCGTATGCGCGTGGCTTCCTTTGCCATGATATTCCTTTCGATCGATCTCTACGCCGCCGTAATTCCAGCGGCTACACCTTGGATGGAGCAGCGGCACGGGACGGACATGACGGCTGACAGTTTTACCACTGCAGCAGAGCATATCGCCGCGGCGGCCCCTTCCCTTACTTCTTCTTGCCCGCAATCGGCTTTGCCGGCCCCTTGCGGGTGCGTGCATTGGTATGCGTGCGCTGGCCGCGAACGGGCAGCGAACGACGGTGGCGCAAACCGCGATAGCAACCGAGATCCATCAAACGCTTGATGTTCATCGACACCTCGCGGCGCAGGTCGCCCTCGACCTGGAACTCGCGGTCGATGGTCTCACGGATAGCCAGCACCTCTGCATCGGTAAGCTGATGCACGCGCCGGTCGTCCGGTATGTTCACCTTGGTGACAATGTCTCGGGCAAGCTTCGGCCCAATTCCGTGAATATATTGCAGCGCGATCACCACGCGCTTGTTGGTCGGAATGTTGACGCCAGCAATACGGGCCACGTCGGCTCTCCTTGGTTTCTTTTCGCCGCCTCGTCCGGCAGCCTTTCTATCATCACCGGACAAGACGAAAACGTCCGGCCCGGACATGTTGCTTTCCGACCGGCACCGACGCTTTGACATTCAGCGAATTGGCGCCGTCTTTGAAGGAATCACGGGGAAAAGTCAACTCCCCCGATTGATCAGTTGCGGCCAAGCACTGCCAGGGTAATGTTTCGGGGGATCTCGCATCACCCCGGTTCGTCCCCTAAAGCGAGCGAAGGACTTCTTCGATCTGCGCCGTCACCTCTTCTATGCTCGCCATGCCATCTACCGTATGCAGCTTGCCCTTGGCGTAATAGTAGCCGGTGAGCGGAGCCGTCTTCTTGTAGTATTCCCGCAAGCGTTCCTCGAAGATTTCAGGGTTATCGTCCTTCCGCACGGGCTTGCCAGCGGCCTTAGCCTCTTCGGCCCGCTTCTCGATTCGGCCGACAAGCGCCTTGTCGTCCACGACAAGCTCGATCACCGCGTCCAGCGTCAGGCCCCTTTCTTCAAGCATCGCCTCGACCGCGTCAGCCTGTGCGAGCGTGCGCGGAAAGCCATCAAGGATGAAGCCGTTTGCGCAATCGGGCTGATCGATACGCTCCGCCACAATGGCGTTGACGATAATATCCGACACCAGTTCCCCAGCGTCCATAACAGCCTTAGCCCGCTTGCCGATATCGGTCCCCGCTTCGACGGCAGCCCGCAACATGTCCCCTGTAGAAAGCTGCGGTACTCCAAACTTGCTCACCAGAATCTGCGACTGCGTCCCTTTGCCGGCTCCGGGCGGTCCCAATAATATTAGCCTCATCTTCCTCTCCTGCCCCCACGGAGCTTCGACTTCTTGATCAGTCCCTCATATTGGTGGGCAATCAGGTGTCCCTGCACCTGTGCCACCGTATCCAGCGTCACGCTGACGACGATCAGAAGCGAGGTTCCGCCGAGATAGAACGGCACTCCCGTCGCCGAAATCAGAAACTCCGGAAGCAGACACACAAGCACCAGGTAGATTGCGCCGACTACCGTTATGCGGGTCAGCACGTAATCGATGTACTCCGCCGTCCGCTCACCCGGCCGGTAGCCGGGGATGAACCCCGAATGCTTCTTCAACTGTTCGGCTGTGTCCTTGGGGTTGAAGACAATGGCGGTATAGAAGAAGGCAAAGAAAGCGATCAGCGCAGCGTAAAGCACCATATAGAGAGGCTGGCCATGGCCAAGCGTCGCCAGCACCGTGTTGGCCCAGGCAGGAAGCTGCGTTGCATCAGAGAACCCCGCGACCGTAGGCGGAAGGAGCAGGAGCGAGGATGCGAAGATCGGCGGGATGACGCCTGCGGTGTTGAGCTTCAGCGGCAGGTGCGACGTATCCCCCTGGAACATGCGGTTGCCCACCTGACGCTTGGGGTACTGGATCAGAAGCCGCCGCTGCGCACGTTCGAAGAACACGATGATTCCAATCACAACGACTGCAAGAACGATGATGCCGAGGATGAGCCCTGTCGACATAGCACCGGTTCGGCCAAGTTCGAGCGTTCCGCCAATCGCTGAGGGAAGCCCCGCAACGATGCCTGCAAAAATGATGAGCGAGATGCCATTACCGATACCGCGCGCGGTGATCTGTTCGCCCAGCCACATCAGGAACATTGTGCCGCCAACAAGCGTGATAACGGCCGACAGGCGGAAGAACCAGCCAGGATCGGTAACGATGTTACCCCCGCTTTCCAACCCCACGGCGATGCCATAAGCCTGCACCGTCGCAAGCAGAACCGTGCCGTAGCGCGTATACTGGTTGATGACCTTGCGACCCTGTTCACCCTCTTTCTTAAGCTGCTCCAGCGTCGGCACCACGCTTGTCATGAGCTGCATGATGATGGAGGCCGAGATATACGGCATGATGCCGAGCGCGAAGATTGCCATGCGCTCAACAGCACCGCCAGCGAACATGTTGAACATGCCGAGCACGCCGCCAGACTGCTGCTGGAAAGCCTGGGCGAATGCCTCTGGATTGATCCCCGGCATGGGGATGTACGTGCCCAATCGATAAACGAGAAGTGCGCCGAGCGTGAACCAGATGCGCTTTTTGAGATCCTCGGCCTTTGCGAAGGCCGCGAAATTAAGATTCGACGCAAGTTGCTCGGCTGCCGATGCCATGAAGAATTCTCCGCTTCGTCACGCGCGCCCATGCGCGACCAGGAAAAATGGCGGCCGTTTGAACATCAACCCTGCCCTATCGGACATGAAGGATACGAGGCCCGCACTTTTGAACGGCCCGTGTCGCGACTTCCATCGCCACATACGATACCGAAGCCCGAGATAGGCTTCGGACGGCCGCCTTGCAAGCGGCAGATCGCTCTGCCGCTCGACTTGACGAGTTATTCCGCAGCCTTTTCGGGCAGCTTCACCGAGCCGCCAGCTTTCTCGACCTTCTCGACAGCCGATTTAGAAGCGCCAGAGATATCGAGCGTCACACGGGCGGCGATCTCGCCGCCGCCAAGCAGGCGCACGCCGTCCTTGACGCGGCGAATGACCCCTGCCTTCACCAGCGCTGGCGCATCAATTGTCTCCTTGGCATCGAGCTTACCGGCATCGATAGCTGCCTGGATGCGGCCGACGGAGACCTCATTGAACTTCTTGCCGAAAATGTTCCTGAAGCCCCGCTTCGGCAGGCGCCGATAAATCGGCATCTGCCCGCCTTCAAAGCCCTTGATAGCAACACCGGAGCGGGACTTCTGGCCTTTCACGCCTCGCCCGCCGGTCTTGCCCAGTCCCGAACCGATGCCGCGCCCGACGCGCTTGCGCGCGTGGGTTGCTCCTTGCTGGTCCCTGAGTTCGTTGAGTTTCATTTCGTCCGTTCCTCGATTCCTCAGGCTTCGTCGACGACCCGCACGAGATGCTGCACCCGCGCGATCATACCGCGTACCGAAGGCGTATCCTCAAGCGTGGCACGGCGACGCAGCTTGTTAAGTCCCAGCCCGATCAGCGTTGCACGCTGTTCCTTAGGTCGACGGATGGGGCTGGCGATCTGCTCGACAGTGATCGTCTTGCCCTGTCTCTTTTCAGCCATCTTGCTCTTTCCTCGCTTAGGCCGCGTCGGCCTATTCCTCTGCCCCGGCGGTCGCCGTTTCACGCCGCGCCTGCAGGCTTGAATATTTGATGCCCCGCTGCGCGGCCACATCCTTGGGATGGAGCTGGCGCTTCAATGCGTCGAAGGTGGCGCGTACCATGTTGTAGGGATTGGACGAGCCAAGCGATTTGGCAACTACGTCCTGGACGCCTAACGTATCGAACACCGCGCGCATCGGCCCTCCGGCAATGACACCCGAACCCGGCTTGGCCGCACGCAAGAGAACTTTCCCGGCTCCATGGCGTCCGTGCACATCGTGATGCAGCGTCCGGCCGTCGCGTAGCGGCACAAAGATCATATCGCGCTTGGCGGCTTCCGTCGCTTTGCGGATCGCTTCCGGCACCTCACGGGCCTTGCCGTGGCCGAAGCCAACGCGCCCCTTCTGGTCGCCAACGACGACGAGCGCAGCGAAGCCAAACCGGCGGCCGCCTTTGACCACCTTTGCAACGCGATTGATGTGAACGAGCTTGTCGACGAACTCGCTATCACGCTCTTCGCGCTCGCGGCGGTCGTCCCTGCGGCCTTGTGCCATTGTCCTTGTCCTTGTTCTTTTCCGGTAGCACGGGGTTAATAAAAGCTTCGGACGCTCCAAGGCGCCCGAAACTGACTAGAATTCCAGGCCACCCTCGCGGGCCGCGTCGGCAAGCGCCTTGACCCGCCCGTGATAGAGGTAAGGCCCGCGGTCAAAGACCACCTTCCCGACGCCAGCCTTCTTGGCGCGCTCGGCGATCAGCTTGCCCACTTCGGTTGCAGCGGCCGCATCGCTACCGCTCTTGAGCTTGCCCTTCAGATCCTTCTCAAGCGTGGAGGCTGCAGCCAGCGTGTGCCCCTTCACGTCGTCTATGATCTGCGCATAGATGTTCTTCGACGAGCGGAACACCGAAAGCCGCGGCCGTTCGCTCGAGACCTGCTTCAGTTTTCTTCGGACGCGCCCGGCGCGTCGCGTAACGGATACCTTCGACACCATGGCCTTGCGTCCCTACTTCTTCTTGCCTTCCTTGCGGACGATTATCTCGTCCGCGTACTTCACGCCCTTGCCCTTATAGGGCTCCGGTTCACGGAACTTGCGGATCTCAGCCGCAACCTGGCCCACCACCTGCCGGTCGATACCGGAAACCACGATCTCAGTCGGTTTCGGAACAGCAATGGTAATGCCCTCCGGCGGATCGTAATGGATCTCGTGGCTGTAGCCGACCGAAAGCTGGAGCCGCTTGCCCTGCATTGCAGCGCGATAGCCGACGCCACTGATCTCAAGCCGCTTCTCGAAGCCGTCCTTCACGCCGGTCAATATGTTGGCGATCTGCGTGCGCGACATGCCCCATTTGGAGCGCGCCAGCTTGGATTGGTCGCGCGGATCGACAAAGATGGAACCGTCCTCCAGCTTCACCAGCACCTCGTCATTGACGACGAACTTCAGCTCGCCCTTGGGTCCCTTCGCCGTTACCGTCTGTCCTTCGACGGTGGCCTTAACGTCCTGCGGCACCGGGACCGGCTTCTTGCCTATGCGAGACATCGTGTCTTGTCCTCTTGTTCTTCGTCAGCCTGCCGGGATCAGAATATCTGGCAGAGAATTTCTCCGCCGACATTCTGCTCACGCGCCTGATGATCGGCCATCACGCCCTTTGGCGTTGATAAAATCGCGATACCAAGGCCATTGGCGACCTGGGGAATCGACTTGACCGAGACATAGACGCGACGGCCCGGCTTGGAAACCCGGGAGATCTCGCGGATCACCGGCGCGCCGTCGAAATACTTAAGCTCGATCTCAAGCTCCGACTTGCCATTGCCATAGTCGATCTGGCTGTAATCGCGGATATAGCCTTCCTGCTTCATCACATCGAGCACTCGAGCGCGAAGCCGCGATGCTGGCGAGGAAACCTTGAGCTTCCGGCGGCCGATTGCATTGCGGATGCGGGTCAGCATATCGCCGAGCGGATCATTCACAGACATCTTCTCGTCTCCTACCAGCTCGACTTGACCAAGCCGGGAATGAGGCCGCTATTGCCTAGTTCCCGCAGCGCGATGCGCGACATCCTGAGCTTGCGATAGTAGCCGCGAGGACGGCCCGTCACGTCACAACGATTGCGGATGCGCGTTTTAGAAGAGTTGCGTGGAAGCGAGGCAAGCTGAAGCTGCGCCTTGAACCGCTCCTCTATGGGCCTGTTCTTGTCCATGATGATGGCCTTCAGCGCCGCACGCCTGTCGGCATAGCGGTTCACCATCTTCCGGCGCCTCTTGTTCTTCTCAACTGCGCTGATCTTTGCCATATGATGCTTTCCTTGTGCTCGCCTGCCGTTACTGCTGACGGAACGGGAAGTTGAAGGCCTTCAGAAGGGCCCTCGCCTCCTCATCGGTCTCCGCAGTCGTACAGACGATGATGTCCATTCCCCAGATCTGGTCGACCTTGTCGTAGTTGATCTCGGGGAACACGATATGCTCCTTGATGCCCATGGCGAAGTTGCCACGGCCGTCAAAGCTCTTCGGGTTGAGGCCGCGGAAGTCGCGCACGCGCGGCAGCGCAACGTTGACGAGTCTGTCCAGGAACTCATACATGCGCGCCTTGCGCAGCGTTACCTTGGCTCCGATCGGCATATGCTCGCGCAGCTTGAACCCGGCGATGGATTTGCGTGCCTTGGTTATGACCGCCTTCTGGCCGGCAATCAGCGCCAGATCCTCAGCCGCCACCGACGGCTTCTTGGAATCGCCTGTCGCCTCGCCGACACCCATATTGATGACTACCTTCTCGATGCGCGGAACCTGCATCCCGTTGCGGTAGCCAAACTGTTCGAGGAGCTGCTTGCGGATCACCTCCTCGTACTGCTGCTTCAAGCGCGGCTGGTAATCTGCCTTAGCCATCGATCAATTCTCCCGAGCGCTTCGCCACGCGCACCTTCTTGCCATCCGCCTCGATCCGGAAACCGACGCGCGTCGGCTTCCCGTCCTTCGGATCGGCAATTGCCAGGTTCGACACGTGGATCGGGGCTTCCTTGGTAATGATGCCGCCTTCCGTCTGCGCCGTCTGCTTCTGGTGGCGACGCACGAGGTTGACGCCGCTCACCAATGCCTTGGACTCCTTGGGCATCATCTTCAAAACTTCGCCCGTGCGTCCTTTGTCACGGCCGGAGAGCACGACGACCCTGTCGCCTTTTTTGATCTTCTGCATTTTCCGGTCCCTTAGAGCACTTCCGGCGCCAGCGAGATGATCTTCATGTGGTTCTTGGCGCGCAATTCGCGCGGAACCGGTCCGAAGATACGCGTGCCCACAGGCTCTCTTTTGTTGTCCACCAAAACGGCAGCGTTGCTGTCAAAACGAATCACGCTTCCGTCTGCACGGCGGATATCCTTGGCAGTGCGCACAACCACCGCCTTCATCACGTCGCCCTTCTTCACACGCCCGCGCGGGATCGCCTCCTTGACCGAGACGACGATAATGTCGCCCACCGAGGCGTATTTCCGCTTCGAGCCGCCGAGCACCTTGATGCACATGACACGACGGGCGCCGGAATTGTCCGCCACGTCGAGGTTTGTTTGCATCTGAATCATGACTGGCCGCCTTCTATTTCTATCGCTGCGAGCGCTTAAAGCGCTTCGCCCGCACTATCAACCTTGTTGTGCCTGAGCTTCGTTCACGACAACCCAGGTCTTGTCCTTCGAAATCGGGCGCGACTCCTGGATCAGCACGATATCACCGACCTTGCACACATTTTCCTCGTCGTGTGCCTTGTACCGCTTGGTACGGCGCACCGTTTTCTTCAGTAGCGGATGCGCAAACCGGCGCTCGACAAGAACCACAACCGTCTTGTCATTCTTGTCGCTTACCACGGTGCCCTGCAAAACGCGCTTTGGCATTGTCGTCCTCAGGCCTTCTTGCCGGCCGCCTTTTCGGCGGCGATTGTCTTGATGCGCGCAATGTTACGGCGAACCTGCTTAACCCGCGCGGTTTTCTCCAACTGCCCCGTCGCCTTCTGGAAACGGAGATTGAACTGTTCTTTCTTCAGCTTTTCCAGCTCATCCTGAAGCTGGTCGGGCGTCATCGCCCGTACGTCTGCGGCCTTCATGGCGTGCTACTCCTATTCCGCAATGCGCTGGACGAAGCGCGTCTTGACCGGCAGCTTGGACGCCCCGAGCCGCAATGCCTCTCGCGCCACATCGTCGGGCACACCATCAATCTCAAACATGATGCGGCCAGGCTTCACGCGGCAGGCCCAGTAATCCACCGAGCCCTTGCCTTTGCCCATGCGCACCTCGGTTGGCTTCGAGCTCACCGGCAGATCGGGAAAAATCCGGATCCACACGCGCCCCTGCCGCTTCATAAAGCGGGTGATGGCGCGTCGGGCAGCCTCGATCTGGCGCGCAGTCACACGTTCGGGCTCCATCGCCTTCAAGCCATAAGAACCAAAATTGAGATCTGTCCCGCCTTTCGCTGCACCGTGGATGCGGCCCTTGAACTGCTTGCGGAACTTCGTGCGCTTTGGTTGCAGCATCTCTTATTACTCCAAATTACCGGCTCAGGCCGTCTCGCGACGGCGCTGCCCAGCGGGCTCGCCCTCGACCGCACGGCGTTCCGAAGCCATCGGATCGTGCTCCAGGATCTCGCCTTTGAAGACCCACACCTTCACGCCGCACAGACCATAAGCGGTCTCGGCCTCGGCTGTGCCGTAATCAATGTCGGCCCGCAGCGTATGAAGCGGCACGCGGCCTTCGCGATACCACTCGACGCGAGCAATCTCGGCACCGCCCAGGCGGCCGGAACAGGTGATACGGATACCCTCTGCACCCAGCCGCATGGCCGATTGAACGGCACGCTTCATCGCCCGACGGAAAGCAACGCGACGTTCAAGCTGCTGCGCGATTGACTGCGCGATAAGCGTTGCATCGGTCTCCGGCTTGCGGACCTCGACGATATTCAGATGCGTCTCCGCTTCCGTCATCTGCGAGATCTTGCGGCGCAGCTTCTCGATATCCGCACCCTTGCGGCCGATGATGAGCCCCGGACGCGCCGAATGAATAGTCACGCGACACTTCTTGTGCGGCCTTTCGATCACCACTTTCGAAATCGCGGCCTGCTTGAGCTCGCGTTCGATATAGTTGCGGATCTTGATGTCCTCGTGCAGGAGCTTTCCATACTCGGCATTGTCCGCAAACCAGCGGGAATCCCACGTGCGGTTGATACCGAGCCGGAGTCCGACCGGATTGACTTTCTGGCCCATCAGGCGGCCTCCACTTGCTCTTCAACTTCCCGAACGACGATCGTCAGGTGGGAAAACGGCTTCTCAATGCGATTGGCGCGGCCGCGGCCACGCGCTCGGAACCGCTTCATGACGATAGATTTTCCGACATGGGCCTCAGCGACGACAAGCGAATCGACATCCAGATCGTGGTTGTTCTCCGCGTTGGCGATTGCCGATTCCAGCGTCTTCTTCACCGTGCCCGCGATGCGCTTGCGAGAAAACTCCAGATCCGCCAGAGCAGCGGCAACCTTCTTGCCGCGGATCATAGCGGCAACGAGGTTCAACTTCTGCGGGCTAACACGGATGGTTCGCAGGACCGCGCGCGCCTCGTTATCCTGAAGCTTGCGCGGCGCTTTGGCCTTGCCCATTTCTTATTTCCTTCTCGCCTTCTTGTCCGCCCCGTGGCCGTAATAGGTGCGGGTCGGAGCGAATTCACCGAATTTGTGGCCCACCATCTCTTCCGTGACGAGCACGGGAATGTGCTTCTGGCCGTTGTAGACGCCGAAGGTCAGCCCCACGAACTGGGGAAGGATAGTGGAACGGCGGCTCCACATCTTGATGACTTCCTTGCGCCCGCTCTCACGGACCTTTTCGGCTTTCTTCAGGAGATAGCCATCGATGAAGGGGCCTTTCCAGACTGAACGGGACACGGTTCCCTAACCTTTCCTATTTCTTGCGCTGATGGCGCGAGCGCATGATGAACTTGTCGGTCGCCTTGTTGGAGCGGGTCTTCATTCCCTTGGTCGGCTTACCCCACGGCGACACCGGATGGCGTCCGCCCGAAGTGCGGCCCTCACCGCCGCCATGCGGGTGATCGACCGGGTTCATGGACACGCCGCGGTTGTGCGGGCGCCTGCCGAGCCACCGCTTGCGTCCAGCCTTGCCAAGGCTGACATTGCCGTGCTCAGGGTTAGAGACCGCGCCCACCGTCGCCATGCAAGCGCCGGGGACGAGCCGCTGCTCACCAGAGTTCAGCCGGATGATCGCTCTGCCCTGGTCCCGACCAACGAGCTGGGCGTAAGCGCCTGCCGAGCGTGCAAGCTGGCCACCCCGGCCCGGCTTCAGTTCCACATTGTGGATGATCGTGCCAACAGGCATGGTGGACAGCGGCATCGCATTGCCCGGCTTCACGTCCACCTGCTTCTCCGAGGAGATAACACGGTCACCCACTGCCAGACGCTGCGGCGCAAGGATATAGGACAGCTCGCCATCATCATAACGGACCAGCGCGATGAAGCCCGACCGGTTCGGATCGTATTCCAGCCGCTCCACGACGCCGGAGACGTCGTATTTGCGACGGCGGAAGTCGATCAGCCGGTAGGTGCGCTTGTGACGGCCACCCTGAAAGCGCGCCGTAATGCGCCCGTGATTATTGCGCCCGCCCCTGAACGACAAGCCGACGGTAAGTCCCTTCACCGGCTTGCCCTTGTGAAGACCGGAACGGTCTACGATCACCAGCTGCCGCTGGCCTGAAGTGACCGGTTTATAGTGCTTGAGTGCCATATCCTAGTCCCTGCGGCCTCTCAAAGACCCGTCGCGATGTCGATCGAATGGCCTTCATCCAGCGTTACGACCGCCTTCTTGACGTCGCTCTGCTTTCCGATGGTGCCGCGGAAACGCTTCACCTTGCCTTTGCGAACCAGCGTGTTCACGCCCTTGACCTTGACGTTGAACAGCGCTTCCACCGCCGCCTTGATTTCCGGTTTTGTAGCCTTGCGGGCCACGTTGAAGATAACCTGGTTATTCTCCGAGGCCATCGTCGACTTCTCAGTGATCACGGGGCTCACGATCACGTCGTAGTGGCGTAGATCCGTCATTTGAACCGCTCCTCGAGAGCCTCGACCGCCGCCTTGCTGAGAACCAGCGTCCCACGGCGCAGAATGTCATAAACGTTGATGCCCTGGATCGGCAGCACGTCGATATTCGGAATGTTCGCAGCCGCACGCTTGAAGCCGGGGTCTAGCTCCGCACCGCCGATCATCAGCGCGTTCTGAAGGCCAAGCTTGGCAAAATTTTCCACAAGCGTCTTGGTCTTGGCATCCGTGACGGAAAGCTCGTCGACGATGATCAGATTCTCCGCTTTCGCCTTCGCTGAAAGGGCATGCCTCAGTCCAAGAGCCCTCACCTTCTTCGGCAAGTCATGTGCGTGGCCGCGAACCACCGGTCCGTGAGCCTTGCCACCACCGCGGAACTGCGGAACGCGGGCCGACGAGTGACGCGCGCGCCCCGTGCCCTTCTGGCGGTACATTTTCGCGCCGGTGCGCGCGATCTCCGAGCGTCCCTTCGCCTTGTGGGTGCCCTGCTGACGCCTTGCAAGCTGCCAGCGAACGACCCGCTGGAGGATGTCCTCGCGCGGCTCCAGTCCGAAAATCTCCTCGGAGACCTTCAGATTCCCCGCGTCCTCGCCTGCCAACGTGGTAATCTTCAGATCCATTATTCTGTCCCCTCGCTGGCGGCGGCCTCTTCGGCCTTCGCGGCTTTGCCATTACCTGCCGCACGGAAGGCACCTGGAACCGGAGCATTCTCCGGCAGCGGCGCCTTGACCGCATCGCGCACCATGATCCAAGCCCCCTTTGAGCCCGGCACCGCACCGCGCACGAGAATCAATCCCCGTTCCGTATCGGTGGATACCACCTCGAGATTCTGAGTGGTTACGCGGACATGCCCCATATGGCCGGCCATCTTCTTACCCTTGAAGACCTTGCCCGGATTCTGCCGCTGGCCGGTCGAACCATGCGAGCGGTGCGAAATGGAGTTGCCGTGGGTCGCGCGGCCGCCACCGAAATTGTGGCGCTTCATGACACCCTGGAAGCCCTTGCCGATGGAGGTGCCCGTCACGTCCACCTTCTGGCCGGGCACGAAGTGATCGGCGGTAATCTCCGCGCCCACATCGAGCAGATTGTCCGGGGACACGCGGAACTCCGCCAGCTTGGCTTTTGGCTCCACGCTCGCGGCAGCGAAATGACCGCGCAGCGCTTTCGGTGTGTTCTTCACCTTGGCAAGCCCGACGCCGAGCTGAACGGCCGTGTAGCCGTTCTTCTCCTGCGTCCGCTGCGCAATCACCTGGCAATTTTCCATGCGCAGCACGGTGACGGGGATATGCTCACCCGCCTCGTTGTAGACGCGCGTCATCCCGATCTTCTGTGCAATAACACCTGAACGCATCGGTTCGATTTCCTTTCAGACTTCCCGCCGCCGGCTTCTCGGCCCGCGGGGTCCTTAAACCCTGTCTTCCGCCCTACAGCTTGATCTCGACATCGACACCGGCGGCCAGATCCAACTTCATAAGTGCATCCACCGTCTGTGGGGTCGGATCCACGATGTCGAGAAGACGCTTGTGCGTGCGCATCTCGAACTGCTCACGGCTCTTCTTGTCGATATGCGGCGAGCGGTTTACCGTGAACTTCTCTATCCTCGTGGGCAGCGGTATCGGACCGCGGACATTGGCGCCGGTGCGCTTAGCCGTGGACACGATCTCGCGCGTCGAGGCGTCGAGCACCCGATGGTCGAACGCTTTAAGCCGGATCCGGATATTCTGTCCATTCATCTGTCAGTTCCTCGTTCGGATCGCAGCGCGGCGTCTGCCGCGCCGCGTCCCGAAAGCCTGCTTCTTACTCGGTGATGGATGCGACGATGCCGGCGCCGACGGTGCGGCCGCCCTCGCGGATGGCAAAGCGCAGGCGCTCTTCCATGGCGATCGGCACGATCAGTTCCACATCCACCGTCACATTGTCGCCCGGCATCACCATCTCCGTGCCCTCCGGCAGCTTCACGATGCCCGTCACATCCGTGGTGCGGAAATAGAACTGCGGACGATAGTTGGTGAAGAACGGCGTGTGGCGGCCGCCCTCTTCCTTCGTCAGGATATAAGCTTCGGCCTTGAACTTCGTGTGCGGCGTCACCGAGCCCGGCTTGCAAAGAACCTGGCCGCGCTCCACACCCTCACGGTCAACGCCGCGCAGAAGCGCACCAATATTGTCGCCCGCCTGACCCTGGTCGAGCAGCTTGCGGAACATCTCAACGCCCGTCACCGTCGTCTTCGTCGTCGGGCGGATGCCAACAATCTCAACCTCGTCGCCCACCTTCACGATGCCGCGCTCAACGCGCCCCGTCACAACCGTGCCGCGGCCGGAAATCGAGAACACATCCTCGATCGGCATCAGGAACGGCTGGTCGATCGGCCGCTCGGGCGTCGGGATATACTCGTCCACCGCCTTCATCAGCGCGCGGACCGCATCCTCGCCGATCTCCTTGTTCGTGCCCTCAAGCGCCGCCAGCGCCGAGCCCTTGATGATCGGAATGTCGTCGCCCGGAAACTCATAGCTCGACAGAAGCTCGCGAACCTCAAGCTCGACAAGCTCAAGAAGCTCCGGATCGTCAACCTGGTCAACCTTGTTCAGGAACACAACAATCGCCGGAACACCAACCTGGCGCGCAAGAAGAATGTGCTCCCGCGTCTGCGGCATCGGACCATCGGCAGCCGAAACAACAAGAATCGCACCGTCCATCTGTGCCGCACCCGTGATCATGTTCTTCACATAGTCGGCGTGACCCGGGCAGTCCACATGCGCATAGTGACGGTTCTCCGTCTCATACTCCACATGAGACGTCGAGATCGTGATGCCGCGAGCCTTCTCTTCAGGAGCAGCGTCAATCTGCTCGTAAGCCTTGAACTCTCCAAAAAACTTCGTGATCGCAGCCGTCGTCGACGTCTTGCCGTGGTCAACGTGACCAATCGTTCCGATGTTCACATGCGGCTTCGTCCGCTCAAATTTACCCTTGGCCATGTGAGGTCTCCGTTATGCCTTGCCTTGGCGGCCTTCCTGATGGTGCGCCTTAACGGCGATCACGCAAACTTCTTCTGGATCTCCTGCGCAACAGCGCTGGGGACCGGCTCATAGTGGTCAAACTGCATCGTGTATTGCGCGCGGCCCTGAGACATCGAGCGCAAATTGTCGACATACTTGAACATGTTAGCAAGAGGCACCATGGCGTTGATGACGGTCGCAATGCCACGTGCCTCAGTGCCCTGGATCTGCCCGCGGCGCGAGTTCAGGTCGCCGATGATGTCGCCCACATATTCTTCCGGCGTCACAACCTCCACCTTCATGATCGGCTCGAGAAGCTGAGCGCCGGCCTTCTGCGCACCTTCGCGGAAAGCCGCACGAGCAGCAATTTCAAAGGCGAGCACCGAGGAGTCGACGTCGTGATAGGCGCCGTCCGAAAGCGTCGCCTTCACGCCGAGCATGGGGAAACCGGCAATGGGTCCGGAGGAAAGGACGCTCTCGATACCCTTCTGCACGCCAGGAATGTACTCCTTCGGCACGGCACCGCCGACGATCTTGGACTCGAAGACAAACTCCTCGCCCTCGGGGTTCGGCTCGAAGACGATCTTGACACGAGCAAACTGACCGGAACCGCCGGTCTGCTTCTTGTGGGTATAGTCGACCTCAGCCACCTTGGTGATCGTTTCACGATAGGCCACCTGTGGCGCACCGACATTGGCCTCCACCTTGAACTCGCGCTTCATACGATCGACGATGATGTCGAGATGAAGCTCACCCATGCCGGCGATGATCGTCTGGCCGGATTCCTCGTCCGAGCGGACGCGGAAGGACGGATCCTCAGCAGCCAGGCGATTGAGCGCCATGCCCATCTTTTCCTGGTCCGCCTTCGTCTTCGGCTCGATCGCGATCTGAATAACCGGCTCCGGAAACTCCATACGCTCGAGAACTACCGGCTGCAGCGGATCGCAAAGCGTGTCGCCGGTGGTGGTCTCCTTCAGGCCGGCCAGCGCCACGATATCGCCCGCATAGGCGACATCAAGATCCGAACGCGAGTTGGAGTGCATCTGAAGCATGCGCCCGATGCGTTCGCGTTTGCCCTTGACAGTATTGGCCAGTGAAACACCCTTGCTCAGCACACCCGAATAGATGCGGCAGAAGGTGAGCGAGCCCACGAAGGGATCGTTCATGATCTTGAAGGCGAGCATCGAGAGCGGCTCATCGTCCGACGACCGGCGAGCTGTCTCAGCCTCGGTCTTGGGATCGATGCCCTTGATCGGCGGCACATCCACCGGCGAGGGAAGAAAATCCACCACCGCGTCAAGCAACGGCTGCACGCCCTTGTTCTTAAAGGCGGAACCGCAGAACATCGGGAAGAACTTTACCTCGATGGTGCCCTTGCGAATAAGAGCACGGATCTCGTCATTGGAAGGCATCTCACCTTCCAGATAGCGCTCCATCGCAGCTTCATCTAATTCGACCGCCGCCTCGATGAGCTTTTCACGATACTCCTCGGCCTGCGCCTTGAGATCTTCCGGAATCTCAACCACGTCCCAGGCAGCGCCGAGATTATCCGACTGCCAGACGAGCCCCTTCATTTCAATCAGATCGACCACGCCTGCAAAATCAGCTTCCGCACCAATGGGGAGCTGCATAATCACAGGCACGGCGCCGAGGCGCGTCTTGACCATCTCTGCGGAGCGGAAGAAGTCCGCGCCGACCTTGTCCATCTTGTTGCAGAAGATAAGGCGCGGCACGCCGTACTTGTCCGCCTGCCGCCAAACGGTCTCTGTCTGCGGCTCTACGCCGGCATTGGCATCGAGCAGCGCAATGGCTCCATCGAGCACACGAAGGGAGCGCTCGACCTCGATTGTGAAATCCACGTGCCCCGGCGTATCAATGATGTTGAAGCGACGCCGCTTCCCGTCACGCCCCTGCCAGAAGGTCGTCGTGGCAGCGGACGTAATGGTGATGCCGCGCTCCTGCTCCTGCTCCATCCAATCCATGGTAGCAGCGCCGTCATGGGTTTCGCCGAGCTTATGCGACTTACCCGTGTAGAACAGGATGCGCTCGCTGGTCGTCGTCTTACCGGCGTCAATATGCGCCATGATACCGAAATTTCGGTAATCTTCGATCTTATATTCGCGGGCCATCGTGGGTAACCTTTCTTCCTACCGCTACCAGCGGTAATGCGAGAACGCACGGTTGGCCTCGGCCATCTTGTGCGTATCCTCGCGCTTCTTCACAGCAGTGCCGCGATTGTTGGATGCATCCATCAACTCGCCGGACAGACGCTCAATCATAGTCGTCTCGTTGCGGTTGCGGGCCGCCGCGATCAGCCAGCGGATGGCAAGCGCCTGACGGCGCTCCGGCCGCACGTCGACGGGCACCTGATAGGTTGCCCCGCCAACACGGCGCGAACGCACTTCCACATGCGGCGCGACATTATCAAGCGCCTGATGGAATACGGCGACCGGCTCCTGCCTGGTCTTCTCCTGCACCTGATCCAGCGCGCCGTACACGATCTGCTCGGCGACGGACTTCTTGCCATCGAACATGATGGCGTTCATGAACTTGCTGACAACCACGTCCCCGTATTTCGGATCCGGGTTGATTTCGCGCTTCTCTGCACGGTGGCGTCGGGACATCTTTCTCGTCTCTCACCTTCTGGCCGGCGCCAAGAAAAGCGCCAAAGCCGAAAACCCTACTTCGGACGCTTCGCGCCGTATTTGGAGCGGCGCTGCTTGCGGCTCTTGACGCCCTGGGTGTCGAGCACGCCGCGAATGATGTGATAGCGCACGCCGGGAAGGTCCTTCACGCGCCCGCCGCGGATCATCACCACGGAGTGCTCCTGAAGGTTATGCCCCTCACCCGGAATATAGCCGATCACCTCGAAGCCATTAGAAAGCCTGATCTTGGCGACCTTGCGCATGGCCGAGTTCGGCTTCTTCGGCGAAGTCGTATAGACGCGCGTGCAGACACCCCGCTTCTGGGGATTGGCCTGCATGGCGGGCACTTTGTTGCGCTTCACCGGCGCCTTGCGCGGCTTGCGGATCAACTGGCTTACGGTCGGCATCAAACCTTCCCTTGGTTTCCCATCTCTATCCCGAGCCCTACGGCCCCGTTCGCACGAAGCGCTTTTCTAACGGCAAATTCGGGCACTCAAAACCGCCATCCTGCGGTCCTGCCCGAAAATATGCAGAGGAAGCGGAAGCCGCTTCTTGCCCCGGAAGTCTGTCGCTCGTTTAAACGAGCCCTGTTTGAAGCCGAACTCCAAAGCGCGTCGCTTTCGGAAAGAATGGCTTCACATAGGCTCAGACGTGGGCGGCGTAATACGCGCAAGCGGCAACTCCGTCAAGTCTGAGCCAGCAATAAACTTGCCAAACCCTGCAACCGGACGGTCAAAATGCCGCTTGAGGTCGTTATCGCGTCCCATATGGGGCCGCGGCAGCTTCATTTCCAGACCCTTGCCCTGTTATTCGACAGCCATAAATGCCACCATGATGCGAATGCCCAGCATTCCGCGCAACAGGAAAGAATCACATGAACGACAATGAGGAACGGTCGGTTACGATCATTACCGGGCGTGTATGGCGCGAGCAGGGCTCGCCGAGCGAGGGCGTACATGTGATGCTTGTCGCCCCCGACGACGATACGGCGGTAAGGCTCGCGCTCGAAGCGCTGGCTCAGGAAGGTTATGCGGAGGCAGAGCTCGATCAGATCGGCGAAATAGAGGGTGCGCCTGACGAGGAGCCACACCTTTCTGCCTGGCAAGGCGCTACGGAGGGCGAGATCGCTATCGTGACCTTCGACGAGGCGAACTGAACGCCGTCTGGCCTCGCGCCCACCAGCCGGCAACAGCGCGATCGAGAGGTTTGGGAGTGAGGTGAACAATAGCCGCCTCAGGATAATTGACGGAGCCGATTGCTAGCAGGTGTCGGCATGCGCCGCTGCATCCATTTGCATACGCCCAGCAGAACGATTTCGCATATGCTTCCCGTGCCTTGCCCGACAGCGGCAACGTCCATGAGGCTTGCCGCACACGGGCGAGATGACGTTGTAACAGCAAGCATGAATGTAGACTCACCCGCTGAACGCCACCGGCCTTGCCACCCTCCGGTCGAATGAAGGTATCGTCGGTTTAGGTGATTCCTCCGGCGACAATAATGCATTAGCAACAGCTGGCTTCGTCCTCTCCGTTATGGATGGAAATGCTTGTCGGGTGGATCTTTAGGCAGCATCTTCACGACAGCCTTCGGGGTTGGCATTCGCCATCCCCCCACATTGACTATCCACGCATGACCGGCATAGCGCGCCCAATGGCTGAACTCCCATTTATAGTGAACATGCGCGCGCACAGGGTCGGGTAAATTGGGGACATTGGTCCATTGGACCGTGGCTGTCCGCTGGTACCCTCGCTCGTGCCAGGCCTTTTTCGGTACTTCCGCATAGATGACGTCGGTAGACCTGGGTGGATTCGCCAACAGGGCTTTGGCCGCCTGAATTTTTTGTTGCCGCGGGATACGTCCGGCTCTAGCAGCGCTCCCTTGCGAGGCTTCAGAACGCTGGGGCCCCGGCCGATCTTTTCCCCAATTTATGTTCGTCTTCTGGCCGTTGGAGTTGAAGCCAGCTCTCAAAGCTGCATTCCTTGTGCCCGCAACATAGACAGCGGCACTTGAAGAAGGGGCGGTTTCTTCTGACCGCCTCGCCTTACTGACAGTTTGCACCGTAAACCTTCGGGAAGACGATGGGACCGCTGGCGCAGGACGATGGCTGGCTCCCGATGTCTTGGAAGCCTGATCGATCTTTCCAGGCATATGAAATCTCCAACTTCAAGTAATGGCGATGAAATTATCGCGTTCTCAAATGCACGAGAAATTGGAAAATCCGATTCCCGACCTGACGGGTTGCGGAAAAGCCTGAGCAACACGCGCTGGCGCTTGAAGTCGTCAGGCGGAAAGTGGCCGGGAAAATACAATAGCTTCCTTGCACCAGGACAAATATGGAAGCAGTGCAATTACCGGATCAGAAACTCTCGCCGAGGTGTAAGCTAGCTGCGCGCAAGCAGCATCCATCTCCTCAGCGAGCGACCAGGTGAAACTCCTGGAAATCCTGGCTCACTAAGAATAACGACTTCGATCATTCAGCTTTCAATGAAATCCTGAAGCGATTGCACCTTGCGCTAAGATGCCAATCAGCGGCCGCTCGATGAAGGAGCAAGAGCATCCTTGCCCCTTTCCCGTCACGTTGGATTAGCCTGCAACAGCCCTCTTTTCCGGATTGGTTGCCGCATCCTTCTTCAAAAGCTCCGCGACCAGGAAGGCAAGCTCCAGAGCCTGGTCCGCATTGAGCCGCGGATCACAATGGGTGTGATAGCGATCCGAAAGATCGTCGGCGGAGATTGCCCGCGCGCCTCCGGTGCATTCAGTCACGTTCTTGCCGGTCATCTCGACGTGAATGCCACCGGGGTGAGTTCCTTCCGAATGGTGCACGTCGAAGAAGGTCTGAACTTCCGACAGAATGCGATCGAACGGTCGGGTCTTGTAACCATTGAGAGAAATGGTGTTGCCATGCATGGGATCGCACGACCAGACCACCTTGCGTCCCTCGCGCGCGACTGCCCGGACGAGCTTCGGGAGATGCTCGGAAGCTTTCTCCGCGCCGAACCGAGCAATTAGCGTCATCCTGCCGGGTTCGTTCTGCGGGTTGAGGACATCGAGAAGCCTCAGCAACGTATCCGGATCGAGCGTTGGCCCGCATTTCAAGCCCAGCGGATTCTTCACCCCACGGCAATATTCCACATGGGCATGATCGGGCTGACGTGTACGGTCGCCAATCCAGATCATGTGGCCGGAGGTCGCGTACCACTCTCCGGTGGTGGAATCGATGCGCGTCAGCGCCTCTTCGTAGCCAAGCAGCAACGCCTCATGGCTCGTGTAAAAATCCGTTTCGCGCAATGAAGGATGGCTTTCCGCGCTGATGCCGATGGCGCGCATGAAATCCATCGTCTCGGTGATGCGGTCGGCCAGCGCGCTGTAGCGCTCGCCCTGGGGGCTGCCTGAAATGAAGCCCACCATCCACTTGTGCGCGTTCTCCAGATTTGCGTAGCCGCCTTGCGCGAAAGCACGCAAAAGATTGAGCGTGGCGGCAGACTGCCGGTACGCCATCTCCTGTCGTGCAGGGTCGGGCGAGCGCGCACTTTCCGTGAAGTCGATGCCATTGATGATATCGCCGCGGTAGGAGGGAAGCGACACGCCGTCCTTCTCTTCCATATCCGATGAGCGCGGCTTAGCGAACTGTCCGGCTATACGCCCTACTTTCACCACGGGTTGAGCGCCCGCGAAGGTCAGCACCACGGCCATCTGAAGGAAGACGCGGAAGAAGTCGCGGATGTTGTCGGCGCCGTGCTCGGCAAAGCTCTCTGCACAATCTCCGCCCTGAAGCAGAAACCCCTGTCCTTCGGCCACCGCCGCAAGCTGCTTCTTTAGCTTCCGCGCTTCGCCGGCGAAGACCAGAGGAGGATAGGTGGCCATGCGCGCCTCCACCTCAGCCAGCGCTGCCTTGTCCTGATAGGACGGCACCTGCTGGATCGGTTTGCTCCTCCACGAACCCGGCGACCACTTTGTCATCTTAGCACCTGTAACCTGAAAGTCCGGCCGGCAACATGCCTACCGGAACGCGGTTATTTAACCGAAGCCTCTTATATATACTACCCTGCAAATGGCCGCGAGGCTCAACAAGGCTCCGCCATTGCCGTTCTGCCATGTTCGAGCGACAGAAGCTCGAAAGCTTTAGATCCGCTCCCCGTTCCGCACGCGATAGGTCGGCTGATACATGGTGACAAGCTCCTCAGCGGCCGTGGGATGAACTGCCATCGTGCTGTCGAAAAAATCCTTCGTCACGCCCGCCTTGATGGAGATGCCCAAAAGCTGTGCCATTTCCCCGGCGTCCGGTCCAAGCACGTGAACGCCCACGACGCGGCGGGAAGCGGCGTCCACCACCAGCTTCATGATCGTCCTCTCATGCCGGCCCGCAAGGGTATGACGCATTGGACGGAAGCTGGCGCGATAGATCTCCAACTCTTCGAAACGTTCTGCAGCCGCCTCCTCCGAAAGTCCAACGGTACCTACCTCCGGCTGCGAGAAAACGGCCGTGGCTATATCCGCATGATCGACCTTGGTCGGATTGTCCTTGAAGGCTGTTTCAAGGAAGCACATGGCCTCATGGATCGCGACCGGGGTGAGTTGCACCCGGTCGGTTACATCGCCGATGGCCCAGATGTGCCCGACATTCGTCCGGGAATATTCATCCACGAGGATCTCGCCCCTGACACCCGTTTCCACACCGGCGGCGTCGAGCCCCAGCCCATTGGTGTTGGGCACGCGGCCGATAGCGAGCATGATCTGGTCGTACGTCTCCATACCGCCAGATTTCAGAGTGGCTTCGAGCGTCCCGTCGGCGCGCTTTTCGACCCTTTGAATGATATCCTGGCAGATGATGCGGATACCTTTGGCTTCCATCGCCTCGTGCAGGCCACGCCGCATATCGCCGTCAAAGCGGGAAAGGATTTCCTTGCCGCGATAGATGAGCGTCGTTTCCACGCCGAGTCCGTGAAAGATGTTGGCGAATTCAACGGCGATATACCCCCCCCCTTCGATGGCGATGCTGCGCGGCAACTCCGCAAGGTGGAAAGCCTCGTTGGATGTGATGCAATGCTCGCGTCCGGGGAGCGCCTCGTGCGGATTGGGCCTTGCACCGGTGGCGATGAGGATCTTCTCTGCCGTGAATCGCTTGCCTGCGACCTCCACCGTATGCGGATCGACAAACACGGCGCGGCCCTCGATGGTAAGGGCGCCCGCCTTTTCAAGATTTGTGCGATAAAGCCCCTCCAGACGGGCAATCTCGCGGTCCTTGTTGGCGACAAGCGTTGGCCAGTCAAAGTGCCTCTCGCCCAGCCTCCAGCCATAGCCGGTCGCGTCCTCGAAATGCTCCGTGAACTGCGAGGCGTAGACGAAGAGCTTCTTCGGCACGCATCCTCGAACCACGCATGTTCCGCCAAAGCGATATTCCTCGGCAACGCCCACGCGCTTGCCCATTGCGGCAGCAAGCCGCCCTGCCCTAACGCCACCCGAGCCGCCACCAATGACGAAGAGGTCTAGATCAAATTCAGCCATGCCGCACCTGCCCGCTAACGTTGTTGTCTCTTCCAGCTATGATGCTGGCGAGAAGATTGGAAGGCCGGCACAAAGTCCAGGCTCCAATTCTCATCAGCGGGCACATCAATTCCTACTGGCTGGACTCCTGCGCAGCAGGCTTGTCGGCGGCCACCGCCTGCTGAACGGTGTCGAGTACGTTGGAGGAGAGATCGCGAACGACGCCCCGACGCCAGATTTCAGCCGCCTGGAAGACTTCACGCGTTACCGCCGGACCGCTGCTGAGAAGCTTCTTGCCTGCTTCGCTGTTGTAGAAGGCGGCAATCTGTTCCAGTTCTTCCTGAGTGAAGACGCGCGCATATGCAAGCGCGGCCTCCCGCTCAAGATCGGCGCGGCGGCTTGCCAACTCTATTGCCTTTTCATCCACGGTCTTGTTGATGAGCTCTTCCATATGGGGATGCTGCTGGATCAACTCGCCCTTCAGGCCCTGGGCGGCCTGTGGGAGGATGGCGTCGAACTCGTCCGTTGCATTGATGGCATCTATAGCCGTGCGTGCCGCCCGCAGGTGTTCTGCCGATATCTCCTGGGCTGCGCCGGGCGCGGAAAGCACCGACAGCGCCATAGCGGCAGTCAGCGCGATCACACGAACGCGTTTGGTGAAAATCATCTCTCCATCCACTCCGTTTCTAATTACGTCCAGCTTTGGCATCCAATGTCCGCACGCCGCTTCTTCCCGCCACGATGGCCGACCCGGCAAGCCCGACGAAAAGCCCGTGTTCGACAACCCCCGGTATGGCGTTTAGCGCAACTGCGAGCGGTCTTGGCTCGGGAATGCGGCCAAATGATGCATCAACGATGAGATGACCACCATCGGTCACGAAGGGGCTTCCGCCCGCCTCGCGCAGGGCAATTTTACATGACATGCCGAGGTTTTGCGCCACCTTCTCGATGGCCATCATGGTCGCGCGAAGCCCGAAAGGATTGACTTCGATGGGCAGAGGAAAGCGCCCGAGAGCCTCGACGATCTTGCTTTCGTCCGCAATGACGATCATGCGTTGCGACGCTGCGGCAACGATCTTCTCCCTCAGCAATGCTCCCCCTCCCCCCTTGATGAGGGTAAGGTCCGGGCCAATCTCATCGGCACCGTCGATCGTAAGATCGAGTTCCGGTGTCTCGTCCAGCGTCGTAAGAGGCACGCCGTTCTGCCCGCAGACGATTGCGGTACGTTCCGAGGTGGGCACGCCTACGATCTTCAGCCCGCGTGCGACCCGTTCGGCAAGAAGCTGCACGAATGCCTCAGCCGTCGAGCCGGTGCCAATACCAAGTTTCATACCGTCTTCAACGAGATCAAGCGCGGCGCGTGCCGCCTCGCTCTTGAGTATGTTCGGATCGGTTTCCATTCCTGTCCCGCCAGTTTGTGCGCTGTCTAACTCGTTTCGTCGCGTCCCGCAATTCGTACCATCGCGCAATCAACGCATAGCTTGAATAGGCGCACCGTAATGGCTATCGCCTTTGCTAAGGAAGGATTTGCTATGGCTTCACCAATTATCGTTTTCGATCTGGATGGCACGCTCATCGACACCGCCCCGGATTTGCTCGACAGCCTCAATCACTGCTTGCGCACAGTGGAGATGCCAGAGGTTTCTGCCGACGAAGTCCGCCGGTTTGTCGGCTTCGGCAGCCGCGTCATGATCGAGCGCGCCTTTGCCGCCCATAAACGTGCGCTGACCAAAGAACAGCTCAATGAATTGCAGCGGCTCTTTCTCGAGGATTACAGCGCCAGAATGCCCGGCCGCTCCCGCCCTTTTTCCGGTGTGCTGGACACAATCAGCCGCTTCCGCAAAGCAGGCTTTCTTTGCGCCGTTTGTACCAACAAGTTCGAGGGGCTATCCCGGAAGCTTCTTGGCGCCCTGGAAATGGCGGATAGTTTTGCGGCCATTTGCGGCGCAGATACCTTTGCACATCGTAAGCCCGACCCGCGCCATCTTCTCGACACCATTGAGCTTGCGGGAGGCGACCGGGAGCGCGCGGTTATGGTGGGCGATTCGCGCACCGACATTGACACGGCAAAGGCAGCCGGAATCCCCGTCGTCGCGGTGGAATTCGGTTACACGGACCGGCCGTTGCACGAGTTGGAGCCAAGCCGCGTCATCTCGCATTTTGACGAAATGACCGTCGAACTTGCTGAAACGCTCATCCGCTCAGCAGCGGACAAGCCGGCCGCTTGACTTCACCCTCACGCCACCCTTATATCGCCGCTCGTTCGGCTCATGAGCCGGGCGGGCGCGTAGCTCAGCGGGAGAGCACACCCTTCACACGGGTGGGGTCACAGGTTCAATCCCTGTCGCGCCCACCATTTTCAATGACTTGGGATCGCAAATTTCAGGCGCGTTCACCTGAACGCTGGCTGCGCACTGCCGCCCCCGTCCATTCCTAGACGACGTGGGTGATCGGCGTGAAATCGGACTGGACTCTGTATTTTGCCAGCGTCACGACCAGCATTTGACGCACCACGGCACCAGCTACCATCGACACGCCCATGGCTTCGGCCTCATCGACACATAGGACAGACATCCTTGTAGGAGGCGGCAAGCAAGCCGAAACCGAAGGTTCCCGGCCAGGTCTATTTGCGCGCATGCTACGGCAGTCACGTCCGTTGGCACGGCCAGCGGTGCGAACCACTGCATCAGGCACCGTGCCATTGATCGAGCAGTTGCAAGGATCTGCCCTAAGCACGCAGCGCGCTAGCTTCCCGCGGCGCGCAATTCTTCAACCTTGGCGAGGGCCTTCTTCAGGGCGTCATCCCGGCCATAGATGTCATCATGATATGAGACGCCACTGCCGGAAGGCTCCGGCCATGCCGTGAAATAGCTGACATAGACGGGAATTTTCTGCGGCACGTTCTGTCGCGCGTTCCTCCCTTCGCTAATCCGGCGGCCGACTTCGTTCACGGAGGTACCGAGTACTGCGGCCGCCATTTCCCGCGGGTTCTGCAGGCGCACACAACCGTGGCTGTAGGCGCGCGTATCGCGGCTGAACAGGCTCTTGGCCGGCGTGTCGTGCATGTAAATATCGTGCTTGTTCGGGAACATGATCTTGACTTCCCCAAGCGCGTTGCTCGGGCCGGGTTTCTGGCGCACGTTATAAGGAATGTTGGCGCCATAGCGCCACCAATCCACCGAGGCAGAAGAAACACGCCGCCCGCGCGAATCGACCACCTCATAGCCGGCGCGATCCAGGTAACCGGGGTCCTGTCTCAATCGCGGCAGCTTCTCATTGACAAGAATCGAACGCGGGACGCCCCAATAAGGGTTGTATTCGACGTACTCGATCTCATCATAGAAGGAATTGGTCTGGTTGGCGCGCGTGCCGACCACGGCACGCATTGATAGCTTTTCTTTTTCACCTTCAATGTAATGCGCGCTGAAGGAGGCAGCGTTGATCATTACGCGCCGGCTGCCCAGATGGGATGGATGCCAGCGCAGGCGTTCCATCGCAAGCAGCACCTTCTCGATGCGCACGGCCTTGCTGTCGCCGGCAATGGCGCCGACGGTACGCCGCCCGATCACGCCATCAGGGTTGAGGTCATAGAGGCGCTGCACAGCCTTGATGACGGGCACAAGCTCCTGCGCATAGAACTCGCTCCCCGCATGGGCAACAAGGATCTCGCCATGCTTGGTCTGGAACTGGGGATCATTCTCACTCTTCAGGAGCCGCAAGATCTTCGGGAGTTCCGCATGACTCTGTCCCGGTCGCACGAACGTCTCCGGGTCGACGATTATCTCTCGTTCTTCGCTATCCCTCAGCGCCTTCAATTCTTTACGCAGTTCGGCATAGAGCGCATTCTGGGGGTGCAGGGCTTCAAGGTAACGAGCCGGTGAGGGAGTGCGCGCCAGGACACCAAGCACGGCTTGTTCGTCCAGCGGCTTGGTGGGGAAATCGTGGTAGCCTGAAAGCTTGTTGGGGTTGACGCGCCCAGTATTCGCATCGCGTGCATAGCGCAGCGCGCGGGTGGAAAGCGCCATTTCGAAACGAATGAGTTCGCGAAGCCTGTCCCTTCGGTTCTTGCTTGAACCGGCAGCAGGTGAAGGCACAGGGAGAAGGTAATCCGCTTCCGAAAGACCGAAACCAGCGGCATTCTCCAGTACACGAATGACGGAGGCGGCACGCTCGTTCGGTCCGTCAGTGTCAACCCAGATGAATTCGGGCGCTCTGGAGTAATGCGCAACGAGCGCTTCGCCGATTTCTCTTTCGGCGAGCATCACATGGTCTGCAAGCTCTGGCAGCGCTTCCAGGAAAGGATCCTTCTCATCGCCGGTTTCCGCCACATCGGCAAAAAGCACTTGCAAGAGCGCGCCGAAGCCCACCTTCACCAGTGGGTCCGGCTTGTAATCATAGTAGGATGGCGCGGATATTTTGGGTGCTGGCACCGCAGCCGCTCTTGTCCGCGGCGCAGTAACCTTCGGAACAGAACGGGGTGCAACCTCGCGCCGCTGGCTACCCTGCGTGACAGGCTGACCGCCAGAGCGATGCTGATTGAACAAGAGATCGATTAAATATTGTTCGGCTGCGGCCGGTACAGCAGCCATTGATAAACCGGCAGCGACTGCCATAACCGAAAGGCTGCCACGTAATGCAATCTTTCCAGACATGAACTTGTCCCCGCTGTTAATGAGCGTGTGGCGGATCACCCGCCTTGCCTGTCAACATGGTGACCGACTGCCAGATCCAGTACGCTAAACTTATACTGATTCAGTTAACCAACGAGAAGGCGAGGCCACCCCCGTTCCTCAGCTGTTGGTAAACCTTCCGTTACCACGACGCTCCGACCGGGCTACAATCCGGAAATTTTACACGCTCAAGACAGCGGATCGCGGTTCAGCCCCTTCTCTTCAAGCTCACGGAGATAGTCCTGCCATAAAGCGTCGCGCTCTCTCCCAAGCCTGGCAAGATAGGTCCAACTATAAAGACCGGTCTGGTGCCCGTCGTCGAAAATGATGCGCACGGCATAATTGCCCACCGGCTCGATACCGGCGATTGCAACGTTCCTCTTGCCCGGTACGGTCACCCGCTCATCGGGAGAATGCCCCTGAACCTCGGCGGACGGCGAAAGAACGCGCAGCATCTCCGCGGAAAGCGGCATGGGAGCCTCGCCCGAAAAGCGCACTGTGAGCAGTCTGCGGTCCTTCGAGACGCGCAGTTCCTCAGGTGCCTTCATCTTTCCTCTCCTGCTCTGCCGGTTCTGTTGGCGGAAAAGGCGTTCGCTGCCCACCATTGCGGCGCGCTTGCACCGAATGCTAGACTCCGATTGAAATGGAGCTTTCCCGTCCACATGTGAATGAACGGCGGGCTCTGCAATACGTCAAGGGTGGGAAATGACTGGCAGCATGATCGATCCCTTCGGCCGCGCGATAACATATCTGCGTGTCTCGGTAACGGACCGCTGCGACTTCCGCTGCGTCTACTGCATGGCCGAAGATATGAACTTCCTGCCCAAGAAGGACCTTCTGAGCCTGGAAGAGCTTGACCGGCTCTGTTCGGCTTTCGTGCAGAAGGGAGTGCGCCGCCTGCGCCTTACAGGCGGCGAGCCGCTGGTACGCAAGAATATCATGCATCTTGTCCGTCAGCTTTCGCGGCATCTGGAATCAGGCGCCCTCGACGAATTGACTCTGACAACGAACGGCTCCCAGCTTGAACGATTCGCCGGTGAGCTTGCCGATTCCGGGGTTCGCCGCATCAATGTCTCGCTCGACACACTCGATCCGGAGAAGTTCCGGTCGGTTACGCGCTGGGGCATTTTCGACCGTGTCATGCGCGGCATCGAGGCGGCAAGAGAGGCGGGCCTTAAGGTCAAGATCAATACGGTGGCGCTCCGGAATTTCAACGAGGATGAAATCCCGGACATGCTGGTCTGGGCGCATGAGAGCGGCATGGACATGACCGTGATCGAGACAATGCCGCTTGGAGAGGTCGATGTCGACCGCACCGAGCAGTACCTGCCGCTCTCGGAACTGCGGGCGCGGCTTGAGCGGCAGTTCACCCTTACCGACATCCCTTACAAGACCGGCGGCCCCGCCCGTTATGTCGAGGTGGCGGAGACAGGCGGCCGGCTCGGCTTCATCACGCCTCTCACGCACAATTTTTGCGAGAGTTGCAATCGCGTGCGCGTGACCTGCACCGGCACGCTCTATATGTGCCTCGGCCAGGAGGATGCGGCAGACCTGCGGCAAGCCCTGCGTGCTTCCGAGGGCGATGAACTGCTCTACCAGGCGATAGATGAGGCGATCTCACGCAAGCCCAAAGGCCACGACTTCATAATAGACCGCCGCACCAGGCGTCCGGCCGTATCCCGGCACATGAGCGTGACCGGGGGCTGAGGCTCCGCTTTCCGGCACATCCTTTCGCTAGCTTCCACTCTGGCAAGACAATTTTTGCCTTTGAGCCAATTGCTTTGCCGGCAGGGTGATCGTAGGTCAGGATGACAATATTTGCTCCGGGTATAACGTGCTGCTTTCCCCCAATCTGCGGGGCGCGGTCCTAATTTCCGCGTCCATGGCCGGGTTCACGATCAACGATGCATTGGTCAAGGTGCTGTTCAGCAGCATGAATATGGGCCAGGTGATGTTCTTGCGCGGCATCTTTGCAACCGCCTTGGTCGCTGTCATCCTGGCCTATTCGCCAGGCGCCAAGCGCGTCGGCCTCCTTCTGCAGCCGGTCGTAGCTATCCGTGCATTGTTCGAGATGGGGGCGACGATTTCATTCCTTCTTGCTCTCAGTCACCTGCCCATAGCCAATGTAAGTGCCGTTATGCAGGCCCTGCCGCTCGTCGTGACGCTGGGAGCGGCCTTCTTCCTTTCAGAACCGGTCGGCTGGCGGCGCTGGATCGCTATTATCGTCGGATTTGCCGGCGTGCTCATCATTGTCCGCCCGGGCTTCTCCGGTTTCAGCGCCTGGTCGCTCTTAGCGCTCGGCGCAGTGGTGTGCAGCGCAACGCGTGACCTTGTGACTCACCGTATTTCATCGGAGATACCGACGGCTTACATCACCACCGTCACTTCCATAGCCATCACCTTCTGTGGTGGAGTTCTTATTGTACCCATGGGCGGCTGGTCTGAAGTGTCAATGTGGGCGCTTCTCCTGCTTGGCCTTGCGGCCGTTGCAATGATCTGCGCCCACCAGTTCATCATCGCATCGCTGCGGGTTGGCGATATTTCCTTCATTGCGCCGTTTCGCTACACCGCTTTTCTCTGGGCGCTTCTTCTGGGTTACCTTTTCTTTGGGGACGTTCCAGATTTCCTCATGCTTCTGGGTGCGGGCATCGTGGTAGCATCCGGCCTTTACGCCCTCTACCGCGAGCACAGGGTCGGCACGCAGCGGCCGATTGCCGAGAGCACTGGCCCGGGCATGGCTCCTGATGGATTGTGAGTTTCATATGGACGCTGTGCGGTCTGGTTTGAGAGTGCGAGAACGATGAAAGCAGTGCGGCCTTTCGACAATTCCACACCGCCGCATATTATCACTCTCGTCATGGCGGCAGCGACGGCGGCACTTGCCATCAACCTATTCCTGCCCTCCCTGCCAGGCATGGCCGTCTATTTCGATGCCGATTACGCAGTGGTCCAGCTTGCGGTTTCGCTCTATCTAGCCGCAACCGCCGTGGTGCAGCTCTTTATCGGACCTGCTTCGGACAGGTTCGGGCGCCGGCCGGTCATGTTGGCCTGCTTCATAGTCTTTGCAATGGCCACAGTTGCCGCCACCTTTGCCCCCAATATCGAAACTTTTCTTGCGTGCAGGCTGCTGCAAGCGTTTTCCGCCGCCGGCATGGTGCTATCGCGCGCCATCGTGCGCGATACGGTCAGCGCCGACGAGGCGGCAAGCCGTATAGGCTACATCACCATGGGCATGACGGTAGCGCCGATGACCGGACCCTTCATCGGCGGCATACTCGACGAGATCTATGGGTGGCAGGCATCCTTCCATCTCATGCTTGCCTTTGGCGTCATTTCGTTCCTGATCGTTTACTTCGATCTGGGCGAAACGAATCATCGCCGGTCGCCCAGCATGACGGGCCAGTTCCGAAGCTATCCGGAGCTCTTCCGCTCGCGCCGCTTCTGGGGATATTCCATGACGGCCGGATTCTGCACCGGCACATTCTTCGCCTTCCTGGGCGGCGGACCCTATGTGGCCACCGAAATCCTTGGCCTTTCCCCTTCTGAATATGGCCTCTATTTCATTCTGCTATCGGGCGGTTATGCACTCGGCAATTTCCTGTCCGGGCGCTACTCGCGCCTAGTGGGGATGAACCGGATGATGCTGACCGGCACATTGCTTTCAACCGTAGGCATCGCTGTTTCCCTTCCGCTTTTCCTGCTGGGCTACCATCATCCGCTGTCTTTCTTCGGCCCCACCATTTTTATCGGCATCGGAAATGGCATCACCCTGCCGAACGCCAATGCCGGCATTGTCAGCGTACGCCCGCAATTGGCCGGGTCTGCTTCAGGGCTCGGCGGTGCGCTTCAGATTGGCAGCGGAGCGGTTCTGTCGGTGGTCGGCGGGGCGCTGGTGTCGCAGGATACCGGCATCTACCCGCTCCTTATCGTCATGGCCCTATCTTCTTTCTGCAGCTTTGCCACGGCGCTTTATGTCATCCGCATTGCCAGTAAGAAGGGAGCGTTATAAGTGGCTGACCTGAAGGATCGGATCGGCGGCGTCATCCTTGCAGGCGGACGCTCACTTCGCATGGGCGGCGGCGACAAGGGGCTTGCGCTGCTTGCCGGAAGGCCTCTCCTTGCCCACGTGATCGGACGGCTGCGCCCGCAGGTAAATGCATTGGCGCTGAACACCAATAGCGAGCCGGCGCGCCTTGCCTCATTCGGCCTGGAGATCGTCGCCGATAGCCTGCCGGGGCTGGGACCGCTCGGCGGCGTGCTTGCAGGGATGCGCTGGGCCAAACAACGCGGCAATGTTGAAAGGATCGTCACCGTGGCCTGCGATACACCTTTCTTTCCCGCGGAATTGGTGGCGCGGCTGGCAGATGCGGTTGGTTCGGATGATCGCATCGTCCAGGCACGTTCCGGTGACCGGCGTCATCCCACCTTTGCGCTCTGGCCAGTCTCGCTTGCAGACGATCTACAGACCTTCCTTCGGTGTGCAGGCTCTCATTCCATGCGCGCATTTGCCGGAGAACGGCACCCGGTCGCCCTGGTGGATTTTCCCCTTGGGGCAGGCCACGATCCCTTCTTCAACGTGAATACGCCGCAAGACCTCCTAATGGCGGAGCAACAGCTTGCGGAGTCAGGACGATGACACAGCGTGTCTTTGGCATCACCGGCTGGAAGAACTCCGGCAAAACGACCTTGACGGAACGGCTCGTGGCCGCCTTTGCCGCCCGCCGCCTTCGCGTGGCGACGATCAAGCACGCCCACCATGCCTTCGATATAGACCAGCCCGGCACCGATTCCTTTCGCCACCGCGCAGCTGGCGCGACGGAAACGGCACTCGTTTCATCCAGGCGCTGGGCGCTGATGCACGAATTGCGGGATGATGAGGAAGAGCCCTTGCTTTCGCACATGCTTGCGCGACTGTCACCGTGCGACCTCGTGCTCGTTGAGGGTTTCAAGAATGAAAGCCATCCCAAGATCGAGTGCCGCCGCCTGGAGGCTCGGGATCATTCCCCTCTCGCAGGCGCCGTGCCGGGCATCATAGCGATTGCCGCCGACCACGAGGTGCAAGGCGGCGCCCTTCCCGTCTTCCGGCTTGACGATGTGGCCGCCATCTGCACCTTCATTGCCGATCATTTGAAGCTGCCTGCACGTTGACGGTGCCACCGGCAAAGGATCCCGCTGATTTCGGACATGGCACCTTCAGGAAGGAACCCTACTCCCACCAGAGAAACGGAGGACATGGCTGAATGGCAAAAGTAGCTTTCATCGGGTTAGGCGTCATGGGCTACCCCATGGCCGCACACCTCAAGAACCGTGGAGGGCATGAGGTAACGGTTTATAACCGCACCGCCTCCAAGGCGGAGAAATGGGTGAAGGAGCATGGCGGCTCGATGGCGGCCACGCCTGCAGAAGCGGCGAAGGCCAAGGATTTTGTGTTTGCCTGCGTCGGCAACGATGACGACCTGCGCTACGTTACCATCGGTCCTGACGGGGCGTTTCAGACCATGTCCCCGAACTCGGTTTTCATAGACAATACGACTGCTTCTGCGGCAGTAGCGCGCGAGCTTGCGGACAAGGCGCGAGAGCTGGGGCTCGGCTTCGTAGATGCGCCAGTCTCAGGCGGGCAGGCAGGAGCCGAAAATGGTGTCCTCACGGTGATGTGCGGAGGCGATGAGGCAACCTTCCAGAAGGCGCGGCCCGTGATCGAGGCCTATGCCCGTATGGTGGGCCTGATGGGTCCGGCAGGTGCAGGCCAGCTTACCAAAATGATCAACCAAATCTGCATTGCGGGCCTTCTGCAAGGCCTCGCGGAAGGCATCCATTTTGGCAAGAAAGCCGGCCTCGACATTAAAAAGGTCATCGAGGTAATTTCCAAGGGAGCGGCCGGCTCTTGGCAGATGGAAAACCGCTACAAGACGATGAACGAGGGCAGATACGACTTCGGCTTTGCCGTCGACTGGATGCGAAAGGATCTTGAAATCTGCCTGTCCGAAGCGGACCGCAACGGCGCCCGCCTGCCGGTCACCGCCCTTGTCGACCAGTTCTACAAGGAGGTGCAGCAGATGGGTGGCAACCGCTGGGACACATCCTCGCTGTTGGCCCGGCTCGAACGCTAGGCTTATAGCTAAACTAGCGCTTCACAATCTCCACCCGGCGATTCAGCGCGCGCCCATCCTCACTCTCATTGCTGGCTACCGGCGCTGCGGGACCGACGCCTACCGAAGTAAGCCGCGCCCCAGCAATTCCATGGTCGCGCGCGAGCGCTTCGGTGACACGGCTGGCTCGTCTTTTTGAAAGATCCATATTGTAGTCGAATCCTCCGCTCATATCAGTGTGCCCTACGACGAGCACGGAAAGCGCCGGATCGTCATTCAGCAGCTTTGCAATTTCTGCGATCTGGACCTCGGACTCAGGTCTCAGAGTATCCTTGTCGAAGTCGAACTGGATGCCGTAGAGAACCACACGGCCTCCGGTTGCCAGGTCCTGCTGCATTGCACTTGCCTCGACAAAGACCATCCGGCTTTCCATGGGCCGTGCTTCCACAATGTCGAGCTGCACCATGGCGCGGTCCCTTGCCGGCCCGCCGCTGTTGTTCCTGGTTATGTAGACCGAGACATAGACGTTGCCCTGCGGCCCTGACAGCTTGCCGGAGAGGAAGTGGTGGTCGCCTGCGCCCCACAAGAGCATATAGCGAGGGCCGCTTTCGATATCGTTCGGGATATCGCCACATTCCTCGCGCGCACAGGAAAAAAGCACCTGGAATCCGGCCTTGCCCAGCGCTGCCTCGTAATTGCGAAAGACCTCCAGTACGGAGCGTTCTGCCGGGCCCTGATAGGTGATGCGTGCAAGCTTGCCTTCCACAACCGAGACGCCCCCGTCCTTCGCCTTTCCCGTCCTCAGATCATATTCGGTGTAGGCATCCGATTCGTAGCGCACGATCTGCGCACCCTCGTATCGGGGAACCAGCGGGTGATCGGCACTCCCCGGCACGTCTGCAAACGCGCCCGTAGATAGAAGAACCGCAAGCGCCGCAGCAGCAAAAGAAAACCGGCGGAGCGGGGTAAAGTTTAATGCAGCAAAGTACTGGCCGAGCGGCAAGACCTCGATCATGTCAATTGCCCCCTATAAAAACGACGCCTGTGAAAGCCACTTGGAACGGCTCACCCTCCCTGTAAGACAGGAACGGCACAGCAGAATTTCCTGCCCTCCAGTTTGATATTTCACCCTTTTGGCCACGGCAAGCTATCAATTCACGAGGACCGACCGCCCGCAGTACGAACCGTTGACGCGAATGTCGGCCTCTCCGACGCGCACGCCAAGCGCGGTCAGAAGGCCATAAACAAGGCTGTCCAGCGGCTCCGTCACCTCTGAAAGTATTTCTCCGAGCAATGATGTGACCGAGCCGCGGCCAAGTCCAAGGCCAAGGCCGAGCAGATCGATATCAAGGCTGAGCTCGGAAAGAAGGGACTGCACCAGTGGCTGCAGGTGGTGGTGCGAGTCCACCGTCTCCACCTGCCCGCGCTCGATCTCCTTCCTGTCGAAGTTCAGGGACTCCGCCTGCATGTTGCCCGACATTACCCGCGCCGTGCCCGAAATCCGGACCGCAACGAGATCCACCAGCCGCGCCGGCTGTGGGACGGGGCGGGCCTTGAAGTTTCGGAGCTGCTGTTCGTTGATCTCTCCGACCCAGGCTTCGAAAACCCCGGGTCGCGCGTCGACGACGACATTCGAAACCTGCCCGGCCTCGCAGACAAGGTCACGCAGCTTGGCCTCCGCATAGCCAACCTCAAGATAAATCGGCAGCGTGATCACCCTGAGGACTCCCGAACCGAGAATTTCTGCCTTCAATTGAAGGCGTGTCTGCCCTGTACGGGTGATCGTTCCCCTCTCCCCGACGGCAAGCCAGGGCAGATTAAGGGGAGGCTCGCCAATCGCGATTTTCAACGTCACCTTGGCAAGCCCTGGAAGGCCGAACCCCGATTCAAGCTGAACCTGGTTGTCCCGATTGGCAATGGCGGCAGCAGAGCCGATAAGCTCCATTGCGCCAACAGCAGCATTCAGCCCGGCGCTTTCCTGTCCGACCGCAAGCTGGCTGAGTGGGCCGAGATCAACAAGCAACGACAGGGGCACCGCAAGTCCGGCACCGACCGGCGAGGCCAGGATTGCCTCCAGCGCCGCCCTGGCTTCGGAACCTTGCGCGCTCGCCGAGAGCGAACGCACTATCATGCCAAGCGAGGCATGGGCGGCAAGCACGTCTTCATAGGTGCCCGCAGTAATTTTCAGCTCGCTCGCCAGCGCATTCATAAAGGCCAGAAGGTCCACATCCGTATCGGCGAGCGCGCGGAAATCCATTGCGTCCAGCGAAAGGTTGGTGCCCAGAAGCGCCCCCAAGATGCCGTTCAATATGCCCTCATTGATGCTTACCAGGCGGGAGCCGACCGATATGGCTGCCTCCTCGGTGACGGCCGCGACTGCAACCGTCTCAATGACCGGCGGTGATAGGATGGCGCTAGCGAAATAGAGGTTGGGCTTCTTGCGCAGCCTCACCTCTACCGCATTCGCAGGCTCGCCCCCAACGGAGAAGCGCAAATCCGGTTTGATATCGCGGGAACGAAGATAGCGCCCCGTTTCGACATACAAATGGCCCTCTACGCCCGTAACCTCCAGCGGATCCGGCGTTTGGCCATCGCGAACCAGCACGATGTTGCGTTTGTGGTTGTCGGTGAAAGTCACCATCGCCGCCTCGGGCGCCTTTTCCAGGTGAGACGCAGCCGTGATCGCGGCAAGGTCGGTGAGCGCCTGCGCTTCACGGCGCTCGAAATAGATCGAACCCAGGTCCACCGCCAAAGCGGCACTTGCGATGACGACGAAAAGGAGCGTAGCGCTCATCATCGCCACATTACCGGAACGGTCCCGGACAGGATCGCGAACGTTGAACCGGTCCACGGTCTAAAGCCCCCCGATCCTTATCGTCGCCGATCGGCTGATGACTTTGCCGGGCAATGGCAGATCGTTGAAGAGACCCCAGATCGGCAAATGTCCGGCATCATAGTTCAGCGCCACCGTGAACTGGTCACCTTCGGGGCTGTCGCTGATCTCGGCGTCGAGCTTCACCGGATCGACAAATATGTACCCGCTGGCATGGGTCTCCAGAAAGCGCTCGACCAGCATCAGGCGCTCCTGACTATCCACTCCGGCTATTGAGATGCGTGCGGCATCCGCAGAAAGCTGCTGGAGCGAATGCATAGCCGCGAAATAAATGCCGTAAGCCACCATTCCCATAAAAAGAAAAAGGAAGATCGGCGCAATGATCGCGAACTCCAGGGCAGCCGCTCCTGAGCGGCAACACATACGGCGGTAGTATTTAAAGAGGACGCTCGAATGCATTCAATGTTCCCATTGAAATCTATTAACCATGCACTGCATGATCAGGGGAGACGGGATCGATCCCCCGAACGACCTTGGTCCTGCGAGAGTCCCGAGCGCCCTTCCGGTGCAGCCCGACGTTCCTTCTTAGCTGGAAGTATCGAGCGCGCTCCACAGCAGCATCTTTTCGGATTACGCAGAACACCCTGCGCAAATGGAGCCTATTGCAGATGCTTCTTGGGGTAGCAGCCGGCTCTGAGGGTCTGCCAACGCTTCATTCGTTGCATCATCACTTCTCCTCCTGCTGTCTGCCGCAGCACCTTCGCCGCCCCTCAGCATAGGAGAAGGAAACAAACCAACAAATTAAGTTATTATGTAAAAGTCTAGCTGTAATACTTTATGAAAATGCAGACCAGCTACACCAAGCGGCGCGCGATAAGGGCTTGCATCATGCTCGGAGCGAAACCGCTAGTGTATGAAGGCATGGTGCGGACGGCGGGAGTCGAACCCGCACGGATTGCTCCGAGGGATTTTAAGACCGAAAGTTGTTGGTGTGGGCGACGGGGGTCGAACCCGTATGTCCTTGAAGGACGAGGGGTTTTAAGCCCCTTGCGTCTACCAGTTCCGCCACGCCCACGTCACAGATGACACAGACTGGCACACCTTTGGCACAGTTATCGTCAGGCCGCTAGAGCCTTCATTGCGATGTCCAGATCATCCGGTGCCGGATAGGCATATCGCATCGTAACTTGAATGGACTTAGGCCCCAACCATTTCATGACGAGAGGCAGGGGAACACCCGCGATGATAAGGCGTGTGGCGCAGGTGTGCCGAAGCATGTGCGGGACGAAGTCAGGATTGTCATCCATACCGAGATGATTGCGGCAGCGGTTCCAATGGTCCCGGAAGGTTCACCTGGGAAGGTCTGCGAAGGGCCTCGGGGAATTGGTAAGCCGACAGGTAGTTTGCCATGCTTCCATCGCCTTCGGAGCAAGAGGTATCTTGCGGTTCTCGTCGTTCTTAGTCTGAACAAACGTGACCATTCCCTCGGAGACGTGGCTCCGATCCAACTTGTACGCATCGCTCACCCGGCCACCTGTGTATAGGAGGAACTGGACGAGAGCGCCGGTAAGCTCCAGGCCGTGGTGCTGGAAGAACAGGAAGGACCTTCCTCTCCTCCTCCTGGTTCAACGCCGGTCGCGTCCCGCGCCTTCCTTCAAGCGCTCGATCTCGGGCAACTGGGTGATGAGCCGAAGCTTCTTCGCTCTCTTGAGCGACTTTGAGATGTTGTCGAGTTTCCGATTGATGGTGCCATTGGCCATCCCGTCCCGCTTCATCTTCGTGACCATATCGTCGATCCGTAAGTCTGTGATGTTCACGAGGAGCGTGTTCCTCGGGATGTATTGATAGATAACCCCGAGGTTCATCCTGATCGACTTGATGGATTTGGCCTCACCCCAAATGCGCTCAAACTGCTCGTCCACGAAGGGGCCGAACTTAGTTGTTTCCGAAGGTGTTAGGTCCCTCCTCGACCAGACGCTCATTATTCTCGGCTTCCTCCTTGGTAGCAAGGACACGCGCTTGCGTTTCCCCTCAACTACCACATCAGCTTGCCAGCGATTGCCTCTTTGTCGGGCCATGTGTCACCTCACGCCTTCACGAGTTGGTTGATGAATGCCCACCCTTTGGGGGTCATTAGCAGGGACCTCCTGCGGCGATCCTCCGGGTCGAACCCTATGGTGACCATCTCATGGCCACCCTTCATGTCTTTGTGACCCTCGCCCCAGTAGTAAACGTTGCGAGAGGCGGTACCGGACAAGAGACCGACATTACGCTCGATCTCCCGGACGGAAATGGCCTTGTTCAGGAGTTCAGCCTCAGCGATCTCCAAGAGGGTGAGGATGGTGGAGACCTGCATCTTCGGATCGAACTGATTGAAACGGTGCAGATAACGCTTCAATTGCTTGAGCGTTTGCAGCGCCTCGTCTTTTTCAGTCTTGGTGGTCATATGCAGGTTCCTTTCCTCTGTTGACGTAGTTATCCTATGGCACAGCGCTATCGCATTGTTCACGATTAACGGGACATTTTGGCACTAAAAAACCCAAGAACAGACATAGCCTTGGGTTTATCCACTTCGTTGACGTGAACTCTCGGTACAGGATTTTAAGTCCCTTGCGTCTACCGGTTCCGCCACGTCCGCATCTGTCCCGACACACCATGTTGTCGGGGCTTGCGCAAGAGGAAATGTGCACGAAGGCGGGGAATGCACAGCCGCCCTCTTTCGCAAACCGGTCCGCACCCAATGCCGCACTCTCAGAGAGCTACTGAACGTTGTAATATTACAACAGTAATTATGCTTGCTTCATGTTACTGTGCTTTGCATCTCTGGAGGGGGAAATCCAAAAATGAAACGCGTACTACTGACAACTACGGCTATCTTCTTTTCGGCCGGTGTAACTTTAGCTGCCGACATGGTCACCTATGAACCGGCTCCTATTGCGCCGCCCGCGCCGGAGCGGTTCAGTTGGGAAGGTCCCTATGTCGGTCTGTTCGGCGGACTGGCAACCGGCGAGACGGAGTATACGGCAGGAGAGATTGGCGGCCCGGGAGACATCGATGTAGACGTGTCCTCCAGTGGCTTTCTCGGCGGCGTGCAGGCGGGCTATGATTGGCAGTCGGGCAATTTCGTCTTTGGTGTGGTTGCCGATATAGCTGCCTCCAGCTACGGACCATCCATTTCGATCTCTGGTCTTGCTGATGTAGATATCGACTCCAACCTTGACTATCTCGGCACCGTTCGCGGCCGTGTCGGTCATGCCATGGACCGCACGCTCTTCTATGTCCATGGAGGTTTCGCCTTTGGCAAGACCGAACAGGATATCACAATAGACGGCATTGAGTTCTTCGATGAGGATCAGACGCGAACCGGCTGGACACTTGGCGCCGGGTTTGAGTTCGCCGTGACGGACCGGATATCACTGGGCGCGGAATACGCCTATGTCGATCTTGGATCTGAGGAAGTTTTCAGCGATGACGCCATCGACATCTTCGTAGACGAAGATTACCGCTTCCACACACTAAGGGCGATGGTCAACTTCCGTTTTTGATCTCGCCATTGTGGGAGGGGGCGAAAAAGGGCTGGGCGCAGATTGCCCAGCCCTTTTTTTCTCATCAAGCGCCAGGAGAAGGATCAGGCTTCTTCCCTCACAGCCGTTTCCCGCTTTGCGCCGGCCTTCAGGCGTACTGTAATTTCGGCCAGCCGCCTGCCCTGGAACCTGGCACCTTCAAGCTCCTGGGCAGAGGGAAAGCGCGAGCCGTCGCTCTCGCTCGTTGTCGTCATGCCATAGGGAGCGCCGCCGCGCACCGTATCATTGCCGGATTGGCCCTGATAAGCGTATGACAGCGGCACGATGATCATTCCATGATGCTGAAGGGCGAGCTGGGACGAGGCAATGGCCAACTCCGCTCCGCCATGCTGCGTGGCGGTCGATGTCATCACTGTCGCCGGCTTGTCGATCAGCTTTCCTTCTGCCCACAGCGGCCCGGTCTGATCGAGAAAGTTCTTGATTTGCGATGCCATCATGCCGAAACGGGTGGAAACGCCGAAGATGAAGCCGTCATAATCGGCCAGTTCCTGGGGCGTTGCGATAGGCGCTTCCTGATCAAGCTTGTAGCCTGCCTTCCTCGCGACGTCCTCGGGCACCAGTTCCGGCACGCGCTTGATGGTAACATGGGCGCCAGCTTCCCGTGCGCCGTCGGCTGCCGCACGCGCCATCGCCTCCATATGCCCCCAACTCGAATAGTAAAGAACCAATATCCTGGTCATTCCTGCTCCTCATGAAATTGAACGATGCCTGGTGCATACTGCTTCACTTAGGTGCCCCGCCGGGATAGCGCGACCCTCATCTTGGCCGACACAGTGTTCACCATTCATGGCCGATTGCGGCGCGCCAGCCGGCAAGTTATCTGTGGCCTGCAAGGGAGAAACGCGATGAGCGAAGTCGTTACGGCGGCAATGGTGGTGATCGGTGATGAGATCCTGTCCGGCCGCACAAAGGACAGGAATATCGGCCATCTGGCCGTGATGATGACGGCTGTTGGGATCGACCTGAAGGAAGTGCGCATCGTCGCCGATGAGAAGGAAGCGATCGTAGAGGCGGTGAACGCGCTCCGCAAGCGCTACAGCTATGTCTTCACTTCCGGCGGCATCGGCCCTACCCATGACGATATCACCGCGGAGGCTGTCGCGGCCGCTTTCGACGTTCCTTGCGACTATGATCCGGAAGCATATCGGATGCTGGAAGAGCATTACAAAGCGCGGGACATCCCCTTCACCGAAGCACGCAAACGCATGGCGCGGGTGCCCAAGGGCGCCTCACTTATCACCAATCCTGTCTCCGTCGCCCCCGGCTTCCGCATCGAGAATGTCCATGTGATGGCGGGCGTACCGGCAATCTTCCAGGCCATGCTCGACAATGTGATACCTACCCTTAGGACTGGGGCGAAGCTTTTGTCCGTGTCCATACCCTCCCCTCATCCTGAAGGGTCGATCGGCGGGCCCTTGGCAGAAATCCAGAAGGCTCACGGGGAGACCCTCATCGGGTCCTACCCGAAATACCATGATGACAAGTTCTGGACTGAGATTGTCGTACGCTCGCGTTCCGAGGAAGCGCTGCGCGGCGCAAAAGAGGCAATCGAGCAAATGCTGGCGGGACTTCTGCAACATAATTAACGCTGCGCCGTTGATCCTGCGCAAGATGAGCCCCTTCTAGGGGATGTCATAAGACAACTTGCGGTCTAGTTGACGGAGGCTCCGAATGACCTACAAGACTGTTCTGGCCATCATTCAGAGTGAGGAAGACGCAGACCGCGTAATGGACTTCACCCTGCCTTTCGCGGCCCGTCATGGCAGTCACGTCATCGGCCTCCATGCGGAAGCATTGCCCATTGTGATTGCCAGCCCTCTGGGCGGGCCAGCGGTGGACTTCACCCTGGAGCTTAGCGCCGAGGCCACCCGACGCAGTGCCGCGTTGAAGGAACGCTTTCTAGAACGTACCCGGACAGAAGGCGTGCGGGCCGGGTGGCGCGGCTATGAGAATGTTTCCGGCGACTCTGCTATCTCAGGCATCGAGAGTGCTCGTGCTTCCGATCTCGTTATTGCCCAACAGAACGATCCGGGCGCCAGCACGTATCACACCGCCAATGTCGAGGCTCTGATTTTTGAAAGCGGCCGGCCCGTCCTGCTGGTTCCCTACATCTTCAAAGGGCGAAGCAGCCCCTTCAAGAAGGTGCTTGTGGCCTGGAACGGCAGCAAGGAGGCCGCACGCGCTGCCTTCGATGCTTTGCCCCTCATGAGCGAGGCAGAGGAAGTGGAGATTCTGTCGGTTGATCCTCGCGACACACTTGACCAGGACGCGCCCCTTTCCGGGACGGCCATCGCCACTGCCCTGGCCCGCCACGGCCTGAATGTCATAACCCGAACGGAACAGTCCGGCTCTCTGTCCCATGGAGAGGTTATCGCGAATCGTCTTGCCGATACGGGAGCGGATCTGTTGGTCATGGGTGCCTTTGGCCGCTCGCGGCTATCAGAGTTCGTCTTTGGCGGCGTTACACGCAGCACGTTACAATCAATGACAACGCCCACGCTGATGGCCCGGTAAAAATATAGCGTCCAGCAGGGCAACTGCACGCGGAACTGCATAACACTTGCGTTTAGTGTGCATTTCCAGCTACTTCATCCCGCATTCCCGGCGCCGATTGCGCCACACCGGAGTGCATGAGTGATGTCGCTTCCCGAAAAAGCCTTCCCCGTTTCCTGGGATCAGTTTCACCGTGATGCCCGTGCGCTTGCGTGGCGGCTCGCGGGGGCAAATGGCAACTGGAAGGCCATCGTCTGCATCACCCGCGGCGGGCTCGTCCCAGCGGCGGTGATCGCACGCGAGCTGGGCATCCGATTGATCGAGACGGTTTGCGTGTCCTCCTATCACGACTATACCGAGCAAGGTGAGCTTAAGGTCCTCAAGGAGATTTCTCCTGCTCTGCGCCGAGACGAAGGCAAGGACATCCTCATCATCGACGACCTTACTGACACCGGCAAAACGGCGGAAATCGTGCGTGCGATGATCCCGAAGGCGCATTTCGCCACCGTCTATGCAAAGCCGAAGGGCCGCCCGCTGGTGGACACCTTCGTCACCGAGGTCTCGCAAGATACCTGGATCTATTTCCCTTGGGACATGGGCTTTTCTTATCAGAAGCCAATTGCCGAAGGCGAAATGGGCTGATCGGCCACTTCCGTCATCAGTTCCTGCCTATTTGCGTCATTTGACGGGTGTGCCTATCTTGTGTGTATCCGATTCGCTGGTGCGCATTGGCGGGAGACGGCAGAATGTTCGTTACGGCACGCACGCACTTTCTTGAGCGCCTGCGCCGCCTCTTCGGGGGGAATCCGCCGCGCGTGCAAGCAGCCGCCCTCCCCTTCCGGCAAGGCCAAGATGGCCTGGAGATCCTTCTGATAACAAGTCGCGGCACCGGACGCTGGATACTTCCCAAGGGCTGGCCCGAAGGACAGGAAACCCTTGGCGAGACGGCAGCCCGGGAAGCTTTGGAAGAAGCCGGCGTAGAGGGTGCCATGGGCGGGGAGCTCGGCCGATACCTCTATGGAAAGGAGATGGGAAAGGGCATGCGCTGGCGCTGCGAGGTGGCCGTTTTCCCTCTAAAGGTCGAGCGGGAAGCGACGAGCTGGCCCGAAAGTGGCAAACGCGTACGCGCCTGGGTCGATGCACAGGAAGCGGCCCGGCGTGTCGCTGAGCCTGATCTGGCAGCTCTTATTGCCGCCTTTGCAGATAATCCACGGGAAATAGCCGCCTGAACATCGATTGCGACGGCAAATGCAATTGACGCGCTTGTCAGTGCCGCAGCTATTGCTTAGGCGGATGGCACATTTCAACGTTGCAAAAACGTTGCCGCCATTGGAGTGGACGAGAACACGAGATGCGGATGCGCATGTAGTGCATCTTCCGCCCTGAAAGCTGCAGCCGTGGTTGCCTACCGAGCGATTGACGTACCCAATGACCGATAGTACCGCCTCTCCCAAAAAGCCGACGCTCGACAAGGACTTAGACAAGCTGGTTCACGTAGAGGAGGCAGCCGGGCTGGTCGCGCGGGGCCTTCTTGCGCCAGGGCTCGGCCTGCTTTTTCTGGCGCTGGCGGCCATCTTCGCTTCCATTGCTGTCTTCGGCGAGCCGGGCGCCGCGATCATTGTCGCCGCGGCTGCGATAGGCGCCTATATGGCTCTGAACATCGGCGCGAATGACGTCGCCAACAATGTCGGACCGGCAGTGGGTGCGAAGGCGCTTACCCTTACCGGCGCGCTCGTCATCGCGGCGATCTTCGAAAGCGCGGGCGCGCTGATTGCCGGCGGCGACGTGATCGATACGATTTCCAAGGGCATCATTGCACCTGAGACGGTAGGCGATCCCGCCATCTTCATCAGCGCGATGATGGCCGCGCTGGTCTCATCCGCATTATGGACCAATCTTGCCACCTGGATAGGGGCTCCCGTTTCTACCACCCACGCGGTGGTCGGCGGCGTCGTGGGCGCGGGGATAGCAGCGGCGGGATTCTCGGCGGTGGATTGGATAATGATGTCGCAGATCGCGGCAAGCTGGGTTATCTCGCCAGTGATGGGCGGCGTCATAGCGGCGGCGTTCCTCGCCTTCATCAAGACGACCATCATCTATCAGGATGACAAGATTCAAGCCGCTCGACGCTGGGTTCCGCTGCTCATCGCCGTTATGGCAGGCACCTTCTCAGCCTATCTGGCAATGAAGGGGCTGGGGCAGGTTTTGTCCCTCAGCCCGCGGACCGTTACCCTGGTCGGCCTCGGCACTTTTGCGGTGGTGTGGGGCGCATCGCATATCCACGTGCGCCGCCAATCCAGGGGAATGGAGAACCGCAACCAGTCACTGCGGCGCCTGTTCAGCCTCCCGCTTGTCATTTCGGCCGCCCTGCTCTCCTTCGCCCACGGCGCGAATGACGTTGCCAACGCCGTCGGTCCGCTCGCAGCCATCGTCTTCACGGTTCAGGCTGGAACCGTGTCGGCGGCAGTCTCTGTCCCCCTCTGGGTCATGGTTATTGGCGCTTTCGGAATCTCCCTCGGCCTTGTCCTGTTCGGCCCGAAGCTCATCCGCATGGTAGGCGAGCAGATTACCAAGCTTAATCCCATGCGCGCCTTCTGCGTAGCGCTTTCAGCGGCGATCACTGTCATTATTGCTTCGGCGCTTGGCCTGCCGGTGAGTTCGACCCATACTGCGGTAGGCGCTGTCTTCGGGGTCGGCTTCTTCCGCGAATGGTATACCGCCCGCTCCAAACGTCGCCGGGCGTATCTGGAGCGCAGGGGACTTAAGGTCAAGAACGAGCGCGCCGCCAACAACGGCTTGCTGCACATCCTTTATGAGGAGGAGAACGGACAGCCCGACATCTCGCGCGAGGAAATCGCCCGGCGCAAACTTGTCCGTCGCGCGCATGTGCGCACCATCGTTGCTGCATGGGTTACAACGGTTCCTGCCGCAGCTCTCCTCGCCGCGCTCATCTTCCTGGTGCTGCGGAACATTATTTAGATCATTTCGGCGTCTCCAGAACCGCTGGAATGACCTACGTCAAAGCTTTCTCGCAATTCTGGGCGATAATAACTATTTTTTCCGGAATTGCGCTGGCGCGCAATTCCTCCTTCAGCCGCGAACTTTTGCCTCGTCCGGGCATTTTTAAGGTTCCACAATATTGGAGATCGAGATGCTTACAAGATGTTCTTTCCTTACGCTTTCCGTCTTGACTGCTTCCCTTTTCGCCGGGGCAGCAATCGCGCAGTCATCATGGGTCGAGGTCGAGGACGATGTAATGGTTCCGCCCTTCGAGGCGGTTGCCGATGACGTTGATGATTGGGACGTTTACTCCAGCGATGGAACCAAGATAGGCGAAGTCGAGGATGTGGTAGGGCCCGACAACAACACCCCAACCGCACTCGTCATCGATTTTGAGGATGATGCGGGTTACGGAGACCGCGACGATGTTATCGTTCCGCTCGACTCGTTCGAATGGAACGGTGAACGTCTGGTTCTCAACCTTGAACCTTCGGAAGTTACCGATCTTGAGGTCTACGACGACTGATCCGTCAGCGCAGCAACCCCGCTCACCTCAGGTGGGCGGGGTATTCCTGATCCCTTACAGCCTTCCCCAGCGGCCTATCCCGCGATTGCCTTCCGCACCGCTTCAATGGCCTGTGTGGCGCTGCCGGCGTTCGGCCCGCCCGCCTGGGCCATGTCCGGCCTTCCGCCGCCCCCCTTTCCACCGAGGGCAGAAGATGCTTTCCGCACCAGCTCGACGGCATTGAACCGGCCGATCAGATCATCAGTGACGCCGACGACCACGCTTGCTTTGCCTTCATCTGAGGTGCCGACAAAGACGACAACACCGGAGCCTATGGACTTCTTTCCGTCATCGGCAATGGGCTTTAGATCCTTGGGGGAAACGCCTTCCACGACTCGGCCGATGAAGCCGATGCCGCCAATCTCTTCCTGTCTGCCCGCTGCACCTGCTCCCGCGCCGCCGCCAAGCGCCAGACTCTTCTTCGTATCCGAAAGCTCCCGTTCGAGCTTACGGCGCTCTTCAACGATGCTTTCGAGCCGCGGAACGAGTTCGCCAGGGGTGACCTTGAGGATCGAGGCTGCGGTTTTGAGGCGCTGCTCCTGATCTTTCAGATAATGGCGGGCCGCTGCCCCTGTCAGCGCTTCAATGCGGCGCACGCCAGCGGCAACGGCGCTTTCCGAGAGGATGTGCACAAGGCCAATGTCGCCCGTTGCCGAAACATGGGTGCCGCCACACAGCTCTAGGGAGTAGATCCTGCTCGCCTTTTCGGTAGACGTTCCCATGGAAACGACGCGCACCTCGTCGCCATACTTCTCACCAAAAAGCGCCATCGCCCCTTCCGCGATTGCGTCATCCACCGCCATCAGCCGGGTCACGACGGGCGCATTCTGCAGCACGATTTCGTTAGCGATGTCCTCGATACGCGAAAGCTCCTCGTCCGTGATCGGCTTCGGATGGGAGAAATCGAAGCGCAGCCTGTCGGGAGCCACCAGTGAACCTTTCTGCGCGACGTGCGTGCCGAGCACCTGCCGCAGCGCCTCGTGGAGAAGATGAGTCGCCGAATGGTTTGCGCGGATCCGCCGCCGGCGCTCATGATCGACCCTGAATGACGCCGGTTCGCCCGTCCTTACCGTGCCCTCCGTCACCTTACCGAAATGCACCAGAAGGCCTTCGCCCTTCTTCTGAGTATCGTGCACCGCGACGGTGAAATTCTCGCCCTCTATTGTTCCGGTATCGCCGACCTGTCCGCCCGATTCTCCGTAAAACGGCGTCTGGTTCGCGACAACCGCCACCTCGTCGCCCTCGCTGGCGGTCCCCACGATGGCACCACCCACTACCAAAGCGCTGACGATGCCTTCCGCCTCCTCCGTCTCATAGCCGAGGAAATCGCTGGCGCCGGCCGTATCCTTCACGGCGAACCAGATGGCTTCTGTCGCGGTCTCGCCTGATCCTGCCCAGTTGGCCCTGGCTTCTGCTTTCTGGCGCTCCATTGCAACGTTGAAGCCGCCGAGATCGACCGAGATACCGCGCTGGCGCAGCGCGTCTTGGGTAAGATCGAGCGGAAATCCGTAGGTGTCGTAGAGCTTGAACGCAGTCTCGCCGTCGAGCTGGCTTCCCTTGCCCATTCCCTGAGTAGCCTCGGAAAGGAGGTTGAGCCCGCGGGTCAATGTCTTGCGGAACCGCGTCTCCTCCAGCTTCAATGTCTCAGTGATCAGCGCCTCCCCGCGCTGTAGTTCGGGGTAAGCCTGTCCCATCTCGCGCACCAGAAAAGGCACCAGGCGCCACATCAACGGTTCCTCCGCCCCGAGAAGTTGACCGTGGCGCATGGCTCGCCGCATGATCCGGCGTAACACGTAACCGCGTCCCTCATTGGAAGGCAGAACGCCGTCAGCGATCAGAAAGCTCGCCGCGCGCAGATGATCGGCGATGACCTTGTGGCTGGCGCGCTTATCTCCCTCCGCTGGCACTCCGAGCAGTTCCTCGGATGCATGGATGAGCGCCCTGAAAAGGTCGATATCGTAATTGTCATGCACCCCCTGGAGCACGGCGGCGATGCGCTCCAGCCCCATGCCCGTATCGATGGAGGGGCGCGGCAGATCCACCCGTTCCTCCGGCGTCACCTGCTCGAACTGCATGAAGACGAGGTTCCAGATCTCGATGAAGCGATCGCCGTCTTCGTCCGGGCTTCCGGGCGGGCCGCCGGGAATGCCCTCCCCATGGTCGAAGAAGATTTCGGAACACGGGCCGCAGGGTCCAGTGTCACCCATGGCCCAGAAATTATCGCTCGTGGCAATGCGGATGATGCGGTCATCGCTCAGGCCCGCAATCTTTTTCCAATGCTCAGCCGCTTCGTCATCCGTGTGATAGACGGTGACGACAAGCCGGTCCTTGTCGAGACCGAACTCCTTTGTCAAAAGGTTCCAGGCAAGCTCGATCGCGACATCTTTGAAATAGTCACCGAAAGAGAAGTTGCCCAGCATCTCGAAGAAGGTGTGATGGCGGGCGGTGTAACCGACATTGTCGAGATCGTTATGCTTGCCGCCCGCGCGCACGCATTTCTGTGCAGTCACAGCCCGGCTGTAGGGGCGCGCCTCAAGCCCGGTAAAAACGTTCTTGAACTGCACCATGCCCGCATTGGTGAACATGAGGGTGGGATCGTTGCGCGGCACGAGAGGGCTGGAAGGCACGACTTCGTGCCCGTTCTTCTTGAAGTAGTTGAGAAAAGTCGACCGGATGTCGTTGACGCCACTCATGCTTTGCCTTTACGAGAAACCCCGCCTTCGCGCGGGTATGCGGAGATGGCAGCCTTTTAGCCTCGGCGCCGGACTCTGTCCAGAAATCCGCGCCGACTCGAGTCAACATTACATCGGAACGTCCCTCTTTCTCGCCGCAACTATGTTCGGCCAACTTTTGCGGAGTACGGAACCAAGTCCGCGATCTGGCGCTCTCCTGCCATTGGCATATGTTGTGCGTCTAAATGCGTTCAAGAAGCTCCGCCAGTTGGTCGGCACATCTGTTCCAACCCTCGTGGAATCCCATCTTTTCGTGCGCCTCCCGGTCTTCCGCACGCCAGTGACGTGCGCGTGCGGTGTATCGCGTCTTGCCGTTCTCATCCTCAAAGGTGACTATGCAGGTGAAGAACGGCTTTTCAGACGGCTTCCATGCCTCGGTATATGCATCCGTAAAGACCAGCTTCTCGTTTTTCACCACTTCCAGATAGACCCCGGGATTGGGATACTCCCTGCCGTCAGGATCGAGCATGACGATCAGGCATTTCCCGCCCGGCCGCAGGTCTGTCTCGACATTGGCGATGGTCCACGGGCGTGGCACGAACCATTGCTTGAGCAGTTCAGGTTTGGTCCATGCATGAAACACCTTTTCTCGCGGGGCATCGAAGACCCTCGTAAGTACAAGCTCGCGCTCATCGGCGGGGGTGGCGGTCTGGTTTAGAGTCATCGTCTGCTCCCTTTGGATTCTCTTCGCTTCAAGGACGAGGGCTACGGACCCGTTCCGACAGCAAGCGTGAACTTTTCATCTCATACTCTTAGCCGGAACAAAAAGCAGGAAGGAGGTGTTTGGAGCGCCAATGAGAAAACCAGGAGGATCCCGCGTTGAAAAAACTTCTCGTTGGTGTCGCCGCGGCGGCACTCCTCGTCTCTCCCCTTGCCATCCAAATACCTGGCCTCACCGGCGCGCAAGCTGTTCACGCGCAAACGGCGCGGGTAAGCACCAGCATCTTCTTCGACAGACTTGGCGCGTATGGGAGCTGGGTGAGCCACCCGCGCTACAATTATGTCTGGGTGCCCACCGTCGTCGATGCTGGCTGGGTGCCTTACTCCAACGGGCGCTGGGTCTATAGCGAGCGCTATGGCTGGTATTTCGCTTCCGATGAACCATTCGCCTGGGCGGCTTATCACTATGGGCGCTGGGCCTATGACAGGCGCCTGGGCTGGTTCTGGGTACCGGGAACACGTTGGGCGCCGGCATGGGTAGCCTGGAGGCGGGGCGGCGACCATATCGGCTGGGCTCCTCTTCCGCCGGAGGAAGAAGGTCTTGCGATCAGCATCGAGATTTCCACCGCGCCGCCGCCAAGCTACTGGGTCTTTGTGCCAGTGCAGCGCTTCACTGCCGCGGACTTGTCGGTGGCGATTGTGGACCGGCAGGAAATCCCCGTCATCTATGAGCGGACAGAGCCTCTCGGGACGGTCGTGGTTCAGAACAACGTCGTGGTCAACAACATCATCGACATCGATTACATCGAAGAAAATGTTGAAGAAGAAGTGACCATCGTCGAACTGGAAGAGGTCGAGGACCCGGCGGAAGCGAGCGAGAGCGATACCCCAGTCGTCTTCACGGGCGAGATTGCCGCAGAAGAAGATGCTTCGCCGCCAGAGGTCGTGGACGCGGCGGAAGTCGAGGCCCCGACGCAAGGCCAGGAGGTCGAGGCTATAGAGCCGCCGGACGATGACGTTCCGGCGGAAGGACAGCCCGCTGAGGAAGCTCCAGCCGAAGAGCTACCGGCTGAGGAAGCTCCAGCCGACGAAGCACCTGCTGACGAGGCACCTGCTGAGGAAGGTCCGACCGACGAAGCACCTGCTGACGAAGCACCTGCTGAGGAAGCGCCGGCCGACGAAGTACCTGCTGACGAAGCACCTGCTGAGGAAGCTCCGGCCGAGGCGGCTCCCGCTGAGGAAGCTCCCGCTGAGGAAGCTCCAGCCGAAGCCGCTCCCGCTGAGGAAGCTCCCGCTGAGGAAGCTCCAGCCGAAGAGCTACCGGCTGACGAGGCACCTGCTGAGGAAGCTCCGATTGAGGAAGCTCCTGCGGAACAGCCGCCTGCTGAGGCAGCGCCCGAGGAGGCGCCCGCCGAAGAGGCGCCAGCACCGGATGCCGCTCCGGCGGAGGAAGTGCCTGCCGAAGCCGACGAGGTTCCGGCGGATGGCGACCAGCCTCCTGTCGAATGCGCCCCGGAGGCGCGGCAAGCGGGCCTCTGCTGATAATAGAAAAGACCCGCCGGAATGCTCTGGCGGGTCTTGACTTCCGGACGTTCGCCGAAGGTCACTATCCTCCGAACTTGCCGGATCTCGGGAAACCCTTGGGGGCAAGGCGGCCCGCCGCGGCACGATCGCCCATCCACTCTGCAAGCTCTTCACGGGTGCGCGTAAAGGTCCGCTCGGCCGAATCCTGCCATGTCAGGCCATCCGCGAGCGTGAAGGTCTTAAGATCGCGGATACCACCATCCTTGAACCGTTGCAGCCGCACGCCCTTCCCACGTGTCATCTCCGGTACCTGGGCAAGCGGGAAAACAAGCAGCTTCCTGTTCTCACCGACAACAGCAACGTGATCCCCATTGACTGGCACACAAAGCCGCGCCTCATCGGGCGACTTGACGTTCATCACCTGGCGGCCTTTGCGCGTGTTAGCGATGACGTCCTTCTCCGCTACGATGAAGCCGTTACAGGCATGGGAGGCGAGCAGCAGCTTCCGCTCCGGATCGTGCACGAAGGCGGTCACCACCGCCTGGTCATTCTCCATGTCCACCATGATGCGCACCGGTTCACCATGGCCACGCCCGCCCGGCAACTTGTCAGCGGCAAGGGTGTAAAATTTCCCACCGGTAGTGAAAAGCAGGATCTTGTCCGTTGTCTGTGCGTGAAAGGAAAGCTTAAGCCCATCGCCTTCCTTGAAGGACAGCGACGAAAGATCGGTCAAATGCCCCTTCAGGGTGCGCAGCCAGCCTTTTTCCGACAGAATAACCGTGATCGGCTCACGCTCGATCATCGCCTGCTGCACGTCTTCCAGATCATGCGCTGGAGCCTGGCCAAAAGTGGTACGCCGACGCCCGAGGGTGGGATTCTTATCCGGATCGAAGGTCTGGCGGACCTTCGCGACCTCCCAGCGCACGGTCTTCCACTGCTTTGCTTCGGAGGCAAGCAGGCCCTCAATTTGGGTCTTCTCCTCCGAAAGCTTCTCGTATTCCTGCCGGATCTCGAATTCTTCCAGCTTGCGCAATGCGCGCAAGCGCATATTGAGGATCGCTTCCACCTGATTGTCGGTCAGGTTGAAGCGTTCCATCATGATGAGCTTGGGCTCGTCCTCCTCCCGGATGATGCGGATCACCTCGTCAATGTTGAGATATGCGACGAGATAGCCGGCAAGAATTTCCAGCCGCTTCTCGATCTCCGCAAGACGATGCTTGGAGCGTCGTACCAGCACCTCTCGGCGGTGGTCGAGCCATTCGCGAAGAACCTGCTTCAGCGAGAGGACGCTTGGCACGCGTCCCCGCGACAGTACGTTCATGTTGAGAGGAAAGCGCGTTTCAAGATCCGTCAGGCGGAACAGCGATTCCATCAGGAGCTCTGGTTCCACCGTCCTGCTCTTGGGTACCAGAACGATACGGATATCCTCCGCGCTTTCGTCGCGCACGTCCTCTAGAAGCGGAAGCCTGCGGGAAAGGATCAGCTCGGCGATTTTCTCGATCAGCCGCGACTTCTGAACACCATAAGGAATTTCGGTGACCACGGCATTCCATGTGCCGCGACCCTGCTCCTCCTTCTCCCATCGCGCGCGAAGCCGGAAGCCTCCGCGGCCAGTTGCATAGGCCTCCCGTATCGCTTCCGGGCTCTCGACAATGATCCCGCCGGTGGGAAAGTCCGGCCCTTTCACGAAATGCAGCAGGCGCTCCACTGGCGTCTCGGGATCGTCGATGAGGGCAAGCGCCGCATCGCAAACTTCCGCTGCGTTATGCGGGGGAATGGAGGTCGCCATACCGACCGCGATCCCGGACGAGCCGTTACAAAGAAGATTTGGAAACGCCCCCGGAAGGACGACGGGTTCCTCATCCTCCTCATTATAGGTCGGTCGAAAGTCGACCGCATCTTCCGTGATACCGGAAAGGAGCTCGGCAGCCACTTCCGTCATGCGCGCTTCGGTGTAGCGCATCGCGGCCGCGTTATCGCCGTCGATATTGCCGAAGTTGCCCTGCCCGTCAACCAGCGGATACCGCATGGCGAAGGATTGTGCGAGCCGCACCAGCGCATCGTAGATCGACTGATCGCCGTGCGGGTGGAACTTGCCCATCACGTCGCCGACAATGCGCGCGCATTTGGCAAAGCTCTGGTCCGGGTTCAGCCTGAGGAGGCGCATCGTGTGCAGGATGCGCCGATGCACCGGCTTCAGGCCATCGCGTACGTCGGGCAATGCCCGATGCATGATGGTGGACAGCGCATAAGCGAGATAACGTTCCTCCAGCGCCTTCTTCAGGTCGATGGGGGACGCGGACTCGTCGCCATTGTCCGGCGGAAGAAGCTCTTTTCCCATGAGTTCGGGTTAGCTGAGGAGGTGATTCGCGGCAAGGGACCATATGTCCCGTTAAGGCGACCTTCTTTTCAGAACTTTGCGCCAGTGTCCACCGGGATCTTCACCTTCCTTTCATCGGGATTACACTGTCAAATTGACAGCGTCCATGCCACCGGCCATCTTCCCGCAAAAATTCTGCGTCACTGCGCATGTCAATGCTTCATTTCAAGGAACTGATCTATGAACTGCCATATGTTTCGTCCACGCTCCGTCTTGCTTGCCAGCCTTTTTGCTACGACCGCTCTTTCCAGCGCCTTTGCGTTCGAGGCTGAGGAAGTGGCCGAACGACTGAAGGCGGTGCTCGAGAAGCAGGAGGTAGAGCTTGGCTATGACAGCGCAGCGCTGGACGGCCGAGATGTCATCCTCGAAGGCGTGAGGTTGCGCAGCGCTGCAATTGAAGAAAGCCTTGCGCTCGATGAACTGGTCCTTCAGAGCGTTTCAGAGCAAGGGGATGGAAGCTTCCGTATCGGTAGGGTCGCCATCGATGAGTTGCGCCATGAAGAGGACGGCGATTCCGCTTCGATGAGCGATATTGCGGTGTCCGGCCTCATACTGCCGCAGGATGTGGAAGCCGGACCTTTCGGCAACATGTTGCGCTACGAACAGGTCCGCATCGGCCGCATGGACCTTGCCAATGAAGAGGGCCCGCTGGTGGTGATCGAGGATATCCATGGAGAACTCTCGTTTGCACCGGACGAGAGCTATGTGGATGCCACCGCGGCGGCGGAGTCCTTTTCCTTCAATCTTGGCGGGACGGTGGAAAGCGGTAGCGGCGCAGCCACGCTGGAGGAGCTTGGTTATGGTAGGCTGAGCGGCAGCCTCTTCATAGAAGCACGCTGGCAGCCCACCGACGGGCGCATGACCGTCTCTCGGTTCGACACGATCATCGATGATGCCGGTACTCTCTCCGTGCTGGTCGATTTCGCGGGCTACACGCCCGAATTCGAGCGAGTTCTCCAAGAAACTGCGCGCAGCATGGAGCAGCAGGGAAGCGGCCAGGATAGTTCGATGCAGGGCATGGCCATGCTTGGCCTCATGCAGCAGCTTACCTTCCATGGCGCAACAGTTCGCTTCACGGACGACAGCGCGACGGAAAGGGTTCTCAATCACGTAGCCGAACAGCAGGGAAGCTCGCCGTCGGATGTCATCTCGCAGGCTCAGGCGGCAATCCCGCCCCAGCTTTCCCCTTTCCTCGGCACGGAACTTGCCGGAAACATCGCCGAGGCGGTCGGCACGTTTCTGGAGAACCCGCAGAACATCGAAATCAGCGCGCGCCCGGAAAATCCCGTGCCTTTTGCCATGCTGATGGCGGCGGCGATGGGCTCGCCAGAGATTCTGGTCAGGCAGATCGGCCTAGCGGTCAGGGCGAACCAGTAAGTGCGAAACGGCGCGGCGGAACTGCCGCGCCTTCCTGCCTATTCCTTTACAGGCGCAAGCCGCAAATGCAGCTCGCGAAGCTGCTGGGGTGTGGCTTCCGAGGGAGCCCCCATTAGCAAATCCACCGCCTGCTGGTTCATCGGAAACATGGTGACTTCCCGCAGATTTTTCGCGCCTACCAGCAGCATGACGATGCGGTCGATGCCCGCTGCCATGCCGCCATGGGGCGGCGCGCCGTACTGGAAGGCGCGGTAAAGACCGCCGAAGCGTTCTTCCACTGTCTGCCGGTCAAAGCCAACGATCTCGAACGCCCTCACCATCACGTCTGGCAGGTGATTGCGAATACCGCCCGAGGCGATCTCAAACCCGTTGCATACGAGGTCGTACTGATATGCCTTGATGGATAGCGGATCCTCGCCTTCGAGCGCTGCGAGTCCGCCCTGCGGCATTGTGAAGGGGTTATGGCCGAAGTCGATCTTCTTTTCGTCCTCGTTCCATTCGTAGAACGGAAAATCGACGATCCAGCAAAGCTCGAACCGCTCCCGGTCAACAAGGTTCAGTTCCTCGCCGGCACGTATGCGGGCTGCGCCTGCGAAGGTTGCGAATTTCTTCGGATCGCCCGCGACGAAGAAACAGGCGTCGCCGTCATCAAGGCCGAGTTGGGTGCGAATTCCTTCCGTGCGCTCTGGGCCGAGGTTTCTGGCGATGGGTCCTGCCCCTTCCAGTCCCTCACCCTCCTTGCGCCAGAAGATATACCCAAGGCCCGGCTGTCCCTCCCCTTGTGCCCACGAGTTCATGCGATCACAGAAGGCTCGTGAGCCGCCAGTCCTGGCCGGGATGGCCCACACTTCCGCCTTTTCGTCATTCGCGAGGATATTGGCAAAGACCTTGAAGCCGGAATCCCGAAAATGCTTGGACACGTCCTCCATGACGATCGGATTACGCAGGTCCGGCTTGTCCGAGCCATACTTGCGCATGGCCTCGTCATAGGGGATGCGCAGAAGTTCTTGCGTTACCGGCTTGCCCTCGGCGAAGGTCTCGAAAACACCGCGGATGATGGGCTCCATAGTGGAGAGCACATCCTCTTGCTCAACGAAGCTCATCTCGACATCTAGCTGATAGAACTCACCCGGAAGCCGGTCGGCGCGTGGGTCCTCGTCGCGGAAACAGGGCGCGATCTGGAAATAACGGTCGAAACCAGAGACCATGATCAGTTGCTTGTAGATCTGCGGCGCCTGCGGGAGGGCGTAGAACTTGCCCGAATGCAGCCTTGACGGCACAAGGAAGTCCCGCGCTCCTTCCGGCGATGAAGCGGTAAGTATGGGGGTCGAGTATTCGCTGAAACCCGCCTTCCCCATGCGCTGGCGCATATCCGCGATGACTTTTGTGCGCGCGAGGATGTTCCTGTGCAGCGTCTCCCGGCGCAGATCGAGGAAGCGGTATTTGAGGCGGATATCTTCCGGATAGTCCGGCTCGCCGAAAACCGGCAGCGGCAACTCCTTCGCCTCAGATAGAACCTCGATCTCGCGCGCGAAGACCTCAACCTCCCCTGTGGGCAGATTCGGATTGATGGTCTCGGGCGTGCGGGCCTTCACCTCGCCATCGACACGGACAACCCACTCGCTGCGCAGCGTTTCGGCAATGCTGAAAGAGGGCGAGTTCGGGTCCGCAACGATCTGCGTAAGGCCGTAGTGGTCACGCAGGTCGATAAAGAGCAGTCCCCCATGGTCGCGTACACGATGGACCCAGCCGGAAAGCCTGACTGTCTGTCCGACCTCGGAGGTTCTGAGCTGTGCGCAGGTGTGGCTGCGGTATCGATGCATCTATATCTCTTCCGTATCCCTGAAGGCGCCGCCAAAGGGCCCGATGCCCTTCGAAATCGGCGGGAAAAGCGCATGTGCGCCCGGTTTTGTCAAGGTACGGGACAGGCCTTTGAGAGTGAAGCATCAAAGCGATCGACGCTTGGCCTCAAACCCGAGCGGGCTTTTAGGCCAGGCAATGCACGGAAGGAATGCCTGTGCCGGCAGGAACCTGCCCTTATTCATCAACGCCCCCAGGCAGGATTCTGCAAGTCCAGTCAGTTCTTCTTGTTTGGCAGATTCTTCCGCTTGGTTTCAGCAAGCTCCTCCAGTTCCTTCTCTGTCATGGATTTTTCCATTTCTTTCGAAGCGCCGCGGAGCTTGGCTTTCGGCATATCGCCCCGCTTGGCGGCAAGAGCAGCACCCGCCGCTTTCTGCTGCGCCTTGGATTTGGCAGGCATCTCGATCTCCTTTGCCGATCTGATGGCAAATCCGCTTCGCCACGCGAAAGTTCCAGGCACCCGGGAACTTGCCGCCTTACCTCCTGTTCGGAGACGGGAAGAATAATGAGGTGAACCATGAGCCAGGAGACACTTCCAAAACAGCATCAGCAGCATCAGCCGGGCAAGGAGCATGAGATGCATCCCAGACCGGACTTCATGCCCCGCTACAAAGGCTCCGGACGGCTGGAAGGCAAGGTGGCGGCCATCACAGGGGCGGATTCCGGTATCGGCAGGGCGACGGCGGTACTTTTCGCGCGCGAGGGCGCGAAAGTTGCCTTCCTCTACAAAGATGAGGAAAGCGACGCCGCCGAGACGGTAAGGCTGGTGGAGGAGGAAGGCAGCGAAGCGCTGTCAATGGCCGGTGATGTCGGCGACCGGAAGACGTGCGAAACTTTTATCGAGCAGGTAATTTGGCGCTTCGGCAAAATCGACGTGCTCGTTAACAATGCGGCCGAGCAGCACTATCAGGAGCAGCTTACCGATATTTCCGATGAGCAGCTCCACCGCACCTATCAGACCAACATTTTTGGCGTCTTCAACATGACACGGGCGGCGCTGCCGCATCTGCAGGCGGGCGCGTCAATCATATGCACCACTTCCGTGACCGCCTATAAGGGACAGGAGGTGCTGATGGATTATGCGACCACGAAGGGAGCAATCGTTGCGTTCGTGCGTGCGCTTTCGGGCAATCTGGCGGCAAAGGGCATCCGCGTGAATGGTGTCGCGCCCGGGCCAATCTGGACACCGCTCATTCCGGCTTCCTTCCCCGCCGAGAGCGTGGAAGATTTCGGCAAGAACGTGCCTCTCGGCCGTCCCGGCCAACCCAATGAAGTGGCTCCATGCATGCTTTTCCTGGCATGTGAGGATTCCTCCTACATGACAGGGCAGATCCTGCACCCTAATGGAGGAACCCTGGTCGGAAGCTGACGCGGCCCGGCAACGCCTGCATTACCGCAACTTCAGGAAAACCGTTACCGGAATTCCTGGAATGCTCTACGGGAGGGTAGCAACGGGCACATGGTCTGAACTCTTCAGCCCCTCCCAGCCCTCATCGGGCGCGAAACGGGCTCCGTGCCGCTTCTCCAATTCCCGCAGCCGGCTGACGATGTTATCGATGCCGCGGCTTCGCGCATAATGCAGCGGGCCTCCGCGGAAAGGCGCAAAGCCGGTCCCGAAAATCATTGCCGCGTCGGCCTGCTCCGGATCCTCCACAATGTTCTCGCGCAGGAGCCGAACCAGAATGTTGAGCATTGGAAGTATGAGCCGGTCGGTCATCTCCGGATCGGCGCGCGGCGCCTCGGCCCCTTCCGACACCTTCACCTCCTCCTTCCGGGGTCTGCCCTTCTCGTCATAGGCATAAAGACCACGACCCGCCTTGCGTCCGGTTGCGCCTGACTCCACCTTCTGGACAAGCCAGGGAGGAATATCCGGCATGGGATCGGAAAGGCGCTCCTTCAGCATACGAGCCACTTCAAGGCAGATATCGAGGCCGATGCGGTCGGCAAGCTCGATAGGCCCCATGGGCATGCCAAAATCACGAGCCGCGCGGTCGATTTCCTCCTTGGGAATTCCTTCGTCAAAGAGAGTGAAGGCTTCCACCAGATACGGAGTGAGCGCACGATTGACAAGGAAGCCCGGAGCGCTCCTGACCGGCAGGGGCAGCCGGGAAATATCGCCGCAGAAGGCACGCGCCCGCATGAGCGTGTCGTCTGCCACACCCTCATGGGAGACGATCTCCACAAGCTCCATGCGCGTCACGGGATTGAAGAAGTGCAGCCCAAGGAAGCGCCCCGGGAACGGCAATCCTTCCCGCAGAACCTCCAGCGGGATGCTGGAAGTGTTGGTGGCCAGGATGGCATCCGGCTTCATGCGCGGCACCACGGCCTCGTAGACCCTCCGCTTGACCTCCGCCTTCTCGGCCACCGCCTCAATGACGAGATCAGCCTTTTCTACTCCGACACCCTCGAAATCGGGCATCAGACGATCAAGCGCGTCACGCTTATCCAGACTAGAGTGAAGCCGCTTGGCATAAAAGGCAGACGCACGCCCCACCGCCAGCGCAAGGGCCTTGGGGTCAAGGTCAGTCAGGGTGACGCTAAGGCCGCGTGCGGCGCACCAGGCTGCAATATCGCCGCCCATCGTACCTGCACCGATTACATGCACGCGTGAAATCCCGCTCCTTCCCTTGCCAAGTCCTTTAAGCTGTTCGCGCAGGAAGAAGACACGGATGAGGTTCTGTGCTGTCTGGCTGACCAGAAGTTGAGAAAAGGAGCGAATTTCTGCCTTCTGCATGGCCCGTGCGTCGCCACCATGCTCCTCCCACAGATCAATCAGGCGATAGGGTGCGGGATAGTGCTTCTTAGGGGCACTTTTCTCCGCCTCTGTCCGCATCCGGCTTGCAGCCATGCGGCGGGCGGGACCAAGGGCAAGGACGCCGGCTTTCAGCCCGCCTCCGCCACGCCGCAGCTTCCTGTCGATCGCCGCACGCACAGCGTTCGCCACGTGCCGTTCCTCCACAACATCGTCAACAATACCCAGTGCCTTCGCTTTTGCAGTATGTGCCGACCGACCCGTCAGCATCATGGTCATGGCTTCGACGGGATCGATAAGGGACGTAAGTCGGAAGGTACCACCGAGTCCTGGATGAAGACCCAGAAGCACTTCCGGAAAGCCGAAGCTTGCTCCGCGCACGGCTATGCGGTGCCTGCAGGCGAGCGCCAGTTCAAACCCAGCACCAAGGCAATAGCCGTGGATGACGGCCACTGTAGGCATTGCCAGATTGGCCAGCCTATCCACAATTTCGTGGGCGCGGCGCATCCGCTTTTCGACTTCCCCTGCGTCCGCAATACCGCGAAAATCGCGAAGATCCGCGCCGGCCGCGAAACCGCTTTTCTTGGCGGAGCGGATAACGAGGCCGCGAACGCTCAAATTGCGCAAATCATCCAGAACTGTGTGGAGTTCATCGAGGACCTCCTCGGAAATGGAATTGGCGCTTTCTCCTGCCCGGTCGAGAAGAAGCCAGACAATGCCTTCGTCATCGCTCGTATAGCGCCAATGAGTGAGTGCGCGCGTAGGTTCGCCTTCTGGCCCAAGCTCCATGTTGCGGCGCTCCAGAACTTGCCAGATTCTCCCTGATACCTCCATCACACCACCTCCAGCAGCATGGCGCCGCCCTGCCCCCCTCCGATACATTCCGTCGCCATGCCCTGCTTGTGGCCGAGGCGGCGCATTGCGTTTGCAAGATGTAGCACGATGCGGTTGCCGCTGGCGCCGACGGGGTGGCCAAGGCTGATCGCCCCGCCATCGACATTGAGCCGCTCGCGGTCGAGTGCCCCGAAGGGCGCGTCAAGCCCGAGAATTTCGCTGCAATATTCCTCGTCCTCCCATGCGGCCAGGCACGCGAGTACCTGCGCCGAGAAAGCCTCATTGATCTCCCACAAGTCGATATCGTCCCGGACAAGTCCGCGCCGCTTCATGAGCGCTGTACAGCAGAGCGTCGGCCCAAGCCCCATGACCGATGGATCGAGCGCGGCCCACTCGCTGTCGACAATACGCGCCATCGGCTGCAGGCCGTATTTTTCCACTGCCTCCTCGGAGGCGAGAATCACCCAGCTTGCACCGTCGGTAATCTGGGAGGAGTTGCCTGGCGTCACGCGCCCATGCGGCTTCTCGAAGGCCGGCTTGAGCTTTGCGAGCTTGTCCATGGAGGTGTCGGGGCGCACCCCATCGTCATGATCATACAGCCTCCCATCGGGCGTGACCGAGGCAATGACCTCCCCTTTCAGGTGACCTTCATTCTGAGCTCGGGCGAGCCTTTGGTGGCTTTCGAGCGCATAAGCATCCGCCTGCTCGCGAGTAATGCCGAAGGCATGACCGATGATCTCTGCTGTCTGTCCCATGCTGAGATCCGTCAGCGGATCGGTAAGTCCCCGCTCAAGCCCGATGACCGGCTTTATCATTTCGGGCCGGAAGCCACCGAGGGATGCAGCCCTTTCCCAAGCGGTCCTGGCCGTCGCGAATTGCCCGAACCAGCCAGCGGCCTTCCGGGACAGAACGAGCGGCGCATGAGATAGCGCCTCTGAGCCACCAGCCAGAATCAGTTCCGCCTCGCCACCTTCGATAAGGCGGAAACCGGTATCGATCGACTGCATGCCTGAGCCGCAGTTGATCTGAACGGTAAAGGCCCGCATCGCCTCACCCATGCCGAGCCGCAGGGCGGCGACCCGAGCGGGATTCATCTCATCCGCGATGACGTTGACACAGCCGAGGATGACCAGGTCGAAATCTTCCGGTGCCATCGGCTGTCTTGCCAGAAGAGGACGCCCGCATTGAACGGCAAGATCGACCGGTGTGAAAGGTCCGGGCTTTCCCCGCGCCCTGATGAAGGGTGTTCGCGCGCCATCCACGAGATAAACAGGTCGTTTCTGTGCTGCGGAGGATGCGCTTGTTCGGGGCTTCACCGCGGTGATACTGGTTCGACGCCCAACACCACGGCGTGAGGCTGGTCTCGACACCGGCTTGGCTGCTTCAGTCATTCTGATCACCCTTCAACCGTCAGATTCCGCAGGCCATCAGGAGAATAACGACCTTTGGACGGCTTGCCCACCGCCCCTGGGATGTCTGGCGCAACGCATCCGCCACTGCTTCGTTCCTACAGCGCGCCATCCTTGCCGACGCTTTAAGGCCGCTGTTTTCAATCCGGTGCCGCAGCTTGCGAGCGCGCATAATTCAGCATTGCTGGCGAACAACTTCCCCAGGCCGGCGTTTCGTTCGTGAAATCGAAGGAGAGTGACATGCCTACGGAAAAGACACCCCAGCCGCGCAACCTTAATCGCCAGACTGATCTGCGGGAATCAGATCTCGACGCTGACAGAATGGGAAGGAACAGCCTTCAGGGGGATGACCAGGAAAATGTGCGCAACGAGCGCCAAAGTCAGCCCGGCATGCGGGGCGAGCCCGACGAGATCATAGAAAGCTTTGAAAAAATGGATAAGGACAAGCGCGCTCGCACGGATCTCGGCAAAGGAAACAGGAGCGGCAAGTAAGGCCGTTCTTTAGCGTAAAGGCGCCGTATCCTGTTTCTGCATGGCAGCGGTGGCGAAGATGCGAGCGGCAGAGTCCAAGCCGGCCGGACGAGCCGGGCTTGGGCTCCGCGGCTTTGCGTCGTCAGAGCGCCGTGGAGATCTGCAACTCGGCGGCCCCATCCATGCCATAGATGTCGTCGCGGAAGTGCACGACACCATCACCTGTCGACCAGGCAGAAAAATAGACGAAATGAACGGGTACCGGATCGGCAACTGGGATGCGCACATCTTCCTTAGTCTGGATCGTATGTTCGATGGTCCTGCGGTCCCAGTTGGGCGTGTTGCGCAGGATCCAGGTCACCAGGTCACGTACGTTCTGCACGCGCACGCATCCGGAGGAATGGAAGCGTTCCTGATCCCGGAATAGGTTCTGCTGCGGCGTGTCATGCATGTAGACGGCATGCTCATTGTGAAAATCGATCTTCACCGAAGCCATGGCATTGATCCTGCCCGGATCCTGCCGGAACCGGTATCTGGTCGCCTCTTCAGTGGACCAGTCGACGGTCAAGGGATCAACCTCCCGGCCATCCGGCGCGATCATGCGGATGTTGTTGTCACGCAGATAGTTCGGGTTTTCGCGCATCAGCGGAATGATGTCGCGGCGCACGATGGAAACCGGCGCGTTCCAGTAGGGGTTGAGAATGATCTGGTGAATGCGCGAGGAGAGAATCGGCGTTTGCCTGTCGACCTTGCCGACGATCGCAGTATGGCGCAGCACAACGCGCCCGTTCTCCACCGCTTCGATTTCGGCTCCGGGAATGTTGACCATCACGTAACGCTGCTCGAGCGTACCGGACGAGACCATCTGCCGTAGACGGCCAAGATTGGTCTGAAGCTGGCCGAGGCGGACGGGCGCGGAAACATTGAGGGCTGAATAGGTGTAACGGCCGGTCGTCCCATCGGCCGGCAATCCGTGGCGTGTCTGGAACCGCTTCAGTGCCGCATCGACGTAAGAATCGAAGGCCGGGGACATGCCCGCACGCGGCGACAGATCGCCGGAAATCATCAGCCGACGGCGAAGAATTTCAACATCGGGATCGATGACGCCGATCTGGAGCTTCTTCGTTGACGGCACGGCCGGCCAGCCCCCGTTAGCAACGATCTGCGAGTAGTCGGCTATCGCCCGTTCGACGAAGCTCGCCGTTTCCGCGCTCAGAACCGGCATGTTGGATGTCACTCTGGTTGCGCTGGCGCTCACCTGCGCGTCGAACTGGTCATTCCATGCGCCCCGCCGGGGAGAAGCTAGAATCGCGTCTATCACATTCTGCGCGCTTGCGGCCCCTGTCAGAGCCGTCGCTGCTGCGGCAGCTCCGGCACCACTCAGAAAAACACGCCGGCTGGCTTTCATGGTAATCACCTCACCTGGAGTGAATCGATACGCCCCCGACGAAAATGCCGGAATTGACGTTAATTTTCTGCAACCGAAGCGGCACCCGTTATATAAAGCCTGTAAGGCGAGTATCGGCTGCCGGCCCCTCGTCCATGGCGGGAAAAGCTTTCAAGTAATTATGTTATTAACGTGGCCGCTCATGCTGGATAGCTGGGCGATTATTGGATGTTGCGCCTGGGCAACAGGAAGGCCGATGCCCCTTTGGAGACATCGGCCTTCACGAACGGCTGATGCGAAGAAGACCTCCTGCCGAAAGAATGGCAACACGTTACATGCGATAAGCGATGGTATCGTTCCAGAAGCGGTCGAGACGCTGTAGCGACCTGTTCATCTGACGGAACTCCTCCGCTTTGATGCCGCCTACATGCTCGATCGAGCCGATGTGCCGGTCGTAGAGGCTGGAAACGATACGGGCGATCTCATGACCCTTCGCCGTCAGGCTTATGCGTACGGAGCGGCGGTCGACGCGCGAGCGCTGATGATGCAGGAAGCCCATGTCCACAAGCTTTTTCAGATTGTAGGAGACATTGGAGCCAAGGTAATAGCCGCGCGAGCGCAGCTCTCCGGCGGTCAGTTCCGCATCGCCGATATTGAACAGGAGAAGTGCCTGGATGGCGTTGATGTCGCTGCGGCCCTGACGCTCGAACTCGTCCTTGATCACGTCTAGCAGCCGGCGGTGCAGACGTTCGACGAGCTGGAGCGCTTCCAGATAGAGGGAGCGAAGAGCTGTATCGCGCTCTTCGTTGACGGACTTACTGATCGCGGAACGCGAGTTGACCATGACTGAATGCCTTTCGTTTGACGCTGGTGAGTTTTTTGTTTTCACCTTGGCGCCAGCCTACGAAGGGCACCTAAAATTCGACTTAAACGCTAGGCTTAACAGCATCTTACGACGCGAAAGCCTGCCCTTAGGGCGAACAATGCGTTAACTTCGGTTAATCGGCCCGCCGCTGCCTGAGATAAAGCATCCCCCGCATCACGGCAAAACATCCGAAAGCTGCCATATGCAGCACGAGAAGCAGCGGCCGGCTGCCGTAAAGATCTGGAAAGAAGCCGTACATGGCGAATTCCATAGCCACGCAGAGGAACCAGACCACCGCCCCCCAGGAGGCAAGGAGCCACAACCCCACCGCAGCGAACGGAAAAAGGACTGCCAGCGGCACCGCAGCCATCTGCCAGTGGAACGGCATTAGATCGACACGCCAATGCGCTCCCTCGAAGAAACCCAGGAGCTGCACCCAATAAGCTGTGCCGAAGGCAAGACATGCCAGGGCCACCACACGCTGAAACACCTGCAGTCCGTGTTCCAGAGGCGTCTGCCGTACCGGCAGTCTGGCGGCCGTCTCTTCCATCAAAGTTGCAGATCTCCTTCGGCAAGAGGTGCAAAATAGGAATCGATTGTGGCAGTTTCCACTTCATAGAGCGAGGCCGGTTTCCATTCGGGGGCGGACGTCCTGTCGATAATGGTTGCCCGTATGCCCTCGTAGAAGTCGTTGTTGACGAGCATGCGGTTTACGATACGAAATTCCATACGCATGCAATCCTCCATCGAAAGTCCTGCCGCCTGCCTAATCTGCCGGAATGCGACATGGATGCTTGTAGGCGAGTTCTTCATGATCGTGGCAAGCGTCTCCTGGGCGAATGGATCGCCGGCCCCGCTTGCGCGCGAAAGGCTTGCCAGACATTCTTCCAACGTCGCATGGGAGAAATGGCGTTGTGCCGCGTAAAATCTCGCTTCGTCCCATTCCGGCCGAATGGCAAAGGGCTCGATCGCGCGATCCGGTTCGTTGTCAAGGACAAGCCGGTCAAGAAGATTCGGCAGGTCTGCGCTCTTTACTGCGTGTGTGGCAAGACCCGCACCAAGCGCGTCGCCCCAGCCGACCCTATTGCCTGTCAATCCGAGATACATGCCATAGGCACCCTGGCGTGACAGGAGATAGCTCCCGCCTACATCCGGAAAGAAGCCGATGCCAACCTCCGGCATGGCAAACTTCATACGTTCCGTTACGACGCGGTGCGACCCGTGAAAGGAGACGCCGACGCCTCCACCCATGACGATGCCGTCGATCAACGCGATATAGGGCTTGCAATAACGGGCAATGGCAGCGTTCAGACGGTACTCGTCGGCGAAAAAGGAGATGGGTGGCTTGCCAGAGCCCCGTGTGCGATAGACCTCCATAAGGTCGCCGCCCGCACTGAATGCCCGCCCTTCCGCCTTTATGATGACGATTTTGACGGCATCATCCTTTTCCCATTCGTCAAGGGCCCTGCTTATCGCATGGATCATCGGATAGTTGAGCGCATTGAGGGCAGCAGGCCGGTTGAGCGTGATCACACCTGCCCTGCCACGCCTCTCCAACAAGATTTCACCGCTTTCTTCGATCGTTTCTTCCACCGGACCTTCATATCCTGCTGCCAGACCTACCCCGTCAGTGATTAGGTGGGCAGCCATGTGCCGTCAATGCGTCGCGCCCGCATCAGGAGATCTTCCGGCTTTCCACTGACGGCACTGTTCCCGCATATTCTGACGTGGTAGAAGTCGCTGAAATCGGAGAATGTGGCCGTGAACAAGATTATCCGCGCCAGGGCACGAATGCGCAGCGTTGACGAAATCACCGGCAGCCGGAGACTGCGCCGTATGCGCAAGGCCGACTGGTCGCGCAGGCTGGTGCGCGAGACGCGTCTTGCCGTTGAGGACCTTGTGTGGCCCGTCTTTGTTACCGAAGGCGAAGGCCGGGAGGACCCTGTGGCTGCAATGCCCGGCGTGTTCCGCTATTCCGTCGACCGGCTCGTCAGGGAGGCGGAACGTGCCGCCGCGTTGGGCATCCCCGCTATCGCCACCTTCCCCAATGTGGAGTTGGAGCGGCGGGACGAACGCGGCTCGGCCATTCTCGACCCAGATAACATCATCAACCGGGCGACACGCGCAATCAAGGAAGCTGTACCGGAAATTGGCATCATCACCGACGTGGCGCTCGATCCTTTCACCAGCCACGGCCATGACGGGATATTGAAGGACGGCATCATCCTCAATGACGAGACCGTTGCCCATATCGCAGAGGCTGCGGTGCTGCAGGCTGAGGCTGGAGCCGATGTGATCGCGCCATCCGACATGATGGACGGGCGTGTTGGCGCCATCCGCGACGCACTGGACAGTGCCGGTTTCCAGCATGTGGCGATCATGTCCTATGCGACCAAATTTGCTTCTGCCTTCTATGGTCCCTATCGCGAAGCGATCGGCACGGGTGGACTGCTCAAGGGAGACAAGAAGACCTACTACATCGACCCCGCCAACACCGATGAAGCTTTGCGCGAAACCGACCAGGATCTGGCCGAAGGTGCGGACATGGTGATGGTCAAGCCCGGCCTTCCTTATCTGGACATCATCCGCAGGATCAAGGACACTTTCGCGGTGCCCACTTTCGCCTATCAGGTCTCCGGGGAATACGCGATGATCAGGGCGGCAGCCCGGAATGGATGGATCGACGGGGAGAGCGCGATGATCGAAAGCCTCACCGCCTTCAAGCGGGCCGGGTGCGACGGAGTGCTCACCTATTTCGCGCTTGAAGCTGCCGAATTGTTACGCAAATCCTGATGCCTTCAGGACTACAGAATCTCATCTAAGATCCATTGCGGCCTTGGGATGCTTGGCCGTCTATGCGCCGTAAGCGTAACTTCCTTTTGTCGCCCGCCAATGGGCCACGGCGAATCCCAAAACGATGAGCGCGGCGCCCTGGTGAGCAAGCGCCCAGCTCAGCGGCACCACCATAAGCAAGGTCGCAATGCCGATCGCAGCCTGGAGCAGCACGAGCAACAGAAGAACGACACTCCGTCGCGCGTGTGTGGTTCCGGGCTCTGCGCGCCAGACAGCAACTGCATGCCAGGCAGACACTGCCAGAAGTACATAGGCGCCGAGGCGGTGCACAAATTGCACGGTCTTGGGATTCTCGAAGAGGTTTATCCAGAACGGTTCCTGAAGAAAAAGACCCTGCGGGATCAGTGCGCCATCCATTAGTGGCCAGGTGTTATAGGTCATGCCGGCGTTAAGCCCGGCCACCAGCCCGCCAAGATATATCTGGACAATGAAGCCTACGACGAGCCAGAAGGCGAGACGCCGCGTCCCCTCCATTGAAGGGCTCTGGCTGTGCGGAGCAAGTCCCCGCGCCACCGCCATGACGGCGGCAAAGATGATGCAGGCGATGGTGAGATGCGTTGCCAGCCGGTACTGGCTTACGTCAACCCGGTCGATGAGGCCGGACGTAACCATCCACCAGCCGATGGCGCCTTGTAGGCCACCAAGCGCAAGGATCCCGAGAAGCTTCGGCTTGAGATGATTTTCTAGCCGGCCGGTGAACCAGAAGAAAGCGAGCGGCAATGCAAAAACGAACCCCACTCCCCGCGCCAGGATTCGGTGCGCCCATTCCCACCAGAAGATGACCTTGAACGCGTCAAGGCTCATGCCTCTGTTGATCTCCTGATACTGGGGAATCTGTCGGTACTTGTCGAATTCCTCGATCCATTCAGCATGGCTGAGGGGCGGTATGATCCCATGGATGGGCTTCCACTCCGTGATCGACAGCCCGGAGCCGGTAAGCCTTGTCGCGCCTCCGACGAGCACAAGAGCGAACAGCGTAACAAGCACCACATAGAGCCACATCCGCACCCAGAAGCGGTTGCGCTCCAGTTCGGTGGTGCGGGCAGGAGAGAATCTCAGATCGGTAGCCGTCATCGTCATATCCGGCTAGGTGAACGAATGCTTGCGTGCTTGCAAGCCTGGAAGGGCGCGACATGCCGTCGCCGCATGCGGCAATCTGAGCCTGTTGAAAGCAGGCCGATTGATCTATCAGGGGCTGCAGAGGATTCTTGTGATGCCCATACGCCTGAAAAAATTTATCGGCATGGTCCTGCTGGTTCTGCTGGTTATCATCTATGCGATCGTATCGACGGCTATCGCCGTGGCACAGCTTGCCGACAAGAGCGCCTATGTGCACCTCGTCTTCTATCTGGTTTCCGGGCTTATCTGGGTGCTTCCAGCCATGCTCATCATCAAATGGATGGAAGGCAAGCCGCGCACCAGCAGGGACTAGACGCTTAATGTGTCCGTTCGTCATCGCTTTAGCGGAACTCGACTAACTTGCGCTGGCGTTCGGAAAAATTGTTCTTCTCCAGCCGGAAGAAGCTCTCCTTTAGGCACATCGAATTTTGATTCACCTTTTTCTGCTAAGCACCTAGAAACTCTAGGGGTATGGCGATCCGATGATCGAATTCCTGTCCGCAGCGGCGCAAAGGCCGCAGGATGAGATCTGCACGGGAACCGGATGGTCGGCAGAGGTTCTCACGGCCGACGATGCCGCGCTGAAAGCCTATGAAACTTTCGCGCAAAACGCGGTCTTTGTACCGCCGCAGCACCCGTTGTGGACACGGTCCTGGCTTGAGGGAAAAGAAGGATTGATCGCAGTTCTTTCGGCGGGGAGCGCTCCGGTCATGGCGCTTGCGCTTGAGATCGTGCAGAAGAACGGCTTTCGGCTCGCCCGCTTTCCCGGCGGCACGCACGCCAACGGCAATTTTCCCGCGCTCAAGCCGGATGCGTTAGCCGAGCGGAACCAGTACCGGTCTGCTCTGCGCACGCTTTTGTCCGAAATCCGCAAAAACCGGTCTGACGTCGATCTGCTTGCGCTGGAACGGATGCGGACAGATTTTGCGGGATCTGCCAACCCACTCACCGCACTCCCGCATGCGCGCAGCCCCAATGTCTCCCTTGCAGCCGACCTTTCCAGCGGCTTGGAGGGGCTTCTTGAAGGTCCAAGCGGCAAGAGGCGGCGCAAGAAGCACCGCTCACAGCACCGGAAGCTGCAGGCTGCGGGCGGGCACCGCCGTTTCACCGCCTCGTCCCCAAGCCAGGTGGATCAGCTTCTCAATCTCTTCTTCGCGCTGAAACGGAAACGGCTAATGCGCTGCGGGCTGCCCGATATCTTTGGCGACCCTCATACGCAGTCAAGCTTCCGCCGTCTTTTTCTCGGAGCACTTGAAGAGCTTCACCCGCCCTTCGTTCTGCACGCGCTGGAGGTTGGCGGCAAGGTCCGCGCTCTCACAGGCTCAAGCCGCACAAGCAACAGCATCATCTGCGAGTTCAGCACCTTCGCGCAGGACGAGCTCGCAAGCGCCAGCCCTGGCGATTTCCTGTTCTACCAGAACATCGCCGAAGCTTGTAACGAAGGGCTTGCCGTATACGACTTCAGTGTCGGAGACGAGCCCTACAAGCGCGCATGGTGCGCAATCGAAACGCATCATGTTGATGTCTATGCCGGACTTACCTGCAAGGGTCGTTTTCTCGCTGCTACCTATTTTGCGGCTACGGCCATAAAGCGTACGGTCAAGCAGAACCCGTGGCTGGCGCCCCTAGCGGCAAGGCTGAGGAACTACTGCTCCCCCAGCAATCAGGCGGCATCACGTCCCGGAGGCGCCGCCGGAGGCACATAATTCTTAGGTGTTACAAGGAGCGGCTCCTTGAACCCCTTCTTCTTCAGCGCTTCCGTTATCTTCGCAACGTCCTTCTCGTCAGGCTCAAGAACGCTGACAAACAACTGTGCGTCGTCCTCGCTCAGTGTCTTCAAGGCCCCCGCGTCGGCCGAGCCGCATTCGACGACTACAACATCATAGGCGATAGTAAGGGAGTTCATGATGATCGGCATGCGGTCAAATCCGCGCATGGCCTGTTCAGGGTCTGCGGTTCCAACGGGAATAATATGACAACGCGAATAGAGATCGGCATGTATGACGTCGGCAAATTGCGCTTCCGCCGCAAGCAGGTTCGTGATGCCGGGATAGGATTTGCTTTCCAGCATTGGCAAGGAAGCAGCGCCAGAAGCGGTAAGGTCAAGAAGCAGAACGCGCAACCCTGTATCGGCCACTTCACGGGCAACCAGAACCGCGGTTGCCGCTGCCTCGTCGCCCTCAGGCGAGATGAAGATCGCACGCACCACGCCGGTGGAGATCAGCATTTCGGCGGCTGCCTGCACCCCCACCTCCTCCCGGGGCCGCAACTCAGAATGAAGCTCAGCCGGAGCCGGTTCGGGCACGGCTGCAACCTTGGGGACTGGCAGGGCCGACGGCTCATGGATGCCGGTTGCGTAAACACCCTCATCGCCCGTTGCCGTCATCCCGGCCGGACGCAAGGCCCTGCCGCTGAAAAGCTCCCGCAAGAGCACGAGGATCACCATCATGAGCAGAGAGGCTGCAAAGGCGGCCAGGGTGATTGGCAGCACCTTGGGGAAATAAGATTCGGCAGGCATGGTCGCGCGCGAGAAAATGCGTGCATCGACGGGCAGATAATTGCGCTCGCTGCGTGCGGCAGCCTCGCGGTAGCGGATCAGATAACTCTCCAGGAGATCCCGCTGCGCAGCCGCCTCCCGCTCCAGGGCCCGAAGCTCCACCTGCTGTCTTTCAGCGCGCGCCGCCTCGGCCTTTAGCCGTTCAAGCTCGACGCTCATCTCTGCCTCTCTCTGGCGGGCTGTTTCCGCCTCGGCTTCCAACGCTTCCACCACCTTCCGCGCTTCAATAAGGATCTGTGCATCCAGATCGGCAAGCTGTGACTGCAACGCGCGAATGCGAGGATGATTGCCGAGGAGCGACGTGGAAAGGTCGGCGATCTCTGACCTGAGTTCCACCTGCCGCTCGCGAAGGCGTTGGATAAGACCGGAAGCGAGGACATCGGGGAGAGTTTCCGGCGCCACGCCCCGTTCCAGCGCCGCGCTAACGGCCTCTGCCCTCGCCTCGGCAGCGGAACGGCTCGCGCGTGCACGCGACATTTCGCTGGAAATCTCGGCAAGCTGCTGCGTGGCCAGAACAGTGTTGTTCTGCGCAAGGGGAAGGTCCGAACTGGCGCGGAATTCCGCCACTCGCATTTCTGCATCCTTCACTCGTTCGCGAAGGTCGGCAATCTCCGGCTCCAGCCATTCGGTGGCGTCTACGTTGGAGCGCAGCTTCGCCTCGCGCTGGCCTGCGACATATGCATCCGCAATCGCGTTTGGGATGCGGGCGGCCAGCTCCGGATCCTCGGAGGAAAACTGAACAACAATAACACGCGAATTCTCAACCCTGTAAACGGTGAGTTTCTCGCGCATCGTGCGCAGCACCCTCTGTTCGGTTGAGACGTGGGTGGCACTCTTCAGGCCGATCGCCACAAGGAAGCGAGAGAGGACCGAATCGCGGGGAGAGAACTCGCTTTTCGATGCAAGATCGAGCTCTTTTGCCACTTCCGCTAGAATTGGCGTGGAGGTCACGATCTCCACCTGGCTGGCCACACTTTCATCATCAAGAGCCGAGCGGTCCTCGGCACCGGTGACCTGCGGGCGCGTATAGACAGATTCACCTGTTTCAATGAGAACGCGTGTTTCGGATCTATAGAGCGGGGTTGCGAGCGACAATAGCAGGAATACGACCGCCGTGATCGCCAGGGCTGCAAGAAGCAGGCGCAGCCAATCGCGCTTTAAGCCGGCGAGGAGGCGGCTGAAGTCAACATTGACGTCCCCGGCATAACGCTCGCCGCTATTCATGTGTCGTCCTCCGAAGCCTCGCGGCCAAGGTAAACTGCCATGGTAACCAGCAGGTTAATCGCGCTTCTTGAGTTAACCCGAACGAGCAGAATTAGGCATTTACCGTGCATTAACCGTGATGGCTGGATAACAGGCGAAATAGACGCTGATGTGGCGCCTTCGTGTTCCTGCTGACCAAAAGAGTACAGATTCGGTCATGAAACTTCCGGTTTGCCTCCTCATGGTGCTCACGGTGGCAGGGCTCGTCGCTGGTTGCACGGGTTATCGTCCGCCTCCTCCAGCCTTCCACGAAGCTCTTTATCAACCTTATGTGATGGATTCGGGCGACCGGCTGCGCATCACAGTCTTCGACCAGGACAATCTAACCAACACCTACAGCGTGGACCAAGCCGGATATATCTCCTTCCCCCTGATCGGGCCCGTCCCTGCGCGCGGTCATACAGCCACCCAGATCGAGAGTGCGATCGTGCAGAAATTGCGCAATGGCTATCTGCGTGACCCCGATGTGACGGTCGAGATAGACCGTTATCGCCCCATCTTCATCATGGGCGAGGTAGGGAGCGCCGGACAGTATTCCTATGTTCCCGGCATGACGGTGCAGCAGGCGATTGCTGCTGCCGGAGGCTTCACGCCCCGGGCTAATCAGGGCACCGTCGATGTCACCCGCCATATCAACGGACAGGTCATGACGGGGCGCGTTGTCACCTCCGATCCACTGCTTCCCGGCGACACCGTTTACGTGCGCGAACGGCTTTTCTGAGAAGGATTTGCCAACTCCCGGTGTGAAAGACGTGCGTATCGTTCACTGCTTCCGTTCCCCGGTTGGTGGTATTTTCCGCCACGTTCGCGATCTGTGCGAGGCACAGGCGGCTGCGGGGCACAAAGTAGGTATTATTTGTGATTCAACCACCGGCGGTGCTTTTGAGGACCGGCTGTTCCAGCAGATCAGCGGCTCGCTTGCGCTAGGCATCGAACGGACGCCCATGCAAAGGCATTTGGGCTTCGGTGACCTTGACAGCGCGCGGCGCATTCTTCGTCTCGTTCGCAGCATGCAACCCGACATCCTGCATGGGCATGGGGCAAAAGGCGGCGCTTACGCCCGGCTATTCGGAACCGCGCTTAAAGCGCGCGGGCGCCGCGTCGCGCGGTTCTATTCGCCCCATGGCGGAAGCCTGCACTACGACAAGCGCTCAACCGCCGGCCACCTCTTCTTCATGCTCGAAGCGCTGATGGCGCCGCTCACGGACTACATATTCTTCGTGTCGGAATATGAAAAACGTGCCTTCGAGGAGAAGGTGGGACAACCGCGAGCGCCGGCCAGCGTCATCTATAACGGGCTACGGCCGGAAGAATTCACGCCGGTCCCAGACGCTTCCGGCGCCGCCGATTTCCTCTATGTGGGCATGATGCGCGATCTGAAGGGACCGGATCTTCTCCTCGACGCCCTTAAGGAAGCGGAGCTGCGAACCGGACGCAAGCTCTCAGCAGTTATGGTGGGGGACGGACGCGATCGGGGAAAATACGAAGCACAGGCGGCCGCCCTCTGCCTGTCGGATCGGGTTGCTTTCCGTGACGCCATGCCCGTAAGGGCCGCATTCAGCCTTGGCCGCATCATGGTCGTGCCCTCTCGCGCGGAAGCCATGCCCTATATCGTCATGGAAGCCCTGGCCGCAGGAAAGCCGGTCGTAGCGACCGCAGTGGGCGGCATTCCGGAAATCTTCGGCGGAAGTTCCCCCGCGCTTGTTGCACCAACAGTCGAAGCGCTTGCCGGGAAGATGGCCGCTGCGCTTGCCGACGAGCCTGCATGGCGCGCGCTGATGCCCCAATACGACGCGCTCAAGGCGCGGTTCTCGGTGCGGGTAATGACTGACAGGATTGCCGAGGCCTACCAAAGTGTTTCCACTGCGGAAAGCTGAAACGGATATTTGCAGCCATCCAATCAATGAATTCTTTAGATGCGCGGGTTACCAGCCGATAAACGGCTTTAGTGAACCATGAGCAACGTCGAGTACAAGCACCGTCCTGCATCGACGGTGGAAATCCTGCCGGAGTCCCGGGCGCGGCGGCCGCGGCCGAAACTTAACGCCGTTGCACGGCAAGTCGCGGAGCACTACCGCCACGACAACACCTCTCCCGTGATGGTAAGCGGCTTCATGCGGATCATAGAATTTGCGTTGCTGCTTCTGGCTGGCATGGCGATCTATACCGCGCATGTGGGGCTATCCACTCATCTATCATGGGAATACCCGGCGAGCATTACGATCGTCTCGCTGGCCACAGTCATAATCCTCGAATTCTCCGACGCCTACCAGATGCCGGCGCTGCGCAGCCCTGCCTCACAGGCAGGACGCATCCTTCTTGCATGGTCGGCGGCTTTCGCGCTTTTGACCATGGCGCTGTTCTTCCTCAAAATCTCGTCGGAGTTCTCCCGCCTCTGGCTGGCGGCGTGGTATGCCAGCGGACTTTCGCTGATGTTCGTGCTGCGCCTTGCTGCGGCGCGTCTCATACGCCGTTGGGCGAGAAACGGCCGCATCGAGAGGCGCGCAGTAATCGTCGGTGGAGGCAAGAATGCGGAGACGCTGATCCGCTCCATCGAACGGCAGCCTCATAACGACATCCGCATCTGCGGCATATTCGATGATCGCGATGACAGGCGTTCACCGCCAGTGGTCGCAGGCTACCCCAAGCTCGGCAACGTCGAGGAGCTGATCGAGTTCGCGCGCATCGCGCGGATCGACATGCTTATCGTGTCCATCCCGCTTACCGCGGAGGCGCGGGTACTGGCCATGCTGCGCAAGCTCTGGGTGCTTCCCATCGATATCCGTCTTTCAGCGCATTCCACGCATCTTCGTTTCCGGCCGCGCGCCTATTCCTATATCGGCTCGGTCCCGATGCTCGATATTTTCGACCGGCCGATCAATGACTGGGACTCAGTGGCCAAGCGCGCCTTCGACATTGTCTTCAGCCTTTTGGGGATCGTGCTCTTTGCTCCAATCATGATTGTCACGGCGATAGCCATCAAGCTCGACAGCAAGGGACCGATCATCTTCAAGCAGATACGCCATGGCTTCAACAATGAAGAGATCGAGGTCTACAAGTTCCGCTCCATGTATGCGGACAAGAGCGACCCCACGGCCCGCAAGGCGGTGACGAGGGACGATCCTCGGGTGACCCGTATCGGACGTTTCATCCGCAAGACGTCCATCGACGAATTGCCGCAATTCTTCAACGCGCTCTTCGGATCGCTCTCGCTGGTCGGCCCACGGCCGCATGCGGTGGCTGCCGAGGCGCACAACCGCCTGTTCGATGAAGTCGTGGATGGATATTTCGCACGCCACAGGGTGAAACCGGGCGTCACCGGATGGGCTCAGATCAATGGCTGGCGAGGCGAACTCGACACGGAGGAGAAGATCAGGAAGCGGATCGAATACGACCTCTACTACATAGAAAACTGGTCATTGTGGTTCGATTTGAAAATCCTTCTGCTCACGCCCATCCGCCTGCTCGACACAAGAAACGCCTATTGAGCACTGTTCTCACCCGAAACAGCAACAATCGCCCGCCTACCCTGCGGCGAGGGATCATTGACGCGCGGCTGATTGAAGTGGTGCGCGCATCCGCGATCGTTCTGGGCGTCTTCCTTTGCGGTTTCGTGGTGCGCGAGCCTGCGCCCTACGAGATCTACATGGTCGGGCTCATGGGCCTGTGGGGGCTGTTCGGATTGCGTTTCACGCGGCACGTGATGCCGCTGCTCATCCTTCTGGTGCTCTTCAACATCGGCGGCATCATCTCCATGAGCCAGCTTGCCGATCTGAACGGCATTCCTCTTTATATTGCTGTCTCACTTTTTCTTGCCCTAACCGCCGTGTTCTTCGCCTCGGTGGTGGAGGCGGAGCCGCCTCTTCTCCCTCTTATCTTTCGCGCCTGGTCGGCGGCGGCGGTCGTCACGTCAGTGTTCGGCATCCTTGGCTATTTCCGGGCCTTCCCGGGCGCCGAGATGTTCACGCGCTACGGACGGGCAGCAGGCGTGTTCGAGGATCCCAACGTCTTCGGGCCATTTATCACCCTGCCCGGCATCTTCCTCCTCCACCATATGATGACAGGCCGTCCTCGCACGGCGTTTCTGGCAGCCCCCGCCTTCCTCATCATCACTCTCGGGGCATTCCTTTCCTTCTCACGGGGCGCATGGGGCCTTTTTATCGTCTCCGCCGCGATGCTGACGCTAGCCCTGTTCATCCATCACCGCAGCGTTACCCTCCGGCTCAGAATAGCGACCATGACCGGCGCGGCACTTGCCATAGCGGCCGTAACGCTAATCGTCGCCCTCCAGATTCCGGCAGTGGCCGAGCTCTTTTCAGAACGCGCGCGGCTGGTACAGGACTATGACGGGGCGCGGCTTGGCCGTTTCGCCCGCCATTGGATCGGCTTCATGATGGCCATCGAGCATCCGCTCGGCATCGGGCCGCTAGAATTCGGCCAGATGCTTGGTGAGGACACGCACAATATCTGGCTGAAGGCGCTGCTGGACTACTCGTGGCTGGGCTTTGCCGCCTGGCTCATCCTCATGGTCTGGACCTTAGCGGCCTGCTTCCGCATCCTCTTCCGGGTTCGCCCCTGGCAGCCCTATCTGCTTGTCACCTACGTGGTCTTCGTCGGCCACATCCTTCTTGGAACCGTGATCGATACCGACCATTGGCGGCATTTCTACCTGATTCTTGGCATGCTCTGGGGCATGCTGGCGCTTGAGCAACGTCACCAGTCTGCGTTGCGCGAGGGAAAAAAGGCGGAACCCAGCGCCAAATGACGCGTTCGCCTCCACAAGCCGTTGAATGATCGGCAGGAATGGAGATGAAAAATGCTGCGAGCGCTGGCTTTGTGGTTCCTTGGTGTTCCAGTCGTCGTGATCATCTTGCTCTACCTGTTCGTCTTCTGAACAGGGCAAGGTCCATCCTTGTCGCGGAACTGGTTACCAAAATGGGAAAGATGGTCGGAGCGGCGGGATTCGAACCCACGACCCCTTGACCCCCAGTCGCGTGAGCGAACTGAATGATATAGCAGTTTCAGCCACTTGCGCGATTCCGTTTTACATTGCCAGCCTAAGAGACCCCAGCAAATACGCGCGGTTCCGGCGTCAAGTGTAAAATGAAATGACCGGTGACAAGACGAAACCCCTCCGCCTCAAATGGTCCCGCACCTGGCCGGATAAATCGGAGGATTTCGTCTGCCACGCGGACGGAGTCGACGGGCCTGTCGGGCGCATCTACAGCAGCACCAAACCCGGCGCGGTGACCAAGCACTGGCACTGGGCCGTAAACGGCTACCTGCCTGATCTTAATGTGCATCTGTCCAATCGAGGCGTGGCCGACACAAAGGACGAGGCTGCTCGCGCGGTCGAGGCGGCATATTTCCGCGTTCGGAGAAATAGCGCTTAGGCGATTTTACCGCTTGACACATAGGGCAAATTGCTCTATGTTTAAATCATCAACAGGGGTTGATACCCGCGCCTCGGGGGTCATCGGAGGCTCTGGAAAGGACCAGGACGATGCTCAACACTCTCATCACCTCGCAGCACTACATTGACGAAGAGATCGTCGCCCAGAAGATGGCGGCTAATGACTTCGAGGTGCAAGTTTCTCCCGCGTTCGAGATTGGCGGAGAGATGTTCCGGGTTCTCATGGACGGGCACCACAGCCTCGCCGCAGCTCTCAACGCTGGCGTAGACCCCATCATCGTTGAGCAGACTGCGTCCGATAACGACAGGGTTGCCCTGCTGCAGAACGGCGATATCGAAACGTTTCTCGAAGCCTGCTGGATGGATGGCGAGTACCGTTATGCGGTGAGCGGAAAGGCAGTTTGGTAATGCCCTACATACTCCACATCCCCGGAGAGCCTTCACGCGCTCTCCGCTGGACAGTCCACGATAGCCGGTCCTCCTATGGGGCCGGCGTACTTGTCTTTCGCAACAGCCGCGATGTGCTGGATGGTGCGACTTTCAGAATGCTTCGGGATGAGCTCGGAGCGTGGCTAGAAACAGACAGGCCGGGGCGCGCCCGCTCTGCGCTCGCATTGCTGCAAGATGAAAGCCTTGGAGAGCCGAAATGACCGTTGAAGATATCATGCGCGAGGAGCGCGAACAGACCCTTTCTGAGCTGGACAGGCTGCCGCTGCCAGAGGCCGCCAAGGCTGATGTTCTTGCCTTCTGTGCCTCGGTACAGGAGGCTATCAACCAGGTCGTAGCAAGCCTTGATAGGCCGATCGATCAGCGTGTAGTGCCTGCCGCTCTAGCCCTAATGCGCGATGAAATGGAGCGACTGAACCGTCGCTTTGTAGAGGCGGCGCTTGCTGCTCCGTTACAGTGATGTACGACTGGGAGACCGATCCGCGCCCGCTCTCCGAATGCCTTAAGGCATGGCAGGTGGCCCTGAACGGAGGCAAGGAATACGGCGCGCGCAAGGTCGGGCAAGAGGCTTTGCGGATCAAGAGCGCGGATACTTATGCCGGACTGCTTAGGGGCAGGCCCACGCCTTATGAGCCGACAATCCGCCGTCTGATGACGCTGATCGATCAACAGCAGGCAGTCGGGTATTCACAAGTCACAGCTAGCAGACTATAGACGGCCAGCCGTGCTGCTCCCTCCCAAGAGCGGCGTGGTTAGGCCCGGCAAGCCACCCCATAAACCCATGCCTGCCGGGCCGCTACAATTGGGGGGGGGACCAATAAGTGCTATGGGAGAAATGAGCGAAGATCAGCTTGCCTTGATCTGTCAAATAGAGATCGGCAAGCAATGGGAGGAAGCCACGGAAGCAGAGCGGCAAAGATGCCGGGAGATCGCCCGCGAACTAAAAGAAGCGATCAGCGCTCCTTGGCCGACGCATCTTGCAGGCAAGACTGAGCATTGAAATGCCTGGGCTCACTACTGCGGCCTTCGTCCATTCTGCGCCGCCTCGATCCGCTGCAATATTTCTCTCGTCACCTTCATGTCGGCGGCTAAAGCGTTCAAGGCCGCCTCCACGGCTCGCATGGCTGTCGCAGCATCGGACGCCTGCTTTTCCACATTGCTGATGCGCAATTCGTGATTGTCGAGCATACGGGCCGTTGTCTCCAAGGAGGTGACACGGCGGTCGAGACGATCAATCGCGCCCAGATTGGCTGCCTGCCCGGAGCTCATCCGCTCCCATGTCGCGCCCCAGGCTGCTACGCCGGCGAGCAAGCCGAACAGCAGGACGATCGTATTCAAGTTCCACTCGAATCGCCATGTCGGCGCTCTCATTGGCATCTGTGCTTCCTCGCGCTCGCCCGCCATATCGTCCCCGTTGTCAATGCTTGTTGGTGTTGTTGGTTTCAGCGCCTGCTCTCACGCCCATGCCTTGCGCATTCTGATGGCGTCCAGATTGTGGCCCCGCAAAGTCCTGCGGCGGTTTCATCGATCGCCGCCTGATCAGTGGGTGTCTTGCCTTGCGCGCCGATGAGTGACGTGCCCACCACCTGCCGCAGTCCATCAGCGGTCGCAGGAGCCGGTTTCGAAGTCGAACAGCCCGCCACGCTCAACGCACAGGCGATAGTGACCGCGCCAATCTTCAGCGGTTTTGCCGGCATGTTCGTTCTCCTGTCTGATCTGGTTGAGGAATGCTGCCTGCTCGGCCGAGCGGCCCGCGCGATAAGCAGATAGGTGGGACCATCCCAATGCGACGATCAGCGCGGCACCTATGCCGATCCGCACCCATGTGCCAAAAGCCAAGCCAAGCATCACAAATCATCCGCGCGACGGCGGCGCAGAAGCTCGGTGATCACGCCATTCGCGAAGAGGTAAAGGGCGAATGCCTTGGGCGTGAGCACTGCCTGGAGCAAGACGGGATCAATCGCCGCCATGCCTGCCGCGACAAGCCCGAGCAGCGCTTGGAGGCGCGCCCAGAAGAGCGTTTCGGAATCGCGGAAGAAGTCACGAATGCGCTGCCACATGATGTCAGCCTCCACAGAAGATGCCAAAGAGATTGCACGGGATGTTTGCGAGCCACGCCCCGGCAGCAGCCAGAGCAGCGAGGATTGCGGCGAGGATGCCGGCCTTTCCTGATGGGGCTGGTTTGGGCGTGCCGGGCGTCTGAGTGCCATTGCCGGCCGACTTCGCCGCCGTCAGCACCTTCTCGAATTCCGCCGGGTCCACGAGCGCTTTATTGAGCCCGTCGCCGGCATAGTAGCTCTGCCCCCGGCCAATCATCCGCGTAGCACCGCGTGTGGATGCCAGCACTGGTAGAGATGCCCATTCCATGGCCAAGCGCTTGCCGAATTCCTCCCGGCTCATCTGGCCAGCCATGAAGCTTTCGTAGCCACGGCGCTTGAGAAGGTGATAGGCGAGCCGGTCTTGGAGATTGCCGTCAAAGATTTGCGTGCCACGCAGGCGCAGTTCCTTCGCCAGATCAATCAGCGTGGCACGGATGAATTGGGGAGCACCGGCGGCAGATGATGCTTTGGTCGAGCCGAACTTCGCCGCCCATGCCTTTGATGACCAGACGGCCTGCTCATCTACAACCTCGCCTACGGTCATCGTAGTGAGGGGCTTTGACAGCGCCGACTGGCGGTGGCCGTAGATCACGTCATAGCATTGGGGCGGCTTCCGGCCCGTCTCCGTTTCATAAACGAAGCCAAGCAGGATCGCGGCCCCACGCGGGATGCTCGGGTCCATGGCACTTCCTTTCAGTTTCAGGTTGTTAGGCGGGTCGGGCTCGGCTGCCGTCGGGCTGTTAGTCTCCGAAGCAATTTTGTGCTTAGTGCACCTGGGTGCCGTCGGCGCACTTGCGGGCGCTGGTGTGACTTCCTTCTACATTTCCGCGCGCTGGGCGCACCTGGACAGGCAGTAGTCACGAGGCTGGTTTACTGTCCCTTTTTTTAAGGGGTCAGGTTGGAGCGTAAAGGGGAATCACAGTTAGACAACTTCCGTTCGTTCCCACTATGGTGTCCGCTCAGCAGAGAGGAGGGACACCTTAATGAATAGATGGAATGACGCTGGAAGAACGCCGGACACTGACAAGCTCCTTCACATAATCACAGAGAACTTCCCGTCCGCCGCACAAGAGCAGAACGTTTTCAAAGCGGTAGACCATGCGCTCAGCGAGCTTGAGGGCACTCGTGCACATAACGAAATCCTGAAGCACCTCAATTATGCAGCCGAGAAGGGCGGGACTTCCGTTGAAAGGATTCTATCTGGCGAAGAGTTCAGTGTCGCTCCTGACGTGTTCAGCGATACCATCACCAATATCTCGGCCGTCCTTTCTGAGCTACCAAGCTTCCGCGCTAAGACCAGCAGTACACCGGCGAATACGGGCTCTGTCGAAGAGGTCATAAAAAGAGCAATCACCGAGCTTGAAGGTTGGTGCTCGGCAGAGAAAGCCGCGAAGATGGCAACCTTCATCCGGGAAACGCAACCGTCAGTATGCGTCGAGATTGGCGTTTATGGCGGCAGGTCCCTTTTTCCCTGCGCCGCGGCGCTGAGGGAGAATGGTAAGGGAATAATTTATGGCATCGAGGCATGGGACCCGGAAACAGCCGTCGAAAATCCCACAACCGCCACCAATGACGCGTGGTGGCAGGCTCTCGATTTTGGTCGGATCAAAGCTGGCTTCTATCGCTTCATGGTGGACAATGAGTTGCATCGGCAAGTACGGATTTTGGAAGCGCGTTCGTCTGAGGTCTCCCATCTGTTCCCGAAAATCGATTTTCTCCATATCGATGGCAGCCACTCAATCATCAACGCTGCGCAGGACGTGGTTACTTATGCCACTCGTGTCACCGCAGGAGGTATCATTGTTATGGATGACATTGGCTGGGAGTCAACAAAGCCGGCCTATGACATCCTTCTTTCATTTTGTGATTTGGTTGAGACCGTTCCAGACCCGGAAACAGGACGCCCTAGCTACGCAATCTTGCGCCATCTGTGATCCTCATTATCAAGAGACATGATGCTAAAAACGGACATTCACGAAATCCCGTCAAAGATCGGGCACATCCATATCCCAAAGACCGCAGGCACATCCGTAAATGCTTGGCTTAACGACCTTGCTCATTTCAACCGCGTAAGGCCTGACGTCTTTTGGGGAGACTTTCTTGACTTCATGACGGAAAGGCAGGTGCCAAGAGCGATTTCATCTGAGATCGTAGCTCGCTTTATATGGGATGCATTTGACATCATTCATGGTCATGACGATGTACAAACCTATGCGCCAGCCTCTGCATTCCTGTTTACAGTTCTACGAGACCCGATAAGGCGCTGCTGGTCTCAATATTTTGACCATTCCCGCCTCAAAGAGCACGATTTTGCCCATTTGCCTCCGAAGTCGCAACAGTATCATCGCGATTGTCAGTCGGAAAGTTTTGCACGGGTTCTTGAAAAACATGCAGGATCGGCTCCCTTAAGATCAATCTATGAGGACCGCCAATGCCGAGCTCTTCTGTTGGAACGCTACAAAGGAATGGATTACTTTGATTTGTCTCCCGAGCAGCGGTTCGAGCAAGCACGTGAGACTCTCGAAGAGAAAGTCCATTTCTTTGGCATCCAGGAAGATTTTGCACGTACGATGCAGGCTCTCTCCAGAGCAATAGGTGCATACCCAGTCGTACAACCTCTTAGGCAAAATGTAATCGGCAAAGACGCAACGCAACCCGGGAGCGACGCCGCAAACGAGTATCTCAAGGCGATCAATCAAGCTGATATGCGGCTTTATGAATACGCACTAGAAACCGTTGCACCTATGTTGTCGGGGGCAGAAGAATATACTGAGGCCGAGTTCGAACGCCTTTTTGCTGCCACCCGAGTGAGAACGATCGAGAGGACGCCCAATGGCAAGGGCGGTCTCCTGTACACCATGAATCATGCGCTGGTAGGGTCAGGCTTCTCAGTCCGCGACGGAGCTGGAACGCCTGATTGCTGCCGATGGACCGGACCGGAGACCCGCTCGGTCCTCTACCTGCCTTCGACCGGCAATCAAGTGCGCATTTTCATTCGAGGGTGGTCACATCGCTCGCTGAAGAATACCCTTCGCCTGAAAGCTAACAACAAGGCGGTGAGCTTCTCATTCGAGAAGCAAGAAGGAGCAGAAGATGTGGCAGTGTTCCAGCCTCCACAGTGGCACGCTCCCTATCTGAAGATCGAGATCGAAGTGGACCGTACCTACACTGATCAGGAACTCGGGCGTCGCAACGGTGATACACGGTCAAGAGGCGCTTCGATCTGGCGGATCGAATATTAGGCCGTGAGCGGCGACGTATCTGGCACGACCAATCCCGTCAGTTCAGTGCCTATGGTGCCGCCATCATAAGGCCCCATGCGTGTATTGATAACAAGATTCTTGTAACCTGCTGTGGCGCGGAAAATCTGACTGGCGACGATAGTCCCACCGAGGAAGGTGTTACCCCAGCACTCTTCCCCAGTGATATGGACACCGATTGCGACTTCCTCGATGTTCAAGGACCCGTCGAAAGTGTTGCCGTAGTTATGGCCCTCGCTCATCATCAAGCCTGCACGAGCATGCCCAGCGGCGAGCGAGAAGTGGTTAAACACGCACTGACGCATCCACACCCCTACACCAGTACCTGTGCCATCCCCTCCGAGTGCCTCAGGACGCCCTGATAGACCGCCATTCGAGACGATCCTGAACCGGCTGTTGCACATATAGTTCAATATGACGTGTTTCGGGCCGAGCCCGGTAACCTGAGTCCCGTTCTGAACGAACAGTTCAATGTTGCAGGCGTTGAAGCCGCTGGACAGGTCCTGTTTGCCGACCGTGATGAAATTGCCGGCGTGATTTCCGTTAATGTGAAGATTCAGGACATCACAGCAAAAGACGGCGCCATCGCTGTCCATGACAATTGATGAGCCAGGTGTAAAGTAGAACCCACTATTGGTCATACTTGAACCACGGATGGTAAAGCCCTGCGCTCCCGGCCCCTCGGGAGTGAAATTGAGGCGTAGATTCTGTGAAAGGTGGTATCTCCCTTTCATAAGCCCCCATATCCCGCGCTGGCGCGCGTTATTGATGAAGCGGAACCAATCTAGAATGGCTTGCCAGTCATTCGTGTTCCCCTCCTGATGGTTCGCTTCCGCGCCAAACATCTGAGGCGTCGCCTTGTCATCGACGCGCACCCATACAAAGCTAGGATCGTCAGTCGAGCGGACGATAAAGCCTTCACCAGTATCGATCGCTACAAGGGCTGACCATGACGCGTAGGCATCCTTGTAGAAAAGGCCCCTGCGCTTTCCTTCAGCTACGTAGACGACCTCGGCACGGTTCACATCAAGCGCTGCAAGCTCAGTACGGTCTGCCACCATCATGCCTACTTGAGCAGCGGCAGTGTCAGAAAGGTGCTCTATATCAATTGCCTTAGCGGCGATCTTCTCAGGGGTGATCGAGCCATCGGGTACACCAGCCCCCTCCGCCAACTCATCAAGCGCTGCCTGAACGGTACTGGCCTCCAAGCCGCTCGTGCTATTGTCGTAGGCGTGATTGGCACTGTCGAAAGCGTCCGCTGCCTTGCCTTCAGGATCGTAGACGCTCGCCAGCATGTCGCCGGTGCCGTCTCCTGCCGGTCCTTGCGGCCCCTGATCGCCTTTTGGTCCTTGCTCTCCCTGTGGCCCTTGCTCACCTTGCGGCCCCACCGGACCTTGCGCCCCCTGCTCGCCCGCGAGATTGATAGACCATTCACCAAAAGTGCCGGAGCCACCTACAAGGTCAACGTCAATTTCAAGCGCTCTCCCGCCATAGGCCGTGAGGATGCCTTCCATCCAGTTGGCAGGATCGGCAATGGACGAGACGCGCAGCCTTGCACCCGTCGCCCATCCACGCGCAGGCTCGGCAACGACGAAGTTTTTCGCCCCCGTCCCTATCGTGACACTGCTATCAGAGGACCCCACCACATCGGATGAACCGGGCGCACCTTCCGGCAGGTCTGCGATCTTAGCCCATCCGCCCGTGCCCGCCTCGCCCTGCTTCTGGTAGATGCCGTTGCTGGTCGAGAGCGGATCACCAACCACCCATGCTCCTGTGCCAGCATCATGGTCGAGGTCGGCATCAAGATCGGCCCGCGTGGCATAGACGAGTGCCCCCGCCATGACGGCGGCGCGTACGGCCCGTTCGACCTCCGCACCCCATGTCTGCGTCTCGCCATTGTTTACCTGGCGCAGCTTTCCTGCGGCATCGACGGGCGCAAATATATCCACGGCCCGCTTGGTAAAGAGGGTCATTCAGATGCTCCAGATGTAAAGGGGATACGAGTTGCGTCTAGAGGTTGACGCTGGCACTGCCGTTTTGGGCAGCGCCTTGAGTGCCATTGGTCGTCAAGCCTCGCACGGACCAAAACACCGTTCGCGGTTGGTTGTCATACTGACGCACAATACTATATCTTGTGCCCGGTTGGACGTTGTTGATAGTCGTCGTCACACCAGCGATTGTGACATCCAATCGAACAACGCTCAGCGAGAGACACCGGATGTTCCAAGTGATTTGAGCCGGTATGTCCACTGGGTCTCCCGGCTGGTAGTCTCTAGTAGCCACACTTACTACCGGAGCCACCGGAGGCGCGTTATCGATCTCCATCGGATCGACCATGAGCGTATCCGAAAAGTAAGAGACGTCGCCATCGCTGTTGGCGAAGCGGGCGCGGAACTCAGCCCTTTCGCCAACGGTATTCTCTTCAACGACCCCGAAATACGTGTTCTGAAATTCGATTTCCTCCATCGCCGCCCATTGCGTAGGCTGGCCGCCGGGAACAGTCCTGTAATTCGCCTCCGGGATGGTGCCACCGCTCACGCCTGAGAATTGCACACGCGTTTCATAAGTGCCGTTGGGAAGTTGCACCACGGCTGCGCCAGACGGCTTGGCAGGCTGCGGGATGTCGCTTTCGTATTGCAGGTCCGGCACTTCCTCTGGTGCCGGAGCCTCCATCGTCGCCGGGTCCCATGGCTGTTCAATGAGTGCCGGCGGCCATACGACATAGGGGATATCCACCTGCCCCGCCTCGTCATCGATGCGCGGCGCGGCAATGCGGCAAAGCATCGTTTCCTCGGCGTCGTCGTCATGGATGCTCGCATAGGTCACGCCCCACGCCGCAACGCCTGCCATATTGGTCTTGATTGATCCGGCATCGGCGCGGGCTTGGAGGAAGAGCCTGCGCGCTATGCGCTGCGCCTGAGAGGCAGAAGGGCAAAAAGGCAGTTCGACATCGAATATCTTCTCGCCATAAAGGTCGATTTCCTCCTGCACGCGCGCCCAGCCGATGCCCGACATATTGATTTCGGCCATGTCGAAGCCGCGCTCCTGCGAGTAGTATTTGATGCGGCAGACATTGGGGCGCTCGATGGCCTCCGGGCCGGATTTCCAGACAAGCTCGGTAATGTGTTTCGAGCCAAAGGCAATTTCTGCTTCCGGGTCATCATCGATCAGGCGGATACGTATTTTGCCTTCCTCGCTCAGCACCACCTCAGCGCCGATTGAATCCAGCACCTCCTGCATGGTCTCGCCGCGGGCGTTTTCGGACGGCCACACGCCCCAGCACCTGGCCCTCGGCTCCGTACCCGTCAGCGTCGGCACCAGCGCGTCGGCCCGGTTTGCCTCGGCTGCGATAAACGCCCAATCGAAGTCTGACGATTTCAGATCAGGATAGGACCGCATGATGTGGACAGCGCAAAGGATGCCGTTGTCGCTCCACTGCCATGTGGCGGGGTTTAGCGGATCTTCATCCGGGTTCTGGCTTGGATCGCGAGGGTCATAGACGCGGCCGACACGCGCCGTCACCATGATGTCGGGTGCGCCACCCTGGTAGAGCTTCTGAAACAGCTTGTTCCCGGACTCGGTGTCGAGCGGAGGGACACGATAGCGGGCCAGACTTTGGAAGACACCCCGCGCCCGGTGATCCGAGGTCCAGACGTTTGGGAAATCAGCGACAAGCTGGCTCCATGCCGCTTCTGTCCCGTCACCCACCTTATTCTGGATATGGAGATAGGTGGTGTTCTGCCGTGCCCATGGTGGCGAGGATACCGCGCCATTCGGCGGGTCCACCGTCACCGGCCTGCCGCCAACATGGTATTCCTCGACAGCCACCATCGGGCCTTTGCAGTGCCAGACAAGGCGCGAAATAAAGCTGCCCTTGGTATTGCCAAAAGCCTTCAAGCCACCAAGGCGCACCCGCCCTATGGCGTTGTATTCGGAGGTTTCGGACTCCTGGAACGTGTTTTTGAGCTGCCCCGGATCGATCTTCGGTTGTCGGGGCCGCGCGGCAAGTGCAAGCTGCGCACCGAGAACAGCGGTATAGGCGGCGATTTGCAGGCCCGCATAGATGATGCCGGGGGTAAATACCGCACCCAAGGGACCGGCGAAAAGCAGGAAGGTGAGCGGCGTGAAGATAACGTCCGCCTGCGCATGCGCCGTCATTGCCAGCCACGATGCCGTGCCAGCCAAAGCAAGCTTGATCCATTTCATGTCAGGTGATCGCCCAGACCTTTAGATAGCCGCGAGGGGCAAGCCATGCCGCGCTCCTGCTTGTGCGCCAGCAGCACACCCCGTTTGAAACACAAATGACACCTACGGGGCCAAAGAGGCGCGTATCGATGATGCCCACGTCACCCATCTCTGGAAGGCCACGCCGCTCCTGAATGCCCGCATCGAAGGCTATGTCGCCCCATAGATTGACTAGACCGCCTGCCTCTTCGATAAGCCGTCGCGCCTCATCCTCGCTCGCATAGGGCGGCATCTCGACCGTGTGCCCGTTCTCCTGCGCCCAACGGGCACATAGAGCAGAGCAATCATCCAGGCCCCACTCGGTCGGCTTGCCCTCAAGTGGCTCAAGGAAAGCCATGAGGCGCTGGCCCAGATCAGCCATTAAACACCTCAACCACCTTTACGCCTATGAACTGGCCACCTTTGTCACCGGGGAAACGGCGCTCCTGATCCGCCGCATTCCAGCGGCCACCAAAGGGATAGTTCTGGCTTTGCCACAGGCTTTCGACCGTGAAGGCAGCGAAACGAACGCCCGGCCCCTGCCTTTGCAATGTCGGTGCGCTGATCTTGCCGGGGAATAGCTTCTTGACCAGCGGCTTTTCTTCCTCCGTCACCGGATCGGCAGTGGTAACTATCTCCTGCGTTTCAGGGTCGAACATAGCCCACCACATATCGCAGCGGCTCCCCTCGATCTCGCGGGCGTATTCCTTGATCTCTTTCCAAACCGCCGCGGTGATGCCACCGAGGCTGATGACGACTGAAGGAGCCTGACCAAAGCGCGGGTCTTCCACCGCCGTGACGCCAACAAGCTGCCCCCCAGCAGGATCGGTAATCCCGCGCCATTCCAGCCCGTTGACCGTGATGGTGCCCACGCCGTTATGCACGCGCCGCAATCCTGTCGGCAGGTCTATCTCGGCAAGCCAGATACGCGCGACATGGGGGCCGGACAGCCGGTCGAAGTCTTCTTCGTTGAAGATCGCCATGTGCTGTTACGCCATCAACCAGCGCCGATATGGCGTGGTAGGCTCCACCTTAAAATGATCCGGCACCTGCGCTGCTACAGCCGGGGTGCACCGCAAATTGACGTGGAAACGGCCATCGATCACCGGAGGCGTGATCTCGTCGCCCTCGTCATCATGCTCGCCGGGAGTGATGACAACGGGGCCGATCACATCGAGTACGAACCCATCCCCGGCGGTGATCCAGAACCGCTTGCCGCGCTCATCCTCGCCGCGCAGGAATGGGCAAGCGGAGACAAGAGCCCCGGCATTTCCGGCGCGCAAATAGATGTCGATCATCGCTGGATCTCCGAAACGACGGCAAAGAGGATGACTACCGCGATCACTGGCAATGCCGCATCGGCGATGCTCTTGAGGTTCCAGACGGCAGGATCGAAGCCGCCCCACCATGGCATGTTCTCGCGCTTGCCGTCTCCGAATGCTTCAATCCAGCGATATTCAGCCTGCGTGATCTCACGGCCCACAAAGAAGGCGGCAGCAGCGATTCCACCCAGGAGCCAATTGCCGGCGAGAAGACCGACCGCGAACTGCACGGCCAAGGTTATGATGGCGTGGATCATGACATTAGAGCCTGCAATTCAGCATCGGACATAGCGCGCGGATAGCAGGCAAGGCGCTTTAGGGGGCCTTTGAGGACGCGCGCGCCTCCACTGGCTATCGCGGTATTTCCAACGAAAAGCGTGTGGATGTCGGCAAGGTTCACAGGATTGTCAGCCGGTGGCATCAAGACGCCATTCCGGCAAACACGCGACTGGTCGTTGGCGAGAGCGACCGCGACCTTCTCAAAAGTCCCGGCAGGAGGCTGAGCCCCAAGATTTCGGTTAACGAACGAGCCGCCGTCCCTTCTTCCCTCAAGCTGCAATTGGGTCTGATAACGCAGTTCGATGGTGTTATCAGAACCTAAAAGCCCCCAAACACCGGCTCTATCGTTTGAAGTCGCGTAAGCCTCCGGTGGCCTGTTGGTGGCGAACTCAGCAAAGATCGTTACCTCGCTTGAGTTGAACGGAAAGGCGCTCGTCGCCAATCTCACTTGATCTGCCGCCCTCGTCACCTGCGATCCTTGGGTAGGGATGTAGGAGGTGGGGTAAGCGCCTTGCTCTACCTGCGCACCCCACACATAAAGACCGGATGTGCCGTCACCAGAATAGGTGGTATTGCCGTGCTCGTCGGTAATGTGTGCGACCCATAGCTGAGTCACGCTCCCAGAGCTTGCCGCCGTGGCCGTTAAGGAGATGCGATACCAACCGCCGTAGACCGGTATAATCGAATAGGCTTCGGGCGAAGATATCGGAGTGACCACCCCGCTGGTGAGATCGACCAGGATGCGCCCGGAAGATGACCAAGACCCCGTACGCAATTCAATGTGATTTCTCTCGCCGGCACGGACAAAGCCGCTTACCGTATAGGTCACGCCCTCGGTGACAGTACCGCCCTGATCCAACCGTGAGAGGCCTGTGCCGGTGCGTTCATGCATTTTCATAGCATTGGAGCCATCAGGAGCTGGCACACCGCTTGCGGAAAACGTAACACCCACCTTGCGCCACGCAGTGTTCTCGAACGCTTCCGAATGCAGCAGAAAGTTCGTCCGCTGTTCTTCAATCAGCGCGCCTAGCGCCTCCCCCGTCACAGGATCATGATCCAGCCGAAGGACGTTATTCCCCGCCACCTGCATCAGGCCATCGGCGTCGAAATAGGTGGCACCGGAGGCGCGTTGCGAGGTGACGATTTCGCCCACAGCACCGGATCGACCATCGGGGCCAATCACCAAGCCATAATCATCCGCAAAGTCGAGCAGGAGCCTCCGTTGCGCCGGAGTCGCCACGATAAGTGCATTGATCCTCTCGCGCGCCCGCAACCCGCTTTCCGCTGCCCCAATATCTTCGATGCTATTAAAAACAAGGGCCGCATTAAGCTGCGAACGGACATCGCCCCAGGTTGCAGGTTCTCCCCCGCCATGAATGCCGCCCCACTCGTCCAGAAGGTCTGAAATCCTCGCGGCAACTTCCGCCTTGGCTTCACCGCTAGCAATAGTCATGGGTAGACTTCCTGATCGTCCCAGACGCCGAAATCATTCCAGGCATCGTCAGCGAGTATCCATGGCGGGGCGGGCAACGGGGGCGGTGTCTCGCTGAAATACTGCCGAACATCGGAATCGAGCACTTCCACCAGGGTCACGGAGAGATTGTCCGCTACCTCAAGGCCGCGATTGGCTACCGCCGCATCCTCACCCTCAAGACGCATGGCGAGCGTTGGATTAAGCGTGGCTTCGTCACCCAGCTCCACCGCTTTCCTGAGCGGCGGCCAGATCCGATACCAGCCCTGCTCAATTACCTCAGTGACGATGTAGAGGCCGAAGTGATCGGACGCGAAGCCGATATAGTCCCCACCCTCAAGGCGATGCCCCCAAAACACGTCAGCAAGCTGGATAAGAGTCGCTCCCATCTCTGCCGCGTCAGCCGGGACGCGTGGCCGGGATGATTGCCAGTTCTCCATGTTTGACCATGGCTGGTCATTGGACCATGGCTCGCCGGTAGCTATTTCGAAGTTCGAGGCATCGACACCGGCCTCCTGAAAGGTGATTGCATCGGGGTCGAAGAAATGCCAGCGCGTGGCATTCGCGCCGCCATGCAATGCTGTCACCCATCCGCGATAGCGCCGGAACATCTTCCCTCGCATCGGAGCGAACGAGAAGCGAAAGCGCCACAGGCCGAAGGGCGAACCGAAGGTCTGGACGAAATTGCCGATGCTCTGGCTGGCTCCTGCATGGATCGTGCGAGGTCCTGACAAAGGCTCGATGGCGGTTATAGGCAAGCCATTTGGCGGCGAGATTAAGCGGTGCGCCATTTATGCCCTCGTGCCCCTAAGCTGCTTTGTATTCACGCGCTGATCGACCATCTTCGGGATGTTGCGGCCGAGTTCCTTCACGCTTTCCTCGACACGCTTCAACTGGGCGGGATCAGCGCCAGGGGCATTGATCGGCGCGTTGATGATGATACTGCCGCCGCCCCTGTCCTGCCCGGGCTTGCGGATATCAACCATCTCGCCGGGGGTGGCCCGGAAGGCGATAAGCTGGCTATCAACGCCGCCCGCCCCGCCAACCGTAAAGGAGCCGCCATTCGCGAAGCCCATGAGGCTGCCGAAGATTGAAGACAGGAACCCGCCGAAGCCGCCCATTTGACCAAGGCCAGAAAGAGCCAGCCGCGCAATCTGAGACAGCATGTCTCTCAGAACATCGCGCCATTCCTTCGTGCCTTTAAGCGCATCGGCAATAGACGAGCCGATGCCTTGGAACGCGCTCTGCAGATCATTGGCGATAGTCCCTGCGCCACCAGTGACAGAGCCGGCCATGCTCTGCATCCCGTTGGCAAGGCCCTGCATGACGTTGACACCAATCTCGTGCATGACACGAGAGGGGGAATGGGTCCGAAAGATGCCCTTCACGCCGTCGATGACCCCAGAGCCAATGCTTTTGGCTCCATCGATCACAGAAGTGGCCATGCTTTTCAGGCCATCCCAAAGGCCCTGCATGATATCGACGCCGATCTGGTACATCTGCCCGGGAATTGCCTGGAAGATGGCAACGATCTGATCCGAAAACTCACGGAGCTTTGCATCAAGCTCGAAGAACTTTTGCACGGCACCGTCGATTGCAGCGCGTAACCCCTCATTTATCGATGTGAGGAAGGCATTTACGGCCTTACCGGCAGCATCGATCTCCGGCCAGAAGGCGACCACGCCAGCGGTGAGTGCCGCGATTCCGGCGGTTACAGCCAACACCGGAGCGCTTATCGCAGCCAAGCCGGTGGCGAGAAGGCCGAGGGCGAGCACGACAGGACCGAGAGCCGCCGCAACACCCGCGATGATCGTGCCCCATTTAAGCAGTTCAGGGCTGCTCTTAGATACCTCCTGAACCCAAGCGGTGACCGCCTTCACTGCTTCCGTCGCCCACTCAATCAGGCCAGCATCCGCTATGGCGAGTTGAAGCCCCTCAAATGCGGAAGTCAATTCCCGCATCGCGCCGTTAAATCCTTCCATCTGGACGGCTGCGATCTCTGTGGCAGTTCCCGCGCTGTTTTCCAATTCGTGTGTAAGCTCGCGAACTGCATCAGCCCCTTGCGACACAAGAGCCGCCATCGCCGGGCCGGCGCGTTGACCAAACAGCTCCATGAACAAGCCGGCATTGTCGGCATGCGGCTCTAGCTGTTGGATAATATCCGCCAGTGGTAGGAGCTTGCCGGACGCATCGGTAAACGCCAGCCCCGCTTCATCCATAGCTGTGCGCATGGCCTTGGTGGGGTTAAGAATGCGCGACACGGCACCGCGGAGCGACGTACCAGCCATGCTCGCTTGGATACCTGCGTTACCCATCATGGCGAGGGCAGCGGCAGCTTCTTCGAAATCCACACCTGCCGCGCTCGCAACCGGGCCAGCATATTTCATGGCCTCGCCCAACTGGCGCAGATCAGTATTGGCCGAAGTGAATGCCTTGACCAGTACGTCAGTCGCATGGCCGAGTTCCGAGACGTCCTTGTTGTAACCAGCGAGGATGTTTGTGACGATATCGGCAGCAGATGCCATGTCGAGATTTGCTGCAGCGGCAAGCTTCAGCGTATCCGGCATTGCGCCGAGGATTTCATTTGTTTTCATACCGGCCATGGCGAGGAAGCCCATAGCGTCGGCAGCTTCAGAAGACGAGAATTGCGTCGTCGCGCCAAGCTCCTTTGCCTGTTCGCGAAGGGCCTGGAATTGATCGCCGGTCGCGCCAGAGACGGCGGCGACCTGGTTCATTGCCTTTTCGAAATCGCCGGCCACTTTGAGTGTGAGGGCACCAAAACCTGCTAGTGGTGCTGTCACGTAGGTTGACATTTGCCGCCCGACGTTCTGCATTTGCTTGCCGGCCTTGCTCAGCGAGCCGCGAAGGTTTTTCATGCCTTCTTCGAAAGCGGCGCTATCAAGACCGAGCGTGACGCGGAGTGCGCCGATAACAGCACTAGCCATGGGGGATATCCTGATGAGAATGCTACTAGCCGCCGCGTTTCTCGCGTTAACCGCAAACGCTCACGCGCAGGTTGTTAAACTGGACGACTTATGGATGGCCTGCGATCTTGCGCAGATAGATGCTGGCGGTGACGCGCCGATGCCGGACGCAATTGAATCGGTGAAGCTGAAAGAACGGGCGGGGGAACCGACGCTGCTTCAGGTGCTTGCGTCAACCTCTGACGGAACCGCCCTATTCTGCGAAATGGCTGTTGAGGTCGTAACGTTCCGACACAACTCAGAGGCCGTGATCGATGAATAAGGTTCTCGTCATTGTGCTGATATTCCTGGCATCCCCAGCACTCGCCTCCGAACCTCTTATCGGACGCGCCTCTGTGATCGACGGTGACACCATCGAAATCCATGGTGAGCGCATCCGCCTCAATGGGATAGATGCGCCGGAAGGACGGCAGAGATGCCAAGACGCCCGCGGCAAAGATTACCGTTGTGGCACCATCGCAGCGAACGCCTTGGCTGACTTTCTGTCAGCGTCCAGTCCAACGCGTTGCGAATTCATCGAACGCGACCGGTACCGGCGTTTTGTCGGGCGGTGCTTTCGCGCCGATGGTAAGGATGTTCAGGCATGGCTCGTTCGGAACGGGCACGCCCTTGACTGGCCCAGATACAGCAAGGGCGCTTACGCGCAGGACCAATCCGACGCGGAGCGCAATCGGCGTGGCATGTGGGCGGGATCATTTATCCCGCCGTGGGAATGGAGACGGCGTTGATCGCTATCCCTTCCTACGCCTTGCGCTCGCCAGCCAAGACCGGGTGACGGCCACTGACTGCTCAGGCGTCATATTCAGCGCGCGCGGCTTCTCACTGTGCATCATGTCCTTGAGCTTCGGCATTTTCTTCGCCCTGTAAAGTGCCGCTGTATGCCAGGCTAGCGACATTCGCTCGTTGTGCTCACGCCTCAATCGCGCCGCTGCGCCTGACAGGATAACGCTGATTTCTTTGTATGTGAGCCGCCAGAATAGCGAAGGCTCTTGTCCTGCCTCGACCCATGATTTCAGTAGATCGAGCGGTTTTAAGCCTTCGCCTTCCGAGGGCGGGCGTTTTCCTTGGCCTCCTGTTCAGGGAATGCCGCCTTGAAGGCCTTGCCGATCGCTTCCATACAGGCAGGGATGCCGGCATCAGTGATGATGTCACCTGCCTCCTTCACTCCCACTTCGTCATGATGATCGCGAAGTCCTGCCCACACCAGAGCGCGGACGGTCGAAAGGCGCGCCGTATCAGGATCATTGAGAGCATTGGCAATCTGCGCCACAGGCTGGCCCAAGGCGTCCTCTAGTTCGCAGAGCGCGTTGACCGAGAACGACAGCGTGTATGCCCGCCCCCCCACCTGGAGAGCGACCGAGCCACGATGAGGGTTTGCCATTACTCAATCTCCGGCTCGTTCTCCCAGGTCTCATCGCCAGAGACCCTGATGGTGGCTGTAGCCGTCATCCTGTCGTCCAGAGGCATCGCCCTTGACACTGAGCCAACGATGGCTTCGTAAGAGACGGTGACTCCATTCGGATGCGTTATGCGGTGGGTGCGCTTCTCGCCGCTGTTACGCAAATCTCGCATGAACTGATGTGTCGGACTCCCTGGGATGAAATTGAACTGTATCGTTCCTTCACCCACGTCTGTAATCCCGGCGAGGTATTCATGACGACGTCCGGGTGACTGGTAATGGGTTGCCTGAATCCAGTCTGTCGTCTCTTCACCGGGCTCAATAAGGAACACTTCCTCCAGTTCGTAGAAGGTTTCTGGACCATCGCCGTTGGAAATTTCATACTTAGAATTATAGCCAATCATTGCGTCAGTCATGACGTTTCTCCATGCGCGAAAGCCGCGCTAGGGCGGCGGGTTGAAGTCGGATTGTTGAGAGGGCTTACGCGGACTTGTGATGCACCATCACGTCAATGGATAGGCGGAATAGTTCGCTCGGATCGCTACCATCGATGCCCGTCAAATCGCGCTGGCTATCGATAAAGATGGCCTGGAATATCCCGCCATGATGACCGGACAGAGCGTCGATTATTGCGTTGCCAGTGCCATGCGCCGAAATATAGGTATTGGCATAGACATCGATCTGCACGCGGGAAGTGACCAACCCGTCAGGACCTCGCATGTGATATTCACGAATGCCTGACACGCGGGACAGCACGACATAAGGGCGCGCAGGTGCATCCTGCGGTGCGCGGCCCCAATACAGGCGCGGTGCAACGGGCGAGAGCAGAGCGGTCAGTTCCGGCTCCAAGTCAATCGCTCCCCACGAGCTGAACGCTGTCACCGTCCACTACGAACTCGACTGTGAGACGGGGAATGTCGTCATGAGGGCAATTGAGCACCGTCCGCTGCTGTCCGGGGAGCATCCTGCCACCCTCATCACAGAGAACCACAGAGCGGCCCGTAACGGCTGCGGTTTTGAGTATCTTCACCTTCAGTTTCATCACTCAGCCCTTCGCCGCCTTCCTTGCCGCCCGAGCGCGAGCCCTGCGAACTGACTTGTCGATTTCGGCGACAAGCTCCTTGCGGATGCCATTGATGACGTTCTGCGCTTCCGCGTCGAATGCCGGGCGCATATAGGGTTGCGCGGCCTGCTTATGGCTGCCGAATTCCTGCACAATTGCCTTGATGGCCGCTCGTTTGCCGCTTCTGACAGGGCCAAGAAAAGCCTCCGCAAAGGATTCACCAACGCCAGCAGCCCGGCGCGCGTCCCGCAAAGCCTGCACTGCCTCGCCTCGCGTGCCGCCCGCTCTCATAGTCGCCGCATAGGCCCGACTGCCCGGATCCTTGCTCTTGTTCTTCGCTATCTTCGTGCCAATCTGGATGCTGCGCTGGAGCGCTCCGGTATCGGCCGGCGCATTTCTTTCCGCTGCCGCCCGCATTGGCTCTGCGGCATTCACCAGCGCCCTGCGGAGCGTGTTGCGCGCCGTGGCCTTGGATAGCTCGCCAAGGGCCTGATCAAGCTCCTTCAGTCCTTCCACGCGGACAGAGACAGGACCTCTAGCCATCACTCACTAGCCCCCGCCTCGACCAGAATCTCCAAAAAGCCGCGACTATCCTTCGACACACGCGGCTGTTCCCGGATGTTGAAGATCTCGCCGGTGCGGGCATTAACGGCCCGATCGCTCGGTTTGATCCCGCGTGCCGCCGCGCTGTTGCGGATGGTCAGGATTGCTGGCTGTCGTGCAGTGAGACGTGCTGCGATCACAGCCTCGCCACCACGCATGAATGCAATGTTGCCCCACACCGTGAATAGCGGCCGCCAATCTGGCTCGCCGGGATGCCCGCTCCAATCCGGCTCGGCCATGTCGCGCTCGAAGGTAAAGCGCGTGTCCAGCTTCGGTGCGAAAGGCTTTTTCATGCCACTGCCGGATCACGCAAGCGCATAAGAAGCGCAACAACCGGAGAGGATGTGTCGCTGTTGGCGAGGCCCGACAGAAGTTCAGCCTCCTCCCCATCAAGTAAGGCGCGAATTGCAAGAATGATCGCCGCCGATACCTGCCCCGGCACGTCCTCGACCGTCCACTCATGATCGGGCCTCTTGAGGTAGTCGATCACGATCTCCGTCGCCTGCCGCATCTTCCATTCGATGTCTGGCGTGCGCTCGTCGTCTTCGACAAGATCGAGCTTCAGCGCAAGGTCCACCTGTTCAAGCGTGACAAGCGGGTTCATTGTGGAATCCTTGCATCGCGGCCACGCTTTACCGCAAGCCGCCATTCGCTATCAGGCGCATCGGGCTTGCCTTGCGGATTGTCCTTCCGGGCGATCCAGACACTGCCGCCCCAGGTGACGCAATGGCCGGTCTTGTAGGTCGCATCGGACCTGTAGACACCCATATCCATCGGGATCGGCAGGCGGGCTTCCTTGACGGTTTCGCCCTTTTCCCAAACAAGATAGACGCCATCGTCGCGGACATCGCAGGTCATGTCGTCAAAGCCGACGCCATCAACGCCGTCCCGGCCCGGTTCGCCATCTTTGCCGACAACAGGGCCTAGGTCGCGGGTGCTGCCATCGGTCAAGGTAAGGGCAAGATTGCCGTGTCGATCGATAAGAGCGCCAGCAAGGCCTACGCCGTCGCGGCCATCCTTGCCGTTCGCCCCGTCCATACCTTTCTCGCCCGGAGCGCCGTCAACTCCATCCCGGCCGTCTTTCCCGGCAGGCGGCGGATTATCGGCAAGGTACCTCTGCACTGCCTCGTCCAGCACATCGGGCACAGACAAGATCGCTTCAACGATCTGCTCCCTCGATGGTGGCAGCGCATCTTTGCCGGGGGCACCATCGAGGCCACGCTCGCCGGGATCGCCTTTATCCCCCTTCTCAGGCTGGCGTGCCTCTATGGCATCCAGCCGCCTGAGGACAGGCGCCAGCACATCAGAAACATGCGCTTTGACGGCATCAACGATTTGAGCGCCGAACGCCTTGCCATCGAATGTCATCCGCGCAGTCCTTTGTAGATTTCGACAAGGGCAGCGTTGGCCTGATCGGCAAGATTATCGTTTGCCGGGGGTGCCTCAGCAGGAGCCGGGGGATTATTGACCAGATCAATCAATTGCTCATCACGCGCTGCAATGGCTGCGAGGCTGTGATCCTGCTGCTGGAGATAGATCGTATCACCACCATCGACCGGGCCTAGATTGACCCTGCGGCGCGCCTCATTGAGCGTTGCCGTGCCCTTTGCCTTCTGGACGACATCAAACTGCGTCACCGTATCCATGCGCAACAGGTCATCCAGATCGAACTCTGTGCCAAGGCTTTGTCCGGTGCCCGCGTCACCATTCAGGCCAAGGCCGTCATCAAGCAGGGCTTCAATGTCTTCGATCAGCCTCTGGAGGCATTGCGAATAATAGCGCAGCGTGAGGTTCTGGACGTTGTTGTAATTGGGCTCCTGCCCAACCCCAATCATAAAGGCTGGGACGTGGTAGACGCCGCACACCACCTCGGCAGACCAGCGCAGCTGCTCGATCACCTGGCTATCGACCGCCTTGGCGCGCATCGCCTCATATTTGAGGCCGTCGCCTACTACCGCCACCTTGCCAGCGTTCGCGCCTGAGAAATTCGTGTCCCAATATTCCTTGAGGCGTGCGGCCGTCTCATCCGAGATCGCGCCCGGCGCGGTCAGGATGCCGCCCGGCTGAGCCCCGTTCTGGAAGAACAATGTGCTGTCATTCTGAATCGCAAGCCCCTGCATCGCGGCAAGGCCGGATGCGAAAATAGGAGACAGGCCGACGAGCGGATGAAACAGGCAGTTGAAGCGGTCATGGATGATGTCGCGTGCCGGGACAACCAAGCTATCCCCTACGCCCGCAAGCTGGTCCGCGCTCAGTTCGTAAAAGACCTCGCCGCTATCTGACACCAGTGGTGTAACCCTACCAGGGTCAAGGACATGCAGGCCGACAATCCCACGCGGGCCGCGCTCTTTCAGGATATAGGCATTGCCGGACTGAAGCTTGGATAACACCCAGCTTTCATAAAACTGAAGCCGAGTCTGGTAGCTGTTCGGCTTGGAGATGATGCGAAAATTCCGGTTCGGCACTTCGGTCCAGATGCCATTATCATCGCGCTGCACGAGCCTAAGGCGCAGCTTAGCGATGTCCGAGGCAATCAGCGTCTGGCAGGCAAAGACGGCATGATGCGACAGCACCGCTTCCTTTCGGATCTCCACATTCCGCTGCCAGGCGCCGGAAAAGGATTCCCGCACGACAGGCAGCCAGCCCCTGCCGCCAACAGGCGACAAGGCTTTCTGACGCTTGCCAGTAAACGGAATTGGGAGGCCGAACACGCGCATGATTATTCGCCGGCTTCAGCCATACGGCGCTTGAGTTCGGCCGCATCCCATCCATGATAGGCGCGCTTTCCGACGACATCTTCATACTGCCGGCGCAATTCCGCCAGATCGTCCTCATCACTCGGTTTCGCTACGGCATAGCGGGCGCGGCCGATACGGACCAGCAAATCGGCGTCACGGCGGGAAGCGGTAAATTCGTCCTCAGCTTTCAGACGGCGCGTGGCATAGGTCATCGGCTGGTTGGCAACTAGCGTCTTTTTCATGGACTTCTCCATATGGAGGGAGACCGGCCGCAGTTTCCCGCGACCGATCATGTTGATCAGGCAGTGTTAGCCGTCGCCGCCTTCTTCTTCGGCAGGCGTGCCCCATTCGACACCGGAGATCACCGCTACGCCGGTTGCGCGACGGCGCGCCCAGTTGACGGTGCGCTCGGCACGGAAGGCCACGCTGTTAGTCTGGAACATCGAGACCAGTTCCGCGGCGGTTGGCGTGACGGACGATCCCGAAGGATTGTCCGCCATTTCCAGAGACGCCTCAGTGGACATGTCCACCGCCACGCCACCATCATCTGCAAACCAGATGTCGGAAGCGTTCGCCAGAACCACATAGCCGTCGATGTACTCAGACACGACGACAGGCAGTCCGAAGAACGTGCCGCCGTTCATGGTGATGCCGGAGAACTCTGGCTGGTCCAAAGCAGTGCGCATCATGGACAGAGCAAGCGCAGTGCTTGCCGACATGATCCATACACCGGACGAAAGCGGGTTGCTGGCAGCGATGAACGCACCCATTGCCGCACGGACATCCTCTCGGATCGCCGCTGCGTCATTGCCGGTTGACGGGATCGCCGTGATGCCATTTGTGATTGCGGCTGGCTTTACGCCCGCTGTGCCAGCATTCGCCGGATCGATGAACGCTGTATCGATCGCCGCCGCAATTGCTGCTGCAAGATCATCACGCAGGAGCGTTTCGGCGGAAGGCGAGCTATCCCGCAAAGCCTCCATCGTCGCAACTGCGATGTTCGCAGCCTTGAGCGGCGAAAGTTCCGTACGGCCCCACGCGGGCTTGGTAAGCGGCTTGGCCGCACCCTCACCCACCCAGTAACCAGTCGCACCGCCAGTCTGGGTGATCAGCGGAACGCGGAACGGCACTCGGCGCAAGCCGGGAATGCCGCCAGCGCCGAAGCGGCCCACAATCGTCATGGGGCGCAGAAATTCCACGAAATCTCCGAAGCCGCCCTCATTCCCGATAAGCGCGGAGTCGGTGTTCGTGTTCACTGCCGTGACAGCCGCCTTAACAATGCCGATCAAGTCGGGGTCGCGCGTACCATATTGCTCTTCAGCCACGCTCATCAGATCGCGACCCTGCTTACGCGCAAGACCCAAGCAGCGAGCATAACGGGCAAAGCGAATGCCAGGAGCAGGCTTAGCTGCTTTGATCTGTGCCGGAACACGGCTCTCGCGGCCCCTCTGCTCCGAAGTACCTTCAATCGGCTTCGCTGCTTCGCCAGCCGCTTTTTCCATGGCGCGAAGACGCTTCAGGTGATCATCAATAGCCTTGATGTCATCCTGATTGCCATCGAACGATTCCTGCTGCTCAGCGTCAAGCGTCGCACCCTCAGCCGCAGCCTTCGCCATGATTTCTTCATTCGCCGCGACGAGAGAAGCACGCTTCTGCTCGAATGCAGCGATCTGTTCTGCATACTTACTCATTGATCTAAGTCCTCTTGATCGAGCGGATTACAAAGGGTTTTGCCCGATCGCGGGCCGGAGCATCCAGACGAACAACGCGAACCGCTTTGCCAGACGCGGCGGGTTCAGGCTGACTCTGAATTTCAGGATCGGCGGGAATGCCGATGTCATGCTGTTTGATGATCGACGCCATCTCAGCATCAAAGTTTTTGGAAGTAATCACCGCGTCGGCATTGGCCGGAATGGTGACGAGCGAAAGCTCAAACACTTCTGATTTGATGAAACGAATGCCTTCGTCCGTGAAGGCGTATTCGATGGGCCGGAAGCCGATGGAGACGGCAGAGACAAGGCCCGCCTTGACCGATTGCCATGCTTCCTCGATCCGATCCCGCAGTGTTCCCGCCTCGACAATCTGAGGAATCTCAGCCTCGAACGTGATGCCGTCTTCCGTTGGATTGTTGAACTTCACGGTTCCAACAGGCTTATCGTGTTTGTGCTGCCAGAGTAGGGGCATGGGGTTCTTAAAGGACACGCCCAGCGGTTCAACAATATCCCCAACCCTGTCAGTCGTCGGCGTAGTCGCGACGCCGCGGATAATGCGCTTGTCCTCTGCCACGCTTTTTACTTCGAGCACGGAATAGGCGCGGTTCGCCATGATCATGACGGACCTCCAATCGTTGAAAATGTTAGGTTTGATCAGCCGAAGACGTACATCTGGAACTGCGGTTCGGGCTTGGCTGAGAACGTTCCGGCAACCGATCTAGCCATCGCTAGTGCCACCATGCCGTCGATCCGGCCCGAAGCTTTCGCCTTATCCAATTTGCGATTTCCGGCTGGATCGCTCGTAACCACCGCGTTGGCAGCACACATCGTCAAAACCGGGTGATTGCCGTGAGCAATGCGACCCTCAAGAAGATCGCTTTCCAGATCCCGCAAGGCCGGCGACATGGACTGGTAGCCCTGCCCAAACGGCTCAAAAATGGCGTCATCACCCTCAACCTGCTCTTCAGAGAAACCGGCCTTCAGAAGCCACGGCTTAAGATGCCGCCAGTTCCAGCGGTCAAAGGCGATTTTGCGTATGTCGCCCTGTTCGCAATCCGCGTAGAGCGTGGCAGCAACAAACTCGTAATCAATCGTCCGCCCCGGAGTGGTGCGAAGATGACCCTGCTCTGCCCACACATCATAGGGCACGCGATCATTACGGGATTTCTCTTTCAGGCCCTCACCCGGAAGCCAAAATGTAGGCTTCACGTGCCAAATCCCATCGACAGGAGCGAGATAGACCTTTGCCGTCAAGTCATTGACGCTGGAAAGATCGAGCCCGCCAAACAACGGAAGACCGCCGAAATCCTTCACTGTTGGATCGCCGCATCCTGCCCATACCGAGCGGGACACAAACGGCGCGAACATCTCAACGCGCTGATTGAGAATGAGGTTGCGATATTCCGGTTCACGGCTTGGCATGCGGCGCGCGTCTTCCGCCATCGCCAGGGTTTCGGCAGCGTTCTGGAAGTCTCCAAATGCTGGATTTGCCAGTTTAATCGTTTCGGCGTCGAACGGGTCGGCATCATCGGGTGCGGTATAGAGGCTCAGCACAACGCGGGGGTCAGCGCCTGTCTGAGCGTCATCTATCAGCACCGAAAGCAGATCATTCGGGTTCGGCGCCTGTGTCGAGATGATGATTGACAACGGGTTGCGCTGAGCACCAGTCGATGTTTCCAATGCCTCATAGAGCTCCGAGCGCGGACCACGCACCTGCCCAAGCTCGTCGTGAATAATCAACGATGGCGAAAGCCCGTATGCCGTGGCGGCCTCGGCGGATAATGCGCCGTAAATAGTCCCAAGCTCCTGGCAGGCAATCTGTTTGGCCGTGTCACGAATGGTCAGGACCGCAGCGAGATCGGGCGAGAACCGCACAGATTTGGCAGCATAGTCGAAAAGGATCGCGGCCTGATGTCGGGCCTGCGCAGCACTGTAGATATTCGAGTTGGGCCTTGCTTCCGGTCCGCATAGGTGCAGAAGCACGATGAATGCGCTTAAGGCCGTTTTCCCATTCTTCCGCCCGAATGAGAGGATCGCGCGGCGTGTCCCCGCCGGATTGTCGTAAATCCGCTTCAGCTCGTCCTTTTGCCAATCCCTGAGCCTGACCGGCTCCCCAACTCCCTCGTCCTTTGGAACGCGACAATAAGTCTCTATCCAGCGAATGTTCCGTTCGGCGCGGGTTTCACCACGGGCGGGCGACGAGCGTTTTCTTTTTCTGCTTTCGTGTCCCGCCATATGAAACCGCATCCATTACCTTGGACACTGCGGAATAATCGCCGAACCCCGCCGCATCTTCTTGCCCCTCGTACACGCGATCAATCAGCGCGTGGTACTCTCGAAAGAGCACAGGGCAATCGCTCACGAGATAATTTTCGATCCGCGCGTTCCTGTTCAGGTTCATCGAAGTGAGAAGCGTCACCGACCAGTCTTCATTGCCGAGAAGGACGAATTTCGCGTGACACCGCGAAACCCTGATATTCTCATCCCCAAAGACGCGGCGGAGATGAGCGCACAGCTCCGGCTGGCGGTTCAGAAAGCTGCGATCAACCATCCATCGGGCACTGGAAAGACGATCTTTCTCAAGCCAGCTATGGACGTGCTTCATTTCCGCCTTTGCGGCTGTCCATGTCGCGATAACGCAATCCGCTTGCCCGGTGTAATCGATAACCGCATCGATCAAATCGATCAGCGAGAATGTCCCCTGATTGAACCCGAAAACTTCCCGCCCGCGCCCAAAGCCCGCACCCGCTAGCGCCTCTTGCGCCGTCTCATTCTTCATCAAAAATGATCCCTGACGGGATACCACATCGCGACCGATTGCAGACCGGGCTCTTTGCATAATATCCTCCTTAAATTATTGGAAATTATAGCAAATCGCCTCTTGCACAGGAAGTAAAATCAAGCCTCCCAGGGCTTTCTAACGCCCCGTTTTCCCTTATCTGCGCGATGCGTGGAAGTCGCCTGCTGACTGATGCGCATCCGCGTCGCCAGCGAAGAAATCGCCCGGCTCTCCCGCTCGGCCATCTTGTAGAGCTTGTCGAGCGTATCGATGTCGATTTCCTCAGCGCTCTCCGCATCGGCAATCAGCTGCGCAATGCGGCGCGATTTCACGACATGCCGACAATATTCAGCTAGCAGAGCGTGTGTCTCACGTGGGAACCAATCTGCCGGGAGGCGATCAACTACAGCCCACCATTCCGCCGCCTGCTCATCCGTCAGGTCGTAGGGAGCGTCGGGGCGCTCGACTGCTTCAACTGCGGCGGGGGAAGATACGATCTCAAGTGATGCCGCAGACTTCCTGCCACGCTTTGCCATGGTTTCAAATTTCCTGAACGGAAAACCTTTTCTGTTACGGTTTATGATTTTTGCGGGCCCGCGCTGGTGTCCGAGGTGAGTGCTTCTGAACTTTCAGGCACCCCCCCCTACTCAACGGGCCAGCCGTCCACGCCGATGGTAACGCGCTTGCGATGCCCGAACTGCTCGGCAGTGACGTCCAGGTGATGATCTCGACAGAGATTGCGTGTGTTCTCGTCCACATCCTCACCGCCATGATCTAGCGGGATGATGTGATCTACCTCGTCGGCTAGCCTTGTGATGCCCTTGGCCTGACACATCTCGCAGAGGTAGTTGGTGCGGAGTAAGCGGCGTCTGCGCAGCTCCTGACCCTTGCGTCCGCGTATGCGCTGTGTCACGCGTGTTTTGATCAATGCAGCCTCGCGCCATCGACAATTCGGTCTACTAGCGCCACTACTTGGAGCGTAGTATACTCCCCTCGCTGGGCGGGCAGCCGGAGCGATGAGAGGACGGCGGACTGGCCGGGGAAGACTGGCTCAGGACGGGCCGGGCGCTACTCCGGCTGCTGGGGCGGCCCTTCTCGAATAGCCAAAGCCATAAGCCTTGCTACCGGTCCTCACCCCGGCTCCACTGATCCGACCAGCGGGACCTGTTCCATTCGCCGCGCTTCTGCTTTCAGCGCCGCCGTCCTGATCTGGTAGCCCGAGCAGCCTACGCCTGTGGGATAGGTGCTGCCAAGAATGTTGCGTGGTGCCGGACTGACTGTGAAATTATTTGGCCGGTTGCCAGCTTCCGGCGTCACTCTTACGCGGTGACGACTCCGCATCTGCGCGGGCAAGGCAAGCAGACCTGACGTCTATCCGTGAGGGCACCTTGCCATACCCTGAGCCACGGCGCGGATGGAATGCGAGGCGGCAGACTTAAGGGGCGGCAGGTTCGCTAGCCTCTGCCTTTCGCCCGCTAGGGGCTACTATCCTTCCCGCATCCGCCTCGCAGCTGCGGATCAAAAAAGGCACTCTACCTACAAAGCGCCCATTATGAGTTTCATCCTTGATCCATTTTGCCGACAAAGTCAAGCAGCCTTTGAGTGCCGGCCCAGCCTATCCACGGCATTGATGGCAAGGCGCAAGTCTCCGATAAGCTTATCGGCGGGCTTATTCTCAAACACTATCGCCTCGACAGCCATCATGCCGAGCGGGCCGCTATCCAGTATTGCCCTGCGTATCTCCTTCCAGCGCTGAATTGCCCTTGCTTCGCGCTTTTCGCGATCCTCATCGAAGGGGTCGCGGCCATCAAAGCCGCCGGGGCCGCTGAAATCGCTCGATGAGCGTATGTTGCGGGAGGCGATAGCGGCGCGATAGCGTTCATAGGCCTCTTGAATGTTCTCGCATATCTGCCGATCATGCTGAGTGAAGCACATCGGATCCGGCTTATCCTCGCCATGCCTCTTGCGAAAGCTGCTGTGCTGCGCTTCCCATCGATGAATCACCGATCCATGCTCCTGCTGTCTGGCCTTCTCCACCGTCAATGACGGATCGATCTGGCGGCGCTTCCATGTGGCTGCTTCCATCATCAGGCGATATTCCATGGCCTTCTCACGAGAGAGGATGATCTGCGCCTCTGCCGATCTTGATATGCGCCCGCTTCCCGGCACGCGGGGGACGCCCTGCTTTAACGGGCGGCCTCCCTTGCGCTTTCGCTTCGATGCTTTCGCCATCACACCCCCGCCTTTCCGTAAGCCACACGCTGCATGCGTCTCTTGCGGGCCTCGATGCAGAGATTGTCGAGCTGCTTATGGAGGCGGCCACTTTCGCGATCTGGAAGTGGGAAGAATTGGATGAATTTGCCCTTCGCGTCCGAGAAATTGAGCTGCAGTGTCCAATCCCCACCATCGCGGAAGATGGCGTAATCGACATGGCGCTCGTCGGCCCAGTCCGCCACGTCATTGATGATCTGTGTAAGCTGTCCCATTATAGTCCCCGCCGCTGTGATGGTGATTATTCCTGACGCGATGCCGTGGGCATGCCCATCCTTCTGAGCGCATGCAGGATAGATGTGTGATCCCGATCAAACTGCCGGCCGAGCTGAGTCAGGGAAAGATCAGGCCGCTCCTTGCGAGCCAGTGCTATCGCCTCATGGCGCGCAAGCACGATGTTCCTCTGCCGCAATGGTCCCTTGATGTCACCGATGGTCAGGCCATGCTTGGCAGCGACTATCGCAATGATATCAATGACGCGGATGGGTGCGGATCGGCGCTTTTCTGAGCGGCTGGATATTTCCGCCATCATCTTCGAGAAACGTATCTCCGCCGCGCGCTGGGCCTTGAGGGTGTCCAGACTCTTTTCCATCTGCTTGGCGCGCTCTGCATATTGCTTAGCTCTTGCCTCGATCTGCCGGCGCATCTCTTCCTTGGCCGCCTTCTTAGCCTCCGCCCGCTTTTTCTTGCGGACTCTGGCAAGAAAGTCAGGGTTGAAGCCGACGCGGTAGGTTTCAGAGCTGTTGTACATTACGCATTCTCCGCTTTCATTCGCTCCCAATATTCGAGGAAGCGCGTCTTCTTGGTTGGGCGCGAGGCAGACATGGAGACGACGTTGGATTGGGATTGGCGCTCTTGCAGGCGGGCCTGGTAGGCGCGCTCCAGCTCGCAATCATCTGCCCACCGCTCTGACCGCAGCCATGTCGAGGCTAGTGGAATGTATGGCGCGTCCCGATCGCTCATATTACGGAGATACCAGCGGGCGCCGTCTATGATGTCCTGCGGGTCTGCCCCTAGCTGCAGCATCTGCTGATAGGCGGGGCGGGCCTTTCCCCTTCCGTCCGTCTTGCGGCAATGGCCTCTCCAGAGCTTCCAGAAGGTATCGAAGCCCTCAAGGTCTGCGTCTAGCTGCCTTCTCATTCTGACGCCCCCTGCCGGTCTTCTGTGCGGTGCGTAATGATGATTTCCTTGTCATTCGCTGACGTAATGAAATCGAGGAACAGCGATGCGTATTTGGCGGTGCCGCGGGAGTACCCTTTGGTCTCTGCTAGATCGAGGGCCCACACGAAGCCGAGCATGCCGACAACGGTGAATGCCAACCGCGCCGACGTGCTTCCCACCTCGCTCCATGTAATTGAGATCATTTGGGCTGAGACTGCGCACACCAGAAAAGGGTAGAGGCTTCTGATTGCATCAAGGACGAGGCCCTTGATTTGTGAGGCGTATTTCATGCCGCTTCCTCCTGTTTCTTAGCAGCGCGCTCAAACATGGCGGCAGCCTGCTCAAGCACAGCCAATTCACGCTTGCGGGTTTCAACTTCATGATAGGGGCGCTTGGAGCCGTGATCAGAAAGCCAAGTGGTCTTGCTCCAGACGAGCTTCTGCAGCTCAAGAGCCATTTCGGAATGAGTGAAGGTCATGCCGGCCGCGCCATGCTTTCGAGTATGGCGTAGCCGATCAGCTCTGGAATTTGTGGGATTACTGCGTTTCCGCAGGACCCAATTCGGTCCACCCAATTGGGAATCCCATCACGGCTTCCGCGAAAGAGGGGTGGAGGTATATCGGATCGTCCTCGCAGATCCTCAGCCCTTCGGACATTTTGGCACCACGAAAATGCGGAGAACCCCGATACCTGTTGCGGCTTGCGCCCTTCGGCTCGTTCTTGCCCAGCGTGGGAAGAAATAACCGCTTCACCGCAGCAGGAAAGCCATTCCGCAACTGATGTATATCGAAGTTGCCTCTCTTTTGACTGTCGTTCTTCCGAGGGGTAGGCAATAATCCAGACGCGCTCTCTAACGTGCGGAGCGCCCAAGGCAGCCGCTGGTATATTCTCCCATTCCGCATCGTACCCGCATTCGGCCAAGTCTCCGAGAACTCGGCCAAACCACCCGCCTGGCTTGTGAGATGGGCCACTAAGCAGGTTTGCAACGTTCTCCACGATGAGGAATTTCGGTCGAATTTCGCAAGCAAGTCGGACGATTTCTGACCAGAGCCCTGACCTAGTGCCCTCGCCCAAGCCGGCCTGCTTCCCGGCGGTGCTGATATCTTGGCACGGGAACCCGCCAGTGATGATATCGGCGGCAATTCCGTCTCTGCGAAGAGTGTCGGCTGTGAGCTCTCGAACGTCATGGTAACAGGGAACCTCCGGCCAATGCTTCGCCAGCACACGGCGGCAGAACGGATCGATCTCGCAGAAGGCTACTGTCTCGAAGCCACCAGTGCGCTCAAGGCCAAGCGAGAAGCCACCGATACCGCTGAACAAATCGAGGACGCGCAGCTTTCTCATGCCGTACACCTCACCGGCACATTCAGATCAATGAGGAAGGCTTGGACATCGCCTATGGAGCGGGCGACACAGTGAGGCACATGCCAGTCATCGCACCATTCCTGATAGGCTTTCTGGGTAGGTGAAAGACGCCCCTTCGGAGCCTTGATCTCGATAACAGCGACAGAGCCCCCGGGACCGATGATCTCTATGTCAGGACGGCCAGCGGTAAGGCCCATCGCCTTAAGACGAGCACCATCCGCCTTGCTGCGCGGGTTATTAAGGTTGCATTCCACCCGATATCCATCAGGAAGCGCCCTGCGCAGGTACTCCACGATGGCTGCATGGATCTGGAATTCAGAGGGCTTGGGAGCAATGGTCATGCAACTGCCTCCGCGAATAGATCCTCCGTCCGCGCCCGGTGAAGCTCTGCGATATTCTTGACGGCCTGCACGAAATAAGATGGCTTAAGCTCAAAGCCGATGCCCTTACGACCAGCGGCAACCGCGCCATAAACCTCGCTGCCAATACCAAGGAATGGCGTTAGTACGGTTTCACCGGGATTGCTCCAAAGGTCGATGCAGCGCTCAATTACGTCGAGTTGCAGAGGCGAGATATGAACTTCGTCCTTCTCGTCCCGAGCATTGCGATATTGGAGCGTTCTCGTCTGGTTGATGTCCATCCAGACAGGCGAGGCATACCGCTGCCAAACCTCAATTGAATACCAATTCCGACCATCGGTCGGCGTGGTGTATTTCGAGCGATCCGGTTCCGGCCCTGATCCGACATAACGACTGAAACAGCCCGCAACAGGCTCGGGGTTTTCTCCCGGCTTACGGAATGTGACGATGTAATCGGCAAGTCCCTGACCGCTGATAGTGCTGTCTTTGACGATCTGCTTGTGCAGTAGGCGGATGGATTTGGTGCGCTGCTGCGCGACGACTGGATCTTTCCAGATGCAGACTTCGCTATGGAATATCCAGCCTGCATCCTCATAAGCGCGAATGACCTCGCCCCGGAAATCCCGCATGCCGATGAAGCCATGTCGGATTTTTGACGCGGGAAGCTGCATCACGTGAACCGCATGGAGCCGCCCCGGCATGGTGACGCGAAGAAGCTCTTGAATGAGGAAGGCATAATGCTGCCAAAAGCTGTCACCCTCATTGTTCGAAATGTCGCGGTCGAAGTTGCTGAATTTGTAAAGCCCCTCGAAAGGCGGGCTATGAATGCCGAAGTGAATGCTGTCGCCGGGAATAGCGCGAATAAGCTCACAGCAATCGCCTTGATAGATCGCATAATCTGGCGTCACGACCTGATCGACCGCCATGATGCTTTCATGCTGGTTCATGCAGCCCTCCGCAAAAACTCTGGAATGATGACAGGCTGTTTCGGGTTGTAGTCGGCTACCGTGCGGGCCATTCCCCTGACCTCGACCGACGAAAGATCAGCCATATGCTTGACCATGGCCGCTGCCATGCGCTCGGCATCGGCCTCCTTGCGCCGGAGGTTGGCGACCACAGCGCCCTCCGTCTCCGCCGCGATGAAATGGACATTGACGGGCTTGGTTTGTCCAAACCGCCAGAAGCGTCGAATGGCCTGAAACACCTGCTCGAAGCTGTCATTCAGGCCAACAAAGCCGGTGTCAGCACAATGCTGCCAGTTCATCCCGAAACCGGCGAGCGATGGCTTGGTGACAAGAACGCGGATGCGACCTTCCGAGAAATCGACAAGGATGCGCTCTTTCTCGATGTCCTTTAGACCACCATGAAGATTGACGGACCCTGGGACGGCCTTTGTAAGCGCATCCGCCTCGGCATTGAGATTGCACCACCAGACGAATGGGCGATCTTCTGGCGTAATGGATGCGGCAAGCGCGACACGCTCTTCAACCGTGTCCCGCCGCGCGGCGATGCGCTCCTGTAGCGTATGCGCCTCGACCGGGAATAGTAGCCCGGTATCCAGCGACGGCGCATAATCCGCAGCAACATGATGCTGCGTCTGCTTGAGAGGCGGCAGGTCATATCCATCATTCGGGTAGCCAAGATCGGAAGGTTGGCGAAGCATGACAGACCATGACGCCATCCACTTCCAGAACTCGTTTTCCGCATGTCCCTTCAGTCGCCATTTCTGCGTTTCTCCGCCGTCATGGACGAAGAAAGTTGCAAGCATGTCGGTGTAGGACATGACGCCCAGGAACTCGGCATGGTTGCCAAGCTCCATGAAGTCGTTCGGCGCGGGTGTGGCGGTAGCTGCGAGCCGGAACGGGACATTGCGGCATTCCTCGATCAGCCGCGTCCGGTAATGGCCGTTCGTGCTTTTGAGAATGCTGCTTTCATCCAGCACGATGCCGCCGAAAGCAGTCAGGTCGAAATGCTCTATCTTCTGATAGTTGGTGACATTCACACCATCGGCGCATTCGCCCTGATCCTTGACGATGCGAGCCGAAAGTCCAAATTTGTCAGCCTCTCGGATATGCTGCTGTGAGACTGCTAGTGGGGCAAAGATCAGGACGGGCTTGCCGGTATGCTTCGCAACCTCATCCCCCCAAACGAGCTCCATTGCCGTCTTGCCAAGGCCAGTGCCAGCAAAGATTGCCGCCCTGCCCCTGCGCAATGCCCAAGCAACAATGTCGCGCTGGTGCGGAAAAAGGAAATTAGGCAGATCGGGAACGTTATCGAGCCCTGTCATAGGATCGACCATGCGCTTGCGCTCTAGAAAGGATGCATAGGCGTCCATCACAGCACCCCCATCGTCCAGACGAGCACGGCAGCGATGGCAGCGTAGAAAACAAGCACCGCCAGAGTGACGCGGAGGAAATGGCGCCTACCCTCCTTCACGACTCTGCCTTTCCGGCTGCCCCACTTGCGGTCCAGCCACAAGATCAGCCAGCCAAAGAACCTTCGAGTTGCGCGCATCGGCCAAATCCCTTTCCACCGCGTAGGCTTTTTCGCTTGCCTCACACGCCGCCCTGTAAGCTTGAACAATCGCGAAGAACGCCGATGTTGGGAGGTCTTTCACTTCGCGATACCGGAGCCTGTGCAGCCATGCTGCAGGGGCGCCAAACATCCGCTCTGCCCGGTGCATGGCTGCGTCCACCGTGTCACCGGGGCCACGATGAGCCTGACGGACAATGAAGTCCGCCATACCCTTTACTTCACTGACATACTCAACACCCATTTTGTCAGATCCTTCAAAACCTTTGTCGGACATTGCATCCCCCTTCGGTTAGCCTCTCTCCATGAACACGAGAGGCGACAGAAGCAGGGAGGTGGAGACGTTGGGTGAGGCCGCGCGCCGCTTGATTGCAGTCATGGACGCAAGGCTGAAAAGGAAGGCTTCGGAGCGCCTGAATAATGGCTCCGAAGAGATCACAGACGCGCTGTCCTCGGGCGCGGAAGGGAGGGAAGCCGGGCACAATGTCCCGCCGCACCGGCTTCCCTCCGCTAGGCCCGCCGCCCGGGAGGCCGATAATGACAACAGACGCGTTCATCTGGTCTGCCACCATTGTGCTTTCGAGACAGACCAGGGCGAATAAGGGGTGGCCGGGGAAGGCGCGGGAGGAGGCATGCCCTCCCCGGCGCTTGCCGCGCGGGAGGAGTAGTCGCGGCAATGAGAATTCGTGGCGGCATGGGGGTCATTGAACGTCCGTGAAGTGTCCGCATCTACGCGGCCCCGATCAACGGCGAGCGACCCACCAGATAGCTCGTCCGCTTTTTGCGCTGCCCGCTGACCCCCTTGGTATGCTGCGCTAGCCGCCGTAGCGCCTGAGGAGTGCGGATCGGGGTGGAATGGAATGATGGTGGCCGTCATGGTTCTTGCCCCTGGGATTTGGAGCGTTCGGCAAGCATGGCGTCGGCGTATTCGTATGCGCCCATCGCAGAGGCCTGAAATGCTTCATGAAAACTCTCAACTCGAACAAACGGGGACTTGCAAATAATGCCCGCCAACGCCTGCCCTGCGAACCAGTCGCGCAAGCTCATCCCGGGAAATAATGCCGATGCGTTGGGGTCTGGTTGACGATTAAAATCCAGAGCCGGAAACGCCGGTCCACCATCGTTGATCTTGGTCATGATGCGCGGGCCCTCCACTTGGTGGGAATTTTGCTGATGTTTTGGGAGGCGATCTGCCGATGCTTCTTCGACATGTCCCGAATACGGCTCAGGAGATCGACAAGCGGGCCGCGCTCGTTTTTCTTCACCACGTCAGGCCAGAGGATGCTTGCGCAATGCCAGAAATCTTCCGCGCTCTTGAGTGCCGACGCCTTGACCCCGCGAGAGCCGAAGAATGCCTTCAAGCTCTCCATGTCGGCATGCGAGAGGCTCGGAATCGCGGCGCGCTTCGACGCCAGCAGCTTCTCAAACTCTGTCAGAAGCTGATCGCCGTTCATGGTTTCAAAGTTGATTGTGCCGACCGCCGCCAAGTCCTCGTCAGTGAACGCGTCTGCGACCATGACCGCGCACCAATAATCCGTCATTTCCGGATCTTCGAGGCGGACATTCATGGCCTTGAGGTAGCCGGAGCAGCGGGGGAAGGAGTGGATGCTCATGCAGCGCTCTCCTTCTTGCAGAGACCTTCCTGGGCCTGCTCGTACCAGTCACGAACAGTCACCTTGCCCTTCGTGGCTCTATCGATCTTCGCGATGATCTGCGGCGACGGGAAGCGCTGGCCATGCATGTAGCGATGAACGTTCACCTGGTGGGTGCCGATCATCCTGGCAAATGCCGCGCCGCTAATTCCGTGTTCTTCGAGGTACACTTTCAGTCTCATGACGATGTCCATACCACATTGGTATGCATCATTCAAGACCAAATATACCACAATGGACTTTGCGCGGTTTAGCGGGCGGTATTATGGCTTAGGAATGAGCATTCTTCGCAACCTTAGAATTAAAAAGGGCCTGTCCCAGTCGGCACTTGCCGAGCTGGTAGGAACATCTCAGCCGCAAATCCGTCGCCTCGAAGCAGGTGAACGCAAACTCACGAAAGAGTGGGCGGAGCGTATTGCGCCGCACCTTGGAGTGACTCCTGAAATGCTCATATTCGAGAAAAAAACAGAACAATTAGAGGTCATAGGGCTGCCAATAATGGGAATTGTAAGGGCAGGAGACTGGAGAGACATTTCCATCCTGGACGCAGAAGAAGAAAGAGAAGTTATTCATGTTGCACGAGATCCGCGGTTCCCCCACGCAAAGCAGTATGCGCTGCTTGTCTCCGGGGACTCGATGAACTTGCGATTTCCAGACGGGTGCTATGTCACCTGCGTCGATTTTGCGGGAAGTGGTCTGGCGCTAAAGAGTGGCATGATCATCCATGTCGAGCGGCAAATGGCCGGCATGCAACTGGTCGAAACAACCTTGAAAGAGGTGCAGTTTTCGGGAGGAAAAACGCTTTTGGTGCCAAGAAGCACTAACAGCGCACACAAACCAATCGTTCTGAGCGGGGGGGAGGACACCGAAATTTCGGTCAAGGGCATCGTCACTGGCAAGTTTGAGCCGGTATCGTTTTAGGCCCCAAATCCTCTAGTAGATATAATACTCCCTCTCTAGAGCCCTATATCTAGAGATAACAACCTTTCCGTAATTCAGCTTTACGTTATTACGGCAGACATATTTGACAGGGGTAGTACCGACATATTTGTCAGGGGTCTGTTGGTAGACGCAGATAGTAGATATTCCCCTTTCCCTCGACTCTGGCGACATAAAGCGCCCTCTCATTCTCCAGCTCGGAAATGGCTCGCGTGACTTGGCGCGATGACCGGTTAAGCATTTTTGCAATGGTTCTGATGTTCGGCCACGCCGATTGATTTCGCACATTCATGCGCATTGCCAGGTGGACACCGACGACCTTCGCCAGCAGTCCCATGTCGCTCTCCACTACCCAGCGAATCCACATATCGCGACGCTGAAGAAATTCTGCAGCAGTGCTGCCGTTTTGCTCGTTGCTATCAACCATACCAAAATTATGCCAGATTGGTATTGCGCTGACAATTCCATTCTGGTATAAAGTTGGTATTGGTCCGGCACGAAGAAGCAACCGCCGATCTGCCGGCAACGCGGGAGAAACCCATGATCGAGAAAGCTGTAGCAGTCCTCATCGTCGCCAGCGTCGCCTTAGTGGGCTTGCTCGAAAGCCCTGAGCACCCCGCTCCGCTCGGCGTTCAAGCCGTCAGCTTCAAGTGAGGCCCGTCATGAAGCTCTATTTCTGCACGCACATCGAAGATCCAGAAACCGGCATCACCGTCATTCCCGACTTCGAATGCGAGGTGGACGCCGATCTGGAATGGCTCCACGGCGAGCCAGTCATCTCCATCGCCAGCGTCTACCGCAACGGCGTCGAGCTGATGCGCAGCAATCAGACGTTCTTCCAGCAGCTTGGTCTGATCGTGGCCGACAAGGCCGAGGACGATGACGAGCTTCTTGCAAGGCTGATCGAAGCGGAAAGGGAGGCGGCATGATCCCCCTCCAGAAGCAGCACGCTCCCCAATGGATGCTGGAGCGCGAGAAGCAGGACGAAAGGGCAGCAGTCAGTTCCGCCTTCTTCTCCCTGGCCATGACGCAGCGTCGCCTTGCTCACAGCTACAAGCGGGATGCCCTCAAAGCCAAAGCGCTCGGCAATGACAAGCGCTTTGAAGAATTCCGCCAGAAGTCGGATCGGCTCTGGAATGACGCCAAGAAGCACTTTTCCTATGCACGTAGCTGGAGGCAGGCATGACAGCCCTTTACGTGGATGCCGCCTATCTCAAGGCCGAGATCACACGCCTTCGCACCGAACTTCCTGAGCTTGCTGAGGATGACATGCTCCGTGAGGACATGTTGGCAGGTGAGACTGATCTGGAATTGATCATCTCCCGCGCCCTCGATGAGCGTCGCGAAGCCGAAACAATGGCAGCGGCCATCAAGGAGCGGGAAGCCGCCCTCGCCTCACGCCGCGCCCGCTTCGAGAAGAAGGCCGAGGCAATGCGCTCCCTCGTAAAGAGCGTGATGCAGGCTGCGGACCTTCCGAAAATAACCCTGCCAGAAGCGACGATCAGCATCCAGAGCCCTAGGGCATCAGTGGCAATCACCGATCTGGACGCCATCCCCCAAGGCTATTTCCGCCTCAAGAAAGAGGCCGACAAGACAGCGATCAAGAAGGCCATCGAGGCCGGTGACAAGATCCCCGGTGCCGAATTGGCGCTTGGTGAAGAAACGCTCTCCATCAGGACGAAGTGACATGAGCTGCACGGTAGAAGATATCAAAAAGCTGTTTGCGGAGTTCCCGCCAGAAGATGTCCACTGGCGCGCCCAGACGGTAACGCGCGACGGCACGAAAGCACTTGCGCTTGCCTATCTCGATGCCAGGGATGTTATGGATCGCCTCGATAGCGTGTGCGGTCCTGAAAACTGGCAGGATCGCTATGAGTTCAACGGTCCCCGAACGGTTTGCTATCTCTCCATCCGCATTGATGGTGAATGGATTACAAAGGCTGATGGTGCTGGTGATACCGCCGTCGAGGCCGAGAAAGGGGCGCTTTCCGACGCCCTGAAACGCGCCGCCGTCAAGTGGGGCATTGGCCGCTACCTCTATGCTCTTGGAGACACGTGGGTCCCCTGCGAAAGCCGTGACGTGCAGGGCAGGAAGCAGTTCGTGCGCTTCAAGGATGATCCATGGAGGCACACCCGCCCCATCGCAAAGGCCGCTAGTGCGGCATCTCAGAAGCGCGGGCTTGCTGAAATTGAGGATGATCTTCTCGACTGCGCAACTATCGCAGCGGTTGATCAATGCGCCGACGAATGGCGGAAGAAGTCCATCGACGAAGGATGGTCGCGTGATTTCAAAATGGCGGCTGCCGAGAAGTTCAAAGCTGCCCGTGAGCGTATTGCAGCACAGGAAAAGGAAGCAGCCTGATGAAAACCATCACTATTGCCGGCCGCATTGGCAAGTCCGCACAGCTTCGCCGCACTCAAAACGGTGATCCGGTCCTTAGCTTTCCCGTGGCCGTCGATGATGGGTACGGCCAGAACAAGAGCACGATGTGGTTCGATTGTTCAGTGTGGGGCAAGCGCGGTGAGGCTCTTGAGAAGCATCTGACCAAGGGAACGCCTGTCACTGTCTCCGGCGATCTTGGGCGCCGGGAGCACGAGGGCAAGACCTATCTCACCATCCGCGTCAATGACGTGACGATGCAGGGCAAGTCATCCAGCGATGAGCGGCCAGCATCAGCGCATCCATCGCAATTCGCGACAGAGCAGAGCGGATACGCGGCAGAAGGCCAGCGCGTCGATCTTGACGACGAAATCCCCTTCGCTCCGGAGTGGCGCTGATGTCTGCCCCGCTTCTATTCCGCTACGAAGGCGAAGGTGAGTTCAGAACCGCCTCAGAATATTGGGCGAAGCGGGCTGATCTCACTTACGTGGTTGGCGAAACATACAAGCTGGTTGAACACCGCGACCGCAGCCAGTCGAGCCACAATCATTTTTTTGCCTTGATCAGCGAGGCTTGGCAGACGCTTCCAGACCATCTTCTGGAAGAATACCCGACGGCAGAGCACTTGCGAAAGAAGATGCTGATCCGCTGTGGCTATGCCGATGAGCGGTCCATCGTCTGTGCCAGCAAGGCGGAAGCTCAGCGCGTGGCAGCATTCATCAAACCCATGGACGAATATGCGGTTGTCATCGTGCGCGAGGCTGTTGTTCGCGTCTACACGGCGCAAAGCCAATCCATGAAGGCCATGGGTGCGAAAGCCTTTCAGGAAAGCAAGGTCAAGGTGATCGACGCGATTGCTGACCTCCTTGGCGTGGAAAGTGACGAGCTTGGGAGGGCGGCATGACATCCCTTCTTCGCGCCCCTCACGACATACGCAGGGACAGGAGGCGCAGCGAAACCTACCTGCAGACACACGAGCTGCTGCGCGGCTACGTCAACCGCAAGAAGGAACAGGAGGCGCTTGACGAGCTAGAGCGCGATATTGAGCGGATATTGGACGACTGGCGAGCGGGAGGGCTTATCTGATGGCCCGCACCGTAAAGGAATGGATCGGTCGCACCGACGATCATCGCGCACCAAAGAGCGTCCGCGACCGTCTCTTGCTCAAACACCCTAACTGCTACCTGTGCAGCCGGAAGATTGTAGCCGGGGAAAGAATGGCGCTGGATCATGTCGTAGCGCTTATCAACGGCGGCGAGAACCGCGAACGCAACCTGCGTCCAGTCCACCAGAAGTGCCATGTGGCCAAGACCCAGGAGGACGTAGCTGAGAAAGCGAAAGTCGCGGCCATCCGCCAGAAACACCACGGCATCGTTGACGGCCCGAAGATGAGAGGCCGTCCATTCAGCATCACAAAAAAGACAGCAGAACGGAAAGCCAAGGCAAGCATCAAGCTGCCTGTCCCCGGACCCAAAAGCCTATTCCAGGAGGCCCGCCATGACTGACACCACACCAGACTATGCGGGGCTAAACCTGCGCCGGAAGCTCAGCCAATACCATGGAGCAGCGCCCAAAGCCATTGCCGATGGGTCACGGGCGCAGATGATATTCTTTGTCGAGGACGCAAAGCACGATATCGCCACACTGGATGCATTCATCCGCACCCTCCTAGAGCGCAACAAAGAGTTGGAGCGGGAGCGGGATGACTGGAAGGCGCGGGTTCAGCGCATCCTTGATCCAGCATACCTCACGGAGAAACTTGACGAGATAGGTGTTGGCGACTTGGAGGCTCGCGCCGAAGCCGCCGAAGCCGCCGAAGCCAAGCTTGCCGAGGCGATGAAGGTGATCGAGCCGTTCGCAGAGGTGGCTGAATGGGACATCGGAGACGGCGAGGATGGCGACGACATTTTCTGGCCCATGAGCAATGCCCGCTATTCCGTGGCCGGACGACTGCGGGTCAAGCACCTCCGCGCTGCCCGAAACTTCCTGAAGGAGAATGGAAATGGTGAGTGAAAGAGAAATCGACGCAGCGCAGATGGCTTTTCAGGAAAAATATGACCGAGGCTGCGATGAGGACGAGATACGAACGGTGCTCGAAGCCGCCGCCCGTGTACGAGCGGAAGCTGATGCCGGGGAGCCGGTGGCGGGGCCGGACTTTAGTCTCCAGTGGCAATCCAAAGAGGCTGAGAGGCGTGCTCTTTATCCTCACCACGCCCCGCAGCCGAGCGGGACGGTGAAGGCGCTGGAGTGGAAGAAGCCGAAGGAACTGCGATTCAGAGCGACCTGCACACATTTCGACTATGAGTATTTTATCGATCAAACACCTAACGGCTGGCTCCTGCAAATGTACCTTTTTGGCGACGAGTATTGGGAGACGCTAGGCAGTTATCCTGCTTTGGACGATGCCATGTATGCCGCACAGGCCGATTACGAGCGCCGCATCCTCTCGGCCCTCACGGCAGGCAAGCCGGAGCGGGAACAGAGTGAGGAGCACCGCTACGCCGAACGGCTTCTCATCGCACTGACGGAAAAGCATTACCCTGATCGCTCGCCGGAGTGGGCACCTCTCCCTGACCTTATGGGCATCCTGACACAAATCGACAACCTCACAACTGGTTTGGTTCGCGCCGCCCCAACGGCAGGAGGTGGCGATGCGTGAGCAACCCGAGATAACACTGGCCGAAGCTCTTGCCATCCGAGAGCGATATGGCCGTGTCGGATATCCAAGTAGGGCGCTCAAGCACATCCTCTACTTGGCCAACCAGGAAGTCGAAAAGCAAGCCTCTATTGCCGTGGCACGCCTCACGGATGGTCTTTGCGTCGAGTGCTGGGGAGATGGATTTAGGCGCATAAGCAGCAGCATGCTCGGTGGGCCGTGCGAGAAGTGCGGCGGAACTGGCCGCACCGCCCTCAACAAGGAGGGCCAGAGCGATGAGTGATTTGCTGCCCTGCCCGTTCTGCGCCGAGACAGAGATGCTTCGGCTTGAATCCCACTCTACTCGCGAAGGCACACAGGAAGGCTGGATAGAGTGCATGAATTGCGGAGCGCGAGGTCAGACGGAATACGGACGATGCCCGCCAGATGAGATGGAGGCTCTAATCCGCTACGGGTGGAACGACCGCACCGCCCTCAAAATCGAGGGCCAGAGCGATGGGTGATCTCACGAGAGAAAATGAGATGATGCGAAGGGCGCTAGAAGAAATCTCCGCACCTGCAATCTTTTTCCTGAGCCGCAAGGACGCAATCAGGATGCGGGATATCGCTCGCGCCACCCTCCGTGCCCTTGAAGCACAGGAGGGCGAGGGATGAGTGCTATTGAGTGCAGATACTGCCGTGGTCGCGGCTGGACCGGCCCTGTTCACGTCAACAGAGGAAGCGGCACTGGCGAATGGCTAGACCGCATGGAATGCGCCCATTGCGGCGGGACAGGCCAGTGGGACGCTGACCACTTAGCTCGATACGAAAAGGGGCAGGCGCACCGCAGGGAGCGGGTTGGGCGTGGTGAAAGCCTTCGCGAAGCGGCTGCGCGGTTAGGCGTCACGCCAGCGCAATTGTCATCCTTCGAGACTGGCCGCCGCTCCCTCGCCCCAGGCTCTAAGGATAAGGAGGGGCGGGATGGGTGAAAAGCGTCCGCCCATCGAGCCGCTTGATTATCTCAGCGGCGTGAAGGTGGTCGATATCGGAGACCTTCGCGTTGCTCGCGGGATGTCTCGTCGGCCACACTCCGCCTGCAAGCACCACCGGCTGCATTACGACAAGGCTGAGCGCCGTGTCTGGTGTCCCGATTGCGAAACTGATGTGGAGCCATTCGACGCGTTCAAATTGCTTGTCGAAAATTTCCACCAAGCATCTGAGAGACTGGAGCGCCGCGCGCAGGAGATCAAGAGCGCCGAGGAACACTCGCTGATTTCCATCGCCGCGAAGAAAATCGACAAAGCGTGGAGATCGCGGACAATGGTCCCTGCATGTCCTCATTGCAAGCAAGGGCTGTTCCCCGAAGATTTCAAGTACGGCATAGCGGCAAGTCTTGGCCGAGAATATGCCGAGGCTCGCCGCCGCGTTCGTGAGGATAAGGAGGGGCGGAGAGAATGACGAAGCCGCTGCGTCATCGTCGCAGTGAGATTGAGAACGCGGCTCGGGTGGCTCGCGATATGGGCCTGACCGTACGCCTTGAGCCCGACGGCGCAATTACCCTTATCCCCGCTGATCACAACAGCCAAGTTGACAGCAGCGCGCTTATGCGCAGCAATTCCCTCCGCGCATGGAGGGACCGACACAATGCGGGTAGATCTCGTGGGAATCCATAAGGTACGCCGCCGCCTCGCTGATGGAAGCCTCAAGACCTACTACTACGCTTGGCGAGGCGGCCCTCGCATTGAGGCCGAACCGGATACGCGAAAATTCACCGAGGAATATCTCCGCCTAACCCGCGAGCGCGAGGATGCACCATATCAGGGGTGCATGGCCGAGATCATCCGCGCCTATCTGAGATCACCACACTACCGCGATCTGAAGCCATCCACACGCGAGGGCTATGATTTCGCCATACGAGCGATTGAGAGCGAATTCTACGACATGACAGCAGAGCAAATTGCTGCGCCTGGCACGCGCTCTCTGTTTCTCGAATGGCGCGATGAGATTGCCGAAGCGCACCCCCGTAAGGCTGATCTCTATATGAGCGTCCTGCAGCGGATTTTATGGTTTGGATTGGATCGAGAGATGGTCGCCCGCCATCCCCTGGAGCGCGTGAGCAAGGTCAGTGACGGCACCAGGCGCGACATCATCTGGACCGACGCGGACATGGAGAAATTCCGGAAGTCAGCACCAGAGCCCTTAGTGCGCGCCATGATGCTTGCCGCATGGACGGGGCAGCGGCAAGGTGACCTGCTTGCCCTCACATGGTCAGCGTATGATGGGCAGGCCATCAGGCTGCGCCAATCTAAAACAGGGGCGCATGTCGCGGTGAAGGTATCGGTAGAGCTAAAAGCCGCTCTGGATGCAGCGAAAGCCGCCAATGAAGCCCGTAACAAACCAGCGGTAACAATCTTAACCAACCGCGGGGGGAAGCCTTGGGCGACAGGTTTCAAGTCGTCCTGGCGCAAAGCTATGGCTAAGGCAGGCATAGTGGGGAAGACGTTCCACGACCTGCGGGGGACATTTGTCACCCTCGCCTATCGCAATGGAGCATCGATAAAAGAGATTGCCGAGGTCACTGGACACTCAGAAAAAGACGCCGAGGGGATCATTCGGAAGCACTATCTCGTATCGAGCGCGGCTGTGGAAAAGATCGAATCAAGAACGAGAAGTGTAAAACGCGCCGAAAACTGTAAAACGACTTCAGGCGGCAGCTGCGTAAGTCATTGATTTAATGGTCGGAGCGGCGGGATTCGAACCCACGACCCCTTGACCCCCAGTCAAGTGCGCTACCGGGCTGCGCTACGCTCCGACGGGGTGACCCTTAGTATAGCCCCCCTTGCTGCGCAAGGAAAAAAGGCGCTTCTCGCCCTGGGCCGCACCGAAAGCGCGTGAAGCAGGAAACTATTAGCGCATTTTGCGCGTTCCCCTCATCTGTCGGAGGGCTCCAATGGCGCCGCGACCATATTGGAAAGGCTATTTGAAGCTTTCGCTGGTGACGTGTCCGGTGTCGCTGACCACGGCCACGAGCGACCGCGATAAGATTCGCTTTCACACCATCAACCGGGAGACCGGTAACCGCCTTCGGAGCCGCTATGTGGACGCCGAGACGGGCAAGCCCGTCGCGGAAGAAGACGAGGTACGCGGCTACGAAACCGCAGAGGGCAAGTATGTCATCTTCGATGAAGAGGAGTTACAAGCCGTCGGCCTGGAAAGCACCCGCACCATTGACATTGAGCAGTTTGTACCCGCCGCTTCCATTCAGTGGGTGTGGTACGACAAGCCTTACTATCTTATGCCGGACGATGAGGTGGCGCAGGAGGCCTTCGCAGTCATCCGCGAAGCAATGGCCGCAACCCGGACGGTAGGCATTTCGCGGCTTGTCCTTTCCCGCCGCGAACGGGCGGTGATGCTTGAGCCGTGCGGAAAGGGCATCGTGCTGTGGACGTTGCGATATGGCGACGAGGTGCGCGACCCTGACGAGGTTTTCGCAGGACTTGAGGACAAGACGGCTGAATCGCGACTCGTTTCACTAGTTGCCACGCTGATCGGGGATCTCACAAAGCCCTGGAGCCGGGATCTGGTCCGCGATCCGGTGCAGGAAAAGCTGAAGGATCTGATCGAAGCCAAGCGAAAGAAGGACAAGCGCCCCGCGTCCCGGAAGAAGAAGAAGGAGGAGGAGGAGCCGGAGGTTCCCGGCAATGTCGTCAGCATTATGGATGCGCTCAAGAAATCGCTTTCGCAGGAGAAGCAGAAGAGCCACTGACGCCATCAGCGAGAGGCCATGACCACGCGCTTCAGGCCGCGCTTTTCATACGCGTCTTGAGGGGCACTGCCGCCTTGAAAAAATCCTCCCATGGATCCGCATCCACCGCGGCAAGCCGCGTAGGGGCATTGGCGACCGTAAAATAATCGGGGCCAATTGCGGGGTTCAGCTCATCCCAGGAGAGTGGCATGGATACGGCTGCGCCCGGCCGGGCACGCGTTGAATACGGAGCTACCGCCGTCGCTCCCCTCCCGTTGCGCAGATAATCGACCAGAATCTTGCCCTTCCGCTTGGCCTTAGTCACCGTGGCGACGAAACGTCTCGGGCTGTCCGCGGCCATGGCGTCGGCAATGGATTTTGCAAAGGCCTTGGTCTCTTCCCAGTTTGCGCGGGGCTTCAGCGGCGCTACGACATGCAGCCCCTTGCCCCCTGACGTTTTTACAAAGCTTGCAAGCCCTGCCCTTGCAAGACGCTCCTTCACTTCCCGCGCGGCATCAATGACGGCCTCCCAAGCAACGCCAGGGCCGGGATCCAGGTCCATATTGATGAGGTCAGGTCTTTCCAGATCATCGAGGCGCGAGCCCCAGGGATGGATTTCCAGCGTGCCGCCCTGCACGAGCCCCAGAAGTCCGGGAAGACCGTCTATGGCAATGACCGGTTCATCGTCCTTGGGGTCCGTGCCCTTCACAATCTCGGACGATTGCCCGCGCCATGCGTGCTTCTGGAAGAAGCATTGGCCGCTAATTCCGTCAGGGCATCGCACAAGCGCCAACGGCCGCCCGACAATGAACGGCCCCATGCGCGGCCAGACCTCCGCATAATATTCGGCGAGGCCCTGCTTTGTAACTCCAGCATCCGGCCAGTAGAGCCGATCCGGATGGGTAAGCCGCACTGCGGGCGAGGGCATTTCCGGCGCTGCGCCAGGTCCACTCTCGCGCCGCACGTCTCCTGGGTTCCTGTCCTCCCGCAGACCACGAAAAGCGGCGTGGCGAATGCTTCCGTCTGCGGTCCAGTTGCGAAACTCCACTTCGGCAACAAGGTCAGGTTGGACAAACTTCACCTGACGCGCCTCGTCTGCGGTAAGCTTCCGTGAAAACGGGCTTTTCGGTACGCGCATGGGCTCCAGCCTTTGAAAAAGCTCCTCCGCCACTTGATGGCTGAAGCCGGTGCCGACACGACCTGCGGGAATGAGTTTGCCATCCTCGTAATAGCCAAGGACCAGGGAGCCAATCGCGCCGCGGAAGGTAGAGGAAGGCACATAGCCGGCAATGACCAATTCCTGCCGGCTGGAACACTTCGACTTTATCCAGCTCCGGCCGCGGCCTGTCGGATATGGCGCATCCCTGTCCTTGGAGACGATGCCCTCAAGCCCCAGACGGCAGGCATGTTTTCGTACCGTTTCTCCGTCTTCCTCGAAGTGCTCGCTGTAGCGCAGGACCCCGGGCGCCGCCTTCAGAAGCGTCTCCAGCACCGTTTTCCTTTCGGTCAGGCTGGCGTGACGCAAATCATAGCCGTCAAGATAAAGTAGATCGAAGAGGTAGAGCACCATCCGGTCGGTTCTGCCGGACGACAGGTCGGCCTGGAGTGCGGAAAAATCCGAAGCGCCCCCTGCGCCTTCAGAAATAAGCTCCCCGTCGATAATGGCTTCCTTCAAGGGGAGCGTGCCGAGCGCGGCCGGTATGGCTGCGCCGAATTTCCCGGTCCAGTCGAGACCGCTGCGCGTATAAAGCTTTGTCTTGCCTGCCCGGATGTGGGCCTGCAAACGATAACCGTCGAACTTGATCTCGTGAAGCCATCTTGCGCCGGGGGGAGCGCTATTCCGAAGGGTTGCAAGCGCCGGCTTGATGAAACCGGGATAGCCTGCCTTTCTTGCACGCTTGGGCAAGACCGCCTGTGACGCCGCTGGTTTTTCTATGCGCCCGGTCTTCGACGACCAGCCGGGTGCCTCGCCCTCGACATCCTTGATCATTCGGCCGGTTTTGACTGATTCCGGCCGCTCTTCGAGAATGTCCGGATCTTCCTCGCTCCGGGCGGCGGGATCATCGCCCTTGATCAGGAGCCAGTTCTCGTTTCGCTCGCGTGGTTTCTTGGCCATCCGCACGAGATGCCAGCGACCTTGCAGCTTTTCCCCGTGAAGCTCGAATTCCAGATGGCCCTTGGCGTAACCCTTCTTCGCATCGCCAATGGGCGACCACCGGCCGCGGTCCCAGATGATCACAGTGCCGCCGCCATATTCGCCTTTGGGGATCGTGCCTTCGAAGTCGCCATATTCAAGCGGATGGTCTTCTACATGAACCGCCAGCCGCTTCTCGCCGGGCACGAGGCTGGGTCCTCTAGTTACGGCCCAGCTTTTCAACACCCCCTCCATTTCCAGGCGCAGATCGTAATGAAGCCGTCTTGCGGCGTGCTTCTGAATGACGTAGCTGTCGCCGCCCACGGATTTTCCGCGCTCTCCTCGTGGTTCGGGCGTTGCGGTGAAATCCCGCTTCTTGCGATACGCGGAAAGAGCCATCAGCCGGCCTTGCGGCGCCGTCCCGCAGCGGACGCGCCTCGCTTGCCCTGCCGAGCCTTCTTCGGAGCTGCCTTGCTGCCCGCTTCTGCGCTACGGCGCAGAGCATCCATGAGATTGACGACCTTGGTTTCCTTGGGCGGTTTTGGAACCTCGATCTTGCGTCCTTCCATCTTCGCCTTCACCAGTTCCTGCAGGGCAAGGTCATAGCGGTCATCGAAACTGCGCGGATCGAACGCACCGCTCTTGGTTTCAATGATGTGCTCCGCAAGATCCAGCATCTCGCCTTCGATCTTCAATTCCGGAAGATCGCCGAAAACTTCCTCCGCCGACCTTACCTCGTAATCGAAATTGAGGGTGTTGGCGACGAGACCTGGACCCTCCGGCCGCAACAATAGCGTACGAAGCCGCCGGAACAGGACGGCCCGGGCAAGCCCGGCAACGTTCTTTCTGCGCATGCCCTCGCGAATGACAGCGAAAGAGTCTGCCGCCACAGGGCCGCTTGGGGCAATATAGTATGGGCGGTCGAGATAGACCGTCTTTACGTCATCGTAAGGAACGAAAGCCTCCACGCGGATGGTCTTGTCGCTATCAGGGATGACGGCGGCGATCTCCTCCGGCTCAAGAACGATATAGCGGCCGTCCTCGATCTCGTATCCCTTCACCTGCTCTTCGCTTTCGACAGGCTCCTCGGTTTCCTCGTCGATATACTGGCGACGGACACGATGGCCGGTCTTGCGATTGATCACGTTGAAGGAGACTCGCTTGGAAGTCGTGGCCCCCGCGTAAAGCGCAACCGGAAAAGCCAACTCGGATACCTTCAAAAATCCTTTCCAGGTCGCCCGGGCCATTCTTCGCCTCCTGAGCTTGCCCGTGGAGACAACGTACTTGGCCGGCAGGATGTTCCGCTGCCAGCATACCTAACCCGGCATTCGCTCCTCATAGTTTTACATCAAGTAATATTACGTTTCTTAAATACCGTTCAGTATCGTAACGTTAAAACCCTCAACAACAATTGATTGATTCATAGTATTAGTTCACATAATTCAAATTCTCGCCGTCATTCTCTATTACTTCTCCCATCGAGCGGGGGCGCCAAGACACGGATATTTCCCTGTCTGAACACGATGGAGGTTCTTAATGAAACACCTTGTTACACTTCTCCTCGCGGCTGGACTTGCTGCTCCCGCATTCGCACAAGCCCCGGACTTCGCCACTGTCGATGCCGATATGAGCGGAGGCGTGACGCTTGAGGAATTGCAGGCGGTGATGCCAGATACCAGCGAGGAACTCTTCAACGCCGCGGATACTGATGGCAGTGGCGACCTTTCAGAAGAAGAATTCGCCACAATCGCCGGCGGCTAATCTAAAGGAGCAAAGTCGTTTCCATGAAGAAAATTGTTCTTTCATCCCTCAGCGCTGTTGCGCTTCTGGCGCTTGCCGCCTGTGACGACGGGGCACAGGCTCCGCAAGGCGGGGTCGGTGCTAGCGATGCCATCGAAACGGTACCCGTGCCGGCGGAGCCTGCCGGCACTGACAGCAGCCCGATGCAGTAAGCAATCGTGGATTTTGCACATATATCAAGGGGCGCCGAGGCGCCCCTTTCTTCTTGCCACGTCCTATGGCTTATCGCACCTGATCGAGCAGCCTCTTGCATTCCAGCAAATCGAACAAGGTCTCCTGTAGAAGCGCCCTGTTATCGCGCGAGAGGCGGCCCTCATCGGCGGATACCGGTCCGTCGTCTTCCCGCCCGAGGCCGAAGAAGCGGCGGCTTGGCTTCACCTTGGGTTGGCCGATAACGATTTCCTCATCCTCGGCGACGGCAGCTTTCTCGGCGAGCTTCTGAGGGGCGATCGCCTGGACCGCTTGAAGATCGCCACGTCCGACAGCGATGATGAACTGGTTGCCATTCTCGCGCAGCAGCTTCTGTACGCCTTTGATCGTATAACCCTGATCGTATAGCATGTGGCGGATGCCCTTGATTAGTTCGACATCCTGAGGGCGGTAATAGCGCCGACCACCGCCGCGCTTCATTGGCTTTATCTGCGTGAAGCGCGTCTCCCAGAATCGCAGAACGTGTTGGGGAAGATCGAGTTCTTCCGCCACTTCGCTGATGGTGCGGAATGCATCGGGGCTCTTTTCCATGCGCTCTTCACCTGTTTTGCGGCTTCATCAGCCAATTCAACCTCAACGAAGGCAACGACAAGGTGCGAAAACCCGCTATCGATGCGTCGGTCAGGACTTTTTGCCTACCTTCCGCTCCTGATGCGCGCGCAGGATGCGATTCTTGAGCACGTTCGAGGCCTTGAACGTCATCACCCGGCGCGGCAGAATCGGCACTTCCTCCCCTGTCTTCGGATTTCGGCCGATACGCTCATTCTTGTTACGCACCTGGAAGGTTGCAAAGGAGGAGAGCTTCACAGTCTCTCCGCGAACAATCGCGTCGCAGACCTCCTGGAGCACCATTTCGACGATCTGGGCAGACTCGGTGCGTGAAAGCCCCACCTTACGGTACACAGCTTCCGCCAGATCGGCACGTGTCACCGTCTTTCCCCCCATCGTCCTTCCAATCATTCGAAACTACTGAAATACAAGCGAGAACTGGACGTTAAGGAATTGCCGGAGCAAGGTCAAGAACCCGCGCACTTTGCGCCAGCATCAAAAATTCTACCAGCGTATGAGCGTTGCGCCCCAGGTGAAGCCACCGCCCATAGCCTCCAACATGACGAGGTCACCCGGTTTTATCTTGCCTTGCTTCACCGCATGGTCGAGCGCAAGCGGGACAGAGGCAGCGGACGTATTGCCGTGCAGATCGACCGTGATCACCACCTTTTCGTCGGCAAATCCGAGTTTCCTTGCCGAAGCATCGATAATGCGCTTGTTGGCCTGGTGAGGCACGAACCAGTCAATATCTTCCGGCGTTACCTTCGCCTGTTCGAGCACATTTTCGACTACGTCCGTGATCATTCCGACAGCGTGCTTGAACACCTCGCGGCCTTGCATGCGCAAATGCCCGACGGTGCCCGTCGTCGACGGGCCGCCATCGACATAAAGCTTGTCCTTCTGAGAGCCGTCAGAGCGCAGTGCCGAGGCGATGATGCCGCGTTCAGCCGCACTCCCTGTGCCATCCGCCGCCTCCAGCACTATCGCGCCCGCTCCATCGCCGAAAAGGACGCAGGTGGTGCGGTCGCTCCAGTCGAGAATGCGCGAAAAGGTTTCCGAGCCGATGACGAGCGCGCGCTTGGCCGTTCCGCCCCGCAGGTAATGATCCGCAGTGGTGATAGCGTAGACGAAGCCTGTGCAGACAGCCTGCATGTCGAAGGCGAAGCCATGACGCATCCCCAGCCGTTCCTGGATCTCTACCGCCGTAGCCGGGAAGGTGTTGTTTGGCGTGGAGGTTGCCAGCACGATGAGGTCGATATCGTCCGGTGTCAGACCGGCATCTGCCAGCGCGGCGCGCGCCGCGGCCTCGCCTAGGGATGCCGTAGTTTCGTCTTCCGCGGCAATATGGCGCTGGCGAATGCCAGTCCGCTGGACGATCCACTCGTCAGACGTATCGACCAGCTTCTCGAATTCCTTGTTCGTCATGATGCGGCGCGGGAGGCTCGAACCGACCCCGCGCACTGCGGACCTGATCATGTTAATATCCTATGCGTTGGATGCCGCGCCGGCGAGGGCGACCGGCCTTCGTGCGTGATAGATATCAAGGGTGGAGCGGGTTTTCTCGAAAACACCGCTTCTGACCATTTCGTATGCGAGTTCTACCGCCGCGGCAAATCCTTCCTCATCAGCAGCGCCATGGCTTTTCACCACGATTCCCTTCAGCCCCAGGAATACGCCCCCATTGGTCTTGCGCACGTCCATCTTCTCACGCAAGCTTTCGAAGGCTTCGCGTGCCAGGAGATAACCCAAGCGCGCCAGCAGGGTACGACCGAGGGCCGCGCGCAGATATTCAGCAATCTGCCGGGCGGTGCCTTCTGCGGTCTTAAGGGCGATATTGCCGGAGAAGCCCTCCGTCACGACCACATCGACGGTCCCCTTGCCAATATCATCTCCTTCCACAAAGCCATGATAGTGCATCGTCTCAAGATTAGCCTCGCGCAGCATCCGGCCTGCTTCCTTCACCTCCTCCTGCCCCTTGATCTCCTCGACGCCGACATTGAGCAACCCGACCGTGGGCTGTTCGATATCGAAGAGCGCATTCGCCATCGCCGCACCCAGTATGGCAAAATCCACCAGTTGCTGTGCGTCCGCGCCGATGGTGGCGCCGACGTCAAGGACAATGCTCTCACCGCGCAGGGTCGGCCAGATGGCGGCTATAGCAGGCCGCTCGATATCAGCCATGGTGCGCAGGCAAAACTTGGACATGGCCATCAACGCGCCTGTATTGCCGGCGGAAACGCAAGCATCTGCCTCGCCTGACTTCACCGCTTCAATGGCCTTCCACATGGAAGATTTCCAGCGCCCCTGGCGCAATGCCTGGCTCGGCTTGTCGTCCATGCGTACTGCGACCTCGCTATGGATGAAGTTGCTGATTTCCTTGAGCCGAGGCAACTGTTCGAGCAGAGGCAGGACTGCGTCTTCGTGACCGAAGATTTGGAACCGGGCGTCGGGCCGACGCTCGGCTACCCGCAGAAGACCTTGAAGGATCACCTCTGGCCCGTGGTCGCCCCCCATAGCATCGATCGATATGCGTATCACGCGCCTTCTGCCTTAAGTCTTACACGGAAGGGAGTCACGGAAAGTGCCGCGAAAATAGCGTTTTTGCACGCACGCACAACCTCGTTTTCAGGCTCGCCACCACTTCAGCGGTTCTCCTGCAGCTTCTTCAAAGCTTCCTGAAGTGAACCTTCCGGCGTTTCCTCCTCCTCTTCCTGCTCCGGCAGATCGGGCACCGCACCCGGCTTGCGCGGATAGGGATCGATGGCGAGGACGAAAAACTCCTCCGCAAGCGAGCCTACATCTATGGAATCACCCTCAAACGGTTCGGGCAGGTCTTCTCCTTCAGCACTGACAATGATTTCCCCACCCTCCTCGTCCTCGCGGGCCAGCCGTGAATTCACGGGCACGAACAAGGCCGCAATCTCCTCACGGATTTGCGCGGGCAAGGGCTCCAGCGTCACAACACAGGTCTGGACGATACTGGCTTCCACATAGCCGGTCACCCGCACGCCATCTCTCTTCCACGGCCGTACCAGCATCTCGGCCTCGAAATGCTCCACCGAGGCCAGGTTGTGAACGCGTGCTAGATCAGCCTTCTGCTCGTCGTCGGCAAGGATAGCTACGGTAATGCCCTTCGCGGGAAGGCGACCTACCCGAACCATGCGCGAGACGGGGCCTGGTCCTTTGCTCACCATTGCTCAAACCTCACTGCAGCGACGTCCTGGCGACCATAGGCAAAAGGACGCTGCACATTACTGAACCTTCCCACTGCGCTTCCGATCCGCCGATTCGGCAATTTCGGAGGATGCGGTGAATCGCAGATGGCCGGCCAGGATGTCACTGTCCGATTGCTCGGCCAGCGCCCTGTAGGCCTCGAGCACATAGGCTGCGAGGACTTCCGCTTCATTCCAGGCTTCGCGCTCTGGCGCAATGTTCCGCTTGAGCGCCGCGGCCAACGCTTCAACGTCGCCCGCATCAATGGCCTCCCCGTAGGCGCTGAGCCGTCCATAGAACATCCGGGCGAGCTTTTTCATGCGCTTGGGCACACCCAGATCCCCGATTCCCAGTTCGCGAAGCGAATGATCGACATCGGTAAAGAACTGATCCGTTACCTCCTGCGCCACCTCACGCAGATCGTCCTTGCCTGACCGCAGGCGATGAAGAAACAGGAACAGATGCAGCGACAGCATTTCGAAACGTCCAAGCGGGGTATCAGCCACCTGCCATTCTGAATAGAAGCGTGGCTGCCGCGCCGCCGCCACGATCTCCCCGTAGAGAGCATCCACGACGATACGCCGGTTGCGCCTTGCGGTTCCGGACAGCCAATGGAACATGATATGCGCTCTCCTTCATGTGGGTTGCTACCCGCAATCGCGTCTTGCGGGCAAGGTCCGGTTGCATCGACGCGAAAGCTGGTTTACCGCTTTTGCCGGACCGTGCAAGAGCGCGCCTCCGGAATGGCCGGAAGCGCAGATGACAAGGAGATGTCGTTGCAGGTGCGGAAATTCAAGATGAAGCATGCCTGCGCATCGGCACTGGCCGTTGCGTTGGGCGGTGCCGGGGTATCGGGATGCGGCAGCGTAGGCTCGACGCTCGACGCGCGGGAGACCATCACCCAGGGATATGTCATCGACGAGCAGGCTCTGGAGCTTGTTCCGGTTGGCTCCAGCCGCGAGCAGGTACTGCTTGCGCTGGGATCGCCATCGACGACTGCGACCTTCGATAACGAGGTTTTCTATTATATTTCGCAGAAGCGGGTGCGCAACGTCGCCTTCATGCGGCCCAAGCTGGTCGATCAGCAGGTGCTCGCGGTCTATTTCGGCTCGGACGGGCGCGTCACCCAGATTGCCCATTACGGGATGCAGGACGGTAAGCTTTTCGATTTCATCTCCCGCACCACACCGACCAGCGGCAAGGATCTGAATTTCCTTGCGCAGATGATTGCGGGCGTGGCCACGGGTGCGCCTCCACTCAATCCCCTCGGCGCCGGAATGTAGGCGCCGCCGGCGGAAATCCGCTGCTTAAGAGAACGAACGAAAAAGGCCCGCGGGCGACCGCGGGCCTTTCCTTCTTCGGCTCCCTTCCCTGTCAGCTTGCAAGGACTGCAAGAAGCAGGAGCGCCATGATGTTGGTGATCTTGATCATGGGGTTCACTGCCGGCCCGGCAGTGTCCTTGTAGGGATCACCCACCGTGTCGCCGGTGACCGACGCCTTGTGCGCCTCGGAACCCTTTACGTGCTTCATGCCGTCCTTGTCGGTAAAGCCGTCCTCGAAGGATTTCTTCGCATTATCCCAAGCGCCACCGCCCGCCGTCATGGAGATGGCGACGAAGAGACCCGTGACGATGACACCAAGCAGCATGGCACCAAGCGCGGCAAATGCCTCGTTCTTGCCGCTGATGAGATAGATCACGCCGAACACCGCGATTGGCGATAGCACTGGAAGAAGTGAAGGAGCGATCATCTCGCGAATGGCCGCGCGCGTCAGGATATCGACGGCCCGCCCGTAATCGGGCTTTTCCTTACCATCCATGATGCCCGGCTTCTCACGGAACTGCCGGCGCACCTCCTCGACAATGGCGCCGCCCGCGCGGCCAACCGCCGTCATGGACAGGCCACCGAAAAGATAAGGCAGCAGTCCGCCAAACAGGAGCCCCACCACCACATACGGGTTGGAGAGGGAGAAGTCGACCATCACTCCTTCGAAGAAGGACCCTGCCTCGGCATTAGCGGCGAAAAACTTCAGATCCTCCGTATAGGCGGCAAACAGAACCAGCGCGCCGAGACCAGCGGAGCCGATCGCATAGCCCTTGGTAACGGCCTTGGTCGTGTTACCTACCGCATCGAGTGCGTCCGTCGTTTGGCGCACCTCGCCCGGCAGGTCAGCCATTTCGGCAATTCCGCCTGCATTGTCAGTGACGGGGCCGAATGCATCGAGCGCTACCACCATTCCCGCCAGCGCCAGCATCGTCGTGACTGCAATTGCGATGCCAAACAGGCCTGCGAGATTGTAGCTCAGGAGGATGCCGGCGATAATCACGATAGCGGGCAGAGCTGTCGCTTCCAGCGAAACAGCCAGGCCCTGTATCACGTTGGTGCCATGGCCCGTTACCGATGCTTGCGCGATGGAACGCACCGGGCGGAAACCAACACCCGTGTAATATTCAGTGATCCAGATAATGAAGCCCGTCACCACAAGGCCGACGATACCGCAATAGAACAGGTCCCTGCCGAGGAACGAGGTTGTCTCGTTGACCCTGAACTCTGTAGACCCGCCTAGCCAACCCCAGACGACAATCGCCAGCGCAATCACCGACAGTATCGCCGTTGCCCAGAAGCCCTTGTAGAGCGCGCCCATGATGGAGTTGTTCGCACCAAGCTTGACGAAGAATGTACCAATAATGGAGGTGACAACGCAGACCCCGCCGATCAGCAGGGGGAAGAGCATCAGCGTTACGGCTTCGGCTCCGGTAAAGAAGATCGAGGCGAGCACCATCGTAGCAACGACGGTCACCACATAGGTCTCGAACAGGTCGGCGGCCATGCCTGCGCAGTCGCCGACATTGTCGCCGACATTGTCGGCGATCGTGGCCGGATTGCGCGGATCGTCTTCGGGGATGCCTGCTTCCACCTTGCCTACAAGGTCGCCGCCGACATCCGCTCCCTTGGTAAAGATGCCGCCGCCGAGACGGGCAAAGATCGAAATGAGGGAAGCGCCAAAGCCAAGGGCCACAAGCGCATCAATGACCGTGCGGTCGGTCGGCTCCAGCCCTACCACGCTTGTCAGCACCCAGAAATAGACGGAGACGCCGAGTAGCGCGAGCCCCGCGACCAACAGCCCAGTGATAGCGCCTGATTTGAACGCTATGTCGAGCCCGGCGGCAAGGCTATTGGAGGCTGCCTGCGCCGTGCGCACATTAGCGCGGACAGAAACGTGCATGCCTATGAAACCTGCAGCGCCGGAAAGCACCGCACCGATCAGGAAGCCGAAGGCCGCTGCCGCAGTGAGCAGCCACCACGCGATCACGAACACGATCACTCCTACGATGGCGATCGTCGTGTACTGCCGTGTGAGATAAGCCTGCGCGCCCTCCCGAATGGCGCCGGCGATTTCCTGCATGCGCGCGCTGCCCTGATCGGCTGCAAGAACCGATTGTGTAGCCCAGATGGCGTAAAGGACAGAAAGCAAGCCGCAGGCGATGACTACATAAAGCATGGTCATTGCCGATATATCCCTTGATTTTGGCCCGCGAACCCCTCCCGGGCCTAGAAAAAGGTGGCAGCCGACTCGGCCGCGACCTCACCGAGCGCTTATGCGAAAGACATCACGGAAGGTCAAGGTCTTGTTATACTTTATTCTTTTGGTGATTGGTCAGGCAAGTTCTGAACGCAGGCGTCGGCGCAAGGCGAACATCCCCAGGATCAGGAAGCAAACGCCGGCAACCGGAAAGATAATCCAGTTCAGCATCTCCCACCCGAAGGCGGTATAGATGCGCCCCGACATGAGTGAAGCAAAGCCCACAATCGAGAAAAGAAGGAAGTCGTGGACGCCCTGCACCTTGTTCCGCTCGGATGGGCGATAACAATCGGCCACCATGGCAGTCGCGCCGATGAAGCCGAAATTCCAGCCGACGCCAAGCAAAATGAGCGCCAGCCAGAATTGCCACAGTGCAGTGCCTGACAAGGCCACCAGTCCGCAGCCGCTGAGAAGCAATAGGCCGAGAGACACGATCCGCTCCTTGCCAAAGCGGGCGATCAGATTGCCCGTCACAAAACTCGGAGCGAACATGGCAAGCACATGCCAGGAAATGCCGAGCGTGGCCTCGTCAGCAGAAAAGCCGCAGCCGATCATTGCCAACGGGGCTCCCGTCATGACGAAGCTCATGAGCGCGAAGCTGCTTACGCCGCAAAGCAGAGCAACTAGGAAGCGTGGCTGCCCAAGAATCTCGGGAAGAGCCCGCGCAGGTTCTTCCGCCTCCATGCCAAGCGTGGCATTTGCGCCATCGTTCCTCAGCCGCAGGAAGGAGAGAATCATCGCACCGACGACAGCAAGACCTACAATGGAAAAAAACGCTCCGGCGAACATGACGGGCTCGAACAGCTCGCGCGTGTGAATAGCTAACTGCGGGCCGAGGATTGCTGCGACCACCCCGCCACAAAGTACCCAGGAAATGGCGCGCGGCTTGAAATCCGCAGGCGCATTGTCAGCCGCCGCGAAGCGATATTGCTGCTGGAACGCGTTACCGGCACCGACCAGCAGTAGCCCGGCAACAAGCATCCAGAAATTGATCTGGAAGAGCGCGAAAGCTGCGATGGCCCCGCCGAGCGCGGTGACCGCAGTGCCGGAAATCAGGCCATTGCGCCGGCCGACGAAACGCATCAGCATCGCGGCTGGTAGGGCACCAAGCGCCACGCCGATATTGAAGCCGGTCACGGGCGCCGTTGCGAGAGATTTGTCAGCATCAAGCAGATAGTAACCGGCAAGCCCTCCCATGGAAATGGCGATCGGGGCGGCGCCTCCCATAACAGCCTGAGCTCCGGCCAGGATCAGAGCGGTCCGCTTCGCCTCACGATACGCCACCACATCCCTCACCCCGGGTCCACTCCCCTGCCCTCCCTGCGCATCCGCTGCGCGACTCTATCCAGCACCGCATGGACGAGCTTACGCTCTTCCTCGTCGCCGTAGAAGGCTCTGGCGATATCTACATACTCAGAGACAATGACGGGCACTGGAACGTCGCTGCGCCGCCAAAGCTCATAGACCCCGGCCCGCAAGATCGCCCGCAGCGTTGAATCCAGCCGTGAAAGCGGCCAGTCCGCCGTTAGCGCCTGGCGGATCACCGGATCAATGATCTTCTGGTCCTCCACCACGCCAGCAAGGATTGCACGGAACCACTGCGGATCCGCTTCGCGGTAGACCGCGCCGTCAATTTCCTTGCCTAGGCGGAAGGCTTCATATTCAGCCGTCGTTTCAAGAAGGCCGGTTCCTCCCACATCCATTTGATAAAGCGCCTGCACCGCGGCGAGCCTTGCTGCGCCACGCTTGTTTGCAGGCCGGCTATTCCCAGATCGGCCCTTTTTTATTGCGGGGTCGGACAATGTTCAGGCTCCCAGCCTTTCCTTAAGTTCGATCATGCTTAGTGCCGCCTGCGCGGCCGCCGCCCCCTTGCCGAGACTTTCGCTGGTACCCTCGCGTCCCTTCACGCGCGCCCATGCCTGTTCTCCATTTTCCACCGTCAGGATGCCGTTGCCGAGGCAAAGTCCGTGCTGGATCGAAAGATCCGTCAGACCGCGCGCAGATTCGTTCGAGACGATCTCGAAGTGGTAGGTCTCGCCGCGAATCACGCAGCCGAGCGCGATGAAACCGTCATACCGGCGGCCGCCATTCGCTGCCGCGCGATGGGCCAAGGCGATTGCAGCCGGAATTTCCAGTGCGCCGGGGACGGTCACGACGTCGTAGGTCGCGCCTGCATCATCCAGAACCGTCTTGGCCGAGGCAAGCAACCCGTCAGCAAGATCGTCATAGAAACGAGCTTCAACAATGAGGAGGTGGCGGCTTTTGGCTGTCATCACTGTTCCTTGTCGGCAGCTATGTGCGCAAAATTACCATTGCACTGCACGATTTAATATCTCACCGCTGGCGACGTCGCGGCTTCGGGTTGGTCGGGCAACACAGCCCGGGAGATTTCGCCACATTCTCCATACCGGCAAGCGTCGGAAAATGCCCCGCTTCATCATCCCTGCGAGCCGGGACCACATTTAAACGGTCCCAATCCGCACGGGAAGCGATCTTGTGGGGCGGTTGCTATTAGGCTTCTTTACCTGCCTCCGCAAGCCTTGCAGCGTAGCGGGCGATAGTATCGACCTCAAGATTGACCAGGTCGCCTACTCGACGCTCTCCCCAGGTCGTAACTGAGAGTGAATGTTGGATAAGCAGCACGTCAAAGCAGTGTCTCTCGACGCTGTTCACCGTCAATGAGGTGCCATCCAGAGCCACCGATCCTTTCGGCGCGATGAACTTCGAAAATTGGGGCGGCGCTTCCAGCAGGAACCGCACCGCGTCGCCCTCCTCCTTCCGTTTGAGGATCCGCGCTGTGCCGTCCACATGGCCGGAAACGATATGGCCGCCAAGTTCATCGCCGATCCTGAGGGCGCGCTCAAGGTTGACATGCGTGCCTTCACGCCAGTTGCCGATCGTAGTGAGCTGCAAAGCTTCGTCCCAGGCCTCCACTTCGAACCACCGTTCGTTGCTGCCCACCTCGGGAAGGGCGACAACCGTAAGGCAGACCCCGGCGCAAGCGATGGATGCGCCGATGGGGATCGTCTCGGGATCGTATCTCGTCCCGATCCGCAGCCGCAGTCCTTTTTCCAGAGGCTGGATGGCGCGAACTGTTCCTATGTCGGTGACCAGTCCCGTGAACATCAACCTGACCTCACATATTCGATATAATGGTCTTCACCGAAGCGCTCCTCGCGCAGCTTACTAAAACCAGATGACATTTGGCCGGGATCGATGGGCGCTGCAATGCCCTGCCCGCCGATCTCCGTCGAACCGATGAAAAGGCAAAGCCTGTCGACCAGGCCTTCCGCTAAAAATTGCCGCGCGGTGATTGCGCCGCCTTCGACCAGCAGGGTCATGAAACCGCGCGCGCCAATGTCTTCCAGCAGCTCCGGAAGGGCAATATGGGCGTCAAGTGATTCCACGGCAAGGAAGCGGACGCCGGCTTCCGTCAGCAAGGCGCGCCGTTCGTCGTGTGCATCTTGGGCCGCCGTCACCAGAAGCGGCACTTGCCGTGCGCTGCGAACGAGTGCCGAAGATGGTGGCAGTCGCATATGCCGATCAAGTACGATGCGCGTTGGAGAGCGCACCTCAAGCCCCGGCAGGCGGCAGGTAAGCAAGGGATCATCGGCAAGAGCGGTATTAATCCCCACCAGGATGGCATCAGCTTCCGCCCGCATGAGATGCACCTGCCGACGGGCGACCTCTCCGGTTATCCAGATTTGTCCCTGACCTTTGATGCCGATCATTCCATCGGCCGAAATCGCAAGTTTCAAAATGACTTCCGGCCTCATCTTCGTAGAGCGAGTCAAATAGCCGCTCATCAAGTCGGCAGCCTGATCGGCCAGCACGCCTTCCACCACCTCGATACCGGCTTGGCGCAGCATGGCATAGCCTTTGCCGCTGACGCGCGGATCCGGATCGCTAGCAGCACCAACGACGCGGGTGATGCCCGCAGTGATCAGCGCGGTCGCACAAGGGGGCGTACGCCCGTGATGAGCGCAGGGTTCTAGAGTCACATAGGCCACCGCACCCCGAGCAGCCTCGCCGGCTTCCTCCAGCGCCTCCCGCTCGGCATGGGGCCGCCCGCCCAGCGCCGTCACTCCGCGCCCCACGATGCGCGGCCCCGCGCCATCGTCCCGTACGATCAATGTCGCCACGGAGGGATTTGTGCCGGTCAGGCCCAGATGCCAGCGCGAGTAGCGAATGGCGGCTGCCATGAAGCGCCGGTCGATCTCAGATGCAAAGCCGCTCTGCATCACAAACTCCCCGCAAGGTGGCGGCGAGAAAGGAACGGTCGAAACCGTGATCCTTCCTCTTTACCTGCCGGACGTCCACTACTCCGAGAGAAGAAAACATGCTTTTTCAGGAGTTCGCCCTTGCATTCCTACTCTTCTTCCGGATCGCCGAGCTCACCGAGGACATTCTGGAAGTCCTTTGCCTCGCGGAAATTGCGATAGACGGAGGCATAGCGGACATAGGCGACGTCATCGAGCAGTTTTAGCGCCTCCATGACAAGATGCCCGATGTCATCGCTTGCCACCTCTGTCTCGCCCGTGCTTTCAAGTTGACGCACAATGCCGGTAACCGCCCGTTCCACGCGTTCGGGATCCACATTGCGTTTCCGCAGGGCAATATCGAGCGAACGGTGCATCTTGTCGCGGTCGAACGGCACCTTGCGGCCGGACTTCTTGACCACGATCAGATCGCGTAGCTGCACGCGTTCGAATGTCGTGAAGCGCCCGCCACAATCAGGGCAGGCGCGGCGCCGGCGTATCGCCGCACCATCCTCAGCAGGACGTGAGTCCTTCACCTGGGTATCTTCGGACTGGCAATAGGGACAGCGCATCTCACACCTGGTTCCGGCTGAGCAGGAATTGCGTCTGCAAGCTTAGCCCAGATACGGATAGAGCGGGAAGCGTTCCGTAAGGGACAGCACTTCCGTCTTTACCTTTTCCTCTACGGCCAGATTGGCCTCATCGGAATTGGCTACCTTCAGCCCGTCCAGTACTTCGGCAATCAGCCCGCCGATCTTGCGGAACTCGGCCTCGCCAAAGCCGCGGGTCGTGCCCGCAGGAGTGCCCAGGCGTATGCCCGACGTCACGAACGGCTTTTCCGGGTCGAAGGGAATTCCGTTTTTGTTGCAGGTGATGTTGGCGCGGCCGAGCGCGGCTTCGGCCCGCTTGCCCGTAACGCTCTTGGGCCGCAGGTCAACCAACATCAGATGGTTGTCCGTGCCACCGGAAACGATATCGAGACCGGTCTCCTTCAGGCTCGCGGCAAGGCTGCGGGCATTTGCGACCACCTGGTGCGCGTAGTCCTTGAACCCCGGCTGCAATGCCTCGCCAAAAGAGACGGCCTTGGCAGCGATGACATGCATCAGCGGCCCGCCCTGAAGGCCAGGGAAAACGGCTGAATTGATCTTCTTGGCGATTGCTTCGTCATTGGTGAGGATCATGCCGCCACGCGGCCCACGCAGAGACTTGTGCGTGGTTGTGGTCACCACATGCGCGTGCGGCAGGGGCGACGGATGGGCGCCGCCTGCCACAAGCCCTGCAATATGCGCCATGTCGACCATCAGATAGGCACCGACGCTGTCGGCGATCTCCCGGAAGCGCTTCCAGTCCCAGATACGGGAATAGGCCGTGCCGCCGGCCAGGATCAGTTTCGGCTTTGTCTCATGTGCCAGCCGCTCGATCTCGTCCATGTCGAGCAGGTGATCGTCGCGCCGTACGCCATAGGAGACGACATTGAACCATTTGCCGGAAAGGTTGACGGGCGAGCCGTGGGTCAAGTGCCCGCCAGCATTCAGGTCCAGCCCCATGAAGGTGTCGCCGGGCTGCAGCAGCGCAAGAAAAACGGCTTGGTTCATCTGGCTGCCTGAATTGGGCTGAACATTGGCGAAGGCACAGTTGAAGAGCTTCTTCGCCCGCTCGATCGCCAGTTCCTCCACCACGTCCACAAACTCGCAGCCGCCATAATAGCGCTTGCCGGGGTAACCTTCGGCATATTTGTTGGTCAGCACAGTACCCTGCGCTTCCATTACGGCGCGCGAAACAATGTTCTCCGAGGCGATGAGCTGGATCTCCTCCCGCTGCCGACCAAGTTCGCTGCGGATCACGGAGAAGATCTCAGGATCGGCGTCTTCGAGCGGCCGGGAGAAAAAGCCCTCGGTATCGGCCGCTGCGGCGGACGGGTTTGCTGCCATGGCGATGTTACCCTTTTCATGTAGTTCAGACTCGCATCTCGCCGAGCCCCGAGCGCCAGTTATCACTTTTCCGGATATGTCACCATGTCCCGCCTGGATTTTTTCCCACCTCTCCCGAAGGCGAGACAGGATGACGCGCCGGCCGCCCGTCGTGCGCGGCCCAAAACACCAAAATGTGAAGAGGACCGCGAACAGAAGACCTTCACTTTTCGGGACTATGGTTCCTTAAAAGTCACGCTCTTGCGCTTGAACCTGCGGTAGAACCTAGGATACTCGTCAGAACGTGTCCGACAGAGGGCGCAGGTTAGGCGGACGCCGAAGAATGAGAGGCATTGCGGGCTCATGCGCGGTGGGAGGGGTATTGCATAAACACTTTGTTCTGGCTGGGAGATACCTGCTGCGGCCATTGCTTACGGTGGCCGCCTGCGGGCCGTTGCTCTTGCCCCCTCCAGCCAGCGCCCTGGAGATTTTCGGCCTCCGCCTGTTCGAGCGGGAACGCCCCCAGGAAGAGGTGATCGGAACGCCGCAGCAGTATGAGCTGGATTTTGTCGTTCTGGGGGATCACGAAGACATTGAAAGGCGGCTGAGAAACGCATCCCGGCTTTGGGGCGAACGCGACAAGCCGGCTTCCGGGTCTTCTGGACTGATCGTCATGGCACGGGGCGACTATCGCCGTCTGCTCGATGCTCTCTATGTCGAGGCGCGGTATGGGGGCACGATTTCTATTCTGGTGGACGGAAGACAAGTGTCGGACCTGCAGCCGGACGCGGAACTGCCCAACCCTGCCACAGTGCAGGTAGTTGTCGATCCCGGACCTCCCTTCCACTTCTCGCGGGCTGAGATCGTCAATGCCGCGCCGCCTGCCACTCATCGGAACGACGCTGTTAACGATCCTGCTGAGGAAGGCTTCCGCGTAGGTGAGCCTGCAAGAAGCAGCGTCATCATCGCCGCGGGCGAATATGCGGAGGCGGCATGGCGTCAGCAAGGCTATGCAAAAGCCGAAATCATAGAAAGGCGGGTGGTGGCCGCCCATCGGTCCAGCACCATCGACGCGACGCTGGTTGTCGAACCGGGACAGCACGCGGTCTTTGGTCCGGTAGCAGTACGCGGGACGGAACGGATGATCCCGGACTTCGTGGCCCGCCAGACCGGCTTGACGCCGGGTGCAGAATACGACCCCGATGATCTGGAGGCGGCACGCAAGCGTCTTTCCCGCCTCGGTGTATTCCGCTCCGCACAAGTCCGCGAGGCCGAGGCTATCAATCCCGACGGCACCCTGCCGATCGACATCATCGTTCAGGAGCGCCCGTTGCGGCGCATCGGCATTGGCGGATCCTATTCGACGGTAGACGGGCTGGGACTAGAAGCGTTCTGGCTCCACCGCAACCTTTTCGGGCGTGCGGAGCGGCTGCGCATCGAGGGCAAGGTCGCCGGGATCGGTGAGACGATCGACCCGAGAGACTTCACCTATCGTGTGGGAACCACCTTCACCAAGCCGGGCATATTCACCCCAGAGACTGATTTCAGCGCCTCTATTTACGGCGACCGGGAGGTGCTCGACCTTTACACACGAACCGCCGTTACCGCAGATACGGGCTTCGTCCACCGCTTCTCCGACGAGCTCAGCGCCCGGATCTTCGCCAATGCCGCCTATGCCGAGTTCGAGGACGATGTCTTCGGCACACGCGACTTCGTGACGGCAGGTTTCCTGGGGGGCATCCTTTATGATTCGCGCAACGACGCGGCCGACGCAACGGAGGGCGTTTATGCCGAGTTGAGCTTTGCTCCGTTCTACGAGTTCGAATATGGCAATCCAGCCGCGCAGGTCATTGCGGAAGGCCGCGCCTATTACGGGCTCGACGAGGATGACGGCTTCGTTCTGGCGGGCCGGCTGAAACTCGGTGCACTGTTCGATCCTCCCATCGCGGAGACGCCTCCGGATCGGCTGTTCCTAGCCGGCGGCGGCGGCTCCGTGCGGGGCTACTCCTATCGCAGCATCGGCGTCGAAACGCCGCTCGGCACTGTCGGTGGCCGCTCTCTGATCGAGGCTTCCGCGGAACTGCGCGTGCGTGTTACCCCCACGATCGGGCTCGTCGGCTTCGTTGACGCGGGCTATGTGAGCGAGAGGGCAGTGCCCGATTTTTCCGAGGATCTGCGCATGGGGGCGGGCGTGGGTCTTCGCTATTTCACCGGCTTCGGCCCGGTCCGGCTTGACGTGGCCGTGCCGCTCGATCCTGGCCCGGATGACCCGGACGTGGCATTCTACATAGGAATAGGACAAGCGTTTTGACCCGGCCGGCTCTCACATTCCTTGTTCTTCTTCTCCTGGCCGCCTTTCCTGTGCTCGCCCAGGACGCCGCTCCCGAGAGTGTGGAGGAAGAACGTTCGCTTTTCATCTCATTCATCGAGAATCAGCTTTCCACGCCCAACCGCCAGATCCGGATCAACGGCATCAATGGCGTGCTTTCTTCCCAGGCTTCGATCGATGAGATCACGGTTGCCGACCGGGAAGGCATCTGGTTGCGCATCAGTGGCGCAAGCATCGACTGGAGCCGCTCAACCCTCCTCCTGCGCCAGCGGCTGGAAATCGCAAGGCTGGCCGCCGAATCCATTGAGGTGAGCCGGCGGCCGCTGCCGGAAGAGGGCCTGCCCTCGCCGGAAGCCCGCTCCTTCGCGGTGCCGCAGTTTCCCATCGCGATCAACCTTGCCGAACTGGAAGTGCCGTCTGTCTCCTTCGGAGCCGGTGTCTTTGGCCTTGAATCGGAACTTTTCGTCGAGGGGCGTCTGAGGCTTGAGGAAGGTTCGCTTGACACTGCGCTGCAGATCGAACGGCTCGACGGGCCCGGCGGCAACCTTTCGCTGGAAGCCGTCTTCGACAACGAAGCCGAAACGCTTGACCTCGACCTGGCGCTTTCCGAGCCGCAGAATGGCGTGCTTGCCAACATGCTCAATATCGAGGGGCGGCCGCCGCTTTCCCTCACGCTGGAAGGTTCCGGTCCCATCGAGCAACTCGATCTTGCGTTGGCGCTTTCAGCCGCAGGCGAACCCGCCCTTTCGGGTAATGCGCGGTTCCGAGAACAACCGGAAGGGCTGCGCTTCACGATTGATGTGGGCGGGCCGATCGCCAGGCTCATACCGTCACAGTTCCGCGACTTTTTCGGCGCGCAGACATCGCTTGCGGTATCCGGCGTGGCCAGGAGCGGCGGCGGCCTGTTTCTGGAAGAGTTCAACCTTGCAAGTGCAGCGCTTGATTTGCAGGCAACGGCGGAGACGGCCAGCGACGGATTCCTGACGCGCCTGTCGGTTGACGCCGATATTGCCGATCCGGCAGGCAGACAGGTTCTGCTGCCCGTTCGTGGCGGCGAGACCTCTTTGGCTTCGGCACAGCTTGCCATCCGCTTTGGAGATGCAGGGGGGGAAGAGTGGACCGCCTCTCTGGATGTGACCGACCTTCGCACTGGCGCCTTTGCCGCAGGCATCGCAAATCTCGAAGCACGCGGAACCGCAAACGGGCTTGGCATTCCCGGCGAGCGCAGCATCACCTTCCGGGCTGACGGAGCCATCTCACACATTACCGCCGAGCGGGCCGAAATTGCCGAAGCTCTCGGCAGCGCGATCAGCCTGGCGGCGGAAGGCGAATGGCAGTCAGGCGAACCGGTTACGGTTCGCACTGCCGAGTTGAGGGGGAATAATCTCCTGGCCAGCTTTGCAGGCACAATCATGGATTATGCCCTGCGTGGCGACTACCGCCTCCTGGCTTCCGACATTGCAGCTTTCTCCGGCCTGGCGGACCGCGAACTCGGTGGCACCGCTGGTCTTGATGCCCACGGAGAGATCCGCCCGATTAGTGGCGCGTTCGACCTTGTGCTGGACGGCACCGCCGAGGGGCTGCGCCTCGATGTGGGACTCCTCGACCCGCTTCTGTCGAACAAGTCTACGATTACAGGCCGGCTGGCACGTACGGTGGAAGGTTTCCTGGCCGAAGGCTTCCGTATTGCCAGCGACGCATTCGAGCTGGGAGCGGACGGCACCATTTCGAGCCAGGCGGCAAATTTCCGATTTGACCTTGCGCTTGAGGATGTTGCAACGCTCACAAACCGGGCGGCGGGCAGGCTTAACGTCAGCGGAGAAGTGGCCGGCGGGGAAGACGCGCTTGGCCTTCGCTTCCTTGCCGAGATGGCAAGAGGACGGCTGCTCGACAGGGTGTTGACGGATGCGAACCTCGTTTTCGATGGAATGGTGCAAGGGTCTGCCGTCACCGGCCTTCTTTCCGGTGACGCTTTTCTCGATGGTGTGAGAGCCAGCCTTCGCACGGGTATCTCCACCAGGCCGGAAGGACAGAGGCTGGAGGATCTATCCTTTACGGCCGGAGGAGCGAGCCTGACGGGCGATCTGATGCGGGACGTAGAAGGGCTTTTTTCGGGCACACTCTCCCTTGAGGCCGCTGACATCTCGACGGCGGCGGCTCTACTGCTTGTGGAAGCGCGTGGGGCGCTCGACGCGAGCATCCTGCTTGAGCCACGCGAGGATAAGCAGCACGCAAGCGTAAAGGCTTCGGCTCGGAATCTGACGGCGGAAGGCTTCTCTATCGAACGGGGCGAGCTGGAGGCGGAGATTGCAGACCTGCTCGGCGTTCCGGCCGTGGAGGGACGGCTTCGCGCGACAAACTTGGTGGCTGCCGGCATCGATGTCGCCACGCTCTCGGCCACGGCTGATACTGTTGGAGGCGCCACGACCTTCTTCGCCGGACAGGCACGGCTTGCAAATGGTGCCGAAATTGACACGCGCGGAATGCTTGCACCGCAGCAGGATGGCTTCCGTGTCACGCTCGACGCAGCCGAGCTTCGGCACGCAGACATTGCAGCGCGGCTCCGCAGCCCTACAAGCCTTGAGGTTTACGGTGGCAGGGTGGCCCTCGGCACTGTCGATCTCGACCTGGCGGGCGGACGCCTTTTGGCCGAGGGCGAGATCGGCAACACGCTTGACCTGACTGCTTCCCTAGAACGGGTGCCGCTTTCGATCGCCAATAGCGTCCGGCCGCAACTGGCTCTTGGCGGTGTGCTCGATGGGCAGGTAACGGTTGGCGGCACGACCGATAGGCCAGTGATTTCCTTCGACCTCGACGGCAGCGGCATCACCGCCGCCGAACTCAGGAACGCTGGCCTGTCCTCGGTCGATTTCGATGCCAGCGGCGAGACGCGCGGCGACAACCTGCGCGTACTATCCCAACTCACGAGCCCCGGCGGCCTTAGGGCACAGGTGGAGGGCGACGTGCCGCTCGGCGATGGCGCGCTGGCAGTCGACGTGCGGCTGCAAGCCTTTCCGTTGTCCCTGCTCAACACCCGAATCCCCAACCAGGACCTGGGTGGCTCGCTGACTGGCTCGGCACGCGTGACTGGCAGCTTGGAAGACCCCCAAGCGGTCTTCTCGCTCCAGGCCTCTGGCGTTACCGCGCTTCCTCTCGCAAGCGTGGGTGCGACCCCCATGCAGATCTCTGCCGAGGGTTCCTATACGGAGCAGCGTATAAGCCTAAGCAGCTTCGATGCCTCCGGCCCGGCCGGTCTCGATATTTCAGGGAGCGGGCAGGTGCCGCTTTCAGGGCCGGGACTGGCTGTGGACCTGCGTGGCAGCGCGCCCCTTTCCCTTGCCAGCCGGCTTTTTTCCGAGCGCGGCACCCAGCTTGCCGGGACGGTGACGGCCAGTGTTGGCATCAGGGGCAGCCTTGCAAATCCCGCGTTTTCTGGAAATCTTTCTATCGCCGAAGGCACTGCGGTGGATCCGCTTACAAACCTGCGGCTTTCCTCGATCCGTGTTGATGCAGGTCTTTCCGGAGACACCGTGACAATCCGCTCCGCCTCGGCCGCTCTGGCGGCAGGCGGGTCCCTTACCCTCTCCGGCAATATCTCAACCAATGCGGCCGCAGGATTTCCGGCCGAGCTCACTGCTCGCCTGGAGGAAGCGCGCTACACAGACGGCGAGTTGGTGAGCGCGACGGTGAACGGAGATCTTCGGCTGAACGGCCCGCTGACGCGCGATCCTCTGCTTTCCGGCAGCGTGTCGGTGAGCCGCGCTGAAATTCTCATACCAGACCAGTTCGGAGGCTGGGCGGCGCAGATCGATGTCCAGCATATCGCCCCTCCCCCCGCAGTGGTCCAGACGCTGGAACGCGCCCGCGCGCTCGACGGTACGCCAATGCCGAGCGAACGGCCGAGCGTGCTGCGCCTTGACGTGAACATAGACGCACCGGCGCGCATCTTCGTGCGCGGACGTGGGCTCGATGCAGAGCTCGGCGGTTCTGTACGCCTGACGGGGCCCGTCACCTCAATCCAGCCCGTGGGCGGTTTCCGCCTCATCCGCGGCCGCCTTTCCATTCTGGCGCAGCGCGTGACGCTGGAGGAAGGCGTTGTAACGCTCGTCGGAGACCTTGATCCCTTCCTCGATTTCACCGCCAGTTCCAGCGGCCGCGACATTACCGTCTTTGTCACGGTCAGGGGACAGGTGTCCGATCTTGCAATCGATTTTTCCTCCCAACCTGAATTGCCGGAGGACGAGGTGCTGGCACGGCTGATCTTCGACCGTGGCATTGACGAGCTTTCACCGCTGCAGCTTGCACAACTTGCTGCCGCCGCAGCCGATCTTGCCGGCGGGGCGGGCAGCGCCTCGCTGCTCGGCTCCATCCGAAGCGCGGCTACATTGGACGATCTGGACATCGTAACCGATGCGGAAGACAACGCCGGCGTGCGCGCTGGCCGCTATATCCAGGAGAATGTCTATCTTGGCGTTGAAGCCGGTGCGCGCGGGCGAACCCGCGCCACGATCAATCTCGACATAACCGATAATCTGACGGCGCGCGGTGGACTTGGCACAAATGGCGATTCCGACATAGGCATCTTTTTCGAACGGGATTACTGAACCCAAAGGAAACCGCCGGTCGCCGCAGGAGAACCCCCAAAAAAAAATGCCGGCTCTGAGGCCGGCAAACGACACGCAATTGTGGGGTTGGGGGGCGGGGGGAGTGCGTGTCGTCGAACATTAAATCCACAAGCACAGGAAAGGTTCCTCAGCTTTCGACAAAATTTTTTTGAAGATTTTTTAACCCTCCTCGCCCCATCCAGATGCTGAAAGGGAGGAGGCACACGGCGCAGGAAAGACGGGTAAATTCCTAGAGCCGGACGAAATGAGGCTGAACGCCTTGGGTTCCTTCTGCGGCGAGTCTACCTCACCATGCTGCTGGATTAGAGGGCAGCGTGGATGACCAAGGCACTTTCCTATGGGGTTGCGATCAGCAGCGCGGCGATCAACCGGGTTGAAGCGCTTCGCTTGGCCAAATGGGAGGTCATCGGCCCAGAATCTTTCTAGACGAGCATGCCCAAAACTGCGGCGGCGTTGCCTCCCTCCTCATGCTGCGCTTGTTAAGGAGCCGATGAGCGTGGCTGATTGTCACCATCGCTCGGTGTGGAAATTCGTCCAAGCCAGAGTTCTGACGCAAAAAAAAGACGCAGAGCGCCAGCAAGCAGGATCGCCCTGATGTCGCCCGACGGCAATGGCCAGGCGCAAAGGGCCAAGTATCAGGCCGGATCAAACTTCGCGCCTTATCCTCATCCTTGGCGGATCAGAAATCGTGGACCCGCCGCTTTCCGCCGGACCAGGACCAACAGTGGGACGTGCCGGGGTACGTGCGGACTGCGGATCAAAGCGAAGTGCCGCGCGGCCTCTGAAGAACGATGGCATTCTGGCCAAGCGACGAGAGCATTCGGCTGTTGAGCTTCATGCACTATGATCTGAGATATATCGACCTGGAACCGAGGACCTTGCAGACAATCGACAATCCGTTCGGCACGAGGTCGTCACCCATGTCGTCGGTATAAAATGTAACCCATGTGTCCAGAACGGACCCCTGTTTGCCTGGCGACCCCGGCAGGATTCGAACCTGCGACCATCGGCTTAGAAGGCCGGTGCTCTATCCAGCTGAGCTACGGGGCCGGACGTGGATGGCGCTGTCAGTGCGTCCACGGAATTTTGCGGTCATAGCGGAAATTTTCCGCATAGGAAACCTGACGCCGCTTAGGCTTCTTCGCCTTCTCCACCTTGAACGGAATGCCGTTCTTGCGAGCATAGGCGATTGCATCTTCCTGGGTAGGAAAGGTCAGGCGCACCTGCCGGCGAGTGTCTGTCGAGCTCGTATACCCCATTAGCGGGTCTATCTTGAGCGGTGTCTGAGGCTCGAACTCCAGCACCCAATGGCCGGTCTTGGCCGTCCCGGACTGCATGGCTGTTCTGGCTGGGCTGTAGATACGTGCAGACACGGTTGTCTCACCTTCAATTCAAGTGGCGAAGCCATGCCGCCAGCGGCATGGGCACCACGCCCGAAAATCAGATTGGTCGGAGCGGCAGGATTTGAACCTGCGACCCTCTGCTCCCAAAGCAGATGCGCTACCAGGCTGCGCTACGCTCCGGCCGCCGGAACACCTATATTCTCAAGGGACAGAGCGCAAGCTCCAAAAACGGCTGCCTACCCCTCATGTGGAACAAACCGGCGCGCTTAGCAAGGCCGCGGTGCACGACAGTCAGCCCACAACGCAATAAAAAAGCACCCGCCGCGAGCGCGGCGGGTGCTCGGATGACGCTTGAGTATGGCTTACTGGAGGGAGCCGCCCTGCTGTTGACTCAGGATATCCATCACCAGCGAATCGGGATTGTTCTCGCATTCCGTCATCACGGTCTCTACAGGAATATCCATAAACCCTCCGGCGGAGGTGCCGCTGGGCGTGCCGGCCGTAGTGGTAGGATCGGTGCCCGCAGACGAATCGTCTTCAGTCATGTCCGACGCCATGTCGGTGCCAGTGTCGGTGCCAGTGTCGGCGCTGGTGTCCAGATCACTGGACGCCGTGGTGTTCGTTTCCTGTTCCTCGGCACCCATGGCTGTGGTGGCCTCTTCATCCGTGCCTATGGGGGAGCTGGTGTCTGAACCTGCCGAAGCAGTGTCCGACCCGCTCAATGCGCTGCCCGTGGCAGTACTTGCCGTATCGGTTCCCGAGCTTTGCTGTGCGGCCTGGTAGCCGGCGAGGAAGTAAAGCCTCTGTTCTGCTTGCTGTCTGTCAAGGTCGACAATATCGGCGCATGTCATGCTTGCGGGCATGCCGCCCGTTGACAGCGAGCCAGAACCCGATTGGGCCAAAGCTATGCCTGCGCCACCCAAAAGCGCCAGTGCCCCAACCGTGGTCTTGAGAAGACTGGTCATGATCAAAATCTCCCGATCAATGTTGTTTCGTGCATCTGGTACACAGGAAGACGAACCATCGATCGGGCCTCAGGTTCCCTGGAAAAACAGGTTTTCCCGTCGTGCCCAGGGTTGATTGCCGTTGAAGGAGCCCATTCGTCCCGCAACATTCGGTCAGTCTACTTCGCCGGAATTAATTTTGGTTCCCGCTGAGCCAATCACTTCTGCTGCAAGGGCCCGCGAGATTCTGGTCTTGCGTTCAAGCGCGATCCTATCGAGCCTCTCCACCGCAGCGCGCGCCGCGGAAAGCGACCGCTCGATGCGGCGTACCACGAACTGCACGACATGTGGCTCGATGACGACCTGCCTATCCGCGAAAAGCTTGATGAGTACCCCGCTGAGCAGCATTTCGTCGGGAGCACCAATCTGCGCCGTGGCGGCGGCGCGCAGGCGGGAAAGCAGATCGGGAAGCGCCACCCCCCATGCCGCCGGAAGACTGCTCGCCGTTATCAAAAGATGTGAATGGGCGCTTCTTGTCGTGTTGATCAGATGGAACAGCCCCCTCTCGTCGCGTTCCTTCATATCAGCGCCATCGATGAGGACCGGACCGCCCTCGGCTGCAGCCAACGCCTCAGGTCCGAGGGCATTCACCGCAAGCGGTACAGCCCCGGAGAGCTCGCGCCAAATCTCGGCCAGATGGGTCTTGCCGGAACCTTTCGGCCCCACCAGAATGACCACTGGAGCCGGCCAGCGCGGCCAACTTTCGATCAACCCGACTGCGGCTTCATTGGCTGGCGTAACCACCAGATCGTCACGCGAACGCCCCTCCTGATGGCACAGGTCCAGGGGCAATTGCTTCTCCCTCATGGCTGCCCGCTGTCCCCTTCGGAGGGTCTGGCTCCACTAAAAAAGGGCGAGGCCATGTAGCGCCCGATCGCAAAGCGTACCAGAACAGCAATGGCCGCTGCCGCCGGCACCGCCACCAACATCCCTACAAAGCCAAAAAGATAACCAAAAGCATAAAGTGCAAACATGAGCCAGACCGGATGCAGCCCCACGCTGGCCCCCACCAGCCGCGGTTGTAGGATATTGCCCTCGACGAACTGGCCGGAGAAGAAGATCGCAGCCACCGCCACGACCCAGTACCATTCCGGCCAGAACTGCACGAGCGCCACGCCAACGGAAAGCGCTAGCCCCATGAACGAGCCCACAAAGGGGATAAAGCTGATCAGGCCGGCGAATATGCCGATAAGAAGTCCAAAATTCAGCCCCACCAGGGTCAATCCTGTGGCGTAGAAGACGCCAAGGATCAGGCACAACGTGCCCTGCCCTCGAACGAAGCCCGCCGTCGCCGCATTGATGTCGCGCGCGATCTGGCGCACTGTTTCCAGGTGCTCGCGCGGCACGCGGTCATCAACGGTGGTAATCATGCGGTCCCAATCGAGCAGCATGTAGAAGGCCACTACCGGGGTGACGATGAAAAGGCTGACCACGTTGACCAGCGCGATCCCGGAGCTCCATACGGAGCGGAACAGCGTGCCAACGAAGCTCGCACCTTGGCCGAGCAGGGTGGAAAGATTATCGCGCAGCGCATCCGGTTCAGAACCCACCACGCCCTCGAACCAGCCCGGATCAAGTTCGTGCATCATTTCCTGAAGGCGGCTCAGATATTCTGGCAGGCGGCTTGCAAATTCTGCGAGCTGATTGCCGAGCACTGGGATCAGCACCATCAATGCAAGGGTGAGGATGACGATGAAGACAATCAGGATCACGATGGTTGCAGCGAGCCTCGACAGCCCGAGACGCTGTAGCCTGTCGGCTACCGGATCGAGAAAATATGCCAGCACCATGCCGGCCAGAAACGGGAGCAGGATGGCGCTGAAGACGTAGAGGAAAAGGACAAGCAACGCGGCCGCCAGCAGCCAGAACACTGCCTGCCGCATGAGGGCCCGGCGCCGTGCGCCTTCTTCGGCCTTCGTCTCGTCAGTCGCCGATGCCGACATAGCCGCCCATATGCTTGATCCAACCCACGAGATAGGCCGCGCCGGAAGCCACGGTCAAGAGGCCGGAAAGGTAGACAAGCCCCCAATAGACAGGACCGAAAGAGAAAGAGAAGGAAAGCGTCGCAAGCACAAAGGCAGCCAGAAGAAGCTGCACAAGCGTATTGGCCTTGGAGACCAGAAGAGGCTTCATCGGTACAGGATTGCCGACAATGGTGGATAGCACAACCCCGCCTACAATCAGCGCATCGCGCGAGACCGCCGCGATTACCAGCCAGAGCGGCAGGTGGTTCATGAAGCCCAGCACCACGAAGACGCAGACGAGCAGAAGCTTGTCGGCCACCGGGTCGAGATAGGCACCCAGCTCGCTCTGCTGGTTGAACTGGCGGGCAATAAAGCCGTCCACCCCGTCGGAAACCGCCGCAGCGACGAAGCCCGCGAATGCCCACTTCACCTCTGCCGAAAGCAGTGCGAACACTACCCCAGGGACAAGGAGGAAGCGCAGAAGCGTGATAAAATTGGGAATGGTCAATCGTTTCTCCTGGCCCCTGTTATACCCATACCCAAGAGCGCGGGCTATAGATGGCCGGCCCCGCCTGGAGCTGCAAGAGGCAAGCGCTGCTTCAGCAGCCAAGGAAGGAGGCTGTGTGACGACGGCAACACTCCTTGCAGCGGCCCCGCCTTCATGCCAATAGCCCGGGGATGAAGCCCCAGCAGAAGACGCCATGACAAAAAAACCGAATAACGGCCTCTCCTACGCCGATGCAGGCGTGAATATAGATGCAGGCAACGAACTCGTGGAACGAATCAAACCGCTGGTGCGCTCAACGCGCAGGCCGGGAGCCGATGGCGAGATTGGCGGCTTTGGCGGCCTTTTCGATCTGAGGGCGGCAGGCTTTTCCGATCCCGTGCTTGTTGCCGCCAATGACGGCGTGGGCACCAAGCTGAAGGTGGCCATAGAAGCGGAAAAGCACGATACGGTCGGCATCGACCTGGTTGCCATGTGCGTCAACGATCTCGTCGTGCAGGGGGCAGAGCCCCTCTTCTTTCTCGATTATTTCGCGACCGGCAGGCTCGACGCCGTCCAGGGCGAGGCGATCGTCTCGGGAATTGCAGAAGGCTGCCGGCTCGCCGGCTGCGCGCTTATCGGCGGCGAAACGGCAGAAATGCCAGGCATGTATGCGAACGGCGACTATGATCTTGCCGGCTTTGCAGTAGGCGCCGCAGAGCGGGGCACTCTTCTCCCCACCAATGACATTGTCGAAGGGGACATGATACTCGGCCTCGCCTCCTCAGGCCTTCACTCGAATGGTTTCTCCCTCGTGCGCAAGATCGTGGCAGGCAGCGGCCTTTCCTGGAACGACCCGGCCCCTTTCGAGCAGGACAAGACACTTGGCGAGGCGCTTCTGGAGCCGACGCGCATCTATGTGAAGTCCATCCTTGCAGCGATCACCGGCACGCATGGCGTGAAAGCGTTGGCCCACATCACGGGTGGCGGGTTCACGGAGAATATCCCTCGCGTGCTTCCAAAGGCTTTCGCCGCTGAAATTGATCTGGACAAGGTGGAAGTGCCGCCTGTCTTCTCCTGGCTTGCCGAACAGGGCGGCGTGGAGAAGACGGAGATGCTGCGTACTTTCAATTGCGGGATCGGCATGATCGCCGTGGTTGCTTCGGGTCAGGCCGCCCAGGTGGCCGCCGTGCTGCAGAAGGCCGGCGAGCACGTGGAAACGCTTGGCCGCATCGTTCCGCGCCGTGACAAGGGAGTGATCTACCGGGGAGCGCTCGACCTATGAGGCAAAGGAAGAAGGTGGCAATCCTGATTTCGGGCCGCGGCTCGAATATGGGGGCGCTCATCCGCGCAGCCGAGGACACCGGATATCCTGCCGAAATAGCCGCGGTGATAAGCGATAAGGCGGATGCGCCGGGATTGCGCATAGCTTCTGCTGCAGGCATCCGCTCAGTGGCCGTGCCGCGCGCCGATTTCCCAGATAAGGCGGCACACGAAAAGGCTATCGAAGAGGCGCTTGCCGCAAGCCGGGCAGAGCTTGTATGCCTCGCCGGCTTCATGCGTCTTCTTTCCGCCGGTTTTGTAGAACGCTGGCAAGGCCGGATGCTCAATATCCACCCGTCGCTCCTGCCCCTTTTTCCCGGCCTTTCCACCCATCGGCGCGCGCTCCAATCCGGTATGCGCATACATGGCTGCACGGTGCATTTCGTCACACACGAGATGGATTCAGGGCCCATCATCGCCCAGGCCGCTGTCCCCGTATTACCCGGCGACACGGAAGACACTCTTTCAGCGCGCGTGCTCGAACAGGAACACCAGCTTTATCCGCTGGCGCTGGCGTTAGTCGCGTCCGGGAAGGCTCGCATAAAAGGCGGCAGAACCATTTACGCAGCAACCGCGGACATAGGTTGGACAGAACGTGCACATCTCATCATTCCTTCTCCTGCGGAAGCCTCGCTGGATCTGGAAGACCTTGCGCGACGCACGCCCTGACGCTCCGGTGCCTTACCGTCCTTTGCGGGGCTCGCTGGACACGTCGGCTTGCGAGCCAGCCCTGGCAGATGATTGATCGCGCTGCGACGGAGTATCGGCAAGGCGCTGACCCGGGTCGTCCGCATCCTCCTGTGAGCTGAGGCTCTCCATAGCTGCTGATACAGCGCTCCGGGTTTGCTCAACCCCGCGATCCATGGCGTTCTTGGCGTTTTCACGCACTTTCTTGCCATAGGGCGCAAGATATTCCGCTTCAGCCTGCGTTCTCGGCAGCATTGCACCGACAGCCGCGCCGACTGCCACGCCCAATGCGCCAAGAATCAATGGCTCCCGTTCCAATACATCGCTTACCATGCTCTGCGCGCGGGTGCCTGCTCCGCGCATCTGGCCCGTCGCACGGCGGCCAGCCTCGCCAGCCCTGCGCAGCCCTTCGCCAAGACTATTTGCGGCCGATGATGCGGCCTCTTTCGAAGAACTGTAGGCCGATCCAACCTTGTCGCCCAGAGAGTTTCCGGTGCCCTCGGAGATGCTGCTGTTATCATAGCCGGCGATGCTGGGCCCTGCATCCGGAGCATCAATGCCGGATGCCCCCTCCCAGATTTCAGCGCCACTCATGCCGTAAGGTTCACCGCCGGCCATGTCCCGCTCGGTTCCCCGGTTCGAGTCCCTCCGCGCACCTGCGGTACCGTTGCCTAGAAGGAGCCACGCGACCCCGGCGCCGATAAGGGCAAGCGGCAGGGGATTATCCCGCACCTGCGTCTTCAAATTATCAAGGGCCACCCGACCGTCCGAGTTGCGGAAATATGCACTCAGCTCGTCGACGATCTGTCCCGGGGAAAGTTTCCTTTGAAGCGATTCGGCAGTTTCCGTCATTCTTGAGCGGGCGAACTCGGCTTCCCGCTCCAGTTCCGCTGATGTTTTCTCGGTCATCTGATCTGTTCCTTCACTGCGCGGGTATCTTTGGCAAGCTGCTCCTGCGTCCGTTCGGGCGTGAGATTGGTCGCCGAGATGTTCGATGTACCCATCCGGACGAGCACGAACCCGATGATTGCCACCACGACACCGACGATCAGGGACGACCAGGCCATCCCAAGTCCAAGCTCAGCGAGGGCCACGACGAGTGCCTGCAAGAGCACCAGGAGAGCCGCTAGAAGGCAAATGCTTCCGGCGACGATCTCCAAGCCCCCGTTCCGCACCTGCTCTAGTTTTTCAGACATTTCCGCACGCAGAAGGCGAAACTCCGTTCGCACAAGCGTCGCAGCCTGATCGGCAAGATCGGTCACCAGAGTCGTAATGCCACGCTGGTCTTCATTCGTATTAGTGCTCATAGCTTCCTCCGGATTCCTGTTCCTGAGCAACGGAGGCCGCCGCGGTGCTCATTTCCGTTCCATCCGGTTGCCGCGCATCAGCGACGGTGGTTTGAGCGAAACGGCCAAGAGCAAACCCGACGAGAGCCGAACCAAGCATGAAGGCGCCTGGATGCTGGCGCCCGAACATGCGGACGTCGTCCACGATTTCGTCGAGCTTCTTCCTCCCTACTGCATTGGATATCTGTTCAAGCCCACCCGCAGCCTGGGCAAGCAGCTGCGCCGCGGCTCCTTGGTCCTTCTCTGAAAGGTCATTGCTGGCGTTGCGGATGGCCTCGGCGAATGCGCGCATGCTTTCGGAGGTAGTCTTCTGGACTTGGCCGGCCTGCTGCAATGCTTCGGTCTTTACGTCGCTCCCCATCTCGCTTGCCGCAGTAAATGGCGCGCCTGCGGCGGTTGATGCGAAGTTCTCCGGCTTCTGCGTGCTGGAGGAACGCGTCCTTGAGTTCATGGCAACTCTCCTATGCGAGCCCGAGGAACGATAGAATCGCAAGGACAACCACAACGAGGCCGATGAGATAGATGATCGAATTCATGGGGCTCTCCTGAAACCTGTTCGAGTGCCGAACCAGCGGGATGGCTGCGAGTTCCAGATGAGCAAAAACTTGCCAGAGAGCGGGCCTTTTGCCTACTCTCAGACAAGGCCGGCACCCTCAATACAGGATGAGCAGGGCAGGATCGGCCAGGTTCAGCATCTTTCGCAGAACCGTCAAAGCCACTGTAGGGTGCGGAGAAAGCGCCGGAGTCGGACCGGGCGTCCCCAAAAGGATCGAGTTGGAGCCCTATCGGGCGGTTTCTCCATTTGCCGCAGCCTCCAGCGTGGCAATGTCGAACTTCACCATCTTGAGCATGGCTTCCGTGACGCGCCTGGCCGTTTCCCGGTCAGCATCACGCATCAGCTCGCCGAGCCGCCTGGGGGTGATCTGCCAGGAAAGTCCCCAGCGATCCTTGAGCCATCCGCATTGCTCCACCGATCCGCCCTCCTTCAGAGCCTCCCAAAGGCGATCGATCTCCGCCTGGGATTCGCACTCGACCATAATCGAGAAGCTATGATTGAACGGATCGAGCGGCCCGGCCTCAATCGCCATGTAACGCTGGTCGCCGAGGGTAAAGGCCGCAATCTTGACGCCATCGGCGGGACCACTTGGGTTATCGGCTGGAACCGTCGAGACCCATGAAAGCGATGAACCAGGAACAAGCCCTGTATAAAATCTTACCGCGTCCTCCATCCCTTTTTCGAACCATAGATGCTGTGTCACTTTCATGGGACATCCTCCCTGTTCGAGTTCACTGCCCAAAGACGCTGGAGCGGTTGCATTTCCGACACGCTGTTTACTTTTTTCTGCAAACGCCCAACCTCGACATGCGCCGACGTGAATGGGCGGTGAGAAGCCCCAGCAAGCGCGGTGGGCGGAGAACGCGCACGTGCATCTTGACCCGAATCTGCGGCTGGCTGAAAGTGGGAGCTGATCCGGTTCTTACCAGAGGTTTAAAAATGGCACGCCTGCCGCTCATCGCCGCCTTCATCTCAGCCTTGCTTGCAGTCACGGTGCCGCAGGCACGTGCCGCCGATTTCATCTATGGAATGGAAGACGCAATATGCGGGCACCACAGCGTGCTCGGCGCCATCGAGCGCGGTTTCCGTCATCAGGTCACGCATGTTCCCCATCTGCCGAATGTCGGCATTGCCGATTTCTACGGCGCGCGGCTGACCCGCTATGAGCCTGCAACTCCCTACAGCCCGATAGAAAGGCGCTATTGTCAGGCGAATGTCCTGCTTACCGACGGCGTCGACAGGCCGATCTGGTTTCTGATCGAGTACGGCCAGGGCTTCGCTTCGATCGGCGACAATGTGGAGTTCTGCGTGTTAGGATTCGACCGCTGGAACGTCTACAATTCGGGATGCCGGGTGCTCCGCTGACCTGAAGGACAGGCCGGCTGAACGTGTTCACCCATTTCGCGACAGGAGTGAGGCGTGCTGGCCTGGCTTTGCTCTTCCTTGGCTCTGCCTTACCTGCCACAGCGCAGGTAAGCGGCGCGCCGCCGGGTGAGTTCAATTTCTACGTCCTGTCGCTCTCCTGGTCGCCGAGCTTCTGTGCCGCCGAGGGTGCGGATGCCAATCGCCAACAATGTGTGCGGAAGCAACCATTCTCATTTGTAGTCCATGGTCTCTGGCCGCAATACGAAAGCGGATATCCAGAGTTCTGTCCGACATCCGAGCCGAGCCGAGTACCCCAGCGCATCGCCGAGGCCTACCTCGATATCATGCCCTCTGTTGGCGTCATCGGCCATCAGTGGCGCAAGCACGGCTCCTGCTCCGGACTATCGCAGAGGGAATATCTGGCCCTTCTGCGTAATGCGAGCGAGCGCATAGAAATCCCGGGCGAGCTTGAGGTGGCCGACGTGGCTATCAAAGCCGATCCCAATGAGGTGGAAGCTCTGTTTCTTGCGGCAAATCCAGGCATGGATGAAGGCGGGATTGCCGTGACCTGCGACGGCAGGCACCTGCGGGAGGTGCGCATCTGCATGACCCGGCAGCTAGATTTCCGGTCCTGTAACGAGATCGACGAGCGGTCCTGCCGCCGTCAGACAATTATCATTCCTCCGGCCCGATAGGGCAAAAGAAAAGCCGGGCGCGAGGCCCGGCTTCAGACTGGAGGTTTTTTCAGCGTCTAGAAGCTTACGCCGAAACCAACGAGAACCTTGTGGCTCGTCGCGTCAACGTCGAAGTCGCCAGCGCCGAGATTGTAGGTCTCGCTGCCGAGATCGGTGTAGCGGTACTCGACGCGCGCAAAGCTGTTCGGAGTGAGCTTTACGTCGGTGCCGACACCGGCCGTCCAGCCCCAGTGGGTCTGGGAATCGGAGGTGACGGCGTTCGACACCTCGTTACGTCCGACCGCACCACCGGCCGTGCCGTAGATCAGCACATCGTCGGTCGCAGCGAAACCGAGGCGGGCGCGCAGCGTGCCGTCCACGCCAGCTTCAGTGTCGAAGCCGGCATCCGAGCCATCCATGCCGTTCCAGCCGATATCGCCTTCAACACCGTAGACGAACGTCCCGGACTGGCCCTGCCAACCGGCGAAGACGTTGCCGACGAAGCCGTCCGTGTCGATCTCAACCCCGGGAACCAGGTCCACTTCCGTGTCGCCCCCAAAGCCATAGCCCAGAGCCACACCGGCGTAAGGACCGGCCCAGGTGGCGACCGGCGCCACAGGCATCGGCGCTGCCGGAGGTGCCGGCGGCTGTTCGTAAACAACATCCGCAGCATGCGCGGGGATCGCTACCAGTGCGAACGCCGCGGCTGTGATGCCTAGAATAGAGTTCCTGTTGGCCTTCATTCGTGAGCTCCTTAGGCACATAAACTATAATGGGACGCTTGCCGAATGGCGACGCCCCCTCCTTACCCCAACCACCCGCACTTTAACTTTCAAGAAGCCGTGCGGTTCCGCCAGGCCCGCGAAGGAAGCGGCGAAAAATGGCCGCAAAATGGCTAGAATGGAAAAGCTCAGCCATCTCTCCTACGTTCGTCATGGCATTGTTGCTATAATGTCACAACCGGTGGCAGCCCGTTAACGATGCATAAATCCTATGCCGGTGGAGGCTGGTGGCTGCCTTGTCTATGAATGGTGCCTTTCGAAACTATATAGGATAGCGAAGGATAGGTGATGCGGCCACAAAACAAGAGCGCCCTCATCACTGGCGGGGCAAAACGAATCGGCCGGGCGATCACGCTTGACCTGGCTCGTAATGGATTTTCAGTTGCCATCCATTGCGGCAGGTCGCGCGAGGAGGCGCAGCGGCTTGCTGACCAGATAAAGGCGGAAGGTGGGCAGGCCTGCATTGTTCAGGCGGATTTAACCTGCGCGGAACGAACGCGGGAGATCGTCGCCGAGGCAGAATCAGACATTGGGAGCATCGGCCTTTTGGTCAATAACGCCTCGGTCTTCGAGGAAGATGAAGTCACGGACTTTAGCGACGAGGTATGGGACCGGCATTTCGCACTGCATGTGAAGGCTCCGGCCATTCTGGCGGGAAGCTTCGCGCGCGCCCTGGGGGCCGATCAGGGCGGCCTGATCGTCAACATGATCGATCAGCGGGTATGGAAGCCGACGCCGCGTTTCTTCAGCTATACGCTTTCCAAGTCCGCGCTATGGACCGCCACCCGCACCATGGCACAGGCGCTTGCTCCGCGTATCCGCGTCAACGCAATCGGCCCCGGCCCTACCCTGCCCGACAAGCATCAGGGAGAAGAAGGATTTCGCCGCGAGACGAAGGCGCTGCCGCTTGGTCACGGACCGGATCTGTCAGAGTTCGGCGCCACCATTCGCTATCTTTGGGACGTTCCCTCCGTTACCGGCCAGATGATAGCGCTTGACGGGGGCAAGCACATTGCCTGGCAAACGCCGGACGATATCGGGACTGACCAATGAGTATGCTTCGCCCGGAAAAGCCGGAGCAGAAAGCTTCAGCGTCTGCTGCCGAGAAGGAGATCCTCTCCGGCGCGAGCATTCATTGGGATAGCGCGGGCAAGGAAAGCGACGCCACGGGCGTGGAGGTAATCCAGGCCATTGTCAAGCGCCTGCCGAACGCGCCGGGGGTCTACCGCATGATAGATGCGTCCGGCGACGTGCTTTATGTCGGTAAGGCCCGCAGCCTCAGAAAGCGCGTCGCGAATTACGCCCAGGGTCGCGGTCACTCCAACCGGATCGAGCGTATGATCCGCGAAACGGCGTCCATGGAGTTCGTGGTCACGCGGACCGAGACTGAGGCGCTCCTTCTGGAAGCCAATCTCATCAAGCGTCTGCGCCCGCGTTTCAACGTGCTCCTGCGCGACGACAAGTCCTTTCCATACATCCTGATGACAGACGATCATCCGGCCCCAGGCATCTTCAAACATCGGGGGGCCCGTTCCCGACCCGGGGATTATTTCGGCCCCTTCGCCTCCGCTGGTGCTGTTGACAGGACGATCAACTCCCTGCAACGCGCATTTCTCATCCGTACCTGCACGGATTCCGTCTTCGAAAGCCGCACCCGCCCCTGCCTCCTTTATCAGATCAAGCGCTGTTCCGCCCCCTGCACCGGAGAGATCAGCGCCGGCGATTACGCGCAGCTTGTCAAGGAGGCGAAGAATTTTCTCGCCGGCCGCTCATCGAAAGTGAAGGCGGAAATCGCCGCTGCCATGCAGGAAGCGTCGGATGCCCTCGATTTCGAGCGTGCCGCTCTCTACCGCGACCGGCTCGCCGCCTTGAGCCATGTGCAGAGCTATCAGGGAATCAACCCGCAGGGCATTGAGGAGGCCGATGTTTTCGCCATCCACCAGGAAGGAGGGCAAAGCTGCATCCAGGTCTTCTTCTTCCGCACCGGTCAGAACTGGGGCAACCGTGCCTATTTCCCGAAGGCGGATCCGGCGCTTGGCCCTTCCGAGGTGCTCGGCTCCTTCCTTGCGCAGTTCTACGACGACAAGCCATGCCCTCGCCTCGTGCTGCTTTCACACGAGGTGGAAGACCAGCTCCTTCTGGCAGAGGCTCTTTCAGCGCGGGCGGGCCGCAAGGTTGAGGTCACCGCGCCGCAGCGCGGTGGAAAGAAGGACCTTACTGACCATGCGCAGCAGAATGCGCGCGAAGCGCTGGCCAGAAGGCTCGCCGAGACCTCCTCGCAGGCGCGGCTTCTTGCATCCTTCGCAGAAACCTTCGGGCTCGACAACATACCGCGGCGAATCGAGGTCTATGACAATTCGCACATCATGGGCACCAATCCGGTCGGTGCGATGATCGTTGCCGGACCTGAAGGCTTCGTGAAGAATCAGTATCGCAAATTCAACATCCGCTCCACGGAGATCACCCCCGGTGATGATTTCGGGATGATGCGCGAGGTGATGCAACGCCGTTTCTCCCGGCTCATCAAGGAGGAAGGACTTCCGGGAAACGGGAACGAAGCCGCCGACGAAAGCGACCTGTTTCCCCCATGGCCCGAGGTTATTCTCATCGATGGTGGCCAGGGCCAGCTATCCGCCGTACGGGACGTTCTGGATGATCTGGGGATTTCCGACCGTGTGAAGGCAATTGGCGTCGCCAAAGGCGCTGACCGCGACGCCGGCCGCGAGCGATTCTTCATGGAAGGGCGACCCCCCTTCTCCCTGCCCGTGCGGGACCCGGTACTTTATTTCGTCCAGCGTCTCCGTGACGAAGCTCACCGCTTTGCAATCGGCTCCCACCGCACACGCCGCAAGAAGGAGATGGTGCGTAATCCGCTCGATGAGATCCCGGGAATCGGGCCCACCCGCAAGCGCGCGCTTCTTCACCATTTCGGTACAGCGAAAGCAGTCAGTCGCGCCGGCGTCGAAGACCTGACCGAGGTGGAAGGAATTTCCGAATCGATGGCGCGGCAGATCTACAATCACTTTCACGAGGGCGGTTAGCCGCAGGGCACATGCTTGACCGGACACCGCCCTCCTGCTTTCACTGATGCACCATGAGCCAGCGATCCATGCAGCAGCAACGCGCATTCAATCTTCCAAACCTTCTTACTTATGCCCGCATAATGGCGGTGCCGCTGATCGTTCTTTGCTTTTTCCTGGAAGGACGGCTGCAATCAAGCGATTTTGCGCGCTGGTCGGCGCTCGGCATTTTTCTTGCAGCAAGCATAACCGATTATTTTGACGGCTATATAGCGCGCATCTGGAAGCAGACCTCCAATATTGGCCGGATGCTGGACCCAATTGCCGACAAGCTGCTTGTGGCCACTTGCCTACTGCTGCTTGCCGCGGATACGGACCGGACGATTGCCGGCTGGACGCTCTGGGCGGCGATCATCATCCTGTGCCGGGAGATCCTGGTCTCAGGTCTGCGAGAGTATCTTGCCGCCCTGAAGGTGAGCGTGCCGGTGACTCAGCTTGCAAAATGGAAGACCACGATCCAGATGATCGCAATCGGCTTCCTGCTCGCGGGGCCAGCAGGCGACAAGGTGCTTCCCTACACCACGGAGGCAGGAATCGTTCTTCTGTGGCTTTCCGCACTTGTCACGCTTTATACTGGCTATGACTATTTCCGCGCGGGCCTGAAACATATCATCGAGGAATAGGCCATGAAGCTCGTCTATTTCGCATGGGTGCGTGAACGCATCGGCAAGGACTCAGAGACCGTGGTTCTTCCAGAAGGAATTTCCACGGTGGCCGAGCTTCTGCGCTGGCTCAAGGGGCGTGGCGAGGGGTATGCCGCAGCACTCGACCAGCCGAATGTCATCCGCGTTGCGATAAACCACCAGCATGTGGACCACGACATGCCTTTGCCTGCCGAAGGCGAAATCGCCCTCTTCCCGCCCATGACGGGTGGCTGAGCATGACGGCAGGCTGCGAGCCCTTCGTGCGCGTGCAGGCCGGTGACTTCCAGATCGCCGACGAGATCGACCGGCTGGTTTCCGGCCGCCCGGAAATAGGCGCAGTCGTCAGTTTCAGCGGCCGCTGCAGGGATGAAGGCGGGCGGCTTGCGGCTCTGGAGCTGGAGCACTATCCGGGGATGGCGGAAGCCGAGATCGGCCGCATTGCCCGGGAGGCGGCTTCCCGCTGGGGGCTATCCGGCCTTACCATTATTCATCGTTTCGGCAGGATCATGCCCGGAGAGAACATCGTGCTGGTCGTGACGGCATCGCCCCATCGCAGGGCGGCGCTGGAGGCAGCGGATTTTCTCATGGACTACCTCAAGTCCCGCGCACCTTTCTGGAAGAAGGAACATCTGGCCGACGGCGAGAGCGGAGGCTGGGTGGCGGCAAAGGCGGAGGACGAGAATGCGCTGGAGCGCTGGCGAGAATGAAAAAAAGCCAGGGCAAGCGCCCCGGCTTTTTCCAGCGCCTGGAGTATCAGGCCCGAACTGCAGAAGCCGGCCTGATGTGATGCGTCAACCGACGATCTCGGTCTCGGAGAACCAGTAGCGGATTTCCTCGGCGGCAGTCTCCGGAGCATCAGAACCATGGACCGAATTTTCGCCGATGGATTTTGCATACTGCTTGCGGATCGTGCCTTCGGCAGCTTCCGCCGGGTTGGTGGCACCCATGATCTCACGGTTCTTGGCGATGGCGTTCTCGCCCTCAAGCACCTGCACGACAGTCGGGCCGGACGACATGAACTCGCACAGTTCGTCGAAGAAGGGACGATCCTTGTGAACGGCGTAGAAGCCTTCGGCCTGACGCCGGCTCATCCAAACGCGCTTTGACGCAACGATGCGCAGGCCCGCATCCTCCAGCATCTTGGTGATGGCACCGGTCAGGTTGCGTTCCGTGGCATCGGGCTTGATCATGGAAAAGGTGCGTTCGATCGCCATCGCATGTCCTTCATATCGGGGAACTCAGGATGCCGGTCTATAGCCCCGCAAGGCGCAACTGTGAAGGGCAGATCAACACAGCGGATGTTCACCAGTTGATCATCGTGCTTTCCGAAGCGTGTATACTTCTTTTCATGGGCGACATGCCGGATGCAGATCGCCTTGGATGGGCCGGAGAAACGGGACATGAAGCAGCACTTCGCAATGATGGCCGAATACAACCGTTGGGCGAACAGGTTACTCTATGAAGCTGCCGCCCAACTGACGGCGGAAGAATACACCCGCGACGCAGGAGCATTCTTCAGATCCATGAAGGGAACGCTCAACCACATTCTGGTGGCGGATCGTATTTGGATGAGGCGCTTTACCGGCGAAGGCGAGGCGCCGTCACAATTGGACGCGATCCTGCATGATGCCCTGCCCGCCCTGCGGCTTGCCCGGGAAGCGGAGGACAAACGTATTATCGGGTGGGTAAAAGGGCTTGACGAAACCGCTCTAAAGGGAAGGTTCACTTACATGACGGTCGTCGCTCCAAGGACGATTTCCCAGCGCCTGTCACCCGCACTGACACACTTCTTCAACCATCAAACACATCATCGCGGCCAGGCCCACATGATCTTGTCGGTCCTCGGCAAAAGCCCGCCATCACTCGATTTGATCTATTTCCACCGTGCGCCCGAAGGTCAGCCATACGCTTGAGAGTCATGATATTTAAATTTTTACATTAAATTATACTACATGCGATATATTTATGAAGTTGGTCATTAACCATCCTTGGATGTTATATATAGATGTTTTTGTACTTATAATTATTATCCGGCATTCGATATTTATCACAGGGGAGAGCAACAGAATGCCGAAACTCAAAAACCGACTTCTCGCAACCATTGCCAGCGGGGCCTTGGCTCTGTCTGTAGCGCTGCCCGCTTCGGCTCTCGATCTGGGCGGAGCAGTTGGCGGCGTCGTCGGCGGAATAGGTGAAACTGTCGGCGGCGTCGTAGGCGGCAATGGCGGAGGCTTGCTCGGCGGCAACGGTGGTGGCGGCTTGCTCGGCGGCGGCGGCGGCCTGCTCGGCGGCGACAACGGAAACACCGGCGTGGACCTTGGTGTCGCTAACGTCAGCGCAGGCCAGCACGATGATGGCGGCCTCAGCGTGGATGGCGGTGTGAACCTGGGGGGTGCTGCGAGCGGCAGCCTCAATGCGTCGGTAGGCGGCGGCCTGTTTGGCGGCAATGGTGGTGGAGGCGGCCTTCTCGGCGGGCTGTTCGGCGGCAACAGCCTGGCTAGCGTCGACCTCTCTGGCAACGCCCTCAATGACGACATAAGCCTGAGCGGCCAGGCCTCGGTCGGCGGTGGCGCCGGTCTTCTGGACGCAAGGAGCAGCGCCAATGTGGCAGGCACACCAGTCAGCGGGAGCGCTAACCTGCTTGGCGGGCAGGGGATTCTGGGCCTTGCCGATATTGATGTTTGCACCGGCGACTGCGATGCAGGCGTGCCTGGTGGTCCAGGCACTCCGGGCGGGCCCGGCGGACCGGGTACTCCGGGCGGACCCGGCACCCCGGGCGGTCCGGGCGTAAGGGCGGGGCTTCCGGGCGTCATCAGCGGCATGTCGTCAGCGGAACTTACGCGCAATAAGAAGCTTTGCCGCGGCATTCTCGCCCAGCCCGGCTCCTATGATCGTGACCTTGTGGAACTCTGCCGCCTGTTGCAGATGGCCAGCCGCTGAGCTGAAAAAGCATCTCTAAATCAAAAGAAACGGCCTGTGCTCTTGCGCGGGCCGTCTTTCTTTCCAAGACCATCTTTTCAAGGGCGCTTGCAACATAGGACTTGAAAGCCCCGCCACACTCGGCCAAAACCGCGACGCCATGCTTGCCATCAACGATCTGTCCCTGCGCGTCGCTGGGAGGCTGCTCATCGAGCATGCTTCGCTCACTCTTCCTGCTGGTATGAAGGCGGGGCTCGTCGGCCGCAACGGTACTGGCAAGACGACGCTGTTCCGCGCGATCACGGGCGATCTCAGCCCGGAAACAGGTTCCATCAGCATGCCCAAGGGCACACGCATCGGCCAGGTAGCGCAGGAAGCACCCGGCACGGAAGAGCCGCTGATCGAGATCGTGCTCAAGGCGGATGCCGAGCGTGAGCGCCTGCTGCGCGAAGCGGAAGTCACGGACGACGCACACCGCATTGCCGAGATCCAGACGCGGCTTGCAGATATCGGTGCACACTCCGCCGAAGCCCGAGCAGCCGCTATTCTTTCCGGCCTTGGTTTCGACGAGAAGGCGCAGAAGCGTCCCGCCTCCTCCTTTTCCGGCGGCTGGCGGATGCGCGTGGCATTGGCCGCTGTGCTCTTTGCCCGACCCGATCTTCTGCTTCTGGACGAGCCGACGAACTATCTGGACCTTGAAGGCACGATGTGGCTCGAAGGCTATCTTGCGCGTTATCCGCATACCGTTCTGCTCATCAGCCACGATCGCGACCTACTGAACAAGGCGGTTTCTTCCATCGTGCACCTGCAGGACAGGAAGCTCACCTTCTGGCGCGGCGGCTACGACCAGTTTGCGCGCCAATACGCCGAGAAGATGGAGCTTCAGGAAAAGTTGCGCGCCAAGCAGGAGGCACAACGCAAGCACATGGAAGCCTTCGTGGAACGCTTCCGTTACAAGGCTTCGAAAGCGCGCCAGGCGCAGTCACGCCTGAAGGCCATCGCGCGCCTTCAGCCCACTGCGGCTGCCATAAACGAGAATGTTGCTCCTTTTCGCTTGCCCGATCCAGTAAAACCCGTCGCCTCCCCCATAGTGGCTATCGAGAAGGGTGCGGTAGGTTACGAGCCGGGCAAGCCGGTGCTTAAAGACCTAAACCTGCGCATCGACAGTGACGACCGCATTGCCCTGCTGGGTTCCAACGGCAACGGCAAGTCCACCTTCGCCAAGCTGATTGCCGGAAAGCTTCCTCTCGGCGCGGGCACAATGACCCTCGCGCCGGGCCTTAAGGTCTCCATCTTCGCCCAGCACCAACTTGACGAGCTCAAGCCTGACGAGGACGCCCGGCAGCATGTACGACGATTGATGCCGGATGCGCCGGAGGCAAAAGTGCGCTCTACGGTGGCCCAGTTCGGGCTTTCCACGGAGAAGATGGAGACGCCTGCACGCGATCTTTCCGGCGGAGAGAAGGCACGGCTACTCATGGGGCTTGCTTCATTCGAGGCCCCGCACCTCTTCATCCTCGATGAGCCCACCAACCACCTCGACATTGACAGCCGCGAAGCTTTGGTTGAGGCACTGAACTCCTATGATGGCGCGGTCATTCTCATAAGCCATGACCGGCACCTGATCGAGGCTTGTGCAGACCGTCTCTGGCTGGTCGACCGGGGAATGGTGACGCCCTTTGACGGCGATCTGGAGGACTATCGGGCGCAGAGGACGGGCGGCCCAAGCCGCAGCCTCACCCGGAAGGACGAGGAGGAAAAAGTCTCCAAAGCCGACCGCCGCCGTGAAGCGGCCCGGCGGCGTGCAGCCTTGGAACCGATTGCGAAAGAAATCAAGGCTACTGAAGGATTGATCGAGCGCACGCGCAAGCGCATCGAGGCAATCGAAGCCCAGATGGTCGATCCAACACTCTATGAAAAGGATCCTGGCAGGATCTCCACGCTCGCGAAGGAACGGTCAGACCTGTCAGCAATGCTTGCCTCTCATGAAGAAAAATGGCTGGAACTTTCAACCGAGTATGAGGAAGGCATGGCGGAATAGGGAGAAGTTCCAGGGAAAAGTGAATATCGATTCTTCGTCCAGAGTCCGAGTCCGACTAGAGAAGCAACCTGCCGATCCGGGTATGCGTTTCAGAGCGGCATCGCGCCGAGTGGATATCGCATCTTCTTTTCCTACATCGGCGAGCAGGATTGAGCCGGGCACGAAACCGTTAGATTCCTGCAGCTAACCTTCGTTGGTCTAAAGGAGTTTTGACACCCTCTCGTAAAGGTACGCCGCCGTTTCGCGCGCCGCAGCTTGCAGGTTTTCCCAATCGACTTCGACCTTTCCTAGGTACTCTTCGTGTGCGGCGTTCAGCGCGACCGCTTCCAGCTCCGGCATGCGAGCCGCTGCCCACGTCGCCGCAGAATCTTTGGCAACAAACTCGCCGGTCATTGCCGTCCGCCACATCCGCGCGAGGGTCAACAGGACGTTGCGCTCATCCCCGTTCAGCCGTTGGAGGAGCGCCGGGAGCGCGTCACGCATGGCATGGCGGATATGCTCCGATTGGATCTTGGGCAGAAGTGCTTTCGCGCTTGGACCGAACAGCGGAAAGGCTTCTCTTGCAGCCTGTGCCAGCACCAACGTGTGCTCCGGATCAGATATGGGCCAGCAAAGTTCGCCAGCTTCGAAGGCACTTCGCAGCCATTCGCCGTAAATGAACTCGGCCCGCGCCGGAAAATCGGGCGGGGCGATGTTTTCCTCCAGAAATACCATCACTTCAATACAGCGCGGGCCGCCCACTGGAGCAGGATAGCGACCGGAGATTTGCAGCAAAGCCGACAAAAGGCCCTTGCGCTGTGCTTCAGTCATTGGGCTGCCGATAACGGCGAGAAGGTCAATATCACTTTGCGGGCGCAGGCACCCTGAGACCGCTGATCCGTGCAGATAAACAGCCAGGAGGGCTTCGTGAAAAAGCGTATGCATGGTCTTCGTCACCGACCATGCCTGCTCAAGATGAAGTGCCGTTTCTTCCCGCATTACAGCGCCGGTTCTAGTGAGTATATCATGGATCGTCCCGACCCTTCATCCAACCTAGAGCTCACTTGGTACAGGGACCGGCGAGGGCAAAGGAGCACCTGGTAGCGGTCCTTCTTTCCTTCATTTTCCTCAAGCGCGGCCGATTCCCGGTTTTTGGCAGAGCCATTGTTGCAGCATCGTCATCAGCCCTGCTGAAGAGACGAAAAGGCGAAGTTCCCTGTCTCAGATTCTCTGGAAAAGACGAAGATCCTGTGGATCGCCGTCCTCCTAGACATCCGCAAGAACAGTAACCAATGACACTTCAGCGGGCGGCCCGCTTCACATCTACGCTTTTTTCTGCCAGCGCCTATTCGGTCCCTGCTGCCAGTAGGTCACTGCATGACCGGCCGCCTTCATGGCTTTCCACTGCTGGCGGGCTGCATCGACCTGTGCCAGGTCATGGCCGTCGAAGATGAACACCGCCCGCTCGTAACCGCGGAGCGATCCTGGCTCTGCTCCTTCGACGAAGAAGCGGATGGTCGCCATGTTGACGTTAGCCTCCGACGTGGTCAACAGCACTGGCTGTTCTGCCGCGTATGGCTCGCTGTCGATGCCGTGCGGAAGGAAGGCGTCGTCACTATAGGTCCACAGCCTTCCATCAAGCGCGTCCCGCCGCTCCTCGCTTGCCGTCTGGATGCCGACGCGCCAGCCCCGTTCCAGGCTTTTCTCCACGAGCGGGGGCAAGGCTTCCTCAAGCGTCGATTCGGTCAGGTGATAGAAGAGGACTTCCACCGCCGCCCGTCTCAGCCTTCGTAATGATCGGCCACTAGGCGGTCGAGCAAACGCACGCCAAAGCCTGAAGCCCATGACTGATTGATATCGGATGACGGGGATGCCATGGCCGTCCCCGCCACGTCCAGATGCGCCCACGGGGTGTCATCCACGAAGCGCTTCAGGAACTGGGCGGCGGTTATGGAGCCGGCATTGCGCCCCCCCGTATTCTTCATGTCTGCATTCTTCGTATCAATCAGCTTGTCGTATTCCGGGCCAAGCGGCATCCGCCACACCCTCTCCCCCGTCGCGTTGCCGGCCGCCGACAGCCGCTCGGAAAGCTGGTCGTCATTGGAGAAAAGACCCGCATAGGAATTTCCAAGTGCAACCAGTATCGCGCCGGTCAGGGTGGCGAGGTTGATCATGAACTGCGGCTGATACTTTTCCTTGCAGTGCCAGAGCATATCCGCAAGGACAAGCCGTCCTTCCGCATCGGTGTTGATGATCTCTATCGTCTGCCCCGACATGGAGGTGACAATGTCGCCCGGACGCTGCGCATTGCCGTCCGGCATGTTCTCGACGAGGCCGATCATGCCAACCACGTTGGCCTTGGCCTTTCGCGCCGCGAGTGCGCGCATCAAACCCGTTACCGCGGCGGCTCCTGCCATGTCGCCCTTCATATCTTCCATGTTGGCAGCAGGCTTGATGGAAATACCGCCCGTGTCGAAAACGACACCCTTGCCGATAAAGGCCACGGGCTTTTCCCGCGCCTTCCCCCCGTTCCAGCGCATTACCGCGAGTCGGGGGGGGCGGAAGGAGCCTTGTGCAACGCCCAGAAGCGCGTTCATCCCAAGCTTTCGCATCTCTTTCTCGGTGAGAATTTCGACCTCGACGCCGAGCTTTTCCAGTTCTTTCGCCTGGGCGGCGAACTCTACCGGCCCCAGAACGTTGGCAGGCTCGTTGACGAGGTCGCGGGCGAGATACACACCATCGGCCACGGCCTCCGCCTGGGCAAAAGCTCGTCGTGCGGCGGCTGGATCGGCACACTGGATGGTGAATTTTACCGACTTTGCCTTGGACGGGGTGCCGTCATTGTTGTTCTTGCGCGTCTTGTATTTCTCGAAGCTGTAGGCGCGCAGCAGGATGCCAAGCCCGATGGATGCAATATTGCGGGCTGTAGGAGTGACGCCGGCAATATCCGCAACGACGGTCACTTCCGTTGCATTCTTCGCCGCCGCAGCCGCTGCCCCGCCGATTTGCAGCCATGCCTGCTCATTGAGCGAATCAGTCTTGCCCGTGCCGATGGCAACAAGCCGGTCGTAACCCGGTCCTTGCGGTGCCAGCGCCTCGACGCTTGCGGCAAGCTTGCCTTTGAATTCAGCGGCAGCGAAAACGCGTGGCAGGATGCCGGCAGGATCGCATGCTTCTGCGGCGTCTGTGAGCCCTCCCCCTTCCGGCGCAAGCACGATCACGCTGCCTTTCTTCGGCGCGGCAAACTTAGCGAAAGCGACGGTAGGTTTTTCAGTCATGGGAGGTCCTGTTCCAGAATTCGGGCGGGATATGATCTTGACGGTTTTAACCAAATTGACAAGAGGTTGGGTTATCGTGAGTCGACAGAGCCCCTCTCGGCAATGGTCGGGGCGAATCCGTGGTAGCGCCTTGTTAACCGTTTCCCTTTCCAATTCCTTAGTGCTGTTGGCACATAGTGAATCGGGGACGTTTTTTAGCTCAAGTTCCTGAACCTGTCGCTTCGCAGGAAAAGGCGCTCCGAAGATCTTCTCCGGACGCCCAAGAGTGGCCACTAACGCAGAGAATATAATGCGCCGATGAAAGTCATCGAGCTCTACATCCTGCGCCGGGCATTGGCGATCTTCCTCGCCGCGATGGCCTGGCTGCTCGTCATAGTCTGGACGACGCAGGTGCTGAACCGAATTGACCTGGTGACGAGCAACGGCCAGTCGGCCGCCACCTTCTTCACCGTGGCTCTTCTTGCACTACCCTCGGTCGTTCCGGTCATCATGCCGTTCGTTATCGGTATTGCCGTGGCCCAGACGCTGGCGACGATGAATGCCGATTCTGAGCTGGCCGTGCTAAGCGCCGCGGGCAGCTCGCGCCTTACCATACTGCGTCCCGTGCTTCTTATCGCCGTCACCGCCAGCATCGCCGCTTTCGCCATCAACAACACACTCGAACCTTATGCGCGCCAGACAATGCGGCAGATCCTAGCGAAGGCAAATGCGGATCTTATAACCACCGTGCTTAGCGAGGGTACTTTCCATAAGGTTGCCGACGGCCTCTTTGTGCAAGTTTCGGAGCGGCTGCCCAACGGCCAGCTTGGGGGCATTTTCGTTGCCGACACGCGCGACAAGGACCTAAAGCTGATTTACCACGCACGGCGTGGCGCTACGGTCGATCGCGAAGAAGGTAGCATTCTCGTCATGCAGGATGGCGAGGTGCATCGCGAGCGCCCAGGCGGCGAGGTTTCTGTCATCCGGTTTAATTCCTACGCTTTCGATCTATCGGAATTCACCAATGGAAGCGGGAAGATCACCCTCTACCCGAAGGACCGCTACCTCCCCGACCTTCTAAATCCTGATCCGAACGACAAATATTATATTTCCCGGCCGCAAACCCTGCGCGCCGAATTGCATATGCGCTTTTCAGAGTGGCTTTATCCGGTCGTGTTCGCGCTTATCGGGGTGGCTGTGGCCGGAGACGCCCGCTCCTTCCGCGAGGCACGCCTGCATCCCATGATCACCACCATGGCGGTCGGCCTTCTGGTGCGATGGGCAGGCTTTTATGCGGGCAATGAGGCGGAAACGAAGCCGCTCTTCACCGTGGTGCTTTATGCGGTGCCCATTGGCATGATCGTGGTCTGCTCCTTCTTCATTGCAGGCAACAAGGTAATGGAACTGCCGACCGCCTGGACCGAAGATCTTTGGATGCGCCTGAAGCGCCTGCATGCTCGCTTCTCCCGGTCCCCCGCACCTGGAGGGCAGGCATGATTGGCGTAACCCTCGGCTTTTACTTCTTCCGGCGCTTCGCAGCGATCACCATGTGGAATTTTCTTGGTGTCGCGGCACTAGTCTTTATCGTCACCTTTACGGAGATTGCCGGACGTGCTGGCGAACTTGAAGGCTATTCGGCCGGATGGGCGCTTTCACTGGCTGCCTTCCAACTGCCCTTCATCATGCAGCAGGCCGTGCCCTTCATCGGACTGATCGCCGCTATTGCCACATTGCTCAGCCTCAACCGGAAATACGAACTCGTGATCGCACGCGCGGCCGGAATCTCTGCCTGGCAGTTTCTGACACCCATCGCAGCCGGTGCCTTTGTATTCGGCCTCCTGTCCATCCTGATTCTCAATCCGATCGCGGCATGGACATTCTCGGCCGCACAAATCGTGGAGGCCGAGGTTCGCGGCGCGCAAACGTCCGCCAGCGCGCCCAATGAGCGCTGGATCAAGCAGCGCACCGGGGACCTGGAGACCGTAATCGGCGCGGAGGCCGTGCTGGAAGGCGGCACCGACCTCATCAATCCCACCTTCATCGTCATGCAAGACAGGCAGATCGTGGAACGTCTCGATGCCTCGCGGGCACGGCTGGGCGAGGGACATTGGGAGCTACATGATGTGGTTCGCCGACGCGGGCGCACGAATCCACAAACCTTCGATTACTACGAATTGCCGACAGAATTGAGGCCGGAACTGATCAGCCAGCAGCTCACGCGGCCCGAATCAGTCTCTATATTCGCCCTGCCAGGCATGATCGACGCAGCCTCTTCGCTGGGATTGCGGGCGGAAGCATTTTCCACACAGCTTCACTCCCTCCTCACCTTGCCCCCGCTCCTCGTAGCGCTGACGCTTATTGCCGCTACTGTTTCAATGCGCTTTACGCGAATGGGGCAATCCGCAACCGTGATTCTGGGTGGTGTCTTTGCTGGCTTTCTGCTTTATGTCGTTTCGGTGCTGGTGCGGGCGTTTGGTAGTGCTGGATTCGTTCCGCCTGTCGTGGCGGCATGGACACCAGTTTTGGTAGCTATGTTTTTTGGGGCGACTTTCCTTTTGTTCAAGGAGGATGGCTAATGTTGGCCGCGGTGCAAGGGCACGGTGCGGCCGCGCGTCTTTCCCGACGGCTCGGGTTAAGGGTCGGCGTAGCTGCGTTGGCGCTTTGCATCCTCACCTTTGCGTCGGGTGCGCAGGATGCAGGCTTCGGAGAGTTCGAACTTCCGAGCAATGAGCAGATGCTGCTGACAGCAGACACGCTCGTCTATGACAACGACCGCAATACCATCTCGGCAGTCGGCGGCGTGCAGATCGACTATGCGGGAAACCGATTGGTGGCGCAGCGCGTAACCTACGACCGCGCCACCTCGCGGGTCATAGCAAGCGGCCATGTGGAGATCATCGAACGGGACGGAAACCGCATCTATGCCGAACGGATCGATGTTACGGACGATTTCAGCCAGGGCTTCGTCGAAGCGCTTCGCGTCGAGACTGTGGACGAAACCTATTTCGCCGCCGAGACTGCTCAACGAACAGGGGGGCGACTGACCACTTTCAACAGAGCAGTCTATACCGCTTGTGAACCGTGCGAGAAGAAGCCCGACAGCCCGCCGCTTTGGCAGATCAAGGCAAGAAAGATCATCTGGGACGGGCAGGCGAAAACGGTGCGTTTCGAAAATGCGCGCTTCGAGATGTTCGGCCTGCCGCTCGCCTGGATTCCATTTTTCGAAATCGCCGATCCAACGGTGAAACGTAAATCCGGCTTCCTGATGCCTGGCATCAAAGGAGGAAGCGAGCTGGGCATTGGGGTGACTGTGCCCTATTACCTGGCCCTTGCGCCAACTTACGACCTGACGGTGGCGGTTACCGGCTATACCAAGCAAGGTTTTCTTGCCGAGGCTGAGTGGCGGCAACGTTTCAATAATGGCCAGTACACGCTGCAAATGGCAGGCATACGCCAGCAGCAGCCCGACAAATGGGGTGTTAACACGGTCGACCACTACGAGACCTATCGCGGCATGATCGGCTCAAAGGGCGACTTTGATATCAATCCGCGCTGGTCTTTCGGCTGGGATGTGCTGGCACAAACCGACAAGAATTTTTCACGCACTTACCGGATCGAAGGGTTCTCCGGCAGCGTGCACCACTCCCAGGCTTATCTGACGGGTCTGAACGACCGGAATTATTTCGATCTGCGCGCCCACCATTTCCAGGTTCAGGAAAAGGCACTGAACGGACGCAACGACGCGCAGCCATGGGTCCTGCCAAGTTTCGACTATGCCTACACGCCGGACGCTCCGGTGGCTGGAGGTGAACTCAACATCGACGTCAATGCCCAGTCCCTCCACAGAGAGGATGGTATGTACGGCACGAAGTTGCAGGGCCTGGAAGGCAATTCGGGCCGTATGACGGCTGAAGCAGAATGGCGGCGCTCCTTCGTGACCGATGGCGGGCTTGTCGTCACGCCGATACTGCATGCACGAGGCGATGCCATCTACACCGATCTGACGCCTGAAGCAGTTAACCGGATAAACAGCTTCACCATAGACGGGGACCCGGTTGCGGCCGATGTGCGCTCAGCGCATTACAGGTCAATGGCGACGGCCGGGCTGGAAGCGCGTTGGCCTGTCCTCTTCTCCGCGGCAAGCTCCACGCATGTGCTGGAGCCTATGGCGCAAATCTTCGCCCGCCCCAACGAGCCCCACCATGACAGGCTCGGCATCCCGAACGAGGACGCGCAGTCGCTCGTCTTCGACGCCACAACCCTGTTCGAGCGTGACAAATTCTCCGGCTATGATCGCATTGAGGGCGGCACGCGCGCCAATCTGGGCGTAAGGTATACGGGGACCTTCCCAGGAGGCTGGACTGCCCATGGCTTGTTCGGCCAGTCCTATCATCTAGCCGGCGTCAACTCCTACGCTGCACCTGACCTGGTCAATGCGGGCGCCTATTCCGGGCTTGAAGAGGATGTCTCCGATTTCGTCGGCATGATCGGCTTCACAGCGCCGCGTGGTATTTCGGCCTCGGCATCCGCCCGCTTCGATGAACAGACGTTTGAAATGCGCCGCGCAGAGGTGAAGGCCGGTGGTGCGCTTGGGCCTGTCTCAGCCAATGTGCAATACGCCTTCATCCAGAACCAGCCGCTTTACGGTTTCAATGAAGACCGCCAAGAGGTAAGTGCCCGGGCATCCGTGCGGTTCAATGAGAACTGGCGCGGTTTCGCTTCAGGCACCTACGACATTCAAAGCCACACCTTGGTGCGCAACGCGATCGGGTTTGCCTATGACGATGAGTGCTTCACATATCTGGCAAGCTTCTCGCAGACGCGCGACCGGGTAACAGGCGAACGCGAGCAGCGGTTCGGCTTCAACATCTCGCTACGCACCCTTGGCGATATCGGCACCAATTCCCTGGGCCCCCGGTAGAAGCGACTGGACGCCACAGTTTTGCCTATCGGCTTAACGATGGTAGGCTGGAAAAACGGTTGTATGCAATGAATGAGAAAATGAAGGAAATGCCAAGCTACCGGACTGGCGTTGCGGCAATGATAATGGCCTTGGCCGTCGCACTTGCGATGGTGACAGGCACTGCTGCCCTATTCCCTGCCAACGCCACCGAGATCCGGTACGTGGTCAACGATCGGCCCGTGACCAGCTACGATATCGAGCGGCGCATCGCCCTTCTGCGGCTGATGCAGCGCCGCGGCAATCTCCAGGAGTTGGCCGCACAGGATATGATTGACCAGACATTGCGCCAGCAGGAAATTGCGCGCGCAGGCATCAATATCACCGACCAGATGGTCAATCAGTCCTATGCAAGTTTCGCCAGCTCCAACAATCTTTCGGAGGCCCAGCTCGATCAGGTCCTCGCACAAGCGGGTGTGACGAAGGAGCACTTCAAGGAGTTTTTGCGGAGCCAAATGGGTTGGGGCCGCGTTTTGCAGAGTCGCAATCGCCAGACCGAAACCTTGAGCGAACAGGACGTAGTCTACCGGATGCTCCAGCAAGGAGGCCAAAAGCCGACGGCCACGGAATACATGCTGCAGCAGGTGATCTTCGTGGTGCCGGCGGCACAGCGCGGACAGCTTCTTGCCAAGCGCAAGCGCGAAGCGCAGGCCATGCGCGACCGTTTCAGCGGCTGCGACAACACCATCCAGTTCGCGGCGGGCCTGGTCGACGTAACGGTACGAAATATGGGGCGTTTTCTTGCGCCCGAACTGCCCTCGGACTGGAAAGACCAGATCCAGAATACCCCCCCTGGAAAGGCGACTCAGGTGCGCGAGACTGAGCGTGGCGTCGAGTTTATCGGTGTATGCAGCTCACGCGAGGTTTCCGATGACCATGTGGCCAGGATGGTCTTCCAGAGCGAAGGGACGAATGACACGTCAATGGAGAAGATGTCGGAGGAGTTTACGGCCGAACTGCGTAAGAATGCCCGCATCATCCGGCGTTGACACCGTCTTCTCCCGCTTATGCAAGGGGTTTGGTGCATAGATGCCGCCTCTGGCGCTTAGCATCGGCGAGCCGGCCGGGATCGGCCCTGAGATTCTTCTTCGTGCGTGGCTTGCGCGCAAGGAAGAGGCACTTTCCCCCTTCTATGTGCTGGGCGATCCTTCACTGATCGCCGCACGCGCCCGCAATCTTGGGTTGGATGTGCCCCTCGTGGAAACGTCGCCCGACAAGGCAGCCGCGCTTTTTGCCGATCGTTTGCCTGTTGTGCCGCTTAACAACCGCCTTGGGGACACGCCAGGCCTCCCCTCCGGCGCAAATGCGGCAGGCGTGATCGAGGCAATCACGCGCGCTGTCGAAGATACACTTGCGGGCCGCGCAGGCGGCATGGTTACCTGCCCAATCGCCAAGAAGCCACTTTACGATGCGGGCTTTGCCTTTCCCGGCCACACCGAATATCTGGGTCATCTTGCCGCTAAAGCTACCGGAAAGCAGGCCCTGCCTGTCATGATGCTTGCAGGGCCGGAACTGCGTACCGTTCCCGTCACGGTGCATATTCCGCTGTCGGAGGTGCCACACCGGCTGACCTCTGAGCTTATAGAGGTGACTGGACGAATAGTGGCACATGACCTTGCTTTCCGCTTTGCAATTCCTGAGCCGCGCATAGCTGTGGCCGGGCTCAATCCCCATGCGGGTGAAGGCGGAACGATGGGGCGGCAGGACCTCGAAATCATCACGCCTGCAATCGCTGCGCTCAGGCAGGATGGGATAGACACCTTCGGCCCCCTCCCCTCGGACACGATGTTCCACGAAACCGCGCGGGCAGGCTTCGACGCCGCCCTTTGCATGTATCACGATCAGGCGCTGATCCCGGTCAAGACCCTTGCCTTTGATGAGACGGTCAATGTGACGCTGGGGCTCCCCTTCATCCGCACGTCGCCCGATCATGGAACGGCGTTCGATATCGCCGGCAAGGGCATTGCGCGCGCGCGCAGCCTCATCGCGGCCATCCGGCTTGGCGGTCGTCTTGCTGCCAATAACCGCGAAACTCAGGCATGAGCGGGGACGGGCTGCCCCCGCTGCGGGAGGTAATCCAACGGCACGGACTCGTTGCGCGCAAAGCGTTGGGACAGAACTTCCTCTTCGACCTCAATCTCACCCGCCGCATAGCTCGGGCCGCTGGTCGGCTGGAAGGCGTTACGGTCATCGAGGTTGGACCCGGTCCGGGCGGTCTAACGCGGGCGCTGTTGATGGAAGGGGCGGAACGCGTGATCGCTATCGAGCGCGACCAGCGTTGCATAGACGCCCTTCAGGCGATCAGCACGCATTACCCGGACCGTCTTGAGATCGTCGAGGGTGACGCCCTTAAGATCGACCATGCCGCTCTCGCAGGTGATGCCGGAAAGGTGAAGGTAGTCGCCAATCTGCCGTACAACATCGGAACGGAGCTTCTTATCAGATGGCTGACCTCCGAGCGTTGGCCACCCTTTTACGAATCGATGACGCTGATGTTCCAGCGCGAGGTCGCCCAGCGCATTGTCGCCCAATCAGGATCAAGCCATTACGGCCGCTTGAGCGTACTGGCAGGCTGGCGCACCGAGGCAAGGATCGTTTTCGACATTCCTGCCCAGGCATTCACTCCACCTCCCAAGGTTACTTCCTCTCTCGTCCATCTCGTGCCCCGCGCGGAACCCCTTGGGGTCCATCTCCAGGCGCTCGCAAGCGTTACGGAAGCGGCCTTCGGTCAGAGGCGCAAAATGCTGCGCCAGAGCCTCAAGAAGCTTGGCGGCGAGGCGCTTTTGGAAAAGGCCAGCATCGACGGCACCCGCCGGGCTGAAACGCTCTCGGTGGAAGAATTCGCAAAACTTGCCAACGCGCTTTGAAATCAGCGCTAGGAGAAAAAAGCTCCTGCCGCTACTCGGGCGTTTCCGACAAAAGGCGAGCCACAAAATCCTCCAGTCCCGGCCGACGCTGGCGCCGCAGGCGCTCTGCTTCGACTATGGCGTTCACAGACTGAAAGGCCTGATCCAGATCCTCATTGATGACGACATAGTCGTAATCACGCCACTGCTCGATCTCAAATCGCGCATTTTTCAGGCGCGTTGCGATCACGTCTTCCGGGTCCTCGGCCCGCCGCTTGAGCCGGGCAAGCAGCTCATTCATGGTTGGCGGAAGGATAAAGATGGACACCACATCTTCCGGCATGGCCTTGCGGAGCTGTGCAGCGCCCTGCCAGTCGATATCGAATAGCATGTCGCGACCTGCCACGATCGCCTCTTCCACCGGTTTGCGAAGCGTGCCGTAAAAATTGCCGTGCACCTCCGCCCATTCCAGCAGTTCCCCGCTCTCCCGCAATATCTCAAACTCGCGGATCGTCTTGAAGTGATAGTGCATACCCGCGATTTCGCTTGGCCGCCGCTGCCGCGTGGTCACGCTGATGGAAAGCTCGAAACCCTGTACATTGTCCAGAAGGCTGCGCGCGATAGACGATTTTCCCGCGCCCGACGGGGAGGATAGAACAAGCATCACTCCCGTGCGGCGGATGTCGGTGATGGACGAGGACTCCATTGCTACTCCAGATTCTGCACCTGCTCACGGAACTGATCGACAATCACCTTCAGTTCCAGCCCGATCGCGGTCACGGACGGGGCATTGGACTTGGAGCAGAGCGTATTGGCTTCCCGGTTAAATTCCTGTGCCAGGAAGTCAAGCCTGCGTCCGACTGGCCCACCATTGGCAAGCAGAGCCCGGGCAGAGGCGACATGGGTTTTCAGCCGGTCGATCTCCTCGCGGATGTCAGCCTTCGTGGCAAGGAATGCCGCCTCCTGGGCCAGGCGTGCTTCGTCAAGGCCTGCAGAAGCATCCTGAAGCAGGCGCACCTGCTCGGCAAGCCGTGCTCGGATGCTGGCTGGCTCCCGTGAAGGATCGGCCTCGGCTTTCAGCCGCAGAGCTTCGATCGCGTTCAGATGGCCCTCCAGCACGGCCCGCAAAGCTGCGCCCTCCGCGCGTCTTGCCGCTTCCAGATCGTCCAGCGCGGCATCGAGCGCCTCGAAAACAAGGGCGTCGATGCGCGCGCCTGTTTCCTCATCTTCGGCCGCATCCGGCATATCCATCACGCCGCGCAAGGCCAGAAGCCCGTCCGCACGCGCAGGCGCAGCGCCATGCTCCTCCTGAAGGCGCCGGGCAACTCGCGCCAGTTCGAAAAGCAGATCCTCATTGACAACCGGCTGGCGTAATGCCTTGCCCCGCAGAAGGGACAGGGTCATCTGGATGTTGCCGCGGGAGAAACGCCGCACGACCCGCTCTCTCGCCGGCTGCTCAAGGCGTTCATAACCTGATGGAAGCCTCATTCGTGCCTCAAGGCCACGGCCATTGACGGATCTGAGCTCCCAACTCACAGCCGCCAGCTCGTTCTCGCGTGAGGCGCGGGAAAAACCAGTCATGCTCTGCAGCATCATCTTATTTCCCGACTGCCCGCCCTGTTGTTCCTTGCTGAGCCAGACTACACGCCCGGTTAATTGCCGCCGGTCTCACTATCTTCTTGCGCGTCGAGTGTTTCAGCCTGTGCGGCAGCTTCGCGCTCGGCAGCGCGTTCCCGCTCGATCCTGCGCCAACGGGCGACATTCTCGTTGTGCTCCTCCAGAGTGGTCGCGAATACATGCCCGCCCGTCCCGTCGGCGACGAAATAGAACTCGTTAGTGCGAGAGGGGTTGGCCACCGCTTCCAGCGCTGCACGGCCGGGATTCGCAATCGGCGTCGGGGGAAGCCCATTGATCACATAGGTATTGTACGGCGTTTCCTTCTGCAGATCCGACCGGTAGATAGGCCGATCAGGCGGTTTACCTGCGCCGCCGAAAAGCCCGTAGATCACGGTCGGATCCGACTGAAGGCGCATGCCGCGCTTCAACCGGTTGAGGAACACGGCAGCAACGCGCGGACGCTCATCAGCTCTGCCCGTCTCCTTCTCCACGATGGAGGCGAGCGTGACAAACTCTTCGATAGTATCGATCGGCAAATTGTCCGCGCGCCGTTCCCAGATACTCTTGATCAGTTGTTCCTGATCCGCCTTCAGCTTAGTGACCACTTCCTGGCGCGACATGCCCCGCGTAAAGCGCAGCGTGTCAGCGGCAAGGCTCCCTTCCGGAGGCAGTTCATTCGGCATTTCGCCGGACAGTTCCTCCGTCTCGGCAATGCGCTTGAAGACCTGTTCGACGGTTAGGCCCTCCGGAATCGTCAGCGAGTAAAGCACGGATTTGCCACTCTCCAACAGCCGCATGATCTCATACATTGAAGCACGGGCCTTGACCTCATATTCACCGGCCTTCAGCTTGCTGTCTGCTCCATGCATGCGGGCGCCGATCAGAAAAATGCGTGCGTCCCTGATCAGTCGTTCACGTTCAAGAAGATTGGCAATCTCCCGCACACCTGTATTGGGTCGAATGAGAATCGTCTCGCTCGCAATGGACGGACCGGCCCGCTCGAACTCGCGCTTCCCCAGGTAAAAGGCGATTGCCGCGAGCACGAGCACGAAGACGGTGGACGAGACGACGAAGTTGAGGAACACCACGAACTGATTGCGCGATTGGCGCGATCTCTTGGGAGGCGGCGGTGTGCCCGCCTCGGGGCGCAGAATGTCCCGCGCTGATCTTGCGACGATCGTTCGTGCCGGCTGTTCGCCCCGCCTGTCCACGCCGCCTGGTTCCCCATTCATCATCGCCGACGGATTCCTCCTATCAATGTCAGGAACAGGTACCAATGTTACAGGTGCAATACAAACGCGACAATTTTCCGGCATTACCCTTCGCTGAGGCTATGCTCAGGGCTCGTAGCGCCGGAAAATGACCGAAGCATTTGTGCCGCCAAATCCGAAGGAGTTGGAAAGCGCTACATCGATTTGCCGCTCACGCGCCTTGTTGGGCACGAGGTCGATCGCCGTCTCCACCTCCGGATTATCCAGATTGATGGTCGGCGGGGCAATATTGTCGCGGATAGCCAGGATGGAGAATATCGCCTCGGCCGCACCGGCAGCGCCTAGAAGATGACCGATGGAGGATTTGGTCGATGACATCGACACCTTGCTCGCGGCATCGCCCACAAGGCGCTCCACGGCCGCCAGTTCGATGGTGTCAGCCATGGTGGAGGTGCCATGGGCGTTGATATAGTCAATGTCCGCAGGGCTCAGCCCAGCCCGTTTCAGAGCAGCGGCCATGCAGCGATAGGCTCCATCGCCATCCTCGGCCGGCGCGGTGATGTGATAGGCATCGCCGGAAAGGCCATAACCGATCACCTCGGCATAGATCTTTGCCCCGCGCGCCTTGGCGTGTTCCAGCTCCTCCAGCACGAGAACGCCTGCGCCCTCACCCATGACGAAGCCGTCGCGGTTCCGGTCATACGGGCGGGAAGCTTTTTCAGGAGTATCGTTGAAGCCGGTGGAGAGCGCCTTGCACGCAGAGAAGCCGGCGATGGAAAGCCTGGTGACAGGTGATTCGGCGCCGCCTGCCAGCATGACGTCCGCATCCCCTAACATGACGAGTCTGGCCGCGTCGCCAATGGCATGTGCGCCAGTGGAGCAGGCGGTGACCACGGCATGATTGGGGCCCTTCAGCCCGTGCCGGATCGATACCTGGCCTGAAACCAGATTGATGATATTGCCGGGAATGAAAAAGGGGCTGATGCGGCGCGGGCCACGCTCGTGCAGGATTAGTGCATTCTCCGCTATGCCCTCAATGCCGCCGATGCCGGAGCCGATCAGCACACCGGTAGCGCACCGTTCTTCCTCAGTCTTCGGCTCCCAGCCTGAGTCGGCCAGCGCCTGATCGGCGGCGGCAACTCCGTAGACGATGAAATCGCCAACCTTCCGCAGTTCCTTCGGTTCCAGGAAAGACTCTGGATCGAATGCTCCCTCGCCTTCACGCGGGATGACGTTGGCAATCTTGCAAGGCAGGTCGTCGACCTCGAACGTGTCGATACGCCTTGCCCCGCTCTTTCCCGCAAGCAGCTTCCTCCAGCTCAACTCGGCCCCAAGACCGAGCGGTGAAAGAAGCCCCATGCCCGTTACGACGACACGTCTCATTCCTAAAACCGCCTCGTCGTGCTTGGGGCAGCCTGCGGCGCATCTTGCATGTCAGGCGGTCGCCTTCTCGATGTACTTTACGGCGTCACCTACGGTGAGAATCGTTTCCGCGGCATCATCCGGGATTTCAACGCCAAACTCTTCCTCGAATGCCATGACCAGTTCGACCGTGTCGAGGCTGTCCGCGCCCAGATCGTCGATGAAGCTGGCCTGTTCGGTCACCTTGTCCGCGTCGACGCCAAGATGCTCGACGACGATTTTCTTGACGCGTTCTGCAGTATCGCTCATGTGAGAACCCTCGACTTCATGATTTCCGGTCTTCGTTAGCGGCAGGCTTGCAGCTAATCAAGTTGAAAGATTAACGGGAGTAGGGCACCGCCCTCATGTTCTTCCCTAAGCCGCGCCCCTACCGGTTGCCGCTTTGGGCGGGCCCTTTAGCATAAGGGATCATGCCAGCCAAGGCCGCTTGAACTGGCATCTGGCCAAATGCCGGAGGACCCTCTGGAAGACGATGGGCTACCCCTCCGGCAGCAAGGCAGTTGCAGAGAAGCCTTAAATCATCGCCATTCCGCCATTCACGTGGATTGTCTGTCCGGTGATGTAGGCTGCTTCGTCTGACGCTAGATAAACAACTGCGGAAGCCACTTCGTCGCCCGATCCCATGCGCTTCATGGGGATGGCCGCCAAGATCGATTCGCGCTGCTTCTCGTTCAGCTTGTCCGTCATCGCTGACTGGATGAAACCCGGCGCAACGCAGTTGACCGTCACATTGCGGCTCGCGATCTCCTGGGCAAGCGACTTGGAAAACCCGATGAGTCCGGCCTTCGAGGCGCTATAGTTCGTCTGGCCCGGATTGCCCGCAACGCCCACGACCGACGAAATGTTGATGATGCGGCCGAAGCGGCGACGCATCATCGCATGGGTCACCTCGCGTGTGAGGCGGAACGCCGCAGTAAGGTTGATCTCCAGAACCGCGTCCCAGTCATCGTCGCTCATGCGCACGAACAACCCATCGCGCGTGATGCCGGCATTGTTGACGAGAATATCAACGCCTTCCAGCTCTGATTCTGCTCTTGCGCCCAACTCTTTGACTTCGCTGCGTGTAGAAAGATCGGCCGGGAAGATCTTCACCCGTTCCGACAACTCTCCCGCAAGTGCCTCGAGTTTCTCCACACGGGTGCCGTGAAGACCGACAAGTGCACCCCGCGCATGGAGCGCGCGCGCTACCGCCTCGCCGATACCGCCCGTCGCTCCCGTGACGAGAGCCTTGCGGCCGCTGAGATCAAACATGGTATATTCCCTCTTCTGAACCGGGACTTTAAAGAAGCGCTTTCATGGCGGCGTCGATATCCGCAGGCGTGTTCACTGCAACCCCCTTGACCTCCCGGTTGATGCGCCGGGCAAGCCCAGTCAGTACCTTACCCGAACCAAGCTCATAGAGCGTGCCGACGCCGTTTTCGCCGAACCATTCCACGGTTTCCCGCCAGCGTACCCGGCCCGTAACCTGCTCCACCAGCAGCGTGCAGATTGTTTCAGGCTCGCTGGAAGGGCTGACGGTCACATTGGGCACGAGGGGGACAACAGGCGCCTGCTTGCGCACCTCGGCCAATGCTTCGCGCATGCGCTCGGCCGCAGGCTCCATCAGTGCAGAATGGAATGGAGCCGATACGGGCAGCATGATCGCCCGCTTTGCGCCCCGTTCCGTAGCCAGGCGTGCGGCCTCCTCCACAGCGGATTTGGTTCCGGAGATGACGAGTTGACCGCCGCCATTGTCATTGGCCACCTGACAGACTGCATCCTTGCCTGCCTCGGCACACACTGTATCCACAGCCTCGGCATCAAGTCCAATGATCGCTGCCATGGCGCCCTCACCCACCGGAACAGCCTCCTGCATGGCATTTCCGCGAATACGCAAGAGCCGCGCCGTATCCGCAAGACTGAACGTTCCCGCAGCAGCGAGCGCTGAATATTCGCCCAGCGAATGGCCCGCGACATAGGCAACCTTGTCTTCTAGCGACAAGCCGCCTGATGCCATAACCTGCATAACCGCCATCGATACAGCCATCAGCGCCGGCTGGGCATTGGCGGTGAGCGTAAGCTCATCCTCGGGGCCCTCCCACATGATCGTGGAAAGCCGCTGCTCAAGCGCATCATCCACTTCCTCGAACACAGCCCGCGCCTCGGGGAAGGCTTCCGCGAGATCGCGTCCCATGCCAACGGCCTGACTACCCTGCCCGGGGAAAGTGAAGGCTATGCTCATCTGGCTCTCCGATTTGACCGCTTATCGCTGTTTTGAACCGTTTTCCGCGACGCAGGTGGTGGCGCAACATGCCGCTTCCGTCAAGCCTCCGCTCGCGCGATAGATACCCTTCTCGCTGACGCGCCGAAATTATTCGAGGGTGCTTGGAAGGCCCGCAGGACTTTGGGCCCTTGCTGCTCCTCCAGTCATTACGTATCGGCCGGGTCTCCGCCCTATGGCAACGTGGTGGGAATCCACATATATGAGGCCAGCCACGGCGACACGCCCGGTCTTCCAGGCAGATCGAATTTATTCGCCCCTCAAGCTCGCTCGACGGTTTCCATGCAACATGCCATTTCTGTCAACAAGCTCACCAAGACCTATGATGGCGGCTTTACCGCCCTCCAGGAAGTCAATCTCGACATAGAAAATGGCGAGATCCTGGCTCTTCTCGGCCCGAACGGGGCCGGCAAGACCACGCTGATCTCCATCATCTGCGGTCTCGTCACTCCGACAACCGGCAGCGTGACGGTCCGCGGCAACGACATCATTCGCGACTATCGTGCAGCCCGTCAGCTCATCGGGCTGGTTCCGCAGGAATTGTATGTAGAGACCTTTGAGACAGTCTGGGCCACGGTCAATTACAGCCGCGGGCTGTTCGGCAAGAAGCCTGATCCCGCCCTTTGCGAGAAGATCCTCCGCGATCTTTCCCTGTGGGATAAGAAAGACAGCAGGATCCTCACACTTTCCGGCGGCATGAAGCGGCGTGTCATGATCGCCAAGGCACTGGCGCATGAGCCGCAAATTCTGTTCCTCGACGAACCGACGGCGGGCGTGGACGTGGAACTGCGCAAGGAGATGTGGCAGCTCGTACGCGGCCTTCGTGACAGGGGCGTCACCATCATATTGACGACACACTATATCGAGGAGGCCGAGGAGATCGCGGACCGGGTTGGCGTCATCAACCATGGAAGGCTCCTTCTCGTGGAAGAGAAAGCGGAGCTCATGCGCAAGCTGGGCAGGAAGCGGCTTACCGTTGCGCTCAGCACCCCGATCAACGTCCTGCCGCAGATGCTCACCCGCTACGATTTGGCCATCGAGGATGGTGGCCGGCAGCTCGTCTATAGCTACAACACGCAGGATGAGCGCACCGGCATCGGTTCCCTCCTTGCGGATCTCAACCGCGAAGGCATTCCTGTCAAGGACCTCGATACCGAGCAGAGTTCGCTTGAGGACATCTTCGTGAGCCTGGTGGAGGAAGCAAGGTGAATTTCGAGGCTGTCAGGTCAATATATCTATACGAGATGGCGCGCATGCGCCGCACCCTGCTTCAAAGCGTGGTCTCGCCCGTGCTTTCCACCTCGCTTTATTTCATCGTTTTCGGCGCGGCCATCGGCAGCCGGATCGACGAGATAGACGGCGTGCCTTACGGCGCCTTCATCGTGCCCGGGCTCATGATGCTGACACTCCTTCAGAACTCCATCTCCAGTGCTTCATTTGCCATCTATTTCCCGAAATTTGTCGGAACGATCTATGAGGTTCTGTCTGCACCGGTTTCCTTTGTGGAGATTCTGCTCGGCTATGTGGGTGCAGCGGCAACCAAGTCACTCATACTCGGCGCCATCATCCTGGCGACTGCGCATCTGTTCGTTCCGATGGAAGTCCGGCATCCCTTCTGGATGCTCTTCTTCATGATACTGACGGCGGTGACCTTCAGCCTTTTCGGCTTCATCATCGGCATCTGGGCGGACAATTTCGAGAAGCTTCAGCTCATTCCATTGCTGATCGTCACTCCCCTTGTCTTCCTTGGCGGCTCCTTCTACTCCATCGAGATGCTGCCGGAGTTCTGGCAGAAGGTCACGCTGCTCAATCCCGTCCTGTATCTCATCAGCGGCTTCCGCTGGAGCTTCTATGAGACCTCGGATGTCAGTGTGGAAGTCAGCATCCTAATGATCATGTTCTTCCTGCTTTTATGCCTGGCGCTGGTGTGGTGGATTTTCAGAACCGGCTACAAGCTGAAAGCGTGATCCGCGTGCCAAGGCTTGCATCGCTGTCATAACGCTGTATATACGCGCCGTCTGCCGGTCTCAGCCGGGGGCTGAACGGAGGGCCGGGCAATATCGCCCGTCGTGAAGACGAAGGTGCTTCCGCCTCCCGTGTCTCCGCTCTCGACCGTCTCGTATGCGCCTTTCTTCTATGCCGAATTTCCGGACAGGAGAGGTCGCTGAGGCTTTAGCCGCTGGATCCGGTGACAGAAAGAAGAAAGGCAAGACAATGGCACTTTACGAACATGTGTTTCTTGCCCGGCAGGACCTCTCGCAGCAGCAGGTCGACGCTCTTGTGGAACAGTTCAAGGGTGTGATCGAGGCTGGCGGCGGCAAGGTTGGCCGGACAGAGAACTGGGGGGTCAAATCCCTCGCCTACCGCATCAAGAAGAACCGCAAGGCTTACTTCACCCTCATGGACCTCGACGCTCCGGCAGAATCCGTCAAGGAGATGGAGCGGCAGATGAGCCTTTCGGAGGACATCCTGCGCTTCCTGACCATCCGCGTCGATGAGCATGAACAAGGTCCTTCGGCCATGATGCAGCGCCGCGATGACCGTAGCGATCGCGGTCCCCGCCGCAGGGATCAGGACGAGGATCGCCCCCGCCGCGCGCGCACCGAGGAGGCCGCTGAGTAATGGTCGACATCAATCAGATTCCAACGCGGCGCCCCTTCCATCGCCGCCGCAAGACCTGCCCCTTCTCCGGCGCCAATGCACCGAGGATCGATTACAAGGACGTCAAGCTTTTGCAGCGCTATATTTCCGAGCGCGGAAAGATCGTTCCGTCCCGGATCACGGCGGTAAGCCAGAAGAAGCAGCGCGAGCTTGCGCGCGCCATCAAGCGAGCCCGTTTCCTGGGCCTGCTGCCCTACGTTGTGAAGTAATGTCAGGGGCGGGCGCTCCTTGAAGCGCCCTCCTCTCCCTTTCCGCCACGGGACGGAAGGGGAATGCAAAAAATCCCGAGTTGGGGCTATGCGGCAGAAGCCTTCAAGCCCCTAACTGCCCTAAAGGCAGGACAGCGAACAAGCCGCAAGGCCCGTTTCCTGACCTGCCTCCCATATTCAGGCCCGGACATTGCCGGGAGTCAAAAGGAAACGGGACATGGAAATCATCCTGCTGGAACGTATCCCGCGCCTTGGCCAGATGGGCGACGTGGTGAAGGTCAAGGACGGCTTTGCGCGTAATTATCTGCTGCCTCAGGGCAAGGCTCTGCGGGCCAGCGAAGCCAACCGCAAGAAGTACGAAGCGCAGCGTGTCGAACTCGAAGCGCGTAATCTGGAACGCAAGAACGAAGCCGAACAGGTTTCCGAGAAACTCGACGGAATGAGCTTCTCCATTATCCGCTCGGCTGCGGAGACCGGGCAGTTGTACGGCTCCGTTTCCGCGCGCGATATCGTTGAAGTGCTTGCCAATGAAGGTTTCAAGATCGGCCGCAACCAGGTCGATCTGAACCAGCCCATCAAGGCAATCGGCATCACCAATGTCGACATCGCCCTTCATCCGGAAGTAACGGCCACGATCTCTCTTAATGTCGCCCGCTCGCCGGAGGAGGCAGAGCGTCAGGCACGGGGCGAGACGCTCGACTCGGCTGAAGCAATCTATGGCGAGGGCATTAACGAGAGCGCGCGGCCCGAGGCATTCTTCGATCCAAATGCCGAGTTCGATGAGGATTCGGAGGAACAGACCGCGCCTTCACAAGGTGGCGGAGAGACCGCCTGAGGTAACAAATAGTCACATGCTAAAACCGGGCGTTACCGCCCGGTTTTTTTATGGCTGGGCCGCGTCTCAAGCGCCACAACCCATTGCTGCACTTACCGGGAAGGGATTAATCAGAGATACGGGGATCGGTCTGGAGATCGCAAAAATGGTACGGCTCCGCCGTACACCCTCCCCGGCGGCAAAAGCATTGCGAGCGGGCCTCTTGAAGCTCATAAGCAAAGGCTTTTCAATGGCAAAGGAACCCTACATAATCGTTATCTCCCAGGATGGGGGTCGTAATGAATCCTTTGCTGCATAAGTTTGTATCGCGCCTGATAAAGACTGGAAAGCTGACCATCACCGATGCCGAAGGAGCTGTGCACCACTTCGGCGACGGATCGGGACAGCCCGTACACATAGTGGTCCATTCCAAACACGCCGAAAGGGCCATAGCACTCGACCCGATGCTCGCGGTGCCTGAAATGTACATGGAAGAGCAGATTGATTTTCTTGAGGGAGACATCCTTGCTCTCCTCAAGATTGCCTATCAGAATTTCGGCCACGGTGGCAGGGAAGCGTTCGCCGTGAGGATCGGCGAAGGCATACGCTACCTTTTCCGCCGGCTGCATCAGTTCAATCCCGCCGGCCGCTCCAAGCGCAATGTGGCGCGCCATTACGACCTTTCAGGCGAGCTGTACAAACTCTTCCTCGACGAGGATATGCAGTATTCCTGCGCCTATTTCCCCCGCTCGGACATGACGCTGGAGGAGGCGCAACGCGCCAAGAAGCACCACATCATGGCAAAGCTCGACCTCAAGCCGGGTCAGAAAGTGCTTGATATTGGATCGGGTTGGGGCGGCCTTGGACTGGAAATCGCGCGGCAGTTCGATGCCGAGGTGCTCGGCGTCACGCTATCAGAAGAGCAGCATGCCGTTGCCCAGAAACGTGCGCAGGAAGCTCAGCTTTCCGACAAGGCTCGCTTCGAGATCGTGGACTATCGCGCGCTCACCGGCCCGTTCGACAGGATCGTATCGGTTGGAATGTTCGAGCATGTGGGCATCAACCATTACCGCACCTTCTTCGACAAATGTGCCCGTCTCATGCCTGACGACGGCGTCATGCTCCTGCATACGATCGGTCGAAGCACCGGCCCTTCGGTGACGAACGCCTTCATCCGCAAGTATATTTTTCCTGGAGGCTACATCCCCTCCCTGTCGGAGATTTTACCTGCAATCGAGAAGTCCGGCCTCATCGTTACGGACATTGAGGTGCTGCGGCTCCATTATGCCGAGACACTGAAGCACTGGCGCGAGCGATTCGCGGCCAATCGCGAAAAGGCGGTGGAGATCTACGACGAGCGATTCGCGCGTATGTGGGAGTTCTATCTTACCGGCTCGGAAGCCTCCTTCCGCTGGCAGGAGATGGTGAACTTCCAGATCCAGCTAGCCAAGCGGCGGGACGCCCTGCCGCTCACCCGCGACTACATCGCAGAAGTGGAAAGACAGCTCGCCTCACCTGGTGGGGTGTTCAAGGCCGCGGCGGAATAGGCATGATACTGGCGCAAGCGTTTCCGATTCGCTGTCAAGCAAAGAAGCGCCTGACAGACATTATCCCCTTCCGTTCGGTGGATATCGGGTGCTTTTTCGCGGAATGTGGGCAAGACGGCTGACAATGCAAGCGTCTGACGGCTAGGAGGGACGCGGGGGGTGCCGGATCCTATCCGCTTGTTTTCCGGCAGCCAGTTCTGACAGTGGAAAGAGTTTATGGCTGACGCAGCCCGCAGGTTGGATACGGCGGAAACGCCTCTTTATCGTGAAGCGCCCAACAACATTGAAGCCGAGCAGGCGCTTCTCGGCGCGATCCTCGTCAACAACGATGCCTTCTACCGGGTTTCCGACTTTCTGAAGCCCGATCATTTCTACGAGCCGTTGCATCGCAAGATCTACTCGGTGGCGGGCGAGCTCATCCGCATGGGCAAGGTTGCCAATCCGGTGACGATGAAGACGTTTTTGCCGGCCAACGAGAAGGTCGGCGAAATGACAGTGGCGCAATACCTCGCCCGCCTCGCGGCCGAGGCGGTCACCGTCATCAATGCCGCCGATTATGGCCGCGCGATTTACGATCTCGCCATTCGGCGCGCGCTTATCACCGTCGGCGAGGATATGGTCAACATCGCCTATGACGCGCCGGTGGACATGGCGCCACAGGCCCAAATAGAGGATGCGGAGCGGCGCCTCTTCGAACTGGCCGAAACCGGCCGCTACGACGGGGGGTTCGAGAGCTTCGGCGATGCCACCAAGACCGCAATCGACATGGCCAATGCCGCATTCATGCGCGACGGCCATCTTTCCGGCATTGCCACGGGCCTTCGCGATCTCGACCTGCGCATGGGGGGGTTGCAACCCTCCGACCTTATCATCCTGGCTGGCCGCCCCGGCATGGGAAAAACCTCGCTGGCCACCAATATCGCCTACAACATTGCTTCCGCTTACGAGCCGGTACAGCAGGCGGACGGCTCCTTCAAGGCGGCCAATGGCGGCGTCGTCGGCTTCTTCTCGCTGGAAATGTCGTCGGAGCAGCTTGCCACGCGTATCATTTCCGAGCAGACGGAAATCCCTTCTTCCAAGATCCGGCGCGGCGAGATTACGGAGGCCGATTTCGAGAAGCTGGTCGGCTGCGCCCAGATGATGCAGAAGATCCCGCTTTTCATCGACCAGACCGGTGGCATCTCCATCGCCCAGCTTGCCGCCCGCGCGCGCCGGCTCAAGCGCCAGCGCGGGCTTGATGTTCTCGTCATTGACTATGTGCAGCTCATGCAAGGCTCCTCGGCCCGCGCCCAGCAGAACCGTGTGCAGGAGATTACCGAAATAACCACGGGGCTGAAGGCGCTTGCGAAGGAATTGGGAGTGCCCATCGTCGCGCTGTCGCAGCTTTCCCGCCAAGTGGAAAGCCGCGACGACAAACGCCCGCAGCTTTCCGACTTGCGCGAATCAGGCTCGATCGAGCAGGACGCCGACGTGGTTCTATTCGTCTATCGCGAGGAATATTATCTCAAGAATCGCGAGCCCAAGCCGGGCACGGAAGAGTATCTGAAGTGGGAAGCCGAGATGAACGAGGCACGTGGCAAGGCCGAAGTCATCATTGCAAAACAGCGCCATGGTCCAACGGGCACCGTTTCGCTAGGGTTCCAAGGCGAGTTCACCCGCTTCTCCGACCTTGCAGACGATTCACACCTGCCGGAGCGTTTCGATTAGTGTCCTATGCGCCGCAAATGACGAGCAAGGGGCCGCCGCCCCATCTGGCAGGCGGCAGGCTCACTGTCGATCTCTCCGCTCTGGCAGCGAATTACCGGCTGCTTTCGCAACGCTCGAAGCCGGCCAGAACGGCCGCCGTGGTGAAAGCCAACGCCTATGGGTTGGGCATCGCTCCGGTGGCCAGAACTTTATGGGCGGCGGGATGCCGCCGCTTCTTCGTGGCCCTCCCCCATGAGGGAGTGGCGCTGCGCGCGCTTCTTCCCGAGGCGGAAATCTTCGTTTTTACTGGGCTTTTCGGGACGGAAGCCGCATCAGCATACCGAGATGCGCGGCTCATCCCCGTCATCAATTCCCAAAGCGATATCTCCATCTGGGAGGCCCATGGCTGGGATGCGAAGCGCCCACGCCCCTGCGTCATCCATGTGGATACCGGCATGAACCGGCTTGGGCTTACGCCCCAGCGAGCACGCGCCTTTGTGGAGGAGAACGCCCTGACGGGCGCGCTCACTCCGCTTCTGATCATGAGTCACCTTGCATGCTCCGATCAGCCCGACCATCCTATGAACCGCTGGCAGCTTGAGTCCTTTCAACAGGTTCGGACGCTTTTTGCAGAAAGCGAATCAAGTCTCGCCAACTCCGCGGGGATCTTCCTCGGAAGTGATTTCCTTGCCGACCTCACGCGCCCGGGAATCGCTCTTTACGGGGGCGCACCATGGAGGGGCATAGCAAATCCCATGCAACCGGTCGTGACCGCTGAAGCCCGCATCGTGCAGATCCGGCAGGTGCGCGCCGGGGCGACCGTCAGCTATGGAGCCGCTCCCCTTACCCGCGACTCCATCATCGCCACATGCGCCGTCGGTTATGCGGATGGCTATCATCGCGCCGCCTCCGGCGCGGGCGTTCCCCTGCGGCGCGTCGATGGACAGGGGGCGGAAGGTTTTATCCAAGGCAGGAAAGTGCCCGTTCTTGGGCGCGTGACCATGGATCTGTCGCTTTTCGACATAACAGATCTTGGGCATGACGCAGTCGCGGTTGGAGACCATATTGAGCTTTTCGGGCCGAACATTTCGATCGACGCGGTTGCCGAAGCGGCCGGCACAATCGCTTATGAACTGCTGACCTCCCTCGGGCAGCGCTACTATCGGGAATATGTGGGAGGCGAAGCGTGAGGGCAGTTGAAAGGGTCATCTCGCCCCCTCCGCCTGCAGCCGTGGAAAGCAGCGGGTCGAATTCCTGATGGCAAGGCCCCGGACTCAATTCATCTGCCAGAACTGCGGCACCGTCCATTCGCGCTGGGCCGGAAAGTGCGATGGCTGCGGCGAGTGGAACACGCTAGTCGAGGAAGGAACCGGCGGTGGCATCGGCGCAGGCCCGCAATCGCTGCGCCGGGCAAGACCCGGAACGCCGGTCGCGCTGACGACGCTATCCGGCGACATCGAGGACGCGCCGCGTATTGTTACGGGCATTGGCGAACTTGACCGGGTGACGGGCGGCGGTTTCGTGCGCGGCTCTGCATTGCTGGTGGGTGGGGACCCGGGTATCGGAAAATCGACGCTGCTCACCCAGGCTGCGGCCGCCCTTGCCTCCCGTGGCCATCGTATTGTCTATGTTTCCGGCGAAGAGGCAGTGGCGCAGATTCGCCTGCGTGCCCAGCGCCTCGGCGTGGCCCATACCGCTGTCGAGCTCGCTGCTGAAACTAATGTGGAGAACATTCTGGCGACCATAGCGGAAGGCAAGCGGCCGGACCTCGTGATTCTCGATTCCATCCAGACGGCATGGACCGATACGGCGGACTCGGCCCCGGGCACGGTCACTCAGGTTCGAGCGTCCGCACAGGGGATGATCCGCTATGCCAAATCCACGGGCGCCGCAATCGTGCTCGTTGGGCATGTCACCAAGGAAGGACAGATCGCAGGCCCCCGAGTAGTGGAGCACATGGTGGACGGCGTGCTTTATTTCGAAGGCGAAGGAGGGCATCATTACCGGATCTTGCGCACGGTCAAGAACCGTTTCGGGCCCACCGATGAGATTGGCGTATTCGAGATGGGCGACAAGGGTCTGCGCGAAGTCCCCAACCCATCGGAGCTTTTTCTCGGTGAACGGAGCGCGGCTGCGCCTGGTGCTGCAGTCTTTGCCGGTATGGAAGGCACACGGCCGGTTCTTGTGGAGATTCAGGCACTCGTGGCGCCTTCGCCGCTCGGCACTCCGCGACGAGCGGTCGTAGGGTGGGATTCAGCCAGGCTTTCCATGGTCCTGGCTGTGTTGGAGGCTCATTGCGGCGTGCGCCTTTCCTCCCACGATGTCTATCTGAACATCGCAGGCGGCTACCGCATCACGGAGCCTGCAGCCGATCTGGCCGTAGCGGCTGCTCTTGTCTCATCTCTCACCGGGCTTGCCCTGCCCGCCGATTGCGTCTATTTCGGCGAAATCAGCCTGTCTGGCGCAGTTCGCCCGGTGGCGCATGCGGCGAGCCGGCTCAAGGAAGCCGAAAAACTCGGCTTCACGCAGGCAGTGATGCCTCCGGGAAATGAGGAGCTTGCCGGCGCAATCCCAGCAGGCGCATTCCGGCCTGAGGGGCTTGCGGATCTGGTGGCGCGGATTGCGGGTCGAGTGCGCCATGAATAGAGTTTGGCGGCACGACCGCCCGGGAGTGGTACGAAGGCAACCAGCCTTACCAAGACGTTGGGGTTACAATGCCAATCACACTGCTTGACGGCATCCTCGTCGGCTTCACGCTCGTTTCGGCGATGCTGGCCATGGTGCGCGGCTTTTCGCGTGAGATTCTTTCGATCGCGTCCTGGATTGTTGCGGCTTTTGCGGCATATTTCCTCTATCCGGTGGTGCTGCCCTACGTCACACCCCACATAGGTAACGCAACCGTTGCTCTAATCGTCTCGGCGGCAGCCGTATTCCTGGTGGTGCTGGTTATCGTCACCATCATCACCATGAAGATGGCAGACTTCATCGTCGATTCGCGGATCGGGGCGCTCGACCGCACGCTGGGGTTCCTCTATGGTGCGGCGCGTGGCATACTGGTGGTTGCGGTAGCGCTCTTGTTTCTCAACTGGCTTCTTGCCTCGAACCCGCCGAGCTGGATCTCCGAGGCGAAGTCGCGCCCCCTTCTTGAAGGTGTTGGCAGCTGGTTGCAGGGGCTCTTGCCCGATGATCCGGAGCGCTCCATCTTCGACCGCCTGTCATCGGGAGCCGGACAAGAGGCGGAAACGACCAACTGACGGCGTTCTGATAAGACCGCCGCAACACTAACGGACACAGGCGGCCGCATGGCTAGTGAAGAGAATTTGCCCCTTTCGGGCGAAGCCGACGACCATTTTCATGATGAGTGCGGCGTATTCGGCATCTATGGCAGGCAGGACGCGGCGGCAATCACGACGCTGGGCCTCCATGCGCTCCAGCATCGCGGCCAGGAGGCAGCCGGCATCGTCTCCTTCGACGGCAGCCAGTTCCATGTTGAACGACATATCGGGCTGATCGGCGACACTTTCACAAAGCCCGCGGTTCTGGAGCGGTTGAAGGGCGCGCGTGCCATCGGCCATACGCGCTATTCCACTAGCGGAGGATCCGGTCTGCGCAATGTGCAGCCCTTTTTCGCCGAGCTTGCAGATGGCGGCTTGGCCGTTGCGCATAATGGCAACATCACCAATGCGATGACCATTCAGCGCCGCCTGCAAAAGGAAGGTGCGATCTTCTCCTCGACCTCCGATACGGAGACGATTCTGCATCTGGTGGCGACCAGTCGGGAGCGGGACCTCAATTCACGCTTTATTGATGCGGTGCGGCAGCTCGAAGGTGCCTTTTCCGTAGTCGCCTTGACCTCCAAGAAAATGATAGGCTGCCGCGATCCGCTCGGGATTCGCCCTCTTGTGCTCGGCGATCTGGACGGGGCCTATATCTTTGCTTCGGAAACCTGCGCTCTAGACATCATCGGGGCCCGGTTCGTGCGTGACGTCAAACCCGGCGAAATGGTGATCGTAACGGAACAAAGCATCGAGAGCCTCTTCCCTTTCGAGAACGCGAGCCAGCGTTTCTGCATTTTCGAGTTTATCTATTTCGCCAGGCCGGATTCCATCCTTGAAGGCCGCAATGTCTACGATGTGCGCAAGAGGATTGGAGCCGAGCTTGCCCGCGAGAATCCGGTGGATGCCGATATCGTCGTCCCTGTCCCCGACTCCGGAACCCCCGCCGCAATCGGATTCGCGCAGGCGGCCGACCTGCCTTTCGAGTTGGGCATCATCCGCAATCACTATGTCGGCCGAACCTTTATTCAGCCAACCGACTCAATTCGCCATATGGGCGTAAGGCTGAAGCACAACGCCAACCGCAAGTCTTTGGAGGGCAAGCGAGTCGTGCTGGTGGACGATTCCATCGTCAGAGGCACGACAAGCCAGAAGATAGTGCAGATGGTGCGGGAAGCCGGCGCGGCCGAAGTGCACATGCGCATCGCCTCGCCGCCTACGCGCGCCTCCTGCTTTTATGGTGTTGATACACCACAGAAGGCAAAGCTGCTCGCTTCACGGATGACGGTCGAGGAGATGGCGGAATTCATCCGCGTCGACTCGCTTGGCTTCCTTTCGATAGACGGGCTTTACCGCGCTGTGGGCGAAGCTGCCCGCAATAACGAGTTGCCGCAGTTCTGCGACGCCTGTTTCACGGGAGAATACCCGACGGAACTGACCGATCACAACGGGACCGACAATGTGCGCCAACTCTCCTTGCTAGCCGCGAACGGGGGGCAATAGGCTCCGGCCGACCGCGGCACAAGGTTAGGCTAGGGTGTGATCAATCTTAGACCGATGATGCCGGTAACTATGAGGCCGATGCAGCCCAGGCGGAGGAGATCCGCAGCCTCGCCGAACAGGAAAATTCCAAGAATGACGGTACCGACGGTCCCGATGCCAGTCCAGACTGCATAGGCCGTGCCCAGAGGCAGGGAGCGCAACGCGATTCCAAGAAGGGCCAGGCTGACGATCATGAATATGATGGTCGCTATAGTCGGCCATAGCCGCGTGAAACCTTCAGTATATTTCAGCCCAAGCGCCCAGCCAATCTCGAACAGGCCTGCTACAAACAGCACGATCCAGGCCATGCTGATTCTCCATCAGATGGCGATGAGGTCGTCCTCATCTCATTTTGGAAGCCTGCGGGGTCGTCCCCGCTGCCGCTGCTATAGAGCTTAGCCCTGCTTTCCGCAAGCAGGCTGTTGTGGGTTCCTCTGGCACGCAATTCGTACTAATAGCTCCAGAACGACGAACTTTGGAAGAGATCCATGTCCCGCTCTATCGACCTTTCTGGCCGTACTGCCCTTGTCACCGGGGCATCGCGCGGCATCGGCTATTTTCTGGCGAAAGGCCTTGCAGCGGCAGGAGCCCATGTCATTGCCGTGGCGCGCACCGTTGGTGGGCTGGAAGAACTGGACGACGAGATCAAAGCGCTTGGCGGAGAAGCAACCCTAGTGCCGCTCGATCTTTCCGATATGGCAGGTATCGACCGCCTTGGGGGTGCGATACACGAGCGTTGGGGCAAGCTCGACATCATGGTCGCCAATGCCGGCATTCTCGGCGTCATCTCGCCCATCGGCCATGTCGAGGCACGGGTCTTCGAAAAAGTGATGGCGATCAACGTCACTTCGGTCTGGCGGCTCATCCGATCCGTTGATCCGCTTCTGCGTGCCTCCGATGCTGGCCGCGCTATCGTCATGTCATCGGGCGCCGCCCACTCCGCCCGGGCGTTCTGGGCGCCTTACGCTGCATCCAAAGCGGCCGTAGAGGCGATGGTGCGCTCCTGGGCAGACGAAACGAAAAATATGCCGCTCAGGGTCAATGCGGTAAATCCCGGAGCCACGCGCACCGCAATGCGCGCACAGGCCGTCCCGGGAGAAGATCCGCAGACCCTGCCCGACCCCTCCGAGGTGGCCGAGAAGATCCTGCCGCTGGCAAGCCCCGCGCTTACCGAAACCGGCCTTATTTTCGATGTCAGGCAGAAGCGCTTCGTGCGGTATCAAATGCCTGAATAAGCCGGCGCGAAAAGTCGATTGACCTCGCCGAACGTTCCGTTACCCTGCAGCCGCAATGGCCAGAAGAAGCCGTACGGGAACGAAGCGATGCCCCAGATTGAGCAACGGCTGCATGGCCCGCTGCCTGTTTACATAAGCCACATAAGGCGAGGAATTTTCCGGTGAGGAGAGATACCGAATGGTAACAGCCGTCGCTCTCCTTTGCGTGGTTCTGGCTTTCTGGCTGCTTCTTGCCACCTACAGCATGGTAAGGCTCGGCATCAGCCTTCATCAGGCCGTCCTTTATGCGCCGCTGAAGCTCATCTTCCGCGTCAAGGACGGGCCCATTATGGAAGCGCGGAAGGCAGAACCGCCCGTTATCTACGCAGTCTGGCACCAGTCTCGGCTGGAGCCAGCTCTGATGCTTGCGCTTTTGCCACAGGATACCTTGCACATTCTCGACGAGGATTCCGCAAGGGCCTGGTGGCTTGATCCCTGGCGCGCGCTTGCCCGAACCATCGTCTTCAACGCACGCCATATTTTTGTCAGCCGCAGGCTGGTGCGCCGTCTCAAGGGAGGTGGACGCCTAGCTGTTTATCTTCCCGACAACGTGTCTCCAGACCCCAAGGCCTTCCGCCTGTTCCGGGCCATAGCACGCATTGCCTCAAACGCCGAGGCACGCATAGTGCCGATCCATGTTGAGGGTGCTGGTCAATCCTTCTTCGCTCTGGAAAGGAAGGAAGGCCGCCATCTTTTGCCGCGTCTCAGGATTGCCACGCTCAAACCGCTTACGATTGCCGAGATGATAGCGATGGCACGGGGCGAGCAGCCAAGGCGTGCCGATGTATTTTTCGAGCGAATGCTTACTGTCAGACAGCTTGCCCGCATTGAGAAGGATGATGGTGGCGACCAGCTCGCCGCGTAGCTTTCTTACCTTTTACGTGAGCGCCAATGCGGGTAGTCCCCAGAGCGCCGGTTCGCCTTCCCCTGCAAGGATGCCATAAAGTCAAGGAAGCGTTGACCGGTGAATGCGCAGCCATTCGCTGAGCGCTTCAAGCTTGTTGCAATATTACAGGGAACCGGCCCCATCTTCCGTCGCAGCATCCTCCTTCTGCGCCCGGCACGAATAAGCGCGCACACTAAAAACGAGGAAGACCATATAGGCGAAGGCCGATACCGTCATGGTCTGCCAGGGATAGCTGACCAGGAGCAGAACATAGAAAACTACGCCCAGCATCAGCGGCATCACCAGTTCGCGACGCACGCGGCTTCCCGATGACTTGCCGGAATATACCGGCAGCCTGCTAACCATCAGGAAGGCCACGATCACGGTGTAGGCACAGGCGGCGAAGGCCACTCCCCGATCTGGGGTAAAACCGAGAAAGCCGAGGTAAATTGGCAGCATGACGAGCGCTGCTCCCGCAGGCGCCGGCACGCCCACGAAATAATCGGCCTGCCAGGCAGGCCGGCCGCCATCCTCCAGCATGACGTTGAAACGTGCCAGCCTCAGCACGCAGGCAATGGCGAAAAGAAGGGCGGCAATCCAGCCGATCGCTCCTGCCTTGTCAAGAATATAAGCATAAAGGACCAGCGCAGGCGCCGCGCCAAAATTGACGATGTCGGCGAGCGAATCCATCTCGGCACCGAACTTCGACGTCGCCTTGAAGGCACGCGCCACGCGGCCGTCCACCGCATCCAGAAAGGCCGCAATCAGCACCATGATCACGGCCGTTTCAACCTCGTTCTCGAATGCCAGTCGGATGCCTGTAAGGCCAGCGCACACAGCAAGGACGGTGATGATGTTTGGCACCATCAGGCGCAACGGGATCTCGCGGATACGCGGGCCGCCGCCGCCATGCTGATCGAAAGGCGCGAAAGGCCCCGCCATCAGGAAACCCGGACGATGGGCGGAGGCGCATCACTACCAAACTCGGCAAGGATTGTCTCCCCGCCCACGGCGACCTGACCGACTGCCACGCGCGGCCGCGCTTCCGCCGGCAGATAGACGTCCACGCGCGAGCCGAACCGGATCAGCCCAAACCGCTCGCCCACGGCGATTTCTTCCGGTGCTTCGACCCAGCAGACGATACGGCGGGCGACGAGGCCCGCTATCTGCACCACCGCTACAGGGCCGTTCGGGCTTTCTATCACGAGGCTGTTGCGCTCGTTCTCCTCGCTTGCCTTGTCCAGCTCTGCATTGAGAAAGCGGCCAGGCCGGTGCTCGATCAGCGAGATACGCCCGCGCACCGGGGCGCGATTGATATGGCAGGAAAATACATTCATGAAGACGGAAATGCGGGTCGTCTCGCCGTCGATCCCCAGTTCCGGAGGCGGCAGCGCTGGCCCTACCGAGGAGATTACGCCATCAGCAGGCGAGACTACCAGCCGGTCGTCCACCGGGGTGACACGCGGCGGATCGCGGAAGAAATACGCGCACCATCCCGTCAGGAGCAAGCCAATCCAGAAGAACGGCTCCCAAAGGATGCCAAGGATGATGGACGCAGCAAGAAAGATCGCGATGAAGCGATAACCCTCGCGGTGAATAGGCACAAACGTGCTCCGAATCGTTTCAGCCAGGCTCATCGGTTCTCCGCCCTGCATTGGCAAGCGCGACTTGGTAACGGAAAGCCCGTCCATCTGCAACGCAGACGAGGCACTTTCCTCTGGCAAGCGCAATCGCAAGCGGGCTGATGCGATCAGTAACTCGGCCGCTTGCGCACCACCACTCCCATCTCGTCGGTCTCGCGGGCGCGGCGCAAGCGTTCCTCGGCTCGGGTTGCCTCTCGCTGCCGGTTCCACATCTCAGCATAAAGGCCCCTGGCCGAAAGGAGAGCGCGATGCGTGCCACGCTCAGCAATCTGGCCCTCTTTCAGAACGATGATCTCGTCCGCGCTGATGACGGTGGAAAGCCGATGGGCGATCACCAGCGTTGTGCGGTCGCGGCTCACAAGATCGAGCGCCGCCTGAATCTCCTGCTCGGTATGCGTATCGAGCGCCGATGTCGCCTCATCGAGGATGAGGATGGGCGGCGCCTTGAGGATGGTGCGAGCAATGGCAACGCGCTGCTTTTCGCCACCTGAAAGCTTCAGGCCGCGCTCGCCGACCATGGTGTTGTAGCCATCTGGCAAGCTCTTGATGAAAGGGGCAATCTGTGCAAGTTCGGCAGCCCTGTGCACCTCTTTCTCCGTCGCCGAAGGCCGGCCATAGCGGATGTTGTAGAGGATCGTGTCGTTGAAGAGCACAGTGTCCTGCGGCACCATGCCAATTGCCGCGCGCAAGCTGTCCTGGGTGATGTCACGCACATCCTGCCCGTCGATCAGGATAGCGCCCTTGTTAATGTCATAGAATCGGAAGATGAGGCGCGAGATAGTAGACTTTCCCGCACCTGAAGGACCGACGACGGCCACCGTCTTTCCGGGAGGAATTTCAAAGCTTACTCCCTTGAGGATCGGCCGGTTTTCATCATAAGCAAAGGAGACGTTCTCGAAACGCACATGGCCTTGCGTAACCTCAATCGGTTTCGCGCCCGGCCTGTCCTTCACCTCCTGCGGCACATCCAGCAGGTCGAACATCTGCTCAATGTCAGTCAGACCTTGGCGGATTTCGCGATAGACGAAGCCGATGAAGTTAAGCGGGATGGAAAGCTGCATCAGCAGCGCATTGATGAAGACGAAATCGCCCACCGTCTGCGTGCCCTGCGTTACCTCCCAGGCGGACATTGCCATCGCCGCCGTCATGCCCAGTCCGAAGATCACGCCCTGGCCGAAATTCAGCCAGCCGAGCGAAGTCCATGTTTTGGTCGCGGCTTCCTCATAGCGCGCCATGGATCGGTCGAATCGGCGCGCCTCCATGGCCTCATTGTTGAAATATTTCACCGTCTCAAAATTCAGCAGCGAATCGATCGCCTTGGTGTTCGCGTCGGTGTCAGATTCGTTCATTTCCCGACGGATGGTGATTCGCCAATCACTGGCCTTTACGGTGAACCAGATATAGAGCCAGACCGTGACGGCCATGATTGCGACATAGATCCAGCCGTAGGCGATGGCGAAAATTGCAGCCGAAAGCGCGAATTCGAGGATCGTCGGCAAGGTGTTGAGCATCGTGAAGCGCACAATCGCTTCAATGCCCTTGGTACCGCGCTCGATGATGCGCGAAAGTCCCCCCGTCTTCCTCTCAAGGTGAAAACGCAGCGAAAGCGAGTGCATGTGCACGAAGGTGCGATAGGCGAGTTGGCGGACAGCATGCTGGCCGACGCGGGCGAAAAGCGCATCGCGCAACTGGTTGAAGCCAAGCTGTATAACCCGCATCAAATTGTAGGCGACAACCAGCATCAGAGGCCCGGCCAAAACTGCCGGAAGAAAGGCTGGCGGCGTACCCTCGCCCGAAAGCACGTTCGTTGCCCATTTGAAAAAATAGGGCACAAGAACGAGGACCACTTTCGCCAGAACGAGGAACGCGCTGGCCTGCAGCACCCGCATCTTCAGGTCTGGCCGGTCGGAAGGCCACATATAGGGCCAGAGATTGAGCAGCGTGCGCAGGGTGGCGCCGGATTCGGCGGAGACGGTCTTCTGGGCCAATGATCAGTCTCGATTGTCGTTGCTATCAGCGCCGGGCGCGCAGAGGGAAAGCAGATCGTCGACTGCTGTACCAATCTCCAGCAGAGCGACAGGGTTGATTTCGTAGCGGGAAGATTGCCCGACCGGTGTTAGGCGCACCAGCCCGGCCTCCACAAGAACCTTCAGATGCTGGGAGACGGTAGACTGGGCAAGAGGCATCTGTCCCACCACATCCTTGCAGCAGCATGCCCCGGCAACTGAAAGGTGGCACAGGATCTCAACTCGGGCAGGATGCGCGAGCGCTGCAAACCGCCGCGCCATCCGGTCTGGCGCGAAGCGTGCAGGCGCTTGCCCATCTAACTGGTGAATTCTGACGAGCGGATTCATCGTTCATCGCCGATAAACGATGAACGATGGGATTGCAACGGTTCCAGGGTTAAAAGGCAATGTGGAACATGCAATCGCCGTAGCCTGCCATACATTGCGCCGGCTTTGGAATGCCTGCCCTAGTACTAACTCGGATGAAGGATGCCTGTGGCGCCGCATGCCAATACCGGCGCCTATTCCTCTTCATCAGCAAGGATGGCCTCTGGCGAGATGGCCTGCTCGCTGACAGCTTCGAGATTCGCCTTTTCTCCCGCATCCGTTTCTTCAGGAACCTTGAAGATCTGCCCCGGCCAGATGAGGTCCGGATCACGTATCTGCTCCTGATTGGCAAGATAGATGGTGGTATATCGAACGCCGCGGCCGTAGATGCGGCGTGAAATCTGCCAGAGCGTATCGCCCCGGCGGATGATCACCGCCCCGTCTGCAGGCTGCAGGGCCTGCGCAACCACTTCCTGGACACCTTCCGGCGCCTGGCTGCGGCCCGGTTCCTTGCCAGCAGCGGCAATGTTTTGCCCGGTTCCACCTTCGCCTGACACCTCGTCCGAACCGGAATTTTCAAAGACCTTCCGCGATTCTCGAAGCGGCGAAGCCGCGGATGCGTCTGCTCCCGAAGCATCTGTATCCTCGTCCGGCAATGTTTCCGCCGGGCGTACCGCATCCGCGCCTTCCATATTCGCTTCATTCGCTGTGTCGGTGAGCGTTTCTGAGGCGACGGCAGCAATCTGTTCGCCCGCGCGGCGATCGAAGGGCACAGCCGCTCGGGCAATGACGCTACTTCCGTCATCGGCCAGCACGTCCGCACGGATGATGTAATCGCCAACCGGCAAATCTCGCTCCGCTTCAAGCAGGAACTGTCCCTGCGGGGACGTGGTGGTCTGGCCAAGGAGCGTCTCGTTGGCATAGATGCGCAGGCGGCTGTTCGGCTTGGCCCTGCCGGCCACGAAAATTTTTCGGCCATCAATCTCGACTGCCTCGATGAAAGGCGCATCGTCTTCTCTTGCGGAAGACTGCGGGGGCGCTTTCCTTACGTCCGCATTCTCCTCCGCCCTGCCGGATTCCGGCTCAGCCGGTGCAACTGCTACCTCTTGCTCGCCGCTTTCTCCCACCTGCTCCTGTCGCACCGTTCCCGAACGTTGCTCTCCCGTCACCTTCGCTACGGCATCCGCATCGTTGGGAGTGGCGGGCGCGAGCGCAGCTTCCCTCCTCTCCCTTGCGGCGTCAGTGTCTCTGGTAGCGGCTTCTTCGGTCTCACCTGCCTCTTCCTCTGCGGACGCCCTGTCCCCAGCGGTCTCCACCGGTTCGGAAGTGCCATCCGCTGCCATGCCGCCATTCTCCGCCAACTCGGCAGCCGGTTCAGTTTCTGGAGCGTTGCCCTCCGCCTCCGCTGGTACTTCGGCATCGCTGTTTGCCAGCTGTTCCGGTTGCGGCACGGAAATCAGCCTGCTGGGCTTGCCCGGCTGCTGAACCAGGGCGACCACCTGGTTGCTACCCGGCGTTGGAATGGAAACAATCGCCGTTTCCATCGATGTCGCTGCCACATTGTTGTCCGGCGACGTGGCCCGCAGTACGATATTGTACTCGCCAGGCTTTAACGGTTCATCCAGCACGGCAGCAAAGTCGCCCGAAGGGCCGGACCTTGCCATTGCAAGGATGGACGATCCGCTTAAAACCTCCACATCCGAGCCGGGTGCCGCCCTGCCCGCCACCACAAGAGATCCGTCCGGCTCGGCACGCAGAAGATCAAAAGCAGGCACGACTACCTGTTCCTGACCAACGCTATCCTTTTCAACGTCAGCACTGGCTTCGGTAGATTTTGCGGAATCTGCTGCGGATTCTTCCTGTTTTTCTTCGGGCTCTTCTTCGGGTAACACGGATTCCGCCATTGTCGCCAGCCCGTCGTCCTGCGCGGAGGGAGGCGTGAACAATCCCGCGTAGAAAGCTACCGCTCCAGCGCCGATCAGACCACCAAATATGAAGAGCAACACCCTGAGCGGAGTCATTGCCATATAACCGCCCTGTTTTCTACTCGAAGCGGTCTATCCTGTTTTCACAGCATGGACAAGAACAAGCCCGCGAACGCTTGTTCCTGGCCATATTGGACAGCATGACCTGAGCAAACGCTGCGCGCATCGAGCGCCCTCGGCGTGCAAGGAGTGCGCAGCATCGGACGATGCATAAAGCCATAACGAAGTAAATGAAACCATATCAGGCAAGCTGATAGGGGGTCGGGCGCTCACGATCGTCTACTCCGCGGCAAGATTTGTCCTCTCGCGATTTTTGACCAGCTTGTAGACGATGGAGTCCATCAGAGCCTGAAAGGACGCGTCGATGATGTTGTCGGAAACGCCAACGGTCCACCAGCGCTCCCCTGTTGAATCATAGGATTCAATAAGGACGCGGGTCACTGCCTCTGTGCCGCCATTCAGAATGCGCACCTTGTAATCGCTCAATGCAAGATCGGCGATTTCGGACTGGTACTTGCCCAAATCTTTTCTCAGCGCAATATCGAGCGCGTTGACGGGCCCATGCCCCTCAGCCACGGAAAGGCGGGTCTCGCCGTCGATGGTCACACGCACCACCGCCTCGGAGACCGTCTTAAGGTTCCCACGTGCATCGAAACGGCGCTCCACCATGCATCGGAAGCCGTCCACCTTGAAGAACTCCGGTACACGCCCAAGGATACGACGCGCCAGGAGTTCGAAGCTCGCATCCGCGCCCTCATAGGCGTAACCGCTTGCCTCACGCTCCTTAACCCGCGCAATCAACGTGTCGAGGCGCGGGTCGGCCTTGTCCACCGCGATGCCCCGCCGCTTCAGTTCGGCAATGAAGTTCGACTTTCCGCCCTGGTCCGATACCATCACGCGGCGGGTATTCCCCACCGCCTCCGGTGCCACGTGCTCGTAGGTTCGCGGCTCTTTCAGGATCGCCGAAGCATGAATGCCGGCCTTGGTCGCAAAGGCGGAGGCTCCGACATAAGGTGCTTGCGCCTCAGGCGCACGGTTGAGCAATTCGTCAAAAGCATGGGAGATGCGTGAAATGCCTGCAAGGGCGGAAGCGCTCACCCCTGTTTCGAAACGCTCGGCATAGGTGGATTTCAGCGCCAGCGTGGGGATGATCGTGGTGAGGTTCGCATTCCCGCAGCGCTCTCCGATGCCGTTGAGCGTGCCCTGGATCTGGCGTGCGCCTGCCTCAATCGCCGCGAGTGAATTGGCAACCGCCTGGCCAGTATCGTCATGGGCATGGATGCCCAGATGGGTGCCGGGGATCCCGGCGGCTATGACGGCGCTGACGATTTCGCGCACTTCGGCGGGCTGTGTCCCGCCATTGGTATCGCACAGCACGACCCAGCGGCAGCCTGCCTCATAAGCGGCTTTCGCGCAGGCGAGCGCATAATCGGGGTTGGCCTTGTAACCGTCGAAAAAATGCTCGCAGTCAACCATGGCCTCCTTGCCCGCCGCGCGAGCTGCGGCCACCGAAGCCCGGATGGATTCCAGATTCTCTTCGTTCGTGCAGCCAAGGGCGACGCGCACATGGTAGTCCCAGCTCTTGGCCACGAAGCAGACGGCGTCGCCGGCAGCCTGAAGAAGCATAGCAAGCCCCGGGTCGTTCTCCGCCGACACGCCCGCACGCTTTGTCATACCGAAAGCCACAAAATGGGCGCGGCGTGAGCGTTTCTGCGAGAAAAACTCGGTATCGGTCGGATTGGCGCCGGGGTACCCACCCTCGACATAGTCCACGCCGAGTTCGTCCAGAAGCGCAGCAATTGCGATCTTGTCCTCGATGGAAAAGTCGATGCCCGGCGTCTGCTGGCCATCGCGCAGGGTCGTGTCGAATAGATAGATGCGCTCGCGGCTCATTTCGCGTTCTCCCGCGGCCATTGGTCAGTATCGTGGTCAGGGTGCTGGTTAGAGATCAAGCTGGCGAGATAATCAGCATGTGCAACATCGTCCATGGTGGCGCGGGCGGGCAGATTGCCCAGCGTATCGACATAGGGGAGCTTCGCCTCGATGCCCCATTGAAGGCGGGGCGCCACCTCTTCGGGCTTGTCGAACGCGCCAATCGCCAGCGCGACTCCATCGGGAGCCTCGTAGGTGAGCGGTGTGCCGCATTCGGCGCAGAAGCCACGCTGCACATGATCGGAGGATCGGAAACGCTTCGGCTCCCCCCGGGTCCAACGCAATTTTGCGCCCCGCACCGAAGCAAGCGGCGCAAAGAAACTGCCGAACGCCTTCTGGCACATGCGGCAATGGCAAATGGAAGGCTCGCCTAGCGCGCCCTCGACTCGAAAGCGCACGGCACCGCACTGGCAGCCTCCCGTATAGACAGGTTCATTATCGAGACTCACTGGCGTCTCCTTTGCGGCGTGTTACTCCGGCGCATGGCATACGGCTTCGATATTGTTCCCGTCCGGATCGAAGACGAAGGCGCCATAGTAGTTAGGGTGATAGTGGGGCCTTAGCCCGGGTGCACCATTGTCCCTGGCGCCCGCGGCAAGCGCCTCGCGATGGAAGGCATCCACCTCCGCGCGGGAGCGGGCGGTGAAGGCTATATGCTTTGGTTCGCCGGAATCGCCGGTCTCATGCAGCCAGAAGTCCGGTTTTTCCCGTCCGTAGCCACCCACCTTCACGCCGCCGGTGTGCTGCGCCGGAACCATCATCAGAAGCGTTGCGCCAAGCGGCGCGAGCGCCTTGTCATAGAACGCCTTCGCCCGGACGAAGTCCGCGACGCGGATGCCGATATGGTCAATCATGCATCACCTCCTGTTTCTGCCGGCCCCTCTCCGCGGGACCATGCGCCCGAATCGCACGGGATACCCGCTCGTTCCGTGGGTGCAAACTGCGCAGAGGCGGCTGGAACACGGCCCCGGCTGAGGGTCCCGTTCCCCTCACCGTTTCACCTCCCATTTCGTCCGGCGCTCACCCGTCTCGGGGTCCTTGTAGTCCATGAGCTGGATTCCTTCGGACGCAAGTTCCTCGCGGATGCGATCGGCCTCGGCGAAGTTTTTCTCCTCGATGAAGGCAAGTCGGGCAGCGACCCTTTCGTCCACCCCATCCTGATCGACGGACGCGCGGGCGGCTTTTGCAGAGAACCAGGTATCCTGCGTCACTTGAAGAAGCCCCAAGAGACCGGCGCCTGACTTCAGGCGCGCCTGCGCCTCATTGCTTCCTTTCGCTGCCTGGCCGCGCAAATCGTGCAGCGCAGCTATTGCACCTGTGGTGCCAAGATCGTCCTTGAGGGCGGCAAGGAATCCGGGAGCGATTTCGTCATCGGCTTCGACATCCTCAACTGCGCGATACCAGCCATCCAGCACGGCTTCCGCTTCTTCCAGTTTGCGTACGGAAAAATCGAGGGGCTCGCGGTAATGCGTCATGAGCATGGCAAGCCTCAGCACCTCGCCCGGCCATTCGCGCCCGCCGAAATTCCCGGTGTGCAGGAGCTCGTGGATAGTGACGAAATTTCCTTCCGACTTCGCCATCTTGCGGCCTTCCACCTGAAGGAAGCCATTGTGCATCCAGTAATTGGCCATTCTGTCTGTGCCATGGGCACAGCGTGACTGGGCGATTTCGTTCTCATGGTGCGGAAAGATGAGGTCCAGCCCACCGCCATGAATATCGAAAACCTCGCCGAGATAGGCCGCCGACATCGCGGAGCATTCGATGTGCCAGCCCGGGCGTCCCCGGATTGAAATCGGCTTGCCGTCAACGGTGAAGCTGGCTTCCCACCCTGGCTCTTCCACGGACGAAACTTTCCAGAGCACGAAATCAGCCGGATTCCTCTTGTGTGGGTCAACGGCGATCCGCACGCCCGCCTGCTGATCGTCGAGCTTGCGCCTTGAAAGGCTTCCATAATCCGGCATGGAGGCCGTGTCGAACAGGACTTCCCCATTTGCCGCATAGGCGTGGCCGCGATCGAGGAGACGCTGGATGAGGCTCACCATGTCGGCGCGCCCGTCCGGGCGCGGTAGCACGAATTCCGTTGCTCGCGGCTCGAAGGTGGGTGGCAGGCAGCCAAGTGCCGTCACATCCGTGCGGAACTGATCGGCCGTCCTTTCCGTAACACGCCGGATAGCTTCGTTGAGGGACAGTTCGCCGTTCCTGATCTCCTCTCCATAGTCCCGTAAGGCACGAGCGTTGATCTTGTCGTCGACGTCGGTGATGTTACGCACATAGGTGACGTGGTCCACGCCATACAGATGGCGTAAGAGGCGAAAAAGCACATCGAAGACGATCACCGGCCGCGCATTGCCGATATGTGCGAAATCGTAGACGGTTGGCCCACAAACATACATGCGTACATTCGCCGGATCGAGGGCAACGAAATCCTCCTTCCGGCGCGTCAATGTATTATAGATCCGCAATCCCTTGAATCCATCGGGCATCTTAATTTCCCAATCCAACACCTCACGCGGTGCTCCGGGCCTCTGGCCAGGGCGTTTTTCGTGTTTGAGGGAAAAGGCGAAAACGACCGGACCAGCGTCAGCGCTAGCCGATAATGCAAATGCCGATAATGGCCAACCGCGTTTTCATTACGCTCTTATCGCCTTCATGCGCGCCGCCGTCAAGCCGCTGTCAGCGCCGGCCGTATGCTACCTTAATGCAGGGCTGAAGAAAGTTTTAAGTCCCCTGTCGTATTCTAATGAACAAGTATCCGGCGGTGCGCGTTGGGGACATTATTTCGACGGAATCGCAAACCTAACTGTGCAACATAGATAGTACCCACGTCAGGCAAGTGTCATGGTACCAGAAAATACCAGGCAAGATCAGGCTAAGGCCGAGCAGAAGCCGGAAAAGCCAAGGCTTGTCGAGGAATATCGCGCGGTCGGCCCAGCCGCCATCAACGCAGCGCTTCAGTGCAAACCAAGAAAGAAGCAAGAGCCGAAGCGAGTGTTTGAACCCCGCGAAGAACGCTAGGCTCAACCGGCCATCGGCGCGCAGGAATGCGGTGATTAGAAGAGTTGTAGCTGCTGTGCCTTAGTAGCCGGGGCGGGCAGCTCTACCGGCTCCTGAATGTCCGGCCCTGTATTAGCCACGCTGTTGACCTTGTCGGAAACCGGGATCACCTCGAAAAAGCCGGCCTCGACCGCAGTCAAGAGGTCGGCCACATGGCGCGGCTCATAGCTGCGGCAATCGAGCCAACGCGCGAAGTCTTCCGGCCTGATCACCACGGGCATGCGGTGGTGGATGGAAGCAAGATCGCTGGATGCAGCCGTGGTCATGATCGCGCCGGTATCTATTTCGCTGCCCCCTGGCTCTATCCAGGTCTCTACCAGACCGGCAAAAGCGACGAGCCCGCCTGAGCGGGGCTGAACCCAGAAAGGTTGCGAGCGGCCGCTGCCATCACGCCTCCATTCGTAGAAGCCGGAGGCCGGAATCAGAGCCCGGCGGTGGCGCATCGCAGCGCGAAAAGCCGCCTTTTCCGCTGCCGTTTCGCTGCGCGCATTGATCAGGAGCGGCAGTTCCTTTGGCTTCTTCACCCAGGAGGGCCAAAGCCCCCATCGCACCAGAAGCGTCTCCCTATCTGGTAAGTTCGAGCCGCGCGGGCGGGAAGGCCCGGCTATCACCGTCAGGATCGGCTGGGTGGGCGCGATATTATAGCGCGGAGGAAAATCTTCCACCTCGGCAAGTCCGAGCAGCGCCTCCACCTCCCGCGGCGAATTTTTCAATGCAAAGCGCCCACACATGATCTGTTACAGGGTTCCTTCTATTAAAACCTTTCGTATCGGCATCAGGCAGAATAGATATTACGGCAACGGATACAAACCAATGGACAGAACCGAAATTCCAGCCGTTTCAGTGGTGATCATGCGCGATGGACGCTTCCTGCTCGTGCGTCGCGGGCGCGCCCCGGCGCGCGGTCTTTTCGCCTTTCCAGGCGGCCGCATTGAAAACGGCGAAACAGCGCCTGAGGCAGCACGCCGTGAGCTTCGGGAAGAAACGGGACTGCTCGTAGGAATGCTCGCGCCTCTGACAGAGATGGTTCTGGAGGGCGATGGCGGTCAGCGCTTTCGCTTGAAGGTCTTCCGCAGCGCTGACTTCGAGGGAGAGCTTCAGGTAGGTGACGATGCTGATCTTGCAGGCTGGTACACGGTCGAGGAGATGCGCGGCCTACCTGTGACCGAAAGTACGCAAGCCTTGGCAGAAACTATAGCCACGGGCCGGCAGGAACCCACTTGGCCTTGAACCCGCCTTTCTTCCCGGCAAGAGAATTGGCATGCAACGACTGATCCTGCTTTCCCTCCTTGCCTGGTTGTCATGCGGCCCTGCTGCCTCCCAGGCAATGGAGGTTCCGTATGACCGTCAATTGACGAGGCTTGCGGAGGTTCTCGGCTCCGTTCATTTCCTACGTGGGCTGTGCGGCGAAGACGGTGATTCATGGCGCAGGCAGATGGAGGCGCTGCTCGAAGCCGAGGCGCCGTCAGAGGAACGGAGAACCATGCTGGTTGGCAGTTTCAATCATGGATACCGCTCCTTTGCCGCCATCTACACGAATTGTACGGATGCGGCATTGGAGGCACTCGACCGTTACATGAAGGAAGGCGAAGAACTCGCCGGCGATATTGTTATGCGTTACGGGAACTGACGCGCGCCTTCCGATTCATTTTTCATTCACCATGCGAACGACGTTTCGCGATGCCGCCGCAATTTTCATGCTAGCTGTTGCACGGGGACAATAGGGTAGCGGCGCTCAGTTGGTGCCGGAGAACGGGTAGATTGCCATGCACATGACAGTTGCCGACATCGAAGCGATGATCGAGGAAGAGAAGCGTACGACCTGTAACGAGTGCCACAATGCTGCCTGGGCTGAAGGGCTTCTTGCGGGCATCGAGCCCGAAATCATCGCCGAAGCTGCGCTCGCCACCGCGCTCACCGAACTCTGCAAACATGGCAACGAGGAAGCGGCCATTGCCCTGTTAGATCAGATGCGAGAGCGCACGCTTGCCGGAAAATTCCTGCCCACGCGTACCCGGCATTGAGATTGCCGGTCGGTTTCGCTAGAAAAGATTTCTGGAAAGGTGGGCCTGATCTATGGGGGCTGCCTTTCAAGATATGTTGAGGCGAGTTCTCAGAACAACAAGTTCATAGTTCTCCCAATCCTGGGCGATGCTGCAGGTAGCGATGCCGATCCCCTTTCCCGTTTTCTTCCCGGCTGTCGCGGCAATGCTCATGATGCTGGGCTCTGCCATGCTCTCGAAGGCGCACGCGCTTAGTGACACCCTGCCTGAATATGTGCCTCCCGAAGAAGTGTATGAGGGAGTCGAACGGGCCCCACTCCCGAACGCGACGATTGCTTCACCTCAAGGCGGAGAGGCCCAGGGCGATGCCATGCGGCATGACCCGGATCAGGGAACGCCAGAGATACTTTACGATGTCGGCGCGCTGCCGGAACCGGTAAAGCGTATGCGCCAGCTCATCATCGAAGCGGCCCGCAGCGGCGATTTGGAACGCTTGCGCCCGCTGATTGGCAGCGGCCTCTCAGCCACCCAGCTAGCCCTGGGCGCCCTAGAAGGCGATCCCATCGACTTCCTGCGCGAAGTGTCGGGCGACGAAGACGGCCAGGAAATTCTAGCCATCCTGCTAGAGATCATGGAGGCGGGTTTCGTGCGGCTCAACCCCGGCACGGAAGAGGAACTCTATGTGTGGCCCTACTTCTTCGCCATTCCGCTTGAGGATCTGACGCCGGAGCAGCGGGTCGAACTGTTTACCATCGTGACTGCTGGTGACTATGAAGAGATGAAGAACTTCGGCGCCTATATCTTTTTCCGGTCCGGCATCACTCCCGACGGGCGCTGGGTTTATTTCGTGGCTGGCGACTGAAAGGCTGGCACATTGCCGCTGTCGCGGTCCCGCGCAAGGAAGGTTGCCGCAGACGGAGACCGAGCTTACCTAATCCATGACGCTGTTTCGATGGGTTCCGCAATGCCTTTAGTCAAACTGCCCGACCGCTCTCTCATTCTCGCCGCTGGATCTGATGCGGAAACGCTCCTGCAAAACGTCATCACCACGGATCTCTCCGCCCTTGCTCCCGATGAAGCCCGTCCTGGTGCACTGCTGACGCCACAGGGCAAGGTTCTTTTTGATTTCCTCATATCGCGCGCGGGAGACGAACGCTTTTGGCTGGAATGCCGCGCAGATGTTGCAGACGACCTTCGTAAGCGGCTCATGTTCTACCGGCTACGGTCGAAGGTCGATTTCTTGCTGGAAGAACAGTTGCATGTGGCTGTTTCCTGGGAAATTGATTCAGCGGGTTTAACGATCGATTCAAGCGTGCACGACCGGCGCTTTCCCGCCACCTTGAATGTAATGAGGCATTACCACAGCAAAGCTCAGGAAGCCGGCCAGGATGTCGACGCATGGCACCGGCTTCGGATTGCCCACGGGGTAGCCGAGAGCGGAGCGGAGTATGCGCTGGGCGACGCTTTCCCGCATGACATTCTGTTCGACCAGAATGGCGGTGTGGGACTGAAGAAGGGATGCTATGTGGGACAGGAGGTTGTCTCCCGCATGCATCACAGGGGCACCGCGCGCCGCAGGCTCGTAATCGCCAAAGGTGAAGGTACTTTGCCCGCCCCAGGAACCGAGATAACTGCGGGGGGCCGATCTATCGGCGCACTCGGCTCCGTGAGCAGCATGGATGGCCTTGCGATCGTGCGTATCGACCGTGTCGCCGAAGCCATGGAGGCCGGAATTCCGGTGATGGCTGGCGACGTCGCCCTCACTTTTCGTGTACCGGAATTTGCCTCCTTCACGCTCACCGGAAGCAGCGAAAAGTCGGAGTAATGGCAAGGCGACCGGCAGCACGGGCATGGCAGCGCATGCTTTCCGGGCGGCGGCTTGACCTTCTGGACCCCTCGCCGCTTGATGTAGAGATCAGCGACATCGCCCATGGGCTTGCGCGCGTTGCCCGTTGGAACGGACAAACCCGTGGTGACCACGCCTTCTCGGTCGCCCAGCATTCGCTTCTGGTTGAGCAGGTGTTGCGCAATCTTAATCTGAATGCCTCGCCAGACTGGCTGCTGGCCACGCTTCTTCATGATGCACCCGAATATGTGATCGGCGACATGATCTCTCCTTTCAAGGCTACGCTTGGCGACGACTACAAATTGGTAGAAAAACGGTTACAGACCGCGATCCATCTGCGTTTCGGCCTCCCTGCCGACCTTCCCGTTAGCCTTACCCGTGAGATCAAGCGTGCCGATCGCATCGTCGCCTTCTTCGAGGCAACTCAACTGGCAGGCTTCGACCGCGATGAGGCAGCACGCATTTTCGGCCATCCACGCGGCTTGTCGACCGTTAGTCTCGACCTTTCTCCGCAACCCGCTCGGGATGCGCAGGACGCCTATCTCGCACGCTTCGAAGCGCTGGAAGCCGAGCGGACTTCCGGACTGCCAGAACAGAGCGTGGCAAGCGTCTAAAGCTCCGGGCTAGAGCACGTCCGGTTTAATGTCGGACACATCCGGCTGCCTTGAAGCAATTTCGCGCATTCGGCGGGAGGGAAGAGGTCGAGGATCGGTCCGGCCGTGTCCAATTCGGGCGATAGTCCTTTCGGCTTTTGTGCGCAGCAGCGACTTGCGGCTGGCCGCGGCTTTCTCGGTAGGATTGAAACAGACCTCTAAGGCGACAGGTAAAGCCAGGAAGCGCCGCCTTGATCGCTAGTCTAGATCGCCTCGCTCATGCGCCGCCGTCCACCCGCCGTGCAACCGAGCGGATTGCGCTCCCGCCAACGCCGATCCGCCCCCTGCCGGGCCAAAGCTTCTTCGTTCCCGGCCTTCAGGCCCCGTGACCGACGATCCGCGCTCAGTGCTCTTCCTATCATCCACCTCGCCAAGGCGGACCCTGAATCACACGCGAACATCACATCAAGAATCAAGTCATGGTTACCGGGAAATGCTTTATCTTCCCTGTCGCTCCAGCCTGTCGATGAACCATTGCGTAAGCCGGATCCAGACCCGATCTTTCTCGCTCGCATCCTCGCAACCATGGTCGAGATTCGGATTGTCGTTTACCTCAATCACATGGATGCCGTCCGGTGTCTCTTTCAGATCGACGCCGTAGAGCCCGTCCCCAATGCAGCGCGCCGCCCGCACTGCCACGTCGATCACCTCCGCCGGCGTTTCCGCAAGCGTAAAGGAGCGAAAGCCTCCTTCATCCGGCTTGCCGCCTCGCTCATGATTCACAATCTGCCAGTGCTTCTTGGCCATCAGGTACTGAACTGAAAAAAGTGGCTGGCCCCCCAGCACGCCAATACGCCAGTCGAATTCGGTAGGCAGAAATTTCTGCGCAAGCAGAAGATCGGTATCTTCCAGCCATCTAGTAGCAAGTTCCTTCAGCTCGGCCATGTTGGCCGCCTTCTTCACACCGCGTGAAAAGGCGCTATCGGGAATCTTAAGCACGAGCGGAAAGCCCAATATGTCGGCCGCAGTCTTCAGATCGTTCAGGCCGGAAATCATGACTGTCGGCGGAACGGGCACTCTGTTGAACAGCATCAGTTCATTCAGGTAGACCTTGTTGGTGCAGCGGATCATCGACAACGGATCATCGATAACCGGCATGCCCTCCTGCTGTGCGCGGCGAGCGAAACGATAGGTATGGTTGGAAATGGTCGTTGTTTCGCGGATGAACAACGCATCGTAATTGGCCAGCCTGGCAAGGTCCTTCTTCGTGATCGGCTCGACCTCCACGCCCATTTTCGCGGCGATCCGCGACCAGTATTTGAGCGAGCCAACGGTTGAGGGCGGCAATTCTTCATGAGGAGATATCAGCGTGGCGAAGGTGTAGCGGGCGGGCGTCCTTGTCCTGCTATCGCGCCACTGCCGTCCGGTATAGGTGCCAAGGCTAGCTAGAAAACGCTCCTTTTCCTCCTTCCTCATCCGGTTCAGGGGCAGAAAGCCAATTTTCCGAATCCTTGCCCATTCGCCATCCGTGATCGCCACTTTCAGCGCAGGAGCCCTGAACCAGTCGAATAAAAGGCGTGCGAAACGGTCCCAGGCTTTGGTTGGTCCGATACCGAAGAAGATGTCCACGCTTTGCGGAAAACTGCCACCTAAATCCTTGCGGCAGCGGTTCAACGCCTCTTCCAGCTCTGGAAGCGCATTCTCGTAAAGCTTACGACCGGACAGGTCGATCATCGTCTCGACCGTGGGGATCACCTTGTGTCCCCGCGAGCTAGCAAGCAGCGAGGCATAGTAGCCGCGGCTTTGATAGGCATAGCTGTTGGACAGGTTGATGATCTTCGGCCTCTGTCCTCGGAAAAGCACGGGATGCGCGAGATAATCCTTGCTGGTGATGATCTTGTGCGGCGTTGCCACCTGGTCGAGATCGTTCTGCCGGCCCGTGAGAATGACCCAGCTCATGATCGAATCAAGCCCTCAGATCTTTTTCCAGACGCAGCGCTGCTGTGCCGTCCTGATAATAGCCATGCATCTTTCCTATTCGGCGGTATCCGGTGCGTTGATAAAGTTCGAGGGCGCGTTGGTTCTCTTCGCGCACTTCAAGGCGCATCAGGATGCAGCCACGCGACAGGGCCGCTCCTTCCGCGGCCGAGAGCAGCCATTTTCCAAGCCCTCGCCTCTCACGCCCTAGCATTACGGCAATCGAGTAGAGCCGAGCAACTCGGCTGCCGTCCCGGAACAAAAGAAGAGCATAGCCAGCAATCCCCCCTTCACGCTCCAATACGAGCAGCAAAGCCGTTCTGCTTTTGACATGGTGCTGGAATGACCGACGCGACAGGCGATCAGTCTCGAAAACACTGTTCTCGATAGAAAGCAGCGCTTCAATGTCGGACGCGCGAGCCGGACGAATGTCGGCATGCATGGGATGCGGATCACCTCGAACCAAGGCTGCAACTCATATCATCACTGGATCGTGCTGCCAGCCTCAAAATCGCCGCCGTGCCGGGGTCAACGCTTTATTTTCCTCTTAGGGTTAGGCAGCGTGGATCAAGACCGGTCAGCATGCCGACGGCTGCCGCCGCAGGGAAGACCGATCGGCGCAGGACGCATCGAGAACGCCGAGCGTGGGGGTATCAATGGAACTGGACACGGCTGCAATGTTTAGCGCCGCCGAAAGCATACTGGCGCAAGCAGGTGAGCTTGCCGTCACCTTTGCCTTCAATTTCGTGGGCGCGATCATCATCATCGTTGTGGGCTATACCGTCGCCGGCTTGCTGGAACGCTGGACCCGGACCGGCCTGCGCCGCTTTCCTGCCTTCGATGAAACATTGCAGCGCTTTCTTTCCAAGCTCGTGCGCTACACGATCCTCGTACTGGTCGCCGTTACTGTACTGGCGCAGTTCGGCGTGCAGACGGCGAGCATCATCGCCGCGCTCGGTGCAGCCGGCCTTGCTATTGGTCTTGCTCTGCAGGGAACCTTGCAGAATATCGCAGCCGGGATCATGCTGCTCGTGCTGAAGCCCTTCAAGGTGGGTGAATATATCGACGCGGGTGGCATAGCCGGAACGGTGGAGGAGATTGGCCTTTTCGCGACTGAACTGAAATCGGCCGATGGGGTATTCGTGTTATCTCCCAACAGCGAATTGTGGAATCGGGCCGTCACCAACTATTCGCGCAATGCCACCCGCCGCAACGATATCGCTATCCGTATTGGCTATGGTGACGATATCGATCTCGCCCAGAGTATCATGCTAAAACTTGCAATGGCGGATGAGCGGGCACTTTCCCTGCCGGCGCCGGAAACCTTTGTGTGGGAACTGAGCGAAAGTGCAATCATTGTCACCCTGCGTTATTGGACCACGACATCGGATTTTTGGCAGACGCGGTTCGATCTTACCAGGGCGGTAACACAGGCGCTGGAACAAAGCGGAATCACCATCGCTCTGCCCCAACGGGTCGTGCACTTCATCCCGGGACAAGGAGAAAACGGCGTTCCGGAACAGGCGGGCTAATTTGCGCCGGGAAGAAAAGGCAGTGGCACTGCTCTGGATCGCAGTGCCGGCCAATCTAGCTTTCAAGTCCCCGTTTCAGTGCTGCAAGAAGTCCGGAGCGCGCCTCAGGTTCCTGGATACCGCGCGGCTCGTAGACATGCCGGTTAAGGAAAAAGCCTATCAAGGCGAAGGCCTCGGAAAGAGCCACACTGTCACAGTAGGCCTCGCCATGCCCCTGCAGAAACGCCGGCAGCCGAAGCAGCTTGTCGCGCCAGGGCGCGCCCGCCTCGTATGTGACGGCGCGGCCTGTTCTGGGCGAAACATAGGCAAGGCACTCCCGGCTGCCGGTGAGCGCGCATTGTGCGATGTCCAGCCCAAAGCCTAACTCCTCCAGAAGCGCCAGTTCGAAACGGGCAAAGAGTGCTCCTGCAATTGCTGGGTCGTCCAGATGGGCCAGCACCACGCCAAGCGTTTCGTAAAGGGCCGGATAGGGATCGCGTTCCGGCAGGAGCCGTATATGGGCGCCGATCGTCTGAAGTCCGTAGACGGCGATGCTGGAACCCATCAGCCGCGCCGCCTCGAGCTTGAGCGGTTCCACCTGATAGGCGCCCAGATGCTCCTCAAGCCTTGCACGCCATAAGAGCTCGACGCGGTTTCCGGGCTGCAGCACCGGTTGCATGCGGCGCGAGCGTCCACCCCGAACAAGACCCAGATGGCGCCCATGTGCGGCCGTCATGGCCTCCAGGATGACGCCCGCTTCCCCATGCTTGCGGGTGCCGAGAATAATACCTTCGTCACGCCACTCCATGGAAGGCACTCCTTCCGGGCTTCTTCTCCATGGCGTTAGCCGGGAAACTCAAGCCCCATCTCCCGGTAGCGCTCGGGGTCGTCACTCCATTTTTCGCGCACCTTCACGAAAAGGAAAAGATGCACCTTTGCCTCAAGCATGGCCGAGAGTTCCTCGCGTGCAACCTGGCCGATAGCGCGGATGCTGGCTCCCTTGTGGCCGAGAACGATCTTCTTCTGACTGTCGCGTTCAACATAGATAACCTGCTCGATGCGCACCGAGCCGTCCTTCCTTTCTTCCCATCTTTCCGTTTCCACATGTGTGGAGTAGGGAAGTTCCTGATGCAGCCGCAAAAAGATCTTCTCTCGCGTGATCTCCGCCGCAAGCTGGCGCAGCGGCAAATCCGAAATCTGATCTTCCGGATAGTACCACGGTCCTTCCGGCAGTGCCTCTGCCAGATAGCCGAGAAGATCGCCGCAGCCATCCCCCGTCAGGGCGGAGATCATGAAGGTGCGCTCGAAGGCCACGCGCTCATTAAGCTGCGCGGCAAGCGCCAGAAGGTTCTCCCGTTTCACGCGGTCGACCTTGTTCAGTATCAGGATTTTCGGCTGGCGTATGTCGGGCAGCTTTTCCAGTATGGCTTCCGTATCCGCGCCTATGCCACGCTCAGCATCGATAAGCAAAGCGACCAGATCGGCATCCTTGGCACCACCCCAGGCTGTGGTGACCATCGCGCGGTCGAGCCGCCGGCGCGGCTTGAAGATGCCGGGCGTGTCAACAAAAACGATCTGCGTCTGGTTGTGTGTGGTGATGCCGCGAATAATGGATCGCGTCGTCTGCACCTTGTGCGTGACAATCGAAACCTTGGCTCCCACCAACTGGTTGATGAGCGTGGACTTGCCGGCGTTCGGCGCGCCGATCAGAGCCACGAAGCCGGAGCGCGTATTGGAGTATGTAGCAGTCATGAGGCTTCTTCTTGCAGCGGCTTCCAGACACCTTCGCGCACGAGAACCTCGGTAGCCGCCGCCTGTTCCGCCTCCCGCTTGGAGCGCCCTCGTCCATGTCCATCCGCAAAGCCGGCGATCCGCACTGCCACGTTGAAGATCGGGTCGTGATCCGGCCCCTCGCGACCTTCGATTACATAGCCCGGCGTCGTACCGGAAACCTGGTGCGCCCATTCCTGAAGCACTGTCTTCGGATCCCCACGGGCTGCCTTAGCCGCCTTCGCCCGCTTGGTCCAATAGGTCCGAATAAAGCGGCGGATCTCATCGAGCCCATGTTCCAGATAGATGACCGCGATCAGCGCCTCCATCACGTCAGCGCGCATGTTGACATGCTTGCGCGCCGCCTGTGAACGGACGTCGGAGCCGGTACGGATCAACGCGGAAAGCTCTAGTTCGTCAGCAATTTCCGCAAGTGTCTCGGCATTGACCAGCGCATTGAGACGGACGGAAAGCTCCCCTTCCATGGCGTCGGGAAACATTTCGTACAGCATTTCCGCCACGGCCAGACCCAGCACCCGATCACCCAGAAATTCGAGCCGCTGATAGTCGAAACCTGCATGGCCACGGGCGCTGGAATGGGTCAGCGCCCTTTCCAGAAGGGCCGCATCGTGAAAGGTAACGTCGAGCCGACCACCGGCCTCTTCGACCAATTCTTTGCCGCTTCGCCGCTTGCCAGCCATCCCTGCACCTTAGTCTACCCAGGTGAAGATGCGCGACAGCCGCACCTCGCTCGGCCATCTCCAAATCTCCAGGGGGCTGGCACCGCCGGAAATGGAGAAGAAGATGATATTCGCCCGACCGACCAGATTTTCCTCCGGCACGAAGCCCACGGAGAACCGGCTGTCGGTAGAGTTGTCGCGGTTGTCGCCCATCATGAAGTAGTGGCCTTCCGGCACTACGAATTCGCGCGTGTTGTCGCCGATGGAATTCGGCGAAAGATCCAGCGTCTCGTATGAGACGCCATTTGGAAGCGTCTCGCGATAGACATCCACCGGGCGGGGCATTTCGGTGATGTCGGGATCGTTGATCTCGCCGATCTTCTCGCGCTTTACCGCTTCTCCATTGATGAAAAGCTGGCCATCACGCATCTGGACCCGGTCGCCTGGCAGGCCGATGACGCGTTTGATGTAGTCAAGCGATGGGTCGGGAGGGAACTTGAAGACGGCAACATCTCCGCGTTCGGGCGGCGAGCCCCAGATTCGACCGGAAAAGATGGGTGGCGAAAAGGGAAGCGAATGGCGCGAATAGCCATAGGCCCATTTCGTAACGAAAAGATAGTCTCCCTCCAGAAGGGTGGGCCGCATGGAACCCGAGGGTATGGAGAAAGGCTGGAAGAGGAGCGTCCTGATCACCAGTGCCAGAAGCAGCGCCTGGACTATGACGTTGACCGTCTCGCCCAGCCCGCCCGATTTCTTACGCGATTTGTCCGCCACGCTCATGTAGTCCTCGGTTCAGCGGCAGGATTCACCCGCCCGTAATTACGGGTCCGTCTTATCGGCTCGCGTCTAACACCGCAATGCAGCCTGCAATGGCAAATCGTTGCAGGCATTCATCGACCATCATCTGGCACGGCTTCGATGATGACGAAAGCCTGGGCGAGAGGATAGTCATCGGTGATCGTCAAATGCACCAACGCCTTGTGACCGGGAGGGGTCATCGCCTGGAGCCTGGCTGCCGCACCTCCGGTCATTTCGATGGTCGGCTTGCCACCAGGCAGGTTTACAACGCCCATATCGCGCCAGAACACCCCCTGCGAAAGGCCGGTGCCAAGAGCTTTTGCGCACGCTTCCTTAGCCGCAAAACGTTTGGCATATGAGGCCGCGCGCTCCCGCCGGCGGTCCGACTTCGCACGCTCCACCGCCGTGAAGATACGGTTGACAAAGCGCTCGCCGTACCGTTCGAGCGTCTTCTCGATACGGCGAATGTCAATGAGATCACTGCCAAGTCCGATAATCATCTGTGTCAACCGCCCAAGGCATATGTCTAATCTTTCTCTGCTTGAATAGCATTACCTGCATCTCTGCCGCGATCAGGCAACAGAACGGATGACCATCGATATTCTCTTTCAAGCTCATTTGGCCATACAATTATCTTCATTCGGGTGCCAGTAGCGCCGCTCATTCCATTATCCGTTCACCCGGCGCACCTCGCTTACGCAATTCTCCTCTTTAAGCTGAGAGATCAGTCGGTTGAGGTGCTTCAGGTCCCAGACCTCCAGATCAAAGAGCATCTCGGTGAAGTCGGGAGCCGTGCGCGCCATGGACAGCGTGTGGATGTTGGCATCGTTCGTGGCGATTACCTGGGCGATGGTTGCAAGGGAGCCCGGCTCGTTGATCGCCGTCACCGAAATGCGCGCCGGAAAGCGCTCCCTCATATTCTCGTCGATGTCCCAGCGCACGTCGATCCATCGTTCCGGCTGGTCGTCGAAAGCGGTCAGCGACGGCGACTGGATGGGATAGATGGTGATGCCCGAGCCAGGTTGCAGGATGCCGACAATCCGGTCACCCGGGACCGCCCCTTCCGGCGCAAAGCGCACGGGTAGATCGCCCGCCACGCCGCGGATTGGCAAAGCGCCATGGTCAGAACCGCCCCCCTCCCTGCCCCTGCGGCTCTTGCGCGACGAGCGCCCAGGAATTTGAAACAGCATCCCGGCAGCATTGCGCAGATTGAACCAACCTTCCTCGCGCGGTTTTGGGGCCTGGGTTATGCGTTCCTCCTTGTAGTCGGGGAAAACCGCATGGACGACATCCCGGGAGGAAAGCTCCCCACGCCCCACTGCTGCCAGCACATCCTCCACATCCTTACGCGCAAGCCTGTGCAGGACAGGCTTCAGCAGATCCTTCTCGAAGGTCTTCCCCGCACGTTCGAAAGCGCGTTCCAGAATGCGTGTGCCAAGACCGGAATACTGCTTGCGGATCGCGTTCTTGGTCGCACGGCGGATGGCGGAACGTGCCTTGCCGGTTACCACCACCGACTCCCAGGCCGCCGGCGGCACCTGCGCCCGGGAGCGGATGATCTCCACCTCGTCGCCGTTTTTCAGCTCCGTCATCAGCGGCATGATACGACCGTTGACCTTTGCGCCGACACAGGTATCGCCCACATCGGTGTGGACCGCATAAGCGAAGTCGATAGGCGTCGCCCCGCGCGGCAGCGCAATCAACCGCCCCTTGGGCGTGAAGCAAAAAACCTGGTCCTGGAACAGTTCCAGCTTGGTGTTCTCCAGAAAATCCTCGGGATTGTCCCCTTCCGACAAGGCCTCGATGGTGCGGCGCAACCATGCATAGGCGTTCGTGTCCTTCGAGATCTGGTTGCCCTGACCGTTGGGCTTTGAGCCGAAATCCTTGTACAGCGAGTGCGCTGCCACGCCATACTCGGCGATGCGGTCCATCTCACGGGTGCGAATCTGCAACTCGACGCGCTGGCGCGAAGGCCCGACAATGGTTGTGTGAATCGATCGGTAGTCGTTCTGCTTGGGTGTGGAGATATAGTCCTTGAAGCGCCCGGGCACCATCGACCAGGTATTATGGATAGCGCCAAGCGCCCGGTAACAGTCCTCTACCGTATCGACGATGACGCGGAACCCGAAAATATCGGAAAGCTGCTCGAAGGAGAGAGCCTTAGCCTCCATTTTGCGGAAGACCGACCAGGGTTTCTTCTGGCGGCTCTTCACGACTGCCTCTATCTGATATTGTTCAAACAGCTTCGCAAGCTGGGTCTCAATCTCGCCAATGACGCCGCGGTTGCGCTCCATCAAGCCGGCAAGCCGTTCCGTCACTGCATGAAACGCTTCGGGATTAATATACTGGAAGGCGAGTTCCTCCAGTTCCTCGCGCATGTCCTGCATGCCCATGCGCCCGGCTAGCGGCGCATAGATTTCCATCGTCTCCTCAGCGATCCTGAGCCGCTTGTGGGGCGGGACATGATGCAGGGTACGCATGTTGTGGAGACGATCGGCAAGCTTGACGAGAAGAACGCGAACGTCCTCGGAAATGGCGAGCAGGAGCTTGCGCAGATTCTCTGCCTGCTCGGCTTTGGAGGATACAAGGTCCAGCTTCTTCAGCTTGGTAAGCCCCTCCACCAGGGCGCCAATTTCGGGTCCGAACAATTCGTCGATCTCGGCCCGAGTGGCTGAAGTATCCTCAATTGTATCGTGCAACAGCGCGGCGGCGATGGTCGCCTCATCAAGGTGCAATCCGGTAAGGATCGCCGCGACTTCTAGGGGATGGGAGAAATAGGGATCCCCCGAAGCCCGCCGCTGATGGCCATGCTTCTGCATGGCATACACATAGGCCTTGTTCAGAAGCGCTTCATTGACATTGGGCTTGTATCGCTGCACGCGTTCAACAAGCTCGTACTGTCGCATCATGGAAGGCCACCCTCCGCGACCTGCGGGCCCTGGTGCGCAGATCGGCAGCCCAAAGCATTTCGAGCCCGAAACGCCTGAGGGTGCCGGGCTCGAAACAAGATGCTTCCAGAAACCCGGTGCTGCCTAGAAGTCGTCGCTCTTCTCCGGTGGAACCAGCCCTTCGATACCAGCAAGCAGCTCTTCCTCGCTCATGCGATCGAAAGCCACCGCTTCTTCGGCTAGAGCGTCGGCGACTGGTGCATCTTCCGCCTGCGGCAGTGCCGGCAGATCCGCCTCGGGCTCATCCACCTCTACATGCTTTTGCAGAGAATGGATGAGATCCTCCTTCAGATCGCCAGGCGACAGCGTTTCGTCAGCTATTTCACGCAGCGCTACCACCGTATTCTTGTCATTGTCACGATCGACCGTGATCGGCGCCCCTTGCGAGACCTGTCGCGCCCGGTGGGCGCCCAGAAGCACCAGTTCAAACCGGTTTTCAACCTTGTCGATGCAATCCTCGACGGTTACACGGGCCATATGCTGCCCCTTTCATTTCTCTGAAGCTTGCGGGAAACCTGCTCGGTCAATAGCTTTTCCGGGGGTAAAAAACAAGAAAACAATCCGCAGCAGTCGCACGTCCCCAACCTTACGGCCATGACCGCCTTCGAGAACCTTGCTAATGGCTTATATTGATGCATTCACCAAATTAAGATTTTTCTTTTCTCCAATTTAATTCCCATTGGCACGAAAACAAGGACGCACTATGTCAACATGCACGCTGGCTACGGTCGCGGTCGCCGCTTGACACCGACCGGCTATTTCTGTGCAGTGATTGTCACGAAGGATAATTTGAACCATGTTTGACCCTCGCGAAAAGATCGCCATGTTTATCGACGGTGCGAATCTTTACGCCACGTCTCGGGCATTAGGCTTCGATATAGACTATCGCAAGCTTCTGGCGACATTTAGTAAGCAAGCCTACCTCTTGCGCGCCTATTACTATACTGCCCTGGTGGAGGATCAGGAATATTCTTCTATCAGGCCGCTCATCGACTGGTTGGATTACAACGGCTACAAGGTCGTAACGAAGCCGGCGAAGGAATTTACCGATTCCACCGGCCGGCGCAAGATCAAGGGCAACATGGATATCGAGCTGACGATCGATGCGTTGGAGCTCATCGATGTCGTTGACCACTACGTCATCTTTTCCGGAGACGGTGATTTCCGCACCCTAGTGGAGGCGTTACAGCGCAAGGGCAGGAAGGTAAGCGTCGTCTCGACCATCCAGTCGCAGCCACCCATGATTTCGGACGATCTGCGAAGGCAGGCCGACAGCTTCATCGATCTTGCCTCATTGCAGGCGGACATAGGCCGCGATCCTTCGGAACGGCCCGTGCGCCGCACAGAGCATCTCGATGAAGACGACAGTGGCGAATGAGCCTTGTCTTGCCCGGGGCACCCGAGCCGCCACGCGACTGCTCCCTTTGTCCCCGTCTTCATGAATTCATAACTGGCTGGCGTTCACGGGAGCCGGATTGGCACAATGCGCCCGTGCGCACCTTCCTGCCTGCAAAAGGGATTGACGAGGTGCGGCTGTTGATCGTGGGATTAGCGCCTGGCCTTAGAGGGGCAAACCGTACCGGCCGACCCTTTACCGGCGATTACGCTGGCACGCTGCTATACGGCACCCTGCTGCGCTTCGGCTTTGCCCGTGGCAAGTTCGAGGCGCGTCCAGATGACGGGCTTGAGCTTGTCGGAACGGCTCTTACCAATGCCGTGCGGTGCGTGCCGCCGGAGAACAAACCCATAGGCGCTGAGATCCGCACGTGCCGGGAGCGTTTTCTCCAGCCAACCCTTGCCGGATTTTCGAATCTGAGGGCCATCGTCACCCTTGGCAGGATCGCCCACGATTCCACCGTGCGCGCGCTGGGATTTCCGCTCCGGGAGGTGCCCTTCATCCATGGGGCGGCGAAGGATGCCGGAACGGTCCGCATATTCTCCAGCTATCATTGCTCGCGATATAATACGAATACGGGCGTGCTCACCCAAGAGATGTTCGTGGACGTGTTCCGGCGGGTGAAAGAGTATCTGGAATCGGAGTGATCAAAGAAGCGTACTTTACTTTAGAATCCACCACGACTTTTTGACCCGCCCTATCCCCTCTCCTTCAGAAGTCTTGCCTTCTCCCTCGCCCAATCCCGCTGCTTCATCGTTTCGCGCTTGTCGTGCATCTTCTTCCCTCGGGCAAGCGCAAGATGCAGCTTGGCCATTCCCCGCTCGTTGAAATAGAGGCGCAGCGGCACCATGGTATTGCCTTCACGCTCTACCGACTGAGCCAGTCGGGCCAGTTCTCTCCTGGAGACCAGAAGCTTGCGACGCCGGCGCGGTTCGTGGTTGAACCGGTTGCCCGCGGTATATTCGGGAATGTAAGCGTTGATTAGCCAGAGTTCTCCGTCCTCCACCGAGGCGTAGGATTCCTGGATATTTGCCTGCCCTTCGCGCAACGATTTCACCTCCGTGCCGGTGAGCACGATGCCAGCTTCGAGCGTGTCGAGTACCTCGTAGGAAAAATGCGCCTTGCGATTGTCGGCGATGGTCCGGGTATTGAGGTTCTTGTCCTTGGCCATGAGAGATATTCGGGCGCGTCAGCGCGCAATTCCGGCGCGTTCCATCGCCGCATCAATCTTGCGGGCAGTGGCCTCCTCCACCGGCACCAGCGGCAAGCGCACGACATTCTCCACCTTGCCGAGGCGGGAAAGCGCGTATTTGGTGCCACAAAGGCCCGGCTCGATGAAGAGGGCCTTGTGCAGCGGCATCAACTTGTCCTGAAGCTCAAGCGCCTTTTCCCTGTTGCCGTCGAGTGTAGCCTCCTGGAACTCTGCGCAAAGCCGCGGTGCTACATTGGCCGTGACGGAAATGCAGCCCACCCCCCCATGGGCATTGAAGCCAAGTGCTGTGGCATCCTCGCCCGAAAGCTGGATGAAATCCTTGCCGCAGGCAAGCCTCTGCTCCGTTACCCTGTCGATCTTGGTCGTGGCATCCTTAACGCCAACGATGTTCTTGAAGTCGGCGACGAGCTGCCCCATCGTCTCCGGCAGCATGTCGATCACCGAGCGCGGAGGAATGTTGTAGATGATGATCGGCAGGCTCGTGGCGCGCGCCACGGCGGCAAAATGCTCATAAAGGCCCGCCTGGTTTGGCTTGTTGTAATAGGGCGTTACGACGAGGACGCCATCCGCACCCACCTGCTCCGCGTGCTCGACAAAGCCGATTGCCTCGCGGGTCGAGTTTGATCCCGCCCCGGCAATCACCGGGACGCGCTTTTCAGCCGTCTCCACACAAAGCCGCACCACTTCCCGGTGCTCGTCATGCGACAATGTGGGCGATTCGCCCGTCGTGCCCACGGGCACGAGCCCTTTGGTGCCCTCCGCGATCTGCCACTCCACGAGCGAGCGGAAGCTCTCCCGATCCAGGCTTCCGTCCTGTCGGAAGGGTGTCACCAGCGCGGTGAGGGAACCTCTGAACATCTTTCCTTGTCTCCAAAACGTCTGGCGCTTTTAGCCGATCGCCAGCCTCAGCACCACGACTTTCAATTTGTCATATAATTCTAAAATCGTCTTAGTCTTGCCATGCTGCTGCGGCAAGGACACAGGCGCTGCCTGAGATTGGCACAAAGGGGCTCCCAAATCATGTATCGTATCGCGCCGCGCACAGCATCTGCCATTGCAGATTGCAGGAAGAAGGCTACACGAGTCCTGCCAATCGGAAAAACCGCCTTTTACATGCTTGCACTGGCATTTTGCGCGCCTTTCGCGGCGGCGGAAACATCCGGCCTGCCTGCCAAGGCGCCGCTGCCGGAACCGCGACCTTATGCACCTTTGGGCACCGCGGCCTCTGCCGTCTCCCTCCCCTTTTCCGCCGGGCTCCTGCTCAAGGAAGGGATGGCGGAGCTGAAGGAAGGGCTCGACGCACTGGCGGCCGGCGATCTTGAGCGGGCAAGGCTCGTGCGCGTCCGCATGAAGCCGGGCTCCCTCGACAGCCGCATCATGGCCAGGGCAATCGCTTTCTCCGGCGCCGGCGGAATAAGCTCCGAAGATGTCGCCGAAGCGGCAGCTGAGCTTAAAGACTGGCCGGGCATGAAGCGGCTGCGCGCCGTCACCGAGCGGGCCCTTTACCGGGAAGCTGCCACCCCTCGGGACGTGGTGGAGGCGCTGGAGAAAAGACCGCCGGTGACCTTTCATGGCACAGTGGCGCTGGGTCGCGCCTATGTAGAGCTGGGCAAGAAAGAAGAGGCGCGGGAAGTGGTCGCCGCCTTCTGGCACACCCAGAAGCTGGATGGAAGGCAGGAAAACGCCATATTGAGCGAGTTCGGCGAGCTGCTGACGCAGGCGGACCACCGCCATCGCATGGAAGCGATGCTCTATGAAGATCGCATCCGTGCCGCCGAGCGGGTCGCCTCCCTGGCTGATGCGGAAGCGCTTGCAAGGGCCTGGGCCGCCATAATCCGCAATGGCAAGGATGCGGCAAAGCTTCTCGATGAGGTGCCGTCCGCGCAGCATTCCGCAGGCTACCACTTTGCAAAGGCCCGTTATCTGCGGCGGGCTGGCCGTTACCAAGAGGCAGCCGAGGTTCTGCTTTCCGCCCCGCGCGATCCATCCGCCCAGATCGACACGGACGAATGGTGGTTTGAGCGACGCGCGCTTTCTCGCGAGTTTCTGGATCTTGGCGAGCCTGAAACCGCATATCGCATCGCCGCGGAACATTCCGGCGAAAGCGCGCTCAGCATCGCGGATGCAGAATTTCACGCCGGTTGGTACGCGCTCCGGCATCTCAACAACGCGCCGCTTGCGGCGAAGCATTTTGCGCGCATCGTCGAAGTGGCGGACGGCCCGATCTCCAGGGCCCGCGCACATTATTGGCTTGGCCGTGCAGCCGAAGCGGGCGCCGGCGGCGACGCTACAGTCCATTACGAGCGCGCGGCTGCCTTCGGCACCGTCTTCTACGGTCAGCTAGCCACTGCAAAGCTGGGGCGAAAGACGCTTGCGGTCGCCTCCCCGCTTCCTTCCGCCGAGGATCGGCGGAACTTCGCAGCCCGCTCCGCGGTGCGCGCTATCGAGCGGCTGGAGGCGGCGGGCTACCACAGTCACGCCGATAGCCTTTACCGCGACCTTGCGGGCGAACTTACCAGCGCGGGCGAGCTTGCGCTTCTCGCCACCAAGGCCGAGCAGCGCGGCGACCACACCCTTGCCCTGCGCGTAGGCAAGATCGCGGCATCCCGCGGGCTCCAGATCGGCGCGCTCGCCCATCCCATTGGCGCAATCCCCCGCACCGCGGACGTTAAGGGCGCGCACGCAGCGCTTGCCTATGCGGTGGCCCGCCAGGAAAGCGAATTCAACATCGCCGCCATATCCGGCGCCGGTGCGCGCGGGCTTCTTCAGCTTATGCCTGCCACTGCCCGCTCCGTGGCGAAAAAGGGCGGCCTGTCCTACTCTCCTTCCCGCCTCACCACGGATGCCGCCTATAACGCAACGCTCGGCGCAGCCTATCTGGCGGAGCAGCTTGAACGCTTCGACGGCTCCTATGTGCTAACCTTCATTGGCTATAATGCCGGACCGCGACGTGCGGAGGATTGGATGGGGCGCTATGGCGACCCTCGCGGGCGGACCGTTGAGGAAGTAGTGGACTGGATCGAGCGCATCCCTTTCAACGAGACACGCGCCTACGTCCAGCGGGTGATGGAAAATTACCAGGTATACAAGAGCCGCCTGACCGGCCGTTTCGATATTGTCGGCGATCTGACCCACGGGAGAGAATAGCGCCAGTTGCGCTTCTGCCAGGCAAGCGTCTTTACCGAGCACATCGCCCAACCCGCTTGCGCAATGCTACACACTGTTCCTTGGCAATGAGATTTGCATGAAAAATGGCGGGCAGTGCCCGCCATTTCGTTTCTGGGCCCGTTGCTCAAGATGTCAGTGCCGCATCACTTTACGAATCTGCGCACCGCCTCCTGAAGGCGGAAAGAGCTTCAGGCCGGATACTGCGGGCGTGCCCGCTTACATGCCTTGAAGCTGGTTGCACAGTTCCACGGTGCGTTCGCCAAAGGCACCCGGATTAGCCAGTACACTGCCGCAATCCGTGCGAATCTCTACCTGTCTGTCCGCAGGTAGCGTGGCCCATGCCGTCCTCATCTCATCAGCGCTGCGGATTTCCTGGAAGTCCTGCGTCGTAAAGAAGGGGATGAGCGTCTCGTTGTGCCGCTCGTAGAAACGCTGTTCTTCCGGTGAAGACCAGCCGTCATGACCGCTGTTAACGCCCTCAGGAGTGTCACCTATGGCGCCGGTCGTCTGTGCAAGTGCGGGGCCGGCAAGACCAAGCGTGGCCACGACCGCAAGCAATGCCTTGATATTCATCTGTCTGTCCTCTCTTGTTCTCAGGCAACAGCCCTCCAAACGTCCGGACAGACGCTCTGTTCCCGCAGAAATATTCCAGACTCTGGCAACAGGCGGGACTGCCTCCACGCAATTACGCCTTCCATAGGGCAACGGCCCGCGATCTTTCGATCGCGAGCCGTGCAATCTTCAACTCTCGAATGAGAGCGGAAAATCAGAAGTTGCGCTGGAAGCGGAGGAAGCCGCCCCAATCGTCTTCGCCGTCGGCGTCGATGTAGGCGATTTCAGGCGTGATGGTCAGGCCCGGAACCGGCTGCCACGCAACGTTCGCAACCGCTGCGAAGGTCTCGAGGTCGTCATAGCTGAGCTGAGCGTTGAAGGTCAGCGTCTCGGTCAGGCGCAGCGAACCACCGCCCCAGACGGCCCAGTCGCCGCCCCACGTGGCGTACTGGTTCGGATCGGAAGACCAGCCACCCATGACGAAGAGGCCGATATCCGGCGTCATCGCAACGTCTAGGCGTCCCTTGATGGCCCACTCTTCAAACACGGAGTCGTAGGCACCGACAACACGGACGCCGCCCCAGCCCTGCGTGAAGCCAACACCGGCGACCACATGCGGTAGGTAGCTGTCAAGACCGCCCAGATCTTCAAGCGAGACCACGGCGGTGAAGCCGTTGCCGCCGTCGAAGCGGTAGGAGATCATGTGCGTGTTGTAGGGGCCGAAGCCGACGAAATCGTCGCCGATGACCGGGCCGGCATAGCCTGTGAAGGTGGAGAACCAGGAATCGGTGTAACCGACGCGCAGACCACCCAGCTCGATATAGGCATGGTTCAGGTCCATCTGCTCGACGGTGCCGACTCCGACGCCATCGATCACGTCATCACCATCGACGTCTACGCCGAACTCGCTGGTGGTGGCCTGGAAGTTCATGGCCATGTAGGCGCGCAGCGTGCCCATCTCCGTCTCGGAGCGGGCGTCCACATTGAGCTGCGCACGGGTGCGCTGGTAGTAGGTGTCGTTCAGATCGAAGTCGCCGTCTAGAAACTCATCGACGTCGAGGACGTCCTGATGGCCGCGGAAGCCGATGCCGATGTCGTGGCGCACATAGCCGCCGACGCGCAGGCAGGTCTCGGTTCCGGGGATGTAGAAGAATCCGGCGCCATAGACGTCGCAGACGCGGACGTATTCCATGGGCTCCGGCTCGGGAATCACGATGGCATCAGCAGCTTGCGCAGCCGAAACGCCCATCGTCGCAATCGCGGAGCCAACGAGAAGGCTCTTGATGTTCATTTCTGACCTCCAGTCAACGTTTTTAAGTAGGGTCTGGGTATTTTATGCTGAAGGACAGCGTTGCCTGCCCCATCCCCGATGTCCGAAAAAGTCACACCCCCCGGGCGCTCCTTCTTCGCAGCCGACATTACTCACCGGAATGATGGGTTCAACCGCGTTTGCCCCCGCGAAAGGGCTCGCCAGGCTCTATGCTCCGGCGCTGTTGCACAAAAGCAACGTTTGCACGGGTGCCATAAATGAATTGTTAACCATCTAAGCGTGCTGACAGTATGAACTACCGGAACAGAGCCTCCTTTTCTGGTTCTCCCGACGAATCAATCATGGTTCTCGCTGTTTCTTTGCCTCCTTGATTCGCACTCGTTCAAAGTCCGATTGCCCATGCAGCGTGGCGCCCCTTACGTTTGATGATCCAATAAGACTGCCGCCGCGGCTGTGGATTTTCACAAGGCGGAAACGGCATCAGGGCTTAGGCAGCCTGTTCCTTGCACGTCAGGGACCTGCGAGAGTCGGTCGGCAGCCAGCGGATTGCGGCACATATCCATATTGCGGCACCGCAACCCAGAGCCTGAACTCGGCTCTTCAGGCCATGCGGCCAAAACGTTTCCGCTGCGAAGAACGGCATCCGCCATAAGGTCTTTATCCTTATAGGGGTCCGATGATTACCCGCAGGAGGTGCCGCCCGGGCAGAGCATTGTCGGAGAGGATGCGATTCCCTTCTCCCGAAGCCGCAGCATTTTCTCGACAATGAGCGCTTCAGCGCTTCCTCCGCCCCCTTCGGCGTGCAGCGGAAGCAAGGGATATTGATTACGGGAGGCAAGACTGCTGCCACCATCCGGCAGGAGCGGACAGGCTTCTGTGTTGCCGAGCTGCTTTCCGATTCTTCCTTCAGATGCGCAGGCGTTGTCTTGCTGCGCGGCAAGGCGGATCGACGTCGATTGAGGCGTTCGCATGAATAGCTTCGTTTCAGTCAGAAGCTAGGGGGAACAAGCTTTCCCAGATTCTTGCCATTCTGAACCACCTGTTCGCTTCTATTCCCCTTATTGCCCACCACGCGAGCCCTTTGGCAAAAGGAGGAAAATTGGAAAAACATGAAAATCGGCTTGTTTTCCAATGCCCATATGACTAGGGGTTTTCCCCGGAGAGGTGGCCGAGTGGTCGAAGGCGCTCCCCTGCTAAGGGAGTAGGGCTCAAAAGGTCCTCGTGGGTTCGAATCCCATCCTCTCCGCCACTCAACTTATTGGAATTATTCTCTGATTCGTATTCGGAAGCCGAAACGGCGCGAGACTGCGGGTTTTCGGGTCAAAGCTGTTGACTGCACTGTCTGCCCGAATCGCTGGTTTCATTCTCTCTCCGCCGACATTCTCCAAACCTCCTGACTGCGTGGATTTGGTACGGAGCCGCAAGGCGTTGTAATGGCTGAGTTATTCCTCTCGCCTGTCCGTACTTTTGCGCGTCATAAGGATGAGAGAAGGAGTCTAGGGTCGAAACTTCAGCCACCAACCGGCTACGTACATTCAGGGGAGCACGTCATCGGTATTGAAGATCGGGTCTGCGTATCGGGCGATCGCCTCTCCAGATTTAAGTCGTCACTACCGTCTAGATGTCGAAACGCCGCCTCCCATCACATCCCGATAATGGACCTCACGAACATGTCGAGCGTTCGGCCAGCGGGGCGATGAGAGATCGATGCACAACGGTGAGCCAAGTGCTGCACAATGTTGGCATCGGCATATAGTTCGGTTTCGAAGAGTTCAAGGATGCCGATCGCCCTGCCAATGTCTTTTTGATAGTGTTCGAGGTTTACCTTGCGATCCTGGAAACCGGCACCCTTGTCAGGGAAAGGGTACGACAAATTTAGCTCGAAGATCCGATCGTTTGCGCTACGCACAAGGAATGCTTGTCCATAGTGGGTATCGTTACCAAAATTCGAATCCGGATCCTTTGCCCCGAGATCGACATAGCGATACCGATACGGATCGCTCATAGGCAGGAGGAGTGTCCTCCCCTTCGGAAAATGTTCTAGCAGCATTGGCTGTATAAGCTTTCCGTGATCTACGACGCGTCCACTTTTCGCTACCCCTATAATCAAGGGGCGGATGCCAACTGACCTTTCACGTACCCCATGAAGCATCTTCATAATCGGCCTGTGCAGGCGTGCTGGTTCACCAAAGATCCCAAGAGGACCATCAATGAGGAATATCGCCCCATCCAATATGGCACGCGTGTGCTCCGAAGCGTCGAGCCTCATGATAGTATGCGCAAGTATAAGATGTTCCAGGGCATTCATTGCTCTGGTGTAGGCCTGCTGATTACTACCTTCCTCAGCAAATGCCTCTGACAGTCGCAACACGTCGGTCAAAAAAAGTGGTTTGTTCTCAGCGCGCGGTGAAGGCGCATAGCCGATATCCTCCCGGACAAGAACGTCCTCCCCAAGCAGTTCGCCCGAGATCGGACACCTCCGGTTCGATGGGATAACCACATGACGCTTTCCATCCTTGAGCTCTGTCTCTCCAGAGATTTCCAGAAGATCAACCAGGGTCTTATCGAGACCTTCTCCTAAAAGTTCAAATCTCGATGATCTAAAGGCTTCAAAAATTGATCTTCGGAAACTCTCTCTTGGCCCTTCGCCGTCCAGATGAATACCTGCTCCAGTGAGTGGCACTGAGTAAGTGTTTTTTTCCTTCTCAAGCTTAGCAATAACTATAGGGTCTGGGTCGCCGCCGGACCGTGGGTCGATCTTGTGATAGGCGGCAGTATCAATCCAGACCTGACCTATCTTGAGCAATCCCATGCGCGCGCTTGGGAAGCCATCTGATACCGACGCTTCGTAGTTCGAACCATCGGCGGCGATGATGTAGCCGCGCTGCGGACGTTCAACTTGATTGGTAACATCGAGGACTTCCGACAAAATATCTTGTTGGTAGGCTACGGGATCGACATGATGACGACACCGCCCAAAAAGCTCCTTGACCTCTACGTCCTTCATGATGTCCTCAGCACCGAGGGAGGACGCAGTCTCCTTCGCGAAAGGCATCAGCGTTGGCCCTGCACCTGAAGAGGTGTGAACCAATCATTGCCCGGTAGCTCCCTGACCCTCTGATACTCCTTCCGAACCGCCTCTGGTTCAAATTTTAATATTTGAGTCGGAGTGACAAAGTTGGCAGACAGTGTCTTAATGCGGGCAAATCCGACGTCCTGACTACGTTTCAAGCCCGCACTAAAATCGGCAAAATCGTAAAAACCAGAAAGAGCCCTAATCTCAGCGTCATTATTGAGATGAGTGACAAAGAAGTTTTCTGTATTCGCTAAAATGTTTGGATGTATCGAGCTGGGCTCCTGGGTCGCATATACAAGGGCGATACCATATTTCGCACCTTCTTTAGCGATCCGCGGCCAAATCTCGGTGAGTTCAGACTTTCTTCCGATTAGGTTATGAGCTTCCTCAACATAAATGACCACTCTCGGGGGACGTTGCCCTTTGTTAAATTGAGCGCTGCCGGCGCGCGGGGCGCGTTCACCGCCGTGGGCGACACGCTGCGTGAGCAGGGACTCGCCGCGCCGCCGGCCGGCAGCGGCACCACCTTCCTGCAGGCCAAAACCGCCAACGAGGTGCTGAAGGCGCAGGAGCGGCGCATTCGGCTCCAGAAGCTCAAGGGCGAACTCATCGACCGTGCCCGCGCCGAGACGCTGGTCTTCCGGCTGGCACGGGAGGAGCGGGACGCATGGGTCACCTGGCCCGCGCGGGTCGCAGCGCTGATGGCCGCGGAACTGGCGGGCAAACTGGGGGAGGATGTGGAAGCGGCGCAGATGCAGAAGCGACCATGTGCTTCAGTTTCATTATGCCCTCCCCCTCTTGTGCGGAACGCAGCACGCCCGCGGCAGAAGCCATCCTCCCTGGCAATGCGGTCCCTTGTCGCATGTTGTGAACCACAACGAATGCGGCGTCAATCGGCCAGCCTGAGACTTGTCAACCACGCCGTTGGTGCGCGCGACACACGCGACATGCGTCAGCAATCCGCAGGACATGCGTTCTTGGCAACCAGCCGCCCACCCCCCGCGAAGAAGCGCGCGGATGCCGTTTGCATATTCCTTATTGAATCAGTGCGTTAGCGCGGCTTCGCCGGGATTTCCTGCAACAATGAAAATTCGGTCTTGACGACTCCCATCCCCGTATCCTTAATTATGGGAACGTTTTCAGCAAACGTTCTCACTCGGCGAAGGCCAGATGCGAGGAGAGACGATGTCGGGGAACCCGGGTTTCGAACTGCAGGCGGAAGGGCTACGCAAGTCCTACGGTGCAACGGTGGCGCTGGAGCATGCGGACATCACGCTCCGTGCCGGCGAGGTCCATGCCCTGCTCGGCGAGAATGGCGCCGGCAAGTCCACTCTCGTACGGATTCTCAGTGGCGTAACGATGCCGGATGCCGGCCATATGATTCTGGCTGGTCAAACCTATTCGCCACGATCGATCATGGAAGCCCGCGAAAGCCAGGTTGCCACTGCGTTCCAGGAATTGAGCCTGGTGCCGAACCTGAGCGTCGCCGAGAACGTCCTTCTGCCTGGCCTGCACGCTTCCCGGCTCGGGTTCGTGTCCAGGTCGGCTGTACTAGCCAGGGGAAAGGAAATCCTGTCCCGTCATGGCCTCGACCGGATTGATCCTGCGGCCGAGGTCGGCACGTTGCCCTTGTCGGAACGGCAGCGCATCGAGATCGCAAGAGCATTGGAGAATGCGGGCCGCGTGCTGATTCTGGACGAGCCGACGGCGTCGCTTTCCGAGACGGACTGGCTGTTCGAGCAGATCGAGAAGGCGAGAGCCCGCGGGGTGGCCATTCTATACATCTCGCATCGCCTCGCGGAAGTGCGGCAGATCTGTACCGTCGCCACAGTGCTGCGCAATGGGCGCTCGATCGCTACGGTCAGCCTGAGCGATGCGACAAATGACGACATTTTCGAGATGATGGTCGGGCGTCGTGTCGAGGAACGCCCGACTCGCACGGCCACGATCGCTTCCGGCGAGCCTCGCCTCAGGGTCAGTGGATTGTCGGGCCATGGGCTAAAGGACATTTCGTTCGAGATCCATCCAGGGGAAGTCCTCGGCGTGGCGGCACTGGAAGCACAAGGGCAACAAGCCCTGTTTCGCACGCTTGCGGGCCTTCTGCCGGTCGTTGAAGGCAAGGTCGAGATCGATGGCACCAGGGCGACCTACAAGGGTCCACGCCAGGCAATGAGATTTGCCAGCGGAATCAGCTATCTGCCTGAAGAAAGAAAGGTCGAGGGGATCCTGCCGGGACTGACGGCGGCCACCAATATCGTGCTGCCCTTCCTGCCAAGGATCGCGCGGATGGCCCTGCTCGGGGGCAGGAACGAGAAGGCTGCGGCGCATGAGCCCGCGGACAATGTCGAGATGGACCGGCGCTATCTTGCCTTCAACATCGAGAACCTGTCCGGGGGGAACCAGCAGAAAGCGCTTATGGGCCGAACGCTGGCAACGGGGGCGCGTACCCTGCTGCTCTTCGATCCCACGCGTGGCGTGGATGTCGGGACCAAGCAGTCGATCTATGCCGCGATTCGCCGATTTGCCGATTCCGGCGGATCTGTCCTGTTCTTCTCCTCCGAACTTCCGGAAATCGTCCAGCTGAGTGACCGCTGCCTGGTTCTGTATGGCGGCCGGATCTTCCGGACCTTTTCCCGCGATGAGATCAACGAGCAGCAATTGGTGGCCGCGATGATCGGCCATGCCGGAGTTGAGGCCGCATGAGCGAGGTCCATTCATGAGCTTGTCGACCAGCAGCGTACTGCCGAGACATTCCACGCCGATGGCAAACGCCTTCAAGCGCTTCGTGCAGGGCGGCAGCCTGATCCTCGTTACATATCTGGCGCTCTATGCCGTCTACGGGGTCCTTGAGCCGCGCGCGCTCCAGCCCTATGCGATTGCGGCCCTGATGAACAATACTGCGCCGCTCGCGCTGGCCGCTGCCGGCCTGACGCTCGTGGTGATCAATCGCGGTTTCGATCTCTCGCTCGCGGGCGTGATCTCGATCTGCAATGTGGTTCTGGCCACAATGCCCATGGACGGGCCCGGCGGGGCGCTGCTTTCGGTGCTGCTCTGCATCCTGATCGGCGGGTTCATCGGTGCCGTGAACGGGGTGCTGGTCGGGTGGTTCGGACTGCAGTCCATCGCGGCCACCCTCGCGACCATGATCATCTGTCAGGGCATCGCGCTCGTCATTCTCGATGCGCCCGGCGGCTATGTAGCCGAATGGATTGTCTATGAGTTGACGGACAGGCTCTGGGGGATCATCCCTGTCTCCGGCCTCGTCGTAGCTGCAGTCGTCTGCCTGTGGCTCATTGTCCGGCGGACGCGGTTCGGCATCTCCCTCTACGCAATCGGCGCGGATGAGCAGGCAGCGGCATTGTCGGGCGTGAATGTCATTCGCGTTCGTTTCGGGGCCTATCTGCTTGCCGGAGCCCTGTACGGGCTGGCGGGCTTCATGCTCAGCGCCCAGACAGCGACCGGAAATCCCACCTCAGGGGCGCCATTGCTGCTGCTTTCCTTCGCCGCCGTGGCCCTCGGAGGCACATCACTGGCCGGCGGAAGCGGAGGGCTCTTTGCAACCGTGATTGGCGCAGCCACCCTGACGCTGCTCCAGAAGGTCCTCTTTTCGGCGGGCGTCTCCTCTTTCTACACGGGCATGTTCCAGGGAATCGTCCTGATCCTGGCCGTGGTGTTCAGCGTGACCATGTCCCGCATCGGAGCCAGGCAATGACGACGGCAAGCGAGCATCAGATGGAACAAGCGTTTAACCAGACAGGCGACCATCGCAGATCCGAGCGGATCAGCCGCGAGACGATCAGCGCGATCGCGGTGGCAATTCTCTGCGTGGCAATGCTTCTCGGCGCGCGTTTCATCAGCCCTTCCCTCGGCTCGTGGTCTCAGGTGGAGACGGTGCTGGTGCTCGGCTCCTTCCTGATCGTGCTCTCCTTCGGACAGGGCCTCGTCATTCTGACGGGCGGGCTCGACCTGTCTTTGCCTGCCGTGATCACGCTTGGGGGAATCCTGGCGACGAACTGGGTCGGGGCGACCGATCCGGGCGCATGGTATCTGCTTGGCGCGGTGCTGCTGGTCTGCGCAGGCGTGGGGCTGGTTTCGGCAATCGGGATCGTCTGGCTCCACATACCCCCCTTCATCATGACATTGGCGATGTCGATCATCGTGTCATCGGCACTTCTGGGATATACGCGGGGAACGCCGCGCGGCGCCGCGCCCGATCTTGCGCTGGCGCTGATGAAGAGCAAGGTCCTCGGCATGCCGATGCCGATCCTCTTCGTCATCGGCTTTGTCATCCTCGGTGCATTGTTCCAGAGCCGGTCCGTCCCGGGCCGCTATCTCTATGCGATCGGCACCAACATCCATGCGGCCCGCATCGCCGGCGTCCCGGTATTGCTCGTGCAGGCCATGCCCTATGTCATCAGCGCGGTGTGCGCCGGGCTCGTCGGGATCATGCTTGTCGGCTATTCGAATGGCGCAACCCTGCGGATGGGTGACGATTATCTGCTGCCTTCCATCGCGGCAGTCGTGATCGGCGGTTCTTCCATTCTCGGTGGGCGCGGCAATTTTCTCGGCACGGTTGGCGGCGCGCTCCTGCTGACGACGCTCGGCACGATCATCACCGCGATCGGCCTTCAGATCGGCTGGCGCACGATTATCGAAGGCGCAGTCGTGCTCATCGCCCTGCTGTTGCTGCGCGAAGAGCTCTTCCAGAAACTCGGTCAGTACTGGCGTTCCAGCCAGCCTGCCAGTGAAAGTGGTTCCATCACAAGGAGGAAAGGAACATGACGTTCGGAAAGTTCAAATGGGCGGCCCTTGCCGCGCTGATGAGCGCGACGGCGCTCCAGTCGATCGGAGGCGCCGCAGCGCAGGATCAGGAGAAGTTCAAGATCTATCTGAGCCTCAGCTATTCCGGCAATGCCTGGCAATCCGAGGCTGCCAATATCGTCAAGGCGCTCGCCGCCACGCCACCCTACAATGAAACCGTCGAGCTGATCGAAGTCATATCCGGCACCGATCCCCAGGCACAGATTTCCGCCTATGAAAGCATGATCGATGCCGGTGCAGACGGGATTGTCAGCTTCCCGATCTCTTCCACCGCCCTGAACCGCACGATCAAGCGCGGTTGCGATGAAGGCGTGCTGTTCTTCATGTATGACGCGACCGTCACGGAGAGCTGCGCCTATAATGTGAGCTATCTGACCGCCGGATTCGGGGAAAACACGGCTCAGGCGCTGGTAAATGAGCTCGGCGGCAAGGGCAAGATCTTCCTGTCGCGTGGCGTGCCCGGTAACTCCGTCGACAAGCGGCACACGGACGGGGCCATGCATATCTTCAACCAGTATCCGGGGATCGAAATCGTCGCCGAATACTATTCCTATTGGGATGACCGCACGACCCAGCAGGAAACGGCCAAGGCCCTGGCCGCGCACCCCGATGTCGATGGCATCTGGGCTCAGGCCGGCGAGTATGGCGCAATCCAGGCCATGCTGGATGCCGGGGATCGGCTCGTACCGATGACCGGCGAGAATTCCGCAGGTTTCCGGCTTGCGCTGGCTGATCCGGAAATGCAGGCAAAAGGGCTTCGCGGTGTGTCCGCCGGATCGCCTCCCGCCCAGGCCGGCTACGCATTCAAGTTGATGATGGAAATCCTGACGGGCCAGCGTGAGCTGGAGCCGATGAACATCGAATATCCCCTGCCCTGGGTTCCTGCCGATCAGGTGAAGATCTGCGAGGGGGATGTTTACGAGGATGGCTGCAACGTCTTTCCTGCGGATCGCGTTCCCAGCTCCTTCGTCAGCGAGGTGCTCAATCCGGAACTCCTGCCGGAGGTCAATATCGAGTCCGCCCTGAATGGCACGCCGGTCGAAGGCGCAACCATCCAGCCCCTGCCGGCGGAAGTCGTCGAGGCAGCAAATGAGCCGGGCATCAATTGCAGCCGCTGCGAAGCGCCGGAGGATCTGTACAAGCTGACCAAGGTGCAACCCACCGTCCAGCCCTAGTCCGGGCCGGGCCCGGTCGCCCGGCAGGATCTCCCTGCCGGGCATATCCATAAAGGGAGCGAATTCGGACGGTTTGTAGCGTCCGGGTTCGGACGAAAAGAGTGGAAAGAGGACGCAGCGTGCGCCAGAGAAAGAAACCGGAAATCCGACGTGTGACAGTGAAGGATCTCGCGAAAGATCTCGGAATGTCAGTCTCGACGATTTCGCGCGCCTTCTATCCCGATGCAGTCATTGCCGAGCCTACGCGAAGAATTGTCCTGAAAAGAGCGGCGGAACTCGGCTACCGTCCCAATCCGTTTGCCCAGAGCCTCATCACCAAGCGCACACAGATCGTCGGGGTCGTCGTGTCGGATCTGACCAACCCGTTCTATCCGGAAGTCATGACCGAACTTGTGGCCCGGCTGCAGGCGGTCGGCATGAATGTCATGCTCGCGGTGGCCAATGAGCCCGAAAAGACCGATGAGGCCGTCGAACTGCTCCTGTCCTATCAGCCGGACCTGCTGGTCGTGCTTGCGGTTCCCCTTTCCTCCCATGCAAGGGACAAATGCGAACAGGGCGGCGCACCCTGCATCTTCTTCAACCGGCTGTCTGCGGATGGCCTCGGTTTCGGCATTACCTGCGACAATATCATAGGCGGGCGCCAGGCAGCGGACTTCCTGATCGATACAGGTCACCGCCACCTGCTCTACGTATCGGCCTTTCCCGACGCTTCCACCAATGCGGAGCGCCTGTCCGGTTTCTGCAAGCGGGCGCAGGAACGGGGCCTCGCCCGGCCGATCATCCTCGATGCAGGCTTCTTCACCTATGAGGCCGGCTATGATGCGGGGCTGAAGATGGCCGGGCTGAACCAGACCGTGGATGGCGTGTTCTGCGCCAACGATATCGTCGCAATCGGCTTCATCGAAGGGATCCAGGAGGGGCTTGGCCTGCGTGTACCCGAAGATCTTTCGGTAGTCGGCTTCGATGACATCACGATGGCCGGCTGGCCTTCGCACAAGCTGACAACCATTCCCCAGCCCCTCGGAGAGATGATGGACGCCACCGTCTCCCTCGCCCTTGAACTGGCGCAGGATCCAAGCCTGGCAACGCGCACGAGACGCTTTGCGCCACTTCCCCTGATCGAGCGCGGCACGACGCGGTCGCGCAGCTACGCAACTGGCGGGGCGACGTAATCCCATGGCCGACGACCTTTTCATGCGACTGACCACCGTGCATCGCCCGGATTGCGCGCTGTTCACGGAGGGTCCGTTGCCGCAGCCCGTGCCGGATCCTGACCGGCTTGCGGAAACGCTGGGTACCGACGAGGCAGCTGCCTATGCGGCGCAATGCCACCCGATATTTGAAGACCTTCGGCGGATTGTCGGCCAGCTTGCCGGCCTGATGATCCTTGGCCAGCTGACGGAAAAATCGGAAGTCGTGGACCTTGATGAGCTCGATCTCTGCCGTCAACGGTGGGAAGCCTGCGCCGAACGCCTTCATCGGCTTGCCGCGCCCGGGGCGCTTGCCGCCCATCTGGAACAGTTGATGGCTTCGCATTCCGCATGTGGAAGGGCGCTTGGAGCCTTTTCGCGCCTGCCGGCGCTCGGTCAGGGTGAAACCGTTTTCGACGAGATTTCCAGGCAGATCCAGCGGGCTTACGCTCATTTGCGGGCGGCAACATCGCAGAAGGCCGGTCTCGAAATGGTTGACCTTACACATGCCTGCTGCTCCTGCGGCAGATAATCACGCAACATACCTGGAAGATCTGCATTGAAAGGGAGAATCTAATGGCTGATTACTCGATTTGGGTCTGTGAGTACTCCTATGTCTCCAAGTATCACAAGAGTGGCGTACTATACGGAGCACATAATCAAGGATACCTCAAGCTGCCCTACTGTTATGTGGTCATCAAAGGCAAAAACCATGTCGCAATGGTAGATGTCGGCTATAATGACAAGGAGTATGGCAAGACACTTGGAGATCGCTTTGGAGTAGAAAACTGGCGAAATCCCAAGACGGTCCTGGCAGAAGTCGGCGTCACACCTGAAGAGGTCGACACGGTATTCATCACGCATGCCCATTTCGACCATTTTGGCAATGTGGAAGACTTTCCCAATGCCAGATTTTACATTCAGGAGCGGGAAATTGCCAAATGGGTATGGGCGATGTCGCTGCCCGACCGGATGCGCTGGATGATGGTAGCTGTCGATCCGGGCGATATCGTTCGCGGCGCGGGCCTGGCGCGTGAGCGTAGGCTTACCACGGTGAACGGTTCCGTTTCGGATGTGCTGCCGGGCATCGATCTGCATCTGGCCGAGGACAGTCATACGTTCGGCTCGATGTGGGTCACGGTGCGCAATGATGGACGGGACCAATCGGAGGATGTCTGGGTCCTGGCCGGCGATCTCATCTATGTGTTCGAGAACCTGCGCGGGCCCGGCGATGCGGTGGACGCGGGCGAGATCTACACGCCGGTCGGCCTTGCCGTCGGAAGCCAGACCAATCTGGTTCTCGCCACGGAAGAGATGATGAAGCAGGTCGGTCACGACTCGAACCGGATCATCCCGATTCATGAGGAGCGGCTCCGTGACGCCTTCCCTTCCCGGATCAGCAAGGAAGGTCTGCGCATTACCGAGATCTGCCTCGCCGACGGCGAAAGTTCGAAGGTCGCTTGAGGATGGGAGACTCTCCTGTCGTTGCCATTGTCGGAGCCGGCCTGGTCGGCTCCGGCTGGGCGCTGGTGTTCGCCCGCGCTGGCTGTGAAGTGCGCGTATACGATCCGGATGAGCCTACGCGAAGCCGGCTTCCTGCATGGATCGAAGCCAGTGCAGCCGACCTGGAATCGAACGGATTGATTGCCAGCGCTGCCGAAGTGATCGGTCGCGTCCGGCTTTGCGAGAGCCTTCCCGAGGCATTGGACGGTGCAACCTATGTGCAGGAATCCGTCTTCGAGACCGTCGAGTCGAAAACTGCGGCGTGCCTTGCCATCGACAAGGCCATGTCGCCGCAGACCATCGTCGGCTCGTCCTCCTCGGGGATTCCGGCTTCGCAGTTCACCGGGAACTGCAGGCACCGGCAGAATTTCCTGATCGCCCATCCCGTCAATCCGCCGCATCTGGTTCCCGTGGTCGAACTCGTACCTGCGCCCTGGACGGATCCGTCCGCACTGGAGCAGGTGCGTGAATTGATGAATCGGGTCGGACAGGTGCCGGTTCATGTCAGGCGCGAGATTGACGGCTTTGTTCTCAACCGGCTGCAGGGCGCGCTGCTGAATGAGGCCTGGGCGCTGTATGAGGAAGGCTATGCGAGCCTTGCCGATATTGACGCGACGATTTCCCATGGTCTTGGCCTGCGATGGTCCTTCATGGGTCCTTTCGAGACCATCGACCTGAACGCGCCGGGAGGCATTGCCGATTACGCGGCGAGGCTGGCGCCGCTGTATTACCGGATGGCAACGCAGCGGGTACCGCGCAAATGGCCACAGGAAACCATAGAGCAGGCGCAGGCGGAAAGACGGGAAGTGCTGGCAGAGGAGGATCTGGCGGAACGTCGCCTTTGGCGTGATTCCGTCCTGTCCAGGCTTGCGGCTTTCAAGAAGACGAACGGGCTCGGTCCTTGACCGGGGAGGAGAGACCCCAGTTCAAGCAGACGATGAAAGGAAATGCCATGTCGATCACCTATCTCAAGCGAGGCAAGTCAGAAACCGAGCGCCAAACCGATGATGCCCAGATCCGCAAGACCGTGGAGGTGACACTTGCCGACATCGAGGCCAGGGGTGACGCAGCCGTCCGCGAACTCTCGCAACGCTTTGACAATTATGCCCCACCTTCCTTCCGCTTGTCGGGCAGCGAGATCGAGGCAATCACGTCCAGGGTCACCGAACGAGAGATGGCCGACATCCGGTTTGCGCATGACCAGGTGCGGAATTTCGCACAGCTCCAGAAGGACTCGATGAAGGACATCGAGGTCGAGACCTTGCCCGGCGTCATTCTCGGACACAGGAACATCCCGGTGCAGTCGGTAGGTTGCTACGTGCCCGGCGGCAAGTTTCCGATGGTCGCATCCGCGCACATGTCCGTCGTCACCGCCTCGGTCGCCGGCGTGCCACGCATTCTCGCCGCCACCCCACCCTTCAAGGGAGAGCCCAATCCCGGGGTCATTGCGGCCATGCATATGGGCGGCGCTCACGAGATCTATGTGCTGGGCGGCATTCAGGCAGTGGGCGCCATGGCGCTCGGCACGGAAACCATTCGGCCCGTCGACATGCTCATCGGACCCGGAAATGCCTTCGTTGCCGAGGCGAAGCGCCAGCTTTACGGTCGGGTGGGGATCGACCTTTTTGCCGGGCCGACCGAGACCATGGTGATCGCCGATGAAACGGCGGCCGACGGCGAAATGTGCGCCACGGACCTGTTGGGTCAGGCCGAGCACGGCTACAATTCCCCTGCCGTACTCGTGACCAACTCAAGAAAGCTTGCGGAAGACACCCTTGCAGAAATCGATCGCCTGCTGAAGATCCTGCCGACTGCGGATACTGCAAGTGTCAGCTGGAGAGACTATGGCGAGGTCATCCTGTGCGATACGTATGAAGAAATGCTGGATGTGGCCAATGACATTGCCTCCGAGCATGTGCAGGTCATGACGGATCGCGATGATTGGTTTCTGGAGCATATGCACTCTTACGGGGCGCTGTTTCTTGGGCCGCGTACAAATGTTGCGTATGGCGACAAGGTCATCGGCACCAATCACACGCTGCCTACGAGGAAGGCCGGCCGCTATACCGGCGGTCTGTGGGTTGGAAAATTCCTGAAGACCCATAGCTATCAGAAGATCCTCACGGATGAAGCATCTGCCAGGATCGGCGAAATCGGCTCGCGACTTTGCATGCTCGAGGGCTTCGTGGCCCATGCCGAGCAATGCAATCTGCGGGTGCGGCGCTATGGCGGCATCGATGTGCCGTTTGGCGAAGGAGCGCCGTATCGCGAAGACGAGCAATGACAGAGCGGCGTTTCCGCCTCGACGGGCGCAGGGCGCTCATCACCGGCGCGGGCCGTGGCCTGGGACTGGCCATGGCGGAAGCTCTTGCCGAGGCGGGTGCGGCAGTCACGCTGTGCGCCCGCACGGCAAGCGAGATCGAGGCGGCAGCTGAACGTCTGCAGGGCCAGGGCTATCTTGCCGAGGCCCTGCATGCAGACGTGACCGACCCGCAGGCGCTCGCCGGACGATTGGCGGAACGGCCTGCCTTCGACATTCTCGTCAACAATGCAGGAACCAATCGCCCAAAGCCGCTGTCGGAAGTAACCGAGGAAGACTACGATGCGGTTCTCGGCGTCAATTTGCGGGCTGCGATCTTCACTTCCAAGATCGTCAGTGACCGGATGATCGCAGACGGCATACGCGGCTCGATCATCAATATTTCTTCCCAGATGGGCCATGTCGGCGCGGCCAACCGCACCCTCTATTGCGCCTCCAAATGGGGACTTGAAGGTTTCACGAAAGCGCTGGCGGTCGAACTGGCGCCCTACGGCATTCGGGCAAACACGATCAGTCCGACCTTCATCGATACGCCGATGACGAAGCCGTTCTTCAAGGACCAGGAATTTCTTGCCGAGGTCCTGGGCAAGATTCCCCTCGGCCGCCTGGGGAAGGCCGAGGATATTGCGGGTGCTGCGTTATTCCTGGCATCGGACGCTTCCAGCCTGATGACAGGAAGTTCCCTTGTCATTGACGGGGGGTGGACCGCTCAGTAGCGCCGGCAACAGCTGGGTCTGCGTGACCCTGGGCTTGCCCGGTCATCGCCCCGGAGGGTTCCGGATATGGGGAAACGCAGTCTTGAACGGATTATCCCTTGTCGCTGACGACCTGACCGGTGCCCTCGACGCGGCTGCCCGGTTCACGGGAGCATGTGGGCCGATCACCGTCCACCTTGATCCTGCTGCAGCGCGACATTCCTCCGGCAATCGGGCCTGCGTGGTCCCGACCAGAGACGCATCCCCGGACGAGGCCCTCGCCATGACCCGGGCATCCCTGGCAGTCTGGGAAGGCGCTTCGACGGCCTTCAAGAAGATCGACAGCCTTCTGCGCGGCCATTGGGCCGCCGAGATTGGCCTGATCGTCCAGAGCGGGCAGTTCGATGTGGTGATCCTTGCTCCGGCCTTCCCCTCGCTGGGGCGGCTGGTACAGGGCGGAAGGGTGCAGGTGGCAACAGCAGACGGGCTGTCAACAATGCTGGATGTCGACATGGCAGCGGCCCTTCGCCAATGCGGGGTTGCGGCCGAGCTTGTGCCGGAACCACATCGGCTTCAGGCCGGCAGGGCACCCGTTCTCATCGCCGATGCAACCGATGATGATGCCATGAGGGCGCTGGTCGAGGCCGGAAGGCAAGTTGGAGGACGTACGCTTTGGTGCGGTTCTGCCGGGCTTGCCGGGGCGCTCGCCGGCCTCCCCCCGAGACGGCCGCCACGCCTTCGCTCGCCGCTGGTAGCGCTGGTCGGCTCCAACCATCCTGTCATGCAGTCTCAGCTGCATGTCCTGAAGGCGCAAGGCCGCATGGCGGAGATCGGCACGACTGCCGACCCATTGGCGGACGCCGAGGCGATCAACGGGCGAGTACGTATGGGGGACGACGTATTGACGGTGTTCGAGCCACCTGCCGGATTCCATGGAAGTCTGGCGGCAGAGTGGATTGATTCAGCAATCAGGAAACTGGTCCCTGCCCTGCAGCCACCCGCCTCTTGCTTTGTATCGGGCGGAGATACGCTCCTGACGACTGTGCTGAGCGTGAAGGCCAGCAGCCTGAGTGTCGTTGGCGAGGCCATGCCGGGCATTCCCGTCTCGATCATCAACGGTGGCACCTTTGATGGCACGCCGGTGATCTCGAAATCCGGCGCATTTGGCGAGCCCGATACGCTTGTTCAACTATTTGACAATCTGGTAACGTAGTATCTTGCCCGCTGAAATGTATTCTTTTCTGAATTTTTGCTGAAATTTGATCTCGTTTACTGCACTTTGCAAAATAAAGATGATCGATCATGAATGGGGATGCGAATGAACGGTAAGCGTATCGCGATAACCATGGGCGACCCGGCGGGCATAGGTCCGGAAATCATCATGCGTGCAATCCATCACCTCAATCCCCGTATTGCGGCAGGCGATCTCAAACTCGTGGTCATCGGTTCCCATGAGGCGCACCGGAGCGCTGCCGACCTGCTGGACCTTGTGGACCATGCCAAGCTCATAAGCCCGGATTTGCCCGTCGCGCAGTGGCCCGACATTGCCTTTCTCCAGGCAGGCGTCGCGACAGAGCCGATCCGGTTCGGACAGGTGTCTGCGCAGGCCGGCAATTTTGCTTTCCAGGCAATCCGGATGGCAGTTGAGCTTGCGCTCTCGGGAGATGTCGCGGCCATCTGCACCGGGCCCCTCAACAAGGAGGCGCTCAATCTCGCCGGCCACGCATTTGCCGGCCATACCGAGATCCTGGCGCATCTGACCCGAGCAAGTGACTCGGTCATGATGCTTGCGCACGGCAACATGCGCGTGAGCCATGTGACAACCCATGTCGCACTCGCCGACGTGCCTTCCCGCATGACCACGGAACGCATCCGGCGGGTCGTCGATCTTACGGAGAAAGCCTTGCGAAAGCTGGGCATCGCGAGACCACGTATCGCGATTGCCGCGCTGAACCCGCATGCCGGCGAAGGCGGTCTCTTCGGCAGGGAGGACATCGAGGTCACAGAGCCACTTGTTGCAGCGCTGCGCAAGGAAGGCCGCGACATCGACGGACCTGTGCCGGGTGACACCGTGTTTGTGAAGCTTCGCGCCGGCCAATATGACGCGGTCGTGGCGCAGTATCACGACCAGGGTCACACTCCGATCAAGTTGCTGGGTTTTTCGGTCGATCCGGAAACCGGGAGATGGGAAGCCCTGTCAGGCGTCAATATAACACTTGGACTTCCAGTGATCCGGACTTCGGTCGACCACGGCACCGCATTCGACATTGCGGGCAAGGGCCTTGCCAAGGAAACCAGCCTGGTCGAGGCCATTGAATATGCGCTGCAAATGGCAGATGCGGGTGCGGGTCAAGGGTGACCTCGATAGCTATCTCGCTGCGGTAAGCCTCAGGCGCAGATCCTGCCCCGTCACCTTGCGGCTCAGGCTTGCGATTTCCTTCTCGACCCGCAGCGCACCTTCCTGCATTGCCTCCCCGGCTTGCGTGAGCAGATAGCCGCTCGGCAACCGTTCAAACAGACGAACCCCGAGCTGCGTCTCAAACGCCCCGATCCGGCGAAATACGGTCGAGTGATTTACCCCGAGCCTTCTTGCAGCACCAGATAGCGACCCGGTCTTCGCGACTGCCAGGAAGTAACGCAAATCATCCCAATCTTGTGCCTTTTCATCCATGCAAGACGTCTTTGATGTTTTTGCCAATCAAAATGCAGTCTCGCACAGGCCATATCTGAAAGCGAGTGTGGGCATCACCGCCCGGCCCAGGTTGAAGGAGAAAGCCATGTCTCAAGCGATCAAGACCGTCCTGCGTAGCGATGAACTTTCCTGCCCGTCCTGCGTGCCGAAGATCGAGAAGGCGCTAAATGCCTTGCCCGGCGTCGAGAAGGCAGTCGTGCGGTTCAACACCGGCAGGATCGAGGTCGAGCACGATCCCGGTCAGACGAGCATCGAGGCGCTGGTCGCGGCGGTCAGGTGCACCGGCTACGAGGCCAGACCATCGGCCTTCTGACCGAGCCACGCACCGGCCGCGTCGAGAAAGGGCGCGGCCGGTTCGCCTTGCGGATGCTGAAAAAGGAGAGCGAGATGAGCGATGTCACCATGAAGATCAGAAGCGCCTTCGCGCACCCGGCGCGCCGGCGGTTCTGGCTGACTGTGGGCAGTGGCGGGCTGATCGCCATCGGCCTTCTGGCACGCTATGGCTTTGGCATGATCGAGCTGTGGTCGGCCCTGATGGTCGCCGCCGCCTTGCTGGCTGGCTCCGACATCGCGGTGCGCGCCTGGCGGGCCTTGCGCGTCAGGCATCTCAGCATCGAGCTTCTGGTCACCATCGCCGCTGTCGGGGCACTGGCGATCGGTGAGGTCTGGGAATCGGCCGCCGTCACCTTCCTCTTCATGCTCGGCGCATGGCTCGAAGTGCGGACCATGGGCCAGACCCGCGGCGCCTTGAAGGAACTTCTGGACGCTGCACCGATGCCCCCGCACGCCGATGCGGGGGTGATTCCCGCCAGTCGACCGACACCGGGGCGGGAGCGCACTGATGCTGACATCCCGTCCAGGCCGCGGGTTCCGCGTTCCGCGATCATGCGTCAGCCATCATGGGTTCCGAGCCGGTGGTGCAGCCGCGCATCATGGGTCCGGAAATGCTCGGTAAACCAGCGGTCGAGCTTGTCCGACAGGCGCTGCGAGGCAGTTGCGGGATCGGCCGCGTAGTCCTCCATGATGTCGCGGATTTCCTCCAGCAATGCCTCATGTGCCTCCTTGTGCTGGGCAAGGTGATCGTAGCGATGCTCGCGCATGAATTTCTCTTCCAGCACGAAATGCGCCGAGATGGCGCGAAAGATCTCGCCCAGAAACCCCGTCACGTCCACCTGCCCCGTATCGGCAGTCAGCTTCTCATGGACCTCGTTGATCAGATCGATCATTTCGCGATGCTCATGGTCGACCGCGTCAATGCCGACGCTGTAATGTTCCTTCCATTCGATCAGGGCCATGGGATTGCTCCTTTGCTTCACGGAATGCCCTTGCGCGCGACTTGCGCCTGTCAATAAATGACGAAACCGCCGGCGGCAGGCCGGAAATCGATGACGCGGTGATCCGCCGGATCCATCCGGATCGTCTGCCGTGTCTGCCAGCCAGGCTCGTCTCCCGGACGGTCGCGCAGGCGCACTGCAATTTCATGCGCACCGGCTGCGAGCACGAAGCGCTGGTGCACCCGCGAGGGTCCGCTGCGGCCGATGCCGGACGGGGGAACGTCGCGTTCGAATAGCCGCACTCCGTCGATCTCCAGCTCGACATGGATCGGCGGCCTTTCGCGCGGGTAGATCTCCTTCCGGCGCATGTTCGGCGGCAAGGCTGCCAGCTCCTCCTCCGTTGCCGGGCGGCAGGCCGCGCCACGGTCGGCGCCATGATGGAAGGACAGCGTGAGCACGCCGGTCCCTTCCGGCAGGCTACGATGGGCCGGCCAGTTCGACAGCGAGGCGGCGCCGGCAACGATCAGCAGCAGGACGGCGAAGCGCGCGACCATCATGAGAGCGGCAATCATGGCCGGGCCTCCGTCGGCGCCGCATCTGCTTGCGACGGTTCCCGCGCAGCCGGCGCGCATCTGCTTGCGACGGTTCCCGCGCAGCCGGCGCGTCCGTCGCCAGTTCCGCCAGCCGGGCGCCGAACGCCGCCTTTTCGTCTCGATAGCGATGCGTCTCGAATGGCGAGGTCCAGCAGGTCGCCAGCCTTTCCCGCGGCACGCGCTTGCGCAGATAGGGATCGCGTTCACCGGCAAAGCGCTGCGACGTCCACGTCCGCGTGACCATAATGGGCGGTGATCGCGCCGATAAGCGTGCCGCCACCCGATGCCTCATACAACAGAAGGTCCAGGCCCGTCTGCAGCTTCCACATGGTCGAATCATAATTGGTCGAGGTCGTGCTCAGCTCGGGCTCAACATGCGTCTGAATGCCCTCGATTCGCGCCCAGATGCCGCGCTCATCGAAAACGATAGCTCGATCGCCATCGACCTGGTATGCAGCCGATACGTCCGTTACGGGGCATTCGAGGTCGACCGCCGGGTTCTTGCAGAGCATAGTTTTTGAAATTTTCGGCAGATCCTTCCAATACCGGTTTCCAACCCTCTGCTGCATGGTGGGAAGGCGGCCGAGGTCGAGGAGAACCTGCGGGTATGCCTCGTAAATGGTGGTGGCGGGCTGGAAAATGGAGCGCAGGTACCAATTGCCGTCCGCGCTATCGCCGCCTAGGCCATTGTGCTGGAGCGTGTAAGCATAGGCGCCCGCCAGAATGGCCTGATCGCCTCCTGATGTCATGAAATCGCCGTTGAGGATGAACGCGTTCGCCGCAGACGCGCCGTCGGACTTGTCGAGAACCTCGACGATCTCGATACCATTTCCAGTTGTGGGAGCGCCTGCCCCGCCGACATTCGTGACGGTGACCAACGTCGGGCCTCCGTCTCCGAGTTCGGTGCTGTCCACGACCAGAACGTCGGCATAGGAATTGGTCTGTCCTCCTGGCGCGATGCCGTCATTCAGCACCGCGTTCACCAGCAATTCGCCGCCGTTGGAGATGAATACGCCGTTGCCGGCGACGATGCCGCCCTGGTTGTCGACGCCGCCACCACCGGTGATGAGCAGCAAGTTGCCTACGGAAGGACCGCGAAGGTCGATGGTGCCAGCATTGCTGAAAGTCTTGAGATTGACGAAATGGCCCTGCGACCTTCCGTCGTCCAGATTGTAGAAACCCGCCTCGAGCGGTCTGCTGTCGATGCCGGTGGCAGGAGTGTAGATTCTTGCAACATCGATTGTCCCGGCGCCTGCTACCGGATCGAAGCGCACGGTGGCGCCGGCCAGGTTGTCGAAGCTCGCGCCGGGCAACCCGCCGAAATCCGACATGCTGACGGCCTTGGTATCGCGCAGCCCGTCTCCGTCGGTATCGGCGAAATTGCGGACGTCGAATACGCCTCCTGCTTCATTCGTGAATTGCGGCGGAGCATTCAGAAACATGACATAGCCGGTAAGGGTGCCGCCATTCCCCACGATGATCGATCCGCCGGGGTTCTGTCCGTTTCGCGCATAAATGGCGACGTCGGAGAGCGCTCCGACCGTGCTGCCGGAATCGACTAGAACGGATTGAAGCGTGGGCAGATCCGAGGTGAGCCGAATACCGGAAGCTGTGGCAGCGCCATATCCGCCCATGACACTACCGGATGTCTGCACATAGGAATTCCCTCCACCGTCCTGGGCGAGGGAATCCAGATAAATGCCGTTTGCAGATGATCGCGAAGCGGAAAGTTCGCCGTCATACAGAGCGACGAGGTCGTTCAATACAGTTCCCGGCGGGACTGTGTGCCCGGTATCGTAAACCCGTCCGCCAGAACGGACCTGGATGCCGCTCGACCCAAAGCCGGTCGTCACAATTCGGGTTCCGTTGAGTTCGACGACCGCTGGCAAGCCGGCGAAACCGGCGTTCAGACGCTCAGCGAGGACGCCCGGTGAATTAGGTCCCGTGGTGGTGACACCGCCAAATCCAGCTTCTGCGACAACGCGCGAACCGCCCCTGGAGGAATACAGGCCGTAGCTGTCGTCACCTGCCGTGGTGACCGTCCCTCCCTGAAGGATGATTTCGCCGCCGAAGGCCGCATAGGCGCCAATGCCTCGGCTGGCGCCGTCCGTAACAACCGTGGCCGAACTCACAATCCTGGCGTTGTGCAGGGTGCCGGATACCGAGCCAAGAGCATAGAGCCCGATTCCGGAAACGGGCGAATGCATGGTAACTGTCGAATCAGCATCAAGATCGATGGTGGACGGACCGAAAGCGGAAGCGGACTCTGAGATCGCGAAGGCGCCGTAAGCCTGGCGAGACGGATCATCAGCTTGCCCGTTGACGGTGATGTCCACGTTCTCGACGTTCACCGTACCGTAACTCGCCACGATACCATGGTTCCAGCCTCCGGTCATAACCACGCTGCCATTGGTCACGGTGACCTCGCCGTCATTGACGGCACGAAGACCCGTTCCGTTATCGCCCCGAGTGCTGGTTATGCCTTGAAGGCTGATATCGATGTTGGTCGCCGTGAGCGTGCTGCCCGTGCCCTCTGCTGCAAGGCCGCGCGGACCGGGACCAAGGAATCCGGGATTACTGATTTGCACGCCGTCGAGCGCAATATGAGAATTGGCTTGGGCGCGCGCGGCATAACGCTGCTGCATGGAGAGATCGACGATGGTAGAGATATCCCCATCGTCGACAATCGTGCCGCCATTTCGGGCAAGAAGGCCGCTGAAGTTCGGGTAGCTGCCTGCTACCGGCAGGTTGATCGTAATGCCATTGGCGTCGATCACCTGGGCAAGGGCGCCGTGAGAAAGGATACAGCCCATCCCGCCTGCCAGGACCGTGCTGATCATGAGCCGTTTCGTCACTGACACAGAGTACGTTGGACGCAATGCAGAGTCCTCCGCCTTCGGATCACTCCTATAAAAAAGATAAGTTCGAATTCCATCAAGTACAAATGTGTTCGGTGAAACGCCGTGTTGAGCTCCCGACTCAGGCGGCCTCGCGCGGGAGCTGGTACTGTTCCGGGTGCCTGGCCGTGTCCCGCATATGCCGGAATCAGGGGCATGGCTGCCAACCCGACAGCAGTTTCCGTTACGTGGGTGAGGCCGGATGTACTGCATGTCTTACGCCTGCGAACAGGACGAAAATGACTGGCAAATGGAGAAGGTTAGACGGCAGTCCCGTTCCCTCCGCCACTATCCGATTGCAAACTCCCAACCGCCCGATTTGAGTGCCGAAATTCCTTTTGATTTCAAAGGGGGTTAGCGGTTTCGACCGAACCTCTGAGACTGCCTCAAACCCGATTTTCAGTCTCTGAATGGCTTTCGTCTCAAACCATGCGAACCTCGGCCGATTTGGTTCGGTCTAAAAATTCATTATGGATTCAATGTGTTGTGGATTTCGTACCACGCAAAAGTTGTAACGGGTTCTGCCACCAGTCAGCCTGAACAGAGACACCCGAGATGGGCGTTTCCGGGCGGAAGATAACGCAGTGCAACGAGCCTGTCGCATCGATAGAACAAAACGGGGTGGATTGCGGACTGGCAGGTTTCGGGCGGCGGAGCAGTTGATCGTACGCAAGATCTGCCTTCAAATCTATTGTTCTGCGCTTCCACCCTCATCGTCTCGTCTATCCGGATCTTCCGGCACCTAGAATGCAGCGCGATACATTCGTGTGTAGTGCGTCACCATTATAGGTAGCTTGGACGCAAGACTTGTTTCCGGTCCGAATTATCGCCACTATCCGAATATCCGGAATTCGGTGGGGGAGCGGATGCCGATACCTTCATTCACTATCGATGGGGTATTGCCGCCCTATGTAGGTTCCAATGGGCCAGGTGGCGCACTGGAGGACCTCAGCCCATACGAAGTTTCAGCGATCGAGGTCGTCACCACGCTCGGAACCACACAGAATCGACAAGATATTCTGCGACGATGGTTAGACCATCGGGCCCAGTTGCACGCCGCTGGCATTGTCCAGGGTTTTCAATGGCTTGACGGTAGCTTTCTGGAGAAAAAGGAGCCGAATGACTTGGACACGGTGTCCTTCATCTATCGCCCTGCCCATGCTATACAGATGGCGGACTGGCAAGCCTTCATCACCGGGAATCTTCCGCTGTTCGATCGAGGTCAGGTGAAGCAGAATTTTCGGCTGGATGCACTATTTGTTGACCTGCATGGCCACCCCGAGACCATTGTCGAAATGGCCCGGTACTACATGGGGCTGTTCTCTCATCGAAGAGGCGACGACCTGTGGAAGGGCATGTTAAAGGTTCGGTTGGAGAATGCTGCAGATGACGCGGATGCACTCGCGATCCTGGGGCCCGCCCCGGCTGTAGGAGGAGCTGTCGCACCATGAGCGCGGTCAGAAAGCTTGAACGAGATTACTTCAAGGCGGATCGAGCAGCCGTCGTGGGCTTGCTCGATCGTATCACTGAGGCGGATGTGCTCACGCGCCTTGGTCTCGAATCAAGGCTCGCAGAGCTGGACATGCAAATAGCCGCGCAAGGTCTGGAGCCCGAGACAACGCACGCGTCCGCGGCGCTGTTTTTCGGCGGTCGGCCAGTTGTCGGGTCGCAGGGCGTTGAGGCGGAGTTTGGAACGGGGGCGGTGGCCACCTTCCAAGACTTGGTCTCCAAGGTCCTGGCGAAGAACACCTCCGGGTTGGGGGTAAAGGGACCGGTTGCGAACAAGTCCGCCGCCACAATGCATATCACCAACATTGTGCGGGGCTCGTTCGGCTTCCTCTTGGAGGAGGTCCGGGATCAGGCACAGTTGGTGGACACCAATCTCAAGCAGGCGGTCGAGGAAGCTTCCGAACTGCTCGATATCTTCGGTGAGGCGGATGAAGAGCGTTTCCAAGCCACTGTAGTTGAAGTGGACCAGCGCATTCTAGCGGCTGCGCGGGACTTCTTCGAACTTATGCGTCAGCACGGGGCGACACTCCGCATGGTCGCTGGAGAGTGCGAATTCCAGTTTGGCGCAGAAGCTGTCGCGCGCGGTGTCGAGCGAGCGAGTGAGACCTCGATAGAGGAGGACGAGAAAACGCTAGAAGGTCAACTGGCTGGTGTTCTTCCAAGCGCGCATCAGTTCGAGTTTCGTGTTGTTGGCGGCGAGACGCTTAAAGGTAAAGTCGACCCCGCATGGGAAGCGGCCGACCTCGAAAAATGGAACCGAGAACTCGTAGGGATCGACGCGACTATGAACGCCGCCGTGAAGCGTGTGCTCCGCCATGGCCAGATTGCGCGCGAGAACTATGTTTTGAAGAGTATAGCTCCAAAGGGCGTTATCGCTAACTGATCTTGCGAGCGCACATAGCGCAGAGTTTCTGTGAGTCGCTGAATGACGGCTTTTGAGAATCGCGGGGATGTAATCGAACGACTGCAATGGGATCGGAAGCTGCCTCACGGCGCAGAAGCTTATGGCAACCCGGACACTGTCTCCATATGCTCTGCCCATGGCTCGTCTATTTATTGAGCAACAAGGCCGGTGGAATGCCTCAGATGATCCCTACTGGAAGGGGCAGCGTCGCCCCTCCCACCGGTGCGTTTCAGGATCTTCCGGACACTGCGCCGCGTGGCTCCGCCATCAGACCGCGAATCAGAGCGTAACAGCCGAGCAGGAGGACAATTGCGAAAGGCAGGCCGGTTGATACTGAAGCTGCCTGCAACGCTGCAAGGCCACCACCCAGCAGCAGTGCAATCGCAACCAGGCCCTCGAAGACAGCCCAGAAGATCCGCTGCGCCACCGGTGCGTCGACTTTTCCACCTGCGGTGATCGTGTCAATCACCAGCGAGCCGGAGTCGGACGAGGTGCAGAAAAATACCACCACCAGAATGATGCCGACGAAGGAAGTGATCGCCGTCAGCGGCAGATGCGACAGCATGGCGAAGAGCTTGAGCTCGAGCGCCGAGTCGGTGATGTCGGTGAAGCCCTCGCCGATCAGGCTGATAGCGGTGCCTCCGAAGCTCGTCATCCATACCACCGATACGAGTGACGGGATGAGCAAGACGGCAATCATAAACTCGCGCACGGTCCGGCCGCGGCTGACCCGGGCAATGAACATGCCGACGAACGGCGACCATGATATCCACCAGGCCCAGTAGAATGCAGTCCAGCCCTGTCGAAAATTGTCATCCTCTCGCCCGAAGGGGTTCGCAAGCGCCGGGAGATGTTCGACATAGGCGCCAAGGTTCAGGAAGAAGGCCTTGATGATCGTCAGCGTCGGGCCGGTGAGGATCACAAACAGCAACAGCAGTGCGGCAAGCACCATGTTGATCTCCGACAACCGTCGTACGCCAGCGTCCAGTCCCGCAATGACCGAAAGCGTGGCGATTGCGGTGATGCCGATGATCAGCAGGACCCTCGACGTGTCGGTATCCGGCATGCCGAACAAGAAATTCAGTCCCGCGTTCGCCTGCTGCGCGCCCAGCCCGAGCGACGTGGCCAGTCCGAATAGGGTCGCGAAAACCGCGAGGATGTCGATGACGTGCCCCGGCCATCCCCAGACGCGCTCGCCGAAAACGGGGTAGAAGATCGACCTCATCGTTAGCGGGAGACCCTTGTTGTAGGCGAAGAGCGCCAGGCCCAGCGCAACGACGCCGTAGATCGCCCAGGGGTGAAGCCCCCAGTGGAAGATCGTTGCCGCCATGGCGAGGCGCCGCGCTGCCTCGCTATCGCCTGCCGCACCGCCAAGTGGCGCCCAGTCCGTGCGGGCGCCGCCTTCAACAACAACCCCACCGAAGGCGGCGTCATAGTGGCCAATTGGCTCGGCCACTCCGTAGAACATGAGGCCGATGCCCATGCCGGCAGCGAAAAGCATTGAAAACCATGCGGCGTAGCTGAAGTCCGGGGTCGCCTCCCGTCCGCCGATCCGGATCGAGCCCCATGGAAGGACGATAACAGCCAGGCACACCAGAACGAAGATGTTGCCAGCAATCAAAAAGAACCAGTCGAGATTGGCGGTCAACCAGTCGCGGAGTCCCGTGAAGAAGGCGTCCGCCTCGTTCTGCAACGCAAGCGTGAGAATGACGAAGGCGACAATTACCAGCCCGGAGATTGCGAAGACCGGGTTGTGAACGTCGAAGGAAAGCGCCCCCATCCTTCTTTGGACATTATCTTGACCAACCTCATAGTCCGTCTCGATGATATCCGTAGGTCCCTCGGGATCAGGAATCCCGGTCGACTGAGTCTCGGTCATAAGCTTCCTCCGAAAGCGTTAAATCCGGCCGCGGCCGTTCGCTTACTTTCCTCCTCGCGTATTGCGAATCATTAATCATATACTAAAACATGCTGCCTAGCCTGAAGTCATGGCTCGGAATGAATGCGAAAACTGCAATTCGAGCTCTCGTAATGCGTCAGCTATCTTTGCTGACCACGAACGCTCTTAGAATATCAGGAGTGAGCCCCGCTTCACGGTGCGGGATCCAATGCTGTATCAAACACCGTCTCCATCTGCTCTGTCCACGGCCGCTCGGCGACCGCCATCAGATCGTTGAGCGATAACGCCGGTGGAATGCGGTGGATGAGCAGCTTCTCGAGCACGCCCGGCGCGAGATAGGCCAGCCTTACCATTCGGCTGACGTAACGATCGGAGAGGTTTTCGGCGTTGGCAATATCGGTAACGGTTGAGGCCTCGCCGCGCTCCAGCCTGCGCCGCCAGTTCCAAGCGCGAGCGATGGCGCGCAGCACATGCGCGTCCTGCATCCGAGCCTCGGCGGGCGTGTACTCTGCTGGCGGCAGGATCTTCGGACGACCGTTCTTCTTGCGAATGGTGAGCGTGATGACCACGCGGATGGTGTTTTCGGTCATGCTGCGTCCTTTTCCACCTGCGGCGCCAGCATCAGTCTGGCTAGCGATTTGATACCGTCATGACGCAGGTCGATGGCAAGGCCGGTAGCGCTGACGGTGACACGCGCCACCAGAAGCTGGACGATGCGCGCCTGTTCGGCCGGAAACAGCGAGGCCCAGAGTGTGTCGAAATCGCCAAGCGTGGCGATCATGCGACGGATTTCGCCGACGACCGCATCCTCGACCATGGCAGCAGGAAGCCGCTGCGGTCCTTCCATATTGGTGGGGCGGTTTCGGATCAGATCCATCGAGGTGTAGTAACGATAGAGCTTGCTGCCCTTCTTCGTCGCGGTCGGCGTCATGGCCGCGCCGGTGTCAGTAAAGATCCGCCCCTTCAGCATCGCGGGTGTCTGGTTTCTCGACGTGGCGGCGCGTACTCGAGGGCTACGCGCGACCGCACCCGCCAGCTCGCCGTCGAATATCGCCGGCTCGACGACCTGGTGCCCTATGCGCGCAACGCCCGCACGCACTCGGAAGCGCAGGTCGCCGAGATTGCCGGGTCGATCCGCGAGTTCGGCTTCACCAACCCGGTGCTGATTGCCGAGGATGGCACCTTGATCGCCGGGCATGGCCGCGTGCTTGCCGCGCGCAAGCTCGGCATGGATACGGTGCCGGCCATCGTGCTGTCGGGCTTGTCGGAAACCCAGCGCCGTGCGCTGGTAATCAGCGACAACCGCATCGCCATGAATGCCGGATGGGACGAGGATCTGTTGGCGCTTGAGCTTTCTGACCTGCAGGAGGCAGGCTTTGATCTCGGCCTGACCGGCTTTGATGACGACGAATTGCAGGACCTGCTCTACGGCAGCAGCATTGAACAGGACGGCCTGACCGAGGATGACGCCATTCCGGAAGTGCCGGCCACGCCTGTCACAAGGCGCGGTGATCTCTGGTTGCTCGGGGACCATCGTCTTCTCTGTGGCGACAGCACGGATCCAGCGGACGTCACCCGCCTGATGAACGGCGAACGCGCAGCCCTGTTTGCGACCGACCCGCCCTATCTCGTCGATTATGACGGCACCAACCATCCGACCAAGAAGAACGCTTCAAGGCGGGCCAAGAAGATCGCCAACAAGGACTGGTCGGAAGACTATATCGAACAGCCGCACTGGGATGATTCCAGGCAGGGGCCCGAGTTTTATGAAGCCTTCTGCCGGGTGGCGATCGACCATGCCATTGCCGAGAACGTCGCATGGTATTGCTGGCATGCGTCGCGCCGCCAGCTCATGCTGGAAAATGTCTGGGACAAGTTTGACGTTCTGCATCACCAGCAGATCATCTGGGCCAAATCCCGCCCGGTGCTGACACGCTCGGTAATGCTGTGGGCGCATGAGCCGTGCATGTTTGGCTGGGTGCGCGGCAAGAAGCCTCGCATCAACCGCGAGGGGTTTGAGAGCTGGCCGACGACAGTGTGGAATATTCCGTCCTCGGAGATCGAGACCCGCGAGCATCCGACCTCGAAGCCAGTCCGCGTGTTCACGCTGCCGATGCAGTTGCACACCCGTCCGGGCGATATCTGTTACGAGCCATTCTCCGGCTCGGGTTCGCAGCTGATTGCCGGCGAGAAGACCGGGCGCAAAGTCTACGGGCTGGAGCTGTCGGAAGCCTTCTGCGACGTCGTCGTGAAGCGCTGGCAGGAATATACCGGCAAGCAGGCGACGCTCGAAGACGATGGCCGCAGCTTTGACGCGGTCGCGGCCGAAAGGGTGCCGAAACAGGTCGACGCGGCATGAAGCAGTCACGCACCATGTCGCTGGTGGAGTCGCTTACCAATGTCGCTGTCGGATACGGCATTGCGGTCATCACCCAGATCGTAGTGTTTCCGCTGTTCGGACTGGCGACGACGCTGACTGAGAACATGGCGATGGGCGCCATCTTCACCGTCGTGTCGATCGCGCGGTATTTCACATTGCGGCGGCTGTTCGAAGCGTTACGCCTTCGCGGAGAAGGCTCTGGATGAACATAGGAGTTTTGACATGGCTGCCGGCCGCAAACCGCTGCCAACGCATTTGAAGCTGGTGAAGGGCACCGCCCGACCGCACCGCATGAACAAGGCCGAGCCAAGGCCGGTGGTGGCAGTGCCAGAACCACCGGACCATCTCGATGAGGAAGCGCAGGCGAAGTTTACCGAGATGGCCGAGCTGCTCGCCCGCCATGGCGTCATGACTGAGCTCGATACTGGCGCGCTCGCTCGCTACGTCGTCATCTGGCGGCGCTGGATCGAGGCGGAACAGGAAGTCAAACGCCGAGGCCACGTGGTGAAGACCTCGAACGACAACATCATCCAGAATCCGTTCCTGGCGGTGGCCAACAAGTGTCTGGCGCAGATGCACCAGATCGAGAGCGAGTTTGGCCTGACGTCCTCGAGCCGCTCGCGCATCCGCATGGCAGAGCCTGCGGAAACCACCGATCCCTTCGAGGATTTTTTGACCCGTGGCAGAAAAGCGTAAGCTAGGAGCACCGCGCGGCAGGAAGAATCCCGCTTGCCCGGTCACGGCTTACGCCCGCACGGTGGTCAGCGGCAGGATCATTGCTGGCCGGCTGGTGCGCCTTGCCTGCAAACGGCATCTGGCGGACCTCAAGAACGGCAAGAAGCGTGGTCTTATCTGGGATGCTGGCGCCGCACTTCATGCGATCGACTTCTTTGGCCATCTGCGCCATTCGACCGGCGAATGGGCCGGTGAACCGTTCGTGCTGCAACCCTGGCAACAGTTCGTTGTCGGCTCGCTCTATGGCTGGAAGCGCAAGGACGGTCTGCGCCGGTTTCGCACCGCCTATGTCGAAGTGGCAAGGAAGAACGGCAAGTCGGTCCTGCTTGCGGGAACGGCGCTTTATGCCCTGATCGCCGATGGTGAACCGGGCGCGCATGTCTATTCAGCGGCGACAACGCGTGATCAGGCCCGGATCGTCTTTGGCGAGGCCGAGCGCATGGTGGCGGCAAGGAGCGCCCTGCAGGCAAGGATCACGCGAACCGTGAACAATCTGGCGGTCCTGCCGACCTCGTCCTGGTTCCGGCCATTGTCGGCCGATGCCACCAAGATGGATGGATTGAACATTCACTTTGCCGCGGTTGATGAAGTGCACGAACATCCCGGCCCCGAGATCATCCAGAAGCTGAACACGGCAACCGGTGCAAGGCGCCAGCCACTGATCTTCGAGATCACCACCGCCGGCTATGATCGCCATTCGGTCTGCCGCCAGCATCACGAGTTCTCGGTCAAGGCACTCGAAGGCACATTGCCAGCGGAGTCGTCCGACAGCTGGTTTGCCTATATCGCGACGATCGACGAGGGCGACGACTGGACCGATCCGAAAGTTTGGATCAAGGCCAATCCGAGCCTCGGCGTCACCGTCAAGGTCGAGGATCTGAAGCGCCAGATTGATGAGGCGAAGGAAATGCCGGCGCAGCAGAACGCCATCCGGCGTTTGCGCCTGAACGAATGGACCGAGCAGGTCACGCGCTGGCTCGACATGTCGGTGTGGGAGGAAGGCGGCCTGCCCGCTTCCACGGACTGGCGCATCGTCAAGCACGAGCTGGAGGAGTTGGAGCAAAAACTTCTCGGACGCGAGTGCTATGGCGGGCTCGACCTTGCCCGCGTCAACGACCTGTCCGCCTTCGTGCTGGTGTTTCCGCCAACGCTTGACGACGAGCTCGGGGCGCTCGCCGACAAGTGGATCGTCATCTGCCGCTTCTTCATTCCCGAGGACGACATTCTGCGCCGGGTGCGCCGCGACCGTGTGCCTTACGATGTCTGGCGCGACTAGGGCTTCCTGACCGCTACCCCCGGCAACGCCACGGACTTTGCCTTCATCGAGGCCGAGATTCTGGATCTCGCCTCCCGTTATGACCTGCATGAGCTTTCTTATGACCGCACCTTTGCCGGCGAAATCGTCCAGCATCTGCAGGATGAAGGCCTGAACCTCGTCCAGTTCGGCCAGGGGTTCTTGAGCATGGGTGCGCCCACGGCAGAACTCGAGCGTCTCGCAGTGTCACGCGCGCTCTGGCATGGCGGTCATCCGGTGCTGCGCTGGAATGCTTCGAACGTTGCCGTACGCCATGATCCGGCCGGCAACATCAAGCCGGACAAGGAACGCTCGAAGGAGCGCATCGACGGCATTGTTGCGATCTGCAACGCGCTCGGGCGCGCGCTGGTGCGTGACGTCAATGCCGGCCGCTCGGTCTACGAGAATCGCGGCATCCTTATGCTTTAGCGGCGGCTGCCTGGAAGAAGAGAACCGATGGCATTCTGGTCAAACTGGTCCGGTGGTAGAAAACCGCCGACTGCAGCGCCGCGCGCCTCATTGCAGGGCGCGGGCGGCGGCCTCGTCGGGCGACAACACGGCGATACCGAACGGCAGGAAATGTTTCGTGTTGCGGGTGACGATGGTGAGTTCATGCGCCGCGGCGATACCGGCGATCACAGCATCGGCCACGCCGGGGTCGTGACCGGCCGCAAGCGCCTTTGCTTCCAGCCGCCCGCCGATTGCGGCAGCCTCAGCGTCGAAACCGATGATCTTGTCATCATATGTGGAGACGAGACCGCTGAGCCATGCTTTCAAGCCAGCGGCTTTGGACGTTGCTTCCTTGTGATCGAGAAGCGCACTCCCCTTCTCGATTTCGTGGACGGAGACGACCGACAGGGATAACCGGCGTGACGGTCAGCATGCCGCTCTCCGAACATAGTCATATTTACATATTCTCCATTGGGCGCGGATTTCAACACTGGCTTCGATGGCAGTGGCATAAGCCGCCGGGTTCCAAAGAGCTCATCGAACAAGTCGCCGAACCATTGCTCGAACACCTCGATCTCGGCTTCCGTAACCGGGACGGGATCGGGCGAATCGTCGGTGACTGTCCAGGTGGAGAGGTCGTGCTTGGGCGGTCAGCCGGGGGACGGCCACGGATAGCCCAGAAGTTGCTCAGCTGTTCCGAAGCGCGGGCGGTCGCTTGGAGCGTTGGGGGCGGGATGAGCCGTCCGGGCTGTCATCATCGGCGCGGTCTCGCGCCGGTCGGCAGGCACATCTCCCTTAGCGAGCTTCATCGGATTCGCCTTCCGGCCGCCATTTAGCGGGATTGGCAACCCAGCGGTCGATGTCGGATTCCCGCCACCAGGCGCCGCTGGTGCTGATCTTGATCTGGGCCGGGAACGTACCCTCGGCGATCTTACGGTAGATGGTGGAGCGGGATAGGCCCGTGCGGGCGAGCACGGTCTTGAGGCGGACGATACGGTCTGGATTGGGCATGGCTGCGCCGCCTCCTTCTGGGTGTTTCTGACGACTGCAGAGACCAGTGAGGGCAACGAATTATCGTTGTGCAATAGATATTTATATGTTGTAGTAGCGTAGAGACGGCGGCAAATAGGATGGTTCTACGCGCCACAAATGCGGGGTTCTGCCGCATCCCGGTTTCCGGTTGCATGGCGTGCCTTGCGGACAAGGCGCGCTCTCAATCACCAGAAGCCACATCAGCCGCAAAGCCGGGGTTCCGCTTGTAAGCCGCCTCGGCGTCGTGGGAACCGTGGGGCCGGAGATCGTTGACGGCCGAGGTGCTGGATTACCGGGAATGCTCACCCGCCGCGGCGGGCGGTTGTGGTGCTGAATGTGTGCGCTCTGATATTGCGGATTCTAGGGGCTCATGAAACCGTCAATATATCTGGCGACGGTCAATGATATTGGAGGATCCGATGGACGGTGCCGGCGGAGAAGCGGAATTGCGCGAACTGTTGCAACGCGCGACGACGGCGACGGTGGCCTCGCTGTTGTTCGTGCGCGGGCTGCGAGGCCAAGCGGTGCGCGGGGTTCAGCGGCTGACGCAAACGAGGCGCATACTGGCGGGCCCAGCCTTCACCCTGCGCAGCATCCCGGCGCGTGAGGACCTCGATGTGCCGTCTGTGTTCCACGATCCCGCCCACCCGCAGCGTCGCGCGATCGAGGAGGCGCCGGCGGGCAGCGTGCTGGTGCTCGACAGCCGGGGAGACCTTGGCTCGGCCGCCGCGGGTGGGGTGCTCTTGAAACGGCTGGAGGTACGCGGCTGCGCCGGCCTTGTCACGGATGGCACGCTGCGGGACGCCGATCCTATCGCCGATATGGATATGCCGGTCTACTGTGCCGGCCGAAACCCGTTGACCAACCTGACACGGCACCATGCCGTTGATCTGCAGGTACCGATAAGCTGCGGCGAGGCGCCGGTCTATCCCGGGGACTGGATTTTGGGCGATGGCGACGGTGTCCTGGTGATCCCCGCGGCAATAGCGCGCGAAATCGCCGAGGAGGCGGTCGAGAAGGAGCAGCTGGACGCCTTCCTCATGGCTGAAATCGCCGGCGGCGCCCCGGTCCCGGGCACCTATCCGCCCTGTGAGGCTGTGTTGGCGCGCTATCGTGCCTGGCGCGCGCGGCAGGACTGACCGCGAGCATGCCTGAGCGGCATGCTGCTAGCGGAAGGTGGTATTTGAGCGACATGCTCGCGCCCGTCAAACTGCGCCAGAGAGGGAGCTGCGAGGAGCAACATGACGGAATTGTCCGAGCAAATCACCATTGCCGCCTCAGGCGATGCCGTCTGGGCTGTGGTGTCGGACCCGCTGGCCGTCGCCGCGTGCATTCCTGGCGCAACGCTGACGGCGGCGGACGCACCTGGCACCTATGCCGGAGCGATCAAGGTCAAGTTCGGGCCGACCGCGGTGACCTTTACTGGCCTCGTCTCGCTGGCCTATGACGACGCCGCACGCCGCTGCACGATCGAGGGGCGCGGGCGCGACGGCCGGGGTGCGTCGAATGCGCTGGCCACCGGCACAGTCACGGTGATGGGCAGCGGCCCGGCGACGCTGACTGTGCAGGGCGGTTTCCAGGTGTCGGGCCCTCTGGAGGGATTTGCCCGGACCGGCGGCGTGCATCTGGCCCGGGCGTTGCTGGCCGACTTTGCCCGCAACCTCGAGGCGCGGATAGCACCGGCCGAGGCAGCCCCGGCGCCCCC
>NZ_CADDWI010000007.1 GCF_902809845.1 Chelativorans sp. Marseille-P2723 | reverse complement strand
GGATCCACGCAAGGCGATGTTGGAGCTGGATCGTGCGATCCCGCCCGACTGGGACATCGTCTGCGGCACCGGGCACTTCTTCAACTTCGTGCTGACGCATCTGAAGGGCCGGGCGCCGCAGCGTTATCACCCGATCACCGCGTTCAGCGCCATCGGCTCGGCCATCGGCGCCGCCATCGGCATCGCCGCGGCGCGGGGCGACGGCAAGGTGGTGCTGGTCGAGGGCGACGGCAGCATGATGATGCACATCCAGGAGTTGGAGACGATGCAGCGCCACGGTATCCGGCTGCTGACCGTGGTGATGAATGACGGCGCCTACAGTGCCGAAGCACACAAGTTCCGCGCCAAGGGCAAGGATCCGGCCCAGACCGTCACCGGCCGTCCCGACTTTGCCGCGCTAGCCAGAGCCTTCGGGCACCAGGGCGAGAAGCTGCGGGCACCCGGCGGCATGGACGCGCTGTTGCGTGCCTACCAGGGTAGCGAGAACTCGGCGGTGTGGGATCTGGACATCGACGAGACGATCCCCTCGGCGATGTTCCGGCGGCTGCACTATGGGGAGGCATAGCGGCAGGCCGACGGAAGGGCGCCCCGGCGGACCGGGACGTCCCTGTTCCTAGTCGGCGAAGGGATCTGCAGGCGGACCTTCGGCCAGTTCGACCACGACGGTTTTGGTCTCCAGATACTCATGCAGCACCTCGAGCCCGTTCTCTCGGCCGACCCCGCTTTGCTTGTAACCACCGTAGGGCAGCATCCAGTGCACGGGCCGGAAGGTGTTGACCGAAACCAGCCCAGCCTCCAGCTGCGCCGCGACACGGTGGGCGCGCGTGACGTCCTTCGTCCACAGGCCCGAGACAAGACCATAGGGCACGTCGTTGGCCTTCTCGACCACTTCGTCCTCGGTGTCGAAGGGCAGGAGCGCCAGCACCGGGCCGAAGACCTCCTCCTGCGCCAGGCGCGAGCGGTTGTCGACCTCCCCAAAGATCGTCGGCTCGACGAAATAACCGCGTTCGAATCCCTTCGGACGGCCGCCGCCTAGCAGAAGGCGCGCACCCTCCTCGGAACCTAGCCTAATATAGCGACGGGTCTTCTCCAGCTGCTCGGCCGAGGTCTGCGGACCGATATGGGTGCGCGGGTCCAGTGGCATGCCGACACGTATCTTGCGCACCCGCTCGACCAAGGCGGCGGAAAAGCTGTCGTAGAGCGGCCGTTCGATGAACAAGCGCGAGCCCAGCGAGCAGGACTGTCCGGTAGAGCGGAAGGCCGAGTGGATCGCCACCGTTAGCGCCTTATCTACGTCGGCGTCGGCAAAGACGATGTGGGGCGACTTGCCGCCGCATTCAAAAGTACAGCGCTTCAGGCTGCCGGCGCCCGCGGCCATGATCCGCCGCGCGGTGTGGTGGTCGCCGGTGAACGATATCTTGTTCACACCCGGATGCGCGACCAGCGCCGCCCCTGCCACCGTTCCGAAGCCCGGCACCACGTTGATGACGCCGGGCGGGAACCCAGCCTCCTCGGCCAGACGTGCGATCTCCAGTAAGCTGGCCGGCGTCTGCTCGGCAGGCTTCAGGATCACGGCGTTCCCGGCGGCAAGCGCGGGGCCAAGCTTCCACGACGACAGCGAGATCGGCGAGTTCCAGGGCAGGATCGCCGCCACCACGCCCACCGGTTCGCGCCGGGTATAGGCCAGCGCGTCGGGGCGATACGGGATCTGCTCGCCCAGAATCTTGTCAGCCGCGCCGGCGAAATAGGTGATCCAGTCGGCGGCGCGGTTGACCTCGCCCAAGGTGTCGCGCAGCGGCTTGCCGTTGTCGCGGCTTTCCACCTCGGCCAGTAGCTGCGCGTCGCGCCGGATCAGCGCCGCCAGCTTCTGCATCAGCCCTCCGCGCTGGCTGGCGGTCAGGGTGCGACCCCACGGGCCCTTCATCGCGGCCCGCGCTGCCTCGACCGCGCGGTCGATGTCGTCCGCATCGGCCTCGGCCACCTCGGCCCAGACCTCCTCAGTCGACGGATCCAGCGAGGCGATCACCCGCCCGGAGTGCGGCGGCACCCNCGGCCCGCGCCTCGGCGTCCAGGCCGAATAGAGTCGCTCCCTTGCCCTTCCACTTCGCCGCCAGCCGTCGCGCCGCCTGCCCGCTCTCCTCGTCCGGCGCGGCGCCGGCGATGCTGACGCCGATCGAGTCGACCACATGCAGATAGGCAGCGCGCCGCACCTCGGGGGGGATCGTGGCGGCGCTCAGGCCGGCGATGAAGTCGGCATAGGTTCGGGCAAGGGTCATCGGGTCACTCCGCAGGTTGGATCACCGCGGCGGCGACCAGATCGGCCACCGTACGGTTTCGAAATTCGAGGGCGGTCTCTGCCAGCCGCCGGCGTGCCGCGGAATTCATCGCTGCGGGTGCCAGACTGTCGAGCTTGGCGATCAGGTCGGCGTCGGACAGCGGGTCGCGTGGATCGCCCTTGGGATAGGCAAACTCGGCGCTGCACCTGCGCCCGTCGGTGAAACGAACCTCGACACGCGACGGGCGCTCGGTCGGAAAACGCGGATCCATCGCCGGGTCATTGACGCAGGTCACGCGCTCCAGCATTGCCTGAAGGTCGGCGTCGGCCCAGCGGGCGGCCTTCAGCTGCGCCACGCCGTAGCGACCATCGCACAGGGCCGCGGCGACGCAAAATGGCAGGCTGTGGTCGGCAGTTTCGCGTCGGTCGATCAGGTAGCGCGAGGTGCCGCCCATGCCGTCGACCATGTCCTCGACCAACCAGCCGAAAGCGGCGACTTCGACCTGCGACACCTTTGCGGGATCATAGCCAGGCTGCTGGGCGATTTGCAGTGCGCAGTCGATGGCGCTGTGAATGATGTAGGCGGCCGGGTAGCGCTTCAGGCAGGCGCGCGGCAGCCGCCAGTCTCCGAAGGGCCCCGCGAAAAGATTCCAGTCGCAGTTCCCAATCGCATTGGCCGAGACACCGCGCTCGCCCTCGAAGATCGCCAGTGCGCCGGTGACGCCCTCGCGCGCCAGATACGCCGCCTCGAGCCCTCGTGCGGCGGTCTGGCCGGCGCTGATCGACTTCATCATCGAGATCTGGCCCGCGCGCAGCCCGCCCAGCACCGGATAGCAGCCGGCGATTCCCAGGGCGTGAGCCATTTGCTCCTCGGATAGCTTCAGTAGCAGCCCGCAGGCGGCCGCAGCGGCGACCGAGATGAAGAAGGTGTGATCCCAGCCAAGTTTGCGGAAGTATGAGACCTCGCTGAACTCGGCCGCCCGCATCTGGATCTCGAAAGCGACCAGAACCGCATGGATCAGTTCGTCCGCAGTCGACCCCTCTGCCTCGGCTACCGCAATCACGGCCCCCAAAGCGTCGGAGGCATGGGTGGGATTGGTCGAGAAGTACGTGTCGTTCATGTCGAGGTCGCGGATCATGGTCGAATTGACCAACGCCGCCCCCATGACTGAGCAGCTTTGCCCCGTCCCGAGAATCGTCGACTTGGGCGCGCCGGCCAGTCGCTCTGCCCCGCCTGCACCGCGGGCGAGTCACTGGCGCCCAACGCGCAGGCCAGGCTGTCCAGCAGGACCCTCTCGGCCCCGTGCCGGGCATCCTCGTCGATTCGCGAGGCGCGTGCCGAAGCGATCAGCTCATGCGCCAGCCGTTGCGCGACCGTGGCTCCACTGGTGGGCACGTTATTCATTTATGCTGTCTCCGGGTCGTTGGCCTTCACCTGCGCCCGGCGCCGGAAGGAATAGTAGAGACTGATGATCGTCAGTAGCACCAGCACCAGCGGGATCGGCCGGGTGAGTATGACGTTTGGCAGGTTTACCGCGTCGAAGGTGGCCACGGCGCGGATCAACTCGGGCTCCAGCATGTCGGACAGGATGATGCCCAGCAGCAGCGCGATCGGAGGATAGCCGTAGCGCTGCATGACATAGGCCAGAAGGCCGAAACCGATCAGCAGGCCGATGTCAAAGAAGGTCTCGCGCGTCGCGAACACGCCCCAGCAGGTGATCGCCAGAACGATCGGCACCAACACCTGATTCGGCACCTTCAGGATCCAGGTGCTGAAGGCGATGACGAGCAGCCCGGCGATCGGCAGAAGCGCGACCTGCAGGAACTGGGCCAGGAACACCGCATAACCGAGATCGAGGTTCTCGGCCAGCAGGCGCGGGCCGGGGGTCAGCCCGTGGATCAGGAAGGCGCCCAGCATGATCGCGGTGGCTCCGCCGCCGGGAATTCCCAGTGCCAGCATCACGGCGGTCGAGCCCATCTCGGAGGCGTTGTTCGCCGATTCGGATGCGATGACACCGCGCGAATCGCCGTCACCGATGGTATTATTCTTCTCTGACTGCTTGGCGCTGTGCCACGACACCAGCGAGGCGACGGACGAGCCGGCGGCCGGCAGCGCGCCGACCACGACACCGATGAGCGTCGAGCGGAGAAGTAACATCTTGTAACGGGCACTGTCGATCATGCCGTGCAGCTGTTTGCGAAAGTTCGGACGCCGCAGCAGCGCGTCATTGACGACAAAGCTTTCGCCGGCGAGAGCGAACAGGCCCGGCATCGCGAGGATCCCCAGGATCACCGGCACAACCGGCAGCCCGTCGATCAGCCACATGTTGCCAAAGGTGGCGCGGTAGACGCCGCCCCAGCTGACCCCGACAGTTCCCAACAGTAGACCTAAGCCGCCGGCGAGGATACCCTTGCCAAGCGTCTCGCCCTTGAACGAGGCTACGATCGTCAGTGCGAAAACCCCGACCATCAGCATCTCGACCGGGCCAAACATCAGCGCGAAGGTTGCGATGGGCTTCAGCAGCACAAGCACCAAGACGGCGGCAAACAGCGAACCCAGCGCCGAGGCGCCGATGGCATAGCCTTGCGCTTCGTTCTGCTGTCCGTTGCGCGCCATGGCAAAGCCATCGAACCCTGTCGCGGCCGAGGCGGGCGAGCCTGGCATGTTCAGGATGATGGCCGTGATGGAGCCGCCATAGACCCCGCCGGTGAAGATCGAAGACAGGAACACCAGCGCTTCGATGGCGGTCATGTGGAAGGTGAAGGGCATCACCAGCGCGATCCCCAGGCTGGCGGTCATCCCGGGGATAGCGCCCACGATGACGCCGTACAGTAGCCCGGCCGGAATCAACCACAGCAACTGCCAGTCCAGAAGCAGCGCGAACGCCTGCCCCATCATTTGCGTGTCAATCATGCCGTCCCTCCCTTGACGTGCATTGGTTGTTTGAAGGCTCTTGCTTCACCAGGGCGTCAGGAACAGCGGCATGCGAATACCGAAGACCTGGACGAAGATCAGCCAAAGCAACAGACTGGTCAGCACGGGTGCCAGGATCAGCACCACCGGCTTTCTGAAACGCAGGATCCACATGCTCACGACCAGCAGCACCGCGGTCGCCGGCACCGCGCCAAAAAGGTAGAACAGCAGTACCGCAACCACGGAGACGCACATGAACGCCACTTGATCGCGCACGTTGACCGCAGCGGAGGTTCCCGCCTCCTGCGCCGCCGGAAGGGCGCTGTGGCGGCGGATTTCCCAGACGATGATCCAAAGGTAGAAGGGGAGCATCGCCACCACGACCGGGCGGACCAGGATCAGGTTCTGCGCCCGCATCCGCACGTCCCACAGCGAGCCGAGGTACCACAGGCTGGCCAGCATGATTGCGGTTGGCACCGCCAGCCGCATCACCAGTTCGGTCCGGTTTCCCGATGTCGTCATGACGACGCTCCTCCCTTGTCGTCGGGCCGCCTCGCTCAGCCCCGCAATGTCTGCAGCGCGCGGCCCAGCGCCGGTCCGGGCTCGGTTACATTGTCTAGGCCCTGCACGGTCGCCGCGATCTCGTCGACCGCCGCGTCCGTCAGCACCCGGCCGGCCAGGTCGCGGAACTTCGACATCATGGTCTCGTCCGACAGCGGGTTGCGCCAGTGGCCGCTGCGATAGGTGACGTCCTGCTCGAAGGTGCGGCCGTCTTTCATCGTGACCACAGCATGCACCGCTCGCATCTCGTGCGGGCCTCCGGCGTCCAACTTGGGATCCACCACCACCTCGATGCGATTCGCCAGATCGACGATCTTGGGATCGTGCAGCTTGTCGTCCGTGTACTGGTCGACGAAGGCGGTCCCCTCCAGCAGCGTCACCGCGGCGGTGTAGGGCAGGTTCATCTGCGCGGTGATGGTTTCGGCCGGCTCATAGGGCCATCCGCAGTGGACATGCACCATGTGCGTGGTACCGATGACCACCTTGGCGACATCCTCGCCGCGGATCCCCTCGCGCGCGCGGATCGCCCGCAGTGCGTCGACCGAGGTCTGACTGGAGGCGAGGGACGAGTACTGCTTGAACCCGTTCTTGAGAATCTCGAAGTCGGTGCCCAGGCCGTTGGTCGCCCAATCCAGGTTGTACTTTTCGGCATAGGTCGAGCAGAAGCCGCCATAGGGCGCCTCCAGCACATCGCGCACGCCGGTCAGGCCCTCTTGCGCGCTCATCGCGGCGATGATGCCGTTCTGCGCCGCCTTACCCGAGTGGAACCGCTTGGCCATCGCGCCAAACTGGGAGGCCATCAGACCCGCCGCCTGCGAACCGGCCAGGCCGAGCGCGCTGACGAACTGGTCAACGTCGAGGGCCAGCAGCTTGGCCGTGGTCGCTGCCGAGGCGAAGGTGCTGGTCAGGCCGCAGGGGTGGAAGCCGCGGTGGAACGCGCTGGGACTGACGGTGTTGCCGATCCGCGCACCGAGCTCATAACCGACGACCACGGCCAGAACCATGTCTTTGCCGGTGAACTTGCCGAAGGCCTCCGACACCGCGATCACCGGAGGCACCACACCGGCGCCGTAGTGCGACATCGACTGGTCGTGGCAATCGTCCAGTTCGAATCCCTGCGCCGCAGTGCCGTTGACGAAGACCGCGCCCAGTGGGTCGGCCTTCATGTTCATGCCCCAGACGCTGGCGGTCTGTGCCTGGCCCAGCCGGCCGACAACGCGCGCGACCGAGTGGCTCCAATCCTTAGTGGCGCCGTAGAGGCCGCAGCCCAGGCTGTCGAGGATGCAGCGCTTGGCCATTTCGATGACTTCGGGCGACAAATCCTCGTACTTCAATCCGACGGCGAAGTCGGCCAGCGCCCGGGTCGGCATCTCGGTCTTTGCGGCAATGTTCATGCTGCTTCCTTTCTTGCTCAAGAGATCGCCGTTGCCGGCTGGGTAACAAGGCTGCGAGCCGCGCGCGCCGCATGCTTGCCGGCAAGCCGGCCAAAGACTGCGCCGCTGGTCAGGCCGCTTGCACCCGGGTAATTGAAGTAGAACAGGCCCCCCACCATTTCGCCGGCGGCGAATAGACCGGGGATCGGCCGGTGGGCGGTGTCGACCACCTGACCCTCGTTGGTGATGTGCAGCCCGCCGAAGGCGAAGGTGATGCCGCAGGTGACGGCGTATGCCTCGAAGGGGCCGGTGTCTATGGTGTTCGCCCAGTTCGTGCGTGGCACCGGCAGCCCCGGCGCGCCGCGCCCGTCGCTGGAGTTGGGGTCGAACGGCACCTCGGTCTGCACCGCGGCGTTGAACTCAGCGATGGTGCGGCGTAGCCCCTCGGGGTCCACCTCGTCCAACTGTGCGATCAGCCCCTCCAGTGTGTCCGACCGCACCTTGGTGACGAAGCGGGTGCGGTACTCATCGGTCAGCAGGTGCAGCACCTTGCTGTCGTAGATCTGCCAGGCGACCTGTCCAGGCTGTTTCAGCACTTCCTTGCCGTACTTGGCATAGGTGTAGTTGCGGAAGTCGGCGCCTTCGTCGATGAACCGCTGCCCGGCGCTATTGACGACGATCCCGAAGGTGTAGCTATGGCGCTGGTAATGTGGCGTCTGCGCCATGTCGCCGAAATCCGAGGCATATCGCTCCCACGCCGTGGCATGGCAGCCCGACCAGTGGCCCCTCGGCTGGGCACCGATGCGCAGCGCCATCTCAAGGCCGTCTCCGGTGTTGAAGCGACTGCCGCGGACCTTGGCCAGGTCCCAGCCCGGCCCCAGGTACTTGGCGCGCATCTCGGCACTCGCTTCGAAGCTGCCGCAGGCCAGCACTACGGCGCGGGCGTAGATCCGCTGAGTCGCGCCACCCGAGACCGCGACCACGCCCGAAACGCTGTGCTGATCGTAAATTAGGTCGCGCACCCAGGTTTCGTAGCGGATCTCGACCCCCAATTTCTCGGCCCGCGCATACAACGCGTCGACCAGTCCGGGCCCGCCCGCGGCAACGACCAGTGTTGTACCACCCCAGAATTTGAAACGACCGTCGACACGATAGGCTTGGCGGCCGTAGTTGGCCATGAACCGGACGCCGTGGTCCTTCAGCCAGAACAGGATGTCGCGGCTGTTCCGGACCAGGATTTCGCACAAATCGGGGTCGGTGCGGTACTGGGTGATCCGCGCCATGTCGTCGAAGAAGTCGGCCTCGGAATAGGCACCGAAGTCGGTGGTCGCGATCTCGGACTCGGTCAGGTCGGGCACCAGAGCGGTGACATCCTCCACGCCATTATAGACAGCACGAAACTTTCCGTCGGTGAAGGTGCTGTTGCCGCCGCGCTCCTCCTTCGGTGCCCGTTCAAGCACGAGAACATGGGCGCCTTCGTCGGCGGCCGAGATCGCCGCGCAGAGCGCGGCATTGCCGCCGCCTACGATGACGACGTCATAGGGTTCGGTCAGGTCAGCGCAAGTCATCCATCCGTCCGTGGCACATGTGGTTGATCCTCCCACCGCGCCCTGTCACCGCGAGGCAGGGAGGCGCTTGGGTGTCTTGAAGGAAGGCTAGCATCCCGCTCAGTATGTGGTCACAGAATGATTTGACATTCTGGGATGATTTCGGGCTATGCTGTCATCATGAAACTCCAGCAACTCCGCTACGTGTCCGAGATCGTCCGACAAGGTAATCATCTGTCGGCCGCAGCGGATTCGCTGAACACGTCGCAGCCCGGCGTCAGCCGGCAAATTCAGCTGTTGGAAAGCGAGCTCGGGTTCGAGATATTCACCCGCACCCGCAACCGCATCATTGGCCTGACCGAACACGGTGCACAGGTTCTGGCCATCGCCGACCGTGTGACCGCGGAGATCGAGGCGCTGCGCTCACTCGGCGAGGATGCCAAGGCCCGTGACCGCGGTGTGCTGACCATCGGAACCACGCATACGCAAGCGCGCTACGTGCTGCCGCGGGTGGCGAAGGACTTCATCGGCCGTTACCCCGGGGTGCAGCTCGTGTTTAAGCAGGGCGATCCCGAGCAGATCTGCCAAATGGTGGAGGATGGGGAGGCCGATCTTGCCCTTGGCCCCGAGACAGTGAAAACCTATCCGCGCTTGGTGAAGTTGCCCTGCCTGGAGCTGACCCGCAGCGTGGTGGCCACCAAAGGTCACCCGATCTTCGCGCTGCCCGAGATCACACTTCACGACATCGCCTGCTACCCGATCATCAGCTACGACCCCCGCTATACCGGTCGCTGGAAGGTGATGGGCGAGTTCCGCAAGGCGGGTATAGAGCCCAAGGTGATATTGTCGGCGATCGACGCCGACGTCTGCAAGACCTATGCGGCGATGGGACTTGGCCTTGCCATCCTGACCAGCGTCGCCTACGTGCCTGAACATGACGTCGAGCTTGCCGCGCGCGATTGCGGCCACCTCTTCGCTTCGTCGATCTCGACCGTCACCATCAGGCCCAGCACCTATGTGCGTCACTTCGTGCTGGATTTCATCGCCAGTCTGGCGCCGCATCTGACTGCGCGCTTCGTAATGGGGAAGATGCGGACCGCAGCACGCAAGAGTGCCGCGGCCGCGGATTAGGGGGTCACCACCGCGCGGTGGATTGTGTGCCGATCCAAGGCTTTGGCATCCACCGCCACGCCCAGGCCCGGTGCCTCTGGCAGCTTGACAGCGCCGTGCTTCAGTACAAGCGCCGGCTCGGTAAGCAGTGGGTCGGGGCCGACGGTGTCGAGGGCGAAGGCGAATTCGGCCGCGCCGAACATCCGTCGATCGGGGAAAGCGGCGTGGAAATGGGCCGAGGCCGCCGCTTCCAGCTGGGAGGTTACCGCCAGCCCCCCTAAGTTCAGTTTGATGTTCGCTGCCTCGGCGACGGCGGCGATCTTGCGCGCGGCGCTGAGGCCACCCACCTTGTAGTGCTTAATGCAGAACACGTCGACCGCCCGTGCCTCGGCCAGCGCGAAGGCGTCTGCCAGGGTGAACAGGCTTTCGTCCGCCATCACGGGCACGCCTCCCGCCTGCGCCCGGATCGTCGCAAGCGCTCGCAGGTCCCGCCGCTCGACCGGCTGCTCCAGATAGCCAAGGTCGAAGTCGCGCACTGCCGCCAGGAAGGCCAGTGTCTCGGCCAGAGTCCATCCGGTGTTTGGATCGACGCCGATGACGATGTCCGGACCAAGCGCCTTGCGCACCATTTCCAAGTTTCGGACATCCTGTCGCCAGCCACCCTTGCCCGCCGCTTTCAGGCACAACACTCTGATCCCGAACTGGTGCACGGCGCGCTCGGCCTCCGCCAGCATTTTGCCCTGATCGGCGGCCATGCTGACCGACCACTCGATCGGAATCACCGGCTGGGAGACTCCGCCCAGCAACCGCGCCACCGGAACGCCCAGTTGTTTTCCCCACAGGTCGTGCAGCGCGCTGTCCAGCACCGCTCGTGCAGCCGGATTGCCGGCCAACCGGTCGTCGAATGCGGCCTGGACCGCTTCGAACTCCGAAGGGTGGCGGCCCAGCAAAAGCGGGCCGTAGATCTCCGTGATCGCAGCGACGACGCTGTGCACGGTGTCGGCGACGAAATGGCCCGGGCTGATCGGGCGGATCTGCCCATAGCCCACCGCGCCGCCCCCGTGAATCGCCACCAACACAGGTTTGCCCAATAAGTCTTGCGGCGCGCCGGTGTCGTAGCTGCCGCTGGAGAAGGTGCGCTGAATGCGGGTCGGCAGTTCGGTGACGAAGACCTCTATCCGGTCGATCATGACGGGCTTGCTCCGGGGCAATGTGCACTGGGCGCGACTCACAGCACACTAGCCCAGGTGCCGCTGGCTTTCGCATGCCGATCCGTCATGCTGAGATAACGGCAGCGAATGCCAGCGGTATGCCTGTTTCGAATAGTGGATTGCCAGCTCATTATTTCCCGTACTGCCAGCCCCTGCGCTATGCCTTAAGGGCAGCGGTCCATCTTCGCCGCGGCCGACGTCCATCAGTGGGACCGGTCCGAAGGAAGGTCAACCAGGGAGGACCAAATGAATCGCCTGATCACCCACCTTGCCGGTGCTGCATGCATTGCCGTCCTGGCTACCGCTGGCTTGCCCGCCATGGCGCAGGACTACCCAAACGGCCCGGTAAACATTGTCGTCGGCTTCGCTCCGGGCGGCAGCGACGATACCGGAGCGCGTGCACTGGCCCCAGCGCTGGAGCAGCAACTGGGCGTCCCGGTGCTGGTCGATAGCCGGCCCGGCGCGGCGATGCAGATCGCCCTGGAATACACCTGGGCCAAGCCGCATGACGGCCAGACGCTGATCTGGATGAACCAGCAGTATCTCAGCGCCATCGAGGCGCTGAGCCCGGTCGACTACAGCACCGACCAGTGGACCTGGTTGGAACTGCTGCAGAACGACCCGGTCGTCGTCGTAGTGAACGCCAATTCGCCATGGGCGGCCATGGACGATTTCGTTGAGGACATGCGCGCCCGGCCCGACACGGTGACGATGGGTCTGTTGATCGGCTCGGTTCAGGTCCTCGCCTGCAAGCGGCTGTTCGAGGGACTGCTGAGCGTCAAGTTCCGGGAGGTTCCGCAAACCAGCGGTGGGGCAATGCGCTCGGCGGTTGTCGGCGGCCACCTAGATGCGACCTGTACGAATGCATCCGAGACCTACGCGCTCGGGCCGGACGTGCGCACTCTGGCGGTGTTCAACGATGCCGGCACCAGTCTGATGCCGGACGCGGTTCCGGTGAACGCGTACCTGAAGGAGAAAGGCATCACCGAAACGCTTCCCGACCTCGGCTCGATCCGCGGCATCGCAGTGCCCAGGGACTTTGCCGAGAACCAGCCAGAGGCGTTTCAGAAGCTCTATGACGCATATCAGGCCGCTGTGAACTCGGACGAATACAAGGAGTGGCTGAAGACCAGTGGCCGCGACGCCATCACGCTGAGCCTTCCGATGGAGCAGAGCAACGAGCTCGTTGCAAGCTTCAACAAGTTCTTTGATGACAACAAGCAGTACCTGACCGGCGAGTGAAGTCGGGCGGCCCGCGCGCATTCCCGCGCGCGGGCACCGGCGCCAGAGGATCGACCTGAAGTGACGCTTCTCCAACGCCGGTCGTTTCTGGCCCTTCTGGGCCATACTTTCCTGCTCCAGGTCATCGTGATGCTGTTGCGAATCACGATGACCTATCAGGCTGTGGCCATCGGCCTTGACGCACTCTGGATTGGGCTGATCGGCGGCGCCTTCGGGGCGGTTCCGGCGCTGCTGGCTTTGCATGTTGGCCGGGCCATTGACAGGTTGGGCGAGCCGGTAGCCCTGGCCGCGGGTTCGGTGATGGCCTTGGTCGCAGCGATGGGTCTGTGGCTGGCGACACCGAGCGCCCTCAACCTCTTGTTGCTCAGCACCGCCACCGGCTTTTCGCAATTCATCGGCGTCGCCGGGCAACACGGCGCCGCAGGCAAGACCTGCCGCGAGCGGCAGGCGGCCAGCTTTGGCCATGTTACGCTGATGATATCCCTAGCGCACATGATAGGGCCCCTGCTGTTCGGAATGCTGGCCGGTCCGCAGGCGGTGCCCGAGACGGCGCCGGTGGTGCTGGCGGCATGCGCAGCCAGCCTGGTGCTGCTTGCCGGCACGCTGCTGATCCGGAACCAGCCGCAGCAGACGCCACCCGCCACCCACGTCGGGATGTGGTCGACGACCTGCACCATAATGAAGACGCCGGGCTACGTCCCGGCCACTTTGGCCTCGCTGGGGCTGTTCGCAGCGATGGATCTCCTGGTGCTGTACCTGCCACTGTTTGGTGCGGAGCGCGGCCTCAGTCCGACTGCCGTCGGCCTGCTGCTGGCCCTCCGGGGCGCCGCTTCGGTTGTGTCGCGACTCTTCTTTGGCCGCCTCTACCGCGCTATGCCGCGGCAGCGACTTCTGGTGCTGGCTCTTCTGGGGTCTGGCGCGGCGATCGCGCTCATCCCGCTGGTGGCATCGCCGATTTTGATGGGCGCCCTGGCCTTCGTCGCCGGGCTCGGCCTCGGCATCGGCGCGCCGCTGACGCTGGCCTGGATCGGCGAGATCATCTCCTCCGGCACATTGGGCAGCGCACTGTCGCTGCGGCTGGCGGTAAACCGGGCCGGGCAAGCGGTGCTACCGGTGGCGGTCGGCACGCTCGTCGGCGGTCTGGGGGCCGGCGGGGTAATTGTCGTCATCGGCGCCGCGCTGCTGGTCTCGAGCGCCCTCGTTGCCCGGCCCGGCGGCGGCTGAGCTCCGTCAGCGCCGATGATGGCGCGCACACGAATGGCAAGGCCACGTGCGGTGCCGGCGTGCCGCCGGTGATCATCCGCGAGCTGACGCGCAATCCGACCTTGCGCGAGCGCGCGCGCAAACATGACGTGATCCTTCAACTGCTCTTCGATGAGGCCGAGGCCGGCCGGCTCTACACCGCGCTGCAATTCGCCGAGGGCTTCGAGAACCAGGCCGGGCTGGGTGGCAAGGACACGATCCGCGAACGGATCAGCGTGCTGGCCACGAAGAGTTTCATCAAGTTCGTTCGCGATGGCGCGCCGTTCGGCCTGCCAACCTCGCGCTCGAAGTTCGGCTATCTCTGCGTCGAAGGCATGACGTTCCCGACCGGAGAAGAGACGGCAGACCCCGACACCGGCGAGATCGTGCCCGTCCGGATCCCGGTCCTTCCCAGCACCTACAAATGCCCGCAGAGCGGCGCGGTGCTGCGCTCTCGAAGTTGTGGGGGTGAAAGCCACACACAGGGCGCGGTGCTTCCTGTGTTGGACAGAGAAGTTGTGCGGTGGCGAAGATTCACTTAAGAATACTGGCGCGTGCTGGCCTGCTGTGAGGCATGCTTCGAGCGAGTTTGTCGAAGAGTCCTCTCCCTCCGCCACTTTCAAGCTGCCCATTCTTCGCACATGGTTCACATTCCATTTTGAAGAAATGATTGACGCTTCGTGTCGTGGAATCCTGAGCATTCGGTTGATCCGTCATGCCCCTGCTTCGATCACTTCCGGCGCTCAAAGCGGGAGCTGCGCTGGAGGTAGATGCGAAGGCTTTCCACCATCTCACCTTCATCGTCCACACCGGCCATAAAGAGTGACATCATTGCCTGTGCCAGGTCCTCTGCCTCGGCGCTAGAGGATGAGATATCATGCTCTTCGCAAAGGTGCTGAAATACGCGCTCCAGAACAGCAAGATCGTCTGGATAGGCGACGCCTTTCGGCAGAGTAATCGAGCGCTTCATGGCCCATCAATTTCCTGAGACTAAGGAAGTACGGTGATCGCCTGCTGTCGGAAACGGCCATCGAGCATTGCTGCCGTTGGTCTACAGCTAACTAACCCCCGCCTCACATGGATCAACCCGGGAGCATCCAGCAAATTGCTTGACCGGATGATGCTGCCATCGCCCCGGCAAATGAACATTTTTGCTTTCCGGCAGTTCTGCTCGATCAAAAAGGAGCAACGAAATGACTGACCGGCGCGAATGGTTCATTCAATGGCTGCGTGACGCACACGCCATGGAACAGCAAGCAGAAACCATGCTCAATGGCCAGATGGAGCGGCTGGAAAATTACCCGGAGCTGAGGGCGCGAATTGCTCAACACGTGGAAGAGACAAGACTGCAGGCTGCGCGCTTGCAGGAATGCCTTGATCAATTGGGCGAAAGCACTTCATCCATGAAGGATGCCGGGGGCAAACTGACCGCTATGATGCAATCTCTCAGTGGCGTGTTTGCGGGCGATGAGGTCATGAAGGGATCGCTCGCGAGCTATACATTCGAGCATATGGAGATTGCTTCATACAAGATATTGATCGCTGCCGCCGAAGCGCTAGGCGAAGAGCAGGTTGCGAGCGTGTGTCGGCAAAACCTGGAGGAGGAGGAAGCAATGGCCGAATGGCTAAGCGAACAGCTCGTTCCCACAACGGACAGGTTCCTTAGCAGGGCTGAGGTGGATGCCGATTCGGCAAAGCGCTAACGTGACGGAGAAACCCAGAAGCACCCGGCAGGTCTTCGAAGACCACCTTGAAAAGCGCAAGAGGCATCTGCTGGAGGAAGATCTCGCCAAGAATTATGCCAAGGATGTTGTCCTGTTGACGGTCAACTCCAACGCTGTTGGACATGATGCGATCCGCACATCGGCGGCACGTCTTGCCGAGCAGTTGCCGGACGGCACATTTGAATTTCTTGCAAAGCAGGTGAACGGTCGCTTTGCCCTATTGATATGGCGCGGCAACTCTCATCGGGGAAGAGCGATCGACGGTTCGGACAGTTTTGTTATTGAAGATGGGCTGATCCGTCTCCAGACGATCCATTATCGCTTGGTGGATAGCTGACACCAAGGCGCAGCGCTGTTGCAAGGCCCGGCCAGCGGCCAGCCGCGGTGCACGTACTTCCCTCAGCCTTGTGAATGGCGGTCCGCCACGGCAAATAGCCGCGCTTGCGCAAACGGGCCTTCTACGACAAGATCGCGGCCAACTTCCTCGGTTTCATCAAGATCGCAAGCAATATGCCTGCGAATCCAAGGATTTATCGTCACTACAGGCGAATGATGGAACAAAAGTGCCATGAGCACGTTGCAGCTAGCTAAACCCTAGCGGGGGTATGATGAACGATAGAAAAACTTCCGACCTGAATGCCCAAGCTCTGGAAAAGCTGATTGGGCCGAGCGCCCTTTTGCAATCGCTTCCAATTGGCGTGTGTTGCTGCGATCGGGACGGCATAATCCGGTTTTTCAACCGTCGAGCTGTAGAGTTGTGGGGATTCGAGCCTCAGGCCGGTGAACCGGGAGCGCTCTTTAACGATACGTTCGCTCTTTTTTTGCCGGATGGGACACCCCTTGCTAGAGACCAGTGGCCTCTGCACGTCGTGATGCACACCCATCGGCCAGTTCGCGGCGCCCGCGTGGTAGTGCAGCGTGCCGATGGCTCACGCATCGAGGTGACGGTGGACATAGAACCGCTTTTCGATGAAGGTGGTTCTTTTGCCGGCGCCGTGAATTGCTTTCAGATCGTCGCAGAAGCGCAGCAAAGCAGCCAAAGGTCTGGGCAAAGCAGGCATGACCAGGACGGTTTCTTCGATAATGGTGCGGTGGCCCTCCACGTCGTCGACCGTGACGGAACGATATTGCGCGCCAACAAGGCTGAACTGGACCTGCTGGGCTATGATGAGTCCGAATATGTAGGCCGGAAAATCACCGACTTTCACGCCGACCAGGACGCCGCGGAGGAAGTTCTGCAAAGGCTGATGGGCGGGGAAAAACTCCATCGCTATCCCGCTCGCCTGGTTGCTAAGGACGGATCGGTGCGCCACGTGCTTATCACGTCCAGCGGTCTGCCAAGCAATGGCTTTTATCCTCAATACCTGACCGTCGACGTTACTGATGCTCGGCTCGCCGAGGCGCAGGCGCGTGATGGCGAGCAGCGTTTCTACGATCTGCTAGCGGCCTTGCCTGTGCCAGTTTACACCACCGATGCGGAGGGCACCCTTACTTTCTGCAATAAGGCCGCTGCCGAACTTGCCGGTCGAACGCCTGAGCTCGGCAAAGATCGGTGTCTGTTCGATAAAGTTTTCGCAACGGATGAAGCGCCGCTTTCCCCGGAAGATCTCCCGGCAGCACGGACCATCAGGACAGGCAAGCCGCTCGACGGTGTCGAGCTTATTGCCAGACGGCTGGATGGAAATTCGGTCCGCGGGGTAGTCTACACCATGCCGCTTTTCGGCATGGGTCATCTTACTGGCACAGTCAATATTGTCGTCGACATTACGGAACGCCACAAGGCGCAGGTCGAGTCCGCTCATCTGGCGGCAATCGTCTCGTCCTCGTCCGATGCCATCATCAGCAAGACGCCGGACGGCATCATCCGCTCCTGGAACGAGGCTGCGCGGCAGATATTCGGATGGGAGGCGAACGAGATCGTCGGGCAGCATGTTACAACGATCATCCCGCGGGAATTGCATCATCAGGAGGCCGAGATCCTCGGCCGGCTGCATAAGGGTGAGCGTATTGCGCACTTCGAGACGGAGCGGATTACCAAGGATGGACGGCGCATCGACATCTCGCTGACCGTGTCCCCCATCTATGACAGCTCCGGCCGCATTGTCGGCGCGTCGAAAGTGGCGCGCGACATTTCGGAGCGCAAACGGGCCGAGAGGTTACAGAGGCTGCTCATCAGTGAATTGAACCACCGGGTCAAGAATACGCTGGCAACGGTGCAGTCCATTGCCAGCCAAACGGTCTACCTGACAGGCAGCCCCGCCGAGTTTGCTGAAAGCTTCAGCGGCAGAATTCAAGCATTGGCGCTGGCTCACGATCTTCTTACCCGCAACTCCTGGCAAGGTACGGAAGTACTGCCTCTCGTGCGCGGCCAGTTGCTGCTCAATGACGGCGAGGACGATCGTATCACCTTTTCCGGCCCTTCTCTCGCGCTCGACCCACAGCCGGCGTTGCACCTGGCGCTGGTGCTCCACGAATTGGGTACGAACGCGCGCAAATATGGATCGCTTTCAGTGCCGGAAGGAAAGCTGTCTGTCACCTGGAGCGTCCGTGATGGCGATCCGCAGATGCTCGACGTAGAATGGCGCGAAGCGGGAGGCCCAGCGGTCGAGAAGCCGAAAAGGCGCGGCTTCGGGACAACCCTCATAGCAAAGAGCCTTGCGGCCCACGGAGGTGAGGCAACGATTCACTATCAACCGGAAGGAGTACGCTGCAATATCAGCTTGCCTATTTCCCGGCACGCGAAGGTGGATCTGGGCGGAGCGGTTGAGGCCACCACCTCCGCTCACACGCAGCGTCGCGGCATGCCACGCAGCATACATGGAAAACGAATCCTGATCGTGGAGGACGAGCCACTGATCGCGATGGATATCGCAGCGACGCTCTCGGAGGCAGGCTGCGTCGTGATTGGTCCGGCAATGAATTTCCAGAGCGCAAACCGCCTCATTGCCAAGGCTGCGTTCGACGCAGCGCTGCTTGACGCAAATCTTGGCGGTTATCCGGTGGAGAAGCTTGCCGCGTCACTGACGGCCAAAGGCATACCTTTTGCATTTCTTACCGGCTACGAGCGGGAAGCTCTGCCGGAGGAGTTCCGCCACGCGCCCCTCATCAACAAGCCCTTCACCCGGTGGGATGCCATTGAAATCATCGACAAACTCACGAGCGAAAAAAACACGGTTATTGGTGAGGGAACCGTGATCCCGTTACGCCAGGCGCTTTAGCCAGATGCAGGGCCGATGTTGCCCGACATTCGCGGTTGAATAGGATTCCGCAACCATGCCACGTGATACCAAATTGTCCTTCCCTGACGTCTAACTATTTCAGTCGTTCGCCTGAAGCCGCAGGGAAGGCAGCGTGGTGCACTTCGTGCCTAGCTTGGCGCAAATGAATCATCGCCTGCCTTCGTGGAAGCGATGAACAGGGGCTCGCCGGGATCAAGAAATAATGCGACCCGGAAAACTATGGCCCGCAACTGCCCTTGCCCTGTGTGAATGGCGAAGGCATTGATGACCTCCCTCGGACTGAGGTACGGCCTTTGCGCAGGAGGGAGCCACCGCCACTTCACTGGGATGCTGTCCAAGTTCAACTATGACGTAGCAGAGTTCCGCGCGCTTGTGATCGTTCCCTACGGCCCTCCCCTCCGCCGCTACCTTGTCACGGTCCGACTGCGGCATAGACAGCGTCCTGCCCTGCGCGTTCTTGAGGCGCACGCCGAGCAGGATGTCTTCCTGCGCAAGCCAACGGCGCCGGTGCCCGATCGCTGGACCCGTCATCTTCAACACAGAACTGGGCACTGTACCGGGATATGCCGGCATGGGATTGATCTTCCGGAAGCCATGCAGCCGGCACCTGGCCAAACGGAAAGGAAGGGCGCCTGCTCGCGCATGCGCCCTTCTCCGGTTAATGGGGATCGTCAGATGATTGCCAGCATGACGGCAAAAACAACGGCAAGCCCGATGACGGCCGGCGTGACTTCGCTGAGCCTGCCTGCAATGGCCTTCACCAGAACATAGGTGATGAAGCCGATACCGATGCCTGTCGCAATCGAGTAGGTGAGCGGCATGGTTATAGCGACAGCGGCGGCAGGAGCGGCCTCCGTCAGATCGTCCCAATCAATTTCCGAAAGCCCGCGAGCCATCACCACCGCAACGTAGAAGAGCGCCGCTGCCGTCGCATAAGCGGGGATGGATCCCGCCAGCGGCGAAAAGAACAGCGCCAGCAGGAAGCAAGCCGCCGTGACCACCGAGGCCAAACCCGTGCGAGCGCCGGCAGCCACACCGGCAGCACTTTCCACATAGCTCGTTGTGTTCGAGGTGCCCAGCAAGGCGCCGATGGTGGTTGCCGAGGAGTCGGCCAGCAGCGCCTTACGCATGCGCGGAAGCCTGCCGTCCTTGTCGAGCAGACCACCGCGATGTGCAACGCCTACAAGCGTTCCGGCAGTGTCGAAGAGGTCCACGAACAGCATGGAAAGCACGACAATCCAGAAGGTGCCCTGACCGATCCTGCTGAAATCGAAGGCAAACAGCGTCTCGCTCGGATTTGGGGGCATGGAGACCATACCGCCGTATTCCATCACGCCAAAGGGAATGCCAAGAAGCGCCACCACAAGGATGCCGATGATGGTGGCCCCGGGTACATTGCGATAGTTGAGCGCCGCGATCAGTGCAAAGCCAACCAGGGCGAGGATGACGCCTGGCGCCAGGAAATTTCCTGCTGTCACCAGCGTCGACGGATGATCCACGATGACGCCCGCATTGCTGAGGGCGATAATGCCGAGGAAGAAGCCGATGCCGGCAGATATTGCCAGCTTCAGCGTCATCGGTATGGCATTGATGACATACTCGCGTATCGGCGACACGCTCAGGATCATGAACAGCACGCCAGAGAGGAACACGCAGGCAAGCGCATCCTGCCAGCTAAACCCGTAGGTAATGACCACGGTAAAGGCAAAGAAGGCGTTGAGGCCCATACCGGGCGCTTGCGCGATGGGATAATTGGCATATACCCCCATAATCAAGGTGCCGATGAAGGCAGCAAGGCATGTTGCCACAAACACCGGACCAAACGGCATGCCTGCCTCGGACAAGATGGCCGGGTTGACGAAGATGATGTAGGCCATCGTCAGGAAAGTGGTGAGGCCACCCAGCACTTCCGTGCGTACTGTTGTTCCGTGTTCTGAAAGCTTGAAGTAAGCATCGAGCCCGCCCGTAGTGCTCGACCTAGCCATCTGATCAGCCATAATAATGCCCCTTTGTGGAGCGCGACTCACCGCGCTCAGTCGATTCGACTTGGTTGGCAAGCAAGGTCAAGTCATCAAGTAGACCGCCCACAATCTTCTTGCACGACGTTGCTCAAAAAATGGTGATTTAGGTGGTAATAGCGGAGGCGGCGAGGAAACATCGAGGATTCCTTCCTGCCGGATTTTGCAGCAACCGCCGCCGCTGTCCGTAGACCAGATCGTTCGCCGCCTCCAGGATGGCTTCCATCGCCTCAGCTTGCTTGAAGGCGAGCGAGTACCTCCACGACGAAAGTGAAATCGCCCCTGCACACGGTGGACAGCCGCTCCCGGGCATAAGAGTTCGTTGGAGCACGCAATAATCCCCGATTCCGGCCGGGGCGTCACTGGAACGAGCAAGACATGCCAGTTGCTCTGGTAGATCACCTTCATCTTCAGGAAGGCCTAGTAAAAGACGCATAGCCTGCCAGATCGTCGGCGACAATGTTGTAGATTACCCTGCGTATCCAGGAAGGTGCCATGCCTTCCCCTTTGTCTAAAATGCCGGTCATGCGGCAACCGATGGAGCGAGAGGTGGTCAGTCCATGTCCTCTTCGCCGCCTGCGCCGGAGTAACGTTGCAGGAGATCGACAAGTTCCGCGATCCTTCCCGTGGGCAGAGGCCGAAATTCGTTGACCAGCGCATCGTCGTTCACCAGCCAGGCATGAGCCTCCGCAAGTTCGCGCTCGTTGGCACCGGTAGCGGCAATCTCGGCTAGAAGCGTGTTGTCCACGGGTCCAAGAATGCGCTGAACGCCTTCTCTTGTCAGTGCTGTCATGAACCTACCTCCTATGCGCGCCGCGTAAACTGCGATCCCTTCCAGTTGTTCCAACATCCCCTATTGCAATAATTAAACGATCGTTCCTTAATTAAAAGAAGGAGGAGCGAAAGCCATGGCGCGAACCATTGGCTCAGATGGCGCGAAAACCAAACGGGCGATATGTGTGACTGCGCTGAAACTGATCGCCAGTCATGGCTACGAGGCCATGTCCATGCGACAGCTCGCCGCCGAAGTCGGCATTCAGCCAGCAACAGTCTATCGCTACTTCCCCACCAAGCAGGATCTGCTCTACTCGCTGATGCGGTCCCATATGGAGGCTTTGACTGCGTCCTGGCAGACCAGCCGACCGGCAGGAAGCGACCCCGTCGCGCAGCTAATGGCGTTTGTAGAGAACCACATCCGCTTCCACGCGTCGCGCAGGCATTCCACGCAGGTGAGCAATATGGAGCTTCGCAGCCTTTCTCCGGAAAGGCTTACCAACATCCTGCGCCTGAGAAACGGTTATGAAAAGGAGTTGCGGCAAATCCTGCGCGATGGCGCCGCGTCGAACTGCTTTCGCGTAGACGATATTGCGCTTACCGCGATGGCGATCATTCAGATGGTTACAGGCGTGATCGTGTGGTTCCGGCCGGACAAGCGCCTTTCCGTGGAAGAAGTCGCAGCTACCTATCACAGGATGACCCTGCGCCTCGTTGGCGCAACGAGCTGAGTCGGAGGGAAGCATGTATACGCAGACCCTGAAATTCGGCCTTGGAGAGGAAGTTGAGGCGCTGCGCGAACTCACCCACCGGTTTGCCCAAGACCGGATTGCACCGCTTGCAGCGGCGATCGACCGCGACAATGATTTCCCTCAACATTTGTGGAAAGAGATGGGCGCACTGGGGCTTCTCGGCGTGACAGCGGACCCCGAGCATGGCGGTGCCGGAATGGGCTATCTTGCCCATGTGGTGGCGATGGAGGAGATTTCACGAGCCTCCGCATCCGTCGGCCTGTCATATGGCGCCCACTCCAATCTCTGTGTCAATCAGATCAGTCGTTGGGGAACAAGCGCGCAAAAGGCGAGGTATCTTCCTTCCCTGCTTTCAGGCGAAGCGGTCGGCGCACTTGCCATGTCGGAGAGCGAAGCCGGCTCCGACGTTGTTTCCATGCGGCTGAGCGCCCTTAAGAAGAACGACCGTTATGTGCTCAATGGTTCGAAGATGTGGATCACCAACGGGCCTGACGCCGACACTCTCATCGTCTATGCCAAGACGGATGCCACTGCCGGGCGCCACGGGTTAACCGCCTTTATCGTGGAGGCGGGGATGGAAGGCTTCGCCGTTGCCCAGAAGCTCGACAAGCTCGGCATGCGCGGCTCCAACACTGGCGAACTCGTCTTCGAGAATGTCGAAATATCCGTTGAGAATGTGCTGGGCGAGGAAGGTAATGGCGTTGAAGTGCTGATGTCCGGCCTCGACTATGAGCGGGTCGTGCTGGCCGGCGGCCCGATCGGTATAATGGCAGCGTGCATGGATGTCGCCGTGCCGTATGTACGGGAGCGCCGGCAGTTCGGCCAACGGATCGGCAACTTCCAGCTTGTCCAGGGCAAACTTGCGGACATGTACACCACGCTGAACGCCGCTCGCGCCTATGTGTATGCGGTGGCAGCCGCCTGTGACCGCGGCGAAACCACCCGGAAGGATGCTGCCGGATGCATCCTCTACGCGGCGGAAGGAGCCACCCGTCTAGCGCTGGATGCAATTCAGCTCCTCGGCGCCAACGGATATATTAACGACTTTCCCGCCGGACGCCTCTTGCGTGATGCTAAACTCTACGAGATCGGTGCCGGGACGAGCGAGATCAGGCGCTGGCTGATCGGGCGGGAACTGATGGACCAAACGCATTAAATGGCGGAAGAACGAGGACACCTATCTGCGATACAACAGCGGCAGCGCGCAAGACGCGACCCGCACGGGGATCGCCCGAGCATATATTTTGAAGCCGTCCAAATTTTCTGAGGAAAACATGACTGTCATCCGCTCTGAAATTTCCACCTCGGGAGATCTTTTCCGAACGAATGATGCGCGGATGAGGGCTCTGGTGGCCGACATTGCGGAGAAGGCGGCACTGGTCGAGCGGGGTGGCCCGGAGGAGGCCCGCACACGCCATGTCTCGCGCGGCAAGCTGCTGCCGCGCGATCGCTTGGCTCGCCTTCTGGATACCGGCGCTCCCTTTCTGGAGATTGGACAGTTTGCCGCCTGGGATATGTATGACGGCGATATAGCCTCGGCGGGCCTCATTGCAGGCATCGGCCGCGTGGAGGGGCGCGAGGTGATGGTGGTCGTCAACGATGCTACGGTGAAAGGGGGCACCTATTACCCGCTCACGGTGAAGAAGCATTTGCGCGCGCAGGAGATCGCATTGGAGAACCGCCTCCCTTGCATCTATCTGGTGGATTCGGGAGGCGCCAACCTTCCCAATCAGGATGAGGTCTTTCCGGACCGCGATCATTTCGGACGCATCTTTTACAACCAGGCGAACATGTCGGCGGCAGGCATCCCGCAGATCGCCTGCGTCATGGGTTCGTGCACGGCGGGCGGAGCCTATGTCCCCGCCATGTCGGACGAGACGGTGATGGTGAAAGATAATGCCACCATCTTCCTGGGCGGCCCTCCCCTCGTTAAAGCCGCCACCGGAGAGGTGGTAACAGCGGCGGAACTGGGTGGCGCCGAAGTCCACACACGCCTTTCCGGCGTGGCCGATCATTATGCAGTGGACGACGAGCATGCGCTTGCCATTGTCCGGCGTATCGTCAAGAATCTGAATCGGCGGAAGACCATTGGCCTCGACCTTCAGGACCCTGCCCCGCCACTATACGATCCGCAGGAAATTTATGGCATCATTCCTGCTGATGTCCGCCAGCCTTATGACGTGCGCGAGGTGATCGCACGTATTGTGGACGGGTCTGAGCTCGACGAGTTCAAGCAGAACTATGGCACCACGCTCATCACCGGCTTTGCCCGCCTTCATGGAATGCCTATCGGCATTCTCGCCAACAATGGCGTCCTTTTCTCAGAATCGGCCCTCAAAGGAGCGCATTTCATCGAGCTGTGCTGCCAGCGCGGCATACCGCTTGTCTTCCTGCAGAACATAACCGGCTTCATGGTAGGCAAAAAGTATGAGGCTGGCGGCATTGCAAAGGATGGCGCGAAACTGGTGACTGCCGTTGCCACCGCGCGAGTGCCCAAACTTACAATCATCATCGGCGGCTCCTTTGGTGCAGGAAATTACGGCATGTGCGGACGCGCCTATTCCCCGCGTTTTCTGTGGATGTGGCCCAACGCTCGCATTTCGGTGATGGGTGGCGAGCAGGCCGCCACTGTCCTATCCATTGTCAAGCGTGAGGGCATAGAGCGAAGGGGTGGCGCCTGGACGGAGGAGGAAGAGGCCGAATTCAAGAAGCCGATCCTCGAAAAATACGAGCGCGAGGGGCACCCCCTCTATTCCTCGGCCCGCCTTTGGGACGATGGAATCATAGACCCGGCGAAAACGCGGCAGGTCCTTGCGCTATCCCTCTCTGCGGCGCTCAACGCTCCGGTGGAGCCGACACGCTTCGGTGTGTTCAGGATGTGACTTACGCAGCAAGGAAACGCCGGCCACATTCCGGCAACCGGAAACAGGGCCTTGCGACTGTTCATCGAACAGCTATTCGACACTGGGTGAAGCCTTGTCTCCATTCACCAACCCGAGCACCAGCCGGTGAACATTTCCGCCACTGCTCAATTCCTCCCTGTCGAAAAGACGGCTCCGCTCCTTGAGCTCGGCTACGAGCGGCACGAGACGGCGCTGGAGCTCGGCTCGCACCTTAGAGCAGTCCGGGTCGTCACGATCGGCGAGGCCGACGGACACTGCCTGGATCTTTCGCACCACATCGACAATGATCTGCCCATGCACCCGTTCATGCGCCTCAACTCCGGCAATGAAGCTCTCCCAAAGCCGCCGCGTCTTGGCAGGAAGCGTGCCGGAAACTTTCGGCAGCCTGTAGGTTATGACCAGGTTCGGCCGTGCTGACGCCAGCATGCACCCACCATCCCGCGGCTGGTAGTCCCGCTTCCAGGTGAGACGGAAATCCGTATAGGCGATGGCGCGGCCATTCGCTACCTTTGGCCCGTTCACGCCAATCGAACGGTAAAGCTGGATCCCCGTTCTTCCTGAGACGGCATAGGTCACGACCTTTTCAACCGGCATCCAATCGGCGCAGGCCGCGCCTGGAATGGTGCAAAGAAGCGCGATCACCATACGCGACAAAGCTTTCATCTACTGCCTTTACCTGCTGCCCGCATCATTGGCGTATGGAAAACCTTTCAGGCTTGCAACCGCCGGCCTTTCCACACCTGCGTGACGTGTGCCTGTTCCATAAGCTATAGATCGGCAAATCACTCGACGATGCTCGCTAATCGGGGTGCGGATGTTCAAGAAGATACTGGTTGCCAATCGCGGGGAGATCGCTGTCAGAATCATGCGCACGGCCGCGCGGATGGGCATTTCCACCGTAGCAGTCTATTCGGATGCTGACCGGGACGCACTCCATGGCGCGGGGGCGGATGAGGCGGTGCATATAGGCCCGCCTTCCGCTGCCGAGAGCTACCTGAACGGGGAGCGCATCATCGCTGCTGCCAAGGCGACGGGGGCAGAAGCCATTCACCCCGGTTACGGATTCCTGGCAGAGAACCCCGATTTCGTGGAAGCGGTTGAAAAAGCCGGGCTTGTCTTTATCGGGCCGACAGTTCCAGCCATCCGCGCAATGGGGCTCAAAGATGCCGCAAAGCAGCTCATGGAAAGGGCCGGCGTTCCTGTGGTGCCGGGCTACCATGATGAAGCGCAGGAACTCGTCGTGCTGGCCACCAAAGCCCGCGAAATCGGCTATCCAGTGCTTGTCAAGGCGCGGGCGGGCGGCGGTGGCAAGGGAATGCGCCGCATTGACCATCCGGACGAGTTCGCCGAGGCACTCGCCGCCGCTAAACGCGAGGCCAGGGCGTCCTTCGGCGATTCCCGTGTCATCGTGGAAAAACTGATCAAGAACCCCCGCCACATCGAGGTCCAGATATTTGGCGACCGGTATGGCAATGTCATTCACCTGTTCGAGCGCGATTGTTCCGCACAGCGGCGGCACCAGAAAGTGATCGAGGAAGCGCCTGCTCCAGGCATGACCGCCGCCATGCGCGCCGCCATGACGAACGCCGCTATACGGGCCGCCCAGGCGATCGGCTATGTGGGCGCGGGTACTGTCGAGTTCATCGTGGATGCATCCAAGGGACTTCGGCCGGACCGTTTCTGGTTCATGGAGATGAACACCCGGCTCCAGGTCGAGCATCCCGTCACCGAAATGGTGACCGGCCTCGATCTCGTGGAATGGCAGTTGCGGATAGCGGCCGGCGAAGCCCTGCCCCTTGAGCAGGACGCCATAGCTCTTTCCGGTCATGCCGTGGAGGCGCGCATCTATGCGGAGGACCCGGCCCGCGACTTCCTTCCGGCTACGGGCAAGCTTTACCATTTGCGCTTTCCTCAGGAAGCGGCTGGCACCGCGTTGCGGATCGACAGCGGCGTCAGGCAAGGCGATGAAATCCAGCCCTATTATGATCCCTTGATCGCCAAGATCATCACCCATGGGGAAAGCCGCGACGCCGCCCTTGAGGGGTTGGGCAAGGCGCTGGCAAAGACCGAGATCGCTGGCGCGACGGTCAATACAACCTTTCTTTCCAGGCTAGCACAAGACCCGGATTTTGTATCAGCTAAGCTCGACACTGACCTAATTGCCAGACGGCAAGCGGTGCTGACCGCGAAGTCAGAGCCAAGCACGCGTGCCAGCGCGGCAGCCGCCCTTGCCGCCTCCGGTGCCCGGTGGAAACCGCGGGCATCCGACCCCTTCGACAGCTTTTCCGGCTACACGCACTTTCATCCGCTGACACAGAAGCAAACACTCCATTATGGTGAAAAGGCGCTCACCTATGCAATTACCGGGCAAGGTGGTGGTCAGTTTTCGGTGCATTTGGAGGCGCCGGAAGGCGAGACTTTCGTGCTTTCCGTTGATGACCCGGAATGGCGGATTGTGGCCTGGCCGGGACATCTGACCGTGTTCGAAGGCGCGGAGGCACACACCTTCCAGCTGCACGACCCACTGGCACTCACCGAAAATGTTGGCGGGGGTAACGGATTGCTTGCGCCCATGCCGGGCCTTGTGAAGGTCGTGCGGGCGTCAGCAGGCGACGGTGTACGAAAGGGCCAGCCTCTTCTGGTTCTTGAGGCCATGAAGATGGAGCACACCATCACTGCTCCCCATGATGGCGTCATTGCTGAAATTGCGGCAGAGGGCGCTCAGGTGAATGATGGTACGATGCTTGTAAGATTTGTGGCGTCGGAAACTTAAAGGATACCGAAATGGTTAATGCTGCTCGTTCTATAGCGAACCCGTTTGGCTAGCTTGCGAGGCGGGTATATTCTTGAAACTTCGCACGTGTTTCCGGAACCGCTTACGGCTCTGTGCGGCCACTGTAGAAAAAAGCGATAAGATCATTGCTTCCTATATTGCTAGCTTAAGCTGCGCAGAGGGAAAACCCTTGCGAAGATTTCACAGCACTCGGCAATATATGGCGATAACATGAATTCTGTAGCTTTTAGTAAATTCAATCATACCGAAACATACGCTCAAAACTCGCGTGGTAACACGGCAAGGCCCGACGTCCTGCAAAGCCGGTATCTGGGCGAACTCGTACATGACGGTCGGAACCTGGCCAAGACGAGCACAGAAAAGAAGGAAATCAACCAGGTAGATGCTAAGGGCCTCCGCGACAGATACAACAAGGCTCAGGCCGATGTGGCGCAGTTAAATGATCGGAAGTATTCCCGCGAGCGCATCAACTACCTGAACAGCCTTCCTCCCGAAGAGGCTTTTCTGGAGGTCTCCCGTGACAATGTGGATTTTCTGTACGACTGGAAGGCCAAGAACCCGAATGCAAGCTGCGCGGATAAGCAGGCTGTCGAAAGGGCAATCCGGGCTGAATTGGAGATGCAGAAGGAGGTAAGGGACGCCATGGCTACGGGCGTTTTTGCCCGAAGGGAAACGGACAAGCCTTCAAACTGCGGCGAAGCTCCCTCCCGTCCTTCCCCGTGTGCCGTGCCTTCGCAGCAGACGCCCTCCTCCAGCAATCGGCAAGGCCCTTGCGTGCCAAGCTGCGGAAAGACAGCGTCCAATCTGCTGGACCGGATATTCAACTCGCTGAACACCTTCGACAAGATCCGCAACGAGCTGATCAACCTGCTCCGGGATCTGCTGGGCAATATTTCCGGCAAGGACAGCAATTGCAACGGCGGCGGCGGCAATGCCATGCAGGGCATTGGCATTCCGCCAAGCGGCTGCAAGAATCTCGGCATCTGCCGGTTCAACATCGGGTTCTATTGATAGGACGTGCAGCCTAGCGCGGATTGGGTCCCTACATCTGTTAGAACTTAATTCAGGCGGCACCCTGCGAACACAAAAACGCCGCGCCGGCTTCTTCAGCCCGGCGCGGCGCCATTCGACAGGCCTGCAGATCCACCTTTCCAAGCCATCTGGCGGGTCCGCTACACTGCCGCCGCCCTCCTACTTCTGGAAAAACTCAGTGCATTGTCATCCATTTGCGCGCTTCGCGAAGCGCTCGGGCAATATCGCCCTTTGTCATTGATGATGCAATCTTGGCGCGAACCATCGCCGCACGATCCGAACCCTTGATAGCAGCAATATTTAACCATTTGTGCGCTGCCACGAGGTCGACCTCGCAATCGCTTCCCCTTGCATACATCATCCCGAGCCGGAAAAACAAATCCGCCTCGGTGTTACCGCCTTTCGAACCTGAACCTTCCTCGACCCCAGCTTGCGCCACGTTTCAAATCCCCGTTTCATCCTGAGAGCGCCCGCCTTATTGGTGGCGATGTCGCAGGGCTGAAAATGCCCCCCAAGCGCTGAAACGGTCGTTAAATAATGTGCTTAATGTTGAGAAAACGAAGTGAAAACAATCCGTAAACAAGCTTTCTCCGTTAAGCATGGAAATGCCCGGCGGCCAAGCTTTTCCCCAATGCGGTTGGCGGAAGACTCTTAACGGTTCGGGTAAGCCTTCCTTAACCACATTGAAAGAACAGCAACCGAATTCAGCGCGGCTCAACGCGCGCGCTGACCGAAGAGAACCTTCTTTGCCTCGTCATCGTCGGCGACATTGCGGCGGTGTTCCTGACCAAGTGCCATCCCGCGCTGGACGGCAGAACGAGCCATAACCGTCTCGAACCACCGCTTGAGATTTGGGAATTCGTTGAGGTCTTGCCCCTGGTTCTCATAGGACGAGACCCAACCAACACAGGCGATGTCAGCTATGGAATACTCCCCGGCAAGGTAATCGCGCTGGGCAAGACGCTTGTTCATGACGCCGTACAGGCGGTTCACCTCGTTGGTATAGCGCTCGATCGCAGCCTGAATCTTCTCCGAAGCGTAGTTGCGGAAAAAATGAGCTTGGCCAGCCATCGGGCCAAGTCCACCCATCTGCCAGAACAGCCACTGGTCAACTTCAACGCGCCCCCTCTCATCGGCGGGGTAGAAACGACCGAACTTGCGACCCAGATATTGCAGTATCGCTCCCGACTCGAAAATAGACAGGGGCTCACCGCCAGGTCCCTCGGGATCGACGATTGCCGGCATGCGGTTATTGGGCGCGATCTTTAGAAACTCTGGCCGGAACTGCTCGCCCTTTCGGATATCGACGTAGTGGACATCGTAAGGAGCGCCTAGTTCCTCCAGCATGATCGAAATCTTCCAGCCATTCGGCGTTGGCCAATAATGAAGTTCAATCGGCAGTTTCTGAGTCGTCATCGCTTTCTCCTGGTCGAGCGAGCATTTTGGTTCGCAGGGCACACCCTGCTGGCATGATCAACGCCATTTGTGGCTGCAGATCAAGGCGTCAACCACTTTGAACGCCAGATGAACGGATGTCTCAGCACCCATTCAGGGGCTGGGGTGCATTCTGCGCATCCAGATAAGACGAGGAAACGGGATGTTTGCACGAAGCTTCACGATTGCGTGCCTGCTGATCGCGCTAATCGGCATGATCACCGCATCGATAGTGGCACGGGCAGACGGAAGCTCCTTTTCAGAGCAGGTGCAATGCGCCGAAGGCGTGCAGGCAAGCTGCGCTCATTACGAGAAAACGATGGAGCGCCTAAGGGCGGGTAGCGGCAATGCCGGTTAGGAAATCAGGAATTAGGGAACTCGGTCTGTTGATGTCGAGGGCAATGGTGGCAGTGGCTTTCATGACGGCGCCATTGGCCATGATCGATGTGGTGCAGGCGAGCGACGAGAATATCATCGAAGGAAGCTACAAGGCTGCCAGCGGCGCCGGCTTCGTGCTGATGGTCAGCCTGCAACGCGCCCGCTGAACCGGAACGTCCCTGAATCCAATGAGACGGTGATTGATGTCTGCTGCCGCTCGAAAATGACGATCAGAACACCTATAATGGGATATGGACAAGCGAACCTATCCTCAACCCATCGAGTTAATCTCCAGCCCGGAGCCGGTTGCCCGGCGCTCCTTTGACAACGCGTACGACGCCGTCCAGGCATTGAAGGAGATTTACGAGCGCAACACCGCCTTCCTGCGGGAAGCATTTGTGCATGTGGCTAAGACGGGCGAATCCGACCGCCGCTACCGGGCGTTCTATCCGGAAGTGAGTCTGTCGACCTCCTCCTTTGCGCAGATCGATACGCGCCTTGCCTATGGCCATGTTCCCGCACCCGGCGTTTATGCGACCACCATCACCCGGCCCGACCTCTTCGAGAACTATCTGACCGGCCAGCTTGGTCTGCTGGTCCGCAATCACGGGGTGCCGGTAACCGTCGCCGAATCGGAGATTCCGATTCCGCTGCATTTCGCCTTCCGGGAGGACGCCTATGTGGAGGGTGAGATTGGCGACAATCTTACGCGACCGCTGCGCGACCTGTTCGACGTGCCGGATCTCAACCACATGGACGACGATATCGTCAACGGCATCTACGAACCCGGCCCCGGCGAACCGTTGCCACTCGCTCCCTTTACCGGGCAGCGGATCGACTATTCCCTGCATCGCCTTCCCCATTATACGGCGACGTCACCCGAGCATTTCCAGAACTTCGTCCTGTTTACGAACTATCAGTTCTACATCGATGAATTCTGTGCTCTTGCGCGCCAGATCATGGAAGCGGGCGGAGAAGGTTACGAAGCCTTCGTAGAGCCGGGGAACATCGTTACCCTTCCCGGCGAGGGGGAGCCACAAGCCTCGCTCCAGCGCCTGCCGCAGATGCCGGCATATCATCTGAAAAAAGGCGACCATTCCGGCATAACCATGGTCAATATCGGCGTCGGGCCTTCCAATGCCAAGACGATCACCGACCACATCGCCGTCTTGCGCCCGCATGCCTGGCTGATGCTCGGACATTGCGCAGGTTTGCGGCACACGCAGGCGCTGGGAGACTATGTGCTGGCTCATGCTTATGTACGGGAGGATCATGTCCTCGACGAGGACCTTCCCGTCTGGGTGCCCCTGCCCGCGCTGGCCGAGGTGCAGGTTGCCCTGCAGGAAGCCATGGCCGAGATCACGGGTCTGTCGGGCTACGAATTAAAGCGCATCATGCGAACCGGGACTGTGGCGACAATCGACAACCGCAACTGGGAACTGCGCGAGCAGCGCGGACCGGTGCACCGCTTGTCTCAATCCCGCGCCATCGCGCTGGACATGGAATCGGCGACGATTGCCGCGAATGGCTTTCGCTTCCGCGTTCCTTATGGCACCCTTCTATGCGTTTCAGACAAGCCGCTTCACGGCGAGTTGAAGCTGCCGGGCATGGCCACGGACTTCTACAAGCGCCAGGTAGCCCAGCATCTCCAGATTGGTGTACGCGCGGTGGAAAAGCTTGCCGCCATGCCTGTCGAGCGCCTGCATTCTCGCAAGCTGCGCAGTTTCCTGGAGACGGCCTTCCAATAGCTGGTTCAACCAGGCGAAACAGCTTCCGCGACGGATGATACGATAAGTCCCCAAGCTGACGGCGACTGCGATGGTCAGGGCTCGCCGTCTTGGCCCCGGACAGTTGAGCATGCACGGAAGGCTAGGCAGGCACTGCGTCGCTCTTCACGTTCATTGATCCGTTTTGCAGAAATGTAAGTCGCCGCCTACGAAGCATGCTCCTCTCACCTGACACCCGTCATCCGGCACCTTGCTCCGGCTACGATTTCGCAGCATGTTGCAGGCAATGCCGCAAAGCCAAATCCTTACGTTCAAACCTATACCAACCACTTGCGCCGTCATGACCTTAATGCTGGCGATTCCGGTGGTCGCCGGCTTTTGGGGTACAATTCACGGCGCATTCGATTCCTTCGCCCATTTCCGAATCCATCTAGCCGCGCTCATAATATTCCTGGCGTTTCCCTGTATTTTTTACCGGGGCTGGCGGTCCATCGGAGTGACGGCAGTGCTTTTGGGGATAGCGGCAATAGCATCGGCTGTCGTTCCCTATTCGGCATCGAGCGCAAATACGGCGGCGGCGGTTGCCATCAGCGATGCAGGCCCAGCGCGTTACCGGCTCCTGCATATCAATCTGCGCTACGACAACCCCACGCCTAAGCGGGCACTTTCCCTTATCGGGGCCGCGCAGCCGGACATCATCACCCTGAACGAAGTATCGGCGGAGTGGCGGGAGGAGCTGAAATCGATCGAAACCGCTTATCCGCACCTGCTCTATTGCGACTCGCCCACCGGGATTGGAGGAGTGGCTATTCTTTCGCGCAGGCCGTTCCTGCACCCAACCCTAGCACGTTGCTTCGACCGCGGCTCGCTGGGCATCGCCACGGTGAATATCGCCGGCTCGGCTGTCGATATCGCGGCCCTTCATCTCGGCTGGCCCTGGCCATTTGACAGGCGCCAGCAGATGAGCCGGATATCGCCCGTACTCAATAAGCTTGGGACGACAGCCATCCTTGCGGGCGACTTGAACTCCGCCCCCTGGAGCGCAAGAGCGCGGCAAATAGCCAGCGCTGGCGGGCTCAAGGTGCTAGGCAATGTTGGGCCGACATGGCTTTTCCGGCAGGTTCCCGATTTCCTGCGCCGAACGGTGGGCCTGCCGATTGACAACCTATTTGTGAAGGGTCGGGTAGTGCCTCTTGATACCCGCAGGTTACCGGATGCCGGCTCCGACCACCTGCCCGTCCTGCTCGAGTTCGGCCTGCGGCCGAATGAGGCGAAGGATCGGGACGATGTAATGCGGGTATGACCGCCGGGAAATAGGAGGCTGCTACCTTATTCTCCCGCCTTCACATGTTTTGATAAACGGGCCCTTCCCCGCCCTGCGGCGGCACCCAGTTGATATTCTGGTTCGGATCCTTGATGTCGCAGGTCTTGCAGTGGACGCAGTTCTGGGCATTGATGACAAAGCGTGCATCTGCCACCCTGGCCTTCTCGGAATCCGGCCCCGTCAAGGAGTTGCCGTCGGCGTCCACCCATTCATAAACGCCCGCCGGGCAGTAACGCGTGGAAGGCCCCGCAAAGACCCCGAACTCGGACCTCTTTTGAAGCTCCATGTCGCCGACTTTGAGGTGGACCGGCTGGTTCTCCTCATGGTTGGTGTTGGACAGGAACACGGAGGAAAGCCGGTCGAAGGTCAGGACGCCATCAGGCTTGGGATAGCCGATCGGGCTGTGTCTTTCCGCCGGCTCGATCGACTCGTGATCTGCCTTGCCATGCTTGAGCGTACCGAGGGGAGAAACGCGAAGGAGCGTGTTGAGCCACATATCTAAACCGCCGATCCCGACGCCGACAATCGTGCCAAAGCGCGACCAGAGCGGCTTCACGTTGCGCACCTTCTTCAGGTCCTTGCCAACATCGGATGCGCGCAACGCTTCATCGAAGCCGGAAAGCTCCTCATTGAACCGACCGACGCGGATAGCTTCCTCCACATGCTCAGCCGCCAGTATCCCGGAAAGAACCGCATTGTGCGAACCCTTGATACGGGGGACGTTCACCAGGCCGGCCGAACAGCCCATCAGAAGCCCGCCTGGAAAGGCCATTTTCGGAATGGATTGCCAGCCGCCCTCGGTAATGGCACGCGCGCCATAGCCTATGCGCTTGCCGTCCTCGAAAGTGTCCCTGATCGCCGGGTGCGTCTTGAAGCGCTGGAACTCCTCGAAGGGCGAGAGGTAGGGATTGCGGTAGTTGAGGTGAACAACGAAGCCAACAGCGACGAGATTGTCATCGAAATGATAAAGGAATGAGCCGCCGCCGGTCTGGCGGTCCAGCGGCCAGCCAAAGCTATGTTGCACCAGCCCGCGCTTATGCTTCTCCGGCTTCACTTCCCAGAGTTCCTTGAGCCCGATGCCATATTTCTGCGGCTCGCGCCCCTCATCCAGATGATAGCGGGCAATGAGTTCCTTGGAGAGCGAGCCGCGTGCGCCCTCACCCAACAACACATACTTGCCAAGCAACGCCATTCCCGGCTGATAAGCCGGACCGTGGCTTCCGTCCCGTTCCACGCCCATGTCGCCGGTCACCACGCCAATGACGGCGTTTTCATCGTTGTAGAGCAGTTCGGCAGCGGCAAAGCCGGGATAAATCTCCACTCCCAGCGCTTCGGCCTTCTCCGCCAGCCACCGGCAAACATTGCCTAGAGAGACGATGTAGTTGCCGTGATTGTTCATAAGCGGAGGCATAACGAAATTGGGAATCCGCAACCTGCCCGCTGGTCCAAGAAGAAGGAAATGATCATCAGTGACCGGTGTCGTGAACGGATGCCCTTCCTCCTCCCGCCAACCGGGCAGAAGCCGGTCTATACCGATCGGATCGACAACGGCGCCGGAGAGAATGTGCGCGCCGACCTCGCCGCCTTTTTCCAGAACGACAATCGAAAGGTCGGGGTTGAGCTGCTTCAGCCTGATCGATGCTGCCAGACCCGCCGGTCCTGCACCGACGATGACCACATCGAACTCCATGCTTTCGCGTTCGCTCATCCATCCCTCCAGTCTGAGCATAGTTTGCTTGTCGAGGCTGCCTATAGCCTATCAGCGCGAAAGGGGAAACCATCACGTATGTTCCCGCCGGACGGCCGGTCACCCGCGGAATCGGCAAAAGAGGAAAATAGGGCGCTATGGCGCAAGGTCCGGTCTTTCTTGCGGGGTTGGAGAGTAGTTCATGGCGGCACGCATGTACCCCCTTATGAAAAGGCGGGTCAGCTCTATCGCTTGGAGCCAGCCCGCCATCCCGAAATGGTGTTGCCGGATCAGCCTGCCGCGGTGTCAAAATTTATAAGCAAGTCCGAGCGAGAGCGTGTGCATGGACAAATCCAGATCGTGCTCGCCAACTGCAGGGCTCCCGAACGTGCCGCCACCGAAATCGTAATAGCGGTATTCCCCTCGGGCCAGCAGAGTGCTCGTGATTGCATGTTCGACACCAGCGCCAAGGGTCCAGCCCGTCATACCCTTGTCCTGGGCAAAATCGAAGCTGTCCAGGCGCATCCCGACTTCCGCATGGGCCAACCCTCCGGTCGCGTATAACAGCGTGCGGTCGAGCCCATAGCCGAGGCGCGCGCGGAGCGATCCGAACCAGTCGACTTCTGCATTGGCCGGAGCGGTGGAGAAAGTGAAGTCCTCGTCCATCCATGCCTTGTTGATGTCTCCCTCGACACCGTACACGAACCGACCCGACTGGAAATTGTAACCAGCGAAAGCACCGATGAACCCACCCTTAAGATCAAGCGGGGCCTCCATGCCATCGATCTCGTCGAAAAAATCGGCCTCTCCGTCGAGGTCGGTCCAACCATATCCCCCTTGAATTCCAAGATAGGGGCCACTCCAATCGTACTTTGCCACAGGTACCGGCTGCGGAATCGGCTGGTAGAAGGTTGGATCAGCAGCCCATATAGACCCTGCGGGCGCCATGAAGCAAAAAGACGTAAGAAGCGGTATGCGCAAAACTTTCATGATCTATCCCTTTGTGCTTAACATCTATCGAATGTTTATAATAATCGCTCTTAACATTTTGTTTATATTAAATAACTGCAACTTTATCCAAGCATAACTACAAAATACACTTACCGCCTTCCAAGTCGCTCATCGGCCTTGCATCGGCCGCTCCAAGAGCCGAAATTGGAGCCATGACATCAAAAGCGCTAAACAACCCGGCATATCTTCATGAGCTCCTCGCATTCTACGCCGACGCCGGGGTTGATGAGGCGCTGGCAGAGGAACCGAATGACAGGCTCTCTCCCCAGAAGGCCGCGACGGGCCTAGCGGTCAGTTCAGCCCTTTCCTCCACCACATCCACTGCCCAGCAGCCCCAAGCGGAGAACTCGGTTAGGCTTGCAGCTGCGGCCATTCCCGATGAAGCGCAGGCCGCGCGCGCTCGTGATCTGGCGCGGCAGGCGCAAAGCCTGGAGGAGTTGCGGACGATCCTGACAGATTTCGACGGCTGCAATCTGAAATTTACTGCCAGGAACCTCGTCTTCGCCGATGGCAATCCGCAAGCCGACCTGATGCTGGTGGGCGAAGCGCCGGGACGGGACGAGGATCTGCAAGGCCTGCCCTTCGTGGGTCGTTCCGGCAGGCTGCTCGACCGGATGCTCGCGGCAATCGGCCGGGATCGCACATCGGCCTACATCTCAAACATCATCCCGTGGCGGCCGCCCGGCAACCGCGAGCCGTCACCACTTGAAAGTGAGATTTGCCGTCCCTTCATCGAACGCCACATCGAACTGGTGCGCCCGAAGGTTTTGGTGACGCTGGGTAACCCGTCCACCAAGCTGCTCCTGCAAACCAAGACGGGCATCATGCGCATGCGCGGCACATGGTCCGTTCACACGACTCCAGGCGGGCTTGAAATACCCACCATGCCGACGCTACATCCCGCCTATCTGCTGCGCAACCCGGCGCACAAGAAGCTGGCGTGGCGCGATCTCCTTGCCGTCAAGATGAAACTTGCGGAGTTGGAAGGCTGAAACAGCGGCAAGCCAAGCGAGCCCGGTAAGCTCTTCTGTTCATGATGCAGGCGGAACGAAACGGCGGGCCTTCACGCGCTTAAGGCCAAGCTGGTGCTCCCGCCATATGATGAAAAGGCCGGCGCCGACGACGATCAGCCCGCCGACGAGCGTATAGATCGTCGGCACATCGTTGAAAGCGAAGTAGCCCACCAGAATGGCAAGAATCATGGAGGTGTACTCGAAGGGCGCGATGGTCGACAGCTCCGCATAGCGATAGCACTGGGTCATGAGTACCTGACCGATTCCACCGCAGATACCGGCGGCGGCAAGCGCCGCGATCTGCCAGTTCGTCAGCGGCACCCAACCAAACGGCAGCGTGAAGAACGAGACGATGGTCGCCGTCACGGAAAACCACAGCACGATGGTGGAGGTTTTCTCCGTCATCACCAGGCGCCGCACGAGCAGCATCACGACGGCCGAGGCAGCGGCGGCCAGAAGAACGGCGATCACCCCCAGCGCCTCTCCCTCCCCCATTCCTGCCTCGCCCGTCAGAAGTGTCAGCTTTGGCCAGGCGATGATGACCACACCTACAAAGCCGACAATGACCGCGCTCCAGCGATAGATGCGGACGACCTCGCCGATGAAGATCGCCGAGAAGACCACGACGAGCAGCGGCTGCGCGTAATTCAGCGTGATGGCATCCGGCAGCGGCAGGCGCGTCAGGCCGAAAAAGCCAAGTCCCATGGAGACGACACCGACAAGCCCGCGAAGAACGTGGCTCCAGGGGTGCTGTGTATGAAACGCAGTCGCAAGCTCGTTTCGCCAGGCGATCATGACCATAAGGGGGAAGATGGCGAAAAAGGAACGGAAGAAGACGATCTGCCCCGCCGGCACCGTGCCTGCCGCCTTGATGAAAGACGACATCGCCACGAACACGGCAACGGAGAGGATCTTGAGCGCAATCCCCATCAGCGGTCGGCGCTCGGCAGCGAAATCCCGTTCAGCGACCGTCATGGGGACCTACTTCCGCCCGCCATTCGCACAAGGCCGTTCGGACGCCTGGTTCTTGCGTATAAAAGGAGCGGGTCACTTATGCCTTGCCTTCCATGATGGCTTGCCAGATGCGGGCAGGAGTGGCCGGCATCTCGATATGCGAAATGCCATAGGCACGGTACAGCGCATCTGTCACCGCATTCATAACCGCTGGCGTTGCGCCGATCGTACCAGCCTCCCCGGCACCCTTTATGCCAAGCGCGTTGGTCGTCGAAGGCACATTGCGCGTTTCGAAATGGATGAAGGGCATCAGGTCGGCGCGCGGCATTCCATAATCCATGAAGCTTCCGGTCAAGAGCTGCCCATCCTCGCTGTAAATGGTGTTCTCCGTAAGCGCCTGTCCCACCCCCTGGACAATGCCGCCATGAACCTGGCCTGCAAGAAGAACCGGGTTCACGGTTGCTCCGAAATCATCCACGACCGTATATCCGACGATTTGGGTAGCGCCCGTGGAGGGGTCGATTTCCACTTCGCAGATGTGCGTCCCGTTCGGATATGTGGCTTCCTCCTGTACAAACTCGCCAAAGCCCTTCAGGTCCCCGGGGCTTTTCGCCGCCTTCGCGATTGCGGCGAAATCCATGAAGCGGTCCGTCCCGACAATGCGCGCAACGCCATCTTGAAGCTCAATGTCTGCAGCGGATGCCTCAAGTTCCTCTGCGGCGATCCCGCGGATTTTTTTGGCAAGATCCTCTCCGGCGTGCACCGCAGACACGCCACCGAGCGGGATGGAGCGGGAGCCCCCCGTACCGCCGCCCTTATCCAGCACGTCCGTATCGCCCTGATGAACGCGGATGCGGCCAATGCCGATGTTGAGCTTCTGCGCGACCAGTTGTGAATAGGCGGTTGCGTGTCCCTGGCCATTGGTCTGGGTGCCGATGGCCAGCGTTACTGTACCGTCCTCGTTCAGTGTCAGATGCGCCGGTTCCGAACCGGCGAAAGCGCAGGCCTCGACATAGGTTGCCATTCCGATGCCCCGGATCCGTCCGCGCTCCCGAGCTTCCTGCAACCTGGCCTCAAAATCGTTCCAGCTCGCCCGCTCCATGGCAAGATCCATATGGGCCTCGAATTCACCCACATCGTAGACCCTGCCGGCTGGTGTCCGATAAGGGAACTGCTCCGGCCTGATGAAATTGCGTCGGCGGATCTCGTCAGGGGCATATCCGGTCTGGCGCGCGCATTCGTCGACGAGTTTTTCAATGAGGAACGCCGCCTCCGGCCTTCCTGCTCCGCGATATGCATCTACCGGGCAGGTGTTCGTGTAGATCCCCAGAACGGTGACATCGAGGGCTGGTATATCGTAGACGCCGGTCGACATCGAAGCGCCGAGATAAGGAATACTGGGAGCATATTGGGAGATATAGGCGCCCATATTCGCCACAAGATCGATACGCAGGCCCAGAAAGCGTCCATCCGCGTCGAGGGCCATTTCTGCCGTCGCCAAATTGTCGCGGCCATGTGCATCGGTCAGGAAGTGTTCGCTGCGCTCGCTGGTCCATTTGACCGGTCGCCCGAGACGCTTCGCTGCCTCCAGAACCAGTGCGTATTCGCGGTAGACAAACGCCTTGGTGCCAAAACCGCCTCCCACATCCGGCGTCACTACGCGCAACTTCTCTTGCGGAATGTTGAACACCTGGCTGCACAGGATGCGGCGCATGGAGTGGACGCCCTGGCTGCCGGCGGTCAGTACGAATCGTTCCTCGTCGCCGCGCCACTCCCCGATCGCCGAGCGAGGCTCCATATAGTTGCAGACGAGTCGGTTGTTGCGAAAGGAAATGCGAACAACGCGCTGCGCGTTCCGGAAGGCCTCGTTTGTCGCCTCCTCCTCCCCAATGCGAAAAAGGAATGCGCGGTTCGAGCCAAGCTCCGGCCACACCAGCGGCGCATCTTCCGATAGAGCCGTCGCAGCATCGGTTACGGGCTCTTCGTCCTCATAGTCAATTTCGATGAGGTCGGCCGCATCCTGCGCCTGGGCGCGTGTATCGGCAACGATAAAGGCCACGGCGTCGCCCACATAGCGTACATGCTCACGGCAGAGAATGGGGATGTCACGCGTTGGAGCGCGGCTGCCGTCCGGCTGCTTTCGCATGGCTGTGGATTTCAAATCGCCAAGATGAGCCAAATCCGTGCCGGTAAGAACGAGGTGCACGCCTGGCGCCGCCCTTGCCTCCTCCACCGAGGCGATGGTGAAGCGCGCATTTGCCATCGGCGAGCGCACCACATGACCATGCAAGAGGCCGTCCGGCGCGATGTCATCCGTGTACCGGCCCTGCCCGCGGATGAAGCTTTCGTCCTCCCTGCGCAACACGGATGCGCCCATACCGAATTTCGGTGTGAAGACAGCCATAACAATGTCCTTGAGAGAGCGGGCCGAAAGAAGCAGTAGTGTTGTCGACGGTCTGCTTCGTGTAAAGAGCCAAGCTGAAAATTGTTGGGCCACACGGCCTGCTCGATCCACCGGGAGAACACGATGCGCACCGATACCGGCCAGATATTCCGCTTGGAAGATTACCGTCCGAGCGAATATCTCATTCCGCAGGTGGATCTTGCGTTCAGGCTGGATGCGCATGAAACCGAGGTGACGGCAACGCTCACCGTGGAGCGCCGGTCCGGTGTGGAGGGCGCCAGGCCTCTCGTGCTGGATGGAGATGGGCTTTCGCTGGATTACTTGCTCATCGATGGCGAGCGCGCCGATGGCTCTTCCTACGAAGCGGCACATGATAGCCTGACGATCAGTAAGCTGCCGTCCGCCGAACGCTTCTGCCTGACCATTGGCACGCGCCTCAACCCAGCCGCCAACAAGGCGCTAATGGGCCTTTATCTTTCCAACGGTGTTTTCTGCACCCAGTGCGAAGCGGAGGGCTTCCGCCGCATCACCTATTTCCTTGACCGCCCGGACATACTTTCCGTCTATCGCGTGCGGATAGAGGCTCGAAGGAGCGAGGCACCGCTGCTTCTTTCCAATGGCAATCCCGTCGAAAGCGGGCGGCTTGAGGATGGATGGCATTATGCGGTGTGGCACGATCCCTTCCCTAAGCCGTCCTACCTCTTCGCCCTGGTCGCGGGTGACCTTGGCGCGCTGCATGACAGCTTCACGACCGCCTCGGGGCGCAAGGTGAGCCTCGGCATCTATGTGGAGCATGGCAAGGAGGCGCGCGCAACCTATGCCATGGACGCGCTGAAGCGTTCCATGCGGTGGGACGAGGAGCATTTCGGAAGGGAATACGATCTGAACGTTTTCAACATTGTCGCCGTATCGGACTTCAACATGGGCGCGATGGAGAACAAGGGCCTGAATATCTTCAATGACAAATATGTTCTGGCGGAACCGGACACGGCGACGGACCATGACTACGCCAATATCGAAGCCATCATTGCACATGAATATTTTCACAATTGGACAGGCAATCGAATCACTTGCCGCGATTGGTTCCAGCTTTGCCTGAAGGAGGGGTTGACCGTTTATCGAGATCATGAATTCTCCGCTGATCAGCGTTCACGCCCCGTAAAGCGCATCGCAGAGGTGAAAACCCTGAAAGCCCTTCAATTTCCCGAGGATCAGGGTCCGCTCGCCCATCCAGTTCGGCCGCGCCGGTACCGCGAGATCAACAATTTCTACACGCCGACCGTCTATGAAAAAGGCGCGGAAGTGGTCCGCATGATCCGCACCATCCTTGGCGCCGAACCCTTTCGCGCCGCTATGGACCTCTATTTCGATCGGCATGACGGGCAAGCCGTCACAATCGAAGACTTCCTGGCGTGTTTTGAGGAGGTCTCGAACCACGACCTTTCGCAATTCGCATTGTGGTACCATCAGGCGGGAACGCCAGCCGTAACCGTTCATCCCCATTACGACGCCGATACCAGCGAATATTCCCTGGAGATGGAGCAGTTCATTCCATCAACGCCATCTGAGACACACAAGCGCCCCATGCACATTCCACTGGCATTCGGCCTTTTGGGTCCAGACGGCCAGGATATCGAATATGAGTTCGCGGAAGGCGCGGATGTCGAAGGTGGTGTCATCCATCTGCGCGCGAAGCGTCATCTGGTTCGTTTCCGTGGCGTTGGCGCCCGGCCGGTACTCTCGATCAACCGTGGTTTCTCGGCGCCTATCAACCTGTCGCTTACGATGCGGCAAGAGGATCACATGTTCCTTGCAAGGCATGACCAGGACCTGTTTTCCCGTTGGCAGTCGCTCAACTGGCTGTTTACCGATGAGCTCATCCGCGCCGCGGCATCCATACGCGCCGGCAGTGAACCCGAGTTCAGCGCGGCCATTCTCGACTATCCTGCCGCAATCGCATCAGATACTTCGCTTGAGGCCGCTTATCGCGCGCTGGCGCTGACATTGCCTGCGGAGGCCGACATCGCCCGCGAGATGGGCAGCAATGTCGACCCCGACGCCATTGCCGCAGCACGCAAGTCTCTGCGTCTGGCGATCGCCAATGCCGCCAGCAAGACATTCATGTGCGAATATTCAGATCTTGCGGACCATTTGCCGTTCAGCGCAGATGCGGAAAGCGCGGGCAAGCGCGCGCTGCGCAATGTCTTGCTTGAATATCTTGCCGCTGAATCCAGCGAGCCGTCGCTTGCCCTTTCCCAATTCGAGAGCGCGAAGAACATGACGGACCGCGCCGCCGCCCTTTCCGTGCTCGCCCACCAGTTTCCAGACAGCGCCGCAGCCCAAAAGGCGCTCAAGCACTTCGAGAAACGTTATCGCGACAACCCGTTGGTGCTCGACAAGTGGTTCCTCATTCAGTCGACCATTCCCGGCGAAAAGACAGTGGACCTTGTGCGCGAGCTGATGGAGCATCCGGCATTCTCGATCACCAACCCCAACCGCGTCCGTTCGCTCATCGGGGCATTCGCCTCAAGCAATCAGACAGGCTTCCATAGGGCCGATGGGGAAGGTTACCGTTTTACCGCGCAAACCGTCCTAAACGTCGAAGAGCACAATCCGCAAGTGGCTGCACGGTTGGCCATCGCCTTCCGGTCCTGGCGGTCGCTGGAGAAAGGACGCCAGGAGCATGCGCGCGAAGCTCTTTCGATGATAGCGCGCAAGCGGGGACTCTCGCGCGACCTCAACGATATCATCGAGCGTACGCTGGCCTAGAAGCGCCGCTGATTGCCATTTTTTCGCTGCCCTCTGGACAAGGGGAATCGCCTTTGATTCCTTAGTGGCGATTCGCAGGTACGCGTTCGCGAATCGACTAGCGGCAACAAAACTATTTTGAGGGGCCCCATCATATGACACGGGGGAACGCGTGGACATTGCCTGGAAGCGCGCTTTCAAAGCGGAGAAGCGAGCGCGAAGCCGTCCTTGCCGGCAATGCCAAGGTAATCGCTGCGCCCGCCTATGAGCGCCTCCTGGCGCTGGAGCCTTATCTGCGGCGGGCTATTCCCGTCCTTATCATCCTCTTCCTGCTTGTGATTGCCGCGACGCGCTTTCTCACTCTCATGAGCTGGCATGAGGACATTGAGCGCGATGCCAGAACGCTGCTGGGTCTGACGGCGAACAATCTCGCCCAGTCTATAGAGCTCGCCGACGAGGGCAGCATCCCGGATACACAGCGGCTTCAGCAACTCATCGATCAGGCAGCATTGCGCGCCGGACGTGGTGATTACATGCTCGCCGTCACCGATGCGCGTTTCGTGGTGCTTGCCACCTCGCCGGAAGGTCAGGAGATGCTAGGGCGGCCGCTCGATGCCTTCATCTCCGGCGGCCAGCCCCTGTTCATGTTTGGAGAACGAGCGGGCGTACTCGATGTTCGCATTGGGGGCGCCGACTGGCTGGCTTCCGCAACCGTTCTGAGCGATGAAGGGGGAGCCGCGCTAGCGCTTGCCAAGCAGGATAGTATCTTCAGCGATTGGCGGCGCGCAGCTTCTTTGAACGTGACGCTCTTTGTTCTCACGGCAGGCGTACTGATCATCATCCTTTACGGCTATTTCAGTCAGGCAGCGCGCGCGCAGACGGCGGACCGGATCTATCTTCAGGCCCATCAGCGGATCGACCTTGCCCTGGCGCGCGGCAAATGCGGCCTGTGGGACTGGGACATGGCACGCGGAAAGATGTACTGGTCACGTTCCATGTACGAGATGCTGGGTTATCAAGCCGCTGATGTCATGCTGTCCTTCGGCGATGTCGCAAGCCTGATCCATCCCGACGATGCTGACTTGTTCTCGGTCGCAAACCGCATAGTCGCACGTGAAATCGATCACATCGATAAGATCTTCCGTATGCGTCATGCGGACGGCCGCTGGATCTGGACACGGGCGAGAGCGCAGGTGGTCGATCCCAATGCGCCCGAAATTCACCTGATCGGTATTGCCGTGGACATTACGGAACAGCGCACGCTCGTCCAGCAATCGGAGGTGGCAGACCAGCGGCTGCGCACCGCCATCGAAAACATCACCGAGTCCTTTGTGCTTTGGGATGCCGCAGGCAGGCTTGTGATGTGCAACAGCAAGTACCAGCAGGACACAGGGCTTTCGCGCGAGGAGATCGTGCCGGGCGTGAGCCGGCAGGCAATCGAATCCCAGATGACCCCCGTGCCCTACGAGCGACGCCTGACAGGCGCGGCAGACGCGCGCGCAGGCGTGACCTACGAACGGCAGCTTGCCGATGGGCGCTGGTTGCAGGTAACGGAGCTGAAGACTCGCGACGGCGGCACCGTCTCGGTGGGTACCGACATTACGCAGATCAAGAAGCATCAGGAAAAGCTGGTCGAAAGCGAACGCCGGCTCATGGCAACGATTCACGACCTTTCGCTGGCACGCCGGGCCGAGCAGGAACGAAGTGAGGAGCTTGTGGAGCTCAATCGCAAATATATGCGCGAGACCGAGCGTGCGGAGGCGGCAAACCGCGCGAAATCCGAGTTCCTCGCCAACATGTCGCATGAACTGCGTACGCCGCTGAACGCGATCATCGGCTTTTCCGAGCTCATGCAGTCAAAATTGTTTGGCCCACTCGGTTCGGAGCGCTACGAGGAATATCTCGGCGACATTTATGCGAGTGGCACCTACCTCCTGGGCGTCATCAACGACATACTCGACATGTCCAAGATCGAGGCCGGGCAGTTCTCCATCAATCCCGAGGAAGTAGACCTGCGCCCCATTATCAGTGAAACGGTGCGGGTCGTTTCGTTGCAAGCGGGCAAGAAGAATATTGAAGTGGATACCGATATTCCCCCCACCCTTCCGCTTCATGCCGATCCGCGCGCGGTAAAGCAGATTCTCATCAACCTCATGTCCAACGCGGTGAAGTTCACTGGGAATGGCGGGAAGGTTTTGCTGAGGGCGCGCGCCTATCCGCGCTATGTGACGCTGACGATCGAGGATACCGGATGCGGGATTCCCCGCGCTGCCCTCAAGAAGCTGGGGCGGCCATTCGAGCAGGTGGAAAACCAGTTTTCCAAGAGCCATAACGGCTCAGGTCTCGGGCTTGCCATATCCCGCTCGCTTGCCGAGCTTCATGGCGGGGCGCTGCGCATCCGTTCCACGGAAGGTAAAGGCACCGTCGTTTCCGTGCGCCTGCCGATCCGTTCGCAGGCCATCGCGGCTTAGGTCGTCAAGCGTTCACGGAAAGAGAAACGTCCTAAGTTCCCGTTTATCGGAATTCCCAGCGGAAAAACGAGATCCATTTTTCCTGGAAATTCTACCTGCCTTTCAGCAGCCGGTCGAAATGTTCCCGCACCCGTTTCACCGTCTCTCGCAAATGGGCTTCGAGCACACCGATATCCGGTAGATCGACGCTGCGTAAAAGGAGATCGGCAAGGCCCGGAGGCACATCCTTCGGGTCAAGGGGGCCGGTAAGGCAGAGGCGCAGAATCTGCGTTACAACCATGTAGAGCCGGTAGGCGGATGCAAGTTCGTCCCGTGTCCGGCCATCCGCGAAGGAGGGCGAAAGAACCGCCAGCGCTTCGCCCGTGGCCCTCGGGCGGGGAGATGCACTTACATTGCCCGACAGTGCAGCCACCTGCGCAATAAATTCCAGGTCGATGACGCCGCCGGAAACCAGCTTCAGGTCCCATACACTCCGGGCCGGCTTCTCCTTCTCCAAAAGCTCCCGCATCTCAACCGCATCGCTTGCGAGCTTGCCGAAGTCGCGCGGCATTGAAACGATAGCCTCCACCTCCGCCCTTACTTCCTGACAAAGGGTGTCGTCCCCTGCGACGGGCCGCCCGCGAGTGAGCGCCATATGTTCCCAGGTCCAGGCCTCGGTGCGCTGATATTTTCGGAAAGCGTCTATATGTGTTGCCACTGGCCCCTTGTTGCCGGAAGGGCGCAGGCGCAGATCAAGCTCAAACAGAACGCCCTCTGCGGTGGGCGCCGAGACGGCAGCGATAAGGCGCTGTGTCAGCCGTGCATAATAATGCGGAGGTGCAAGCGGTTTCGCACCCACGGATTCGTCGGCGTCCGGCGCATGATCGTATAGCAGAATGAGATCGACGTCTGATCCGGCCGTCAGTTCACGGCTGCCGAGCCGGCCCATGCCCAGGATCGCAACGCGACCGCCCTTCACATGGCCATGGGTAATGGCGAATTCCTCCAGAACAGCGTTAAAAGCCGCCCCGATGGTAAGATCGGCAAGATCGGAGAAGGCCCTTCCGGCACGAACGGCATCGATGCTGCCGGTTAGGAGCCGAATGCCGATCAGAAACTTCTTCTCGGAAGCAAAGATGCGCAGCCGGTCAAGAATCTCCTCGAACGTGCGCGCACCTGCCAGGAAAATGCTAAGCCGTTCTGCAAGGTAGGCTCGGTCTGGCGGTTCCGAAAGCAGGGCCGGATCTAAAAGGCCGTCAAAGACATGGGGACGCCGGGTGATGATGGCGGCAAGCCGCGGAGCTGCCCCCATGATGGTCACCAGCAGGTCGAGAAGACGAGGTTGCGATTGCAGGAGCGAGAATAGCTGGATGCCTGCGGGCAGTCCGGAAAGAAACTCGTCAAAGCGCAGCAGCGCCTCGTCGGCTCGCCGCGTATTGCCGAAAGCTTCCAGAAGCGCCGGCGTGAGCTCCGTCAGCCGCTCGCGCGCTTCAGCGGATCGTGTGGCCCGATAGCGCCCGAAGTGCCATCCGCGAATGACCCGGCATATATCGCTTGGGCGTTCGAAACCGAGCGCGGCGAGCGTGGCGAGGGTATCGGGATCGTCAACATCGCCGGTGAAGACCAGATTGCCCATGCCGCGCGTAAGCTGCGGTGCCGTCTCGAAGAGGGCGGCATAGTGTTGCTCCACAGTTTGCAATGCTCTGCGGAACGTCGCCGCAAAGTGTTCCGCGGTCTCATAACCCAGCATCAACCCGATGCGGCGGAGCTCCTCATCCGTATCAGGAAGCAGATGGGTCTGTTCGTCCCTCACCATCTGCACGGCATTTTCCACCCGCCGCAGGAACCAGTATTGCGCAATCATTGCGTCGCCTGCTTCCCGGGTGATCCAGCGGCGTTCCGCCAGCATGTCGAGCATCTCGGCCGTATTACGGCCACGCAGTTCAGGAAAGCGGCCGCCGGCGATCAATTGCTGAGTCTGGACGAAAAACTCGATTTCGCGAATTCCTCCCCGGCCAAGCTTCACATTGTGCCCCAAGACGGCGATAGCGCCATGTCCCTTATGGGCGTGGATTTGCCGCTTGATGGAATGAACGTCGGCAATAGCCGCGAAATCGAGATATTTCCGCCAGACATAAGGCTGAAGCTCGGCCAGGAAGGCAGCGCCCGCTTTCACATCGCCTGCGACCGCCCGTGCCTTGATCATCGCCGCGCGCTCCCAGTTCTGGCCGCGGCTTTCGTAATAGATGAGCGCCGCCTCCACCGGGATCGCCAACGGAGTGGAACCGGGATCTGGGCGAAGCCGCAGATCGGTGCGGAAAACGTAACCGTCTTCGGTGCGATCGTGAAGAATCCTTACCAGGCGCCGCGTCAACCTGACAAAAAGCTCCGACGCCTCCATGGGATCAGGAATGGCCGGAGCTTCAGGATCGATAAGGGCGATGAGGTCGATATCGGAGGAGTAATTCAACTCGTGAGCGCCCAGTTTCCCCATGGCCAGTATGATCCAGCCACAGCCTGGCCGCGGCTCGGCCGGATCGGCCAACCGCAATCTGCCTTGCCGATGGGCGTCACGAAGCAGGAAATCGACAGCGGCGTTCAGGCAATTTCCGGCAAGGGTACTCAGCCTCTCCACCGTCGTCCGCACGTCGGCATGACCGGCCAGATCGTCCAGCGCAATCAGGAAATGCGCTTCGCGTTTATAACGGCGTAGCGCTTTCATGACACTGGCTTCGCTTGCCTCTTCGGCAAACGGCACGGCAGCTATGGCTGCATTGAGCGCTTCAAGGCGCGTCCTCAATCCCTCGTCAAAAAGCGCTTCGAGACTCCAAGGCATAGAGCGGGCGCAGTCCCGCAGATAGGGCGAAAGATTGAAGACTGCGCCAAGGAAAGCCGCTAATCTGCTATCGCCTGCAAGAAGCACGGATAACCGCGGACATTTTTTTTCGCCAGCGATCTCCGCAAGGTCGGCGAGTTCCTCCTGCGCATGAGCAGAATCAAGGGGAGCAAGCGCGCGGACCGGACCACCGAACCACCTCGTGCCATCTTCGCCTTTTGCGGTCGCTTCAAACACTTACCCAGCAATCCTCTTTTGCTGCCGCCTCCCCCGCGGCATGGCGCGAGCCTGAACGATTATTTACTCTTCCCTTTCGGGAAGACCATCGCAACGGAAAGTCCATCGTTCTTGCCTGAAAGCTCCAACGCGCCGGCGTGGAAGGTCATGACCGCCTTGGCGAGGCTGAGACCGAGACCCGAGCCTGGCTGGCTGCGGCTTGCCTCCAGACGCACGAAACGTTCCATCGCCCGCTCGCGGTCGGCCGCGGGAATGCCTGGCCCGTTGTCACTAACAACGAGGCGGGCCGAAGCGGCATCCGTGTGAAGCGAAACCATGACGGTGGGCTTTTCAGTCGCTTCTGCCGAGTATTTTATCGCATTATCCACAATGTTGGAGAGCGCCTGTCCGATGAGTTCCCGATTACCGTCGACACGCACGGTCTCTGCCACCTTGAACCCGAGGGCCACCCCCATCTCTTCTGCCACCGGCTCGTAAAGCTCCACAACGTCCGCCACGATAGCGGCAAGATCAATGTCCTCTGTACTATCGGCCGAGGAACCGGCCTCAAGCCGCGAGATCATCAGGATCGCGTTGAAGGTGCGGATAAGCTGATCTGATTCGGCGATAGTCTGCTCGAGCGCCTCGTGCGCGGCAGAAGGGTCGGCGCTTCGGCTCAATGCGGCCTCCGCCCGGTTTCGCAGGCGCGTCAGTGGCGTCTTGAGGTCATGGGCGATATTCGCCGAAACCTGTTTTAGCCCTTCGTTCAGGGCCGCGATCCGGTCGAGCATCAGGTTCAGGTTTTCTGATAAGCGGTCGAATTCATCCCCCGCTCCCGTGACCGGCAGCCGGCGTCCCAGATCACCACCCATGATCTGGCGGCTGGCTTCCGATACGCTGTCTATGCGCCTGAGCGCTCGTCGCCCAACAAACAACCAGATGAGCAATGCCCCGAAACCCATCATGCCGAGTGCAACAACCAGCGCCCTCCGCATGACACCACGGAATTGTTCCGGCTCCCCAAGATCTCGTCCCACCAGCAGGATCATTTGGTTGGGAAGGCGGATAATCTGGGCGACAGCCGAGTGGTTTTTCTCTCCGGGAGATTCCCCTTCTCCAAAACGGCGATAGGTGAATGCACGCGCTGTCCATCCGGGGTCATCGAGCACACCCGGCTGAAGACTTTCCACATTGCCAGCAAGGATGAGCCCGGAAGGATCTGCGATCAGATAGAGATTGGCCCCGGGCTGGCGGGCACGGATCTCCATCACGCGCACAAGTCGGGGCAGGCCGCCCCGTTGATAGGCCCGTCCAAGGCCGCTCACTTCTTCAAGAATAGCCTCACGCGTCTGCGCCGTGAGCATGCGCGTGGAAAGCGAGCTGACATAGACGACGAGCACGACCGCGCAGGCCGTGAAAAGGATTAGATAAAGGGCGGAAAGCCGGGCCGCCGTCGTCCTCATGATTGGTGGGAGAGCCGTCATCAGTCGGCTCTGAGCATATAGCCGGCTCCGCGTACCGTATGAAGAACAGGCTTGTCGAAGCCCTTCTCGATTTTCCCGCGCAATCGCGAAATGTGGACGTCGATCACATTAGTTTGGGGGTCGAAATGATAGTCCCAGACATTTTCCAGCAGCATGGTACGTGTTACCACCTGTCCTGCATGGCGCATGAGATATTCCAGCAGCCTGAATTCACGGGGCTGCAGGGTTATTTCCTGGCCATTGCGCTTGACCGTGTGGGAGAGGCGGTCGAGTTCCAGATCGCCGACACGGTAAAGCGTTTCCACGTCCCGGCTTCCCGCACGGCGTTTCAACACCTCGACACGGGCCAGCAGTTCCGAGAAGGCATAGGGCTTTGTCAGATAGTCATCCCCACCGGCGCGCAAACCCGTCACTCGATCGTCCACCTCGCCCAAGGCGGAGAGGATGAGCGCCGGCGTCGTATCGCCTTTTGCGCGTAGCCCAGCTATAACGGAGAGCCCATCGCGGCGGGGTAGCATCCGGTCGATCACAAAGACATCGTAGCCGCCCTCTTCAGCAAGGGCGAAGCCCGTTTCGCCATCAACCGCAACGTCAGCCACATGACCGGCCTCGGCGAAGGCTTTCTTGAGAAACCCCGCGGCTTCCCGGTCGTCTTCTATTATCAGAATTCTCATGCAGCCCACACTACATGCAATGCGCACCCGCCCGCATGCCAGGACGGCCGCACGGGACAGCGTTGCCGCCCCGCACGGGCCATCCTGCGGTTTCTCAGCCGATCGGCAGAGCCACGAAACGATTGCCGTCCTCGCGCTCGATCTGCACCAGAACAGCCGTCCGCCCCGCATCGGATGCCGACTCGATCGCTGCCGTCACATCCTCAACTGAGCTTACCTGCCGTGAATTGATGGCGCGGATGACATCGCCGGGCTGAATGCCATTATCATCGGCAGCGCTTCCCGGCTCCACATTCGTGACAATCAACCCTTCGCCATCCTCGGCAGGCGTGACCGTCAGGCCGAAGCTGGTCGTTGTAGCCGACGGATCTTGCGTCCCCTCGCTCTCGGGCGATGCTGCCGCGCTTTGCTCGGAGCCAGGCATCTCGCCAAGTTCAACCGAGAGTTCAACGGTCTCGTTGTTGCGCCACAGGGTCACTTCCACCGTTTCGCCAGGATCCCTCTCGGCAATTGCACGCGCAAGGGCTCTCGGCGAATCGATACGCCGGCCATTAACGGCGGTAATCACATCGCCAGGGCGGATGCCGGCCCGGGCTGCCGGCTCACCCTGATTGGAATCGACGATCAGGGCGCCGCTGTTCTCCTCCAGCCCGAGCGATTCGGCGATGGGGCCCGTCAGCGGCTGGATTTGGACGCCAAGCCACCCACGCCTGACCGTTCCGTCTTCAATCAGATCCTCGACGACAGTCTTGGCAAGTGATGCAGGTATGGCAAAGGCGATACCAACATTGCCCCCCGACGGTGAAAAGATAGCCGTATTCACACCAACCACCTGGCCTGCAAGATTGAACGCCGGACCGCCTGAATTGCCGCGGTTTACAGCGGCGTCGATCTGGATGAAGTCGTCATAGGGGCCCGCGCCGATCTCGCGCCCGCGCGCCGAGACAATTCCCGCAGTCACTGTGCCGCCAAGACCGAAGGGATTGCCGACGGCTACTACCCAATCGCCCACACGTACGGTGTTGTCATCGGCGAATTCTACATAGGTGAACTCGTAATCTGCATTGACCTTGAGTACGGCAAGATCCGTGCGCTCGTCTGTGCCAACAAGTTCGGCCTTGAACTCGGTGCCATCATCGAGAGCGACGAGGTATTCGTTGCCTCCGTCGATCACATGGTTGTTGGTGACAAGATAACCATCCGCAGAGATGAAGAAGCCCGACCCCTGCGCAATGGGCCGCACGCGCTGGCGCGGTTGCTGCCCTTGTCTCGGAGGCTCCCGGAACTGATCGAAGAAGCGGCGTAGGGGGTGATTCTCCGGAAGGTTCTCGAAGCCCGGCATATCGAAGAATGGAGCAACGACCTCGCCGGGAGGCGGAGCTTCGCCGCGCACCCTCACGCTGACGACTGCTGGCGATACCGCGTCCACGACATCGGCAAAGCTCGGTGCCTGAACCGGCTGCTCAAGACGAACCGGGTCAGCCATCACAGTGCCTGGCACCATACTCGCCGCACCGAAACCCACTGCACCTGCAATCGCCAAAGAAGCGGCGGCCGCCACGAGGCGCATGCGCGTTCTGGACAGTACACTTCGTTCTGAAGTCATCGAAACCAGCTCCCTTTGCTGTCGAACCTAGATCTCATAGTCCTAATCTTGGCTCAACAGATAGGCCACGCCACCTTACGATGCCATTTCCAGGTGATGAAACTTTTGTAATGTGAGCCGCCGTCGCGTTTAATCACCTTCCTTGAGGATTTTCTCCAGCACAGCCTCCTCCTCCACGCTAAGTGGAGTGGCCGCATGAGCGTGGCGGCGAAATGCCATGAATGCAAGGAGGCCACCGCAGAGAAGAAGAAGGAGGGGCGTGGCCCAAAGCAGCGCGTTGCGGGCGCTGAGCTGCGGCTTCAGCAGAACGAATTCGCCGTAGCGCGAGACAACATAGTCGATCACTTCCTGATCCGTATCACCAGCCTCGATGCGATCCCGCACCAGTAAGCGCAGGTCGCGAGCCAGTTCTGCCTCGGAATCATCGATGGATTGGTTCTGGCAAACCATGCAGCGCAGTTGCGAAGAGAGCTCCCGAGCACGGGTTTCCAGCTCGGGATCAGCTAGAATCTCGTCCGGCTGGACCGCCACTGCAGGAGCCGCCGCGGCGAGCGAAAGCACCAATGCGACCAGCAGCGAAAGGAGGCGCTCTCTCATCGCGCGCTCTTGCCTGCTGTGGCAGTAGCAGCCCTTCGAGGTGCCGGTACGCCGACGCGCAAGCGCCTGTCCATAAGCGAAACGGCGCCGCCAACCATCATCACCACAGCGCCAAGCCAGATTAAGGTTACCATAGGCTTCCACCAGACCCGCACCACGAGTCCGTCGTCGGAGACATTGTCCCCTATTGAGACATAGAGCTGGCTGAGCCCGATGGTGCGGATGCCGGCTTCGGTCGTGGGCATGCCGCGAGCCGTATAGAGACGCTTCGATGATATGATCTCGCCGCGCACCACTCCACCGGAAAACAAGGTGAAGGCGGCGCGATCCTCGGTGTAGTTGGGACCGGTGAATGGACCCATATTGTCAAAGCGCAGGTGATAATCCGCGATCTCCACCGTCTCCCCCGGACGCATCACCAGGATCCGCTCGACTTCAAGCGTCGTCACGCAGACAATCCCGAGCACCGTCAGCCCCAGCCCTGCATGGGCAAGAGCCGTGCCGAACATGGAAAGGGGGAGGCCCACCAACCTGCGCAGCGCCATTCGCGGCGCGACTTTGCCAATACCGGCCTTGAGGGCGAGGTCTGTTACTGCGCCGAGTACAAGCCATAAACCGAGCGCCATCCCTATCGCCGAGAGAGCCGAGGCGCGATCGATCAGCAGATAGCCCGCCAGGCTGCAAATGGCCGACAGTGCAAAGGCAACCTGGAGCCGCTGGGTTGCGGCGAGAAGATCGCCTCGTTTCCAGGCGAGCAATGGCCCGAATGGCACGGCGGCAAGCAGCGGGAGAAAGAGGGGAATGAAGGTAAGATTGAAGAAGGGAGCGCCCACCGAAATCTTTTCGCCCGTAAGCGCCTCGACCAGCAGGGGGTAGAGCGTTCCGACGAGCACCGTAGCCGCCGCTGTGGTCAGCAGCAGGTTGTTGAGGACGAGCGCTCCCTCCCGCGAGATCGGATGGAACAGGCCGCCCGGCGTCAGCGCTGCGGCACGGAGGGCAAATAGAGCAAGCGCGCCGCCGATGAAGAAGACGAGAATTGCCAGGATGAACACGCCCCGCGAAGGATCGGTGGCAAAGGCGTGCACGGATGTGAGCACGCCGGAACGCACGAGGAATGTGCCGAGCAGAGACAGGGAGAAGGTCAAGATGGCGAGCAGCACGGTCCAGATTTTCAGTGCGGACCGCTTCTCCATCACGATCGCCGAATGAAGCAGCGCCGTCCCTGAAAGCCATGGCAGGAACGAGGCGTTTTCCACCGGATCCCAGAACCAGAAGCCGCCCCAGCCCAGCTCGTAATAGGCCCAGTAGGAGCCCATGGCGATGCCGCCGGTAAGAAAGGCCCACGCCGCCAAAGTCCATGGCCGCACCCAACGCGCCCAGGCGGCATCGACCCGCCCGTCGATCAGCGCAGCGACCGCAAAGGAGAAGGAAATCGAAAAGCCTACATAGCCGAGATAAAGCAGCGGCGGGTGAATCGCCAATCCGATGTCCTGCAGGATCGGGTTCAGGTCCCTGCCCTCGATCGGCGGCGGTACGAGGCGGGTAAAGGGATTGGACGTCAGCAGGATGAAAAGGAGAAAGGCAGTGGCAATCAGTCCCTGAACGGCAAGCACATTGGCCCTCAAGGTCGGTGGCAGGTTGCGGCCGAATGCGGCCACAAGTGCGCCGAAAAGGGCAAGAATGAGTACCCACAGGAGCATGGAACCTTCATGGTTGCCCCACGTGCCAGTGATCTTGAAGAGAAGCGGTTTGGCCGAATGGGAGTTCTCCCAGACGTTGAGTACCGAAAAGTCGGACTGGACATAAGCAAATGTTAGGGCAGCGAATGCCGCAGCCGTCAGCCCGAAAACCGTGATTGCGGCAGGCTCACCCATGCGCATGAGCGCGGAATGGCCTAGCCGAGCGCCCACGAGTGGTGCAAATGATTGCACAAGCGCCAGAGCTAGCGCCAGAACAAGGGCGAAGTGGCCGAGTTCTACGCTCATTGGCGCATCCTCATTCTTCCTCCTGCCAGACGCCTTCCTCCTTCAGCCGCTCTGCGACCTCGCGAGGCATATAGGTCTCGTCATGCTTGGCTAGAACGGTGTCGGCCATGAGAATCCCATCCTGCCCGATCTGGCCCTCTGTGACGACGCCTTGCTGCTCGCGGAAGAGGTCCGGCAATATGCCTTCATAGATCACTTCGATCGCGTTTCCGCCATCCTCGACGACAAAACGCACGCGCGTTCCCTGGTCGCGTATCACGGAGCCCTGCTGCACAAGGCCCCCGAGGCGAACGCGCTCGCCCGCAGCGGCAGGCCGCGTCAGAAGATCGGATGGCATATAGAAGTAGGACGTCTGCTGGCCGAGGGCATAGAAGGTGAGCCCTGCGGCAAGTGCCAAAAATCCCATCCCCATGCCTATGATCGCCAACCGCTTCTGCTTGCGTGTCACAGCCTCACCTTTCTTCCTCGGATATGCCGAGACCGGTCGCAAACTGTACCAGTTCCCTCGCCTCTTGGCTTTGATCGCCAAGTGCTGCTACTGCCCGCGCAAGCACCTTTTCTGCCTCATTGGTGCGGCCGAGCACCACATATGAGCGCAGGAGCCTTTGCCATCCCTTTAAATCGGCAGGATTTTCGCGCAGCCTCGTATCGAGGCTTGCAACCATAGCCTCAATCATTTCCTGACGCTCTTCTTGCGTCATGTTTTCTACGGCTGCCAGTTCCTCTTCAGGAATGCCGCCTTTTGTCCCTTCGGAAAGTGCGCTGCCTTCCCGCCTCAAGTTCGCCAGGTTAACCAGCGCCTGCTCAGCTGCGCCTCGCCAGGGGGAATTCTCGGGCAGACCTGCCGCCATCTCCTCCCAGATTGCGCCGGCCTCCTCGTTTCTGCCTTCCTGCGCTCGCGCCACCGCTATGAAAAAGCGCGCGCGTGGGGAAGCATTGTCGACAGCAAGCGCTCGTAGGAACGCGGCTTCGGCCTCTGCAGTGACGAGTCCTCCTTTCTCGCCGACCAGCGCTTCTCCTAAGGCGGCCTCGCGTTCCGGAGTGCTGCCGCCGAACTCGATTGCCCGCCGATATGCTGCGACGGCGTCCTGGTAGCGGCCAAGGCGCAGGTAGATGGGCCCAAGTGTCTCCCATCCGCGCACATCGTCGGGGTTTGCAGCAAGATGACGTTCCGCCCGCACAATAAGCTCTTCCATGGAAGCCTGCGCGGGGTCCTGCGTCAATCGCGCTGCCAGCGGCGCGGATTGCAATTCCGGGGACCCCAAAAAGGCATAAAGGCCCCAGCTCACCACCGGAACCGCCAACACCATCACGAGAGCGAATACCTTTACGGCTATTCCGGATAGTTTCTGTGGCTGACCGTCTTCGGTTGTCCCGCCCTCTTTCAACCGAAGGATCCGGCGGCCGATCTCTGCCCTCGCTTCCGCTGCGTCTGATTGGGAGATCATTCCCCGCCTGACTTCCTGCTCCAGCTCGATAAGCTGATCACGATAGACTGTCAGATCATGTTCAGCGCCAGCAGCGCGTCTTTCATCAGTACGCAAGAAGGGGCCCAGCACCGCAATCGATGCGCCGAACGTCAAAAGTGCGGCGAGGACCCAGAATACCATGTGTCTTCAATATCCATACTGGCCGTCGCTGCCAACACGAACCGTGTGCGGCCTTTTGCCGTGATGCCGCGTCTTTCGGATCCTTCGGGGTGTGGGCCTCCGGGTTACTCGAGTAGTGTCCAGCTTCCATTAGGATTGCGGCAAGCTGTACCACGGACCGTCTGCGATGTCCCGTTAACTTCGAAGGAGTGACTATAGGAGCGGCAATCCTGCGAGCCGACCTGATAAGGCTGGGCGGCCGTGACGTTTCCGCGATTGCCATTGCGCTCGTCCACCCAGGCAACCTGTTGGCCAGCGGGGGTCGCCTCCAGCGCCCGGTATTCGGCCTCTATCGCAGCCCGGAGCGTCCGCCGCGGCACATCAGTCCTGATGTCTCCCTCGATCAGGCCGCCCCCTACGATACCACCAACCTGGGCTTCACTCTCCTTGTCGGCAAAGCCATCGGGGCCCGGCGCAAACGGGAGTACCGTTGCCGTCGAGGTGCAGGCCGAAAGTGCGACCGCAAACACGGCAATCGCAGGAAATTTCATTGCTTCAGAAGCCCCTTGAAATCCGCAACCTGTGAGCGACAGCGTGACTATAGCCCATCTATGTCGGAAGTTTGTCGAAGAAATTACGCCGCCGGAAGGATAATCTCCACCCGCAACCCTCCAAGCTGCGCCCGCTCCAGCAGGACGTTTCCACTGTAATCCTCCACGATGTCAGCAACAATAGAAAGCCCCAGGCCGGTTCCGGGCTTCGATTCGTCCAGTCGTCTTCCTCGCTGCAACGCCCTGCGCGCATAACGCTCCGGAATTCCCGGACCGTCATCCTCAATCGCGATCAGGAAGCCTGACCTTCCCGCCTCTGCACCTACCGGAGCCTGCAAGGTCAGGCTGACATGCGCACGGGCCCACTTCGTTGCATTCTCCAAAACGTTCCCAACAATCTCTTCAAGGTCCTCACGCTCACCGGCAAAGACCACATCGTCGTTCGGAAGCACAAGGGTAAGATGCTTGTCCGGGTTAAGCTTCTCCGCAACACGAGCAAGCCGTTTCAGCGTATGGTTCACCGGGCTGCGGGCGGTGAGTGTGTTGCGTTGAGCAGCGGCCCTGGCCCTCTGAAGATAGTGGTCGATCTGGTTCTGCATGGCTGAGGCTTGAGAGGAGATTAGAGCCCCGCGTTCATCACCAAGCGCCCTTCCCTCATTCATCAGCACCGCCAGAGGCGTTTTGAGCGAATGGGCAAGGTTTCCGACCTGTGTTCGCGCGCGCTCTATGATGCGCCGATTGCTCTCGATGAGAGCGTTCGTTTCCTCCGCCAATGGCTCTATTTCGGCCGGGAACGGGCCTGACAGCCTCTCGGCTGTACCGGCGCGGATATTGGCCAGTGCTCGGCGGATGCCGCTCAGGGGCTTCAGCGCCACCAGAATCGCAAAGACATTGATGGCAACCATCCCAAGGCCGAAGATCGCAAGATAGATAAAGAGCTGCCTCGCGAACTCGGCAATCTCTTCTTCCAACTCGCTGCGGTTACCCATGATCCGGAAGCGTGCGATGCGGTCACCTTCGCCGAGCACGACCTCCGCTTCAAGAACCTGGACATCTTCGCCACCCGGCCCCACAGCGAGATAACGGCGCTGAAAGCTCCTGTCGAACGGCACGGCAGCCAGCGGCGGGGAAGGTACCGGCTCCGTTAGCGAAGGCGAGCGGAGTTCGTTGTTAAGCGTTTCCATCGTCGGCTCGACTGACCAGTACCAGCCCGAAAGAGGCTGCGAAAAGCGCAAGTCGCCAAGGTTCGGGTTACCCGCCAGCCACCCCGTTTCAGAGGCACTGACCGATGCGATAAGGTTGAACAGATGCGCTGAAAGGACGGTCTCGAAACCGCGCTGGCTGACCTGCCGAAATAGCGTAGAGATGACGGTGGCGATCACCACGAGCGCGATGATCGCCCATATCGAGGAAAAAGCGATGACCCGGAATGTGAGCATTCGCGGCAGCTCGCGAAGCTGCGGCCAGGCTCGTTTCGTCCGACCTTGCGGTCCTTCAGGCATCCGGCTCGCGCAGGCGGTATCCCATCCCGCGCACCGTCTCTATGAGGTCAAGGCCGAGCTTCTTCCGCAACCGCCCGACAAAGACTTCTATTGTATTTGAATCACGATCGAAATCCTGGTCATAGAGGTGCTCGACCAATTCCGTGCGCGAAACGACCGAATCCTTGTGGTGCATCAGATAGGCGAGCATCCGGTATTCGTGCGAGGTAAGTTTCAGCGGAATCCCGTTAATGTCCGCCTTGGCTGCCTTCGTGTCCAGCCGCAGCGGGCCGCAAAAAAGCTCCGAAGAGGCATGTCCGGCGGCCCGGCGGATAAGCGCGCGCAGCCTCGCAAGAATCTCCTCCATATGGAACGGTTTGGTCACATAATCGTCCGCGCCGGCGTCGATCCCCGCAACCTTGTCGCTCCACCGGTCGCGGGCGGTGAGAATGAGCACCGGCATGGTCCGGCCGTCCCTCCGCCATCGTTCCACTACGCTGATGCCGTCCATCTGCGGCAGCCCGAGATCCAGTACCACAGCGTCGTATGGCTCCGTATCGCCCAGGAAGTGGCCCTCCTCACCATCGAATGCGCGGTCAACCACATAGCCCGCATCGCTCAGGGCCTCACAGATTTGCCGGTTCAGGTTATTGTCATCCTCGACGACGAGAATACGCATGCACCCACTCGCTTACGCTCGAAATGGTGGTAAACTGCCCCGTACCCGAAAGGAAAACTGAAGAGGCATCGCTAGAACATCTACCCCGCCGGAACGACAAGCTCCGTGCGCCTAGGCCGTTCGCCCTCCCGTCCTGGCACAAGGATGACGATCCTACAGACCGTATTGCCGCCCTGGGACTCCGCGGCGGCACGGGCAAGCCTGCCGCCCTGCTGGGCAGCAATGCGCTGGCCGATCGCATAGCAGTCGGGAGCGCCCTGGGCAAAAAGCAGGGCATTGCCAGCCAAGGCTGGATGCATGAAGGCGTCGAGCACCAGCAACGCGACTGTTATCGCCCCACAGGCCGCGCGAAGTATTTGTGAGCTGAATTTCATCATAACGGCTTTTTAGCCCAACCCGTCTGAATGGGGAATGAACAATCGGCAAAGAGGAAGCGGCGGTTGCCGCCCCTCTTTTCCGTCCAGCGTTTAACCTATACGTGCAGAAGCTTTCAGCCGCCCGAAGATGGCAATAAGACCAGAGGCGGCGGTAATCGCTTGCAGCAACGTATCCACCAGCGCGGCGTTGTCGATCTCACTCGCAGGCAGCCCGAAGATCCCGCCAAGCCCCGCTCCTATCGTGACCAGCGAGGCCCAGATGGTTCTGGACAGATACCAGGGTTTCAGTTCCGTCATTTCGCTCTCCTTCACTAGAACTAAGGCAGGGACAGGATTGTGCGTGCAGGCAGGCCTGCGCCTATTGCAACGCTCATTTGCCTGACCGTGACCTCGATTTGGCTCGGTTCGGGAAAATCCGCCGACCGCATGTCGGCGCTATAGATCCATTCCGGCGACGAGACAGTCGCAATGCGTCGCGGACTGCCGCCTACCGGGGCGATTTCAATGCGATATTCCTCTCTCTCCTCACCAAGCGGGATATCTTCAGCCAGCCAGCTATCGGCATCGATCCGCCCGCGCCGCAGCCAGGAAAGGTGGAGGTCCCCGCCCTCGACCCTGCTTCTCAGGTGCACTGGCGATAGGGGCATCAAGGCGCGCTCGCCGCCTCGCCCGGTCATTGGCAGGTAGTTCTCGCCCGAAATATCATAGGCCATCGGTCCGATGCGCCAGTTCAGATCCAGGCCGATCTCGCTGGCGGTCAATCCTGCCGGGGTGACGGCATCATCCAGCAACACGAAGGACGCTCCAGCTTTCGCCCCGGCGGACATTGCGTCATTTGTACCAAGCTGACCCCGCAAAAGGTTTGTTAAATGCCATAGATCGGGCTCTACCTCCTCCGCTTCCTCGAACTGCACGATCTCCCAGACGCCCGCAGCAGATTGGATTGCGGCAGCATTGGCGCCGTTGAGAAGTTGCAGCCGCGAAACGCTATACAGCTCGCCGCTAAGGAGCCGGACAGTAAGGCCTGAGGAGCGATCGAACCGGCCTTCGACTCTTCCTCCCGGAAGGCTGCTCTCCAAAGCACCGATTACAGCCCGCTCCGGCGCTGTCGCGCGCAAGGCAAAGCCCGTTTCCTCCGGCGAGACCAGCACTGCCTGTGTCCGCCATGGAACGGCATGCACCGCAATGCGGAACTGATCCTCTGGCGCATCCGTTGCCGAACGCAAAGGTAAGTCGAGAAACAGCGCCTCCGGCTGGCTGACGGTGAACTCCCTGCCAGTGCCCACCCGTTCCTCGCCCTTCTCCTCCTCACGCGCGGGCGACGAGGGCACCCTTGCTATGCGCCGCGCATCTACGCGACGTGTAAGACCGTCCTCCACCTCCGTCACCAGATATTCGGGCCCCAAAGCCACACCCGGCAGTCGAACGATGCTTCCCGGCTCCACTCGCCGCTCCGTTGCAGGCACTGCAAAGCGGACGCGCTCGCGTCCATCCCACGTCCGCCGCAGCAGGTCGCGCACAAGCCTTTCCGCCTCGCCCGTCGGCAGGACACCGGGAAAACTGATGAAACTTGTACCGGTACCTCCTGCGTTAAGATATGCAATGCTTGCGGTTGCCGACTGGTGGTCGTTCAGCGGATTGCGGAAGTCCAGTTGGGCCGAGGCGGGTAGTGCATGGTCCGGCTCGCGCTGCCGTTCCACCGTCCCGCTGCTTTGCGCCCTTACCAAATCGTTCAGGACCAGCGCCTTTCCGACCCCCGCTCCCTCGCTGGCGAATACAAGCCCGTCATCGCCGTTGAGCACGCCAAGGCCGAATAGTCTAGCGATGGGCTCGATGGCGGCACGCGCCGTTGTCGGATCTGCAACGATGTAGCCGGTGACCATCCCGTCGGCCCGGCTTGTATCCGCCGGCGGCTGACCGTGATCGGCGAGGATCATGTCGATCAGCGCGCCGACAGATATGCCGCTTAACCTTCCGTTAAGCCAATGCCCGCGCGACCAGTTGGCCCCGTCGCTCCAAATGTCGGCATAGACGGGAAAGGCCGGATAGGGACGTGCGTCCCAGGCCCAGAGGCTGATCGCGTCCACATCCACCATCCGGCTGCCATAGATTGGGGAAACCGGATTGGCCTCCTGACCACCCTCTAGCCAGTGCAGATAATGCGCCTGGAGGAAGCGGTATTGCGCGAGATCGGAACGGCCACCATTGGAAAAATATGGTGAGAAGCTCTCCGATGATTTCGCATCGGGAAAGACATTTGGCTGGTTTGGCCCCTTGTCCACCGCGCCGCAGCCCAGTTCGGTGAAGTGAAAAGGTTTTGATTTGGGCACCCATGCGGTCGGGGCAGCTTCTTCAACACCTGCAATGCGGTTGTAATGATGGTTCGACCACCAGCTCACCAGATCCTTGTTGCGGAAGACCCAGTGCTTTCCATAGGCGCCGTCGATAATCGGTGTCCGCTTTCGCTCGACCCTGTCTGCAATGGACGCATAGAACCAGTCATAGCCCTCGCCAGATACGATCCCGGCACGCAGAGCCGGAAGGTCATAGGGTGTCGTCATCCCGTCGGGATTGCTGCCATCGGTGTCCGCGTCCCGCCAGTCAGATAGTGGCATGTAGTTGTCGATTCCGACGGCATCGATGTCAGGATGAGCCCACAGGCTGTCTAGATGGAAGAAGACGTCGCCCGAACCGTCCTGCGGGTGATAGCCGAAATATTCGCTCCAATCGGCTGCATAGGTAATGGCGGCCTTCTCACCGAGAATGCCCCGGACCTCCGAGGCAAGGTTCTCCAGCAGTTCCACAAAGGGAAAGCGGTTGTAGCCGTCACGCAGGGTCGTCAACCCTCGCAGTTCCGAGCCGATCAGGAAGGAGTCCACACCTCCTGCTGCCATAGCCAGATGCGCATAGTGAAGCACAAATCGGCGGTAGCTCCATTCATCCGCAGTGCCATTGAATGAGATCGTATCCTTCTGCCGGGAAAACTGCCCCGGCGCCGCTGTCCCTGCCAGCGCTGCGATCTGCGCACGTACCGCCGCCGTCTTGTCGGGTGTGCCCTGCCTGCCTGGCGCGGGGTGGCAAGTGATACGCCCGCGCCAGGGATAGGCCGGCTGTGAAGGCTCGCCATAGGGGCTCGGCAGTTCGCTTTCCGCCGGCACATCCATCATGACGAAGGGATAAAGCCCCACCTTCAGACCTCTCGCGCGAATGGCCGCTATAGCCTCACGCACTGATCTGTCTGTTGGCGTTCCGCCATATGCGGGATGCCCGAGGGCGGTGGAAACGACGTGGGCCTGCTGTCGGCTGACACCTGAAACGAGCCAGGGTGCAGAAAACCCCTTGGGATCGTTCCGCGTCACCATGGGACGTATTTTGCATTCGCCCGCACGCAGGTCTGTGCCGAACCAGGTAACCACGAGCGACACCGTTTTCAGGTTCGGGCAGAGTGCCTGCAGCTCGTCTAGCGACGCCTCGAAATCCGTCCTGGCGTAGCGGTTATGACGGTTCACCGCAGCAGTCTCGCCCGGCCCCACCCTCTGCGTCACGAGCGTTGGCGAAAGCCCATATTCGGTGGAGCCTGGTATGAGCGTGACCGCCCGGATGCGTTCGTTGAGTTCCCGAGCCGGACGCATGACCTCGAAATGGAACTGCGGGATTCGCCGGCCATAGTCGTCGATGGGAAAACGCTCGATCACCGCATAGGCTGTGCCTCGATATGCAGGCGCGTTTCCCTTCCCCTGCTTTGCTTCGATAAGAGGGTCGGGTAGCTGGTCCTCGGTACCGCGATAGATGCGGATCTCAAACCGGTCTCGGTCTATTTCCCGCCCATCAGCCCAGATGCGGCGCACCCCGGCTATTTCTCCTTCGCAGATCGCGAAAGCAACATTGGCGTAATACGAGTAAGTGGTCACCTTTGGTCCGAGCTTGCCGCCCTGCCGCTCTGTCGTGCGCCTTTCTTCAAAGCGTGTCGCCCAGATGAGCGTACCGCCAACGCGCACCGTCCCGTAAAGGCGCGGCAAGCTCGCTCCATCCTCGGCGGTGAACGGGCGCGCCGCAGCAAGCCGCGGTCCCTCATAGCGGCGTGTGCTTTCTAGAAGGGCCCGGTCGACAACATAGCCGGCGACTGCACCGGCCGCCGAGCCGATAGCCGTGCCAAAAGCACCGAACGCCCCGCCTAGAAAGGCGCCGGCGGCCTGCAGAACGATGGTTGCCATGAACCTATCTCTTCAAAGACGCTGGAAACTCGAAGACACCGGCGATCCTCCGGCGCCATTGCGGGACCAGCCGCGATATGAGCACGCCTCGTCCTTCGTAGGCATGCGCGAAAGCAGTCGGCCCTGTCAGAATGCCAAGATGTTTGGCCGGCAAGTGCGGTCGCCACCGAAACACGATAATTCTGCCCGGCAGGAGCGCATCACCGCAGGGAATGAAATGCTGACGCATTCCATCCAGCAGGCGTTCCTCGCCTCCCGCCTCCAACCAGTCCTGCGTATAAGGGCCGGGTGACACCGGCTGCCTGCCATAGAGCCCCCGGCAGATGCCGAGCAGTAGGCCAACGCAGTCGCAGGCGACCCCTTTACGGCTTGCCTGATGCCGGTAGGGTGTGCCGACCCAACTCAGTGCCTCGGCAATAACCTGCTCCGGCCTTGCCGCTGCGGCAATATCAGACGTGCTCATTCGACCAGCGGCCCGCCATCGAAACGATCGCCTTCCACGACATATCCATAGGCCGCGTCATCTCCAGGCAAATGCGGAAAGCCGCGGAAGCGCTCCGAGTTGGAGAACTTCGCCTTGCAGGTTGCAAACCGCTTGTCACACCCGGCAATAACGGTAATCGTATCTCCCACCTCGACCCCGGCTGCCTGTTCTCGCCAAAGGTCGAGAACCGTGCCTTCCAAGCTATTGCGGTGAGCGGATATCCGCTCTCGGCGTCCCGCGCTTTTGCCGGAGATCCAGGTTGCAACGCCATGGCTGAACCAGCCGCTCTGGAATGCATCAAGGCCCGAAACCGTGATGCTGCTTCCTTCAACCTTAACGACCACGGCCTCCCCTTTATATTTCGGTGCATCGAGAATGAGGCCGCAGCGCCTGTCCCCAAGTTCGGCGTCGCAGTTACGCCGCACGGTGCGCCCGCTGGTCTGATCGAGCGCCCGCTCAGGGCTTTCAAGCTCTGCCAGGAAACGCCCGTCACGCCGGGTGAGTTGCCCGATAACGGCGCGGCGAAGGCGCGCGAATTGGACCGGGTCCTGCCAGTTGACTAGGAAGGTCTCGACGGTGGCACCATCATAGAGGCCGGCCAGAATGTCCGCCTCCTGGATATCCGCCGACGATAATGCGCCTTCCACATCCACCGTGTCGACCGCAAGTCCCAGTGACTTTCTGGCTTCACTTGCAGCAAATCCGCTATCCGGCTTGAACTCCGTGCCATCGCAAAGAATGATGCGGTCATGGTCTGTGAACCCCATCACCTTTCCATCTTTGCGCACCAGCCGCCAGCAATGGCAAACCGATGTCACCTCCCCTTCCAGATGTGCGGCGAAGGCTGGAGAAATGTTTGCCATCAAAGTACCTCCACAAGCGGAATAGAGGGGATTTGCCCGGCCTTGAAAGCGGTTATGCTCGCTGTCAGTCGCTCGGTGTCGAAGCGCACGGAAACGTCAAACTCGTATCCCGCAGTCACTGCCTCTTCCCGACCGGGAAGGGAGCCGGGCCCAAAGACGATCTCGCCTGTTCCATTATCGACGGTGAAGTCGGGACCTTCCGCTTTCATCACTCCGGCGACTGCAACGCGCACCGTTCCCGGGACCGGCAGCACTATGCGCCGCTGATAGGCATCCGGCCCTTCACCGTAAGTCTTGATGAGCGCGAAGCGGTTCTGGCTTCCGTCGCCGATGCCAATCGGCTGGTCCAAAGCAGATGGTGTCAGATGTGGTGCGCAAGATTTCATGTCGAAAGGGTCGCGAAAACGGAAGGCATGAAGCGATCCGCGTCGCGCCTCGAAAAACCCAATCACCTCGTAAAGATCCTCCAGCGAACGAACGCCGGTGCCGGCGTCGTAGCGCCGGCGCGATCCGGCCGTGCGTGCGTTGCGCTTCTCGCGCCCCGACGTGAGTTCGACGATTTCGTTGGCACGTTCGGGGCCTCCCGTTGCTCCGAAGGAAATTCCGAGCGGGAAACGCACGTCATGGAAACTGTCCATTCTACCTCCGAGCCTAAAGGGTGCGCGCTCCGCGTGAGACCGCGCGTGCCAACATTCCGGTAATCTGCGCCTCCGATTTGCGGAAGGAGGCTGCATCTTGCGTCGTCACGTTGAAGATGACCTGTGTCGGCCTTTGCCCACCGCTCGCTGCCACGCCCAGCCGTCCGTCTGCAGTTCGCTGCAAGGGTAGAATCGCTTCCGCGCCTGCCTCCCCCATCAGCCCGATATTGCGGCCGGCGGGAAAATAGGTCGGCGTCGATACAATCCCTCCGTCGGCGAAGGGGACCACGCCTCCCCTTGCAAAAGGCATGATTCCACCAAGCCCCCCAAGAAGCCCGCTTATCAGTGCATTGCCCAGGCTTTGCAGCGGACGCAGTCCCTGATCCAGCGCCATCGATGCCAGGTTGAGGCCAATCTTGCGCAAGATATCATCCAGTGATTTTCCGCTGACCGCCGCACTCTTAAAAGCTCCGGTCAGTTGTGCGCCGAAAGTGGACGACAGTGCTGTGAGGTTGTTCAGCGCCTCCTCGAAAGGCGCCGTTTCGGCAACGATTGGCACTCTCAGTTCATCCGCCATTCAAGTCTCCAGTTTTGCGGTCGGGGAAAAGCCGCATAAGCCGAGCAAGCTCGTCTCGCCCGGGCGCCTTTGGGCGTGACAGTCCGGCGGCCCCAAGTGCAGCGTTCAATTCGATCGGGGTCATCGACCAGAACGTGTCGGGAGAAAGCCGCAGCACGCCGAAAGCAACGCCCATCACCTTGTCCCAAGGGAAGGGTGCTCCTCGCCCGGCTGCGGCATTGGAGGGTTTTCGCGGTTGTTTTCCTCCGCCATTCCAAAAGTGACAGCCAGGAGTTCCGCTACGATCTGCGCAAAGCCGGCCGCCCCGCCCTCGCACTGCATCGCGCGCACATCCTCCTCGTTTACCTGCGTTCCCCCGCCTCTCAACCCCGCAGCGATGATGGCGGCAAGATCCCGCGCCGAGAGGCGTCCCGTGCCGAACCGTTGAACAAGCTGGTTAAGATCCTCCGCGGCGAACGCCTCCTCCAGTTCGGCCAGCGCTCCAAGCGTCAGGCAGAGCCGGTAATCACGCCCGTCGAGCCTTGCGGCAATTTCGCCGCGCCTGCGGTTAACGCTCATCCCTCAACCTCCGCAAAGCTCACAGGCCCCGCTGATTCCAGTGCGATCTCGAAAGTCACTTCCCCATCATGATTACCGGCATATTCGAGCGCGGTGATCTGGAAGCTTCCAGAAACTGTTCCGAAGTCCGGAATTGCGAGCTGCCATACTGTGTTCTCACCTGCAAAGAAGCGCGAACGGATCGCTGCATCCGAGTGTGCGTCCTTGAAAATTCCGGACCCGCTGAGGGAAGCCCTCTGAACGCCGCTTCCCGCCAGCAACTCCCGCCAGCGGCCGTTCGAATCGGCGTCGGTGATGTCCACCGTCTCGCTGTTAAAGGCCAAACGCTTTGTGCGCAGTCCCGCCACTGTGATGAAGTTGCCAAACCCGGTTTCGTCGAGCTTCAAAAGCAGGTCCTTGCCCCTTTGTGCGGCCATTGAAGGTCTCCTTAAATGTGTGAAATTGTGGCGTGCGGAAGCGGGCGGATGCCGCTCGTTCGCGCTTGATCTCTCGGTGTCGCGCTATTCCACGAGCGCGCGGAACCGCATCACTCCCTCATAGGCGGAAATAGCCTCGTCAAAGCGCATTTCGGTAGAAATCAGTCGCAAGCTGACTAGGTGATGGTCGTCAAACTTGAGCTCCCCCTCATGTAGCGCCGCTCGCACCATGTCCATGAGCCTCAGCGCCTCCTTCCGCCCCTTGTAGGTCGACCAGATATGCAGCGCGAAAAGATGCTCGCTTCCTTCCTCTGTCGCGGTGCTCCAGTCATACGTGCTGGCGCGGCCGAAGGTGATATAGGGAAAGGTCAGATTGGCGGGCGCGACGTCGTGGAACTTGGCTCCGCGCATCTCGGCGACCAGGTCGGCTTCCTCACCTAGCCTCTTTGCGACCGCCCGCTGCAACTCAATCGCCGCTGCGGTCATTGTCACTGCCCCTGCGTGCCTTGCTGCGCATGTTCGCCCTCCGGCGCATTTCGAAGCGCTCAAGGGCCTCCCGATAGGTTCCGCTTTCGACGGCACCGGCCTCAGCATGTGCTTTGGCGCGCATGGCGCGCACAAGGCCATCGAGCGTCAATCGCATCGTCACCTTCATCGACCTTCCTCACGTGTCAGACAGATCAGATACCGACCTGTTTCATCGGCATCCTGGACACCGACGATCTCCAGCGCCCTTCCCTGCTTTACGAAACGCATCCCGCTCCGCACGTCCTGGCGAAAGCGCAGAGTGATCCGATGCGAGACGGTCTCGTGGAACTGCCCCGCCCGAAAGCGGCTTTGGGCACTTACCGGCTCCACATGCGCCAGAACCACTCCGATCTCTCGCCATTCCACGCTGTGTCCGCCAAGACCGTCCTGGACGGTCTTGGCCTTCTGCAGCTTCAGTTCCGTGCGGAACCGTCCCGGATCTATGAAAAGCATTTGCATCACAGCCTCGGACCTTGCCAGGCTGCAAGCAACCGCCGGTATTCATCAGGAACGGAAACGGGTTGGCTGTCAGGGCCAAACGCACCGCGGAACTCGTACCAATGGGCGACAAGAAGTAGCATTGCCCGCTTCAGCAGGTCCGGCACGTCCGTTCCCGCCTCACCGAAACCGGCGGAAAAATCGATCTCGATCCCATTGAGTGCCAGTCCTGGCGTCGGCCGGTCGGCGAGGTGAAGCCGTGCCGGCGTCGAGGCGGCATCGAGTTGATAGGCATCGGGGGCCATCACGGAGCCGGCCCCGTCAGCGTCGAAAACCGTCACCGAGAGGATTTCCCGCACCGGCTTCCGCTTCAGCAGCACCACCTCCTCCTGCGGCCAGTCATCCAACACCAGCCGCCAGCATTGATGGATCAGCGCGGTCGCCGTCATCTGTTCGACCTCTTGGCGGGCCGTTCGAACAAGGTCTGAAATCAATGCATCCTCGCTATCATGCGCCACGCGCAGATGTGCCTTTGCTTCGGCAAGCGAGACCGGCTCGACAGTGGGATCGACCGTACGAAACAGCGTCATGCACGCCTCTCTTCAAGAAGTGATTCAATGAAAGACGGCCCCGGCGTTATCGCCGGGGCCGTCGCTGCCTGGCCGGAAAGCGGAAGGGGTGGGAGGAGATGCCGCTCTCGACGGCCAGGAAAGGATCGCCAACAGGCTTAGCTGGCGGAAAACTTCAGGAGCTTTATAGCCTCGAAGTTCTGGATACCGCCTCCCACGCGCTTCGTGGTATAGAAGAGTACGTAGGGCTTGGCGGAGTAAGGGTCGCGTAGCACGCGCACGCCCATACGATCCACCACCAGATAGCCGCGGCCGAAATCGCCGAAAGCGATTGGTGTCGCATCCGTTGCCACATTCGGCATGTCCTCCGCCTCCACTACCGGGAAGCCCATCAGCATGGCGCGTCCACCTGGCGTGGCCGGAGGCTGCCAAAGGTAATTGCCGTCCCCGTCCTTCAGCTTCCGCAGCATGGCCTGGGTTCGGCGGTTCATTACCCAGCTTGCATTCTGACGGTACCCGGCCTTGAGCCCATAGACGAGATCGATCAGCACGTCCGCCGGATTGCCGTTAGGCAGCGCCCCATCCACACCCGTGGCCATGTAGCTTACCTTGCCCCAGCTCCAGTTGCCCTCCTCCACCTGAGGATAGTTGAGGAAGCCGCGCGGCTTGTTGGCGCCGTCGCCATGCACGAAGGCTGTCCCCTCCTGCTCGGCGAAGGCGGTTTCGATCTCCGAGGCGATCCACGCATCGAGATCGATAACGCTGTCCTCCAGCAGGTTGGCCGTCGCCGCCGGCATTGCGTAAAGTTCTGCCGTTGGAAAGGAGAGTTCGTCCAGCGTACTCGAATCCGTCTCCAACCGGCTGGCCGCTTCGCCCACCCAGCCGGTAGCCGGGCCGGAAACTGCAAACGGTTTCTTCAGAACGGCCGAGGAAACCTGGCGAACGGCGGCAATGGAGCGGATCGGAGAGATGGCGGCGAGCCTCTTGCCGATCTCCGCTTCCAACTCCTCCGGCACGACGTAACCGCCATCCTTTCCTGAGCCGAAGGACATTGCCTTCTCTTCCAGCCCGCGCAGTAGGCGGTCGTCGCCCGTGCGGATATAATTTTCGAAGGCTTGCTTGTGCTCAAGGCTCACGAGCGGTGCGCCTCCATCCCGCCCCAGCGCTGGCCGGGCCTTTTTCAGTACCAGCCGGTCGATGAGACGCTTCTGCTCGTCGAGCGCGTCGGAAAGCCGGTCGACTTTTTCGAGTGTCAGCGGATCGGCCGAACGTCGTTCGATATCCCTCATCCGCCGGTCGTTTTCCTGCTTAAACGCCTCGAACGTGTTCATGAACTCGTAAAAGGCGCTTGTAAAATCGCTGTCTCCGGCAACGGATTTCGATTCCAGGACGCCCATATTCATCGTCTCAGTCATTCAGTGTTCCTATTGTTCAAGAAGGGTTGTCGCCCGGCGGAGCATCGCCGCCAGACTCTCCGGCGCTGCCGGCGCGGCGTCCCGCTCGCGCAGCAAGTGTGCGAAGCCGCGTGCGATTACGGTCTTGGCTTCGCTGCGCGTCAGCCCCGCATCCCGCGTGAGCCAACGCTCAAATTCTCGGTGCGTCGGCAATTCGCGGCCAGCCGATGCGCTTTTCACCTTTTCCACACGTGCTTCCGGCAGCATCGGAAATGTCACGACCGAAATCTCCCACAGATCAGCCTCCCTGATCCGCCTTATCCCAGTTCGCGGTTCATGCACCGCGCGGACCGCTCGAAAGCCGATGGAGAGCCCGTCGAGCGCACCGTCTCGCATCAATTCCAGCACCTCACGTGCCTTGGCTGCGCCCGTAGCCAGCTTGCCCCGCACGAAAAGGCCATGCGAATCCTCACGGATCTCGCGCCAGGTCCCGATTGGCTGGTTGGGATCATGCTGAAAGAGCATACGGATGCCAGCCGCCCCACGCTTCCTGATCGAGGCGGCGAAGGCGCCCGGCTCCACAATGTCGCGTCCCAGATCTACGCGGCCGAAGAGGCTTGCATAACCGGAAAAGGTGCCGTTGCTCTCGACCTGTTCAATATCGAGCCCGGCATATTTTCGCTCCTCACCGCGGAGGGCGATCCTTGTCTTCATTGTACGTTCAGTCCTTTGTTTCATGGCGCGGTTCGTTCGTTCCGCCGGCGCCAAGGAACCGCATGATGAAGCCGATGGCGCTCCAGGCGCACAGGCTCGCAGCCGCCGACCCCATCAGCACCAGTTCTCCCGGTGCCAGATGTCCGGCGATGCCGAGTTCAATTGCAATCTTCCGCCCCGCCGTTCCGCCAAAGACGACGCCGCAGGCGACCCCGACGGCAAAGCGGATAGCAGCATCGCGGCGCCCGGAGGGCAGGAGATAGGCAAGCGAGATCGCCGAGCCGACCACCGCGCCAGCCGCCTTTGCGAGCCATAGCCAGGTAGCCTCGCTAAATCCGAACATGGATGTTTCCTCTTGTGCGGGGGCATGCGGCCCTTACCGCGTGAAGTCAGCAGTTGCCTCCGCAACGCCGTAGCCGACGGCCTCGCGCTTCTCGTCATCGCTGAGAAAGGTGGCCTCATTGACGCGTTTCCAGAGCGCGTCGCGCTCAGCGGCAAGCCCTTCCACCTGGTCGAGATCGAAAGACAAGCGCACTTGCCCGCCAAAACGGCGAGCGAGAAACCTGTCGAGTTCCTGGGTGATGCGCCCCACCAGCGGAAGAACCGTCAAGCGGTAGAATGCTCTGTTGGCCTCCTGATAATTGGCATAGGTGTTGTCACCGGGGATGCCAAGCAGCATTGGCGGCACGCCGAGCGTCAGGGCGATATCGCGTGCTGCCCCGTTCTTTGCTTCCATGAAATCCATGTCTCGGGGCGAAAGGCTCATTGCCTTCCAGTCGAGCCCGCCCTCCAGAAGAAGCGGTCTTCCGGCTCGCCTTGCGCCGGCATAGCCTTCCTCAAGTTCGCGTTTCAGCCGTTCAAACTGCTCGTCGGTAAGGTTTCCTCCTTCCTTGGGCGCATAGACCAGCGCCCCCGAAGGCCGGGCGGAATTATCGAGCAGGGCCTTGTTCCAGCGCGCAGCCGCATTATGGATGTCGAGCGCCTGCAACGCGGCGACGAGAGGTGCAAAGCCGTAATGATCGTCAAGCGGGTGATACAGCGTGAGATGAAGCCCGCTGCCTTCCTCGTCGAGAGATATGCTGCGCTTCGCGTTTCCTGCCTGATGCTCAAGCGCCAGAGGCCACCCGCTTGCATCCGCCACCACCCTTACGCGGTCCGGCCGCAGAAGATGCATCTCCCGCGCGCCCGTACCGGTTTCGATCAATTCGACATAGGCATTGCCAGACAGAAGCAGATGGCCGTAAAGCGTTTCCATGAAAGTCGGTCCGGCCTGCCGTTCGTTCGGACGGGCAAGCAGATCGAGAAGCGGGTGAGTGTCGAGCTCTGCGTCGCCCTCATAGGCCAGCCACGGTATTGCCCCGGCCGCCTCCGCAATCATGCGCACTGCCCGATGTGCCACAGGGTTGCGCATGAAGCCTTCGCGCGCCAGGGCCGCGTAGTCGCGCCGCGTCCAGAACGCGTCGCCCTGCCCGTGCAGAGCAATGAACCCGTATCCGCCGGCGTGTTTCTCTTCGCGGGGCGCGTTCTGCCGTCCCGGGGTTCGAGCCCAAGGCCAAGTCCAAGCCATTTGTCATTCCTGCGAATAAAGCGCGGTGCGTCCGCTGGGCGCACGATGAACGCGCTACCTTCATGATCTGCGCGCAGCACGCGCAGGTTGCGAGCTAACTAGGAGAAATCGCGGATGCGCGGTTCACCTGCGGAGCCGAGCATAAGCTCCGTGAGGGCCCAGACCAGCGCGTCAACGCGGTCGGGTGATCTCCCGCCCGAAAGACCGTCGGTGCCGAAGTCGCACATCTCGTCCTCCAGTTCTGGAAAGCGGGCGGCATGGCGCACCCTTCCCTGCGCGTAAAGCGCGGCCACCGGTTCGGCACGCACCCACTTGCCCCGGCTGGCCCGCACCGGCTTTACTGGTGCTGTCGGATCGACGGTTGCAATCACGCTGGCCACCATTTCTCCACCCTGGTTCACTTCAGCCACAATGGTATCCGCTTCGAAGCGGCGGAAGAGCGCCGTCACCGATGCGGCCCATCTTTCCGGCTTCGCCCCACTAAGGGTGCCGTCATGAAGGACCCAGCCCGTCCCATCCTCCGCCAACCCCGCAACGACGATGCCGCATGCGTCGGAGGTCCGGCGGCTCGTTGCAGGAGGGTCGACCGCAACGACAATCCGTCTCAATTCATCCGGCAGCACCTGCCCTACGGTTGCTTCCAGACTGGCCCGCGTCCACAACGCGTCATCCCGATCATCGATCAGTTCCCCGTCGAGTTCCTGCCGCCCCAGCCTTGTCCCTGCATAATTGCGTTCGACAGTTCGCAGGAAAGCGGGGGCCAGATGGGCTCCATTTTCTTCCGTCCGCATCCGCGTCACCGTAATCCCATCCGCCACCACAAGCTTGCGGATCAGGGGCACGGGCTTGGGGGTGGTGGTCAAAAGCTGTACCGGCCGCTCCCCCAGCCGCAGACCGAACTGCAACATGTCGAATACTGCCTCTGCATTCTTCCACTTCGCGACCTCGTCGCACCAAGCCGCCTCGAATTGCGGCCCGCGCAAACTGTCGGGGTCCTCCGAGGAAAAGACCATCGCCACAGCTCCGTCGTCCCACACGAGCCGACGGCGGCTTGGTTCATAACGAGGGCGGTTCGTGCGCGAGACCGACAGGATTCCTGATGGCCCCTCGATCATCACCTCACGCACGTCCCCTAGCGTTTCACCCACTAGAGCAATGCGGCCATATTTGCGCCCAGCAAAGGGCGAAAGGCCCCGCACCAGCGCGTTCACCCACTCGGCTCCAAGCCGCGTCTTTCCGGAACCGCGTCCGCCCAGTACCAGCCATGTATCCTTCAGCCTTGCGCCCACCGGATATTGCGGCAGGCGGCCGTGCATCCACCATTCATCGAGCAGCCGGTAGACGAGTTCCTGTCGTCTGAAGGTCTTCACTGCCCAGGGAGGCAGCGAGTTCACAGGCAATCTCCACGATACGGGCATCGATAAGTGCGAGCGCGGCGGCCAGTTCTGCATCGCTTCTTTTCTGTTTCTCTGCCGCGCGCTCGGGCACGCGAATCATTTCACTGAGTTTCTCCACCATCCGCAGCATCACGGACAGTGCATCGATACGGCTCTTGTCGTAACTGCCGGTGCTGCGTCCTTCAGCGCCAGCGGCTTCGAGATCTCCCACGAGTTGATCGGACAGCACCACAAGGCGCTTTTCGAGTGCCTCTGGCTCGGCAGCGCTACTACCCGCGTCCCGCCAGCCCTCCCGCAATGCTCGTTCCTTCAGGTACTTTTCGCTGCGCCCCATAAGCTGCGCAAGAAGATCGATGCTTACCGGCGCGCCCTCCAGGAGCGCCCTCGCCGCCTGCAACTTTGCCGCGGCAGAACTGAGGGACATCGCGTTCTCCCAAGTTCAGCGAACAAAAAAGCGCCGGCCAGGAGGCACAGCGCTTGCGAATTCTCAAATCGAAGAAAAGACCGGCCGGCAATCTGCTCCAGCACCCGCAGAACCAAAAATGGCTCCCGCAATGCACGCTATCCGCCAATCAGGTACTATGCCTTTCTGGTCGGGAATGGAGATCGGGCTCGGAAAAACCCTTCTGTTGACCCACTTCTTCGACGATGGCGCAACCCTACCTGACCACCGTTACGGTGTCAAGGAATAAATTCCTATCTTTTGAGATCAACGTGCGGTTCTTGCCCAGCATCCTGCAATGCCCCGGCTGACCGCCGCCTTCCTCTTTCCGCACGTCGAGCTTATATGAAATCGGCTAATGATCGGCGTTTGCAACTTTTCCGGCGGATATCCATTGCCCATCAATCACTCGCGCAGCGGCTTTCGATAGGGATTGGAAAAGCTTTGGCTGCTACCTTCTGCCTCGCAGTGGATCGCGTGACAATGTTCGAGCGGGGCGCGAAGAAACATGTTAAATTCCTTCACATAATGTGAGCGAATCTTGCCGTGCTGCGTTTAGGCGACAGATGAAAAGCAGGAACTCCAAACGAGGATGCCGGACGCTCTGACATGATCCAAAAGCGCCGCCCGAGAAAACAAAAAATCCCGAGGGCGACAAGATTCCTCGACATCGACGCTTGGATTGACTCCACGCTCTACGAAGCCGGCTTCAAGGCTTCCGAGTTCTGGGAAAACCTCACCGTCTTTTTTCGCCGCTTCCGTGTTTTCGGCCTGCAAAGAGCGATCGTGGAGATGGCAGGCGAAGCTACCACGATGATGGCCGCCGGCTCTGTGGTCATGCTGGCACTTGCCACCCCTGCATTTGTGGAAACTGCGGGAGACTGGCGCGCCCAGGATGATTACGCTGTCACCTTTCTGGATCGCTACGGCAACGAGATCGGACAACGGGGCATCCGGCAGCGCGATTCCGTCCCGGTCGAGGAAATGCCTGACCATGTGATCGAGGCGGTGCTGGCCACGGAAGACCGGCGCTTCTTCGACCATTTCGGCATCGACATTGTCGGCCTCTTCCGGGCGCTTACCGAGAACATGCGCGCCAACACCATCGTACAGGGCGGTTCGACCATCACGCAGCAACTCGCAAAGAACGTCTTCCTGTCGAACGAGCGGACAGTGGAGCGCAAGATCAAAGAGGCCTTCCTCGCATTGTGGCTGGAGGCGAACCTTTCCAAGCGTGAGATCCTGCAGTTCTATCTCGACCGCGCCTATCTGGGAGGCGGCACATTCGGAATCGCGGCAGCCGCCGATTTCTACTTCAACAAGCAGGTCAAGGATCTCACTCTCGCCGAAGCCGCCATGATCGCCGGCCTCTTCAAGGCACCGGCCCGCTACGCGCCCCACATCAACCTGCCTGCGGCGCGTGCACGTGCGAACGAGGTGCTCTCCAACCTTGTCCAGTCTGGCTTCATGACCGAAGGGCAGGTACTGTCTGCCCGGCTCAATCCCGCCGCTGTTGTCGACAGGGACCAGCGTGAAAGCCCCGATTACTTCCTCGACTGGGCCTTCGAGGAAGTGAAGAAGATCGTGCCAGAAGGCGCCTCACATTCGCTGATTGCACGCACGACCTTCGATCCGGACCTTCAAGATGCGGTGGAAGAGTCGATGGAGTTTCACCTCAGGCAGTACGGCAAGGACTATAATGTGGAGGAAGGCGCCGTCGTGGTGCTGGAAACCAATGGAGCCGTTCGCGCGATCGTCGGCGGTCGCGACTATGGCCAGAGCCAGTTCAACCGTGCCACGCGCGCACAGCGCCAGCCAGGCTCCTCCTTCAAGCCCTATGTCTTCGCCGCCGCCGTAGAAGCGGGCTTCACGCCACAGTCGCGTATTCCGGACGCACCGATCAACTGGGGTGGCTGGTCGCCCAAGAATTACGGGCGCAGCTATGCAGGCACCGTATCGCTTGCGACAGCACTTGCGAGGTCCTACAACACGATTCCCGTTCGGCTGGCTCGCGATCACATCGGCATCGAAGCCATCCAGGAACTCGTTGCCGAAATGGGCGTGGAATCGGAGCTGAATGGCCACAAGACTATGGTTCTGGGTACCTCGGGCATGACAGTAATGGACCAGGCGACGGGGTATAGCGTATTCGCCAATGGCGGTTATGCCGGAACGCGGCACGGTATCGTTCACTTGCAGACCCACTCCGGCACCATCATCTACGACCACTCCCGCGATGCGCCTCCACCCAAGCGAGTGCTGTCACAAAAAGCCGCCGCGGCAATGAACTCCATGCTGGTACTAGTGCCGGAGAGCGGCACCGGCAGGCGCGCGGCACTTCAGGGCATTCGCTCCGCCGGCAAGACAGGCACTACCCAGGCCTATCGGGACGCCTGGTATGTTGGCTTTACCGGCAACTATGTGGCCGCCGTCTGGCTCGGCAACGACGATTATCATCCAAGCCGCCGTATGACAGGCGGCTCCCTTCCGGCAATGGTGTGGCAAAGGTTCATGACCTACGCCCATCAGAACATCGAATTACGGCCTATTCCCGGAATTGAGAACCCATTACCGGACGGGAACAAACTGGTGGCCGCATCGAGCGGGAACAGCGCCGCTGGCCCAGCCCTGGGCGGCAGGCGCGGGGTCCAGGCCATGCCTGTTGCCACCCGGCGCATGTTGGAGGCCATGGCAGAGCGCTTCCGCGCCGCGCCGTCCCTTCGCAAGCCGGGTGAGGCTGCCGCCCTGTCGGCACTTTGAAGCTTTGAATAACCCCAGCAGGAGTGAACGAGTGCTTGCGCCGCTGATGCCGGGTGGACTACCGAGTATATCGACCTGCAATCGCTCGGGACCATGCTGAAGACCATTTCGCTCACCCTGCTCATTCTTTCCCTGGCAATCGGTGGCGGCGCTGGCAGCGTATTGCTTCTCATGGAGAGCACGACAGGAGTGGGAACCTTCGGCGAAGGCCCTTGGTCGGCGACACCCAGGGCCGGAACGCCTGATGCCGACCCTTATACGCGCGCGCGCTTTGTCCGCGAAGGTGGCGTTCCACTCGGCCGGGCAGAGGGCATTGCCTTCAGCGCCTCCCGTGATTCTGCCGGCGCACCGCTCAACCGCAAGTGCACCTATCGGATTGAAGGCCAGGTACCGTTAGCGCGCTTCTGGACGCTTTATGCCGCAAATCCTTCGGGCATGCTCTTGCCACCTTTCGCGCGTCGGCAGCCGGCTCTCCATTCGCTCATGGCCATACGAGGCCCCGGCAATGCTTACACCATCACTGTTTCGCCCCATCCCTCGCCCGGCAACTGGCTGGCCACCAACGGCGAAGGCCAGATGAGGCTGCATCTTACACTGTTCGACACACCGGTATCCGCTGATCTTCCTATCGGGCATCTCACCCTGCCCGACATTACGCGAGTTAGCTGCGATGCTTAGGCTCCTTTATGCATTGGCTCTCGGGATCGTCAGTGCAGGCATCGTTCATATCGTAATCCTCCTGCTGTTGCCCGGCTTCTCGGAACGAGATATCTGGTCACGCCTTTCCGCCATCACCCCCCCATATGTCACCACTCGCCTGGACAGCTCGATCTTCGGCGGAAACATGTCGGCGCTCGCGGGTCCTTTCATCCTGGAGGCAGCCTGCCGTTTTGATCTGGCCGATTCGGGCTTGCGGATCCGCAGCGAAGGTTCCGTCCCCTTCTGGTCCATGTCCGTTTTCGACAGCAACGGTCTCAACGTCTTCAGCATCAGCGATCGCGCCGCAAACAACAGGGTGCTGGATTTCGTCGTGGTTAACCCGGAACAGATGCGTCAATTGCGCCAGCAGCCTGCAAGTCAATTGGAGCGATCGATCTTTGTGGAGGCGGCGGTCCAACAGGCAATAGCGGTCGTGCGGGTATTCGTACCTGATGAAACATGGTCAGGTGAGGCAGATGCCTTTCTTGACAGTCTCAACTGTACCAAGCAACCTCTTGCCCCTGCCACCGGCTAGTCTTGATTTCCATCGTCGAGTGCGCGTCGCTGCTCCGGAATTTATCGCTGCGCATGAAGGATCATGATTAATCCAGTCGTTGCACTGCGCCATCATGGTGAACGCCATGCTTAATTTTGCGGTTAACAGCTCGCTAACGCATTCCCTCTAAGTTGAGGCAGCGTCGGGCCGGCTCCTCGCCCGGCTCCTTGGGATTCAGCGTCGGGTATTGCCAAGGTGTCAGACACCGACTTCAGGCACATTTCGTTTGGGCAGGGGCTGCGCAATTGCGAGCATGTCTTTCGCGCGGCACTGTCTGCCTATTGCACGCTGGACCGCCCAACCAGCTATGAGACTGCACAGCTAGACGATCTCGCGATTGGCCTCTTCGACGCCGTTCCCTCCGAGGCGCGCCGTTTTGCTGCTGCCGTTCTTTGCGATGCGGCTCCTGCGCCGCCCCGCCTGCTGCGGCGCCTTTGCGACGAGCCGGTGGAGATTTCTGCTCCCCTTCTTCTTCGCTCGCGCGCCCTCAGCGATGTGGACCTGATTGCACTTATTTCGAAGCATGGCCTTGGCCATGCCCGCATTATCGCACGCCGCAACGGGCTGAATCCGGTTATTGCGACGCTTATTCGGGCGCTCGTAGCGCGAGCAGAGACGGCGCAGGAGGCCTTGGGAGCCGAAGCGCCGGTTCAACAGGAAGATGGCTCGCTTGATGAGATCAGGCGCCGCTTGCGGAAGCTCATGCAGGAGGAGCATGAGAAAAGCGACGCGGATGTGAATGAGGCAACGGTCTCCGCCCGCCTCACCACCCGCGACAAATTCATTGCCTTGCGGGAGTCTGCGCTTGCAAGCGAAGGCTCACGCTTTACAGCGGCGCTTGCAAGCGCCCTTCGCCTTCCGCCCGAATGTGCCCGCAATCTTGCATCCGGTACGACCTATTCCCAATTGCTTGTGGGTCTTAGGGCGATGGAACTGACCCCTGAAGAGGCATTTCTGCTGACCGCCTTGAAGTTTCCAGCTCAGGTGACGCACCGCTCCGCAATCAAGAACTTCCTCGACCGCTATGAGTCGATTGACCTGGCAACGGCCTTGAGGAAGGTAGCAGAATGGCGCGAGGAAAATGCAAAATTTCCTGCATTGAATCACGCAGCGCTTCCGTCTGTGGTGGAAAGATAGGCGGAAATTTCGCCCGACGTTTCGATTTCCACCACCCACAGGTCAGGGTCAAACCTTGACTCAGCCGTGAGACGTTTTTCGATCTCAGCCTCATCCATCGTTGCAAGAACAAGATCGAACCGGCGTTCCGAAGGTCGTTCTTCGTCATAGCTGGTCTGTGGAGCCGGACCGTAGAGTTCAAACTCGCCAAGGCGTGTCCTGCGGATGACGAAGATCGCGCCGGCAGAGTGAGCGCCTCTGCGGCGGATGGCGGCAAAACCGCCATCGCTGAAGATTCTCTTGATCAGCGCCGAGACCCACAGGTCGCTTGTAACGCGCATAGCGAAGATGCTCCGCGATTTAATAGGCGTTGCGGCCGAACGCTATCTGATCAACCCGATTTCCTGCATCTTGGAGTATAGCGCCTCATCAGGCTGGCCAGTGACAGGCAGGCCGAAAAGAGACTGGAACTCCTGGATGGCTTTGCGCGTCTTTTCGCCCATCACGCCATCGACATCGATGCCGTCATTTCCAAAAGCCTTCAATCCTGCCTGAACGCGCTGGATCCTTACATCGCCGCGATTGGAAGCCATCTGCATTCCGCTATCGGAGCGGTTTGCCCGGTCTTTTCTTCTTTCCGCAGTTGAATCCGCCGCAGGAGAGAGAAATTCGTTCAGGCCGAGTTGCCGCAACAGCGCCCCATCGATCCTGTTCCCTGCTTCAAGGCCGACAATTCGCCGGTAACTCTGGATTGCGGCATCTGTCTGCGGACCAGTCATTCCGTCGATAGGTCCAGGATATAGCCCCAGATCCGCAAGCGTCTTCTGAACGGCGCGGATCGTGCCTTCGTCAATGCGTACTAGCTGAGCGGCAGGTGGAACCGATCCCGTGGCTTCGTTTGTCGGGAGAGGAATTGCCTGCTCATCCGTTACCGTCCAATGGCTTTGCCTTTCGGGTGCAGCGCTTGGCAGGGGGTGGTCGTCAGGTAAAGCCGCCGATGGAGTGGCTTGCGTTTTTGTCAAGGAACCGCGCGTGACGACGAATGCGCTCGGATGTGTTTGCGGCTGATAGAATAAGGCGTTCGCCGAGACGAAGGCCAGCGACACCAAAAAAGCGGTCGTCCCACCGACAGCTACGGGATTGCGCCCAATGGCATCGCCAATAACGGAAGCCGCAGCGTGCAACAACCTCCAGCGGCTCTTGCTGCGATCATGCCGTCTTGCGTTCCGTTTCATGGTTCCACCCGCCATTCCAGTTCGCTCCAGTTATTGCCGCGGCCCTCCCTTCATCCTCTTCTTGCCGCTCAAGTCCTCCCACCGGCAGGGACACATGAACCCGCGTGCCTTCCCCCGGCGTGCTTTCGATGCTCACTCCCCCGCCGTGAAGACGCACAAGCCCCTTCACTAATGCCAGGCCCAATCCCATTCCCTCATGGGAATGATCCCCCTGCACCTGCCGGAACGGCTTGCCCAGCCCCTTCAGGTCGTCAGCGGAGATACCTATTCCCGTGTCGCTCACCGTGAAGTCAAGCCGGTCTCCATCGCGCCGCGCCGTTACCTTCACTTCTCCCGAAGGCGAGAACTTCACCGCGTTCGAAAGGAGATTGATCAAGACCTGCTGCAAGATCCGGCGGTCGCAGCTTATATCGCCGATCTCTTCGGAAATGTCTGCCTCAAGCCTCAACGATTTTGCCTGTGCTTGCTGGGCAGTCATCGCTATGCACAATCGAACCGCTTCGTCAAAACGGAACGTTTCCGTCTGCGGCTTGTAATTGGATTGCAGCTTAGAGGCATCGAGCACTGCATTCACAACCGACAGCAGGTGCCCGCCCGCCTCATATATGAGGCGGACATATTCACGTTGCCTTTGGTTCGCCAGAGAGCCGAACATCTCGCTGTCCAGCACCTCAGAGAAACCTACAATGGCATTCAGCGGCGTACGCAGTTCATGGCTTACAGATGCAAGAAGTTTGTCTCGCGCAAGCACAGCTTCCTCGGCAGCGGCGGCCGCGGCGCTCGCCTGCGCAAGTGCGGCCTCAATGTCGGCTGCAGCGAAATCCGCGCGCAGCACCGCCACGAAGCCTTCCGGGTGCGCGGGCGAAAAAAGCTCGCAGATAAAGGGCGCGTAGTTGGACCCCGCACCAAGGCCGGATTCAAGGGGAACGCGCAGCCGCACACGCAGGGTCCTTGCCTTCGCACCTTCTCGCAAATCCGTCAGAGCGGACAGCCATTCCACCCGATCCGCCACCTGTACGCGTTCGAACAGCCCGTTGCCAAGCAGCATTTCCGGTGCAACACCAAGCAGCGCCTCCGCCTTCGCGGAGACTTTGACGACCTCGCCCGTCGGCAAGAGACGAAGGATCACTGCCTCGATCAGATCCTCCACCGCCGTGGCAGGCTCTTCAGAGTCTTGTTCGCTCCCACCCAGTGCCGACCAAAGGCGGGCAGCCAGCGTGGCGGCATAGGCTGCCGGCACCAGCCAGTGCCATGCCGAGACCTTGGCATTGGGAATGACCATGTCCTTCAGCATCGCAGCAGAAAGGAGCGCCGCCGCCATTGCACAAAGACTCCAGCCGGCGGCACGGCGCGTCCGCGCCACCCAGCCTGCTTCCAGGGCGAGGGCTGCGGCCATGATCGCCATGGGCGAGGCTGGTCCTCCAGCGGCAGCAATGAGCAGCGCGGCTGCTCCCGCCCCCAGGATCAGTGACATGGCTTCTGCGATAGCCCGTTTCCCCGTCCCCATCAATGTGATCGGCGACAGAAGCCCCACCCCGAATGCCATGGCGACGACGACGACAGTGCCTGCTCCGCCGAAATTCTGAATTCCTGGTTGCAGTACCGCCAGCGCAGCGAACACCGAACCGGCCAAAAGCACGCCCATCAGCCGAAGCTGACGCTCGCGCTCTCCATTGTCACGCACGGATGGATGGATCAGACGCTTGCAGGTGGCGCTGATACGCTCGGAGCATTCTAACAATATGGGCTTTATTCTACTCACTCGACGCGCTCTGCCGTATCCGCGTGGCGGGCTCTGGTCTGGACCCGAAATTCGCATCCACCCTTTAAGGAATGGATAAGCGCGCGCTGCTGAGACACGCGCAGCACAGTCAAAAGGTGTTAACCGGCATGTTGTGCTCAAGAGGAATGCTGCCATGGTTAACAGAACGTCGCCTGCAGCCTCTTTCCAGGTTTCAAGGGCTGTCGAAGAGAAGGCAGTTCCGGCAACCTGCCAGCCGAAAGCTAGCTGCCAAGACGTCTTCGATCCAACCGAACGGCCGTATAATCACCTTTTCGGCGCTTTGGGTTTCAGCTTAGCGAAATCTGCACCTTTCTGGAGCCTTATCCATGGGGCAGACGTGGCAGAGAAGGAATAATGGACTTCCTAATTCGCAGCACCATTGGGCTTACACTCGCCATAACCCTCCTCGCATTCTTCACCGCACCCCAAGTGGAGACGACGCCGCAGGGCCAAGATTCCGGCTTGTCTCTGAACCGGGATACGTTCGCGCAGGTCTGCGAAGGAGAAGCCAACCTGTGCGAGGCTGCGAAGACCACCTTCACCGCAATTGCCTCGCAGGTGCTCGCCAGCATGCGCGCTGTCATGGATCAATCGGAAGGCAGCGCGTTTGAAGCACGCCGCCAGATGGATCAAAATCCGCCGTTTTGATAAAACGGTCCGTGAGAGCGTTCCCCGAGGGTGATTTTCCGTGACGTCCCGCGGTCAAATGACTATATGCGAGGCATGATCGACATTGAGACCATACGCGACGATTTCGCCTTCCTGGACGATTGGGAGGATCGTTATCGTTACATTATCGAGCTGGGAAACAGTCTTCCGGAGTATCCCGAATCTGCGCGCAATGAGCGGCACAAGGTACGCGGCTGCGTCAGCCAGGTTTGGCTCTTAACCGAGTTTGGTGAAGGCGCTGACCCGATACTCGTTTTCCGCGGCGATTCAGATGCCCATATCGTGCGCGGTCTCGTCGCCATCATACTGGCCTTGTTCAGCGGCAAGCGGGCGAGCACAATCCTCGCAATCGACGCAGAGGAAACGATGCACTCGCTCGGCCTGGATGAGCATCTGACGCCGCAACGTGCAAACGGCCTGCGTGCCATGGTGCAGCGGATCAAGGACGAGGCAAGCGGTTCGGCCAGCGCTGCCTAGCTGCATTCCGGCCAGAACTACAAAAACAAGAGCTTGCCCTGAAAAACTGGCCAACTGCTTGCCCTTGCCTGCCGCAGGGACGGGCGCTTTGGGACGCTGTAGCGTCATGAGGCACTGCTTTCCTGTACCGCCACGGGGTATCGGTTGGTGCCGTTTTTTCTCGGCTACATCCTCGGCCGATAGTCTTCCGCGCCCCAATGCAGGATGGTCTGGCTGCGGCTCAAGGCCTGAGGCTCATAATGGCGGCTCAAGGCTGACAAAGCCGTTTTGAGCACCACCTTTGCCGAACGAACCGGCCAGCCGCGCTCCAGTTCGACCCGCTCCAACCCTTTCAAAAAGCAGCATACATCGACAAGAATTCCGGCCAGTTCCGGTCCCACCGCTTTCAAGGCTTGGTCTACCCGATCACGCGCTGCCAGTGCAGCATCCGTGAGTTCCGCAATTCCGTTTTCACCGCTCCTGCGGCGGGAGTTCGAGATCGCGCTGCTCCAGTTGACGCCCAGCCGAGGAATAATCTGCGCGCGCGTGTAATCCGACCGAAGCCTTTCACCTGCTTGGAACTCGCTTTCAGAAAGGAACGGTACACCTTTCTTCGTGCGCCTTCGAGCAAGCAGCGCCAGGGGCGATTCGCCAAGATTCGCCCAGGCCGTCTGCTCTCTAGCTTCCGTACTTATGCTTATCTGGGAAAGCTCCTGATGCTGGCACCTGAAAGCATGCTCGCCTCCACTGCTGCGCTTTGCCAGGGCAAAACCTTCCTCTGACAAGAGAAACCGTTTCCCGCGACAAAGAACAATGCGCTGTCGCAAAAGCATGGAAAGGGTTGCGGCGGTCACAGATATCGTACCCCGATCTGCCCCGTCGAGCAGCACCATGCCTTCCTTCCCACCTGTCTGCCCCTCCGCGGTCCCTCTGGAAAGGAAGCGTAACACACGCAAACTCTCCTTTTTCATACGCATTGCGCCCGCTTCTTGCCTTTTCAACGTGCAATCCCCCTATGGCGAAACGCAGCCGCAGTGACCTGCTCGGTCATGTGAACGATACGATCAAAATCCTCGTCGTCCCGCAGATCCTCGATTAGATGGCAGGCGTGCTGAACGGTGGTTCTGTCTCGCCCGAAACCGCGCCCTATCTCTGTCATGTTGAGCCCCAGCGTCACATGCGCCACATACATGCCGATCTGCCGTACCCGGGCAACGCTCGTGGAGGAGCGATCAGGCCGCCGCAACTCCTTTCCACTGACGTTAAAAAGGGCGGCCACAATATCCATCACGCATTCACATATATCCGCGATCCTTTCATCATTTACGGGACTGAGCTTTCGCACGCTCGTGGAAGCAGGGATGATCTCCTCCCCTTCCTCACTCTGAATCTTGGCTACGGCGGTCGACTGCACGGAACACATCCCTTCCGATTAGAGGAATATATTCTCTATAGCCTGCCATCTCCTGGACGTGAACATAACGCGAACAAAAAATTCAGGGAAAGAGTTCTAACTATCTAAAATCGTTAGTTCTTTGGCTACAATGAACATTTTTCCGGCCCGAATCTGTCCCCACCCGGCACCGCGGCGTCAATCTCGACCCAAACAGTTGGAGATCGACATGGGGTTGTTCAGATCCGAAGCGGAGGCGTTCCGCTCGAAAAAGGGCAGGGAGATCATCGAAGCAAGGCAGCAAGCCGCCTTCTTTCTTGTATCCGGTATCGACCTTGCAACTGCCTTAAAGACCACAGGCACGGAACGAGCCGCCATTTGCATGAGGCTCGCGCGCCTGATCGAACGTGAACGGCTTAAGGGCATACGCCGGCATTGGAGCTACGACATCAACCGCCACATCGCTCTCAAACAGGCTTATGACCGCTTGAGGCGCTCAGACAGTCAATAGAGGCAACCGCTCGTCCTCACGAGAACGAAGCGAGCAGGCGGTCTGACGATCAAGCACTGATCAATGGAGCAGAGCGCATTCGGCCGTGGATAGCAAAAAGCGGCACTCGCGCGCCGCTTTTTAGGAACTGTCCGGGCGTGACGGTCGTCACTTGGTGCCAGCCGTCTTGCGCTTTCGGCCGAGCCCCATCTTCTTGGCAAGCGCTGAGCGGGCAGCAGCGTAGCTCGGCGCCACCATCGGATAGCTGGGATCAAGACCCCATTTCTCGCGATACTGTTCCGGCGTCAGCCCATAGTGAGTCATGAGGTGACGCTTCAGCGACTTGAACTTCTTACCGTCTTCAAGACAGATGATGTAGTCGTCGTGAACCGAGCGCTTCGGGTTGACCGCTGGCTTCTGCTTTTCAACAGGCACTTGCTCGCCGCTCTGTGTCACCCGGCCGAGTGCTGCATGCACATCAGCAATCAAATTTGGAAGCTCGGTGGCCGGCACCGGGTTGTTGCTTACATAGGCAGCAACAACATCCGCCGTCAGCTCGATAAGCGTTTCGGTGTTTTTTCCTAGTTGTTCATCCATTTCCATTACCTTGCCCCGATATCGGCGGTTGATTCTTGCCCCTTATTTAGGTGAAGCTTCAGCACGCAACACCGTCATATAGTCTTCTTACGTGTCACTGTCATATTGGGCGGGGATATTCACCGCGCGATACATTCAGTCAACACAATTTTTTTTAAGAACGGCAATTAATATATTCATTATATTTACTTCCACATTCGATGAAGTAACTACGCCATGTCAGATGTCTGCTGCTTAAGAAGAATGGAAGGCGGCTGCTTTAGAAGCCCGGCGAATCAAATTCTCTTGCTTCGATGAAGCCTTGAACCGTCAGATCGCATCGGGCCGGATCTCCGCGGCGCTATGCCTTCTTTTGCATTGTCTCATCCGCCATTTCGTCATGAACTGAACCGGGCCAGAGCCTATAACCGGCACCGTAGGCAGACTTCGCAAGAAGATGTGCCGAAATCGGCGCGGTGAGAAGCAGGAATACGATCGCGGCAATGGCCCGCATGATAATCGCCTGGTCCTCAGCGAACAGTGCAAGCGCAAGCAGCAGCACGCCTGAGCCAAGAGTTCCTGCCTTCGATGCAGCATGCATCCGGGTATAAAGATCAGGAAGGCGCAGAACGCCCATGGCTGCAACGAGGGCGAACAGGGAGCCGACGAGCATCAACGCTCCTATGATGACGTCCTGCAGGAACTCAATCATCACGCTTTCCTTTGTAGATCCCCAGCGGGTCCCTGGAGACGAATTCGTCCTTGTAACGCCGGCTCATGATGAAGCGGGCAAATGCGACGGTGGCAAGAAAGCCCACAAGGCCGAGTGCGATCGCAATGTCTAGATAAAGCGTGTAGCCGGTGCGGATGCCGATAACTGCAATAAAGCCGATTGCTATCATCACAAGCATATCGAGGCCGACCACACGATCCGGCAAAGTGGGCCCAAGCACGACGCGCACCACCGAAAGAAGGAAGGACAGGCTCAGTATTGCAAGCGCCGCGTTTCCGGAAAATGCGAGAAAACCTTGTGCAACGGTCATTCGAAGGCCTCCATGATGCGGCGCTCGAAACCTTCTGCAATGTCCTGCCGCAGTTGATCCGGGTCAGAGCAGTCGAGGGCATGCACATAGAGCATCTTCCTATCCTCCGAGACATCCACCGAGAGCGTGCCCGGCGTAAGCGTGATCATGTTGGCCAGAAGCGTGATCTCGAAATCCCGTTCGACCTTGAGCGGATAGGCAAAGATTCCCGGCTTGATCTGCATGCGCGGCGACAGCACAACGATAGCCACGCGAACCGCCGACATCACGAGTTCGTAAAGGAACAGGAGGGTAAGGGCGACGATCTTCTTGCCGCGGCTGAAATAGCCGGGCGAGCCTACCTGCCCCCGGATGAGATAAAGTGCGCCGGCACCGAGTAGAAATCCCAGCAGGAGGTTGGGAACGGTGAACGAAGCGGTGACGAGAGCCCAAGTAAGCGCCAGCAGTATATTGATCAGCATCATGGCACTACCCCTTCCGGGAACACCGACCCGATATAGACGGAGGCATCAAGAAGTCCCGCCGCTGCGTGTTCCGCAACAGAGATGAAGGGTTCGGGGTAAAGTCCCATAAGCAATGTCGGCACTGCAAGAGCGCCAAGAGCCACATACCCGATTGTCGGAGAGGTTGGTGAAGGCACCGCTTTTTCTATCGCTGGTCGCCAGATGGCGAGGAGAAAGACCCTGCCGAGCGCCAGAGTGGTGAGCAGGCCGGTTGCAAGAATGGCGAAGGCAAGCCAGGGCGAACCCGCCTCAATCGACGCTTCAACCAGCATGATCTTGGGCCATAGCCCGGAGGCGGGGGGCAACCCCGCGACAGATAGCATCAGCAGAAACGCGAAGACGGCGACCAGCGGATGGCTTGCATAAAGGCCCGAAAGCGTCCTCAGCGTATAGGTCCCCCCAATTCCGTTCATGACGCCTGCCAAAAGGTAGAGCGCAGACATCACGACCATCGAATGGAAGGCATAGAAGACGGTCCCGGCGACTCCCTCCATGGTGCCGAGAGCCAGCCCGGCGAGCATCACACCGACACCGGAGATGACGACAAAGCCAAGCACGCGCCTGATATCCGTTTGCGCAAGCGCACCCATTATCCCGACGATCATCGTCGCTGCCGCGACCCAGCCAATCAGCCCCGAAAGAACTTCGCGTTCCGGCGAGAAAAGCATCACCTCCGTGCGCAGCAGCGCGTAGACGCCAACTTTCGTCAGGACACCGCCGAAAAGTGCCGCGGTGACGATGCGGGGGGTGTGGTAGGAGGCCGGCAGCCAGAAATGGACCGGAAAAGCCGCAGCCTTCATCCCGAAGGCGAGCAGGTAGAAAACTGCCAGCGTCATGAGCGGCGCCGTGCCTCGAAGACCATCCGCCTTGCGCACGATATCGGCCATGTTGAGCGTGCCGAATGCGCCATAGAGCAACGCCGTGGCAATGAGGAAAAAGGTGGTGCCGATCAGGTTGAGGATGGCGTATTTCATCGTCCCGTCGAGTTGCGGACGTTCCGACCCCAGAACCAGCATCCCGAAGGAAGATATGAGGAAGACCTCGAACCAGACATAAAGGTTGAAGATGTCGCCGGTCAGGAACGAGCCGCCTACGCCCGCCATCATCAGCATCATGAAGGGGTAGAAGCCGTAGCGCCTGCCCACTGATCCTATATCGGTAATCGCATAGACGGCGCCAACCACGGCGACCAGCGTTGCAGCGAACGAAAACGATGCCCCAAGCGCGTCCGCTGCGAAGGAAATGCCGAATGGAGGCAGCCAGCCGCCCATCGTCATCACGACTGGCCCCTGATCGAGCACACGCGCCAGAAGCGCCGCATTGAATGCAAGCGTCGTCAAAAGTCCCACAATGGCAATCGTCGCATGAAGCCGCGTTTCATGTCGGATCATGAGCAGGAATGCGCCGAAGATGATCGGAATGGCTACCGGCGCCACGACCACCCAGTCCGCCAGCGGGGCGGGCGCCAGTACCATTGCTCCGGAAAGATCGACCGTCTCTGCTGTTCCAACCGCCATCTTCGCCCTCAATATCCCAGCGGGGGGAGTTCTTCCCCTTCCGGCTCGGCAATGCGCATTCCTTCCGTGTTGTCGGTGCCCAGTTCCTGGTAGGAGCGGAATGCAAGGACGAGCAAGAAAGCAAAGAGCGAGAAGGAAATGACGATAGCTGTGAGGATGAGCGCCTGCGGCAGCGGGTTGGCCGTCAGCACATCGGGCATATCGAGGCCAACCGGAATGATCGGCGGCACCTCCCTCGTGATCCTGCCGGCGGTGAAAAGTGTCAGGTTCACCCCGTTTGAGAAAATCGCGACGCCAAGCAGGATGCGGATGATGTGTTTTGAAAGCATCAGGTAGATCGAGACGGCGTAGAATATGCCAACCGTTATCGCAAGGTTCGCTTCCATCAATCATGCTCCCTTTCTTCGAGTCCAAGCGCAATCGATGTGATCGATCCGACCACGACGAGATACACGCCGATATCGAAGAAAAGCACTGTTGAAATGTCGACCGGCACTCCCAGGACATGAATCACCGTCCACTGGCCGGTCAGGAACGGCACCCCGAAAAACAGGGAGATGAGGCCGGAAAGTGCGGAAATCATGAGGCCGGAGCCCGAAATGGCCAGCGGGTGGAAATAAAGCGCCCGCCGCACCGGCTCCACGCCACATGCAATCGCGTATATCGCAAAGGCAGAGGCCGCGATCAGCCCGCCGATAAATCCGCCACCCGGTTCATTGTGCCCACGTAGAAGCACGAAAACCGAGAAAAGCACCATCAGGCTTGTCAGATAAGGTGCGACCGTGCGGAAGATCAGCGTCTGCATGTCAGCGCCTCCTCAGCCTTGCGCGTTGCCATTTTGCCAGCGCGCACCCGGATCAGCGCCAGGATGGCAAGTCCGGCGATCATCACGACTGCGATCTCCCCGAGCGTATCCAAGCCGCGGAAATCCACGATGATGACGTTCACGATGTTGCGCCCATGCGCGATCACCCGCGCGTTCTCCGCAAAAAAGGTGCTGAGGGCAGGATCGAAGGGCATCTGCACAACCCGCAGCAGGATAAGGGCTAGTCCGAGACCGCACAGGCTGGCGACGGAAACATCAAACACCCTCCGGCGTGATGGCCGGCGGTCGGCAGGCGAAAGTTTCAGCCGCGTCATCACCAGCGCGAGTATGACCACCGTCAACGTCTCCACCATGAACTGGGTGAAGGAAAGATCGGCCGCGCCAAAAAGCATGAACAGGACCGCAACGGCGAATCCTTGAATGCCGAGCGAAGCGATGGCGGCCAGCCGGCTGCGTGCATAAAGCACCGCCCCCAGGCCAACCAGCGCGACCGCAAGAACGCCTGCCTCATAAATGCGCATTCCCTCGAAGGATGGCATCTGCGGCAGTTCCGCGAAGCCGATCATCGGCACGAGCAGGGCTGCCGCAAGGACGATGAAGGTCACGGACATATAAACCTCAAGGCGGCCGTTCTGCACGAACCCGGTCACGGCAGCCGAAAGGCGGATTGTGCCGCGCACAAGCTGGTCGAAGCCGCGATCCGGCCCCCAGCCTATGGCCTCCAGCATCGCCTTCATCATCGCACGCCCCCTGTCCAACCCAAGATAGAAGACCACGCCCAGTGCGATGGTGACGATGGAAAGGAGAAGCGGCAGTCCCGGATGGGGGATGACCGAGATGGAAATGTCAAGCGGCTCCCCCGCAACGGCAGTGGCCATGGGGCTCGACAGAAGGGCATGGCTTACGCCCGAGAACAGCGCCGTCAGCAATCCGCTGGCGGCAAGCACCACCGGCCCGAGCCAGAGAAGCACATGCCCTTCATGTGGCGTCCTGGGTGTATCGGCAGCCGCACCTATGAACGGCCTCAAGCCTACGGCAAAGCCAATCGCGAACATCAGTGCATTGCCAGCGATAGCGACGAGCAGCAGGACGAACGGCCAGACTCCCCCTATCGTCAGAGCGGCATAGATCTCTTCCTTCGCGAGAAAGCCAAAAAGCGGCGGAAGGCCGCCCATCGACAGGGCTGCCAGAAGGGCTGCTGCAAAGGTGATCGGCATGGCTCGGCCGATGCCGCTGAGCCTTGTAACGTCGCGGGCGCCCGTTTCTTGATCAATGATGCCGGTGACCATGAAAAGCGCGCCCTTGAACATGGAATGGGCGACGAGGTAGAGCACCGCTGCCTCAACCGCAATCTCCGATCCGAAACCGGTCAGCATCACCAGAAGGCCAAGCGAAGCCACGGTGCTATAAGCCAGCATCAGCTTAAGATCAGTTTGCCGTACCGCCAGAAGCGCTCCTGTTAGCAGGGTTGCAGCACCGACTATTGGCAGCAGCGTTTCCCACGGCCCCGTATCTCCCATTACCGGGTTGAGCCGCATGAGAAGATAGACACCAGCCTTCACCATAGTGGCGGAATGAAGATAGGCGGAGACCGGTGTTGGCGCCTCCATCGCGTTGGGAAGCCAGGAGTGGAACGGAAACTGCGCCGATTTGGTGAAGGCTCCACCGAGCACGAGCAGAAGCGCGGCAAGATAGAGCGGCGATTCGCGCAGGACTGCTCCCGCGCTTAGAAGCTCCGACAGGGAGTTCAGTCCGGTCGCCTGCCTGATGACGATAAGGCCTGCCAGCAGTGAAAGCCCCCCGGCGGCCGTAACAATTAGTGCCTGTAGGGCCGCACGGCGGGCTGCCTCTCGTTTGTGATCGAAGCCGATCAGCAGGAAGGAGGCGATTGAGGTCAGTTCCCAAAACACAAAGAGCGTTAGGAATGAATCCGCAACCACGAGTCCCTGCATCGCTCCCATAAATAGAAATATGAAGGAGAAGAAGCGGCCAAGCTGCGGATGGCCCTTCAGATAGCCGCCCGTATAAAGCACGATCAGGGTGCCGATGCCGGAGATCAGCAAAGCGAAGGTGAGTGACAGGCCGTCTATGTACCAGGAGAAGTCAGCGTCGAGCGATGGAATCCAGGAATAGCCGCCGCTGACGGCGACGCCCCCGGAAACAGCCGGAAGAAATCCGGCGAAGTGATAGAAGGCGAATGCGGGAAAAGCGGCAAGCGGCCAAGCCGCGTTGTGGCCCAGCGACCGGGTGGCGACCGGTGCAGCGACGGCTGCGAGAAATGGCAGGATGAGCACAAGAAAGGTCAGCCATTGCCCGTCAGCAGCCATCAGCATTACCTGTCAGATTAACGCCCCAGGTTTGAGGTTTGTGTCCCAAGGCCCCTTGAATGAAGCCGTGACATAAACGCTCATATCCGCGCGAGCAAGTAGAACCGGAAGGAAGGCTGCAAATCCCGTGGAGAAATTCCTAAATAAGTGATGCAGCATACGGAGAACAATTATGACGAATCACAAAGAGCCAAAGATACGGAAATCCGAAGAGGAATGGCGTAGCCAGCTCACCCCGGAGCAATACCATGTCACCAGGGAGGCCGGTACGGAACGAGCATTTACCGGCCCACACTGGGACAGTAAGCGTGAAGGGCTTTATCGTTGTGTGGCCTGCGGCCGGCCGCTCTTTCTTTCAGATACGAAATACGACTCGGGCACGGGCTGGCCGAGCTTCTACGCCCCTGTTGACCAGGAAGCGATCACACTGCACGAAGATCGTTCCTTTCTCATGACACGCACGGAGGTGCGCTGTGCCGATTGCGATTCGCATCTCGGTCACCTGTTCAATGACGGACCGGAACCCACCGGACTGCGTTACTGCATGAACGGGCATGCGCTGAAGTTCGAGGAGCGCTGAAACTTCCAAGGCGAGTTCGTATTGATACGGCTTGCAGCGTCTGCCGCATTGTGATGCGGCATGGCGTTCCCCTTTTGATCAGCATCATTGAGGAGACGACGTATTCATGGGTAACGCCCCCTTTCCTTCCCTTTCCGCGCCCGAGGCGCTGAAGAGGCCGCAGTACAGCACGCATCACGGCATTACCCGTGTGGATGAATATGGTTGGCTTCGCGCCGAGAATTGGCAGGAGGTCCTGCGGGACCCTTCCCTCCTTGCCGAGGACATCCGCAGCCATCTGGAAGCGGAAAATGCTTATCACGAACAGTTGATGGCAGACACCAAGCAACTGCAGAAGCAGCTCTTTGCGGAGATGAAGGGCCGCATCAAGGAGGACGATAGCTCCGTGCCGATGAAGGACGGCGCCTTCGCCTATGGCGTCGCCTATCGCGAAGGCGGCGAGCATCCGCGCTTCTTCCGCACGCCACGGGAAGGCGGCGGGGAAGAGGTGCTTCTCGATGGCGACCGGGAAGCTGAGGGAAAAAGCTACTTTCACATAGGAACTGCGCAGCACTCCAGCGATCATGGTCTTCTTCTGTGGAGCTTTGACGACAAGGGGTCGGAGCTCTACACGCTTCGCGTGCGTGACCTGACCAGCGGCCGCGATCTTCAGGACCGTGTCCAAAGCGCCAGCGCCTCGGCAACCTTCAACGCCGACCGCAGCGGCTTCTACTACGCCCTTTTGGACGAAAATCACCGGCCGTCGAGGATCTTCTTTCACGTTCTGGGTGAGGAACAGGAAAAGGACAGGCTTATCTACGAAGAGGCCGATCCCGGCTTCTTTATGAATGTTTTCGGCAGCCGCCTCGACGACTGGATCTTCATCAGCATCCACGACCACGAAACCAGCGAATACCGGATCCTTCCTGCCAATGATCCGCTTGCCGAGCCACGGTTGGTTGCCGCAAGGCAGGCCGGCCTCAAATACGATCTGGAGCCGGCAGGAGAAGAGTTCTTCATCCTCACCAACGCGGACGGCGCTAAGGACTACAAGATCATGACCGCGCCTGTATCCGCACCATCACGCGACCACTGGCGCGAGCTCGTGCCGCACGAGCCGGGTCGGCTTATTCTCGACATCGTGGCCTTCCGGGATTTCCTCGTTCGCCTTGAACGGAAGGACGGCCTGCCGCGCATCGTGGTGCGCGAGCGCGACAGCGGCCAGGAGCATATAATCGCCTTCGAGGAAGAGGCCTATTCCCTCGGCCTCGGCGGCGCCTATGAATACGATACGGAAGTCTTCCGTTTCACCTATTCGTCCATGACGACGCCGGCGCGCGAATTCGATTACAACATGCGTACGCGCGAACGCGTTCTTTTGAAGACACAGGAAGTGCCTTCAGGCCATAATCCCGAAGACTACGTCACGCGCCGTCTGATGGCTCCTGCGCCCGATGGCGAGCTTGTGCCCATTTCCCTTGTCCACCGCCGGGGAATGAAGCTCGATGGCTCGGCCCCGTGTCTGCTTTATGGCTACGGGGCTTACGGCATCACGATCCCGGCCTCTTTCCGCACCAATCCGCTGTCATTGGTGGACCGTGGCTTCGTCTACGCCATCGCTCACATCCGCGGTGGCAAGGACAAGGGGCAGCTCTGGTATGAGGACGGAAAGCGGGAGAAGAAGGTCAACACCTTCATGGATTTCATTGCCTGTGCGCGCCATCTGGTGGCGGAAGGCTACACCAGTCCCGACCGTCTGGTCGCCGAAGGCGGATCGGCCGGCGGCCTGTTGATGGGCGCCGTCGCCAATATGGCCCCTCAGGACTTTTGCGCCATCGTCGCCGCGGTTCCCTTCGTGGATGTTCTCAACACCATGCTGGATGAGACGTTGCCGCTCACTCCGCCGGAATGGCCGGAATGGGGCAACCCCATCACCAGCAAGGAGGATTTCGAAACTATCGCCAGCTACTCGCCCTATGACAATGTGCGCGAGCAGGCTTATCCGGCCATCCTTGCGCTCGCAGGCCTCACGGATCCGCGCGTTACCTATTGGGAGCCGGCCAAATGGGTGGCGCGGCTGCGTGACTTCAACACGAGCGAAAGCCCTATCATGCTCAAGGTAAACCTAGACGCGGGCCATGCGGGAGCATCCGGCCGCTTTTCGCGGCTGGAGGAAACGGCCCTCAGCTATGCCTTCATGATTAAGGCAGCTGGAAAACAGGAATAGCGATGCGGGAGCAGCCATTCGCCTGCTCCCGTTTTCCTGATCCTGGGGTGGATTCTGCTTTCCTCAGAACGCCCAAAACCGGATCTGCTTTCCTGGAATTCCGCTATTGCCCGATCGCCTTCAGATATGCGGCGATAGACTCGCGGTCCTCGGCCGGCAATCGAGCCATGTTTTTTTGCACGGCAACCATGGCGCCCCCGACCGAATCGAAATCCGGCGTAAAGCCGCTCTCCAGAAAATAGGCGATGTCGCCTTCCGACCAGAAGCCGATACCGTCTTCATCCGGCGTTATGCCGGGCACTCGCCCTTCGCCCTCTGCTGCGGGGCCGCCTTCCAGCCATTGGCCTAGCTTAAGACCGCCGATGAAGTTGCGCGGTGTATGGCATTCGCCGCAATGTCCGGGACCCTCGACAAGGTAGCGCCCGCGCAGCACGTTTTCCGGCGTTCCTTCCGGGAACGTCACCACCGGTTCCGCACTGAGATATAGGCGTTTCCAAAGGCCTATTCCGCGCCGCAAAGTAAAGGGGAAGGCGATCTTGTGACTGTCCGCGCGCCCTTCGACCGGAGGAAGAGACTTCAGGTAGGCGAAGATGTCGCGCACGTCCTGCACCTCCATCCGCGCATAGGAAGTATAAGGATAGGCTGGATAGTAATGATTGCCTTCCGGCGAAATCCCCCGGAGCATCGCATTCGCGAAATCCATCTCGCTCCAGTCTCCTATCCCGTCTTGTGGATGAGGGGAAATGTTCGGCGCCACGAAGGCACCGAAGTCGGTTGTCAACACAAGCCCGCCTCCAAGCTCGCCCTCAACGCCCTCGGCTTCAGGGCTCGCATGGCAGGAGGCGCAGCCGCCGGCAAAATACATTCGCTCGCCGCGGACAGGATCTCCCGGCTCCGTGCCCGCCAGGACACTTTCGTCCAGTGGTCTGGGCATGGTGAGCAGCCAGAACACGAGGCCTGCCGCCGCGACCAACGCGGCGGTAAGAAACAGGAGCTTGCGCAACATGGATCGTCAGTTCTGCACACGGAAGCTTTGATGGCAACTGCTGCAGTTGCCGAGCACCGGCGTCACCGCTTGTCGGAAAGCTTCCAGGTCAGCCGGCCCGTCGTGCCCGGCAAGGTCAACGGCGGTAGCGGCAGCGGCCCGGAACTTGGCGACAGCCGATCCGAAAGCTTCTGGGTCCTTCCAGATGGTGGGAGCCGCCGTGGTTCCGCCTGTATGAGAGTTTTCGGGAAAAAAGCTGCTGAGGGCCTTGGCGCTAGCGTGGAACGTCGCGATGGCGGCTTTTGCCACCGCCATGTCGTATTCACGATTGCCCCTGAGCATGGCGCTCGATGTGCCTGCTGAAGCGGCCACAGCCTGCATCAGCGCCTTGCGTACGGCAACCGGATCTTCAATCTCCGCTGCCGCCGAAACGGAAAAGACCGAAGCTGAAAACAACAGAGTGGAAATGCAGATTACGATTTTTCTCATGCAGTTCTCCAGAAGTCCGCACACAATTTGACCGGAGTCGGCAAGCGGCTCCAGTCAATTCATAAATTTACCAAGTCTATTTTGGCCGGACTGCCTTTCAAGGGGCAGAATGCTCCATTTCCACCTGAGCCGAAGCGCGCTCTTCAGGTCGCTTGCGCAGTTTAAGCGGACTCCCGGACGACCCGCTTCCGGCACAAGGATCGCCATTCGGGGAAGCGGATTCCGATTCTGGTCCGACGCTTCTAATTCTCGGTCCGGTAGGTCTCGTGGCAACTGTTGCAATGAGCCAGAACCGGCTCCACCATCGATTGGAAGGCGGCGAGATCGGCTGGACCCTCGCGGCCTGCGGCCTCTCTTGCCGCTGCCGCATCGGCCTGGAAATCAGCAATTTCCTGCTGGAAGCCCGCCATGTCCTCCCAGATTCGTGGAGATGCCCTTGTCTCTCCGGAGTCGGAACCTTCCGGGAAAAAACTGCCGACGGACAAGGAAACCGCGCGGAATGTGGCGAGCGCAGCCAATGCGACGGCGGGATTGTAGTCCATCTCTCCCCGCATCATCGCGGACGCCGCTCCTGCCGAAGCGGCATTTGCCTGCATCAACGCCTTGCGCACGGCTACCGGGTCCTCCTGTGCCGAGGCAGCAGCACACGACAGCAGGACGACGGAAAGTGTTATCAAAAGCCTTTTCATATGACGTCCTCCCGAAATCATCCCCTTCCCACCATAACCTTCCGTTTATCGCAGCCCCTCTAACAATCTGAAGCTCTCCAATCACGGTTGCGTGAAGAAGCGAGGCGTAGAAATACTATTTCGTGGCCGGCCGGTTCCTATCAGCCCGGTTCCTATCAGCCCGGTTCCTATCAGCCCGGTTCCTATCAGCTATGAAACGGGCAATAAAAAACCCGGCCGGAGCCGGGTCTTCTGGATCGAAACGAAGTTCCGTCACTTAAGCGACGCCGTCAACCGCGCGCCTTCTCATAGCACTCCAGGACATAGTCCCAGTTGATCAGGTTGTCGACAAAAGCTTCCAGATACTTCGGCCGGGCGTTTCGGTAATCGATGTAATAGGAATGTTCCCACACATCGACGCCGAGAATCGGGATTCCGCCATGGACGAGCGGGTTCTCGCCATTGGGCGTCTTCATGATCTCCAGCTTGCCGTCCTTGAAGGCAAGCCAAGCCCAGCCGGAGCCGAACTGTGTCACGCCCGCGTTGATGAAGTCGGCGCGAAACTTGTCATAACCTCCCAGATCGCTGTCAATAGCGGTCTGGAGGGCGCCGGGCAGGTTCTTTCCACCGCCGCCCTTCTTCATCCAGTTCCAGAAATGGATGTGGTTGTAGTGCTGCCCGGCGTTATTGAAGAGAGCCTGGTTCTTTCCGTAGGATTGCTTGACAACCTCCTCGACGGACAGACTGTCCATCCCGGCCTCGGCCGCCAGCTTGTTCCCGGTGTCCACATAGGCCTTGTGGTGCTTGTCGTGGTGGTACTCCAGCGTCTCCCGCGACATGTATGGCTGCAATGCCTCGTAATCGTAAGGCAGGTCCGGCAGTTCAAAGGCCATATTAGGTCTCCCTCGTAACAGTGGTTGAACTTCCACGTTCGGCAGATGGAGCGCTGCTTTCGAGACAATGCGCCCCTCTACCGTTCGTTCCTTACCCAATGGGCATGGGCATGGAATGCGCCCATTCCCAATAAAGCGCCCGCGCCTTCTTGGCTACCGGTCCAGCCTGAAGTTCGCGATCCTCGATTCGCGTTATCGGTACCACTTTCGAATGGTTCCCGGTGGAAAAGATTTCATCGGCATCCATGAAGTCCTCGACCTGCAGGCTCCTTTCGATCACCCGATAGCCCGCCTCTGCAAGAAGAGCCATGACCCGGGAGCGCGTGATTCCAGCAAGGAATGTTCCATTGGGCAGAGGCGTCAGCACCTGTCCGTCCTTGACCATAAAGATGTTGGACGTGCCCGTTTCCGCGACATTACCCAGCATGTCGAGGACCAGGGCATTGTCGAAACCGCGCGCCTTGGCCTCCATGATTGCCCTGCCGTTGTTCGGATAAAGGCAGCCGGTCTTGGCATTGGTTGGCATGGTCTCGAATGTCGGGCGGCGGAAGCGGGAAAGGCCGACGGAGAACCCCGACGATGGGATCATGGGCGCTTCATAAAGACACAGGCAGAATCGGGTGGAGGAAGGATCGGCCGGCACGCTCATATATCCGCCATGTTCCGCCCAGTACATCGGCCGGATGTAGACGGCTGTCTTCCCGTCGAATTTTCTGAGCCCGTCCAGGGTCAGCCCGACGATTTCCTCCGCCGGCATCAGCGCCTCAAGGCCGAGCGCTCGCGCCGACGCATTCACTCGCTCGCAATGGCGGTCAAGATCCGGCGCGATACCTTCAAACCACCGCGCACCGTCGAAAACCGACGAGCCCAGCCACATGGCATGGGTGCGTGATCCGGCAATGGGGACATTGCCTTCGCTCCAGTCACCGTCGACATAGGTCCAGGTGGTGGATTGGGCTTGCGGTAATGCGTTCATGGCCTGAGGCACTCCTTTCTGCCCGTCCTCTCCAAGGCATAGCGCCTCGGCCAGCGCCGTCAACCTCTCCGCGTCCGCCCAACGGCACGTGGAATATCTGCCGGTCGCTTTACTGCAAACCAAAACCATATGGGCGTGGACGCCTGTTGGTTTACAAATTGGCAACCATGGCGTGACGTATCTAGAGCAGTGAGCCGTTGAGCCGGGCCAGCCGCCTTGACGTTGCAGAAATACCATAGGCCGAGAACAATCGGCTGCCAACTAGGTTTGATTAGCTTGCATTGCTGACGATGAGGTCAGAATGCATCGCAGGGACCTTTCATCCGTGCACCGAGTTTCAGAGGCGTGTTTACCTCGTTATTCGCCCACAAGAACGAAGAGACCAATGCTTCCCGCTGACAAATCCCCCTCCCCCCTTTCCCGCCGTGCCTTCCTAACGGCCGTCCTTAGCGGCGCGGCTTCTCTGACCGGCTGTGTGAACGTGCCCTCCTCGCAGAGGGAGCCGAACGTGCAGCCCTTGTCACTGACAATGCCGCCCCGGCCCTTTGGCGGCCCACTTTCCAGCTCCAATGACCGGCGGCTCATCTATGCCGCCATGGAAGATCATGGGCACGCAATTCCGGCCGTCCCGTTCGAGAAGATCAGCCCCGAGTTTCTCCGCCAGGAAGTCGATGACCCAACGGGCGAACGGCCGGGAACGATCGTCGTTCATACCTCGACGCACTTTCTCTATCTGGTTCTGCCCGGCAGGCGCGCCATGCGCTATGGCGTGGGCCTCGGGCGGGCTGGTTTTGAATGGTCTGGGCGGGCCGAGATCGCCCGCAAGGCCGAATGGCCCAAATGGCATCCCCCCGAAGAGATGATCGAGCGGCAACCGGAGCTGGAGCAGTACCGCACCAAATTCGACAAGGCCACGGGCGAATGGCGCGGTGGCATGGAGCCCGGCATCATGAATCCGCTGGGAGCGCGCGCGCTTTACATCTATCAGGATGGAAAGGACACGCTCTACCGCATCCATGGCTCGCCGGAATGGTGGACCATCGGCAGGTCGGTTTCCTCTGGCTGCGTGCGCATGCTCAATCAGGACGTTATAGACCTCTACGGTCGCGTCCCGGTTGGCTCGCCCATCCTGGTGACTGACGGCTTGCGCTCAGTATGAGGCTTCGCTGGATCGGCAGGGCGACCAACTCGAAGAACCAGCAATAGGAAGCTCCGGCCTTGCAGAGCTTATCGCCTCCGCAAGCTGCCCAGGATGCCGCGGATGATTTCGCGTCCGAGGGTCGTTCCCACGGCGCGGACGACGGATTTGATCGCTGCTTCCGTGACAGACTGCCGCTGATAGGTGCTGCGGCTGACTGTCCTACCGCGCCGCGGGCTGGAATTGCCCTCGCCTAAATCCGGCAAGGTCCATCCGGCCGTGCCCTCGCTCTGTTGCCGCGCTTGCTGTTGTTGTTTCTGGTTTTCTGCCGCCTGCGCAGCTTCGGTTCCCCGCCTCTGCAGGATCTCGAAGGCGGAGTCTCTGTCGATTGCCTGATCGTACTGGCCTGCCAGCGGACTCCGATTGATCAATGCCTGTCGCTCCGGATCGGTCGCCGGCCCGATGCGCGAGGAAGGCGGTCGAATCAGCGTGCGCTGGACCACCGATGGAACCGCCTTTGCTTCCAGCGTTGAGACGAGCGCTTCGCCCACCCCAAGCTTGGTAATCGCTTCGAAAGAGTCGAAACCGGGATTTGGCCGAAAGGTATCTGCCGCACTCTTCACCGCCCTCTGCTCGCGCGGTGTATAGGCGCGCAGCGCGTGCTGAACGCGGTTGCCCAGCTGCGCTAGCACCGTCTCTGGAATGTCAAGCGGGTTCTGGGTCACGAAATAGACGCCAACACCCTTGGAACGTATAAGCCGGACTACCTGCTCGACCCGTTCCACGAGCACCTTCGGAGCCTCGTCAAAAAGCAGGTGCGCTTCATCGAAGAAGAAGACCAGCCTGGGCTTGTCGGGATCGCCGATCTCGGGCAATTCCTCAAACAGTTCCGAAAGGAGCCAAAGCAGGAACGTGGCGTACAGGCGCGGATTCATCATCAGCTTGTCCGCAGCCAGCACGTTGACATAACCGCGCCCATCGCGCGTCGTGCGCATCAGGTCGGCAATGCGCAGCGCCGGTTCGCCGAAGAAATGGTCCGCGCCCTGCTGTTCCAGCACCAGGAGTGCACGCTGGATGGCGCCTACAGACTGTCTCGTCACATTTCCGTAGCGCGCGCTGATCTCATCCGCCCGCTCAGAAAGATTTGCAAGCAGCGCCTGCAGATCTTTTAGGTCGAGCAGCAGAAGGCCCTCTTCGTCAGCGATCCGGAAGGCGATGTTGATCACGCCCTCCTGCGCCTCCGAAAGGTTCATCAGCCGCGAAAGAAGCAGCGGGCCCATCTCGGAGATCGTGGCCCGGATGGGATGACCCTTCTCACCGAACAGGTCCCAGAATATGACGGGCGCTTCATCGAACTCATAGGGTTCCAGCTTGATGGTCTTTGCACGTTCGGCGAGGAAATCCTTTTCTTCCCCCTTCGTGGCGATGCCGGAGAGATCGCCCTTGATGTCAGCGCAGAAGACCGGGACGCCGGCGTTGGAAAAACCCTCTGCAAGCACCTGCAAGGTCACGGTTTTACCAGTGCCCGTCGCCCCCGTGATCAATCCGTGCCGGTTGGCGAATTCCAGCAGCAGATGCTCCGCTTTCTGGTAGCTGTCATCGACATGCCGACTGGCTCCAAGAAAGATGGTGTTTCCCGCCTTCATCGCCTCTCCTCTCCGCGCTGGACGGTGCTTTTGCAGGTATAGTTGGCCTGCTGGCAAGTCACAACGCATTCTGTCGCCGCGGGATCGTTTTCCCCGAAACGGCGTTGTTCTGCTGGGACACGTTGCAGCGGGGGCACTGTCATCCTAGACTTGCTTGCGCACTCTCTGATGTTCGAGGAGGAAAAATGGATCGTTCGGTCCTGACAAAGGCGGATTTCGCGACGATCGGCCGAAGGCAGTGGCTCGAACTTGTAGCCAGGACCCTTGGCAGTGAAACCGGTTATGAATCATTGATCCGGCATAGGGATGACGGCGCGTCGATAGCGCCTCTTTATGAACCGGCCGAAGGGCCATCGCCCATCTCTCGCGGGAAGACGAAGACGCCGTGGAAGATCGTCCAGCGTCTCGACGACCCCGATCCCGGGCGCGCCAACGAGCAGGCGAGAGACGATCTGGAGAACGGCGCCACCGGGCTATCCTTCGTTTTTGCAGGAGCGCCCAATGCATTCGGCTACGGCCTCCCGGCTAGCCGCGAAGGGCTGGAGACCGTTCTTAACAACATTCCGTTAAAGAACGTGCACCTGCGAATCGACGTGCATCCGCAAAGCCGTGCCTCAATAGACTGGCTGGCCGAAATATTGCAGGAAAAACGGGCCGACCCGGCCGAAATGACCCTCTCCTTCGGCATCGACCCGGCCTCACTGTTCGCCGGAACGGGGCGGTTGCGCATGTCGATAGAAGCTCTGGAAGCGTCAATGCCTCCGTCCCTGGCTGGTTTCTTCGCCATGTCGCTTCCCGGCATACTTCTTGAGGCGGATGGGCGCGTCTTTCACAATGCTGGCGCGACTGAAGCGCAGGAGCTCGGCATAATGCTGGCCTCCGCAGTGGCCCATCTGAAGATGTTCGAGGAGGCCCGCCAGCCTCTTATCTATGCTGCTCCGCATATCGGGTTCGCGCTTGCCGTGGACCAGAACCAGTTCCTGTCGATGGCAAAGATCAGGGCCCTTCGAAAGCTCTGGGCGCGGGTGCAAGAGGCATGCGGCATCGCACCCGCCCCTGCGAATATACATGCCGAGACATCCTATCGCATGATGACGGTGCGCGATCCTGAGGCAAACATCCTCCGCACGACCATTGCAGCGTTCGCGGCAGCCGCTGGTGGAGCCGATTCGCTTTCCGTACTTCCGCACACCATCGCGCACGGCCTTCCGAATTCTTTCGCTCGAAGAATCGCTCGAAACGAGCAGCTCATCCTCGCCCGTGAAAGCAGGCTCGACTCTGTCGCAGACACGTCATCGGGCTCTGGTGGCATCGAAGCGCTCACAGCATCGCTTTGCGAAAAGGCATGGGACGAGTTCTCCAGGATCGAGGAGGAAGGGGGCATCCTGCGCAGCCTTGCCGCCGGGCACGTTCAAGCACGGATTGCCGATGCCCGCACCCACCGGCTGGACGCGCTTAGCAGGGGCGCTTGCACCATCGTCGGCACCACGCTCTACAAGCAGGACAAGGAACCGGCGGTCTCCACGCTTGAGGCGGAAAGGCAGATCATGCCCCCTGATGGCGCCATTGCCTGTACCCCCCTGCCAGCTTCTCGCCTTGATGAGGGGCTTGGAGAGCATGAATGATACGGTTTGAGATTGGCACCGCGCCGTTCTTCCAAGATTCAGCAGCTTAAGGCGCGTGACACTTGCTAGAGGCAAGGGGTGAGTTGCATGACTGCCACCGGTGGCGGCCGCAGCCCAGCCACCAGTTCGCATTCGATTGCAGCGGTGACAGGTGAAGGCGCGTTTCAAGCACTTGTCTTGTTTCGTAGAGCATCGGCTTGAAAATCCTGAATGGAAGGATTCGCTTTGGGCCCGGTTTGTTTTTGCGGTCAAGCTGATGGCGGGGAAGCTTATATGCAAGCCGATCCGGCCGAGTTGTCCCGGTTTCTATCCCGCCGCCCGCGCCGGAAAGCGCACGCGCGGCGGTTCGTGCTGGACGGCGCGTGAGGATCACGCTGCGCCAGCCGAGAATTCGGCTTCGGCCCCAATCGCCTGCTCTTTGTCGACGAGAACTCCGTCAACGCCAAGATGGCGTCGGCTGCGCACAAGGCTTCTCGCCAACGCGCCGTCCCTGTCGGAGGGCGATGCCGGCATCCTCGACAGCCTCGCCGTCCACAAAAGAATGAAGGAGCGCGGTGCCTAGTTTCCTGTTCCTGCCGCCCCTAAACCCCGACCTCAACCCAAAGAATCGCCTTTCCAAGCCCAAGACACACCCGCGCGCCGCTGCAGCCAGAACTTTCAACGGCCTCTGGAGAGCCACCGGAAACATCTGCAACCTCTTCAAGAAAACCGGATGCTGGAACTATCTCAAGAAAGCCGCCTACGCGCCCCTTTAAACGCCGTTTCTCATTATCTTCCGCTCAATCGTTGCGCGGCACGCCGGTAATCGAAAAGCCGCCATCCAGAACCAGCGTATGGCCGGTGATTGCCTCGGCCTCCTTGGAAAGAAGATAAGCCACCGCCGCGGCAACCTCCTGTGGCTCCACCGCTCGGCGCTGGGGCGTGTTCAAAAGCCATGTGCGGCGGCGGCTGGGATTCTCGTCGAATGTCGCCGCGGATGCTTCCAAAAGCCCCGGGGCCACGCAGTTGACCCGCACACCGCGCGCGGCCAGTTCCAGGGCCATTACCTCCGTCATCATCTTCACACCGGCTTTTGAGGCGCCGTACGCCGTGCAGCCGGAACTGGCACGCAGACCGGTTACCGAAGCCAGATTGATGATCGAAAGCCCCTCCCCCATCCGCTCGAGCGCCGCTTCCGCGGCAATGAAGGAACCTACGAGATTGATATCAAGAATTTGCCGGAAAAGCTCGGCGCTCGTTTCCTCGAAATGCCGCTCCCGCCGAATGCCTGCGCAGTTAACCAGGGCAAAAATGGGGCCGTAGGTGTCCACCGCCCGGTCGAACGCTTCCGCAATCTCGTCCTCATCCGTCACATCGGCTTCGAGAAAAAGCACGTCTTCGCCACTGAAACGCTCTTCAACTTCCGCAAGGCCCGGGCGGTCAGCATCGACGACCGCGATGCTCCAGCCGTCGTCAATGAGCCGCTCGACGACCGCAAGTCCGATCCCGGAAACGCCGCCGGTAACGATGGCGAAGCGGTTCACCGTCCTTCAGCTCCGATGCGGCATCTGATGAGCGCCATCAATAATCCTTTCGCTACGGTGGAATATGATAGCATAACGCGGATGGGCGGATAGTGCCGTTCAGGCATTGTTGTTTCCTTGTCTTCTTAGTTAAGCCAGGTCGGCGGTCGCATCGACGGCCAATCGCCGGAAGCACAGCGCACGATTGAAGTCAGCTCTCATCAACTCGAAACGCTCTGGCTACCGTAGAAATCTCACAGGCTTCATCGTCCCCGGTATCAAGCCGGAGGATACGCGTTCCCTCGCTGTAAGTGTTCCGCGCATGCGCTAGCGCATTCAAGAGCCGATGCCTCTTGTCATTGAGGGATCGGTTTCCCTTATGTCCCGGCGTTTGAAGTAAGTAGCCGAATTCGGACCGTGGCGGGCCTCCGTCATGTTCGCTAAGCATCTGCTATTGCTTGAAGCTGATCCTGTGTGGATGCATCTCCGCTCCCGCTCAAGTGAGCGCCTTCTTCGCTCGGGGAGGCCGTAGTCATCAGAGCCAGAAGCGGCAGTTTAACGAGCGACTTCATCAATTCCTTCGCAAACGTTTGTCTTTCGGGCCGTCCCGGCCTCAGCATCGAAAGCGCTTACGCCTCTAAGAGGTGAAGCTCTTCGGCCATTAGGTTGAAAAAGCTTGTAATCGCCCGGTTCTTGATTGATCAGTCAATCAACTATACATTCGCCTCATGCCCAGGATCGGAATGGAACCCCTTCGCCGCCGCGCCCTCATCGACGCGGCAATAGACGCGATCGGCGCGCATGGCTCTCTCGATGTAACGATGTCGGAGATTGCAAGGCGCGCCGGCGTCTCGCCCGCCCTTGCCCACCACTATTTCGGCGCCAAGGAAGATCTCTTTTTCTCCACCATGCGCCACATCCTCACAGAACTCGGGGACGATATGCGTGAGGCGATTCAGGAGAAAAGCGGTCTTGAGCGGGTGAGGGCAATTATCGCCGTCAACTTTTCACCAAAGCAGTTCCGGCCGGAGATAATAGCCGCCTGGCTTGCCTTCTATGTAGAGGCCCAGCGCACCGCTTCCCTGCGCCGCCTGCTCAGCATCTATGCGCGCAGGCTCCATTCCAACCTTGTTTTCGCGCTGCGGCCCCTGTTGCCGGCGAAAGAGGCGGAGAGGACGGCCGAGGGAATCGCCGCCCTGATCGACGGACTCTACATCCGCCGAGCGCTGAAGGATGGCCCGCCCGACGCCGCGTCCGCCACGTCGCTGGTCGAGAATTACCTCACGCTCCGTCTTGGGAGGCGCTGTGATGCTTGAGGCAGATTACGTCATTATCGGGTCGGGTTCCGCCGGCTCCGCGCTTGCCTATCGCCTGTCGGAGGATGGCAGACATTCGGTCATCGTCATCGAATATGGCGGCAGCGATTTCGGCCCCTTTATTCAAATGCCCGCCGCATTGTCCTTTCCCATGAACATGTCCCTCTACGACTGGGGCTTCCGCACCGAGCCCGAGCCGCATCTGGGCGGCCGCAGCCTCGCGACGCCGCGCGGCAAGGTGATCGGCGGCTCGTCCTCCATCAACGGGATGGTCTATGTGCGCGGCCATGCGCACGACTTCGACCATTGGGCCGAGATGGGCGCGACCGGCTGGGCCTTCGCGGATGTACTGCCCTACTTCAAACGCATGGAGAATGCCCAAGGCGGCGAAGATGACTGGCGCGGGACGGATGGGCCGCTCAATGTGCAGCGCGGGCCGCGCACCAATCCGCTCTATCATGCCTTCATCGAGGCTGGCAGGCAGGCAGGCTTCGAGGTTACTGAGGACTATAACGGCTCCAAACAGGAAGGTTTCGGGCCGATGGAGCAGACCATATTCACCGGACGTCGCTGGTCTGCGGCAAACGCCTATCTGAAGCCTGCTCTCAAGCGGAAAAATGTTCGTCTCGTCAGAGGCTTCGCTCGGCGCGTTATCATCGAGAATCAACGCGCAACCGGAGTGGAGATCGAAGCTCGCAGAAAGATTCAGGTTGTTAAGGCGCGACGTGAGGTGATCATTTGCGCATCACCGATCAATTCCCCAAAGATTCTGATGCTATCGGGCATAGGCCCCGCAGAGGAATTGCAGCGGATGGGCATTGCCGTTGTCGCCGACCGGAAGGGCGTTGGCCAGAACCTGCAGGACCATCTGGAACTTTATATCCAGCAAGCTTGCCGCGAGCCTATCACGCTACATTCGAGCCTGAACCTTATCTCCAAGGCATTGATCGGCGCGCAGTGGCTTCTTTTCCGGACCGGCCTCGGCGCCTCGAACCATTTCGAAGCGGCCGCCTTCGTGCGTTCGCGTCCCGGCGTGGATTATCCGGACATCCAGTACCATTTCCTTCCTGCAGCCATCCGCTATGACGGGAAGGCAGCCGCCACCGTGCACGGCTTTCAGGCCCATGTCGGGCCGATGCGCTCGAAATCGCGCGGGGTTGTCGCTCTTGCCTCCCCCGACCCCCGCGAGGCGCCGAGGATCCGTTTCAACTACATGTCGCATGATGATGATTGGGCTGACTTCCGGCATTGCATAAGACTGACACGGGAGATCTTTTCCCAGGAAGCATTCGCGCCCTATTGCGACGGGGAGATATCGCCGGGCGCGCATGTCATTTCGGACAACGCGCTGGATGACTTCGTCCGCGAGAATGTGGAAAGCGCCTATCATCCTTGCGGCACCTGCCGGATGGGCAGCCGCGAAAATCCTATGAGCGTGGTTGACCCGGAACTGAAGGTCATCGGCGTCGAAGGGTTGAGAGTCGCTGATTCCTCGGTCTTTCCGCGCATAACCAACGGGAATCTGAATGCACCCGCCATAATGGTGGGAGAGAAGGCCGCGGATCATATTCTGGACAAGCCGCTCCTGCCGCCCTCAAACCAGAAACCCTGGATCAATCCACGCTGGAAGGTTTCGGACCGGTGACGCATATGTGCCGAATGAACGGGAATACCACTCTAATCCGGAGGCCATGATGCGAGTTCAGCCAGAAGCCTCGCACTACATCAATGGTGATTCTGTCGAGGATGCCCAGGGAAAGCCGCTTGAGGTGATCTATCCGGCAACGGCCGAGGTGATTGCGCGGCTTCATCTGGCTACACCGAATATCGTGGAACTTGCCGTCGAATCGGCCCGTGGCGCACAGGAAGGTTGGGCGCGGGTGAAGCCCATGGAACGCGGACGCGTTCTGAGGCGGGCGGCAGAGATTCTGCGTGAGCGGAACGAGGAGCTTTCGCGGCTTGAAACCCTCGATACGGGCAAGTCGATCCAGGAGACGCTGATTGCCGACGCCGCTTCCGCAGCAGACGCGCTGGAGTTCTTCGGCTGTGCCATCGCGGCTTATAACGGCGAGCATATCGAACTCGGCGGTCCCTTCGGCTACACGCGCCGAGAGCCGCTAGGGGTCTGCGTCGGAATTGGCGCCTGGAACTATCCGATCCAGATAGCGGCATGGAAGGCTGCGCCGGCGCTGGCCGCCGGCAATGCTATGATCTTCAAGCCATCGGAAAACACGCCGCTTTCTGCATTGACGCTGGCTGAAATTCTCACCGAAGCCGGCCTCCCGGACGGGCTGTTCAACGTCATTCAGGGTGACGGGGAGACCGGGACCGCCCTCATCTCCCATCCCGGTATCGCAAAGGTTTCGCTGACCGGCTCCGTTGCCACGGGAAAGCGCGTGATGGGGCTTGCCGGCAGCCACATGAAGCACGGCACGATGGAGCTTGGAGGCAAGTCGCCGCTCATCGTCTTCGACGACGCGGATGTGGAGAACGCCGTTGGCGGCGCGATGCTCGGCAATTTCTATTCGAGCGGGCAGATTTGCTCCAACGGCACGCGCGTCTTCCTGCAAAAGGGCATTTACGACCGCTTCCTCGGTCGCCTGACGGAACGGACCCGCGCAATCAGGCTGGGAGACCCGCTCGACCCCGAAACGCATCTCGGCCCCCTGGTCTCCGCTGCCCAGCGCGAGCGCGTAATGTCCTATATCGCGGCGGGGCGCGAGGAAGGTGCGCATCTGCATCTGGGCGGCGATGCCCCCCGCTTGCAAGGCTTTGAGGAAGGCTACTTCGTCGAGCCTACCATCTTCACCGAGGTGGAGGACCATATGCGGATTGCGCGCGAGGAGATATTCGGCCCCGTTATGTGCGTCTTCACCTTTGAAACGGAGGAGGAGGTGATTGCTCGGGCGAATGACACGGAATTCGGGCTTTCCGCGGGCGTCTTCACGCGCGATCTTGCCCGAGCGCATCGAGTTGTCGGGGAAGTTCAGGCAGGCACGTGCTGGATCAACACCTACAATCTCACCCCGGTGGAACTGCCCTTCGGCGGAGTGAAGAGTTCCGGAATCGGGCGGGAGAACGCTTTGGCCGCCTTGGACCATTATACCCAGATCAAATCGGTCTATGTGGAAACCGGAAACGTGGACAGCCCATATTGAAACGGTTTCGGCTTGCGGGAACGCGGTCATCCCGCTATAAGCCCGCCGTCTGGTCACGGAGTGTAGCGCAGCCTGGTAGCGCACCTCGTTCGGGACGAGGGGGTCGCAGGTTCAAATCCTGCCACTCCGACCAGAAGAATCAGGTACTTGTAGAATACGCTGGTCAGAATTTAGATTTCCACCTGAAACTCCCCGCGCCCCACCCGGAAGACACAGGTAGCGGAACGTACCTATGACATGGGTGACAACCTCGTGCCCGACGGGCTGTCGCTGATCTGCAAGGTTCTCTGCTCAGGTCGATCCATCCCAGATCATAGTGCATGAAGCTGACGAGCAATGTTGTCGTCGACCTCAGCGCTTCCGAACCTGCCGCCGGCCAGCACGGTCGAGACGTTGATCTTCCTCCTCATCGGCGTGGCACGCCTTTCTACGCCCCGCATCTAGCCGGCTCAATCGGATCATTGTCGCGATGGTTTCCCGGCCTTGCCCGCAACCGCCTTGTGTGGTTTTCTTCTACCGTTTGAGGAGAGGAGGCTGATCATATGGAAGGTCAGGGCGTTGGTTGGATTGCCGCCATCATCATCGGCGGTTTGGCAGGCTGGATCGCTTCCATGATCATGAAGAGCGATACCGGCATTTTTGCCAACATCATCCTGGGAATCATCGGTGCTGCCATAGCCAGTTTCCTGTTCGGCTTTTTCGGTGTGTCTTTTGCCGGATGGGTCGGCTACCTCGTCGCCGGGCTTATCGGTGCCTGCATCCTGATCGGTATCGGACGGGCCATCAGGAGTTAAGCAATTCTCGGAAGTGGAGCCGGTTTTCCCTCCAGAAGTGCGATAGAACAAGTTTAGGGGGCGACCTTCTGCCCCAAGCCCACGACGATGACGAGGTCGGAACTTGGCAGACAGATCGTGGGAGAAAAACTGTGTCACGCTATCTCAACATCCTGGGAGAGCCGGCACCCGATTTCTTCCGCCGGGGTGAACTATCCCGCCGAACACCTTGCGGAAGCATTTACCGTAAGCTTTTGGGCGAACATGAAGACATGCCGGAAATTCATGCCGTCCTTGAACCAAGGCATTGCAGCATATCTCAAGACGATCCAGGTCGAGTAAGGCTCAGCCGGCGTCGCCTCCCGCTTTCCGGCGCACAAGACCGTGCTTGTCGGCAATAGCTCGCTGCGCTAGCCTGCAGGCGAATTCAGGCGGAGCTTCCGCTCTGCCAATGCACGGCCTGAACATTCGACGGAGACCTTGATGCTGACTGGACCACTTTGCAAGGCAGCACGCGCCCTGGTGCAAGTGAGCCGAGGCAAGCTCGCCAAGAGAACCGATGTGCCGAAGCAGGCGATCCAGAATTTCGAGCGTGGTCTCGACATACCAGACGATGCCACACTGAAGACGCTGAAGGAAAATCTTGAGGATCTTGGCGCGGTCTTCATTCCGGAAGAAGGTGCCAATGGTGCCGGCGTCCGCCTGAAGTTCAGCAGTTCAGTTACCGATCGCCTGCGCACCCTTGTTGATGAAGGCGGCCCCTCGTCTACAGATGCCATCCCCTAAGTGCCGCCCATCGTGCCGGCATTCTTCGCATTACAGCTAGGGCCGGAAATAGTCGCTGCTCCGCCTGAGCTTCGCCGAAGCCATCGGTGCAACTTCATCCGGTGGCTGCTGCTTGGCATCACACGCCGTTTATGCTTCCCTCCTGCCATGAAGCTTTTGGTCCTGGCAATTGCATGCATCTGGACAATACCGGCGGGCGCTTCCAAACTGGTGGGGGCGACGGTGCCGCCCTACCCCCGCGGCATGACCAGCGATCTCGCGTCGTGCATCCCGTTGAACGGCAACATCTGCGCCTACTCCATCGCGACATTGAACCGGGAGGATGGATCGGTGGTGGCAGTGCTTGCGAAACCACTGGCCGGGCTCGACGATGGCAAGCCTGTCTGGGAAATCGTCGACGAACACGAAGCGCCGGAGCAATCACGCGAACAGTTGTGGGCATTCGAGGAATGCCAGATAGGCGCTCAGAGCGATTCTTCCGTCGTTGGCCTGGTCACCTTTAGAGATATGGGCGGATGGATCGAAACCGAAGAAACCGTGTGGGCGGTGCGCTTCGACATCGCATCCAACCGGCTCGTGGAGCTCGACCCAGCAAACGTGACATGTGTATTGCCCGGCTCATGACTGCAGGCGCACCAGCGTCCGGTCGCATGCGAAGCAGCATAAGGCTATTCGGCGTTGCCCTCATCCTTTGGCCGCTGTTGAGCAGCAATGCCTTCGCCCTGTCATGCATGCCGCCGACGCCCGAAAACGTCTTCAACCTCCATCGGGAGCGCATTACCGAGTATGTCATGGCGGTGGGAAAAGTGACGCCGGCCGGTTCCTTGCGAAAATTCAACTGGCGGACGCTGAAGCATGAGCCACTGGGCCGCTTCCGCGCTACCTTCGACGGCTATGCCGCGCGCAGGTCCGGCTTCGACCTCCCGCTCACGCTGCCTGTTACCGTTGAACGGAGCTGTTTCAATGGAGTGTGCGGGATGCTCCCCGTCGCCTTTCCGGCAGTCGTATTTCTCAGAAAGGAAGAAAGCCGATATCTATTGCAGACCGAATATTGCAACAGCACGCTTCTGCCCAATCCGACCGGAGAGGACCTTGCAAGCTTGATCAGGTGCTTGAATGGCGGCGGCTGTTCCGCTCCCAACTGAACTGGCGAGGCAGCAGGAGGCTGATTGAAGATTCGTTAGGCGAGAAAGAACAACGGCAATGATCCTGTGTTGCGGGGAGGCGCTGATCGACATGCTGCCTGGCAAAACAGCCTCGGGCGACACGGCTTTCGTGCCTCATCCCGGCGGCTCCGTATTCAACAGCGCCGTTGCGCTCGGACGGCTTGGTGTGCCCGTTTCCCTCTTCTCCGGCATCTCCAACGATCCCTTCGGCCTGATGCTGCAAAAAACGCTTTCAAGGAGCAATGTCGATCTCTCCCACGTTGTGATTTCATCTCGCCCCACAACCCTTGCCTTCGTTACGCTGGAGAAAGGCCAGACCAGCTATCTCTTCTACGACGAAGGTTCGCCAGGCCGCATGCTTACCGAGGCTGATGCTCCGCAGATCGGAACCGACGTCGAGGCCATGCTCTTCGGCGGGATCAGCCTTGCCGCCGAGCCCTGCGGAAGCACCTATGAGACACTGATGGCGCGTGAACATTCCTCGCGCATCATCATGCTCGATCCCAATATCAGGCCGGCTCTTGTCCGTGATGTGGAAGCACACAGGTGCCGGATCGGCCGCATGTCTGCGATGTCGGACATCGTAAAGGTTTCTCAAGAGGATCTTGACTGGCTCACCGATGCCACCCCGGCCGACGCCGCACAGCAGATGTTGGATGCGGGAAGTCTGCTGGTGGTCGTCACCTATGGCGCCGAGGGCGCTACGGCGTGGTGGAGAGGTGGCAGCGTCAGGGTCGAGGCTCGCAGAGTAAAGGTTATCGACACTGTAGGCGCGGGCGACGCCTTCAATGCCGGCCTGCTTGCCGCCCTTCGCCAGGCGGGCCTCCTTTCAAAGGAGCGGCTGGTTGGATTGCGGAAAAGCGAAGCGGCCGCTGCCTTGTCCTTTGCAGCGCGCGTGGCCGCCGCCACGGTTTCCCGCGCAGGCGCAAATCCGCCATGGCGTGAGGAACTTGAGGGATGAGAATTTTCCCGCGCCCCAGGCGCGACGCTGCGCATTGATGCGGTTACACCAATTCCAGGAAAAACATAAACCGCCCCGGAATTGCGAAGAACAAAGGATTATTCCAGCGTTTCCGCGAATCCTGAGCTGACCTACAACGCAGGCGTTATGAAGTTCAGGCTGCCCTTCCCTCGGCAACGAAGAACGGGCTTGTGAAAGCCTCCAGTCCCTCCCCTCCTGCAGGACCGTAGACAAGGGGCGTTCCTTCCAACGTTAGTGCGCGACCGCCGGCTGCACGCAAGACGGCGTCGCCCGCGGCCGTGTCCCACTGCATGGTACGGCCAAAGCGCGGGTATAAATCGGCATCGCCCCGCGCGATCATGCAGAATTTGAGAGATGAGCCGATGGATACGGCCTCGGCACCCGGATAGCGGGCGATGAAAGCTTCGGTCTGCGGCGTGGAGTGGGAACGGCTTGCGACGATTACCGGCGGCGTGCACACGGGCCGCGCCGCGATCTGCCGGCGGTTCTTCACGCTCGCGCCGTCGCTCGTTTCCATCTCGAAGGCCGCGCCCGCGCCGCCGGAATAAAGAAGACCCCGCGCCGGCGCATAAACGACACCGGCTGCCGGAACGCCATTTCTTATCAAGGCGATGTTGACGGTGAAGTCAGGACGGCGGCTTATGAACTCGCGCGTGCCATCGAGCGGATCGACGAGCAGGAACTCGTCACCGCAGACGGGCAGGACACCACCCGAAGCTTCCTCCTCCGAGACGCAAGGGATAGCGCCAAGGGCCCCACGCAGTCCGCTCAGGATCACGCGCTCCGCCTCCCGGTCGGCCGCCGTAACCGGCGAGGAATCGGCCTTTTCCTCCACGGTGAATCCGGCCTCATAGTGCCGCATGATTTCGCGGCCGGCAGCGAGCGCAAGCTCCTCGAACAATGACAGGAGCGCAACCTCGTTCTCCAGCTTCGATTTCGTCTTTGCCGTCAGCAATACCCTCGCTCCCTCAGCCATTCTTCAACTTCGTCGGCTATATCCTCAGGCGCGCGGCCAAGCGTGCGTAGATGAATATCGGCCTTCTCAGGCGGCTCGTACGGCGAATCCACGCCGGTGAAGTTCTTGATCTCGCCCCTAAGGGCACGCGCATACAGTCCCTTTGGATCGCGTTTGGCACATTCCTCAAAAGGCGTATCGACAAATACTTCCACAAACTCGCCGTCCTCCATTAGGTCGCGCGCCATGCGCCGCTCTGCCCTGAATGGCGAGATGAAGGAAACGAACACGATAAGACCCGCATCGGCCATGAGGCGGGCGACCTCGGCCACGCGGCGGATATTCTCCACCCGATCCTCCTCGGTGAAGCCAAGATCACGATTAAGGCCGTGGCGCACATTGTCACCATCGAGAATATAGGTATGCCGGCCAGCCGCATGTAGCTTCTTCTCAAGAAGATTGGCGATGGTCGATTTTCCAGACCCCGAAAGGCCTGTGAACCAGAGAACCGCGGGCTTTTGGTGCTTCATTGCGGCGCGCGATGCCTTGGACACATCCAGCGCCTGCCAGTGAATGTTGGCCGCTCGCCGCAGGGGATGCAGGATCATGCCAGCGCCGACGGTGGCGTTGGTCAGCCGGTCGATCAGGATGAAGGAGCCGGTGGTGCGGTTCTCCTCGAACGGATCGAAGGCGATGGGTGCCTGGAGGGAGAAATTGCAGACGCCGACCTCGTTTAGTTCAAGCGACTTGGCGGCTTCGCGGGCAAAATTGCCGATATTGACCCGGTGTTTCAGGTGGCTGACCGTCGCGCTCACCTCGTCGGTTTCGGTGCGCAGGAGATACATGCGGCCCGGCAGCAGGGCCTGTTCGCCGAACCACACGACATTGGCCGCAAACTGGTCTGCCACCGCGGGACGGGCATCGGCTGCCACCAGCATATTTCCGCGTGAGACTTCCACTTCGTCCTGGAGCACGAGCGTTACCGCCTGCCCCTCGCATGCCCTTTCAAGATCGCCGTCATAGGTGACGATGCGCTTCACGCGCGTGCGCCTGCCGGACTTTGCAACGACCACCTCATCCCCAATGCCGATGGCGCCGGAAGCGACCGTTCCGGCGAAGCCTCGGAACTCATGGTTCGGCCGGTTCACATATTGCACGGGAAAACGGAATGGCCGCGGCCCGGGCGCAGCTTCGTTATCGACCACTTCCAGATGTTCAAGAAGACTCGGTCCCGAGTACCATGGCGTGTTATCCGAACCGCGTGTGACATTGTCCCCATGGCGCGCGGACATGGGGATGGGCACAACCGTGCGAAATCCGAGATCTGCGACAAAGGACCTGTATTCGGCGGCTATGCGCTCGAACACATCCGCATCGAAGTCCACAAGATCGATCTTGTTCACCGCCAGCACGATATGGCGGATGCCCAGCAACGAGGCGATGATTGAATGACGCCGGGTCTGCGGCAGGATACCCTGCCGGGCATCGACCAGGACGACGGCAAGGTCAGCCGTAGAGGCTCCCGTAGCCATGTTACGGGTATATTGCTCATGGCCGGGCGTATCGGCGACGATGAATTTCCGCTTCGCGGTGGCGAAGAATCGATAAGCGACGTCGATCGTGATGCCCTGCTCGCGCTCTGCCTCCAGACCGTCCACCAGCAATGCAAGGTCGATATCCTCGCCATTGGTGCCGTGTCGCCGGGAATCCTGCTCAAGGGCGGCGAGCTGATCCTCAAAAATCAGCTTAGTGTCGAAAAGGAGCCGGCCGATCAGGGTCGACTTGCCGTCATCGACCGACCCGCATGTCAGGAACCGCAGGAGCGTCTTGTTCTCCTGCCCGGCCAGATAGGAGCGGATTCCCGGAGCCTCCGTTTCAGCCAGCGCCGAATCATCCACGTTGAACATTAGAAATATCCCTCGCGCTTCTTTTTCTCCATCGAACCGGCCTCATCACGGTCGATGAGCCGGCCTTGCCGCTCCGAGGTGCGCGAGATCAGCATTTCCGCTACGATTTCTTCCAGAGTGGATGCATTGGACTCGATAGCGCCCGTCAGCGGGTAACATCCCAATGTACGAAAACGCACCATGCGTTCCTCCACCATCTCCCCCGGAAGAAGCTTCATGCGCTCGTCGTCGACGAGAATCAACATGCCGTCGCGGCTCACCACCGGCCGCCGCTGCGCGAAATAGAGCGGGACGATGGGAATTTTCTCCTGCAGAATGTATTGCCAGATGTCGAGTTCGGTCCAGTTGGACAGCGGGAAGACGCGAATGGACTCGTCCTTGGCGACTCGCGTGTTGTAGATCTTCCACATCTCCGGGCGCTGGTTCTTCGGGTCCCATGCATGGCCGGCATTGCGGAATGAGAAAATGCGCTCCTTGGCGCGGCTTTTCTCCTCATCGCGGCGCGCGCCGCCAAAGGCGGCATCAAAGCCATATTTGTCAAGAGCCTGGCGAAGCGCCACGGTCTTCATCACATGAGTGTGGATGTTGGAGCCGTGGTCGAACGGATTGATGCCGTCGCGTACGCCCTCCTCATTGACATGCACCAGAAGATCGAAGCCGAGTTCGGCTGCCATCCGGTCGCGGAATGCGATCATCTCACGAAACTTCCAGGTCGTATCCACATGGAGGAACGGAAAGGGAGGCTTGGCCGGATAGAATGCCTTCAAGGCCAGATGCAGAAGGACTGACGAATCCTTGCCGATGGAGTAGAGCATCACCGGCTTGGAGAAGGTCGCCGCCACCTCCCGCATGATGTGGATGGACTCTGCTTCCAGGCGCTTGAGGTGCGAAAGGGCTTTCGGCATCGGGCAAATTCCTGAATACGCGCTACAAACGGCGCCATATAAACCGGATAGCATTGCTTCATTCGCCTTCTCAAGGCGGCATGATCCAAAGGTCTTTAGCCTGCAATCCGTATTTTGCGCCAACCGCTGCAAATGGGAATTTTTCTTTCCGGTCTCCTTCTGCTCCAGGCAAAAAGAGAGGCGCTCCGGCTCAAGCCTCTTTTACCGCACTGCGGATATTGGCGATGATCCGATCCTGATCGGCCGGCGAAAGATAGGGGTGCATGGGAAGGCACAATATGCGCTCGGGCAGAGTTTCCGAAACCGGTAGCCCATCCGGCGTCCGCGGATATGCAGCATAGGCGGCCTGCACATGCAGCGGCCTTTCGTAATAAACAACGGAAGGGATGCCGTTCTCCTTCAGGCGCGCACGGACCGCATCGCGTACCGGCGTTTCGATTGCATACTGCGCCCAGGCGGAGCGGCAGCCTTCAGGCACTCGCGGCACCCTCACCACGTCGGCCAATGCCTCATTGTAGCGCTGGGCCACCTTCTGACGCAGTTCCATCTCCTCCGGCAATAAGGCCAGCTTTTCTAGCAGAATGGCGGCCTGGATCGTATCCAGCCGCGAGTTCAGGCCGATGCGCACATTGTCGTATTGGCTCTTGCCCTTGCCGTGAAAGGCGATGGAACGCAGAATTTCCATCAGGCTGTCATCATTGGTGAAGATGGCACCGCCATCGCCGTAACAGCCGAGCGGCTTTGCCGGATAAAAACTCGTGCCCGCAACGTCCCCGAAAGCACCGCACATGGTTCCTTTCGCGGAACCGCCGATCGCCTGCGCGGCATCCTCAACGACCAAAAGGCTTTCGCGCGCCGCAATCTTGCCAAGAGCGTCATAGTCGGCGGCAATACCGAAAAGATCGACGGGAATAATGGCCTTGGGAACCAGCCTCCCCTCCTGCCGGATGGCGGCGATAGCGGCCTCAAGACTTTGAATGTCGATATTGTAGGTATCGGCGTCAACGTCGACGAAGACCGGGGAAGCCCCCGCAAGAGCCACGACTTCGGCAGTGGCGGCGAATGTGAAGCTGGGAACGAAGACCGCATCCCCTGGCCCGATGCCGCTTGCCATGAGCGGGATCAGCAGCGCATCTGTTCCGTTGGCGCAAGCGACCGCGTGCTTCACGCCGATATAGGCTGCAATCTTCTCTTCGAACTCGGTGACCTCCGGACCAAGGATGTAGCGGCCTTCGGCAAGGACTTCTCCGAGCCTTTTCTCCAGCCTATCCTTGATGCGTTCGCGTTGTGCGCCGAGATCGATGAACTGCATGATTTCCTGCCTTGCCCTAAGGTACCCAGGTGGTCCATAGGCGGGCGCAAAAGGTTTCGCAACAGAAAGGAATGTTCAATCTGTTACCTGTTTTGTTACCGCAGTTGACCCTTGGACATCCAAATTGCGTCGCAATGCCATTTCATTGGCAACGGGGACGGTTATCATCATCACGAATATCAGGAGAGGACCTGAAGCATGAGCGCTCCCTTCAAGGCGTATGACATTCGCGGGCAGATTCCCAGCGAGGTGAATGTTCCCTTCGCCTACCGCTTTGCTCAGGCACTGAAGGAGGTATTGTCGCCTGCGGCGGTCGTCATCGGCCATGATATGCGTATCGACAGCCCGGCCCTTGCGGGCGCGCTCACACAGGGGCTCCTCGATATGGGCGTCGATGTGCTGCCGGTGGGGCAATGTGGGACCGAAGAGGTCTACTTCCACACCGCCCGCAGTCAAGCGGATGCCGGGCTCATGGTGACCGCCAGCCACAATCCGCCCGATTACAACGGCATCAAAATGGTGCTGAAAGGGGCGGCTGCGGCCACGCCAGACAATGCCTTCAATCCCATCGAACAACTCATGCGCTCCAGCCGAAAGCTTACCTCCGTGGCAAGCTACGGCGCGCGCGGGGAATTGCATCCCGTTTGCGACCGCAATGCCTATGTGGAGCGGCTTCTGGAGGAAGTGGCCGGGCTTGACCTTAAGCCAATGAAAATCGTCACACATGCCGGCAACGGCTGTGCAGGGCCCATCATTGATCGTCTGGAGAAGCATCTGCCCTTCACATTCATCAAGGTCGACCACGAGCCGGACGCAAGGCTTCCAAATGGCGTTCCCAATCCTCTCCTGCCCGAAAAACGCGAAAAGGCGAGCCGGGCTGTCGTTGAGCACGGGGCCGATCTCGCCATTGCCTGGGATGGAGACTTTGACCGATGCTTCCTCTACGATCACAAGGGCCGGTTCGTGGAGGGCTACTATCTGGTTGGCATGATCGCCCGGCGAATGCTGGAGAAGGCTCCCGGCAGCACGATCCTGTATGATCCGCGGCTCACCTGGAACACCATCGATGTAGTGGAAAGCGCTGGTGGTATCGCCAAGCCCTGCCGCACAGGCCATGCCTTCTTCAAGAAGATGATGCGCGACGAAAACGCCATTTACGGCGGGGAGATGAGCGCCCACCACTATTTCCGCGATTTCGCCTATTGCGATTCGGGCATGCTCGCTTGGCTGAATGTGGTGGCGGAATTGACGGTCATCGACGAGCCGCTGGCCGATGTGCTGGAAGAACGCATTGCTAAGTTTCCCTGCTCAGGCGAAATTAACTTTACTGTCGCCGACGCAATAGCAGTACAGGAAAAGGTAGCCGCCCATTACGAGCGGGCAGATCCGCAGCTTGAAACGATCGACGGGCTTGGCATGGTCTTCGACGACTGGCGCTTCAATCTGCGCGCCTCCAACACCGAGCCGCTCCTGCGGCTTAATGTGGAAACGCGCGGGGACAGGAAGCTTCTGGAAGAGAAGGTGCAGGAGTTACGGGGTTTGATAGAAGGGTGACACGCGTCACCGCTCAGGACAACCGGGGGCGAGAAAATCCCGACCGGTGCGGCTAGCAAGCTCAGCTAGCGCAATTCCAGGAAAAACTCGGACGCCGGTTTTCCGTCAGGAACTGCGCTAGAAATGACCTAGATCATTTCATGTTTTATGAAATCCTGAGCTGATCTAGCCAATCTTCATTCCCCAGAAGGCCGTGTGGTCGGCGGCGAAATAGCCGTCGGCTTCGCGGAAGCGCCCCTGCAGCTCAACCGAATCACCGGCCGACAGGGGAGCGACCGTTGAGAGCCACAGGGTGGTCGCCTGTGATTCGTGCGCACCGGAAATTTCGCCGAAGGACCCTCGGATTTCATTTGTTCCGTTCAGGACAAGCCGCCCGCCCATGCGGGCCGCGCTGCCTGCATCACCTTTGTAATGCAGCGATGCGCCGAAAAGGTAGGTCCCGTCGGCGGGAGCAACGAAACGGTTGTTCTGTGCCTTGAAGCCGTTTTGGCCGTTGTACTCTGCATTGTTGATCGCGATTTTCACCCAGTTTCCGACACCTACATAGTTGTCGAAATCGGTGTAGGCCTTGAACCGCGGCAGGGCTGGCAGCGAAACAATGCCGCTTTGCCTGTTCACCTCGATGGACGGGCTCCAGTTGCCCCCATCGCCGCTCACTTTCAGCGAAAAGTCGTCCGAGCCGATGAGCCCTAGCTCAGCGCGACCCGACCATCCTGACTGCATAAGAAGCGACAAGACGTCCGCTTCACCTTCCTTGTTAAGCGTATAGCGCAAGTTGCCATCGCCACCCTCGCCCGATGCCCGTGCGGTCCACAGCGCCCTGTTCAGCTTGGCAGCAAAGACATTCTGGCTGTCGGCTTCCGTGCCAATGCCCAACAGCGTCAAATTCTGCAGTTCCGCGATTTGCGGCTCCGGTACAATCCAGCGTGAACCGTCCCACACCATCATCGTTTCCTCATCCGCGACCCAAGCGCGCCAACCCTGCCGGGGCGCAAGAAAGGTCCAGGCTGCGTCCTGAAACGCTGCTACCTGCCCTTCCCTTCCGCTCCATTCGTTCCGGGCGCCGGCGGCGACGATGTAGCGGTCACCTTCCGCGACCGTGGCCGGCGGTTCAGCCAGATCCCGGTCGAGAACGGCAAGCTGCACAATGTTGTCCAGAAGCAGCAGTGCCTCGTTGTGGGTCACATGCTTTTGGGCCTGGGAAGGCATTATAAACGGGAGTTTCAAGATTGCGGATTCTTCCATGGCCTGTTCCTCTGCTCATCGCGTGAGGAAGGATATGGCCGTGTGAAGAAGCGGGGATAGAAGCTGGTGGCTGGGGCGCCAGGATTCGAACCTGGGAATGGCGGTACCAAAAACCGCTGCCTTACCGCTTGGCTACGCCCCAATCCCGCGCCGCTGCGGCGCCTGAAGCAGATGCCCCATATAAAGATTGTGAACCGTTCGCGCAACGGCCAAAGCGGGGTTCTCACGCAACGCAACCGATCTTTGCATAATGTTGAGTCTGCAGCGAAAATGTTACTGGATACTCCCGGATAACGATGTAACAATAACAAATGGGGTGGCTTGGGGGGCAACTTTCACGCAGGCGGTTCCCAATTTTTTGGGCAGTCCTCACAACCCGATGGAATCCCCGATTTATGGGAATGTTGGCATCATCATTTCCACGAATTCTTTCCTGGCTTCACATGCGATCGCGGCGGGAAAAGAGGATGCTGCTCCTGCTAGCGGATGCTGTGGGGCTGATGTGCGTCATATGGCTCGCATTCTGCTACCGATTCGACCGGCTTTTCGTACCGAATTTTGAGCAGACACTGCTGATTCTCGCCGGGCCGGCCATCGCTATCCCGATCTTCGCCTATATGGGCCTTTACCGCTCTGTGCTCCGGTACCTGCGTGAGCGAGCGATATGGACAATGGTGCAAGCCACCACCTTCGCCACCTTTGCGTGGGTAGCGCTTGTCTTTCTTACCCATTCCTACGGTGCCGAAGGTATTCCGCGCACGATTGCGGTGCTTTACTGGGCGGGCAGCATCGTAGGCGTGGTCGGAAGCCGCTTCGGCGTCAAATGGATACTCGGCCTAGCGGGCCCGCGAACAGCGGAAAAGATAAAAAAGCGCGTCCTCATCTATGGGGCGGGAGACGCTGCGGTGCAGCTCGCCGAAGCATTGAAGACTGCAGCCGACCGGCAGGTAGTGGCCTTCGCCAGCGAGGATTCCCAGCTTCACGGCATGGATATCTGGGGCATTCGCGTCTATCCGGGCGATAGACTGGAAGAGCTTGTGGGCCGGTTGGATATCGAGGAAGTCATCATAGCTTCCGCCACCGCAGGCACACGAAAGCGGCGGGAACTTGTGGCCCGGCTCGGTCGCCATCACGTCAAGATCCGAATCCTCCCACCGATCGCCGACCTTGCCGCGGGCAAGTACCTCGTCAGCTATATTCGCGATATTGACATCGATGACCTTCTTGGCCGGTCTCCTGTGCCGGCCGATCCGCGGCTGATGCAGTCCACCATCGAAGGCCGAACCATACTGGTCACGGGCGCGGCAGGCTCCATCGGTTCGGCGCTCTGCCGGACCATCGCCGGGGCCAATCCTGCCAAACTTGTAGCCCTCGACATCAACGAACTCGGACTTTACGAGCTTGAGCGCGAATTGCGCCAGTATGGCGGCTTTCCCGTCGTGCCCGTGCTCGGCTCGATCACCGATACGGATCTGGTACGCTGGACGCTGGCCACACACGACGTCCAGACGGTCTACCACTGTGCTGCCTATAAACACGTCTCGCTGGTCGAGCAGAACCAGCGCGAAGGCGTGCGCAATAACGTGCTTGGAACGGCTATCCTGGCGGCAGAAGCCTGCGCGGGTGATGTAGAAAATTTCATTTTGATCTCGTCCGACAAGGCCGTCAGGCCCACCAGCGTCATGGGCGCCACGAAGCGCTGGGCGGAATTGATCGTGCGCTACTATGGCGAGAAGGCGAAGGAAGCGGGCAAGCACCGGATTTTTTCATGCGTGCGCTTCGGCAACGTCATCGGCTCCAGCGGCTCGGTCGTCCCTCTCTTCAAGGAGCAGATCGCTGCTGGCGGCCCTGTGACCCTGACGCATGACCAGATGACCCGTTACTTCATGTCGGTGCGAGAGGCCGCCGAACTCATCATCCAGGCGGGCGCCCTGTCCTATGGCGGCGACATACTGACCCTTGACATGGGCGAGCCGATCCGGATTCGCCAGCTTGCCGAGGACATGATCATGCTCGCCGGACTTGAGGTGCGATCCCCCGAGAACCCCGACGGCGACATTGAAATCGTCACCATTGGGATGCGCGAAGGTGAAAAGCTTTCCGAAGAGCTCTTTTATGACCCCTCCGGTGTTGTTGCCACGCGCCACCCCAAGATTCTGCGTGCCAGCGGGCATTCGATTGATGCAGAGCAGGTTCCAGCCATGCTTTCGCAACTGAAAGCGGCACTTGAGCAGGGTGAAGAGGCGCTGTTGCGCCAGGTTCTCTTCACCCTCCTTGACAGCAAGGGCAAGGTTTCACCGCTGCCAAAGGTTCCTGTCTCGGCCACCACTCTTCGCCGAATCGCCTAGACGGAGGTATGTAGCTTGGCTGAGCCGGTCATCGGAACCGCCGCGCGGCAAAGTCGTATTGCCACGGGAGCAAGGCGTGGACTGGATGTTGCCATTGCGATCATCATTCTCCTCCCAGCGCTTCCGGTAATGCTCGTTGCAGCAGCCCTCATTCGCGCGACCTCCAAGGGGCCCGCCCTCTTTGTACAAGAGCGCCTTGGACGCGATTGCGTGCCATTCCGCTGCTACAAGCTGCGCACCATGTATCAGCATACGCCATCCGTGCCCACGCACGAAGCGCACGCCGGGGCCATCACCCCTGTGGGCCGTTTTTTGCGGATGACCAAGCTCGATGAACTGCCGCAGTTGTGGAATGTGATCAGAGGTGACATGGCGCTGGTCGGGCCGCGACCGTGCTTGCCGGATCAGCGCGAACTCATTTCCCACCGGCGGCGGCTTGGAGTGTTTTCGTCACTCCCCGGGATAACAGGCCTCGCACAGCTTCGCGGCATCGACATGTCACAGCCGGAACTCTGCGCCAAGACCGATGCTGAATATCTGACGCGCGGGTCTGTCAGGCTCGACCTGTGGCTGCTCGCGTGCACGCTTCTGCGGCGCCGGCTTCCCTAATGCCATCGAGCAAAGTGGTGTGGTTGCGAAAACAGGAGCTTGGGTTCAGATCTAGAGCCGGTTGCGCTGCCTCAACAGTTCCTCCCATTGCAGCGCGTGTCCGACAATCTCGTTCAAACTGTCGTGCTGGGGACGCCAGCCCAGTTCCGCCATGCAGCGTTGAGGATTGGAGACAACTGCGATTGCATCGCCCGCCCGCCGTCCGGTTCGGATTACCGGGAAGTCCTTCCCCGAGACCTGCTTGACCGCCTCGATCACCTCCAGCACCGAATGGCCACGGCCATAGCCGCAATTGGCAACGAGACTGTCACCACCGTGCCGAAGCCGCTGAAGCGCCAGGTAGTGGGCATGCACAAGATCTGCCACATGGATGAAGTCGCGGATGCAGCTTCCGTCCCGTGTTGGATAGTCCGTGCCGTAAATTTCCATCCGGGCACGCTTGCCAGTAGCAGCCTCACAGGCAACCTTGATCAGATGGGTCGCTCCTTGCGTCGATTGCCCGGTGCGCATCTTCGGATCGGCACCCGAAACATTGAAGTAGCGCAGTGCTGTATAGGTGAAACCATGCGCTGCAGCCGCGTCCCGCAGCATGACCTCCGTCATCAGCTTGGAATGGCCATAGGGCGATTCGGGCCGCAAAGGCGCGTCCTCGGAAACCGCTTCATTGCCCGGCGTTCCGTAGACCGCGGCCGTTGAAGAAAAGATGAAATGCTTCACCCCGCACCGGACGGCGCTTTCGATCAATGCTCGGGATTTCACTGTGTTGTTGAGGTAGTAGCCAAGCGGATCGGCCACCGACTCCGGCACGACGATGGAACCGGCGAAATGGATTACCGCCTCGACCGAACGGCTTTCCATGAGCTCTTCCACCAGCGTCTGATCGGCGATATCGCCTACGACCAACTTCGCCGCTTCCGGAACCGCCCAATCAAAGCCCGTGGAAAGGCGGTCGAGCACGACCACCTCTTCCCCCCGATCGAGCAACTCCCACACCATATGGCTGCCGATATAGCCGGCACCCCCGGTTACCAAGATTGTCAAAGCAACTACCTCACTCCCGGTAAGAGCGGGATGCGCCCCTGAGCCGCCTTCAGCATACTTACAGCATCAGCAGGAAAACCGGAATTGCTTTTGAGAAGCAAGGTAGCATGTTCAGGATATTGCTCTCTCCTTGAGAGCCGAAGGAATGGGCGCTGCTGTTGCCGCAAAAGGCACCAAAAGCAACATGTGGAAAGTTTTCCCACATATCGCCCACCGTCACTACATGCTATGCGGCAATGCCTGTGCGGCTGGCTGCGGAAAAGGCAGGGCGGAAATGGAATTGAAGTTGAACAAGAAGTTTGAGCCGCGGCATGGCGAACTTGTTCCAGTTGCGCCTGGCGTGTGGCGGCTTACTGCTCCGAACCCCAGTCCCTTCACGTTCCATGGCACGAACACCTATATCGTAGGTGGAAAGGGTGCGCTCGCAATCATTGATCCAGGGCCGGAAGACGATACGCATCTTCAGGCACTGCTTCGGGCAATCGGAAAGCAGCCGGTGAGCCACATTTTCGTCACTCATACCCATCGCGACCATTCTTCCCTCGCACGGAAGCTTTCACAGCTTGTAGGCGCTCCCACCGCCGCAGAGGGGCCGCACAGGCCGGCGCGGCCTTTGTGGAATGGCGAGACGAATCATCTTGATGCCGGCGGCGACCGGGATTTTCGCCCGGATATCCTCCTGGCTGACGGTGCGCTTGTCGAAGGCGACGGATGGGCGCTACGGGCGCTCCATACGCCTGGTCACGCCGCAAATCATCTGGCTTTCGGGCTGGAAGGCACCGCGCTCACCTTTTCCGGCGATCATGTAATGGCCTGGTCGACCACTGTCGTAGCTCCGCCAGACGGCGCTATGGCCGACTATATCGCTTCCCTTGACCGATTTATCGAGCGCGAGGACGGCATTCTCCTTCCCGGACACGGCGGACCTGTGTTCAATCCGAAGCAATTCCTGCGTGGGCTAAAAGCGCACCGCAAGATGCGTGAGCGCGCAATCCTCGACCGTCTTTCGGCGGGAGACCGGACGATTTCCGATATCGTCCGCGTCATCTATCGCAATACTGACCCCCGTCTGCATCGTGCAGCGGCCCTGTCGGTTCTCGCTCATCTGATGGATCTGGTCGAGCGCGGCTTGGTTCGTGTTGATGGCACCGCAACCCTCAAGGCCTCTTATCATCTTGGCTGACTGGCGGCCCGCGCCGCCAATGATCATTACGGCACCAAGCTTTCCAGTCGCCGGTCGAGATCATCCAGGAAGCGCTGGACGCGCAGGAAGTTGTCGCCAAGGTCATGTCGGCCGTATCGGGAGACAGAGCGCATCTCCACGTGAACCGCGTCCTCATGCTCCTCAATCCGGATGGCGATGTCCGACGGCAGGCCGAGCAGATAGGATCCGGCGACCGCCTCCAGCGTAACGCTCCCCGAAATCCCTGCCGAAGGCATGGGAGCCAAGGCTGTCCACCCCCGGCTTTCGGCGAGTTCTGTAGCTGCTTCCACCACCGCCTCCCGCGTGTGGTCATAACGCCGGCCGGTCAGCAGCGGGTAAGCTTTCGCCTGAATCGTGGCCGCCTCCCTGTTGAACGCGTGAAGCGGGGCCATTGGAAGCCGCCGGAAGGTTGCGGCACGCAACAGCTGAGGCGGACGGTTGAGATCGGTGGAGATGTCGTTCAATTGTGGATAGACGACGTATCTGTATCCTGCCGCCGCGTAAGGCGTCAGCGCCAGCAGGGAAAACACAAGCCCCATCGCCACGCTTCCTGCTCCCGATAAATCGCGCCTCCAGATTTCGACGGCGCCGCTAACCGCCATGCAGAGACTGCAAAGCGCAAGGGAAAGGCAAAGCCCCAGCAACACGAGAAAGGGCAAGGTGTCGATCAGGCCGAAGCGATGGGACAGTGCGCTGGTAAGAAAAAGCACCAGCGTGAAGGCACCGAGCCTGTGGGACCCTTGCGCGGTGGCGGAAAACCTGCGTATCGAACCTGCGAACATGACACGCCCAATGAAGCTGTTGTTGTAACGATTCGACCGCATGCGGTCAAAGCGTGACCAGCTGCAAATGTTGAGAGCAGCCAGATTGGGGTAGCCCAAACACGGTCGAATCATCAATAATGGGATCTACAGCATCGACCCGGAGCCGGAACCCGTTTCCGGGATGTACGATGTATAGGTTCAATCAGTTACATCAACCTTTTCCTGCGTCCGCGTCGACGTGCGGCGTTGTAATGGAACTTTTGTCACAATCGCGTGTTTCTTGTGGCTTGGCGGGGTGAATGATGGATAGGAATGACGACCTCGATCGCAAAGAATCCCGGCACTCCATCCCTGGAAGTTGTGGAACTTGAGCTTGCTCTGCAACACCAGGACCTTCTAATAACAGGTTTTGAAGGTGCTGTTCGACGGGCATTGGAACGTCTTGGCGGCAGTATCCTTTTCCGCATGCGCATGGACGGCGCATCGGGATGCGACTGGATAGCAGCCGTCGCTTTGGAACGGGGTGGCGCCCCGAAACTGGCAATCGTGGCCCAGCCAATTGATGGCGGGTCGCTGAGAGTTGAAGATGCCGAGACGAGCGATCTGCCAGTCGCCCGACTCGCTACTGCGTACGCCAACCTTATCGGGCAGCTCAAAACGCTACAGTAAGCGGCTGCTTCGCACCTCGGCAGTTCTTGCCAATAGCGAAATCGTCCGCAACCAAATAGATCCCGACCCGAGAACTGTTTTGGTTTTCGGGTCGGGCAGTGCTTGGCATCTAAGGGCGTTTCTGTGCGCTCAGCTTCATTTTCGGCAGGCGGCCTGTGCGGCTGCCAGCCGGGCTATGGGAACACGGAATGGCGAGCAGGAGACATAGTCCAGCCCCACCTCCTCGCAGAAGCTGATGGATGACGGGTCTCCGCCGTGCTCGCCGCAAATGCCCAGCTTGAGACCTTCGCGCGCAGCCCTTCCCTTCTCTGCTGCAATCCGCACAAGGGCGCCCACACCGTCGACGTCGATAGAGACGAAGGGGTCCTGATCGACTATTCCCTTGCGGCGGTATTCATCCAGAAAACTGGCGGCATCATCGCGCGAAATGCCGAAGGTCGTCTGCGTCAGGTCGTTGGTGCCGAAGGAAAAGAACTCTGCCCCTTCCGCGATTGCCCCCGCATTGAGCGCGGCACGCGGAAGCTCGATCATTGTGCCCACGAGATAGTCGATGCTGGCATTGCTTTCAGCGAGCACCTCCTTGGCTACTCCATCGATGATCCCTTTCACGAAATTCAGCTCCGCAGCCATGCCGACAAGCGGCACCATGATTTCCGGGACGACGGGAGCGCCGGTCTTCTTCGCAGCCTCAAGCGCCGCTTCAAAGATGGCGCGGGCCTGCATCTCGGCAATTTCCGGATAGGAAACGGCAAGTCGACAGCCACGGTGACCCAGCATGGGATTAAATTCATGCAAGCTTTCGGTGCGCTGCCGCAGGCGCTCTGGCTCAACTCCCATGGAAGCCGCAACCTCGGCAACCTCCTGCTCCGTCCTTGGCAGAAACTCGTGCAGCGGCGGGTCGAGGAGGCGGATCGTCACAGGCAGGCCTGCCATGATCTCGAACAGCTCGCGAAAATCCGTCCTTTGCATCGGCAGGAGCTTGGAGAGGGCCATCCGCCGCTGCTCCTGGGTGTCTGCCAGAATCATCTCTCGCATGGCAAGGATGCGCTCGTCATCAAAGAACATGTGCTCCGTGCGGCACAGGCCGATACCCTCCGCGCCGAAGGATCGCGCGGTGCGCGCATCCGCCGGAGTCTCAGCATTCGCACGCACCTTCATGCGCCGTGTATTGTCCGCCCATTCCATGATGGTGGAGAAATCGCCTGAAAGGGCAGGTTGAAGCATCGGTACCGTGCCCGCCAATACCTGGCCGGTGGAGCCGTCGATTGTGATCACTTCGCCGCGGCTGAATGTTCGCCCAAGGGCGGTCATGGTTCCGGCGCGGTAGTCGACACGCAACGTTCCCGCGCCGGATACGCAGGGCTTGCCCATGCCACGGGCGACGACGGCCGCATGGCTCGTCATGCCCCCCCGCGTCGTGAGGATGCCTTCCGCGGCGTGCATGCCGTGAATATCTTCCGGGCTCGTCTCCACCCGCACAAGGATGACCTTGGTACCGCGCGCGGCTGCCTCTTCCGCCTCCTCGGACGTAAAGACAATCTCGCCAGTCGCGGCGCCTGGTGAAGCAGGCAGACCAGTGGCGACCAGGTCGCGCTCGGCGTTCGGATCGATCGTTGGATGAAGAAGCTGGTCAAGCGCTGCCGGGTCGATGCGGCAAAGCGCTTCCTCCCGGGAGATAAGCCCCTCATTTGCCATCTCGACCGCGATCTTGAGCGCGGCCTTCGTGGTGCGCTTGCCCGATCGCGTTTGCAGCATCCAGAGCTTTCCTCGCTCGATGGTGAACTCAAGATCCTGCATATCGCGATAGTGGCTCTCGAGTTTCTCAGCGATCTGAGCAAAGGCGGCGAAAGCCTCCGGCATCAGCTTTTCAAGCGACGGCTTGTCGGAGCCTGCCTGTCGCCGAGCCGTCTCCGTGAGGTTCTGCGGCGTGCGGATGCCCGCCACCACGTCCTCTCCCTGAGCGTTGACGAGGAACTCGCCGAAAAGCTCCTTCTCCCCGGTAGCGGGATTACGCGTGAAGGCGACACCGGTGGCAGAGGTCTCGCCCATATTGCCAAACACCATCGCCTGAACATTCACCGCCGTCCCCCAGCTTTCGGGAATGTCGTGAAGGCGGCGGTAGGTGATGGCCCGCGGATTCATCCAGCTCGAAAAGACGGCTCCTATAGCGCCCCAAAGCTGCGCCTGCGGGTCCTGCGGGAAAGGCTCCCCCAGCTCGCAGTCCACGCGTTGCTTATAGAGTGCAACAACCTCCTGCCAGTCCTCCGCCGTGAACTCCGTGTCGTAATCGTAGCCCCGACTGGCCTTCTCGTCCGAAAGAATCTCTTCAAACATTTCATGATCGAGGCCCAGCACCACATTGCTGTACATCTGGATAAAGCGCCGATAGCTGTCCTGGGCAAAGCGCGCGTCTTTCGCTTCGGCAGCGAGCGCCTCCACTGTCTCGTCATTAAGGCCAAGATTGAGAACCGTGTCCATCATCCCGGGCATGGAAGCCCGGGCACCGGAGCGTACGGAGACAAGCAGCAGGCGTTCGGGATCTCCAAAACGCCGGCCAACCTTGCGGCCTACTTCGTCAAGCGCCGCATTCACCTGCTCTTCCAGTTCCAGCGGATAGCTGCGGCCGTTGGCGTAATAGTGGGTGCAAACGTCGGTGGTGATGGTAAAGCCCGGCGGCACAGGCAAGCCAAGATTGCACATCTCCGCGAGATTGGCTCCCTTACCTCCGAGCAAATTCTTGTCTGACGCGCTGCCTTCGGCGCGACCATCTCCAAAACTGTAGACCCACTTGGCCATGCTATCCCCATAGGATTACCACGAAGCCGCTCAGGCTCCCTCTCATCGAGCGATAAGGGGCGCATTAGCGGATGGCAAGACTGGCCATAGCTGCAGTACCAACTCAATCGATTTGGATAGGCCGATCTCGCTTGACGTTACAAGGCGCAGGCGGCAGTATAAGAACATATCAGGAACACGGAGAGAGTCGAATGCGGGAGACCGGAAAACTCGACTATATCGAAATGCCGGCACCCAATAGCTCGCTGGACAGCGTCAAGGCTTTTTATGCAAACGCCTTTTCATGGACCTTCACCGATTATGGGCCAAGCTATTCTGCCTTTAGCGAAGGAGTGGACGGCGGCTTTGACGGCTCGCCTAGCGGAGGGGTGCAGAAGCCATTGCTCGTTCTCTACTCCAGCGAGCTGGAAGAGACCATGCAACGTGTGACGGATGCGGGCGGGCTGATCGTGAGGCCAATCTTCTCCTTCCCCGGAGGGAGACGCTTCCATTTCACGGACCCAGCGGGGAACGAGCTGGCGGTCTGGAGCGACAGATAGAAGAATGCAAATAGCGCCGCCTCATGCTGACCGAAAATATGAGACTGCTGCTGCAGCAGGCGGCAATGTGCCAGCCGATATGCCACGCCACCTCACTCCTATATCTCAGCACATTTCGTAGCTGAATGAAGGCGGGCGCCAGCGGCGCGGTCCTGTATCTTGACCTCGCCTTCGCTAGATCATCGGCTTGAAAATCCTGAATCAAGGGGTCACTTTGGGTCTGGTTTGGGTTCACCTGATTGAAGGTGGATCATGGGCAAGAGCTGTTCGCGGATCGTCGCGATGATGCCGCAACTGGCGGACTGGCAGGCAGCGACGCATGATGCGGGCCGATCCGGCCGGGTTGTCCCGGTCCCGCTGCTGCCGCGGCTACACCCATAAAAGAGCCCTGATGGCGCCGGAACACGCGTGCGCGGCGGTGCGCACTTTGGCGCCTGTGGATCACGCTGCGCCAGCCGAGGATGCGGGTCGAACCACCCCATCGTCGATCTTTGTGGACGAGACATCGGTCAACGCGAGCGGGGCGTGCAAGGCTCCTGGCCAGCGCCCCTTCGCTCATTGGAAAACGCAGACCTTCCCTGTTCCTGCCGCCCCTAAACCCCCGACCTCAACCCCATCGGAACAGCCTTGCCAAGCTCAAGGCACACCCGCGCCGCTGCAGCCAGAACTTTCAATGGCCTCTGGAGAGCCACGGAAACATCTGCACCCTCTTCAAGAAAACCGGATGCTGGAATTATCTCAAGAAAGCTGGCTACGCGTCCCGTTAAATGGGCGTTGCTCAAGATCTTTTCATGGAAGCGCATGAATGATCTAAATTCTCGTTCTTGAATTCCGTACGAAGCCGGCATCCACTTTTACTGGAGTTCCTCTAGTCGTCCGCCAGCTTCGGAAGCCTTGCCAGCATGCGCCGCAGACCACCCGTGGCCAGAGCGACGTCAGGCGAGTTCTGAAGGGCGATCAGGTAGCGCAGGCGGAAAGAAGCATCCTCCCCGCCGCCCGTCCTGTCCTCTCCCAGAATGCGTGAGACTTTTTCGCGGAAGGGAAGAAGATCTTCAGTAGTCGAAATATCCCCCTGCGCCATCCTCTCGTCCAATTGCAGAATGAGCTGAGCTAGCGGATTGGTCCAAGCGAAACGCGGGTCGCCAATAACCGCAAACAGCCTTGAGTAGGGATTTTCGAGCGACGGATCGCCACCTGCCTCCGCCTCGATAAGCGCCCGGTGAAATGCCTTCAGCGCTCCCGACAGATCGCGGGCCAGGTCCTGAACTGAATCGGTGGGATGATAGGCCATTTCGACGCTCCGTGACGTTTTGGCGGCGGCCGGCTCACACTCCCGTGAGTCAAGAAGAGCGGTATGCTAACGTTTTGGCGGGCCTTTGGCTCCAACGCCTAGTCAGCTTGCCTCGCGTATGCGCTCCGCCGTTTCGAGGTCTACCGAGACGAGCTGGCTCACGCCCTGCTCCGCCATCGTAACGCCGAACAGCCGATTCATGCGCGCCATGGTGATAGGATTGTGCGTGATGATGATGAAGCGCGTCTCCGTCGAGTTCGCCATTTCCTCCATAAGATTGCAGAATCGCTCCACATTGTGGTCGTCAAGCGGTGCGTCCACCTCGTCCAGAACACAGATCGGGGCTGGGTTGGTCAGGAACACGGCGAAGATCAGGGCGGTGGCGGTCAATGCTTGCTCTCCGCCCGAAAGCAGCGTCATCGTCTGTGGCCGCTTCCCCGGTGGACGGGCAACAATTTCCAGTCCGGCCTCAAGCGGGTCCTCCGATTCGATGAGTTGCAAGTCCGCCGCGCCGCCTCCGAAAAGATGGGTGAAAAGCCGCTTGAAATGCCCGTTCACGACCTCGAAAGCGGAAAGCAGCCGCTCACGGCCTTCACGGTTCAAGTTCTGGATCGCCTGGCGCAGCTTACGGATTGCCTCGATGATGTCCTCGCGTTCCGAAATTATCGTATCCAACCTTCCGGCGAGCTCGTTCTGCTCCTCTTCCGCGCGCAGGTTGACCGCACCCAGCCTCTCGCGTTCGATCTTCAGCCGTTCCAGGCGTCGCTCCACCTCCCCCATGTCTGGCAGGGGGTCGTCCGGGGCAAGGCCCGTATGCCTAATGACGAGATGAGGAGGGATGTTGAGCGCCTCCTGAATGCGGGCCTCCACCTCCTTGCGGCGCTCTTCGGCGGCCACCTGCCGCTCCTCAGCGCGAACACGGCTCTCGCGAGCGGTCGCAAGTTCCTGCACGGCATCTGTGGCGCGCTTGTCCAGCTCTCTTTGCTTGTTCTCCGCTTCCTGGAGCCGTTCGGATGCCTCCTTACGCAGGGTCTCAGCCTGCGCGATCTGTCCGAGGAGGGCACGAACCTGTGCTTCTATCTGCTCTGGCGCGTCATTAAGTTTCTCAAGCTCCGCAGCAGCTTCCGCGCGGCGCTCGGCAAGAGACGCAATGTGGCGGTCAGCATTCTCGGCGCGCAGCTTCCAGCTCTTGCGTTCCTCCGAAATCGCCGTAAGACGCTGCCGGCGCACCAGCGCCTCGCGCTTAAGCCCCTCATGAGCAGCTCGCACCTCTGCCGCCCTTGCTCGCGCTGCCGCCACTTCAGCGCTAAGGGCGCTTAGCTGCCCTTCCAGTGCGGCAATCTCCGGTGCGGCAACGAGGGCCGCCTCCGCTTCACCTACCGCGTTGACGGCATCATTGTGCTCTTCGGCAAGACGCCTGCGAGATTCTTCAAGCGCCGCTCGCCGGCTCGCAAGCTCGCCGCCGGCCTTTTCCGCCGCCTCAAGCTGCCGCGCCAGGCGGTCGCGTCGCTCCACGCCCTCGCGCACCGCACGCTGCGCCTGTCCCCGCAATGCCGCGGCCTCGGCCTTGCGCGCCGTCAGCGCCGCCAGTGCAGCTTCCTTTTTCACAAGCTCCGCGTCAACTTTCTCCACCATGGCGCCAAGCTCGGTATCGCGGCTGTCACTGCCGGCCTCGGCTTCATGAAGGGCGGCCTCCTCCGCCTCGAGCCTTGCCAGCACCTCGGCATTGTCGCCAACCAGTTTCTCCTCGCGGGCGATGTCGTTGTCGAACTGTTCAACCCTTTTGTGCAACTCGACGAGACGCTCGCGCACGCGGCGCGCATCCTCTTCGACCTGACCGCGGGCAATGTTGAGCCGCTGCAGGGTGCCGGCGGCAGAAGCTTCCGCCTCCCGCAACTCCGGCAGACGCCGCACAGCAATAGCCTGTTCCTTGGCGGCCTCCATCTGGGCGTTGGCACGCCCTGCGACGAGCGACATTGCCTGTGATAGCGCAGAGGCAGCCTCCGCCTCCTGCTCCTTCGCGTGGCTCCAGCGCAGATGCAGTAATATTGCCTCCGCCTTGCGGATCTCGGCAGAAAGATTCTTGAAGCGGGTCGCCTGCCGGGCCTGCCGTCTCAGGTTTTCTATCTGCGTCTCGAGCTCACGCACGACGTCGTCAAGCCGCTCCAGATTCTGCTCTGCCGCGCGAAGCCGTAGCTCCGCCTCGTGGCGGCGTGAATGCAGACCGGAAATGCCGGCCGCCTCTTCCAGCAAAGCCCGGCGCGCCTGCGGCTTGGCCTGGATAAGCTCTCCGATGCGCCCCTGCCCCACCATAGACGGCGAGCGTGCGCCCGTTGATTGATCGGCGAAAAGAAGCTGCACATCGCGCGCACGGGCCTCCTTGCCGTTGATACGGTAGACGGAACCAGCCTCCCGCTCGATCCGGCGCGAGACCTGCAACTCATCCGCATCATTGAACGCAGGAGGCGCAGTGCGACCAGAATTGTCGAGGAAAAGCGTTACCTCAGCGGTGTTGCGAGCGGGCCGCGTGGCAGAGCCGGAGAAGATGACGTCATCCATCCCCGACGCGCGCATGTTCTTGTACGAGCTTTCGCCCATGACCCAGCGCAAGGCTTCGACAAGATTGGACTTGCCGCAGCCATTCGGCCCGACCACCCCCGTAAGCCCGGGCTCGATGACGAACTCGCCCGCGTCGACGAAGGACTTGAAGCCGACAATGCGAAGCTTGGTGAACTTCATGTGCGCGCCTTTCGGCGCACACATGGACAGGCACTTGCCCCGGTGGGTCCCTTAAAGGAGGGGATCGATAATCGCCGACATCTCCTCAATCGACATCGCTCCCGCATATTTCCGCCCGTTGATGAAGAAGGTGGGCGTCGAATCCACGCCAAACTCCGCACCCCTGGCACGCACGGCCCTCACATCATCGAGAAGTTCCTGGTTAGTCAAGCAAGCCTCAAAGGACTCCTGTGAAAAACCTGCCAGTTTCGAAATATTAAACAGTGCGGTGCGAGCATCCTGGGCAGTTGCCCAATTGCTTTGCTGCTGAAACAGCACGTCGACCATCGGGAAATATTTGCCCTCCGCACAGCGGGCGAGCATGAATCCCGCTTCGGCTCGGGGATCGAAGGGAAACTCGCGCAGGATGTATTGTACCTTGCCCGTGTCGATATACTGCTCTTTCAGCGCCGGGAAGGTCCCGGTGTGAAAGTTGGCGCAATGGCTGCAGGTCATCGAGGCATATTCGACAATAGTCACCGGCGCATCTTCGTCGCCCATCGCCATTTCCGGCAGCGGTCCGGCTTCGAGCAACCGCTCCATGTTGACGGAACCGGAAGACTGCGGCGCATTCGCGGAGCCGCTAGCCGTGCTGCCCTGGGCGTTGGCCGCGCTCGGGCCATTGTCACATGCCGCCAGCAGAGACAAGGCCGGTATAGCGGCCATCGTGGTTAGAAAGCGCCTGCGCGAGGTTGAACCAGTCATGCGAATCATCGAAGCTCCTGCCAATTCTACATCTTCGCCAAAGATATCCTGTCAATTAAGGCATAGGGCGATCCTGGCCAAACGCCAAATGCCGCAGACCACTCACGAATCCGCGAGCGGGCGCTGCTTGCGCTTGGCAAGGACGGTGGCTCCGAGCCGCTCCAGGCTTGCCCGCAATCCTTCATCTTCAATACCTTCTGTCAGCCGTTGCAGCCGTCCCTGCTCTGCCTCCGAGACGGGAGGCAGAGGAGCACGCCGCACAGGATTGCCAGTGCCAACGGGCTTCTGGACGATCTTCACCCGACCGATCGCGGTAAAGCCCATGAAGGCATTGACCCGCGCAATGATCTCCGACGTCTCGTGCTGAACGTGAAGGGCCGCCGCTCCCTCGCATGCGATGATCAGCGTCGCCGGTTCAAACGGATCATCCTCGTGGCGTCTGCGTGGCCATGCAATCTTCTGCGGGCGCGTGCTGCCCGCCAGGCGTTCTCCCACCACCTCAGCCCAGGATTGGACGAGGTCCATCGACAGCCCGCCGCGCCGGCGCAGCACAGGATCAAGCAGTTCCATAGCTAGATCGCTGACCGGAATGGGATTGTGCCAGCGAGCGTTCCCTGTCATGTGGGTCTCCACGTTCGTGGCTAAGCTAGCGGAAATCGGCGCTCGATGACACAGATAATGCAAGTAGATGGCGCTGAGGGGAAAGGGACGCTCACAGCGGCGCTTCTGGCCTGGTACGACCGCCACCATCGACGCCTACCCTGGCGTGTGGCACCGGCCGAACAGCGCCGGGGTCTTCGGCCCGACCCCTACCGCGTCTGGCTGTCGGAGGTCATGTTGCAGCAGACGACCGTGGCCGCAGTCGGCCCCTACTTCACCCGCTTCATCGAGCGTTGGCCGACGATCGAAGCGCTTGCCGTGGCGTCAAACGAAGACATCATGCAGGCCTGGGCCGGCCTTGGCTACTATTCCCGTGCCCGCAACCTGAAGAAATGCGCCGAGGAAGTGCTCAGCCGGCACGGCGGGTCCTTCCCGGCTACTGAAGCGGAATTGAAGACGCTGCCAGGCATCGGCGACTATACCGCAGCCGCGATCGCCGCCATCGCCTACGGACGTCCGGCCGCTGTTGTCGATGGCAATGTGGAACGCGTTGTAACGCGCCTGCGCGCCATCCGAACGCCCCTCCCGGCTGCAAAACCCGAGATCAGGCGAAGTGTCCGCACCCTGGTGCCGGACGAGCGCCCCGGCGACTTCGCACAGGCGATGATGGATCTTGGTGCCACTATCTGTACGCCGCGCCAGCCATCCTGCGCTCTGTGTCCCATCGCTGATGGCTGCGCCGCCCGCGCACTGGGCATGCAGGAAACCATTCCCCTCAAGGCACCGAAACCCAAAAGGCCGTCCCGCCTCGGAGCCGCATTCGTTGTCCTGCGGGCGGACGGCGCGATCCTGCTGCGTCGCCGGCCCGAGAAGGGCCTCCTCGGCGGGATGAGCGAGGTGCCGACGAGCGCGTGGACGGCACGCAAGGACGGGGGCAGCGATGTTACGGCCGCTCCCTTTCCCGCAGAGTGGAAACGCTGCGGCACAATCACCCATGTCTTCACCCATTTTTCGCTTCGCCTTGCAGTCTACCGTGCAACGGTGAGCGCTATGCGTGCGCCTGAGGGCTGGTGGTGGTCCACACCCGCGCAACTGCGAAGGGAAGCCCTGCCCACGGTGATGAAGAAGGTCATCGAGGCGGCTGTAGAAGGCGCGCTGAAGGAACCGCAGGGAGCGGCAGAAACATGAGCACGGTGAAACACATCGTCTTTGACATCGGCAAGGTGCTGATTCACTACGATCCTGAGATCCCTTTTGCGCGGCTTATTCCCGACGAGGAGGAGCGGCGCTGGTTTCTCACCCATGTCTGCACTCACGAATGGAATCTGGAACAGGACCGCGGAAGAGCCTGGGCTGACGCGGAAGCGGAACTGGTTGCCCGCTATCCCTCCCACGAGGTGAATATCCGTGCCTTCAGGCAGTATTGGCACGAAATGGTTTCCCACGCCTACGAAGATACGGTGGCGATAATGGAAGCGTTGATCGATGCCGGCCATGACGTGACAATGCTCACCAATTTCGCTGCTGATACGTTCTTGGCCGCCCGCAAGCGTTTTCCCTTCCTCAACCGCGCCCGGGGCGTGACGGTGTCCGGCGAAGTGCGCCTCATCAAGCCGGACCGCGCAATCTACGAGCATCACAGCGCCACGTTCGGATTGGAGCCTGCCGCAACACTGTTTATTGACGATGCTTTGTTGAATGTCGCCGGAGCGCGGGCGGCGGGCTGGCAGGCCCTTCAGTTCGTTGATGCGGAGACGCTACGGTCGGATCTGGAGCGGCTCGGATTGGCACCTTGGCGATAAGTCGCGGTGCGGCAACATACCGTAATAGCAGCACAACTAACGGCCGGCTTATCAACAATTTCATCTATAGCTACTAGCCCAAAACCTGGCGCAGCGCTCTCCGGCATTTATTTATGTATTTCTGTCATTTTACTTAACAATGACAAAATATGAAATTTGAATGCCTTGATTTCTTCTAAGCGTGTACTCTTCCGTAGGCAGATATTGTAAAAATTTTGAGTAAAATCGATGAAACCATCAACATCCCTTTCTCAACACTCACCTACGTCGTCCGCACCGCTCCTGCAGGAGCACGTTTCTTACCGGCCAAGCGCTCGCACCCGCACTTCCCCACCCACGGCAGAACGCGGCCCGGTGATGCCGGCTGACCTCGATTTTCGGCCTGTCTACCAGGATACCGTTGAATCCTGCGATCCGACGTGGGGCGAGCGTGCGACCGGCGCCGTCCGTGAGAAATTGCGGCTGGCCGGCATGATCTGCGAATCGTTTGTAGATACTGCACGCCATGTTGGCTCCCAATGGCAGGTTTCGATCCCGCAGACGTTCACCAGTACCAAGGAGTTTCTGGGGAACAAGTACTACCAGTACACTGATGCCAATAAGCGCCCATACGCGATCGCAGATGAGAAACGGATTCTCTACAATATAGCCTTTGACAGTCTAAAAGACCTCGACCCCATCTTGGTCAACAGCGGCGATCAGACCAATGTCCCACACGCCGAACTTGAGGGTCTGAACAGCAGCTTGCCGGCCGTCAAAGACACATTCCACGATTTCGTTCAATTGCGGAAGAAGGAGAAGGACGATCCCGGCAAAGCCCTTCTCGCTCTTCTTGTTTCGCCTAGCCGCGATACATATCAATCCGAGATTATTAAGCAGTACGTGTACCCGACACTGCTTTCGGTGATCGCGACGGGCGCTTCACAGTACCTCTGGTCGCAGCTCATGGCGTCCGCATTCGACACGTTGCCGCAAGGCATGAAGGATGCCATCATAGAAGAGGTTCTAGGCAAGGATGCCATTGGTGACGAGCATGCACTGTCCAAAGCGATCGGAGAGGTGCCGGAGCGCTTCATTGACGGTTTGGACGGCAGCATTGACAAGAAGCTTGCGGAGGAAGTGCTTTCATTAAGCGGCCTGAGCGCCGAAGGACGGAAATGCATCGAGAGAGTTATCGCAGCAATAGACAGCATTTCTCATCCGTCGAGCACCTTTCTCAACGAGGTTAATGCCACTCCCGCGGAATCTTACGGCGTACAGGGAACCGTTGCGGCAGTAGGCCAGCCTGCCGGAACCTACTTCACCAGGAATATCTCACAGCTTAAAGGGGCTGCGGGATTGGTAGCAAAGGGGGCTGCGACATGGGCGGTGACCCTGATCGCAGGTAGTTTAGCCCATCTACTAACAAGGCTGGCGCACGGCAAGGGTGAGGCATTCGGCCGGGAGTTTGTCCTTAATTCCACTTTTTCGCTGATCAACTCGATCGGCGAACCCTTTATTCAGGAGGGACTTCGCAGATGCTGCAAAAACCATGAAACCGCGGAAAAAATCTCCAGAGTATTGATTCTGGCCAGCCTGAGGTGGTTGCTGAAATGTGTAAAAATGACGGTGGCACTCCACTGGAATGGTGCAAGCGTCGACTCGCTGGGCGGAGGATGGGCAGCTGTGGTACGAAATGCCGGTTCAACAGCAGTGCCGACTGTCCTCAAGGCAATTGGACAGGAGGGGCTTGATCGCTGGTATGATTACAGCAAGACAAACTCTGGGGATTATCGCTTTTCATCACAAGTTGCCAAGACGGCCGAGGCGGTCGATGGTCTGATTGGAGCGCTGCAACTGAAACTGTCGCAAAATGACCTTCAGCCAGAGCAGGAGGAGGCGTTTAAACGGGCGCTGGCAATTTTGGACGATTGTAAAAGAGTGAAAGAGTGGACTGATAACTGGAATCCCGACCCACAGGCCATATCCACGGAAGATCTTTACCAAGCACGCGACCGCGGGGTCGAACAATATGCCGAGCGGGCAAAGTCATCGGCCTTGGCCGCATATAGCATCGAACAATAGGCGCGGGGAGTTCCGTATTTGAGGCCACTGGCGAAGCAATAAGCGGTTGACGGCGGGTACATAGAAGAGCGAGCGCCGCAGACCTATGCCCCCACGCTCTCCAGACTCCGACGCGCTATACGGCGCAACTCGTCGATCGGCTTCAGAGCACCGTCTTCCTCGAAATGCCAGAAGGTCCAGCCGTTGCAGGCGTCGAGCCCCTGAACGCGCGCGCCCAGACGGTGGATCGAACCCGTCTCCTGGCCGATGGCGATTGTGCCATCGGCCTTCACGTCCGCCGTCCAGCGCCGCGCCCTGTCGAACAGCCTTGTGCCGGGCTTCACGATCCCTGAATCGACGAGGCTGACAAAGGCCACGCGCGGCTCGCTGCGCTTGGCCGCCATCGGCGTCAGACTTGCCTCGTCCAGAGGCTCAACCGCGGCGATTCTCGCCTCGGCCGCCGCTATGTAGCTCGCATCCCGCTCGATCCCGACGAAATGACGTCCGAGGCGTTTGGCCACTGCGCCGGTTGTCCCCGAGCCAAAGAATGGGTCAAGCACCACGTCCCCCGGCTGTGAGGAAGAAAGGAGCACGCGCGCAAGCAACGCCTCCGGCTTCTGTGTCGGATGCACTTTGCCGCCATCTGCGTTTCTCAGGCGTTCCTTTCCAGTGCAAATCGGAAACAGCCAGTCGGAACGCATCTGTAGATCGTCATTGGCTGCCTTCATGGCTTCGTAATTGAAGGTGTACCCTTTCGCCTCCCGGTCCCGCGAGGCCCAGATCAGGGTCTCATGGGCATTCTGGAAGCGCCGGCCGCGGAAATTGGGCATCGGGTTCGTCTTGCGCCAGATGATGTCGTTCAGGAACCAGAAGCCCAGATCCTGCATGATCGCGCCGACGCGAAAGATGTTGTGGTAGGAGCCGATGACCCAGATGGTGCCATTGGGTTTCAATACGCGGCGCGCAGCTAGAAGCCAGGCTCGGGTGAAGGCGTCATAAGCGGCAAAGCTTTCGAAGCGATCCCATTCGTCATCGACCGCATCAACCAGCGACTGGTCGGGCCGGTGCAGTGCTCCCTCAAGCTGGAGGTTGTAAGGCGGATCGGCAAAGATGAGATCAACCGACTTTTCGGGTAATCCCTCCATCGCCGCGATGCAGTCGCCTTTCAGGATCGAATCGAGCCATCCGGCTGCAGCACCCTCATCCTCCATACGACGCAACGCTGACATGCGGAACTCCTAACACCCACCATTAACCTGCTGTTATGGTTATCGAAAATGGTAAAGATTTCCGTAAGACCTACATAAAGGGGCAAGAATGACGGTGCCGCCCATATATCAAGGGTGAGGCATGGCGCCCGGTTGCAACAATGCGGGCGTGGCGGCTATTGCCCCAACAATGGCTATTTCCAAAGGTTAATCTTAATGTCCCAACCCGATCTGATTATCTTCGATTGCGATGGTGTCCTGGTAGATTCGGAGATCGTTGCCGCCCGAGTCGAAGCCGAGATGCTGCGCAAGGCGGGCTATGAGATAACACCGGAGGAACTTGCAGAGCGCTATGCCGGCCTGACTTTTCGCGACATCCTGATGAGGATCGAGACTGAAGCGCAGATGCTCTTCCAGGCATCTCTGATCGACCAGGCCGAGGCAAGGGTGGATGCGCGGCTTAAAGCGGAGGTCAAACCCATCGAGGGGGCAGCGCGGGCAGTTGCCTCGATTGACATGGAAAAATGCGTCTGCTCCAATTCAGGCAGCGAACGCATTGCGGCAATGCTGGCCAAGACCGGGCTGGCGCAATTCTTCGAAGGCCGCATTTTCTCCTCACGGGACACACCCAGCAAACGCCCCAAGCCTGCGCCGGATGTATTTCTTCATGCGTCCAAAACCATGGGTGCTGAGCCCAAACGGACGATCGTCATCGAGGATTCGGTCCACGGCATTGCCGGCGCCCGGGCAGCAGGTATGCGCGTCATTGGCTTCACCGGTGCATCGCACACTCACCCCGGCCACGCATCCATGCTGATGGAAGCGGGCGCGGAAACGACCATTCACCGCATGGCTGACCTTAATGCGGTGATCTCAGCCCTTTCCGAATGGTCCGACGACGGCTAAGGGCCAGGGGAACTGCCCGCGCCTTTCCCCGAACTGCGTGCCGGTTCGAGGGAACTACTGCGTCCGCTTTTGTACCAGAGATGCCTTTATTACGCGTACTGCCGAGCCTGAAGATCGCGTTCCGGCGCAGGTAGCCGAGCGGGCTGCCATGCCATCAGAGGGGCCCTTCATCGAAGCCTGCCAAAATCCGCACTCCTCGGGTGATCCCGCCCGGTACGGAAACATTGGGATCGCTGAAGATGAACTGAGTTGCGCCGGAAGTATCGGTAATCGTCACCGACTGGCGGAAGAGTTCCGAATAGACCACATCATTGCCGCGCACCGCGACGATCCGGATCGGCATGGAGATGGTGCCGGGCTGGCCACGCGGACCGGGCACCACCCTCCCCGCCACCGCCACCGTCATCCTGTCCTCGGCATATTGACAGGTGCGCGTGGTCTCGCTGATTGAAGCTTGGTAGACGAGGCGGTTGGGATCGCCCTCCCCGCCACGCTCATAAATCGCGAATGAAGCTGTGCCATCCTGCAGCGTGACAGGCGGGCAATGAGCCCTCAGTTCACTTTCTCGGATAGCTCCAGCTTGAGTGTCGGCTACCTGGCCGGGCTGCGCCTGGCTGCCGGACTGACAGCCTGCGAGAAAAGCAGAACCGGCAAGAACGAGCCCGGCGCCAATGATCCTGATCGACAACAAACGCCCCCTGAACTGCGCTTTCCCAAAATGAGATCGATGTTCTATATCAACGCCGTTCGAAAATTTCGACTGGCTACCGGAGCTTTTTACGGTATGCATCAGGGCCCTGTGGAGCGACTTCATGACGATGACATATTTGAGCACGCGCGGCGAGGCGCCTGAACTGGGCTTTTCCAACACCTTGCTTACCGGGCTTGCCCGCGATGGCGGGCTCTATGTTCCGCGCAAGTGGCCGCAGTTTTCCACAGCCGATATCCGTGCCCTGCGCGGGGCGACCTACGCCGAAGCCGCTTTTGCGCTGATCAAGCCCTTCACGGGCGGGGAAATTGCCGACCCGGCGCTCAAGCGCATCATCGGGGAGGCGTACGCCACCTTCCGCCACGAGGCGGTCTGTCCGCTCGTGCAAACTGGCAACGACAGCTATGTGCTTGAACTTTTCCATGGCCCTACCCTGGCCTTCAAGGACGTGGCCATGCAGCTTCTGTCGCGTCTGATGGATTATGTGCTTGCGGAGCGCGGCGAGCGCGTCACCATCGTCGGCGCAACCTCCGGCGATACGGGCGGGGCGGCCATACATGCCTTTGCCGGAATGGAACGTGCCGACGTCTTCATCCTGTTCCCCCATGGGCGCGTTTCTCCCGTCCAGCAGCGGCAGATGACGACATCGGGCGCGAAGAACGTGCACGCAATCGCCGTCGAGGGCACCTTTGACGACTGCCAGGCTCTGGTCAAAAGCATGTTCAACGACCACTCTTTCCGCGACGGAGTGTCGCTGGCCGGGGTCAATTCGATCAACTGGGCGCGCATAATGGCCCAGATCGTCTACTACTTCACCTCGGCCATATCGCTGGGCGCGCCCGATCGGCCGGTGTCCTTCACGGTCCCTACGGGCAATTTCGGCGACATCTTCGCAGGCTACGCGGCAAAGCGCATGGGATTGCCGGTTGGTCGGCTCATCATTGCAACGAACGAGAATGACATTCTCGCGCGCACCCTTGCCACCGGCGAGTACGCCACGCGCCCGGTAGTAGCCACAACTTCGCCATCTATGGATATTCAGGTATCTTCGAATTTCGAACGGCTCCTGTTCGAGGCATCGGACCGGCGCACTGAAGAGGTCCGCGCGGCGATGGAAAGTCTGCGGCAATCAGGCAGCTTTACGGTAGCCGAAAACACTTTGACCTGCATTCGATCGGGCTTTGCCGCCGGACGCGCCAGCACAGAGGAGACGGCGGCCTGCATCCGCGACACGCTGGCAGGCAGCGGCTACCTTGCCGATCCCCATACGGCGACGGCGCTGAAAGTGGCGCGAGAAGAATCCCGGAAGGGAGAGGCGATGGTCGTGCTTTCGACAGCGCATCCCTCTAAGTTCCCGAAGGCCGTGGAAGACGCTTCCGGCATCCTGCCTTCGCTGCCCCATTGGCTGGACGGCCTTATGGAAAAAAAAGAAGAGTACACGGTCCTTTCATCGGACCTGAAAATGGTGGAAAATTACGTCAGCCGCCTTACAAGGGCGCGAAAATAGAAGGTGACTTGCCAATGGGTGTAGAAGTAAGCCGTCTTTCGAACGGCTTGACGGTTGCCACCGAGACACTGCCCCACCTGGAGTCCGTTGCAATGGGGGTCTGGGTGAAATCCGGTTCGCGCGATGAGCTGGAGCATGAGCACGGCATGGCTCACCTGCTTGAGCACATGGCCTTCAAGGGTACCGGAAAGCGGACTGCACTCCAGATCGCGACGGATATCGAGGATGTCGGCGGTGAGATAAATGCCGCCACCAGCGTGGAGACAACAGCCTTCTACGCCCGCATCATGCGGGACGATCTGCCGCTGGCGATCGACATATTGGCCGACATTCTGACGGATTCAAAATTCGACCCGCTGGAGCTGGAGCGCGAGCAGAACGTCATCCTTCAGGAGATCGGCGCCGCGCATGACACGCCTGACGATTCCGTTTTCGACCGCTTCACCGAGACCGCGTTCCGACATCAGACCATTGGCCGCTCCATTCTGGGTACCCCCGAGACCGTGCAATCCTTCACGTCGGAGCAGTTGCACCGCTTCTTGCATCGCCAGTATGGCGCAGACCGCATGGTCGTCGTCGGAGCGGGAGGCCTCAAGCACGACCAGTTTGTGCGCGAAGTAGAAACGCGGCTCGGCAGCTTCCGTGACAAGGCGGAGGTGACGCCCCTGCAATATTCCCATTATGTGGGCGGCGATTATCGGGAGCATCGCGAGCTGATGGACGCTCAGATCGTTCTCGGCTTCGAAGGTCGCGCCTATCATGTGCGCGACTTTTACGCATCTCAGGTGCTCTCCATGATTCTTGGCGGCGGGATGTCTTCGCGCTTGTTCCAGGAAGTGCGGGAAAAGCGCGGGCTCTGCTATTCCGTCTACGCTTTCCATTGGGGATTTTCCGATACGGGCATCTTCGGCGTGCACGCCGCCACGGGCCAGAGCGACCTTGCCGAACTGGTGCCTGTCATAATGGGCGAATTGCAGAAGGCGGGCGAAAAGATCGAGCAGGCCGAGCTTGACCGGGCACGCGCGCAGTACCGCGCCGGCCTTATGATGTCGCGCGAAAGTCCCGCCAGCCGCGCCTCGCAGATTGCCAGGCAGCTTCTGCTCTACGGACGGCCCATCGGAATGGAGGAATTGATGGATCGCCTTGCCGGACTTACCACAGAACGGCTCAGCGACCTTTCCTCTCGCCTTTTCTCCACCAAGCCGACGGTCGCGGCCATCGGCCCTGTCGGTTCCCTTGCGCCCTTCGAGACCATCCGGGATACATTGACAGCGAGCCGCCCGCTGCCACGCAAACTCGCTGTTTGAGCTGCGGAACCATGTTGCGGGCGCCCTTTTTCCACCGCGAAGCTCCGGCGCTCGAGGGACCGAGAGTAAGGCTGCGGATGCCGCAGCTTGGCGACTATGCCGAATGGGCGGCATTGCGAGGAGAAAGTCGCGCCTTCCTGGAGCCATGGGAGCCCAAATGGGCCGTTGACGAACTTTCCCGACACTCCTTCCGCCTTCGCGTAAGAAAGGCCCGCGAAGAACTTGACCGGGGCACAGCCGTGAGCTTTTTCCTGTTTCACCAGCAAACTGAACGGCTCGTCGGGGGCATCACCATCGGTAATATCCGCATGGGCGTGGCCCAGTCTGCGCATATCGGATACTGGATGGGCGAACGTTATGCCGGCCGGGGACTGATGCACGATGCGCTTCGCCTCGTTATACCTTTCGCCTTTGATAGCCTGAGGTTGCACCGTCTGGAGGCGGCCTGTATTCCCACCAATAACCGATCGATAAGGCTGCTTGAAAAAGCCGGATTTCAGCGGGAAGGACTTCTCAGATCCTATTTGCGTATCAACGGCACATGGCAGGACCATCTTCTATACGCGTTGATTGCGGACGAGCATCGGGCGCGAGCGAGGCGAGGCTGAAAAGTTGAGGTCGTCCCCGGCATTCATTTGTCTGCTGAGCATGCTTGCCGCGCTCTTCCTTGCGGTCGGCATGACGGCCGCGATGGCAATCGAGCCAATCAAGATTTCACGGGACGATGTTGCGCTCGACCTTTCCAAGGCGGTGGAAATCTATCGCGGTCAGGGCGAAAATTTCCAGGTTTCGACGGCACCCGGCGCTGATGGAATCGTGCGGCGAATCGAGGTCGAGGCGCAGGATAGCCGCTCCGCTGGCGATTGGGCGGTCTTTGCCCTTGCCAATACCACTGATGAACAGCTCGACCGGCTCATCGTTGCGCCGCACTTCCGCCTTGTCGGCTCCGGCATCATCTGGCCGGATCTTGGCTCGCGGCGGATTACCGCCATCACTCCTAGTGAGGGCTTTGCCCTCGACCGGCAGGAAAGCAGCGATGCGGACGAGTTTCTCGTCACCCTCAATCCCGGCACAATTGTCACCTTTGTCGCTGAGTTAGCCTCCCCCAACCTGCCGCAAATCTATCTGTGGGATCCTGCCGCCTATAAGGATACCGTGAACTCGTACACGCTGTTCCGCGGTATTGTGATCGGCATAGCAGGGCTTCTGGCGCTCTTTCTTACCGTCCTCTTCGTGGTCAAGGGCACATCCATGTTCCCCGCTACGGCCGCCCTCGCCTGGGCCACGCTCGCCTATATCTCCATCGATTTCGGATTCCTGAACCGCATTGTGGAAATATCTCCGGGCAGCGAGCAACTCTGGCGCGCAGGGACGGAAGTCGCCCTGGCTGCAACGCTGGTCGTGTTTCTCTTCGCGTATCTCAACCTTGCGCGCTGGCACAATCACTTCAGCTATGGAATGCTAGCCTGGGTTCTGGTGCTCTTGGGCATTGCGGGCCTGGCCCTCATTGATCCCGCCATTGCCGCAGGTATCGCCCGCCTCTCCTTCGCAGCGACCGCCATTGTCGGCCTCGGCCTCATCATTTATCTTGGAATCCAGGGTTATGACCGCGCCATTATGCTGGTGCCAAGCTGGCTTATGGTGATGGTATGGCTTGTCGGCGCCTGGATCGCGGTGACCGGCACGCTTGAAAATGACGTTCTGCAGCCGGCAATCGGCGGCGGGCTGATCCTGATCGTGCTGCTCATCGGCTTTACCGTAATGCAACACGCGCTCTCAGGTGGGCCTCTCCTCCAGGGCCTGTTCAGCGATATGGAGCGACAGGCGCTCGCCATCAGCGGTTCGGGCGATTTCGTCTGGGACTGGGACGTAATGCGCGACCGTGTAATCACGCGGCCAGACGTCAGCCGCCAGCTCGGCTTGCCGGCCAATGCCCTGCATGGGCCGGCAAGAAGCTGGCTACCTTTCCTTCATGCGGAGGACCGCGACACCTTCCGCACCACGCTCGATATGGTGCTGGAGCAACGGCGCGGGCGCATCGCCCAGTGCTTCCGGCTGCGGGGGGCTGACGGGCACTATCATTGGTTCTCCTTGCGCGCACGCCCAGTCGTCGGCTCGGACGGTGAGGTAATCCGCTGCGTCGGCACAATGGTGGACGTGACAGAACAGAAGAAGGCTGAAGAGCGCCTGCTGCACGATGCAGTCCACGATAATCTCACCGGGCTCCCAAACCGGGAGCTCTTCATCAACCGGCTGGACGCGACCATCGCGATGGCCGGCACGGAGCGCAAGATCCGTCCGACAGTACTCGTCATCGACATTGACCGCTTCAAATATGTGAACGACGAGCTTGGCATTTCCGCAGGAGACACGATCCTTCTTACCATTGCTCGGCGGCTGCACCGCCTCCTGAAGCCGGGCGATTCCCTTTCCCGCGTCTCTGGTGACCAGTTCGCCATGATGCTGATCTCTGAACAGGACCCCGTCCACATCGCTTCGGTCGCCGATGCGGTGCGACAGGCGATCCACACGCCAATCACCTTCGCCCGTAAGGAAATCGTCCTCACGGCATCCATCGGGCTTGTCTCATGGACGACGGCGCAGACCTCCGCCGAGGAAATGCTCAAGGACGCCGAACTCGCCATGTACCAGGCAAAACGCTTCGGCGGTGACAGGATCGAGCCCTTCAGGCCCTCTTTCCGCTCCATAGGGTCCGACCGGTTGCAGATGGAATCGGATTTGCGGCGCGCCATCGAGCGTAAGGAACTCTCCCTCGCCTACCAGCCGATCGTGCGGCTAGAAGATGGCACCACTGCGGGTTTCGAGGCCCTGTTGCGGTGGGAGCATCCGCGCCGCGGCCTCATACCGCCTGCCGATTTCATCCCTATAGCGGAAAGCTCCGGTCTGATTGTCCAGCTTGGGCTGTTCGCGATGCAGAAGGCCGCCGAAGACCTTTATAGCTGGCAGAAGCAGCTTGGCGAACTGCCACTCTTTGTTTCGGTGAACCTTTCCAGCCGGCAGTTTATCCGCCGCGATCTGGTAGGCGATGTCCGCTCGATCATCGCACGGTCAAACATCAAACCGCGCTGCTTCCGCCTTGAACTGACTGAATCCATCGTTATGGATAATCCGGAACAATCTGCTCACGTGCTCGACAAGCTGAAGCAGCTTGGAATCGGTCTCTCGCTCGATGATTTCGGTACCGGCTATTCATCGCTTTCCTACCTGACGCGCTTTCCTTTCGACAACATCAAGATCGACAAGAGCTTCCTCAACGCTCCGTCATCCAAGGGGACCATTCTTCTGAAATCCCTCGTGGCAATGGCGCACGATCTTGGTCTATCGGTTGTTGCGGAAGGCGTTGCCGATCAGCAGGACGTCGAGCATCTACGTGCCATCGGCTGCGAATATGCCCAGAGCTTCTATTTCGGCGAACCGACGGATGCGGAAACAAGCCTTAGACTGCTTCTGGAACAAAGCACGGCGGCAGCAATCTGAACTCGACAGCCTGCCGGAAAGTCGGTTTTCAACGGTCAGGCGCGGCCGGTGAAGCTGCTCAGATGCGCCAGATCGACACCGATGGAGGCCAGTATACGATCATAGATCGTGTCGATCTCTCCATCGAAAAGCAGGTCCGGATTGGCCTGGCAGGCGAGCCAGCCATTCTCCACGATCTCCGCTTCGAGCTGACCTGCGCCCCAGCCAGAATAGCCCAGCGCCATCAGCGCTTGCCGCGGTCCGTCGCCCGTGGAGATCGCCCGCAGAATATCCATGGTGGCTGTCAGGCAGACCTGTTCTGAAACAGGCAGGGAAGAGTCGACCATATAATCGCCGCTGTGCAGGACGAAACCGCGGCTGCGGTCAACTGGACCGCCATTGCGAACGGCCATATTCCGTGCACGGGCGGGAAGCCGGATCGACTGACTTCGCTCCAGAATGCCAAGTTCTACAAGAATATCGACAAAGTCCAGCTGCTGCGTCTGGTTGATGATGAGACCCATAGCGCCTTCGGAATTGTGGGCGCAAAGATAGATGACGGAGCGCGCGAAGCGTTCATCGCGCATGCCAGGCATGGCGATCAGAAAGTGGTCCTTGAGGGTCATCCCTTCCTGAGGCTCGATCACTGCGGATTTCCGTTCCATGGGAGAAACTTATCGCGTTTAGGATTCGCTTGAAAGACGGAACGCAACGACAGGCCATTTTGAAGCCGTCTGCTCACGTGAAAATGAAGCAACATCGTACATTAGCGCTTGCGCTACCGAAAGCGGCTCATATTTTGCACCCATGCTTCGTCCCATCTGTCTTTTCCTTGCAATCGCCTTTGCACCGCTGCCCGCCATGTCTGCCTCAACCAACTGGATGGAAGTTGAAGGCGGATCGTTGCGGCTTGTCACCTCCGGCCTTTCCGATGAAGCGGGCAGGCTTCGCGGTGCCGTCGAAATCAAGCTGAATCCGGGATGGAAAACCTACTGGCGCAACCCCGGCGAGGCTGGGATTCCGCCGCAGATCGAACTAAAGCCCTCCCAACTCGCTGTTGATGCGGAGATCTTTTTTCCCGCCCCGCAACGCATCAGCGATCCCTATGCAGAATGGGCTGGCTATCCGCATCCGGTCACCCTGCCCGTTATCTTCACCCTATCTGAGCCTGAAGCTGCAGGCGTGCTGGAAGGGAGCATTTTTCTGGGCATCTGCGAAATGATCTGCATACCGGTGGAAATGCCCTTCTCTTTCGATGCAGGCGCCTACACCTTTGAGCCGGAGCATGCCGCTATCGTGAATGCAGCCTTTGCCGGCCTTCCGGCGGATGCTCGCAGAGGTTTTCAGCTCCTTTCAGCCCGAAGGCAGGGCGTGCAGGTCCTGTTCGAGGTGGAACTCCCCGAGGGTTCGGCAGAACCGGTTCTCTTCGTCGCTCCGCCGGACGCTTTGCAGCTTTCCTTCACCAAGCTTCAGGGCCGCCGGGGAGATCGTGCGACTTTCTCGGCAGATATTCTTCACGCCAGGGAAGCCGCCGAGATTACAACTAAATTGGATTACACGCTCGTGGCGGGAGACGAAGCGGTGGCGGGTAGAATTCACCTCTCCCCCTGATAGACAATCGAACGCACTTGACGATCATCCCAGGAGCGGCGACCCTAGCACCTGCATGCGCCTATTAGGCTGCGCTCGTGCAATTTTATCCAACCCACTTGAGGAGACTGCTGCATGACCATTTCCGTTGGCCAAAAGGTGCCTGACGAGACGATCAGGAAGGCAACGCCTGACGGAGCTGAAGAACTCAGCACGGCCGACTTCTTCAGCGGGCGCAAGATCGTCCTGTTCGGCGTTCCGGGAGCTTTCACGCCCACATGCAGCAACAGTCACGTGCCAGGCTTTGTTGAGAACCATGATGCGATCCGCGCGCGCGGCGTGGATGCCATCGCCGTCCTTGCGGTCAACGATCAGCACGTCATGGGCGCTTGGGCACGCTTTACCGGGGCGGAGGACAAGCTGGTATTTCTTGCGGATGGCAACGGCACCTTTACCCGCGCGTTGGGATTGAACCTTGATCTCACCGCCGGCGGCCTCGGCACACGATGCAAGCGCTTCTCGATGATCGTAGAGGACGGCATCGTGAAGGAACTGAACGTCGAGGAGGCGCCCGGCAAGGTGGTTAGCAGCGGGGCAGCGCGGATCCTGGAGCAGCTCTGACCTATTTCTTGAATGGCGCCATGCCGGCGCGCGCCAGCGCGTCGGCACGTTCGTTCTCCACGTGGCCCGCATGGCCGCGCACCCAGTGCCAGTGCACCTGATGCCGACGGCGCGCTTCGTCGAGCGCCTGCCAAAGCTCAGCATTTCTCACAGGTTTTCCGTCCGCCGTCCGCCAGCCGTTGCGCTTCCATTTCTCGATCCAGCTTGAAATGCCGTCACGCAGGTAACTGCTATCGGTGTGCAGATGTACTTCGCACGGCTCCTTCAGCGCAGTCAGCGCTTGTAGGGCTGCGGTCAGTTCCATGCGGTTGTTGGTGGTCAGGAGTTCTCCACCTGAAAGCTCCTTTTCCACACCGTTGTAGCGCAGAATCGCGCCCCAGCCGCCGGGGCCGGGATTGCCGGAGCAGGCGCCATCGGTAAAGATGTCGACCCGCTTCATGAAATTCCGATTCCATACTCGGAGGCAGATGCGATCTGACGGTGAAAGCGCATGCGACGCACATACTCCATCGGGTCGCGCTTCTGCACCATCGGGCCATCGGGAATGGTCAGCCAGTCATACAGCCGCGTCAGCATGAAGCGCAGCGCCGCCCCGCGAGCGAGAAGCGGCAGCGCTTCAATTTCCTCTGGCGTGAGCGGTCGTACGCTCTGGTAACCGCCAAGAAGTGCCGCGCCCTTCGTCAGATTGAACGAGATGTCCTTTTCGAAGCACCATGCATTGAGGCAGATAGCCAGATCATAAGCCAAAAGATCATTGCAGGCGAAATAGAAGTCGATGAGACCGGAGAGCTCCTTCCCCAGGAAGAAAACATTGTCCGGGAAAAGATCAGCATGGATGACGCCTGCAAGCAGGCCGCTGGGCCATCGTCGTAAAATCTCCTCAAGATTGGCCTCGACCTCACCAACAAGACCAGGCTCCACCTCGTCGGCGCCGGGCTTTGCTTCTTCCCACAGCCGCCCCCAAGCGGAGGGCGAGAGTGAGTTCTCGCGCCGCATCGGAAAGTCCGCGGCCGCTTCATGCATCTCTGCAAGCGCCCTACCAACGGCCCGGCAGTGCTCCGGAGTCGAACGGCGCACCCACACGCCTTCAAGAAAAGTGATGATCGCCGCGGGCCGTCCCGCAAGAACGCCGATCACGTCACCATCCCGGCGGTGAACCGGCAGCGGACAATTGATCCCCTTACGCGCAAGATGCTCCATAAGGCCAAGAAAGAAAGGCAGATCGGCTTTATCCACCCTGCGTTCGTAAAGGGTGAGGATGTATGCGCCGGTGCTGGTGTGAAGCAGAAAATTCGAGTTCTCCGTTCCCTCCGCAATGCCCTTGAAGGACAACAGCTCACCAAGGGAATAGGAGGCGAGAAAAACGCCCAGATCTTCTTCGCAGATGTCGGTATAAACGGCCACAATTAGATCCGGAATCGAGGAAATTTCCGTCGGATGATCATGACGGGCACGGCCTCAGCCCAAGCCATTCACGAAGGCCATGTCCGTCTTGGTAAGTTCCACGTCGCGAAGCTCCCGCATGACCGGAAAGGTCTCCCTTTCCACCGCAGTCACGGCCAAATCTACCGTTACATCATAGCGTTCCGCGAAAGCGTCGATAATCTCCTCGACGATGATCTCGGGTGCAGAAGCGCCTGCCGAAAGACCCAGCACCGAGATCGCACCGAGTTCTTCCCACGGGATTTCCGACGCCCTTTGTACAAGCAGCGCGCGTGCCGCTCCGGCCCTTTCTGCCACCTCGACGAGGCGACGGGAGTTGGACGAATTGGGAGCACCCACGACCAGAAAAAGGTCTGCACCGGGAGCAGCCTTCTTGACCGCATCCTGCCGGTTGGTCGTTGCGTAGCAGATCGATTCGGCCGACGGTGCCTGAAGCTCGGGGAAACGCTTTTGAAGTGCCTCGATGATCTGCGCCGTGTCCTCGACGGAAAGTGTCGTCTGCGTGACGAAACCCAACTCCTGCCCTACCGGAGGCGTAAAGCGGGTTGCATCCCCCACCGTCTCTATGAGCGTAACCGCGCCTTCCGGCAACTGCCCCATAGTGCCAATCACCTCCGGATGCCCGGCATGGCCGATGAGCAGTACATGACGCCCCAGGCGTTGGTGGCGCATGGCCTGCTTGTGCACCTTGGAAACCAGCGGGCAGGTCGCATCCAGATAGAACAGATTGCGCGCTTTGGCGTCCGCCGGCACGGCCTTTGGAACCCCGTGCGCAGAAAAGACGACGGGGCGGTCAGCGTGCTCTGCCGGAATCTCGTCCAGTTCTTCCACAAAGACCGCGCCGCGCTCCTGCAGTCCTTCCACAACGTAACGGTTGTGGACGATTTCATGGCGCACATAAACCGGCGCACCATATTTCTTGAGCGCGAGCACGACAATCTGGATCGCCCGGTCGACACCGGCGCAAAAGCCGCGTGGGCCGCAAAGCCGCACCGTCAGCTTCTGCTTTTTCTGAATTTCCGACATCGTCCGCTAAGCTCCAATACCGCCGGTAGGTGGGTCAGGTTTGCCGCTGCTGTCAAGCCTGTCTGTCCCGGTCCGTCCCGCCGCGCCAGAACCAGACCGCTAGCACACAGACAAGCGCAAATGCCAGCCCGTACCATGTGATCGCATATTGCAGGTGATTGTTGGGCAGGTTTAAGAGCGTGACGCCGCCCACTGGCAAACCGCCGGGGTTCTCAGCATCATCCGCATCCACATAAAAGGGAAGAACGTCCGCCCCGGCAAGCCCGGCAGAACGAGCCATGGCCGGAAGGTCCTTCCAGTAAAAGATGTTCTTCGACGGATCGTTGTCCGGCACGATAAAGGAGGGCTTTTCCTCCGGTGCGACGCGTGCAAGTCCCGAAATCTGGACAACGCCAGCAACCTGCCCTTCCGCCCGCGTCGCCGGGTCCTTGCGATCATAGGGAACGAAGCCCCGGTTCACGAAAATAACGTGGTCGTCAGGAAGCCTGAGCGGAGTATGGACGAAAAAGCCGGATTGACCCTGCCAGGTGGCGAAATAATGGCGCTCAGAGTTATGCAGAAACGTGCCTTCCAGCTTGGTCGGCCGGTAATCGACATCCTGTCCTTGCGCGGCAAGAGCTGCGATCTCCTCAAGAGATACCGGCTCGCTCGCAATCCGTTCATCCATCCGCGCCAGCAACGCCTCTTTCCAGTGCAGGCGCTGCACCTGCCACGTACCCAGCGCCAGGAGCAGTGCGAGCGCCGGAATGCTGAACGCCAGAAGCAGCCACGTTCGTCGACCGCCATTTGATCGGCTGACTGTCATCGTCCCTTCTCGCCGAGCCGCCCCTCCGCCGCATTATTTCGGAACTGCAGCGCAATCAGAAGACCCTTCAGCGTCCTAAGAGCAGTCAGGCAAAGGATCAGCGCGAGCGGAATCCAAAGGACCAGGTGGAGCCACAAAGGGGCGCCGGTGGATACTTCGAGCCAGAGCGCCAGTCCGACGATCACGAAGCCGATGAGCAGAATGACAAAAACGGCGGGGCCGTCTCCCGCATCGGCAAAACTGAAGTCGAGCCGGCATTCTTCACAGCGCTCGGCAAGGGAAAGGAAGCCGCAAAACAGCTTTCCAGCGCCGCAATGTGGGCAGCGCCCCAACAGGCCAGCCCGCACTATCCCGGCGTCATCCATTCCTGCAGAACTGTCTTCAGTCATTCATCACCGCAAACTGGCGTCGTACTGAGCAAGCTCCATTCGCGATATGGCCGCCAACTTGTCCGGTGGCGGCCATATACGGGACTATTGCTGTGACGTCGCCTTACCGCTTAGTGGGGAGCGATGTCCGCGCCCACCGAAGCCCAGACGTACATGAAGGCGAAAAGGAACAGCCAGACAACGTCCACAAAGTGCCAGTACCAGGCTGCAGCTTCCAGGCCGAAATGCTGCTGGGGCGTGAAATGTCCTGCAATCGCCCTGAATAGGCACACCGCGAGGAAGACCGTACCGATAAAGACGTGGAACCCGTGGAAGCCAGTCGTCATGTAGAAGGTCGCGCCGTAGATCGAATTGCTGAAGGAGAAAGGCGCGTGCATGTATTCATAGATCTGCACGAAGCTGAACAGAATGCCGAGCGCTACGGTCAGCGCAAGTCCCCACACAAGTCCCCTGCGGTCGTTCTCAAGCACCGCATGGTGCGCCCATGTGACTGTTGTGCCCGAAAGCAGCAGGATAATGGTGTTGTACAGCGGCAGGTGGAAGGGATCGAGCACCTCGATGCCCTGCGGCGGCCACTCCCCGCCCGTGAATTCGGATCTGCTGACCTGCGCTGCGTCGCCGGGGAAAAGGCTCGCATCGAAGAAAGCCCAGAACCATGCTACGAAGAACATCAGCTCCGAGGCGATGAACATGATCATGCCGTAGCGCAGATGCAGCGATACCACGCGGGTATGATGCCCTTCATGCGCCTCCTTTACCGTGTCGCTCCACCAGGAGAACATCGTATAAAGAACGATAAGCACACCAATGAAGAACAGCCAGTAATTGGCCTTTGCCAGATCCACGCCGAGTAGCGGGAAGGTGGCGCCCATGGACGACCGCATCCAGGCGATACCGCCAAGGGCCATCACCAGCGCACCTATAGAGCCGATGAAGGGCCACGGGCTTGGATCGATGATGTGGTAGTCGTGATTCTTCGCGTGGGCTTCTGCCATGATTATCCCCCGAGCTCTGGTCTCTTGGCTGCACCGGCGGCCGGCGTCTCTGCCGTCTCCTGCTGCAGCGGATAGAAGGTGTAGGAAAGGGTTATGGTGTTGCTCTTGCTGAGTTCCCGTACATTGACGATCTCAGGGTCGATGAAGAACTGCACCGGCATCTCGTAAGTCTGGCCCGGTTGAAGCTCCTGCTCAGTAAAGCAGAAGCATTCGACCTTATTGAAATATCCACCTGCCAAGGGCGGGGTGACGTTGAACGTTGCCGTCCCGGAGGTTGCCGTTGGGCCGATGTTCTCGGCTAGATAGGCGACCTCCGTAGTCTCGCCAATTCTGATTGTCACTTCCCTCTGCTTGGGACGGAAATTCCACGGAAGGCCGTTAGTATTGGCATCGAAGCGGACGGTAATCGTCTGATCGAGAATCGTGTCTGAATACTGCGTAACGCGCTGGGTCGTGCCCCCGAAGCCTGTAACTTGGCAGAAAAGCCTGTAAAGCGGCACTGCGGCGAAGGAGAGGCCCACCATGCCCGCGAACACGCCGGCACAAATGACGGCTACGCCAAGATTGCGGCGATTGCTGTTTTCCATGGTCGTCCTCATTGCCTCACATTGCCCTATCGAACACGGCAGGCCCGAGCTTCATCAGGCTGCCTAGATAGACGATGATGACGAAGGCAGCCAGTGCAAGCGCGATGGCGATGGAGCGGTTGCGCCGCGCCTTGAGCTGTTTCTCCGTTGGTTTGATCCGCTCTTGCTCCGGCATTACCAGGCTCCGAAGCGGGCTAGCATTTCCTCCACGAGAAGCGCGGCGAAAATGGCGAACAGATAGACAAGAGAGTAGCCGAACAATGCTTTCGCCGGCGCCTTTGCGCGGTCGTCATCGCGCATGGTCAGAACACGCCAGGCGTACCAGACAAACCCCACTCCAAGGCCAGCCGCCACCACACCATAGGCAAGGCCCGCAAAACCGAGCACTGTGGGCAGTATGCCGCTGGCCGCCAGCAGAACGGAGTAGGCGAAGATCTGCTTGCGGGTATGCGCCTCTCCGCGAACATTCGGCATCATGGGCACCCCGGCCTGGGCATAGTCATTCGTCTTGAACAGCGCGAGTGCCCAGAAATGCGGCGGCGTCCACAGGAAGATGATGAGGAAAAGCACAAGGCTTTCCAGGCTCACCGAACCGGTCACGGCTGCCCAGCCGACAACCGGCGGAAGGGAGCCGGCCGCCCCGCCGATGACGATGTTCTGCGGCGTCAGCCGTTTCAGCCACATCGTATAGATGACGGCGTAGAAGAAAATGGTGAAGGCGAGCAGCGAGGCAGCCACCCAGTTGGCCATCAGGCCCAGCGTAGCAACGGAAAAGCCGGCAAGAACGAGGCCGAAGCCCAACGCCTCGCCAGGCGTGATGCGGCCGGCCGGTACAGGCCGCCCCGCCGTGCGCGACATCTTTATATCGATGTCGGCGTCGTACCACATGTTGAGCGACCCGGACGCTCCAGCCCCCACGGCAATTGCCAGCAGGGAAATGAAAGCAAGCATGGGATTGGCGTTCGCCGGCGCCAGTACGATGCCGACAAAGGCAGTAAAAATGACAAGCGACATGACACGCGGCTTCAGAAGCGCGACATAGTCGGCAGCGGTAGCCTCGGAGAGGCGGCCGGTATCGCCGTTTACATCTGTACGCTCAATCAGTGTCATGTCTTGTCGCTTCTTCCTAAGGTAGCGGCGGCCCGGCAACATTCCAGGCCGCAAGCTTGGTCAAGTTACCTGATCCTCGGCAGTTCTTCCCACTGGTGGAAGGGCGGCGGCGACGGAAGCTGCCACTCCAGCGTCGTTGCGCCCTCGCCCCACGGATTCGCACCCGCCACCCGCTTCTTCGCATAGGCCTCGATCACGCCATACAGGAAGACGAGCACACCGATGGCCGCAAGATAAGAGCCGTAGGACGACACCAGGTTCCATCCTGCATACGCATCCGGATAGTCGATGTAGCGGCGGGGCATTCCGGCAAGACCCAGGAAGTGCTGCGGGAAGAAAATAAGGTTCACGCCAATGAAGGTGATCCAGAAATGCAGCTTGGCGACGAAGGAATTGTACATGTACCCGGTCATCTTCGGGAACCAGTAGTACCAGGCCGCGAAGATGGCGAACACGGCACCCATCGACAGAACATAGTGGAAATGGGCCACGACGTAATAGGTATCGTGCATGGCGCGGTCGAGGCCCGCATTAGCGAGCTGAACGCCCGTGACGCCGCCGATTGTGAACAGGAAGATGAAGGCAATTGCCCACAGCATCGGCACGCGGAACGAAATGGACCCGCCCCACATGGTCGCGATCCAGGAGAAGACCTTGATGCCCGTTGGCACTGCGATCACGAGAGTCGCGAAGACGAAATAGCGCTGCGTGTCGAGCGACAGCCCCACCGTGTACATGTGGTGAGCCCACACGATGAAGCCGATCACGCCAATCGCGACCATGGCATAGGCCATGCCGAGATAGCCGAAGATGGGCTTGCGCGAGAAGGTGGACACGATGTGGCTGACGATCCCGAAGCCCGGCAGAATCATGATGTAAACTTCAGGGTGCCCGAAGAACCAGAAAAGGTGCTGGTAGAGGATCGGATCGCCACCGCCATCTGGCGCGAAGAATGCCGTGCCGAAGTTGCGATCGGTCAGCAGCATCGTTATGCCGCCTGCCAGCACCGGCAGCGAGATCAGCAGCAGGAAGGCAGTGATCAGGATCGACCATGCAAACAATGGCATCTTGTGCATGGTCATTCCTGGCGCGCGCATGTTGAAGACGGTGGTAATGAAGTTGATCGCGCCAAGGATGGACGAGGCCCCCGCAATATGCAGCGACAGGATCATCATGTCGACCGCAGGCCCCGGCTGCCCGGTGGTGGAAAGCGGCGGATAGAGCGTCCAGCCCGTGCCACCGCCATAGCTGCCGGCCGCGCCGGGAACGAAGAACGACAACAGGAGCAATAGGAAAGCCGGCGGCAGGAGCCAGAAAGAGATGTTGTTCATGCGCGGGAACGCCATGTCCGGCGCACCGATCATGATCGGCAGCATCCAGTTGGCAAAGCCGCCAATGAGTCCGGGCATGACCATGAAGAAGATCATGATCAGGCCATGCGCAGTGGTGAAGACGTTATAGAGCTCCTTGCCCGCATCGACGGCCGCAATACCCTCTGCTCCATAGACCATGGAAGCCAGCCCATGGAATATCTGGATGCCCGGCTCGGCAAGCTCCCAGCGCATCATCACGGACATGAAGCCCCCGATAATGCCCGCTATGATCGAAAAGATCAGATAGAGCGTGCCGATATCCTTATGGTTCGTGGAGTAGACCCAACGAACCCAGCCTTTCGGCTTATGCTCATGATGATCGCTATGTGCCGCAGCGCTTGCCATCTCGTCTCACCGCTCCAATTAATTTTCCCCGCCCGACCGCTTAGTTAGCGGAGGCAACTTTCTTACCATTATTACTGTTCTCGATAGCAGCCATCAGCGCGCTGTTGGCCGCCCCCAGATCGTCTTGCGCGGCAGCGTACCATTCCTGGAATTGCTCCTGTGAGACGACGCGAATGGCAATCGGCATGAAGGCATGATCCTTACCGCAAAGCTCGGAGCACTGCCCGTAATAGAGACCTTCGCGCTCAGCCTTGAACCAGGTTTCGTTGAGGCGGCCAGGCACAGCGTCGATCTTGATGCCGAAGGCGGGCACAGCGAAGGCGTGAATGACATCGCTCGCGGTCACAAGAACACGCACGGTCGTGGCAACGGGCACGACGACCTCGTTATCGACCGCCAGAAGCCGCGGATATTGCGCCACGTCCTCCTTGCCAGATGCCGCTCGCTCATCTTCCTGCAGCATGAGCGAGGTAAAGGTCAGCGGATTCTCCTCGTCCTGATATTCATAGTCCCAGTACCACTGGACGCCAGTCGCCTTGATGGTCATCGCCGGCTCTTCCGGAGGCGTAAACTGTGACGTCAGAAGCTGGAAGGAAGGAACGGCAAGAAACAGAAGCACGATCACCGGCCCCACGGTCCAGATCACCTCAATCAAGGTGTTATGGCTGGTCCGCGACGGAACAGGATTGGCGCTGGCCCTGTAACGGATAATACACCACGCGATCAGCACCATCACCAGAATCGTGATCGCGCCGAGGAACCAGAGCGTATATTCCTCAAACCAGGCGACCTCTTCCATGATGCCGGTGGCCGCGGGCTGGAATCGTATTTGCCAAGGTTCGGGCTGTGCAGCATATGCGCCGGTAGCCCCAGCCATTGCGGAGAAGAGCCCCAGGCTCGCAACAAATCTCTTCATCACCCTCGTCATCTCCCAATCGTGCGCCTTACCGCCGCCCGTATCGCAAAATCTTGTGCGGCGGAAAAGCTTCTGCCGAGATTCCCGGTCCATACGGGCGCGTTCAAATCATACTCTCATGAGAACCGCAAGGAAGGGCTGGATGAGCAGATGCGGCATTTTTGCGCTGGCGCCAGCATAATTGCGCTCCCACAAGCCAAGCCTACGTCATAGTTCTGGCGGATTTATGCAGAAGTTGCCCGAAAGGTGGCTGGGCTTCCGTCGCGTCGCCGGGCATCGTCATGGCGTTGCGGGCACTTGCCCCTTCTGACTTCAGTGGCATCGGGTACAATTGCCGCGAATCGCTGGGAGAAACATCCATGCCCATAAATACACTCGCGGCCGCACTAGTCCTGTTCCTTGCCGCTATCCTGCCCGCTGCTTCGCAACAGCCAGGCAATGGAAATGTACGCGCCACCCACGGCGCGTGGTCCATTGTCTGCGATACGCCTGCAGGCGCTTCCAGCGAGCAATGCGCGATGATGCAGAACGTTCTTGCAGAGGACAGGCCCGAAGTCGGGCTGTCCGTCGTCGTGCTCCGTACGGCGGATGATCAAGCCGAAATCCTGCGCGTACTTGCTCCGCTCGGGGTCCTGCTGCCCAACGGGCTTGGCCTCAATGTGGACGGGAAAGACATTGGACGCGCCTATTTCGTCCGCTGTTTCCAGGATGGATGCTACGCTGAAGTCATCATCAATGACGAGCTTCTGGCAACGCTGAGGAACGGTGAATCGGCGACGTTCATCGTCTTCCAGACCCCGGAAGAGGGAATCGGAATCCCGGTCGACCTCAGCGGGTTCGGCGAGGGATTCGACGCGCTTCCCTGAGCGGGCGTCCCGTTCCTCCCCCTTTGCCGCAATTTGCCGCTGCAGTGCATAAGCCGTGTTGTGCGGTGCCAAACCTGCACCGCACACTGGATCATTCTCGCTCGTATCTCTACATGAGGAGAAACAGAAAGGTGACTGCCCATGCAGAGATCGCTCATCGACGCCTTCGACTGCTCTCCGGATAAACTCAAATCTCTGGTCTCCGACACCATTTCCGGCACGGATGACGGTGAACTTTATCTTGAGTACCGCGAGGGAGAGGCGCTCGTCTTCGATAATGGCCGCCTGAAAACGGCAAGCTTCAATACTGACCAGGGATTTGGCCTGCGCGCCGTAGCGGGAGAAGCTACAGGCTACGCTCATTCCAGCGAGCTTTCGCATGCTGCCCTGCTGCGAGCAGCCGATGCCGTGGGGGCTGTCAAGCACGGCTATTCCGGCCGCCTCGACGCCCCGCCCATGGGCACGAATCAGCGGCTCTACGGCGAGGGAAATCCTATCGCCGCCCCGGGGTTTGAAGAGAAGGCAAAGCTGCTGCAGGAGATCGACGGCTGGATCAGAGTTCAGGATCCGCGCGTAAGGCAGGTGACCGCATCGTTGGCTGCCTCCTGGCAGCATGTGGAAATCCTGCGTGCGGATGGGCAGTTGGCTCGTGATATCCGTCCTTTGGTGCGCATGAACATTTCTGTCGTGGTAGGCGACGGTGACCGGCAGGAGACCGGCTCTTACGGCATGGGCGGACGCAAGAGCTTCGGTGAGTTCCTGGCCGAGGATTCCTGGCGCTTTGCCGCAGGCGAGGCGCTGCGACAGGCGCTTGTCAATCTGGAGGCCGCGCCCGCCCCGGCTGGCACGTTCGATGTCGTACTGGCCAGCGGTTGGCCCGGCGTCATGCTGCACGAGGCCGTTGGCCACGGGCTCGAAGGCGACTTCAACCGCAAGAAGACTTCGGCTTTTGCCGGTCTCCTCGGGCAGCAGGTTGCCGCTAAGGGCGTGACGGTTGTCGATGACGGCACCATCAAGGAGCGCCGCGGATCACTCACCATAGACGATGAAGGCACTCCATCGAACCGCACCGTTCTTATCGAAGACGGCAAGCTGGTGAGCTACATGCAGGACCGGCAGAATGCGCGACTGATGGGCATGAGCCCGACGGGCAACGGGCGGCGCGAATCCTACGCACATCAGCCCATGCCGCGCATGACCAACACCTACATGACAGCGGGCGACAAGACGCCGGAGGAGATCATCGCTTCGGTGAAGAAAGGCGTTTATGCGGTTTCCTTCGGCGGCGGGCAGGTGGATATCACCAGCGGCAAGTTCGTCTTCGGCTGCACCGAAGCCTACATGATCGAGGATGGCAAGGTGACCCGCCCGATCAAGGGCGCGATGCTGATCGGCAACGGCCCGGACGCCATGCATCGGGTCACAATGATCGGCAATGACATGAAGCTCGACACCGGTATTGGTAATTGCGGCAAGGCGGGCCAATGGGTCCCAGTAGGTGTCGGCCAGCCTCACCTCAGGATGGACCAGATGACAGTGGGTGGAACGCAGACGTAATGCCCGCTTCCATTGTCATTCTTACCGGTGCCGGCATTTCCGCCGAATCGGGCGTCGCTACTTTTCGCGACAAGGAAGGCATCTGGTCTCGCTACGACTATCGGCAGGTCGCCACGCCGGAGGGTTTTGCTGCCAATCCGGAGCTGGTTCACGCATTCTACAATGACCGGCGCAGCCAGATGCGGAACGTGGCGCCAAACGCGGCACATTTCGCGCTGGCCCGGCTCGAACGGGAACACCCTGGAAGCGTGCTTCTGGTCACTCAGAATATTGATGACCTGCACGAGCAGGCCGGCTCGCATAACCTGATCCACATGCATGGGGAGCTTGCCAAGGCCCTGTGCGCCCAATGCGGCGCCAGGCATGAATGGCGGACGGAACTTTCGACGCAGATCGCCTGCCCCTCGTGTGGGCAGGCTGGCGGTCTACGTCCGGACGTGGTCTGGTTCGGCGAGATGCCCTACCACATGGAACGTATTTACGAGGCGCTATCTTCCTGCGACCTCTTCCTTTCCATTGGCACGAGCGGCAGCGTCTATCCGGCAGCGCAATTCGTGGACGAGGCAGGCCGTGCGGGCGGACGGACGGTGGAACTCAATCTGGAGCCATCGGACAACGTCTACAATTTCGATGAGGCTTTCCACGGTCCGGCCACCCGTATCGTGCCGGACTATGTGCAGCGCCTCCTGGCAGGGAAACTTTAGCAGCCCCTATCCTACCGCTCCAATAACGCCACAACCTCCACATGCGGCGACCAGAGGAACTGGTCAATGGGGACCACCCGAACGAGCCGGTAACCACCGGCGACGAGCATGGCAAGATCACGGGCCAGCGTGCCCGGGTTGCAGGAAACCGCGGCAAGGCGCCGGATCCTTGAGCGGGCAATCTGCCGGCTTTGCGCCTCGGCACCCGCCCGCGGAGGATCGAAGACAAGGCCGTCGAAACGCTCCAGTTCCTTCGGTATAAGAGGCCGCCGGAAAAGATCGCGCCTTTCGACGCTCACCGGCTTCAGTCGTTCTGACCGCTTCGCCGCAGAATCGAGCGCGTCCAGAGACGCCGCATCGCCTTCCACCGCGTGTACCCGCGCAGTTCGTGCAAGCCGCAGCGCAAAAGTGCCGCTCCCGGCGAAAAGGTCAGCAACGTGCCTTGAGCCTTGAAGATGGCTGAGGACATGCTCTGCCATTGCTGTTTCAGCTTCCTCCGTCGCTTGAAGAAAGCCTCCGGGAGGAATCGCCACAGCCACGTCCCCGAACAGGACCGCTGGCTTCTCCCGCTCGATCACCAACTCGCCATCTGCGGAAAGCCGCGCAAAGCCCTCTGCAAGGCAAATCTCGACGGCGCGGCTGCGCCTCCTCTCCGTAAGTTCACCTACTGCCTCGGCGGAGATGTCCAGTCCTGTTCGCGTGATGGTGACAGTCAGCCGGATCGCTCCGCGGCCACTTGCAAGCGCAGCGGCAAGCGACCGCAGAGCGGGAAGTGCGGCAACGATCTCCGGCCGCGCGACAGGGCATTGCTCGATCTGGACAATCCGGTGCGACCGTGCGGCATTGAACCCGAAGAGAAGGCTTCCGCGTTCCGCCCTCGCCGTAAAGGTGACGCGCCGGCGAGAGGCGGGCGGACAAGGTATGAGGGGTTCCACCTCCGCCTCGATCCCATGGCTTAAAAGAGCGCGCACCACCTTCTCCCGCTTCCATTCATGATAGGCAGGCAGTGCGAGATGCTGAACCGCACATCCTCCGCATACCCCGAAATGCGGGCTCACCGGTTCCACCCGAAGGGGTGAAGGCTTCTCGACCGTCAGAAGGCTGCCCCTACCCTTCTCCACCCGGGCAGTCACCACATCTCCCGGCAGAGCAAAGGGAACATAAATCGGGCCGGCCGGCGTGCGGGCGATCCCGTCGCCTTGCGCACCCAGTTCCGCGATGGACAGAAGCTTGCTCACGCCTTGCACCCTGCCAGCAGGAATTCGCGGTTCCCGTCGCCGCCTTCTATGGGAGAAGCCGTCAGGCCGATCGTCCGCCAGCCCTGGTTCGTCTCCAGCCAACTGGCGACCTCATGTGCGATTTCCTCTCCCATTTCAGGATCACGCAGCAAACCGCCCTTGCCAACCGCCTCCCGGCCTGCCTCGAATTGCGGCTTCACGAGGAAAAGACCGTGCGCGCCGCTTTGCGCTACTTCCAGTGCCGGCGGAAGGGCGAGCCTCAGGGAGATGAAACTCACATCCGAAACAAGAAGATCAGGCGCGCGCGCGCCTATGGCTTCAATGGTGATATGGCGCGCATTCAGGCCCTCCAGACAGGTTACGCGCGGATCCTCCTTAAGGCGCGGGTCCATTTGTCCGGAGCCCACATCGACAGCGACGACATGCGCCGCCCCCCGCTCCAGCAAGACCTGCGTGAAGCCGCCCGTGGAAGCGCCAATGTCAAGCGCATAAGCGCCTTCGACCAGCATGCCGAAATGATCGAGGCCATGAACAAGCTTCAAGGCAGCGCGGGAGACGTAGCCACGCGCCGGATCGTCGACCGTGATATCTGCGTCGGCCGTAACCGGCTGGCCGGGCTTTTCCATCACCGCGCCGGCTATCCGCACGGTGCCGCGCAACACGGCGTCACGGGCGCGGGCGCGACTGCCGAAGTAGCCGCGCTCAACCAGAAGCTGATCGAGCCGAAGGCGTGGCGGTACGTTCATGGGAATGAAGTGAACCATGGCAGTGAGAATGGCAAGGGCAGCGTCGCCACCTTGCTTCTTCATGCACGGGCTGCCTGCACCTGCATTCCGAGTGCCGCGAAGACGGCACGGACGATTGCCGCCGCATCCAGGCCAGCCTCGGCATACATGCGGTCTGGCCCGGCCTGATCCATGAAGAAGTCCGGCATTACCAGCGGGCGCACCTTTAGTCCTTTTTCAAGCAATCCTTCATGCGCGAGAAAATGCAGTACATGGGCGCCGAAGCCGCCGATCGAGCCTTCCTCAACTGTGATCACCACTTCATGCTCATTGGCAAGGCGCCGAAGGAGATCGGCGTCTAGCGGTTTGGCAAAGCGAGCATCGGCGACGGTAGTGGATAGTCCAGCGGCCTCCAGCTCATCGGCGGCCCGCAGGCACTCTTGAAGACGCGTTCCGAGGGAAAGCAGTGCAATCCTGCTGCCCTCGCGCAGCACGCGCCCATTGCCGATCTCAAGCACTTCGCCTCGGTCCGCCATGGCAGTGCCCACCCCCTCCCCTCGCGGATAGCGGAAGGCGACGGGACCATCATCATAGGCTGCTGCCGTGCGCACCATGTGCTTCAGCTCCGCCTCATCGGCAGGCGCCATCACCACCATGTTGGGAAGCATTGCGAGATAAGCGACGTCGAAGGCCCCGCAATGGGTGGCACCATCCGCGCCGACAAAACCTGCGCGGTCGACCGCGAAGCGGACAGGCAAATTCTGGATGGCTATGTCGTGCACTACCTGGTCGTATGCACGCTGCAGAAAGGTCGAATAGATGGCCACGAAGGGCCGATAGCCTTCGGCAGCCATCCCGGCGGCGAATGTCGCGGCATGCTGCTCGGCAATGCCGACATCGAAAGTGCGCTCCGGAAACTCCTTGCCGAAGATGTCGAGGCCCGTTCCTGATGGCATCGCGGCTGTGACGGCGACGATCCTGTCATCCCGGCGCGCCTCCTCCACCAGCGCCTGCGCAAAGACCTTCGTATAGCTTGGTGGGCCGGTCGGCGCCTTGGTCTGCGCCCCGGTGATAACGTCGAACTTCGCCACACCGTGATATTTATCCTCGGCAGCCTCCGCCGGGGCATAGCCCTTGCCCTTCTTCGTGACGACATGGATGAGAACCGGCCCCTCGCCATGGTCGCGCACATTCTTCAGGACAGGAACGAGATGTTCCAGATTGTGCCCGTCAATGGGTCCGATATGGAAGAAGCCCAGTTCCTCGAACAGGGTACCGCCCGTAACATAGCCTCGCGCGTGTTCCACGGCGCGTGTGATGGCTCGGTCGAGCTTCCCGCCCAGTTGCGCTGTTAGTTTCTTGCCGGCATCACGAATATTCTGATAGGCCGGACCCGAAGCGAGGCGCGCCAGATAAGCGCTCATTGCTCCCGTTGGCGGAGCGATGGACATGTCATTGTCATTCAGGATGACAATCAGCCTTGCGTTGAGCGCGCCGGCATTGTTCATGGCTTCGTAGACCATACCTGCCGACATAGCGCCGTCTCCGATAACGGCGATAACGTGCCGCTGCTGTCCGGAAAGGTCCCGCGCCACGGCCATACCGAGCCCTGCCGAAACAGAGGTGGAGGAATGGCCGGCACCGAAAGGATCATATTCACTTTCGGCTCGCTTGGTGAAGCCTGACAGACCGCCTTCCTGGCGCAGTGTGCGGATGCGATCGCGCCGCCCGGTCAGGATCTTGTGCGGGTAGGTCTGATGACCGACGTCCCAGATCAGGCGGTCATGTGGCGTGTCAAAGACATGATGGAGCGCGACCGTCAGTTCCACGACGCCGAGACCGGCGCCCAGATGCCCACCGGTCTGCGACACGACATCGATAAGCTCGGCGCGCAGCTCCGCCGCGAGACGAGGCAAGTCCTCCTCGGGTATCTGTTTCAGGTCTGAGGGGACGCGAACGCGGTCGAGAAGCGGCGTTTCAGGAGGCGATTTCACGCGTAAGCCTGCTTTGTAGGAACTATTCGGGGTCGAGCGGTTCAGTGCCGGTTGGGCGGCCCTCGCGTGAAAGGCGAATCTTCTCTACCTTATCCTCCGCCGCCTTCAGAAGCTGATCGCAATGATCCTTCAGCGCCTCTCCCCGCTCATAGATGCGGATCGATTCTTCCAGCGGCACATCGCCCCGTTCCAGATCGTTGACGATCGCCTCGAGCGCCTCAAGCGCCTGCTCGAAAGTCATGGACTTGATGTCACCGTTGGTTTCAGCCGTCTGGCTGTCGGAATTCATGCGTTACCCCTTCATCAAGCGACCGACATGGGCAGCCACGGAAAGCGCCAGTCCTTCGAGGTCGTAACCGCCTTCAAGAAGGCTGACAAGACGATTCTCCGCCCGCGATCCGGCGCATTCCCTAAGCTTGTCCGTCGCCCAGGCAAAATCCTGTTCTGAAAAGGAGAGTTCGGCCAGCGGGTCCCGATGATGCGCGTCAAAACCAGCCGAAATGATGATGAAATCGGGCCCGAAAGCTTCTACGCGCGGTAGGACACTCTCTTCCAGCGCCTCCCGGAAATCGTCTCCGTTCGCACCGGGCGGAAGCGGCACATTGACGATATTACCAGCCCCGGTTTCGTTTGCCGCTCCGGAGCCGGGATAAAGCGGCATTTGGTGAGTAGAGCAATAAAGCACGTCGGGATCGTCCCAGAAAATATCCTGCGTTCCGTTCCCGTGATGCACATCCCAGTCGATGATTGCAACGCGCTCGGCGCCGTGCGTACGCTGCGCGTGGCGCGCGGCAATGGCAGCATTGTTGAAGAGGCAAAAGCCCATCGCCCGCTCCTTCTCCGCGTGATGGCCGGGAGGGCGCGTGGCGACGAAGGCATTCCTGGCGCGGCCGGTAAAAACATCGTCCACGGCCGCCAGCGCTGCGCCAACAGCCCGCAACGCGGCTTCCCAGCTACCGGGGCTTACGGTGGTATCGGCATCGAGACGCGCCAGCCCGTCGGTTGGAATTGCTGCCTTCACGCGGAGGAGGTGGCGTTCGGTGTGGGCAAGCAGAATGGCGCTTTCGTCCGCTAGTGGTGCCTCTACGCGTTCCAGCTCCGCAAAGGCGTCATGCGCGAGCACCTTCTCTATCGCCCTTAGCCGGTCGGGTCGCTCCGGGTGGCCGGGCGGCGTCAGGTGCTCCAAGCAGGCGGAATGTGCATAAAGGCGCGTGGTCATGCGCCTCGTATATGCCTTGATGCCGCTCTTTACCACCCGCGAAATCGCGTTCTACAGCGCTAGCTTGGCTGCGGGGCCGCCGTTGTCTCCCCGCCGAATGTGCTGACCGCCCGGTCCTTCAGCTCCCGGAAATGTTTGGAGGCATTCGCCAGCCGTGCATCCCACTCGGGATTTGGCGTCTGTCCTTCGATCGTGCGGAAATAGACCGTCATCAGCGCCGCTATGGCGAAGGGCTCAAGCAGCGCAGCCTTCACGGCCCAGGCGAAGACGATGGCAAGCACGAAGCTCCAGCCTGCAAGCTGGCCGGGCATGAGGTAAAGGATGGCCGCTGCCGGAGCCAGCATGATGAGGAAGATGAGGAAGGCGAGCCCCCACATGAAAATGGCAAGCCAGATGGCGTTCTTCACCATCTGTCCTCCGTTTTGGGCATAAAGCACCAGCCCCTGCCGCGCGCTGTCGAAAGGCGTCGCGCTCTGTGTACGGATGTTGTAGCCAAGGATGATCTCGTCAACATAGGTGAGCGAGATCCGGATCACCGTATTGACAAAGCGGGCCAGCGTTTGAAGCGCCGGGACGGGCAGCAGCGCCGCCGTACCGCCGACAAGGCCCGTCAGGACGCGAATAACGCCCTTGATAAGCTGATCGACTACGAACAGGACACTCGCCTCCGCAAAGCGGGATGTCACGATCTCTCTTGCATAGGCGACTTGACCCTGCCCTTCCGGCACGTCTTGGCCATCAATCAGGCGCACCATGACGGCAATATGCCCTGCCTTGACGATGTAGAGAATGTATTCCCGCAGCCAGTAGACTGCCGCCGAGACGATGCCGAAACCGACAGCGCCGCCCCAGAAGGCAAATCCGGTCGCATCATCGGTTATGTGGCCGACGCCGAAGCCGATCCCCGCGCCTACACCGGTCGCCAGAATGTAAGCGAGTGTTATCCCGAAATAGACCACCATCCGCGTGACGATAAACGGCCATGTCCGCGCCATGATGGCAAGTGTCCGTCCAATCTCGAAATCCCACATCGAATCTATCCCCCTTTGCTTCCCCTTCTCGGACGATACTCCAGTTCATGCAGGAAGACGAGCGGCGCGCAGACGCAATCCCTGACCGTTGCTCGCAAAAATGTCATTGAGAGCGGCTTGAAGCCTGCCACTTTTGCAGGAAGGATCACATTTCTGCACCATAATACCGGGAGGATAGAATGCACGTTACACGACGCAGCACATTGAAGATGACGGCCGCCGGGCTGGCTGCCCTCGGCGTTCCAACCATCGTCCCCTTCGCCGCGTGCGCGCAGGAAGGCGGCGACACCTACGACACCGAGAGCGGACAGATCTCCATTTTCCCCGTCTCGCACGCATCATTCGTGATGATGGTGCCGGGCATGGTGATCTACAACGACCCCGTGGGCGGGGCGGCAGCCTATGAGGCACACCCTGCTCCGGACGTGATCTTGATCACCCACGAACATGGGGACCATTACGATCCGGAGACACTGTCGGCCATCACGGGCGAGTCGACGCAACTGATCACGAACCCGGCCGTATACGAAATGCTTCCTCAGGATCTAAAGGAAAAAGCGACGGCCATCGGCAATGGCGAGACGACTTCGGTGGGCGATATCGAGATCGAGGCCATTCCCGCCTACAACACCACCGAAGAGCGGCTGCAATATCATCCCCAGGGCCGTGACAACGGCTATGTGCTGACAATAGATGGACGGCGTATCTATATCGCTGGGGATACGGAAGACATTCCCGAGATGCGCGCGCTCACCGATATCTACATCGCTTTCGTGCCGATGAACCTGCCCTACACGATGGATGTGAACCAGGCGAGTTCCGCCGTCGCCGAATTCGCGCCGGTCTACGTCTATCCCTATCACTACAATGACAGCGACGTTGAGGCATTCGCTCAACAGGTCGCCGAGTCCGGTAGCGAGACGGAAGTTGTGATGGGAGCCTGGTACGCTTGACAAGAGCGCGCAGGCGATTGGCGCGCGGATTCCCGCGCGCCTGCAATCACGAACTAATCGCGATCGATGATAATGGTATCAGCGATCTCGATACCAAAGCCTTTCAGGCCGATGTAGTGGCGCTCGCGGGAGGCCAGGAGTCGGATGGAAGTGATGCCCAGATCCTTCAGGATCTGCGCTCCCAGCCCCACCTCGCGCCACTCGGTTTCCCGCGTCAAAGCCTCCGTATGGCTCTCGGCTTCCTCGCTACTGCGGCGCCGGCGTGGATGATGCGCGACGCCAACGGAGCCCTCGCGCAGATAGACAAGCACGCCCCGCCCCATCTCGGCCATCGAATTCATGACGTCGCGCAACCTCTGCTCCGTGCCGAAAACATCGGTAACGACATCTTCCGTATGGAGTCGCACGGGAATCTCTACACCATCGCGGATATCGCCGAAGACAATGGCTAGGTGCTGCATTGCCTCCCACGGAAGCGTATAGGTGTAGGCTGTCGCGCTTCCCGAAAAAGTCTGGATAGGAAAGGCAGCAACTCTTTCGACAAGCGTTTCCTGCCGCTGCCGGTAGGCTATGAGATCGGCCACGGAGACTTGCTTCAGAGCATGTTTCTCGGCGAAGGCAGCCACCTGCGGCCCGCGCATAACGGTGCCGTCATCATTCACCAACTCACAGATGACGCCAACGGTCGGAAGACCCGCAAGACGGCATAGATCGACGGCAGCCTCAGTGTGACCGGAGCGCATGAGAACGCCGCCTTCGCGCGCAACAAGCGGGAAGATGTGGCCGGGCCGGACAAAATCCGCAGGGCCCACATTCGGGTTCGCCAGATTCCGAACCGTCAGCGTCCTGTCTTCGGCAGAGATGCCCGTGGTCGTTCCGTGCCGGAAATCGATGCTTACGGTGAATGCAGTCTGATGAGGCGCGTCGTTCTCGGCCACCATTGGCGTGAGATTGAGCCGGCGAGCATCCTCGCGAAGCATCGGGGTGCAGACGATGCCGGACGTATGGCGCACAATGAAGGCCATCTTTTCCGGCGTGCAATGGATAGCAGCGACAATCAGGTCGCCCTCATTCTCGCGGCCATCGTCGTCCGTGACGACGACAATCTCGCCGCGTTCAAAGGCCCGCACGGCCTCCACAACTCGCTTCTGGTCGTATGACATGATATTTCGGTGAACTCCCGGTTGGGGGGAAGAGGCGGAGTGATTGTCGGCCAGCCGTTGATCGCCCCCAAAAAAGCGGCTTTCAACGGATGCCTTTTGCCACGCTATCCCTTTCCCGTCTGTCCTCGATGGCGCAAATAATGGTCGGCAATGGCACAGGCAAGCATGGCTTCACCGATCGGGACAGCCCTGATTCCTACGCATGGATCGTGTCTTCCCTTCGTTACCACCTCTACCTCAGCGCCGCTCCGATCTACCGATTTTCGCGGTGTCAGGATGGAAGAGGTCGGCTTGACTGCAAAACGCGCCACGATCGGTTGCCCGGTAGAGATGCCGCCCAGGATGCCGCCGGCATTGTTCGATAGAAATACCGGCTGCCCGTCCACACCGGTGCGCATTTCATCCGCATTTTCTTCGCCGCGTATGCGCGCGGCTGCAAAGCCGTTCCCGATCTCCACTCCCTTTACGGCATTGATGGACATAAGGTTCGCGCAGATATCCTGATCGAGTTTGCTGTAAAGGGGGGCTCCGAGGCCCGGCGGAACCCCCTCTGCCACCACCTCGATAACGGCACCGACCGAGGAGCCTGACTTACGGATCTCGTCCAGATATTCCGTGAAGACCGATATAGATTTTGGATCGGGCGTGAAGAACGGATTCTCCGGATGGTCGATGAAATCCCAGTCCCAATTTCCGCGGTCGATCTCTTTCTCGCCAATAGCAACCAGAGCACCGCGTACCACCATGCCTGGCACGATCCTTCTGGCGATGGCGCCTGCAGCAACGCGCGTGGCTGTCTCCCGGGCAGACGATCGCCCGCCGCCGCGATAGTCCCGCAACCCGTATTTCATTTCATAGCTGTAATCTGCGTGACCTGGACGGTACCGCTCCGCGATCTCACTATAATCCTTCGAGCGCTGATCGACATTCTCGATCATCACGGAGATGGGCGTACCCGTCGACACCACGGTCTCACCATCATCCTCCGGCAATACACCGGACAAAATCCTTACCTGATCAGGCTCGCGGCGTTGTGTAACGAAGCGTGACTGCCCGGGCCTGCGGCGGTCGAGTTCGGCCTGGATGTCGGCCAGGCGGAAGCGGATTCCCGGAGGACAGCCGTCGACCACACAACCGATGGCCGGTCCATGGCTCTCGCCCCAGGTGGTCACCCGGAACAAATGGCCGAAAGTGTTGTGCGACATTCGACTTCTTCCTTCACAACAGCAGCGGAAAGGCTTCTATTTCTCTTTGCTGACGCGGTCAAACCGCGTTGTCGTTCCAGTTTCGACACAATTCGGTTTTGTAGTGCGGATAGGGACGTTCGCGTGTAAAAGCACCAACTATCAGACGAGAGGTTTCTCATGCGATCAGCAATAACGGCAATCTGCCTTGCTCTGCTTGCGAGCCCAGCTTTGGCAAACGATGCGGAGGGCACCATCACGACTGTCGATCCGCAAGCCATGACTATCACCCTTGAGGACGGCTCGACTTACAAGTTGCCTGCGGAGATTGACATGTCGGCCATCTCCGATGGCGTGGAAGTCGTTATCGCCTACAGGATCAGCGAGAATGGAGAAAGGCAGATAACCGACATGTTCCTTCCCGAATGAGAGAAGGACGCTAAAGCCATTCAAGCCTTCCTTCTTCCACGCGCAAGATCCTGTCTTGCGGCACCTCCAGGTCGGAGGCCTGTTGGACCGGCACCCCTCCAACCAGATGGAAGATGGCACGCACGACGCCACCATGGGTCACGCAGATCGTAGGCCGCTTCAGTTCACCAAGCCAGGAACGAACGCGGCGCGCCATCACCTCGTAGCTTTCTGCCTCGCGTCCGGGAGGCAGGAAATGCCACTTGTCCACCATGCGCTTTGATGTAACGCCCGGTTCCCTCTCCTCCAATTCCGCGTAGGTGAACCCTTGCCAATCGCCGAAATGGACCTCCTTAAGGCGGGGATCGGTTCGGTAAGCATCGGGTGCAAGTCCCATCCGGTTGCGAATGCGCTCCATCGTGTTGCGCGTGCGACGGGATGGACTCGATACGAAATCGAATATTCCCGGCTCCTCGATAAGCCGCGCCAGATGCACGCCGTTGCGAGCGGCCTGTTCCCGGCCACGCGCGTTAATGTCCGTTTCCGCCTGCCCCTGGAGACGCTCTTCCACGTTCCAGTCGGTTTCGCCATGGCGCACGATGTAAAGGAGCGGAAGCACGTTTGCCTTTCGACCGGCCTGGTCCCGCAGCCGGTTCCCTTAATCGGAGACGGTGGATATGTCAGGCGCGTCGACCGCCTTCATTCCCACAACATGATAGCCCGCGTCCACGTGTAGCACCTCGCCGGTGACCGCCCGTGACAGATGGGAAAGCATATAAAGGGCGGTGTCACCTACCTCCTCGATGGTAACGACCCGCTTCAGCGGCGAATTGTACTCGTTCCAGCGCAGAATATACCGGAAATCGCCTATGCCGGAGGCAGCAAGGGTCTTGATCGGGCCCGCAGAAATGGCGTTCACGCGGATGTTGTTTCCGCCCAGATCGACGGCCAGATAGCGGACACTGGCTTCAAGGGCCGCCTTCGCCACACCCATCACATTATAGTGGGGCATGACCTTCTCCGCCCCGTAATAGGTAAGCGTGAGAATTGACCCGCCATCCGTCATCAGCTTTTCAGCGCGTTTTGCAACGGCCGTAAGCGAATAGACGGAGATGTCCATGGTGCGCAGGAAATTTTCCCGCGTGGTATCTACGTAACGGCCGGTCAGCTCGTCCTTGTCCGAGAAAGCGATGGCATGGACCAGGAAATCTAGCCTGCCCCAGCGCTTCTCCACCTCCGCGAAGACCGCGTCCAGGGTTGCAAGATCGGTAACATCGCAATGGCCGACGACCTGTGCATTCAATTCGGCAGCAAGCGGCTCGACCCGCTTCTTCAACGCATCGCCCTGATAGGTGAGCGCAAGCTCGGCTCCCTCTACCGCGCATGCCTTTGCTATTCCCCAAGCGATAGAGCGGTTGTTGGCGATACCCAGAACAAGTCCACGCTTGCCGGCCATGAGGCCATTGCCACCTGCCATGTCTTATCTCCGAACGTGTTGCGGCCGGAGCCGTATCGCACAGCGGCAGCCGGGCATCAAGCTTGCAGGTCTGATGCCCGGCAAACTTAAGGGCTTCAGGAGGCTTCAGCTTTCCGGAAAAGCGCCTCCAGCTCCGGATCGCCCTCCGGCGGGAGCATGATTCGCACGTGGGCGTAAAGGTCACCGTTTCCACCGTCCTTCACGGGCAGGCCGCGCCCCTTCAGCCGAAGGGCGCGGTCTGAGCTAGACCAGGGGGGAACGGAGACGGCCAGCTTTCCCGTTGGCGTCTCAACCGCCACCTTGGCGCCCAGAACGGCGTCGCGCAGGCTGACCGGCAGATCGATATGCAGGTCGCGCCCCTCCACCCTGTATTGAGGATGCGGCCGAAGACGCAGCTTGACGAACGCATCGCCGCGGTCACCGAAAGGTGTTTCGGCGCCCTGCCCTTTAAGTCTTATCGTCTGCCCGTCCTCAACAAAGCGTGGCAGCTTGACCGCAAGGCGCCTGCCGTCCGGGAACAGCGCCGTCACTTTTTCCGCCTTGGCAATTTCCTCCACACTGACATCGAGGGTAGCGTGGATATCGCCAAGTCCCTCCGGGCGGCCTGCCCTGCGTGTCCTTCCCCCAGCGCCTGAGAACGTCTGGCCGAACAACTCACTGAAAATATCGGCTCCGCTCAGCGGATCACCATCGAAGCCAGTGGTGCGGAACTCGAAGTGCGTCCGGCCTGGCCCACCAGCGCCCTGCCTGAAGGAGCCAAAGGGATCACCGTGAGCACCCGCTTCGAACCCGTGAAAACGTGGATTGCCCGCAGCATCGATCTCGCCTCTGTCAAAAGCTCGGCGCATCTTCTCCTCGCCAAGAATCTCATAGGCTTGGCTGATTTCTGCAAAGCGCTCCTTGGCCTTTGGATCGTCCGGCCGCTGGTCCGGGTGATATTTCTTTGCCAGGCGACGAAACGCCGACTTGATATCCTTCTCAGACGCGTTCTTCGGCACGCCCAGCACGTCATAGGGATTCTTCATCTCTGCCATACCCAAATCCGGCGCGTCACGCCGGCAACCGGGAATTATCCAGTAGTATTCCGTTCTTATATGCGTACGTTGAGCTGCGGATTCCAGACCGGGGCCGAATAGGATTCCGCCAGCGTCCGCCCCGGATACCGGGATCGTCAACGGCTAAAGCGCCATGAACTTACGCAGGCGCATGATGCCTGCCTGATCCTCGCAGGCCTTTCCTTTGTAAAGACTTATGCCGCTGAAATTTTCATGTGTGGTCGTGAAATTCAGGCAACTGCGCCCATCCTCCACGTCCGCACCATAAGCGGTAATGAGTCCGGTTGCACCGCTCTCCGGGTTTTCCCACGCCAGGCCGACGGGGTCGTCATTGTGATTCCAGAGGGCGGAAAGTGCCGCCTGCCCGTCTTCAGCCAGCCCGTCATCGTCCAGAACGGCCTTCGATGGAACGGAGGAGGTCACTAGCATCGAGTCGAGCGTTTCGGTCTTGCCGCCTCCTCCGCTGCATGCTTGAGCCAAGAGGCAGGCGAGCGTTACTAACACTGCTTTGCCGAGGTTTACCAGGCCAGGAAAATCATCCCTATGCAGTAACCCAGACAATTGGCATTCTCCAAAAACGTGCAAGTGAGTCCGTGATGACGCAAAACGAGTTAAAAAACACACAAACGACTGAACGCGACGAGCCCTTTCGCATGTTTGGCGAATGGCTCAAGGAAGCGGAACGATCGGAGCCGAACGATCCAAATGCAGTCGCCCTCGCGACAGTGGATCCGGATGGCATGCCCAATGTCCGTATGGTGCTGCTGAAGGGATACGACAACCGCGGATTCGTATTCTACACAAACTTTGAAAGCACGAAAGGCGTTGAAATCCTCTCCTCGATGAAGGCAGCTATGTGCTTCCATTGGAAAAGCCTGCGCCGGCAGGTTCGCATTCGGGGTTCGGTGGAAAAGGTGAGCAACGAAGAAGCCGACGCCTATTTTGCCTCACGCCCGCGCGGCAGCCGAATCGGCGCCTGGGCGTCGAAGCAGTCCCGGACGCTCGAAAGCCGCTATGCGCTTGAAAAGGCCGTGGCCGGGTACACGGCAAAGTTTTCCGTCGGTGAGATTCCCCGGCCGGATTATTGGTCAGGCTTACGCATCAAGCCGATGAGTATTGAATTCTGGCAGGACAAGCAGTTCCGCCTGCACGACCGGCTCGTCTTCTCGGCCACTGATGACGGCCGCTGGACGACGACAAGGCTCTATCCGTAGCTGAGCATGCCTTTACTTCGGCTTCTTCCTGTTCATGAACGCAGTAAAGGCATCCCTTGCCTCTTGCGACCTTAGCCTTTCGCGGAAATGTTCGGCCTCCTCCTTCAGCCGTGCAGACACTTCCGCCCGGTTGCCGCGCAGAAGGCTGCGCGTGATGCGGAGCGCTTCAGGCGGTTTTTCCGCCAGCGTTCGCGCGGCCCCGAACACCGCTTCTTCCAGTTCTTGGGCCGCTACGACGCGGTAGATTAGTCCTTTTGCAAGCGCTTCCTGCGCGCTTAGTCCCTCGCCCAAACCAAGCAGTGCGAAAGCGCGCTGATGGCCGAGAATGTGCGGCATGAGAAGGCTGGAGGCCGCCTCGGGCACAAGCCCCAGATCTACGAAGGGCGTTCTGAACACGGTTTCCGGTGTGGCGAAGGTCAGGTCACAATGCAGGTGCAAGGTGGTGCCTATGCCGACGGAAATCCCGTCCGCGCCAGACACGACAGGCTTGCGGCAGCCGGCCAGTGTCGGGAGGAACTCGAACACCTCTCCCGTATCGGACGCCTCGCCGGTCGACACGGCCAGGAAATCCGACAGGTCGTTGCCCGCTGAAAATGCGCCCGGCACTCCCAGGAAGACGTGGCAGCGGATGGCGGGATCCTCTTCGGCCTCAGCAAGGGCAGCCGTCATGCGGGCGTACATGGCGCGGGTAATGGCGTTTTTCTTTTCCGCCCGGTTGAGACGGATAACCTGAACGGCTCCCGACCGCTCAACAAGGATATGCTCGCTCATGTCAGGCTCTCCAGATCTTCCGCCGCCTTAAGCAGGCTTTCCGCCCCGTTTGTCACCGCGCGCCGCAACGCCGCTGTCTCGGCAAGGTGATTCTCCGCCAGATAGCGGCAGAGCCGTGCACGGCGTGGATTGCTCGCCACGACAGCGCCACGCGCCATCATTGCCGTTGCCGCAACCAGCGAGAACAGGCGGAGGAAAGGCGTAGCGCCGGAAAGGACAACACGCCCCTTCTTCGCCGCCAGCGCTTCTAGCAAATGTTCGGTCGCCTCGTCCAGATCATCAAGAGCGGCTAGAAGACATGCGGCCGTATCCCCGAATTCCGGCAGGTTCGCGCGCCGCACAGTTTCGGCGTCGCGGCGCAACTCAGCGATATAAGCCCGCATATGCGCGCTTTCGGATTGCGGCAGCTTGCGGGTTACCAGATCGATGGCCTGAATGCCGTTCGTGCCTTCGTAGATCGGAGCAATCCGCGCATCGCGCAGCAGGGCCGCAGCGCCCGTCTCCTCGATATAGCCCATCCCCCCATGGACCTGCACGCCGAGCGACGCCACCTCGACCCCGATATCGGTGGGGAAAGCCTTTGCCAGAGGCGTCAAGAGGTTCGCCCGCTCCTGCCAGTGAGACGCTTTTGCGCCGCCAAGCCTCGCCATATCGATGGCGTGGGCGCACGAATAGGCAATGGCACGGGCAGCTTCGGTCATTGCCTTCATGGTCAGGAGCATCCGGCTGACATCTGGATGGGCCACGATGGGGCTCATCTCTTCGCCGGACCAGCCCGGCGCACGGCCCTGCCGCCGCTCGCGCGCATAGGCAAGTGCCTTCTGGTAGGCCGCCTCGGCCACTGCCACCCCTTGGATGCCGACAGCCAGTCGCGCATTGTTCATCATGGTGAACATACAGGCAAGGCCGCGATTCTCCTCGCCGATGAGCCATCCGACGGCGCCGGGCTGCTCCCCGTATTTGCCGTCACCATAGATCATCGTGCAGGTGGGTGAGCCATGGATGCCCAGCTTGTGCTCGATCGAAGCGCAGAAGACGTCATTGCGAGGGCCGAGCGTGCCATCCCCGTTCACAAGGAATTTGGGGACCAGAAACAGCGAAATGCCACGCGTGCCGGCCGGTGCGTCCGACAGACGTGCCAGCACAAGATGCACAATGTTTTCCGTAAGATCGTGCTCGCCATAGGTGATGAAGATCTTCTGCCCGAAAATCCGATAGGTCCCGTCCCCTGCCCGCTCAGCGCGGGCCTTCAGCATATTGAGATCGGACCCGGCCTGAGGCTCGGTGAGGTTCATGGTTCCCGCCCACTCGCCGGATACGAGCTTTGGCAGATATGTCTTCTTCAGCTCTTCGCTGGCGTGTTTCTCAAGAGCGTCCACAGCACCAATGGTGAGAGTCGGGCCGATTGCGAATGCCATGGAACCGGAATTCCACATTTCCAGTACAGCCATGGCTAGCGTCATCGGCAGGCCCTGTCCGCCCCATGCTTCCGGCGCCGACAGCCCGTTCCAGCCGCCCTCGCGCCACTTCCGGTAAAGATCGTGCCAGCCGCCCGGCATGGTCACCGCACCATCCCTCAGCCGCGCGCCTTCCCTGTCGCCGATGGGTGCGAGCGGCACGATCTCCTCTTCTGCAAAGCGAGCCGCTTCAGCAAGAATCGCCTCTACCACATCAGGAGAAAGATCGCCCAACTGGCCCTTGTTCATCATAGCTTTCAGGCCGGCAATATCGTTGAGGGCGTGGCGGATGTCATCTAGAGGTGCGCGATACATGGTTCCTCCCGAAATTTCGCTTCAGAGAAACTAGCGGTGTTGATCCGCCGTCTCCAGCCGAAAGAAGTTCATTGCAGGAAGTACCGCGCTCACCTGCCCTTGAATGAGTTCGGCCACAATCGGCTGCTATGCTTTTCCATTGCTGCGCGCGAAAACAGGAAGCGGGTGGAAAAGGCTTGAGATCGTTCCCCCTGCCTGCGAGATTTCACTCCCTGTGGCCATCCCGTCTCCCATAACAGAAATCAGTCCTCCTGATGGAAAGCGGCATTTGAGAGTGGGGAAACTTCGGCTACACAGGCAAATGAACCGGCTCTCCTCAGAGCGACAGATGAGTGAAAGACGACGACTTATGCCAGAATACCGTTCAAGAACAACCACGCATGGCCGTAACATGGCGGGAGCTCGCGGCCTTTGGCGTGCGACAGGAGTGAAAGACAGTGACTTCGGCAAGCCGATAATTGCCGTCGTCAATTCTTTTACCCAGTTCGTTCCCGGTCATGTCCATCTGAAGGATCTTGGGCAGCTCGTAGCGCGGGAGATCGAGGCAGCCGGCGGCATCGCAAAGGAATTCAATACCATCGCAGTGGATGACGGCATCGCCATGGGCCATGACGGCATGCTCTACTCCCTGCCCTCGCGTGAAGTCATCGCCGACAGCGTGGAATACATGGTCAACGCCCATTGCGCCGATGCGATGGTCTGCATCTCGAACTGCGATAAGATCACTCCCGGCATGCTCAACGCCGCAATGCGCCTGAACATTCCGGCCGTCTTCGTCTCAGGCGGGCCGATGGAGGCTGGCAAGGTCGTCCTCGGTGGCAAGACGAAGGCCGTGGACCTGATCGATGCGATGGTAGCGGCGGCGGACGAAACCATCTCCGATGCCGATGTCCAGGTCATCGAACGCTCGGCCTGCCCCACCTGCGGTTCCTGCTCGGGCATGTTCACGGCGAATTCGATGAACTGCCTGACCGAGGCGCTGGGCCTTGCATTGCCCGGCAATGGCTCGGTGCTCGCCACCCATGCAGACCGCAAGCGGCTTTTCGTCGAGGCGGGCCACCTCATCGTTGACCTTGCCCGGCGCTATTACGAGCAGGACGACGAATCGGTCCTGCCACGGAACGTGGCAAACAAGCGGGCTTTCGAGAACGCCATGTCGCTCGATATCGCTATGGGCGGCTCCACCAACACGGTGCTGCACATCCTTGCCGCCGCGCATGAAGGCGGGATCGACTTCACCATGGACGACATCGATGCCTTGTCGCGCAAGGTACCCTGCCTTTGCAAAGTCGCCCCTGCCAAGGCGGACGTGCATGTGGAGGATGTCCATCGAGCCGGCGGCATCATGGCGATCCTCGGACAGTTGGACGAGGGCGGGCTGATCCAGCGCAACACGCCGACCGTTCACGCCGAAACGCTCGGTGAAGCGATCGATCGCTGGGCGATCGACCGCACCGACAGCGAAAGCGTGCATGATTTCTTCAAGGCGGCGCCGGGCGGCATCCCCACCCAGACTGCCTTCAGCCAGGAAGCTCGCTGGAAAGAGCTCGACCTGGATCGTGAGAACGGCGTCATCCGCTCGGTCAAGAACCCGTTCTCCAAAGATGGCGGGCTGGCCGTGCTCAAGGGCAATATCGCGCTGGATGGCTGCATCGTGAAAACCGCGGGCGTGGATGAATCTATCCTGAAATTCACCGGCCCCGCCGTGGTTTATGAGAGTCAGGACGCCGCCGTGAAGGGCATCCTTGGCAAAGAGGTCAAGGCGGGTGACGTGGTTGTGATCCGCTACGAAGGCCCCAAGGGCGGCCCGGGAATGCAGGAGATGCTGTACCCCACCAGCTACCTGAAGTCGCGCGGCCTCGGCAAGGATTGTGCGCTGATCACCGACGGACGTTTTTCGGGCGGCACTTCGGGGCTCTCCATCGGTCACATCTCTCCCGAGGCGGCGCAGGGCGGCGCGATCGGCCTGGTACGCAATGGCGATATCATCGAGATCGACATTCCTAACCGGAAGATCAACTTGGCAGTTTCCGACGAGGAGCTTGCCGCCCGCCGCGCCGAACAGGACAAGCTCGGCTGGAAACCCACCGCTCCGCGCAAGCGCAACGTGACGACGGCGTTGAAAGCCTACGCTGCCTTTGCAGCTTCCGCCGACAAGGGGGCCGTCCGTATCCTGCCAGAATGATTGGGGAGCAGGTTTGCTGAACGCCACGCGGATAAGCGAGGTTCATATGCTGCGGATCGCAGGGTGGCTGGTACTAGCCGCCCACCTCCTCCTCTTCCTGAGCGCACAGGCCACGGCAACGCCTGCGCTGGTGGTGGATGTCGAATCCAGCCAGGTGCTCTACGACGAAGATGCGGGACGCCCCTGGTATCCCGCATCGACCACCAAGCTGATGACAGCGTTCGTCGTCTTTGAAGCCTTGCGCCAAGGCAGGGTGACGATGGACACCACCGTCGTCCTGTCGCGGAATGCGGCAAACCAGGCTTTCCTGAAATCTGGCCTTCGTGCCGGGAGCGCGATGACGCTGGAGGATGCACTCTATGCGGTTATCGTCGGTTCCGCGAATGACGTTGCCGTGGCTTTGGCGGAAACGGTGGCGGGAGCGGAAGAAGCCTTCGTGAAGATGATGAACGAGGCGGCGGCGCGCCTCGGCATGACTGCGAGCCATTTTGAAAATCCGAACGGACTCTTCAATCCGTCGCAGCAGGTTTCGGCCCGCGATCTTGCCCTTCTCGGCATCGCCGTCGACAGGCAGTTTCCCGAACATCGGCGCTTTTTCCGAACCTCGCGCGTCATTATCGATGGCCGAAACATCGATTCCTTGAACCATCTTCTCGCCCGTTACCCCGGCACGATCGGCCTGAAAACCGGCTTTATCTGCGCATCCGGCAGAAACATCGTCGCGCTGGCGGAGCGGAGTGGCAGGAAAGTGATGGTTGTCCTTCTCGGCGCGACGACCGACCGGGAGCGGAACGAGCGCACGGCCCAGTTTTTCAACCAGGCATTTGCGGGCGCTCTAAGGCCCATGGGCGCAACCCTTCTCGACCTGCCGAACGATGCAGGCAAACAGCCGGAGGATATGCGCGTCCGACTGTGCAGCGATCAGGCCGCAGCCTATGAGCGCTCGCGCGAGGCGCTCTACCCGATGGGCTTGCCCGGGAACGAAAGTTTCCTCAACGCGCCCGGACAGATCCTCGTTCACGAAATCAGGACCTGGACCATGCCTGTGACAGGGCCTGTTCCCATCCCGACGCCACGGCCTCCTTATCCGGCTGCCTCGCGGTAACTGCCATCTTGTAGAGCTATCCCAAGAATGCCGGCTTTGCTCTCTCCAAGAAAAGCGGGAAGAGCGGGGGCGAGAGGCCGGAAACACGCTTCAGGGAAGGCGGCCTGCATGCAGGCATTCTGGGCGAATTGAAAGGCTGCCGGGTTAGTCCGCTACCTGCTGGTCTTGCGCTGCAACGCTCAGACTTTTCCCGGTGGCTTCCCGCTCTACCGCCCGCCAGCCGATGTCGCGACGGCAGAAGCCGTCGGGCCAGTCGATCCGGTCAAGGGTGCGATAGGCGGCATCCCGGGCCTCGGTTACCGTGCGGCCGAGCGCCGTCACGTTCAGGACACGCCCGCCATTGGCGCAAAGCACACCGTCCTGAACGGCCGTACCGGCATGAAAAATCTCCACCCCCTCTTCCGGTGCCTGGTCCAGCCCCCCGATTGCAGAGCCTTTCTCTGGCGCTCCGGGATATCCTTTGGCGGCAAGAACGACAGTCAGGGCGGCCTCGTCATGCCAACGTGCCGACATGTGGGCCAACTGGCCGTCGGTAGCCCCCTTCATGAGCGCAAGCAAATCATCCTTCAGCCGGAACATCAGCACCTGGCATTCGGGGTCTCCGAAACGCACATTGTATTCGATGAGCTTTGGCCCTTCTTCGGTAATCATCAGCCCCGCATAGAGCACGCCGATGAAGGGCGCGCCGATCTCCTCCATGCCCTTCAGCGTCGGCTCGATGATCTCGCGCATGGTGCGGGAAATCATTTCCTCCGTCATGACGGGAGCCGGTGAATAGGCGCCCATGCCCCCGGTGTTCGGGCCGGTATCGCCTGCGCCCACGCGCTTGTGGTCCTGCGCCGTTCCGAAGGGAAGCGCAGTCTTTCCGTCACACAGACAGAAGAAGCTTGCCTCCTCCCCCTCCAGAAACTCCTCGATGACGACCTCGGCCCCGCCTTTCCCAAAGAGACCCGAAAAGCACTCGTCGATCGCAGCATACGCCTCCTCTTTCGTCATGGCGACGGTCACGCCCTTGCCGGCTGCAAGCCCATCCGCCTTGACCACGATGGGCGCTCCATGTTTCCGGACGTAGTCCTTCGCATGAGCGGCATCGCCGAACCGAGCATAGGCCGCGGTAGGAATGCCATGGCGGGCGCACAGATCCTTCGTGAATCCTTTGGAGCCTTCAAGCCGCGCTGCATCCGCCGTTGGACCGAAAACGGCAATGTCCGCAGCGATAAGATCGTCGGCAAGCCCTCCCACGAGCGGCGCCTCCGGACCGATGACGACGAGATCGATGTTCTTGTCACGGCAGAAGTTCACTACTGCCTCATGGTCTCGCGTATCGAGCGGAACGCATGTGGCATACTCGGCAATGCCCGGATTGCCGGGAGCGGCATAAAAAGCGTCCAGCAGCGGCGATGCGGCAATCTTCCATGCCAGCGCATGCTCGCGGCCACCCGAACCGATGAGGAGAACATTCATTCCAGAACCGCCCTTGGCATAAAATGCGTTCTGGACCGGCTATGGCCGAATTGGCTTCAGGTCAAGGCGGCTGCGCGAAGTTCCCGGTGAAAGCCCTGCTGGACCTTCGGAAATAATCCGGGCTTGACGCCGCCTTCACCCCTTGCCACTCCCTCGCAGAGCGTAGGAGATAGGCGGTATGGATATTATTCAGTCTCGGCAGATACAGGGCCGGGTGGCGGACGCCCCTTCCGGCCATTGGGTCTACCGCGTTCTGCCCCGTGGGGCGTGGCCCTACGCCCAGCTTGCCCGCTGGGACCGCCCCATAGGCTGGAAGCTTCTGCTGTGGCCGTGCTGGTGGTCGCTTGCCATGGCGGCAAGTGCCGGCGCCCAGCCCGGAGCATCGTTGGCGGACGTCATGCCGTCGCTCGGGATCCTGTTCCTTTTCCTGGCAGGCGCCGTGGCAATGCGCGGGGCGGGCTGCACCTATAATGACCTTGTGGATCAGGATATCGACGAGGCGGTGGATCGCACGCGTTCAAGACCTCTGCCCTCCGGGCAGGTCTCGCGCAGGCAAGCATGGTTGTTCCTCATCGCGCAGGCGCTCGTTGGGCTTGCCGTTCTCCTGCAATTCAACTTATTCGCGATACTGACCGGCCTGGCTGCTCTCGCCATAGTTGCGATCTATCCTTTCGCAAAGAGATTCACCGACTGGCCGCAATTCTTTCTGGGCCTTGCCTTTTCCTGGGGCGCGCTCATGGGATGGGCCGTGCATTTCGGCTCGCTCTCCCTTGCGCCTCTCTTTCTTTATTGCGGTTCGATCCTGTGGGTGATCGGCTATGACACAATCTATGCCCATCAGGACAAGGAGGATGATGCTCTGGTCGGCGTCCGCTCGACAGCCCTGCTTTTTGGCAAGAATACCAAACGTTGGCTTGCGGCCTTGTATGGTGGAGCGCTTTTGTTCTTCGCCGTCGCTTTCGCTTTGGCCCAAGTGCCAATGCCAGCACTGGCAGGGCTGGTTGCCGCCGGAGCCCACATGGGGCGGCAGATCCGGAGCATCGATATTGATGATCCCGATCAGTGCCTGGCGCTCTTCAAATCCAACTCGGTGGTTGGCTGGCTGATCTTTCTGGGCCTTCTTGGCGGGGCTGCGTGGGCACCCCTCAGCCCTCTTTTCTGATATGCATTTCAGAAAGAATGAGTATCGGTTTTCCGTCCGAAATTGCAGCAAACAAAGACTTGGATCATTTCAGGCTTCATGAAACCTGAAATGATCCAAGCATCGCGCCACGATCAGCGCCGCGCAATGATCTCCTCCCCATCAACGATCACGCGCAGGCCGAGCGAGCCTTGCTTGCGGCGGGCGAGGAAGCGCGGGCGGCGCTTGCGCACGGCGCGCCCTTGACGTCGTTCATGCGTGGCTGAAGTCTTCACCTGTCCGAGCGATTCCTCCAGCGTCCGCGCAACGCCATCTCCCTCCACCAATAGCATGGGAAGCTGATAAGCATCGGCCCAGGCGCGCCAGTCCCCCGCCACATCGTCCAGATTGCCGGCAACCAGTAGGGGTACCGAAAGCTTGGGATCTTCGTGCAGAAGCTCAAGCGTGATGGTCACCGCGCCATCTTCGTCCTCAATCGCTCGTGCCGCAACCCCACGAAAGGCGGCGGGCGGCAATGCAAAGGTGACAGGTATCTGGGCGCGGTCGAGGACCCGGCGCATTCGCACGCCGCGCCGGCCGATTGTGATCATCACCTCGCCAAAATCATCGTGCGAGGCGTAGCTGACTGCCTGAGGCAGGTGGAACGGATCGAGCCGCATAGCGCGCCCGGCCCAAACTGGCTTGACAACACTCGCCATATTTCATGCCTTCCTGTTACTCCTGAGAGCCGGTGTTCCGGTTCTCCCGGGCCGCTTTTCGCGACCTCTTATGGAAGGCACCCTAGCGCGTGGGTTCTTACTCCGACCCTTAGAAATTCGGTTAAATTTTGCTGAGTATTCCGTTGGTTAGCAATTTACAACCGCCTGCGGCTAATCAAAGCGGCGCGCCTTACTGCAATCCCAGATCTAGATGACCTTGCCGGGATTCATGATGCCCTTCGGATCGAGCGTCTGCTTGAGGCGGCGCATCAGATCGGTGGCGATTGCCGGCTGGGTCGCGACAAGCTCCTCGCGCTTCAAGCGGCCTATGCCGTGTTCGGCAGAGAAGGAGCCACCAAAGGTACGCACGACTGCGTGCACTGCTTCATTCATGGCCTTGTAGTGGGAAAGGAACACGGCCTTATCCATCCCCACGGGCTGCGAGACGTTATAGTGGAGGTTACCGTCGCCCATATGGCCAAAGCAGACGACACGGCAGCCGGGCAGTACTTCTTGCGCCACCTTTCCTGCGCGGGCGATGAATTCGGGGATGGCGGCAACAGGTACAGAGACATCGTGCTTGATGGACCCGCCTTCCATCTTCTGCGCTTCCGACATGCCCTCGCGCAGGCGGCGAAGCTGTGCGGCCTGCGCCACAGTCTGGGCGATGACGGCATCCGCCACCCAGCCTTTCTCCAGCCCCTGCCCTAGGATTTCCTCCATGAGGGACTGGGCGTCCTCTGCCGAACGGCCAGAAGAGACCTCGATCATGACATGCCAAAGGTAGCTTTTCGCGAAAGGCGGCTTGCTGGCCGGCATGTGCTTCAGCACAAAATTGAGGGGCGTTTGCTCCATGAGCTCGAAAGCTGTGAGAGCGTTGCCGGCGCGGTCATTTGCTGCCTCGAAGAGCCGTAAGGCGGCGATAGGCGATGCAACCGCCGCCCAGGCAAGCTCGCGCCCTTTTGCCTTCGGAAAAAGCTTCAGGACGGCGGCCGTTATGACACCGAGCGTGCCTTCCGCGCCGATGAAGAGGTTTTTCAGGTCATAGCCCGTATTGTCCTTCTTCAGCTTGCGCAGATCGTCCAGGATCTCCCCGGTGGGCAGCACCACTTCCAGCCCCAGGCAAAGATCGCGCGCAGTGCCATAGGCGAGCGCCCCGATCCCACCTGCATTGGAGGAAAGATTGCCCCCGATCTGGCACGAGCCTTCCGAAGCGAGCGAAAGCGGAAAAAGCCGGTCCTTCGCCGCCACCTCTTGCTGCAGCGTTTGCAGCACAACGCCAGCCTCGGCGGTGACGGTGTTGGAACTCAGGTCGAATTCACGGATCCGGTTCATCCGCGACAGGGAAAGCACTATCTCGCCTCCTGTCGAATCCGGCATCTGGCCGCCGACGAGCCCAGTGTTGCCCCCCTGTGGGACGATGGGCGTCCCCGTTTCGGATGCAAGGCCAAGGATGCGGCTCACCTCTTCCGTGGTGCATGGCCGCAGCACAAGGGCGGCAGGTCCCCCAAAAAGCCCGCGCGGCTCCACAGTGTAAGGCGCGATTTCAGCCTCGTCGCGTAGCGCATGGCGCTCACCAACTATCTCGGCAAAACGGGAAGCAAGGGCCGGGTCAAGCATGGTTGGCGCGTTCATGGCCGAAGCTTAGTCCTTGCCTCGCAGCGTGTCACGCGGGGCAGCAGCGCGCGACAACCGGTCATTGATCGCCTCGCCCAGCCCCTGTCGCGGCACCGGTTCGACCGCGATGGTAGTGGCTCCCGTCGCATCGAGAGTGGAAAGGTAGGAGAACAGGTTGGCGGCGGCCTCGCGCAGGTCGCCCTTGGGCGAAAGGTTGAGCATCATTACCGCCTTCTGCGCATTGCCCGCCCGGTTCGGGCCGAAGGCGAGCAGCGCCTCGCCATCCTCCACGGTATCGATGTCGAGCCGCATCTGCGCATCAGGCGCATAATGGGAGGACAGCATGCCCGGAGCCTCAACGCCCTTTACTTCGCGCTGGAGGGCAAGGCCAGCCACTTTTTCCACCTCGGACGAGGCAACCCCGCCGGGCCGCAACAGCACGAGCGAGTCGCCCGCCACCTTGACAATGGTGGATTCGACGCCGACCAGCGCAGGTCCTCCGTCCACCACGAGGCGGATACGCTCTCCGATCGAAGCATTGACCGCCTCCGCTGTAGTTGGAGTAATGCGGCCGGAAAGATTCGCGCTGGGAGCGGCGACCGGGCGGCCAAGCTGCGCGGTCAGGGCTCTGCCGAAGCCTTTCGGACATCGCACAGCGACAGTGTCGAGCCCCGCCGTAACCAGCGGATGAACTGACGAGCCTTCCCCCTGCGGCAGGACGAGCGTCAGCGGCCCCGGCCAGAAGGAATCGGCGAGGCGGGCGGCAAGCGGCGAAAAGATGGCGATGCGCTCCGCCATCTTTCGATCAGCGACATGGGCAATGAGCGGATTGAACCGTGGCCGGCCCTTGACCTCGAAAATCCGCGCCACCGCATCGCCATTGGTGGCATCGGCAGCAAGGCCGTAAACGGTCTCGGTGGGGATGGCCACCAGTTCCCCCGCCTCAAGCAATCGGCAGGCCGCTTCGAGCGCCAGTTCCTCCGGCAGGATCTCTGCCACGCTATCGCTCCTTCCCCGGAAAGCTTGTCTCAGTCCGCGATCTTCGCGAAATCGGCCACCTGGCCGGTGGCCTGCCGGATGCGGGCCAGCAGCGCAAGGCGGTTGGCGCGAACTGAGTCATCTTCGACATTTACGAGGACTTCCTCGAAAAATGAATCGATCGGTTCGCGCAGCGTTGCAAGCGCCTTCATCGCGGCGGAAAAGTCTTGATTTTGAATCGCATGGCCAGCGTCCTTCTCAACCTGATTCACCGCAGCGTAAAGGGCTTTTTCCGCCTGTTCGGTGAAGAGGCCCGGATTGACCGATTCTGCAATCCGCGTGCCCTTCTTCTCCTCAGCCGCCACGATGCTTACGGCGCGGTTGGTACCGGCAAGCAGGTTCTTGCCGTCCTCGGTCCCAAGCAACTCCGACAGCGCCTCGACGCGGCGGACGATCAGGAGCAGATCGTCATTGGCGGCAACATCTCCCGATCCGCTTGCCAAAACCGCGTCGATAAGATCGTAACGCGCACCTCTGTCGCGCAGATAGACCTCCAGCCGGTCGTGAAAGAAGGAGATGAGGTTGATCATCCTCCCGTCAATTCGCTGTCCATCTTTCTTTGCACTGGAAACCTCAGATTCGAGATCTTCCGGATAGAACTTCTCCATCCGGTGTCGCTGGATAGTAGGTAGGAGCGCCAGCAGCACCCCATTCTCCACCACGATCCGGATCACGCCCAGCGCCGCCCTTCTCAGCGCATAAGGGTCCTTGCTGCCGGTCGGCTTCTCGTCGATGGCCCAGAAGCCAACGAGCGTGTCCAGCTTGTCGGCCAGCGCCACCGCTATCGATACAGGGTCGTTCGGCACAACATCGGAGGGGCCGAGCGGCTTGTAATGCTCCTCTATCGCCGCGCAGACGGAAGGATGCTCGCCCTGCAACTCGGCATATTTGCGGCCCATGGCCCCCTGAAGCTCGGGAAATTCGCCCACCACCTCCGTCTGTAGGTCGGCCTTTGCGAGCAGAGCCGCCCGCCCGGCAAGATCAGGGTCAGCGCCCACGAGCGGTGCAAGCTCACGGGCAAGTTGACGGATGCGCTCCACACGCTCGCCCTGGGTACCAAGCTTTGCGTGGAAGGTGACGTTCAGATGGTCGAGCCGCGCCATGCGCTGATCAAGCGGCCTCTGAAGGTCGAGGCCGAATTTTTCCGCCGAATCCCTCAGGTCGCCAAGGTCCGGCAGGTTGGCCTGATCGGTCTTCCAGAAATAGAGCGCATCGGCGAGCCGCGCGCGCACCACCTTGCCATTTCCGTAGGCGATCTTTTCGCCCCCATCGGAAGCTTCGATATTGGCCGTGATGACGAAGCGGTTGGAAAGCATCTCAGGCTCGCCCTGCGGCCTCGTGACGAAGCATTTCTGGTTGGCCCGGATGGTAAGCCGAACCACTTCGGAGGGAATGGAAAGATAGTCTTCCTCGAAAGTTCCCAGCAGAACGACAGGCCATTCGACCAGCCCGGCAACTTCCTCCAGAAGGGCTTCGTCTTCCACCAGTTCAAGGCCGTTGGCGAAGGCGAGGTTCTTGGCGTCGTCGAGGATGATGCGCTTGCGGCGTTCCGCATCGAGAACCACTTTCGCCGCTTCCAGACTCTTCGCGTAATCGTCGAACCGGCGCACGATGATAGCGTCCGGCGCATGAAAACGATGACCATAGGTGATATTGGAGGCGCGAATTCCGTCCACCTCGAAATCGACCACCACCGGCTCTTCCGTTTCCGGGCCGAAGGTGCAGACGATGGACTGAAGCGGGCGCACCCAGCGAAGCGATCCGGGATTGCGGGAAGCCTTTCCCCAGCGCATGGATTTGGGCCATGGAAAATGGCGTATGATGCCGGGCATGAGATCGGCAATGATCTCCTCCGCGGGCCGCCCCTTCCTTTCGATTACGGCGACGTAGAAATCCCCCTTCTTGGGGTCGGACCGGACCTCGGCCTCATTAATCGATGAGAGGCCGGCAGCACGCAGAAAGCCGTCGATCGCCTTTTCCGGCGCATCGGTCCGCGGGCCCTTGCGCTCCTCGCGCACATCGCGGGAACGGGCAGTCACGCCGCGCACATCAAGCGTCAGGCGCCGCGGCGTCCAGTAGGGGGTAGCAGCCTCATAGGTAAGCCCCGCCTCCACCAGACCATCTGTCACGAGCTTCTTCAGATCGCCCGCCGCCTTGCGCTGCATGCGAGCCGGAATTTCCTCGCTGCGAAGTTCAAGAAGAAGATCGGGCATCAGCGCATCTCCGCAAGCATGCCAGTTTCTTGTATGCGCGTCCTCGCGCCTCTGGCGCTGCGGGTGCGCGGCAGGGCCGGAATTTCCTCGCTGCGAAGTTCAAGAAGAAGATCGGGCATCAGCGCATCTCCGCAAGCATGCCGGTTTCTTGTATGCGCGTCCTCGCGCCTCTGGCGCTGCGGGTGCGCGGCAGGGCCGGAATTTCCTCGCTGCGAAGTTCAAGAAGAAGATCGGGCATCAGCGCATCTCCGCAAGCATGCCGGTTTCTTGTATGCGCGTCCTCGCGCCTATGGCGCTGCGGGTGCGCGGCAGGGCCGGAATTTCCTCGCTGCGAAGTTCAAGAAGAAGATCGGGCATCAGCGCATCTCCGCAAGCATGCCGGTTTCTTGTATGCGCGTCCTCGCGCCTATGGCGCTGCGGGTGCGCGGCAGGGCCGGAATTTCCTCGCTGCGAAGTTCAAGAAGAAGATCGGGCATCAGCGCATCTCCGCAAGCATGCCGGTTTCTTGTATGCGCGTCCTCGCGCCTCTGGCGCTGCGGGTGCGCGGCAGGGCCGGAGTTTCCCCGCTGCGAAGTTCAAGAAGAAGATCGGGCATCAGGTATGCTCAGCTTGAAATTGGATTTGGCGCTGGTGGATAAGAATCGTCATGCGGCTTGCTTGTGCAAATTAGCGCCGCCCGCTTCCGTCTTGAGAAAGGCTTCGCCGCAAGCCTTCGCCAGTTCGCGAACACGCAGGATATAGCTCTGGCGCTCCGTAACCGAGATCACGCCGCGCGCGTCGAGCAGGTTGAATGCGTGCGATGCCTTGATGCACTGGTCATAGGCCGGCAAGACCATTTTGTGCAAGCCGCCAGTTTCCGCGTCCGCGGCTCCAGCCTCAAGCAACGCAATGCATTCCCTTTCCGCATCCTCGAAATGGCGGAAGAGCAGCCCGGTATCCGCATGTTCGAAATTATAGCGCGAATATTCCTGCTCGGCCTGCAGGAAGACATCGCCATAGGTCACCTTGCCGGGACCTTCGAGGCCGTTGAAATTGAGGTCGTAGACATTGTCCACGCCCTGCACATACATGGCCAGCCGCTCCAGCCCGTAGGTAAGCTCCCCTGAGACGGGCGCGCATTCGATGCCGCAGACCTGCTGAAAGTAGGTGAACTGCGAGATCTCCATGCCGTCGCACCAGCACTCCCAGCCAAGCCCCCAGGCGCCGAGGGTCGGACTTTCCCAGTCGTCCTCTACAAAACGGATGTCGTGCAGCAGCGGATCGAGCCCGATTGCGGCAAGCGACCCCAGATAAAGCTCCTGCAGATCCGGTGGGTTAGGCTTCAGTATTACCTGATACTGGTAGTAGTGCTGCAAACGGTTCGGGTTTTCCCCGTAGCGTCCGTCTTTCGGACGGCGCGAGGGCTGAACATAGGCGGCGTTCCACGGTAGCGGACCAAGCGCGCGCAAAGTGGTGGCCGGATGGAACGTCCCCGCACCGACTTCCATGTCGTAGGGTTGCAAAATGACGCATCCCCTCTCTGCCCAATAGGCTTGCAGAGTGAGGATCAGGCCCTGGAACGAACGGGCGGGATGCATGTGTGGCGGGATGGCAGAGGTCACGCGGGCTTCTCCGGCTTTCTGGAGTGCGGCCCCGTCCTATTCGGCAGCCGCTACGCCGTCAAGCCGCGCGTCTCTCGCGTCACGGCGCGGAAGGAAGCCTTAGCTCCTGACCGGGGCGGATGCGGTTGGGATCGCGCCTGAGTTCGGGATTGAGATCCAGAATTTCGCGGAAGCGCCCGCCATCTCCCAGTACCTCCGCGGCGATCGACCAGAGCGTCTGGCCGGCCTTCACCGTGTAAAGCCGGCTCTCCGCTTCGGCACCTGCCTCGGGCTGACTTTCCGCTCCCTCGTTTTCGCCGGTTTCTTCAGCGGTTCCGGAGGCATCCTTCTCTTCGCTTGTGGCGGTCTGCTCTTCGTCCGTGGAGGCCTTCTCTTCCGGGGTGGCACTTGTCTCTGCGGCGCTGTCGCTGATGACGTTGCGCCCGGTGCCGGCCGCGTCAGCCAGCTTTCTGTTGTTTTGCGGCGGAAGGCCATTCTCCAGCTTCTTCTCGATCTCGGCCAGCAGTTCGGGCTCCGGTTCGAGATCGCGGGCGTGCGACCATTGGTAGCGCGCCTCAAGCTGCCTGCCGACGCGCCAATAGGCATCGCCCAGATGATCGTTGAGGATGGGATCTTCCGGACGCAGCGAGACCGCACGCTCCAGATGCTCGACCGCCTCCTCATACTCACCGAGCCGGTAATGCGCCCAGCCGAGCGAGTCGATGATGTAGCCGTCGCTCGGCCTCAGTTCCGCCGCGCGGCGGATGAGCTCCATCGCCTCATCCAGGTTCATGTTCATGTCCACCCAGGAATAGCCCAGATAGTTCAGGACTTGCGGGTGGTCGGGAAAGAGCTCCAACGCCTTCCGGAAATTGGGTTCCGCCTTGGGCCATTCCTTCAAGCGTTCATAGGCGATGCCGCGCTGATAAAAGATGTTCCAGTGCCGCCGCTCCGGTGTCTCGATCTGCGCTACCGCCCGCTCGTAAACCCCAGCCGCCGAGCGAAAATCATTCTGGGACGCGTAAACGCCCCCTAGCGCAAGATAGGCACGCATGTCGGTCGGGTCGTCATCCAGTACTTCCTTCAGGTGCTCAATAGCCTCCTCCTTGCGGTCCAGATCGGCAAGGTTGAGCCCCACCTGGAACGAAGCAAAGCGCGCCCACGGAGAATCTTCAGGAACCTTCTGGTAAAGAGCGATGGCTTCCTCGCCCTTTTGCTGGCGCTCGGCCACATGGGCAAGCTGCATCAGGATGGCGTCGCCCTCCGGCCTCAAAGCTTCGGCATAGCGCAAATAGAGCCGCACGATCGAATCTGTGCCTCCATTGGCGAGCTCCGTTGCTATATTGAGCAGGATTTCCGCCGCGCCATCAATGGGTGCAGTAACCGTCGGCTCCAATACCTCGCCTGCTTCCAGCTTGCGCCGGAGCGCTTCGATGGAGGCAACTCCGCCACCCAGCTCCACCGCTCTCTCAAGAACTGCGAGCGCTTCCTCATTCTCGCTACGGTCCGAAAGGAACGCCGCATAGGCATGGGCAATTCGCCCGAGGGTGTCAGGCGCAACCGAGCGAGGCGCAAGATTTTCGAGGACCTCGTGAAACTGTTCGCCTGCCTCCTCTTCGCTGCCGGATGCGGCAAGCAGCAAGGCGCGATGGTAGTTTGTGAAAAGGTCGTACCACTCGGGGCCTTCCAGATCCTCCAGAAAGGCGATTGCGCTGTCGAAATCTCCCTGCCCGGCCTTGGCCCAGCTCGTCATGATGCTGGTAATCAGCCGGTCAAGATCCGACTCCAGAACCAGTTCCAGCCAGCGCTCGGCCACCTTGTAATTTTGATTGCGGAAAGCATCGACTGCCAGCACAAGCCTGGAGAAACGCTCGGATTGCGGCTCGGTCTTCAGCTTCTCGGCATAGGGCAGCGCATCATCGAAGCGCCCAATCGAAATCAGGGTCAGAAGGAGGGACTGCTGAAGTTCCGTATTCTCGCGGTCATAGGAGATCGCTCGTTCGTAGTAGGAGATCGCGCTTTCCAGATCGTTGTCGAACTCGGCCGCACGGCCAGCCAGATAGGCACCGGAAAACGAATGCGTCGGCACCGTTTGAACGGATGTAGCCGTTTCCTCGGAAAGTCCCGCCGCCGAGGAGAGAGCCAGAACGGCCGCGCCGAACACGGTCACCTGAAGCTTTTGCATTATTCCCCGCATAGTGTCCCTTTCGTGCGCTTGGCCGCCATCTGAGGGGAAAGGCGACTCGCGTTCGAACATTCGCTAGTCGCAGAGCATGGCCATTTTGCGATAAGCTTGGCGGGCGAGCATCAGCCACCCTTTCCCGCAAGCTTTCGCATCTTCTTCCTGCAACGCTAGGCCTGCATCCGGGGTCCGCTCTTGGCACGGCCAGTCATTGCAATTTGAACAACCATATCACGCGACCCTGCTGATGCAGAAATCTATCACGTCGATGAGAGCAACTTTCTGCGGTTCGTTCTTGAGCGGGGCCAGAGCGTCGCGCGCAATCTCCCCGAAATGGCGCGCGCGGCTGATCGTGTCGCCGATCGCGCCATGCTTGTTCATGAGCCTGACAGCCTTGTCCAGGGCTGCCTGATCGGTTTCATTCTCCTCAATCGCCTTTTTCCAGAACTGGCGCTCCTCCTCCGATCCGCGCCGGTAGCTAAGGATCACCGGTAGGGTAACCTTGCCCTCGCGAAAATCGTCGCCGACATTCTTGCCGAGGTCCGTGGTGCTGCCGCCATAATCCAGCGCATCATCCACGAGTTGGAAGGCGAGTCCGAGATTCATCCCGAACGAGCGAAGTGCCGCCCTGTCATTTCGCGACGCCCCGGCAACGATCGGCCCCACTTCCGCCGCTGCCGAAAAGAGAGCTGCGGTCTTGGCCTTGATAACAGAAAGGTATTCGTCTTCCGTCGTCTCCAGATTCTTGGAAACGTCAAGCTGCATCACCTCGCCTTCTGCAATGATGGCGGCTGCGGTGGAGAGCACGTCGAGCGCCTCCAGAGAGCCCACATCCACCATCATGCGGAAAGCCTGCCCCAGCAGGAAGTCACCCACCAGGACGCTGGCTTGGTTGCCCCAGATCATGCGCGCCGTCTTCCGGCCGCGCCGCAAGTCGCTCTCGTCCACGACGTCGTCGTGGAGCAACGTGGCTGTGTGCATGAACTCGACGCTGGTGGCGAGTTTTACATGCCCCTCGCCCGAATATCCGAACATCTGTGCAGCTGCCAGCGTGAGCATCGGCCGCAGCCTTTTGCCGCCGGAAGAGATCAGGTGCCAGGCAAGCTCCGGAATGAGTTCAACGTCCGATCCCGCCTTTGACAGGATAAGCTCGTTGACCCTGGCCATATCGTCCGCCGTAAGCTCGATCAGCCGTTTGATCGAGCCTGCGCCGCGCTTGCCCTCCTCCAGGTTCACAACAACGCCCACGAGCTCTTCCTTCCAGTCCATCTACAGCTTTGCCGCGCGCGAATGTATGGTTTGAGGCGGCGTCACGGCAAGTGGCGAATTAGCGCGTAACTCGGTATGACAACCGCGCTGCATTTACAAGAAGGCGCCGACCTGCCAACTTCGTAATATGGTAGAGCTTATCCGAACCAATGATGCCGTCATTATCTCATTCGTGGAAAGTCTTCTGCGCGACGCAGGCATCGGCTATATGGTGGCCGACCAGAACATGAGCATCATGGAAGGTTCTCTCGGGGTATTGCCGCGCCGCATATTAGTGGCTGAGGAAGAAGCGGCGGAGGCTCACAAACTGCTGGCGGATGCCGGGGTGACGGATGCAGGAAGTGCCGGCTGAAGCAGCTTCCAATCCTAATTTTCTCTTCTCCAGCAAGTCTGGCCAAAGGCGCGGAGCCGTCCATGCCGCATGAAAACGGTCCTTCCTTCACCACGGATTCCTTCCACCGGGGGCGCTTTCACCTCGTTCAGCCGGCAGGCCGCGGCCATCGCGCAGGGCTTGACGCCATGCTGCTTGCCGCAACAGTCCCGGGCGGGTTCGACGGCCGCCTCGCCGACCTTGGGGCGGGCGGAGGCGCAGCAGGTTTCGCGGTTGCAGCACGCTGCCCTAAGGCGCAGGTGATACTGGTTGAGCGTTCTGCCGAGATGGTGGACTGCGCGCGCCGAAGCATCGCGCTTAAACCCAATGCAGCAATCGCGCCGCGCTTACGGCTATTGCAGGCCGATGTGGAACTTTGCGGCCGCGCCCGGGTGGAAGCCGGGCTTGCCGATAACGCTTTCGACTTCGTAATCATGAATCCGCCTTTCAACGCCCCGGAGGATCGCGCAACGCCCGATGCGCTGCGGCGTCAGGCACACGTGATGGAGGGCAACCTTTTCGAGCGATGGCTGCGGACTGCCTCCGCCATCGCCCGCCCACGAGCGGAGTTAGCCGTAATCGCCCGCCCCGCTTCTTTAGGCGAGATTCTGCAGGCTCTCTCAGGTCGTTTTGGCAGCCCGGCGGTTCTGCCGGTACATCCGCGCCCCGGCGCGGATGCTATCCGAATTCTCCTGAAAGCGACAAAAGGGGCGCGCGGTGGGCTACGGCTTCTTCATCCGCTGATCTTACACGGAAGCGATGGGCACGCCTTCACGCAGGAGGCGGATGACGCCATCAACGGGCGAAGCGCGCTCTTTTCCGCCGCACAGGGCAAAACCATTGCGCCGGCAAGGCGAAGGCCTACATGAGAACTGTTCGAAACACCGGAGATTTCCCACGTGAACCAGTTGCTGGCACGATATCTGCCTTCCTTCCTCCGATCTGATGGCATCACCATTCCCGTTGTGCGCATGCAAGGCGCCATCTTCGCAGGAGGAAGCCCGATGCGACAGCACCTGTCCCTCGCAACAACGGCTGGGCTTCTGGAACGTGCCTTTTCCATGAAGGCGCCGGCAGTGGCGATCTCGATCAATTCACCCGGCGGATCGCCCGTGCAATCGCGCCTTATCTATCGGCGCATCCGCGACCTGGCCGGAGAGAAGAAGAAGACGGTCTATGTGTTCGTCGAGGATGTGGCAGCTTCCGGTGGCTATATGATCGCGCTTGCCGGAGACGAGATCGTAGCTGACCCGTCTTCCATTGTCGGCTCTATCGGCGTCGTTTCCGCAGGTTTCGGCTTCCATGAGTTGATCGGCAAGATCGGCGTGGAGCGCAGGCTCTACACCTCCGGAAGCAACAAGGCCATTCTTGACCCCTTCCAGCCGGAGAAGAAAGAGGACGTGGCGCGGCTGAAAGCGCTTCAGGAGGAGCTACACACCGACTTCATCACCCTTGTGAAAGAGCGGCGAGGCTCCCGTCTTGCTGAGGATAAGGAGCTATTTACCGGCCTCTTCTGGACGGGCAGGCGTAGCAAGGATCTTGGGCTGGTTGATGCGCTGGGCGACATGCGAACCTATCTGAAAAGCCGCTTTGGTCCAAAGACGCGACTGAAGCTCATTGCGCCCTCGCGCAGCCTTTTTGCCCGCAGGCTTGGGCTTTTCGAGGCGCACCAGCCCGGCAGCGAACTTGCTGCCGTTGCTGCCGCAGGCCTGCTGGAAGCGCTAGAGGAAAAGGCGCTATGGCGGCGGTTTGGACTTTAGGAGCCGTGGGCAGCCTCTTGATCGACCCTATCTCCTGTTTGAATGCTCATTTTCCCGAGGACCTGATGTTGCATTCGGAGATGCGATGCGCCGGACATTGCCTTGCGCCGCGCGCTATCCAACCTAAGATGAACACCGCCTGAGCACCAGGAAGGAGCCCGGCCATGCCGCAAATGATCCTCGTCGTACTCGTCGCGATCGTCGCTTATGTGGGTTACCGCGCCTTCGTACGCGAGGCCGAACGCGTGACCCGGCGGATGGAGCGTGTCCGCAGGGAGGCGGCAACCGGCAGTTCCGGAACGCTGGTAAAGGACCCCGAAACCGGCGAATACCATCTGGCGAAAGATTGAGGCAGGCTCCGATGCCCGTCAGGCTGGAACGCGCTGCGCCTGCAAAGGTGAACCTTGCCCTCCATGTGACCGGGCGTCGAGCCGATGGCTATCACCTGCTTGAAAGTCTTGTGGTCTTCACCCGCTACGCCGACCGTCTGCGGGTACGGGAAGCCGAAGCAGACAGCTTTCTGGTCCGCGGCTCCTTTGCCACCCAGCTAAAGGGAGAAAAGGACAATCTGGTCATCCGTGCGCGTGATCTTCTGCGCCAGCATTTCGGAGGCGAGGCGGCAGCGCCCGTGTCGCTGGAGCTTGAAAAGAACCTGCCGGTGGCAGCGGGAATCGGCGGCGGATCGAGCGATGCGGCCGCTGCTCTCGCCCTGCTGTCATGCTTCTGGGAACTTGATGTCAGCAAAGACGAACTTGCCCGGCTGGGCCTTGCACTTGGAGCGGATGTGCCGATGTGCCTCTCTCCGCGGCCACTGCTGGCGCGCGGCATCGGGGAGGCGCTGGAGCCAGTGGACCTGCCTGCTCTTGCCCTTCTTCTCGTCAATCCGGGCGTGCCTTTGCTCACCCCCGCGGTTTTCGACACCCTTCCTCGGCGTGAAAACCCGCCCTTGCCCGCAATGCTGCCGGGCGGCAGCCTTCAGGATATCGCACATTTTCTACGCACCACGCGCAACGATCTGGAAGCAGCCGCACTTTCTCTTGCCCCTGAGATCGGCGACCTGCTTTCGCTCCTTCGTGCGAACGGAGCGCTTATCGCGCGCATGTCCGGTTCCGGGGCGACCTGCTTCGGGCTTTTCGATACGGTCGAGGCCGCCGAGCGGGCCGGGGCGGCAATAGCCGCCAGCAATCCCGGATGGTTCGTGCGCGCCACGGTGACTTCTACCGAGCCTCTGGAAGCCTGACATGCCTGAACGTTTCTTCATCCCCGTTCGTTTCGCTGTACTTACCATTTCGGACAGCCGGACGCTCGAAGATGATGTGTCCGGCCGCACGCTTGCGGAACGCATTTTGGGAGAAGGTCACGAACTTGCCCGCAGGGCCATTGCACCGGACAATATAGAGCACATCCGTCACACTGTGCTCGCATGGTGCGCGGACAGCGATGTCGACGCGGTGATCACCACCGGAGGGACCGGCTTTACCGGGCGCGATATGACACCAGAGGCGCTGGAGCCTCTTTTCTCAAAACGCATGGACGGTTTCTCACAGGTTTTCCACAGGATATCCCAAGATAAGATTGGCACTTCCACGATACAGTCCCGTGCTACCGCGGGGCTCATCGGCCAGACCTTTGTCTTCGCGCTACCCGGGTCTCCCGGTGCCTGCCGCGACGCCTGGGACCTTATCTTGAAGGACCAGTTCGACTATCGGCACCGACCCTGCAATTTCGTTGAGATCATGCCTCGGCTGGGCGAGCATCTGCGAAGGGGCGCTCGCGCCTGAGCGTTCTTCAATCTCCAGATACCTCGCTCAGACGCCTTTTACGCAAATGTTCTTGCTTTGTTCTTATTTCGGAGATAGGAACGGAGTCATTCTGAGCACCCTGCGTAGGCGGAGAGCGAGTCATGAAAGAGATCGCGCGTGCAGACAATGCAGCCTTCATAGGCGGCGGCTCGGCGCTGGCGAACGCCATCATCGAAGAGGCGGGCCTGCGCATCGCCGAGGAGCGGCGCCGGGGGCGGGGCGCCGGCGTCAATCCCAGCGGGCGATATGAGCCGTTGACGCGCCAGGTCTTCGATGACGGCTGGGAGACACTGGAGGAACTGCCATCCTTCAAGACTGTGGTGCAGGTGGAGAAGCCACGCAACATCATCACGCGCAATTCATCGCCTGATATTTCCTTCGACCGCTCGATCAATCCGTATCGAGGCTGCGAACATGGCTGCGTCTACTGCTTCGCGCGGCCGACACATGCCTATATGGGCCTGTCGCCAGGCCTCGACTTTGAATCGCAGCTTTTTGCAAAGCCGGATGCCGGGCGGCTTCTGGAGCGGGAGCTTTCCAGGCCGGGATATGAGCCTCGCACCATTGCTATCGGCACCAATACCGATCCCTACCAGCCGATCGAGAAGAAATGGCGCATCATGCGCGACATTCTGGAGGTACTGGAGGCGCATGCGCATCCAGTAGGCATTGTGACCAAATCCGCCCTCATCGTGCGCGACATTGACATCCTCTCGCGCATGGCGGAGAAAGGACTTGCGAAGGTCGCGTTCTCCATCACCACCCTTGATCGAAAGCTTGCGCGCACCATGGAACCGCGAGCGGCGACCCCGACGCGCAGGCTGGAAGCGCTCAAGGCACTCCATGCAGCGGGCGTGCCGGTTTCGGTCATGATCGGGCCGGTCATTCCCGGCCTGAATGACAGCGAGATCGAGCGTATACTGGAATCGGCACATGCAGCGGGGGCGCGGGAGGCGGGATACATCATCCTGCGCCTGCCGCTTGAGGTAAGCCCGATTTTCAAGGACTGGCTCCTGCGCCACTATCCGGATCGCTTTCGTCACGTGATATCGCTCATCCGCTCCATGCGTGGCGGCAAGGACTACGATGCCGAATGGGGCAAGCGGATGAAGGGCAGCGGGCCCTATGCCTGGCAAATCGGGCGCCGCTTCGAGATAGCCGCGCGGCGTCTTGGCCTCAATGTCGAACGCCGCAAACTGCGGACTGATCTCTTCAAGGCAAACTCAAGGGAAGAACAGCTCGTTCTGCTTTGAGCTTCCTGCAGGCCTCCGGCAGGGGCTCCGTCCTTTTGCGACCGGATGAACCTGCTGCCAGCATGGCGTCAGCATCCTGCAGCTTTTAATGTGTGCTGGGCTCTGGAAGGGCTTGCGGAAAAACCGGGAGCGATGCAAGCATTACCGCCTCATGGCTCCATTGCGTCCCGATTCTCCGCTTCTGTTTGAATTGCCGCTGCGACCGGATCTCTCGTTGGAAAACGGGATCATGCGGGAAGGCCTCGCGCCGGTGGCCGGGCTCGATGAAGCGGGACGCGGCCCGCTGGCCGGCCCAGTAGTTGCCGCCGCGGTTGTGCTCGACGTGAATCGTATTCCCGAGGGTCTTGACGATTCCAAGCGCATTTCAGCCGAAGGCCGGGAAGCGCTCGTCCAGGAAATTTTTGCGACCTCGATTGCCGTGTCCGTTGCCTCCCTGTCGGCCGATAGCATCGACCGCTCCAACATCCTCATCGCAAGCCTGGAAGCCATGCGGCGCGCCCTTGAGGGTTTGTGCGTACGGCCGGCATACGCGTTGGTAGATGGCCGGGACATCCCTCCGGGGCTGCCCTGCCCTTGCCGCGCGGTGATCAAGGGCGACCGGCTCTCCCAATCGATTGCGGCCGCTTCCATCGTCGCTAAGGTCGCCCGCGATCGTATGATGGCGCGCACGGCGTCCCTCCTGCCTCTTTATGGCTTCGACAGCCATGTGGGATACGCAACCGAACGCCACCGCACCGCGATCTCCGAGCACGGCCCCATCAAACGCCTGCACCGCATGAGCTTTGCTCCGTTCAAGACACAGGCAGAGCCGGACGGCATGGATATCGTAGATCTTATGGAAACTCCCGTCCCTGCCTCCTGCCGAGATCCGCTCGCAGCAGGCCATCCCAAGCCATAAGCGGACGGGCACGGCAAGCCCTCATCCCGCCGCAGAAGCTGAATCTGCACGAGATCGATAAACGGATAATGATCTATCGAGCGGCGGGGAGCGCGGCTCCCCGTCGGGCTGTCGGTCGGCCTCGTCCGTTGCTTCTTGCACCGCATCCAACCTGGCTTGCTGGAGCGGCTCGGCAGCGGCGAGCATGTCACCTTGTACGGTCTTCAGGCCGAGCTTGCCGGACGCGGGAAGGTGGACTACCGGACGGTCTGGAACTTCGGGCACATCTCACACGTCAAGGGACGAGCTTCAAGAAAACCGCTCTGCCAAGTGAGCAGCAGCACCTTCTCGACACCACAGGGGTGGGTTCGTGCAAGACGTACCGGCCCCTCATCCATGCCGCTTGATCTTCATCGAAGAGATCTGGGCCAAGACCAACACGGGTTCGATCGGGGTCGGGCAACACGCGGCCAACGACTGCAAAGCCCGGCTTGCTGCATGGGCCACGCGTGGACGTCCCGCCGGATGCAAGAGTGAATCTTCGGTGTAGGTTATTGCGCGTGATCAGGTGTTGCCATGTGTTTGGCCTCTTACTGCCGCATCGTCATGGCCCCGTATGGCAGCTTGCCAGGCAGGTCCACATTACTGGAACGCGCTCGAAGCGCTACCCATGCGTCCAAGCGTCCCCCATGCGTCTGGTTCTCGTGATCCCGTCCTGCTGACTATGTACCATGCCTGTCCGCCGACCTTCTCACGTTTGCCAGTGCCACGGTCACAGGCATAGGTGGTTTGCGCGCCCGCATTCTGTGGAATCGTGAATCGGCTGGCTTGCCATTCCGTTTGGCAAGGAGCCACGGCGCTGGACCCATTAATGAGCAGGCGCCGCAGCGTCCTCTCCGACCCGCGTCGCTCGCCGGTGCCGCTCCAGGCTGCAAAGTTGCGCCCAGTGTCGGAATGTCTCTACTGGTCGGGCTATTACCTCGAGCACATCGCGAGCTCCGAAGATCACAGCCGCAGCCTGCTTCTCCATGCTTTTGATCGCCACGAAACGCATTGTCGGTCGTCGCGCCGCTTCACAAATAGCTTCGGCATCGGCGGCATCGTTCTTCTGGCGCTTGACGAGAGGCTTCGCGTAAGAGGGGCGATCAGTCTGGACCTTATGGCCCAGCCTGCCGATCTCGCGCCCCCAAAACGTAAGCGCCAGAGCAGGCTTCCATCGCCGCGATGGCGTGACGGTTGCGCAGTGAAGACGGTCAGCACCGGTTCGCGCCGCCTTCCGAACATGACGGTGCCGCCTGCATCTGCGCCTTGGGCTTAGAAAATTGGTTTTGGCCAGGTCGAGGCCGATAGTGCCAACGTATGTCATGAGCGCGTTCCGGTGGTTCTCAACATGACCGCTCTGGCCATCGATGTCGTGAGGGGCGCCCACATATGCAAATGGGAGAGGCGTCTTTCGGCTTGCTACAGCCCTTCTAGACGCCCTCTTCGGGAATGGGGAGGCTACAAAGGCCACAGACGAATGCAAATGCCGCCGGAAGACCGGCGGCATTTATCATTGATAAGGCTGAGGCGGATCGCAATGGCTACGCTCAGTTCAGCTTCGTTTTCACTTCCTCAAGCGAAGCGTCGAAAAGCTTGCTACCGGTTTTGGCATCCACCTTGTCGGCGATCAGCTTGCCAGCAGCCGCAACCGCGACGTCGACGGCCCGTGCACGCACCTCAGCTATTGCGTCGCTTTCGGCCTGAGCGATCTTCTGCTCGGCAAGCGCCGTGCGACGCATGACATATTCCTCCGTCTTGACTTTGGCGTCGCTGACGATTGCCTTCGCTTCGCGTTTGGCGGCCGCCACCAGATCCTTGGCTTCCTCTTCCGCCTCGCGCCGCTTGCGCTGATACTCGGCCAGAAGCTGCTGCGCTTCCTCGCGCAGCTTACGCGCTTCTTCCAGTTCGTTGCGGATGCGGTCGGCACGCTGGTCGAGCGCGCCGTTCACCATCGCTGGAACCTTCATATAGGCGAGAATAGCCAGGAATAGGATCAGCGCTACGAGAGCCCAGAATGTCGCGTCCATCTTGCCTTTCCTACTGCGCCATTGCTTTGACGGCCGCTGAAACAGCCTTGCGGTCGACCGTCCCGCCGACAAGCTGTTCAACGATGGTTCCTGCCGTCTCCTCGGCAATCATGCCGACATCGCTTAGCGCCGCGCTCTTGATTCGCGCTATGCCCGCTTCAGCCTCGGCGAGCTTTTCTTCCAGCTCGTTCTCGATCCGACGCCGCTCTGCCTCTGCCTCTACCTTGGCCTCGTCCCGGGCCTCCTGAGCTATCGCAGAAGCCTTCTTGCGCGCATCCGCAAGCTCCTGTTCGTAAGCCGCAACCGCCGCGTCCGCCTCTTCCTTCATGCGAGCCGCTTCGTCGAGATCCTGAGCAATGCGATCGCGCCGCACTTCCAGAATGCTACCTATGCGCGGCAGGACCACCCGTTTCAGGAACAGATAAAAAAGTCCGAATGAAACGGCCAGCCAGAGAAGCTGCGACGGGTAGCTGGAGGAGTCGAATGGAGGAAAATTACCTTCGGCCGGTTGGTCGAGCGCGACCTCCGTCTCAGCCTGCATGTCGACTACTGGCGGATCACCCGCCTGTGCCAAAGCCGGTGCCACAAACATGGCTTTCCCCTTGATCATACGGAACCGGCCGCACACAGCGGCCGGCCTTCACCGGATTCGTCGTTAAATCAGGTGAACAGAAGGAGGAGAGCGATGAGCAGCGAGAAGATGCCCAGCGCTTCGGTCACGGCGAAACCGAAAACCAGCCGGCCGAACTGACCGTCAGCCGCCGAAGGATTGCGCAGCGCGCCCGACAGATAGCTGCCGAAGATATTGCCAAGGCCGAGTGCTGTTCCGGCCATTCCCAGGCAGGCGAGACCGGCACCGATGAATCTTGCTGCTTCTGCTTCCATTTCCAACTCCTTGGATCAACTCTTTGTGGTTTCGTCACGCGGCTAGCCGCGGGTGAGGGTTTCTAGTGGCTCGGGTTCACGGCGTCATTCAGGTACATGCATGTCAGGACCGCAAACACATAGGCCTGCAGGAAAGCCACAAGAACTTCGAGCGCGGTGATCGCAATCGTCATCGCCAGAGGCAGGACAGCACCTGCGGCACCCGCCAGGCCAAATGCAGACAGGGTCGTCACGAAGCCGGCAAAGACTTTAAGCGTGATGTGTCCCGCAAGCATGTTGGCGAAAAGACGAACCGAAAGGCTTACTGGACGCGACAGGAACGATACGATCTCGATGGCCACGACGAGCGGCACCAGCGCGCCGGGCACTCCTTCCGGCACGAACAGTTTCAGGAAACCAAAGCCGTGCTTGTAGAAACCGTAAATGATCACGGTCCCGACCACGAGCAGCGCCAGCGCGAAAGTGACTATGATATGACTGGTTACCGTGAAGAAGTACGGGAACACGCCCAGAAGATTGGCCACCAGGATAAACACGAACAGCGAGAAGACGAGCGGGAAGAACCGCATACCCTTGCTGCCGGCCGCCTCCCTCAACATGGAGGCGATGAACTCGTAGGTCATTTCCGAGATCGACTGGAGCCGCCCCGGAACGAGCCCCCGGCTGGAAGTGGTCAGGTAGAGGAAGGCACTGGCCGACACAGCGGTGACTACCATGAATGCCGAAGCATTGGAGAAGGAAAAATCCAGGCCGCCGATTTCAATCGGAATCCAATTGGAGATCTGGAACTGTTCGATCGGGTCTGTGGCCACGTAAAGCCCCTCGCACCTTATTGCAGCGGCGATGCCGCCTATCTTCTTTCCCGCGGATCGTCGCCGTCCTTTTTTGGCGACTGCGATCCGAAATCCGCAACAAGCCCTGCAGCACGCAGGACATTGAGAATTCCCGCCCCGAAACCAAGGAGCAGGAATACGATCAAACCCCAAGGCGAGGTGCCTGCGAGCCGGTCGATGAACCAGCCCAAAGCGGCGCCTACCACGATACCGGCGATGAACTCGCTGGAAAGTCTCAGCGCGTTGCCGAAGCCGCCCGTACCGTTCGCCTTTGCATCCTCGGCATCGCCTGGTTCTTTCGTCCGCCGCGCCGCCAAGGCCGCTTCGAGTTTGCGCCGCCGCCCATCCAGATCGTCCGGCTCTTGTCCATCCGCCATAAGAGCCTCCACGCCGGTTCAGGCAGCAAGCCCCGCCTCGAAAACCGCGCGCAACATAGAGAGCAGCCTTGCCCCAGTCAAGCCGCTCGGCGGCTAACAGCTTGGGGCGGTTTGCCCTATAATATCAATAATATGCCTCGGTGCGACAAAGCGCCTACCGGTGCGTTGGAGCGCGCAGCTATGGAATCGCCCTGCCCCGGACGCCTGCCGGCCCATTAATCGTTATCGGCTTTCCTTTCGGGCAAGCCCGATTCTCGTTTACGAGGCGCGCCATCGATTAGTTCCAGCCGCCGCCGTAGGTGCGATAGAAGATGTGCTGGCCGATCTTCTTCTTGCGCTCCATGGCCCTCGCCCAGCGGGGCTGCACATAGGTGGCATGGTAATGCGTGGCGGTACCCACCTCCTCCAGCCAGATCTTGCCTGCAGTGACTGCAAAACCTACTTCCTTGGCGGTTCGAAAATGCTCTGGACTGCGCACGCGGTCGCGTATCCCGTCGCAGGCAAAAGAGAACTGGCAACGATTGCGCCAGTTCTCATTCTGGTACACCACGCCGCAAATGGTGTCGGGATAGGCGGGATTGCGCACGCGGTTGAGGATGACCTGGGCAACCGCAGCCTGCCCGCGCACCGGCTCGCCCCGCGCTTCGAAATAAATCCCGGCTGCGAGGCATTGCTGCTCCTTATCGGAGAAAACATGCGGCGGAAGAGGCCGTCGCCCCCATTCATGATCATCGGGCGCCACAGGGGGAATGAAACGTCCGTCATTTTCATCCCGCAGAATGGATGCAAAGGGGGAGGCCCTGGCGTAATCCGGTTCTCGCGGCGCGTAGGCCGATGCCAGAATGTCTGGCTCGTCATTGGTGATAAGCTCGGCTATCGCCGTGGGAAGCCTGTCGCGAGCCTTGTTATGACGCAGATGGAAGGATGATGCGATCGCCACCTCCCTGCCCTTTATGTCTGGTCGGCCGAAAGCCATCAGCTTCTCGCCCATAGGCGCGGGTTCCATGAGCAGGCTGGTTTGCTTGAAGATGGAGCCAGCATTGAAGAGCCGGGGCGGTGCCATAGGAAGCGTCTTGACGAGTCGGCTCTTCTTTTCACGACGATTGATGCCCTTCTCGTCGGAGCCTGGGAGGCGGTCGCCCTTGGTAGTCCGGAAGGCGACTGTGCCGACCGTGTGCGCCTGCACGCCCGCCCCTGAAAGCACACCAAGCTGTTCGCTCGTACTGGAGAAGGGCATCTCCGCCTTATGGACGGACCCTGCCACCGCTGCTTCGACCACCGCTGCCCAGCGGTTTTCCGCCTGCTGTCCTGCAACGAGGCTCACCATATCCTGATAGGCGGCAACCGTCGGAAAGGCGAGCCAGACGGCGATGCCGTAGACAACCGTAGGAAGAAGAGCGCGCCGTTGACCCGAAACCTTTCGCCGTCTTGCACTCGAAATCAGCACCCCGACCCTCATCCTGATACGCTTAAAATACTTCGAGAGGGCCAAGGTAATTGATTAACCTTGATCAGCCGTTAATGGCGGGAACGATTGCAAGCATTGGCGCCAGGACAGGGAGGGAAAGCGGGCAACTTGGTGATTTGCACCAGGCAGTTGACTGCCGCGCGTCCTCCTTTCAACAATTTCCGATGAGAAGGAGCGTGGTTTAACTGCTCTTGCGCCGTGCCCGGCCAGCATACGGGTTTTCCGAGGTGCGCAGCGCGATACGGATCGGCACGCCATAGATGTCGAACGCTTCACGCAGGCCGTTTGCAAGGTAGCGCACATAAGATTGCGGCATCACCTCCGGGCGCGAGCAGGAGAGCACGAATCCGGGCGGCCGCGTCTTGATCTGTGTCATATATTTGACCTTGAGCCTCCGGCCGGCGACGGCAGGGGGAGGATGCTGCGCTGTCGCGCGCTCCAGCCACCGGTTGAGGGGCCCGGTAGGTATCCGCCGGTTCCACACTTCGTGAGCGGCCATCGCCACTTCCATCATCCGGTTGAGGCCGCGGCCCGTCTCGGCCGAAACGGGTACCGCCCGCAGGCCGCGCACCTGCGGCAGAAGCCGGTCCGTCTTCTCATGTAGTTCGGCGAGCTTTTCCCGGCCTTCCTCCACGAGATCCCATTTGTTGAAGGCCAGGACTGGTGCGCGGCCTTCGCGGACAACAAGGTCGGCAATCTGCAGATCCTGCTTTTCGAAGGGCATCGTGGCATCGAAGACGACGATGACCACTTCGGCAAAGCGCACGGCACGCAAGGTCTCGCTGACCGAAAGCTTTTCCAGTTTCTCCTGTACGCGAGCCTTCCGCCGCATGCCTGCGGTATCGAACAACCGGACAGCGCGGTCTCGCCAGGTCCACTCGACAGCGATTGAGTCGCGCGTGATCCCGGCTTCAGGGCCCGTCAGCATCCGCTCCTCACCGATAAGCGCGTTGATGAGTGTCGATTTGCCGACATTGGGCCGCCCGATGATCGCAATGCGGACGGGCTTCTCCCGGTCGTAGGCCAGACCTTCGGCGTCGGGATCTATATCTTCGCCTTGAAGTGTATCCACCCCGCCCTGCGCGCCCGGCTCCTCCGGTGCATCCACAATTGCCGCGCCGCCATGTTCGGCTATCGCGTCACGCAACTCGGCCATACCATGCCCATGCTCGGCAGAAAGGGCAATCGGCTCGCCAAGACCCAGGTTAAAGGCTTCCAGAACGCCCGCATCCGCACCGCGCACATCAGTCTTGTTGGCAACGAGAACCACCGGCTTGCCCTTACGCCGGACGACATCGGCAAAGGTATGATCGTCCGGCATCAGGCCGGCGCGTGCGTCAACCATGAAGAGGACGAGGTCTGCCTCCTCGATCGCGGTTTCCGTCTGTGCGCGCATGCGCCCCGCGAGCGTCTCCGGTGCCGCATCCTCCAACCCTGCCGTGTCGACAACATCGAAGCGAAGGTCCATGAGGCGAGCCGGATGCAAGCGCCTGTCCCGCGTGACGCCCGGCGTATCATCCACAAGTGCGATACGCCGCCCCACGAGCCGGTTAAAGAGCGTCGACTTGCCGACATTAGGCCGGCCTATGATAGCGACCTTGAAGGCCATGGCCGGTCTCTCAGCCCATCTAGCCGGATTCGGCGTCAGAAGCGGTGATCAGCTCCGACATCATTTCCGCCCGCTGACGGGCTCCGGGTGGAGCCTGCGGATCATCGGCAACCTGGCTGAATAGCGCGAGCGCGTTCTCACGATTACCCTCTTTCCACGCGGCAAGCGCCAGCGCCTCTCGCGCCGTATGGCGCATGTCGTGACTTTCGCCCGTCAATGCTTCCGCGCGCGCGGCGACATCGGCATAGCTACCATGGTCGACAAGCAGAAGGGCGGCACGAAGGCGCGCAATATCGCGAAGAGGGCCGATCACCGAGCTGTCATTTGCAACGGCATCGAACATTGCGACAGCTTCTTCCGGGTTGCCGCTTTCCGCTAGCGTGGTGGCCGCGCGCAGCCGCGCCAGCACCGGATAAGCGCCGTAGCCGGTTTCCTGTAATTCCTCCAGCACTTGGAGGGCCTGCTCGCTTTCACCCTGCTCGGCAAGCTCCAGAGCGCGGGCAAAAGCATCGCCGGAGCGGTTTGCACGCGCTTCCGTCCATTGCTCATACGCCACATAGCCGCCGGTCCCCAGAACTGCGAAGGCCGCGGCAGCAATGATGATCGCCCCATAACGGCGCCAGAGCGCCTTGAACTGATCCTGGCGAAGCTCCTCATTGACTTCGCGTATAAAACTATCGTCGGACATCAAGTACCCGCTTCCGGCCGGGCCCTTGCCCAGCAACATCCTGCTCGCGTTTTAACGAAAATTTGCGCGCATGGAAGAGGCAGAACAGATTTGTACGCATTTGTCTTAGAAAACAGCGGCAATGAGCCTGAGCCTTGCAGCCTCTTGCCTGCGCAGCATTGCCCTGAACCAGACCATTTGCCGATCACTCGCCTTGCCCGAATGGCCGCGGGCACCGAGGTCAATGCAACTCCTCCTTCCCTTAAAACCCTTGGTGATGCCACTGATTAGTTCGTCATTTACCAATTCACAGCGTGTGCATCTGCCGATCCCTACCTGGCCACATTTGCTTCGTAACGAGCCACGGGGCTCATCTGAACTATGGCTGTTGAATGTCTCTTCTTTCCCGCTTCGGCATTGGCGCATTGATGCTTCTTCTGACCACCTTGTCCTCTGGAGCACAGGTGTCACTTCCACCCCAGTATGTGATTATCTCCTTCGATGGCGCGTCTCTCATCGAACAATGGGAGCGCAGCAGGGCACTCGCTCAACGAACCGGCGCACGTTTCACATATTTCCTTTCCTGCGTTTATCTTCTGGCGCCAGAACACCGCGATCTTTACCGCGCACCCGGATACAAGGCCGGCCGCTCGAATGTTGGTTACGGATATTCACGCAAAGACGTTCATCGACGCCTTGAGCAAATCTGGAAGGCTCGTGGCGAGGGCCACGAGATCGCCAATCATGGTTGCGGGCATTTCGATGGCAGCACTTGGAAGGCGGAGGACTGGAAGGAAGAGTTCCGGCAGTTCAATGCCATCGTAACCGACGCCTGGCGCATCAATGGCCTGAATGGCGAACCACAGGGATGGCGCTCCTTCGTCGAAAAGGAGATCGTTGGCTTCCGCGCGCCTTACCTGGAGACAAGCCCCGGCCTCTTCGCCGCGCTTGCGGAAGGTGGCTTCCGCTATGACGCGAGCACCGTCACACCGCAACCAGAAAACCCGCCGATCAAGGGCGGTCTTGCACGCTTCTCCCTTCCGCTCATTCCCGAAGGGCCAGCGGGCAGGAAGATCATCGCGATGGACTACAATCTTTATGTCCGCCATTCCGGCGGCGTTGAAAAGCCGGAAGAAGCTGCTGCCTTCCGCCAGCGCGCCTATAGCGCCTTCCGCGCTGCGTTCGATCGCGAATATTCCGGCAGACGCACGCCGCTTCAGATCGGCTTCCACTTCACCTTGATGAATGACGGAGCCTACTGGCAGGCGCTCGAACAGCTTGCCGAGGACGTATGCGTGAAACCGGATGTCCGCTGCGTCAGCTACCGTGACTATCTCGATGCGGTTTCCGGTCCGCGACAAGACGGCCGAAGCTGACAGTCGCAGGCCGCTACTCCCCCAGGGCATTCCAGATAAGCGGCCGCCCTGCAATTGCGAAATAAGATCGGCAGCTTAGATCCTTCCAGCGTTTTCCATGGAATGTTGAGACAATCTAGGTAGCAGGCTGGTCCTCCGGCTGCACGCCCTTCCTTTCGCGTTCCAGATAGTGGCGATCGATTTCCGGCAGCGGCTCGCCCTTGATCGTAGCCTCAAAGGCATGGAGACGCTTATAGATCGACATCAGCTCGACGATGGTCGTCCAGGAATTGACCAGATACTGGAACGAGCTTTCCACCCGCCCGAAGGCACGGGTAATCTGCTGTAGGATGCCAAGCGTAATTGCGCCGCTTAGAATTGAGGGTGCGAGCGCGAAATATGGCACCAGTACACCCAGTTGCAGATAGAAGATCCGCACCAGGTTGAAGTACATGTAATTGAGGTAGAGGCGGAAATAGTTCTTCCGCACATTGTCGTAGAGTTCGCGAATGGTAGGCGGGTCAGCACGCTCCGCGTGATCCTCACCATAGACGAGTTCCTTACGATAAGCGGCCTCCACCCGCTGGTTGCGGAATTCGAGCCCAGGCAGGCGGATGCCGGCGACTGCCACCAGCGTCGTGCCGATGACGGACCACAGGATGGCGACAAAGACGAGCCCTTGGCTTACCTCGCCAATGATCGGCAGTTCCTGCACGTGCCCCGACAGAACCCACAGCAGCGGCAAGAATGCTATAAGCGTCATGATGGAATCGACGAAGCTGATGCCCAACCCTTCCGCGATGGAGGCAAAACGCATCGTATCTTCCTGTACGCGCTGTGCGGCGCCCTCGATATGGCGCAGCTTCTGCCACTGCGACATGTAATAGGCGTTCATTGCGGTGCGCCACCGGAAGATGAAGTGGCTGACGAAAAAGCGGAAAAGCGTGCCGAAGAAGACGTAGACCAGCGCAATTCGCAAGAAGACAATGAACTGCCAGTAGAAATCGCCAGCTTCCACAGAACCCGGATTGCCCAGCGCGTTCTGCACCATGTCGTAGAAGACGCCGAACCAGCCATTGATCATCACGTCGAGCTGGACCAGAAACCAATTGACGAAGAAGATGAGCGCGGAACCGGCCACGGACCAGCGCGCCCAGGTATGGGGCGAGAACACCATCCAGCTACCGACGAAAATGCCGATGGCCAGGAGGAAGTACTGGTAGAACCAGAAGCCCTGAGCCCAGGACAGCGCCTCCTGTGCGGCAGTTCTAGCCGCCTCGTCAGCATCCGGCGGCACGGCTCCCGGATAGCCGAAGCCGAACAGGCCGCCCAGACTGACAGCGTGACCCCAATCCTTCGCGGCGAAGTACCATAGAAGGATGCAGAAAAGCGACCATAGGACAAAGCTTGAGAAGAAGAGCCTCGGCCGAGGAAAGAAGGAAACGAACATGTGCGCTCTTTGGAAGGTGAAGGCGGAACGGGATCGGATCCGATCAGGCCCTGTTTGCGGCGGGCATCTTATTGAGGCATCTGTGTCAGAACAATGGTTAAAAGACGCTCATGAGCCGCCGGTTTCCGGTCGGGGATGACAGTAGCAGTCTCTTTAATGCAGATTGAGTCGAAAATCTGCCACTCGGCTATATTTGGCCGTCCTGCGGCAAGATGACGGCTAAAAAGAGGGCGCTATATAAATAGCATTACGCCGTTTAACCTTCTGTTGGTTGACTCTCCCTACCATGGAACCGAAGCATCCGGCGTTCGCGATCTGGAACAATTTGCCTGATAGCGGATTGGGCGTGGTGCAGTTTTATCCTGGAGAGACCTATGAAGAAAGCGATTCTGACGATCCCGTTTTTGATTGCCCTTGCTGCTTGCACCCCAACTCAACAGGGCGCGGCGATCGGGGGCGTTGGTGGCGCTGCCATAGGCGCGGCTGTTGCCGGCGACGAACTTGAAGGTGCGGTGATCGGCGGTGCTGCCGGTGCGATTGCTGGTGCGCTGATAGGACGTGCAGCCGAGGGCAGCGGCCAGTGCGTCTATCGTGACCAGTATGGCCGCCAATACACGGCTGCGTGCCCGAGAGGCTACTGATAAGTTAATTTCCACCGCAGACTGGCGGATGATCGGCAACGGGCCGGGGCCAAACCCCGGCCCGTCTTCTTTATGCGCTTTTAAGCTGCATGCATTTACCGCGAGGTTTCTACCGCTCGCCGCACCGCCAGGAGGCTACCTTATCGTGAAGCTCATCGGCACGGTGAAGGCCCAGCTTGCCCTACCGATTTCTGTCGGAATAGGGGGAAAGGGCGCCGCCCGGCGAACCGTCTCCACCGCCGCTTGATCGAGAAGCGGCACGCCGGAACTGCGAACGACCGTGATGGAGCCTACGCTCCCGTCCCGCGATATGGTGAAGGCGACATGCGCCTCGCCCTGCACTCTGTCCCGCCGCGCCTCGGGGGGATAACGTTGCGCCCGGCGCAGCTTCGCTTGAACCTTCCCCTGATAGTTCGTGACGGCAGCGCTGCCGGCCCGGCTGGAAACCGCGCCTTGCGCCCGGGCCCAAACGCTGCGTCCTGTCATGCCTCCCTCTGCGGCACCTCGCCGTGCGTCCCTCTCCTGCGCGCCACCCGAACCTGCTGCCGGTGCAGGGCGCGCCTGCCTGGCGGGCTGTTTGGCAGCAGGGGGCTTGGCGCGCGTCTGCTGGGGCGGCGTATAGTCTGGGCGCGGCGTCGGCATGGGGATGCGCTGCAATGCATCCAGTTCCCGGTGCGTTTCCTCTGCCGGTTCTGCCCGCGTCGCTTCCGGCGCTTCCGTGACAACCGCTTCCTGTTCCCGGGCTTCCCCCGCAGGTTCCGAAGCGGCCGCAACGACTACATCCGCTTTCCGCTGGATTGCTTCAGCCGTCACGGTCTCGGCAGCCACCGGCTTGGACAGAGCAGCCCCGGTTGGCGACACCGCTTGGGTAGAAGGTGTTGGCGCAATCGCCACCGTCTCTGGCTCTACCGGCCGCAAAACGCTTTTCGCCGGAGTCGCTATGGCTGCGGAATGGTCATTGCCCTCACCCGCCGCTACCATCTCCTCGAAAGCGTTTCCAAGCACCGCAATTTCAGTGGTGGCGCTGCCGCCTTCTATCCGGGTCCCGTCCATGGTTCCTGCGAGCATTGCGGCCGCCGACGCGTGGAGCACCAGCGACAGCGCAATGGCGACAACCCAGTTCAATGTGCTTCTGGTCATTGCCTTTCAGTCACGATCCGGATCGTGCCGGCACCTGCGGCACGTAGCGCCGCCACGAAATCGACTAGCCGCTCCGCCGGAAGGTCCCTATCGGCTGCAACGCTCACCAAGGGCGCTTCGCCTCCGCTCGCGCCCACCTTCTCTGCCATCCATTCTTCCAAAACGATCTGCTTGCCCGCGGCTCGTACCGACCCTTCCGCGGTGATGAAAAGCGCATCCGGCGGCGCAACCGGCTGCGCATCGGTAGTGGAGATCAGCGTGACCTCTCCATCCAGAGGCGGCGCAAGCGTTCCTGCGATCAGGAAGAAGATGAGCATGAGGAACACGATATTGATGAGCGCGATCGTGCTCTCGGCCTGCCGCCTGACCGGCGGACGGGAAAGTCGCACTGTCATCGCGCCACCGAAACCTGAAGCTTGCTCTGGCCGCGGATGCGCTCAACGGCCTCGATAAGCATCTGGGACGTTGCCTCGCCGCGAGCGAGGATGACGAGGGTTGCCGCCCCCACCTCCTCTTCAAGGCGCCGGAGTTCGGCCATGGCCTCCCGGCCGGGAACCGCCGGGCCACCATTCACGCTCCAGCCCTTCTCATCAAGGCGCATGAGAATATCGGGAGTTTCGACTTGTGCCCCAGCAACCGCGCGGCCACCGGAGATTTCCACTTCAGCAAAGCGCGTGAAAGTGGATGACAGCATGAAGAACAGAAGCAGCAGGAAGATGATGTCTATGAGTGAGGTAAGCGAAACGTTCCGCCGGCGCCGCACGGCAAGTTCAATGCGCATGGGCCGGCATCTCCCTTCTTTCGTGGCTGGATGCGGTTTTGCAGTCCTCGTCAGCCACGGAGTTGCCGGTTGCATGCCCCAGAACGGCCAGGGTCATCGTCTCGATCGAAACGCGCTCGTTCTCAAGCCGCGTCTCGAACCACGTCAGGACCAACGAGACGGGCATGGCCACGGCCAGTCCCACGGCCGTGGTGAGCAATGCGACCCAGATGCCGCCCGCAAGCAGCGAAGGATCGACGGCGCTTCCGGCGCCCTGAAGCTGGCGGAATGCCTCGATCATGCCGAGTACCGTGCCGAAGAGCCCCAGTAGCGGTGCTACCTGGGCGACAGCATCGAGCGCACGGAAGCCCTTCTGCAGAGCATGGAGGCGCTCGGTCGCAATACGCTGCACCTCTTCTTCGATGTCCCGCCGAGACGCGCGATGAACACTCATTGCGATTGCGCGAAACAAGGCTGCTCCCAGCGGCGATGGGTCGGCCTGTAGAAACTCAATGGCCTCCGAGCCCCGGCCCTGCTGCCACGCTACCACCGCTTGGCGCGCCCGGCCATGCAAGCCCACCCTTTCTGCCGCAAACTGCCATGCCTTCAGCAGGATCAGCGCCAACGCGAAGATGGATAAAACAAGAAGAACAGCGACCACGGGGCCGCCGAGCGACAAGATGGATCGAATCGCTTCCAGCATTTCTAGCTCCCGAAACCTGTTTCGCTTCTGGTGGTGGTTGAAAGGCTCCTTAAGCAAGTTTCCGCGTCGATCCCCGGTCCGCTACATTCTGCAACATCGTTGACGAGAACACGTGAGATGTTCTCGCAGGCTATCTTAGCAAGATCGAACTGGCTCACCTTCGTCTTGCCTTTCGGCAGGCTTCCGAAGTCGACAACCGTCAGCCCTTCGACAAGTCCCTGCCCGCCGAAAAGGGCAAGCTCGAATGCGGCCCTGCCGATGTCGGCGTTCAGCCCATTGGAGATTACAAACGTCATGCGGCAGCCCGCACCCCGCGCTTCGAGTGCATTGAGTTCCAGTTCGATGGTGGTCTTCGCCTCCGCATATGCCTGCGGCCAGACAAGGACCAGGCAGGCCGAAAGCCATGCGTAACGGCTCCATTCCTTCATTCGTCTAACCTCCAAAGCGAAGCGTCGCCGCCAGCTTGATGTTGATTCCCGGCTCATAGACGGGCGTGGTCGTGCTTGCGTTCAACGGATGGGCGTACTTCACGTCGAAGATGTTGTCGGCGCGCAGGTCGAAACGGAAGTTGTCGGTCGCGCGGTAGCTGGCGAACAGATTCACCAGCGTGTAGTCGTCCGCATAGTCATTGCCGTCGGGAGCCGCGTTGTACTGGACCTCACCGCCCAGCGTCAGCCTTTCTTCAAGAAGCCGCACCCCGAGTTGCGCCGTCACCTGCGAGGAAGGAATGTCGATCAGATCCTCCCTGACGCCCTCGCTCACCCTGTATCCATCCATGAGCGAGACGCTGAGGCCGCCAAAGTAGGCGCCAGCATCGTAGATGCCTTCAAGTTCAAAACCCTGTATACGCGCTTCGGCGAAATTTTCGTACCGGTTGCAGATGGGGATCCGCCCCGGCCCCGGAACGAAGGGGCACCCGGCCGTCGGATCGAACGCGGAAAGCTCCCGCAGGCCGATATAGTCGCTGATATCGTTGTGGAAGTAAGCCGCCTTGAGGCGCAGCCGGTCATCCCCGTGAAAAAGGCCGTCAACCCCGTAATTGATGCCGAGTTCCCAGGTTTTGGCTGTTTCCGGTCTCAGGTCCGGATTAGGCAGGAATGGGAAAACAACGCCATTGGGGTGAAGGCCGCTCATCAGGGTTTCTGTAACCGTGGGCGAACGGTATCCTTCGGCATAGGTGCCGTAGAACTGAAGGCCGCTCATCGCACCGCCCTCGAAGGGGGAGATGCCGACTGTCAGGCGCGGCGACAGGCGGTCCCCGGAGCTTTCACCGGAGGCGCCGTCGAGGCTGTAACTGTCATAACGCAGTGCACCGACGATCTCGAACCAGTCAAAGCGGATCTTGTCCTGGATATAGGCGCCCCAGACGCGCCGCTTCCCCGAAGGTGTATAAACGTCGCTGCCACCCGCTGGGCTTTCCGTCTCCACATCATCGGAAAGCCAGTCGCCACCATAGGTCAATTCGTGGTCGAGAGGCCCCGTCGCGAAGCGCGAGGTGTTCCAAACATCAACGCCGAGCGTGTCAAGATCGTAAGTAGTGCGGGAGCCTGCCGGTATAACGATGGGCATACCTGTGCCGGAGTGATATTGCGCCGCGTCCTGCAGGAATGTCTGGTCCAATCCGGTGCGGCTGTAGGCCGTGTTCACATGCAGGTCGAGCCATGGCTGATCCGGGTCGGCCATGTGGTAGCGCGCCGTAAAGGTGTTCTGTTTCAGGCCGACATCATATCTGTCGAGACCCTCGACCCAGCCATCATCCGCGCCCATCCATCCCAGCTTGAGCTCGCTGTTTTCCGTCGGACGGATCGTCGACTTCACAAGTCCGCTCAAGACGTCGAACCCGGTGCCTTCCGACAGGTCGCCGCTCCCGTCTCTGTAATCTGAATTGTCGCGCCAGACGATGTTGCCGAGCACGTCGAAGGACTCGGTGACGCGGTAAGCACCCACCGTGCTGTTCGTCCAACCCGGGCCATTAGTTTCCAGCCGCCCGGTCGTAGAGACGGCGTATGTCTCGTGCGGCAGCAGGAAGTCTTCCGCATCCTTGGTGTCGAAGAAAACAACACCGCCAATGGCTCCCGAACCATAGGTGTTCGCGACGGGGCCGCGGATGACATCCACCTGCTGCACGAGTTCAGGGTCTATGAAGACCATGCTTTGCGTGCCGTGGCCGGAACGCTGGAAATTCTGCCGCGCCCCGTCGACGATGACTGCTACGCGCCCGAAATCCTGAAGCCCCCTTATATTGACGCTGGAGGCGACGCGCTTGGAATCCGCCTGAACGGAAACGCCGGGTACGCTGAACAGCAAATCCTGCGGCGTGCTTGCCATGCGGCGCTCAAGCTGTTCCCCCTCAACCTGGCTTACTGAAGCCATGGTCTCGATCGGCGTTTCGCCGGTACGGCTGATGATAGTGATCCGGTCGAGAAGTGTAGTGTCCGCCTGCCCTGGCTGCGCTGGTTCAGCAGCAACCGGCTCCCTTTCTTGCGCTGACGCTACAACGGCAAAAAATGATGCAACTGCTGTTCCCGCGAGAAGGAATGCGTGGCTGCAACGGCCCGCTCTGCCCGCCCGAAGCAAGGCCGAATCGCCAGATGCCAACCCCATTTCCGATACTCCTTTGAAACGAGATCATGCTGGCTGGCTTCATCGCTTGCTCGCATTGATTATTCAGGATACTTGACTGCGCAACTCAACTATTGCATCTCCTAAAAAACTTGATACTGACTGTCAACATAAACAGCAATCGCACTTGATTACGGCGCCCAGCCAGCATTGCAAGCCCGGCGCGAACAGCCAGAAAGGCATTGTTCCGTGAATAGCCGCGAGCATTGCAGCATGCCGTATAACGATTCTTCCAAGAGCCAGGAGCGTGGCTCTACCACCCTCCGCCCGTTGCCGCTGGTCAGGACCTATTCGAGCCGGGAGCTTTTTTCGGGCGCGACGGAGATCGCCATTGAACATGCCGGTTCTCTTTATCGCCTGAAGATCACGCGTCAGGGCAAGCTCATTCTGAATAAGTAAGGGGGAAGTGAATGGATAAGACCGAAAGGCCGGAGACCGCAGCCATTAGAAAGGCACGAGCGGATAACCCGAAAATGCGTGAGCGCGATCTTGCGCATCAAATGGGGATTTCCGAAGCTGAATTGCTCGCCGCCTATTGCGGGGAAACGGTGACGCGGATCGAACCGCGCGTCAACGACCTGCTCTTGGGCATGGAGGCGATTGGCGAAGTCATGGCGCTCACCCGCAACGAAAGTGCTGTCCACGAGAAAATCGGCGTCTATGACAAGCCTATCACGGGCAAGCAGCACGCGCTGATGCTGGGCGCGCAGATCGACCTGCGCATCTTTCCGGCACTATGGCGCCATGGCTTCGCGGTAGAGAAGCGGGACGACGGTGAGGTCCGCCGCAGCCTTCAGTTTTTCGACGCATCCGGCGAAGCTGTGCACAAGATTCATCTGCGGCCTAACTCCGACCTAAAAGCCTACCGCAGACTTGTAGATAAACTGTTGTCGGAGGATCAATCGCAAGCGCTTCAAATCACGCAAGCAGGGGATGACAGCGACGAAGCGGAGAAGCCAGCGGCGGATCTCAATGAGCTTCGCGACCGGTGGAGCCGGATGACGGACGTGCACCAGTTCGTTGGCATTTTGCGCAAGCTGAACCTGTCGCGACATCAGGCAGTACGGCTCGTCGGCGAAGATTTTGCCTGGCCGCTCGACACCGGATCGGTGGCAGCCTTGATGCGCCTCAGCGCCAATGAGGCATTGCCCATCATGTGTTTTGTTGGAAACAGGGGCTGCATACAGATCCACACCGGCTTAATCGCCCACATCCGGCCGATGGGGCCTTGGCTTAATGTGATGGACCCGACCTTCCATCTGCATCTGCGCCTCGACCACATCAGTGAAGCCTGGGCCGTGCGCAAGCCTAATAGCGAAGGCCATGTCACCTCCGTCGAAGCCTATGACGCGACCGGGAACCTCATCATACAATTCTTCGGGCAGCGCCAGGAGGGCGAGGAGGAGCGGCCTCAGTGGCGCATGCTGGTGGAAAACCTGCCGCGCCTCAGCCAGAAATCGGCAGCATAGGAGCGCCCCTGTGAGGCTGCCCTTCCCTTTCCTGCGTAAGAGCGGCGCTGGCCTCTTGGCAGTGGCGCTCTTCGCTCCGTCCTTCGCCCTGGCGGAGGACACGACGATTACCGACACCTCACGGCTGGTGACGATCGGCGGCTCGATCACCGAAATCGTCTATGCGCTCGGCAAGCAGGACAGTCTGGTCGCTCGCGATAGCACAAGCATTTATCCAGACGATGCATTGGAACTGCCGGATGTAGGCTATATGCGCCAGCTCTCGCCGGAAGGTGTGCTCTCGATGAATCCAACGGGCATCATCGCGCTGGAAGGAAGCGGGCCGCCAGAAGCACTGGAGGTACTCCGGAAGGCGCGCGTTCCCCTCAGATTGGTGCCGGAGACATATGACAGAAACGGCATAGTCAAAAAGATAGAGGCCGTAGGCGCCGCCCTCGGTATACCGGAGGAGGCCGCTGCTCTTGCGCGGACAGTCGATGCGGATATCAAGGCGGCGGAAAGCGCCACCGCTGATATTTCAGAACGCGTGCGCGTCCTCTTCATCCTCTCGCTGCAGGGCGGGAGGGTGCTTGCTTCCGGCAGCGGCACCGCGGCAGACGGGATCATCCGGATGGCGGGCGCGGTGAATGCGGTCGAAGGCTTCCAAGGCTACAAACAGCTAACCGAGGAAGCGCTGATCGAAGCACAGCCGGACGTAATCCTGATGATGAACCGAAGCGAGAACCTTAACATAGCAAAGGACGAGCTTCTCTCCCATCCGGCCATCGCTGCGACTCCTGCGGGGCAGGAACGTCGTTTCGTGACTATGGACGGTGCCTATCTCCTTGGCTTCGGCCCCCGCACCCCTTCCGCCATTCGGGACCTTTCCACCGCATTCTATGGCAGGAAGGCCGCACGCTAGTGTCAGGAAAAGCCGAGATGGTGTCTTGCATGGAAAGGGGTGGCAGAATTTTCTCTTCCTTCCATCGTCAGGCACGGACGGAGGGAGATCGATCCATCCGCGCCCGGCTCGTGATCGCCGTCCTCCTCCTTATGCTGCCGGTCGCCTTCCTCTTCAGCCTTTCAGCCGGCGCGTCGGATGCTTCCCTTGTGGCGCTTCTGCGCAGCATCTTCGCCGGCGAGGCGCTTGCAGCGACGGATACGATCATCATTTACGACATCAGGCTCCCACGCGTCGCAATGGGTGCTCTGGTCGGAGCCTCGCTCGCTCTTTCCGGCGCGGTCATGCAAGGTCTGTTCCGCAACCCGCTGGCAGATCCGGGCGTAGTCGGAGTTTCCTCCGGTGCCGCGCTCGGCGCGGTTACCATCATCGTCCTTGGAGACACGTTCCTTGCGCCATTCATCGAACCGCTGGGCTCTTATGCCCTGCCGCTCGCAGCCTTTGCCGGCGCACTCGCCACCACGGCAACACTCTACCGGCTGGCAACGCGCAAGGGCCGCACCTCCGTTGCGACCATGCTTCTTGCGGGAATAGCCATCGCAGCCATGGCCGGGGCCTTTACCGGGCTTCTGATCTTCATCGCCGATGACCAGCAATTGCGTGAACTCACCTTCTGGGGGCTGGGCTCCCTTGCTGGAGCAACCTGGGTGAAGCTCGGTGCGATCGGGCCCACCGTCGCCGCCGCTTTGTGTGCCGCTCCTTTCCTCGCCAAGGGGCTTAACGCGCTGGCGCTGGGGGAAGCTGTTGCGGGCCATCTGGGCGTCTCGGTGCAGCGCTTCAAACATGTCGCCATCATAGCGGTGGCCGCGGCCACCGGCGCGGTGGTGGCTGTTAGCGGCGGCATCGGCTTCGTGGGCATCGTCGCTCCGCACCTTCTGCGGCTGCTCATCGGGCCTGATCACCGCTATCTCCTGCCCGCGTCAGCACTGCTTGGTGCGGTGCTCCTGCTATTGGCAGACACGGCTGCGCGTACGGTGGTGGCGCCGGCAGAGCTACCCATCGGCATTGTGACGGCCGCCGTAGGCGCACCATTCTTCCTTTGGATGCTCCTGCGGATCCGTGGAATAGTCGACCTGTGAGGCAGCCATGATTGAAGCTTCGGGGCTTTCCGTCGCGATCGGTGTAAAGCCCATCGTCTCGGAAGTCAGCCTGAAGGCCCGGGCCGGAGAGGTAACGGTCATCATTGGCCCGAACGGCTCCGGCAAGACGACACTGATGAGGGCGCTTTCGGGCGAGATCCCCTATGCGGGAAGTATCCGCATGAACGGAAACGAGATCGCGGGAACAAAGCTCGGGCAACTTTCCGCCATGCGTGCCGTGCTGCCGCAGGCAACGAGCCTCGCCTTCCCCTTTACCGTGCGTGAGATCGTGCGACTTGGCATTCTGGACGGCCGACCGGGCGGGGCAGCACAAAGCGAGCGCCTGCCCGAACTTGCGCTGGAGCGGGTGGACCTTGCCGGCTACGCAGGCCGCTTCTACCAGGAGCTTTCAGGCGGCGAGCAGCAGCGCGTACAGCTTGCCCGCGTCCTTTGCCAGGTCTGGCAGCCTGTCGAGGAGGGTGTGCCACGATACCTCCTTCTGGATGAGCCAGTCTCCAGCCTCGATATCAGGCACCAGCTCGTCATCATGGAAATCGCCCAAGATTTCGCTCGCAATGGAGGCGGCGTCGTGGCGATCCTGCACGATCTGAATCTGACGGCCATGTTCGCTGATCATGTGATCGTGATGAGCGGCGGCCGGCTCGCGGCAAGCGGCGCGCGGGCCGAGGTGTTGAAGGATGATATCCTCGCCCGCGTGTTTCAATGCGCTTTGAAGGTGAATGCCCTGCCAGGCGGCATGGTGCCTTTCGTGCTGCCCCAGACGGCATGCTCTGGTGCTCCGTGATCCCGGCCGATGAGGTTACTGCCAGGGCAGCCGGTCGAGGTCCACATTGCCTCCGCTGATCAGGATGCCGACCCTTTTTCCCGCAAAGATGGAGGGATTCTTCAACAGGGCCGCGACCGGCACCGCGCTCGATGGCTCGATAACAATCTTCATGCGTCCCCAGACGAGCCGCATTGCTTCTATGATTTCAGCTTCCGTCACAGTGAGGATGTCCGCCACATGCCGGGAAACGAAATGCCAGGTGCGTTCGCTGAGACACGCCTTCAGCCCGTCAGCAACCGTTTCGCCCGCCTCCTTCCGCACGATACGGCCGACCTTCAATGATTCATGGGCGTCGGCGGCATTATCAGGTTCCGCAGCATAGATAGCGGTCATCGGCGAAAGCGCCGACAGTGCAAGGCAGCAGCCGGAAATAAGGCCGCCACCGCTGATTGGCGCGATGAAGGCGTCGAGATCAGCGATGTCCTCGGCCAGTTCCCTGGCCGCGGTGGCCTGGCCGGCTATTACCCGCGGATCGTCGTAGGGATGGACAAGATCGGCGTCCGTCTCATCGATAATGCGGGCGGCTGCGGCTTCCCGCGCGGCCATTGAGGGTGCACATTCCACAATTTGCCCGCCATAGGAAAGAACCGCCGCCTTCTTGGCAGAAGGCGCCGTTGCGGGCATGACAACCCTCGCCGGGATGCCCCGGCGCGCAGCGGCATAGCAAAGGGAAAGTGCGTGATTGCCGGAAGAATGGGTTGCAACCCCCTTTGCGGCTGCCGCCTCTGGAAGCGAAAAGACCGCGTTCACTGCGCCACGCGCCTTGAAGGCTCCGGCTTTCTGGAAGTTCTCGCATTTGAAGTACAGATCTGCGCCTGTCCGCTCATTCATGAAGGTGGAGGTCAGCACGGGCGTGCGGTGAATATACGGACCGATTCTCTCATGTGCGGCCAGAACATCGTTATAGGTGGGGAGCGTCATCGCGCTTGTCGGCGCCGTATGCATTGCAGCCTCCTTACCCCTGCGTCTGCCACTAATGCATCATCCCGTCAGCAGAAGAGGATGACCTTCGAAGATGGTTTCCATCGAGAAATAACCGGTCTTCCAAAACAGGTGCCGAAGGAAGCACTTGCCGATCAAACCGGTGGCAGGTCCCCTATCAGCGCGGGCGTAGAAAGAGACGGGCAGTATCTGATTAGCGGCGTCACTGCTTGGTACTCTCCCGCAGCTTCAACGCGCAAGATATATCAACCGATCTAGTTTATTTTCTCAATCTGTTAGGATCTAAAATCCTATCTTTCGTCATTGTTCCACTAATGGAGAGCGCAGTGGACCAACCACCTAAAGAACGCTCTTCCGGAAGGCGGCACTTCCCATGCAGCTAGTTCGCGCTTATTTCGCGCCAGAAATGGCAGGCGACCCAGTGTTCCTCCCCGGCTTGCTCTAGAACCGGTGCCTCCGCATCACAGCGGGCCTTCCGGAACGGACAACGCTGGCGGAAGCGGCAGGCGGAAGGCGGATTCACGGCGGAAGTCACCTCTCCTTGTAGGAGTTCGCCCCGGGTGCGGTGTGCCGAAGCCGGATCCGGTACCATCTCCGCGGCAAAGAGCGCCTTTGTATAGGGATGATAGGAATTGCCGAAGAGCGCCTTGGTGGGCGCCATCTCCATCACCTGCCCCAGATACATCACCGCTGCGCGCGAAGACATGATCCTGAGGACCCGCAGATCATGCGTGATCAGCATGTAAGCGAGCCCATATTTTTCCTGCAGCTCACGCATCAGATTAAGGATCTTGCCACGGATCGACATGTCAAGGGAGGTGACGGGCTCGTCCGCAACGACGAGCTTGGGGCGCAGCGCCACGGCACGTGCGATCACAACGCGCTGTTTCTCACCGCCGCTCAGTTCGTGAGGGTAGCGCTGCGCATATTCGGCGGCCGGATTGAGGTCCACGTCTTCGAGCAGGTTCAGGACGCGCTGGTTCAGTTCGGCGCCCGACAGCCCCTCCTGTATGGCAAGGGGGCGGGACAGGATGCTGTGGATCGACTTGCGCGGATTGAGCGAAGCCATAGGGTCCTGAAAGACCATCTGCACATTCCGATAAAGCCGCTTGATCCCCTCTCGATCGAGCTTTGCCGTGTCTTCGCCCAGGAAGCGGATAGCGCCACCCGTTGGCAAATCGAGGCGGCAGATGAGCCGCGCGAGCGTTGACTTGCCGCAGCCGCTTTCTCCCGCGATTGCGAAGGTCTCCCCCGCGCGGATGCTGAAGGACACGCCGTCGACCGCATGCAATACGCGCTGTTCGCCCGTCAGCAGGGAGGCAAGGCCGCTACTGAGGGTGAAATGCCGGCTGACATTCTCGACGCTCAGAATGTCGGGAGCCGTGGTCATGTCAGCCATCCCTGCCCTCCTCCTCGTAAAGCCAGCAATAGACCGCCTGCGTATCGGAAATACGTGTCCGCGGCGGCTGCTTTTCGCGGCAGACTGGCATGACGTGCGGACAACGGGTCTGGAAGCGGCAACCGGCCGGTGGATTAATGGGGCTGGGCACGCTGCCCTCGATGAAGCTGACAGCACCGCCCGGTTGATCTTCATAGGCCACGGAAGCGATGAGGCCGCGCGTATAAGGATGCTTGCCGTCGCGGAACAGGGAGAACACGTCGGCCTCCTCCATGATGCGCCCGGCATACATGACATAGATGCGGTCACAAACATGGGCGACGATGCCCAGATCATGAGTGATCAGGAGCAGCGAAAGACCGTGCTCCTCCTTGATCTCGCGCAGAAGATTGATGATTTGCGCCTGCACCGTCACGTCAAGTGCGGTGGTTGGCTCATCGGCCACGAGCAGCGCTGGCGAACGGATGATCGCCATCGCAATGAGCGCCCGCTGACGCATGCCACCTGAAAGCTGGTGCGGATACTGATCGGCCACATCCTCTGGCGAGGCCATGCGCACCTGGCGCAGCGCCTCGATGACCTTCTCCCGAGCCTGCCTGCGGCCGACGCCCTGTTTCACCAGACCTTCTGCAATCTGGTCACCGACCTTCATCAGCGGATTAAGGAAGGTCATGGGGTCCTGAAAAACCATGGAGATGCGATTGCCGCGAACCGAGCGCATCTGTTCCTGCGACAGCCGGACAAGGTCGTGCCCTTCGAACAAGATGCGGCCTTCAGCAAAGCGCGCCCCAGGTGGCGTGAAGCGCAGCAGGCTCAGCGCGGTCATGCTCTTGCCGCTTCCCGATTCTCCGACGATGCCGACGGATTCCTTCTCCCCGATGCGGAAGGAAACGCCGTCCACCGCTTTCACGGTGCCGCGGTAGGTATCGATATGCACAGCGAGGCGATCGACTTCCAGAAGGTCGCGGGCCTTCACGGTTGCCTCGGTCTCGCTCTCCAAGAGAGTCCCGGTCAATGCTCGCTCCTTCCTGTTTATGCCTTGGCTTCCCGGCGTAAGCGCGGGTTAAGCGCCTGATTAAGCCCGTCACCCATCAGATTAAGGCCCAGGATGAACAGCGAGATGCCCAACCCCGGGAAGATGGCCATCCAGGGTGCGATGGTCAGGAAGCTCTGTGCCTTGTTGAGCATCAGCCCCCAGCTCACCAGATTCGGATCGCCAAGGCCCAGGAAGCTTAAGGTCGCTTCCATCAGCACCGCAACGGAAATGGTGAGGATTGTCTGGACGATGATAGGAGGCATGGCGTTGGGCAGGATTTCGCTGAACACGATGGACCAGGAGCTGGCGCCGTTCATTTTTGCCGCATCGACAAAGGAGCGCGTCTTCAGGGTAACAAATTCTGCGCGCGTCAGCTTGGTGGCCGCCGGCCAGCTCAGAAGGCCGATCACGACGATGACGTTGAAGAGATTGGCGCCCAGGATGGCGACGGTCACCATGGCGAGGAAATAGCGGGGGATGATCGAAAACATTTCGGTGACACGCTGGATGATGTCATCGATCCATCCACCCCAATAACCGGAGACCGCGCCCAGAAGCACGCCGATGACGGTGGATATCGTCGCCGCCACAACGCCCACCAGCACTGATGCGCGCCCGCCATAGAGGAATTGGGCAAACACGTCACGGCCAAGATCGTCCGTACCCATGAAATGGGTGAGGCTTGGCGGCTGCAGCGGGACATTACCGAGGGTGCGCGGGGAGAAAGGCGTCAGAAGCGGAGCGGCCACTGCGACAACTACGAGCAGCAGCACAAGCGCGACACCGACGAGAGCGGATCTGTTCTCGGCATATTTCCTGAGAAAGAGGCGGAATGCAGCCTGCTTGCGGCGGGACGGTGCGGATACCGCCGATTGCGGCGCCTGTGCGGCAGTGCTGACGAGATTGCTAGTCATAGATGATCCGCGGATCGACGAGGGCGGCAACCAGGTCCGCCAGAAGATTGATAATGATGACGCCGAAGGAGACGACGACGAAGATACCGAGCAAAAGCGGATAGTCGCGTGCCAGAATGCTGTCATACATCAGCCGTCCGACACCGGGCCACGTGAACACAGTCTCGACGACCACCGCGCCGCCGACCATGACGCCAAGGTCGAGCCCCATTACCGCAATCACCGGCACGAGCGAGTTGCGAAGGGCATGGCGGAAGAGGACCTCCCTCTCGCTCAGCCCCTTCATATGGGCAGTGCGAATATAGTCCTCGCGAAGCGTTTCAATGAGCTTGCTGCGCGTGAGCCGATAGGCCATTGCCATGAAATAGGCGGCAAAGGCGGTCGCAGGCAGGACGAGATGGCGCGCCATGTCGAGCACCATCGCCAGCCCGGTGCGTTCTCCCCGCAGGGAATACATCCCGCCCGTCGGGAGCCAGCCGAGTTGGGAGGAGAACACCAGGATCAGCATCATGCCGAGCCAGAACATGGGCAGAGCATATCCGACCATGGCAAGGCTGGAAGCCACATTGTCGAAGAGCGAGTTCGGCCGCCGAGCCGATAGCACGGCAAGCACTACGGCCACGATCATCGACAGAACGAAGGAGACGAAAAGAAGCAGAAGCGTATTGGGGATCCGATCCAATACGATATCCAGCACCGGAGCACGGAAACGGTAGGAATAGCCCAGATCTCCCGTCGCGACCTTACCCAGATAGGTCAGGAATTGCTTATAGAACGGATCGTTCAGCCCGAACTCCTCCCGCAGCCGCTCAACGGCTTCCGGGCTGGCAAACTCGCCGGCCAGAAGAGTCGCCGGGTCGCCCGGGGCAAGATGGATAAGGGTGAAGTTTATGGCGATGACGCCAAGGATGAGCGGTATCGCCTGGAACAAGCGCCGAATCACGTAAGCCAGCGTGGCGACGGACGTACTCTTCATCGCGCACTAGCCTCGTCTTCATGCAGACAGCGCATTTCCTGGCGCATCCGCGCTGGAACAGACGCCAGGCATCGTTCGGAAGCGTGGGCTAAGCGGGGCGGCATCATTATTGTCTCGACATCCCGGTGTTAGCGATTGCGTTTCATAATCCTTGGGCGCCGGATCCACGTGGAAGTGTTCGCCGGCGCCGAAGAAATCACGCGGGCCGATCTAGCGATTTGGGCTGCCGTTTACCGACCATACTGTGCGGCTGACGTCGAACACACCGTCGATGCTGGAGAACACATCCTTCCATTCAGCGCGATAAATGTTCGTATAGGGCATCTCCACGATCGGCAGGATCGGCAGGTCTTCCGAAAGGTGGCGCTGCACCTCAGCCCAAATCTTGGCTTCTTCCTCCGGACCCGAAGCCACCGTGGACTCCTCAAACAGCTTGTCTACCTCGGGATTTTCATACCCCATTGCATTTGCGGGGTAGATCCCGGGCTGGTGCTGGGAGGACAGCAGATAGCGCGGCAGGCCAAGATAGGGATGCGGGCCGGACGAGAACTGCTGCTCGGAGATCTTGTAGTCCCACCGTGTGTGGGTCTGCTCGATGAAGGCAGGCCGATCCATCGGCTGCGTGGTCATGCGGATGCCGACCTTGCTCAGATTGTCGTTGAAGACCTCTCCAACCTTGCCCGCATAAGGACGTCCGCTCATGTAGAGCAACGTCACTTCAAAGCGGTTGCCAGAGGCGTCACGCGTGTATCCGGCCTCATCTAGTAGACGCTCTGCCTCAGCGATATTTTCCTCCAGGCCGCCTTTGTCGTATGTGGCTAGCACTTCCTCGTTCCAGAAGGGCACCGTCTTGCCGATTGCGCTTCCAGTCGGTCGGGCCAGCCCATAATAGACAACCTGGTTGATGAGCTCGCGGTCCAGAAGATGGGCAAAGGCTTGCCGCACGCGCAGGTCGTCAAAAGGTTCCTGCTTCAGATTGAAGTGGAACATTTCGATGAGGCCCTGAAGACCGGCTCCATCGCTCGTAACAACGATATTCGGATCATTCTGCAGTTCAGGAATCGAGTTGTAGGCGACTGCATAGTAGTAGAGATAGTCGACCTCACCCTGCTTGAGGGCCAGAAGCCGCGCTGTTTCATCGGGCATGATGCGGATGATGAAGGAATCGACACGCGGCTGATCTTCGATGAAGTAGTTCTCATTACGAACCAATTCGATATGGCTGCCTCGCACCCATTCCTTGAACTTGAAGGGGCCTGTTCCGACGGGCGCCCAGTTCGCCTCGTTATTGGCGATGTCGGTCCCGTCATAGACATGCTTCGGCACGATCGGCATGGCGTAGTTGGACGCCCCGAAGACGGTGAGGAAGGGTGCGTAAGGGTGCTTGAGCTTGATTACGAAGGTGTCGGGATCAGGCGCTTCGTAGCTCTCCACCAGCGTATCGAGGGTCGACTGGTAGCGCGGGTGGGGCATGTAATCATCCCGCGTGCCAAGGAAGGTCCACAGCACATCCTCGGAGGTGAAGGGCTCGCCATCGTGCCAGGTGACGCCGTCGCGCAGATTGAAGGTGAACGTCGTACGGTCTTCCGAGACCTCCCACGACTCGGCAAGCACGCCCGTCGGATTTGCATCCATGTCCAGCCGGATGAGCGGATCGAATATGGGCGAAGTCGATATCTGCGGCTCCGCACCTTGCCAGAGCACCGGATTGAGCCCGCCCGGTTCGCCGGCGATTGCCGCAACGAAGGTGCCGCCATAGCGCGGCCCCTCAACATCCGCATTCGCATCCTGGGCGTGGGCATAGCCTCCCACCATCGCCACAAGGAACGCGGCCAAATACCTGCTTATCATTACTCTTCTCCCGTTTCCTCCCACCACGGCAGCGCCATGGTAGCCGACGCGAGCACACTTGCGCCGATTGCCGCCGATTTGCCGGAGGCGGAAATCCGCCTCGTTCCTGAACTTTGCGCCGCAGGCGCCGCTTCTCTCGGCTCGATCACTAGCAGCGCAGGCCCCCGCCACACCACGTTTCGCATGGCCCCGCTGGGACAGCCGAAACTTCAGAATGATCCACTTTTATAAATATGTCGACACTTAAAATGAACGCTCCGCCGAGGGAGAGCGCTTTTTTCTCATCCGCCAGAACTTACAGGCAAGAGCGGAGAGCCGATAAAGATGGTGAATGTCGCCGTAAAGTCTGCTTTTCAGGATAGCTTGTAAAAGCCACCATCGCGCGAAGGAAGATTTCGTGGAAGGCATGCGAGGCAAAGAAAGACACGGTTACGCCTGTCATTGCGCGCGCTACGGCCTTCCGGCTCCGCCCAGTGGGCCACCATAGTACGGGCCTTTCCGCGCGGGGCGCCCGGTCAGCGCCTGGTTCAAAGTCCAAGCATAGCACACTTTCCCCTCCGGTGCGGGAACATGCCAGATTCTTAGGGGCACCACTTCATCAAAAGTGTCGACAACTCCACTCGGTCAGATATGATGCATTTATGGGCGGCTGCAACTGGAGCCCATTTTGTAACAGGATTCTTTCAGGGAGGAATCAATGATCGTTCGTCGCACTTTTCTTGGTCTCGCGGCCGCCGCCTGCATCTTGACCGGCGCTGCGGCCGCTCAGGAGTGGCCATCCAAGCCCATCACGCTCGTCGTCCCCTTCGCACCCGGCGGAGCGACTGACGTTTCCGCGCGCATCCTCGCCGACCAGCTCAGCAAGGAGCTCGGCCAGTCCGTGGTCGTGGAAAACCGTACAGGCGCCGCGGGTAATATCGGCGTGGCCTATGGCGCCGCTGCCGCCCCAGACGGCTACACGCTGCTTTATGCGACCATGGGCACCATGACGACGAATCCGCATCTTTACGAAACGGATTTCGACGTGATGGAAGACCTTGTTCCGATCTCAAAGACCTTCGAGGTCGATCACGTGCTGGTGGTCCGTCCCTCGCTCGGCGTCGATACGCTTGAGGAACTAATCGCCCTGGCGAAGGAAAAGCCGGAAGAACTTTCCTATGGATCGGCCGGGATCGGCTCCTCCGTGCAGATGTTCGCGGTCATGCTGGAGATGATGGCGGACATTGAAATGCGTCAGGTGCCCTACAAGGGTTCGGCGGAAGCCCGCGTGGCCGTGGTGTCCGGTGAGGTCGACATGGTGATGGACTCACCGCCCTCCGCACTGCCGCATATCGAATCTGGCGAACTGGTCGCCATTGCGGTGACCAACTCGCGGCGAAACCGGACGCTGCCTGATGTGCCAACGATGCAGGAGGCGGGTCTTGAAGGTTATGAGGCGGCTGCCTGGGGTGCTCTCATGGCTCCGGCCGGGACGCCTGACGAGGTCATCCAGAAGGTGAGCGAGGCTACGCAGGCCGCTCTTGCCAATGAAGAGGTTATCAACCGTTATCACGACAGCGGCCTTGATCCAGTCTCCTCCTCGCCAGAGGAATTGCGCGATCTCATCATCGCGGACACAAAGCGCTGGGGCGAGATTGTCGAAGCTGCGGGTATTCGCGTCGAATAGGGCGGATCGTGCCGGGGCGCTGGAGGAGAAAGCATGCTCAAACGCGATTTCGCCGGCGGGCTCACTTTGCTGGCATTTGCGGGCGTCTATGCGCTCGCAGCCAGCAATCTGAGCATGACGAGTTCACTGGGAATAGGCTCAGGCCTGTTTCCCATGATGCTCGCGGGGCTTCTGGTTCTTTTCGGCGTAGCAATGACCGTCCAGGCCCTTAGGGCAGACCCTTCGAGCGAAGAGGAGGAGCACCCGGGCGAAGCGGGCGGGCCGGTACCGCTGCGCGGCATCCTGCTGGTTGCGGCTGCCCCACTCATCTTCGCGCTTATTGTCGTGCCGCTAGGCCTTGCCCCGGCGCTGGGTGTTTCCGTGTTCGCCGCCGCACTCGCCAATCGCACGACAACATTGGTCGGCGCGCTCGGCGTCTCACTCGCCATGGTGCTTTTCTGCCTTGCGCTTTTCCGATGGATGCTCGGCCTGCCGCTGCAGATGTTCGGCCCATTGCTTGCGTTCTGAGCCCTGAGGCAAGCCGGAAGAGGCGCAACAACATATCGGGACAGGATTGATGGAGATACTGGCAGGCCTGGGCATCGGTTTCAACGCTGTCTTCTCATTTGAAAATCTTCTTTATTGCCTCGTGGGTGCCATTCTCGGAACGGCGATCGGGGTGCTGCCGGGGATCGGCGCAACAGCCACGATAGCGCTGCTTCTGCCGATCACCTTCGCGCTCGATCCGCTGCCTGCACTCATCATGCTGGCCGGCATTTATTACGGCTCGCAATATGGCGGATCGACCACCGCCATTCTGGTACGCATTCCGGGGGAAGGTTCTTCCGTCGTTACGGCGATAGACGGCTACAAGATGGCGCAGAAGGGCCGCGCGGGTCCCGCACTCGCCACAGCCGCGCTCGGCTCGCTCTTCGCCGGTACGGTGGCGACCTTTCTCATTGCTCTTTTTGCCCTTCCTCTGTCGCATCTGGCGCTGCGCTTTGGCGCAGCCGAATATTTCGCCCTGATCGTGCTCGGGCTCGTTGCTTCCTCAACCCTGGCGCACGGTCCGGTACTGAAGTCGCTCGCCATGATCATCGTAGGCATCATGCTGTCGATGGTAGGCACCGATCTGTACACAGGCAGCCATCGCTTGACATTCGGCTACATGGCGCTGGCAGACGGCATCAGCTTTGTCGTTATCTCCGTTGGCTTGTTCGGCATCGGTGAGATCATCCGCAATCTGGAGAATACCACCCAGCAGGACCTGACCACGACTCGCGTGAAAGGTCTCTTCCCCACGCTGCGGGATTTCCGCCTGATGACGCCCTCCATACTTCGAGGCACGGCCATCGGCTCTTTTCTCGGACTCCTGCCCGGAGCGGGTGCGACGCTTTCCTCTTTCGCGTCCTATTCCGCGGAAAAGCGCTTCGCAAAGGGGCCGGTCAAGGTTGGAGATGGGGCGATCGAAGGCGTAGCGGGACCTGAATCGGCAAACAATGCTGCCGCTCAGACCTCCTTCATTCCCATGCTGACGCTCGGCCTGCCGGCCAATCCGGTCATGGCACTGATGATCGGGGCGCTCATCATCCAGGGCATCCGCCCAGGACCGACTGTGATCTCAAGCAATCCCGAGCTCTTCTGGGGCCTGGTAGCATCCATGTGGATCGGCAACATCTTTCTCGTCATCCTAAACCTGCCGCTGATCGGGCTTTGGGTAAGACTGTTGCTCATCCCCTACAGATACCTGTTTCCCGCCATCATCGCCTTCTGCATGGTCGGGGTCTATGCTGTTTCGCTCTCCACGGTGGAGGTGGTGCTCGTCTCCTTCTTCGGGCTGATGGGCTACGCGTTGATGCGGCTGCGTTTCGAACCAGCACCACTGCTGATGGGCTTTGTCCTCGGACCGCTTCTGGAAGAGCAGTTCCGACGCGCCTTGATCATCTCGCGAGGCGACCCTCTGATATTCATCGAACGGCCGATCAGTGCCGGCCTATTGGGCTGTTCGCTTCTTGCTCTCGTATTGATGGCGCTGCCTGGACTACGCAAGAAGCGCAACGTGGTCTTCCAGGAGCCAGAAAGCATTTGACCGCAAGAGGCAGGACCAGCCTGGAGCACGCCTCGCTATCGATGAGTCGATTGAGATGTGACGTTTTGCGTTGGCGGGTGCTTCAGGGTCCGCTTTGGCGCAGGTGGGTGATGGGAAGAACAATGAGCGCGGGAGGATGGCGTACCGCATGGGTTGTTCGGTAGACATTGACTAGGCGTGCGTCGCGCCTGCAGGCTCTAAAGGGCTGCTGCGCGCAAAGGCCGAAAGAACATCGCTGCCCTAGGGACACGATCGCCTCGATCCTCGGCCGCTTCACTCCACAGAATGCGCGAAATTGCTTCAAGCTTCCGGATATGCACCATATTAAAATATGCACCATATTAAACCGGATGTGCTCTAGCTCGGCGGCGTTTAGCCTATCCCGTAGGACGAGAGCCAGGTTAATTACCGGACACGGAACGCCCTTGGAGAAAGTTGCAATATCGAACCTTGCGAAGGGTTGAGCGACCGCTTGAGGCCAGCCGGCGCATGATGCGCTGCCGGTTCTATCTGCGTTGCCAATTTGGCTGCCGGTCCTTGTCCACAAGAGCGGCCCGGACACCTTCCGCAAAGTCGAGATGGGCGGTGGAGACGCGAACCAGTTCAAGTTCCGCTGCAAGGCATTCTTCGAGCGTCCGCCCTCTACCGGCCCGCAAACTTTCGAGAGTCCACTGCAGCGAGGCCGGGGAGCGCTGCTCAAGTACGTCCAGCGTCTGCCGAGCCCATTCGGTATCCTGCGCACGCAGGCGTTCGAATACGCCTTCCACCGTGTCAGCACTGAAACCGGCATCGATCGCCTCGCGATGGGGCGCCAGGGAGAAAGGCGGCAGCGGCACCGTCAATTCAGCAAGGGCAGATTCGCCGCCTTCTGCAAAAGCCTGCGCTGCTCGTTCATGGTCCTTGCCCGGTACGTAGTGGGTGGCAAGGCCGAGATGCACGGCGTCCGCTCCGCTCAGCCGGGCACCCGTCATGCCCAAATAACGGCCAATGGCTCCTGGAAGACGGGAAAGGAAATACGTCGCTCCGGCATCGGGGAAGAAGCCGATCAGCGTCTCCGGCATGGAGAAGCTCGCTCCCTCCCCCGCCACGCAGTATCGGCTGTGGACCGCAAGCGCCATGCCACCGCCAAAACAGATGCCGTTCACAATCGACAATATGGGTTTCGGATAGATCGCAATTGCTAGGTCGAGCGCATATTCGGCTGCGAAATAGTCCTCGATGGCATCGTATTCGCCCGCGCGGGCATGAGCCCACATCGCCCGCACGTCAGCGCCTGCAGAGAAAGCTCTGTCTCCCGCGCCCTTTAGGATGACTGACTTTACCGAAGCGTCCCGGCGCCAGTTGCCGAGCGTTTCGGCAAGCGCATCCACCATGGCCTGGCTCAACGCATTAAGCGCCCTTGGCCTGTCGAGCACGATTATCCTGGCTGACCCTAGTTCCTCTGTGCGAATGGGACGGTCTTCACCGTCACTTCTCCCGTTCCCCAATGTTTCCTCTCCCATCCCATATCTTCACACTCTGAAGAAAATCAACTGCTGAAGCTGGTGGCGCGGCTGCGTTCTTCCCAGGCGGCAATCTCGGCGCCGAGCTGCTCCAGCTTTCTTTGCGCCCGTTCAATGGCGGCTCCGCCGACCACCAGATGCAAGGGCGGGCTATCCATGGCTGCAATGTCGCAGATGAGTTCTGCCGCCTTGGCGGGATCGCCTGGCTGGTGGCCGTTGGACGCGCGCAACGCCGCGATTCGCTCGCCTGCTGTACTCTCATAGTCGGGAATGGAGCGCGCCGCCTGACGAATGGAACTGCCATTAAATTCCGTACGGAACGGACCAGGCTCCACAATCGTCACCTTGATGCCCAGGGGCGAAAGTTCCGCGTGCATTGCTTCGGATATTCCCTCCAGGGCGAATTTCGTGGCGCAATAGATGCCGGTTCCAGCGCCCGAAGCCAATCCTGCCATGGATCCGATATTGATGACATGCCCAGTGCGATTTTCACGCATATGGGCAAGAACAGGGCGGGTCACGGAAAGCAGGCCGAAGACATTAGTCTCGAATAGGGCACGTGCCTCCGCGTCGCTCACCTCCTCCACTGCGCCGTGAAATCCTCTACCGGCATTGTTGACGAGCACGTCTATCCGCCCTGCCCAGGCGAGGGCCTCCTCAATCCCCCGGCTGATGCTTTGGGAATCCTCTACGTCGATCCGAACGGCCAGTGCCCTGTCGGGCACTTCCCTCGCAAGCGCGCGAGCGCCTTCAATATTCCGCGCACTGACCACCACCCGGTCGCCGCGGTGCAGCGCTGCTTTTGTGATTGCCGCTCCCAAGCCACCCGAGGCGCCCGTCACCAGCCAGGTCTTCATCCTTTACTCCCTTATGATGATTCTTCGACACTCCAGACGGAGGTTGGCAGCGTGAATATTGCGCATTATTGCTAAAGTGTCGACTTTCTATAATCCTGCCCAAGTCGGAATTCTCCCTCTTGGGTCACCCAAACTTTTCTTCCCTCAACGCAAGAAGTTTCGTCCACACAAGAAACCAGCCATCTTCCGCGATCCGCAAGAACGACAAGCGTCCTCTTGACAAACGTCGCGCCACGAAAGCGCTTGCAACAACGCCCCAAAAAGTCGACACTTGTCCCTCGACAATGCAATCTCGTGCCAACAGGAAGAGATCCGCGCACCATGAAAGTTGTCTTCGCTGGCGTAAGCCATTGGCATACGCCGCTCTACCTCGAACCGCTGCTGCGGCTGGAGAGCGTCCAGCTTTCCGGCGTTTGCGATCCCGATGCGCAGGTGGCGGCCTCGCTTGCGAATCGGTACGGATGCATATCTGAGACCAGTCTTGAGCGGCTCTGCGCCTCCGCCCGCCCGGATCTCGCATTCGTGCTGGGAAAGCACTCCGCCATGGCCGAGTCCGCCAGCTATCTTATCGGCGAGCGTATTCCTTTCGTGATCGAGAAGCCGGCAGGCATCGGCGCAGGAGAGGTCGAAGGCATCGCACGGGAAGCCGAAAAAGCCGGGGTCTTTGCAGCCGTGCCCCTTGTCTTCCGTTCCAGCGGCTTCATGCAGGCGGTGCGTGAAACTGCAGGTGGCGAGAAAGTGCTTTATGCCGGGTTCAAGTTCATTGCGGGGCTTACCTCGCGCTACCGTGAGGCAGGCTGCGAGTGGATGTTCGACCGGCAAGAAGCGGGCGGCGGCTCCCTTACCAATCTTGGCGTGCATTTTCTCGATCTGATGCAGGTGCTGACCTCCGTGGACGATACAAGCGTTTCCTCCGCAGAATTCATGAACTTCAGCGGTGAAGGTAACGTCGAGGACTTTGCCGCCGTGACTCTTCGCAATGGCGGCGCGCTTGGCCACGTTGAGACGGGTTATCTATATCCAGCTCCTACAGGCATTTTTGACATGCACTTCTCCGTGCGCACTGAGAACCATTATTTCACCGCGACCGGGCCCGGCGCAATCGACATTTGCGATCTGGCCGGAAACCGCCGGCGCATCGCCGGTACGACAACCAACATCGAGATATATCCTCAATTCGTGCGCGACGTCGTGCGACGCTTGCGGGAAGGCCTTCCGCCGGTCGCAGATCTGAGTGATATGGCCAAGGTAGTGAGATTACTGGACAGCGCATATGCAACCGGAGGAAAATCGGGAGAAAAGCGCGGCACACCTGATGAGCCGCTAGCGATGCTGGAGGAAACTGCGGGGAAATAGCCATGCAAAATCCAGACGACGATAACCGTCCCTCCGGAGAAACCATATTCCGGCCGGAATGGGTAGAGAACGGCGCGGAACGCACAGAATCCTTCCGCAACGCTGCGGCTATGGTACGCCGCGTCGTGGCGCAACGGCATGTCCGGCCATCCCTCGTATCGGAGCTTGCCTGCGAGATTGGTGCCGAGATCATCGAGGGCATCCGGCAGCCAGGCGAGGACCTGAATTCGGTTGACCTATCCACCCAGTACCGCACCAGCCGCACGCCGATCCGCGAAGCCCTTATGCTTCTGGAAAAGGAAGGCCTTGTCGACATTCCGCCGCGACGGCGCCCGAGAGTCATGAAGTGGAACGCCTCAGCGGTGCGTGACATTTATCACACCCGTTCCGCGCTGCTGGAACTGGTTGTGGCCAAGGTTGCCGTTACGGCCACGCCCGAGCAGATCGACGAACTTGCAGACCAGCTTGAAATCATGAAGGCCGACTGCGCGGCACGGAACTATTCCGCGTATTTGTGGAGCAACACCGACTTTCACGAGAAAAACAACAGGATAGCCAACAATCAGGTGGTCACGCGCATACTGGATTCCCTTCACCTGCGCTCGCTTTCCTTCCGCAAGCTCAGCCTGTCACGGCCGGAAGGCATCGAGCGGTCCTGCCGCGACCATAGCTATCTCCTTCAGGCCTATCGTGATCGCGACCCCGTTCTTGCCCAGGCCATCATGCGCTCCAACATCGCAGGCGCCTTGAAGCGGCTCGAAGGCTTCCTCGCCGCGGAGGAAGCGACCAGCAAACGTGGCCAGCGCAGCAAACGTTGAGCCGCACAGGGAAAGCAATCACCAACAACGCCTGTAAGAATGAGGTGAGGAGCAGATGGACAACGCGCAATACGGCTTTCTCCTTGTCATGATGCAGCCGCCGCCGGCGATGGAAGAGGAATTCAACGAATGGTATGATACGGAACATGTGCCGGAACGGCTGGCTGTGCCTGGGTTTCTCTCGGCGCGCCGCTTTGTCAGCGTCGATGGTCATCCCCGCTATCTGGCAATGTACGATCTGGAAAGGCCAGATGTACTGGACAGCGAAGCCTACAAAGCAGTCTCAGGCGAATCATCCAGCCCCTGGACAAAGCGTGTCACCAGCCGCGTCCTAGTCGACCGGCGGATCGGCCGGCAGATCGAACCAGGTAACGCCCTCACCGGACGCGCCTCCCGCCTCATGGTCCTGCGTTTTCATGGAATTGCCGGAAACGGGGAAGCGGAGTTGGTCACCACGCTGCGCGAGGCCTTCGGCAAGCACTTGGAGACTACCAGGTTGCGCGTGTTCGCCTGCAGCGAGAGCGCCGATCATTACGTACTGGTCGAGGCGCATGCGCCAATCGCCATCGGTGTGTTGCTGCCGCGGCTGGGGCGCTTTGCCGACGCGTTGGATCTTGCCACCACCTACGCGCCCTACGATCCCAGGCTTTGAACGGCTTCTCTCGCAGAACAAACGTCTGCATCTGAGAGGCTGCCGTTGAGCAGCATCATCATTGTCCCGCGCTCCATTTCTGTCGACAGTTATAGGCTGTTTTCTCTGAATATGCTTATGTACTGTCTGTAGATATATGTTATGTCGACAAGATGGCCGCTCAACTATAGCATACCAATTAGCCAACTAGCCGTACGAACGGCCCCGGCTATCCGTCAGGCTGGAAGAGCGGGCAGTCCGGCAAGGATGGAACGGGAAAGGGGTATTAGCGATGGTCAAGGGATACGAGCTGTTCGGACAGGCAGTGGCAGCCGAAGGGAGTGACGTCGGCTTCTTCCTCATGGGCGGCCCCTCCAATGACGCGATCAAAGCGTGCACGGCGCAGGGCGTGCGCATGATCGACGTACGCCACGAGCAGGCAGCGGCGATGATGGCGCAAGCCTATGCGCGCATACGGGCAAAACCCGGTTTCTGCGTCGCCGCGTCTGGTCCGGGCACTATCAATCTTTCCACCGGCCTTGCCAATGCGCTGATCGATTGTGCCCCTGTCGTCGCTTTTGGTGGGTCGAGCCCGATTGGCCAATATGCACGCGGCGCCTTCCAGGAAATCGACCAGCTTGCGATCATGAAGCCGGTAACGAAATTCGCCGAGCGTGTTCATGACGCCGCCCGCATTCCCGAATATGTGGCGCGTGCTTTCCGCATTGCGGCGTCCGGAAAGCCCGGCCCCGTTTATCTCGACCTGCCGGGCGACGTGCTTTACGCAGATGTGGACGAGGCTTCCGTCCGCTGGCCGCGGAAGCAGCCGCAGGCGAAGCCGGCGGCCGACCCCGCAGAGATAGCGCGGGTTGTCGAACTGCTTGGCAAGGCCGAGCGTCCGCTGCTTCTGACCGGTAGCGGCATCATCTGGTCGCAAGCTTCCGAAGTCCTGCAGGCCTTCGTGGAGGCAACGGGCATCCCCTTCTACACCACCCCGCAGGGGCGTGGTGTCATCCCCGAGGATCACGACTTCTTCTTTCCGCTTGCGCGCTCAGCGGCGTTTCGCGAAGCAGACCTCGTGATCGTTGCGGGAACGCGGCTCAACTACGTCTTCTCCTATGGCGAGCCACCGCGCTTTTCCGAGAATGCGCGGCTCGTTCGGATCGACATAGATCCGGCAGAGATCGACAGCTCGCTCCGCCTTGAAGCGGGACTGGTCGGAGACGCCGGACAAGTGCTTAACCAATTGCGCAGCGCGGCGGAAGGCAAGTTGGACCCCGAACGCTATGCCCCCTGGCGGGAACGTCTTGCTGCGGAAAACCGGCGCAAGGAAGAAAAGCACGAAGCATCGCTTTCCAGCGATCAAACGCCGATCCACCCGCTCAGGCTGTGCAAGGAGATCCGCGACTTCATCTCTCGCGATGCAATTCTGTGCGTGGACGGTCAGGAGATCCTGAACTACGGCAGGCAGACGATTCCCAGCTACCGTCCGGGTCATCGTCTGAATTCTGGGCCCTTCGGGACGATGGGCGTCGGCTTGCCTTTCGGGCTCGGTGCGAAGGCGGCAGCGCCGGAGCGCGATGTAGTGGTGCTCCACGGCGACGGGTCCTTCGGACTCAATGGGCTGGAAATCGACACGGCAGTTCGCCACAAGCTGCCAGTCCTCATCGTTATCAGCCTGAATGGCGGCTGGACTGCGGATCCCGAACGGAAGAAGCCCGGCCGCGACCTGGGCTATACTCGGTTTGACCAGATGGCAGAGGCCTTCGGCTGCTATGGGGAGTATGTGGAGCGGCCGGAGGGTATCCGGCCCGCTCTCGAACGGGCGGCGGCCGAGGTCGCCAAGGGGCGTGTCGCGCTCGTCAATGTGGTAACCGACTGGCGGGCCCGAGCGGGCACTGCTAACTTCACCAATTACAGCACCTAGGAACATGGCCGGGAGGAGGAGGTCGTGACGCCCCAAACGCTCAACTATGAAATCAGTGGCTCCGGACCGAGGGTCGTCCTCATTCACCCTGCCGGGCTTGACCTAACGGGCTGGGACGAGGTCGCTGCCCTGCTTTCGCCGCGGTTTCGCATTTTGCGGCTTGACCTGGCAGGTCATGGGGCCTCGTCGCCCGCGCGCGCCGGCATGACGCTGGCCGACTATGCAGGGGATGTTTACCACACGTTGAAGCAGGCGGATTTTCTGCCGGCCGCCATAGTGGGCCTCTCTGTTGGCGGCATGGTCGCCCAGGAGTTGGCGCTCGCCTATCCGGAAGCGGCATCGCGGCTGGTTCTGGCCGGCTGCCCTGCCACCCTTCCGCCTCAGGCGCGCCCCGTGCTGGCTGCCAGAGGCAGCGCTGCGCTCGCGATGGGGATGGAAGCGATTGTGGACGAGACGCTGCAACGCTGGTTCACGCCGGCATTTCTCGAAAGTGGGGGAGCGGAAGCCGTGCGGCAGCGACTGCTTGCCGATGATCCGGCCGGCTGGAACGCCGTCTGGGAAGCGATCAGCCAGGTAGATATCGAACCCCGCCTTCATCGGATCAATGTTCCCACCCTATGCATTGCAGGACGGCACGATCCCGCCTCGCCCCCGGCGGTGCTACAGGCGATTGCAGAGCGGATCCCCGGCGCTCGGCTGACAGTTCTCGAAAATGCGCCGCACATGATGCAGGTGGAATGCCCGCAAGATTTCGCCGCAGCGGTAGACAGCTTCCTCTCCGAGATGAAGATTTAGAGCGCAGGCGCTTGGCTTTTCGTCCACAGCCATAGTGGTGCCATGTTGGTCTTTGATCCAGGTCTCGTCGATGAACACCAGGCGTCTGGGATCGAGACCGGGCTGAACGGCACGCCAGCCTTGCCGCCGGGAGAAATGCCGGCCGCGTTCTCCCCGGCGAACAGCGTTTTTCTTGAACGGCAGCCTCTCGCGGCGCAAAAATCGCACTATCGTGCGCTATCATCACCCCATCCACTGCCAGCTCTTCCCTCGGCTTGTGCAGCGTCGGATGCGGCATCTGGCTGATCCGCTCGGCGATGAAAGTCCGGCCGGCTCCAGAACGCGCTTGCGGCGCCCGCCCATCTTGTCTTATCCGGCTAACAGTCCCGCCTAGGCGGTGAGGCTGGACCACTTCGCCGCAGACCACACCGTCGGGCAACGTTCCCGCGCCTTGATCGCCAGAACTACGCTTGCGAAGATCATTCGAAAGAGGTCGCGCCAACCGATGCTGGTCGCCACTCAATAAGCATCTTCAATCACAATACACAGTAAGCCGGAATCCCCTCCGATTCAGACACAGCCTGAACCGCTTGTCACTTTCTTCGCTAAGCCAGCGAACATGAACCGCTGGGAAAGGGTTGCGTCCCTTCCTAAGCGGCGAGAGGCGGATCGATGAACCTCCGGCTATCCAGTTTCGAGCTAAAGGTAATCGCCGCCGTCTTTCTCTTTGGTCCTGACGATACCTGGAGTTTGGCTCCGGAGGACAAGCAAAAGATGACCAACGATAGCATCGGCGTCGACATCTCAAAAGCCAATCTCGATGCCTACCGCGTGAGCGAGGGCACCAGCCGCCGCTTCACCAATGACGGAGCGGCCACAGCGCCCTACTGTCATGGCTCGGCGCATCCTATCCGGGCGATCTACGAGCCGGCGGGACCTCTATCGCCGCGCTTTTGAGCGTGGGCTCGCCGACGCGTGGTCAAGGTGAACCCGCGCCAGGCAAAACGGTTTTCCGAAGCCACTGGCAAAGCTCGCCATGACCGATCTGGTGGACGCAGGGATGCTGGCGCGCATGGGCGTCGCACAAACTAAAACCTGCAGGTTTCCTATTTGGTAGGCCGGGCAGGGTTCGCCGCGTAAATTAGCAGCTCCCGATGCGAACGGGAGCTGCTAAGATCCTTTAGGTTAGATCACTTCCTCTTCCGCAAGTCCTGCAATTTCAGCTTCCGAAAGCCCGAGCAGACCACGGTAAACATCGTTATTATCGGCGCCAAGGAGAGGCGCCGCCTTGGTCTCTATTGGCGAATCCGACATGCGTACGGGACAACCGGGCATAGTAAAGTCCCCGCGCACCGGATGCTGGACCGTGACGAAGGCGCCCTGCTTGCGAAGCACGGGATCCTCATAAAGCTCCATCGTATCGAAGACGGCGCCCGCCGGCACCCCTGCTTCGCCAAGCTCCTTCATGCAGGTATGCTTGTCCCTCTGAAGCGACCATTCCGTTACCAGCTTATTGATCTCATCCTGATGCTGGAAGCGAAGCTGCGGACTGGCAAAGCGCGGATCGTCCATGAGCTCCTCCCGCCCCATTACCTTAAGCAGGGCGTGCCACTGATGATTTCCCGCGCGGCTGGTATAAATGAGGCAGTAATCATTCGGCCCGCCTCCCTTGCATGGATAAACCTCGCAAGGGGCGCTAGCTCCCATGATGTGCGCGTTTCCACGGCGCGGTACCGGAGCCTTGAAAATGTCCTGTGCGGCATAAAGGATGCGGCCGAAATTGATGACCGCTTCCTGCATGACGATCTCGATCCGCTGTCCTTTCCCGGTGCGCTGACGTTGCCAAAGCGCGGCAAGTATCCCCACCGAGCAATGCAGGCCGCTTCCGGTGTCGCCTACATTCACGCCCGGCGTAAGCGGCCGTCCGTCCGCGTCGCCCGTTACCGAAAGGCTACCCCCCACCGCTTGCGCAATGTTGTCGAAGGCGAGCAGGTTCGCATAGGGTCCGGACGGATTGAAGCCCTTTACCTGTGCGTAGATGATGCGCGGATTGATCTTCTGCACTTCTTCGTAGGAGAAACCAAGCCGCTCGATCACACCGGGGCCGAAATTCTCGATGAAGACGTCCGCCTTCTCGATCAGCCGGCGCAGAAGCTCCTTGCCCTTCTCATGCTTCAGATTGCATGTGACGCTGCGCTTGTTAGCGTTGAGCAGCATGAAATAGACAGAATCGACTTCCGGGTCATCCGTCGAGGCGCGGCGGCCTTGCTCTCCCTTTACCGGCGGCTCGACCTTGATCACATTGGCGCCGAGCCAACCCAACATCTGAGTGCAAGAGGGTCCCGCCTCGAACTGGGTCAGATCGACGACTGTAATATCTCTTAGGGCTTTCTCCCCAATCCCCGCGGCGAATTGCTCTCCCGCTCTTTCATGCATCGAACTGCTGTTAGGCATTCTGATCCCTCGTTCCTTCGCCAGCACAAAATCTGAGCGCGGCCGGGTCCGCTACTGGTTCAAGCCTAGTCTCGCTCCGATGTTTTGTCGACACTATCTTTCCAAAATCAAGCGAAATTGTCCATATGTAACGGATATAAGGTACAAGAAGTCGACACAGTTGAAGCTTTTACGCTCAACCCGCAAATGACACGGCGTAAGCGGATCCTGCCATCGCTTGCAAGATCGAAAGTCGACACATTTTGGTTTTCTATCACAGAGAACAAAAAACTCGTTGATGCTTTTCATGCGCGTTAACATCATTTTTTCTTATAAAACAAGTGCTTAATAGTACACACCCGGAGTCTTTCAGCTTCAATTGCTTGTTGACACTTTCCTAAAATGTCGACTTCATGCGAGGTTGCAACGGCAAATCCGCGCATCTTGACAGGGAGTGGGCTCATGAGTTTGGCGACAGGCGGGATGATAAGCGGGACGTTGGAATATCTCCGGCGCCCCCTTGTCAGAAACATCGAGGCGGGGAAGAAGGTTCTGGTACTGTCCGATTTCGATCACGATCCGCGCGTTTGGCAGGCGGTGATGACCATCCTTGCCGATATCGGTGCGGATGCCACGCTCACCCTTTTCGAGCGACGCCCGGCCGATTATTACGACCCGCCATCAGCCGTCGTAGAAGCCATGATGAAGTCGGATTTCAATATCCTTCTTGCCTCCACCGGAATGCTGCATTCCTCGGCCAGCTTCAATGCGATGGCCGCAGGCATCCCGTCCATCTGCATGGATGGCGGAATGACACTGGAGATGTTTCAGTCGGGTGCCGTGACGGATGACATGAGAATGATCGCCGTGCGCAAGCACTATGTCTCGAAGAATGTCTTCGGCTCCAATGCCAGGATGTGCCGCGTGACCTCCGACTATGGAACCGACTTCACCTACAGCGTCGAGAACCGCATAACCCTTCCGCCGCTACCCGGGTCCGACTTCGATCAATACAAGATTATAGATTTCGCAAAGGACGAGAACCGTCCGGGCAACAACCTGCTCTACTATCTTTTCCCGACGGGCGAGTTCAATGTCGCTCCCGTCGAAGGCAGCGCTAATGGCAAATTGGTCATCGATCTGACTATGCACCATATCGGGCGGCTCCTGACGCCGATCGAGCTCACGGTAAAGGATGGACGAGTGGTCGGGATCGATGGGGGGCCCGAAGCCCGCATCCTGCGCGACTATCTGGAAACCTATGGCGACGAGAACGCCTATATGTGCCCCGCAGAAGCCTCCATCGGTGTCAATGCCAAGGCAGTCGTCCGCGGCATACAACGAGAGGACAAAAACATCTGGGGCACGTTGCATTTCGGCCTCGGCACCAATGTCGATGTCGGTGGCTCAATCAAGTCCAAGATTCACATGGATGGCGTGATCCTGCATCCGACGCTGGAGGTCGACGGGGTCAAGAAGATCGAGCGTGGCCGCTTCTTGGTACCGATCGAACGGGAAATGGACTAAGCTTTTACATGCCGAACATGACGGAAGGCACGCTTGCGTATGATGTCGAGGGTGAGGCGGGAGGCATCCCCCTCATACTCGTTCATCCGCTCGGGGCAGACCGCCGGTTCTGGGAGGAGTGCCGCCGCTTGTTTGGCGGAGGTGTGCGCGCCATTGCCTGCGACCTTCGCGGTGCGGGCAGCTCGCCCGCGGCTACGGCACCCGTAACGCTGGAGCGTAGTGTCCAAGACATAGCTTTGCTGAAAACGCATCTTGGAATCGAACGGGCAGTGATGATCGGCTGTGCGGTGGGCGCTATGGTTGCCGCCCTTTACGCCGCTCGCCATCCCGAGCGGACTGCCGGGCTCGTCATGGCAAACCCCGGAATCAAGATATCCGAAGCGGCGGGGGCTGACCTTGCGGAAAGAGCACGAAAGGTCCGCTGCGAAGGCATGCAGGCGCTTCTGCCCGGGGCCATCGACAATGCGTTTGCGGGATGCACCGACGAAGCGAACCGGCGGCGCTATGAACAGCGCTTCCTGTCCCATGATCCCGATGGTTATGCGTGGGCGGCACTTGGATTACAGGGAGCGGATCTCACGGGAGTGCTTGGCCTGATACGCTGCCCCACAATGCTTGTGCCCGGCGGCCTCGACGGGCTCTTCCCAGCGGCCATGCACGCGCAAGAAATAGCCCGACAGGTTGCGGACGCGGAACTTGTGGCGTTCGAAGACGGCGCGCACTTCATTCCCTATCAGCAGCCCGGGCGCTTCGGCGAAACCGTCTCGTCCTTTCTCGACCGCCATCGGCTTCGTGGCTGATGGAGGACGCGATCCGGTTCCTGCTCTAGCCGAAGGCCAACACGCATGAAGACGAGTGCAATGGCATCTATCCGGCCGGCGTAATGCGCAGGATTTCGCCGTTCCTTTGGTCGGTCACCACAAAAATCTCTCCACCTGGTCCCTCCGCGACGTCCCTGATGCGCAAGCCGAGAGCTTCGAGAAGCCTTTCTTCCGAAGCAACGGCATTGCCGTTCAGTTCAAGGCGGACAAGCGCGGTGGAGGCAAGCCCGCCGACGAACAGGTTGCCCCGCCATTCCGGGAAAGCTGCCCCCTGATAGAAAATCATCCCGGAGGGAGCGATGACCGGCGTCCAGCTATAGCTCGGGTCCACCATGCCCTCCGCCTGCTGAATGCCCTCCCCCACAGGGGAACCATCATAATTGATGCCAAGGCTCACGATCGGCCAGCCGTAATTTGCTCCGGGCTGGACGATGTTCAGTTCATCCCCTCCCCTTGGGCCATGCTCGATCTCCCACAGAACGCCCGTTTGCGGGTTGATTGCGGCAGCCTGAATGTTGCGATGTCCATAGGACCAGATCTCCGGCAATGCACCCTCCTGCCCTACGAATGGATTGTCGCCCGGCACCGAGCCGTCAGGGTGGATGCGAACGATCTTTCCCAGATGCGAATTGAGCTCCTGCGCCTGCCCCCGAAATTGGACACTGGAACGTTCTCCGAGCGTGACGAACAGATATCCGCCCTCATCGAAGACGAGACGCGATCCGAAATGAGCGGTGCTGTTCTGTTTCGGCTGCTGGCGGAAGATCACCTTGACGCCGGAAAGGCTGGTCATATCCTCGCTAAGCCGGCCACGAGCCACTGCCGTGCCATTGCCGCCCTCGCCTGCTTCGGCAAAACTGAGATAAACGAGCCTGTTGTTCTGAAAATCAGGGTCAATCGCGACGTCCAAAAGCCCGCCCTGGCCACGGGCATCGACCTCCGGCACGCCCGCAACCGGTTCCGAGAGCTGCCCATCCCGGCTAACATGGCGAAGCCGGCCGGGGCGTTCGGTAACCAGCATGGTACCGTCCGGCAGGAGGGCGAGCGCCCAGGGGTGAGCGAGTCCGTCCGCAAGCGTTGTGACGCGAATTGATGTCTCTTCCGTATCGAAAACTTCATCCACGGCGAATGCGGACGAGGCGAGAAAAAGGGCAATCGAGGAACTGGCTAATAGAAGCGATTTGGACATGGCAGGTTCTCTCCTCGCTTTAGCAGCCGGCAATCATGCCGCAGTCCCGGATTGCATAAAAGCCCCTTTGGAGTCACCGTTCCCAAAGTCGCCGGAATTGTGGCACTTGCACAGCTTAGTTGTTCCGCAGATGCTCGTATCGCTCAAGAGCTTGGGACAGCTGCCGGCTTTCAGTGTCCGGATACGGAAGATTGGGCAGCGCATTCCGGAAAGCTCAATATCGCCATGGCCACGGCCTCTCTTCCGTAGTGGTTGATGTTACGGTCTGCGAATGGCATTGCAGCGAAAATTGTCGCTTCTCATTTTGACCAAGCAAGCACAGCCACCTTTCCTATTGTTTTTTAGACGGAAATCCGTTCGCTCATCAAATCAGGTTTTTTCTGCTATCAAAGAATGACCCTATCCTTCTGATGGCCTCGATCCATGGAAAACCGTACCCAGACAAGCCTTATTGCGCTCCGGCGCATCCTGCGAGCGACAGAGCTTAACGCACGTACCCTTGCGCGTGCCACCGGGCTTACAACCCCTCAGCTCATCGTTCTGGAGATTGTTGCGGCTGCTGGCCGCATCACCTCCAAGGACATCGCCACGAAGGCGGGCGTCGGGCAAGCAACGGCCACCTCACTGGTCGATAAGCTGGAAGCGCGCGGGCTGGTCACCCGCACCCGCAGCGAGAAAGACAGGCGCGTTGTGTGGGTAGCCGCAACCGAATCAGGTCATGAGATGCTGGAAGCCGCGCCCGACCCGTTGCAGCGCACTTTCTCGCAGCAATTTCAGGCGCTGCCCGACTGGGAGCAGGCAATGATCGTGGCCGCCCTTGAAAAGGTGGGTGCGATGCTGAACGCTGGCGCCATTGACGCCTCGCCGCTGCTCGACGTGGGTCCGGTCGACCGGAGATAGGGTCGTTTAGCAGTTATAGGCAAAATCAGAAAAGGAGGTGCGCCACGATCCGTGGCGGCATCAATCCCCTTCTGCAAGGAACAGCATCTCGGCCTCTCCGAAATAGGCGAGCTTCTGCACCGCCACCTGTGGGAGAGGCGGTCGTCCGCTACGGGCCAATCCACCCCCGCCGGCGCGTGCGAGCTTCACTGTTCGCAAACCAAACACGTTGGCTTTATTTAGCTTTTTGGAATTTTGTGCATCCGCTAGGCACGATGCCTCGCCCATTCGCCGGAGAAATATTGACGTGGGCCGCAATTTTTCCTACCTCTGCCTTGCCTCCTTTTTATGGGGCAAACAAGGAACGAGCCGCAATCCAGCTTGATCGCGGATCGGTCATGGAAGGAGCGAATGCTCGTTCGTAAAGTTGAGAACATTGCAGGATACCCTGCCCTACACGTTCGTTCAGCCAGGCTATACACCACGATCACGATGCTCATGAACAAGCGCGGTCAGCACTGTGCGGCAGACGGAGCAGTGTGGCTGGCCAGCCCGGATGCCGCTTTCGCCCGGAACGCAGCATGAGCCATGGCACCATCATCGTCGGTGCCGGCCATGGCGGGTCCCAGCTTGCCGCTTCGCTGAGGCAGGAAGGCTACGACAAACCTATAACCCTGATTGGCAGCGAACCGGAGTTCCCCTATCACCGGCCTCCCCTTTCCAAGACATTCTTGAAGGGTGAGGATAGCCGCATCCAGTCGTTGCGCGCGGATGTTTTCTATAAGCAGAACGCCATCGAATTTTTGCCTTCGACCACCGTTACCGGCATTGACCTTGAAAGGAAGCTTTGCCGTCTAGGCGGGCTTCAGCGCCCATTTGAGAAACTCGTGCTTGCCGCGGGGGCAAAGCCGCGCTGGCCCTGTGTCGCCGGGACGAATCTAAATGGCGTTTTCGCCCTTCGCACAGCGGAGGATGCACGCCGCATTCGCGCACGCCTGCCGCAGGCAAGGCACATTGTCGTGGCAGGCGGAGGCTTCATCGGCCTGGAGGCGGCGGCCACCTTTACTGCCATGGAAAAGTCAGTCACCATAATCGAGATTGGAGACCGGCTGCTGGCACGCGCCGTATGCCCTGCAATATCGCAACATGTAGCCTCGCGGCTGGCAGGCGCGGGGGCGAAGATTGCCTTCAATACAGGTGTATCAAAGATCCTCGGCAACGATCAGGTCATGGCCGTCGCTACAACCAGCGGCGAGGAACTGCCTGCAGACTTCGTTCTTGTAGGCATCGGCGCAGAACCGGATCTGGAACTTGCACGCGAAGCAGGCATTGCGTGCGACGATGGGATTTTGGTAGATGAGTACCTCCAGACCTCGCACCCCGATGTGTACGCACTCGGGGATTGCGCACGCTTTCCGCATTGGCAGACAGGCTCCAGGGTGCGGCTGGAATCCGTGCAGAATGCCACCGATCAGGCACGCCTTTTAGCCAAGACGATCATGGGAATACGCGAACCCTACCGGGCTGTGCCCTGGTTCTGGTCCGACATCGGAGACATGAAGCTTCAGATGGTAGGGCTCTCCATCGGCGCTGACGAGCAGCTCATCTCCGGCGATCCGGCGGCCAATGCCTTTTCCGTCTATCATTTCTCCGCCGGAAAACTGATTGCGATCGACTCGGTCAACCGTCCCGCCGACCACATGATGGGGCGAAGGATGATTGCCGCTGGCTTTTCGCCTAGCCGCAGCGATGCGGCTGCCGGACGCGCCAACGAAGCGTTCAAGCAAGCAGCCTCGCCTGCCAAGGGCGAACCGGCGCAAGGCAGGGGCTGAGGCATCCAGACTAAACGCCGCTTGGCCGGTTTACACGATTGAAGATCCGGCCTGCTGAGCCATCACCTTCAGCGTCTCTTCCCGAATATCCGCAAGAATTTCCCGCTTGTAGTCGGTGAATTTCGCATCGGTGATGATCTCGAAGCTGCGCGGCCTTTCGAGCGTGATGCGGATGTCCTTCTTGACCCTGCCGGGGCGGCTTGCCAGCACAACGACCCGGTCCGCTAGAAAGATTGCTTCGTCAACGTCGTGGGTGACGAAGACGACCGTCACCTTGTGGTCCTCCCACACTTTCAGAAGAAGCTCCTGCATCATGCCGCGCGTCTGCGCGTCGAGGGCGCCGAAAGGCTCGTCCATCAGGAGAATGGAAGGCCTGTAGACGAGCGCCCGCGCTATCGCCACCCGCTGGCGCATTCCGCCTGAAAGCTGCCTTGGATAAGCTGCTTCAAAGCCTGACAGCCCGACCGCCTGGATGAAATGGGCAACGAGCTCTTTCTTCTCGGCGTTCGAGATCTGGCTCTTTTCCAGGGCAAAGCGGATGTTCCCTTCGACGGTCATCCATTCGAACAGGCTGTAGGACTGGAAGACAAAGCCGCGATTGCGGCCCGGACCCACGACTGGCACGCCATCGATCCGGATCTCGCCGGAACTCGGCTCGTCAAGCCCGCCGATCATATTAAGCAGCGTTGACTTGCCACAACCGGACGTGCCGACGATTGAGACGAATTCATTCTCCTTTATGTCGAGGTCGATCCGCTCAATGGCGACAAGGGGCGCCCCGTCAACGAGAAAGATCCTTGATACGGCGTCGATCGCGACTTTCGGCGTCACTGTCTTCTGCTGCGCCACGATACCTCTCATCGTGTCTGGATGTTCCAGCGGAACATCAACTGGCCAGCGCGCTTGAAGATCTGGTCAGTCAAGAGACCGAGCACCCCGATGAACAGCGTGCCGAACAGGATGGTGTGGGTTGCCAGGTAACGCTGTGCATCCATGATGCGGCGCCCGAGCCCCTCATTCGCGGCTACCAGTTCGGCAACGACCAGATAAGTCCACGTCCAGCCGATGGTGATCCTGAACGTATCCCAGATCGCCGGCGAGGCAGCCGGCAGAATAATGCGCATCAGGATCTCCCGGTTGTTGAAGCCAAGCGTCTGGCCCGCGCGAATGAGGTTCACGTCGATATTCTTAACGTTATCCATGATCATCAGCACCTGCTGGAAGAACGTCCCCAGGAACAGGATCAGGATCTTCTGCACGTCGCCAATGCCTGCCCACAGGATCGACAGCGGTATGAGCGCCACCACCGGCATGTAACGGACCGTGGAGATGAGCGGTTCGAGCGCGCCCTCGAAGATCCTGAAATTACCCATGAGGATGCCGACGGGAACAGCCACGACAGTGGCGGCAAGCCAGCCGACAACGATACGGTAGATGCTGACCGAGGCATCCGCCAGCAGGATCCCCTCGGTAAGCTGGCGCCACCCTTCCGAAAGCACAGCGCCGGGGCTGGGCAGGAACAGCGGCCGTGCCAGACCGAAATAGGTCACCGCCCACCATGCCAGAAGCAGGACGGCCGGGACGATGAAGCCGGCCGCGGAGTAAATGCTGCGGGGAATCTCCTCGCGGAGGCGGAAAAGGTTTCCGATGCGCCGCTTCCTGTATGGCGCGGCAGGGTTGGGTTGACGCCGCTTCACATTTTGACTCCGTACCGGATTTGCGGCGCCCCGCAAGGAGGCGCCGTGCCGTGCGCTTACTGCTCGTTTGCAACCGCGTAGAGGTTATCCAAAGCGAGAATTTCATCCGCCGAAGGGACTTTCTTTATCTCGCTCGGGTTCGTCTCCATCATGATCTCGCCGATCTCCTGAATTGTGGCCTGGAATTCGCCCTCCAGGAACTCCACGTTTTCGGCGACATTGTAGAGGCGCACACCTTCAAAGGCCGGCTTGAACTCCTCCATAGGGCTGCCCACGGCCTCCGCGATCATCGCTTCGCCCTCTTCCGGGTTTTCGCGGATGAAGTTTATCGCATCGTCCCAAGCGCGGATCAGGCCCTGCACAGCCTCGGGATTGGCCTCGATCCAGTCTGAGGTCGCCGTAAGCATGTCGCTGATAAGGCCAGGCTTTTCCGCTGCCGTATAAATCACCTTGAAGCTCTCGTCCTGCGAGAGGGCTGTCGACACATAGGGCTCGTAAGTAACGGCAGCATCGACCCGGCCGGCGATAAGTGCCAGGCCTGCTTCCGACGCCCCCATGGGCACATGCTGGATATCAGCGATCGACATGCCGTTCTCACGAAGCGCGTAGTTCATCAGAAGATCACTCGTTGTGCCGCTCTCGAACGCCACGGTTTTACCTTTCAGATCGGCAATAGACTCAATCCCCTCTCCAGCCAGAATCGCATCGGCTTCGAAGGCAAGATCCATGACCAGAAAGCCCATCTGGTCGACACCCTGATTGATGTTGACGATCGTTGTGTTGGTGGCGGCGGCGATGACATCAAGATTGCCGCTGGCAAGTGCAGCGGTCATGTCCTGATCCCAGTTGAAGTTCGTAAGCTCCACATCGACGCCATGCTTTTCGAAAAAGCCCTTTTCCTCGGCGACCCAGAGCGGGCCGTAACCCAGCCATGGCTGCAGGCCCAACCGGACCGGATCGGCGCTTGCCGTTGCCGCGCCCGCGGCAAGCGCCGCTAATGCAAATCCTAGTTTCCTAATCATGACAATCTCCTCTAGTGGCAGCTTTACAGGTTGGAATCTTGTGCCCCGTCGGCCTGCTTCTGGCCCGAAAGACGGCCCAAAAGGTTCAAGACGATTCTTCCGACTTCGTTCATTGCTCCCGGAAAGGGGAGCGCGCCGCACCAGGCGACGGAACTTGCGCTGAAGATCAACCCGCCGGAAGCAAGACGCCGGAGCGTCATCTCTGCGCAACGCCTCTTTTCAAGCTCTGCGTCACCGCCCGCATACCAGCGACCCGGGTCGTGGTAGAAGGAATCAGGGAAACCATCGGCACGGGCAATGACGACCACGTCAGGAGAGGTCCCGAGATGCGGGTCCGTAGCATCCACCTCGTACCCTGCCGCCCCGCCCAGTACGATTCCCTCCTCGCCAAAGGTGTCCTTTTCCACGCCGTCGAACAGCCAGGCATATTCCGGTGCATAGCTTTCGGCCGTACGCGTAAAGGGACGGGAGCCTTCGAAGCCCATCAGCGAGATGGCTCCCCCAACCAGCGAGAACTCGCCGCTCCCGCGTGAGCGCAAATAGCCGCCCGGCTCATTGGTGATCGACAGTGCCTGCTCGCCCACGGGCCCATCCCAGGTGCGTCCCGCTTCTAGTGGCGAACGCCGCAACTCCATCAGATCGTCCCTGAACGCAACAGTGCCGGCGAAGCCATTGCCCCCGAGGTAAGCAAGGCTCCCGCCCTCGGCCAGGAAGGAGCGGATCGTCTGCTCCATCTCGACCGACATATACTCCGGGTGACTGCCTGTTACGAGCGCACGATACCCGCGCAGGCAGGCTTCCCCGTCTTCATGCAGGTCATGGTCGGTGATGAGATCAATGGCGATGTTATTGGCGCGGCAGAAGCGCAGGAAATGAAGATCGACGGGAAGATTGTGCGGGCAGCCGCAGAGCGGGTAGCGGTAATCGGCGCGCAGCGTTGCCTTCGGTTTCCTGTAGGAACAGATGGAAACACCGCTGAAATCGCTATGATAATCGTAGAGGGAGCGCAGATTGTTATCGACGGCAAAACGCTGTCCGCGATCCTCGCATTTCCATTCGTAAAGGTGCGCGGGCAAAAACTCGTCCGCATAGGCAAGATAGGTCGCCGTCGGCACCAGGAAGAGTATCGGAGCGCGCACCTCATGGGAAGCCACGAAAAAGATAATCTCTTCGGTTCCCCCTTCATACTCGACCACGAAGGCATAGACCCCCGCCTCCGCATCATCCGGCACCAAAACGAGGTGTGAAGCAGGCCAGTCAAGCGGGCCCATGTCGTCGTCATGGCAGTGTACCGCGTCGTAATGAGAAGGCACTGTCCGTGGATCGAAGCTCGACCCGTCCCAGCGTACAGAGGTCACGCAGAATGTCGGTTGGTTCACCGCTTCCAGAAATAACTTGGCCGGACCGGTGGAGGAAATCGGGCCGGCCGGCAGCAAGGTCGGGAAGGACCAGCCAATAGCGCCATTGTCCGTCTCCAGCGTAATGGCGGCAAACCGGGCATTGAGTGTCGGCGTGCTGAAGCCTTTATCTGCCCCGAACAGAAGGTCGCCGTTCAGTCCCCTCCAGGCGGCATCCGCAAACCGACTCTGAAAATTATAAGGAGCAAGCGGATCGTGCCCTTTCACGCTCAGGCAGATGTATCCGTCATCCTGCATCAGGCGCAAGGTTAGCCACGTTCGGGCAGGAAATTCGATGCCATCCGCCAGCTTGCTACCACCGTTTTCCAATGCAATCACGCCGTCGGACATGGTCAGGCGAAGCGAGCCTGCCTCGAAGATCGTTCTCTGCCCTGGATTCCGCGTCAGCAGCAATTCGAAACGCAGGCCGCTGATCTGCCCGGCCTTTGCCAAGTCCTCGGCGCTCACCCGCAGGTAGGAGCCCTGCTTGAGGGTGCGGTGCTGGAGTGCGGCGTCCGCCGCCTCGACCGGCCAGCCCATCGCTTCCGGATTAGGCAGATCCAGCCGGCGCACGGAAACGCCGCGCAATGGCTTTCCGCAAGACAGATGCAACGCCACAGGCTCCCCCGCCTTGACGCTCCATGGCGTCGTATACCCAACCGCCGCCATAGCAGAATGATTGACCGCCCGCTCCACCAGGTCACCCCTCGCGATACGCCCGATCCAGCCGGTTCGGCTTCATCGCATGTTCCTCCTTCATATTTTTGAGCTATAAATCAAGAGATGTCGGTATATACCCGCCAACATCCGCATTCCATTCGCCAGTCCAGGATTCGACAGTTCTGTCCAAATGGGCGGAAGAACGACGCTCTACTGGCATAATCTTACCGTCTATGCCAGTCCATCACCCATGGCAGAACCGTCGCACCGGTTGGCGGGCACACCGCAACCGGCTTTCACCCCGCCTGCAGGATGAACATCGGTTCCCTTCGCTCTTGCCATGAAGAGCAGGATGGTCCATCTGCAACGGGCGCGGGGCGGGGGACATTCGTTCCTGTACATAGTCCGGCAAACCGGTTGCGCGCTGCGCCATCCTTCTTTAAAGGCTCGCCATGGGCACTGCTATTCATCCTGAAACTGTACTGATCATCGATTTCGGTAGCCAGGTTACCCAACTCATCGCACGGCGCGTGCGCGAAGCGGGGGTCTATTCCGAGATCGCTCCCTTTCAAAACGCGGAAGAGGCATTTCGGCGCCTCAGGCCAAAGGCTGTCATCCTTTCCGGCGGCCCGGCCTCTGCGACCGACATAGGCAGCCCTCGCGCGCCCGATATTGTCTTTGAGTCGGGTGTGCCCGTGCTTGGCATCTGCTATGGGCAGCAGACCATGTGCGCCCAGCTCGGCGGGAAGGTGGAAACGGGCGATCACCGTGAATTTGGCCGCGCTTATCTGGAAATTGAAACGGACAACCCGCTTTTCGAGGGAATCTGGGCGCCGGGGACGCGCCACCAGGTCTGGATGAGTCACGGCGATCGCGTGACCGCCCTCCCGGAGGGATTCAAGGTGATCGGCATATCGGCGGGCGCACCTTTTGCCGCTATCGCCGACGACAAGCGCCACTACTACGGCGTTCAGTTCCATCCTGAGGTTGCCCACACACCCGATGGCGCCCGGCTCATCGCTAATTTCGTGCGGGAAATTGCTGGGCTGAAGGACGAGTGGACGATGGCCACCTATCGCGAGCAGGCAGTCGCCGCCATCCGCTCTCAGGTGGGTGAAGGCCGGGTGATCTGCGCCCTCTCCGGAGGGGTGGATTCATCCGTCGCCGCACTGCTTGCCCATGAGGCCGTGGGCGAACAGCTCACCTGCATTCTCGTCGACCATGGTCTGATGCGCAAGAACGAGGCCGCGGAAGTCGTAGAGATGTTCCGCAAGCACTATAACGTTCCCCTCGTTCTGGTCGACGCATCGGAGCGCTTCCTCTCCGCGCTCCATGGCGAGAGCGACCCTGAAAAGAAGCGCAAGACTATCGGCCGCCTCTTCATTGAGGTCTTCGAGGAGGAGGCGAAGAAACTCGGCGGCGCTGATTTTCTGGTGCAGGGAACGCTTTATCCGGACGTGATCGAAAGCGTTTCCTTCACCGGCGGCCCCTCTGTTACGATCAAGTCCCACCATAATGTGGGCGGACTGCCCGAGCGCATGAATATGGAACTGGTGGAACCCCTGCGTGAGCTCTTCAAGGACGAGGTGCGTGCGCTCGGCAAGGAGCTTGGCCTGCCCAACCACTTCATCGGCAGGCATCCCTTTCCCGGTCCGGGCCTTGCGATCCGCTGCCCGGGCGGCGTCACCCGCGAGAAGCTCGACATCCTGCGTGCTGCCGATGCCATCTATCTGGACGAGATCCGCAAAGCCGGCCTTTACGACGCGATCTGGCAGGCGTTTGCCGTTCTGCTTCCCGTGCAGACGGTGGGCGTTATGGGTGACAGCCGTACGTATGAATATGTATGCGCCTTACGCGCCGTAACATCAGTGGACGGTATGACGGCGGATTTCTACCGCTACGACATGGAGTTCCTGGGCCGCGCCGCCACCCGCATCATCAACGAGGTACGCGGCATCAACCGCGTCGTCTACGACGTGACATCAAAGCCGCCGGGAACGATCGAGTGGGAGTAATTCGACGGCTGGAGCAAGCGTAGAACCGGAGAAGGGGCCAAGGTCTGGCTTTGCCTGCAAAATTTGTACGGAAGGTAGCTTGCTGTTTGGCAAGCTGCGCGCATCGCAGCGCAGTCAGCCATTTTCGAGGTCTTCAGCCGCAGCACCCTGAACCAGCCATGTGTGGCTTTCGGCGACCGCTCTGCGCGTAGATTCGCCGCGTGTCGCAGTTGCTTCGAGCATCGTCACCGGGCCGCTAAGATCGAGGCGGTTCGCACGGTTGACCTGGACGCGCACTTCCGGTCTCACTCCGGTGAGATAAAGACGGCCACCCCGCGAAGACAATTTGTCGGCGTAGTCCGAGAGAACGTCTTGCAGCGTTGCGCCCATCGAGGTCAGCCCGCGCAACCGCAAGACTACAACCGGGCGGTTAGCGTCGCCTGGGCGCGGCAACAAGCGCTCAAGAGTCCGCGCGCCAGCGTAGAACAGATGCCCGTACACATCGAGAACCGTAACGGCCTCTGAGGGAAGTTGCCTCGGAGGATGGCGCTCCTCGATAAAACCGTCATCCCGCTCCACCAGTTCCACGACGGAAACATCGGTTGACGAACGGTTGATATAGAGGAATGCGGAAAGCACCACGCCGAAGCCCACCGCCGCCTGGATCGGCAGGAAAAGCATCGCGACGAAGGTCGTTCCCCCTGCAAGCCATGAAGGCCAGCCTGTTTCGACAACAAAACGGATATCATGCAGGTTGATGCTGGAGAAGCCGGCGAGGATCAGCAAGGACCCCAGTGCCGGCATGGCGACGAGGCCAACAGTGCCCGAGAACAGCAGGACGATCAGCGCCATGAAGAAGCCAGCGAGTATTGCCGTCCACCTTGTTTCACCGCCATAAAGCACACTCAGCGCCGTTCCGCTGAGCGAGCCACCCACAGGAAGGCCGCGCAGCAATCCGGAGAGCATATTCGCAAAGCCGATGGCCGCGAAATCGCGCGAGATCTTCCTTGCGGAACCATCCGGGTTGGGAACGCTCTGGCTCACCCCTGCCGATTGTACAAGGATTATGATGGCCACCGCGAAGGCACCCGTCACCACCGACGGGGTAAATGCGGAGAGCGGCGGAAGCACCGGCAGCGGAAGGCCCTGAGGAATATCGCCGTTGTCGCGTACCTGCGTTACGTCATCCAGCCCTAGCGCAAGAACGATCAGGGATGGGAGAACTACAGCAATCAGCCGGCCGATATTCTTGACAGGAGTATAAGGCAGAGCGAGCGCCAGAATTAATGCGATCGACGCGATGACGAGCGAAGGCATGTGAATCGTCTCAGGCGAAAAGAGAAGCTGTATCGCACCGCCAATGCCGCCATCTGAATCGCGGCCGGTTACGACCGGCAACTGGTTCAGGATAAGAAGAACAGAGACGCCGAGGAGAAAGCCTGTAGTGACCGAATAGGAGACAAAACGAAGGAGCCGGCCGAGCCGAAACAGACCGGCGAGCACCTGAATGATGCCGATCAGGATCACCATGGCGAATAGACCATCCATGCGCTCGCTGCCCTTTAGATCGCCGAGGGCCTGAGCGGCGGATAGCGAGGCCGCAGCCATCGTGGTTATCATCATCATTTTCGTGCTGGAAAGGGCTCCTCCAACCGCGGGTCCAACCATCGCGCCATACAGCCCATGAACGGGACTGACGCCCAAAAGAGCGCCATTCGCCATTCCATCGGGTACGTTGCTGACGGCGCTGCTCAATGCGGCGATGACATCCCGCCGCAGCGTGGCTCCCTTCGGGAGCCGGGTCCAGATCCTGTTATGGACGGCAGTGCGGACTGCGGCGAGCCCCGGCTGGTCTGTTTCCGCTGTCCCCGGTGCCTCATCCATCTTGGTCGGTGGCCGTTCTATCTGACTCAAGGTCTTCTCCTGGCGGCGCGTCTTACAGGTACCAACTTCTCGTAAATGTCATTCGATCTTGATACGGATGGTATGCATTCCCTCTTCTGCCGCGACATCAAGAATGCGCGGTTCTCTCTCAAGGGGAATTACGCTGATGCTTCCATCCCGCTCCAAATAGGCGCGTTTCACCCGGGATGGATCGCGCAGCGATTGGGCATGCAACGCTTGCTTCAGATCGTTTTCGGAGAGATTTGCCGCCCGCATCTGATCTTCCAGAACCTTTCCATCCTCGATCAGGAGACGCCTTTCTCCCTTCACAAGCGGCCCAAAGAACGAAGTGTTGACAGCAAGCGCTGCGAAAAGCCAATGAAGCCCAACCAGCGCGGCAGACGCCAGAATGGTTGGCAGGAATGGGGCCGTCCCGTTAATGGCGCGGCTCAGGATAGAGCCGAGCATTATTGCAATGATAACGTCGAACGCCGTCGCTTGGCTAAGAAACCGCTTGCTGCCGATACGCACCAGCAACAATGCCAGCGTATAGGTCAAGGCGGCGCGCAGCGCCATCTGGGCGGAGTTAACGTCACTCAGTTCCCGATCAAACCCAAGTATCGAATTGAACTGCTCAAGGACGGCGCGAAGCACTGTCCACCAAGTGTCGATCAAGCATCATCTCCCTGAAGCTTGCATTCACCGCCAACTAATTGCCTGCCAAGCTCCGTCCAAAGAGGCAGTAGCCGGTTTGTTTTCGGCGACTTCGTGGGCGTCATCACCGCTTTCCTTGCTGTGCGCTTTTCACAGGCTCCCGGACAGCGGCAGCCGGCCTGGCTGGATTGCTCCCGCCACCGCGGACCCGGCGGCCGAATTCTCCTGCGACAACCAGAATGACAATCATGCTTATCAGAGATGCCGTCAGCAGCATCAGAAAGACGTCGGGCTGGTCGGCGAAGTTTCCCTGCGCAATCACGAATGCAGCCGCATAGTTCCGCTGCGCCGATCCCAGAGCAAGCGTCTTACGGGTTCCTGTGTCCGGTCCACCCAGCAGGTACCCTGCCGTTAGGCCTGCAACGATGAGAATGAGGATTCCGGCGATTGCGCCCGTTCCGACCAGACCCAGGACTTGCCGCACATTTCCGAGGTTCAGGACGAGCATTATAGCAAGACTTATATTGGAGATGTCTGCCATGATCGGCCGCGCCATCTCCGCCTCTTCATCATATCTGATGTTCATGACGATACCGGCGGCAAGAGGCAGCAGGACCTGGAGGGACAATGGCAAAGAGATAGCCACAGTATCAACAGCGATGCCCGGGATGAGACGGGGAAGCACAAAAGGCAGATAAGCAACGGTGAAGATAACCTGAAGCGCCACGAGGCTTCCGGCGACAGCAACGTTGCCGCGTGCAAGTTGGGAAGCCTTGATCGCGAGCGGCGCACCGGCGACGGTGCTCATGATGATGAGACCAATCTGGAGATCCGGCTCAAGCGGAAGCAGGCGGGTCAGTAACGAGGCAAGCGAGGGGATGAAAATGAAATTAATCCCGATCATCGCCACGACCAGCCGGACGTTCCTGAGGGGCGCAAGCAGATCTTGAACCGTCATGCCAAGGCCGAGCCCGAACATGCTGGTGACGACGAAGGCCAGGGTGAAGGCGCTGTTCAGGCTTTGGATAATCCCGCTCATGCCCTCACGCCCCTGAATGCCTGATCAGTGCTCTGCTCAAGGACGCTGCCGGAGCTGGCCGCATTCGAGCGATTGCGCTTGGCGGCGAGTTGGTAGACAAGGGGTTAGCCCGTCAATCGTCGCCGAGAGCAGGCGTCGGCGAAGCCTGGTGGCCGTAGCGGACGAAGAATTCCTCTGGGCTCATCGTGGATAGCACCCTTTCGCCGGAAGCTTCGATATAGCCAACGGCCTTGGAATATGCCTCCCACTCTGCAAGCATCTCCGCCAGCTTGTCGGGGTTTTCGTCCGCGACATTCGTAAGCTCCTGCGGGTCATCGCAAAGATTGTAGAGATGCCACTCGTTTTTGCCGTAAGGAGGCGCCATGAACAGGATTTTCCAGCAGCCTTTAATCACCGCCTTGCACTCGATCATCTCGAAGCCCACCGCATCGTAATGGCCGCGGATAGGCTGGCGGGAGGTCATTTCTAGGAATGCACGCCACGAGCGGCCGTAGAGCGGGGCCAGGCGCTGGCCATTTCTGGTTTCTGGTCGCTCCGCGCCAGCATAGTCTAGCAGTGTCGGCAGCACGTCCGTTACATGAAGAAGCTGATCGGCGATGATGCCTCGTTGTTCGATCCCCGGACCGCTCACGATCAGCGGCACCTGCACTCCACCATCTGCGGTCGTCAGCTTGAAGTAGGACAGCGGCGTGTTGCACGCTTCTGCCCAGGCGCCCCCGATTGAGATGAAGGAGCCGACCCTGCCCAGATTATCCCAGCTATTATCGAAAATCTCATCGATTTCGTCGGGAGTGAGGTCGGAGTAAAAATGGGGATCTTTTGGATTGGCTCCGTTGTCCGACATGAACAGGATGATCGTGTTCTCGTATTCTCCCGTCTGCTTAAGGTGCTCGACGATCTTGCCGATACTTTCGTCCACCATCTCGATCATGGCTGCATAGATTTCCATCTTGCGGGCCTGGAGGCGCTTTTGCTCGTCGGTGAGGTCTTCCCAATTCTCGTACTGGCCTGTGCCTGGGTTGAGCTCCATATCCTGCCTGATCAAGCCGAGGGACTTCATCCGGCGCATACGTTCCATCCTCATAGCTGGATAACCGCCATCATATTGGCCGCTATATCGGTCCAGCCATTCATCCGGCACCTGAAGAGGATCGTGCGGAGCAGTATATGCAAGATAGCCGAAGAACGGCTTTTCCTTCGGTCTGGCCTCCAGGAACTCAATCATCTTTTCGGTGTAGAAGGTCGTGGAATAGAAATTGTCAGGCAGTTCGTGGGTTACGTCCTTGCCGTCATCGTCATAAACGGTGTGCGGCTGCTCGGACGGTGCCAATGCGCGTGCGTCAGAGAAGTGGGACGCTCCCCCGCCCAGGAAGCTGAACACGCGCTGGAAGCCGCGATCCTCAGGCCTCTGGCCGGCATTTTTCCCAAGATGCCATTTGCCGGAAATGCAGGTAAAATACCCGGCATCGCCGAGAAGCTCTGCGATGGTTGCGACGCTGCCGTTCAGCGTACCCTCATAGCCTCGCTTCATGAACTGGTTCGTCGAGTGCATAGGCGGCATGACGCCTAGGCCGTTCAGGTGATTATCGACACCCGTCAGCAGTAGCGCGCGTGTGGGAGCACAAAGCGATGACGTATAGAAATGGCGAAAGCGAACGCCTTCTTCGGCCAGCTTGACCAAGTTTGGCGTGCGGATTTCACCGCCAAAGGGTTCACAATCAGAATATCCCATATCGTCGACTACGATCAGCAGGAAGTTCGGCTTCTTGCCCTGGGTCACCATCGAATCCTCCATTGACCAGCTGCCTCGATCGCCGCTTCCGCTTCCACAAACCGCGTCTTCAGCAAGTTGCAGCGCCTCGGAAGACGCAAAGACGCGGCGCGCGAAGGCTATTCGGCTTGCTGAGCAATGCTGCCAGGAAGCGCCACGCCTGAGCTTTCGATTGCCTCACGAAGGCGGCTCTCCTGTTCAGGAGAAAGCGAGGTATGAATCACTCGACCGCTATACTCGGAGAGTTCATCGAACACCTTTTCTGGCTGCACTTTCCGCACCAGCAGGAAAAGTGCCGAATTTCCGGCTTTAAGCGTTTCGCCGATAGATCTGATGAAGTCGTCGTTGATGCCGTAGTCGGCAAGGCGCCCTGACAGCGCGCCTGCCCCCGCCCCCAAGATGCCTCCGCTGATGAGGCCGAGCATGGGGTTGAGGAAAAGCAGGCCCACAAGCGCTCCCCAGAGGCCGCCCCACAACCCGCCGGACACTGCACCCGCGCCGACGAGATTGACGGCCTGCTTAAGGTAGAGCTTATCCTTCTCGTCACGACTGACGACAACGGCATCCTCCAGATCGACAAGATGTTCTTTCTGAAGCCGGCTGAGTTCGGTCAGAACGCGGTCTGCTTCCGTGGGCGAGTCAAACCCTACGACGACGAGCTCGGCCATGATCTTCTCCTTTGAAACTCCGATCACGAGCAGAGATAGCGCGGCGGAGTGGGGCGGCAAGTGAAGCCAGGTTCAGTCGATGCGGAGCAAACCGTGCCGCTCGTCCATATGCCGTATATCGAGACACCGGATGGACTGCTCGACCTCTCTGGCTTTTGTGAGCTTCGAAACAATTCCGGTCCCCGGCCGTTTACTTTAGGCTGAGCGCAGGCGGGCTGAGCCAAAACGATGAGCTGCTCCCCAATTGTCTCATGGTGGAAAAGGCTTGTATGGACAGCCAGGAAAGGTCTCAGGATGACTATAGAAATTCTTCCTTCCTCTGCGCCGGACGTCGTTCTTCTTCGCATCGAGGGTAAGGCGGAGCACGAAGATGTGCTGCGCGTGATCGACTTGCTGGAGGACTTGCTATTCAGAAACGAAAAAACGCACGTACTTGTCGAGGCCATCGATTTCAGCGGCTTCGAACCCCAGCATGTTCCGGAATATTTGCGGCGCGGGCTGCCGCTGCTCGGCAAGCTGAAACGCTTCGGGCGCATTGCAGTGGTCTCTGACCAGGCTTGGCTGCGAACCCTCGCCAGGATCGAGAGCGCGTTACTGCCGAACATCAGCTACGAGACATTCGACCTGAGCGAGCGCGAGCGCGCCCTTGCATGGGTTGAAGGCCGGGAGCCAAGGCCGCATGGTGCGGGCCTACAAATTATTGAGACAAGCCGGCCAGACGTTCTGGCGTTCGAGATCGACGGAAAGCTTTCCGAAGATGAGCTAGAAACGATTGTCGAACGGTTCGAGCCAGAGGAGAGCCGACCAGCGCCCAAACGCGTGATCGGCAAGATCATCCGCCTTGGCGGGGCCGAGATGAAGGGTCTCTTCGACGACGATTTCGTAAAGATGAAGCTGCATGCATTCTCAAACGTGGAGCGATATGCACTGATAGGCGGGCCGGCATGGCTAGCGGGATGGGTTACTTTTATAGATGCCTTGACCAAGGGCGAAATTCGTCATTTCTCGCTTGAGGACGAGGCGGCTGCCTGGGATTGGATCGGGACAAGACCCCACAAAGACAGCAGGGCCCCGGATCGGGGCGTGCATGCTTGAAACAGCAGACCGGATTTTCTTGATGTCGGCCACGCGGTTGGCTCTTCCTGTGGCGTTTTATCGATCGAAAAGGGCAGCCGTTTGCATCGATCCTCCGGCAGTGTCAGCGGGTAACCATCAGACCTTTCCAGGAACCACCTGCGGGTATGTTGGACGTCCTTCGTGCTCGGATAAATCGCTACATAGGCCGGCCAGTTTTGCGTCAGGTCTTGACCTTCCGGCTCTGATAGAACCAGAAGACCTTGGATGCTATGGTATTGGGCCCAGAACCGGAAACGGTCTTCTGGTCAAAGCTGAGGATGAGCGTATTCAATAATAAACGTGCAATGTCCTTTGTGCGTTTGCTTTGACGCCTGGCGCTGTGACGGGAAAGGCGCTGCCATAAGGTGCTGAAGAAGATCGGCTTGACAGTAGCGCTCGTCGCGGGGGTTCCGCTTTGCGCGCATTTCATCTTCATGCCGCCGCCGCTTGAGGGACGAACTGCCAGCCGCGCCGTGTCGCCCTCTCCTGCGACGACGCTCGGCAAGTTCGCCGTGAAGCCGCGCCCGAATGGCGATAGCGGTGTCCTGCCGCTCATCGACGGCCCCGATTCCTTTGCCGCTAGAATAGCCCTCATCCGCACTGCCGAGCTTGCGCTGGACGTCCAGTATTATATCTGGCAGCGCGATGCGACGGGTCTCATCCTGCTGGACGAACTACGCAAGGCTGCCGCTCGTGGAGTGCGCGTGCGGCTTCTGCTTGATGATAATGGAATCACCGGGCTCGATGAAGATCTGGCGGCGCTTGACGCCCTCCCCAATGTCGAGGTCCGGCTTTTCAACCCCTTTATCTTGCGGAAGTTCAAGCTGTTTGGATATGCGTTTGACTTCTTGCGTCTCAACCGGCGGATGCACAACAAGGCGCTAACCGCAGACGGGGCAGTCAGCATTCTTGGCGGACGTAATATCGGCGATGTCTATTTCGGCTTCGGTGATGGTGTCCAGTTCATCGATACCGACGTAATTGTCGCGGGCAAGGCAGCCGCCGATGTGGGAACCGATTTCGATCGCTACTGGCACAGCGGCTCTTCCCATCCGGTGGCGCGGATCATCGGCAGCCCGCAGGCGAATTCCCTTGAGCGCCTCATATCCGACGCGCGGCGTGCGGCGGAATCGGCAGAGGGAAGACTTTATTTCGAACGGCTGCGCAGTTCGGAACTCGTCGGTGACCTAATCGCGGGCCGACCGGATTTCGAGTGGACCGAAGTTACCTTGGTCAGTGACGATCCGGCCAAGGGACTGGGCAAGGCAGAGAACCGCGATCTGCTTTTTCCGCAGCTGATGTCGCTTCTGTCCATGCCGACGCGTTCAGTCGATCTCGTTTCGGCCTATTTTATTCCTGGCAGGACATTTTCCAGGGCGCTGAGACAACTTGCGGATGGAGGAGTCCGTGTTCGGATACTCACCAACTCCCAAGCGGCGACCGATGTTATCGTCGTTCACAGCGCTTATGTGAAATACCGGCCAGAGCTTCTGCAATCAGGAATAAAGCTTTACGAACTCAAGCCGGAGCATGCGATTCGCGAGGAGCCGCGCACGCAGGGCTTGGCTGGATCGTCGAGGGCGAGCCTGCACTCCAAGACCCTCGCCGTGGACGGGCAACGCATTTTCATCGGCTCCTTCAACTTCGATCCCCGCTCCTTCCATCTTAACACGGAGATGGGCGTCCTGATCGACAGCCCGAGGCTTGCGGAGGCCGTTGCCGCTGCATTTGTCGAACGTTTCCCCCAGGTGAGCTACCTGCCTGTGCTTACGGGCGAAGACGGGATCGTCTGGGACGAAGTCGGGATCGACGGTGAGCGGATCCGTCACTACACGGAGCCGCAGACCAGCCCGCTGTCACGCCTATTTCTGCGATTGCTCGGCCTGCTTCCGATCGAATGGCTCCTGTAACACGCACTAGGAAGGGTACCGCGTCACCTGGCGCGTCCTGCGTTGTCCTGCCTGGCCGGCTCGTGAAATCGCAGATGCCTAACGGACCACCAGCACTGGTATGGTGGTCGTCGTCACAACTTCTGCCGTCTGGCTGCCGAGGATCAATCGGCGAGCGCCTCTGCGGCCATGCGACGACATCACGATCAGGTCGCAACCTTTCAGCTTGGCAAATCTCACTATCGCTTCCGCGGGAAAGTCGTCGATCTCATGAATGAGATTGATCTTGAGCCCGTGCGCCGCAGCCTTCTTTTCGATACTCGCAAACTGCTCCTTCATTTCGTCGGCAATCTGCTGATCGTAGCGGGAGATCGGGTCCTCAATGCCCGCAATGCGGGCCGCCTGCACTACGTTATGCGAGAGCGGTGGAGATACTGTAAGAACAGACACCTGTGCGCCGAGCGCGCTGGCAAGCTTCAGGCCATGCTCCAGACCTTTGTCGGCCAATTCTGAGCCGTCCGTCGCAATTAGGATGTGCTTGTACATATCGTCCTCCCGACAGTTATTGGCAGCCACCTTGAGAAGAGATGTTGTCCTGCCAAGAAAAGGCTACTGAGCACCCCCCTCCACTTGCGATTATTCCCGATAGGTAGCGCGGCGAACTGTTCTGAGGAGCTTCCCGAGTGAACGGTCTGATGCGGATGCACGCGGTAACATGACCGTGCAGCTCTCGCATTACGCGGAACCTTCGGCGCATGACGCGGTTCGAGCGCTGCATTCCATCCCAGGGAGAGAATCATGCGAGCATCGACCATTTTGGCGAGCGTGCCGTTGGCACTTGTGATCGCCACCGTGCCGGCAGGAGCTCAGGAGGTCTTGACCGGCGAAGCTGCCTTCGGGAGCGCTGAAGACGATGCTGTCGGCATGCGCCGACACATTACACCGCAGGATCTCCCGCCGCCCAGCCACCATGAAAACGATCCCGAAGCGCCGGATTTCGAGAATGCGCCAAATCTGGTCGACGCGCCCGAGGGCGCTGCGCCGGAGGTGCCGGAAGGTTTTGCGGTGGAGGTGTTCGCCACCGGCCTGACCCAGCCCCGCGTCATCCGGATCGCGCCCAATGGCGACATCTTCGTTTCCGAAAGTGAGGCTGGCCGCATCGCCGTCTTCGCCGCGGACTCGGCCGAAGACCTGCCGGCAGAGCCGGAGGCCTTTGTTGAAGGTCTGGACCGTCCCTTCGGCATCGCCTTCTACCCGCCGGACGAGCCCGAATATATCTATGTGGGTGAAGCAAGCCAGGTCGTCCGCTTCCCCTATAGTGAAGGCGACCGAACTGCGAGCGGTGAGGCAGAAATCATCGTTTCCGATATTCCTACAGAGCGCCACTGGACCCGTGATCTGGCGGTGTCTCAGGATGGAGATCGCCTCTTCGTCTCCATCGGTTCCGCCTCGAATGTCGCTGGCGGAATGTCGGAGAAGACGGAAGAAGAGATCAGAGCGCATGAGGAAACCCATGGCCGCGGTGCCGCCTGGGACGAGGAGGAAAATCGCGCCGTCGTGCGCGTGTTCGACCCGGAGGGCGACAATATCGAAAACTATGCGACCGGCCTGCGAAATTGCTCGGGCATGGCAGTGCAGCCCGATACCGGCAACTTATGGTGCACCGGCAATGAACGCGACCATATCGGCCCGGATCTCGCGCCCGATTTCCTGACGACGGTCGAGGAAGGCGGCTTCTATGGCTGGCCCTGGTACTATGCGGGCGGCAATGAAGATCCTGCCCATGCCGGGGAACGTCCTGACCTTGGCGAGGACGTCATCACGCCGGACGTACTTCTGCAGGCGCATTCGTCCACCATGCAACTCGTCTTCTACGATGCGGACGCATTTCCGGAGGAGTATCGAGGAGATATCTTTGCCACGATGCGCGGCTCCTGGAACCGGGAGTACCGGACAGGCTATAAGGTCATCCGCGCCCTGATGGAAGATGGCAAGCCCACCGGGGTCTATGAAGACTTCATGACCGGCTTCGTCATCGACGAGGATACCGTCTGGGGCCGTCCAACCGGTATCGCGGTAACCCCTGACGGCGCCCTTCTTGTCAGCGACGACGCAAACGGCACGATATTCCGGATCACCTACGAGGGTGATGCGCAGTAGCCCGGTCGTACAACGGAGTGTCCCTACGCGGTGATGCGTTCCACGGCAGCGAAGTAGAAGCCGTCCGTGCCGGTTGTTGCAGGCGTCAGGGTGATACCCTCGGTAATAGTTGGCCGAGTCTGCTCGGCAGGGAAATGGCGGCGCCATATCGCCTCGTGGTCAAGCAACCGGAAGGCAGGCGAGCGTTTCAGGAACGCGGAGATTGCCTCCGCGTTCTCCTCCGTAAAGATGGAACAGGTGACATAGGCAAGCCAGCCTCCCGGCTTCACGTAGCGGCTCGCTGCATCGAGGATGAGCATCTGCTCCTGCCTGCGCATGTCGAGCTGCGACGGCGAGAGGCGCCATTTCGCATCCGGCCTGCGCCTCCAGGTGCCCGAGCCAGTGCACGGCGCATCGACCAGAACGATGTCCATCTGTGTTTCGAGGGGCGCGAGCTGAGCCGGGTCGGAAATAACCTGCACGTTGCGGCATGAGGCGCGCTTCAGCCGGTCAAAGATCGGCGCAAGGCGCTGCCTGTCGGCATCGTAGGCATATATCTGGCCGCGATTGCCCATCGCAGCCGACATAGCGAGCGTCTTGCCGCCGGCGCCCGCGCAGAAGTCGAGAACCTGCTTGCCGGGAGCCGCGCCGGCAAGCGTGGCCACCACTTGGGATCCTTCGTCCTGCACCTCGAACCAGCCGTCGCCAAAGGCTTGCTCCGCCTGCACGTTAGGATGCCTTCCATCGCCGGTGACAGGCGGTATGCGCAGGCCATCATGGGCCAGCCTTGTAGGGATTGCACCAAGATTCGAGAGCCTGGCAAGCACCTTTTCCCGCGATGCCTTGAGCGTGTTCGACCGCATGTCGAGCGGTGGCCTTTCGGCAAGCGCTGCCCCCTCTTCCACCCATGCTGAGCTAAAGGATCGCTGCATCAGCGGCATGCTCCATTCTGGTATGTTTGCCCGGACACTGTCGGGCGGCGTCTGCCGAATACGCTCTCCTGCCATCGCTATTTCGGCCTCTTCCAGGAGCGGCGGCGCGAAACGATCATCAGCGAGCGCGTTGTTGACGGCTTCCGGCAGAATACCCCGTTCCAGCAGAAATGCGCCAAAGACGAGCGCGCGCGGTGTGTCTTGATCAAAGAGCCAGGCCGCCGAGCGCCTGCGACGCAGCCCGTCAAAGACCAGATTGCCGATCGCGGCACGATCGCCGGCCCCCGCAAAGCGGTGTGCAAGCCCCCACTCGCGCAACGCGTCCGCCGCAGGGCGATGCCGCCTCTCAATATCCTCAAGAATCTCGATGGCTGCCGCCAGCCTGCCGCCAAGCCGCATGTCTTATCCTTCGGTTGCCCGTCTTGGCCCCTGCTACGCTGGTCGGGCTGCCTAGACAAGCTTCACTGTGCCGAAAGAAAAGCCCCGAGTCATGAACCCGGGGCATTAAAAACTGCTGAATAGTGAATACCGGTCTCTCTGTCTCAGCCCACGCCGGGATAATTCGGGCTTTCCCGAGTGATCGTCACGTCATGCGGATGGCTCTCCCGAAGGCCTGCCCCGGATATCCGCACGAAAACGGCCTTCTCCCGCAGCTCGGGCAGATCGCGGGCGCCGACATAGCCCATCGCTGCGCGCAGGCCCCCGGTCAACTGGTGGAGAACGCCGGCAACGGGACCCTTGTAAGGCACCTGCCCTTCAACACCCTCCGGTACCAGTTTCAGCGTGTCGCGGACCTCGGCCTGAAAATAGCGGTCTGCCGATCCGCGTGCCATCGCGCCAATAGAGCCCATCCCGCGGTAAGCCTTGAAAGAGCGGCCCTGATAGAGAAACACCTCGCCGGGGCTTTCATCCGTACCGGCAAGCAACGAGCCGATCATCGCTGCGTTGGCCCCGGCGGCCAGCGCCTTGGCAAGATCGCCAGAGATCTTGATGCCTCCATCGGCGATCACGCCAATGCCTGCATCCCGCGCCACTTCGACGGCGGACATGATGGCGGTGAGCTGCGGCATGCCCACGCCTGCAACCACACGCGTGGTGCAAATTGAGCCCGGCCCGATGCCCACCTTCACCGCATCCGCACCTGCATCGATCAATGCCTTGGTGCCGTCTGCTGTGGCGACGTTACCCGCCATAATCCGCACCGCGTTCGACAGCTTCTTTGCGCGCTGCACGGCATCGAGAACGCGCTGAGAGTGGCCGTGAGCCGTATCTATCACCAGCAGGTCCACACCTGCATCGATCAACCTTTCCGCCCGCTCCAGGCCATCCTCGCCGACGCTTGTCGCCGCCGCGACGCGCAGCCGGCCATGCGCGTCCTTGCTAGCGTTCGGGTTGAGCTGCGATTTCTCGATGTCCTTGACGGTGATAAGTCCGACACAGTTACCGTCATCGTCCACCACCAGCAGCTTTTCGATCCGGTTCTGGTGCAGAAGGCGCTTTGCCTCTTCCTGGTCCACGCCCTCCTTGACCGTGATGAGTCTTTCATGAGTCATCAATTCCCGCACCGGCTGCGCCGGGTTGGAGGCAAAGCGCACGTCCCGGTTTGTAAGGATGCCAATGAGACGGCCGCGGGTGTGGCCGCCTAGCCCGCCGTTCTCCACCACTGGGATGCCGGAGATCCGGTGCGCGTCCATCAATGTGTGTGCGTCGGCAAGTGTCGCGTCCGGGCCGATGGTTATGGGATTAACCACCATGCCCGACTCGAACTTCTTGACCTGCCGGACCTCCTCCGCCTGCTCGGCGGGCGAAAGGTTGCGGTGGATGACGCCGAGCCCTCCCGCCTGAGCCATTGCGATCGCCAGCTTCGCTTCGGTCACCGTATCCATCGCGGCGGATATGATGGGGATGTTGAGCTCGATATCGCCTGCAATCTGCGTGCGGGTATCCGTCTGGCCTGGCATGACCTCCGAATGCCCCGGTTGAATGAGCACGTCATCGAAGGTCAGCGCCTCGGCGCCGGTAGCGGTTTCAATTATTCTTGCCATGGCCAACCCTTGGAAATGGATGATGCCCTGCTCTCAAGGGAGAGAGGGCTGTTCGGAAATGATTCCCTTTCAGGATTGCCGCTGGCTCGTACCACGTCGACCGTCTGTTGAAAAGCACCGGCGGCACGCTTTTCTGGCGTTTTCAGCCACGAAATGTCCACCCAGTCAGCACAGCCAACCGTGATCGCTGATCCGCTGACCAGCAACGCACCGCGCCTGTATAATTCCAGCCGAGACGCATCCTCGGGAAGCGAAACGGCCCAGACCCCGTCATTCGTGTCTGACCAGATCAGCTCCCCTTCTACGCTCGCCAAAGCCGACCATGCTGCTCCTGGAGAAATCCCGGGACGGAAGACAATGATTGTCGTCGCGTTTCCGCCAGGCGGCAGCAGAGCCAGGAGACCACCCGCCAGCGCAAGGATCGTCATTGCCGCCGCAAGCCGCCCTCCCCTTCGCCCGCCACCGCCGCTTCGCCGCATCAAATATCCTGCAATAACAAAGGCCACTCCGAACAGGACAAACCAAACGAGATCCCACAGGAGTGGAATGTCGGTATCCATTCGGATGCGGTGGATGCCGAGGACCCAATGCGAGACGATCCCGTCCAGAATATGCCAGAAGCCGAAGCCGATGAGCGCGTTGGCGGCGAGCGCGCGGTCTGCCGCGGGCTGGACAAAATTGGCTCGCGAGCGCCATAGAAGCAGGAGCCCCAGCATGAGCGCCACATACATCACAAGATGGAATGCGCCATCGGCCATGATTTGAAAACGCAGATCGCCGAACCGGCCGCCTTCAAGGCCCGAAAGAAGATGGTGCCACTGCAAGATCTGGTGGAGGAGGATCCCGTCGAAGAAGCCTCCAATGGCAAAGCCAAGAACGTAGCCAGCCCACCGGAAGGATGAGGTTCGGGCAGCACCATCGTAGATCGGCAAGCTCATGCGCGCATCTTTCCGTTAATGGAATGCGCAACCGCAGCAACGTGATTCTGTTCCCCTGGCTGTGCCGCCCGCTGAACGAAGTCCATGAAGGAAGAACCCCTTAACTGTGGTAATGGCAATCGCAGTTCTATCGATCCGCCGCAACTGCTCCGAAATGCGGCGCAAGCATCAGAGACTGCGTCTTGAAAAGGTCCGTTCCGTTGATTCTTGCCGTCGCGATGTTCATGGAGCACATGGACTCGACGATCATCGCAACATCACTCCCGGCCATTGCCGAGGACCTACGCACAAGTCCGGTATCGCTGAAACTTGCGCTCACCACCTATCTTGTAGCGTTGGCCATCTTCATCCCGATCAGCGGCTTCATGGCGGACCGCTTTGGCGCCAAGCGCGTCTTCCGGATGGCTATCGGCGTGTTCGTTCTTGGGTCTATCGCGTGCGCCCTTTCCAATTCGCTTCCCGCCTTCATCGCGGCCCGCTTTGTGCAAGGTATGGGCGGGGCGATGATGACGCCGATCGCCCGGCTCGTGCTCGTGCGAGCCACACCGCGTAGCGAGCTTATCACAGCCATGGCATGGCTAACCGTTCCCGCACTCATCGGCCCCGTCGTCGGTCCTCCGGTGGGCGGGTTCATTACAACCTATTTTTCGTGGCACTGGATTTTTCTCATCAACGTGCCGATTGGGATTGCCGGCATCGTCATTTCCGGTTGGGTCCTGCCTCATTTTGAGGCGGAAGCAGGAGCCCGGCTGGATGTAACGGGTTTCCTGCTGGCAGCGCTTGCCGCTTCAGGGGTTGTTTTCGGCACGTCCGTTATCAGCCTCCCTGCGCTGCCTCCTGCTGTCGGCGCCGCAACAGTGGCCGGCGGCCTGATTGCTGCGGGGCTTTATTTGCGGCACGCCCGCAACACGCAACGCCCTCTGCTCGATTTTCGGCTTTTCGCCAACCGCGCCTTCCGGTCCGCGATTCTCGGCGCCTCGGCTTTCCGTATCGGTGCGGGAGCGATACCGTTCCTGCTTCCCCTTATGTTTCAGCTCGGCTTCGGGATGACGCCGTTCCAGTCCGGTCTTTTCACCTTTGTTTCGGCTTTTGGCGCGATAGCGATGAAGTTCATCGCCACGGCGGCCTTGCGCGCAGCCGGCTTTCGCTTCGTACTGATCTTTGCTGCGCTCATGGCTAGCGCCATGTTCGCGTCCATCGCCCTGGTTAATCCTACGACGCCCTATGCACTCATCATCGGAGTTCTGGTGGCAAACGGCTTTTTCCGCTCGCTCTTCTTCACCTCAGCCAATGCCCTCGTCTTTGCAGAGATCGGCGACCATGAAGCGAGCCAGGCAACGGCTATTTCCGCGGCAAGCCAGCAGATCAGCATAGCCATTGGCGTGGCAGTCGGCGGCGGTATATTAGAGGCGGCAACGCGCCTAAGCGGCGCTTCGCTCGGCCTTGACGATTTCGGCCACGCCTTCGTTATCGTGGCGGTGCTGTCGGCGCTTTCTTCCCTGTTTTTCCTGACATTGCCGAATGATACCGGAAGCAATGTCTCCGGCCACCGGCGCAGGAACCTGGAGGCGGCCGATCAGCGCTCCCGTGCATCCTGATCCTCCGTCCCCTTGAAGTCCTTGGCAAGAAGGTAGAGTTCGACCGATTCGTCCCTGGATGCGGGAGGCTTGACATGTTGGACAGACCGGAAGCTGCGCTTCAACCGCGCCAGAAGATCGCCCTCTGCCCCTCCCTGGAAGGTCTTGGCCAGAAAATGGCCGCCGGGCCGCAATACGGAAATGGCGAAATCTGCGGCCACCTCGCATAAATGCATGGTACGCAGATGATCCGTCCGCCGGTGCCCCGTGGTTGGAGCAGCCATGTCGGAAAGTACAATATCTGGCGCGCCTTCCAGCGTCTCAATCAGCTTGGCCGGCGCCTCCTCGTCAAGAAAATCCATCTGCAGGATCTCCACCCCGGGGATGGGATCCACCTCCAGATAGTCGATGGCCACGACGCTCGGCCGCGCCGGGTCGGACCGCACGCGGCTCGCCGCCACCTGAGACCATCCGCCCGGCGCCGCCCCAAGGTCGATCACCTTCATGCCCGGGGCAAGAATGCGGTGGCGATCGTCTATTTCCGCCAGCTTGTATGCGGCGCGTGAGCGCATGCCTTCGGCAGTGGCGCGGCGCACATAAGGATCGTTCAGGTGCCGCTCCAGCCACCGGCGGGAGGAACTCTTAAGCCCGCGCTTCTTCTTCACCCGCGTCTTTAATGCCCGGGGCGCGGTTCCGGCCTTGTCCGGTTTCTTCATGCAGCCTGAGCTCCGATGCGCCTGCGGCGGCGCCAGACGCCATCGCGCGCCATCATTTCGTTGAGCATGCCCTCACGCAGGCCACGGTCTGCGACGCGCAACCGCTCGGCGGGCCATTGACGGCGGATCGCCTCCAGTATTGCGCAACCGGCAAGCACGAGATCTGCCCGTTCTGTGCCGATGCAGGGATTGGCCTTGCGTTCGTCGAAGCTCCAGCCAAGAATTGTTTCGATCATCCGGTCGATGCTCTGGCGGTCCATCCAAAGCCCGTCGACACGCCGCCGGTCGTAGCGCCGCAATCCCAGATGCACGCCCGCCAGCGTTGTCACCGTACCTGAAGTTCCCAGCAGGTGAAATCGGCCGCTGCCGGCAAGGTGGGAAAGACGTTCCGCGCCCTCGAACCGGGAAAGCATGTCGGTCACCTCGCTGACCATCTCCTCGAAGATCTCCTGCGTGACGACATGCCCGCCGAACTTCTCCGCAAGCGAAACCACGCCGGTCGGCAGGGATGTCCAGGCGACAATGTGGTCAGCAAGCCGCGGGGTGCTACGCTTCGACAAATCTATCAGCGCGATTTCCGAAGAGCCCCCTCCTATGTCAAAAAGGACGAGCCCTTCCGTATTCCGTTCGACCAGGGAGCTGCAGCCGGAAACGGCCAGCCGCGCTTCCGTGTGGCGGTCGATGATCTCCAGCGTAAGCCCCGTCTCCCTGCGGACACGCTCCATGAAATGTGCGCCATTCTCCGCCGATCGGCAGGCTTCCGTCGCGATCATGCGCAGCCGGCGCACACTGCGGCCATCGAGTTTGCGCGCACAGACGGCAAGTGCATCCACTGCGCGGTCCATCGCCGCTTCGCCCAGCCGGCCACTGGCGGCAAGCCCCTCGCCCAGCCGCACGATGCGGGAGAAGGCATCGACAACGCGGAATCGCCCTGGCCGGCTTGGCGTCGCTACCAGAAGCCGGCAATTATTGGTGCCCAGATCGAGGGCGGCATAAAGGGCTTCCGTCTCCTGGCAAGAACGGAAACTGGGGGTGAAAATCAGCTTTCGGGTTGGTGGCGGGGCTGCCGCTGGCTTGCTGCTCTGTTCGGGCCGCAATGCTGGCCCTTCTTGAGAAGCCGCCTCGCGGTCGCGGACGTAGACGCCTCGGCGGCGCCTTCTGCAGCGCTTGCGCCGCCTTTGCCCTTCACCTTCGCCCTGCGAAGATGAAGCCAGACTCTCGGAACCCTTTTCCACCGCACCGCCCCTGGACGGGACGTAATCGCGTACGAACACCGCGACCGGTGGGCCGTCAGCTTCCTCCTGGTCGTCCACCGCAATCCCTTTCGCGCCGCGCACAACTTCAAAGCGACGCAGACGCTCAATATCCACTGTTAACGCAACATTAGCAGCGAAGGGCAAAATGACCAAGAGCGACCGATGCGGAAAACTCTCCTCAAGAGCGATTTGAAAAGCCCGATGGGCTTGACTATTAAGTAAGCAAGGTTCAATAGCTTGGCCCGCATCGCCCTGAGGGGCTTTGCATCTCCTGATGGGGAATAGTTTAACGGTAGAACAGCGGACTCTGACTCCGTCAGTCCTGGTTCGAATCCAGGTTCCCCAGCCAGCTCTATTTATCAATGAATCAGCGCTTGAAAGAGTTCGATTTCCTGAAATAGGCAGTGATGCGATCAGGCGAGGCTAGGATTGCACCTCCGACGACACGGCAGTGCCGAACCGGGCACCGCCACCGTCCAGCAGGTCTCGCCGCTCGACCACCAAAACCGATCCGTCGCGAAAATCTTTTGAAAGAGGCCACGCCATATGTTGCCGGCCAAGACCTGAACCGCTCCGGGCTGCATGTTCGACAGCCCAGGGCATGTTTTTTGACGTACTCCTCTTCGCGCCTCTTCGCGTCTATCATTAGCCGGATAAATTATGATCCGTTCTGATCGTCTGTCTGCTCCCGCGAACAACAAGGCGAAGGTATGCCGACCTTCTTCTCCGGGATTGTGGGGAAAGGGCCGGCGCGAGCGTCGGAGCGCCTCGCCCCACCATCGGACGAGGCGCCGTCGCACCGCGGAAGGCTCGGAAACCCGGCGGACGTGTCGAGTCTCTGGACGGCCGTGCCCGACCATGTGAATTGAATTTCAGAGACTCTCCAGACGGATGTTGCAGGCAGCGCGCAGGAGGCTGCACGGTACCGCTGTGTGTGTGCTGGAGACGCCTAGCGCGAGCGGCGCGGGATAAAGGTCGAGCGTTCTCTACGGGGTTCCGTGGCCGTGACAATCTCGTGATGGTGATCGCAGTAGACTCGATCCGCAGCGGTTCGCGCTGCACAGAAACGATAGCCGCCCGTTGCCGACGGGTCTTCCTGAACCGGAAAACGGCATTGATCGCGCCCAAGGTTCATCAGGGGAACGTCACCCACAGGACGTTTGGAAGTATCGAGCATAATCCTCTTTCAAGATACAGGTTGATCGCATTCGACGCGACAGGGGATGTTTGAACTTTGCCGCAGGCGCTCTACCACCATGAAGTGGATATTGCCCTGCATGCCGCTTGTGACCACCATATGGTAGCGGAGGCTGCAGTACTTAAGCCCACTCATTACAATATTGTGAAAACTATTTGCGACCAACTGTCGCTGTCTTCCGCATTTACTCGGAAGAAACAATTGGCGGCTTCAGGTTCCTGGGGCCAGTGAGTTGAACAAGCAGCGATGTCTTTCAGAATGGACGAGATCCAATCTGAACATCCGGCGGCAACTTGATGACCCCCGTGGGAAACAACGTCGCTCAATCGCGCCTTAGTTCAGCAATCCTCAGCTTAGCATACCGCCATCGATGCGGAACTGGGACCCGGTAACAAAGCTGGATTTCTCGCTCGCCAGGAAGAGCACCATATTGGCTACGTCTTCGCCCTCGGCATACCGGCCCAGCGGAATAGAGCGGGCGATTTCCTCCTGCGAGGCACCGGAACCGCTCTCAAGAGACCGCATCATCTGGGTGTTGGCTGGAGAAGGATGAATTGAATTGACCCGCACCTGGTAGGGCGCCGCTTCATTCGCCACAATGCGCGTCATGCCGTGAATTGCAAACTTCGACGTCACGTAAGGTGATACCGGCATCGGCCCGGCGACGAGGCCGCCAATGGAGGAAGTATTGATGACGCTGCCGGATCTCTTTGCATACATCACCGGCAGAACATATTTCAGCCCAAGCCAACTACCGCGCACATTGATGGCCATGACGCGGTCGAAATCCTCGGTCTTCTGCTCAATGATCTGCGCCACCTCCCCTTCAATTCCGGCATTGTTGAAGAACACGTCGATTGTACCGAAATGCGCGGCGGTTTCCTCCACGTACCGCTTGACGTCGTCCTCCTTGGATACATCCGCGACAATGGTCAGCAATCGATCGGGCCCAGCTCCGAGATCCGCCGCTCGTTTCTCCAGTGAGTCTGCAGAAATATCGACGATCGCGACTTTGGAGCCTTCGGACAGGAAGGCCTTCGCGACGGCCGCGCCAAGGCCGTTAGCTCCACCAGTTATCAGCACTACTTTTCCGGCGAGATCAGAATACGTCATGCGTCGTCTCCGTGGGTCGCAAGACCTATTGAGATAAAGCAGGGTCAGCCATTGTAAAGGAGGCGCTGTGCGGCCGGGAAATCTCGTCTTGGCCAACTGCTTCTGGCCGATGGCTGCCAGCTCATCCAACATCAAGATCATTGAGCGAGACGATGATCAAATGCAGCAAACCAGATGCTTCTTCTTGCAACGGTCCATCTTCTTGCAAAGGTCCATCGCAAGTATCTGGCTCACAAAGGGCCGCCTTCCCCGCCTCGCAGATACTGGAAGTACTGCCGCTACGAGATTGAGCCAGCTTGATCCGCTCCGGGGTAGGTCACCTTCCCCGCGCTGTTCATGCGGGCGCCGGGCGTTGGCTCGGCGGCGTCGATCTTTCCGGGCGCCATCAGATGATCGACAGGGTGACCGCTAAGAAGCAAGTAATCCGTAATGATCCGGCGGTGGCAGCGCCACCAGACCGCCTCTGCACACATTAGCGCCAAACGCCCTCGACTGCCGAGGTGGAGCAATTCATCGAAAGCGGCGGCAAAGTCATCGCCGAGGGCATAGTCAGCATAGTTGTGAAAGCTTGGCTCACGCCACAAGGAATTGATCTTTTCGTCAACTTGCGATTGACGCGGCCGCCGCCCACCCAGAGCAGGACAATGGCAATAGCCAATCTGCACCCGCTCAAGCTCATGCGGTAGCGTATCTATGTTGAATGCGGGGTTCGTGCGCGACCTTGGAAAAGACCGGACGTCGACCACCAGGTTGACCCGCGCGTCGCGCAGCAGGCCGAGAAATTCCCCAAGGCTGCGGTTGGAGTGTCCGATCGTAGTGAACTGCGCCACCATTACTCGATTTTCGTCAACGCGCCTTCCTTGTGCGCAGCGATGTGATCGGTCTTGTCGCTCTTGATCTCATATTGCGGATCGCCTCGCGACGCGCGGCGGCGATGCCCCTTGTAGTCAAAATCCTTGTAATGGACCTTGATGATCCTTCCGCTTACCCTGCCCGCCTCGGAGTTCCAGCTTACATGATCGCCCACTGAAAATTTCGCCATGCCGACCTCCTCATCAAGAGGATAATGGCATCCGGATCATCTCGGTTCCGTGCTTCGCCCATTCTGGCGGAAACATTTTGTAAGCGCTTTATTCCCTTGCGCTACGGGCGGTTCAGGCGCCGATCGTTCATTGTGTGATCGCTCCTATTGACACCCACTAGAGGGTGCGCCACCTTCTTAAGGCGGGAAAGCAAATTCTCGACTATTAGCCGGCGTTAGCTTTCCTTACGTTACGCGAAATTTTTCCAGCTTGCGGTTGTCCCAAGTCGCAGGCGAATAGCCCTACGCCTATGAGCGAGGCGTTGGTAACAGGAGGAGAGTCATGGCCAAAAAAACCGACATCGACAAGCGTGAAGCAAAGCTTCAGGACCAGAAGGCCATAAGCCGGCGCGAGGTCTTCAAGGCGGGCGCAGCCGCTGGTTTAGGTGTAGCAGCTCTGTCCGTGCCGGCATCGGCGCAAGAGCAAGAAGGGCAACAGCAACAACAACAGTGGGACTATGAAGTCGACGTTGTGGTCTGTGGTGGAGGAGCTTCTGGTCTTGTATGCGCCATCCGGGCGCGGGATGCCGGACTTGACGTGATGGTCGTCGACCAGAACTTCGACGTTGGCGGTAAGATGCTGCATAGCGGGGGACAGGTTTCTCTGGGCGGCAATGATCCGCTGCAACAACGGGACATAGCGGGAGAAAGCGACCCCGAGGGATATATTACGGTTCCTCCCATACACACCGCCGAAGAACTTACTGACGATGTAGACCGCCTTTTTACCGAATGGACGGATTGGTCGATACTGGATGCTGGAGCCCAGGCACCTTATCGGTACAATGAGCGTGAGATCCAGCGCGCCATGGCAGAAAATGCACCTGCAACCAGGCAGTTTCTGATGGATAATTACGTTCGATTTGCCCGAATCCGCGGCTCGAACCCGAACTCAGGAATATCGCGGGCCCGGCAGGCCGGTCCTTTCCTCAAGCTTGGCGACGTAACCGACATCAAGGCAGGGACAATCACCCGCGAGGATGCCGGCACGCTGAACGAGCGGGCCAGTCATTTCGCTCCAATTGCCATGGGTGATACCAGCGATGTGGCCGGACCGGATACTGTGGGCAATGGCGCATGCCTTGCCAGACCTCTGGAGTTCAGCGCCCGGGAAAAGGGCGTCCAATTTATGCTCAACCGGCATATGGACGAGCTTATCCGGGAGGAGCCGTTCGCAGGCAGAATCCTTGGTATCCGTGCTAGTTATTCCCCCCGCAATGATCCGGACACGGGCGAGCGCCTTGAAAGCTTGTGGAGCGACGGCAATATCGATGAAACGCGCGAAACCGTTACCATCCGTGCACGTAGAGGCGTGATGATCGCGACGGGTGGGCACTCCGGCAATCCGCAGTTCCGCAGCATGTTCTATCCAGCGATGAGAGAACCTGCCTTTCCGGCGAGTACCTGGGCCGTACTTGGACCTCGAGGTCAGGATGCGAGTGGAATCATCGCCGGAATGAAGGTCGGCGGTACCTTGTCCGGAATGCAGCAGAATCTTGGTATACCCATTACCTACCATATACCCGCCCGGCTAGCGACACGGGATGCCTATAGCGGCGAGCTTCCCGGACATCCGACATTTCCCTTCAGGAAATCGACTGGAATCGCCCTTTTCGGAGCCAACTCCTTCGAGCATCTGATCGCTGTGAACCAGGTGGGGAAAAGATTCTTCAATGAGATCAATCTGACGCGCGTGGTGCCGTTCTCCTGGTATCCTAGTGGCCCCGCGGCTGGCACACCCAGATCCGGCGTCGAACACGTTCCGCTTGATTGGCGCAATTGCGAACCTCAATGGGTCCGCCAAATGTACAGCCGGTACGATGGCGTTGATGCCGCGCTGGCGATGAATGAAGGCTCCACCGCGCCTGAGTATTATTCCGGGCCTCTATGGGCAATCTTCGACAGCGCCGCAGTGGAACGCGACGGATGGAACATCAATCCGCCCTTCACCTCACCTGACAACGGCTACTTCTTTACCGCCGATACCATTGAGGAACTGGTCGGTCTTATTGAGGAGGGACACGAGTTCCAGCGAGTTCCGCTGCAATATCTGGTGGAAACGGTCGAAAAGTGGAACGATGCCGTGGCCGCCGGCAGGGACGAGGAATTCGGACGGGGTGAAGATGCACCTATGCACGCAATCAACACGCCGCCCTTCTATGCCGCATCGATCATGGTGGTCTGGCATGATTCCTATGGCGGGTTGCGCACCAATGGCAGGTCCCAGGTGCTCGACTTCGAAGGACAGGTGATCCCGGGTCTTTATGCCGGAGGCGAGGCTACCGGTAGCGGTAACCAGCATGGTCTCGGAAGGGCTCACATGACTGGATTTATCGCTGGCACCGCTTTGACCGAGGAAGCTTGAGCAATCAGCGATCGCACAGAAACTTCCGGTGGCTAAACCCACCGGAAGTTTAGGGCTTTAGCCGCCTAACGAGAACATTGCGGGTATTGCGGAAACCATGATTGCGGAACACGAGAGCACTGATTACGGCACCTGGTCAGTCGAGGTGCCCGACGAAGTGGATGCCGGAAGCGAGTTCACCTTTACATGCCAGGTGGTCCTGCCTCCGGAACTGGCGGATACCGGGATTGTCGTTTCCATACGGGACAGCGACGATGAAGAGGTCGCCACCGCCGAGTTGACGCAAATCGAGGACGACATTCATTCGACAGGAAATGTGACCCTCACTGCGCCCTTGACCATGGGCGAGCAAGTCTGGCGCGCCCTCATCATTCAAGACGACGCATGTGAGCCGATATCCACCACGTTTTCATTCATCGTGAAGGCTCACTCGACGAGGCTGAATGTCTGGAATCTGCCGAGCGCGATCGACGCTGGGGAACCCTTCACCTTCAAGGTGGGCGTCAAATGCTCGTCGGGCTGCAACCTTGCCGGCAAGGAGGTAGGTGTCTTTGACGGGGAGGGTAAACAGGTCGCGGCGCGCACGCTGGGTGGCGAGGTCTGGCCGGGGACCAGCGCCCTCTACTACGCAGAGATTGAAGCCAAGGCTCCGTCTGTTCCCGGTGACTACAAGTGGAAGATCGAAATTCCCGCTTCCATCGCGGAAGCACCCCATGCTCAAGGCGCAGTTGACTTCCCGGTTAAGGTCATGGAAGCACCCGACTGTGAGGTGACCGTAAAGGTAGTCGACGCTGAAAACCGGGCGCCGATAAAGGGAGCCCGCGTCGTGATGCATCCTTACAGGGCCTTGGCAGACGAGGATGGAGTGGCGAAGCTTAAAGTCGTGAAAGGAACCTATAAGCTCCTCGTTTCTGGAACCAAATACGTGGCCTCCAGCCAGACGATTGAAGTGCGGGACCATACAACCATCAGGGCCGGGCTTCGCCTTGAGCCCATTATCGACCCGGCATCCTACTACGTCTGATATGCCGTTAAGCGGCATATCGATTTTGTGCGATGGCAACATTGTGGGTCTTGCCTATGTAGAACTAGCAGCATGGTAACGCCAGCCCTCTTCGATGGTGGGTTGTAACTTTCAGCCGTAACCTGAAGAAGTGCCTTCAGGCAGCGAAGTATTCGATTGCAGTAAGGCTTGCCCGGCCAAAGGAGGATTTCATGAATGCGGAACAGGTGTCAGAGCGTCGAAGTCTCAGGTTCTGGCTCTACGGAGTTTTGGTACTTGCGGGCGCCGGGCTCATGCTGGCTTCCTGGTTCAGCCCGTGGTGGGGCGCCCAGATAAGTGACCTTCCCGGCAGGGACCACATGGTACTGCGTCCGTGGGGCGTTGAGCTGGTAAGCGAAGTCAGAACTTACGCCAATAGGGCACTCTATTCGATGCCAGGGTTCTTCGAGCCCTTCATGTGGACCTATCTGGGGGTATGCATGCTGGCGCTGGCGGTCAGCATTTTCGTCACTAAAACCGTCAGTCTCGGCCGGTTCAGGATTTCCCTGGCACAGCTTCTGATCGGTTTTGTAGGCCTATCTTACCTGATCGCCGTCGTGACTGCCTTCATCATCGCGCAGATCAGATCGGGCGCCGGTGGCGTTCAATTTATAGGGACTTCGCTGGTCTTCAATCCGATTACAGGTAGCAACACCCGGTTTATCGGCGCTTTGAAGCCCGGGTACTGGATGGCAGCCGCTACCGGGCCCGTCCTGATCGTCCTGGCCCTGCTGCGCAACGTCATTATTGGCAGGTCAAGAAAAAGGGCAGCCTGAGCCGCTCGTATGCCACCTACGCTTGGCGTCGGACGCCAGCGTAACGAGCATTACCAGGGTGCGGCGCTCATGCGATGATAAAAGTTCGGCCATCTGGATCATGCCGCAACACCAAATCATGGCTCGGGACTTAATGAGAGGGTAACGCCGTTTCTTGACAGTTATGCATACTGACCGAGAAAAACGGTATCGCGAAGATAATCTGGGACGATTGATCATGAGGCGGCTATTGCAGGTCCGCTTTGGGCACATCCGGGGGAGAGCCATGGTTGCAAGCAGGATTATTTCTCTAGGGTATGAATGCCTGCTGACACGCTCGACACGCCGCCGGTGTTTAGCCATTTTCGCGAAGCTTGCGGTGGGGCTTGGCACTGTATTCTTTGTCCCACAGGCATCGGCCGGTGAGTGCCGGTGCTATTTCTCACAAGCCCTGATACCGAATATCAAATTGGCTGGGCGTATCGAGAGCGTCCGGAACACGGTTATGGCGACCACCCCGCAAGGTTGGCAAGCGGCGCAGCGGGGGCAGAACCTGGCTATTGGCGACAGCGTGCGGACGGGGCATGACGGCAGTGCCCTCGTCACGATTGGAGCGGGCTGTAGCGTCGAGCTCGCCCCTCAATCAACCCTGATCATCCGGCCTGTAGACCATAATTACTGCGTGGGCGTCGACCGGCCACCCCTTGACGGTGATGTTCACGCGGGAGCGGCGGTCCCCGCGAGCAAAGCGGTTTTCTAATTGCCGCCTCGTTCTATGAAATGGCAAGGGCATTCCACATAAACATCATTCTGTTTTTCACGGCTTCCACGAAGCTTTAGTTGGCAAGCAGCAAAGCGCTTTGCGGTTCGTGGGCCATTCCCCTCATAGCCGCATGCCCGCCGCTCTTGCCGGAGCGCTGGATCAGAGCCTGAGCCCCAACAGGACGCGTCCGCCGAGCTGAGCCACCCGGCCGATCCTTGAAGAAGCGTCGTCAATCACCAGATGATTATTAGCGGGCAAAGTAGGCTACCTTTGCTCCTGAGACGATCAGAACACAAGGAGGAAGTGATGGAAGATGTCGCTTTTGCCGTCCCTGTCGTTTTGCGCATGTCGGGTATTGGTGAACGGAAGGTGGCCACCAGCTTCGAAGCGCTCGAATGTCTTGAGCGCGATTGGCCGGAATGGGCACGCGGCCGCCGTTGGCGTGTGGCGGTGCGCACCTGTCGAGATGCCCTTGAGGGTTGGCGCACGGCCACTGAGGCCCGCCGCAGCTTCATGAAAGCGGCCATGAGGGCCGGTTTCGTACAGCCTGCAAGGCCCGGGGCGGCACGAAACAAGTCCGCGCCCCAGACCAACTTGGTCCTCGGACTTCAGTGAAGCGTTATGATCCCATCAACGGCTTTCCATTCGGCTGGCTGGATCAGGCGGTGGTGGGCGACGCGCACGGAGTGCAGCGGACCCTCCAGCGTCTCAGTCCAATAATCGAGGAAGCTGCGTAGCTCCGGGAACTCCGGAGCAAGATCGTATTCCTGCCAGACATAGAGCTGAAGTAGGCTTGGATGATCGGGCATGTGGTAATGGATCTCCGCCGTTGTCAGACCATAGCCTTGCATCTGCATCCGGAATTCCTGGTTCGTTTTTCCACCCATTCGTTTTCACCCTCCGTTCAACCCTTGAGGAGAGATGATCGAAAAGAGTGTCCTGTCCATCGCGCACCTTCCTTTCGTATCAGCATTCCCAGGCTCCGTCCTCGAAAGCTGTTCGATTCGCCGATACTGAGCCTTCCGCATCCCGCGATTTTTGTCTTATCCGTGCGGGATTTCAAGGCTCGTTATAAGCACCATAGGCGATTTTCCTCAATGATTTTATGGCACTAGCAGTCCGGCACTGCGAGTGCCAAATTTTTTTGCGCAAGCTCTTGAAACGCAGATTTTTCAGGATTAGCTCGATATTGCGCGCGGCGCCTGACAAGGGTTGCGCGCCCCGTTCCGCTCCTCCGGATCGGAGCGGTGGGACCTCTCAAAATCTGTTTGTCCTGAAGGAGAACGAGATGAAGTTCCGTCCGTTGCATGACCGTATCCTGGTTCGCCGCATTGAAGCCGAACAGAAATCGGCAGGTGGCATCATCATCCCCGATACAGCCAAGGAGAAGCCAAGCGAAGGCGAGGTCATCGCCGTCGGTCCGGGCGCGCGTAATGAAGCAGGCCAGTTGCTCGAGCTCGATGTCAAGGTGGGCGACCGCATCCTGTTCGGTAAATGGTCCGGCACCGAGATCAAGCTTGACGGAGAGGAGCTGCTGATCATGAAGGAAAGCGATGTCATGGGCGTGATTGAATCAGCCGCGCCGGCGGCAAAGGCCGCCTGAAGGCTTCTTGAGAAATCAACCAGTCGCTGAATACTGCCTATTGAAGGAGTGATCCCATGGCTGCAAAGGAAGTCAAGTTCAATACCGAAGCCCGAGACAAGATGCTGCGCGGCATCGATATTCTCGCCAATGCGGTGAAGGTTACGCTCGGCCCTAAGGGTCGCAATGTCGTCGTAGACAAGTCCTTCGGCGCTCCCCGCATCACCAAGGATGGTGTTTCGGTTGCCAAGGAAATCGAGCTTGAGGACAAGTTCGAGAATATGGGCGCGCAGATGCTGCGCGAGGTAGCCTCCAAGACCAACGATATCGCCGGTGACGGTACCACTACTGCTACCGTGCTTGCCCAGGCGATCGTGCAGGAAGGCAGCAAGGCCGTTGCCGCCGGTATGAACCCGATGGATCTGAAGCGCGGCATCGACAAGGCGGTTGACGCCGTCGTCGCCGAGCTGAAGGGCAATGCCCGCAAGGTTACCAACAATGACGAGATCGCTCAGGTCGGGACGATTTCTGCCAATGGCGATTCCGAGATTGGCCGCTTCCTGGCCGATGCGATGCAGAAGGTCGGCAACGAAGGCGTGATCACCGTCGAGGAAGCCAAGACCGCCGAGACGGAGCTCGAAGTGGTCGAGGGCATGCAGTTCGACCGTGGTTATCTTTCCCCCTATTTCATTACAAACCAGGAGAAGATGCGCGTGGAATTCGAGGATCCCTATATCCTCATCCACGAGAAGAAGCTCTCCAATCTCCAGTCCATGCTGCCGGTCCTTGAGTCCGTCGTCCAGTCCGGCCAGCCGTTGCTAATCATTGCCGAGGACGTGGAAGGCGAGGCACTTGCCACCCTCGTCGTCAACAAATTGCGCGGCGGGCTGAAGGTCGCGGCTGTGAAAGCTCCCGGGTTCGGCGATCGTCGCAAGGCAATGCTGGAGGACATCGCCATCCTCACGGGCGGCACCGCGATCAGCGAGGATCTGGGAATCAAGCTGGAGAACGTCACACTTGAGATGCTGGGGCGTGCCAAGAAGGTGGTGATCGAGAAGGAGAACACCACGATTGTCGACGGCGCCGGCAAGAAGGAGGAGATTGAAGGCCGCGTTGCCCAGATCAAGCAGCAGATCGAGGAGACGACCTCCGATTATGATCGCGAGAAACTCCAGGAGCGGCTGGCGAAACTCGCCGGCGGCGTAGCCGTCATCCGCGTAGGCGGCTCGACCGAGGTAGAGGTCAAGGAGAAGAAGGACCGCGTGGACGACGCGTTGCATGCGACCCGCGCTGCGGTCGAGGAAGGCATCCTGCCGGGCGGCGGCGTCGCGCTGCTGCGGGCGGCCAAAGCCCTCGACAATGTTGAGACCGAGAACCCCGACCAGAAGCATGGCGTAGAAATTATTCGCCGGGCGATCGAAGCGCCGGCTCGTCAAATCGCTGAGAATGCGGGGGCGGAAGGCTCCATCATTGTTGGCAAACTTCGGGAGAAGGACGAATTCTCCTACGGCTGGAACGCCCAGACGGACGAGTTCGGCGATTTCTACAAGCAGGGCGTGATCGACCCCGCGAAGGTGGTTCGCACTGCCTTGCAGGATGCTGCTTCTGTCGCAGGGCTTCTCATCACCACTGAGGCGATGATCGCCGACAAGCCGAAGAAGGAAGCTCAGCCCGCAATGCCAGCCGGAGCCGGGATGGACTTCTGACATCCAAGCATTTCTGACCACTGACATGAATGTCCGCTTCCCGCCCAGGAAGCGGGCATTCTTATTTCCCCCAACCATCATCAGCACAAACAGCGGCCGGATTGTGCCGAGTTTTCCGGCGCTTGAAACGCTTAGAACAATCAATTCGAGCGCAGCACGCTTCTCACCGATCGTAGCGATAGCCCCCTAAAACTGCTTTAGGCAGCATAGCATGTCCCTGGACATGCCCGTGCGTGTTCGCTCCTGCTGCGAGAACTGCTGACATCAATGGATCAATGCGCACCTGTTACAAGTTCTAGCGAATGATATCGCCTGCAGACCATGAGCGAGGAGGCCGCCATGAAGATCACGGCATTAGTCGTGGAGCAACTGGACGGACCGTTTGTGCTTCAGGAGCTCGACCTTGAGGAACCCGGCCGCGGCGAAGCGCTGGTGCGTATTGTCGCGTGCGGCGTCTGCCATACTGATGCAATCACCCGGGCCGGCGACATGCCGATGCCCTTCCCCGCCGTGCTTGGCCATGAGGGTGCGGGCGTAGTCGAACAAGTAGGAGCCGGTGTGGCGGAAGTTGCCCCGGGTGACAAGGTCATCATTGGCTGGCCTTCCTGCGGAACTTGCCGCAACTGCCTCGACGGCCAGCCGCGCTACTGCCTCAGGACAGGCGAGGCGCTGGTGTCCGGGCGTCGGTTCAAGGGCGAGCAGGCAGGCACCACTGCCTATTCCCGCAATGGCGAACCCATCAATGGCCACTTCTTCGGGCAGTCCTCTTTTGCAACCCATTCGATCGTCACGGCGGATGCGCTGGTGAAGGTGCCCGACGAGGTCCCGCTCGATCTGCTCGGTCCACTGGCCTGCGGTCTGGGTACGGGTGCCGGCGCAGTCCTGAACGAGGCACGTCCGCGTCTGGGCGATTCCATTCTGATCGTCGGCGCGGGTGCCGTTGGGCTGGCAGCGATAATGGCGGCCCGGAATTCAGGCGTGACCCGGATCATCGCCGCGGACCTTCACGACAACCGGCTGGAACTTGCCAAGGAATTCGGCGCCACCCATGTCATAAATTCGGGCGAAACGGATCTGATCGAAGCGGTGCGCAGCATTACAGGCAGCACCGTCGATTTTGCCTTCGACTGCACCGGAGTGATTCCTGTGATCGAGCAGCTTGCAGAGACCGTCGGGATGCTCGGACATCTCGTGCTCGTCGGCGGAGCACCGGCCAATGCACGGTTCTCGCTCGACCATCTCCGAACGTTGTGGGGAAAACGCGTCAGTGGCGTGCTGGGCGGCGGCGGTCGGTCAGGACAGCTGATCCCGGCGCTGGTGGATCTTTTCCAGCAGGGGCGCTTCCCCTTTGAACGGCTGGTAAAATTCTATGACATGGACCAGATCGAGCAGGCCCTGGAGGATTCAAGATCGGGCGAGGTTATCAAGCCGATCCTGCGCATGTCCGCATCGTGAGCTGAGTGGCTCGGCCTGAAAAGGCAAGCCACGATCTTACTGCTCCAACGCCATCGTTTCCGGGCTGTGACAACTTCAGGGACATTAGCATAAGAAGATGGCACCGCCCGGCGTGAAGCCAACTTGGCCGGCTCATCCGGCATATCATGCTCTGCCGCCAGCCGGTCCGTCAGTGCCGGCAGCGATAGAAAAGCTGTCTTTCCAGCGCAGCCCCGCGCCATTGCCGCTCACCGAAGGCAAATGGAAGATATTCTCAGCTTCGCGCTCGCGGACATCAAGCGGCGCAATAGTGAAACTAGCCCGCAATAAAAGATGGGGCACTTTCAACCGGCACCCCTCGTCTGCTCGGTGTTGCCGGCCGGATAACCGTTCAGCCGCGGGATTACAGGCATTGGCCTCGAAGCTTTGGGCGGGCTTGCAAGACCGTTCATCCGGTCCTAGCTTCCAACCATCCTTGCGAAGCAATCGTGTCGATAGGGGCGGTCCACTGCCGCCGCCGCCGGTGGAGCTCCGATGTCAACATTTTCCGCGCCGCGTAGCGGCAGCCCAGGATGGCGGCTGCCGTGACCAATGATTTCACCGTCGGCCCGATACCGGGAAAGCTGTTTCTGTTTTCCCTGCCTATCCTGCTTGCCAACCTACTGCAGGCTGCAATGCAGCTCATCAGCGGTTTGTGGGTTGGAAATCTTTTGGGAAGCGAAGCCTTTGCCGCCGTAACCGTCGCCACTACCGTGCTTGCAGTAGTGTTGGCGTTTGTGCTTGGCATGAACAACGCCATCCTGACCATCTTTGCCCAGCTTCGCGGAGCTGGAGACACGTATGGTATCGGGGCCTTTTTGAGCGCATTCACCATTCTTCTCGTAATATTGTCGGCGCTCGTTGGAGCCGGAGGCTACTTCCTTGTCGAGCCTCTTCTTGCCCTGTTCAACACGCCCCTATCCATCATAGATGCGGCCAAGGGCTACTTGCAGATCAACTTTGCGGGCACGCTGTTCCTGGTTGGCTACAACTTCATAGGCACGATGCTGCGGGCGTTCGGGGACAGCCGCACGCCGCTTTATTTCGTGCTGCTTGCAACAGTGTTGGTCACAGGATTGAGCCCTCTCCTGATCGACGGCCTGGAGCTCGGCGTGAACGGGGCTGCCTGGGCGATGGTGCTGGCGCAGGCGGTGGCATTTCTCTACAGCCTGATCTATCTCGCCAAAAGACCGGATCAGTACCATCTCAATCCAAGGCGGCCGGGAGTGGCCGAATTCCGCACTATTTTGCAACTCGGCATCCCGTCGAGCATACAGATGATCGTCATCTACGCAGGCACGGGGGTCATCCTTTCCCTGGTCAACGTATATGGAAATGAAGTGGTGGCCGGCTTCGGCGCGGCTCAAAGGCTGGACAGTATCATCCTGTTGCCTGCGGTTGCATTGGGCATGGCGGTTAATGCGATGGCTGCGCAAAACATCGGCGCGAACAAGTGGCCGCGTGTGACGCAGATCACCAGCACCGGCGTCATCTTCAACATGAGCATCATGATCGTGGTTGCCGGCATGCTGCTCGCCTGGGCAGAACCCCTGATCCGGCTCTTCATCCAGGATGCTGCAAGCGTCGCATTCGGCGTTTCCTATCTGCGCACGATTGCCATCTTCTACCCCTTCATCGGGTTGAACTTTATCTTCAACGGCGTGGTCCGCGGGTCCGGGGCGATGTTTCAGGTACTTGCCCTGAACGTCATTTCGCTGTGGATTCTGCGCGTTCCTCTGGCCTACGGACTGACCATTTTGCATGACGAGCACGGGATAGCGCTCGGCATCGGATTGAGCTTCGTGCTTAGCAGCCTGTTCTCTATGGCCTACTACCGCTGGGGCGGATGGCGAAGCAAGAAGCTGTTTGAGGCCAATCCATAGAATTCGGGGGAGCGTCTTGCTGGATAAACGCATTTACCTGCTTACGGCGATTGCCTTTGTCGTCGGCATGGTCGAGTTGCTTATCGGCGGGATCCTCGATCTGGTGGCGCTGGATCTGGAAGTGAGCGTAGGCAGGGCCGGGCTGCTGATCACTGTCTTTGCGCTTGTCTTCAGTATCAGCGGACCGGTTCTGCTGTTCCTGACAGGGCGGGAGGAGCGCACGCGGGTGATGCTTGTCGCCCTTCTTGTCTTCATCATCGGCAATCTTGTCGCCATCCTAGGAACGACATACAGCGCCCTGATGCTCTCCCGCATCATCACTGCTGCAAGCGGGGCATTGCTGACAGTGCTAAGCTTGGCACTTGCAGCTCATATCTCCGCGCCTGAATATCGCGGCCGAGCGATCGGGATGGTTGTGATGGGCATTAGTGGCTCGCTAGTCTTCGGCCTTCCGGTAGGAGTAAGCATGGGCCATGCTTTCGGCTGGCGCAGCCCGTTCATCCTCGTCACCATACTGGCACTAGGCCTCGTGGTGGCTGTACCCGCTTTCGTTGGGAGGGTTCCCGCCAACCCGCCAGTCCCTTTGAAAAGACAGATGCATGCCTTGCGCGACAAGAAGGTGCTGTTTGGTCATCTGACGACATTCTTCTTCCTCGCCGGCCACTTCACTCTCTACGGGTACATGACCCCTTTTTTGAAGTTCACTATGAATTTCAACAGTTCGCACGTGGCGCTCGCCTATTTTCTGTATGGCGTTGCCGCCGTATCCGGCGGCGGTTTTGCGGGATGGTCAACCGATAAGTTCGGGCCGAGGCGCACACTGCTCGCCTCGATCATCCTGCTGTGTGTCTGTCTGTTGATCATCCCGTATACGACAGGTGTGCCCCCATTGTTCTGGATGGTGCTGGTCATTTGGGGCGTGTTGAGCTGGTCGATCAGCCCGCCTATCCAGAGCCACCTGGTTCAGCTGGCCCCCGAAACGGCTGCTATCCAGCAGAGTTTGAATATTGCTGTCCTGCATCTTGGCATCGCGTTCGGAACGTTCGCCGGCAGCCTGATCATTGATCGGTTTTCGGTTGAGCAGCAGGCGTTGGCCGGTGCCTTCCTTATCGCCACCTCACTGGGCACTGCATTGGCGAGCCTGCATAGAGAACGAGTCTCTGCATAGACAAGCGCAACCTTTTAAAAACAGAGGATGCAACCTATAAACCGGACGCCATCGCTTTCTGCATCGCCTGGGAGATGCCCAAACGATGCTGCCGGAGTTCGCGGTGTCGCCCACCTGTACTGGACGATCGCGGAGTTTGGCCGCGGCAGCGTGTTCCACCGGTTCGCGCACACCCGTTCCGCCGTGGAAATCCTGTACGTGACGATAGGCTTAAGAGGACCCTCATCGCGACCTGATCGGCAGGGCTAACGGGAATTTTCGCTATGCCATGCGCCAACTCTCCGTCTTTCACCTTTTAAAGCGGGATGATTTTATTTCCGGTCATATCCGGCCTCGGCGAAATAGTTTGCGCATTCCTTTGATGTGACGATGTCGAGGATTTGGCCGATAGCGCTGGATACGGCATCGGTGGTGCGCCTTTCGGCCTTTCGCAGCAGGTGTTTGAGCTTTGCGAAGAGTTGCTCGATCGGGTTCAGATCGGGCGAGTATTTCGGCAGAAAGAAGAGCCTGGCACCGGCCTTGCGGATGGCCTGCCGTATGGCCTTGCCCTTGTGCGAGCCGAGATTGTCCATGACGACGATGTCGCCGGGCCTGAGCGTCGGCACCAGCACCTTCTCGACATAGAGGCGGAAGCGCTCGCCGTTGATCGGCCCGTCGATGAGCCAGGGGGCCTCAACGCGGTCGCAGCGCAGGGCGGCCAGGAAGGTCATGGTCTTCCAGCGCCGGTGCGGCACCTTGGCCTTGAGCCGCGCACCGCGCGGTGCCCAACCCCTGAGCGGGGCCATGTTGGTCTTGGTCCATGTCTCGTCGATGAAGACCAGGCGGGAGGGGTCGATGCGGCCCTGATAGGCTTTCCACTGCGCGCGTCTTCGCGCCACGTCGGGCCGATCCTGCTCGGCGGCGATCAGCGTCTTTTTTTATGCGTGAGCCCTTCGGCGTGGACGAACTCCCACACCGAGCGGTAGTCGACCTTCAGGCCGCGCTCGGCCAGTTCCGCCACAAGGCCGCGCAGCGTGAAGTCCGCGCCACGGCAGCGCTCAATGAGCCAGTCGCGCCAAGCCCCGGAAATCTTCTTCGGCTTATGGCCGCCGATCTGGCCCGGTTCCAGGCTGCCGCTCTGGCGATAACGCTTCACCCATTCGATCGCCGAGCTGTAGCTGACGCCAAAACGGGCCGCCGCCTGCCGACGCGACATCCCCTCCTTCTCAACCGCCTTCACCACGCGTTCCCGAAGATCGATCGAATAGGGCTTGCTCATCCATGCTGGCCTCCTGTCCCAGCCAGCACCTTGAATCAAATTCAATCTGATTTGCGTAGCCCCTAGCGACTCGGCGTAATCTCATCCCGCTCTAAGAGCCTTCGTTCGGCGAGATGGAACCTGGTATGCGGCTCAAGTTGACTGAAAATTTAAGGACCGATGACGAGCCTCATCGTTTACATCAACACTAAACCAATTCACGCGGATCTGCTGGAACCTTAATGTGAATGGCGGGCAACCGCAGCGCCGCGCTTACCAACAAGAAAATCAAAATCGCAACCAAGATCAGCCTGAAGAACATGATCAACGTACAGTCCCTGATAGCCTCCGACGGAAGGAGGAAGGGAACGCAGCTCCGCCAGGCGTTGATCGATCTGGGCCTGGTTCACATGAAGTTCGAGTTTGCGCTCAGGGACATTGAGTGTGATCCTATCGCCCGTCCTCACTGCCTGGAGCGGTCCTCCAATTGCTGCCTCAGGCGCGCAATGCAGTACTACTGTTCCAAAGGCTGTACCGCTCATGCGGGCATCGCTTATGCGAACCATGTCGGTGATGCCCCGCTTCAGAAGCTTTGCCGGCAGCGCCATGTTGCCGACTTCGGCCATGCCTGGGAACCCACGAGGGCCACAATTTCTAAGGACTAGAATTGAGTCAGCGTCGACTTCAAGATCTGGATCGTCTATTCGGGAGTGATAGTCGTCAATATTCTCAAAGACCACTGCAGGTCCGGTATGCGTCATGAGAGCCGGCGTGGCGGCTGATGGCTTGATGATCGCTCCGGCTGGCGCCAGACTGCCCTTCAAAACAGCAATGGCGCCTTCATTCAAAAGCGCATTGTCGAACGTGCGGATCACCCCATCATTATAGCAGGGTGCCCCCGTAAACTCCCTGCCCATGGTTCTGCCAGTCGCGCAAAGGGCGCTTCCGTCGAACAACTCCTTTTCTAGAAGACGAGCTATGACAGCAGGAAGGCCGCCAGCGTAAAAGAAGTCCTCCATCAGATATTGTCCGGATGGCATCAGGTTGACGATGGTTGGGACTCCGCGGCCGACGCGGTCCCAATCATCCAGCGTCAGTTTCAGCCCGAGACGTCCTGCAATCGCGATCAGATGGATCACCGCATTCGTCGATCCTCCGATCGCCGCATTGACCTTAATGGCGTTTTCGAATGCAGTCTTGGTCAAGATCTGAGAAGGCGTGAGGTCTTCCTTCACCATCTCGACAATCCGGCGTCCGGCAAGCTGCGCATGAGTGTAGCGCCGGGCATCCACTGCGGGAATGGCTGCGTTTCCCGGCAGCGCAATTCCCAGAGCCTCGACCATGCACGCCATGGTAGACGCTGTACCCATGGTGTTGCAGGAGCCTGCTGATCGGTTCATTGCTTGCTCAGCCGAAAGAAAATCTTCGATTGAGCGAGTGCCATTCTTCACTTCCTGATGATAGCGCCAGACATCGGTGCCAGAACCTATAATCTCGCCATTATGGCGTCCGGAAAGCATTGGACCGCCTGACACAACCAATGCAGGCAGATCACAGCTGGCCGCCCCCATAAGAAGGGCCGGAGTGGTCTTGTCGCACCCGACAAGCAGGACAACTCCGTCAATCGGGTTGCCACGGATACTTTCCTCCACATCCATGCTCGCCAGATTACGCATTAGCATGGCGGTTGGCCTGAGGATGCTTTCACCAAGCGAAGTCACCGGAAACTCCAACGGAAGTCCGCCCGCTTCCAGCACTCCTCTTCTCACTTTTTCAGCCACTTCCCGCAAGTGAGCATTACACGGAGTAAGTTCGGACCAGGTATTGCAGATCCCAATTACGGGACGGCCGTCAAAAGCATCATCCGGCAGACCCTGGTTCTTCATCCATGACCGATACATGAATGCGTTCTTGCCAGGGCCTTCGAACCACTCTGCCGATCGCAGCCTTCGTTTCCTCATCCTGCCCCCTCACCTTCAAATCCATAACTGCTGCTCTACTTCAGCAGCCGTCCAAGCAGAACGCGGACGTGTCCCTCATGTTTTTTGGCAAAGCTCCGGCTGAACAGCAGTAGCCAAGTCACGGTCATGGCGAGTTAATCAATTCAATCTGTTGAGGACATCAGAGGTAATCTCGATGGTCCGATCGATATCTTCCTCTGAGTGAGCCAGAGAAATGCTGGATTGTTTCGTAGCTACAGGAAAGTGGAAAACTCCGGCGTCAATCATTGCTCGACGATAGGAAACGTCACGATCACTGTCGTGGTTCATCGCGACATCACGCCAACTGGTGGGGACATGGTCCATGAAGTAAACTGCAATTGCAGATCCTTGGCGCACAATTGTCGCAGGATAGTTTCGCCTGGAAAACACCTCCCTCAGCCCCGTTTCAAGCCGGCTGCCCAGCTTCTCCAGCCTCTCGTAGATCTCGGCCTCCCTTGACTTCAAGCGCTTCAGGACTGCCGTTGCAGCCGCGACATTGACTGGATGGCCGTTGTAGGTACCGGCAATGACGACTCTTCTTTCCGGATCAGGATGCGCGCAAAAAGCCATAATTTCTCGCTTGCCGCCAACGACGCCCATCGGATAACCGTTGGCTATCGCCTTTCCGAAGGTAGAAAGATCAGGGATCACGCCGCTGATCGCTTGATAACCGCCGAGTGCGTGCCGGAATCCGGTCTTCACTTCGTCGAAAATTAGCATTGTACCAGTGCGGTCGCAGATCGCGCGCAATCCCTCTAGATAGCCAGGCAACGGTTTGACTACCCCGATGTTCTGAAGGATGGGCTCAAGAATGATCGCCGCGACATCACCTCGTGAAAGCACCCGTTCGGCAGCTTCCAGATCGTTGAATTCCACTACTCGCACGGTCTCGCTAATCACGCCGGGAATGCCGCTGGTGAACGGGCGCAGCTTGTATTCTGTGCCCGGCTCATGTTCAGCAACAATACTCGCAGGATCCATTAGATTGTAGGATACGTAATCAGCCCACCCGTTGTATCCGCCTTGCATTAATACTACGACATCCCGGCCGGTCGCGGCGCGAGCAAGCCGCAATGCATATGAAACCGCCTCCGAACCACTATTGGTAAGCTGGATTTGTTCAAGACCCGGCACCGCGTCGCATAGCAGCTCCGAAATCTCGGCCTCCCAAGGCGTCGTCCCTGCACCGATCAGCGACGCTCCCGACCGGATTGCCTTGACAACTGCCTCGTCAACCTCTGGATCGCCATGGCCAAACAGATAAGGAGCGAACCCCGCATGATAGTCGATGTACTTCTTCCCCTCCGCATCCCAAAGATACGCTCCCATTGCACGCACGAAGACCCGGGGCGGTGTAATCGCGCGGTTGGTCGACATTGTACCGCCGGCAATGAACTGGCTCTGCCGATTAACGGTTTCGGTGACTGATTGCGTCATTTTAACCCCGCTTTGCTGATTGCCGGTGGGCACGCTGCCAAGGTTGGAAAAATGCGCCTCGCCCACCCCTCTCCCGACATGCGATCCACACAGTGAACATTTAAGGAGCAATTTAACGTTAAGTCAATGCCCATGTGCATGCATCTGAACGCTTTGAAAGAGATATGAAATGCGTTAATTTAACGCAACATTTTGCAACGCTAGGGCGTAAGCTATAAGAAGCAACTATGCAGAGGGGCCACCCCTATTATTTTCAGCCGCAATACCGGCACCCACCGCTAACGGGGTGGGTGTTGAATGGAGGAAGCATGCAATAGCGTGACCGAAGCATCGCGGTTCAGGTTTAAAGAAGACGAACGAAAATATGGCATCACGATCACGAGCTAAGAAGGAATTCTTGCCCCGAGCAACGCTTAAGGACGTCGCTCAACTGGCTGGCGTTTCGCCGATGACGGTGTCTAATGTCGTCAATGGCCGGATGAAAGGCTACAACGCGGAGACCCGAGACAAGGTCCTGTGGGCGGTGAAGGCATGCAATTACCGCCCGGACATCGCAGCACGTACATTGAGAACCGATCGACGCAAGGCAGTAGGAATGCTGATTATACAGGAGCATCAGTTCTTCCTTGCCGATCCCTACATCACTAGCCTCCTGGATGGGCTTTGTACCGGCCTGAACCAGCATGGATATTCGCTTGTTCTTGAAAGGCAGCCGACAAATCAAATGGCGAATTCGCCATTGATCCAGCAAAGGCAAAGTGATGGCTTATGCGTCTTGGCCGCAGGCGAATTCGATCCGAACGGCTCGTTTGCCGAAACACTGCGAGGTCTAGGTCAACCTGTCATCCTGTTCCAACAGTCCTTGCCGGACCCAATCCTCGATCATTGTGTCATTCGCCAGGATGACTACGAAGGAGGACGCATGCTAGCCGCGCATCTAATCGAACGTGGCGCGCGGCAAGCCGTATTCATTCTGCCACAACCAGACTGGCCGGCGATGCGAGCTCGTCTAAACGGAGCACGCCAGGAGATAGAGGACTCCGCCACAGGAGCCCAATTGACCGTAATTACTTCATTGGATGAGTCACCCGACGCAACCGAAGCCGCTCTTTATAATTACATGGAAGCTGGCGGAACGTTTGACGCAGTCATGGCGGGCAATGATCAGATGGCAATAGCCGTTTATCGCATGTTGCGGCGGCGCGGGATCTCTGTTCCCGACAGGGTCAAACTCACGGGATTTAACGGCTTCCCGCTGCTAGACTTCTTTGAACCCCAGTTGACCACGATACGCTCACCAACCTTTCGAATGGGCAATTTCGCCGCAAACCTGATGATCCGGCGGCTCGAAGATGGGGTCTTTGAGCCGGAAACAGTAGTACTTCCAGTTGAATTCGTGCGAGGTGAGACGACGTAACGTGAGGATGCAGGGGTGACTGCTTGCCGCCGAGCAACGCTCAAGAGGAAGCACGCCGGTTACAACCTTTCTTACCGGATCATAATGGGTATTTCCTTGCCAACATAGGCAACCGCGTCGATCTCGATCTGAATACGGTCAAGCTCTGCGGCGACGGTTGTTCGCGCCGGAAAGACTTCCGCATTCCGGAAAAACTCACCATAAATCTCGTCAAACTTGTTGAAATTTGCTATATTCGACAGGTAGCAAGTGCATTTGGTAATGCGGTTCACCTCACCTCCCGCAGCTTCTACAAGCCGTTGGATATTCTTCAGCGTAAGCAGCATTTCATCTTCGAAGCTGCCTGCAACGATGTTGCCGCGATCATCGATCGGCCCCTGTCCAGAAACATAGATCCAGTCCCCGATCCGCAACGCGGGCGAATAGACACCGGTGGCCTTTGGAAGGCTTATATCCTTGTTCATCTGTCCTCCTCGCACAGTTGAGTTGCCGATCATTATGATGGCGCAGCTTCACGCAAGCGGCGGGTTCCATCAATGTCGACTTCAAGGGCTTCATTGATGACAACGCGGTAGATATTGAGGGCGCGATCCCGGCTCACCCAGCCCTCCATTACGTCCAGATGGACCAAAGCGACCGGTCGTTCATGCGGTGGTCCATATCCTCCTCCCCCGCAACTTATCGACACCATTGCCTCGTCGGGACCGACGACAACCTCGGCGCAGGCCGGTACAGGTTCAAGCATCCCAGTGGACCGGCGGATGAATTGGGAGGAAGGTCCACCGGCAAGGCCACCACGAACGCCTTTGGCTGCATTTATGTTTCCGTCGCTGACGTATGCGACAGTCATGTTGCAATCCACCGGCGAGAACTCTGAATAAGCACTCACTGCGCCACGATGTCGTCCAGCGCCCTCAGTGTCAGCCAACAATCTCCGGGATTTCACAACGATCGGATGACGAAGCTCATCGATCTCAATCGAATCCTGGTAGCACATGCCTGCGTTCCCAGCATGCATGATTGTAAGCCATCCATCTGTCATAGGGGTGGCGGCGCCTCCGGTGCAGCCAAGGTAAACTTCGTTGACAAATGGCTTCCCATTATGGGTGCCCGAAATAACGCCTGAAGAGGCAGGAATGCATGCACCGGTTTCTGCCATGCCGTACCCTTCAGCTAGCTCGGCCATGGCACACTGAACCGGATTGGCTACACGATCCGCTAGATTTGTGGTTGCTACGGAACAGGAGGTCGGATGCCTCGGTATGCCTACGGCACAGTTTTCGCGCAGTTGGACGACAATTCGACGAAAGCTCCCTTCATTCTTGGGTATTGTATGATCCAGTGAATTGAATATCCCAACCATCGGAGCCGATCGCGCACATGCCTCCGAAAGATTAAGCCCATTCTCCATGACATCGATGTTGTCACGCAGATCAACCTCGATCATTTCCTGTTCGGGATTCACATTCAGCGTGATTTTAACTTCAACGCCATCATCTGGTGTACCGGGGAAGGGATCATGGCGACTGCTGTGCGTAATTCGTCCCGCTGGCAAGGCGCGTATAGCAGAGCGCATCCGCCTTTCACTATAGTCGAACCATTGCCGGGTGTAGCTTTCAAGTGTGTCCCAGCCCATTTCCCGCCCCAAATTGAGAAGTTCGCGTTCGCCGACGCGTGCCGCTCCGAGGGTAGCGAGATAATCCCCCCACCATTGCTCCGGTACACGGATCCGCATTTGGCACATCCTGATGATGTCCATTTCGTGCTGATAGTCGGTCTGGATGCGGACGGCTGGAAAGATCAAAGCGCCTTCTGCATAGACGTCCCTGGCAGCGCCCATGTAAGTCGTTGGCAAGGAGTTTCCACAGTCCGCCTGGTGACCTTTCGCCAGTACTGTGAACCGATGAATGCCGTCATCATCGATAACAGGCACCAAAATGCTGTGATCGGCAGGATGTGTGCACCCGTGGTAAGGAGAATTGTGCAGAAACGCATCTCCGCGTCTCAGATTTTTGTGGTTCTCCGCCATAGTGCGGGTCATCACTTCAGGTCCACGCAAAACGTGAATTGGCAAACTGTCAGACGCGGTCACCAGTTCATGATTTGCAGTAAGAATGACACAGGAGAAATCGCGCGCTATGGTAAGAATTCCAGAGCGTCCTGTTCGATGCAGCGTATTTGCCATCTTTCGAGCGACACCCTCGAACCGCGCCGTCAAGATGGCAAGGTCGGATCCATCCAATTTGCTCGACAAGGTAGTACGCTCAGTCACGAGTACCTCCCGAACGCTTGAGATCCACAATGACCGTGCCCATCGCGTCGCGAAAAGCTGTCGCGCCAGGATCGATAACGATGGAGGTCAGGTCAGACTGGATAATTGCCGGACCAACGACCAAGTCAGAAAGCCCGATTGTCTCCAGGCTGTGGACTGATGCCTCGACCCAGCCGGGTGCTCGAAAGTAAGTCCATCGGGAGCTTCTTTGCGGTGCTCTTTCCGGCAGTTTGATCCGTCCCGGAAGCTGCGATCCGAGGCGGCAATGGACAGCTGCATTCCAGCCAATCGTTTCGACCGGCTGGCCAGGATCGTTTACGGCAAAAATTTCCTGATGCATCGCATGGAAGTCGGCCTCCAGACCCTTGACGTCATCAATGTCTGCGAAGCGCGAAGTTCGCAAAGGGACTTCGATCTCCCAAGCCTGATCGGGATAGCGTGATTCAGTCGCCCAATCGATATAGGAAGAATTAGCATCTGCGCCGGCGCTGCGTCGGAAGCTCTCACAATGCTTTGCCAACTTCTCCAACGTGGCGTTCACTCCTTCGAAATCAAAATGGGTAGTGATCGTGTGACACGTGGCATGGTAATGAGCAACGAGATCCGACACGAGCGCCCCGGCTGCAGAAAGGGCAGCGCCCGTCTCCGGAATAAAGACCCAGCGGCATCCGAGCCGCTTTCCAACCGCGACCGCGTTTAGACCGGCTGCACCCCCACCTCCTACAAATGCAGCGTCGCCTGGATCAATTCCCTGACTTACGGTGATATCGAGGATCGCCTGAACCATTTGCTCAGTAGCAAGATCCATGATCGCGGACGCCGCCTCCTCCACACGAAGCCCAAGCGGTCGGCCGACATGATCGCGGATCGCTGCTTTTGCCTCTTCCACATCAAGCTTCATCTGACCGCCTAGGAAATTGTCCGGATCTATGAATCCTTGCACGACAGCAGCGTCGGTTACGGTCGGCTTGTCTCCGCCCCGGCCATAGGCTGCAGGTCCAGGTACTGCGCCGGCGCTATTCGGGCCTACATGGAGCAGCCCACCCTCATCCACCCAAGCAATCGATCCGCCGCCCGCTCCTATGCTCTTGATATCAACCGAAGGCATTCCCGTGAGATGGCTGGAGAAAGGCTTGCCCAGCCAGGTCTCGCGAGTCCTCGGAATCCGCCCGTTGCGGATAAGCGAAACATCAAAGGTCGTCCCGCCGGTATCGCCGACGATAAGCGTATTCGCCATGCTGCTGTCACAATATGCGCGCGCCCCGACCGGAGCCATGCTGGGCCCGGAATTGATTAGATGTACCGGAGTTTGCGCGACGTCCGCAGCATCGATGACACCGCCTTGCGAAGTGACTACCAGAAGACGTCCGGCAAAACCGACATCGCGCAGCCTCTCGTCGAGGCCGCTCATGTAAGCGCCCATGATCGGCTTGAGCGATGCGTCGATGCAGGTAGACATGGCCCGCCGGTATTCCCGGATCGACGGGTTAATGCGGTGGGAGAGCGTATAGGGGACTCCTGGCAAATGATCCTTTATCAAACGCTCCAGAATGAGTTCGTGCTCCGGATTGACGATTGACCAAAGTAGGCACACCGCAATAGCTTCGACACCCATACTGGGCAGACGACGTAACACTTCGATGGCTTGACCTTCATCGAGGGGATGTGCGCACTGCCCTGTGGACATGATGCGTTCATCAATTTCGAATGTCAGCGCCTTGGATACATAGGGTTGCGGATAAGGGACGGTGAAATTGAAAGCGTCTTGTCTTCCCCCTTCCCGAAAAACCAGAGTATCCGGATGGCCGCGCGTTGTTAGAAATGCTGTTCGAGCAGTCCGCCCGGTAATAATAGCGTTGATGGCATGGGTGGTCCCGTGAACCAGGATTTCACCTCGGGCTAGATACTCAGAGAGAGACGCGCCTGCTTGATCTGCCGCGGCCTTCATCACGTTGATCACGCCTCGTACCGGGTCATCCGGAGTCGTTGCAGCCTTGTGCATGCTTAAATAATCGCCGTCTCCACTGACGATGAGGTCGGTAAACGTGCCGCCCGTATCTACGGCAAATCGCAACTTGCTTCGTTTGCGCTTCGACGCGTCGAGCGTTCCGACTATGTCATCCATGATGCTCAATTTCCGTTTCTCAAGAAGAGCGCACGTTCATCAAAGTGATAGAAGATGGCCTCCATCCACTGCGATCACGGCTCCTGTCATGAACCGCGAGGCTCGGGAGGCAAGCAGCAGGATGACACCGTCCAGATCATCGACCTGCCCGACGCGGCCGAGAGGAATTCGATCAGTTATGATGCGGCTTTCCTCGCTGGAGAAGAAAACTTCATTCATCCCGGTCACCACATAGCCGGGCGCAATGGTGTTGACACGAATGCCCCTACTCGCAAATTCGAGGGCCATGATCTGGGAGAGCTGGGTCAATCCTGCTTTCGCTACGGAATAGGCAACGTCGCCGGTCGTGACACCGATTCCGAGGATCGATGAGATGTTGATGATCGAACTGCCGGAACTCATTCGACGCGCCGCTTCCTGCGCGATCAGAAATTGGGCGTCTAAGTTAATCGCAAGGACCTGGCGCCATTTTGCGAAATTCGTATCCAGGGCTTCGCCAGGCCCAGCAACTCCTGCATTGTTAACAAGAACGCTTACAGGCCCCAGGACTGCTTCTACCTTATCGAATAGCGGCTTGATCTGATCAGTGTCAGCAAGCTCTAGGCTGAATGCTTCGGCAAAGCCACCTTTCGACCGGATGCTTTCGACAGTGTTGCTCAGCGCTGCCATGTCGCGGCCTGTTACCGCGATACGTGCTCCATTACCCGCAAGGACTTCTGCAAAGCGCCGGCCGAGACCGCTCGAACCCCCCGTTATTAGAACGGTCTGACCAGAAACATTAAATACTTGCTGCGCAGATTCGGCCTTGAAAACAGCTTCATCTCCCCCGGTCAAATCGAGCCTCCGTGCCGAAGCCTTAGCCGCTCTTGAAGCGCAAACTTCAATCGCATCTCCATTGATGGAACGTTACACAAACGCTAAATCGCGGTCAAGAATGCTGAATGATGACATAAGCATCGGAACCCAAGGAGACCATGGGGTAGAACAAGCACACTCGGCCGTTGACACGCTTACGAACTCCGGTTTAGTATTATGTAACGATAAAGTTACTCATTCTCAGTTCGAGAGCCGAGTTGGTTGTCGGTGAAATTAGAGGCGAGAGTCATCAATGGAGGGAACGCCTGCCATTTGCGCCGAAAGCGCGCGATCGCCCATTCTCCAGCTTGGCGGCGTCTGGCATTCATACGGCGCGGTTACTGTGCTCCACAACATATCCCTCCACGTGGAGCGCGGCGAGTTTCTGACGTTGCTCGGTCCTAGTGGCTCGGGAAAATCAACGCTTCTTCGAATTATTGCTGGTTTGGAGAACCCCCAAAAGGTGGCCATGATGCTGCTTGATGGGATGGACATTACCTGGGCGCCTGCGAATGAGCGTAACGTCTCAACCGTCTTTCAGCATTTTGCTCTGTTTCCGCATATGAGTGTGGGAGAGAATGTCGAATACAGCCTCAAGTTAAGGCGGATACCTGCGCCAGAACGGCGGCGGCGGGCGGAGAGCATGCTCTCTCTTGTGCGGCTGACGGGCAAGTATGATCGGCGAATTTATCAGTTGAGCGGCGGTGAGCGTCAGCGTGTCGCTCTGGCCAGATCATTGGTCATGGGACCAGACATTCTCTTGCTGGACGAGCCGCTGGGCGCGCTTGATGAACGCCTTCGCCTTGACATGCAGCGTGAGCTCATTGAGTTGCGCCGGGCAACGGGGGTCACTTTCATCCTGGTGACACATAGCCAAGAAGAAGCGGTTTCAATGAGCGACCGCATCGCACTCATGCGCGCTGGCACGATCGAGCAACTGGGCTCGCCCAATGACTTGTTTTCCCGACCTCAAACAGAATTCGCCGCAAGGTTTATGGGATTTGAGAATGTAATGCACGGAATCTTGCGTGCAAAAAGGGGTGATCTTGCTGAAGTGGACGTTGGCGGTGCAACGTTATTGGGGAGGATGGTAAGTAAGTCGGCAGCAATGAATCCAGGAGACCGTGTCTTTGCTGCCATCCGGGCCGAGCATGTTGAGGTAGACTGCCAGCGCACTGGAAATAGCGTTACTGCGGTTCGCGGAGATCCGATCTATAAGGGCCGCTACTACGACATCCCCTTTTCAACTCAACTTGGTACGCTCATCGCCCGCTTCGGGGAGCTGCCGGTAAATCTGGCTTGTAAAACCAACATCACTTTCTCGCCAGAGCGATGCGTTGTGGGCGTACTGGGGCCGGAGGGCATACATTAGAACGAATCGTCAAAGGGAGGAGGAGGAAATGACAGAGCGACAGGACAGGAGCAAAATCAGCCGGCGTACGGTTCTGAAGAGAGCGGGTGCTGCTACAGCCGCCCTAGCGCTGCCATATATCGTGCCGGAGGGGATCGGTCGCGCAAAAGCGCAGTCCTCGCCCGGAACTATACGAATGATGGGAGGACCAACGGTAGCGTTGGAGGATTGGGCACAGTTTGAGAAGGATACCGGTCTCAAGATGGAATTTGTGCCCTTCAATGTCGATGACGTTGGGGCGCTCTACAATGAGATTCTAATTAATGGCGCCGGTGAGCGGTTTGACCTGATCAATACGCTTGCAGGAGTGCAAAAGCCCTTAGTTCAACAAGGGCAGGTAGCGCAGCTTGATACATCAAAGCTCCAAAATTATGCGGGCATCGCGGATTCGGTCAAGCGCAGTCCGGTCTTGTATACGGGCGATGACAAGGATTGGTGCGTGCCGCTTTATTACAATGCGGACAGTTTTGGATACTTCCCTGAGAAACTGGGGCTACCGCGTCCACCAGAGGCTTTGACCTGGGACCTGCTTCTCAATAGCGAGGAAACGCTCGGCAAGGCGGCGCTGGACGGTGACATGATCGCCCTCATGATTGGCGGCATGTATCTCAAGAGTCGCGGACTAGCCGATATTGCAGATCCGGGGAACATGACGGCGGACGAAGTGGCGCTGGCTACCGACTGGCTGATAGAGCGCAAGAAGGCTGGGCAATTCCGAACGCTCTGGAAGACATATGACGAGCAGGTCGCCAACTTTGTAAATGGCGAAGTGCTTGTGCAACGTTGTTGGGAGCCTGCCGTGAAGGCTGTTCAGGCTCAAGGTCTCGACGTTGAATATGCGACTTGCAGCGATTTTCACGTCAACTGGATGCATTCGACCTTTATCCCGGTCCAAGCTGCGGAACGGAACAATCTGGATGAGATCTACCGTGCCTTGGACTGGTTTCTGGGGGGCTCTTACGCGGCAGAGCTTGCAGTGCTGCGGGGCTATACCGGATCTCGCATGGATCTTGGTCTAGAGCACGCAAGGTCGGAAGGATGGCCAGATGAAAAGATTGAGGCGATTGAAGCAAACATTGTGAAGGTGGAGACGAAATTCTCCAATCCGAACTTTTGGATTGGGGGCGCTCCTGACGATCTGGCCGCTCACGATCGAGAAATGGCACGCTTCCGAAACGCTTGATGGCAATGGAAGAGAGGCCTTTCGCCCGAGGGAACCAGTGTCTGTGATTGTCTTAGACAAGGACGCCGCAGTCAGTCATCTTCAGCGGCGTCCGCGAGTTTCGCTAGAACGCGGTGCGATCATACTTGTCACCGCGCTATGGGTGCTCGGTGCCCTAATGCCAATCCTGGCGTTGTTTGTAATCTCGGTCCTCAGGGCGAAAGGCCTTTCCTTCGATTTCTCACTGACGCTGCAAGCCTATAGGGACGTCCTGGTTGATTTCCGGCTGGAGATCATTTTACGGACGTTGCGAGTAGTTGCGGTCGTAACGCTGATCGAGTTTCTGCTGGGCTATCCATTCGCAATCTGGCTTGCGAAGGGGATACGCTCTGGTTTGGCGAAATCAATCATCCTGGTCCTGCTCGTCGTACCATTCTTCCTCAGCCCCGCTGCTCGTACGATCGTTTGGCGTTCGATACTGGGCAATGATGGTCTCATAAACAATCTGCTTCTCTCTGTTGGCCTCGTTGATACTCCTGTCAGTTGGTTGCTGTTCTCGGAGTTCGCTGTTCACCTTGGGTTAATCGGCCCATATTTCCCATCTATGGTTTGGCCAATATTCATCTCCGTTTCGCTCATCGACGACGAACTGATCAAGGCGAGCCGCGATTTGGGGGCCACGGGTCTCCAAACGTTGTGGTATGTTGTAACGCCTCTGGCCGTACCAGGGATCGTTGCCGGCTTTCTCTTCACCGCGATACCGATGCTTGGTGACAATGTTGCCTCTACGCTCCTTGGGGGCGGCCGTGTGGCACTAATCGCAGAAAGCTTCGATGATCTAATCCGTGCGATGAATTTTACTGGGGCCGCAGCCCTTGGTGCCATTCTTGTCGTCGCGGTGATCGCTACGGCCCTCATTATTCGATGGGTACTGGTCCACCTTGATCGCAACAACGGCCACCGGCTCAAGGTGATGTCGTCATGATCCGCCGCCATTATCAGCCCGCTGGACTATTTACTCGCTCCTCGAGCTTGCTGGCTTCCTCCCTGGGCATGATCGCCATTGTCCTTCTCTATTTGCCAATCGCCGGTCTTGCCCTTCTTTCATTCAGTGCGCAGCCACTTCGAGGAATTCCATGGCCCTTCACCTTTGAGTGGTATGGCGCGTTGGTGGCTGGTGAAACTGCTTCGAAGTGGATAAGCCCACTCCTTACCAGCATCAGCATCGGAATTCTCGTGTCGATTGCTTCGACTGCAACTGCTCTCCTTATCGGGCGGGCGGTCCCAACCTTACGCCGCAGCACTGGCCTCCTCGTTGCTTACTTATGCGTGATCGTCCTGCCAGGCATTCTTGTCGGTGTGGCAGTTCTCCTATTCTACCGTGTCCTTCTTGGCTTAACGACTGGCTTTTGGTCCGTCTTTCTCGTGCACTTCATATGGGCTTTACCTTTCTCTCTGCTGTGCATTCTTATCGTTACCCTACGTTTTGACCGCCGCCTCCTGGATGCCGCGGAAGATCTTGGTGCGAGCAAGTTTCGCCAATTTATTGATATTGAGTTGCCGTTGTTGATGCCTGGGGTAATGGCATCTTTGTTCTTTAGTTTTCTGCTTTCGTTCAATGAACTACCGCGTACCCTTTATGCGCGTGGGAGCGTTGTAACTCTTCCCTATTACGTGTGGACAGCATCTTCCTCGCATAGCTCCCAAGTTTCCCTGATATACGCTTTGAGTTCCATCATCATGGTTCTCAGTTTTCTTGTAACGTTGGTGGCAATGCGGATTCTCAACAAGAGAGAGTAGGGCTCTAGAATGATTTTAACCGGCTATACGGATCGGTGGTCAGTTCGCCCCGGAGAAGAGATTTCATTCCACATTCATTGCGCTAAGCCACATTTTGACGCGCAGCTAGTCAAGCTGCAGCATGGCGACGAAAATCCTCGGGGTCCGGGCCGCAAGCAATTCCGCGTGCCCTGTGCCGCAGATGGGCGCTATCCTGGCTTTCCGCGTTCAATCCATAAAGGGTCGTTCGGCATCGCTGCGCTTGGAGATCTGAATAAGAGCCTGGACAAGGTTGCAATCTCCGCCTGGATATTACCGACTCTGCCCGGCCCGGGACTCCAAGGGATTATTTCCTTGCAACATGACCGAGAAGCCGGTTTCGGCATTTATCTCGCCTCGGACGGTCATGTAGAATGCTACTATGGCGGTGAACGTCTACTGCGATCCGGCGGCCCGCTAAGATGCCGCGAATGGTATCGACTGACAGCAGAGCTGGATGCATCCAGACTCTCCCTCACTATCAAGGCGAAGAGCTGGTCGCCCGAGTTCAGTTCACCGCATCGTGTGGAAAAGCAGCTATTAGCGCCACTCCTCCTGAAACCGCGATCTCAAGTTCTTTTTGCAGCCGGATCATCGAGAGAGACGGAAGAAGGCCTGGCTGGAGATGCGCTCTTCAACGGCAAAATTGCACAGCCTGAACTTCGAAGCGGTAGTGAGCTGATCGCAGCATGGGACTTCTTCTTGAAAAGTTCATCCTGCAAAATCGTCGACACGAGTGGCGGAGGCAGGCATGGTCAATTGATCAATCGTCCTTCGCGTCTGATGACCGGACCTGGTTGGCCGGGAAATTCGGTAGCAACCGCGGCCGGGGCCGACACGCACGATGCCATTCACTTTCACGATGACGATGTTGGGGACGTAGGCTGGCCGAAGAGTTTTTCGTTCAAGATACCCGATGATTTGGAGTACGGCGTCTACGCCATGGTGGTGTCCTCCGGAGAGGCTGAAGACCATATCCCGTTCTTCGTCTGCCCTCCCGTAGGTCGAGCAAGGTCGCAGCTCGCGGTACTGATGCCGACAATGAGCTACCTTGCATATGCCAATGAGTCGCTCGACGTATCCGCTACAGTTCAACTGTCCCCACGTCAGGATATGTCTATTTCGCGCTCGTATTATGATTATGTCGAGCAAAACGGCTTGAAGAGCACTTACGACCTGCACCGTGATGGTAGCCCTATTCTGTACGGCTCGCGTCGGAGGCCAATCATAGATTTCCGTGCCAATGCCCGATGCCGGACTTTCGATGCTCCACATCAATTCGCGGCTGATCTTTACCTAATCGATTGGCTGACCGAGAAGGGTTACGAGTTTGACATCATTACGGATGATTTATTGCACAATGAAGGTGTTTCGCTCCTAGAGCCCTATCGTTGTGTCATCACTGGCTCCCATCCGGAGTATTGGACGAGATCGATGCTCGACGCCCGTGATCAATGGCTCGATGCCGGCGGGCGCTTGATGTATCTTGGGGGGAACGGATTTTACTGGGTAACCGGCGTTGCCGAGGATGATCCCAACATAATCGAGATCCGGCGTTATGCCGGTACACGGACTTCAACAGGGGGAATTGGTGAGGAAAGCCTGAGTGTCAGTGGGGAACGCGGTGGGTTGTGGCGTGATCGCGGCAGGTCCCCACAGTCACGTGTTGGCGTTGGTTTTTCCGGGCAGGGATTTGATCGCGGGATGCCTTATCGGCGAAGTGCGCCGAGCTATTCCGCTGATTGGAGTTGGATTTTTCGCGGAGTTGACCATGAAGTGGTGGGTGCAGGCCCAGCTCTTGTTCTGGGACACGGCGCCGCGGGGTTTGAGGTGGACAAAGCGGATGCCAGGTTTGGTACACCAGCCCATGCAGTATTGCTCGCCTCGACCGAAGCATTCACGGACGCCTATCAGGGAGCCATCGAGAATATGGAGTCACTCAATCCATGGACAGGCGGCTCACACATCGCATCCGGAGTCCGATCTGACCTTGTTATTCTTCCTGGACCGAACGGTGGAGCCGTTTTTTCTGCCGGCTCGATAAGCTGGACGTCTACCCTTTCTGCAAATGGCTATGATAGCGACACATCGCGTATCACACAGAACGTGCTTTCCGCATTTCTGGACAATAAGCCGATCGGTCCAAGCCAATAGGAACTAGGACATGCCTGATCGGGATGCTTCCTTGGCGTCTGTACTACGGCCAACAATGACAAAGCTCAGCAGGAAGCACAAGCTCGATGACATTCAGACGCCCTCCGTCCTTGTAGACATAGGCTGTGTGCGGCGTAACATTTCGCGCTTCCAATCCTATTCCAATGCACATGGCTTGAAGGTGCGGCCGCATATCAAGACCCATAAGTTACCAGCAATTGCCGAAATGCAGATCGCGGCGGGAGCTGTTGGAATCACCTGTCAGAAAGTTTCGGAAGCCCAGGCGATGGTGTCCGGGAGCGAGCGTATCAGCGACGTGCTGATCACCTACAATATTCTTGGCGAAGCCAAGTTGCGCGCACTCGATGCATTATCGCGGAAGGTACGCCTGAGTGTCGTTGCTGACAGCCAACAGGTAGTTGACGGATTGGCAGGTGTGTTTGCGGCCGCCTCTGAGCCGCTTTCTGTGCTTGTGGAATGCAATACCGGTGCAGATCGTTGCGGGGTCAGCAGTCCGGCTGAAGCTGCCATGCTCGCCAAGTATATCTCTAACAGTCCGGGATTGCATTTTGGCGGATTGATGACCTACCCGCCCATTGGTGGGACCGCCAGGGTCCAAACTTTTTTGGCCGACACTAAGGCGTTGATTGAAGCTGAGGGTCTTGCCGTCCCGGTGGTCAGCTCCGGCGGATCGCCTGACATGTATTCCGCGCACCTTGCACCAGTGGTCACGGAGTATCGCCCGGGCACCTACGTCTACAATGATCGCTCGCTTGTTCTTGGCGGCCGCTGCAAGTGGAGCGACTGTGCACTGACAGTTGTGACTACCGTAGTCTCTGTCCCAGCTCCCGAAAGGGCCATCATTGACGCGGGGAGCAAGATACTCACCACAGACTTGCTGGAATTAAATGGCTACGGGCATGTTTTGGGAAGGCCTGACATCACGATCGACCAGTTATCGGAGGAGCATGGTCGGCTGCGCTCATCGGGAGCGATTAACCTTTCCGTAGGACAGCGCCTGCGGATCGTGCCGAACCATGCCTGCGCTGTGGCCAACATGGTAGATACTGTCATCGCAACGGGCTTGAATAATGGACCGGAGGTTTGGCCTGTGTCCGCGCGGGGCAAAGTAATATAGCTTCGTCTCCGGTTATCTTGTTCGCAATGATAAGCAAACACATAACCTGCTCCGAAGTGACGACGGGCGGGTTACATCAAGGATTGCCTCGCCCCTCTTCCGGCCGCTAAGTCAATCAATCGCTTGGTTTCTCCAAGCATATCCGCCCAGTTCCACAAGTACCTCAGACACTCAACACCACAGCCTGTATGCCGCCCGTCTACGCCGCTCTAGTCGAACGATTAGGCGCCTGATCACTCCCTTTATCGCATGTGACGGTTGTTGCCCTATCGGATTGAAGCGAACGAAATAAAACAAGGCACGCTCCACCCGTGAACGGGGTTGACGGCCTGATCAACGACTCCGGCAAACTGCTCGCCGCGCTCATCGGACAAGTCTCCGCATTGACAAGTAACATATGAATACATATTCATATGTTTGAGAAAAGTGGAGCCGCCGACTGTGACACCTTTCCCAGAGCAACAAACCAGCCATGATCGCGACCAATCCAGTCACGGCACGAAGAGGGCGCATGCCCGCCGCGGTCACGGTCACGACGATCATAATCATTCTCACGTCCTTGCGGTGACAGCGCAGAACGAGCGCAAGATCCTTGTTTCCTTCCTCCTGATCTTCTCATTCATGATGGTCGAAGCGATTGGCGGCGCGGTATCCGGCTCGTTGGCGTTGCTGGCCGATGCCGGGCACATGCTCACGGACGCCATCGCGCTTGGCCTTGCCTATGCCGCCTTCCGGCTTGGCCGCCGTGGTGCGGATGCGCAGCGTACCTTCGGTTATGGCCGGTTCGAGGTAATCGCCGGTCTCGTCAACGCTCTGACATTGTTCGGCATCGTCGGTTTCATCCTTTACGAAGCCGTCACGCGCTTTCAGGACCCCGGTCCTATCCTGGCAGGACCGATGTTCATCATCGCAGCCGCCGGCATGTTGGTGAACCTGTTCGTGCTGCGGATTCTTACGCGCGGCGATGCGGAGCACATCAACGTCAGGGGCGCCATCCTGCATGTGATGGGCGACTTACTGGGTTCGGTGGGCGCAATCCTCGCAGCGGTAGTTATCTGGTACACGGGATGGACCCCGATCGACCCGATCCTGTCTCTTCTTGTCTCGCTCCTTATACTACGCAGCGCCTGGAGCCTGATGAAACAGACCCTGCATATCCTGCTCGAAGGGGCTCCCTCTGGCCTGGAAGGCGGCAAGATCGCCGCACACCTGAAGAAGGCCGTGGAGAGTGTGCAGGAAGTTCATCACGTTCATGTCTGGTCGATCACTTCCGGAGTGTTGGTCGCAACGCTCCAGCTCCGGCCAAAGCCGGGCGCCGACATTCGCTTGGCCGTGCGCCAGGTGGAACGGGAATTGAAGGAGCGCTTCGGCGTCGAGCATGCAACCGTCGGCATCGATTGGGACGGAGCCAGCACGTGCCGTTTCCAGCAGGAGGCGCCCTCATCACACCATGCGCATGCCCACTGATCGGGTGGGGAAGTAGAGAAAGGACCACTCCTTGTCGCAAGCCAGCGCATTGCGGCCGTACGAGCTGACCGTCTTGTCGGAGACTTTTCGCCTGCTCGGAGATCCCAGCAGGCTGAAGATCTTGCTGTGCTGCTCTGACGGGCCCAAATCCGTTTCCAAAATTGCCGCGGAGTTGCAACTGTCACAGTCGCTTGTCAGCCACCACCTACGTCTTCTGCGAGGTGCAAGGCTCGTGCGAGGCGAGCGGCAGTCAAAAAAGGTCTTCTATGAAATCGCTGACAAGCATGTCAGCGACATGCTTTCCGACATGATCAGCCACATCCGTGAAGACCGCAGCGAACACTGACCTGCGACAGGGGGCAAGCTGGGTGTCGGCAGTTCGAGCCGCCGACATTCTTGGGCGACATAGGGCGGCAAAGATGTTGGCCTCTATTGGGCTATTCAATTTTTCGCGGGGATGTCTCTCGGATAACCGGCTAGAACGTTCGCGATGCTGGCAGGTTGGCCGCTGCTGAATGCCGCCTGTCATCCGTCAATAAGGCGATATGGAGCGCGTACGGCCGCGGTCCACCCCGCTGCATGCCGCGCGGTGTTCATCGTTCTTGCGAAGTTCATCATTGAGCCGCTTGATGGCATCTCGTAAACCACTGTCTATAACATGCCCGATCTCATGGGCCCTACAGGTGCAGATTGCTCCGGCTTGAGAGCGTTGGAGACAGTGACATAATCAGGGCTGCCACCGCGTCTGAATACTGCCCTACCCACGTCACTTCCGATCTCAGGAGATCGCGGCGCAACTGAACGAATTGCCTCGCCAGTTCGCCCTTTGCGATTTCGTCCAATGCTTCACTCGGTAGTGCCACGTCAGGTCCGGATACGCTCCTTCGACCCACCACATATCGGGCAGAGAGCGGTCTTCCGTGTATGTCGTGTGTGAGCCTTCCTTTTGCATTCGCCAACACTCCAGTGGGATAATGCGCATGGAAACGACGCGGCGGTTTCACCGGAAAATTATAGATGTTTGCGCAGCCAGAAACCTGCTTTTTCAAGCCTTACCGGAAAATCAACCGCTATAGGAATTACGCCCGCAACGGTTGCAAGGCCGCCCGAACCGCCTTTTCGGGCCATCGAAGGGGTCATAAGCTACTCGCCTCCTGGCCAATGACTCGTAGCTCATGAAGGCCTATGCCATCCGCGCCAACAAGGCTGTTGAATTGAATGATGTCTTTCAACCGTGGATGATTATTGACGTATTTGCGGATGCGGGCAGCCGTCTTTGGCGCCACGGTCTTAAGATAGTTTGGGTCAGTCATGTAGGCGCGAATGGCTTCCGCCATCAACTCGCGCTGGATATTATCGCCCTTGTACCTATGCTGCTCCGGCCCGAACTTTTTACCATAGCTCTGTGGGTTGTTTAGATCGTTATAGATCGTGCGGAGCTCATCGTTGATACCGCTTATCGGTATTTCATCGACTGTCTTGTCTATAACATGTCCGATCTCATGTGCTGCTACACGTGCAGATTGCTCCGGCTTGAGAGCGTTGGAGACAGCGATATAATCAGGGCTGCCACCGCGTCTGAATACTGCCCTACCCACGTCACGTCCAATTTCCGGAGATCGCGGCGCAACTGAACGAATTGCCTCGCCAGTTCGCGCCTTTGCGATTTCGTCCAATGCTTCACTCGGTAGTGCCACGTCAGGTCCGGATACGCTCCTTCGACCCACCACATATCGGGCAGAGAGGAGCCCTCCATCAATGTCGCGAGTAAGGTTTCCTGTTCCATCTGCAATCGTTCCTCCCGGGTAATCCGCCTCAACGGGCCGGGGAGATTTCATAGGAGGATTATATATAATTTCAGGTCAAACTTCCAGTATTTTCAAGCATTTACTGGAAAATCACCGTCTATAATAGGAATTACTCCTGCAACGGTTGCGAGATTGCCCAGCTCCGGGAGAATCCCCTGATCGGTACGCACTAGCTGCTTCATCCGCCCCAAGGGCCTCTCCTAAGTCATGACAAAATTCATCAGCCCGCTAGTGGCCTTGGCTAAATCCTACAGCGCATACCTCCCCGCCCGGAACAGCTTATTGCCACGCCGGCAATCCCCATGCGATCGCTCCTCGCAATGATGGCTGGTACGAGCGCAACGCCGCCATCACCGCCAGTTCGTCGCCCTGACTATTGCCCTTATCTTGCCTCTGCCGATCCATGCCTTGCCGTTCGGCCATCTGCGCGCTGCCAACGTCCGCGCCTATCTTCTTGCCGGGAATACGCTCTTGAGTAGCCATCCGGTCGTATTCCGCCTGCTGTTTCATGACCCGGTGCTGTAAATCGACCTCATGACGCTCCTGATCGACGCTCGCCTGCAACGTTACCTCTTCCATCCGTGCGATCGCCTCGGCCTCGATCTCTTGCAGCTTGATCATAAGGTCTGCGTCAAGTCGTCAATCCAGCAGTTGCTAGAATTAAGGATATTCCATAACATGCTGGCAGGAGTGATCGCATATGGGAGGAGTTCATGCGGTCAGTGGGGGAGCGTTCCGTCTTTCTTATGAATCCGTCCGTCAACTACCAGCCCGTGGGTGATGGCGCAGTAATCCTGCGCTTTGATGACGGGCAATTGTTCACCTGTAACGCGACGTTTGAAGCATTTCTCCGTCATGTCGACGGCAACCGCACACTGGAAGAGATTGCCGCGCTGCTTTGCGAGGAATTCGACGTCGATTCGGGTACCGTGACTGGGGACCTGATCGAGATTGCGGGGGAACTTGTCGAGGAGGGTATTATCCGGCTTGCCAGTGAGGAACTGACGAAGTGATGAAGTAGCGTCGCTATCTGGCCATGGCTGCTCCAATAATCACAAGGCTGCTGTTTAACCTGGACCTGTGGCTCCGCGCCCGTCTCCTGCCCTGGCAGGTTCCGCGCGATTCTTTGGATCAGGTGTTGAAGCTGGCAACATTCTCGGGAGCGCCGTCCTATCCCGGCCTTCCGCTTTCCTATGTGGTCAGCAAAATTGCGCGCGCAGTGAGGCGTCCATGGCTTATGCGCGACCGGCGTTGTCTGCGCGTAGGCCTTTTGGGATACCGCTTCCTTCGGGAGGCGGGATATGAGCCGAGACTTTGCTTCGGGATCGACCCTGCCTCTGTTTCTGCAGACAGGCTTGCCGCCCATTGCTGGGTCGAGGTCGACGGCAAGACGGTGCTGGGCGCCTCGGCAACACCGATGCTGCCCATTCTTATCTATCCGGAAAAGGACGTGCCATGCCGATAGGGAAGGCAGGATGCGTGCAGGCGTTCTATGACCTTGAGGCGACAGTGCTTGAAGCGCATGCCGACAATGACCGATTTCTCGAAGGCCTGGATTATCTTATAGGTGAGCGGCGCCTGGCATTGCCACGCGCAGCCACGTTCCGACTCGACATCACCGTCGGCATTCCCCCGCCTCCAGAAGATGAGATGGAAGTTCTTTATCAGGGGCCGCTTCTTGATGAGGGGAGCTGCATATTCGGCCGCATAAGGGATGCTTATGTGCTTAACTTTCCCGGCGCGGCGACGTTGAATATCTTTCCGGATGCAAGAACTGCTGAATTGATCATTGCAGAAGGCAGGCTGGTTCATACCCGCGGCAACATGATCGCGTTGGCTCTTGAATTCGCGCTCGATTCAGACGGCCAGCAAGTTGTTCATTGCGCCGGAGTATCGCTGCCCGACAGTGACAGGGCCTTGCTGCTGTGTGCACCGAGCGGGACTGGCAAGACCACAACCGCACTTGCGCTCGCCGAGGCCGGCTTTCCGCTCGCGGCTGATGACGCGATGGTGCTGCGAATAGAGGACGACGATATCCGTGCGTGGGGGCTGCCGCGGGCGATGAAGGTGCACCGGAAAACGGCGGAGATGCTGCCGTTCCTTGCTGCCGTCATGGGAAGCTGGAACGATAATGGCGAACAGGCCATACCGCGAGCAAGGCTCGAAGGGGTGGTTTCCTTTGACCGTCGCAACCTTCGCGTTACGGATATCTTCCTGCTGAACCGTTCAGGATCAGGGAGAGGACGGCTTCGACCGATACCAAGAGCCGAAATGCTGGCGGCGCTGGCTGCCGACAACATTCGCCGTGCGAATACCGGCCTTACTCCACTGCAATCGCGGCGCTATGCAATGTTGGCGAAAGCCGTTGACAAGGCGTCGGCCTTCGAACTGGATCTTCCGCATCGAATTACTCACCTCACCAATGTTCTTATCAATGAAATGGAGGTGAGGTGAGATAGCATGATGACGACAGATAAATTTCTCTAAATCTGTCAAGAGGATTCACTATCGTTGGTCAGATTGCGTTCTTGTCGCCATTAGGTACTGACACACCCACCTGCGCTGTAACCTCTGACAGTTTCTCCCGCCTATTCAATACCGGTTTTTCGTACCTTTTCTTCATTGCAGATCCTCCCAAGGATAAGTAGCATAAGCACATTAATACTAGAGGTCTTAGCTGACAGCCGTCAATGCCTCACAGTTTATAATATCGCGAGTTAAAGGCAATAACGGCGTGAGATAGTTTTCATGAGTGTTCCGCCCGTTCTCTTTGCGCATTTGCATCGGAAAGCAAGACTTGTCGATATTCGAAGCGGCGCAACGATCGATAAGCAAGAGTTGTGGCGGCAGATCGAAACGCGGGCTAAAGCTTTGGCCAAGGCTGGCGTGGTGGGCGGCTGCGCGGCCGTTGCTCATCGTAATCCCCTCGCCTGTCTCCGCGACATCTTCGCCTTGTGGACGGTGGGGGCCATGGCGCTGGTCGTCAACCCCGCCATTACGGCCGAGGAACGGGCAAACGTGATGACAACCACCGGCGCCATGGCTCTCCTGGATGGCGAGGAGATACATCGTTCTACGGTACGGAGCGTCTTTACTGGCCCCCTGCACATTGAAGCGCCGGCTTTGACATTAATGACATCCGGCACAACCGGGCATCCCAAGGGCATCGTTCACACGCAGCGCAGCCTCAGTTCACGCATAGCGCTAAACGTTGCAGCCATCGGAAGCGCCGACCTTGAGCGGTCGTTATGTGTGCTGCCCCTCCATTTCGGCCACGGGTTGATTGGCAACGTCCTCACCGTTCTGGCGGCGGGTGGAACACTCTACCTATGGCCACAGCCAGGCATCGAAGAGATGCAAGGCTTCGGCCCATTGGTTGACCGCGAGCAAATCACCTTCATGAGTTCAACGCCATCCTTCTGGAAGGTGGCGATGCGGCTTTCGCCAAGGCCGGAATGGAAGATGAGACGCGTGCATGTGGGCTCTGCGCCGCTATCGGCGGAAGCCTGGAGTTCAATCGCCGGATGGATAGGTACGCGACGCGTCCTCAATATGTATGGCATGACTGAGACGGCGAACTGGATTGCCGGAGCAAGCCTGGAAGATCGGGAGCCGACAGATGGCTTCGTCGGCAAGCCATGGGGCGGCACATGGGCGGTACTCGACGGTGAAGGGAACATCCGGAACAAGGGCTTCGGCGAGGTGCTGGTCGCTTCGCCTTCCATCATGACCTGCTATCTCGGAATGGAAGACGCAACGGCTGCAGCCTTCATCGGCCCGTGGTTCCGGACCGGAGACATCGGCATGATCGCGGAAGATGGCGGCCTGACGCTGGTGGGACGGATCAAGCATGAGATCAATCGCGGCGGCATCAAGATTCCTGCTGAGGAAATCGACCTGCTGCTTGAACGCCATCCGCATGTCGAGGAGGCCTGTGCCTTTCCGCTTGCTGATCCGGTGGCCGGCGAAGCTGTTGCTGCTGCCGTTGTACTGCGCAAGGGAGGCGAGGTCGAAGCCATAAAGGCCTGGTGCCGAGAGCGATGCCGGCCAGAGGCAGTTCCAACGCGTATTTTCCCGCTCGATGCCATCCCGCGCAATGATCGTGGGAAAATCGTGCGTGATCACGTTCGTGAAGAGGCGTTGCGGCAGCACAAGGCACGCCAGCGGGCATGAAGAAGCTGCAAAACATTATTGTTACTGAGCGCTTTCGGCTGGAGCCGATCAGCCGCTGGCGTGCCTTTTGTCTTAGCTATGCGTGGACAAAGGATGTCGAGCTCATCCGCAGTTATACGGGTTCAGCGGCACGGCGTTCGCCGTGGAAATGGTATCGCGAGATGGTACGGCCCAACAACCGCACCAAGTTTGCCCATGCAATCATGCCACATGGTCAGGAAGACCCCATAGGGCTCCACTTTATAGAAATGAGGCCATATAGATCCGCTTATCTGGCAATCGCGATTTCCGATCGGCACTGGTGGGGCAAGAATGTCGTGCAGGAGGTGCGCAAGGGCATAATCGCGCATATTTTTGAGAATACGCCGGTCGATCGGCTCTGCACCTATGTCCGCTCCCGCAACTTCCCGTCGATCTTCAATAACCGGAAGCTGGGTTTTAGCCATGTCGGTACATTGCATCGGGCGAAGCAGGACCCGGTGAGCGGTGAAGTCCATGATTTCCTGATTTTCGAGCTTTTTCGCGATGAATGGGAGCGACGGACCTGGGAGGAATCATGACCTATGCGGAAAGTTTAATCGCGCGCGAAATTGTGGCGGAGGCACTTGGTTGCCCCATAGAAGACGTTCCGTGTGAGGCCAAAGTCGGTTCGCTCCCCCAATGGGACAGCATTGCCCATGTCTCCATTATCGCAGCTGCGGAGGAAAGGCTGGGGCGGATGATGACAGCGGAGGAAATAGCATCCTTCGAAACCGTAGGCAGCCTCGCTGCCCTGTTCGGTGCCGCGCATCGGGAAGATGAAAGCTGATGGTTACGGAGGACGTGGCTTCATTCCTGCCCCGGTTTGCAGATCCAATGTGGCAGGCTCAGCAAGGCTCACGGCCGGAAGGTGCGACGGCGGAGAAACTCGCCGCCCTTGCAAACCACCATGGCGTGTTGCCTATTGTCGAGCGCAAGATGGGGCTATGTGCCGCCGAGGCGGACCCCGATACCGCATTGCGGATAGGTCAGGCATTGCTGCTGCAGCGAAAGGCCGAATTGGTTTCGGCTGAACTGCGAAAGGCGGAAATCCGCTTCGCTATCGTCAAGGGCCCGACCTTCTCGCGCCTTCTCTACGACAATCCCGCCGACCGTCCCTTTACCGATATCGATCTGCTCGTCCATCCCGCGGACCTTGAGCGGGCAAGTGATGTTATGCGCGAGCGGGGTTTTCAGCCCGAGCGCAATGAGATCTGGGACAATTCGCAGCGCAACATGGAGTTCAAGTGGACGCTGGCGCAGAATCGGTCGGTCCTGTTCGAACTCCACACCGACCTTGTCCACTATCCTCGGCTGCGCCGGCGCGTCAGTTTCGGCTATGAGGAACTTCTGGCCGCCGGTCAGGGCGACCCGGAGGCGCCTGAAGCGCTGCTTTGCGTTGCAATCGTTCATGCTTCATGCGGCCACAAGTTCCACCGTCTCCAGATGGTTGTCGATGTGGTGCAGGCCGCGCGTCGGCTCCCCGACGACAGGATCGATACTTTCGTTCGTATAGCAAGGAAGCTGCGGTTCGGCATGGAAGCCGCCGTCAGCCTCTCGCTTGCAAGCAGACTTTTTGAAGATCGGCACGCCACTATATTGGCAAACCGGTTGCGCCGCGGCATCCTGGCGTCGATCGGCTGCCGCTTGATTTCTCCGGAATGTGCAATACAGGCGGCAGATCCACGGCACCGTGGATCATGGGCGCGCCGCAAAGCATTCCGGCTGATACAATATATGCATAGATGATTGGTTCAACGGCCGCCGGAATGGCAAAACCCTGTCGGTGGCAATCCAGGTCGCTCCGACCGTTTTGCTGAGCCTCAAAATGGTTGCGAATCGGACGAGCGCTGGTGGCAGCGTTCAGAACTGATTGTTGCGCATGACGGCTGGGGAGCTGATCATGGAGCCGCTTGTCACACGGGGGCGGAGACAGCGTCGCTCGCCAGAAAAGATTGGCCGAGTTGTTGTCCTTGGTACGCCTTGCCAGCTAGCACTTTCGCCGGATGCCGTCCGATTTCCAGGTCGGACTCATTTTTCCCCAGCAATAGAATTCGGACACCAACCGATATATGAGCATCTTTGCTTTTGTAGGACAATCCAGCATAATAACGAACATTATGAGGAGTGGAGCCAATGTTTGGGCGATTCGACCTAAAGAAGAGATATGAAGCAGGGGAAACCCTTATAGGTACGTGGGTCACGCTTGCGTCAGCGGATGTGGCTGAAATCGCCGCCGATGCCGGCTTCGATTTTGTATGCATTGATATGGAACATGGCTCCTTTGGCATGGACCGGCTGGTCGACATCATGCGTGGGGTGGAGATTGGAGGTGCGGCCACGATCGTGCGGCTCCCCGACACAAGCCGTTCCACAATCCAGAAAGTTCTTGATGCAGGTGCATCGGGTATACTTGCCCCCAACTTGTCGACGGAGGCGAAGGCACTCCAGCTAGTATCGAATTCACGCTATGCACCACTCGGAACGCGTGGAGCATGCCCGCGCATCCGCGCTACCCGTCATCAGACGCGAGATTGGATCAGGGACTTTCAAGAGGCCAATGACAACATTCTTGTCTGGGGGTTGCTTGAGACAACCGAAGGAATTGACAACCTCGACGCGATACTGACAGTGCGCGGTCTGGACGGCATAGTGACTGGTCCTTTTGATCTTGCACAGGACCTGAACATGCCAAACGGGCATGATTCCGAGCAGGTAAGCGCGATCTTTTCTGCGGCACGCGAAAAGATATTACAATCTGATAAGGCACTCGTAGAGGTGCTTTTTGGATTCGACGAGGCCTCAGTCAAGAATGCTTATTCCCGACTAGCCGACCAGGGCGTACGAATTTTCGTCTGCGGTACCGACCGGCGAATATTGGCGTCCGGCTACCGCAGCATTCCAAGTTGGTTCGGTAGGTGAATAATCCTGCAATAAAGGACGATGCGGATTGGTGAGCGTGTCGAGAATACTGCTTTGCTCGTTGGAAAATCGGCGAGGAGACTGAGTTTGAAGACAACAAAAAATTTCTTTGAACCAGTTGTAACCGAGCCTGCCTATCGAGCCGTTGCCCGTATGATCGAATCTAAGATTCTGGCTGGCGAAGTAAAGATCGGCGAACCGCTACCATCGGAAGCAGCGCTTGCAGATCAATTTGGCGTCCACCGTTCAACGGTGCGAGAGGCGATACGCTCTTTGGAGCAAGCTGGCCTGGTCGCGCGTCGGCGTGGACAGAAGCGGCTCTACACCACTAAGCCAGGATCAGCGCAGATATCACGACGCGTCTCGACTGCGATGCTTCTTGGCAAGGTGACGTTCCACGAACTGTGGGAAGTGATGCTCTACCTTGAGGTTGCGGCGGTCAACGCTGCCCTCGATCGCCTTACGGATGATATTCTAACCAAAATTGAGGAAAATGTCATCGAGAGCGAGCTCGCAGTGTCGGAAGGGCGCAGTACAGTTCTCCTTGACGTCGAGTTCCATTTCCTTCTGGCGCAGGCCGCTGGAAATCGAGCGCTCTTGCTCTGCCGCGAGCCGATCAGCCAGCTATTCTATCCCGCGTTCCAGAGTGTCATGGCGCGGCTGAATGCCGGCGAACGTATGATTACGGCTCACCGCAAGATATTTGAAGCGCTGCGAAATCGGGACCGCGCAATGGCGAGCGAATGGATGGAACGGCACATCGTCGATTTCCGGCGGGGTTACGAGCTTGCTGATCTGGACCTCGACACTCCGATCCATGATGCCATGTTTGAGCTGCCGGAAGTCCGATAGCATTCCTGCCACCAGGTACCGGGTATCCCTGTTCGTTATGCTGGATGCTTTGCACCGCAGGCTGACGTCGTATTCCCCGACTACACCGATCTGATTGAAATGCTTCAATGGCAGAACGGCGGGCGCAGACGCCGCAGCTTAACTTGTCGCGCGGTTGATTTCATCGGGAAGAAAATTTATTGTCGGATAATCCGTCAACATCGGAAAGCCAATGCATAACACATCTACTGGTCTCTTCTCTCCCTATCGTCTGCGCGAGATAGAAATACGAAACCGCATCGTCGCGTCACCAATGTGGCAGTACTGCGGCTCTAAGGGGTACCCTACAGATTGGCACCTTATGCACCTCGGGCGGCTCGCTGCTGGTGGGGCTGGTCTGGTCTTTCAGGAAGGAACAGCAGTTGAGCGCCGCGGCTGCGGCTCGCTGGGTGACCTCGGGTTATGGCATGATGACTTCATTGCTCCGCTCAGTCGGATCGTGCGCCTGATTGAATCTTGCGGTGCTACGCCTGGCATCCAGTTGTTACACTGTGGCCGCAAAGCAAGGATGTTGCCTCCATGGCAGAACCGCAAAGCAATAACCTCCGAGGGTATCGCCGACTGGGATGACTGGGATATGATTGCCCCCAGTCCGCTGCCTCATACAAGCGAGCACGACGTTCCACGTGAGATGAGCGCCGCTGACATTGCCGAAGTGATCACGGCTTGGAGCGCCGCAGCTGCGCGAGCTGATCAGGCAGGCTACAAGGTACTCGAGATCCACGCGGCTCATGGCTATCTCATCCACCAGTTTCTATCCCCCTACTCCAACCAGCGTGGCGATGCGTATGGCGGCTCCTTTGAGAATAGGGTTCGCTTCCTTATGGAGATTGTCGAGGGGATCCGTGCGGTATGGCCTGCGCACAAGCCGCTTTTCGTTCGGCTGTCGGTGATCGACCAGGTCGGATGGGAGCTTGAAGATAGCGTCCGTCTGGCACGACTGCTAAAGCAAGCAGGGGTGGATGCGTTAGACTGCTCGTCAGGCGGTCTGGTAGGCATTTCCCCCATAGAAACCGCCGCCGCCGCACAACTGGGATACCAGGTCGACTATGCAACCGCTCTTCGTCGTCAAGTGGATATACCGACGATGGCCGTCGGGATGATTGTCGACGCCGTTCAGGCTGACGAGATCATTAGAGGCGGCAAGGCAGACCTGGTCGCGATAGGACGCGAGCTTCTAAGCAACCCTAATTGGCCGATAGGTGCAGCACAATCACTGGGTGCTGATCCGGATTGGACGCTGGCTCCACAAGTGGAGCGGCACTTCTTACGGCGCCGGGAAGATGCTTGGCGCGCCGCCGGGGTAGTACTGCCCAAGGGACATCCAGCATCGCTGCGTTGAGTAAAGAAGGGGTGCGCGATGACGCTTAGTGACGATGAAAAAGAATTCCTGCCGCTCGTCGGCACCGGTGCAAGACCTGGCTGGAACGCGGCAGAGCCGGAAGAGGTTCTGGAGCCTTCGCTACCAATAGTTGACCCACATCATCATTTGTGGGGAGGTCCTCGTCCTCCCTATGAGCTATCCGCTTTCCAGGCGGACATCGCAGATGGGCACAACATCGTCGCCAGCGTGTTCATCGAGTGCTCTGAAGGGATATTTGAAGATGGTCCCGAGCATTTCCGATCCGTTGGGGAAGTGCAGCACATCGCGCGAATGACGAGACAGTTCAATGTTGAGGGATATAACGGTCCTCGCATCTGCGCCGGTATTGTCGGTTATGCGGACCTGCATATTGGCGCGTCGATTGCGGAGGTCCTTGCCGCTCAAGTAGAGGTCGGGGAAGGACGGTTACGTGGGATCCGCCAGTTCAGCGACCAAAGATCGAAAGTGCGAACGACAACACCAGGCCTTTTCCGGCGGCCTGGCTTCATTGAGGGCTTGGCAAAGCTCGCTGAATTTTCCCTAATCTTTGAAGCCTGGGTACATCATGATGCGCTCGACGACACCGAATCGTTGGTCAAGCGTTTTCCAGAAATCATCTTTGTTATCAATCATGCAGGGGGGCCGCTCGGAGTCGGTCCCTATCGCGGCCAGATGAACCAAGTGCGAGAGCAGTGGGATGCCTCAATGCGCCGCCTAGCTCAATATCCAAACACAGTGGTTAAGATCGGCGGTCTCGGTATGCCTACCGCTGGCTTTGACTTCCACGAAAGAGCCGAACCGCCAAGCTCTGAAGAATTAGCGCAGGCATGGAAGCCTTACGTTGAAACTTGTATCGAGGCCTTTTCACCCCAGAGGGCGATGTTTGAGAGCAATTTCCCGGTAGATGCAGTTTCGTCAAGTTACCGGACATTATGGAATGCGTTCAAACGCCTGACTCACAATTTCTCGCTCGAAGAGAAGTCGGCATTGTTCTCCCGCACAGCGGAGCGAATCTACCGCCTCGACCTTCCTGCACCTGTCACAAGCCCTGCTTGAAGCATTTTGAGGCGCAAACTCGCTCCGGACGGTTGACTGCAACCCTGCATCATTGTCTTATCGTCCGACAATTAATTGTTGAAACTTCGGAGTACACATGACTGAGTGGGCTGTGGTTACCGGTGCAAGTCGTGGGATAGGCGCGGCAGTCGCGAAGCTGTTGAAGGACAGCGGCGTAAAGGTCCTAGCGGTTGATCTCATCGATCCGGAAAATGACCATTACGAGGAGTTCGTCAGGACGGATCTGGCGAACCCGTCTGAGGCGGCTGATGTCGTAAAAGCCGCCATCAATGGCAAGGATGTAACGCGCTTAGCACATGTTGCGGGCTACTGCGTTCCAGCCTCGGTCGAAGCGGCTACAGTCGAAGGCATCACTAAGGAAATCAACATCAGCACCATTTCGCTGATTTCCCTTGCCCAGGTTCTAATTCCTTCGATGAAGCGCCTCGGAAAGGGACGTATCGTAGGAACAGGAAGCCGCGCCGCTCTCGGCAAGGAGGAGCGTGTAGGCTATGCGGCAGCCAAGGCAGGCCTGTCAGGCATTGTTCGAACAATGGCCTTGGAATTAGGCCCCTATGGCATTACCGCTAATGTCGTCGCGCCTGGACCGACGAATACATACATGCTGCAAACGCACAATGACCCCGACGGTGCCTTCATCCAAAAGCGCATCCGGGAAGGGATCCCGGTCCAGTTCGTTGCTGAACCGGTCGACATCGCTGTCGCCTTTGATTTTCTGCTATCCGATCGCGCCCGCTACATCACCGGTCAAGTTCTTAACGTGTGTGGCGGAACGTCGGTGAATTTTCTCAATCGGTAATACTCGTTGAAAGCATCAAACCTAGCGAAGCTTAGGAGAAACAGAACATGAAACTCGTCAAATATGGGCTTGCCTCTTTGATAATAGGCGCCTCTACAATGCTGGCCCAGGCACAGGATGTTATGACGGCGCGTCTAGGCCATGTCTACGCGGATAACAGCCCGCTTGGGGCGGCTGCGCACCGCTTCGTAGAGCGTATCAACGACGCCACAGATGGCGCGCTGAAAATCGAGGTGTTTCCGAACGGTCAGATCGGAAGCGACGAAGCAATGGCACGCGAGCTTGCTCGAGGCACGCTTGAGTTTGCTTTTCTTAATCTCGGCCCTTTGAGCGGTCTTGATCCCGTTTTAGACATTCATTCCTTGCCCTACACCGCGACGAACTTCGACGAAGCACGAAAGTTGTTCCTCAATGAGGAAGGTGTCATCCGGAAGACCCATGCCGAAGCTCTCGACAAATTGGGTATTCGCTATCTGGGAACATACTCGATCGAATTTCGCTCTATCACCAATTCTGGCAAGCCAGTGGTATCGCCGGATGATGTGAGCGGAATGAAGATCCGTATTTACAATTCTCCGGCAATCAAGGCGCTCTTTGACAAAATGGGCGCGCAGACTGTTCTTATGCCCTTCACAGAACTTTTCGTTGCTCTTCAGCAGGGCACCGTAGACGGTCAGGAGAATGGCCCAATCCTCAGCCATACGTCCGGACTTATGGAAACCCAGAAATACATGACGCTGACCAATCATCTGTTCGGTATTTCAGGCATAGTCATCAGCCAGCGTTTCTGGGACAAGTTGACACCTGGCCAGCAGGAGGCGGTGCTCGAGGTTTCACGGGAAATTTCGGAAGAAACGTTTAACGAAGCCGAAGAGGCGACCGCCCAAGCGGTTGAGGCGGTTAAGGCAATGGGGGTCGAGGTAGTGGAATTGACTCCCGAGCAGATGAGCGCATTCGTCGAAGTAGGCCGTTCCACCTGGACGGATCTAGAACCAGTCTTCGGCGCCGATCGCATTTCTGCGGTTCGTGAAGAAGTTGAGAAGATCTCGGCGGGTGCAAACTAAAAAATAAACCGCCTCCTGTTGTCAGTTTACAACAGGAGGCGGAATTGGGGACTAGCGACGGTGAAATCCAATCAAACGCGGCCGGAGGGCCCGGTTCTTCTTAGTATTAACCGCCTTGAGCGGTTACTCCTCTACTTGGAGACCACGGTCGCCGTGAGTGCGCTGCTTGTGATTATGGTGGCTGTCAACGCGAACGTTGTGTCGCGATTTTTCAACCTGCCGCTTGTTGATTTATCAGAACTGGCACTCTCAGCAATGTTGCCGCTCACCTTTATCGGGGCGGCGCTGTGCTCCAATATTCGCGAGCACATCCGACTGGATCTTGTGGACGCGATTCCCAACCCGAAGTATCGACTGGCCTTGGAAATTATCGCTGATGCTGCGTTCGTCACTTTCAGCGTGTTCTTCATCTGGGCTTCGTACGGATTGATGGAGTTCTCCTACACTTTCAATGAGCGGCTGATAACAACCGGTATCCCCGTATGGATCACGGTAGCGTTCATGGTCGGAGGCGGCGTGCTGATGTTGGTGCATAGCGTTTTCAGCATCGTCAGAACTGCTGCAAGATTCAGGACTCATTAGGTATGGTATTGCTTTCCATCAGTATTCTTCTGTTGCTCCTGATTGGAACACCGATCGCGGTTGCCTTCTCGCTGGGTATATTTGTGCTCGGCAGCGAGCTGAAGGTTTCGCTGGCATCGTTGAGTTCAGTGCCGCATGAAGCAGTCTTCAGCTTCCCGTTGCTTGCTATTCCACTTTTTCTGCTGATCGGATCGATTATGCAGAGCGGCGGTCTCGCTCCAAAGCTGATTCGTCTATGCGAGACGATGTTTGGGCAGTTACGAGCTTCGCTTGGTTATATTTTTCTCGGTGCAAGCGGGATTTTCGGCGCGATAACGGGCTCCTCGGTTGCGACTGTTGCAGCCATCGGCGGCATCGTTGGTGGCGAGATGAGAAAACGCGACTATCCTCGTGGCTATGTCGCCGCTCTCAACGCGGCCGCCGGACTACTCGGCGTATTTATTCCGCCTTCCATACCGTTAATTCTTTATGGCGCCGCGGTAGGGGTATCAATATCACAGCTTTTCATCGCGACGCTGGTGCCAGGCCTCATGATGCTGCTCGGCTTTGCGGTAGTGCATTATTTCCTCTCGCGGAAAGTCTTGCCAAATGGCCATGAAACAGCATCATCAGAAGTAACCGGAACCTCTGGTGCTATTGATGGAAGACTCGGAAAGGTGCGCTCGGCAGGGGCGACAGTTCCGGTTCTGTTGCTTCCGGTCGTTGTTCTAGGTGGCATCTACGGGGGCATCTTCACACCCACCGAAGCGGCCGCCGTCGGCTGTATTTTCGCGTTTCTCCTGTCATTGTTTACCGGACAGAGAAAACCAAATGCGATCAAACGCGCTTTGTTTTCTGCCTCAGTTAGTTCTGGAGCAATATTGTTCATCATCGCGATGACCGCCCTCCTTAACAGGACGCTCGTCATTAATCAGATCCCACAAGAAATTGCTGCTTATGCTTCAACAATCGTCTACTCGCAGGCCGGCTTCCTGGTCCTTGCGGTCCTTGTAGCCACCATTATTGGCATGTTCATGGAGACGAACTCCGCCGTGCTTCTTATGGGACCACTACTGGCTCCGGCGGCAATAGAGTTTGGAGTTGACCCGATCCACTTTGGTATAATTTTGGTAACCACGATCGAGATCGGGCTGCTGACACCGCCCCTTGCCGCAAACATCTTTGTCGCCGCAAAGGTAAACGATACACCCGTGTGGGAGCTTTTCCGTTACATTGGCTGGTTTCTGGCGATGGCGTACGCAGTTCTTGTCTTGATAGTATCGGTCCCCGCGTTCTCGCTGTGGTATAGATATATCGGCATGTGATGGCTGGGGAATAACATGAGGTGCAGCGAAGGCCGTCAATGCTGATCACCGAGGAAATGGCTGGCGGGTTTACCAGGACGGGACGGTGGTGACCTCAAGGAGAGAAAAGGCAGCAAGGGCGCACGCTGCCTCAAAAAGTCGCCTGGTCAGCCTCGGGATGTACCATGTCGTGGCCCTTGATGACAAAGGCAGCAGACCCCGCGTTCCAGTACCAAGAGTGACCCGCCGCAGCCTCCCAGATGCGGCTGGCCTAGGGAGTAAAGAACAAGACTGTCTAACTGGAGCGGAAGGTTAGAGGCTCTGGCTCCAACGCATTTTGGATGGGAACATGGGGATTGCGGGGGTAAGAAGATTGGGGCCAACCTTCTCCCCTTAGCGTCGCTCCGAATGCGCCTGACATTATCAAAGATCAAGTGTCTTGATCATTAATCAAGTGTCTTGCAGAGGGTACGGACAAGGAACACATTCTCTGCCAGATCGGCGCCGAAATGGATGCAATCTCTTCCGGCTTACTTTTCTAGCACCGCAAGTTTGAAGATATTGCGCTCTTGCGGGGAGCCGCGTCCATCTCATCTTCACGTAATGCGACGCAGGCAAGAAACACCATATTGAAGCTGCGCGAACACGGACACCATCCCAGATAAGCCAGGAAAACCCATTCAGTATTCTCGAAACGCGCGGGCCATGCTGTCGCTAATCGGTTTGGCGATATATTGGAAGAATGTGCGCTCGCGGGTTTGGATCAGGATCTCGGCCGGCATACCGGGGGTGGGATTGAAACCCTTCACACGATGCAGTTCCTCGCCGGGAATCTCGACACGCACGATATAGATTTCCTTTGACGGCGAAGACGCCGATGCAGTCACGGCATCGGCAGAAACATAGATTACCTCACCTTCAAGGATGGGCGTCGTGCGCTGGTTCAAAGCGCTCAGCCGGATAGAGGCCGACTGGCCAAGACGAACCTCGTCGATCTGCATGCGCGGTACCTGCGCCTCGATAATGAGAGGCTCGCCGGATGGAAGGATCTCCATGATCGGACGTCCGCTTTCGATAACGCCGCCGCCGGTGTGATAGTAGCTGCGAACGACAATGCCAGACACGGGAGCCTGGATTGCCGTGCGGCCTAGCACGCTTCTGGCGTTGCGCCCTTGCTCACGCGCAGCATCCAGTTCGGCCTCAACCTTCTGAATTTCATCAAAGGCCACATTCTTTGCAGTATCTACGACCTGGATCATCTCCATCTTGTATTTCGCTATCTGCGTCATGACCATGCGAGCTTCCGCTTCAAGGCGAATGATAGCGCCATCGGCGTCCGCCACTGCACGCTCCAGCATGTTGACGGTCGAGCGGGTGACAATGCTCCTTTCCAGCAGCTCGGTCTTGACGTCCAACTCACTTTGCAGGATCGCGCGCTGCCGGCGCAAGGAGTCGGCATGGCCTTCTATGCCATCAAGCTGATGGTTGAGCGCGGAAATGTTCTCGCGCAGCAAACCAAGCTGGTTCTCGATCTTAAGGCGCGTTGAATCGAAAATTTTCTTCTGGCTGTCCATGATCGCGGCGATCTCCGCGTCGTCGAGCTTACCCGCGATCGATGCCGGCGCCATGAATTCGCTTTCTCCACGCGATTCCGCTTGCAGCCGGACCAGAGTTGCCTCCAGTCTCAGCGTGCGTAAATGGAGCTGGCGCGCGTTGGCGAGAGCTGCGGTCTTGTCGAGCTGGATCAAGTCCTGGCCCTCTTTCACATGATCGCCCTCCTGCACGAGGATTTCCCGTATCAGGCCGCCTTCCAGATGCTGCACAATCTTGTTCTTGCCCGTGGCAACAAAGCTGCCAGGCGCGATGACCGCTGATGCCAGTGGCGCAAGGCCGGCCCATGCGCCGAAACCACCACATACGACGAACATCAAGGTCAGTCCGCCTATGGTTTGGGCTCGGATGGAGCGGGGAACGTTGGCATACCATTCGTTCAGCGGATTATACCCGGTCACATCGGTTTTCATGGCCCGGTTCCCGAATTATCGATCATTCCGCCCAAGCCGGTGTTGCGGCTTTTATTCGCCAGCGTCTTGAGGATCTCGTTGCGGGAGCCGAACATCGCCACCGATCCGTTGTTCAGCACCAGAATCTTGTCAACGTGGTTGAGCAGCGCGGTGCGCTGGGTGATCGTGACAACCGTTATTTTTTGCTTGCGTGCGTGCAGCAAAGCCTTGGCGAGCGCTATTTCGCCAGGCGAATCGAGATTCGAGTTCGGCTCATCAAGTACCACCAGCCGCGGACTGCCGAAAAACGCACGGGCTAGCGCAATACGCTGCTTCTGCCCGCCTGAAAGCGGCGCGCCATCAGCGGCCACAAAGGTCTCGTAGCCTTGCGGGAAAGAAGCGATCAGTTCGTGCACGTCGGCCAGAATGGCAGCATCGAATATCTGCTGGTCGGTGGCATCGTCACGCATGCGGGCGATGTTTGCTTTTATGGATCCGGGAAAGAGTTGCACGTCCTGAGGCAGGTAGCCAATATTCTCGCCAAACTGCCGCTGGTCCCAATTGCGCAGATCCATCAGGTCGAGCCGGACATTACCGGAAGTAGGCAAGATCGATCCAACAAGCATCTTGCCGAGCGTGGTCTTGCCGGAGCCCGAATTGCCGATCACGGCGAGCGTTTCACCTGGCAACAGGGAGAACGAAATACCGTTGAGGATGACCTTTTTGGTCGGTGGCGGCACGTAAAGGATACGGTCGACATCGAGCCTGCCTTGAGGCGTAGGCAGAAGCAGCCGCTGGAAGTTCAGTGGCGAGGTCTGCAAGAGTGCGCGCACGCGCTGGAAGGAAGCTAGATATTGCGTAAAGCCACTCCAGCCCTCAATGGCACCCTCTATAGGCGTCAAAGCACGGCTGGCGATGATCGAAGCGGCAATCACCATACCGCCCGTCATCTCGCCCTTAATCGCCAGAAAGGCGCCCCACCCCAGCATTGCGACCTGCGTTAAGAGCCGCAGCGATTTGGATGCGCTGCTGATCACGATGTTGCGGTCCTGAGCGCGCACCTGGGAACGCAGCGCCAATGCAGTGTCGCGGCCCCACATACGAACCGCTTCGGGTATCATGGCCATTGCATTGATGATTTGCGAATTGCGCGACATGGAGTCGACATGCAGCGTTGCGCGGCTGTTAAAGCCGTTTGCATCGCTGAAATGTTGCGCCGTCATACGCTGGTTCACGTAGGCCGTGAAGATCAATAGCAAGGATGCGCCAACGACAATCGAGCCGAGATGGGGATGAATCAGGAACACCACAAGCACGAAAAGCGGAGCGATCGGTACGTCGAGAATTGAAAGGAGTGTGCCCGACGTGATGAAGGAGCGGATCTGCTGAAGATCGCCGAGCACGTGATAATCGCGTGCTGAGCCGTTTAGGGATGAGCGGGCGGCAGCGGCCAGCACCGGCGCCCCAAGCTGCGCTCCTATTTCAACCGCCGTGCGCATCAGGATGAAACGCCGTATCGCATCGAACGCCATTTGCAATATGACCGCCGCCGCAACGACCACCGTGAGCATCACCAGCGTGTCAACCGACCGGCTTGTCAGCACGCGATCCGCGATCTGGAACAGATAAATCGGTATCGCCAGCACTAGAATGTTGGTCATTATCGTGAAGACCATGACGATCGCGATATTTTTGCGCACGGCGTCAAGGCCATTTTTGAATGCCACCGCAAAATCGGGCATTTCCACACGCTTGGGAAAGCTCCCCGGTACGGGTGCGCCGCCCCCTCCCCCGCCGCCATTGGGCGGACTGCTCTTGGCTCCAGAACCGCCTCCGCTGCTGTCCGCCTTCTTATGCGGTGCAAGCAGTCCGGTATCCCCCTCGATGACAGGCCCGATCTTCACCTCCGTGCGCGAACGGGGTGGAGCGCTTTCTTCGCGCGCCTGCGGCTCGGCGACCGGCGAGCGTGGCTCGGCAGTTATCGGCTGCGGCTGAAAAGAATTTTCCAACCGCGCGCGAGATTGGGCTGAAGGCGTTGTGGAGCGGCCACTCGTTTCCCGCGCGCCGGCAGGGCTTGCCTGGCCGTTGGTATTGGCCAGTCCCTTGGGCGTTAAACCTTCATACGCTGCAAGGGTTTTTAGGTCGCGCACAGCGGCATCGATATCGGCAAGGCATTTGTCGGCACCGCCTTGTACTTCGTTCGGCCGGCCAGCCTGCGGAGGCTCGCCGAACGGCTTGTTTTGCGAACCCTTCGTCAACATGATCTTGCGCCTTAAGCAAACATTGATTGGAACATGTCCGAGCTTATGCCGTAGTCGGCCATGCTCTTGATCGCTGGATGGCTTTCCAGCCGCGGGGACAGGTCAGTGTGGTCATCCAGGAAGGCGAGAACCTCATTGGCAATTTCATCGCCGCGGGTGGTCGTTCGGTCGTCCAGACCTTCCAGTAAATCCGCCTGCACGAGCACGGCATCGCTATAGATCTGGCCGCCAACATAGGCGACCTCGCCCAGGCTGTCATAGTCCAGGATCGTTGCCTTGTTGGCGAGCATGTTGTGGCCAGTAGATACTTTCCAGACGCTTTCCTGGGCTTCCAGAAGGCTCGCCTCATAGATCGCAAGATCATCCGCGTCGCCGACAATATTGATCTGGTCAATGTAATGAATGTCGTAGACGTTTCCGGAGATGTAGAGAACCTTAAGATTGCCGAGGCCGTCCAGCACGCTGTCGTTGGTAAAGCCCGATGGCATCGCCTTGTTGCCCTGGGCGAGATTATCCAGCGCGCTCTGATAATGGCCGGGCAAACCCTGCTGCCAGTTCGTGGTACCGATGTTTTGGATCGTAGCCTGGTTCCATAGTAAGTTTTCACCAGTCGCGGCGTCACCCAGATAGGCGCTCGAATTATCCAGAACGGAAAGATTGTCGCTGTCGAGCAGCACATTGGTTTGTACGATGAAGTTTCCGTCATAGAGTGAGCCGCCAATGAGTACGAGGTCGAAGTACTGCCCCAGATTGGCGAAGGAGAGATCGTTGAACCCGATGTTCAGCCCCGTCGATATGAAGGTGTTTGTCCCCATCGCGGTCAGTATCTGGGTGTCGTTATCGAGCGTGAAATTGTATTGCTGCACCCAATCGAGAAAGATCATGTCCCCATTGATGCTGGTCACGCTCCAATTTTCTGGCATGCCGTTCGCCGGGCTCTCGGTGCCGCTATAGCTGGCGTAATCCTGATTGACGAAGCCTGCGCTGTTTTGCAGCGTGTTGCCGCCCATTGTCAGATTCTGAGCGGGCCAGTTGTCGTCAACAGTATCAATATCGCGCAGGACATTGGTCTGATATATCGCGTCGAAGCGGTGATAATCGCCAGCCACTGAAAATACGGCAGGCGCCAGTCCGGCGCTGACGATGGTCGTATCGTTCCAGGAGATGTTTCCGCCGCTTGATATACTCATCGTGGTCGGTGCTTCGGCGGCGTCGATGAAAATCGAGGCAAAGTCGCCTTGATCTGCCTCCTTCATATCAGGCAGATCTTGGACGAGCGGCAAACTGTCCGCCATTGTTACTTGCTTTTCGACACTGACGCCGTTGCTGTAGAAGCCGTCGAGTGTGTCACCGAGTTTTACTTCGAACTTGTCGAAGCCTTGAAAGTCTTCCGCAGAAAGCTTTTGCACCAGGGATGGCGCCTGATCGACAAGTTCGACCACCTGCGCGACCGATCGCAGATCGGCCAGTTCCGCTAGACCCGACGAGACGCTGAGTGCGTGATGGGAAAGAGCTTCGAGCTCGGCGTGGGCCTCGGTACGGAGTTCGCCTATGAAATCGATGTCTCCGACCACGAGCACATCGTCATCCGACAGATATTTGTACTGGGAGGCAATAAGAATAGTCGAGCCCGGCTCGGGCATTATGATGAGCTCTTGCTGCATCAAGGTTGGGCCGCTATCGGGCTGCGTTTGGGACGGTCGGGCGGGCAGTTCGTGGCGAGGGATGCTTACCGAAAGTTGGTCGAAGGAAACGGAATGCTCCACCTGCCCTGTAACGATCGTGTAGCCAGACGGAACATAACTCAATTTCGGCGAGGAGATGCTCAGTTCAAATGATTCCCGAAACTGAAAGCTGCGCGCATCCAGTGTTCCGGGTTCAGGCGATTGCGTGGCGATATTAGCAAACGGGTCGAAATCGGGCCGGTAACGGACTTCTTCGATGCATATCTGAAAATAGCCGATGAAGTGCGCAATGATCTCGGTGTTCCCGTCATTTGGAATGAACACGGATTGATCTCCACTTCAAGCGAGAACGGGAATGCCCTCAATGGGAGCCAAAGGCCTGCGCGTTTCCGCGCAGGCCGGGCTTGAGATCAGAAAAGCCTAGAAGCTGTCGCCGGAGTTGGTCTCGCTGACCATATCGCCACCGACTACATTGGCAGAGAACGCGTTCTGCTGCAGATTGGCGCCCATCACGACTTCCATGTTGAACGCGGTACCACTGGCTGAAGCGCGCGCATCGGCGATCGTCGTGACGTCGGTCACGCCATTGTCACCATTTCCGTTGTCCGAACCGATATAGTCCCAGCTTCCTCCGATGCTCGCATCATCGGCATAGGCCTGAGCATTAAACGTTCCATTGTTGTGCTGAGCAAAGCCGGACAGCGTATCCTGATCGACGATGTCGGCAACCTGGCTTACGGCAAAGGCCGTATTTCCATTGCCATCACCGAACGCACCATCGAAGATGTTTTCGAAGTTGAGGCTGATATTGCCGAAGGCCGTGCTGTCATCCGTGCTGTTATCGTTGTATGAGTTGGCGATCGACTCGTCGTTGAAGGCATCCTCAATTGCCACGTCCAGAGCAACGTCGACGGTCGTCGACGCATCGTTATGCGAAGCGTTGGTAGAATTGTCAGAATTGTCGTTATGCGAGTTTGTCTGCGAGCGGTCGGAGTTGTCATTATTCGAGTCAGTCTGCGACCGGTTCGAATTGTCGTTGTTTGAATTGTTGGTCGAACTGTCGTTCAATGAATCCTCTATTCCAATCTCGACCTCGGTATTAGTGGAATAATCGTTGTCCTGGTTCGAGTTGTCGGAATTATCCGAATTATCGTTCAACGAATCCTCTATCCCGATCCCCACATCGGTATTGGTCGAGTAATCGTTATCCTGGTTCGAGTTGTCATTGAGAGAGTCAGTCAGTCCAAGACCCAGATTGGTAGACTGATCCCGATAATCGTTACCCTGATTGCTGTTGTCGTTGTTCTGATTGCTGTTAGTACTGGCAACGTTGTCCAGTCCGACAAGCAGGCTTTCATTAACGGAGTTGTTGTTAATGGCCATCTTACTGCTCCTTGAATGGAGAGTTCGCGGCGGAAGGACCCACCCCTCTTCATTTCAAACGGGGCTATCGGCTCGTCCCACCTTTGCGTTCTGACCAGAGCCCGAGTGGTTCTGGCCACGCGCGAAAACCATCACTGATCGCTTGTGGATTTGTAAGACAGCAATCAAGCTTAAGTAAAATTGACTATGAAGGGGACGCTGGACGCTCTTTTTATCTATTTCGATCCAAAGAGCTAAATCGTTATTACATCATTCGATGGCCTATTCCCGGCGGGTGTATCAGTTTCGAACTTGCCAGCGCACATTCGTTGGATGGCGAGTAACGCTTTTCGCCTATGAAAGGGCTAGCGCGAGCTCAGCTCATCGAGCTAACCTTCATATGTCACGTTCGAGTCACGCATCGCCTGTTAGCTTTTACTAACATTTACGTCTGTTAACCATAAGCAGTTAAGGATAGGGTGTGCCGGAGAGGGCGTCATGACAAGCAGCAAAGCAGTGTACGGTACGGCGTCGCTTGATTTTGACACGATGAGGATCGTCTTCGTTGTTGCCCATGCCGGAGCATTGTTTCAATGCCTCGCACGTACAATGCAGGACCGTCTGCGCGGATCCCAGGTGTATGTGACAGAGGCAGACGGGGCTCTCCCCGACCTTGATCATGATCCGCAACTCGCCCTGATAGATGCAAATTGCAGCAAAGAGATGAGCGGTCTGACCGCCGCCTGTCGCGCGCATTATCCTAACACGGCCATTGCTCTGCTTCTCGATGAGAACAGTGAGCAAGCCGACCAATGCGACATGCTTTTCGCTGCCGGAAAGGTTCAGGGAATTCTACCATGGGCGCTCAAGCTGGATGTATGGCTTGCAGCCCTCTCTCTACTTATGAGCGGCGGAGAATATTATCCCGCCCAAAGCCTCCGGCAGGGTACCGGGACAACGATGAGAAGTCCCTCTTTTGAGCCCAAGGCTGCCAACAACGAGATTCCGGCTCTACCTTGCCTTACGGCACGCGAAAGCCAGATCCTGGAGTTGATCGCAGAAGGTTACCAGAACAAGCTCATCGCGCACAGGATGTCGCTTTCTGTGCACACGGTAAAAGTGCATGTTCACAATCTGCTATCCAAGCTTCAGGTTACCAACCGGACCCAAGCCGCCGCTGCCTATCGGCGAAAATTCGTCCAAAGACCTGCTTCGCCTGCCAAACGACCCGCAGGATCCGGCGGTTTTGGTGTTATCCGACCAAACTCCTGACGGCTCCGCCATGCGCAACGAAGAGCTCCTGTTATTGATTGGCAAGCTGAACTACGCCTGGACGAACACGGAAAGCCTGCTGATCTATCTGCTGTCCTTCATTATGGGCACGAGCAAGGAGGTTGCGATCGTCACCTTCCTGACGTTGAATACGTCACGAGCCCGGCTTGACCTGATCGATCGACTCTTGCGGCTTGAGACGGTCGATGAAGCCATCGGCGCGCAGCTTTCCCCGCTTGTCAAACGCATGAAGTCCGCAGCGCGTATCCGCAACAATTACAACCATTGCATCTACTCCTTCGATGAGCATGGCGACATCGAGTCGACACAGCTTCTCCGCATCGCAGATCACGGGAATACCCTCAGATACGGGAAGATTCAGCCGATCGATGAGGACGAGATGAAGAATATTGCAAATACTATAAACGAGATTATCGATATTAACCGAATTATATTCTCTTTTATACGATGCAATAAAATCCAATACTAACCGTGGATATTTAATAGACAGATTGCAGGATCTTTATTTTTTATTTATACTTTGCCATTTCATGTGGATAATGTATGATGGTCAGCTTACTGATGCTTGACAAGAAATTCTTGATCATCAGCGGTGACCAACATGGCACAAACGCAGAAAGCGGGACAGCCTTATCGCGTTACGCTAAACACCCTGGGAGTATGCAGCGTAAAGACTGATGGAAGGTTGTTGTCATCGATTCCTTCCAACATTTTCCGCATTGCCTGCTACCTGTATCTATCGAGTAGGACCCATACAGTTTCCCGCCAGAAGCTTGATTGGATATTCTGGCCTCAGGCCGATCATAAACAGGCTGCTGCTAACCTTCGTCAAAATCTGGTTCGTATTCGCCGCTTCCAGGACGAGCACGATTTTCGCCTGATCGAGGCGAACTTCAGCCTGGTGCATGTCGATCCATCGCGATTGAATTGGGATCTCGCCACCGTCATCAAGGCGTTGAAAGGCAATGAACCCGCTGACATTTCCCTTTTGTGTGAATATTATGGGGGCGATTTGCTGGCGGATATTGCCGAGTCGAGCGAGCCATTCGAGGACTGGCTGGCGGAACGGCGTGCCCAGCTCCGTGAATCGGTTATCGAAAAGCTTGAGCTCGCACTTGTCGGGGCGATCGAGGTTTCGCCTGCATTGCGAACCTCATGCGCGCATAAGCTACTGACGATAGATGCCAGCAACGAGCAGGCATTCCGTCTCCTTATGATGGAAGCTGCAAAACAACGCGACTTTGCACGTCTGCAACAGATATTTCAGCGATATGAGCGCAATCTGATGGAGGAATTCGGCGTCGTCGGCTCAGCGCATACTCGCGCGCTCTATGCTCAGTTGATGGGTAGAGCACAGTTATAGCATAACATAAAAATGCCTTTGCCTTGCGCCAAACGTTTGCCGATCGCATAGCGCCGTCGGGGCGCCACATGTTTAATGTCAGCACGAGGCCACCTGATAGGACGTCTGACGGAATCCCCAAGACCGGCTGCTTGCGGACCATCCGAACAATCAAGCCGGCAGCAAGAGCTTCACCAGTCTCGTCCGGCACCCGCGTCCATGCCGGGTTGAGACCAAAGCTTTCCCAGAGACCGGAATCGGCCTTACACCAGTCTCTAAGGTTCGGCCAGAACCGGTACCCTTTGAATCAAACGGAATTCGACGCTCAATTCGGGCTGTTGAGAGTTTGCAATCTGATAGTGGCGGAGCGAAAGGGTCTGAATGACAACTGTCTCCAATCCAAAGTGATGATTTGTATTACTAAAGAATGCGTTCCCTTCAGGTCGTGCTTCGACACCAGAAGCTTGGCAAATCGCCACCCCTCTGCCGCGACGCGCCGGAATCATAAATCAGGCCAGAGAGGCTCGCGTACGGCGGCCACATCAAAGCGCATGGCTTTTGCGCTGCGGCTATACGGTGGCCCAAAACATTTTTTCGCACGCCTCCGCACGTATGTCGCGTTCGGTTCGCGCGAAGCGATGCTGCACGGGCTCGACATGAACAACTGCGCGCAGCCCTCAACGGACGGCCCGACTTTCTCGCTGACCTTTGGGTCCGCGCCCCGTCCCGCACAGGACGCCATTGGCGCGTGGTTTCACTCGATGAATAGCTCGATATTCTCTCAAAGCGGAGACGGATCGGCAGCCTGCTATGCTACACTGAACTGAACCCGGGTGGCCAAATCGGAAATGTTGACACGCATCGGGGGAAACCCTTCTGGTTCATCTGCAAGGGACGAGGGGCGGATACCCGCCCCAGCCCTCGGTAATTATCTGGCCGACTCCGCCACGAATTTCGTGGTCAGGTAGGACTGGATGCCTTCGGTGCCGCCCTCCCTGCCATAGCCGGAGTCGTGGTTGCCGCCAAAGGGCCCCTCGGCCAGCGAGACGGCAAAGGTGTTGACGCCCAGATTGCCGCAATTGAGATCGGCGCCGACCTTGTGAGCCAATTCCAGCGACTGGGTGAACACATAGGCGGCAAGGGCGTAGGGCGTCGAATTGGCCCGGGCGATCACCTCGTCATAGTCCGCGAAGGTGGTGACGGGGACCACGGGCCCGAACGGCTCTTCAGACATGATGCGGGCGTCGTCCTTCACCCCGGCCAGGATGGTGGGCGGGTAATAGAATCCCTTGCCCTCCGGGCGCTGGCCGCCGCTGGTCAGCGTCGCACCCCGGGAGACGGCGTCGGAAACCAGATCGGCGACGGCATCGACACGGCGGGCGCTGATCAGCGGACCCATTTCGGTGCCGGCGGCGGCGCCATCGCCGACCTTGAGGTCGGAGGCTGCGCGGGCCAGCTTTTCGGTGAACTGGGCGGCGATCTTCTCATGCACGTAAAAGCGGGTGGGTGAGGAACAGACCTGCCCCGCCGTGCGGAACTTGATGGGGACGATTTTGCTGACCACGGCGTCGACGTCGACATCGTCGAAGACGATGACGGGGGCGTGGCCGCCGAGTTCGAGGGTGATGGGCTTCAAATGATCGGCGGCCTGTCGGGCAAGGAGCCGCCCGACCGGCACGGAGCCGGTAAAGGAAATCTTGCGCACTTCGGGCGCGGCGATCAGCCGGCTCGAAATATGGGCCGGGTCGCCATAGACCACGTTGAGGACGCCGTCCGGCAGCCCCGCCTCGGCGAAGATCCTTGCGAGCAACGCGACCGCCGAAGGGGTTTCCTCGGCTGGCTTGGCGATCACCGTGCAGCCAGCGGCCAACGCGGCGGAAAGTTTGCGCGACAAGGGGACCAGCGGCCAGTTCCAGGGGCTCAGCGCCAGGACCGGCCCGACCGGCTCGAGATTGGTAAACTGGCGCACGCCAGCCATGCGGGCCGGAACGGTCCGGCCATAAATGCGCCGCGCCTCCTCGGCAAACCACTCGTAGAAATCAGCGGCCCAAGACACTTCGGCCATGGATTCGGCGATAGTCTTGCCGTTTTCGCGGGTGATGATGGGCGCAAACTCGTCGGCCCGCTGCCGCATCAGGGTGGCGGCTCGGCGCAGGATGGCGCCGCGTTCGATGGGGGGCGTATTCTTCCAGCCTGCGAAGGCAGCGGCAGCGGCCTGAGCTGCCGCGTCGAGATCGGCATCGGTCGCCACCGCCAGTTGGCCGACAACCTCGCCATTGGCCGGGTTGATCACATCGCGTCGGCCGCCATCGGACGCCGGCTTCCATGTTCCGCCGATCAGAAGATTAATATCGTTCATAAAACCCATCCCAGATCTTTTTTTGCTGTTTCGTAAAACAGATCATATGTTTCCTTCTGTGTATTGCGTATGAAAGTTCGGTGTCAACCCCGGCAGGTTCGGTTGACATAGGAACCAATGAAAGTTCGGTGTCAACCCCGGCAGGTTCGGTTGACATAGGAACCAACGCATGCGATTTATAAGAAACGGTCGTTCTTTTTAAGAGAACGTGGCCGCAACCGATTGGGAGGAGACCCACAGGATGGTCCATCGTCGTAATCTTCTTATCGCGACAGCCTTTGCCGCATTGCTCGGCATTGGCAACAACGCATTTGCACAGCAGGATCCGGTACGCGTCGGCGTGCTGGTCGGCACCTCGGGCGCCAGCGGCCAGATCGGCAACTGGACCAATCGCGGCGTCGAAATCGCCATCGAGGAGTTGAACGAGGCCGCCGGCTTCCAGCGCTTCACGATGTTCTCCGAAGACAGCGAATATAAGGCGCAGAAGGGCCTCGAAGGCTTCAACAAGCTGACCACGGTGGACGGCATCGACGTGCTGATCACCTCGGGCAGCGCCGTGCTGCCCACCATCGCGCCCCTGGCCGACCAGCGCGAGCTGGTGATGATGAATGTAGGCGCCCAGAGCCCGGCCATGGCGGGAATCGGCAAATTCACCTTCAGCGTCATCCAGCTCGCCGATTTCGACATCGCGGTGATGGCCAACTATGCCTATGACACCCTCGATTTCGACCGTGGCGCGGCGCTCTATATCTCCAACGATATCGGGCAGACCAATGTCGTCGAGTTCGAACGCCAGTTCACCCAGCTCGGCGGCGAGATGGCGGCGATCGAATCATTCCGGGCCAGCGACACCAATTACGGGCCGCAAGTGGCCAAGATCGCGGCGGCCCAGCCCGACTTCGTCTATCTGGTGGGCGACGTCGACGTGGCGGCAGCGGCCACGCGCCAGATCAAGGCGCTGATGCCCAATGTGCAGATTCTCACCTATGGCGGCATGGAGAGCCAGCTCTTCCTCGACGCGGCGGGCGCGGCGGCCGAGGGCCTGCTGTATACCCAGACCGATTTCGATCCCGCGAGCGAAGACCCGGCTATCGCGACCGTGGCCCAGCGCTACCAGACCCGATATGGCGAGGATTTCACCAGCCCGTTCATCGGCTACGCCTATGACGCGATGATGATCGTTGCTGCCGCGCTCGATGAGGCGGGGGGGGCCGGCGAGCCGCTGCGCGCCGCGATCATGGACCGGCGTGACTTCCCGGGCATTACCGGCGACGTGGTGTTCCGCGACGATGGCACTGTGTCCAAATCGGTGATCATCAAGGGTGTCCGCGACGGCGCCTTCGTGCTGGTCGACCGCGTCGGCGCATCCCAATAGGAGCGACCGTCAATGAACCTGTTTCTTCAGCTCGCCGTCAACGGGGTCTATGCGGGGTCGATCTTCGCCCTGTTCGGGCTTTCGTTTGCGCTGATTTTCGCAACCACCAAGGTTTGGCATTTCGCGCAGGGAGCTGTCTATTCAGGCTCGGCGCTTATCGTTGTCGCTCTGGCGACAACGATAGGTCTCCTTCCCGCCATCCTCGCCGGCGTGGTCTTCGCCACGCTCGGGGGGCTGGGCTGCCAGGCCGGCATATACGGCCCGCTGCGCCGGCGCGGGGCCAGCATGCTGGTGATCGTCATGGCCTCGCTGGGGGTGACGATCGTGGGGGAAAACCTGCTCTCGATCCTGTTCGGGCCCTCGCAGAAAACCCTGCTGGTTGATGTGGGCGGACCGATTATCGTCGGGGGCGTCGTGATCTCGCGTGCCCAGATCCTCGCCCCGATCATCGCCGTGGCGGTGGTGGGGCTGGCGCTGTTCGTACTCTACCGCACCGATTTCGGGCGCAAGGTGCAGGCCCTGATCGGCGATGAGGAGTTGATGCAGCTCCAGGGCATCGCCACGGGCCCGATCCGCATGGCCTGCGTTGCTTTCGGCTCGGCCATCCTGCCCATCGCGGCGGTGATGCTGCTTTTGTCGGGAACCGGGGTATCGCCCTATATCGGCCTGCCCGTGGTGCTGATCGGCGCAATGTCGCTGTTCCTAGGCGGCATCAACAGCATGCTGGGCGCGGCCATCGGCGGCTTTCTTATCGGGTTCGTCGAGAACGTCGCGCTGTATTTCATTCCCAGCAGCTGGCAAGCCGCGTTCACCTATTCGCTTTTTCTCGCAATCATCCTCGTTCGCCCCACCGGCCTGCTTGGACGTCGACTGATACAATCGAGCATGTAATGGCAACATACATCATCGGAATTCTGGTCACGGTCTCGCTCTTTGCCATATTGGCGATGAGCCTGGATCTTCTCCTTGGCTATACGGGCCTGTTCACCATCTCCCATGCGGCGATCTTCGGCGTCGGCGCCTATGGGGCAGCCCTCACCATGCAGGCCTTCGGCTGGGGTTTCCTGCCGGCGGTCGGGGTGGCACTGGTCGCCTCAGCGCTAGTCAGTGCGGCGATCAGCCTGCCTTCACTGAGGGTGAGCGGCGACTATCTGGTGCTGGCGTCCTTTGCCATCCAGGAGGTATTCTATAGCCTGCTGGTCAATCTCGACGGCATCACCGGCGGGAGCGCGGGCCTGCATCGCATTCCTCAGCCAAGCATCTTCGGCTTCACGCTGACGCAGCCGCTGGATTTTCTCATCGCCTATACGCTGATCGCCATACTGATCTTCATCGCGCTGTCGGTGCTGGTGCGCTCGCCGTTCGGCCTGCTGCTCAAGGCGATCCGCGAGGACGAGATCGTCCCGCAGACGCTGGGCAAGGATGTCATCGCCGCCAAGGTGAAGATCTTCGTGATTGCCGGCTGCGTGGCGGGACTGGCGGGAGCGCTCTACGGCTCCTACTACACCTTCATCGATCCCCTCACCTTCGACGTGCATGCCTCGGTGCTGATCCTTTCCATGGTGCTCATCGGGGGGATGGGAACGCTGTGGGGGCCGGTGGCGGGCGCCGCCCTGCTCATCATCCTGCCCGAATTGCTCCGCTTCTTTCCCTTCCCCAGTGAGGTGCTGGGCAATTTGCGGCAGATTTTTTACGGGCTCATCATCATCGGCTTCTGCTTCCTGCGGCCGACCGGCCTTGTGAGGGCGCGCTGACATGATCGAACTCAAGAACCTGGAAAAATCCTTCGGTGGCAAGAAGGCGGTGGCCGGGGTGACCTGTTCCTTTCAGGAAGGGCGCATCACCGGGCTCATCGGACCCAATGGGGCGGGCAAGACCACGGTCTTCAACATGATCACCGGCCTTATCAAGCCCACCGCCGGCACCGTGCTGGTCAACGGGCAGGACATCACCGGGCTGCAGCCGCACAAGGTGGCGCGGATGGGCATCGCCCGGGGCTTCCAGCGCATGCGCCTGTTTCATGCGCTGACGGCCCGCGAGAACGTAATGGTCGCCCTCCCCGCAGTGTCGCACCACCTCATCCCGGCACTCATGAGCACGGGCAGGAAGAAGGCGGCGATGCGGGCGGAGGCTGATGGCTTTCTCGAAAAGGTCGGCGTCGCGCATCTGGGGGACCGCAAGGCGAGCGAATTGTCCTATGGCGACCAGCGATCGGTCATGCTGGCGTGCCTGTTGGCCTCGGGTGCGCGCATCCTGATGCTCGACGAGCCGACCGGGGGCATCGACCCCACCTCGCGCGAAAAGGTATTGCAGCAGATCATCGGGCTGCGCGAGCAGGGCCATACCATCATCCTGGTCGAGCACAATCTCGACGTGGTGCGCGGCGCCTGCGAGACGGTGTTCTTCCTTGCCGAAGGGCGGGTGCGCGCTTCGGGCACCCCGGCCGAAATCGAAGCCGATCCGCAACTGACGAAAATCTATTTTGGGGCTGGCCATGCTTGAGGTCGACAAGCTCACCGTGCGCTTCGGCGCCGTGACGGCGTTCGAGGACGTCGATATCAAAATCTCTGAGGGCGAGATCGTTGGTCTGGTCGGCCATAACGGGGCGGGCAAGACGACGCTGTTCCGCGCCATCTGCGGCCTCGAGGCTGCCGAAAGCGGCACGGTGCGGCTCGGCGGCGAGGCCGTCACCGGCGAGC
>NZ_CADDWI010000006.1 GCF_902809845.1 Chelativorans sp. Marseille-P2723 | reverse complement strand
GCCGAGGCGCGGGCCCGCCATGCCGCCCGCGGCAAGCTGTTGGCGCGCGAGCGCATCGATCTGCTGCTCGATCCGGGTACTGCCTTCCTCGAGATCGCGCCGCTTGCCGCGCATGGGCTTTATGGGGGAGAAGTCCATTCAGCCGGCATCATCGCCGGGGTGGGCCGGGTACGTGGCCGCGATTGCATGGTCGTTGCCAATGACGCCACTATCAAGGGCGGCACCTATCACCCGATGACCGTCAAGAAGCATTTGCGGGCCCAGGACATTGCATTCGACAACCGTCTGCCTTGCATCTACATGGTCGATTCGGGCGGCGCCTTCCTGCCGCAGCAGGACGAGATCTTCCCCGACGAACGCAATTTCGGGCGCATCTTCTACAATCAGGCGCGCATGTCGGCGGCCGGTATCCCCCAGATCGCCATCGTCATGGGTTCCTGCACGGCGGGCGGCGCCTATGTCCCGGCCATGTGCGACGAAAGCATCATCGTGCGCAATCAGGGCACCATCTTCCTCGGCGGTCCCCCGCTGGTGAAGGCGGCCACCGGGGAAATCGTCACCGCCGAGGATCTGGGGGGCGCCGAGGTGCACAGCCGCCAGTCCGGGGTGACCGATCACTACGCCCATGACGACCATCATGCGATCGGAATCGCCCGCGACATCATCGCCGCCGCCAATCTGCCAGCGCCCTCGCCGCGCAACATCGTCCAGCCGCGCGCGCCTCTCTACCCTGAGGAGGAGTTGTACGGCATCATCCCGTCCGACCTGCGCACCCCCTATGATGTCCATGACGTCATCGCCCGCATCGTCGACGGGTCAGAGTTCGAGGAGTTCAAGGCCCTGTTCGGCACCACTCTCGTCTGTGGCACCGCCCATATCTGGGGTCACCCGGTCGGCATCATCGCCAATAACGGCGTGCTGTTCAGCGAAAGCGCCCAGAAGGGGGCCCATTTCATCGAGCTGTGCAGCCAGCGCAACATTCCGCTGGTTTTCCTGCAAAACATCACCGGCTTCATGGTCGGGCGCAAATACGAGGCCGGCGGCATCGCCAAGGACGGCGCCAAGCTGGTGACGGCAGTGGCGACCACCAGCGTGCCCAAATACACCGTGGTGATTGGCGGCAGCTATGGCGCCGGAAATTACGGCATGTGCGGCCGCGCCTATTCCCCCCGCTTCATGTGGATGTGGCCCAATGCCCGCATCGCGGTGATGGGCGGGGAAACCGCAGCCTCCGTGCTCGGCATCCTGCGGCGCGAGGGGCTGGAGAAAGCGGGCCGCACCTGGTCGGCGGAAGAGGAGGAGGCCTTCAAGGCCCCGATCCGCGAGCAGTACGAGACCCAGGGCAACCCCTATTACGCCACCGCGCGCCTCTGGGACGATGGCATCATCGACCCGGCCGATACGCGCCGCGTTCTCGGCCTCGCCCTGGCCGCCGGCACCAATGTCCCCATCGAGCCGACCCGGTTCGGCGTGTTCAGGATGTAACCATGACAGACCTGCTGCTGGAATATCGCCAACCCGGCGTGGCGTGGATCGTCCTCAATCGCCCCGACAAGCACAATGCCTTCGACGAGCACCTGATCGCCAACCTCACCGGCATGCTTGACCGGGTGGAGGCCGACCCTGCGATCCGCACCCTGGTGCTGGCCGCCGCTGGCCCCAGCTTCAGCGCTGGAGCCGACCTCGACTGGATGAAGCGCGCCGCCACGGCCGACCGGGCCGCCAATCGCGCCGACG
>NZ_CADDWI010000005.1 GCF_902809845.1 Chelativorans sp. Marseille-P2723 | reverse complement strand
GCGCATCGCCGACAGCGCCGCCCAATTGCCCGAGGCGGTGGCCGCTGCCAAGCGCGAGGCCAGCGCCAGCTTCGGCGACGATCACGTGCTCATCGAGAAGTTCATCACCCGCCCGCGCCACATCGAGGTGCAGATCTTCGGCGATCACCACGGCAATGTGGTCTCCCTGTTTGAGCGCGAATGCACGCTGCAAAGGCGGCACCAGAAGGTACTCGAGGAGGCCCCATCCTCCCGGCTCGACGAGAGCCAGCGCGAGGCCATTTGCGAAGCGGCCCGCGCCGCCGGACGGGCGGTGGGCTATACCGGCGCCGGCACGGTGGAATTCGTCGCCAATGACGAGGGCTTCTATTTCATCGAGATGAACACCCGGCTCCAGGTCGAGCATCCGGTGACCGAGATGATCACCGGGCTCGATCTCGTGGAATGGCAACTGCGCGTCGCTTTCGGCGAGGCCCTGCCGCTGCGCCAGGACCAGATCGTGCGCCGGGGGCACAGCTTCGAGGTGCGCATCTATGCCGAGGACCCGCAAAGCGGCTTCCTGCCCGCCACCGGCACCATCGGCCAATGGCGGCAACCCGAAACGGGTCCCGATTTGCGCATCGACAGCGGCTTCCGCGTCGGCGATACCATCACCGCCAATTACGATCCGATGATCGCCAAGCTCATCGTCAGCGGCGACGATCGTGGTCAGGCCCTCGACCGCATGGCCGCCGCGCTGGACGGCTTCCAGGTAGCTGGCATCAAGACCAACATCGCCTTTTTGCGGGCGCTGGTCGGCCGCCCCGAGGTGCGGTCGGGCGCCATGGATACCGGTTTTATCGAGCGCGAACTCGCCGCTCTCCTTGCCCCCCAATCCCCCATCGCCGTTGCCGATCTTGCCGCCGCGACCAGCGCCGTCCTCGCCCGGGAAAAGCTTGAGGCGGCGTCCGAGGCGGTCTCGCCTTGGAACAGGGGTGATGGCTGGACGCTGGGCGCTTCCAGGCGGCGGCGCTTCGATTTCGAGGACGGGGCGGAAACCCATCAGGTGGTCCTGCATTATGCCCGGTCGGGGCTGGAGTTCGAATGGGACGGCGCTGTCGCGCCCTTGCGCTGGACCTTATGCGAGGATGGACGCATCGACGTCTTCCTGGGCGAGCGAAAGGAAGCCATCGGTGCACTCTGGTCCGAGCGGGTGGTCGAACTCGTCACTCCACGCGGCCGACGACGCCTGCACTGGGTCGATTCTCTGGCCCGGAAGGAGGCGGCGTCCGGCCCAGGCGGCAGTTTCCGCGCGCCCATGCCGGGTATCGTTCAGCAGATTCTCGCCGAGCCCGGCACCCGGCTTGAACGCGGCGCCCCGGTACTGGTCATGGAGGCCATGAAGATGGAACACACCCTGCGCGCGCCTGCCGATGGCCGGCTGGTCGCCGTCAATTGCCGGGTGGGCGATCTGGTGGCAGAGGGCGAAAACCTGGCCGAATTCGAGGCGGACGCGTCATGACCGGCGCGGTCCGCATCGTCGAGGTTGGCCCACGCGACGGTCTCCAGAACGAGGCCGCCCATCTCTCGCCGGAGACCCGCATCGCCTTTATCGAGCGCCTGCTGGCGGCTGGGCTGGAGACCATCGAGGCTGGCAGTTTCGTTTCGCCCAGATGGGTGCCGCAAATGGCCGGCACCGACGCGGTGCTGCGCGGCCTCGGCGCGCGGCCGGGCAGG
>NZ_CADDWI010000004.1 GCF_902809845.1 Chelativorans sp. Marseille-P2723 | reverse complement strand
GTCAGCATCGCCGGCGCCGCGCCGGACGAGGAGAGCGGGCAGGCGGCGCGACGGCTGGCGGCGAAGTGGAAGGGCAAGGGAGCGACTCTATTCGGCCTGGACGCCGAGGCGCGGGCCGAAATGGCGGCGCTGCTGAACGGCTCGATGGCGCAGGCACTGGAGATGGACGACAAGCATGGCTCATCCTTGGCCCGCCCCGGTTCCACGGTCATCCCGGCGGCGCTGGCGGTGGCCGAGCGGGATGGGAGCAGCATCGCCGACCTGATCACCGCCGTCACAGCGGGCTACGAAGTGATGATCCGGCTGGGCTATGTGGCTGAGGAACGGTTCTTGAAACGCGGATACCACACCAGCTCGCTGCTCGGCGGCTTCGGCTCTGTCGCCGCCATCGGCCAGCTGACCGGATGCAACCCGGACGAGATCATCGCGGCCTTCGGCATCGCAGGCACGATGGCCTCGGGCATCCAGGAATCCACCCGCACCGGCTCGACCTCGAAAATCATCCACGGCGGCTGGGGCGCACACAGTGGCATTGTCGCCATCGACATGGCCATGGCCGGCATCACCGGGCCGGAAAGCGTGTTCGAGGGAAAGATGGGCTTCTTCCAGACCCACCTGACGCCGATCACCGGCGCGTTGGACTGGGATCGTCCGTCGTCGGGCCTGGGCAGCCACTGGTACCTGCCCGAAACCGCGTTCAAACCGTATCCTTGCTGTCAGCTGCTGCACGCCTTCATCGAGGCGGCCAAGCAGACGCTGGCAAGGATGGCCGCCGACGGCGTCAAGGTGGACGCGATCACCGCAATCCGCTGCAAGCTGGCCGAGCCGGGGTTGACCCTGGTGACCGAGCCGGCCGAGCGCAAGAAGGCGCCGAAGCTGAGGCACGAGGCCCGGTTCAGCCTTCCGTTCACGGTGGCGAATGCCCTTGTAACCGGCGACATCGGCCTGGACTCGTTCGACGAGGCTCATATGGCCGATCCCCGTATCGCGGCGCTGGCGCTGAAGGTCAGCTGGGCCGAGGACCCGGAGTCGGATTATCCCGCGCACTGCCCGGCGCGGATGGAGGTGGATGCGGGCGGCAGGACCTACGCCACCCACGTCCCTTACCATCCCGGCAGTCCCGAGGCGGCGCTGAGTCAGGACGACGTGCTGGACAAGTTCGCCCGCAACACCGGCTGGCTGCTGGGCGAGGGCGCGCGCGAGGCTGGCGTAGCGCTGCTGTCCCTGCCCGAAACCGCGGACCTCAAGTCAATCGTGACCTTGCTGGACCGCGGCGCCACCGCAGCGCAAAGGGTTGCATCGTGAGTGTCGAACCGCGGCGCTGGCCGCATCTCTACATCGGCGGCGAATGGGTGCCGCCGCACTCCGGGCGGGTGATCGCCTCGCTGGATCCGTCGACTGAGGAGGTCTGGGCCGAGGTGGCCGAGGCCGATGCGGACGACATCGACCGCGCGGTCGAGGCAGCGCGGGCCGCGATGAAGGGCC
>NZ_CADDWI010000003.1 GCF_902809845.1 Chelativorans sp. Marseille-P2723 | reverse complement strand
GTGCTGCGCGGCCTCGGCGCGCGGCCGGGCAGGAATTTCCCCGTCCTCGTGCCCAATGAACGGGGGTTCGATGCGGCGCTCGCCGCCGGCGCCAAGGAGGTGGCCGTGTTCGCCGCCGCCTCGGAAGCCTTTTCGCAAAAGAATATCAACTGCTCGATCGCCGAATCCATCGAGCGCTTTCGGCCCGTGGCCGACAAGGCGCGCGCGTCCGGCATCCGCCTGCGCGGCTATGTCTCCTGCGCGCTGGGCTGTCCCTATGAGGGAGAGGTCGACCCGGCGCGGGTCGTCGCGGTGACCACCGCGTTGCGGGATATGGGGTGCTACGAGATCGCGGTGAGCGACACCATCGGGGTCGGCACACCCGACCATGCCGCGCGCCTTGTCGATAGGGTCGCCGATGCCATCGGCATCGAGCGTGTCGCGGTACATTTCCACGATACCTATGGCCAGTCCCTCGCCAATATCTACGCCTCGCTGCAAAGGGGGGTGCGGGTGGTCGACGCTGCCACCGGCGGGCTCGGCGGCTGTCCCTATGCCGCCGGCGCCAGCGGCAATGTCGCCACCGAGGACGTGGTCTATATGCTCGATGGCATGGGCATCGAAACCGGCGTCGATCTCGAAAAGCTGCTCGATGCTGCCGAATTCGTCGCCGCCGCCATCGGTCGCAATCCGGTGTCCCGCGTCCACCGCGCCCTGCGCCCCGGCGCTTACGCCTGACCGGCCATTCCTCTTCTCATTCCGGCCCCGCCGCTCCGTCGAAATTCGGCGCAAAGGGGTCGGTTTGCGTGCGAAGCACGGTTGACAGCCTGTTCGTCTTATAGAACAATTGATCTGTACAAGGAAACTCCAGGGAGGAGATTGTCGATGCTCGCACACAGAGCACTGGTCGCGGCGGCCGTATTTTTCACCGCAGGTCTTGCGCATGCGCAGGATTTCCCCAACCGGACCATTACGCTGGTCGTGCCTTATGCGGCCGGCGGCGTGCTCGATGCGACGGCGCGCTGATTGCCGAGCCCATGGGTCGGGCGCTCGGCCAATCGGTCATCGTGGAGAACCGTCCGGGCGCCAATGGCCAGGTCGGCGTGTCCTCGGTGGCTCAGGCGCAGCCCGATGGCTACACCGTGCTGTTTTCGGCAACCAATTGTCATCACTCCATCCCTTGCCCATGTCACCTATGATCTGCTGATCGCCGTGACCGGCGATTTCCCCGCCCAGACCTATGAGGGGTTCGAGGAACTCTTGCGCTCCGGAAGCAAGCCTTTTTTTCTATTCATGCCGCTGGACAGTATTACCCGCTTGCTTGTCAACGCCCTCTGTCGTCCATAATAACACACGTGGATCTGCCGATTGACATGCCAGATTTCGGTGGTTATTTCACTGAAACACGTGTTTCGTTATACGTTCGTTATATGTATGCTATGGCTGCGGTTGGCACCGCAGATGAAGGGGCTTGCTGTGATAAAGAGGGACAGGGATCCGATATCCAAGGCGTTGGCGGCGCTCAAATGGCTGGTCGAGGACGACGCGCCCGATGTGGGTGTCCGGGAACTGGCCAGCGCCCTCAACGTCTCTCCCAGCAGCGCCCACCGGCTGCTCAACGCCCTGGTCGCATCGGGCTTCGTGCATCAGGATCCGGCCACCTCGCGCTATTCCCTCGGGCTGGAATTCATCCGCATCAGCCGCATCGCGGCCTCACGCATCACCATCAGCAAGATCGCCCTGCCGCATATGGCCCGGCTGGCTGAGAAATGCGGCGAGACGGTGCTGCTGTGTATTTATGACAGCGAGCGCAAGCAGATGATGTTCGTTGAGGCGCTCGATTCCCCGCACGCCCTGCGCTACATCATCGAACTCAACAGCTGGCAGCCAGTCTTTGCCGGCGCCTCCGGCCAGGCCATCATGGCCTTCCTCCCCGACGACGAGATCACCGAGATCATCGATCGCGGCGTCTGGGCGGTGAGCGACCAGACCTTGACCGATCCCGCCGCATTGCGGAAAAATCTAGAAACGATCCGCAGCACCGGCTATGCTCGCACGCGCGGGCAGCGCATAAGGGGCGCGGTTGGCCTCAGTGCGCCAGTCTTCGGTTCCGGCGGCGAGGTGCTCGGCGCCATCTGTCTCACCATACCCGACCAGCGCTTCGACCCTGCACAAGAGCAGTCCCTGGCCGAAATGGTCATGGCTTGCGCCAGGGTGGTCTCCAGCGATATCGGGACCGGAAGCTGAGCGGCTCCCGGCCCCCGGCCTCAGAAATACGACCACAGCGCCGCGCCGGACAATTCCGAGGACGGTCCGTCATAGACCATGCGACCGGCCTTGAGCACATAGGTGCGGTCGGCCAGCCGTAGCAGCATCTCCACGTTCTGGTCGATGATGAGGAAAGTGGTGCGCAGTTCGACATTGAGCTGGCGCACGATCTCGAACACGTTCTGCACCAGCACCGGCGCAAGCCCCGTGGAAGGCTCGTCGAGGAGGATGATCTTGGGGCCCCGCGCCAGCGCCAGCGAGAGGGCCAGCATCTGTTGCTGCCCGCCCGAGAGTGAGCGTGCAAACTCGGCCTGCTTCTCCTTCAGGATGGGGAAGATCTCAAACAGGCGCTCTTCGGAAAGCCCCTGTCCGGTCGAGGCTGAGCGGGCGAGGCGCAGATTGTCTCCGACGCTCATTTCCCCGAAAATCGCCTTGCCCTGCGGCACGAAGGCAAGCTGGCGCCGGGCCATCCGGTCGGCGCGCTCGCCGGTGACGGCCTCGCCGCCGA
>NZ_CADDWI010000002.1 GCF_902809845.1 Chelativorans sp. Marseille-P2723 | reverse complement strand
CGGTTATCGGTCGAATAGAGCTCTTCGCCGCTCGCCCCCATGTCTCGGGTCTGGAGGGCGTAGACAAGCGCCCCGCCGATGCCGAGCAACGCAACGGCGCCGACGCTGGCGAGCATCTTGCGGGAAAGTCGCGTGACACGGGGCGGATCGGCGCGCAGCCGCATGGGCGCGGCGGCGTCCGTGCTGGTAGTGGTGGCGTTGTCCTCGGTCATGATGGCGAGTCTCCGGTCAAGCGGGCCGGCTGGGCGGCGGCCTGCCGCTGTTCGATCCGGACGATCCGGACTGTCTGTTGGCGCTCGCCACTCCCAAGGCGAAGCTCGGCCGCGCCGAACAGGCGGTCGACGATCAGAATGTTTTGGTGGATGCGGCTGTTGACAATCTGCGGCTCGCCGTCGGAGCCAAGCACGAAGATCGGCGGCATCTCGCCTTGGACGATACCGCGCGGGAAGACGACGTAGACGCGTCGACCATCGTCAAAGACCGAGATCGGCCGCCACGGCGGGCTGTCGCCGGTCAGGCCGTAGCGATAGTTTCGCGCCGCCTCGGCCGGGATGACGGGCGCAGCCGGGACCGTCTGACGCCGCCCGGCCGGTGGCGCGGGATAGGCCCACGCGACGGCAGGCATGTAGAGCGCTTCGCGGGCGCGAAGCTCGATCATGTAGATGCGGCGATCGGTAGTGATGACCAGATTCGTCGAGATGTCCGGCCGCGTCGGCTTCACCAGCACATGAACACGCCGGTGCGCACCGCTTCCGCTCTCGGTATCGCCGATGATCCATCGTGCGGTATCGCCCGCCGCGATCGGCCCGGCGCCAGTCAGGCCCTCACCTGGCTCCAGGGCGATATTGGTGATCTGCCCTGGCGCCGCATAGACCTGATAGAGGGCGCCCTCGGACCACGGGTAAATCTGGATGGCGTTGTAGTAGCCCTCGCGGCGCGGCTCGACGCGGGCGGCGGCATTGGCGTTCTCCACCCGTCCCGCCGGCGTGCCTGCGGCTGCACCGCCCCGTGCCACGTTCCAGGAGGGAGGCGTGTGC
>NZ_CADDWI010000001.1 GCF_902809845.1 Chelativorans sp. Marseille-P2723 | reverse complement strand
GCCGACGCGCGCGCCCTGGCCGGCCTCATGCGCAAGCTCGACGGGTCATCGAAAACCACCATCGCCGCCGTCCAGGGCGCGGCCTTTGGCGGCGGGGTAGGACTGGTGGCCTGCTGCGACATCGCCATCGGCGCACTAGGGGCGAAATTCGCCCTCTCCGAAGTCCGGCTCGGCCTCATCCCCGCTGCGATCAGCCCTTTCGTGATCGCCGCCATCGGGGCGCGGGTGGCGCGCCGCTATTTCCAGACCGCCGAGATCTTCGGCGCCGAGGAGGCTCGCCGCATCGGCCTGTTGCATGAGGTGGTGCCCGACGACCAGCTGCAATCGCGCGTCGAGGCGCTGCTCGCCGCCCTCGACAAGACAGCGCCGGGCGCGCGCATGGCCGCCAAGCAATTGGTGTGCGACGTCGCCCTGCGCCCCATCACCGACGAACTCACCGATTTCACCGCTGGCCGCATCGCCAACATCCGCGCCGGGGAGGAGGCCGCCGAAGGGCTTGCCGCCTTCTTTGCCCGGCGCCCGCCCAACTGGACCGCGCGGGGAGATGCGCAATGACCCAGGCACCCAATGCCGCCCCGTGCCGCTTTTCCAGCCTGCTCATCGCCAATCGCGGCGAGATCGCCTGTCGCATCATCGCGACCGCCCGCCGCATGGGGCTGCGCACCATCGCCGTCTATTCCGAAGCCGACCGCGATTCCCTCCATGTTTCCATGGCCGATGAGGCGGTGCTGATCGGCCCTCCGGCCGCCCGCGACAGCTATCTGCGCATCGACCGCGTCATCGGGGCGGCGCTGGCCAGCGGGGCGGAGGCCATCCACCCCGGCTATGGCTTCCTGTCCGAGAACGTCGATTTCGCCAAAGCCTGCGCCGAGGCGGGCCTGATCTTCATCGGCCCGCCGGTCGCGGCCATCGAGGCCATGGGGTCCAAATCCGCCGCCAAGGCGCTCATGGCTTCTTCCGGCGTGCCCCTCGTTCCCGGCTATCACGGCAGCGAGCAGGATATCGCGACCCTGGCCCGTGCCGCCGATTCCTGCGGCTATCCAGTGCTGGTCAAGGCGTCGGCGGGCGGCGGCGGCAAGGGCATGCGCATCGCCGACAGCGCCGCCCAATTGCCCGAGGCGGTGGCCGCTGCC